>NZ_JBPGXB010000004.1:0-2490178 GCF_056755015.1 Rhizobium sp. KNZ14-9A
TTTTGGCGGCGATCACCCTGACCATGTGGTTTTGCGGCGCGTGCGAGCGGCCGGTGATCGCATCGCGATGCTGACGTTCGAGTCCGAAATCCCTGTTGAGCCCGGGATTACCGGCAAGATCGAGCGCCAGGCTTGTCACCGCAACCGCGTTGTCGATCACCACATGGCGCACCGCCATGCCGTCGATCCCGACCGGCCTTCCGGCATCGACGTCTTCGCCGAGCGAACGCAGCAGCCTGGCATTCGTCGACAGGCGAACCTCGATCTCGCCGAGACCATCCTGGATGCGGGGCACGGTTGAAATCGGTGCGCCGAGGCTTGCAGGCGCATGATGCGCCGAGAAGGAGATCACCCTGTCACGCGCCGACAGCGCCACGCCGTGATAGACGGCGCCGATCAGCGAAAAGAAGAAGGCCGTCGCGTGCTCCTCCCGCCTTATCGGCTCCGAAGCAGGCTGCGCCTCGATAACGTCTTCGAGGGGGATCGCGACATCATCAAGAATGATGTCGTCACTGGCGGTCGCGTGCATGCCGGCGGCGTTCCAGGTCTTCTCGATCGTCAAACCGGGGCTGTCGGTCGGCACGAGGAAGGAGGCAAGTCGTGGCTCGGGCTCGTCGGTCAGGGCCAGAAGCGATACCCATTTGAGGATCGGAATGCCGGTCACATAGGTCTTGCGACCGGTAATCCGCCAGCTGTCGCCGACCCGCCTTGCAATCGTCTCCGGCAAGGCGCCATGGGCCGGAGAGCCGATACGCGGCTCGGCCTGGGCGGCGTTGATCAGGGCCGGGCCGAGCCGGTTGGCAAGAAGCACCCGCTCGGCGAGATGGCTCGGCCATTTTCCGAACCGCCGCAGGCTGTAGTGGCTATTGTAGTGCATGGCGAGCACCAGCGCCGTGGAGGGTTCGCCGCGGGCGATCTCGCTGATCACAGCCTGCGCATCCGCAAGCCCCCCGCCATAGCCGCCGTGCTCTGGCGCCGTCATCAAGCCGAGCAGGCCTGCCTCGTAAAGCCGGGCGAAGTTCTCGAAAGGAAATTCGCCGCTCGCGTCGAAATGATGAGCGTCTACCGCGAAATCCTTAGCAAGCCCTCGTGCTCTGTCGATGGGGTCGATCGTTTCCTGCAGCATGCTTATCTCCTGTCAGGCGACAGCGCGGGCATCAAAGCCGTCGATATGACGGCGGTCGACCCAATCGGCGATATCGAAGTCGGCAGCGAGGAAACCAAAGTCGCGCAGGAAATCCTTGTAGTGGCCGACCGCTTCGACCAACCCGGGCTCCAGGCCGAAGCCGAGATGGCGGTGGATCTCCGCCCCGTTTGCCGCCAGTACCTGCTCCTCGGTGGCGCCTGCCTCGCGCGCAACGAAGCGGCGGGTTTCGTCGGGATGGGCTTCGGCCCAGTCGGACGCCTTGTAGATCGCCTCCAGGAGCCGGTAAACAAGATCGGGTCGCTCGTCCGCAAGCAGTTCGTCCACGGTGAGGACGCGCGGCGAACCGGAATTGATGCGGATCTTCGGGTCAGGGTGAAAACCGAATTCAACGACCTGAACGGCACCGATCAGATTGGCGACGCTGATACCGGCTGTACCCTTCACATAGATCGCATCCACCTCAGCACGGAGGAGGGCTGCGATCTCCTCGCCATAGGCCTGACGACGCTTTAGACCGAATAGCGATGGTCCCTCCTGGGTGGCAAGCACGGAATCGGCAAGTGCGATGTCGATGATCTCCACATCGCCAAGCGCAAGACCTTCGAGCAAAAGGGCCGACTGCAGACCTTTCAAGGCCGTGGCGCGCATGAAGTCGACGATACCTTCCGGCCGGCGGGCAATGCCGAAACGACGCCCCTTCAGGTCCTTGGTGTGTTTGATCCCGGTCTGGGGCAGGGTGATGATCGCTTGAAACTCGTCGGTCCAGGTGATGCCGACGAGCCGGGTCTTGCGGCCTTCCGAGCGGGCGCGGATTGGCGGCACATTGCCGCCATGGCGGAAGGACCAGTCCAGCGTATGGTTGAAATGGCTCTGGCGGATGGCGCGGTCCGGCGAGTCGATGATCGATTTAAGTGTCACACCTTCCTTGCGGAAGCCTTCCTCCAGGTAGCCGAGTTGGGCGGCAAGGCCAACCGGTGTCGGCACCGGGCAGCGCGTGTACCAGATTTCGGAAATGGCATTGCTGGTCATGGTTGTCCCTTTCTCAGTGGCGCAGGCCGGCCTGCTTCATCAGCGGCAGCACGTCGCTGCCGAAGAATTCGAGGTCGTCACGGAAATCGAAGAAGCTGAGCTGCAGACCGTCGACGCCGGCTGCCTTCAATTTCAGAAACTGGTCGACCACGCTTTCAGGCGAGCCGATGACGCGGATATTGCCGCCGACGAAGCGGTAGGGATCCTGGGGATCGCGGCCTTTCCAGGCCCGGGCGTCGGAGTTTAGCGACGAAAACCCCTGCGGCGAGCGCTGGTCGCCATGGGCGACGATCCTGTCGGCAAGCTCCCAGGCCTCTTTTTCTGTCGGCCGGCAGATGACCATCGGATTGAGCAGCGTGCGCACCGTGCGTCCGACATCCTTGGCCGCATCCTTGACCCTCTTGGTATGGGCGGGCAGCGACTGCAGCGCGCTGTCGATATCGGCCCCCGTCGGGCTGGTGATGAAGACGATGTCCGAATAGCGGGCCGCAAAGGCGATGCCGGCATCCGAACCCGTGGCATTGACGAGGATCGGTCGGCCGAAATTGGGCTTCGGCGTCACGAAGCCGCCGCCGAGTTTCCAGCTGCTTTCGCCCTCGAAGGAATAGTTCTCCGTGTCGCTCCAGAGGCGCTGCACGACCTCGAGGAATTCGGCCGCCAGCTCGTAACGCCTGTCATGTTCGATGCGCGGCCAGCCGAACATTTCGTGCTCGACCGCGCGGTGGCCGGTCACGACATTGATGCCCCAACGGCCGCCGGTGATGTGGTCGAGTGTGGCGCCGAATTTGGCAAGATGCAGCGGATGCCACGGACCGTAGAGGACATGCATGGTGGAGATCAGCATGATTTTCTTCGTGAGCCCGGCAAGGGCTGCCGTTGATACGAAACTGTCGAGGGCCTGGCCGTTGAAGACGCCGCCATAGCCGCCCTTCGGCAGCCATTGCGACAGGGCGAAGACGAGATCGAAGCCGAGTTCCTCGGCCCTTAACGTGAGCGCCTTGTTGTAGTCGAAGCGCCAGTCGGTCGACCGCTCAAGCGTCGATTGCGTCCAGCCACCGGCCTGGATCGGCAGGAAAAGGCCGAGCAGTACCGGCTGTTTGAGCGCCTGCGAGAGCGGGCTTACGGCAAAATCGGTGGGGGCGGAAAATTTCGGCAGGCCGACGATGGAGCCGGGAGGATGTTGGATGGACATGACGGATCTGTTTCTCTTTCTGCCTGCCTAGGCTGCCACCACATAGGCGTAGGCGAGGCTGCCCGAAACGCCTTCGCCACCGACCGTGTGGTCGGCGATGCGCTTGTTGTAGATGGTCAGCTCCGGCTGGCTGGCTATGTCGATCGCCGGTAGGTCCTCGACGAGAATTTGTTGGATCTCGCGCCACTGATCGACACGTTTTTTCGCATCGACCTCGATCGCCGCAGCCTCCAAAAGCGCATCGACCTTAGGATTGCTGTAGGCGGAGCCGTTGGAGAAGGGCACGCCCGGCTTGAAGTTCTTGCTCCAGTAGAGACGTTGGACGCCGACGGTCGGATCGAAGAGGTTGCTCATGCCCTCGAAGGCGAAATCGAAATCGCGGTCGGTATAGATGCGTTTGGTATAGGTGGCGAAGTCCTGGCTGCGGACGGTCGCATCGACACCGACCTTGGCGAGCGCCTGGCGGATATATTCCGAACCGCGCGGATAGGTTTCTCCGCTCGGCACATAGTCGAGATTGATGCGGATGCGCACGCCGTCGCTGCCACGCGGATAGCCGGCCTCGTCGAGCAGCTTTTCGGCGGCAGCAAGATCGATCGGATAGGTCTTCAGATCGCCATCATACCATTTGGCAAGATTGGGATTGATCGGACCGGGAATGGCCGCGCCATAGCCGTAGTTGATGGTGTTGAGGATCACCTTGCGGTCGATCACATGGGCGAAGGCCTGGCGGACGCGAATGTCCTTGAAGAAGGGACGTTCGAGGTTGAACTCGATGCGGCTGACGCCGTTCGCATACTGATAGCCGCGCTGCTCGAAGGCGATACCGGGGACCTCCTTCAGACGTTCAAGGTCGCTGAGAGGAACGGGCGTCGAGGGCGCAAGATCGATTTCGCCGGTTTCGATCGCGATGGAGCGCGCCGCTGCATCGGGAATGAAGCGGACGATGAGCTGGTCGAGATAGGGGCGCGGTTGATCCCAGTATTCAGGATTGCGCTCATAGACGAGGTGGCTGCCGCGAACCCATTCCTTGAACTTGAAGGGGCCGGTGCCGATCGGTGCAAGGTTGGCCGGGTTTTCCGCGACCTTCGTTCCTTCATAGATATGGCGTGGAACGATCGGCGTCTCGGAGGAGGCAAGCGCAGTGATGAGGTAGGGAGCCGGCTTGGAGAGTTTCAGGATCGCAGTCAGCGGATCCGGCGTTTCGACGTCGACGAGGTTGAGGAACGTGTTGCGGCCACGCGGATGAACCTCCTTCAGCGTCTTGATCGAGAAAGCGACGTCGGCCGATGTGAAGGTCTGGCCGTCATGCCATTTTACGCTCTCGCGCAGGTGGAATGTGTAGGCGAGCCCATCCGGGCTCACCGACCATTCCTTGGCCAGGAGCGGCTGCGGGTTCAGCTCGAAATCATAGGTCAGAAGGCCTTCGATCACCTTCGGCGAGACGTAGACGGAATTGAAGGCAGTGTTGGCAATCGTCGTCAGCACCGGCGGCTCGGCCGACAGGAGCAGCGTCGCTGTGCCGCCACGCACAGGGGCCGCAAAGGCCGGCAGGCGTGTCGCCGACGCCACGGTGAGCGCAACGGAAGCAAGAAGGAAATTGCGGCGTGTCGGGGCAGGAAATGCTGGCATGGTCGGTCCCTCAATGATTGTGCGTGCCCGTTGCCAGGCGTCCTGGGTTCGCCTTTCCATACTTCGGCGCCGCAGTAGAGTTTTTTACCCAATTCCGGAGCTGCTTCGGTAGGAAATTCTTATCTAAATCTCAGTGACGTTAAATAATTTCAAAAGACTTCGATATTCGATCTCTTCTTGGAATTATTTACTAATATGGATTTGACAAAACCCACAGATTTAGTCAACTACTATCGCAACGCAGCACGATGAATTCTTCCGGCGACGCGAGGTGGAAATCCATGTCGGCACTCAAGCGGGTCGCCCGCACGATCAGAAAGACCGTCATTCAGGCCGTGCCGACCATGCTCGGCATCGTCATATTGAGTTTCTTCCTGCTCAAGCTCGCACCGGGCGATGCGGCCGACGTGATGGCGGCAGAATCCGGTTCGGCCACGGAGGAAACAATGGCGGCTCTGCGCCAGCGCTTCGGGCTCGACAACCCTCTTCTCGTCCAGCTCGCCAACTACCTGGACAACCTGGCGCATTTCAGCCTCGGTTTTTCGCCGCGCTACGGAATGCCGGTTGCCGATCTCATCGGCCAGCGGCTGCCTGGAACACTGACGCTGATGCTGGCCGCGCTGCTGATCGCCATTGCCGTTGGTCTGCTGCTCGGCGCGCTGATGGCAAGCTTTTCCGGCAGGCTTGCCGACCGGGTGATCTCGGTCGTCTCGCTGCTGTTTTACTCAATCCCCGGCTTCTGGATCGGCCTGATGCTGATCCTGTTTTTCTCGGTCAAGCTCGGCTGGCTGCCGAGCGGCGGCGACAGCACGATCGGATCGCGGCTGACCGGGCTTCCGGCGCTCCTCGACCGGATCCGCTACATGGTGTTGCCGGCAACCTCGCTCTCCCTCTTCTATCTGGCAATCTATGCGCGACTGACACGCGCGGCGATGCTGGAGGTCAAGTCGCAGGATTTCGTCCGCACCGCCCGCGCCAAGGGCGTGTCGCCCTTCTTCCTGACCACGCGTCACGTGCTGCGCAATGCGCTGATCCCGATCACGACAATGGCCGGCATGCATTTCGGGGGCATGCTTGGCGGAGCCGTCGTGGTCGAGACCGTCTATAGTTGGCCGGGGCTCGGCCGGCTTGCCTTCGAAGCCGTGATGGCCCGCGATTTTTCCGTGCTGCTCGGCATCTTGCTCTTGTCCTCCTTCCTTGTGATCGTCGCCAACGCGGCCGTCGATCTGCTGCAGGCATGGATTGATCCCAGAATCGGAGCCAGCCGATGACCAGTCAGAAGCTTCATACCTATGCCGGCAGCGCAATCGATCTGGCCGAGCACGACAGCGACGCCTCGCGGCCGCTGCCCCAGAAACCCGCCGAGCCGCGCTGGACGCATATCCATGCGCCCGACGTGCGCGCCGCCGCCGTACCCGGTATTGCCTGGCGCGGTCTGCGGCGTGAGCTCAAGGTTTTTCTGTCCAATCCCACCGCATTGTTCGGCGTCCTGTTCCTGATCGCCACCGCACTCGCTGCCCTTCTTGCTCCCGTCTTTTATCCCGGCGATCCGATGGAGATGGTGGCGCGACCGTTCCTCTGGCCGGGCCAAAATCCGTCCTATCCGCTCGGTACGGATTCGATGGGACGCGATGTGCTCGCAGGCATCCTCCACGGGGCGCGCATTTCGCTTACGGTCGGTATCGCTGCGACCGCCCTCGGGCTTTCCGCCGGCATCACGATCGGCGCGATGGCGGGATATTTCGGCGGGATCGTCGATGATCTCCTGGTGAAATTCATCGAGATCTTCCAGACGATCCCGAGCTTCGTCTTGCTCGTCGTCCTGGTCGCCATCGCTCAGCCGACGACCTCGACCGTCACGATCGCGATTGCCATCGTCAGCTGGCCGACGGTGGCGCGCCTGACACGGGCCGAGTTCCGCGCCATCCGCGAGAAGGACTATGTGCTGGCCGCTCGAAGCCTCGGCTTCGGCCATGCACGCATCATCTTCCGCGAAATCCTGCCGAACGCCCTGCCGCCGCTGATCGTCACCTCCTCGGTTATGGTCGCAAGCGCCATCCTGATGGAGTCGGCGCTGTCCTTCATGGGGCTTGGCGATCCCAATCGCGTCTCCTGGGGATCGATGATCGGTGCCGGCCGGGACGTGATCCGCACCGCTTGGTACCTGACAGCCCTGCCGGGTCTCGCGATCGTCTTTACCGTACTGGCACTCAATCTTCTGGGTGATGGGCTCAACGATGCGCTCAATCCGCGCTTTTCGGAGGAACGCTGATGAGCCATCTTCTCGAAGTCCGCGATCTCTTCGTCCGCTTTGCGACCGCAGAGCCGGTGAAGGGCGTAAGCTTCAACGCCAATCCGGGAGAGATGCTGGCGATCGTTGGTGAATCCGGCTCCGGAAAATCGCTGACAGCCCTTGCCCTGATGGGGCTCCTGCCACGGCACGCCCGGCCGGGTGGCGAAATCCTGTTTGACGGTCGCAGTCTGCTGGCGCTGTCGGAACGGCAGCTGCGCCGGATTCGCGGGCGCGACATCGCGATGATCTTCCAGGAGCCGATGACCTCGCTCAATCCGGTCCTGTCGATCGGTGACCAGATCATCGAGGTGCTGCGGATCCATGAGGATCTGAGCCGCCGCCAGGCGCGTGCCCGGGCGATCGAGCTTCTGGACCTCGTCAGTATTCCGGAGCCGGCCAGACGCATCGATGACTATCCCCATCAGCTGTCGGGCGGCATGCGCCAGCGCGTGATGATCGCGATTGCCGTTGCCTGCAATCCGAAACTTCTGATCGCCGACGAGGCGACGACCGCGCTCGACGTGACCATCCAGGCGCAAGTCCTGCAGCTTCTCGACAATCTGCGCGCCAAGCTGAACATGGCCGTCATCCTGATCACGCACGATCTCGGCATCGTGGCGCAATGGGCTGATCGCGTCGTCGTCATGTATGCCGGCCGCAAGATCGAGGAGGGGCTGCCCGGTCCGGTCTTTGATACGCCCTATCACCCCTATACGCGCGGCCTCCTGGCTGCCTCGCCGCGGCTGACGGCTGATTATCATTATCGCGATGGGCCGCTTGCCGAAATTCCGGGCTCCATCGTCTCGGCCGCCGGCGAGAAGGGCTGCTCCTTCCGCCCGCGCTGTCCGGTCGCCCGTCCCGCCTGCGCCCAGGCGGTGCCGACGCTGTTTTCCATCTCGGCGGGCCGCGAAGTCGCCTGCCCCTATGTTTCAGTCCATGCGGAGGTCGCTCATGTCGCTCCTGTCGGTCGATAGGCTCTCCACCCATTATCCAGGCAGCGCCGGCACGGTGCGTGCCGTCGACGGCGTGTCACTGGAAATCGGCGAGGGCGAGACGGTTGCGCTCGTCGGCGAATCCGGTTGCGGCAAGTCGACGCTTGGCAAGTCACTGACGCGTCTCGTCACGCCGTCTTCCGGGCAGGTCCACTTTCGCGGCCGCGATGTTACGGCCATGTCGAACAGGGAGCTGCAGTCGATCCGCCGCAGCATCCAGATGATCTTCCAAGACCCCTTCGCTTCGCTCAATCCGCGCCAGACCATCCGCACGATATTGACGGCGCCGCTTGCCGTGCACGGCATCGGCGATCGCAGGAAGCGTGATGCGATCGCTGCGGGAATGGTCGAGCATGTCGGCCTGCCGCGCGATTCCCTCGAGCGCTATCCGCACGAATTTTCCGGCGGTCAGCGACAGCGCATTGGCATTGCCCGGGCGCTGATCTTGCAGCCCGAGCTCGTCATCTGCGATGAACCGGTCTCGGCACTTGACCTGTCAATCCAGGCTCAGATCCTCAACCTGCTGGTCGAGATGAAGACGGAGCTGTCGCTTTCCTATCTTTTCATCTCGCACGATCTGTCCGTCGTTCGTTATTTTGCCGACCGGGTGCTCGTCATGTATCTCGGGCGCATCGTCGAAAGCGCCTCGACTGCCGACCTCTGGAGCGGCGCCAAACATCCCTATACGCGGGCCCTGCTTGCCGCCGTGCCCGACCCGTCGCGCCGCAAGCAAGCCGCCCCGATCACCGGCGACCTGCCAAGTCCGCACAATCCACCGTCCGGCTGTCGCTTCAACACGCGCTGTCCGCTTGCCACCGATATCTGCCGGGCCGAGGATCCGGCCTTCCGCCAGTTCGGCGCTGGCCATGCCGTCGCCTGCCACCACGCTCAATGAATGGAGAATGAAATGGTCGATTATCGCTACCTCGGGCGCAGCGCGCTCAAAGTGTCACCGCTCAGCCTTGGAACCATGATGTTCGGCGGGCCGACGCCCGATGAGGTCGCCTTCCGCATTATCGACAAGGCACGCGAGCAGGGGATCAACTTCATCGACACGGCCGACGTCTATCACGACGGCAAGTCGGAAGAGGTCGTGGGCCGTGGCATCAAGTCAAGCCGCGATCACTGGGTATTGGCGACCAAGTTCGTCAACTCGCACACCAAGGGCCCGAACCTCGGCGGCCACTCGCGCAAATGGGTGATCGAGACGGTGGAGAATTCGCTGCGCCGGCTGAACACCGACTATATCGACATTCTTTATTTCCACCGCGCCGTCTTCGACGCGCCGCTCGAAGAGCCGGTGCGCGCCATTGCCGACCTTATCCGCGCGGGCAAGCTTCGCTATTTCGGAGTCTCGAATTTCCGCGGCTGGCGCATCGCCGAGATCGCTCATCTTGCCGATCAGCTCGGCATCGATCGGCCGGTCGCAAGCCAGCCACTCTACAACATCGTCAACCGCACGGCCGAAGCCGAACAGCTGCCGGCCGCCCACTCTTACGGCCTCGGCGTTGTCTCCTATTCGCCGCTCGCCCGCGGCGTGCTGACCGGCAAATATGAGCCGGGCAAGGAGCCGGGTGCCGATACGCGTGCAGGCCGTGGCGACAAGCGCATCCTCGAAACCGAATGGCGTCCGGAATCGATTGCGATCGCCAAGGAGATCGCTGCCCATGCCAACCGCAAGGGCACTACGCCGACCGAGTTCGCGCTCGCCTGGGTGTTGAACAACAAGCTGATCTCGGCCGCCATCACCGGTCCGCGCACCGAAGAGCATTGGGACAGCTATATCCGCGCGCTCGACGTCAAGCTCGATGCCGAGGACGAGGCCCTGGTCGACAGGCTGGTGACGGCCGGTCATCCGTCGACGCCGGGCTTCAACGATCCAAGCCATCCGGTCGAAGGGCGCGTTCCGCGCCTCAGCGAAGGTGGGACCGACAATGTCGTGTCGCTGACGCGCGCCGTCGCCTGAGGCCGTTGGGGAGGATCCGCTCTCGCGTGGATCCTCCCCATTCTGCAAAAATCCGCCGTTGAAAGCTTGACCATGGCCATTCCGACCTCTTCCGTGCTGTTATCTGCAGGTGGATCAACGCCCGATTCCGATCTTGCCGCCCTGCTTTCGACGGTACCGGCGCTCGCAGCCGAAATCGGCAAGGAAGCGGCACGGCGCGATCTCGATCGCGAGCTTCCGTTTGAGGCTTTCCGCCTGTTCAAGGAGGCCGGTCTCGGAGCGCTGCGCATCCCCGCCTCGCTCGGCGGGCCTGGCGGCAGTGTCCTCGACTATATCGAAACGATCATGGCGATCGGTGCGGCCGATTCCAATGTCGCGCATGCGCTTCGCAGCCATTTCAATTTCACCGAGAGCCTCATTCTCAATCCGAATACAGCGCTCGATCGCACACAGCTTGCCAGAGTGCTTGCCGGCAAGCTGTTCGGCGGCGCTCATACGGAACAGGGCACCAAGCGGCCCGGCGAGGTGACGACCAGGCTTTCAAAATCCGGCGACAGCTATCGCCTCAATGGCCGCAAATGGTATGCGACGGGCACTGCCTTTTCCGATTTCGCTTCCTTCAGCGCGAAAAATGACGAGGACCAGCTCGTCAGCGTTCTCTTGCCGGTCGACCGCAAAGGCATCACCATTCTCGATGACTGGGACGGCATGGGCCAACGGCTGACCGCAAGCGGCGGCGTGCTGCTCGAGGACGTCGAGGTCCTGGCCCATGAGATTTCCACGCGCGGCCTCAATTCGCTTGTCGGGCGCCATACATCGACCCTGCGCCAGCTCCACCTTGCCGCTTCCATGGCCGGCGCGGTGCGCGGTGCGGTGGCCGAAGGCACCGATTACGTGCGCAGACAGGCGCGTTCGGCTGCCCATAGTGCGGCCGAGACGGCCAATGCCGACCCCTTTGTCCAGAAAATTCTGGGTGAGATCGCCAGCGGCTCCTTTGCTGTCGATACGCTGATCCGCGAGGCGGCCCGCGCGCTTGACCGTTCCGTCGCGGCGTTCGGAGCAGGCGATCCGGAACGACTGGAAGCGGCTCTTGTCGAAAGCGCCCTGACGACGGCGCGCACGCAGATCGTCGCCTCTCAGATCGCGCTTTCTGCCGCAACCAACGTCTTCGAGCTCGGCGGTGGCTCGGCGACATCGAGGCATCTCAACCTTGACCGCCACTGGCGCAATATCCGCACTGTGCTCAACCATAATCCGCTTCTACACAAGGCGCGTGTGGTCGGCGATTTCTACATCAACGGAACGACGACGCATCTGGAAGAAGGCAAGGTCTTCTAGAACCCAGCCCGTCGCGTCGCTTCCATCTATCGCCCGGGGTCATCCGGATCTCCGGCCGCCGCGTCGGCAGGAGATCTTTGCGCCTTTCTTGCTGTCGTCCCCCGGATCTGCGTAACGGGGAGGGAGGTCTCATGCATTTCGATCCAAAGCCAGGCCATTCCGTCATCATTATCGGCGGCGGGTTTGCCGGCGCGCTAACCGCGCTCAAACTGCTCGACCAGACCACGGTCGCGCTGTCGATCACCATCATCGAGCCGCGTGCCGAGCTTGGGCGCGGCGTTGCCTATAGCACCAGCGATCCCGCCCATCTCGTCAACGGACCGGCCGAGATCTTTTCGCTTTATCCCGAAGACATGGGCCATCTGGCCCGCTGGCTTGCCGAAAACGGCCCCGCCAACGGCTGGCAGCCGCCCGCAGACGTTGCCGCAAGCAGCCCGCCGCGCCATCTTTACGGCACCTATGTGCGCGACGAACTGACGCGCGCGGTTGCACAGGCACGCTCCGGATCGAGCCTGCAGCACGTCCGTTCGTCGGCGGCACATCTGTCATCATCGCCACACCGGGTCCGTGTCGCGACCACGGGCGGCACTGTCTTGGAAGCGGACGAGGCCGTACTGGCGCTCGGGGTATTCCAGCCCGATCTGCGCCCTGCCGAGGCAGCTGTGGCGGGACATCCGCGCTTTGCCGAAAATCCCTGGAACACGGCAGCGCTCGACCGGTTGAGCGACAGTTCCGATATCCTCATCATCGGTGCCAGTCTCTCCATGGTTGATGCGATCGCGAGCATGGAGGCGAGGGGGTTTCGTGGACGCTACCGGGTGATTTCGCGGCGGGGCCAGTTCGTCGAGGGTCGCAGGAATGCCGAGCCGGCCCGTGACTTTCTCGCCGAGGGGCCGCTTCCTTCGACGGCGCGGGGCCTGCTTGCGCGCGTCAAGGCGGAACGGCGCCGGCTTGCCGCCGCCGGTGGGGACTGGCAGGGGCTGCCGCTTGCCATTCGCCACCACGTCCTGCCGCTCTGGCAAAACGCAGAGGATCGGGAAAGACTGCGCTTTGCGCGTCATCTGAGGGCCTTCTGGGACGTGACGGCGCATCGATCCGCGCCGGAAAGCCACCGCAGCGTCGAAGAAGCGCGGTCGCAGGGACGGCTCGTCGCAGAGACGGCCCGCCTGCTGGCGCTAAGGCCTGATGAAAACGGTATCGCAGCAACCCTGAAGACGGCGGCCGGCCTCGAGGATACCGTGTTCGGCGGTGTGATCGATTGCCGTGGACATCAGCTGCACGACTGGCGGCAAATCTCTGATCCGTTTGTTCGCCAGCTTCTTTCAAGCGGCGAGGTGCGCCCGCATTCGACCGGCTTCGGCATCGACGCCACCCCTGAAGGCGACCTCATCAATGAGGAAGGGCGCGTTCACCGCAACTTGAGCGCCATCGGCCATCCGTTGCGCGGTGTCGCCTGGGAATCGAGCTCGATCACCGAGCAGCGCACGCAGGCGATCGCGCTTGCCGACCGCATCCTCGCGAAATTCACGCCGGCCCGCGCCGCCTCTTAAGCAAACATTTATTCGACAGATCGGAAAGCGATCGGGGGCGCATCGTCAGATGCGCCCCCGAACCGTCAGCCTTCGCCGTCCTTGATATAGACCTCGGCGAAATTGGCCTGGACGCCTTCGGCGCCGATCGTGTGGTTCTTCACCCGCTTGTTGAAGACCGTGACATTTTCCAGCGCGATCAGATTGACCACCGGAACCTCGTCGGCGATGATCCTCTGGAAATCGTTGAATTCTTGTCTTCGCTTCTGCTCGTCGATTTCGACCGATGCCGCCTCCAGCAGCCGGTCGACCTCCGGATTGGCGTAATGTGCCGCATTGGAAAAGGGCAGGCCGAGCTTGAAGTTCTTCGACCAGTAGATGCGTTGGACGCCGAGCGTCGGATCGAACTGGTTGCCGAGATATTCGGCCGTCACATCGAAGACGCGTTCGGTATAGACCTTCTGGATATAGGTCGAGAAATCGTAGGAATCGATCGTCGCGGTAATGCCGATACGGGTGAGATTCTGTTTCAGATATTCGATGACCCGCTTGAAGCCTTCATTGTAGGAATTGTGGGTGAGCCTGAGGGCAAAGCGCGTGCCGTCGGCGCCGCGCTTGTAGCCGGCCTCGTCGAGAAGCTGTTCGGCTGCCGCAAGATCGTAGGCGTAGGGCTTGATCGAGCCGTCGTGGTAGCGTGACAGGAAGGTACTGATCGGTGTCGGCGAGATATGGCCGTAACCGTACCAGACTGTGTTGAGGATGACGTCGAGATCGATCGCGTGGGCGATGGCGCGGCGAACCCTGACATCCTTCAGACATTCGTTGTCGAGATTGAAGATGAGCTGGGTCTGATCGCCCTTGGTTTCGTAGCCGCGGGAATCGACGTTGATATTCGGCAGCGCCTTGATGCGCTCGAGATCGCTGAGCGGGATCGGATTGTCGCCGCCGATATCGAATTCGCCGGTCTCGAAGCCTGCTGCTCTTGCTGCTCCATCGGGCACGAAGCGGATGACGATCTGGTCGAGATAGGGTTTGCCTGCATCCCAATAATCAGCATTGCGCTCCAGGATGATATGCGAGCCGCGCGTCCATTCCTTGAAGACGAAGGGGCCGGTGCCGATCGGTGCGCTGCCGTTCTTGTTGAGCGGCACGTCGGCGATCGCGACATTGTCGTAGATATGCTTCGGCACGATCGGCGATTCCGCCGCATAGAGAGCGCTGAGCAGGTAGGGCGCGGGCTTCGACAGGCGGATCACCGCTGTCAGCGGATCAGGTGTCTCGACCTTGACGACATTGGCGAAGGTGCCGCGCCCGCGCGGATGGACCTGCTTTAAGAGTTCGATCGAATAGGCGACGTCATCGGCGGTGAAGGGTTTGCCATCATGCCATTTGACATCAGGACGCAGCTTGAACGTGTAGCTCAAGCCGTCGTCGGATATCGACCATTCGGTCGCAAGCTGCGGTTTCGGGGTCAGGTCGAAATCATAGGTCAACAGCCCCTCGGTGATCTTCGGACTGACCTTCTGCGTGCCGCCGGCGGTGTGCGCCAGCGCCAGGATTGTCGGCGGTTCGGGCTCGACGATAAAGTTCAGCGTTCCGCCCGGCTTCGGCTTGTCTTCTGCGGCCTTGAGGCCGAACGAGGGCACGAGCGTGCTGGCGGTGGATAAAAGCAGCAGCTGGTTGAAAGTGCGACGATTGATGCTCATGAGGATCGTCCCTGTCAGGCGTTCTTGAGGAGATAGGCGGAGGAGAGGCTGCCCGAGAGACCGTCGGCAACCACCGTATGGTCCTGGACCTTCTTGTTGAAGATCGTCAGCTGCCGGAAGGAGACGAGCGTGATATCGGGCAGATCGCGGGCGATGATCACCTGCATGCGGTTGAAGAGTTCGACGCGTTTGGCCCTGTCGTTCTCGACCGCAGCCTGTTCGAAGATCGCGTCGATTTCCGGATTGTTGTAGCCCGAGCCGTTCGAGAAGGGCACGCCCTTCTTGAAGTTCTTCGACCAGTAGAGACGCTGCACGCCGATGGTCGGATCGAACGTATTGCCCATGCCGTTGGTGACGAAGGCGAAATCGCCGTCGGTGTAGACGCGCTTCAGCCAGGTCGGCACATCCTGTCCGCGCAGCGTCACCTTGACGCCGATCTTGGACAGCGCATCGCGCAGATAGTCACCGATACGAGTATAGGTGTCGCCATAGGGCATCACATCGTGCGGCACCTCGAAGCGCACACCGTCTGGCCCGCGCGGGAAGCCTGCTTCGTCGAGAAGCTGTTCGGCCCTTGCCGGATCATGGGTATAGACCGGGACGTCAGGATTATAGAAAGCCTTGAGGAAGGGGCTGATCGGGCTCGGCGCTGCGACCGCATAGCCGTAGAAGGCGATATTGGCGACAGTCTGCCGGTCGATCGCATGGGCCACGGCCTGGCGGACCTTGTCATGCTTGAAATACTCGTTCTGCAGGTTGAACTCGATGCGGTAGACGGTCGGCGAATAATCGTTGCCGCGATCGTCGACGGCAAGCGTGGGCGAGGCTTTCAGCCGGTCGATTTCGCTCAGCGACACCGGCGTATCGGGAGCAATATCGACTTCGCCGGTCTCAAGTGCTGCAAGTCTGGCGCTGGCATCGGGAATGAACTTGACGACGATGCGGTCGAGATAGGGCTTGCCCTGGTCCCAATAGTCGGGATTGCGATCCAGGATCACATGGCTGCCGACCGCCCATTCGCGGAAGATGAAAGGACCGGTGCCGATCGGGGCGCGACCATTTGCGTGTCCGGCAAGATCGGTGGCGCCCTCGTAGACATGCTTGGGTACGATCGGCGATTCACTCGCCTGCAAGGCGCCGATGAGATAAGGCGCCGGCTTCGACAGACGGATGATTGCGGTATGGGGGGCCGGTGTTGCCACTTCCTTGACACTGGAGAAGGTGGCCCGGCCGCGCGGATGCACCTCCTTGAGCGCCAGGATGGAGAAGGCGACATCCTCGGCGGTAAAGGGTTTTCCGTCATGCCACTTGACGCCCTGCCTGAGTTCGAAACGGTATTCCAGCCCGTCGTCGCTGACGTGCCAGGCGGTCGCAAGCTGCGGGATCGGCTTGAAGTCCAGCCCGTAAGCCAGCAATCCTTCCGTGACCTTGCCGGAGACGCGTGTGGTCGGGCCTGCCGTATGTGCAAGGGTGACGAGTGTGGGCGGCTCCGGCTGGACGAGCAGGTTGAGCGTACCGCCGGCGACAGGCTCCGCCGCCTCGGCAAAGCGGCCGATGGGCACGACCGCACTGAGCGCTGCGAACGCGAAGAGCTGATTGAGCTGACGTCTGTTGATATCCATAACGACCCCCTGTGTCCGTTTCGGCCTGCCGAGGCCCACGCCTTGGTGAGCGCGCATGATCGGTCCGGGGAGGGGAAATCGAGAAGAATGTTTTTCTAGCAGCGCCCGAAAGCAAAGCTTCGCGCAAATCGGCAGGCGTGCCGGGGCCGTAATAATCTAGTCTTTTAGTAGACAATTTTTCGATTTTAGTTTTTGCTTCTCCGGCAAGGGTGATCACGCGCAAGGAAATGTTTCCGGCCTCGCTATCGGCGCAAAGTGGGTTCTCGTCTTGTCTGGTCGGTTTGTGGTGCAATCAGCTCATGAACACGCTCGCGCCCCACCGCAGGAAGACCATCAATCCGACGCTTGCCCGTCTGCCGCCGCTGACGTCGCTGCGCGCCTTCGTCGCGACGGCGCGTCATCTCAATTTCATCCGTGCCGCCGAAGAGCTGCACGTCACCTCGGCTGCCGTCGGCCAGCAGATCAGGCTCCTGGAAAACTACCTTGGCCAGCCGCTGTTCAACCGGGTGCGCGGCCAGCTGCAGCTGACACCGGCAGGCCACGCCCTGATGCCGGGTCTGACCGATGCCTTCGACGCCGTTCTTTCGGCCATGACGCAGTTTGCGACGAGCGATCACGAGCAGCCGATCCGGGTGTCCGTCGCACCGTCCTTCGCCAGCAAATGGCTGATCCCGCGGCTCGATGCGCTTCGCCGCGCAGCCCCCGGCCTGCAGGTCCTGGTCGAAGCCTCGACCGATCTGACGGACCTCGACGCGAGCGACGCCGACTGCGTGATCCGCTTCGGCAGCGGCGCCTATCCCGGCCTCGCGGTCGATCATCTCTTCTCAGAGGCGGTCGTGCCAGTCTGCAGTCCGCAATTTGCCGACCACCACGGATTGTGGGAGCGACCGGAGGCGATCGAAGACGTGCCGCTTCTTCATGAAGAAGGGGCTGAGCATGACCATGCCTGCCCGGACTGGCATGCCTGGCTGCGCGCCGAGGGACTTTCCTATCGCCCGTCGCGCGGCGGCTTCCGATTGAACCAGTCCTCGCTTGTGCTCGACGCGGCTGTCGCCGGCCAGGGGCTCGGTCTCGGCAAGATCCGGCTCGCGGAAGCCGAGATCCGCAGTGGCCGGCTCGTCTGCCCCCTCGGCAGTCCGCAGGCGGTCGGCTATTCCTATTTTTTCGTCACATCCACCCACAAGGCGCGGCTGATGCGGGTCGATCTCTTCCGCAACTGGCTGCTTGCCGAGGCGCGCGCCGCGCAGACGATTGAGGTCGCCTCGTCCCGTAGCCCTCGATCCGATTTCGATATGATCGCCGCCGAGTGAGATCGTGCAGAGGCAGGCCGGGACGGCCTATTTCAGCCGGAACCCCAGTTTGCGCGCCACCTCGCCAAGTACATGGCGGCCCCTGAGCGCCTCGACCGTGCCGATGCGATTGCGAACCTGATCGGTCCAGTCGATCAGAGGCATGGTCTGTTCGGTCTGGAAGGTTCTGAGAATATAATTGTAACCGGCGAGATCATCGGCCGGTGCGCCATCTTGATAGCGCTCGCGGTGCACGACGCTTGTCTGCGGCAGGCGTGGCTTGACGCCGGCGGGCACCGCCGGATCGGGATAACCGACCGTCAGGCCAAAAACGGGAAAGACACCATCGGGCAGGGCGAGTTCGCGGGCGACCGTTTCCGGATCGTTGCGGATCGCACCGATATAGCAGGTGCCGAGGCCAAGAGATTCCAGGGCGACGACGGCGTTCTGGGCGGCGAGTGCCGCGTCGATCACGCCAAGAAGAAAGCTTTCCACGTAGTCAAGACCTTCGCCCGTCGCGCCGCGCTCCGTTGCAATCTTGCGCGGTCGGGCAAGATCGGCGAGCCAGACAAGCAGAAGCGGGGCCTGGGCGATCTGGCGCTGATTGCCGGCAACCGCATTCAAACGTCCGCGACGTTCGACGTCCTCAACGGCAACCACGCTCCAGGCTTGCAGGTTCGAGGAACTCGGCGCTGACTGGGCGGCGGCAACGGCAAGCTCGATTGCCTCCGCCGGTACCGGGTCCTGCAGATAGTGACGCACGCTCCGATGTGAGAGGATCGTCTCGATGGTTTCGGTCCAATCGCCCGAAAGCTGCTGCTTATTGCGGTAACGCTCGCCGGCAAGCGCCTTCAGCCTGTCGTTGCCGACGTTTCTTTCTGTTGCTGTTGATGGCGTCATATCGATTTCCCCTGCCTGCTGTCATTGTCGGTCGCTATTCTGCCGCGGCCGCATAAGGATTGGTCGGGCGGGCGAGACCGAGATGCTCGCGAAGCGTCCGGCCGCTATAGGCTTGTCGGAACAGTCCGCGCTTGCGCAAGATCGGCACGACCTCGTCGACAAAGACCTCAAGCCCGTGCGGCAATACGTCCGGCATCAGGTTGAAGCCATCTGCCGCACCGGCGACAAACCAGCGTTCGATGTCGTCGGCAACGTCCTGTGGCGTGCCGACAATGGTGCGATGGCCAGTGCCTCCGTTCAAGGCGCGGATCAGGCCGCGCACGCTGAGCCCCTCCCGTTTGGCGAGCGCCAGCGTGGCGCGGAAGAAAGTATGGCCACCATCGGGCGGCAGCGGAATGTCGTCCGGTAGCGGCGCGTCGAGGTCGAGGTTCTTGGCGTCGAGCTGCAGCACGCCCGCAAGTCGAGCGAGACTATATTCGAGCGGTATCAGCTCGCGCAGCTCTTCCTGCCGGCGTTTGGCCTCGATCTCGGTACTGCCGATGATCGTCGCGAGGCCGGCAAGCACGAGGATGCTGTCGGCCGGCCTGCCGAAGCGGGCAGCACGCCGGCGCAGGTCGCCGGCATAATCGAGCGCCTCTTCGAAGGATTGCGAGGCGGAGAAAACGGCTTCGGCATGTTCGGACGCAAGCTCTCTTCCATCGTTCGAGCCGCCGGCCTGGACGAGAACCGGATGGCCCTGAGGCGGGCGTGGAATATTGTGCGGCCCGTGCACCTGGAAATGCTTGCCGCGATGGGCGATCGCATGGACACGTGTCGGATCGACGAAACGGCCTGTCGCGACATCGCCGATAAAGGCATCTTCCTCCCAGCTGTCCCACAGCGCCTTGACGACGGCGGTAAATTCGCCGGCGCGCTCGTAGCGGCTGGAATGGGCGACCGGCTTTTCGAGGCCGAAATTGCGGCTCTGCGACAGGTCGACGCTGGTGACGATGTTCCAGCCGGCCCGGCCGGCGCTCGCATGGTCAAGCGTCGCAAAGCGACGGGCGATATTGTAGGGTTCGTTATAGGTCGTCGAGGCGGTGGCGATGAGCCCTATATGCTGTGTGTTGGCGGCGACCAGCGCAAGCACGATCGTTGGCTCGAGCGAGGTCAGCGGCCGGAAGTCCACCCGGTCCGAGATCGCCGCCTGGTCGGCGAGGAAGACGGCATCGAACGTGCCGCGTTCGGCGATCCTGGCGACATTGATGTAGTGATTGATATCGAAGGAGGCGCGAGGATCGCTGCCTTCCATCCGCCAAGCCGCAGGCGAGAAGCCCGAATGCAGGATATTGATGTTGAGATGAAGCTCACGCCCGCTCATTGGAATATCCCGGGTTCAGGATAGTCGCCCGTCAGGAACCACGTCCCGACATTGCGTGTCTTGTATTCGGCCGGATTGTGCAGCGTATGGATGCGCACATTGCGCCAGAACCGGTCGAAACCATGGGCGCGCACCGCCGACCGCGCGCCCATGACCTCGAAGATCTCGCTTGTGACCTCGAGCGCCACCTTGCCGGCCAGCACGTTGGCGGAAGCAACTGCAATCGCTGCCTGGCCGCGCTCGTCCGCCGTCAGCGCAGCGCCTTTGGCATAGGCGGCGTCCAGGGCCTGAGCTGCCCGGTCGGCAAGCGCGGTCGCAGCCTGCACCTTCGTCCAGAGCTCACCATATTGCCGCTTGATCCAGGGATCGTCGACGTGTCGCTCGACGCCGGAATAGATCCAGGGCCGTGATTTCGTGACCGTATAGTCGCGGGCTGCTGTGAGCGCGCCCTGGGCGGTGCCGACAAAGACGTTGAGGAGCACGCTCTGCTGCTGCTGGGGCGCCAGAAGCGCGATCGGGTCGCGCGGGCGCTCCGCCAGGATTTCGTCACCGTCGATCCCGACATCCTTGTAGAAGACTCTACCGCTGCCTGTCTGCCGTTGGCCGATACCGTCCCAGTCGTCGGCGATGGTGATCCCCGGACGATTGGCCGGAATGTAGGCAAAGCTGCGCTGGTTGGTTTCCTCGTCTTCCCAGGCGACCATGAGATAGTCGGCGACATGCGAGCCGGAGGCGAAGGGGCGAAAGCCGTTCAGGATGACACCACCGGCGGTCTTTCGGCCGAACAGGCTCTTCGAAAAACTGTTGGTCGTATTACCCCAGAACCAGCGGCCATCCGCTGAGCGACGCAAGATCTCATGTGAGCGCTTGTCGCCAGCCGTCGCCGCGTTCTGCAGCGGGCCGAAATGATAGCCGTAGAGATGACCGAGCGAACCATCGACCTTGGAAAATTCACGCAGAACCCTGAGCGCGGTCGAATAGGGCTGCCCCTCACCGCCGAATTCCTTCGGGATCAGCAGATTGACGAGGCCGCTCTCCTTCAGAAGCCTGATCTGTTCGCAGGGTCGGCCGCCGAGCTGGTCGCGTTCGACAGCATCGTGAGCAAAGATCTCCGTGAGTTCGGCCGCCTTGGCGAGATAGGGATTGTCTCGATCCGCCTCAAAGAGGGCAGGCAGATTTGGTGTCGGCTCTGGTTGATTTGGCTCGAACGTTCCAGGCTTTACGGTCACGGTGTTCTTCCTTCAGTTATGAAGCCGCGGGAAGCCATGGCGCTCGGCAAGCAGTTCGAGGATGCGATCGGTCTTGTTGACGAAACGCACGCCATTCCAGTGTTCAGCATCAGCCGGTGCGTTCTCGGCGAGAACAAGCACGGGCAACGACTGATGTTCCTCGCCGACGGCAGCAATCACGTTTGCGCGCGGCCGGGGAAAGGCAACCCGCTCCACCTCGATCTTGCCTGCAAGATCGGGGAAGGACGCCAGCAGTCCCTCGATAGCGTTGCAATAGGGGCAGACGAAACTGACGCCCGGCTTGTTGGGATCGGAAAAACCCGGTTCGATGAGATAAAGCTTGTCGTGGCTCATTGGTTTCTCCCTATTCGGCCGCCGCAGCATTGCCGGCATCTGCGAAGCGGTTTGCCGGGCGCTTGAGACCCAGATTCTCGCGCAGCGTCGCGCCTTCGTATTCAGTGCGAAAGAGGCCTCGGCGGCGCAGCTCCGGAACGACGAGCTCGATGAAGTCGGCAAGCCCGCCCGGCATCAGCGGCGCCATGATGTTGAAGCCGTCGGCCCCGTAATTTTCGAAACGCTCTTCGAGCACATCGGCGATCTGGACCGGCGTGCCGACCACCTGCCAGTGGCCGCGGGCGCCGGCGATGCGCAGATAGAGCTGGCGGATCGTCAGATTTTCGCGTCGGGCGAGATCAAGGACGAGAGCCTGTCGGCTTTTACCGGCATTGGTGGCCGGCGGATCGTCGGGCACCAGCCCATCGAGCGGATAGGCGGATAGATCGACACCGGAGAGCTGGGAGATCAGGTTCAGTCCGACTTCGGGCTGAATGAGCGCCTGCAGGGATTCGAACTTTTCCTGCGCTTCGGATTCTGTTCTGCCGACAACAGGGAAAATGCCCGGCAGGATTTTCAGGTCGTCATGTGAACGGCCGAATTTGGCAAGCCGGCCTTTGACATCGGCGTAGAAAGCGACCGCTTCCTCAAGGGTGATCTGGGCGGCGAATATGGCTTCCGCGGTACGCGCGGCAAGCTCCTTGCCGGGCTCGGAGGCTCCCGCCTGAACCAGGACTGGCCGCCCCTGCGGTGAGCGCGGGATGTTGAGGGGGCCGCGCACCTTGAAGTGCTTGCCACTGTGATCGAGCCTGTGGAGCTTGTGAGGATCGAAATAGCGTCCCGATTGCCTGTCGCGAATGAAGGCGTCGTCTTCAAAGCTGTCCCAGAGGCCGAGGACGACATCGGCGAATTCCTCGGCGCGCTCGTAACGGTCGGCATGCAGGATCTGCGCGTCATGCCCGAAATTATAGGCGGCGTCCGGATCGGAAGATGTGACGAGGTTCCAGCCGGCCCGCCCGCCGCTCAACCGGTCGAGGGACGCAAACTGCCGTGCCAGATTGAACGGATCGGAAAAGCTCGTCGAGGCGGTGGCGATCAGGCCGATATTGCGGGTGACGGAGGAAAGCGCCGAGAGCAACGTGATCGGTTCGAACGGATAAATGCCACTATGGGCCTTGCGGCTTGCCGCTTCGACGTCTTTCAACCGTGCTGCCACGCCATCGGCAAAGAAGATGGCATCGAATTTCGCAGCCTCGGCAAGGCGTGCAAGTTCGAGATAATTTTCGAATTCCGTGCCGACAGAGGCGTGCGGATGGCGCCAGGCGGCGACATGGTGGCCGGTGAAAAGCAGGAAGGCACCGAGCTTGATCTGGTCCTTGCGTCTTGCCATGGAATATCCTTTCAGCGGTAGATGGCCGGCACGGGGAACTCGCCCGTCAGCAGAAAGGCGCCGACCGTGCGCTTCTTGTATTCGGCAGGATTGTGCAGCGTGTGGGTCCGCACATTGCGCCAGAAACGGTCGAAGCCGTTGGCCTGCGTGGCGGAACGCGCGCCCATGACCTCGAAGACCTCGCTCGACACGGCAAGGCCGACCTCGCCCGCATAAAGATTGGCCGTGGCGATATCGATGGCGGCAGCACCACGATCGGCGTGGCTCAGGGAGGGTCCTTGCGCATAGGCGTCATCGAGGCTGCGGGCAGCCTTGTCGGCAAGCTCTGCGGCCGCAAGCGTGCGGATATAGAGTTCGCCATATTGGCGTTTGATCCAGGGGTCGTCGATGTGTCGTTCCACGCCCGAATAGATCCACGGTCGGGATGATGTTACCGTATAGTCGCGCCCCTCTTCCAGGATGCCCTGGGCGCTGCCGACGAACACGTTGAGAAGTACGCTCTGCTGAAGAAGCGAGGTGAGGGACGCGTAAGGCGTCAGTGGCACAGAAGGCGCGCTGATCACCTCATCGTCGTCGATGTAAAGATCGCGGAAATGGACGGTGCCGCTGCCGGTTTGCCGCTGGCCGATGCCATCCCAGTCATCCGCAATCACGATGCGCTGATGATCCGCGGGGACCGCCGCGGTCAGGCGTTCGCCGGATGAATTTTCCCAGGATATCTGAATATAGTCGGCAATGTGCGAGCCCGAGGAAAAGGGACGGCTGCCGTTGATCGTCCAGCCGCCTTTGGTCTTTTCGCCTGTCGAGGTCTTCGACATGGCATTGCCGGAATTGCTCCAGATCCAGTTGCCGGCAGCCGATCCGCTCAGCCACCTATCCTTCTGGGGATTCGAACCCCGAAAGAGGATGAGGTTCAGAGGCAGATGATGGTAACCGAAGAGATGTGCGAGCGACCCGTCGGTCTTGGCGAATTCCCGCACGATGCGAAGGATCGTCAGCCAGGGAGCCCCCTGCCCACCATAGGCTTTCGCGATTTGCGCCGACGGCAGGCCGCTTTCCTTCAGGAGCCTGATCTGCTCAACAGGTCTTCCCCCTTGCTTGTCCCGATCGACCGCATCCCGGTGGAACGCCGCCCGCAACTCGGCAGCCTTTGCTAGGAGCGGATCATCAACGTCAAATTCGAACGACATATAGCCTCTGCACATCACGGCGCCAGGAGTTCTGGCGGCGTCTATGGCGCCGACCGTCGACCGATGCTCGGGGCAAGTCCAGACAAATGAATTTGGGGTTCGGGAAAGAAATTCTTTCCGGAACCAGCGCATAATCGGATTACAAGTCTCGGCCTGCTCCGAGTCCTGATACGGCTCAGTCGCCTGACTGATGAGCGCCACCCGCTGGCGCTTGTTTTTGTCCTGCTCGCGCGTCGCAGGAAGCAAGCTTCATCAACGATGAAGTCTATGGCGCCACAGGCGCCAGGGACGTTGCTTGATGTGGACCTTCTTCGCGGGATACTATCTCGCAAGGACCGACTTTGAAGCATGTGCCCGCAGGAGTCCTGGACGTCGCCGATTTCCGAAACTTAGTCAGTGGAAGACATTATGCAAACCATCGTTCTGACGGGAGGCTGCCAATGTGGTGCCGTCCGATATTCGCTCGATCAGCAACCGCAGAATGTTCACATATGTCACTGCCGAATGTGCCAGAAGGCAGTAGGCGGCCCCTTCGCGATCATCTGCCCCGTAATGAAGACGGCATTTCGCGTAACACGCGGTGCAGTCAGCTATTTCCGCAGTTCGGATGTCGGGCGCCGCGGATACTGCTGCGACTGCGGCACCCCGCTGACATTCGACTATCCTGATGGCGAGGACATCGGTGTTCTTGTCGGTACGCTCGACGAGCCTAACCGTGCGCCGCCCGAAAATCAGTACGGTAACGAGAGTCGTGTATCTTGGTATTCTGGGCTCGTACAGGTACCCGGCGACCGACCGACTTACGCCGACAACCCTCAGATGCTGCACCGGATCACGAGCACCAACCATCAGCATCCAGACCATGAAACGGATATCTGGCCTCCGACTGTCTAGTGTCCGGTTTAGTGTGAGCGAATAATAGTGTGACGCGACCACCGCCGAGCGCTGTTGCAACTTCACGCACTTCTTTCGCGACGACGGCGAAACTCTTCCCCAGCACGCGCCACTTCAACGCCGACATTGAGGGCCTAAAACGGCAGCCGTCTGGTTGATTTGCAACATCTGACGACAAGATAGCGTCGCCTTCACGTGCGCCCGGCACAGAATGGGACCGATTTTTGCGGCATTCGACAAGGCTATTTCGCGTCAAGTGAACATGGCGGCGGTTCGCGGTATCGATGTTCAGGGGCGCGCTTCCAGTTGCGCTGGAGATGGCCGGTCGTCTGTTGCGACAATGGCGACGTGTGGCGGGTCAGATCCGGAAGCGGAACACGAGGTCGTTGGGCAGTCGCTCCTGCTTCCGCCGCGCAACGCTGACGCTGAAGCTCCTGCCCTTCCTCACCCTCTCGTCTGACGCGAATTCCCGATGCTCGATTTGCAGTCTGCAGGCGAGAAAGAGCAACTCGAATAACGTCGGCGGAGGCCGGCAGGACAACTCGGCCACGGAGGCGAGCACCCGATAGGGTTAGTGCGGTAGGTATTGTCGAATATGCGGATATACGCATTATTTCTGCGGCTGGCGCTGCCAGCAAGATCGGTCGAGGCTCTGGGGATACCATGGAAACAATTGTTGAGGACGCCCATACTGGCGTAGTGTCGCCTGAACTCGTGGTCGATGCACTGTTTGCATGCCGCAAGACAGCAGCGATCAGGGCGGGCATCGAGCTCGCCAAACTTCGCACGTGACTCTCAAGTTAAATGCCCATTCTCAATTCATATGCCGATACAACTATTTGATATCGTTCAGACCGAAGTCTAGCAGTTAACTGCCAAACGACAGCGAGCACGTCGATGGCAGCGAATTGTTAGGGAAGGCGTGCTGTCGCAGCTTGCGCTGCATTTACCACAGTCTAAGTCAACTCTCGGCTCTCGTCCTGCAGGGTAACGGAAACAGTAGATTTCGGAACCTCTCAATTGAGAAAGATCAGGCTTGCGGCACCGATCAAGCCGGCATGCCTTCCGAGTTGTGCCGGCACGACCGGCACATCGCGATAAGCGGGCATCGCCCGCTCCTGAATGGTTCCCTCGATCGGTTTGCGAAGGAGATCGTAGCCGTGGGAAATTCCACCGCCCATGACGATCATGTCGGGCGAGTAGAGATGGAGCAGATTGGTAAAGCCGATGCCGAGCCAGCGGGCTTCCCTGTCAATTAGCGCAAGGGCTGCTTCGTCACCCCCGCGCGCAGCCTCGACAACGTGTCGGCCCGTCACCTCGCCGTCGTGGGACAGCGTTCGCAGCGCCGAACCGTCGCCCGGTTTTGTCAGAGCCGTCGCACGCCGGCCGAGTGCCGTGCCCGACGCCACCGCCTCGAAGCAGCCCACCGCCCCGCAAAGGCATCGTTCGCTCTCGCTGGTGATGGTCATATGGCCGATTTCGCCTGCGAGCCCGCGGCGCCCATGCACGATCCGGCCGTCGGAGATCACCCCGCCGCCGATGCCGGTGGACACGGTGACGAACACCAGCGAGGCCGCGCCGCGGCCGGCGCCGAAACGCCATTCGCCGAGAGCGGCGGCGTTCGCATCGTTCTCCAATCGGACAGGCAGGTTCAAGCGGTCCTGAAGAAGGCGCGCGAGGGGGACTTCACGCCAGCCCGAGAGCGTCGGCGGTGCTGTAAGGATGCCCGCGACCGGATCGAGCGGGCCGGGCGCTCCGATGCCGATACCGAGCGGCCTGGCGTCGGGACGTTGCGAGCAGGTTTTCTCGGCAAGCATTGTGATCTGCTCGATAACGGCATCCGGTCCATCCCTGGCGCGCGTCGGCACGGATGCGAAAGCCAGCAATTTGCCGCCGTCGCCAACCAGTGCAGCGCGCAACTCCGTTCCACCCAGATCGAATGCAAGCGCAATTCTGCTCATCAGGGCCGGGTCTCCAGAGCATGCAGCCAGGCGATACGCTGCGGCAGATTCGTGTCGCCGAACGCCAGCGATCCGAGCACGACCGTCTCGGCACCTGCTGCCCGCAACAGCGGAACGGTCTGTTCGCGGATGCCGCCGTCCGCCGCAAGAACGATCTCCTTTTCACGTCCGGCACGCTTCATCAGCGAGCGCGCTTCGCGAAGCCGATCGCAGGCTTTGTCCGAAAGGTTTTGTCCCTTGACGCCGATCGAGGTCCCGAGCAGCGTGAAGAAAGCGACCTCGGCGAGGAACGGTTCTGCCTCGGCGACCGGAGTTTCCAGCCGCAGGACGACGCCGGCTTCGGCCCCAAGCTCCTTTGCGAGGGCCACTGCGCGCAGGCTAGCTTCACCGTTCTCGGCATGAACGCTGACGAGATCGGCGCCCGCTTCGATGAACTGGCGTGTCTGCTCCTCGACAATCTCGGCCTCGACCATTAGATGCACATGGATCGGTTTTGCCGTCAGCTTGGCGATGCGGGCGACGAAATCGGGAAAGAACAGGAAGCCGGGTGTGAAGCGCGCGTCGGCAACGTCGATATGGTGGAGATCGACATAGGGTTCGATGCGGTGAAGGTCGCGTTCCATATTTGCAAGATCTGCGGACCAGAGTGAAAACTCGCCGAGCAGCCTATGGCGGGGCAATGCGGCGATGGCGCCGCCCGAGAGGGATTTCGATGTCATGGCTGAGCGACGCTCCGATGTTTGAATTCGGTGGTGAGGAATTGCAGGATAACCGTTCGGACCGCGGCGAAATGCGCTTCGGCATCCGCTGCCTTTGCCGGCACTTCGAGGAAATGCGCATTTGGAAGCGCGTCAGCCGTCAACCGTGCGACTGCGAGAGGGTGAATGGCATCCTGCTGATTGCCGAGGACGAGGGCGGGAATAGCAAGCTTTGCCGCGTCTTCTCGCGAAACGCCGGTGCCATCCGAGGCGATGTCATCAAGCACGTTGGCAAAGGCTAACGCATCCGGGCGCTCGAAATAGCTGAGCAGGGAAGCAAGATTGTCCGGCGCTTCCACCCGCAGACGTTCCGCTGTCGCCGACTTGGCAAAAAGCGCCTCGCCTTCGGCAAGTGGATGAGATCGAAGCAAAGCCGCGATCTCGCGGATCGGCGCGAGGTTGTCGGGCGCGCGGGCAAAGGACCAGGCCGGGCGGACCAGGATGAGACCCATGACCCGCTCGGGGTGTGTTTTTGCCAGATGCAGCGCGATGGCTGCGCCCATAGAGATACCGCCGGCGATGAACCGGTCTATTCCCTTTTCGTCCGCCGCGGCGATGACGTCGGCTGCAAACATCGCAATCGAGAAGGGGCGCTGCGTTCCGAGCGTCGAACTGCCATGTCCGCGGCACTCGGTTGTAATCCGCCGCCAGCCTGACCCTTCGGGGAAAACCTGCGCGACCTGCGCTTCATTGCCTCCGAGCCCGTGTTGAAAGAGCAAGGCTTTGCCGGTCCCGAAGTCTTGGATGGAAAGGTCGGCATCGTCTCGCCTGAGGGTGATCTGCACCTTCATCGGATCAGATCCGAAAGAAATCTGGCGACGGCGGGTGCCTGCTCCGCCGCAAGGCCGTGCGTGACGAGCGCACCGCTGAAACCGGTCGCGCGTAGGCCGTCGATGAAGGCGGGGAAATCGACGATACCCAGACCTGCCGTCGCGAAGCGGCCGTCGGCATGGCGGTCCTTCGCATGGGCCATCGTCACATGCCCGGCCGAGAGTTCGATCGCCCTGGCGACGATCTCGGACACTTCGGCCGGTGTCGCCTTCTCGAAGAGGTTTGCCGGATCGAGCACGATGCGCAGGCGCTTCGAACCCATCTCTCGGATCAACCGCACGGCATCAGCAGCGGACGTGACAACGTTTGCTTGTTCCGGCTCAATGCCAAGATCGATGTCGCACCGCTCGGCAAGTTCCAGCGCTTTTTCCATTTCGGCGGCCATATCGGCCCAGGCGGACGGAAGCGCATTGTCCGGATGATGCATCCATTGGTCCTGGGCATGGCGGCTGCCGGTGCAGAGCGTCACCAGCGGAATCTTCAGGGCCGCTGCCGTTTCGATCACCACCCCAAGCTGTTTGAGCCCCCTTTCTCGCACGGATTTGTCCGGATGGGCCATGTTATAGGTGCCCGATAGTGCTGCGAGCGAAACGCCGGTCTCTTCAGATGCCGCCCGTATCGCGGTAATCGTTTCCGGCGCCACTGCATCCGGCATCGACGGCAGGCCGACGCAGGCGAGATTGAACTGCGTCGTCGCAAATCCGCTGTTACGCACGGCCGAGAGCACGTGCTCTGGATCGGTGCCGGGGAAGGTCTTTGCAAAGATGCCAAGCAGCATCAGACCGATCCCGTGACGGTTGCGAGTGCGACGCGTTCGCCCGTTTCGACCGAGCGGGCGATGGCGACCATGGCGCGGATGGAGGCAATGCCATCCTCTATATCAGCGCCGCGCATCGGCGCGCCGTTCAGCACGGTATCGGCAAGCCCTTCCAGTTGCCGGCGAAAGAAGTGCCCGTCGGCTCCCAGCGGCTTGCGGGTCGTCGCGTCCTTTTCATGGAAGATCTCGACTTCACTCGCCCTGAGGTACCATGGATTGAAGGTTTTGGCGATCACCGAGCCGTTTTCGCCATAGAGCTGGAAGCCCTCATGCCAGTCCATGCGGACCGCGACCGTCAGATCGAGATGACCGAGCGCGCCATTGGCGAATTCGGTCTCCACGAACCAGCAATAGGCGCCGGCACGCTCGAGAAGGCGGGCTCGCACCGCGACGATCTCGCCACACAGGAAACGGGCGGTATCGACGAGATGCGAGCCATGCGCCAGCATGAAATACTGGCGCAGGTCAGCCTTGGGATTTCCGGAAGGTTTTCTGGCAAATTTGCTGGTGATCGGCAGCGGCTGGACCGCGTCGGTATTGGTGTAGCGGTGGGTGGAGTCGCAGTACCAGGCTTTCAGCGCGAAGATCTCGCCGATATCGTCACGGACAAAAGCCCGGGCAGCCTCCAGCGCCGGGTCGAACCGCTTCATGTGACCGACCTGCAGCACTTTGCCGGAGCGCTTGACGGCGTCGGCGAGCGCCCGGCCCTCCTCGATCGTCATACCCGTCGGTTTTTCGCAGAGCACATGCTTTCCCGCATCGAGCGCCTTGACCGACATCGGCACGTGATAGGCGTCCGACGTGGCGATGATGACGGCTTCGAGCTCGGGATCGGCAAGCATCGCGTCATAATCGGCATACATTTTCTGTGGTTCGTATGTCGCACCCATGCGCGCAAGCAGGTCGGGTGCTGCGTCACAGATGGCGTAAAGATCGGCATTCCCTGCCTTCACGCAGGATTCGAGATGGGCAAACTGTGCGATCGGGCCGCAGCCGAGCACGCCCACACGCAGCCGACGGTCTTCCTTACGGATCATGACTTCTCCCTCAGGCGCCGTAGCGGCGCATCGTTTCACGGTTCGCCCGGACGGCTGCCACGGGATCGGCGGCGGCGGTGTCTGATTCTTCTTCCAAGACCAGCCAGCCATTGAAGCGCGGCGCGGCAGCGACGATGTCGATAACGGCGGGCGTATCGCAGACCCCTTTGCCAAGCATGGCCCATTTGCCGTCTGCATCGACGTCCTTGAGGTGCAGATAGCGGATACGATCCTGATAGGTTCGCAGCGTATCCAGAATATCGTCGTGGCCGCGCAGAATATGGCCGGTATCGGGCACCCAGCCGACGAGGTTCCTGTCGATAAGCGAGAAGATCCGGTCATAATCGGCACGGTTGAACAGCAGCGTATTGTGGTGCGAGCTCGGATGCACAGCAATATACACGCCGGAAGCCTTGCCCAGTTCGCCGGCCCGATTGTAGAACTCAGCGGCGATTTCGAATTTCGCCTCCCGTGGTCCTTCGGAGACAACCGTCGCCGAGCCGATCGAAACGAGAGCGCCGGAAAAGGCGGCGGCGAAATCGATCCAGCGCTGTGTGGTCCTGAGGTCGTTCTCGAGCTCTTGCCTGACGGTGAAGCCGGTTTTGGAGCCCATCGCAAAAGACACGAGTGTCAGGCCATGTTTCTTCAGGCTCGCGGCGAAATCATCGGGACGATCTGCGTAGTGGCCGATCATCGTGTCGGTAATCTCGATGCCCGCGTAGCCGCCCTCCGCAATGGCTTCCAGCAAATAGTCCGGGCCGCTATTCCAGTTTCTCCCGAGCATTTCCCAGGTGAATGTCTGGCAGCCGACTTTCAGGTCTTTGATACTCATGCCCATTCCTTGACTTCGACCTGCCTAGGCCTTCGTTGATATGCCGCCGGACCAGTATGACCGCGCTCTTGGCATGATGGTGAAGTGGCGACGTCCCCTGGCGAGCCGCGTGTGACGGTCGGATTGCTATTTCCGCATGGTTTATAAAAATTTATCGCGCGTCAAGAAATAAAATGTTCTATAGCGATTGTCGCGGCAGCGATGCCCATCGATGATGGGCTAAACATCTGAAATTGGTGGGGAGGCCAATTCATGAAAGCATATCCGGAAACCAGGCTGGGCATCGGCGTTATCGGCTGCGGCAATATCTCGATGACCTACCTGCGTAACGCCGCCCTGTTTGCCGGAGCCGAATTGAGGGCCTGTGCCGACATCTCATCCGACATGTCGGCGCTGAGGGCGAAGGAATATGGCATCCGGGCGATGGCGGTCGATGCGCTCCTGGCCGACCCAGAAGTCGACCTTGTCCTGAACCTCACCATCCCGGCCGTCCATTTCGACGTGACGATGTCGGCGCTTTCTGCGGGCAAGCACGTCTTCACCGAAAAGCCGCTCGCGACGTCGGCCGCCGAGGGCCGCAAGCTAGTGGCGGAAGCCGGAGGTCGCGGTCTTCTGTTGGGTTCGGCTCCCGATACATTCCTCGGCGCCGCCGGCCGGCGTGCACGAGGCCTGATGGATGCAGGTGCGATCGGCCGCCCGGTCAGCGGCACCGCCTTCATGTTCGGCCGCGGCATGGAACATTGGCATCCCAATCCGCAATTCTATTATCAGCCCGGTGGTGGGCCGATGTTCGACATGGGTCCCTATTACCTGACGATGCTGGTCAATCTGCTCGGCCCGGTGAAAAGCGTCATGGCGATGGCGACGAAAGGCCAGGAAGAACGGCTGATCACCGCTGATGGCCCCTTCAAGAACACGACGTTCAAAGTGGGCACGCCGACCAACGTGCTCTCGCTTCTCGAGTTTCAATCGGGCGCGACGGTGAATTTCGGTGCGTCGTGGGACGTCTTCCGGCACTCCAATCATCCAATCGAGCTGCACGGCACGGAAGGTTCGTTGCGCCTGCCCGATCCCGATACGTTCGGCGGAACGGTTTCGCTTTCCGAGCGCGGCGCCGAATGGAAGAATTTCGAAAGCGAGGGCGAACTGTATGGCGCCCTGAACTGGCCGTACAGCGCTCCCGCCCGCGCCAATTATCGCATGCTGGGCGTTGCCGATCTCGTCCGCGCACTTGGCGAGGGCAGGGCGCCGCGCGCCTCCGGCGATTTGGCCCTTCATGTTCTCGAGATCATGGAAGCGACCCTGGCATCCAGCGAGGCCGGGAGCGCGGTTGCGATTGCGGGCGCAGTCGCACAACCGCCGCTGCTTGGCGAAGATGAAGCCCGCAGCCTGCTTGCTTGAGGTGAAGCGATGAAAGATCGATTGGATCCCGGCGCCGTGCATGTCCTGGCGCTCGGTCGCGCCGTAAACCAGCCACCCTTTGAGCGCGGGACAGTCAACGAGGCGCGCGCTGCCTATGACGGGGGTTGCCCGACATTGCAGGGCGATCGCGAGCCGGTCGCGGCCATCGAGGACAGAATAATTGCCGGGACGGGTGGCCCGATCCCGCTCAGGATCTATCGGGGCGCGGGCGCTCCAGACGCGGATGCACCGGCGCTTCTCTACCTTCACGGTGGCGGCTGGGTCGTCGGCACGCTCAACTCCCATGACGAGATCTGCCGGTGGTTTGCGAATATCGGAGCCTGCATCGTATTTTGCCCGGACTATCGGCTGGCGCCCGAGCACAAGTTCCCGGCGGGCCTGGAGGACTGCATATCGGCGCTTGCCTATATGGTGGAGCAGGCAAGCGCGCTCGGTATAGATCCAGATCGGATCGCGGTTGCCGGCGATAGTGCTGGCGGCAATCTGGCCGCTGTCCTGTCACTTCTCGCGCGGGATGGCGTTGCCCAGAAAATCTCGGCGCAACTTCTGCTCTATCCCAACACCGATGCCGGACAGACGACCGACAGCTATGTCAGGTTTTCACAAGGATATGGTTTGACTGCCTCGACGATGCGCTGGTTCCGCGATCATTATATCCGCGATGCGGCTGATATCGCTGATTGGCGCGTTTCTCCCCTGCGCGTCGGCAATGTGGCGGGTGCGCCACCGGCCTTCGTCGCGATTGCGGGCCATGATATCCTCGCAGACGAAGGCGAGGCCTATGCCCGCCGGCTTGCCGAGGCGGGTGTCCCTGTAGCCCTGCGGCGTTGGCAGGACCAGATCCATGGCTTCGTTTCCATGGGGCGGCACATTGCGGCGGCGCGGCGGGCGGTGGAAGAGGCGGTTGCCGGATGGCGCAGCCTCGTCGATCACGCCGACTGACGCATCACCAATGTACCGTCGAGGATGATTTTTCGTGCAACGACCTGCGTGGTGTCATTGTCTTCGTCCAGCATCGAAAGCAATGTGTCGACGCTGCTGCGCGCCATGGCGGTGAAGTCTTGCGCCATCGTCGTCAACGGCGGGCAGGTATAGCGGCTGAGAGGGTGGTCGTCATGGGCGGCGATGCGAAGATCGCTATCGCTTCTGCGGCCGACGCGAAGGCCGCGCGAGTGGGCAGCTGCCATCGCGCCGAAGGCGAGGCGATCGTTCGCGCAGAGAATCGTCCTGCCCGGGAGCGTTCCAGCCGCGATCATTGCGTCGGTCTGCTCATATCCCATACGTTCGAAATCCCAGCCGTAGCTCTCGGTGGCGCCAAACACGACCGGTTCGAAACCGAGCGACTCCATCGTGGCGATATAGCTTGCCAGCCGCTCCCCGGAATTGTGATTGACATGCGGAATGTCGAAATATGCAGGCGGCTCGCCCGATCGGCAGAGATAGTCGACAATTGTCGCGACGCTTTGGGCGTTGTTGTTGCCAATGAAGGGCGTGTCGCCTTCGATGAACGTATCGAAATAGACAATGGGAATGCTTTCCCGGAGTTTTTCGAAGATGCCAGGCTCGGAAGAGAGACCGAGAGGCGCGATGATCGCGCCGGCAGCCTTCAAGGACAGAAGCGTGTTCACAGCCTCGGCTTCAAGATCTGGCAAGCCATGGGACGAAATGACGATTGGCCAGTAACCTTCACCACGGACGAGCAATTCCAGACGGTTGACCATTTCGGCATAGAATGGATCTGTGATGACAGGCACGACAATGCCGATGTTCCGTGTTCTCTTGCGATTGAGATTGCGCGCATAGAGATTAGGACGGTAGTCCGATGCCGATAGCGCCTCCTCGATGCGTTTGCGCGTCCCCGGCTTTACGCTGCTCGGGTTATCGAAATACCTAGAAAGCGTTGGACGAGAAACGCCACAGGACCGGGCGAAATCGTCCATGGTTTTGATCGTCATCTTGTCCATTGGCAATTCTGGTTGCACTGCGCCAGGGCTCGTCTGCGTCAGCCGATATCGCAAAGGCGGTCAGTGTGAAGGCTTTCGAACTGCGTTTGTAGCCCGACAATGTCGCATGCGCAAAATTTTTTGTTACATAAAGCACAATTGGCGGCGCAGCCGCCTCTACACATAGCGCACTTCGACTCCCAACTTGTCCAGCCGACTGCGAATCCCGTGCGGCATGCCGGTGTCTGTGATGATCAGATCGACCCGGGAAAGCGAAAATGCCTTGGACGAGGCGCCAATATCCCACTTGCTGGAATCCGCCACGAGGATCACGCGCCTCGCCATGCGGACCAGATTGCGTTTGGTGCGTGCAATGTCTTCCGAGACATCGACGACATCGAATGCGTGATCGATGGCATGAGCGCTGAGGAACGCCTGGTGGGCGACAAGACCGCCCACGGCCTTGTCGGAATCCGAGACGATCGTGCTGACGGTGCTGGGAAAAACCCGGCCGCCAATCATATGCACGTCCAGGCCCGGCCGATACATCAGATGCTGCGCGATATTCATGGCGGTTGTGGCCACCACGACGTTATTGACCGGGGGCATTTGCATGGCGACCTGCAGCAGGGTCGAGCCGCTGTCGAACACAATGGACTGGTTGTCGATGATCTGGCGTGCCGCCATCTGCGCGATGCGTCGTTTGGCATCGAAATTGCGGTTCATCCGTTCTTCGAAGGCTGCCGCGGGCGAGCTGGCCGGCAATGCGATCGCGCCGCCATGCGTTTTGATGAGTTGCTTCTTGGCATCCAGAATTTCGAGATCGGATCTGATGGTCACCTCGGAGACGCCGAAGTTTTCCGCCAGCTGCGTGGTGCGCGCTTGGCCGGTCCGCTGAAGTTCCAGCATGATCTGATGTCGCCGTTGTTCCGCAAGCATGTGTGACCTCGAATTCCTTTCGAATAAGTGACGGCACCGAGCTTTCGAAAATCGAAAATGCACGGCAACCACTGTGGTCAAAAAAACACGAGAACAGACGATGTCGGCACGTGTCTAGCCCGCATTCCCGTCATCTTAAATCAAAACGAAAGAAATCGAAATATTGAACATTCGTTTATTTTCGAGTTAGGGTCTCAGCGCGAAATCAAACTTGTAAAGGGACAGCATCGATATGGGCCTTGGAACCAAAATTCGCCTGTCACGGCTGTTTTCACATCCGTCGGGGCATTTGTTCGGTGGTGCGGTCGACCACTTCGTTGGCTATGGCAACGTCCGTGAGGGCGGCCTGGCGGATCTGCCGGGCGCACTGAAGCGGGTGATGGCCGGAGAGCCGGACTATATCAGCATTCAGCCTGGGGCTGCGCGCCATTTGTGGCCTGCCTATGCCGGCAAGGCGGCGCTGGTCATTCAAGCCGGCTGCTTTACGCCAGACGATCGAATCCGTCAGTTGATCGCGACCCCCGAGGACGCGGTGCGCTACGGTGCCGATGCTCTGGCCGTTGCCATTCCGGTGCGCGGCAATACGGAAGGCGAATATATTCGCTGGCTTACCGATACTGTCAACGCCGCTGCTCGCTTTGAAATGCCGGTCGTTGCTCATGTCTATCCCCGCGACTATTCAAACGGCGGCAAGATCGTATTCACTCCCGATGAAATCGCCTATGCCGTGCGGATCGGGTTTGAGACAGGCGTTGACGTGATCAAGGTCGGATACACCGGGGACTTCGGTTCATTCCAAGAAACCGTGGCCACTTGCCCGGTTCCCATCGTTATCGCGGGCGGTCCGAAAACGGAAAATCTGCTCGGGGCTCTGACCCAGACCGCCGACGCCTTGCGGGCGGGAGCGAAGGGCGCCGTGGTGGGGCGAAACCTTTGGGGACACGGCGATACGACGATGGCGGCGCGCGCCTTCAAGCTAGTCATTCACAGCGGTATGGCGCCGCAAGAGGCGCTCGCTGCCGCGGGCGGTTGACGGGTGACACACAACCTTCAGGTTTTGGGCTTCGGGGCTCTGGCGATCGACGATATCATCTATGTCGATCGACCGCTGAGTGCCGGCAAGGGAAAGGTGACGAGTCGCACCCAGGACCACGGCGGCAATGTCGCGACGGCCCTTGTTGCGGTCGCAAAGCTGGGGGGACGGGCTGGTTTCATCGGTTGGCTGAGTGATCGGCCTCTTAGCGATATCAGCGCCCGCGAGCTTGAACGGCATGGGGTCGATATATCCTTTGCGCCGCGCCGCCCCGATGCCAGGCCAATACGGTCGGTGATCACGGTCGGACCTGAAGGCGACAGGTTTATCGCCTATGACGATGATGTGCCGCACGGAACCTCCGAGGCATTGGCCGACAGCACTCTTGCACAAGCCCAGGTGCTGTTGATCGACGGCTATGCCACCCACGCCGATACGATCGTTGCGCGCGCCCGCAAGCTGGGTCTGGCGGTGGTGGCAGACATTGAATGGACGATCGGGCCTGCGACCGAACGATTGATGAGCCTGTCCAACCATCTCGTATTGCCATTGAAATTTGCGCAGACTTATTCCTGCGAAACCGATCCGACGTTGATCCTGCACAAGCTTTGGTCTGACGAGCGCACCGCAGTCGTTCTGACTGACGGTGAGCGAGGATCCTATATCAGGCAGACGGGAGACGCCGTTTTGTGGCATGTTCCGGCCTACGAGGTCAAAGCGGTCGACACGACGGGCGCCGGAGATTGCTTTCACGGCGCTTATGCTTTTGCGCTGACACAGGGAAAGCAGCCTGTCGACTGCGCCGTTTATGCAACTGCCGCAGCCGCGATCTCGGTGACAGGCCCGGGTGGCCGCATGGCTCTGCCGGATCAAAGCGCCTGTCTCGCGTGGCTGGCGAGGGAAGATGCGTCCGCGCCCAGACCGATTGCGCCGCCAGACTGAGAGTTCATCACACTGGTGCCCTGGACGATCGGATTAGCACTGCGCAGATGACGGTTTCGGTTCGATCTGAAACAGCGCCGGGAGGGGCTGTCTTCAGGATTGGATGGCGATGATACTAAGGAGGAAGTGCCGTGGCTGTTGTTGTACTGGACAAGATTTGCAAGACCTTTGGAACCAAATTCCACGCGATCAAGGATCTTAGCCTGATGATAAATGATGGCGAGTTCCTCATCCTCGTCGGCCCTTCGGGATGCGGAAAATCGACGGCATTGCGCATGATCGCCGGGCTGGAGGAGATCAGCAGCGGGACCCTGAGCATCGGTGGAGAGAATGTCGAGGATCTCGCGCCGAAGGACCGGGATATAGCGATGGTCTTTCAGAATTATGCGCTCTATCCGCATATGACAGTGTTCGAAAATATTGCCTTCTCGATGAAACTTGCGGGCAAGAGCAAGGAAGAGCGCACGAAGCGGGTCCACGAAATAGCAAAGACCCTTCAGTTGCATACGCTGCTCGACAGCAAACCGGCCGCGCTCTCCGGCGGCCAACGCCAGCGGGTCGCCATGGGACGCGCCATGGTGCGGGAACCGGCAGCTTTTCTCATGGACGAGCCCCTGTCAAACCTTGATGCCAAGCTACGCGTACAAATGCGCGCCGAAATCGTCAGCCTGCAAAGACAGCTTGGCGTGACGACGATCTATGTGACGCACGACCAGACCGAAGCCTTGACCATGGGCGACCGGGTTGCCGTCCTGAAGGGCGGCGTCCTTCAGCAGGTCGACACGCCAAAGACATTGTATAGCCGGCCGGTCAATGCCTTCGTTGCGGGTTTCATCGGCTCGCCGTCCATGAATCTGTTCGAGGGCCGCTTGCAGAACGGCAGGATCGATCTGTCGACCTTTTCCATACCGGTCGCGACGGCCGCATTCGAGCAGTCTCCCGGTCTGACGGCGTTCGAAGGCAAGACGATCATCTTCGGCATTCGCCCGGAAGACCTTTACGACAGCGGTCTTGAATCGGGATCACGCTACGCGACGATCCCGGCGCTTGTAAAATCGATCGAGGAACTGGGCTCGGAGCTGATCGTTCATCTCAAGATCGAAGCAGTGCGGATCGACTCCGGTGACCCCGATGCCGTCGAGGACTTGAGCGGTGCGGCAAACGCCGTGGCGAAGTTCGAAGCCGCCAGCACAGTCCAGCCCGGCGTAATGACCAACCTGGCGATCGATGTGGCCAAACTGCACTTCTTCGATCCCCAGACGCATCTGGCAATCTAGCAGGATCCGCGGTGGCGGACCTGGTTGGAGGGCGCTCGCAAGAGCGCCTGCTTGCTTCATCGTTGACAAGTCTTCGCCGATCTTCGCCGGCCGGCTTTGCGCGTTCCGTATCGAGAGCGCAGGATCCCACGCCCGTCTCGTAACCCTCCAACTTTGCAGCCACAGGTCAGGTTCTTTTGGCGGCCATTGGCACCTGAGAGCTACTTTAAACTGTGATGCGGGCCGCAAACGACCCTGCCGAACCCTGCTTTTCCCAGATCGCCAAGCCTTTCATTTGTTTTCCTTTGGGCGACGCGGCTTTCATTTGTTTACGAAAGTAAAGAAAAAATGCGACACGAGCAATATGACAGAAAGAAAAAAACGTCTCGAAATCCGGAGACAAAGCACATAAAAATCAACAGCTTAATGTCATTTTTATCGCTCCTGGAGCCTTCTTACTTTTTCCGATCGCAGTTCTTCATTGACAGCCAGATGCCTAAAGGAACCTACTTTGGTCTCGATCGGGAGGATCGAGCAAAAATATCATTCCTAGGGAGGGAAACATGAACGTCAGAAGATATATCATGGCGGCTCAGTCGGCTGTGGCCGCCTGGGCACTATGCGCCACCTGCGCCTTTGCTCAGACCAATCTCGAGTTCATCCAATGGTGGGAACCAGAAATGCCCGCCGGCGCTCTGCGCAGCATCATGGACGACTTTGAAGCCAAAAACCCCGGCATCAAGGTGACGCTCGTCAGCGGTCCTTATTCCGCCACCCATGATCAGATCGTTGTGGGCGCAGCGTCCGGGACACTCAGCGATGTCGTCGGCCTCGACGGCGCATGGGTCAACGGCCTGGCAAAGCAGGGCGCGATCGCCTCGATGGACAGCCTGATGGCTGATGCCAAATATGATCAGAGCCAGATCGCCGATATTATCAAGGTCAACGGGCAAAGCGTCATGTTCCCGCTTGCCTCGTTCGTCTACCCGGTCTTTGTCAACCTCGATCTGGCAAAGGCGGCCGGCGTCGAAAAGATGCCGACAAACCGTAGCGAATTCGCCGCTGCCGCGAAGAAGATGACCAATGCGGACAAGAATCAATACGGTTGGGTGCTACCGCTTTCGCTGCAAAATCCCGGCGGCATCCAGAATGACGTGATGTCCTGGGTCTGGGCATCCGGAGCATCCATGCTGAAGGATGGCAAGCCCGATCTGGAAAACGCCTCCGTCGTCGGCACGCTTGAATACATCAAGTCGCTGCAGGACGCCGGCGTCATCTCGCCCGGTATTTTTGCCAAGAAGGAACAGGACAAGGTCGAAGAGTTCGTCAACGGGCGTGTCGGGATGATGATCGACTCGTTGGCGCACATCAATCTCATTCGCCAGCGAAATCCCAATCTGAAGTTCGGCATCTCCGCCCTTCCAGCCGTCGACGGCTACACCGGCAAGCGCGGGCTGCCCTATGCTTCCTGGGGTATCGGCATCAGCGACAAAAGCGAGCACAAGGCGGAAGCCTGGAAGCTCGTCGAATATCTGATGAGCCCGGAGGTGAACAGCCGCCTCGTGTCGATCGCCAATGCCTTCCCGGGCAATATCCACGCCAAACCCGATTTCTCCAAGTCAGACCCGCTGTTTGAAGAAGCCTTCAAAATCTTCCAGAGCGGGAAGCTCGCCAACGAATTCGTCGGACTGCCGGTGGCTGAAGATCTCATGCGCCAGATGAACGTCGAAGTTCAAAAGATGTTCGACGGTCAGCAAGGCGCAAAGGAGGCAGCCGCCAATACGCAGAAGCAATGGTTGGCCGAATTCGCCAAGTAGTCTCCCAAGACGGTAGCGGCAGCGTGATAGACTTCGATCACGCTGCCGCTACACCGCGACGAAGCAATGCGTTACGACCAGGGAGAAATTACCTCTCATGAGCCTCGCCACAGAAACATCGATCCGGACGCGTGTTAAAGTTCGAAGGCCCGGCATTCTTTCCTACAAGACGCGAAAGAGGCTTTTACCCTATCTATACGTCGCACCCGCGACGTTTCTTTTCTGCCTGCTGATGCTGTTTCCCATGCTCACTGTCCTGCGCTATTCGCTGATGGACGGTGCGATCACGAAGAAGGACGCGTCCTTCGTCGGTTTGCAGAACTATGTGACGATCTTCAAAGATCCGGTTTTCTGGCAGTCGGTCGGACAGACACTCTACTTCACGATAATGAGCGTCATCTTCCATCTTCTGATCGGTCTGGCCTTCGCCCTTTTGCTCAACAGCCAGCGTGTCGATCCGTTGATCAGAAGCATTCTGCGGGTTCTCTACATTTTGCCCTGGCTCTTCACGGCGGTGATCATAGCGATCATCTGGCGGCTGCTCCTGGACCCCAATGGCGTCGTCAACAGCATTCTGATGACGCTCCATATCATTGACTTCAAGGTCGAGTGGTTTTCTTCAACGAGAACCGCGCTGCACGCGCTGACCTTTGCGAATATCTGGGCGGGATACCCGCTCTATATGGTCAGCCTTCTCGCTGGCCTTCAGGGCATCCCCAAGGATCTCTACGAGGCTGCCGGCATTGACGGGGCCAATGAGTTCCAGAAATTCCGCTACATCACGATCCCGCAATTGATGCCGATCATCATCAGCATCGCCTTGCTTGATTTCATCTGGACGATGCAGGTCTTTCCCCTCGTGTGGATGACGACGGGAGGCGGTCCGATCTACGCGACCGAGGTGCTCAGCACCTACACCTACAAACTCGCTTTTTCGAGTTATGAATTTTCGCGCGCGTCGGCGAGCGCAATCTTCATTCTGATCATCTCGATGGGCGCCACATATTTCTACATCAAACATCAGAAGGCCAGGTGACCGGCAATGGCAAAACGCTCTCTCAGTCGCACCATAGTGCCAACCCTCCTGACATATCTCGGGCTGGCGGTCGGGCTAGTCTTCGCGGGTTTTCCGATCCTGTGGATGTTCTTCACGTCCTTGAAATCAAATACCGAGATCTTTGCCCTGCCGCCGCGGCTGCTGCCCGACCAATTCACCAGTGTCGCCTATCTTTCGATCTTCAACGACCCAACGAAGGTTCGCTTCTTTATCAACAGCTATCTCGTCGCTGGAGTGGTAACGGTTCTGACGGTGCTGATCGCCATCCTGACGGCCTATGCTTTCAGCCGGTATTCATTCCGGCTCAAGAAAACGCTGAACGTGTTCATCATCAGCACGCAGACCGTGCCGCCGATCACGCTTTTGATCCCCTATTTCGGCATGGTCGTCGCCTTCGGTATTTTCAACACCTATTTTGCGCTGATTTTGACCTACATGGTCTTTACCCTGCCTTATGCGATCCTTCTCATGACGGGCTATCTCAATACCCTGCCAAAGGAACTCGACGAGGCAGTGCTTGTCGACGGCGGGTCGAGCTGGACGGCGCTATGGCGTGTGATCATCCCGCTGTCTGTACCCGGCATTGTCGCGACGGCGGTCTATACCTTTCTGCTGGCATGGAACGAATTCCTCTTCGCCCTGACTTTGACGAAGTCGATGGACATGCGGACTGTTCCGATCGGTATCGAATTGCTTATGGGGCAACATGCCTTCGAATGGAACGAGATGATGGCGATGAGCGTGCTGGGATCGCTCCCGCTTTTGGTTCTGTATCTGATTGCTCAACGCTACTTCCTAGCGGGCATGGCAGCCGGGTCGGTGAAGAGCTGAGTAGGCGAGAATCTCGCTTCGTCAATGTCGGATTGTCGTTCCTCCGTTCGTCCTCTGCCGGACAACGGGACAGGAGAGCGGCCGATGAGCAAAGAAACCAACGCGAATATCGAAGAAGAGACGATTGTCGCCATGCTGATGATGCGTGCCACCGCGCTCGGGGAAAAAGACGCCAAAGGCGCATTGTTCTACGAAACCGACGATTCTGTTGAGTTTTCGCTAGCACCACCACTCGTTTATCACGGCAATGACGAGGCAGGCCTGCAGGCCTGGTTCGACACCTGGGAAGGGCCAATCGGCAGCGACATACGCGATGCTAAGCTGACGGTTGGCGGAGACGTGGCTTTCTGGAGTGGCTTGTTGCATATGACGGGAACGAAGACCGACGGCACCGAAGTCGATCTTTGGTACCGCCAAACCCTTGGCCTCGTGAAGCAAGGTGGCCGCTGGATGGTGGCGCATCAGCATGCCTCCGTGCCCTTCGCCATGGATGGAAGCGGCCTCGCGCTGCTCGATCTGAAACCTTAAAACACCGGCTTCAGGGTGCCTTTCCACCAGTTTCATCCGATCGGCGCGAAGGCGACCGGACGAGATGGAGGCGGCCGGATTGCTTACAGCTGCGATGACACCTTCTCGCCGGCATCGCTGGCCCCGACTGTCCGCTCTCCGGCGGATGGTCCCGCCGGAGCGCACACCAATCATCCAGCACTCAGTCCAAATTGAACATACAAGGGGAATGATGGACGGCCGTCAGTTGCGAGGGTGGCGACTATTTGCGAGTTCGGCCCGGAGCCGGAACACGCGATCGTGGCGCAACGGCGTCCCGTTGCGGATAGCGCCGTTATCCTGATCACCGTGCTGATTGGCGCGGATCAGGACTCGAACTGGTTCCGTTGCCACAGCTTGCTCTTACGAGCAGTTCGTAGGGCAATAGCTGGGGCTCGGAAATTTCGCGGTCCTCTTCAATCAGGCGCAGGAGAGTCTGCGCTCCCAAAAATCCAAGCCGCCTGCGCGGCACGGAAATCGTGGTCAATGCCGGATTGAAGGCTTCGCCGACCGGATGATTGTCGAAACCGATGAAGGCGATTTGTTCCGGTACCTCTATCCGGTGTTCCTTGGCCACCTGGATTGCGCCGAAGGCAAGTTCGTCGCTGGCGCATAAGATGGCATCCGGCAGATGTCGTCTGCTAAGGATGCTCCGCATGGCCTCTCGCCCGGCGGAAATATCGAACGAGCAGAGATGTTGCACCTCGCCGTGTTCATGGAGACCGGCTTGTCGCATCGCGTTTCGATAGCCCTGCGCACGGGCGGCGAAAATCGGGCTCTGCTCCGGTCCCCCCATGTGTAGGATGCGGTTGCGGCCGAGAGAAAGCAGATACTGCGTTGCCTCAATTGCCGCCTTTTCATTGTCGATTCCGACGAAGGCAATCGCCGGATTTGCGACGGGTCTGGAGATCGCGACGATCCTGCGAGTGTATTGCGGAAGCTCTCCCAGCTCGGATGGCAGGCGGCCGTTGAGAAGGATGAGGCCATCGGCGGCCCCGGTAATCAGCTGCCGGGCGAGTGCAACTTCCCTTTCTTCGCTTCCTTTCGTGCTCCCGACGATGACGCCGATATTGTGTTCTTCGAGCGCCTCCTCGATCCCCAGTATGACGTCCGGATGGGAGAAAGCGGCAATGTTTGGAACAATGACGAGGATCTGGTTGGCTTTTCGGGATCGGAGCATGCGAGCATTATGGTTCGCAACGTAACCGCTTTCCCTGGCGATCTCTGCAATTCGCGCACGCGTTTGCGGGGTCACGGCGGGCGATCCCGAGAGGGCCCGACTGACAGTGGATGGATTGACGCCTGCGAGCCGGGCGATATCAACGATCGTGATGCTCGCCTTGGCTCTTGCCGCCTGTCCTTTGGTTTTTGGTAGGGTCACGGGCGGTCAGCGCTACCGTTTGAAAGGGAATGAACGCCTCCCTGGTCATCTTGCAACCTCATTCAGGCTCCTCAACCTCGTCGACGTAGGGCGCGATGACGAGGTCCGCGACGACGGAAGCATATTTTGCCCGCTCCTCGGGATTGAGACCCTCGTCCGTAATGATGCGGTTGATCCTTTCGATGGGCGTAGTGCGATAAATCGCCCTGCTACCGAAGCGGCTACTATCGATCAAAAGTGTCGTTTCAACCGACGCGTCGATCATGGCGCGTTGCAGCTGAACCAGTTCGAGTGACGTGTCGCTTGCGCACTCCGTGTCGACTGCCTGAGAAGACAGGAACAGATGATCGCAACGCAGCTCGCGAACGAAATTGATCGCCGTTTCCCCAAGCAGGGAATAGGCCCCCGGGCGACAGATCCCGCCAGGCACCACGAGCCTGATATGGTCTTTGTTCACCAGGACATCTGCGACATGCACGTCGTTCGTTACGACCGTCAGCGGCGTTGTCAGTTCAGCGATGACATAGGCGAATTGATGCAGGGTTGAGCGCGAATCGATGAAGATGCTCTGCTCTGGCTGGAGGAGCTTTGCGGCCGCCACCGCGATGGCGCGCTTTTCTTCGACCGCCGTCTGGCGGGCTTCATCGACGAGCTGCTCGAAGGTCGTGTTGCGGCGAACACGGACAGCTCCCCCGTGGGTCCTTCTCACCACGCCCTGAGATGCGAGGAAATCGAGATCGCGGCGGATCGTCGAGATCGAGGTGTTGAGGCGCTTGGCGAGATCCTGGCTCGAGGCGACCTGGTTTGACGAAAACCATTCCATGATTTTCTCGCGCCGCTCGGCGGGCAAAAAGTCTTCCGATTGCGGTGTTTCCGTCTCAGCCAAGAGCAGACCCTCTTTCTTTCTCAATGGAGCGCGACCTTACAGAAACAGCAGGGAAACTGAAAGCAGGGGCGATCGACCGCCACCTCTAGTGGTCGACCGCCCGAGCGCGCCGGGCGGCCGATGATGATCTCGTTACAGAGTGACGTTGATATATTCCGAGCCGGCAGCGCCCACGCCCTTGTAGGCGGTCACCTCGATTTCAACGCGGAAATCCGGACCGCCGAGCGGCGGGCAGGTGACCGTGCTGCAAGGGTCGATGCCTCGGAACTTTTCGCCGACATAGGCCATAACGGCGGGAGCATCGGCAACGTTCGGAATGACGACGCGCGAACGCACGACGTCGGCAAGAGTTGCGCCAACCGCCGCAAGGGCGCCCTCGATATTATGGAAGCACTGCTTGGCCTGTTCGACCGGGTCGGTCGACATCTCGCGGGTCTTGTAATTGCGTCCGGCGGTGTTGGACACAAACACCCAGTTGTCGACTGCGACAACGCGCGAATAGCTTTCCTTTTCCTCATAGAGGCTGCCGGATTTGACTTTGGTCACCTTTACCACGGGTAAGATCCTTCCTTTGATGTGGGATTAAACGATCAGGCGGTTGCCGCCCGATGAGGTTTTTGCTCGGCGCCGAGGCGGTAGATCCGTTCGGCAAATTCGGCCGTGATGCGCTCTTCCTTGACGTCGCGGCGAATGGCCTCCAGGGACCGGCCGGAGGGCTCGCCGTAACCGCCGCCGCCGGGGGTCACCAGCTCGACCACCTGTCCCGCCTTCAACTGCACGGTTCCCGGCAGGTTCTGCTGGCCGTTTCCGAAATCAAAATGCGAACCGGTAGCCTGCAGACCGCCTTCAAGTCCCCAGGGGTAGACTGACAGCCGTCCACCCTCGACGCTGAACCGGCAATCGGCCTCGATGCGATAGACGCGCCGCAGCCCCATGCCGCCGCGCCATGTGCCGGCCCCGGCCGAGCCGTTGACGAGTTCATAGCGCAGCAGCGTCAGAGGATATTCCAGCTCGAGTGCTTCGACCGGAAGGTTGGAGGTATTCGTCATATGGACATGGACGCCGCTCAGCCCGTCTGCCGTTGGACGCGCCCCACCGCCGCCGCCGATGGTCTCGAGATAGACCCAGAGCGAACCATCTTCACGTGTGCCAGTGAAGAGAGCGCCGGTGCAGGCACCATTGCCTGCGGCCGTTACCCTGCCGGGCAAAGCTTTCGCCAGTGCGCCCTGGACAAGGTCGGCAACGCGTTGGCAAGCGGCGATACGTCCGTCGACAGCTGCAGGGTGCTTGCAGTTGAGCAGCGATCCGTGTGGCGCCTCCACGCTGATCGGCCGCGACAGACCGGCGTTCGGCAGGATGGTCGGGTCGATGACCGCCTTGACGGCATAGTAGCAGGTCGCAAGCAGGGCCGTGTAAATGACGTTCAGCCCGGCGGGGACCTGCGGCGGCGCATCGAAGGCGATGTGCATCGCATCGCCACTGATGGTGATGTCCACCTTGAGCTCCATGATATCGGAGAACTGGTTGCTGTCGAAGTAGTCCGTGAAGCTGTAGACCCCGTCGGGAATGGCGGCGATGCCGGCGCGCATCTTGCGCTCTGCATAGTCCTGGAGGGCGTCGCCGGCCGCCAGAACGAGATCCGCGCCGTATTTCGTGCAGAGATCCTGCATGCGCTGGACGCAAAGCCGGTTGGCTGACATCTGAGCGCGCAGGTCCGACAACCGCTCGTGCGGGACCTGGCAGTTCAGCAGGAACATGTCCTGCAGATCCTTCTGCAACTGGCCCTGGCGATAGAGTCGCACGGGCGGGATGCGCAGACCTTCCTGATAGATATGGGCGTGGCCGCGGTCGGCGAAGTCGGCGTGGTGGGCGGTATTGACGGCCCATCCAACCATCGTCTCGCCATGAAAGATGGGTTCTGCGAGCACGATATCCGGCAGATGCGTTGCGCCGCCCTCGTAGGCGTCGTTGCCCATGAACACGTCGCCCGGCTTGATATCGTCGGCGGCGAAGCGCTTGTTGATATGCGGGATGATACCGATGAAGCTGCCGAGGTGCATCGGAATGTGCTCGGCCTGGCACAGGGTGTTTCCGTGCCGGTCGAAGAGGGCGGTCGAGCAATCGCGCCGCTCCTTGATGTTGGTCGAGTAGCTGGCACGCACCAGCGCCTCGCCCATCTCCTCGACGATCGATGTCAGCGCGCTGCCGATGACTTCCACGGTGATCGGGTCGATCTTGCTCATGCCCGTGTCTCCAGAATGAGGTTGAGATAGGGGTCGACCGTCGCCTGCATGTCCGGGAGGATGACGGTGGTGGTGTCCATCTGCTCGACGATTGCCGGACCGGCAATGCGGTTGCCTGGTTTCAGTTTTTCACGGGCATAGACAGGGCAGGGCAGGAAATCCTTGGCCTCGTCCATATAGACCTGCCGCGAGCCGATGACGGCGCCGTCACAGGATGGGCCAGCATCCGGCAATGAGGCGAGCTCGGCCTTGTTGACGACACCGGCCGCCTCGAGCCGCAACGTCACGATCTGGATCGCCTCGCCCTCGGCGATGAAACCGAAGCGCTGCAGATGGGCCTGCTCAAATCCCTTGACCAGGGCGGCAAGAGTATCCGGTCCCACCGTGCCCGCGGGTACAGAGACCTGCAGTTCATAGTTCTGGCCGACATAACGCATGTCGGCGGTCCGATTGACGACACGCCGCTCGGCCTCGGTGTCCTCCTGGTCAAACCAGGCTCCTGCCTGGGCCTCGAGCGCTTGGAAACCGCTGATCATCGGCTCGACTGCGTTCTCATCGACCTTCATCAGGCGAGAGATGGCGAAATCGGAACGCAGATCGGTCAAAAGCAGACCAAGGGCGCAGAGCGTGCCGGGCGTGAGCGGCACGATGATGCGGCTCATGTCGAGTTCCTTGGCGAGCCGAGCAGCGTGAAGAGGCCCCGCGCCGCCGAATGCCATCAGCGCGTAGTCGCGCGGATCATGGCCGCGCTGCACGCTGATCAGACGGATCGCTTTTGCCATGTTCGCCGTGACGACTGAAATGATACCCTGCGCCGTCTCCATCAGGCCGAGTCCGAGCTGATCGGCCAGGCGCTGCACAGCCTCGATCGCGAGGTCGCGCCGGACCTTCATGCGTCCGCCGAGGATTTCGACGGGATTGAGGGTCTGCAGGACGATGTTCGCATCGGTGACGGTCGCCTCCGTATTGCCGCGTCCGTAGCAGACCGGTCCGGGATCCGCCCCCGCCGAGCGCGGACCGACCTTCAAGAGGCCGCCGCTGTCGACAAATGCGATCGAGCCGCCGCCGGCCCCGACGGTATGGATGTCCAGCATCGGCGCCTTGATCGGATAGCCATGCACGTTGGCCTCTCCGGTGAGCTTGCAGATGCCGCCCTGCAGCAGCGCCACGTCGCTCGACGTTCCGCCGACGTCGAAGGTGATGATATTGTCGAAGCCGGCCAGTCGTCCGACCGCCTGCGCCGCCACGACGCCGGTGCTCGGGCCGGAAAGGACGGTGCGGACCGGAAGCTGCGCGGCCATGTCAAAGCCGATGACGCCGCCGTTCGACTGGGTCAGCTGCGGGGCGACCGGCACGCCGAGCTCGCTCAAGCGCAGTTTGAGCCTGTCGATATAGCGTTGCATCACCGGACCGAGATAGGCATTCACGACCGTCGTTGACATGCGCTCGTATTCGCGAAACTCCGGTGCCACCTGATGCGAGGCACTGATGAAGACATCAGGCATTTCTTCGCGGAGGATGTCGACCACGCGCTGCTCGTGGGCGCTGTTTAAGAAGCCATAGAGGAAACAAACCGCGATTGCCTTGACGTCCTCCTCGGCGAGCTTGCGCACGGCCGCGCGCAGCTTTTCCTCGTCGAGCGAGCGATCCGTTGAGCCATCGCATTTGAGACGTTCGGGAACTTCCTGCCGGCGGTCGCGGCTGACGAGGGTTTCCGGCTTCTCGGCATTCATGTCGTAGAGGCTGGGGCGCTTCTGGCGGCCGATCTCCAGCAGGTCGCGGAAGCCATCGGTGGTGATCAGCCCGGTTGCGACGCCTTTCAGCTCGATCAGCGCGTTCGTGGCGACGGTGGTTCCGTGACCGAGAAAGGCCACATGTGCTGCGGTGCTGCCGACGGTCGCGAGCCCCTCCGAGACGCCGCTTGCAATTCCGCGTGAAGGATCGTCGGGTGTCGACGGTACCTTCCAGATGTCGAGCTTGCCGGTTTCGTCGTCGAACAGGCAGACGTCGGTGAACGTGCCTCCGGAATCAACTCCAATTCTCAATGCCATGTCTTCACCCTCTGTGGCCAAGGTTTTAGCGAGCGGATCAGGCCGCCTTGGTCTTCTTGAAACGATCGAAACGGAATGGCGCGGGATCAACGCAGGGCCGCGCGCCGGTGACGATGTCGGCCATCAGCTTTCCGGCACCGGGACCGATGCCGAACCCATGTCCGGAGAAGCCGCTGGAAATGAAGAAGCCGGGAATGCCGCCGACCGGAGAGATGACCGGAACCGCGTCCGGCGTCACGTCGATCAAGCCGGCCCAGCTCTGCGTGATCCGGCTCTCGGCAAAGGCCGGAAATGCCTTGACCAGATGTGCAAGGCCCTCCCGGTTGAAGCGCTCGAAAGGCACGGGATCGAGAATACGCACCTGTTCGAAGGGCGTGATCTCGTCTGGAGCCCAGTTGCTGGGTGTCCGCCACTCTTCGATGAACCGATTGCCCACCCGAAGTTTCAGTTCGCGCCAGCTCTTAATAAGCGTTGGCACGAAATCGGCGAACAGGCGGAAGCTGTCGGGCACGATGGGCGCTATATTGGCGTTGCGCATGGCAATCGAAAAACTGCCGTCCAACCGTCGCCGGAAGGAGAAATTGTCCGCGCCGACCGGCAGCTCGGGCACGCCGTCGACCGAAGTGGCCCGTGCCACGGAACCGAGGATCTTCAACTGCGGAAAATCAATCCCCATATTCCCGCTGAAGAGCCGCGACCAGGCGCCGCCGGCCAGGACGACCGAGGAGCAGGCGATACGTCCGCGTTCGGTGATCACACCGCTGACAGCACCTGCCGAGCGCTCGATGGACCGGACCGCGCAGCCGGTGATCATGTGGGCGCCTGCGCGGATGGCACCACGGGCAATCGCCGGAGCCGCCTTGAACGGTTCGGCACGGCCGTCGGTGGAGGTATGCAGGGCGGCAGTGAACCCTCCGGTCATGCCGGGCAGGTGCTGGCCCAATTCCTCGCTTCTCAGCAGTCTGGAATCGAGGCCGAAATCGCGCGCATGTACCAGCCAGGCCTCGTATTCAGCCTCCTGGCGTGCGTTGCGGCAAAGATAGGCGATGCCGGTCTGCCGGAATCCGGTTTCCTCGCCGGTGCGCGCGTTCATACCCTTCCACAGAGAAAGACTTTCGATGGCGAGAGGCAGTTCGGAGGGGTCCCGCCCCATCTGCCGCACCCAGCCCCAGTTGCGACCCGACTGTTCGCCCGCGATAAGACCTTTTTCGCAAACCGCAACGGATACACCGCGTTCGGCCAGCTCCAGCGCCGTGGAGACGCCAACGATTCCGCCGCCGATGACGACGACATCCACCTTTGCCGGCAGGGCCTGCGCGGAGGGGACGGCGTCGGGAATAATACGTGACATAGTTCTATCTCGCGGGCATTGATCAGAGCATGTCTTCGAGCCGGCAATTCACCAGCATCTCAGCCATTGCTGCATTGTTGGGAAGCTCGATCGCGGTGCGCACGAGCGAGGCCAGGGTTTCCGGCTGGATCATCTCATCGGGCGTGACCTTGTTCGTGTAGGCGCTCATTTCGGTGCGCACGAAGCTCGGGCAGATCGCCGTTGCCCGCACGCCCTTTTCCCAGGCGACATGGCGTGTCGTATGGGTCAGCCCCATCAGCGCGAACTTGGTCATGTTGTAGCCGACGAAGGCGTTTCTGACCCGCTTTCCAGACAGCGAAGCGACGTTGATGATACGTCCGGCGCCCGTCGCTTCGAGGTGGGGCATGCAAAGACGGGTGAGGCGCAGTGGCGCCTTTACATTGACGGCCCAGAGCCGGTCGAGCGCCTCGTCGTTATCGTCCATGAGCGACACGCGCTCACCGAGGCCGGCATTGTTGACGAGAGCGTCAATCCTTTGAAATTTCGCGGCAGCAGCAGCCACCCATTGCTCAGACGTTACCGGATCGTAGGCATCGAAATGTGCATAGTGCAGCCGATCATTTTCCGGGCCGAGCTGCGCCTCCAGCGCTTTGACGTCGCGGGCGCCGAGGCTGAGCCGATAACCATGTTGGACGAGTTCGCGGGCGATTGCGAGCCCAATGCCACGGCTCGCCCCTGAAATCAGCGCCACGCGTGAGTGATGTTCTGGTGTCATTGTCCATTCCCCCTGACGTGACTGCCCGGCCGCGCATTCGTTTGCATTGACGGTAAGCGGGCTTTTCATTTCTGACAAGCTGGAATTTGGTAGAAATCTCAAAAAAGCTTCAAAAACTCCCACCAAGGAAAAGTTTCTCCCAAAATACAAACGTATGCTTGACGGAGTTTGGCGCTTTGTGCCTTAATAATTCAAAATATGCGCATAAGCGCTCAAAAACTACGGGAACGGGCTCTCCGGCAATGGAGGGCAGAAATCGCAGATCGGATCGCGGTATGCCGGGTAGGGAAATTCTGAGAATCAACAATCTTTCCGTCGCCTTCAAGACGGGCGAGGGCCTGCGCGCCGCGGTCAACGGCGTGTCACTATCGCTGACATCCGGTGAAATTCTGGGCCTCGTCGGCGAAAGCGGCAGCGGGAAAACCATCCTGTCGCTGGCTGCGATGGGCCTGCTGCCGCGCAATGCGGTCGTGACGAGCGGACGTGTCGACTTCGCCGGCGCGAATTTGCTGACAGCCAGGCCCGACGTTCTGCGAAAGCTGCGCGGCAAGCGCATCTCGATGATCTTTCAGGATCCGATGGCGTCACTCGACCCGGTGTTTTCCTGTGGAAGCCAGATCATTGAGGCGATCCTGCTACATGAGCGCGTGAACCGCCGGCAGGCCGGGGAACGGGCCCGCGATCTGCTGGCCCGAGTGGGGATTTCTGATCCGGCGCGCTGCATGCGCTCCTATCCTCACGAACTCTCGGGCGGACAGTGCCAGCGTGTCATGATCGCCATGGCGGTCGCCTGCAAGCCGGATGTCATCATCGCCGATGAACCGACCACAGCCCTTGACGTTACCGTACAGAAGCAAGTGCTCGGTCTGCTGCGCAGCCTCAACCAGGAAATCGGCGCCGCCATTCTGCTCATCACGCATGATCTCGGGGTCATCTACGAGGTCGCTGACCGCGTTGCCGTCATCTACCGAGGTGATCTCATGGAGGAGGTCACCACAAGCGATCTCTTTGTGTCGCCGCGCAGCGCCTACACCAAGGCGCTGATCGCCTCGATGCCGTCTGTCTCCGCACCGAAGAGCCGTCTGCCCGTGATTGGCAGGGATGAGCGCGGTGCGATCTCAAGTATCGTCGAGGCCCGATCGGCGCTTAAGGCGCGACCTGCGTCGGAGCCGGAAGGCGCGACGCTACTCAACATCCAGAACCTGACAAAGACCTTCTGGACTCGTGAGAGCGCCCTTTCAGCGCCGCAGGCATTTAGAGCCGTCGACGACGTCAGTCTCGCAATCCCGGCCCGCTCGACGCTCGGTCTTGTCGGTGAATCGGGCTGCGGAAAATCGACCTTGTCTCGGCTCGTCATGCGTTTGATGGAACCGGACAGCGGCTCCATCGAATTTGAGGGTCGCGATCTCGTCTCGCTTGACCGCGATCGATTGCGTGCAGCGCGTCGCGACTTCGCCCTGGTGTTCCAGAACCCTTATGGCTCCCTCAATCCGCGACAGACGGTGACCGACCTTGTCGCCGCGCCGATCGACATCCACGAGAAAGGACGCGATCGTGAGGCAACGGTCGCGAAGCTTCTCGACGCCGTCGGTTTGCCCCGCAACGCCATGCGCCGCTATCCGCACGAGTTCTCGGGTGGCCAACGTCAGCGCATTGTCATCGCCCGCGCTCTTGCCCTCAACCCGAAGCTTTTGATTTGCGACGAGGCCGTCTCGGCGCTCGATGTGTCCGTTCAGGCGCAAGTCCTCAACCTGCTGCAGGATCTGCAGGACGAATTCGACCTGACTTACCTGTTCATCTCGCATGACATGTCGGTCGTGCGCCACGTCAGCGACACGATCGCAGTGATGCAGAAGGGCAAGATCGTCGAAACCGGCCCTGCCGCAGACGTCTTCGACAATCCCAAGGCTGAATACACCCGTACGCTTCTCAGCGCCGTGCCGAAGATCGGCACGGCGCAGCTAACCGCTCTGGAGGCGCGTTGATGGAGACCCTATCGACATTTGTCATCACGCTGGGATCAAGGCTCATTACGGCGCTCGTCCAGCTATGGGTCATCGCGACCCTCGTATTTTCCATCATGTACATCATGCCGGGCGATCCGGTTCTGTTGCTGCTGGGGCCGGAGAGCAACCCCTCTCCGGAAACAGTTGCTGCGATGCGTCAGCAGCTGGGTCTCGACCAGCCCGTCCTCTCCCAATATCTCAAATGGCTCGGCAATGCCGCGACCGGCGATCTCGGCAACTCTCTCGATGGCGTTCCCGTCGTCGAGTACGTGACCTCCAGCCTTCCCAAGACCATCGAGCTTGCCAGTGCTGCGATCGTCCTTGCCGCCATCATCGGTGTGCCGGTCGGCATTGCGGCCGCCCTGCGACGCGGACGTTTTCTCGACGGTCTTTTGACGTCGCTCTCGACACTCGGCATTTCAGTGCCTGTCTATATTCTCGGGTCGCTTCTTATTCTGCTGCTGAGCCTCCAGCTCGGATGGCTGCCTTCGAGCGGCTACACCGACATTTCCCGAAATGCGTTCTTGCATTTTCAGAAGCTGACCTTACCGGCAGTTACTCTCGGCCTCGGGCTCGCCGCTTCGATCGCTCGCATGACGCGTTCTTCGATGTTGGAGATCCTGGGTCGTGATTTTGTGCGGTCTCTGCGGGCGAGGGGAATGCGCGAACGCCGCGTGATCTGGCTTCACGTCCTTCGCAATGCGGCGATCCCGATCGTCACGATCATCGGTCTGCAACTTGGCAACCTGATGGGTGGCACAGTCCTGGTCGAGGCCCTCTTCAACTGGCCGGGATTGAGCACTCTTCTCGTCACGGCCGTTTCGAACCGCAACTATCCCCTGGTCCAAGGAAGCATCCTGACCATTGCGGCACTGTTCATCCTGATCAATCTGTGCGTCGACATCCTCTACAGCCTGCTCGATCCACGCATCCGCCGGAAACGCGCATGAAGACGACCTTTCTTTTTCGCCGACCGCTCGTTGCCTCCAGTCTGCTTGTCGTGACGGTGGTTCTCGCGATTGCACTGGCGGGGCCCATTCTCGCCCCGCACGATCCGCTCGCCATCAACCAGAACGCGGTCAACCAGGCGAGTTCGACGCAATACCTGCTCGGCACCGACGAGTTCGGCCGAGATATCCTATCGCGTCTCCTTGTCGGCATCCGTCCGACGATCCTGGTAGCGGTCATCTCCACCATCATCGCCGCCATAGGTGGCACGGCCTGTGGTATTGTCGGCGCCTACAGCCGGCCGGTGCTCGCCTTCTTCGTCATGCGTGGCGTCGATATCATGCTGAGTTTCCCGGCAATCCTGCTTGCCTTGCTCGCCGTCGGTTTCTGGCGCAGTGGTGTCGTCAGCCTCAGTGTGGTCATTGGCATCATCTTCATCCCGCAGTTCGCGCGCGTTGCGCAATCGGCGACCCTCCAGGTGATCAGGCAGGAATTCGTGGAAGCCGAGCACGCCATGGGCGCGCGCTACCTTCGCGTCGTCTTGCGAGCGATCTTGCCCAATATTCTGTCGCCACTGGTCGTTCAGGCAACATTGACGATCGCAGCGGCGATCCTGCTCGAATCCGGCCTGAGTTTTCTCGGTCTCGGCATCGTGCCGCCCGAACCATCATGGGGGCAGATGATCGGCACGGCGCGCGGCTATCTCAGCCAGAATCCGATGTATGTGGTCTGGCCCTCCGTGTGCCTCGCGCTCACCGTTCTCGCCATCAACGTCCTCGGCGATGCGCTTCGCGACCATCTCGATCCGAGACTTCGCGAAAACTGACAATCTTCAACAAAGAAAGGGAACATCATGAAGAGAATTCTCCAAATGGCTCTCGCTGCGAGCCTTCTGGGTCTGACCGCGACGAGTGCGCTCGCAGGCGGCACCCTTTACTTCGGCCTTTCGGGAGAGCCGTCGACCCTCGACACAGTCATCCAGCCCGGTACATCCGGCCGCACCGTCAAGCTGGCGATCCATCGCGGACTTGTAAATTATGGTGTCGACGGAAAGATCACACCGGAACTTGCCGAAAGCTACGATATCAGCCCCGACGCAAAGGAATTCACCTTCCATCTGCGAAAGGCCACCTTTCATGATGGTTCTCCCGTAACCGCTGCCGATGTGAAAGCCTCTCTGGAGAGAATTCTCGACCCTAAGGGAAAAGCCGCCTTCCGCAACGAGCTTTCTATCATTTCCAAGATCGAAACGCCGGATGAAAAGACCGTGAAGCTGACCCTTTCGAGCCCATCGGTTGCGCTCGTCGACTATCTTGCGCTGCCGGAATCCGTCATTGTGCCGGCGGCGTGGCTCGCAAAGAATGCCGATAATCCGACCGCCTCGCCGATCGGCGCCGGCCCCTTCAAATTCGCCGGCTGGACGCGCGGGCGAGAGATCGTCGTCAAAAAATACGACGGTTACTACAAGCCCGGCAAACCGGATTTGGACGAGGTCCACTACGTCTTCTACAGCGACGAGAATACGCGGGTGAACGCACTGAAATCGGGCGACGTCGATATCATCGACTATGTTCCGGCCAAGGACGCTGCCGATCTTGAAAAGGGACCCGATACCGAGCTCTTGCGGAACACCGGCCCGTTCATGGGACTGCAGTTCAATACAAAATTCGAGCCGTTTTCAAAGCCGGAAGTTCGCCAGGCAATCGCCTATGCGGTTGATCGCAGCGTGATCATCAATACCGCCTTCAATGGCCTGGGCAGCCCGATTTACGGCATCGCCATTCCGAAGGGCTATATGGGCTATTCCGAAGCCAAGGCGAACTATTTCTCGCATGACATTGAGAAGGCCAAGGCACTGCTTGCCAAGGCGGGATATCCGAACGGCTTTGAGGCGCGACTGCTCGCGTCATCGCAATATAGCTTCCATCAGAATACGGCGATCGCCATTCAGTCGGAGCTTGCAAAAATCGGCATCAAGGTGAAGCTCGACCTGCCGGACTGGGCAAGTCGCATGGCCAAGGCAACTGCTGCAGACTACGATTTTACCGTACTCGGCAGCCTCGGCGAGATTACCGACGCCGACTGGCTAAGCAATTACTACTACGGCGGGGACAAGCTCGTGCGAACCAACAATTCCCCCTACTTCAACGATCCGCAGATCAACGAGTTGCTCGACAAGGGCAGGGCAACCATCGACAAGGACGAGAGAGCGAAAGTCTATGATGCCTTCGTCGATAGAGCGCTCGAATTGTCGCCGCTCGTCTACTTCATGTGGCGCGAACAGAACTACGCCGTCAGGAAGGGTGTAACCGGTTTTACGAACATGCCCGGCTTCCTGACATTCCAGTCGGGTCTCAGCATCGAGAACACCAAAGTCGAATGAACACGAGGCTACCGGACGCAAAGGTGTCCGGTAGCCTCGTCTCCTCGCCGCGCATCGGATCCATCCAGACGTCGATCGCGTGCCGAAGCGCGCCTTGTTCTAACCCATCATATAAGCTCGCAACCTTCTGAGCATCTCCGGGCCGGCGCGTTCGACGAGGTTTTGCCTGCACCGTCATCGTCTCCCTTGCCTTCGATCAGCGATCTGTTGTGGGCCATCAGGATACGGCCGCTCGCGATCGCATGCGCGGGTGCCGCAACGACGGGAGAAGGTCTCGCGCCACACGGAGCATGAGTACAACAGCTTCATCGGCGACACCGAGTGCCCACCGAAACGCATGTTGAGGAGGAGATCTCCTCGTCCGATTTATACCCTGCGAGCTGTAATGATCCACGCGCGCGACTCAAAGAGTACGCCCTCCTTGGTCATATATGCCTCCAGCAGATCACGCAGCCGCTGCAGCGCCTTGTCGGGCGCTTCACCGGTTTGCGACAGCGCGTCCTTCACAAGATAGAGCTCGACGAGCGCGTCAAAGGCCGTATCGACGTCCGGTCCGTAGAAAACTGGTTCTCGCACGTCGATAAAATCGATCGAAACAAAGCCGGCCGTCTTGAGAAGTTCTGCAGCGATGGTGGGATCGCCAAGCGAAAACGGCGTGGAAGCCTGTGCGGAAATCGCAATTCCCGGAGCCAAGGCTTGCCTGATGGCACCAGACCAACCGTTGCGCTCCTGGCTCTGCCACACCATCCATACAAGGCGCGCGCCCGGACGCATCGCGCGGGCTACATTGGCAAACGCTGCCGCCGGATCGGCAAAGAACATGACGCCAAACCGGCTGATGCAGAGGTCGAAGCCCGCAGCCAGAAATGCGTGGTGCTGGGCGTCACCCTGCTCAAAGGCAATGTTTCGCAATCCCGCTTCGTTGGAACGGCGGCGCGCAACCTCAAGCATCTCTGTGGAAGTATCCACGCCGATCGCCTCGCCTTCCACCGCGACGCGGGCGGCCTCACGCGTCGTTTGTCCTGCCCCGCAACCGATATCGAGCACACGGTCACGTATTCCAACGGAGGCGGCGGCACGCAAATGCCCATTGTGCCGCTTTAATTCTGCATCATAGAAGTCAGCACGATCCAACATGTCCATCCTCACGTGGTTTTGCCTCGGTCACCTGACGAGAGTTCGTCATGTTCGTCGATAGCAGAAATGATCGTTTCCCAATCCTCGGGATGAATTTCATGGCCGTCGCCTTCGATCTTCGCGAACTTCGCGTCCGCCACAGCTCACGCGAGTGACTTGCCGCGCTCGACGGGGAAAACTGGATCGTTGCCGTGAACGACGGGAGGCGGCACTTTGATCTCGTTCAGCCGGCTATGCCATGTCTCGTCACGGAAATGCCGTCAACAGTCCTCAGCGATCGAGAGGCTGGCATATCAAAGACCCCAAACGACCGCTTCTTCGTGGCGTTTGATGAGGTGGCGCAAGTTTTCGAAACCGGAGCGGACAAATGTGGCAAACTGGTCGACGGCGGGAGAGCGCGGCGCATCAACACGGCTGAGGATCGCTAGCGCCCGCTCGGGATGCGGAATCGTGATTGGCAATGCCGTGATCGATTTGTCCTTGCGTTGCGCAAAGACGACACTATGGGGCATGATTGTCAGTGCATCGGCGGTCTTCAGATAGTTGATCACCGCCATCAGCGAACCGCCCGAATAGCGGATCTTGAGCTCGGTTGCACCGAATGAAAGAAGCAGCGCGCGCAAATCCGCAAGCAAGGGACTACCCGGTGGCGGCGCGACCCAGGGATATTCGAGAAGATGGCTCGGCTGCGGCCGCCGCTTCAAGAGCAGGGGGTGCGTGACCCGGCAGGCGACAACGTTGCGGCCGGGAAGAATCTGTTGAAACTCAAGCCCCGAGCCTTCATCGAGAATATCGATCGGGCAGATAGCGAGATCGATCTGGTCGGCTTTCAGCGCTGCCCTGAGATCCGGGAAGTAGCCGTAGCTCTGGTCGATGCGCACATCGGGATGGCTCGACTGAAACTCCGCACAGATTCCGGCAATCAGCCCATCCATGAAAAAAGGCGTGCCGCCGACGCGCACGACGCCACTCTTGCCGACCCTGAAACTCTCGACGAGATCGGAGGCCTTGCGGGAGGCCGCCAGCATGACGAAACCATGCTCGGCGAGCGCCAGGCCAAAGGCTGTCGGCTGCAGGGGCCGACGGCCCCTGACGAAAAGCGGCTCGCCCAGGCGCTTTTCCAACATGGACAAGGTGCGCGAGACGGCAGGTTGTGCAAGTCCCAGCAAAGCCGCGCCTTCGGTAACGCCGCCGGTCTTGACGACGGCGGCGAGCTGGATCAGGTGACGCTCATCGATCTTCATAACGATCCGTTATATTATCTCTCAACAAAATCATCAATCGATGTGGCTCTGCCTGCTATTCTCCCCACACGTCGCAGAGCAAGTCGGGGAGGATTGGCATGGCGGGGCGCTCTCAACCGCTCACATTCAGCGAGGCGACATCGTCTGAAGCCTTCGCTGAGCGTTTTTCTGCCGACAGGGACGCCAGGCTAGTCGAGTTGCTCGCAGCTGCCGTGACCCATGCGCACGACCTCATCAAGCAATTTCGGCCGACCCAGGACGAGTGGCGAAGGTTCATCGCTTTCCTGACGGAGGTCGGTCACGCTTCGGACGAGCGCCGGCAGGAATGGGTCCTTCTGTCCGACCTGATCGGCGCTTCGGCACTTATCGAAGACATCAATTCGCGCCGGCCGAAGGGGGCAACCCCCAATACCATCCGCGGCCCCTTCTTCCGCGCCGATGCGCCTGCACGTGCCTCGGCGTCGTCGATCTCGCTCGACGGCATCGGCGAACCGCTTATGGTGTCGGTTCGCGTCCAGGATCTCGACGGTCTGCCCGTCGCAGGCGCTGAGGTCGTGACCTGGCAGGCCAATGCAGAGGGCTTCTACGAGAACCAGCAACCGGATCTCCAGCCCGAACATAATCTGCGGGGCCTGTTCAGAACCGATGTAGAGGGGTGCTTTTCCTATCGCTCTATTGTTCCGTCCGGCTACGGCGTGCCGGCCGACGGTCCAGTCGGTCGGCTGCTGTCTGCGGCCGGTTATCCCTTGCGCCGGCCGGCGCATCTGCATTTCGTCGTGCGTGCAAAGGGCTTCGAGACGATTACGACGCACGTTTATGACGCAAGCGACCCGCACCTGCACGAAGACGCGCTGTTTGGCGTGCGGCCCGAACTCATCACCTCTTTCGATCCCGTCGAGGTCGACGGACATGGTGCAAAGGCGGTGGAGCTTATCTTCGTCATGGTCCGGGCAAAACCGGGGAGGGCGGCATGATCGACGCGTTTTCCTATGCCGGCAGTCCGGCCCGGATTGTCTTCGGCGACGGCAGCAGGAGCAAGGTTGGAGAATGGATTGTGACGGCCGGCTGCAAGCGGGCGCTCGTCCTTGCAACGCCTCATCAAAAGGCGGATGCGGAGGCGTTGGCAACCGAAATCGGCTCTCTTGCCTGCGGTGTTTTTGCCGGCGCTACCATGCATACGCCGGTCGACGTGACCGAGGCCGCGATGAAAATGGTGGCCGAAACCGAGGCGGATTGCGTGGTCTCGCTCGGTGGAGGATCGACGACCGGCCTCGGCAAGGCGATTGCCTATCGCACCGACCTTCTGCAGATCGTCGTGCCGACCACCTATGCCGGTTCCGAGGTCACGCCCATTCTTGGCCAGACGGAAGGCGGTCGGAAAACGACCGTGCGCGATGCACGGATCCTGCCGGAAATCGTCATCTACGACCCGGCCTTGACCCTGGGGCTACCGGTTTCGATGAGTGTGACGAGCGGCCTCAACGCCATGGCGCATGCCGTCGAAGGCCTTTATGCACGTGATCGTAATCCTATTTCGACCCTGATGGCGCTCGAGGGGCTGCGCGCTTTTTCCAGAAGCCTGCCAAAAATCGTAACAGCACCTGACGATGCCGATGCCCGAAATGAAGCGCTCTATGGCGCGTGGCTCTGCGGCACGGTGCTTGGCACGGTCGGCATGGCGCTGCATCACAAGATCTGCCACACGCTCGGCGGCTCCTTCGACACCCCGCATGCCGAAACCCATGCGGTGATGCTGCCGCATACGGCTGCATTCAACGCGAGGGCGGCAGCGGCAGAACTTGCCCCAGCTGCCAATCTCTTCGGAGGCTCGATCGGTGGCGGCCTGTGGGATTTTGCCAAGTCGATTGGCGCGCCGTTGACGCTCAAGGAATTCGGGCTGACCGAGGCCGATCTCGACCGTGCGGCGTCGATTGCCGTTGAAAATCCTTACTGGAACCCGCGCCCGATTGACCGGGGTTCGATCAGGGCACTTTTGCAGGAGGCCTGGGATGGCCGCCGACCAGCAGATTGATCGTCTGCCTGACTACGCACTCTTTGGGAGGAGAGGACAATGGGAGGACATATGTTTACGAGACGCGATTTTCTGAGGACGACGGCAGCCGGCGGAGCCGCGCTTGCCGCATCCAGCCTTGCCGCGCCGGCAATCGGTCAGACGGCGGCAATCAAGCTTGGCTATGTCAGCCCCCAGACCGGTCCGCTTGCAGCCTTCGGAGAGGCCGACAAGTTCGTCATCGATGCCTTCCTGGCGACGACCAAGAAGCTCGGCCTCAACTATGAGGTTGTGGTCAAGGACAGCCAGTCCAATCCGAACCGCGCTGCCGAAGTCGCCAAGGAGCTGATCGTCGATGACCAGATCAACCTGATGCTGGTTTCCTCGACGCCGGAAACGACCAATCCGGTCTCGACGACCTGCGAAGGTGAGGGCATGCCCTGCATTTCCACGGTCGCGCCCTGGCAGCCCTGGTTCATCGGCCAGCAGGGCAATCCGGGCGATCCTGCTTCCTGGAAGCCCTTCGACTATGCCTATCATTTCTTCTGGGGCCTGGAGGATATCATTGCTGTCTTCACCGGCATGTGGGGACAGATCGAAACCAACAAGAAGATCGGCGGGCTCTTTCCGAATGACGGGGACGGCAATGCCTGGGGCGACAAGGTCGTCGGCTTCCCGCCGGTGCTTGAAAAGCTCGGCTATGGGCTGACGGACACGGGGCGCTATCAGAACCTGACGGACGATTTCTCGGCGCAGATCAACGCCTTCAAGCAGGCCGGCACGGATATTCTGACCGGCGTGATGATCCCGCCGGATCTCACCACCTTTTGGAACCAGGCCAAGCAGCAGGGCCTGAAGCCGAAGATCGCCTCGATCGGCAAGGCGCTGCTCTTCCCGCAGACGGTTGAGGCGCTCGGCAATGCCGGCCACAATCTGTCGACGGAAGTCTGGTGGACACCAAGCCATCCGTTCAAATCGTCACTGACGGGCGAGACGACGGCTGCCGTCGCCGATGCCTTCACGAAATCCACCGGCCGTCCCTGGACGCAGCCGATCGGCTTTGCCCATGCACTGTTCGAGCTTGCCGTCGATGTCATGAAGCGCGCCGGCGATGTCAGCGACGGTGATACGGTCGCGAAAGCGATCGGCGAGACCAAGCTCGACACGCTTGTCGGACCGATTGCCTGGGGCAATGAGAAACTTCCGCTCTTCGCACAGAAGAACGTCGCCAAGACGCCGCTGGTCGGCGGCCAGTGGCGGCTGAAGTCGGGCGGCGGTTACGATCTCATCGTCGTCGAAAACGGCCTTGCCCCGAACGTGCCGCTCGGCGGCAAGCTCGAAGCGCTGGCGTAAGGCACATCCGCCCGGCTTTGCGGCCGGGCGGATCTTTGCGGAGATTGGCCGATGCCCATCCTGGAACTCAATTCTGTCTCGAAATCCTTCGGCGCGCTCGTCGTTGCCGAGGGTATCAGCTTTTCGGTCGAGCCGGGCGAGGCGCTCGGCGTCATCGGGCCGAACGGTGCCGGCAAATCCACGCTCTTCAACCTGATCAACGGCAATTTGTCCGTTGCGGGCGGGGCAATCCGCTTCGACGGCCGGGACGTTACCCATACGCCGCCGATGCAGCGCTGCCTTGCCGGCATGGGTCGCACCTTCCAGATCCCGCAGCCCTTCGAGCGTCTGACCGTCTATGAAAACCTGCTCGTCGCAGGCGCTTTCGGCACACGGGCGAGCGAAGCCGATGTCGCCGGTTTCTGCGCCGACATCCTGGTCGAGACCGGCCTGATCGCCAAGGCCAACAGACAGGCGGCATCGCTGACCCTTCTGGAGCGCAAGCGGCTGGAGCTTGCCCGCGCGCTTGCCACTCGGCCGAAGCTCCTGCTCCTCGACGAAATCGCCGGTGGCCTGACGGAGGGCGAGTGCCGGCAATTGGTGGCGACGATCAGGCGCGTTCATCAACGCGGCATGACCATCATCTGGATCGAGCATGTGCTGCACGCGCTGACCGCTGTCGCCGAGCGCATCCTGGTCCTCAATTTCGGGCGGGTCGTCGGTATCGGTGCGCCGGAAGCGATCATGGCTTCGGACGAGGTGCGCGCCATCTATCTCGGCATGGAGGTCTGATGGCAAGCCTTCTTGAAACCCGTGGCCTGACGGCATTTTACGGCGACTTCCAGGCCGTTTTCGGCATCGACATTGATCTCGATGCTGGCGAGACGATTGCCGTCATCGGCGCCAACGGGGCAGGCAAGTCGACGCTGATGCGCTCGATTGCAGGTGTGATTGCCAACCGGGCGGATATGGTCCTGCATCGGGGCGAGGCAATCGGTGCAATGCCTTCTTTTGATGTCGTGCGCCGCGGCATCGCTCTCGTGCCGGAAGGGCGCAAGCTCTTTGCCTCGCTGACGGTGGAAGAAAATCTGCAGGTCGGCAGCTACGGCTGCAAGCGATCCGGGCCTTGGTCGCTGCAAAGCGTCTACACGCTGTTTCCGATCCTGAAGGAAAGGCACAGCAATCCGGCGACTGCGCTTTCGGGCGGCCAGCAGCAGATGGTGGCAATCGGCCGTGCCCTGATGTCGAACCCCGAGATCTTGCTCTGCGACGAGCTCAGCCTCGGTCTGGCGCCCGTCGTCATCAAGGATATCTACGCAGCCTTCAGCCGCATTCGCGCATCCGGGATGGCGATCGTCGTCGTCGAGCAGGATATCGCCCAGGCCCTGAAGGTCGCCGATCGCGTCTATTGCATGATGGAGGGACGGATCACCCTGAGCGGGCGCCCGGCCGAACTTGATCGGACCCAGATCCATGCAGCCTATTTTGGAGCGGAGAGCGATGAACTGGCTTGATACGCTTCTTCAGGGCGTGTTGCTCGGCGGGCTCTATGCCCTGTTTGCGGCCGGCCTCAGTCTGGTGTTCGGCATCATGCGGCTTGTCAATCTTGCCCATGGCGACCTTATCGTGCTGGCAGCATTTTTGATCCTGCTTCTCGTTTCGTCGCTCGGCCTCGATCTATTCATTGCGGCGCTGATTGCGGCGCCCTTGATGTTTGCGATCGGCTGGCTGCTGCAGTACCACCTTCTCAACCGCACGCTCGGAAAGGATGTCTTGCCGCCACTGCTTGTGACCTTCGGCCTGTCCATCGTCATCCAGAATGGTCTTCTGGAGGTCTTCACTGCCGACAGCAGAAGGATTTCCGCCGGATCGCTTGAGACTGCTTCGCTGCAACTGGGCAGCATCAATGCCGGACTGATGCCGCTTCTGACTTTCGGTTCGGCTGTCGTGGTGATTGTCGCTCTGAATCAGCTCATCTATCGCACCGCACTCGGGCGCGCTTTCCGCGCCACCTCGGACGATGTGGTCACCGCCGGCCTGATGGGCATCCGTCCGAATTCGATCTTTGCGATCGCCACGGGACTGGCGATGATGATCGTGACCGTTGCCGCACTCTATCTCGGCATGCGGGCGAATTTCGATCCGACGGCCGGGCCGGCGCGGCTGATCTATGCTTTCGAAGCCGTGATCATCGGCGGTCTCGGATCGCTCTGGGGCACGCTTGCCGGCGGCGTCATCCTCGGGCTTGCGCAGACGATCGGGGCCGCCATCAATCCGGAATGGCAGATCCTTGCCGGGCATATCGCCTTCCTGATCGTTCTGCTCCTGCGGCCGCGCGGCCTCTTTCCGCGCGCTGTCGATTGAGGCCGCGCCATGACCACGGGTTTGGAAACCATGACAACCGATAGTCAAGCATCCCCGGATTGGAGGATCGAAACAGGCACGCGGCTGTCCCAGATCTTTTCGCTGGTCTGCCTGGTTGTGCTCGCCGGCCTTGCGGCAGCACCGCTTTTCCTGTCACGCGGCGTGGTGCAGGATCTGTTCTTCATCCTGACGATGCTGACCCTGGCGCAGAGCTGGAACCTGCTTGCCGGCTATGCGGGGCTGATTTCGGTCGGCCAGCAGCTCTTTGTCGGCTGCGGCGCCTATGCTCTCTTCGGCCTCGTCATTCTGGCCGGGCTCGATCCGATCCTCGCCATCCCGCTTGCCGGCGTCGCCGCCATGGTGATTGCCCTGCCGACCGCTTTCTTCGCCTTTCGCCTCTACGGCCCGTATTTTGCGATCGGCACCTGGGTTATCGCCGAAGTCGGACGACTGCTGCTTGCCCAATGGAAGGCGCTCGGCGGTGGTACCGGCACGTCGCTGCCGCGGGATGCGACCCGCGACATGCTCGGCATCTCCCTGCTTGAAGACTGGTTCGGCATGCGGGCGGCCGCGGCAGCCGATGCCCTGTCCTTCTGGCTTGCGCTGATCGTCGCGGCCGCAACGATTGCGACCGTCTACAAGCTGTTGCGCAGCCGCCAGGGCCTCGGGCTTGCGGCGGTGCGCGACAACGAGACGGCTGCGCGTGCACTCGGCGTCGATGCACGCCGGCTGAAGACGATGATCTATCTGTTTACGGCCTTCATCACCGGCATCATCGGCGCGCTCATCTATCTCCAGAAGGGGCGGATATCGCCTGATGCCGCCTTCTCGCTGACCGACTGGACGGCCTATGTCATCTTCATCACCGTTATCGGTGGGATAGGCACGATCGAAGGGCCGATCCTTGGCGTGCTGGTCTTCTTTTTCCTGCAGAACGCCTTTTCGGCCTACGGCTCCTGGTACCTTCTGGCGCTCGGGGCGCTTGCCATCGTCACCATGCTGTTTGCGCCCCGGGGGCTCTGGGGGCTGATATCCGACCGCGCCGGTTGGGAACTCTTTCCGGTTCGCCGCCTGCTCAGGGGCGGACCTGTTCTACCAAATGAAAAGGGAGGGCCGAATGGCTGATATCACCACCGACGTCTTGATCATAGGAACGGGACCTGCGGGCTCGGCGACTGCCGCATTGCTGGCGAGCTACGGTCTGGAGCCGCTCGTGATCAATCGCTATCGCTGGCTCGCCAATACGCCGCGCGCGCATATCACCAACCAGCGCACGATGGAGGTTCTGCGCGATCTCGGCCGTGATGTGGAAGACGAGGCCTATCTGTTTGCGACCGAACAGGACCTGATGGGGCAAAACGTCTTCTGCACGGCGGTCGCCGGCGAGGAAATCGGCCGCATGCAGAGCTGGGGCAATCATCCGCTGTCGCGCGCCGAACATATCCTGTCCTCGCCGGGGCGGATGAACGACCTGCCGCAGACCTATATGGAGCCGCTCCTCTTCAAGACGGCCTGCTCGCGCGGCGCCCAGTCGCGCATGTCGACCGAATATCTGAGCCATGTCCAGGATGCTGACGGCGTCACGACGACATGCCTCGATCGCCTGACGGGGAAGGAAGTGACGATCCGTTCGAAATTCCTCGTCGGCGCAGACGGCGGCAATTCGAAGGTCGCCGAACATGCCGGCCTGACCTTCGAGGGCCGGATGGGTGTGGCCGGTTCGATGAATATCCTCTTCGAGGCGGATCTGTCGCGCTATGTCGCCCATCGCCCCTCCGTGCTTTACTGGGTTCTGCAGCCGGGTGCCGATGTCGGCGGCATCGGCATGGGTCTCGTGCGCATGGTGCGGCCGTGGAATGAGTGGCTGATCGTCTGGGGTTACGACATCAACCAGCCGGCGCCTGCCGTCGACAACGCCCTTGCCACCAAGGTCGTGCGTGAACTGGTCGGCGTTCCCGAGCTTGAGCCGAAGATCAAGTCGGTTTCCACCTGGACGGTCAACAATATGTATGCGACGACCCTGTCGAGCGGCCGGGTCTTCTGCATGGGCGACGCTGTGCACCGACACCCGCCATCGAACGGCCTCGGTTCCAACACATCGATCCAGGACGGGTTCAACCTCGCCTGGAAGCTTGCCATGGTGATCAGAGGGCAGGCGGGAATGGGTCTTCTCGACAGCTATCAGGCCGAGCGCGGACCCATCGCCAAGCAGATCGTCACCCGCGCCAACAAGTCGATCGAGGAATTCGGCCCGATCTTCAAGGCGCTTGGCCTGCTCGACTCAGTCGATCCGGTGAAGATGCAGCAGAACATGGACGCGCGTTGCGATGACGGCGAGGCCGCCGAGCGCCAGCGCGCCGCCATCCGCGATGCCATTGCCTACAAGGTCTATGAATTCGACGCCCATGGTGTCGAAATGAACCATCGCTATGCATCGATGGCAGTCGTCAAGGACGGCCAACCGGAGCCTGCCTTCGAAAAGGACGCCGAACTTCATTGCCAGCCGACGACATGGCCTGGTGCAAGGCTGCCGCATGTCTGGCTGTTCGGGGCGCAGGGCGAAAAGGTTTCAAGCCTCGATCTCACCGGTCATGGCCATTTCACGATCCTGACCGGAATCGGCGGCGACGGCTGGGTCTCAGCGGCAAAGGCGCTGTCGAAGGAATTCGGCGTGCCGATCGCCGTCCATAAGATTGGTCCCCGGCAGGCCTGGCAGGATCTGACGGGAGACTGGGCGCGCGCTCGCGAGATCAGCGATTCCGGCGCCTTGCTCGTTCGTCCCGACCACCATGTCGCCTGGCGTTCGCATGCGGCGGCCTCCGAACCGGAAGTCGAACTGAGCCACGTCCTGAAAATAATCCTGGATCGGTGAGGTCATCATGGGTGCTGAAGAAAACGGTTATTTCACCGAAGAGAATTCCGTCGACGTCGTCATCAGCCGCAATGGCGGGGCAAAGAGCGAGCGGTTGAAGGTGATCATGGAGGTGGTCACCCGCAAGCTCCACGAGGCGGTGAAGGAACTGGAACCGACGCAGGAGGAATGGATGGATGCGATCCTTTTCCTCACGCGTACCGGCCACACCTGTACCGACTGGCGGCAGGAATTCATCCTGCTGTCGGATGTGCTAGGCGTTTCGATGTTGGTCGATGCGATCAACAACCGCAAACCCACCGGCGCCTCGGAGAGCACGGTACTCGGACCGTTCCATGTCGCGGATGCGCCGGAACTGCCGATGGGTGCCAATATCTGCCTCGACCACAAGGGCGAGGATATGGTCATCGGCGGCCGCATCCTGGGTACCGATGGCGAGCCGGTCGCCAATGCCGCCCTCGATGTCTGGCAGGCCAATGACGAAGGTTTCTATGACGTGCAGCAGCAAGGTATCCAGCCGGATTTCAACCTGCGCGGCGTCTTCCGAACGGGAGAGGACGGGCGCTATTGGTTCCGCGCGGTCAAGCCCAAATATTATCCGATCCCCGATGACGGGCCGGTCGGACAGATGTTGGGCGCGCTCGGCCGGCACCCTTACAGGCCAGCGCATCTGCATTACATCATCAAGGCGGCGGGGTTCGAAACGCTTGTCACGCACATCTTTGATCCCAACGATCCCTACATCCATTCGGACGCAGTGTTTGGCGTGAAGGAGAGCCTTCTTGCGGAATTCAAGTTGACCGAGGATCCCGCTCGAGCCAGAGAGCTCGGCTTCGAGGGAAAATTCTGGCAGGTCGAGCACGATTTCGTGCTGGCGCCAGCTAAGTCTTAGGTTGGGACAGGTCCTCACTGGTCGCGGCAATTTGGTCAAAAGCGTTCCCTAGACCAAACTGAGCGGCCGCTCGTTGTGTAAATCGCATCGGCAAATTGCTCAGATTGCGAGGATTAGACCTGCGGCTGTTTAGAACACACAAACGCGATTTTTGAAGTCAGGACGATGACACGCCGCCACCGGAACTGATGGTTTAGTGATAGGTGTTGGAGTCCAAGGCCACGCAAGGTACCCATCGGTCGGCTTTCATAGGCATCGTCGAGAGAGGCTATACCGACCAGGTGTCACCGCATCTGGGCGCCGAGATCGGCGGCAGCTTTGCGTCGCATGTTTTTTCGATCGGCTCCTGGATGAAATCGCCCAGCAAGGCTGAGCTGCATGTCAATCACACTGCGGTTTCGGCCGACCCGGGACCGGGTGAAGGTTCCAGCGACCCCCGACTGGTGAGGCTCGGCAACTATCAGACGGTGATGACTCTGATGTTCGGTCCTCGTATAGCATCCGCGGCGCGCGCCGGGCGTTGGCTTTCCCCCGAGATCGGACTGCTCACTGACTGGTTGGACCGGAAATGGCTTCTGGGTTTTCCTTCGCCCTACCTCGGTTCTCGTTTCTGGGCAGGTCCGAATGCCGATGTGTTTGCTGAATACGATTGGGCAGGTTGGCCGTTGGTCAACGAATTCGCGCTCGAACTCAATGTCGCAGAGACGGTATTCAAGGCGTTTAGCGCGGAACGGTCGGAAATTGATCCTCTCGCAGCTCTTGCCCCCATGGAGCCGAGCTTGATTGAGCGAGCCAAGGAAAATGGCGGCGCGGTGTTTCCCGACGGCTTCGCCGTGCTTGGACCAGACAAGATCAAGACACACGTTTCAAACTGGGATCCTACCATCGGAAAGATCAAGGAACGGCAACCCATCGTTATTCGCGGGTATGATGCTGATCCCGTCTACAGGGTGACTCAAGAGACGTCGGGCTGGCAGCAGGAGACGGAAGAAGAAGAGGCTTTGTACCTTACAGCCCGTCACACCGACTAGGCGTAGCGAAAGAATGGGTATGCCGGAATTCTCGACGCGCTGCGAGCAAGGGTGTGTGGCGATAAGTCTTGGGGGGAGGTGGCTCATGAAGATATCAGGTTTGCGGCATGTGCTGTGGCGATTGAGAAGCCGGATCGCGCTGGTGCTAACGGAAATCCATCAGGCGCAGGCGCCGCTGCCCCGGCCTTTTCTCTTGTATTTCTACCGCAAGCTCATGAGGTCTACCGTCGGCTGGCCCTCGATCCGGGGGCAAGTCGGCATCCTCTTCTGGACGCTTTCCACTCTCGTTTTCGGAACGTAGGACTATGGCTCCTCGCACTCCCCTCTCGACAAACGCCGCAGGTACCGACGGTCAGTCGCGGCAGGTTGCGGAGCAATACCCTTGGGGCTTTCTATGGACTTCGCTAGGCTGGTGCAGCCACGACCGTTTACGGGCAGTCACAGCCAGCGGGCGTCTTTAATCCACCATCTCGCCCATGTTCACAGAAATTGCCTAACAGCCGGACACCCAGGTCAACGTATTCTGGGAACCGATCGCGGAATTTGTGAATGAGCGCCGAAGGTTGGCCCCCAGCCAAAAGGCAACAGGTGCATAACTTTGCATGCAAATTCGCAAACCGGGTAGGGTCATCATCGGCGCCGACCGTGACCCGTTCGATTTCCATTTCGTATATGTAAATCAAAGCCTTACGCAGATACGGTAATGGGGTCAACCTTCGGCGCCAATTCACAGTCGAATTTTGTAAAACCCAGCCAGCGACACGAAGAAACCCTTCCTACCGATCGAGTGAGATCGTCTTTGGGTGGGCAGAAACAGGGGCTGCGAGAAATTGATCAAGTAGGGCGATAACCTCGTCGGGCGCTTGCAGTGGCGGTACATGCGCACAGCCCTTGAGTATGGATAATCTGGCATCGCGAAGCCGTCCGATCAGATCATAGGCCATCTCTGGTGGTGTTGCCCGATCTTCATCTCCGACAATGACCAGTGTCGGGCAGCGCACCGCCGAAACGCTGGCCGACAGATCAAGCGAAGCGAGTGCGTCGCAGGCCTCGCAAAAAACACCCACATTCGTGCGGAGAAACGCCTGGCGACGATCCTGCATGAGATCAGGATGGCTTTCTTGAAATTCGGCGGCAAACAATCTGTTCATCGCGGTTTCGGCAATCGCGGCAAGCCCGGCCGCTGACGCGGCCGCCGCCATCTTTCGAAACGCCTCCCTGCCCTCGTCCGAAAATCTTGCCCCACAGCCTATCAAAACAAGACGGGATACTAGCGCAGGATGCTTGATCGCAGTCTGGAGCGCCACGAATGCGCCGAAACCATTTCCGATCAGGGCAGCTTCCCCATTCGCCGCAAATGCTTCGATCAGGCTTGCGATACGATCCGCGGTTTCGTCAAAACCTTCCAAACTCGCGGGCGATCCGCCAAAACCTGGAAGATCGGGGACGATCACTCGATAATGCGCAGTGAGCGCGGGCATTATCCTATCGAAACTTTCACGGTCGGACAGCAGCGAATGAAGCAGGATCAGCGGCTGTCCGCGACCGGCCACGTAAAGGTTCATTTTCTTGTCCATCACAAATCCACAAATGCGTCTGCCGTGATATTTCATAAATCCCATTTTCGTGTATTGCAAATCCTTATTTTTCAGGTGTAAGACTCGTCTTGTGAAATATCACGAAATGCGCTTATGCCAGAGGCGAGATACGAACTTGCTGCTCAGAGAAAATATCTACGACGCGCTTCGCACCGAAATCTTGACCTGCCGCTTGATGCCGGGCGAGGAGATCCGCGAACAGGATCTCGCTGCCCGTTATGAGGTCAGCCGACAGCCGATCCGGGAAGCATTATTGCGATTGCAGCAAGATCGGCTGGTGACTGTGCAGCCGCGCCAAGGCTATCAGGTCAATCCGATTTCGATGAAGGATGTCCGGGATCTCTTCCAGTTCCGCCTTGCGCTGGAGCCCGCATGTGTCGCGGCTGCGATCGAGAGCGCTGACGATCAGACACTGTCTGCCCTCGATCGTTTTCGATCCATCGGGCCTGAAGAGGATTTTATCGATTACAACAGAGCTTTTCATGATGCGCTCGCCGCAGCCTCCGGCAATAGCCGGATGGAGGCCGCCATCAGGGACGTTCTTGATCAGGCCGACCGCCTGGTCCGCCTTTCCGTCAGCGCCATCAAGGGACGAGATCCGCAAAAGCTCGTTGGTGAACACGGCGCTATCATCGAGGCCGTGCAGCGGCGCGATGTCCGCGCCGCGCGCAAACTTATCAGTGCCCATGTGATTGATGGCCAGACGCGTGTCCTATCCGCCCTCGGGCGGAGCGCTGTCAGGTCTTGATTGGAGAAAACCCATGAACCAGACGACCCGTGATCCTGCCGTGAAGACCCACGGTAATTTCGTAGATGGCAAGGAAATCGAAGCTGGCAACGGCACCTTCATCGATGTCCGCAACCCGGCGACCGGAATGGTGATCGCGCGCATCCCGAACTCGACACCTGCCGATATCGATCGTGCGATGAAGAGTGCCCGTGCAGCTTTCGAAGGCCGCGAATGGGGTGGAATGGATATTCGCGCGCGGGCCCGCCTCGTCAACAGACTGGCCGATGCTTTTGAGGCTAACCTTGAGACCCTGTACCGCCTGGAGACGCTGAATAACGGCAGGCCGCTCAATGAGACGCGGGCGCAACTCTCGCGGCTTCCGGATTTCTTCCGCTACTTTGCTGGCCTTGCAATTGCCCGCCGCGATGATGTCATTCCGGTCGAAGGGTCCTATCTCAACTACACGCTGCGCACGCCGATCGGCGTCGTCGCCAACTGCACGCCGTTCAACCATCCGCTGATGATCATGTGCAAGTCACTTGCCGCGGTTTTGGCATCTGGATGCACGACCGTCGTGAAGCCGTCGGAATATACCCCGCTGACCACCTTGAAACTTGCGGAGATCTTCGTTGAGGCCGGCCTCCCCAAAGGTGTGTTCAACGTCGTCCTTGGCTACGGCCCCGAAGCCGGCCGATTCCTGGCAGAGCACCCCGACATCAACAAGCTCGTGCTGACCGGCGGCACGGAAGCAGGCCGGATTGCAGGCAGCGCCGCAGCGAAAGTGTTCGCGCATCAGACGCTGGAGCTTGGCGGCAAGACGGCCGTCATGGTGTTTGACGACTTCGACGTCGATCAGGCAGTGAATTATGCCGCCTTTAGCGCCTTCATCGGGGCGGGCCAGACATGCGTGTGCGGCAGCCGGCATCTCGTCCAGGAATCGATCTACGATGCCTTTGTCGAAAAACTTGCCGCCAAGGCGCGCTCCCTCCGGATCGGAAACCCCTTCGATCCTGAGACCCAGCTTGGCCCCGTTATTTCGGCCAGACAACGCGAGCGCGTCCTGACTTATTCCCAGCTCGGCCGCGAAGCCGGAGCCCGTGCGGTCGCGGGCGGCGACGTCGCAAACGTACCGGGATTTGAAGGCGGCTATTTCGTCCAGCCGACCGTGTTTGCCGACGTCAAAGCGGATATGCGCGTCTTTCAGGAAGAGGTATTCGGGCCATTCACCAGCGTCACGCCCTTCAAGGATGAAGCGGAGGCGCTGCGCCTCGCCAATGATTCGCCCTTCGGCCTCGGAGCTGCAATCCGCACCCGCGATGTTGCCCGCGCACACCGCGTCGCCGCTGGCGTGAAGGCTGGGATTGTCTGGGTCAACGACCACCACCGCCTGGATCCGGCATCTCCCTGGGGAGGTGTCGGCGAAAGCGGCATCGGCCGTGAGTTCGGGCTGGAAAGCTTCAACGACCACTTCAACGTCAAGAGCGTCATGGTGGCAACCGTAGACAAGCCCTTCGACTGGTACAGCGCCACCGCAACGCAAACCCGTCTGAACTGACGGATAGCGCGAGGCGGTAGCGGAGGAATTCTCCGCCTCGCGACCCACGATTGATCTCAGGAGGAGATAATGTCGACCATCGTCAATGCAGGTGGGCGCCTCGATCGGCTGCCCACCGGTATGTTCCACTATCGCATCATGTGGCTCATCGGGATCGGTATGTTCCTCGATGGCTTCGACATCTACCTTGCCGCGACCGTGCTTGGAGCGACGCTTGCAAGCGGATTTTCGACTCTCGGCCAGAATGCCTTTTTCGTTTCCGCAACCTTTGTCGGGATGATGCTTGGCGCATTCGCGACGGGTTTCCTCGGAGACCGCTATGGACGACGCTTCACCTATCAGATCAACCTGCTTCTCTTCGGCTTGGCCTCGATCGCCGCGGCTTTTGCTCCAACCATGAACGTGCTGATCTTCCTCCGCTTCCTGATCGGCGTCGGATTGGGCGCGGAAAATGTCGTCGGCTATTCGACAATGACAGAATTCGTGCCGTCGCGCACGCGCGGACGCTGGCTCGGACTGATGGCGGTCTTCGTCGTAACAGGACTGCCCGCCGCCGCGCTTCTGGGCTATCTGATCATTCCGCTCTTCGGCTGGCGAACGATGTTCGTCATTGGCGGCGTCGCCGCGCTCGCTATCTGGTACATGCGTAAAAAGCTGCCGGAATCCCCGCGGTGGCTGGAATCGGTCGGTAGGACAGGTGAAGCGGAGGAGCTCGTATCCAGGATCGAGGCCGAGATTTCAGAGGGCCGGCCGCTGCCACCTCCAAGCCCGGCGGCGGTCCTGCCGCGCGTCGAGATGTCGGCGCTCTTCCGGCCGCCGATGCTGTCGCGCATGTTCGTCGGATGCGTTACGCTGGTAGTGGTGAACACACTGCTTTACGGCTTCGTGACCTGGCTTCCCACGTTCTTCGTCAGCCAGGGCCTTAGCACGGCGAAATCCTTCGGCTTTGCTCTTCTCATGGGTCTGGGCGCTCCTGTCGGCTCGGCGATCGGCGCCCTTACCTCGGACGCATGGGGCCGCAAACCGACGATTATCGGTGCATCCCTGCTCGCGATCGTCTTCGGCATCATCTACCCGCAAGTATCCGACCCCGTCTGGTTGCCGGTTGTCGGTTTTGCGCTGACCGTGCCGATCTATATTCTGGTCGCACTGCTCTTCGGCATCTATATCCCCGAGCTGTTTCCGACAGAGGTGCGCCTGCGCGCTTCCGGGATATGCCAGACCCTGGGGCGAGGAGCCACCATCGTAACGCCCTTCATCGTCGTCTCGCTTTTCCAGTCGCATGGAGTATCCGGTGTGCTCGTCATGATGATCGGCCTACTGGCGCTTCAGATCATCGTCGTGGCTGTTTTCGGCATCGAACCGAAGGCAAGGCGCCTGGAGGAACTAACGCAGCCCGAAACCGATCGCGCTGTCGAGCGCGTTCCCCTCGGGAGACAAACGCCAAGCTGATATCATTTCCATCGCCGGGCAGATGCGGTCTGTCCGTTTCGCTTGTTCCAGTTCAAAATCCTGCCGGCTCAACATTTGGGCCGCATCTTTTACGGCTAGGGCGCTGCCCGTGTTGGGAGACCATCTGACGCTTTCGTCGGATTCGCACTTCTTCTCAATAGCATAACATGTCAACGGACGGAGGCACAGCCGGTGGGTTGAACCGACTCCTAGAGGTTCTTCCAAGCCGGACGCCGCCGCTTCCCTATCCGGTCGGACGTTCGTCAAGGCAGTCAACGCAGCGGACTTGGAAGGGCTTGTCTGCTGTTTTGCAGAGGACGCCCTGGTCAACGACCAGCTGTCCGAATATTCCGGAAAACCAGAGATTGTCGCCCGGGCGATGCGCGACATTATCGCGGAGAATCTGACACTTTTTGTCCTGCGCGAAGTTACCAGTTACAACAATTCGAATCTGACGGTGGAAGTCGATGGTGATTCAACAAGCGTGGACTGCCGGAACCACTGGTATTGAATTTTTATGTCACGATCTTCGACACGAAAATCGTTCAGCTTATTATGCTCCGGAATCAAAATCACCTTTGACCTGTTGGCATCCTCTGCTCCGGCTGGGTCTGGTCAGCAATCCATCGAGCACCAGATGAGGCCTCCTCGTCCTGGCAGGTCAGTGTGATCGCAGCCCGGCGGGACGATGTGGCATGCAGATGCGCGAGCGGCGCTTCGAAGATCGTTTGCCGCTCGCCGGCAGGGGCCGATGCAACCCTCATCAGGAGCAGACTTCCACCAGCACGCGATGGCCATACCGGTTGAGGCGCCATTCCGGCTGGCAGTAATCCGGATAGTAGTCGTCATCATCGCCGAAGAACAGACGATTTCTATCATGGAAGGCGAAGCGACCGTCGCGTTGTCCGTCAAAATGGCCTGGGCCGCCAAATTGATGTCCTCCGAAGCCGCGCCCGGCGAAATTTCCGCCGCTGAAGTGGCCGCCACCAGCCGAGAAACCGGCACCGCCGTGGCCACCGCCTTCGTGAGCGAGGGCAGGTGTGGTTGCTGCAATAGAAGCAGCAGCCAGTGTTAGCGTAACAAGGCCCGCCGAGATGATCTTACGAAACATAACCATAGTCTTATTCCTTGCAAAGCGGTCTGTCGTGAACCGCAAGAAATATATGTGCAGTGAAATTGGCCTCTCCTAGCCGCGGATAGATCATATCTTGGTCACAACTGATCGCGAGAAAGATATGGAATAATTTCGAATTGCCGAATTCTTCCAAGGCAAGGCGTTCGCAAACTGATTCTCAACGCTCGCGAAAATTCTCCATTATCGGGTGACGAACCCAGCCTTCAGTCGCACCGCTCCGTGTAACCAGTGGCACAGGTGCCCTTGCAGCAGGCGGCCATGGGCGCTGCCGACGAGGAACCGTGCGGCATGGGGAATGGACGAGATCGGCTTCGTTGCTTTCGCTGATCGTCGCTCGGCACGTGCAACCCAAGTTTGTCACAGTCATGGCAAATGTTGGAAATCCACCTAGACATAGGTCTGAACAAGCCTGAACAGGCGTCTGATTTTCGAACTGCCATTTTCGGGCGATCGTCTGACCGCTGCCCAAGACGGCCGGTAGTTGATGGTCACCCCCACCATCGATTGCCGACCATGATTGAGGTAGATCAACCCTAAAGGAGAATTAAGATGAACAGCAGATTCAAGATTGCCTTTGTTGCAGCCTTTGCATCTCTGGCTCTGGCCGGCGTCAGCCGTGCCGAAAGCATCGCGATGAACACAGCCCCCGAAATTGCCCAGACCCTTCGTTCCTTCAATTCCGACTTCAATGTTCGTTACGTCGGAAACTGGGACAACGATCCGGAACATGAGACCCGCGGCCTCTCCGCACCGGGCCGCACGGACAACCAGTTGCGCGCGATCCTAGCCTCGATCAGCGAAAACAAGGATCTTGTTCGCAAGCTGAATCAGGACGATGTAAAAGTCGACAATATCGTTGACGCCGAACAGGCCGCCGACGGCAGCGTTACCTTCTTCGTACGCTAAGACGCCTCACAGCATGGACAATGATCGTCAGTCCATGCTGCAGGACCAGCCGGGCAGCGGAAATCTCTACCGATACCGGAGAATGGTTATTCAGGTATTTTAGACTAATGTTCCCGTCTGCCCGGCTGCCAGAATGGGCCCAACTTGTCAGTTCGCTTTCCATGGGGGCACACCTGCGTGCTCGTGCTCTTGGGGATTTAGGTGAGATAAAAAGGTCAAGGCTCAGATCTTTCGCCTTTTGGGACCTGAGATTGCTGCCGTCGGCAAATAGTTCCATAAACTGGACGACGCCTCAGACGGGTATCGCCAAGTTGTTTGAAGCAAGTTGCGCGCGACCAACTGGACCGAACTCAGGCGGTCATTTCTGCGGTGTAGTCATGCCAGAGGGCAAACGCATCCGCCCTGGCGTGACGGCAAGACGCGGCGTTGATTTTGTGGCGGCGGGGCCGGAAGATCAGATTGATCTGGTCGTGGGCAGCGAGAAACCTCTGTGCTTGCCGCGGTGACTTGAACCGGCCGACTATCTTCTCCCGCTTTCGTGTCGGCCTGTGCGAGACTTCGACCGCATTATTGAGTCCTTTGTGCGCCCGATGCTCGGCGCCTGCCGCGAGGGTTCGGATCGGCTTGATGTAGCTGCGGAGTTTGTCCGTAACGACAACCCTTGGCATGCCGAACCGAGCAACCAGGCCGCGCAGGAAACGCCTTGCGGCCTTCGCATTTCGACATGGCTGAACCAGGATGTCGAGCACATGGCCGTCCGCGTCGATGGCCCGCCATAGCCAATGCTTTTTGCCACGGATCGTGATCACGACCTCGTCGATGTGCCATTTATCGCGAGGCGCAGGTCGATCTCGCCGGACACAAACTGCAAAATGCCGCCCGAAGCGATTGACCCAAAGCCGGATTGCTTCCCGGCTGACAATGACACCGCGTTCGGCAAGCAGGTCTTCCACGTCGGCGGTGCTGAGCGCGAAGCGATGATAAGCCCATACCGCATAGGCGATGATTTCACGGGCAAAGCGAAAGCCTTTCAGGCGCGGCATTTGGCACGGGATATTCATCCGGCTCGAATAGCCCACGCAGACAAGTCAAACAACTTGGCAATACCGAGAACTCCCTGGGACATCATCCTGTCAAATTAGTCGCTAGCGCTCGCGATATCTTAATTTCCACGCGTAATCCGCCAGACGGACCATTGGTCGCTGTTGCGCCGCCGCCATGCCATTCGGCGGCGCGGCGGGTGATGGCGAGGCCTAGGCCGAAGCCGGAGCGGGTGGTGACGGTGGAGCTTTGGGAGAAGGGCTGGAAGATGGTTTCGAGTTCGGATTCTGGCACGCCGAGGCCTTCGTCCTGGATGGAAAGTAACAGATCGGTGCCTCTGACCTCGGAAGCGACGAGGACCGATGTTCCAACTTGGGTATGCGTAATCGCATTGCGGATCACGTTTTCCAGCGCTCGATAGATCAACTCGCCATTCACTGACGCGACGAATGTCTCGACGCCCTGGTAGGTGACTTTGACCTCACGGGCTTGCCCTTCGAAGCTTGCGTCCTCCACGATCTCGCGGATGAGGTCGATGACATCGAGTGTCTGCCTTTCGAAGCGCGGGGTGCCGGGTTCGGAGAGTCTGGCCAGCGTTAGGATTTCTCCGACCAATTCGTCGAGACGTTCCACTTCACGCCCCATGCGCTCGATCATGGCAGTCAGTCGCGCCGGATTTTGTTGCAGAACCCCGATTGCGGCCTGGAGCCTGGACAGAGGCGAGCGAAGCTCGTGCGAGACATCGTGGAACAGTTGCTGTTGCGTCTTTTGAAGCTCCTGCAAACGAGCGGCTGTGACGTCGAGGTCGTGGGCGAGCGAAGTGATTTCGTCCCGCTTGCCGCCGATCGTATGGGCGATGCGAACGTCGAGCTGTCCATTTGCCAAGGCGCGAAGTCCGTAACGAAGCTGCTCGACAGGGCTTATAAAATAGCGTGCGAGCCAGTAGGCGGCCGCGGCCGCGGCAAGAAGGGCGGCCAGCCACGGCACGGTGCGCGGCCATGTCTTCGAAATCACGCCCTGCGCGGAACCCACAATCTCGATGCGATAGCAATTCCCGTTCGCTACGGCATGCTGGAGGAATTCGCTGTCCACCGGTGTTACACAGTCGATGGCTGGGCCGATTGCATTGATGCTGATGGCCATGTCCCCCTTTGCTCTCTTTATCGCCGCAATCAATGCAATTGCTGCGTCCGGACCGTTGGATTGCAAAAGCTGCGATGTTGTCTCCATCGCAAACACACGTTCGCGGTGGTTAAGTTCTTCATCGAAAGGCGATTGGAACAAGGTACTGATCGTAAACAGGAACGCGATGGAGCCTGCCATTGCGAGCCACACGACTGTGAAGAATTTCCAGAACAGGCGACGCATTTCTAGCCTTCCAGCAATTGATAGCCACGGCCTCTCACGGCCTGTATCCAGGGTTGTTCGTCTGCCCGGGTTCCCAGTTTTTGACGGATACTGCTGATATGCACGTCGATGCGTCTGTCGAAGGCGGTCAAAGGTTTGCCAAAGGCGCGAAGAGAGATCTCCTGCTTGGAAACGAGCTGACCGGCCGAGCGCGCAAGCACTTCCAGCAGGCTGAACTCCGTACCGGTCAGTTCCAGCGGCTTACCGCGCCATTCCGCGGTTCGTTTCGACGGATAAAGAACGAGGTCGCCGGTTTTGATTTCCTCCACCGATCCATCGCGTTCGCTCCGGCCTGACCGACGCAGAATGGCGCGGATGCGCGCGGCCAGCTCCCCCGGCGAACATGGCTTGGACACGTAGTCATCGGCTCCCAGGTTGAGCCCCGAAATACGATCGACATCATCGCCTCGAGCTGACAGCATCAACACTGGCACATCGCTGACCTGCCGGATTTTGCGCAGAACCTCGATGCCATTCATGCGCGGCATCATGATGTCCAGAACGATCAGATCCGTTGATCGCGACAAGGCCTTGACGACACCAATCCTGCCGTCGGCGGTGGCTTCGACAACAAAACCTTCCTCGGTCAGATATTCACCAAGAAGATTGGTGAGTTCCGTGTCGTCATCGATCAAAAGAACCTGGGTCATGGTGTCGTCCATCGTGTAGATGGACGACCTTTAAGGCTTACCATCTGCTAATACAGCGCTTTTACATATCTTTACGCATTCTTGACCGACATTAACATCGCGATCCCTAAAGTACGGACTTAAGCATTTTCAGGCAGTCCGGGTCCTATGCGCGTTACGGTTTTTCATCCCTTCTCGGTTTTTGCGACAGTGGTGCTGCTGACCGGCTGCACGAGTCTCGGCGAGCTGAAACCTGTGGCTTCCGTCGTTGCTGCCCACTGGCACGCGACCTTGCCCCATGGCGGCAACTCCAGCGATCTCCTGGCCTGGTGGGCAACCTTCAAGGATGGTTCTCTGGACGCCTTGCTGAGAATGGCGGAGCAGGGCAACCCGTCCATCCAGGAAGCGGTGGCCAATATCGATAAGGCGCGGGCGACCCTCGACAGCACAAAGGCAGGCCTTTTCCCGTCACTCGATGGCTCTGCATCCGCCACGCGCGAGAGCAACAAGGGTGACGATCTCAACAGGCTTGCGGCGGGAGCCACCAAAAGCGGCGGGCTCGATGCCTCGTGGGAACTCGATCTATTCGGAAAAACCAAGAAACAGGTGCAGGCTGCGGCGTCGAGAGCCGAGGGCAAGGTCTGGTCGTGGCATGATGCGCGCGTGTCTGTCGCCGCTGAAGTCGGCGATTACTACGTCCAGTATCGCGCGTGCCGACAGCTGGAGCGGCTTTACAGCGATGAACTCGCATCTCAAAAAGAAACGGTCCGGGTGACCGAAAAGTCTGCGCAGTCGGGTTTCACATCGACGGCCGATCTGGCGCTTGCCCGCGCCAGTGCCGCATCCTCATCGTCGAGCCTCACTTCCCAGCGCGGGGACTGCGAAATTCTCCTCAAATCCATCGTTCAGCTGACGGGTGGTGACGAGGCTGCTGTCAGAAAACTTCTCGATCACGGGTCGAGCCGCATTCCGCAACCGTCCCAGCTGCGCATCAATTCGGTACCGGCAGAGGCCCTGCGGCAACGGCCCGATATCAATCAGCTGGAAACCGAGGTTGTCGCGACGATTGCGGATGTCGGTGCAGCCAAGGCGGATATGTGTCCCAGCCTCAGCCTGAGCGGTTCGATTTCCATCAGTCAATCCGCCATTACCGGCAGATCAGTGCCATGGTCCTTCGGTCCGGCCCTCTCCATTCCCTTGCTTGATGGGGGATCGAGGCGGGCGGCGGTCAGAAGTGCGGTCGCGGATTACGATGTTGCGGTGGCGAGTTACAAGGATGGCGTCCTGAGTGCGGTCTCCGAGGTCGAGACAGCGCTTGTGCATGTCAATACGGCGCTGAAACGCATCGATGATGCCAAGTCTGCCGCAGACAATTACCAGAGCTATTTCCGGTCTATCGATCAGAAATGGAAATCCGGCGGCGCCAGCATTCTCGACCGCGAGGAGGCCCGCCGGTCTGCGCAATCCGCCGCCATCAGCCTCATCGAAGTCAGGCGCGACGCGGTCCAGTACTGGATTGCTCTCTACAAAGCTCTTGGCGGCGGCTGGGCTGCGAAAGCCGATGTTGCGGTTGCTTCCCTCAATGGAACACGCTGATGCAAAAATATGTTTTCATTCCTGCTGCAATTGCAGTTGCAATCGCTTTTGCCCTGAGTGCCGATGTTCGCGGTGGGGACAGCCAGGCGACAACCCGCGCGGCGGCGCTGAGCGTCAACATCACCAAGCCGGAGCTTTTGTCTTGGCCGGTGACCATCCCTGCAAGCGGACGGCTTGCGGCATGGCAGGAGGCGGTCATCTCCGCCGAAGTCAGCGGGCTGAGGATCACTGCAGTCAATGCCGATGTCGGCTCTTCCGTGAAGAAGGGCGACCTTCTCGTTCAGTTCGACCCCAAAACAGCGCAGGCGGAACTCGATCAACAAAAGGCCGCCGTTGAAAAAGCTCAGGCTGAGCTCGATCAGGCCGTTGCAGATGCAGACCGCGCCCGCGGATTGACGGGTTCGGGCGCTTTATCGAACCAACAGACGACGCAATATCTCATCACTGAGCGCACCGCCAAGGCAGAACTCGCGTCCGCGCGCGCATCACTTGCTTCTGCGCAACTGACGCTGGACCGGACCAAGGTTTACGCGATCGATGATGGCGTGATTTCAAGCCGCTCTGCCTCCTTGGGGAAGGTCGTCACCGGCGACGAGTTGTTCCGGCTGATCCGCCAAGACCGCGTTGAGTGGAACGCGGAATTGCCGGTCAAACGTCTGGCCGACGTGAAGGAGGGGACGAAAGCCGTCATTTCCACGCCTGCGGGCGATGTTCATGGCGAGGTGCGATTGATATCGCCCACCTCATCCACGGATAATGGGCGGGTGATCGTTTATGTCGCGCTGCATCCGGACGCAGGTATGCCGCAACCCAAGACCGGCGTTCTGGTCAGTGGTCATTTCGAGTTCGCCCAGACCGAAGCCCTCACGGTTCCCACGTCGGCAGTGACGCTCAGAGACGGCTTTTCCTATGTCTTCATCATGAACCCGTCTCAGCAGAACACGGTCCTGCGAAAACGTGTCGATACCGGGCGGCGGCAGGGGGATCGTGTCGAAATTCTCTCGGGTATCGACAAGACTAATAGCATCGTCGCATCGGGCGGTGCATTTCTGGCGGATGGCTCCGTTGTGCGGGTCATAGAGGCAGCCGAAGTTGCCGATGGGCAGGCCGCGAAATGAATTTTTCCTCCTGGTCCATCCGCAATCCGGTTCCGCCGATCCTGCTTTTTGCGCTTTTGACCGCCTGCGGTCTCTGGGCTTTCAACCGCCTCGATGTGCAGAATTTCCCCGATATGGATCTGCCGACCATCGAGATATCAGCGTCGCTGGATGGCGCCGCAGCGTCCCAGCTGGAAACGGAAGTCGCACGCAAGATCGAAGATGAGCTGACGGGTCTGACGCAGCTCGATTCCGTGACGACGACGATCACCGATGGTTCGGTCAGCATTTCCGTTGCCTTCAAGGTCGGCAAAGATACGCAGGTCGCGCTGGATGAGGTGAAAAACGCGGTTGACCAAGTGCAACCCGATCTGCCGCAGGATATGAACGCGCCGACCGTTTCAAAACAGTCCCTCAATTCGTCACCGCTCATCACCTATGTGGTTCATTCCGACAAGCTGGACGACGCGGAGCTGTCATGGTTCATCGACAACGACATGTCGCGTGCTTTGATGGCGGTGGATGGCGTTGGAGAAGTCGGCAGGCTGGGCGGCGTCGATAGAGAGATCCGGGTGGCGTTGAACGCTGATCTGCTGGATGGTCTGGGTCTCACGGCCAATGACGTCAACAGTCAGGTCGAGGCGGTGCAATCCGATCTCTCGGGCGGCAAAGGGCGCATTGGCGGCGAAAGCCAGTCGGTTCGCACGCTGGCGGCTGCCAAAAGCGCCGATCAGATACGCGCTCTGCCCATTCCGCTGTCCAAGGGAAGCTGGGTTCGGCTGGACGAGGTCGCCACCGTGACCGATACTCACAGCGACCTGACATCGCTTGCCTATCTCAATGGCAAGCCGGTGATTGCCGCGCAAATCAAGCGCTCCAAAGGATATTCCGATACCGCCGTGACCGACCGTGTTCGCGAAGCCATCAAGACATTCGCCGCCGCCAACCCGCAGGTGACGATCGAGGAGGCCTATAATACCGTCGTTCCGACGGAGCAGAACTACGAATCTTCGATGCACATGGTCTATGAGGGGGCGATCATCGCAATTCTGGTGGTCTGGCTTTTCCTTCGCGATTGGCGCGCGACGCTTCTGGCTGCCGTGGCCCTGCCGCTTTCCATCATTCCGACGTTTCTCGTCATGTATCTGCTAGGCTACAGTCTCAACACGATCACACTTCTGGCGCTTTCGCTGGTCGTCGGCATTCTCGTCGACGATGCAATCGTGGAAATCGAAAATATCGAGCGCCATCTCAATATGGGCAAAAGCCCCTATGATGCAGCCATGGAAGCGGCGGATGAGATCGGCCTGGCGGTCATTGCCACCACCTTCACGCTCGTCGCGGTATTTCTGCCCACGGCATTCATGGGCGGCATTCCGGGCATCATCTTCAAGCAATTCGGGATCACGGCCTCCGTTGCCGTTCTCGCCTCCCTTCTCGTTGCACGTCTGGTGACGCCGATGATGGCGGCCTACCTGATGAAGGCGACCGGCAAAGCTCATGATGAGGACGGGCGGGTCATGCAGGCCTATCTCTGGCTCGTCAAAGGCGCGCTGCGGCGTCGCTGGATACCCGTGCTCGGCACCGCCGTTTTCATGGGTTTCACGATCTTGCTGCTAAGCCATTTGTCGACGGGCTTTTTCCCGGCATCCGACAATGCGCAAACGCAGGTGACGCTGACCACGCCTTCAGGCTCGACCATCGAATCGACGGACGAAGCCGCGCGAAAGGCTTCCACTATCATTGCAGGTGTCGACCATGTGACCTCGGTATTTCAGGCAACCGGCACGGCATCGACGGGGGGCATGAACAGCACTTCCACGGCAAGCACGGATAGCGCCACCATCGTCGTCAACCTGACACCCATCGATGATCGGTATATCAAACAGTCCCAGATCGAGGCCAATTTGCGCAAGGCTCTGGAACAACTGCCCGGTGTACGCATCGAGATCGGGTCAGGCGGTAACGGTACCCAGCTGACACTGACGCTTGCGGGCGACGATTCCGATCTTCTGGAGAAGGCGGCCTCCAGCCTCGAGGCCGATCTGCGTAGCTTGCAAGGCATCGGCAACGTCACATCGTCAGCCGCAATGCAGGCACCTGAAATTACCATTAAACCCGATCTGGCCGAGGCCGCTTCCCTGGGGGTAACGTCCAAAGCCATCGCCGAGGCCGTACGTGTGGCAACGTCTGGCGCCTATGACGAGGCGCTGTCAAAACTCAACCTGCCGGAGCGGCAGGTGCCTGTCCGCGTCATGCTTGATACGGTCAACCGGCTGTCTCTGGATGCCATATCCCTGATCCCGGTGGAGGGAAGGGACGGCAATGTCGCGCTCGGTGCTATTGCCAATATTACCATGGGTTCCAGCCCAAGCGAAATCGACCGGCTGGACCGCTCACGCAATGTCTCGCTTACCGTCGAACTCAATGGCAGAAGCCTCTCGGAAGTCTTGGCGGAGGCTGAAAAGCTGCCGAGCTACCAGAACCTGCCGCAGGGGGTAAAATTCGTGGAGCAGGGGGAATTGAAACGGCAGAGCGAGTTGTTCAGCAGCTTCGGCGTGGCCATGGCCATTGGGATTTTCTGTGTCTATGCCGTGCTGGTCCTGCTCTTCCACGATTTCCTTCAGCCGGTCACCATCCTGATGGCCCTGCCACTTGCCTTCGGCGGCGCCATGCTGCCTCTGGTGCTGGGGGGAACGAGTTTCTCCATGCCAGCGGTCATCGGCCTGTTGCTGTTGATGGGTATCGTCTCGAAAAACTCCATTCTGCTGGTGGAATATGCGATTGAGGCGCGCCGTGCCGGCATGTCGCGCTACGACGCGCTTGTCGATGCCTGCCACAAGCGGGCAAGACCGATCGTCATGACCACCATCGCCATGGCGGGCGGCATGCTCCCCGCCGCCCTCAGCCTTGTCTCCGGCGACCCTAGCTTCCGCCAACCCATGGGCGTCGTCGTGATCGGAGGCCTGATTACCTCAACCGTCCTCAGCCTGCTCGTCATCCCGGTGGTGTTTACATTTCTGGACGATGTGCTGAATTGCCTCAAGTCGGCATTTGGACTCAGGGAAAAATCCGTTGGAGCTCAGGGCAATATTGAGTTCCGCAAGAAGGAGGTTTGAGGGCGATGTCACGTTGGTTCATCGAAGTGCGCCAAGGCGTTTTCCAATGAACTCACGCAGCTGCGCCGGTCACGGCTTTCCACTGCGCCATTGCGCGGATCCGATGAAGGTGAGTGGCGAGCGCGGAGTTCTTTTGGCGCGGAGGGACGAAATGATTTCTGACCGCTGAAAACACCGACATAAATAGCTGCAGGCCACCTACGGATCGGAAGCTCTGCATCACGCGTTCCCGTTTTCCCAGAGGCAGATGGGAATTTTCCGCCCGATTGTTCAGCCCCTTGTGCGATCGATGCTCGACTGTCGGCATCACATCCCGCTTTGCCGCTCCATACGAGCGAAGTTTGTCGGTGACGATCCGCTTTGGTGCAAGGCCTTGCTTCTTCAACAGCCTGACCAGTAATCGCTTGGCAGCCCTCGTGTCGCGGCGAGCCTGTACGATTTCGTCGAGAACGCCGCCGTCCTGGTCGACGGCTCGCCAAAGCCAGTGTTTCCTGCCGCCAATGGAAATCACCACCTTTCGCGACGGCTTCTTTCTTCGCAACTGCTTTAAGTAGGCCGCCCCGAACTTGCGGCCCCATCGACGGATCGTTTCGTAAGAGACGACGATGCCACGTTCCAGAAGCATCTCCTCGACCAGCCTCAAGCTCAACGGGAATCGGAAATAAAGCCAAACCGCATGGGCAATGATCTGCGGAGGAAAACGGTGGTTCTCGTAGCTGACGATCGATGAGTTCATACGCGAGGGGTTAGCCATCAGCCGTTAAGCCACCAACAACGTGACATCACCCCTCCGGTTGTTAGAAGCCGGCCGGCTTGGCGGCGTGATAAAGATATGCACAATTTGCTTTCGCTTCGCTCTTGGGATATCCCTCCGTGAGGATCAGCTAGATCAGTTCCGGTGACCAATCAGCGAAGGTTCAGCAGTGCCCATGTGGCCTCTCGCCGCCCTCGTGCCGCAACCTGACGTGCCACCTTTATTAGGCTCAGGTTTCAATCAGTCGCCATGTTGATTTCAATTGGTCATTCCTTGACTTTCAATCGGTCATTCGCGATCGGGATCCGCACGTGCGGTGAGCGCGGTGGTGATGACGAGAATCCCGTCAAGTCGTGATCCATGCGAATGGCTGGACGACTAAAATCCTCGTGGGCCTGCCGAGACTCACGTGGATACCTCGACCTCCACGTCCATCGATATGAAGGCATCGGACGCACCGACGAAGCTGCCGGCGACGGGAACGGATTGCGCGATATCGCGAGTGACGGCGACAGGGATGAGATTGGCCCCGCCCATGCTGCGATTGGTCGGATCGAACGTAATCCATCCAGCACCGGGTACGAATACCTCGACCCAGGCATGGGTCGAGCCCTGATCCCGCGAACCAAGCAATATTCGATCGGGATTGAACAGGTATCCCGACACGATGCGCGCTCCAAAGCCCAGGCAACGAACAGTTTCAACAAACAGCACCGCGAAGTCACGGCATGATCCCCAACCACGTTCCAGAGTTTGGGTCGGCGTCTGTGTGCCTTCCGCCTCACGGCTTTGATAGGAGATCGATGAAGACACTCCCGCACTTATGTCCTTGAGAAGCGACAGCGTGTCCGTCGAATTGCTTGCGACAAATCCCTGTGCCCACCGCTGAAGTTGCTGGAACGGGTCGGCAAACTGACGAGCCGTCAGCGCGCCGAGATCGGTCCATTCCTCATCCGAATAGCGGAATGGAAAGGTAATGGCGGAGCCTGCAATAGCAAAGACCGGCCATGCGGCAGCGGTGAGGTCGACCAAGGCGACGCTGTCGACGGTCAGGATATCGGTCATTTCGCTGAAAACCGCGGTGGCAACCGCGTTGCCGAATACATCGGTCGCCCAACTGATCTGGGCTTGTGGCGTTGTCGACACTTCATGCGAAAGCAGCCGGAGATCTCTGCCCTCGCGCGGCCTCAGCATCAGCCGGTGAGGGCTGAGATTCACCGCATAACGATAATGATAGATCGTGCGGTGGTGGATGCGAATTTGTGCCATGATTGTTTCCGGTTCTCTGGGCGTCTGCGCGGGAACGAACCACCGCATCTATCAGACAGGCTCGCTCGTTCATCGCCTGCAATTCGTCACTTCCGTCCTGCATTAAAGTGCCGGGAAGGCGCTGAATTCTCATTCAAGACTTTGGACCTCGACCTCGCGGCATTCTGCTGCTCGGCAAAAATCGACCATGCCCGATAAACAAGGCGGCAATCAACGGGCCGATGACGAAACCATTGGTGCCGAACAGGGAGATGCCGCCGACGGTCGAGATCAGCACGACATAGTCGGGCAGCCGCGTTCCCTTGCCGACCAACGGCACACGCAGCAAATCGTCGAAGAGCCCGATTACGAATATGCCGATCAGGACCAGGATTGCTGCTTTCAGCCGGCCCCCGTGAGGACCAGCCAGATGGCTGCCGGAGCCCATACGAGTGCCACTCCAACTGCAGGCAGCATCGACAGGAAGGTCATTGTCACACCCCACGGCAAGGCGGCCTCAATCCCCAGAGCCCAGAATGCCACCGATGGGGCGGCAATGCTGTGGCGGCCCCCTAACAAACGCTCCAGTCGCTTGTGAAGGGGAAAGAAGATGATCGCCAGGATAACGGCCCAGAAGACAGCGGAGTAATAGGGGATAAGCAGCCAGATGAACGCGATCGTCACAACCGCCGGAAGGACGTAAAAGCTCGTACGCTGAATCGACATATCTGCCTTATTCCTGGCCGGTCTCTTTTCCTACCAGCTATACAAGAGAATTTAGCACAGGACAGCTGAGGCGGCTCCTTATGCGGCGGGAATACTAAAGTCGCCCGAAAGCAGATCTGCCATTGCGTCTGCGATGGCATGATTGCTGTAAGGCTTTGAGAAGAACCGGCTTCCCTCAGGAAGATTGCTCTCTTCGAGTATTGCCTTGCCGGAAGCAACGATCAACTTCACTGGCGGCCATCGATTGCGGATGTAGTGGGATAGCTTGATGCCGTCCATCGTTCCCGGCATCTGTACGTCGGTGAACACCAGGTCGACGTCGGCTCTGGACTCCAGGATACGAATTGCCTCGTCGGCATTGCTTGCTTCAAGCGCCTCGTAGCCTGCAGATTGGACCAGGTCGACGGCGCCCATTCGAATGATCGCGCTGTCTTCGACCACCAGGACGACCGCCTTGCCATTAAACATATGTCACTCGGTTTTTGTATGAGCCGGGAAAGCCCTGGCTTGGATTAGCGTTTCAGTGAGAGATAAGTTCCTATGCCGCCGCCGGAATTCTGGTTCGACGGTCGGCGTTGCCGCGATGACTGATTGTCACGGTGGTTCCAGGGCTGGCATCGCTCAACTGTATTTCGCCCTGCAGATTCCTGGCAAGCGCCTCGACGATGCCGGTGCCGAGGCCGGGCTTGGGTGCATCGCTACCGGCGGCCATGCCGACGCCGTTGTCGGTGACGGTGAGGGTCCAGTCAGTGCCTGTCGAGTGATAATCGATTACGATCCTGCCAGTTTCCTGCTTCTGAAAGGCGTGCTTGAGGGCGTTGATCACCAATTCCGTCACGATCAGTCCCAGGCTTATGGAAACGTCCGCGTCGACGGCGCTGTCATCGACTGTCACCGAAATCGAGAGCCGGTCCTCATCGGCAATCATCGATGCGCCGAGGCTTTCGCAAAGTTGCGTGAAGTAGCTGCGGAGTCCGACGATGCCGCCAGGTGATGTTGAGAGCTGTCGCTGTACGGCCGCGATCGACATGACCCGGCTATGGGCGTTGTGAAGATGTCCGCGCGCTTCCTCGGACTGCACCCGACGGGCACTCTGCATGAGAACGCTCGCAATGATCTGAAGGCTGTTTGCGACCCGGTGCTGGACTTCCTGAATGAGGATTGCTTTCTCCCGGACGAGATCGTCTTTCAGTTTCGCTTCGGCACGCGCGTCAGTCACGTCGGTGATGGCCACCAGCAACCGGATATGGTCCTTGTCGCCGTCGTCCAGAACCTGCGCGTTGACGATCAACTGACGTGTCTTCCGGTCGGGCCGTTTGAGGCCGATCTCGTAGGCTTCGATCCTTGCACTCCCGGACGCTGTCGCCTTCAGGAGCGATGCAAGCTTCGGCATTGCCCATTCGCCGTTTCCGAGCCCACTGAGCGCTCTGCCGGGAATTGTCGCTGGATCGATCTCGAAGGTGCGGCAGAACGATGTGCTGGCTGCAATAATCTTCTGGTCCGCCGACAGGAAAAGCAACGGCTCGTTCGACGAGACCACCACGGCAAGCGTACTCGCGGCCTCGAAATGGACAATCGGTTCTTCTTTTGACATGGAAATGGCCCTCATGGGCCGAAAACTCGCGCAGCGAGCCATCACTCGGCAGGAACGTCGCCAACAGAAACCTTAAACTGACGCTCTAAAATACACTAGCATGCTGACCACGGATCAACACCACACTTAATCGGCATGGCATAGCTCGCCGCAACGCGGGCTGAATGCCATGCCGTCAGATGCGGCAATCGCTCGAGCTCTTCCGCCGCTTCTCGATAGCGCCCCAGCATGTACAGCGGAGCACTGCGATCGGAATGATACCAACCGGGGTGGAACGGGTTGAGCTGGACGGCGCGGGCCATCAGCTCGAGTGCCTCGTCAGGGTGACCCCTCATTGCATGCATGAATCCGGGTTGGGCGAGTGTATCTGCATCGTAGGGGTTCAATTGGATCGCCCGTTCATATTGCGCCTCCGCGGCGGAGAACTCCCGCAGATAGCTGAGAATGATTGCGAGTGTCCGGTAGCATCGGGCTTCGTCCGGGGCCGGTGCGGTCGCATGGACGGCGCGTTCCCGCGCCGCACGCAGCGCCTGAATTTCGCCTGGCCGGTAGCGCGCGATCATTGCCTCGGCAAGGGCAAGATAGGCTTGTATCAGCCCGGAGTCGGGATCAATGCTTGCCGCCTGCAGCAACTCGATCCTTCCCGCCTCGATGAAGCCGTCGCCATGTTGTCGGATGAGGGCGATGCCTTTGATCATATGTGCGTAGCTCTGAAGGCTGCCCGTCGGCGCGGTCGTCTGCCGCCATGCTCGCATGTCGTCCTGTTCACGTCGTGCCCCGGGCGGAATGATACGAAACGGACTTGACAGTGTCACGTCGAAACAAAGCGTTCGTGGCAGGCGTCCTAAGGTCACTGTGGAACGGCGCTCTTTCAGAAAAATATCATCGCAATATCGCTGACACTACAGGACGGCGAACCTGCGCGGCTGAATACTTTCAGCATCGAAGAGCTTGATCGCTGGAGATTGATATGTCGGATATCGTATTGACGTTTCGCACCTATCCAAGTCTGCATCCTGGAGTGATCTGCCGTTCCCTTCTAACGGCGCTGGCAAGAAAGTTTCGTCGCTCGCACCAACAGCACTCATCGCGGATCGTATCCTCTTTGACCGATCATCTACGCACCGACCTTGGGTTCGAAAACCCTCCCTTGCGGCCGATTTCACGGTTTCAGGGTTTCGAAATCGAAACTTGCATCGTCAAGCAATCTCCCGAGGCCCTGCAACTTCATCTGACTAGGGGAATCGAAAGATGATCGACATGAGCGCGCTGCATGTCGGCTTGGCAATGGGGGCTACTTCGATCGTATCCGTGGGTCCCAACAATCTCATGCTGCTGCGGGAGGGGATCGCCCGGGGTCGTATCGTGACGGTCGCCTCGCTGGTTCTGGGTAGCTATGTCGTCTTGGTCTCGGCGGCTGTCTTTCTCGGATCCTCGTCCTTCCGGTCAGCAGATTGTCTGTCCACCATTCTATCCTGGGGTGGTCTTGTCGCGCTGATCTATTTCGCCGGGATGTCGTTCAGGGCGATCTGGGTATTGCCGGCGGTAGTTCGGCCTGCGGCGGATGAATCATAGCGCGAGCGTATGAGAGTCCAATACCGTAGCCGCCGGCGTGGGCTTCAACAATGCCTCTCGCTCCGGCATAGGTTTCATGTCTTGTCCAGTCTCGCTGAAGCTCGAGGAGGACCTGAATCCAGGACGTCATCGTTGCTCCGGCCGCCTCCATTCGCCGCAATGCAAGAGCATGACTTTCCGACGTCAGCCCACCACAGGCGTCCGCGACGACAGAAACATCATAGCCCTCTGCGAGGGCGGACAGAACCGGAAAGGAAACGCACGCCTCGGTAAGAAGGCCGGAAACAAGGAGACGCTTACGGCTGGAGGTGACGACGGCGACTCGTGCGGCCTCATCTTCCCAAAGATTCATGTTCCGGCGCTCGATCGATCTCACGTCTCCGATCGCGGCCTGGATCGCCGGCATGATTGGGCCGCTGTAGACGGTTGAGGCGGATGTCGAGGCGATGATCGGCAGCTCGAACAGTTTCGCTGTCTTCGCCAGCGCCACAACGTTTCCAAGGAGGGCTTGACGAGCGATCGACTCGACCCCGAAGGCGAGGCCAGCCTGCTGATCGATCAAAAGAAGCGCGCAGTCATGCGGTGTAGTCAAAGGCAAGTTAGCCATAGGGGCTCCAATTCTCCGTTCTTGAATGGGAAGAGGCTAGTTGATCCGTCGCCCGGCTTCTTGGATCGCACTATGGCCGTTTGGAGTATCATCTTCCCACTTCTCGACCGCGTTCGTGCCAACCTCACAGCGGATTCGATCGCGTCTCGAACCGTGGGCGCCCAATCGAGAAGGATTGTTCCGCCGGGCAGGGCATGCGTCCTTTTGCTGGGCCGGCCGCTTATCGGTCAGAATTTCCAACCGCAGTATTATCATCCAATCCAAAGGACGGCTTCTCGGTAAATAGTAGCAGATGCGATGTAACCTGGCCGAGACCATTCGGCTGTTTTCCGGCGCAATACAAGAACCGAAGCAAAGCAAGTTCCGAACGAAATGTCAGCTGAATCGACATATGAATTTCTCGTCCTCCTCTTGATGGCAACGATAGTGCTTGAACTGGTCGCACGGCGTTTGCGTCTGCCGCCGGCTGCCGCTCTCATTGTCGGTGGCGTCGTCCTTGCAGTCACGCCTGGCGTTCCTACGATCAGGATCGATCCGGAAATGGTCATGCTGATCTTCCTGCCGCCGCTCCTCATGAGCGGAGCCTATTTCACAGTCTGGCACGAATTCAAAAAGCACTTCGCGGAGATCGCCTCCCTGGCGCTGGGAGCGGTCGTATTCACGACATTGATCGTGGGGGTCGTATTCCACCTGTTATTGCCTCAGTTGCCATGGGCAGTGGGCTTTTCATTGGGCGCAATCGTCTCACCGCCTGACACCGTTGCCGCGGGAGCGGTTCTCGAGAGGCTCCACCTTCCAACCCGGATTTCGGCGCTTCTCGAAGGGGAGAGTCTGGTCAACGACGCCAGCGGCCTCGTCCTGTTACGCTTCGCCGTCGCAGCCGCCTTGACCGGCAGCTTCAGTATTCCCGAAGCGATCGGCTCCTTCGCCTGGGTGACGGCCGGAGGGGTAGTCGTCGGTCTTGTCGTCGGCTGGATAGGTGTTTGGGTCATCCGCAGGCTGCGTGATAGCGAGCTGATCATTACGGCAACGCTTCTGCTCGCCGCAATTTCATACACCGGCGCCGAGCGCCTCGATAGTTCGGGCGTTCTGTCGACGGTTACGACGGGTCTCATTCTGGGGTTCCACCAGCATGAGAGCTTTTCGGCCTCGACCCGGGTGCGAGCGCAAGCGTTCTGGAAGGCGCTGGTCTTTCTGTCGGAGTCCTTGCTTTTCATTCTCGTCGGCCTTTCTCTTCAGGGTGTTCTCGATCGCGTTTCCGAAGGCGGGCACGGCATCGGCGATGTCACTATTCCGATCTCGGCGGTGGTTTTGACCGTGATCATCGCACGCTTCGTTTGGCTGCTCGGAACCGGCACACTGAAGCGCGTCCTGTTATGGCGAGGCAGCAGGCGCAAAAGGCCTTTTTCATTTGCGACTGCGACGATCATCAGTTGGGCCGGTATGCGCGGCGTGGTGACGCTGACAGGCGCATTGTCCCTTCCGGAACAGATGCCGGGGAGGGACCTCGTCCTTATTGCCGCGTTCGCCGTGATCATCGTCACGGTTCTGGTTCAGGGCTCGACTTTGGCCCCGCTCGCCGCCCTACTCGACTTGGCCAGCCCCGACGAAGAACAGCAATTGCGTGAAAATGAGGCCTCCGCCTGGAGGCGCGTAGCGGAAGCTCAATATCGTGCGATCCAAGAGTGCTCACGGAAGGAGCATGGCATCGAGCGGCATCCCCGGCTGCTCGAACAGTACCGGCATCGAGCCGAGGTTGCCGCCCAGTATGAAGCTGACCGTGACACGCATGAGAGCATTAAAGCTGACCACTTCAAGGCTGTTCTCGAGGTGCTTCAGGCCGGTCGGGCCGAAATCCTGCGGATGCACAGGGCCGGCGAAATCCACGACCGCGTCATGCGGGACCTCGAACACGAACTCGACCTGCAAGAGATCGCTGCGGAGAACAGACTGTGATCCGCCGCGTTTCAAATGGCTCATGTGTTTGCTGTTTGCGCCGCTGGCGCCTGTGGAGCCGACATCGTGCCGCAAGCTGAAACTCAATCCTCCCTCAGACCAACTTTTCGCGTTCGGATCTTTTCGGTTGTAGCCGTAGGATGGTCCAAGATAAATGGAATGATTGCCGTGACACTGGTTTCTCATTGCGATTGAAACCTATTTTCACGCGAATAGGCGTTGCGCAGCTGTTCAGCAGAATTATATGGTCTGCCGGAGTCGGAATGTTCTCATGGATGCTAAAGCGCGGAGGCATCTTGGAGGGAGGGGATTGAGCTGGACCATATTCAACTGAAAACGCTCGGCCCGTATTTCGGCCTTCCCGAAGCCGCGTCGCTCAATGCGGTGCCTGTCAGGGCTTCATCTATTTGCGTCACGAGAATCGCAAAGGATGTCACCGACGGTGAGAGGCCGATCGTTTCCCTTCCCGTTTGCGACGCCTATTTCCTGATGGTGTACACCAAGGAGGCTCATCATTGCGACATCCTCCCGGACGGGACCAGGACATTGCCCCACAAGTTCGAGCGGGGATCGGTTTGCCTTGTCGACCTTTCCGAAGGAGCGTCGATCGTCTTATACGCGGACCTTCATTCGGTTACCTTCTTGTTGCCAAAGGCCCTCATAGAGGAGGTCGGGGACCTGTCTAGGGCAAGTTCGATACTCGAGCTGCGGTGTCGACGGGGTGAGAGGGATCCGGTTTTAAGCAATCTCGCCGACATCGTCATTTCCCTCTTTGGTCGAGAGACCGGTTCATGGGAGGCGCTCCTGAAGCACTTGGCAATCGCGATCTGCTCACATCTGATCGAGGACCCCATCGGTAAGACGGAGGCTGGCAGCGACGAAACGATCCTGCCCTACAACCGTGAAACTTTGGCGAAAGAGTTTATGAGGAACAACCTTGCCCGCGAATTGTGCGTGGCAGACATTGCCGCGGCCGCGGGTCTTTCTGCCAATCATTTCTCGCAGAGTTTTAAGAAGGTGACCGGAGTTACGCCCCATCGCTGGCTCATGCACGCGCGGGTGGATGCCGCTAAAGATCTTCTTCGCGACAGCAGCCTCCCGTTGAAGGCGATCGCCGACGCCTGCGGCTTTGTCGATCAAAGTCATTTCACGAAGGTCTTCTCCCGCGAGACAGGCATGACGCCGGCTGTCTGGCGTACTGGCCGGCTTCATTGATTGAAACCAAGTCGAAAGCTGTTTCGTAAAAAAATCGTTGGAATCTACCATAAAACAGCGTAGCGTTGAGGCTGGTACGGGTGGGTTTGGCGGAGTGGACATTGAAGAGAGAATTGGAAGGCGGTAGTGCGCTTCGAACGCCTGTTCCTGGTCAATGGACGATAAAAGCGTCGGCTATCACGATCACCCGTCTGTGCTACGACAAGGACGATCTTCCGATCGCTCCACCGAGCAAACGCGAGGAGGCAGTCTCCGTCATCACTCAGTTGACCGATTTCAGAATGCACCGCCTTTGGAAAAACGACGAGCTCATTTTCGAAGGCGGGCATCCGAAAGGTGCGATCGCTATCACCGACCTCAGAAATGAATGGCAGTGCCATCATCTCTCGCCATTCGATAATCTGCGATTCAATATCCCGCTCTCTTTCGTGCGCACTTTCCTGGAGGACATAGGCCGCCCGCAATTCGACGGGTTCGATTGTAGGCCCGGTACTAGGGACGACGTCATTCTTGGCCTTGCTCAGGCCGTCTTGCCTTATCTCGTCAACCGACATGAGGCCAACCAATTGTTCTTTGAGCAAATTAGCCTGGTTCTGTTGACGCATCTGACCCACACCTATGCCAGCCAGTATTTTCCGACGAGCAGGAATGGCGTTTTGGCGCCATGGCAGGAAAAAAGGGTGCTCGAGTTCCTGGTTGCGAACGCCCTCACGCAGGTCTCGATCACCGAACTCGCCCAACTCTGCAGCCTGTCCCGCAGTTACTTTAACAGGGCGTTCAAGGAGACATTCGGCCGGACACCATACCGTTGGGTCATGGAGTATCGAGTTTCAAAGGCCAAAGATCTTCTGCTTGCTGACCTTTCGATCCAAGAGGTCGCCACGACGTGCGGTTTCGCCGATCAGAGCCATCTCACGCGAGTGTTTTCGGATATTGCGGGAGAGCCCCCTGGCAACTGGCGTCGGCGGAAGCGCTTGAAACTCGGCGATAAGACTTAATAAAATCGCGGCCGGCCCGAAGCTCGCGCTTTCGCGAAGTTTTCCCGTCAGATCTCGTCTCGGAGCAGGGCTCGTCTTCATTTCGGTTCCTGTGTGAGGTCCAGCCGCCGAGACAGTTCGAACATCCAAACCATCCTTTTTAGCGACAAGAAGGTTGCGTCGGCAGCGGGCATGATCCGTCCCGTCAACGCAATTTAGCTGACTGCCGACGCACCGTCAGCTCAACGCTTTTGAGGAAACACAATGACTGTAAACGCGACACCGACGCCGGGCTCGAAGCTTCTCACGCCGAAGGATCATACGCTGATCATGATCGATTTTCAGTCGCAGATGTCTTTTGCGACGAAGAGCATCGATGCTGTCAATCTCCGGAACAATGCCGCTCTCGTCGCCCATGGCGCCAAGGGTTTCGGCGTTTCCACCATTCTGACCACGGTTGCCGAAAAGAGCTTCTCCGGCCCGATGTTCTCCGAAATCACCGATGCGTTTCCCGGTCAGAAGCTGTTCGACCGCACGTCGATGAACACCTGGGAAGATGCAGCCGTCATCGAGGAGATCAATCGCATCGGCAAGAAGCGCATCGTGCTTTCCGGCCTGTGGACCGGTGTCTGCATCGTCGGCCCGGCGCTGTCGGCCATCGAACAGGGTTTTGAAGTCTTCGTCCTGGCCGATGCCTGCGGCGACGTTTCCGACGAAGCGCATAACCGGGCAATGGATCGCATCGTTCAGGCCGGCGGACAGCCGATGACGTCTCTCCAGTATTTGCTCGAGCTTCAGCGCGACTGGGCACGGACCGAGACCTACGACATGACCACCGGTATCGCCAAGAAGTTCGGCGGCGCCTACGGCCTCGGCATCATCTACGCCAAGACGATGTTCGGCGCGTCCGAAGGTCATTGAGGGGCGAACTGGCTGCCGGCACGCAGTGCTTTGCAGCGACCAATTCTTCGGTCTTTTTCCCGTGGCGCACTTCGCTCGCGCCACGGCACCGGCCATTCCCATTCAGTCATGCGCACGGAGCTCATCGTGACCGCCTCACCATCGAACAATACGACCGTCGTTCTCGTGCATGGGGCATGGGCGGACGCATCGAGCTGGAGATCAGTTATTTCCCTTTTGCTGAAGCAGGGCGTTTCCGTCGTCGCCGTGCAAAATCCAACGACATCTCTGTTGGCGGATGTCGAGGCAACCCGCCATGTGCTGAACGAGATTGACGGGCCTGTCATTCTCGCCGGCCACAGCTGGGGAGGAACCGTCATCACGGAAGCAGGCAACGACCCGAAGGTCAAGGCTCTGGTCTTTGTCGCGGCCTTCGCACCGGACGCCGGCCAATCGACCGGAGACCAGGTTGCTGCCCATCCCGCCCCTCCAGGTCTTAGCGAGGTCAGTCCTGACCGCAGCGGCAGCTACATGATGAGCGCAAACGGCTGGATCAACGCGGTAGCGCAGGATCTGCCGGAAGAGGATGCACGAGTCCTTGCGGCCACCCAGCCGCCGCTCGGTGCAGGCACTTTCTCCGACAAGGTGACCAAGGCCGCCTGGACGGACCGCAAGAACTGGTACGTGATTTCGAGTGAAGACCGGGCAGTCAGCGTGGAGCTCCAGCGGGAATTGGCGAAGAAGCTTAATGCTCGTACGACCGAGATCAAAGCCAGCCACATGTCATTGATTTCGCAACCGGAGGCGATCGTCTCCGTCATCCTTGAGGCGGTTTCCGAGGCGACCGGGCTTTAATCGTCGAATAGATCAGAAAGGACAACTTCCATGAAAATCTACCTCCTCTCCCTCGGCGCCGGCCTTCTCGTCGGCATTGTCTACAGCCTCCTGAACGTCCGTTCGCCGGCTCCTCCTGTGATCGCGCTTGTCGGTCTGCTGGGCATCCTTGTCGGCGAACAGATCATTCCCTTCGCCAAGACGATTATCAACAAAGAGCCGGCCGCAGTCTCGTGGCTGCATCAGATCAAGCCACACATGTTCGGCCATTTGCCCAAGGGCACAAATCCCGCCGACATCAAGCCTTCCGACAAGGTCTGATACCTGCTCTCGCTCGAGGACGAAGATTATGGAAAACGCAACCGCCGACCTCATCCTGCATCACGGGCTGATCACCACGCTCGACCGCTCCAATCCGACCGCCAGCGCCGTCGCCGTCAAGGACGGCAGGTTCCTCGCCGTCGGCCACGGTGCCGAGATCATGGCGCTCAAGGGGCCGGACACCAAGGTGGTCGATCTCAAAGGCAAACGTGTTCTTCCGGGCCTGATCGATAACCACACGCACGTCATCAGAGGCGGTCTGAACTTCAACATGGAGCTGCGCTGGGATGGCGTGCGCTCGCTCGCAGACGCGATGAACATGTTGAAGCGCCAGGTGGCGATCACACCTGCACCGCAATGGGTGCGAATCGTCGGCGGTTTCACCGAGCATCAGTTCACCGAGAAGCGCCTGCCGACCATCGACGAGATCAACGCGGTTGCGCCCGACACCCCGGTCTTCATCCTGCATCTCTATGATCGTGCCCTGCTGAATGGCGCAGCCCTTCGCGCCGTCGGCTATACCAAGGACACGCCAAACCCGCCCGGTGGCGAGATCACCCGCGATGCCCAAGGCAACCCGACCGGCCTGCTGCTTGCCAAACCGAATGCCGGCATTCTCTATTCGACGCTCGCCAAGGGTCCGAAACTGCCCTTCGACTATCAGGTCAATTCCACCCGCCACTTCATGCGCGAGCTGAACCGCCTCGGCGTAACAGGCGTCATCGATGCCGGCGGCGGCTTCCAGAACTATCCTGATGACTATGCCGTCATCCAGAAGCTTGCCGATGACGGCCAGATGACCGTCCGCCTCGCCTATAATCTCTTCACCCAGAAGCCCAAGCAGGAGAAGGAAGACTTCCTGAACTGGACGGCTTCGGTGAAATACAAGCAGGGCACAGATTACTTCCGCCATAACGGCGCCGGCGAAATGCTGGTCTTTTCCGCTGCCGATTTCGAGGATTTCCGCCAGCCGCGCCCCGATATGCCGCCGGAAATGGAAGGCGAGCTGGAAGAGGTCGTGCGCGTACTCGCCGAAAACCGCTGGCCCTGGCGCCTGCACGCCACCTATGACGAGACGATCAGCCGCGCGCTCGACGTCTTCGAGAAAGTCAATCAGGATATCCCGCTCGAAGGCCTCAACTGGTTCTTCGACCATGCAGAGACGATTTCCGAGCAGTCGATCGACCGTATCGCCGCACTCGGCGGCGGCATCGCCGTGCAGCACCGCATGGCCTATCAGGGCGAATATTTCGTCGAGCGCTACGGCGTGGGGGCTGCCGAGGCCACCCCACCCGTCGCCCGCATGCTGGAAAAAGGCGTCAAGGTTTCCGCCGGCACCGATGCCACCCGCGTTGCCTCCTATAATCCCTGGGTGTCGCTCTCCTGGATGATCACGGGCCGCACCGTCGGCGGCATGGCGATCTATCCGCGCCGGAACTGCCTGGACCGCGAAACGGCGCTGCGCATGTGGACCGAAAACGTCACCTGGTTCTCCAACGAGGAAGGCAAGAAGGGCCGCATCGAGAAAGGCCAGTTCGCCGATCTCATCGTGCCGGACAAGGATTTCTTTGCCTGCGCCGAAGAGGAAATATCCTTCCTTACGTCGGAGCTGACCATGGTCGGCGGCAAGATCGTCTATGGCGCGGGCCACTTCGCCGAGCTCGATGATAACCCGGTTCCGCCCGCCATGCCCGACTGGTCGCCGGTACGCGCCTTCGGTGGATATGCCGCCTGGGGTGAGCCTGAGGGCGCCGGCAAGAACTCGTTGCACCGCCAGCTGATTTCCGCCTGCGGCTGCGCCAATGATTGCAATGTCCACGGCCATGCCCACGCCAATGCCTGGGGTTCGAAGGCACCGGTCTCCGATCTCAAGAGCTTCTGGGGTGCGCTCGGCTGCGCCTGCTGGGCCGTCTGAGGATCGATGCCATGCATGCCCTTGAAATCCGATTTGCGTCCCTCGCCCGCCCTCTTTTCGGCGCCGCCTTCATGCGGTTCATCGCCTACCTCGGCCTCTGCGCCGCCTATCTGCAGGGCGGCCTCAACAAGCTCACGGACTTTCCGGCCGCGATCGGTGAGATGACGCATTTCGGCCTCTCGCCTGCCCCGCTCTTTGCGGTATTCGTCATCATCCTGGAGCTTGCCGCCTCACTCATGATTCTGACCGGCTTTTTCCGTTGGCTGGGCGCACTCGCCCTCGGTGGCTTCACACTGATGGCCACCTTCCTCGCCCTGCGTTTCTGGGAATTGCCTGATGGAATGGAGCGCTTCATGGCCGCCAATTCCTTCTTCGAACATCTGGGCCTTGTCGGCGGCTTCCTTCTGGTCGCCTGGCTCGATCTGAATTCCCGTTTTGTCTTGAAAACGAAGGTTTGACGATATGATATCCCGCTCACTCCGTACTATCGGGTTGCTTGCCGTACTCGCAGCCCTTCCGCTCGCGTCGAGCCCTGCCGCCGCCCGCGCTGCTAAATCTCAATTCGGCGTCGGTGCGCAATACGACACGACGCATGTCTATGTGGATCCCGACAAGGTGGATGCCTTCGTCCAGAGTTTCCTTGCGACCTTCGGCGGAACCAGCACCAAGCAAGTCGTTGCGACCGTGACGCCGACGCCGAGCAGCACGACATCGCAGCTCCTGCAGACTCCAGTCGGCACGGTATCCCTATTCGGCTTCAAGACGCCGATCCCCTATCCTTTCGGCTTTGAGCGGACAGGTTATCTGGTGACCGACATGGACAAGGCGCTTGCCGCAGCCCGTGCCGCCGGCGCCAGCGTCATCGTCCAGAGCTTTCCCGATCCGATCGGCCGTGACACCGTCATCCAATGGCCGGGCGGGGTAAACATGCAGCTTTACTGGCACTCGACTAAGCCGAACTACGCCGCCTTCGAGACCGTTCCGGAAAACCGTGTCTATGTCTCGCCCGACGCTGTATCCGCTTTCGTCAAGGATTTCGTTGCCTTCTCGAAGGGCACCGTGGTCTCCGACGAAAAAAAGGCACCGGGAGTCGAGATCGGCCGTCCGGACGATACATTCCGCCGTATCCGCATCGAATCCGTCTTCGGGAAGATGACCGCCCTTGTCACCGATGGGCACCTGCCCGTCCCCTACGGGCATGAAATGACCGGTTATGAGGTCGTCGATCTCGAGGGCACTCTTCAGAAGGCGAAGGACAGCGGCGCGAAGATCCTCGTTGAACCCTATCAATCAGGCGACCGTCGGGCCGCCATGGTGGAATTTCCGGGCGGCTATGTTGCGGAGATTCATTCCGGTGCCAAGCCCTGACGACGATGTTGCGGCCGCGTCGAGCGCGGTCGCTCGGTCCTAACGGGGAGCGTAAATGATGGAACGTTACCTAGTTTCAACCGCCGTCCTGCTGACTCTGTCGGCGACGGCGGCAAGTGCTGCCGACATGTCGGCACCTGCCAAGCGGCCGGCGATCAAGAGCAACCGCTGGCAAGAGGATTGGTCTCCTTTGGCCGATCCAGCGCTCAGGACGCAGCCGCTCGATGGCCTGAAATATGTCCCGCTGTCCATTTCCGATCCCGGTACTTACGTGTCATTCGGGGCGAACCTCCGCGAGCGATTCGAGACCAACCACACTCCGGGCTTCGGAATCGGCGGTGTCGAGGGCGATAGCTATTTGATTCAGCGGGCTCAGTTCCACATCGATCTGCATCTCTTCGAAGACTGGCAGATATTCACCCAGTTCGAAGATGATCGAGCATTCTGGAAAAGATCGGTCGGCCCAACGGATGCCGACAAGGTGGATCTGCGACTGGCGTTCGTCTCTTACTCACATGATTTCGATGCAGGGACTTTCAAGGCGCGCATCGGTCGGCAGGATTTTGCTTTCGACCTGCAGCGATTCGTCTCCTCACGCGACGGGCCGAATGTGCGACAGTCCTTTGATGCAGTGTGGGCAGATTGGGAAACGGGCCCGTGGCGCTTCATCGGTTTCGCCAGCCAGCCAGTCCAATATAGCAACAACGAGGCGTTCGACGATACGTCGAATGGAGACTTCCGCTTCAGCACTTTGCGCGTGGAACGGCAGGTCCTGGGAGCCAACGAACTTTCTGCCTACTACTCGCTCTATCAGAAACATGAAGCGCATTATCTGGACGGATCGGGAGACGAAGACCGGCATATCTTCGATACTCGGTTCGCCGGCAATTCGAATGGCCTCGATTGGGATATCGAGGGGATGGGGCAGCTAGGTTCCGTCGGCGACAAGGATATCCGTGCCTGGGCGATCGGTGCGCGCGCCGGCTACACTTTCGACGGTTCATCCTGGACACCTCGGCTGGGCCTGCAGTTCGATATGGCTTCAGGAGACCGCAATGCCGGCGACGGCACTGTCGGAACCTTCAATCCTCTCTTTCCAAACGGCTATTATTTTACGCTCGCCGGCTACACCGGCTATGCAAACCTCATACACCTCAAACCTTCGATCACAGTGAAGCCGACGGATAAGATGACGCTTATGGCGGCGGTCGGTCTCCAGTGGCGGCAAACTACAGCGGACGCGATTTACGTCCAGCCCAATCAGGCTCTCGCAGGAACGGCGGGTCGCGGCGGCGCGTGGTCCGGGGCTTACGGGCAGGTCAGACTCGACTACGCCTTCAGCGTAAATCTGACAGGCGCCGTCGAGGCCGTTCACTATGAGGTCGGCGATGCCATCCGCAATGCCGGCGGCCATGACGGCAATTACCTTGGAGCTCAATTGAACTTCGTCTGGTGACCGGCTTGCGGGCGCGGGCCGGCGTAACCCAAGCTTTGTCCAAATAGGACGAGTATCGGACAAGAGGTGTCAGCCCTTCACAGGCTATGAAATCAACGTCCACCCCAAAGGTTACCAAGATGTCTGACAACCCGATCGAGATCATGTTTTCCCGCAGACAAACATTGCTGGCCGGCGCAACCCTTTCCGCTGCGATAGCAATGCCATCTCTTGCCTTTTCCACTACCACCCCGACAAAGATTGAAGGAATACCGCCCATGACCACCGGCTTCGTCGAAACCAAAGACGGCGTACAGATCTTTTACAAGGATTGGGGTCCGAAGGACGCCCAGCCGATCGTTTTCCATCATGGCTGGCCGCTGTCTTCGGACGATTGGGACGCGCAGATGCTGTTCTTCGTTCAGCACGGTTATCGCGTCGTCGCTCATGATCGCCGTGGTCACGGCCGCTCCTCGCAGGTCAGCGACGGTCACGACATGGATCATTATGCAGCCGATGCATCCGCGGTTTTCGAACACCTGAACCTCAAGAACGCCGTCCATATCGGCCACTCGACCGGCGGCGGCGAAGTCGCTCGATACGTCGCCAAGTTCGGCCAGCCCCAGGGCCGCGTCGCCAAGGCGGTTATGGTCAGCGCCGTTCCCCCGCTGATGCTGAAGACGGAAACCAATCCAGGCGGTCTGCCGATGGAAGTCTTCGACGGCATCCGCAAGGCGGTCGCCGACAACCGTGCGCAGCTCTTCGTCGACTTCCCCACCGGCCCGTTCTATGGCTTTAATCGTGAGGGCGCGACTGTCTATCAGGGCGTGATCCAGAATTGGTGGCGCCAGGGCATGATGGGCAGCGCCAAGGCCCACTATGACGGCATCAAGGCCTTCTCCGAAACCGATCAGACTGAGGATCTCAAGAAGATTACGGTCCCAACCCTTGTCCTGCACGGCGACGACGACCAGGTCGTTCCGATCGCCGATTCCGCCGAGCTTTCCGTCAAGCTCCTCAAGAACGGCACGCTGAAGGTCTACAACGGCTACCCACACGGCATGTTGACGGTCCACGCCGACGTCATCAATCCGGACCTGCTCGCCTTCATCAAGGCCTAACGAGCACGGTCCCGCCTGCCGCCAAGCTCCAAGCCGGCGGCAGGCCGCCACGAAAGCAGTGCCCGACGCGCCCGGGCACTTTACCAAGGTCTCCAGGAGCTCCGTTAATGAAAGCCGTTCCGCTTCCTCTTCTCCTCAGCTTCAACGGGGGATATGTCGATACTGTCGGCTTCCTGGCGCTCGGAGGGCTGTTCACCGCCCACGTAACCGGCAACTTCGTGACCTTGGGCGCAGCGATAGCGCTAGGCACGGGGGGCACCCTGTCCAAGCTCCTCGCACTTCCGGTCTTCTGTGTCGTCGTATTCGCCGCGCGAATCGTCGGGCTGGCGCTGCAGCGGAGCGGCCAACCGGTCCTGCGTCCTCTTCTCGCCGTTAAGCTGATTCTGCTCGTGGTCGCCGCGGCGATCGCATTGACTTACGGTCCCTTCGGCGATCCGAACAGTTCCCGGGCCTTCGCGATCGGCATGGTCCTTGTTGCCGCTATGGCGGTGCAGAACGGCATTCATCGCGTTCATCTGGCGAAGTCTCCGCCATCGACCCTGATGACCGGAACGACGACCCAGATCATGCTCGACCTTGCCGATATCGTCACGGGCGGGCATTCGGAGAGCACGGCTGCAGCCTACTCACGTCTGAAGCGGATGGTGCTCGCCGTTGTCGTCTTCGCCTTGGGCTGTGCCATCGCGGCGCTGGCGTTCATTCTTTCGCCCGTCTGGAGTTTTGTCGTCCCTGCCATCCTGGCGGCCCTGGCACTCGTTGCACATGTTGAAACGCCCGAAGGCGATTGATTGGTACGCACCAAGAAAACGCACCACATGTCGAACCCGCAGGAGAATAAAATGTCTGATCGTCAGATGTCCGATTCAAGCTACAGCCACGTCATCGATGTTGGCGCCGACAAGGTCGATATTGCTGATTGGCTGTTCAACTTGCCCGATGCAGAATATCAGCGTTGCTCCCCCGACCACATCGCCGCCGGCGCCACCTGGACCGACGATGGTCGTCGGATGTCGATCAATGTGGAAACGATCGGCGGGAGCCTGGTGATCCAGCACTATGTCGCCGAGGTCGCTGAGCCCAATTATTGCAAGATGGTCTCTATCTCGGATGTCATGACAGCCCATGGTCGCACCACGGTGCAGGTGATCTGGGAGCTCAGCGTCAAGCCGATCGAAGCTGGACATTGCGAGTACACGAACCATGTACGGGCATATGCCACCGACGTGTTTCTGGCCTATTGCGAGAAAAATCATATCAATTTCGCCGACGCGGCGAAGGCTCGTTCGGAAGCATCTTCCAATCACAACAAGGGCGAGACACCCCTGTTCGCCGAGAGTATAGCGCAACGCGCGAGGGAAAAGCACGCGATCGCTGCTTAACAAACTCCTCGTTCCACAAGACGGTAATAGTCGACGAGGGCGAGCGACGGGTGTGGTTCCTCTTCGAGATACTCCGCAACACCAACGCCTGAACAACCGCAGCCGGGAGATGCGCCACCGACTTGCGCATCTTGGCTCTCGGAGGATCCCATGCAGGCATTCAGCAGTGAACGCTGCAAATTCGATGATTATGTCATAGGATTCGCCGCGGAGAAGGCGGCGCAGGGCCGTCGGGTGGCCATCATTACGCTACTGTCGATCGATGGTTCCTCTCCCCGTCCGCTCGGCGCCCAGATGGCGGTCGCGGAAACCGGGGAATGGGCGGGCTACGTATCGGGGGGCTGCCTGGAGCGCGCAATCGTCTCGGAAGCGCTCGATACGCTCCACGTTGGGCAGAACAGGATCGTGCGCTACGGCAAGGGATCGCGCTATTTTGATCTGCAGTTACCATGTGGTTCTGCAGTCGATCTCTTTTTTGACGTGACACAGGAAGCCTCCTCCTTCGCGGCCATCGACATCAGGCTTTCGGCCCGTGTTCCGGCGCGCATGGAACTCGGGTTGCCTGACGCGCCGGCCCAATCTGCCGCGGTGGAATATTATCCGCAACGCCGGCTCGTCGTCGCCGGGGCAGGGGCTGCGGCCGCTTCGCTTGGTCGCCTCGCATCCTTTTCGGGCTTTGACGTTCATCTGCTGACCAACGATCTTGCCACGGCAGAGCATTCCTGCCTTCCGCCAGATCGCATCACCACGTTGACGATGAGCCGCTCCGCACCAACAATTGCGATCGACGAACGAACCGCGATTGCCTTCCTCTTTCACGACCATGATTGGGAGGAACGGCTGATCGCGGGTGCGCTGGCGACGGATGCCTTCTACGTCGGTGCCATGGGAAGCCGGCGAACGGCGGAAAAGCGCGCTTCTATGCTGCGCAACACGGGTGTCGGCGAAAGGCAGCTGAGCCGTTTGAAAGCCCCGGCAGGCCTTGTTTCGGGCGCCAAGTCTGCTTCCGACGTCGCGCTATCCATCCTATCGCAAGTCATGGCCGCGGAGCAGGCAGCGCAGATCCCGAGGTTTCGGTTGGTTCGCGATGAGCGCCCGACCGAGTGGTCCGTTTCCTCACTTGCGATCGAGGCATGGCAGTCCTTTGAGGGGCGCGCATGTGGAATTTGACACGATGGAAAAGCCATCGCCGCTCACCTGGGCATTCGCCTCACTTCTTGCTCCAGCGTCCGGCGCTTCGATCCGCGGTTGATTTCGTGGATTTCGATGTGGACCGGCGACCAGCGTTCGTGATCGGAAACGCACGCGGTCCGACCTGTTCCTCTTCGGTCACACTGTCGTTGAATGCGACAGATCAAAGATGTGGCGGATGCGGTTTGCCAATGTCTGCGCATGTTGCGGGGGCACGCTTTTGTCTCCGCGCAGCCGCTTCTCCTGTTCGAGCCTGTCGACGAGCGTTGCGCCGATATCTTCAGCCAGAACCGGACGCTCCTGCAGGACCTCGCAGAGCTGGTCTTTTCCGATCTCGCGGGTAATGACCGGCGTCAGTGCAACGATACGACCGGGCTCTTCGGCGCCGATCAGGAGGCCGCGTTCGCCGAAAATATCACCAGGCGAAAGTCGGTTGAGCTCGACGTCCCGACCGTTCTCTTGCCGGACGACTTGCACTACGCCGCTTTCAACAAGCATCAATGCCGGCGAGCGCTCTCCTTGGGCGATGATTTCCGCCCCTCTTGCGTAGCTGCGCCGGACAGCAGCTTTCGCGAGCGTTTCGCGCTCCCTGTCGGTGAGGGAAGTAAAAAGCGGCAGTATCGTCATGAGCTGCAGTGGCGTCTCGGACTCTTGTCCGGGAACGATTGGAGACTCGAATGCGGGCGTGACACTGAACGGGACATCAGATGCGAGCGGGATACCAGCCGCCAGCATGTGCCGATATACCAGATCGTAGATTTCATTCTTTGCCACTGTCGTCTCGGATATGTCGCGAATGCGAAAGGCCAACTCGAACTCTATGGTCTCCTTGGCGAGGCGGACGATCGAGACCAGGGGGTCTGGAACACGCATGATATGATTGCTCGCCAGCGTAACCGTCTCGAGTAATCTCGCCATGGTCGCCGGCGGCCGCGTCGGGACGAGCTTGATCGACATGGTGATGCCATGGGTCTCGTCGGGGCTGTTGAGATTGACCAACTGTGATTTTGCGAGCGCGCTGTTCGGAACGACGACGAGGTCGTTCGTGGCGTTGGAGAGGTGGGTCGCACGCCAGTTAGTCTCGATAACACGACCCTGGACGCCGTTTTCGAGAATGATCCAGTTGCCGACGCTGTAAGAGCGGCCAAGATTGAGGGCAAATCCGGAAAAGACATCGGAAAGCGTATTTTGCAGCGCGAGACCGAGGACGATAGCAAAGACACCCGAGGTCGCGATCAGCGTGCCGACAGGCACGCCAAACACATAAGCCACGATGGAAAGGGCAGCCCCGACATAGATGATCCCGGCAATCAGGTCCTGGACGAACCGCGCTTCGCGAGGGCGTCGCTCGAAGATCAGGAACAGCTTGATGCAGCTGACGAGCATCATCGCCCCGCCGAGCCACCAGATCGCTTTTGCGAGACCGTAGAACAAACGGTACCGCAGGTCGGGCGAAGAGATCGCCGCGGAGTAGGGCGCGACGCCGGTCGACAGCAGGATAGCCGTCAACGCGATGAAGAAGGCGACATCGATAGCAAAGCGGACCGCCCTATGCCTGGGCAGCAGCCAATACGCCACCGTGAGGACGATGATGAGAACCAGAAATTGCGTAATCGGATCAAGAAGAAATTGCATCGGAAGGCCCAACCAGCAGCCGACTGTTGCTAGCACCATTTCTCGAATGGCGTCTTGGCGATTTCAACGAAGTTTAGCAGGATATCGTTCATTAATAGTGAACAATGCATAGTCCACGTAGACAATTTCAATCTCAAGCGAATTCGCCGACATCTTGTTCATCGAAACATAGGAGTTCGGCAATGAACACGCCAGTTGCATTCCACACCTTCAAGCATGGTCTTTTTGATATCACGGTGCTCTCCGACGGCCCGATCGCGCTCGCCGGCGAAATCTTCGCCCCTGAAGCCTCCGACAACCAGCGGGCAGACGTTGTCGCCCGGATGGACGGCGCCGACAACATTGCCGATGCCCAATCCAATATTCCGCTCATTGTCACCTCCAATGACGTCATTCTCGTTGATGTCGGCGCGGGCGCCCGTTTCCAACCGAGCGAAGGGCAACTCGAAACGAACCTCAACGCCGTCGGCGTCAAGGCCGGCGATGTGACGAAGATCATCATCTCGCACGCCCACCCCGATCATATCTGGGGCATGCTGCGCGATGACGGTTCGCAGCGTTTTCCGAATGCGCGCTATTATATCACCCGCGCGGAGTGGGACTTCTGGATGGGTGAAAAGGCAGATGCCTTGCCTGAGGCGGTCCAGCCCTTTGTCGCCGGTGCCCGGCGCGATCTGCAGGCAATCGCCGATCGGGTGACCTTCGTCGAAGACGGAGACGAAGTCGTTCCCGGCCTCAGGGTCCTTTCGACACCTGGACACACGGCAGGCCATATCTCGATTGTCGTCGATGGTGAGGTCCCGCTGATCATTACCGTCGACGCCACCGCCAGCCACATCGTTTCCTTCGAGCACCCCGACTGGAGCTTCGGCTTCGACATGGATCCGGCGCACGCAAGGACGACGCGTCGGGCATTGCTCGAGCAGGCCTTGCGGGAGAACGCCGTGCTGCTCGGCTATCACTGGGCCTATCCCGGCGTCGGGACCGTCCGCAAGGAGGGCGATAGCTTCAGGCTGCGCCCTGTGACGGAGGCCCAGTCATGAGCCGCAAGGTTTTCGAAAGACAAGCGAGCTTCCTGACGGCCACAGCGGTCGTCGCCCATACCATCTGGACCAGCGCCGCTCCGGCGCTGACCTATCCGCTCTATGCGCAGGAATGGCATCTGACGACATTCACGACGACGGCGATCTTCGCCGTCTATCCGGTCTTCGTCGTCCTCATGCTCGTGGCTTTCGGCAATGTGTCCGATTATATCGGGCGAAGGGAAGCGATGCTGCTCGGTCTTGCGGCTTCACTCGCCGGCACGCTGATCTTCGCGCTCGCGCCCGATGTGGATTGGATATTCATCGGCAGGGCCTTCATGGGTGTTGGTGTCGGTTTAGCTGCCGGGCCATCGGCCGCTGCCGTGGTCGAGTTCAGCGCGCCGGGCCGGACGGCACAGGCGGCGAGCGCGACGGCTGCTGCCCAGGCCTTCGGCATGATCGGCGCGGCCCTTGTCGGCGGTGCGCTGATCGAATATGCGCCGCTGCCGACGCGACTGAACTTCGCCGTTCTGGTCGCCGTCCTTGCCGCGCTTATCGTTGCGACCTGGATGCTCCCGAACCACACGGCGTCGCGGCCGCCTGGCCGTTGGCGGCCGAGGACTCCCGCCATTCCCAATGGGCTGTTTGCGACTTTCGTGACGGCGACTGCAGCGGTAACGGCCTCATATGTGCTCGGCGCTATGACGCTTTCTCTTGGTGCGCAGGTGGCGCGGGACGTCATTGCCTCCCAAAACGCTCTCGTCAACGGCGGCACCATCGCGCTCTTCGCGATTTCTTCCGCCATCGCCACCGTGCCGGCACGAGGCGCCAAGCCGAGCAGGATCATGCTCGCGGGCAGTGCCATCGCCATTGTTTCCTCCGGGTTGCTGGCGCTCGCCGCGGTTCTTCACTCGCTTGTCTTCTTTACCGTTGCCCAGATCGGCAGCGGAATGGCCTACAGCCTGCTCCTCCTCGGGGGACTTTCGCTGATCAACGCCTCGGCGCCCGTGACGCACAGAGGCGCCACGCTCTCGGCGCTGTTCCTCGTTGCTTACCTGGCCCAGGCCGTCGTGGCACTGTTGCTGGGCAAGATCGCGACATGGGCGAGCCTTTCGTCCGCAGTGGATATTGGAGTGGCGACGGTCGCAACGCTGGCATTGGTGACGCTCCTTCTCGATGCAGTCAGAAGCGCCGTCGCCGGCCGCAAGGCGCGTAAGGCAGGGACGCACTGACTCTTCCCTGTGGATACGAAGCAAGGCGAACCGCAAGGTTCGCCTTGCCGTCTTCAGATAGGCGAAAGCCTTGAGGGTCAGTCGATTTATCCAAAAAGCCGGTCGTCGCGACAAGACGCATCCGAGGCCGACGCGCGAGATAAACGCAACGTTTACAAAAGCGAAGCACTCCACATGAAACTTTCGAAGCGACATCTGGCAATCGGAGCCGCGTTCGCATCTATCGCCGTCGTTGCAGGGCTGGGGCTTGCCGCCGGGATCGCCTACGAGCCGGCAATTCCCGAAATCGCGCGTCCATCCCCTTCGAGTTTCGATCGCAGTCTCGTCGAAAAGGGCGAGCAGCTCGCTACCGTCGGCGATTGCATCGTCTGCCACACGGCGCCGAATGGCGCGCCTTTCGCTGGCGCGCGCGCTTTGCCGACGCCGTTCGGCACCCTGTTCTCGAACAACATCACCCCTGACGAGAAGACGGGCATCGGCACCTGGTCGCTCGCCGCGTTCAGCCGCGCCATGAGGCAAGGTGTCGCCCAGGATGGAAGCCATCTCTATCCGGCTTTGCCCTACGAGCACTTTACCCATGTCAACGACGACGACCTGGCAGCAATCTACGCATTTCTGATGACCCGCCAGCCTGTCTCCCAGCAGGCTCCCGATAACCAGTTGCTTCCGGGCCTCGGATTCCGGCCGCTGCTCGCCGGCTGGAAGCTGTTTTTCCTACGGCAGACACAGTTCGAACGCCAGGCGAACGAGAACGCCGAATGGAACCGGGGCAAATATCTGGTGGATGGACTTGCCCATTGCGGCGGCTGTCACACGCCACGCAATCTCGCCGGCGGCGAGGAGAGGGGGCGTGAATTTGCCGGCGGCGTTGCAGAGGGCTGGAACGCGCCCGCCCTCGACGAAACGAATCCCTCCGCTGCGCTCTGGAATGTGGATTCCCTTTTCGCCTACCTGAAGACAGGGTCCGATCGTGGACACAGCGCAGCCGGCGGCCCGATGGGGCCTGTCGCCGAAGGTCTCTCCCGCCTCAACGATGCCGATGTCAGGGCGATCGCCGTCTACGTCGATTCCCGGATGCATCCATCTGGGGAGGCCACTCCGTCCGCAGTCGCCGTTGTGGCGGGGAATGAGAGCCATTCAACCGCCGCTGCCGCGCATCCAGAGGCCGATCTTCTCTTCGAAGGCGCCTGCTCCGGCTGTCACGCACCAGGTGCGCCGATGAACGTCAACGGTCGGCCGCTTCTTTCATCCGCATCCGACCTCAGAGCCGATGATCCGAGGAACGCCGTGCAGACGCTACTGCAGGGGATCGCGCCGCCAGGGGAAAAAGGTGCGTATATGCCGTCCTTTTCCGACACCATGACTGACCGCCAGCTTGCCGACCTGCTCGCTTATGCCCGTGCGCGCTTCACCGACAAGCCGGCATGGCCAAACCTGGAAGCCGTGGTCGGCGATATACGCAAGGAGAATGCGGAATGACCATTTCGATCAACGTCAATGGTGAAGGTCACGAGGCGGAAGCCGATCCGGATACGCCGCTTCTCTACGTGCTCCGTGACGAGCTCGAGCTGAGCGGTGCCAAATATGGATGCGGTCTTGGGCAATGCGGCGCCTGCACCGTGCATGTCGATGGCAAGCCTATCTTCTCCTGTCTGACGCCCATTGGCCTGCTTGCGGGCCGGAAGGTGCGCACCATCGAGGGGCTCGGCACGGTCGAAAAGCCGAATGTCATCCAGAAAGCCTTCCAGGACGAACAGGCTGCACAGTGCGGCTATTGCATCGCCGGCATGATCATGCGTGCCCAGGCTCTGCTCGATCGGAACCCGTCGCCGACCGAGGCGGAGATTCGCGTGCACATGCAACCCAATCTCTGCCGTTGCGGAACGCACGCCAGAATATTGAGGGCGGTGCATCGCGCCAGCCGCGAGCTTTCCCTCGCTTCTGTGGCGGGAGGCTCGCAATGAACGCTGTTCAAAATCCCGGGCTGACCAGACGCTCCTTCCTCAGTGCAAGCGGCATAGCCGTTGCATTCGCACTGACGCCTCCGGTCTTCGCCCAGCTCGCCGGTGGTGGCGAAGGAGGAGCAGGACCCGCGACCGTCGCTCCCGATCTTCCCGGCAGCCTGAAAAACTGGCCCTATCTCGATTCGTGGATCCAGCTCGACGAAAAGGGCCATGCGACCGTCTTCACCGGTAAGGCCGAGCTCGGCCAGGGCATCAGGACTGCATTGTTGCAGGTCGCGGCGGAAGAACTCGATCTGCCGCCGGCCTCGGTCACGATGGTGACGGTCGATACCGCGCGCACGCCCGACGAGGGACTGACGGCGGGCAGCCATTCAATGCAGGATAGTGGAACGGCAATCCGCAACGCGGCGGCCAATGTACGGATGGTGCTCCTGCGGAAGGCGGCGGAAAAGTTACAGGTCGAGCCCGAGAAGCTCTCGACGATCGGGAATGGACAAATTGCTGTGCCGGATGGCCGGGTGGTTTCCTATGGTGAGGTCGCAGCCGCGCTCTCATTGCATATCGAGGCGATTGCTCATGCGCCGCTTCGCAAGAAATCTGAGTTCCGGACGATGGGCACGAACCTGCCGCGGCTCGACATTCCCGCCAAGACGACCGGCGGACAGGCTTTCCTTCACGATATGCGCTTGCCCGGCATGCTGCATGCCCGTCTGCTGCGCGGCCCGAGCGAGAGGACGCGGCTGAAGCTGCCACCGGCAGCCGAGATCGAGGCGATGCCGAAGGTGGTCAAGTTTGTGCAGAACGGCGATTTCGCGGCCATCGTCGCCGAGAAGGAATGGGACGCGATCAAACTGATGCGCAGGCTCCAGGCATCCGACTACGAGCCGGCAGGGGCGCCGTTTCCGACCGGCAGCGTTACGGACACGCTGAAGGCACTTCCGGCCCGCGACATCGTTATTCTCGATGTCGCCCATCCCACCGCTGTGCCCCTCAAGACGCTGTCGGCGCGCTACACGCGTCGATGGATCAGTCACGGCTCGATCGGCCCCTCCTGCGCAATCGCCCTACTCGAGGACGATCTCTTGATCATCTGGACCCATAGCCAGGGGACCTATGACGTGCGCCGCGTCGCGGCCGAACTGCTCGGCCGGCCCATTGAGAAAATCCGCGCGATCCACGTCGAAGGCTCCGGCTGCTATGGCCAGAATGGCGCGGATGACGTCGCCGCCGAGGCTGCCTATATCGCCATGACGGTTCCCGGCCGACCGGTGCGATTGCAGTGGATGCGAGAACAGGAGTTCGGTTGGGAGCCGCTCGGTCCGGGCATGGTCACCGAGGTCGAAGCCGGTCTTGATGCCTCCAACCGCATCGTGGCTTGGAAGTACGATGTCTGGAGCAACCCGCATAACAATCGACCGGTCGGCGCCGGCGGTGTTCTTGTCGGCAACCAGATCGTTCCCGGCTTTCCGCAGCCCGAAGGCAAGGAGATCCCGATGCCGGAAGGAGACGGAAGCCGCAATTCCAATCCGCTCTACGACCTGCCGAACATGAATGTCCTCTATCACTTCATCAAGGACATGCCGATCAGGGTCTCGGCATTGCGTTCGCTCGGAGCACACCTCAACGTCTTCTCGATCGAAAGCATGTTCGACGAGCTGGCACTTGCCGGCAATATCGATCCGCTCGATCTTCGACTGAATCATATGGCTGACCTCCGGGCGCGCCAGGTCATTCAAACGGCGACCGATGCGTTCGGCTGGCGCAGGCGTCAGAAGAGAGGTCCTTCCCATGGGTTCGGCATGGGCTTTGCACGCTATAAGAACCTCGGCGCCTATTGCGCCGTTTGCCTGGAGATCAGCGTCGACCAGAATACAGGGCGCATCACCGTCCACCGAGTTCAAGCCGCCGCTGACTGTGGCGAAGTGGTCAGTCCGAACGGCGTTCAGAACCAGATCGAGGGTGCGATCATTCAATCGCTCAGTTGGTGCACGCGCGAGGAGGTCACGAACGATGAGACGATCCGCACCAGCTTCGACTGGAGCGCGTACCCGATCCTGCGCTTCCTCGACATTCCGGAGAAGATCGATGTGATCGTCGAGGAGCAACCCGGCCAGCCGTTTCTCGGCGTTGCCGAATGCGGGCAGGGGCCGACCTCGGCAGCACTCGCCAATGCGCTGGCCGACGCGACAGGGGTGAGGTTCCGGGATATGCCTATGACGCCGGAGCGGGTGAGGGCAGCGATCGTCACTCTTTGAACGGAGCACGGATGACGGCTCCTCAGCCCGCATTCACCTCATTCGCTTGATCCAGTCACCCCGGCCTGCGCCAGATGCCGTTGAAGAGCGGAGATGAAAACGCGAACTTTGGGTAGGACGAACTGCGTCGTTGGATAGACCGCCCAGATCGCGATCTGCTCGGGAGCGGCATCGGGGAACCTGATCTCGACCAGCCGCCCGGCCTTGATGTCGTCCTCGACATACCATTTCGAGAGCAGGGCGACACCGCCGCCAGCCACGCAAGCAGCGTGGCAACCGGCAATGCTACTGCAGGAAAATCGTCCGTCCAGGCGAACGTGCCGCTCGCCCGCTGGCGTGACGAATGACCAATGTGTCGCGCTGCCGAGCGCCAGGCAGTCATGCTGTGATAGATCCTCGACATTTTCCGGCCTGCCACGTCGAGCGACATAATCGGCACTTGCGACCACAGAGCGGGGATTGTCCGCGAGTTTGCGGGCGATGAGACTGTTGTCGCGTAATCGGGCGATGCGGATGGCAAGGTCGGTGCCTGTGGCAACCAGATCGGGTAGTCCGTCGCTCAGATCGACCGCGATGCGCAGTTCTGGGTTTTGCTGCAGAAGAGGCGGAACCATCGGCATGATGAACTTCAGCCCGAAGGAGATCGGCACGGAAACCCGCAACAAGCCGGAAGCGCCCGGGCTTTCCGAGTTGAGTCGGGCGATTGCTGCCGCCTCGTTCTCGATTAGAGCCTGCGCATAGGGGAGGAAGGTCTCTCCCTCGGGCGTCAATGACAGCGAACGAGTCGTTCGATGAAGCAGCCGCACGCCGAGCCCCGCCTCCAGGGATGCTAGGCGCCGCGTCACGGCCATCGCCGGGATGCCCAGGCGCCGCGCCGCGCCAGCGAGGCTTCCGGCTGCGGCGGCTGAGGTAAACACAAGAACATCTTCTGTATTCATTGCATCAGTTTCCGATATTCTTACTACCCAATCAGGCCCTTGTAATCCAATCCCTATATCCGCTAGCGATGGAGGCGACCTCCTGCAGCGAGGAGGTCTTCTTGCGTGTCCACGTCGATTGACGCGGCCTCACCGATTTCGACGTCGATGATCGGCCATCCCGATGCCTTGATCAGCCGTCTTGCGCCGACATCTCCCTCAAGCGCCTGAACGCGCTCGAAAAGCGCCCGCGGAAGGATCACTGGATTGCCCGGCTGAGCATTGTGGACGGAGCGCACGACCGAAGATACAGGGCTTGCTCGGAAAGCGGCGATCAGCCGATTGAGATGGTCTGTTTCGATCCTCGGCATGTCGGCCAACAGCACCAGGACGCCATCATATTCTGTAATTGCGAGCGCCCTGAGACCTGCGCCGAGCGAACTTGCCATTCCCGACCTGTATTCGGCGTTGACGACTAGCCTGAGACTGAGCCCGTCGATTGCGATGGCGACATCTTCGCCCCTTGCACCCGTGACGACTACAACCGTATCGGCGATACTCGATGCAGCGCGCTCTGCGATCCGTCTGACAAGCGGGACGCCATCAAAGGTTGCCAGGAGTTTATGATGGCCCTCGCTGCCGAGGCGGCTCGATGCCCCCGCAGCCAGAAGCACAATCGCAATTCGTCTCATGGTCCTCGGCTCCGCGACAGGGAGTGTCGTTACAACATCTCCTGTCGCCGGCTTGCCGTTTTCAGCCTCACCGATCTCCATTCTATCGATATCCGTTATACAGGCCAATCGTCCAAGATGGCTAAAACGCTTTCCGATAAAAAGCTAGATAACAGCATATCTTTTCAACCAGAAAGGCAAGGATCATGGACACGTTCAGTCAACATCGGCCGGCGAGCTCGAAAGAGCTTTCGAAGCCGGCTTTATTTGCCATGGCGGCGGCCAGTGGCATCGCCGTGGCGAATATCTATTACAATCAGCCGATGCTCGGGATCATCGAGAACGAATTCGAGCACCAGCCGATAACGGGCTTTATCCCGACGGCGACGCAGCTCGGCTATGCACTCGGCCTTTTCTTCCTGCTTCCGCTCGGCGATCTCGTGCATCGGCGCAAGCTGATCATTGGCCAGTTCATCATTCTCTCGGTCGCGCTTGCGCTCGCGGCTATCGCGCCCACCGCCTGGTCGCTCGTGCTGGCCTCGTTCGTCGTCGGTGCCAGCTCCACGGTCGCTCAGCAGATCGTTCCTTTTGCTGCCTCACTCGCATCGCCCGAGAAGCGCGGCTCGACAATCGGCACGGTCATGGCCGGCGTGCTGTCCGGGATCCTGTTCAGCAGAACGCTGTCCGGCTTCGTCGGCGAGCATGCGGGATGGCGCGAGATGTTCTGGATTGGCGTGCCGCTGGCGCTCGCCGCGGCGGTTCTGATGCACTTCGCTCTGCCTCATCATCGGCCGACCTCCCGTATGGCCTATCATAACGCCATCAAGTCGCTCGCCCATCTGTGGAAGCGGGAACGCGCGCTTCGGACGGCCGCGTTGATGCAGGCCTCGCTTTTCGGTTCGTTCACGGCTTTCTGGACGATCCTGGCGCTCTATCTGCAGACGCCGCGCTTCAATCTCGGCGCCGACGTCGCCGGCCTCTTCGGCATCGTCGGTGCGGCGGGCATCTTTGCCGCACCGCTTGCCGGCAAGATCGCCGACCGTCGTGGACCGCATTTCGTCGTCTGGATGGGCGCTTTGCTGACGCTGATCGCCTGGGTGATCTTCGGTCTTTGGGCCTCGCTCATCGCTCTTATCATCGGTGTCGTTATTCTTGATTTCGGCATCCAGAGCGCACTCGTATCGAACCAACATATCGTCTACGCGCTTGATGCCGAGGCTCGCAGCCGACTGAATACCATCTTCATGACCTCGATGTTCCTCGGTGGCGCGGTCGGCGCGGCGCTGGCGACAGCGGCCTGGGGGTATGGCGGCTGGATTGGCGTCAGCGCTCTCGGCGCCCTGCTTGCGGTGGTCGCCCTGGCCATTCGTGCGGCTGAACACCGCGCCCGTTCGACCACGCCGACCCGGGCTCGATAGGAGATCGCCATGAAGCGGCTGCGTATTCGGATCGTCGGAGGATCGCTTGCAGGCCTCTTTGCCGGCATTCTTCTCCAGCGCGACGGCCACGACGTGAAAATCTACGAACGCTCTTCGTCCGGCTTGGCCGGGCGGGGAGCAGGCCTTGTCGGACAGCACGACCTCTTCAGGATCCTGCGCGCCATCGGTTGCGAACATGTCGCTCGTGTCGGCGTGGTCGCCCATGAACGGATCTTCCTCAACCGGGATGGAAGTGTTGGCGAGACCTTCCGGACGCCGCAGACCCAGATTTCCTGGGATTTTCTCTATTCAACCGTTGCGTCTCATATGGCGGCCGGGAGCTATCACATTGGGCAACCCGTCGTCCAAGTGATCGAAGGCCCCGAATGCGCTCAGCTCCTGTTAGCCGATGGCCGGCGGGAAAATGCCGATCTCGTTATTGGCGCGGACGGTCTCGGCTCGGTCGTTCGTCCTCTGCTTAACGAGGATACGTCGAACCGCTTTGCCGGCTACGTGGCTTGGCGCGGCCTTATTCCGGAGACGGCATTGCCGCAGGAAGCTGCGATCCTGCTGGATCGCTTCGCCTTTTACGTGACAAGCGGGATCCATATCCTCGGCTATCTCGTTCCCGGCCCGCACGGTGAAACCGGCCCCGGTGAGCGCCGGTATAACTGGGTCTGGTACCGTCCTGTCGCACCGGGCGAACTGCAGACGCTATTCATCGACGCCGACGGCAGATCATTCGACTATTCCCTGCCGCGAGGCGCATTGTCGGAGGAGCGGCTACAGACGCTCCGGGCGGATGCCGCCGCGATGCTGCCGCCCCCATTCGTAAAGGCGATCGAAGCCGAGCCTCAGCCTTCCATCCAGGGGATCTTCGATTTTGAAGCGGCAAAAATCGCATCCGCGCATACGGCCTTGATAGGCGATGCCGCCTTTGTCGTTCGGCCGCACACGGCAATGGGCGTCTCCAAGGCTGCAGGTGACACGCTTGCGCTGAGAGAAGCGTTGCTGGCCTCGGAAGATCTTTCCGAAGCGCTCAGTCGCTACCAAAAGGAGCGGCTGCTTGTCGGAAAGAATATCGCCGATCATGGGCGTCGGCTGGGCGCGTCTGCCCTTTAAGATGGGTTGATGGCATTGCGATCGGCCTAAGTTCGCATCGGACAGCGTCCGGTCTGGCGGATGCTTATCCGCAGGCTTGGGGGAGGGGACGTCACCCACCTCGGTCGAGGTGACGATTGACAGTAGCACCTCAGCCAACGGCCGCAAATCATGCAGTCGTTTGGTCGCGGCAACATCTTCGCACGCCGCCGCTCCAACTGCCGAGATCGGCAGGCGAAACGTCCACGGAACGGAGAAACTGACAATACGGATAGGCTGGCTTCCCCCTACAACGGCTTCAAAACATCGGAGGCACGCGGTCGTTCGACAAGAGCTTGTCGCAACTGCTGGGTCTCTGGGCAAACTGAGCCTCTCGAAGAGGGATGACCATGAAAAAGGAAACGCATCGATGCACCTGACATATCACATTGGCCAGCATGACGGCGGCTGGGCTTATCGGCTGAACGACGTCTGGTCGGAGACCTATCCGAGCCATGTCGCAGCACGCGAAGCAGCCCATCGCGCGGCGCGTCGCCAGCAGCTTGAGGGCCGCAACGCGGAGATCCTTTTCCAATCCGAGGACGGCTCGTGGCATCGGGAACATGTCGAAGCAGGCGATCGCCCCGAGGTCGATGTTGCTAACGAGTAGCACCGGGGAATAGGTCGGGTTCCGACGCCCGCAGTGCCTGGCACGCTGCCCGGGGCGCTTCGGTTTCCGACTCCGCTGGTCTCACGGCTCCATCTGTCCCTCCCGAATAGATTGCGACGCTGCGCGATACAGCACAGCGCGATGAAACAGTACGTCTCGTCAGAATCAGGAGAAACCTATGAACTACCGAGATTTCATCGCTGGCTCCTTCAGCCGGCAGTGGAGGGCCACAGGCCTGGGGTTAAACCTTGCCCTATTCGTCTTCTGCTCGATCCTCGCCATGAACCTGCTGAACGGATATGCGTTCGCCGCGGCACCTAAAGTCGGTACGCAAGCCCCCGGCTTCTACCGTATGACGCTCGGCAATTTCGAAATCACCGCGCTGTCCGATGGCACGCATGCGTTCCCGGTTCACAAGGTGCTCACGAAGACATCATCGATTGGTGGACAGAGCGTGCCGCTCGATCAGTCCTCACCAGGCGAAGCCGATGCACTGCTCGCCGAAAGCAATCTTGCCGTTCCTGTCGCGGGATCGATCAACGCGTTCCTGATCAACACGGGATCGAAACTCATCTTGGTCGACAGTGGCGCGGGCAGCCTCTACGGCGATTGCTGCGGCCACCTCGTCGACAACCTTCGGGCGGCCGGTTACGCGCCCGAGCAGGTCGATGAGATCTATCTGACCCATCTGCACGCCGATCACGTCGGCGGCGTGGCGCCGAACGGCAAGATGGCCTTTCCGAATGCCGTCGTCAGGGTGAGCGAGGCCGATGCCGACTATTGGCTGAAGGACGGCAATGAAGCAGCAGCCCCAGAGCTTCTGAAATCGATGTTCGAAGGCGACAAGGCATCTCTGAAGCCCTATATCGACGCTGGCCGTTTCAAGCCGTTCACCTACGGCGAGGAACTTTCCCCCGGCATCAAGCCGATCGCCAGCCCCGGCCACACGCCCGGCCATAGCTTCTTCGATGTGGAAAGCAACGGCGCCAAGCTGCTGCTGTGGGGCGATGTCGTTCATGTCGGCGCCGTGCAATTCCCTGACCCCGCGGTGACGGTTGCATATGACAGCGATGCCGAAATGGCCGAAAGCGAACGGCTTGCCATCTTCGCCGACGCAGCGCAGAAGGGTTATTGGATCGGCGCGGCCCATATCTCCTTCCCAGGCCTCGGCCATGTGCAGGCGAAGGATAGACACTTCTTCTGGATCCCGGCCAACTACGACGGCGCGCCGACGGCAAACTGAAAACACTCTTCCATAGTCGGACGAAGAGCGTCCGCGCGATGGTTCTTGAAACGAGGCGGGATGTCGTGGGATCACGGCGCCTCGCCTTTGCCCGGGTGGCGGCCTGTTTCGGCGGGGGCTGCTTTTTGCCGAAGCTGGGCTGGCTTCTGAAGCTACGAAAATCCTCTGCGGAATCAATATGTTCCAAGCGATGTTCCGCCGAAGCCCGCCCCATCCGCTTCGCCCCGATAATACCTTGGTATGACCCACTAGGACGCATGTGTGCCGGAACCGGATCAGTGTACAATTTCGTGATCAGTGCTTCCGTTCCAAGATGACACCATCGAAAGTTTACAGGGTCACATTGGAGATAGACGATGTCCGCCACCGCTGCCGTTTTTGCCCACAACGTTTCTCCCATCGCTTTCAAGAATATCGCGACGGAAACCGCGGAGGAGGTGTCCTCCCTTCTTCTGTGTGCGATCCGCTGTGTCGAAAAGGACGAGACGATCGCTATCGATCTCATGAAGCAGGCCTCGAGCTTGTTGAAGTCGTTTGCGATCTCGATCGAGCCCGCGGAGCGCCAGCGCAATCCCGCTGGCGGCCTCGCTCCGTGGCAGATCAATCGCGTGAAGACCTATATCGAGGAGCGCATTTCGTATCCGATCGCTCTCGATGAACTCGCTCAGATCGCAAAGCTCAGCACCAGCTATTTTTCGGCCGCGTTCAAGGTGACTTTTGGCATATCTCCCCACAACTATGTTGTCGAACGTCGGGTGGAGTTCGCGAAATATCGCATGCTGAACAGCGACGCACCGCTCTGCGAGATCGCGCTCGATTGCGGGTTGGCCGACCAGGCTCATCTTTCGAGGATCTTCCGACGTGTGACTGGCACGACGCCGAGCGCTTGGCGGCGATATATGACAAGCCCGGAAAGGCGGACGGTCGCCGCCTGACAACAGATTTTTCCGTGAAGTTTGAGTTGACGCAAATCATTTACCAAGGCGAATGGATAGATGACCGAACTTTTGCTTTTAGCTCGTGATTGCTTCGCTCGCGAACGAAATTCACAACACACTACGCAATGATTGAAGGATACGAATGTCCCTCTATGCTTAGCCGAGAGGCATCTTAAGATCGGTGCACATGGAACAAACTGAGATGCCGCCAACCGCACTTATTGGGATTGTCGATGATGACGCTGAGTTCTTGGCGGCACTAAGCAGCCTTGTTCGCTCGCTTGGGTGCAAAGTCGAAAGCTTCAGTTCAGCCGAACTCTTGATCGACCGAGCGAACCTCTTCGACTTTGCCTGCGTCATCAGCGATATCCATATGCCCAGGATGGACGGCCTTGAGCTGACGAGGATCCTCAGGCGGACAGCTCAGGAATTGCCGATCATCCTCATGACCGGACGCGGCGCCCCGGAACTGGAAAAGAAGGCTTACGGTTGCGGCGCCCGTAGTGTTGTTACCAAACCGTTTGGCTTCGATGAACTGGCCACCAGCTTGAAGGAAATCGGCGTTCTAGCCGGATGAGGCGTGGTCAGGTCTCGTTCAGCCTGAGCGTCTCGGCCATCTTGATGAGGTCGGCCAGCGTGCGAGCATCCATCTTGCGCATCGCCGAACCGCGATGGATTTTGACGGTAACCTCGCTCAGCGACAGTCGTCCGGCGATCTGCTTGTTCATCAACCCCGTCGCGACTAGGGCCATCACTTCCTTTTCGCGCGAGCTGAGGTCCTCGTAGCGCGCCCTCAATGAGGAGACCTCGGAATCCTTCGACCGCCGCCGCCGGTCGATTTCAAGTGCTCGCGACACCGCGTCCAGCATGTCCTGGTCTCGAAAGGGCTTTGCGAGGAAGTCGATGGCGCCGGCCTTCATCGCGCGGACGGTCATCGGTATATCGCCAAAACCAGTCATGAAGATCAACGGAACGGACTTCTCGCTCCTGAGGAGCTGGTCCTGGAAATCGAGGCCGCTGGAGCCTGGAAGACGCACGTCCACAAGCGCGCAAGTGGGGCCATCCGATTCCGTGAAGACCGAGAAATTCGGAACCGTCTCATGCAGCACGGTTTTCAAGCCGACGGACCGAAGCAGGCTGTCGAGCGAAAGGCGAAGGTCATGGTCATCGTCGATGACGTGCACAGTTGGTGTCGTATTCATATCCAAACCGAGTTGAGACACTGGTCGATCCTTCGGACAGATCGTCCTGCGTGTTTTTCGTCACCTATATCCATTGGCCAGTGCCTGCTCCGCCGGCAGGGCGAAGCTGAAGCGTGCCCCGAGATGGGGTGTCGATTGGAGCTCGATCCGACTTCCATGCGCCTCTATAATCGAACGGCAGATGGCAAGACCCATGCCGATGCCCGCTTCCTTGGTCGAGAAAAAGCTTTCGAAAAGTTTCTCGCGAACACGAGGATCAACCCCCGGTCCACTGTCTTCGACGTCCACCGCGACGTTGGCGATGCCCTGCCGAGTGCGAATGTACAAAGTCCTGTTCCACGCCTGTCCGTCCGACATGGCTTGTGCAGCGTTCAAAGCGAGGTTGACGATCACCTGCAGGATCTGCGTTTTGTCTGCTTTCACAAGCGGAAGTGTAGGGGACAGATCGAGGCGCAGGGTGACCTGGCGTTTGGCGAAATCTGTCCGCAGGAGAAGTACCGCTTCCTCGATGACCGAATTGATGTCGGTCGGCACCCGTTCCGACTTCCTGTTGCTTGCCATCTCTCGCATTGTTGCGATGACGTCGGCTGCGCGTTTGCCGTTCTTGGCAATGCGTTCGAGGAGGAGCTTGACCTCGGCAATCTCCGGCTCGTCCCCGGACAGCCACCGCAGGCCGGCCTCCGCGCTCGCAACGATGGTTCCGAGCGGCTGGTTGACCTCATGCGCGATTGAGGCAGTCATCTCCCCCAGCAGCGATATGCGGGCCGAACGCGCCAGGTCGCTTTGCAGGCCATCCTTTGTCTGCTCGAGCGATATCCTCTCACGAAGACTCGAGAAGCTAAGATAGATATCGTTTGGCGCCAGGTCGCGCACATCCTGCCAGAGATTGAAAGCGACCTCATGCTTGCCTCCACCGGCAATCGTCACGGTGCCGTCATAGGCAATCGCCTTCTGACCACGAAAAAGTCGATAGAGGCCGCCGGCGAACTGTTTGAGCGCATCCTCCGGAAGAACCGATGCGAGCGGCTGCATCACGATCTCCGCCGGATCCTTGACTTGAAGCAGCGCGCAGGCACTCGGATTGGCGTCCGCTATGAGGCAGACGTTACCGAGCGTGCAGCTGACATCCTGGCTGGGTTCGAACGCGCCACTGCCTTTATCGGCCGGCGCAAGGTTCGCGACGACCTCCCAAGCTTCCTTCGCCGCAAGGCGAAAGAGGCCCATCGGCATGGCGCGAAAGAGGTCGCCGTCGCCAGCGCGGCCTGGTGAGGCGCCGATACTCATTGCCGCAAGAAACCAAGCAGGTCTTGGTTCAGCCTGTCCTTGTGTGTGAACAACAGCCCGTGTGGAGCACCCTCATAAACCTTGAGCTCGGCTTCGGGCATGAGCTGAATGGCCTGTTCGGCGGTGGCGTTGAACGGGACGAATGCGTCGTCTTCGCCGTGGATGATCAGCACTGGAACGTCGAACTTCTCAATGTCGCCGCGATAGTCGGTGGATGCGCAGGCGGTGATCGCGTCATGTGCCGCCTTCAGAGAGCCCTGCATAGCTATTTGATGCAGCTGGATCATGCTTCCTTCAGAGACCGTCGAGGCGTCCCGATCCGCTCCGAAAAACAGTCGGGCAAAGCCACGCATGAACTCCGCCCGATCCGCCCTCAAGCCGGCGCGGACGCCTTCGAATACAGGTTCCGGAACGCCGCACGGATAATCGTCGCTTTGCGCCAGCTTCGGGGTGGTTGCCCCAATGAGGACGATGCGGGAGACCCTGGCGGTCCCCTGCCGGCCGACATATCGGGCGATCTCTCCGCCACCCATGGCATAGCCGACGAGCGTGACCTCCGTCAGATCGAGCGCTCGAATAAGCTCGTCCAGATCGTCCGCGAAAGTATCGTGGTCGTAGCCATGCCAGGGTTGATCCGACCGACCAAAACCGCGCCGATCATGCGCCACAACTCGATAGCCCTGGGACGCGAGAAACATCATCTGATTTTCCCACATATCACTGCTAAGCGGCCATCCGTGGCTGAAAACCACCACCGGCCCGGTGCCCCAATCCTTGTAGTAAAGACGTGTATCATCGCGGACAGTTAGCACAGGCATCCGTCTCAACTCCATTGAAAAGGAATAGGAATTTTGAATGTATCGAACGGTAGCACGGCAATCTCTGTCACACCACAGTTGGAATTTACAAGACGGGCTTATGAAGCAAAGAGTGTGCCTTTCGTTCAAAAGAGGTCTGGCATGCTTTCTACATTAGTTTGATCGCATATCTGTTTGGCCGCGTTGCCTGCCAAGGGAAGGGTGAAGGAGAAACGCGCACCGGAACCACCCTCAAGATTCTGAACAGTCAAGTTGCCGCCGTGCGCCTCCAGAATAGATCGGCAGAGAGCCAACCCCATCCCCATTCCACCTTCCTTCGTCGTGAAGAAGCTCTCGAAGACTCTCGGCAGATGTTCTGGCCTTATGCCGGCACCGGTGTCCTCGACGGAGCAGATGACGCTGGTCTCTTCCTCAATTGTGGTTTGGATTGTAATCTTCCGCTCCTGGCCCTGGACCAAAGCCTGCATCGCATTCATGACAAGGTTGACCAAAACCTGCTGAAGTTGCGTCCTGTCGGCAAGCACCAGTGGCTCGATTGATGCGGTATAATGCGCGATGTGGGCATTCCGCGCCTGAACCTCGTAGCGAAGAAAAGTTAGAGCCTCCCGAATTATATCGTCAAGCGAAAGCACGGTATGTTCAGGCAATGTCCTTGTCGCCATTGAGCGAATACGCGCGATTATCTCGGTGGCCCTGCGGACATTGTTTACGATGCTTGCTGTTGCGTTGCGGACTTCTAGCAGATCGGGTTCGGTTCGTTCCAGCCATTGGAGTCCGGCTCCGCTGCTCGCCGCAATGGCTGCCAGCGGCTGCGCGATTTCATGGGCAATCGAGGCCGTTAATTCACCCAAGACGGATACGCGGGAAGCGTGGGCGAAGTTTGCCTGTAAGCCGTTCAGCATCTCCTGTGCTGTTACACGCTCCGTAATGTCGGAAACAGCGCCGAGGAAATGGATGTCGTCCGACCCACTCGGAACTGAATGAGCGGTGATGTGGATATGTTTGGTTGCTCCGGCTGGCATCACGAGGCGGCATTGGAAATCAAAGTCCTTGCGATTGGCTGCATCACGAAGCACGTGCCGCACGCTTTCGATATCGTCAGGGTGAAGGCGTTGCATTGCTTCGTGGCTCGTCATGCGAACCGCTGGATCGCGCCCCAAGATTCTGTAGACCTCCTCAGACCAAAAGAAGATCTCGCCGGTTGATGCGTTCCAGCCGAAGCTGCCTGTATGGCTAAGCCGCTGCGCCTCGGCGAGATAAGCCTCACTGCGGCGCAGGGATTGCTCCGCTCTCTTGCGATCATCGATATCGACGTTGGTTCCGTACCACTTAATGATATGACCTTGCTCATCGCGGAAAGGTTCAGCTCTGGCCAGAAACCATCGATACTCGCCATCGAACCGTCTGAGCCGCGACTCGCACTCGAAGAGTGCGCCAGTCGTAACGGCGCTCCGCCAGGCCTCGCCATGTCTCTCCACGTCATCGGGATGGATCATCTTCAGCCAACCGGAACCTGCGGCTTCCTGCGGGGAAAATCCGGTATAATCGAGCAAACGCTGGTTATGAAAATCATTGCTGCCATCAGGCCTCGTGCTCCACACAATAGCCGGAATAGTGTCAACTATAGCACGCAGGTGACTTTCCGAGTGGCGGCTGCGCTCCTCCCAATGCTTGCGCTCAGTTATGTCGGAGATGGCGCCAACAAATTGAAGTTCCCCTAAATCGCTCGGAAGGACGCGAGCCGCAGCGCGAAGATACTTCACTAGGCCATCGGGCATCAGTAGCCGGTACTCGAAATCCATATCCTTCCGATCTTGCGCGACCTGATCCAGAATGCGCTCGATGAGCGCCATGTCATCGGGATGTGTACGGCTAACCAATATTTCAATAGAGGCATCGATAGAGGGCTTATAACCGAGGATACGATAAGTCTCGTCGGACAACGCAATCTCGCCTGTAGTTACGTTCCAGGTGAAGCTGCCCGTCTGGCTGAGCTTCTGCATTTCAGCCAGACATGCTTCATTTCTACGGCGCTCCGCCTCAGCTCGTTTCGGATCGTAATTCTCGAAAGGTCGAGCCCCCCTCATCTTATTTCCCTTTCAATCGATGATGGGACTTAACGCGAGCTTCTTTGAAGTTTGAAGCGCTCCTCCCGTTTTGTATTGCGCGTGCATCGCAACGCTCCATAGTTATAGTGACTGCATCGCTTCATCGCAGGCAGTCAGCATAGGTGTCGTCTAAACGTCGTTGAAAAAACTAAGAATTTTGAATTTTTTGAACGATAGCACAGCGATTTCTGCAGCGCCATAGGTGGAATTTACAAGACGGAGCTATGAGGCAAAGAACGTGCCTTTCGTTCAAAATTGACGACATTTTTCGCGCGGTTAGAGCCGGCTTGCTGTCAGTGTACGAATAGGCCCCGAATACTGACCCCTGGCCTGCTGCCGGTTTTTCGGACACCGAGTTAAGCTAATCCAACCTTGTTTTCAAATTCCATCGGGCTGAGGTAGCCCAGTGTCGAATGCCGACGCTTCGGATTGTAGAAGCGCTCGATGTAGTCGAACACGTTCGCCGCCACTTCTCGCCAGAACCGACATAGGTTCTCACGCTGCCATACCGGTGGCCGCCCTGGCGAGGATAATTTCTGGCGCGTTGACCGCTCTGATTTCCGTCTTCCCGTAGCCATTAACACCTCCTGGTTTGGGGTGTTGCGGCGACCGGTTGAATCTGCCTTGGCTGCCCTGGTCCGAATGGTGGAGCAGCGCATCCGACTTGCCTCTGCGCCAGATGGCCATAATCAGCGCATCTGTGACGAGCCATTTTGAAAAGCTCTTCAGTGATCTCAGCCATCTCCACTGGACCAGCCAGCCAAGCAGCCAGACCAGCAGCAACTGTGATGCGAATTCCGGACCCGCGCGAAAGACTGCCGCAGGCCGGCCCGGTATCGTTTCCGGGACTATGTCGTGATCAGGGACATCGGACAGGGCGACAAGTCGCCGGATTGGGCTTTGGCCGGCGACCCGGTATGTCTCCCAGCGCAGCATCCGCCATCCGATTTCCTGCACCCATCGACGGCCACGCCACAGCCGCACCGGCTTGCCGACATAACTCAATATGGCTGCTGCGATCGAGGCTCCAGCTGTCGCCTTTTTTGATGCGCTGATCGAAAGGTTCACGACGCGGACATCGTCCATGTCAGCCGCAAGGCGCTCCACTACCGCGCCCGACAGAGCGGGACGCTCGATGCGCCCGTCACGACCGTTATACCGGCACGACGGGCAGCAGCGTCCAGGCTTGTCATTCCGGAGACAAAGCCCCGCCCATCGGCGAGGTCGATATAATGCACGCCGTTCGCAATGCACGCTTCTGCAACCTGATAGCTGCTACCCTGGAAGGGACCTGCCGCGTCGATGAGCAGGAATGGCCGATGCTGCAACAGAACTGGAGACAGATCTCTGTCCCGATCGGCAACAAGCGGCCGCGCATACGGAAGCTGCGAAGCCAGCTCGGCGGCCTTTGACTGGTTCCGGCCGGCGACGAGAACCGACCATCCATCGGCGCTAAGGCGTCTCGACAGGCGTGTACCAAACGCTCCATAGCCGCCGAGGACGATGACGCTCTTCACAATATGCGGTCTGCTTGTTCGGAGGATGGCAGCCAGCAGGTCTCCCGCCTGCCAAAAAGGCGATAGCGGTTCCTGGCAACCCAGCGGTAGAGCGGATCCCTGATGAAGTGAGGTACGATCCTCCCGACTGCAACCAGCTTCCATAACCCGCCAAGCCCGTAATAGATGGCAAGGACTGCATCACTATCGCGATAGAGTTTTTCGCCATCGACGACGATGATCGATTCCGGATCGGCGGGGTCGATGCCAAATTTGCGATATAGGTTGGCGCCGACCTCATTCTGCATCGAGGCAAGCCGAAAATGATGATTTCGATCGTGTTTCAGAATAAACTGGGCATTCGCCGAGCAAAGAACGCACATGGCGTCGAATACGACGACTGGCCCACCTTCTTTGCTGGTCACCGCTACATCCCTTTCAGTCATCTTAAAAAAACAACCTATGGCTGATATACACGCACCATCGACCGTCCGAGAAATGGCAGCTATTTTGAAGTTTTTCAAGCAAGTCCCTCTACGCCTCGCGAGCGTCCTCGTCGCGAGGCGTAGAGGGACTTGGCTTAAAGATTTGAATATTGTCCGATCGACTTAGGCGTCGACGGTTCGATACCCTTCAAGGTGGCCGATACCGCTTGATAACAATTCGCCTGTTCGAGATTGCCGTAGTGTAGTTTCGGCGCCCTGGTCGAAGGTTTGCCTGCGGCTGTTCGCCCTCGCCGGGTTCCACAAGGAGTTCGAACACTTTGCATTCAAGAACACTGGCAATCTTACCCAGAGAGTCAATACGCGGGTTGATTTGCTTGCGCTAGATTTGAGAGATTGAAACACGCTCGAGGTTTGCTTCTAGCGCAGGGCGCTCCTGTGAGAGGCCGCGGGCGATCCTAAGCCCCGCGTCATCGGTCCTGGATAAGGCAAAGTCATCATCAAACTGCGTCAGAGCCAAAATTGCACGCCGATAAGGGGTCAGTTTTGTCCGCTGATCGACAGATAGGTGTTCGGAACGCCGAGCAGTGCGCATAAAAAGCCGCTTGACAAAACGCGTCCGCCGCGGCTAATGGGTAATCGATAACCCAAGGAGGATGGGGAGGATCGTGGCAGTATCGCTTTCTGACATCGCCCAGCGTGCGGGCGTCTCGGTAAAGACGGTTTCCGGCGCATTGCACGGCGGCTCCGCCCGCATGTCGGACGATACGCGCCAGAAGATCAAGGCCATTGCGGAAGAACTCGGCTATGTGACCAACCTTGCGGCGCGTGGCGTCCGTCAGGGCTGGCTGCCGCTGGTCGGCGTCGTCTCCGATGGCCTCATCACTTCGCCCTTCGCCACCGAGATCGTGCGTGGCCTCGACGGGGCGGCCCGCGGCGCCGGTATGGCGGTCTTTGCGGTCAACCACAGCAGCGGCCAGTCTTTTGGCTCGGTGCTCGACGAGGTGCAGCAGTTCCGGCCGCGCGCCGTTGCTTATGCCGCCATGTATCACAAGGATGTCGCCCTGTCGGACAGGTTGGCGGGTGCCGTCGGCGTCATGATCAACTGCCGCGAGGCTGCCGGCCGCGTCACCGCGCTGGTGCCGGACGAAGAAGGCGGCGCGCGGGAGATCGTGCGTTATCTCCTCGTCGCTGGCCGCCGGCGCATCGCCTTCATCAACCTGCCGGGCATTCTCGCCGGCACGCTACGCGAGATCGGGTTTCGTGCGGCGCTTGAGGAGGGGGGCATCGACCCCGTCGGCGTGTTGCCGGCGGTGCGCCGCAGCGTCTACAGCGACCGCGCGCCAAGCCTTGTTGCCTCTCATGTGGAGGCGCTTCTGAAATCCGGTCAACGGCCGGACGCCATCCTGTGCGGCAATGACCGCGTGGCGATGGAAGTCTATGCGGCGCTTGCCCGTGCCGGCCTTCGCATTCCGGATGATATCGCGGTGGCAAGCTTCGACAACCAGGTCGAGCTTGCCTCGCGGCTGGACCCGCCATTGACGACGATGGCCCTGCCGCACCGCGCCATGGGCCGCCTTGCCATAGAGATCCTCTTGGCCGAGCAGCCCGAACCGCCGCATCTGCGGAAACTGCCGTTCCATCTGGTCGAACGGGCATCCGTCTGAACATCGATAGCGTCCAATAGGAGGAGAATGCCAATGAGGATTTTAATGGGTAATCGTTTACTTTCCGCACTCTTCGCGTCCGCCGCGCTTGTCGCAACCGCCGGTTTTGCCGAGGCGAAGACCGTCATCCACGCTATGCACCAGGGCGATCCCGGCTGGGTGAAGGCCTATGGCGACGTTGCCACACGCTTCGAGGCCGCCAATCCCGATGTCGACATCGAGATGATCTACGCACCGCACGATGCCTACAACGAAAAGTTCAGCGCCGCCGTCATGGCCAAGCAGCTGCCCGATATAATGGAACTCGATGCTCCGTTCCTCGCCAATTATGTCTGGTCCGGCTATCTGCAGCCCGTCAAGCCGCTCATTGACAAGGATCTGCTCGATGACATGACGGATTCGAATATCGCCCAGGGCACCTATCCGATCGACAAGGATCTCTATGCGATCGGCCTCACCGACTCCTCAGTCGTGCTCTACGGCAACAAGAAATATCTTGAAGCAATTGGCGCCCGCATTCCGAAATCGGTCGACGATGCCTGGACCCGCGAGGAATTCGAAGGCTATCTCGAAAAGCTTACCAAGCTCGAAGGCGTGAAGTGGCCGATCGACACCTTCCGGGGCTACGGCATCAAGACTGAGTGGATCACCTATGCCTACGGCCCCCTGCTCGAAAGCGCCGGCTGCGACCTGATCGACCGCAAGACTTGGAAGGCCAGCGGCACGCTCGATGGCGAGGCCTGCGTCAAGGCGTTGACGATGATGCAGGACTGGGTGAAGAAGGGCTGGGTCGTACCGACTTCGTCGGGCACCAACCAGTTCTACGCCGAGGGACAGCCGGCCGCCCTCGCTATGGGCGGCCACTGGTTCTACGCGGAAGCATCGGCAGCGATGAAGGACAATATTGTCGTCATGCCGCTGCCGAAGATCGGCGACAAGGGCGTGAGCCCGAACGGCACCTGGATCTGGGGCATTTCCGCGACCTCGGAAAACCCTGAGATCGCCGGCAAGTTCCTGAGCTTTCTGCTGAAGGACAAGGAGTACCGGGAGTACGCCAAGACCCAGTCCGCCTATCCGGGCCTGAAGAGCTTCGCTGCCGAATCCCCCCTCTATGCGGAAGGCGGTCCGCTCGCCATCGCCTTTGAGCAGGCTTCCAAGACCGCGGTCGCCCGTCCGCCGCACCCGGCCTATCCGACGATCACCTCGGCCTTCATGCAGGCCGTCGACAAGATCTTCAACGGTGGTGACGCGCAGGAAGCGCTGACGGCGGCTGCCAAGAAGATCGACGAGGATATCGAGGACAACGCCGGCTACCCGCCCTTCGACAAGCAGCTGTAAGGGGTTTTGACGGGGCCGGTTCTCCGGCCGGCCCTGGACTATCTCGGGAGGATGACCGATGAGGAGGAAACAATGACTTTGCAGCAGACCTCCACGCCCGCTTTGCGGCATCCGGCGAAACGCCGCGACAAGCAGCGGCTCTGGCAGGAAATGGCGATGATCGCGCCCGCCGTTCTGCTTCTGACGATATTCCTGATCACGCCGTTCCTCTTGTCCTTCTGGACGGCGATGACCAACCAGCCGCTCGTGCCGCGCCCGACGCCGGTGCGCTTCGTCGGCCTCCTGAATTTCGAGCGCGTCCTCACCGATCCTCTGTTCTGGACCTCGCTGTGGAACGTTACGCGCTTCACCATCTGGGTGCTGCCGGTGCAGTGCGGCCTCGCCTTCCTGACCGCGCTACTCTTGCACCAGAAGCTGCCGATGCAAAACCTGCTGCGCGGCCTGTTCTTCCTGCCGGCGATCACCTCCATGGTGGTGGTCTGCGTCATCTGGGGCACGCTGTTCCAGTATCCGAGCGGCCCGCTCAACCAGATCGTCGGGTTCCTTTCCGGCGGCACGATCCAGCCGATCGACTGGCTCGGCGACCCCAACTGGGCGATGTTCTCCATCGTGTTGCTTTCAGCCTGGCAGGCCTACGGCTTTCAGATGATCATCTATCTCGCCGGCCTGCAGGGCATTCCCGAAGAACTATACGATGCCGCCCGCATCGACGGGGCAAGCGCGCTGCGCCGCTTTTGGCACGTCACCATGCCCGGCCTTCGCCCGACCCATGTCTTCGTGCTGGTCATCACTACCATCCAGGCCTTCAAGCTCTATACGCAGGTGGCGATCCTCACCCAGGGCGGCCCGAAGGAAAGCACCGAAACCGTTGTCCACTACATGGTGCGCGCCGGCTTCGAGGAGCAGAAACTCGGCTACGCATCGGCCGTTTCCGTCATCCTCTTCGTCATCGTTCTTCTGATCGCGCTCCTGCAACGCAAACTCCTGAGGCGCTTCGATGTCTGATATCGCTTTGAGCCAGCCCACCCCGCTGGCAATCGCAAGGGGCAACGGCAAGAGAAGCCTGCGCATCGTGCAGAGCCTCTGCATCCTGGTCATCGCGCTGGTGATGATCTCGCCGCTGTTCATGCTGCTGATCGCCAGCCTGAAGGACGACCGCTTCCGTATCCTCGCCGACATGGGCAGCTTCCGCGCCTTCTGGGTCAGCGACCCGACGCTATCGAACTACAAGGAGATCGCCCATTTCTCCGGCGAGCTGGCCTATGGCCGATATCTCTTCAATTCGCTGGTGATCCTCGTTGCCACAGTCGTCTCCGGTCTGGTCATCAACTCCATGGCGGGCTTCGTTCTGGCCTGGGGCTCGCTGCGCGGCAAGGCGGCGCTCTTGGCGCTGGTCGTGGCGCTCTATGTCATCCCGCAAGAAAGCATCATCATGCCGCTCGTCGTCATGATGTCGCGGGCGGGGCTGACGGATACCTTCGCGGTGCAAATCCTGCCCTGGGTGGCAAGCCCGCTCTATGTCTTCCTCTTCTACCAGTTCTTCGCACAGCTGCCGAAGGAACTCTATGAAGCGGCGGAAATGGATGGCGCATCGCCCTTCCGCATCTACCGGTCGATCTACATGCCGCTCAGCCTGCCGGCGCTCGCCACGGTCTCGATCCTCATGGGCATCGAAAGCTGGAACCAGTATCTTTGGCCGACGCTGGTCACCCAGACCGACTATGCTCGGCCGATTGCCGTCGCCATCGCCACCTTCTTCGGACAGGACAGCATCTACTGGGACCGCGCCATGGCCGCCTCGGTGCTGATGATGATCCCCGTCCTCATTCTCTATCTGGCTTTCCAGCGCTGGTTCGTCAGTTCATTCGTCGGCTCCGCCGTGAAAGGTTGATCATGTCTCTGCAGGCAAAGTCCGAAACGTCAGCACCTGAAACCATCGAAGCGGAGCTCCCCGAAGGCACGGTGCTGCATCTCTGGCTGAAGGCGCGCCATGCCGGCGGCGAGGCGAAGCTCTTCGTCGCCGTTGATGGCAACGACATCGGCGAGCCCACGACCCGTCGCACGGGGGAATTTGAGTTCTTCGCTGTGACGCTCGCGAAGGGCGGTCGTGCCACGCTGTCCTATGATGCGACAACCACAGCGCTCTCCGTCGCTTACGCCTTCCGGCCGGAAGCCGTGATGAAGGAGGGTATCCGCGTCCTGTACAGCGATGCCCGCACCGCCGCCCCCGACGTGCCCGGCAGCTACCACTTCCGCCCGCCCTTCGGCTGGATGAACGATCCGAACGGTTTTGGACGGTTCGGCGGAAACGTTCACCTCTTCTACCAGCATTATCCTCATGAGCCGCGTTGGAACACTATGCACTGGGGCCATGCGGTCTCGAAGGATTTCGTCCGCTGGACGCATCTGCCCATGTTCCTCTTCCCGGCGGCGCATCTATCGGAAAAGGACGATGGCCGCGGCGGCGCCTTCTCCGGCTCCGCGATCCCCGGCGCCGGCCCAGAAGGCGAGGAAATCCGCGTTTTCTACACCGAGCATGTGCGTGACCGGCAACCGGAAGAGCAAATCCAGCTTTCCGCCGTCAGCCGCGACGGCATCGTCGCCGGCCCGTCGGAAACCGTGATGCCGCTGCGCCCGGAAGGCTTGAACCTCACCACCGATTTCCGCGACCCCTATGTCTTCAAAGGCCCGGACGGCCGCTGGAAGATGCTGCTCGGCAGCCGCGACAGCAAGGGCGGCGTCGTACTGCTCTATGAAACCGCAGACGCGCAAGGTGCCGATGGCTGGACCTTCCTCGGCATCATCCATCGCGAGGACGGTTTCGGCATGACGGCGGCGGAATGCCCCTGCATGGTACGGCTTTCCGGCAAAAACGCAGAAACCCGCTGGGCGCTGATCTTCGGTCTGCTTACCAGCCGTGACCCGGCCACCGGCCGCCGCAACCTCACTTCCGTCATCGTCGGCAGTTTCGATGGCCGCACCTTCACGGCGGAGATCGAGCAGGAGTTGGATTTCGGTTCGGATGCCTATGCCTTCCAGGCCTTCGTTGATAGCGATGAGCCGGTCGGCATCGCCTGGCTGGCCAACTGGACGGATTTTTCCAGGAAGGACGATTTCCCGACGACCATGACCCTGCCGCGCCGCGTGCTTCTCGACGGCGACATCGTGCTGACCCCGCCGGTCGCAGCCGTCAAAAGCCTGCGCCATCAGTTGCTGGACGACACCGGGCTTGCCGCCGGCAAGACCGTGCCGCTCGGCAGCGGCGCTGTCGAGATCGTACTTGATCTCACAGAGCCGGGCGCCGCCTTCGATCTCACCTTCGATCATCCGGATGTCGATCTAGGCGTGAAACTCGATGCCGATGGTCTGGCGATTGTCTTCGACGCTCGCACCGGTAAGACGCCGCCACGTTACGTCGCCACCGGCGCGAAACCGTCGAGCCTGCGTATCTTCCTCGATGCCGGCTCCATCGAGGTCTTCGCTGACAACGGCCGCTGGACGGGGTCCAAACGCATTCCGGGCTTTGCCGCCGCACGTTCGGCAACACTCACCGGCGCCGTCGCAGAAGCCGGCGTCTGGCAATTGAAACTGTGAGGGAGGACAGACAATGGCATCGGTAGCAATCGACCGGGTTCTGAAGCAATACGGTGCGGCCTCCGTTATCCACAGGGTTTCCGCGGATATCGAGGACGGTAAGTTTGTCACGCTCGTCGGGCCGTCCGGCTGCGGCAAGTCCACCCTTCTGCGCATGCTGGCGGGGACTAGAGGATATCAGCGGCGGTGAAATCCGCATCGACGGCCGCGTCGTCAACGACGTCGCTCCGAAAGAGCGCGATATCGCCGCCGAAGATCAACACCGCGACGATAACCGCCGGACTCGATTTCGATGTCGTCTTGTGCCGGCGTTTTCGCGCCATATCAACTTCCGATGGAATACCCGCGAAGATGACATTCTCGCCATTGCACGCTCAAGTCGATCAGAGAGTTGGACTTTTTTGGTAGATTGATGTCCGCATCCGCAGCTTCAGGTAGTCCGGATCGGTGATCCGGAACCATTTGATCCGCCGCCCAGGATAGGGGCTTTCTTTCCGACACAGATTAACCGTGGTGAGCGATTAAACTCCGACCGTTGACGCCGGTGCTGGACCGATCACAACCTCTGAGCTACGCATTGCAAGTTAGGATTTCCGCAACCATGTTTCCGATGAGGACGCATTGCCGTTTGAAGCACTAAACAAGCTCTGGACCAGTGTTCGCGAATCTAGTCACGACTTCCGTGCATCCACGGAGATCTTCCCGTCACTCGATACGGATAAACTGGTCCAGACGCTGGAAGTCCGGGAGAAGGGTACCGAAAACGGAAGGGCTAATCGTCCGGCACCGTCGGCACAGTCGCTGGACGAGGTCGAGCAGCGCATCGTCGGACGCATCGAACAGGAGAAGGCGTCAGCCTATCAGGTGCTGGAGGATCAGTCCCAGACGTTCGACGGACGGCTTCGCAACCTCGATTTCGAGGGGCAATTCGGGCTCATCCGGCAGGCGAACGCGGCCAGTCTTTCCGATTTCAAGGCCGAGATCGCCAGCGGCGTCGACGAACTCCATGGCTTGCGCCGCGATCTCAAGATCGCCGAAGACGAGATGACGTCTTTCAAGAGGCAGCATCGGCTGGATCGGGCGGCGAAGGTACCGAGCGCCGGAGCAACAAGCGTCAAGATCGCGTTGCTCGTCGTCCTGGTGCTCATCGAGATCGTGATGAATGGCAACTTCCTGGCCAAGGGCAGCGAGCAGGGCATCATCGGGGGCATCACCGAAGCGGTAGTCTTCGCGGTGCTCAATATCGGCGCTGCGCTGTTGTTCGCCTTCTTCTGCGTTCGAAATCTCGTCCACCGGTCATGGCTCATGAAGCTCGGCGGATTGCTCGGCCTTACCGCCTATATCGTCGTTGCGCTGGCCGTGAACCTTGCTCTTGCCCACTATCGCGAGGTGTCGGCCACCATTCTGGAAGGGGCGGGGACCGAGGTCATTCGACGAATTCAGGAGAACCCGCTCGGTTTGACCGAGTTGAACTCATGGATGCTCTTTGCCATCGGGATTTTCTTCTCGATCCTGGCATTTATCGACGGCTGCATGCTAACCGATCCGTATCCGGGTTTTGCCGGCGTCCAGCGTCGACTCGACGAGGCGCGGCAAAATTACATTTCTGGAAAGCTGGACCTGATCGATAACCTTCGTGAAATCCGCGATGACCACAACGACAAGATCGAAGAGATCGTGAGGGATTTGAGCTCGCGCCGCCAGGAGTTTGCTGCCATCATCGCTCATCGTACGCGGACCACAGGGCTTTTCGCGGAGTATCAGAGCCATCTTGAGCGCACGGCAAATGCTGTTCTCACGGCCTACCGCGAGGCGAACCGGGCTGCGAGAACAGAGCCGGAGCCTCAATATTTTACGAGCGCGTACAAGCTGGAGCGAATAACGCCCGTCCTGAAAACGAGCGAAGAATGGGACGATCGCGTTCTGTCCGAACGCATCCAGGTCGCCCAAGCAGAACTCAGCGATCAGATCAGAAAGATCGGTTCCGCGTTCGAGATGGCCGTCGAGCAGTACCACAGACTGGACAATCTATTCCCGGAGGCAGGCGTTGGCGCGGAACAGGCGGCGTAGCAGTCGTTCCAGAAAAGGCGGCTTTTCGACGGGCGCTGTGGTGGCGACGATTGCACTTTCGGCAGTCGCGCTTGCCATGATCGGAGCCTTTGGTTGGCTCAAGTACCAGGCGATGTCCAGTGTTTCGCTCGATAAAGCATCTCTCTGCCCGACGACGGGTCCGACCAGCGAGACGGCCATCCTGCTCGATGTCACTGACCCGATTTCGGGCACGACATCGCTTGACCTCAAGAACCAGTTCCAGCGCTTGGTTTCCGGCGTTCCGGTCAACGGAGCGATCGACGTCTACGCGCTGACCGAGAAGGAAGGTGAGCTTGAAAGAACCTTCCACGGCTGCAATCCGGGCAGCGGCGATCTGGCCAACGAGTGGACCAGCAATCCGAAGCTGGTGCAGCAACGCTGGGAGAAGGGTTTCCAGAAGCCCCTGGATGAAATCGCGGGCAAACTCGGGTCTGGCGCTTCGGGTGAATTCTCGCCGATCATGGCGGGCATCCAACGCATAAACCTCGAAGCCTTCCAACCCTTGCCTGCAGGCATCCCTAAGACCTTGTATGTTGCCTCGGATATGGTCGAACATACCCCGGCGTTTTCCAGCTATCGCGACGGCGTTTCGATCGCCAAATTCGAAAGCAGTCCTGCACGGGAGAAATTCCGGACGTCATTGGATGGGGTGCAGGTCAAAGTCCTAGCGTTCCAGCGGCCGGGCCAGAAGTTCAAGATGGAGGAGCTGGCTGCGTTCTGGAAATCCTGGGTAGAGAAGAATAACGGCGAGTTCGCTGGTTTCACCCGTCTGGAGGGACTGGAGTGATGGCATCAAACGACACGGGAAGAACCGCGTTTCGGGACTGGGCTCCTATCGTGCTGTTCGCAGCGGTGACGATCGGGGGAATGATCTTCATCTGGTCGGCGAAGCTCGCCGCCTGGTCGACATTTGTCGTGACGGCAGTGCCCTTGGTGCTAATGGCGATCTACTTCCTGGTGTCGATAGCGCTGGCTGGCTTCCGGCTGCACAATGAGCAGGCGGGCGACAACCTCTATTACATGGGGTTCCTGTTTACGCTTTCGAGCCTTGGTGTATCCCTCTACCTGTTCGCCGGGGAGACTTCGATCGAGACGATCGTCCGGAACTTCGGTATCGCGGTGACATCGACAATCGGGGGCGTGACGCTACGCATCCTCTTCAACCAGATGCGCCGCGATCCGATCGACATCGAACGCAGCGCCCGCCACGAGCTCGCGGAGATGACGCGACGGGTCCGAACCGAGCTCGACACGTCCGCTCGCGAGTTCTCGAACTACCGCAGGGTCAGCAATCAGATGCTGGCGGAGGGCTTTGAGGAGATCGGTCGCCAGGCGGAAAAGAACGGCGAGGAAATCCGCAAGGTGATCGAGGCGATCTCCAGGGAGGCCATCATGCCGATCCAGGAGGCCGCGACCAAGCTTTCATCGATCATCGAGGACCACAACAGGTCGGTGACAGATCAAGCAGCGGAAGCGACACGGAAACTGAGTGAGACGACGGATAAGCTCTCGACGATCATCGACAAGTTCGGTGTCGCCGTGGAGGGCGTCGGTACCCGTCTTGGAGAAATCAGGCCGCCCGAGGATGTCATCCGGTTCGAGCTGACCCCGACGATCGACGCGATCAAGGATATGACCGATGCCCATCTCCGGCGGATGGAGGAGGGGATCGCGGAAACACGCTCGCAGTCCGCTAAGGTAGATGAAGCATTGAGGCCCTTAACCAGCATCGACAATAAGCTGGATCGCATCGCGGAAGCGCTTGAGCGTGACAAGGAAAATCCGCAACCGTCCATCCCTTCGAAAACGGCAGACGTTGTCGAGGTGGTCGGGGCGAGCGAGAGTGCGACGGTGGATGCCGAACCGGTTGTCCTGGATGGTGAGAAGACGGAGACCAGGCCGACACTAGACGAGCCGAAACGGCGGTTGTTCAGATGGTGACCCAGGCAAGCGGAAGCCCCAAGCTGGAGCATAAGGGATACAACCGCGGGCTCATCCTCGGGCTGACGATGGCGGAATCCATGCTTCTGCTGGTGTTCTGCTTGTTGCTGGTTGCCGCCGCCATGATCACGGCCGAGCGGAAACAGCGGATGGACGCCGAGCAGCGCCTCGCGCAGCTGGAACAGCAGAACAAGGAACTGTCCGCCCAGCTCGTAGAGGTGCAGTCGAAACTCGGCTCGAACATGTCGGCGACCGATCGCGCGAAATTCGAGAGCGAATGGCGCGAGCTGGTCTCTGCCCGGCAGATCATCGACAGGTTGAAAATGAACGACGCCAGCCCCGCTGATCTGGCCAAGCTGGCCGCGGTCGCAAAGGTACTGGCAGCGAACAACATCCAACTCGACAAAGCTCCGGACCAGCTCGAGCAACTGCTGCACGGGGACATCAAACCCCATGAATGGCCGCCTATCATTAGCCTCTCCGAAGCCGGCGGATATTACTTCACGTCAGGCAGCGCCGCGTTGACGCGGGAATTCGAGGACAAGCTTGAGACCTCGATCGCGGACCAGATTGCCGACAACCTCGAGCGTTACCAGGTCGACGTGGTCGAGGTGATCGGGCACACGGACGAGCAGCGCGTCGCCAGAAGCACATCCAATCTCGACGACGCTTCGATCGGCGTCATCGACGGCCAGTTACCTGTCGACGCCCTCCAGCCTGCCGATAATGCCGGGCTTGGACTCGCGCGCGCGATCGCGGTTGCGAATATTCTGAAGGAAAATCCGAAGCTGAAGGACGTGACCGTGTTGCCGATGTCAGCTGCCCAGCTGGTTATTCCGGGTGATACGCTCACCAGCGGGCAGGCGGGAGACGTCAAGGAACGTCGCCGCATCGAGATCAGGATCAGGCGTCGGGCCGAGTCCCTGCAGCCCTGACCGGGAGCGTAGCTAGCAGCTTGCACGTATGGTGAGTGACCAAAGTGCCTCGCAATGGAAGCCTGTTGCTAGCCTGTCCGATAGCATCGCGGGACGGGCGGGTCTAATCGCTGAACGTGCCATTCAGGATATAGCGCCACCTTTATATCGTTAGCGGCTTAGAACGTGCTCTCCTGCACCAACGGGAGGCTCCGAGACCAGGAAATTTCCGTTGACCATGGCCGCTCCGGGCCAGCGTCATTCGCTCTACCACAGCGCCTGAACGGCGATGACGACGAGAAAAGCAACTACCACCACGAAAACCATCCGTAAAACTGTGCGATTGGCCTGGGCGAGTACCTGTGGCTTCGGGTCTCGTTTGGGATGGAATTTGTGGCGACGTTTCTGTGGCGCTCCCGCTTGGGACGATTTGTTTGCTGCGGCCATGGCTGTTTTGCTCGACGTAGTGGATTTCCGGAACGCCAATCTAGCATGAAAGCTGTCTGGCGCTTAGTGCAGCGACACTGCGCTCACGCTCCACGAAGGCTTGGGTACCGTCGACGCATCTGCTGCCGATGCTGAAGGCGCTGCTGCCATCCCGAGATTCCGACGCTCATTGACCAAAGCTGTTAATTAACATATGAGTGAGACAGGTCTGTCTCATTTGGGATCTAGCTATGCCACCCCGCGCCATTGCCATCGAGAAACGTCAGCACATTATTGAAACTGCCTATACCCTGTTCAAGCGCGACGGCTTCCACGCCACCGGCATAGACCGGATCATTGCCGAGGCCGAGGTCGCCAAGATGACCATGTATCGGCATTTTCCCAGCAAGGACGGCCTGATTGTCGAGGTCCTGAACTGGCGGACGGATCGGTTCAAACGCCAGCTCGACCGGCTTTCGGAAACCGCAATGACGTCAGATGAGAAGATCATGGCGGTTTTCGATTGGCATGAACGCTGGTTCGATAGTCCGGATTTTCACGGATGCCTGTTTCAGCATGCGCTCGCGGAGTTCGGCGAGCGGGATCACGCGGTATTCGAGGCTGTCATGCGCCAGAAGCGTGATCTTCAGGACCGCATTCGGGACATCCTGGCGCAGTCAATGCCGGAAGGGCGAGCACCGCATACCGCCATGACCCTGTTCATGCTGATCGAGGGGGCAACGATGCTCGCTCAGATGGGCCAGGGGAAAGAGGCGATCGACAATGCCCGGAAGGCCGCAGCCGATCTGCTGGCGACGAGGGCGCGGCAATGAGCGCCGCCGTCATCGGACTGGCGCTTTTCGCCGCAGTCCTTCACGCCACATGGAACGCCTTCCTGCGCAGCGGCGGCGATCGGCTCTGGACCGTCACCGTGATGAGCTTTGCGAGCACGGTTGTCGCGCTTCCGTTCCTGTTCATTTATCCGCTGCCGCCGCCGGCGGCATGGTCCTATATCTTTCTCTCTGCCGTCCTTCAGGTCGGCTATAGCGTGTTCCTCGTCGCGGCCTATCGTTATGGGGAACTGGGGCAGGTCTATCCGATCGTTCGTGGAACGGTACCGCTTCTTGTGACGCTCGGCGGGTTCGTCGTCGCAGGCGACCGCCTGGACCCTTTCCAGATTGCAGGTGTTATTCTCATTGCCCTCGGGATCATGAGCCTATCCCTTGGCAAGGGCAGATCCTCCACTTCGTCCATCCTGTTCGCTCTTGCGACAGGAGCGATCATCGCCGCCTATGCAACGGTCGACTCCATTGGCGTACGACGGGCCGGCCAGAGCGGCGCCTATACTGCCTGGGTGCTCGTCCTCTATGGCACGTTCCTGCCTGTTGCGTTCATTGGTATGCGTCGGCGGTTTCGGGTCGATTTTCGAGCGTCGGACACATGGAAGGCCCTCGGGGGTGGCTTGGTCGCAATGATTGCCTACGGTGTGGTTGTTGCCGCCTTCTCACTCGGACCGGCCGGCCCAATCACGGCGCTACGGGAAACAAGCGTTGTGTTCGCCGTTTTGATCGGCTGGCTGTTCCTTGGCGAAATCTTGACCGCTCGGCGCATTCTCGCCTGCATTATTGTTACGGCAGGCGCGATCCTGCTCGGGAGTTGAACCCTGCCGCGAAAATCCCAAGCCTCTCCCCGGCGCCTGGCCGGCATTCTTCGCGAATCTTTTTCCTGAACATAAACTGCGCGAGGCAATGGGAGGGGCAGCACGCAGGCAATGTGCGCGCCGTCAATGATTTTGATCGACTGGCTGCTCCAAATTCGAGGGAGGTTCTGCGAGCATATCTCGCATGCAAAATCTGCACTAAGGTGCGATTGGTTCGGACCGCAAATCGACCTATGTTCAGCGTCTGACGTTTCTCATCGGGTCGCCCTTGACCGCGGCGTCAAAGCACACAGGCACCTTCCATGACCAAAGGCTCTGATCTCCTCATTACGGCGCTTGAGAACGAAGGCGTGGAGCGTATCTTCGGCATTCCAGGCGAAGAAAACCTCGATGTCGTCGAATCCATCCGCAAATCGTCAATCGAGCTCGTGCTCACGCGACACGAACAGGCAGCTGCGTTCATGGCAGCGACCTACGGACGGCTGACGGGAAAGCCTGGCGTATGCCTGACGACGCTTGGGCCAGGAGCACTGAACCTGTCGACTGGAGCGGCCTATGCTCTTCTCGGCGCAATGCCGATGGTGATGATCACCGGCCAGAAGGGTATTCTCTCATCGCGCCAGGCCCGCTTCCAGATCGTTGACGTCGTCGCATCGATGAAGCCGCTGACTAAGCTCACGCGTCAGATCGTTTCGCCGCAGATGATCCCGACCCTGGTGAGGGAGGCGTTCAGGATCGCGCAGGAGGAACGGCCTGGCCCAGTTCATCTCGAACTGCCTGAAGACATCGCAGCAGAAGAGTGTGACGACATCGCGCTGGTGGCGCCGCATCAGCTCGAACTGCCGACCGCAAGCGACGCTGCGCTCGATCGTGCGGCTGCGCTGATTGCATCGGCCAAGCGTCCATTGCTCATGTTCGGAGCGGCAGCCTCGCGTCCTCGATCCACGTCGGACATCGCCCAGTTCGTTATTCGAACACGCATCCCTTATTTCACAACCCAGATGGGGAAGGGGACGGTTCCAGGGGGAACCGAGCTCTATATGGGCACAGCGGCCCTCTCGGAGCGAGACTACGTCCACGAGGCCATTGAGCAGGCGGACCTGATCGTCACGATCGGCCATGACACGATCGAAAAGCCTCCGTTCATCATGGGCAAGGGCGGTCCCAAGGTCGTTCATGTCGGATACCAGCCGGCGACGGTCGAGCAGGTCTATTTTCCTCAGACCGAGGTCATCGGCGACATCGGGCCGTCACTCAAAGCGCTCGCCGATCGCCTGGAAGGCAAGCTACCAAACGCGCAGGCGCTTCTTCACCTGCGAGAGCGAATTCTCAATCGTATCGCGGACCGGGCGACCGAGGAACGGTTTACGCCCCAGAGGCTGGTCCACGACATCCGAGAGGTCATGCCCCACGATGGCATTCTCGCTCTCGACAACGGCATGTACAAGATATGGTTCGCTCGCAATTATCGCACCAAAATGGCGAACACTCTGCTTCTCGACAACGCGCTCGCGACGATGGGGGCTGGCCTTCCGTCCGCGATGGTCGCGTCGATGCTTTACCCGCAACGGCGGGTCATGGCGATCTGCGGCGACGGCGGGTTCATGATGAATTCGCAGGAGCTGGAGACCGCCGTTCGGCTGAAACTGAACCTTGTTGTTCTCGTGATTGAAGACGATGCCTACGGAATGATCCGTTGGAAGCAGGCCGTCGACGAATTTCCGGACTTCGGAATGACATTCGGCAATCCGGACTTCGTCAAATATGCGCAATCCTACGGCGCCAAAGGAACGAGGGTCGATGATATCGGTCAGCTCAAGCAGGTTCTCGAGGATGCGTTCAAAGATGGGGGCGTGCATCTGGTCAACGTCCCCGTCGACTATTCGGAAAATGAACGTGTGCTGGTGAAAGAGCTGCGCGAACGGCTCCCGGCTATTCTGGAGGCATGAGATGTCGCATAGCTTAACGGTTTATCAGGCGTTTGATCGAGCGATCATCACCGAGTTACCGACCGATGACGCCGCCGCGCTTGATCGCAAACTGGATATTGCCGCGAAAGCCTTTGCCGATCGCGATGGGTGGTTGCCTGCGTATCAGCGCATGGCGATCCTGAGAAAGGCGTCGGAACTGCTGCACGACAACAGGGATCGTTTCGCGATGACGATCGCGCGGGAAGGCGGCAAGCCTCTGGCGGACGCCATCGTCGAAGTCACACGAGCGATCGACGGGCTGATCAACGCCGCCGATGAAATCCGCAACTTCGGCGGCAAGGAAATCCCGATGGGGTTGACTGCCGCGAGCCTGAATCGCCTGGCGTTTACAACGAAAGAGCCGATCGGTGTCGTCGCGGCAATCTCGGCATTCAATCATCCCCTCAACCTCATCGTACATCAAATTGCGCCGGCCATCGCCGTCGGATGCCCCGTCATCGTAAAGCCTGCGGCAACAACACCCATCTCGTGCCTCGAAATCGTGAAGCTGCTTTGGGATGCCGGCCTGGACGAACGCTGGTGCCAGACCTTCGTCACCGATGACAACGCGCTTGCTGAATCCTTCGCGACCGATCCCCGCGTCGCGTTTTTAAGCTTCATCGGATCTGCGAAAGTCGGCTGGTATCTCAAGAGCAAGCTGCCGCCAGGCACGAGATGCGCGCTTGAACATGGGGGTGCTGCACCGGTTATCGTTGATCGAAGTGCAGATGTGGCCGCAGTCGTCAGTCCCATCGTCAAAGGAGGCTACTATCATGCAGGCCAGGTCTGTGTGTCGGTCCAGCGGATATTCGTGCACGAAGATATCCTGGAGCCGTTCACCCAGAACCTTGCTGCTGCGGTCGAGGCCCTCCGGGTCGGCGATCCAACCCTCAAGCAAACCGAGGTGGGGCCACTGATCCTGCCACGCGAAACGGATCGGGTAGCGAACTGGATCCGGGAAGCAGTTGATGCGGGAACAAAACAGCTTGGAGGCGGGCGTCTGTCGGAAACGACGCTGCTGCCGTCGGTGCTGCTCAATCCGCCGGTGGACGCAAAGGTGTCGCAACTCGAAGTCTTCGGCCCGCTGACCTGCGTCTACGGTTACCGAAACCTCGACGATGCAATTCAGAGTGCCAACTCGCTGCCTTATGCGTTTCAGTCGAGCGTATTTTCCTCTGATATTGCCGTTGCACTCCGGGCGGCGAAGCGTCTGGATGCAGCCACCGTTCTCATCAACGACCACACTGCGTTTAGGACGGACTGGATGCCGTTTGCAGGTCGCCGCCAGTCCGGTTATGGCGTCGGCGGTATCCCTTGGACGATGCAGGAGATGGCCGATGACAAGATGGTCGTTCTCAATGGGGTAAGCTAGGCGCTTGCCTCTTGCGCCGAGGGGAGCGCCCAGCACCGGGGCAGCGCTCTCCCTTTCTCCTTCGGATCGCTATGCCGAAATTGCTTCGGTTGACATTGTCGATGAGGCCGGCGGCATCTGCGATCTGCATGTTCGCTTGTAGGCTCGCAGATGGAACTCAGCCGGCGCGTGGCTGGATTTCGTCTCTCAAGTCACGGTAATGCGCCGTCAGTCGATCGAGGGTAAAAGCTCTGTTAAGCCCGCTGGGGTTCGGCAGAATCCAGGTGTTGGCGCCGGCGAATAGCTCGCTCTGCCTTCCCCAATCGCAGTCCGCCCGTGCGGTAATCGCTGCGAAGGCAGCCTTGCCGAGAAAGGCGAGGTTAGCCGGCGCGAACTTGGTTATCTTCGCTTCGAGCAGAGGTGCTGCCTTTTTATAGTCGTCCAGCCGCAATTCGCTGGCGCTCTTCGTGGCTCGCGAGACGGCGGCCGTGATGCCGCATCCATACTGGAGCAGTTCCTGCTCTTCGTCGGCGCGCAAGAGGCGCGATGTAAAGCCAGAAAGGTGTAGCACCCTCCAGAAGCGGTTGCTGGGAGACGAGAAATTATGGCCGTCCCGGACTGCTGACAGTGCAGGGTTCAGGCCACAGAAAACGACGGACAGGCCCAAGCCGAGCACGTCCGAAAGCCCGGCTGGCGTTTGTTTCACATCCCCGTCGCGATCCATCTGCGCAGACACCAGCCGATCTCCCTTCAATTGATCGATCATACCCGGCGCGTTCCCCCGCCCATAGCGTCGTTCTGACCCCGTGGCAATCACGCTTCAGCCCGTCGGCGTGGCACGTCAGGATCTTGCACTGTTCGACATGCCGGCAATCTGCATCGTTACGGGGTCGGTGACAGGACCATGACGATTGTTACTTGCAATGTTTATAAAAACGTCTATCACTAAACATATTGCTAAACATGAGGGTTGAGGAGTTCATGTAGGCATTCTCTGAAATTGGTGGACTTGCATGTCGGCGGGGAGCCGGCTTTGGTTCTGGGAGGAACGTATGCAAAAGAAATCGAAAGCCCTTCTCGGGCTGGCATCGGCATTCATCATGTCGTCGGCGCTGCCCAATCTCGCAAAAGCTGATCAACTGACACTCTGCTGGGCGGCCTGGGACCCGGCCAACGCGCTTGTCGAACTCTCGAAAGATTTCACCGCCAAAACCGGCACCGAAATGAAGTTCGAGTTCGTGCCGTGGACCAGCTATGCCGACCGCTTTCTCAACGAACTGAACTCTCACGGAAAGCTCTGCGACCTGATCATCGGCGACAGCCAGTGGATCGGCGGCTCGGCTGAAAACGGCCACTACGTCAAACTCAACGATTTCTTCGACAAGGAAGGCATCAAGATGGATGACTTCGTGCCGGCGACGGTGGTTGGTTACTCGGAATGGCCGAAGAATACGCCGAACTACTGGGCGCTGCCTGCCATGGGCGACGTGGTCGGCTGGACCTATCGCAAGGATTGGTTCGAGCGGCCGGAACTGCAGAAGGAATTCAAGGAAAAATATGGCCGCGATCTTACCGCGCCCAAGACCTATGACGAGCTGAAGCAGATCGCCGAGTTTTTCCAGAAGCGTGAGATCGACGGGAAGACGGTCTACGGCGCTTCGATCTACACCGAGCGCGGTTCCGAAGGCATCACGATGGGCGTGACCAACGTGCTGTATGACTGGGGTTTCCAGTACGACAACCCTGAAAAGCCCTATGAAATGAAAGGCTTCGTCAATTCTCCCGATGCGGTGAAGGGGCTGGAATTCTACAAGTCGCTCTATGATTGCTGCACTCCGCCCGGCAGCTCCAACGTCTACATGGTCGAGTCGGCTGATGCCTTCAAATCCGGCCAGGTCGCGATGCAGATGAATTTCGCCTTCACTTGGCCTGGCCTCTACAAGGACGAGAAGGTGGGCGGCGACAAGATCGGTTTCTTCCCCAATCCGGCTGAAAAGAAGCACTTCGCTCAGCTTGGCGGACAGGGCATATCGGTCGTTTCCTATTCCGACAAGAAGGACGCTGCTCTCCAGTATATCAAGTGGTTCGCCCAGCCCGAGGTGCAGGCGAAATGGTGGCAGCTCGGCGGCTATTCCTGCCTGAAATCGGTAGTGAATGCTCCTGACTTTGCTTCCAGCCAGCCCTATGCCCAGGCTTTCCTGGACTCCATGGCGATCGTGAAGGATTTCTGGGCCGAGCCGAGCTACGCGACACTCCTCCAGGACATGCAGAAGCGCGTTCATAACTATGTCGTGGCCGGCAACGGTACCGCGCAAGAGGCGCTCGATGGCTTGGTGAAGGACTGGACCGAAGTCTTCAAGGACGATGGCAAGATCTAGTGTCCGGCTGGACGCACAACCTTCTTGTCAGAATGGCGGCCCGGCTCGCCAAGACTGCCGGGCCGCCAAGTGTCTCATATACGCAAAGACCAGGTGACACCTTGAACATTTCTTCTTCCTCTATGGTCGAGAAGGCTGCAGACGCAACTGCAAGGGCGACGCCGACATCGCTTGCCCGCCGCGTCCGCGGACTATCCGATCGAGCGATCGCCTGGGTATTTATCGCGCCCACCATTCTCCTGCTTCTCGCCATCAACATCTTTCCACTGATCTGGGCGATCTATCTGTCGTTCACGAATTATCGCGCCAACCGTCCGAATGCGCCGGTCCTGAACGTTGGATTGGGCAATTACGAGCGGGTGCTCAACGACCCCGACATCTGGCAGGCGATGCAGACGACGGCGCACTTTGTCTTCTGGACGATCCTGCTGCAGACCGTCATCGGTTTTACGCTCGCCTATCTGATCGACCGCAAGTTTCGCGGCCACGCCTTCTGGACGACGCTGATCCTGATCCCGATGATGCTGTCTCCAGCCGTCGTCGGCAACTTCTGGCGCTTCCTCTATGAGCCGCAGATCGGTCTCTTCGCCTATGCCGTTTCCCTGGTCACCGGCATCCCGACAGCCGACATCCAGATGCTCGGCAGCGTTTCGCTTGCGCCGTGGGCGATCATTATCGTCGACACCTGGATGTGGACGCCTTACGTCATGCTGATCTGCCTGGCAGGCCTGCGTTCCATCCCCGACTATATCTATGAGGCGGCCGAGGTGGACCGCGCCTCCGCCTGGCGGCAATTCTGGTCGATCACCGTGCCGATGGCGCTGCCCTTCATCATGCTTGCGGTGCTGTTTCGCGGCATCGAGAATTTCAAGATGTTCGACATGGTGACACTGCTGACAGGGGGTGGCCCGGGCTCGACCACCGAGGTTGCCTCCATCACCTTGAAGCGTGCCGCCTTCGAGAGCTGGGCAACCGGACGGGCGTCGGCCTTTGCCATCGTCCTCTTCGTTGCCGTGTTCGGTCTCGCAAACATCTACGTCAAGGCACTCAACAAGGTGAAGCAGCGATGAGCTCGGTTACCTCAGCCCATTCGGTCGTCGAGCCGAGCCCGACCAGCAAGAGGATCGCCGGTGCTATCGTGATCCTCTACGCCCTGATCACGATGATCCCGCTTGTCTGGATTTTCCTGACCAGTATCAAATCTCCGCCGGATTCCATCAGCTATCCTCCGAAGATCGTCTTCACGCCGACCTTGGAAGGCTACTGCAATCTGCTGACGACGAGAACGCGTCAGACGCCGGAATACATCGCCTCCCTGCCTGCACCGACCGGCACCTGTGATGAGGTGACCCGCAAGCGAAACATGGTCATTGCGGGTCCCTCGAATTTCCTGCCGCGTTTTGCCAATTCTCTGGTGATTGCCTTCGGCTCGACATTTCTGGCCGTGTCGTTGGGAACCTTGGCCGCCTACGGTTTCTCCCGCTTCAGGATACCACTCGCCGACGACCTTCTGTTCTTCATCCTGTCGACGCGCATGATGCCGCCCATCGCGGTCGCCATACCGATCTATCTGATGTACCGCGAGCTTGGCCTCTCCGACACGGCGCTGGGCATGATCCTGCTCTACACGGCAGTCAACGTCTCGCTCGCCGTCTGGCTGCTTAAAGGCTTCATCGACGAGATCCCGCGCGAATATGAAGAGGCTGCGATGATCGACGGCTACACCCGGCTGCAGGCATTCTGGAAGGTCGTCCTGCCGCAGGCCACCACAGGCATCGCCGCCACTGCGATCTTCTGCCTGATCTTTGCCTGGAACGAATATGCCTTTGTCGCATTGCTGACCTCGGGTGAAGCCCAGACGGCACCGCCATTCATCCCGACCATCATCGGCGAAGGCGGCCAGGACTGGCCTGCGGTTGCTGCGGGAACAACGATCTTCCTGATCCCGATCCTCGTCTTCACCATTCTGCTGCGCAAGCAGCTCTTGCGCGGCATCACTTTCGGAGCGGTTCGCAAATGACCCATCTCATCGAGACCCCACGCCCATCCCGTCCGAAGCGCCCGTTCTTTTTGCGCCGAGGCCCCATGGAGAACATCGCGACCGCCTTGATCGCCATCGGTTTCCTCATGCTCTTCCAGCCGTTCCTTCTCGTGCTCTATACCTATTCGTTGGTGACGCTGCTCGCAGGCACCGCCATGTTCATCATCGTCTCGAAGTTTCCGGAGTGAGCCATGGCGGACATCAGGATAGAAAATCTCCGCAAGCAGTTCGGCGGCTTCGTGGCGGTGCAGGATTCGAGCTTCGTCATTCATGACGGCGAGTTCCTGGCGCTGCTCGGCCCCTCTGGCTGCGGCAAGACGACGACGCTTCGCATGATCGCCGGCCTGGAATTGCCGACCAGCGGCAAGATCTATCTTGATGGGGAGGATGTCACCTTCAACCGCGCCAGCGCCCGCGACATTGCCTTCGTCTTCCAGCTTTTTGCACTCTATCCCCATATGAATGTGCGCAAGAACATCGGCTTTCCACTCCTGTCGCAAGGTATGCCGAAGGCGCAGATCCGCCAGCGCGTCGAGGAGACCGCGCGGCTGCTGCAGATCGATCATATCTTGAACCGGTCCGTCTCCGGACTTGCGGGCGGCGACCGCCAGCGCGTGGCTCTCGGCCGCGCGATCGTGCGCCGTCCGAAGTGTTTCCTGATGGATGAACCGCTTGGCACGCTGGATGCCGAATTTCGCGAGGTGATGGTCCATGAGCTGCGCGAACTGCATAACCGCATCCACGCGACGACGGTTTACGTGACGCATGATCAGCATGAGGCGATGGCGATGGCCGACAAGATCGCGGTCATGAACCATGGCGTCATCGAGCAATTCGGCACACCGCAGGAAATCTACAGCAAGCCAGCCACCATGTATGTCGCGGATTTCATCGGCTCGCCGCCGATGAATTTCATGCGCTTCACGTCGGGCCTCAAGGCGGGAGCGCGGTCGATATCGCTTAACGGCGTCGACGTCAGCATTCCCGAGGTGCACCAGGATATGGCCGAGGCGGAGCTTGCGCTCGGCGTGAGGCCCGAACATATCCGCCTCAGCGACGCGTCACCCTTGCGCGGAGCCGTCTATGGCAGCGAATATCTCGGAACCAATCAGGTCGTGGCAATCGAGACATCGAGCGGCGTGATCAAGGCACGCGTTCCGGCAAACCGCGATTTCCGTATCGGCGAGACTGTTGGCCTTGAACTCAATCCGGGAAAGCTCGCGCTGTTCGACTGCAAGTCGGGCCGCGCTGTTGCCTCGGCACTCTACTCGGAGGCTCAGCATGGCTGACGTCGTTCTCAAGGGGCTCAATAAGCGTTTCGGTGACACTCAGGCTCTGGCCGATCTCAACCTGTCGATCCGAGACGGTGAATTCGTCGTTCTGCTCGGGCCGACGGGTGCCGGCAAGACGACCACGTTGCGTCTTATTGCGGGACTGGAGCACCCCGACGCTGGGCGTATCGAAATCGGCGGCCGCAATGTTGCAGGCGAAGCTCCCGCTGAACGGGATGTCGCCTTCGTCTTTCAACAATACTCGCTGTATCCGCATATGACGGTCTACGACAACCTTGCCTTTCCGCTGCGGGCCCCGGCGCACCGACTTGCAAGCGAAGAAATCGACCGCCGTGTCCGCGAAATTGCGCGCATGGTCAGGATCGACCACAAGCTGGAGAACCGTTCAACGCGTCTGTCGGGCGGCGAAATGCAGCGCGTTGCGATCGGCAGGGCGCTCGTGCGCCGACCCGCCATTTATCTGATGGACGAACCGCTCTCGTCGCTCGATGCGAAACTGCGCGCAGAACTGCGCCTGGAACTGAAGCGCATCCAGAAAGAACTCGGCTCGACTCTACTCTATGTAACCCACGACCAGGTCGAGGCGATGACCATGGCGGATCGGATCGGCATTGTCTCGGAAGGACGACTGTTGCAGGTCGGAACGCCGCGCGAAATCTATGGCAATCCGGCCAGCCTTCATGTCGCCGCGCGCCTTGGCCAGCCACATATCAACCTGTTGCCGGCCGATCTTCTTCCCGGTGCCAATCCGCCGCCGGGAACGAAGACGATCGGCGCGCGAACCGAGCATCTTGATATCATCGTCGATCAGAACGCCGATGCGAAGATCGATTGGATCGAACATCTGGGGGACCAGAACCACCTTCACATCAAGGTGCGCGACCACAAGCTGGTCACGCTTGCCGATCCATATCGCGCGATCCGGCCGGGTGATCGAATAAGCCTGACGCTGCGCGATCCACTCTATTTCGACGCCAGCGGTCAGCGTCTTTGATAAGCAACTGAAAGAAACAAACTCACTGGCATAAAAGACGGGTCTGTCTCCATGAAACATTTCTTCAATCGCCGGGAAACCATTGTCACCGAAGCCCTGGACGGCCTGCTCCAGACAAGCAGTGCCGGTCGTCTCGCCCGTATCGACACGTTCCCGGAAATCAAGGTGATACTGCGTGCCGATTGGGACAAGTCGAAGGTCGCCATTATCTCGGGCGGCGGGGCGGGGCATGAGCCTTCGCATGCAGGCTTCGTCGGCAAGGGCATGCTTACCGCAGCCGTATCCGGCGAAATCTTCGCCTCGCCGAGCGTCGATGCGGTGCTGACGGCGATCCGCGCCGTAACCGGCCCCAAGGGCGTCCTGCTGGTCGTCAAGAACTATACCGGCGATCGCCTCAATTTTGGTCTCGCCGCCGAAAAGGCCCGTGCCGAGGGTTTCGACGTCGAGATGGTCATCGTTGCCGACGATATCGCGATCCCCGGCATCAGCCAGCCCCGGGGCGTTGCCGGCACGCTGTTCGTACACAAGATCGCCGGCTACCATGCCGAAGCCGGCGCCGGGCTCAAGACGGTGGCGGGCCTCGCGACCGCCGCAGCGGGCAGCATCGTTTCGCTCGGCATGTCGCTTTCAACCTGCAGCGTGCCGGGCCAAACGCATGAGGATCGACTGGGCGCCAACGAAGGCGAACTCGGCCTCGGTATTCACGGCGAGCCCGGGGTCGAGCGTATTTCCCTGCAGCCGATTGCCGATCTGGTCGCGACGATGACCGGGCGACTGGCGGCGAAGCTCGATGGTGCGGGAGATCATGCGCTGCTGATCAACAATCTCGGCGCTGTGCCGCCGCTCGAAATGGGCGTCATCGCCAACACTGTGCTGTCGTCGCCGATCGCCAACCGTGTTCGGTTGATCATTGGGCCGGCACCGATGATGACCGCTCTCAACATGAACGGCTTTTCCCTGTCGCTCATTCGACTGGACGCCGACCGTGAAGCCGCCCTGAGGGCCGCCGTCGAACCCCATGCCTGGCCGCCCGCGACCGAACGACACGAGATCGCTATCCTTCCCGCGCCACAACGTGCGTCGGCGCAGAGCGAAGCGGCGCCCGCCAGCGAAGATCGGGATAATCGTCGTCTCCTGACCGCACTTTGCGAGCACCTGATCTCGCTCGAAAGCGAGCTCAACCGCCTGGATGGCCGGGTTGGTGATGGCGATACCGGCTCCACCGTTGCGACCGGAGCCCGCAGCATTCTTGCCCGCATCGACACACTTCCCTTGAAAGATCCTGCCGCGACGATGGCCTCCATCGGCGAAATCCTGAGCACTAGCATGGGCGGCTCCAGCGGCGTTCTTCTCTCGATCTTCTTCACGGCCGCATCCAAGTCCATGGCCGAAAAGGAGGATATCGCCGCTGCCCTGCTTGCCGGGCTTGATCGGATGACGTTCTATGGAGGCGCCGTTGTGGGCGACCGCACTATGGTCGACGCACTGGCTCCCGCGCTTGCGGCCCTTTCATCGGAGGGTGTTGCAGCCGCGGCAAAAGCGGCGACGGCAGGTGCTCAGTCGACAAGAGCGATGCGACAGGCCAAGGCCGGTCGTGCCTCCTACGTTGGCGAAAGGGATCTGGAAGGTGTGCCCGATCCGGGTGCCGTGGCCGTGGCAGGCGTATTCGAGGTAATGGCAGCGCTCGTATGAGTTCTGCAGGCGGGAGGGTTTCGGGTGCTGGCTGAACCGGTTCTTCTCATGGGATTGATCGAAGCTTGCCGTGCGACGATCGCGGCAAACAGCGAGCACCTGTGTGCGCTTGATCGCGCCATTGGTGATGGCGATCATGGAACGAATATGCGCCGCGGCTGCGAAGCGGTGAGCGCCGAGGACGCCTTCGTTTCTGCCCTTCCCTTGCCTGACGCGCTTGAGAAAATTGGCCTGACGCTGGTGATGAACATCGGCGGAGCGGCAGGCCCGCTTTACGGGACGTTGCTCATGGAGATGGGCCGCGAGCTCCGTGCCCCGGACGAGGAGAAGGATTTTCCTTCGGCGCTGAAACAGGCGATCAATGCGGTCGCGCGTCGTGGCCGCTCACATGCTGGGGACAAGACGCTTCTTGATGTTCTCTATCCCGTTCAGGACGCGCTCGCACATCGATTGCCTCTGACGGACATCGCGCGCCAGGCCGAACTTTCTGCCCAGCTGACGGCAGCGATGAGAGCCATGCGCGGGCGTGCCTCCTATCTCGGAGACCGGTCGATCGGTCATGTCGATCCGGGCGCTTCAAGTTGTGCACTGCTGACAACTGCGATCTGCCGCTACCTCGAGGAGTACCGACCTGTATGAATGGGAAGAGGCCCAACGTTGGGATTGTGATTGTTTCCCACTCGCCTTTGGTTGCGCGTGGTACTGCCGACATGGTGCGGCAGATGGTCGGCGACAGTGTGCCGCTTGCCTGGTCGGGCGGTAATAGTCACGGCGAACTCGGGACGGATGCCCGCGGTATTCTCAAAGCCATCGAGGAGGCTTGGTCGGACGCAGGCGTTGCCGTCTTCGTTGATCTTGGTGGAGCTGAAACCAACAGTGAAATGGCGGTCGAAATGCTCGGCCTGCCGCGGTCGAAGCTGGTATCGATCTGTAATGCACCCGTCGTGGAGGGAGCTGTTATCGCGGCGGCCGAGGCCTCCGGCGGCGCATCGCTGGGCAAGGTGATTGCGACGGCAGAGGAGCTATCACCCTGATGAGCGGCGGATTGCGCATGGGAGGCCGTGAGGGCGAACAGATGCATGCCAACTGCCAGACGGAGGTGGAGGTCAAGCATGGCGTTGGACTGCATGCGCGGCCCTCGGTTACATTCACGCGGCTTGCAAAGTCGTTTCCCTGCTCGATCGAAGTCGCGATCAACGGCAGCGATGTCTGGCTGAATGGCAAGAGCATCATCAAGATCATGGGTGCCAGGATCCGTAAGGGATCATTGCTCAAGATTCGCGCCGAGGGGATCCTCGCCGAGGAAGCGATTCGCGCATTGAAAGGCCTCGTCGAGCGTAACTTCGATGAGGAAAAGAAGCATGGCCGCACCGCCTAGTCTGAAAGCCATAGGTGCATCGCCGGGCGTTGCAACCGGGCCGGCCTATGTCGCGAGGCCGATGGCCGCTGCTGCGTTGCCGCCATCGAGCCTTTCCGGCCATGTCGAACTCGGCGATGCCATCAAGAAGGCCATACACGAATTACGCAACATTGCGGCCGGGACAGACCCTGAGAGCGGAGAAATCATCGAGTTTCAGATCGAAGTGCTCGAGGACCCGACGCTGATGGAGACGGCCGGCGCGCGGATCGACGCGGGCGAAAATATGGCGTTTGCCTGGGCCGGGACACTCGATGGCTATATCCGGGAACTGGAATGCGCGGAGGAAGACCAAGTGCAGGCGCGTGCCGTCGATATTCTCGACGTCAAGAATCGCGTCCTGTCGATCCTGACCGGGGCGCCGATCGACGACTTTCCGGCCGGCTCCATCTATGTTGGAAAAGACATGGAGCCCAGTCGCTTCTTGGCACATGACTGGTCGGCCGGTGGGGGTATCGCTCTTTATGCGGGCAGCGCAGTCGGCCATGTGGCGCTGCTTGCCAGGTCTCGCTCGGTCCCGATGGTCATCGGCGCCGGTCGCTTCGCGACGGAAAAGGGACAACATATTGGGGTTGATGGCGATTCAGGTATCATCATGCTTCAGATAGCCAAGCAGGGGGCGACGCCGGCTCCGCTCGGCCATCGCCTGACAAGCATGGCATCGACGGCCGACAACGGCACTTTGTACACCGCCGACGGCTCGCAGGTCCTGCTGGCCGTCAACGTCAACGCTCCCGACGAAGTCGATGCGATCGATGTTGCGACAACCGCCGGCATCGGGTTGATGCGCTCGGAATTTGCACTGACATCGCTTGGAGATGCCGCAAACGAAGAAAAGCAGTTTGCAATCTACCGCCGGCTGCTGGATTGGGCAGATGGCCGGTCAACGACAATTCGCATGCTGGATATAGGAGGCGACAAGCCACTCGCTGGACTTGCCGAAGTACCCTCGCTACGCGGTATCCGTCTTCTGCTTGCCCGGCCGGAGATCGCGCGTGTTCAAGCCCGCGCGCTTTTGCGCGCGGCAGTCTTCGGCAGTCTTCGCATTATGCTGCCGATGGTGATGTTTCCATCCGACGTCGATGATGTCAGACAGATCTATCGGGAAGAATCCGACGCGCTCGCCCGACGCCGTGTGCCGCATCGCATGCCTCCCATCGGAATGATGGTAGAGGTCCCGGCTGCCGCGCTCATGCTGGACGAGTTCGAAAGCGCTGACTTCTTTTCGTTCGGAACGAACGACCTTGCGCAATATCTTGTCGCCTCGTCACGCGAGAATGCCGACTTTACGCTTTACCAGGCCAAGGCGGTGCCGGCCGTACTGCGCCTACTCACCCAGGCCATAAAACTCGCTGGAAGCAAACCGGTCAGCATCTGCGGCGACATGGCCGGGGATCCATCCCTGACCGCGGATCTGCTTGCCGCAGGCATACGCCATTTTTCCGTGGCACCCGCCCAACTTCCCGCGATAAGATCGGCAATCGTCGGCCTGAAGGCAGATGGGACAAAGGCAGCCGGAGAATAGGATGGCGCGCGAAGACACGGAAGACGCCATTATCGCCTACAAGTCCATTCTGGCGCAAATCATCGACAACAGGCCTTCTGGAACACGCCAGCGGCTCGCGACGGAACTTGGCAAACATCGCAGTTTCGTCACGCAGATAACGAGCCCGACCTATGCAACGCCGCTTCCTGCCCGGCATCTCGCGACGATCTTCCGGGTGTGTCATTTCAGTGCCGCTGAACAGGAGCGCTTTCTGGATGCTTATCAAGCTGCACATCCAGGCAAGCTGCCGGAACTTGGCGCCTCGGAAAAACTGCGGCACATTTCGCTGATGGTGCCCGATTTCGGCGACGAGAGACGCAACCGGCTGCTGGAGGAAGCGATTGCCGATCTGGTGCAGAAGATTGCCGCAATTTCAGGGTTGCCGGATTAAGCAAGCCCTTGTGGCATATGCAAACGGATTGGCATGATCATCGCCTTGGGAGGGGCTTGATGAAGAAATTCATGAACACAGCGGAGACCATGGTCGCCGAAAGCATCGAAGGCTTTGTGCGCGCCCATCAGGAGTTCGTTGTGTTTGGCGCCGACCGTAAATGTATACGCCGCCGTGAACTGGTTCCTGGCAAGGTCGCAATCATTTCTGGTGGTGGGGCCGGCCATGAGCCAATGCATATCGGCTTCATCGGTCGCGGCATGCTCGATGCTGCCTGCGTCGGATATATCTTCACATCGCCCACGCCCAGCCAGATCGTCAGCGCGATAGAGGAAGCAGACACCGGCGCCGGTTGTTTGCTCGTCGTCAAGAACTACGATGGCGACGTCATGAACTTCGAAATGGCGTCGGAGATGGCCTCGGACCGGCATAAAATTGAAATCGTCCTTGCCTGCGACGACATCGAAACAACGAGGGGCGGCGACGGTCGCGGGCGACGTGGGGTTGCCGGCACGCTCATCACTGAAAAGCTGCTCGGAGCGGCTGCCGAGCAGGGTCGATCCCTTTCGGAACTAAAAGCCTTTGGCGATAGCCTCTCCTCACGCATCCGGTCGATGGGCGTTGCCCTGACCGGTGTCGCCGTGCCGGACACCCAGCGTACAACCTTCGCGCTCGGGCCGAACGAGGTGGAAATGGGCGTCGGCATTCATGGGGAGCCGGGTCATTCGAGAGAGCGCTTCTCCGACGCTGACACTATCGTCAGGTATCTCAGCGAGACGATCCTCAGCGATACCAGCCGAAGCACAGACAGAGCATTGCTTCTGGTGAACGGACTTGGCGGCACGCCGCCTGCTGAACTCTATCTCGCCTACAACTCTGCCCTTCACATCATGTCGGAACACGGCCTGCGGGTCGAGCGCTCGCTTGTCGGCACCTACGCCACTTCGCTCGACATGCAGGGCCTTTCCATCACACTCGCCTTCCTCACGGACGAGGAGCTTTCTCTATGGGATTCGCCTGTTGCTACCGCTGCATTGCGCTGGAGGTGCTAGGCACCTCGTGATCAGCCGGTTTTCTGGTGGTAAATTCTTCGCGGAGGATCCGTAAATCATATTATGCCTCTCGCGCCAAAATCATCGGCAATTTACGGAAGCGTCAATCGAGGCACGAGCCTATGGCAGGTTCGAATTCCATCAAGGCGACCAAGCGTCTGGCGCTGGCCGATGCCTTGTCCCAACTCTGCTCGGGTAGCAACTGGATCGTTGCGGGTGGACTAGGCCCTCTTGGCCGGCGCTATGAAAGCGCCGATTGCAGCCTCGGCATGCCCGGCTTCCTGAAGGAGGCGTCTGGCAAGTTCCGTCGCTGGCCCGCTCAAAGGTCCGTCGGGCCGCACAATATGAAACGAGACGTGATAGTCCAACGCTCTTTCGGAGACAGCAACCAGTCGACCCGACGCAATGGCTGCGTCCGATAACGGGGGGCGGGCGAGCGCGATGCCGACGCCCTGGACGCAGGCGTCGATGACGAGGTTGTAATCCTCGAAACGACGATCCTGCCCGCGCGGCAGATAGTCGATGTCCTCGGCCGCGAGCCAGCGCCGCCAGCCCTCGATGGTCGAATCATGCAGGATCGGCATCTTGAGGAGCGATCGAGCGTCGCAGTTCCCAGCCAGTTGCCCTGCAAGCGACGGTGCAGCGACCGGAAAGGATTTCTCCTGCCAGAGCGGTGTCGCACGAACGCCGGCCCAGGGGCCTCTTCCGCACCGAATGGCAAGATCCGTTCCCTCGCCGAGATCTGCAAGCCTGTGCTCCAGGAAGAGTTCGATGTGAATGTCGTCGAGTTCCAGCTTTCCCAATCGCGAAAATAGCCACAAGGACGCGACGGACGGCGTGAGTGAAAGGCGCACCGTCGTCTTGTGCCGCTGCGGGATCCATCGCTCGTCAGCCCCACTGAGCAGGGCAAGCGCCTCCTCGGCGCGAGCAAAGAAGCGGATGCCTTCCGGTGTAAGAGCGACGCCCCGCGCCTGACGGGCGAACAGCCGAACGCCCAGCCACCGCTCCAGGCGCGAGATCTGTCTGGAAACCGCCCCATGGGTGATGCCGGCTTCTTCGGCGGCAGCGGAAAAGGATCCAAGGCGCGCGGCTCGGGAAAAAGCTTCGAGCGTATCGAGTGGCGGGAGACTTTGCGAGCTGTGAACCATGGACACACCAGATCATCGATTGCGGTGCTTTTCAAGCCGGAAAGGAGACGCTTAATTCGGCGCACGCAAGCATGGGGGCAAACATGGCGACGGTGGTTGGAGATCCGGAAGACAAGGCAGGGTTCGATCTTGTTGCCTTTTTGGCGATTGTCGTGACGATCGCCTTTTGGGCATCCTCTTTTGTCGTCATCCGCGTCTGTCTCGGGCCGTTGACGCCTGTCGAGCTCGCGACCGCCCGTTATGTGCCGGCCGGCCTGATTGCTGTTTGCTATCTGGCATTTCGCTGGACCCCACTGAAAGGGGCCGATCTTGCCCGGATTTCCGTTGCTGCCGTCTTGTTCATTGCCACTTACGCGGTGCTCCTCAATACCGGCGAACAAACCGTGCCGGCGGGACCGGCAAGTTTCATCATCAACACCATGCCGATCTTCACCGCGCTGATCGCCACCCTCTTCCTTGGCGAGCGCTTCGGCCTATGGGGATGGGTCGGTACCGCCGTATCGTTTGCAGGCGTGGCATTGATCGCCGCTTCCGCCGCCGACGGCTTCGGCCTCGACCTCAACGCTATTCTAATTCTTGGCGCTGCCCTCTGTTCGGCAGTTGCAAGCGTCTTGCAGAAGCCTGTTCTCGCCCGCTTGCCGGCGTTGACGGTGACCGCCTGGGTTCTATTTCTCGGTTCGCTTCCACTCCTCCCGGCGATACCCGCCACCGTCAAGGCCCTGGCTGTTGCCCCGACGATCGTCATTTCAAACGTTGCCTATCTGGTGGTTTTCCCGACGGTGGTTGCCTATGTGACCTGGGCGGTTGCCCTGAAGCGGCTTCCGGCCGCGCGTGCCACGAATTTCCTCTATGGCGTGCCGCCGACAGCAACACTGATCGGGTTTACCTGGCTGGGCGAAACGCCAACGACAATTGGTGCAGCTGGTGGAATGTTGGCGATCGCAGGTGTTCTCATCGTCAATGTCATGCGGCGGAGGTAGCCTCCATTTGCGGGCGCCGGCACCGCCTATGGACGGGTCGGTGCATTGCCTCGCTCACCGGGAGTCGTGATGGCCTTGTCCCTGTCTTCGCAGCGAACCGTTACGCTAGGCGCAAATCAAGCAGCGGGTGCAATTTTTTCAGATTCGGAAGCGATTTCGCTTGCCAGGGATATTGGTTGGTGCCTTTCACAACGAGCTGCAGCTCGCCCATTTTCCTGGCCTCGATGGTCAGTTTGGCAAGTAGGTTTATGCCGGAGGAGTTGAGGAATTCGAGACCCGTCAAATTGAATGTTACTTGTTTGTGTCCTTCATGGAGCAGCCCCAGTACCATCGAATGAATGGGCGCGTAGGCGTCGGGTCCCGCCAGCCGAAATATACCATCGAAATATACCTCGGTGTTTTCTGCCCATACGCGGAAATTTTCGTCGCTGATTTCCATTTTTCGCTCACAGCTTGGAGGAGGGCGGCAACGCCACCAATGCAGTCGTCGTCAGTTTGACATGGTCGTCGTCGGCTTCTTCGAATGCCCATGCCATTTTTGCATCGTAATCGCTTAGGAGGGTGAGCAATCCCAGACCGGATCCGCTCCCTTCCGATATTGCATTGCTTTCGATCCGTTCGAGAAGAAGCTCGCCGGGTTCCCTCGACCGAAGCCGGTGCAGCAGCTGCTGAAGACGAGATGACGATGCGCTATCGATGCTGTTCGTTGTCCTCATGAAAAAACAATCGTCCGATATCCCGGCTTCGATAAGGATTTCTCCGGGCTGTCGAAATTTGACGGCATTTTCGATTAGCTCATTGCTGAGATATCCGATGTCGTGATGCGCTTGCGTGTACGCTTTCCTTGACTGAGAATACGGGAGAGCCATTACTTCTGCGATGAAGTCCGATGTCATCCCCGAATGCTTCCACCCGAGTTGAAGCGGTCCATCGCGCAATGTCAGACGCGTGCTTGCATCCAGGTTCTCATTTGCCAGAGATTCGATCCCATATAACGTTGGTGTCATGCGTCACCTATGTCTTATTGCGAGAAGTGTGATGTCGTCGTGGATCTTTTGTGACCCGATAAAATGCATTAATGCCGCAACGATTTCCGAGACGATTTTGTCGACACTTTCGTTCTTGAGGCGAAGTGCCTCAAGGCACAGACGGTCAATGCCAAACAGTTCTCCAGCGTCGTTTTCGGCTTCCGTCACGCCGTCTGTGTGGAGAAGAATGAGGTCGCCCTTCTCAAACGCTATCCTGCGCGTATTGATGAACGTGGAAATATCGGCCTGCAGTCCGATCGGTATTCCCAAATCCATCGTATCGATACGTTCGATCTCGCCGCTCGCCCGTATTACGATCACCTCTTCGTGCTGGCCAGACAGGATCATTTCTTTCCCGTCGTAGTCGAGGAATGCCAAAGTGAGGTGCTTGTCGATCTTGGTTCTCACGATGTTCTTGAAAAGAGCGCTATTCAGGTCAGTGAGAAATTTCACCGCATCGACATTGCCTGCCTCCTGCAGTGCGCGAGCGACCGACTGGACCATCAACATCAACACTCCGCTTTCGAGCCCGTGCCCGGCGACGTCGCCAATGCCGATTTTCAAACGATTGCCGCTTTTCAAGACATCGTAATAGTCGCCGCCGACCTCCTCGGCGGGTCTCATGTATGCCGCTATTTCCAGCGTCTGCAGTTCGTCAAGTTCCTGATGCAATGGCAGCACCATCAACTGGATTCTCTCGGCGACGGCCAGTTCTGTCCCAAGCCGTCGATTTTCGCGCTGAAGCTGCGCGTTCAACGTTGAGATCTCTTCCTTTGCATCTTCGATCTGGGCCGTTCGCTCTTCAACAAGTTGCTCGAGATTTTCCGTGTGGAAGCTGATCTCTTCCGCCATCCTGTTGAATGCTTCTCCGGCCTCGCCAACCTCGTCTTTGCTGGCGATGGCAACCCGTACCGAGTAGTCCTTCGTCTGGATCCTTCTCGCGGCATCTGCGAGGGCACTGATACCACTCGTTATTCGCTTTGAGGCGGCAAGCACCGCGAGGGTCACGATTGCCAGCGACATTGCGATTGCCAGGATCTGATAGAGTACGATGCGGTTCGTGGCTTCGGAAATCTTGGCTTGCGCCGCGTATAGGGAAGCATCGATTTCCCGCTCGGGTACAGCTAGCACGAGGGACATCGCCTCTTGACGGACCGGGCCGCTGGACCAGAGATTGGTCGGTGGCAGTTTCTTCACGATCACGATGTAGGGGACTTTTTGCCCGTCCCGTTCCAACAATAGGTGTTGGATGCCCTGTTCTCGGTCTAGCGCCATTTTTGCAATTTCGGGTTGGGAGCTTCCCTTCAACGACCGCTCCAGTCCGGTCACGCCTGTTCCGCTCGCATCGCTCGCGGATCGCAGGCCGAGAGTCTCTTCGCCTGTATGGTTGATCGCGACGACATTTCCGTCGGACATTGCGAGGAAGCCAAACCCGGATTGGGCCACTTTAACATTTTCAACAGTCTGCGCGAGTTGGTCGAGCGTGATGTCCGCGCCAGCCGTGCCGGCGACGTCCTTCCTGTCGGCTGTCCATAGAGGATGAAAGAAACTCACGATGAGTTTCCCGGTAATCGCATCGGTATATGGAGCTGTCTGAGTGATATCGTCTGCGACCGGCCGCGCATTCCGATTTGTGGCCCAGCTCTGCCAAGACTCGTAGAGCCCTGGAAAAAAGAAGTCCCAGAAATTTGCATCGTTGTGACCGGGATAAAGACGGTCGAAAGTCTGAGCCTGATCCGTATACGGTGCGGTTCTGAAAATTGGCCTTTCTTTCGGGCCAATGTAATACATCTGGAGCTTGGAAGAACCGTGTTGCAGCAAACTCGGCGCTACAATGTCCAGAACCGCGCTCGCCTGGATGTCGGCCTCGACGTCAGGTCTTGGACTATGGTCAGGCCTCAGCAGGTAGCCCCAAACGCTCACTACGGAGACAGAGCCCGGAATGTTTTGAGACCAGTTCCCCTTCTGGTCATAAGCGAGGCGGACGCTGTCGGGAGAGGTTCGAGCGATCGCCGCACCGACGTCTAAATTGCGCTCGGGATCATCGATTTGTGCCTGAAGCACGCCTGCCAGCGTGCCAACATCGTTGTGAACCTGCCGTAACAGCAAACTGACCTGGGCAGCGGTGGAATCGGCATATGTCCCGATGTATTCCTGGCTTGCTGCCTCGAGGCCTTGCCCGACCTCCAGCGTCGCGTCGCGTGACAGCCGTTGGACGTTCCAGAGTGCCAATCCTCCGCTCACCAGCAGATCAAAGAGGACTGCTCCGCCGACAACCAAAATGAACTTTGCGCGGAATGAACCCAGCTTGATCGGTCTTTTCGAAGATATCCTGTCCATCATAGCGGCTTTCGGCCGGACGCCGCCCAGATCGGCCAGCCCGCGTAACCCTTCGGATGAAGGGCCGCGAAAACGTGGTCTTTAAATCCCTGCCTGAACCTGCGAATGAACTCCGGTGTGTCCCCCCGTCGGACAGCCATCTGGCCCGCGTAGACGTTTTCCCAGGCTTCGATGATGTCGGCGAAGTCCTGAGGATCGCCGTCAAGGTTGGTTACCATGAAAGCATCGACCTTGATCGCGTCGAAGCCCGCGTCTGCGAGCAGGTGACGGCTTTTCGGCCCCATCTCGACGTCCATGTCGAAGTGCCTGAACAATTTGGCGACTTCTTCATACGTCCACTTGATCGTCTCCGCATGTGGCTCGCCCAGGCAATGCGAGTTTTTCTCGTTTGTAATGTAGACCCGGCCGCCGGGTTTGCAGATACGGTAGAGCTCGCGCAGCAGCATCTCGGGACGGTCGAAAATCTGGAGGGAATGCCGGCACGTTACAAAGTCGAATTGATTGTCCCGAAGCAGCATCTGGGACGCATCGCCATAGGTGTATTCGATTTCCTTCAAATCGAAGTCCGCAGCCACTCTACGAGCGTAGTCCAGGCTGCGCACCGAGTGGTCCAGAGCGACAAGGCGGGACGGCTTAAATTCCCGTTGAACCAAAGCTGCGAAATCACCAATCCCGCAGCAGATGTCCGCAACGACAAGACCACTCCGGAGACCGTGACGAGGCAATAGTTCTCTCTCGTGCCTCCATGTCATTTTAGTCTGAGTACGGAGAATGGGAATGAACTGCTCGTCTTCCACAAAGCTCTGACCCGGATAAAAGGCCGAGTCGTAAACTTCCACCGTCAGGTTGGGGTAGCGTTTGGCCAGCTTTTCAAAAACCGGAGCCGACCACGCCATCACGCTCGAGGTCACAATGACGATCTTCCGCTCCGGTCTCGTCCGGCAGCTTTCCATGAGGATATCGGCCAGGGCGGAAAAGGCCGTCATGTTGATATGCGTCAGACGTTTGACATTGAGGTAGACGACCCCGCTATACCTTTCCAGGCTTTGCTGCATCAGCGATAGGGCATCGGCGATTTCTGCGGCACCTTTTGGCCGTATCTTGCCAGACAAAACCAGCTCTTGGTTTGTCGGATCAAAACGAACTGCGAAGGATGCGTCGTGGCTCATTGAAAGTCCTCGGCCAAGGGGAAATCCGCGACGATCTTCGTGCTCTCCACACCGTCTGTCTCAATCCGGATCGCTGAGCGGAATATTGTCGCCAAATCTCCGAGCAGCGCCGTCGTATCGGCCGTGAACGCCTTCCCATCTCCTGCTTCTCCTGCCTCAGCCGCGAGGGGAGGCCGGAGCTCGATCAGGCTCGCACTTTTGTGACGACCACCGGACAGGTCCTGATAGGGGAGTTCAATCGTCAGGCGATTTGTTGTGGCGTTTCGATGGAGACTGAAACTCATCAAACCTGATTGACCCGACCAGCGGAAAGCAAGTTCAACGAGCTCGTTTGCCGCGACCGAAAGAAAATTCGAATATCGGGCGGGGTCGGTATGTCCTTGGCCGAGAATGTCGGAGAGATACTCGGTAATCCTGTCGCAAAATCTCCATTCGGATTTCACCAATGCGACATCCATTTCCAGCGACAACATGAGGGTGAATGCATGGCGATCGATGCTGGTTGCTATCTCTTCCAATACATCCTCCGTTGGTACATGGGTGGCGCATGCCATCTTTTAGAACACGTTGTAACGTTCGCACTCACAATTGCGTGGCGCGGCCTTGGGATGTGTTCGCATGATCGATAAATTCCCCAATCGTCGCGATCGGGAGCGGTCTGCTCACCAAATAGCCTTGTAGCCTGTCGCATCCCGCCTTGCGCAACCAGTCCGCCTGCTGTGCCGTCTCAACCCCTTCGGCGGTGACGCGCATGTGGAGGCCATGTGCAAGCTCAATGACACAGCGCACGATTGCCTGGCTTTTGAAATCGCTTTCGAGATCGGTAATAAAATATCGATCGATTTTTATCGTGTCGAAAGGGAATGTTTTCAGATAGCTGAGGGATGAATATTCTGTCCCGAAGTCGTCGAGGGCGATTTTGATGCCCAGCACGTTGAGAGTATTGAGGGTGTCGATGTTGTTGACAGTCCGCTCGAGCAGCACGCTCTCGGTTATTTCAAGCTCCAGGCGATCCGATGGAAATCCGACAAGATCCAGCGTTTGCGAAATCCGATCGGTAAGGCCGTTTGTCAGGAATTCAGCCGCCGACACATTGACGGCGACGATGTAGTTCTGTGGCCAGTTCATCGCTTCCCGACATGCCTGTTCCAAAACCCATGCGCCTATTTCCGGCATCAAGCCATCTGCTTCGGCCATCGGAATGAAGGTGCTTGGAGGAATACTTCCGAGCAGGGGGTGGTGCCATCTCAGAAGCGCTTCGAAGCCGACGATGGCACCGACCTCCGCGATCGGTTGATACTCCATTGAGAATTGGTGGTTTGCCAGGGCTATTCGAAGGCTCCGGCGCAGTAGCTCGCGCTGCTCCAGCAATTCAAGCATTGAAGGATCAAACGATTTTGCGCGACGGCGACCTTCTTTCTTCGCGGCGTAGAGTGCGACGTCAGACGCCTTCATGAGTTGCTCCGGACTGGCGCCGTCCGGTGGCGCACTTGACACGCCAACGCTGCTGCCGACAAACACCGCGATGCCGTCGATCATGAAGGGCTTTTGAAATGCCGCAACTAGGGCTTCCGCCAGTTGGTGACCCTTGGCCGGATGTCCCAGGCCCATGGAGATGACCATGAATTCGTCACCCGCGAGGCGATAAGCCCTGTCGTCTTCTGCAAGGCATCCTTGAATGCGGCTAGCAGCAAGCTGAAGAAGCTTGTCTCCGGCCGGATGACCCAACGTGTCGTTCACAGGCTTGAAGTCGTCGAGGTCAAGCTGCATCAGAGACAAGGTCTCGCCCGAGGCAGCTATTTGCGTCAACGACACAGCGAGATCCTCGCTAAACTGGCGTCGATTTGGCAAGCCCGTCAACGGATCGTGGGTTGCCAGATGCAATAGGGTTGCTCGTTCGTCGTCAAGGCGATCGCCCGATCGAACAACGGCGTACATATTTCCGATCTGAAAGATCGTCAGTCTTTGCGAACCAGGTTTCCTGATATTGATCGACAATCGCAAGGACTGGACGCCTTCGCCCATTGAGCGGAGTGCCTGCATGGTCGCCGATTTGTCCAGCTCTGGAAAATGCTCCCATAGCGACATCGCGGGCGCAAGCGCAGCGGGCAGTTCATCGCCCAGCAAGTTTTTGATCGGATTGAAATCGTGGTCGAAGAATAAGAGCCGATCGATCGGGCTCGGGGCATGTTCCTGTCTATCTTCAGGAGTCGCGCTTGTGGCACGAGCTTTACGCATGTCTGAGCTCTCCATGGTCGAGTTTCCCTGAGAACGATCACCGCAATTCAAAGCCGCCACAACTTAGGTATGCATTATCTAATTTAGATAGTCCGGATTAAAAATGTTCAAACCTCTTTTTCGCACAGGCAATTGCAACTTTCGGCTGGCGTGCTGATTGCTGGGCCTTCTCCTTATATAGCTAAAAGTGTGGGTCGCGGACTAGGTCGTGATGACGATTTAGCGTTTTGGAATTCGCGGTTTGACCAAATTGGATTCAAGACTGGCCATTCGAGGCGTGTCATGGATATCGACACACCCAGCGCTGACCGATGGTCTCGGATCGGACCTTTTTGCCCGGAGGGCGAAGGGAGCAGCGACGGCTACGCTCTAAACAATCGTCGCGTCGTCGATGCGTTGATCTGGATGGCCCGGTCAGGCACACGCGGCCGCGATTTGCCTGCGCAGTATGACGACCATCTGACGTCAAGCGGGCGCTATTACGGCTGGATCGAGATGGGTGTGCTGGAGATTCCCGGTTTCAGCACCAAGGCGCGGGCAAGATCACCGCAACGCCCACGCAGTTCGACGTCGAGGATATTGTGGGTCTTCGGGAGGAGGGGCTGTCGGACCTGGAGATTGCCGACGTTATTCACGGGGCTGCCTTCTTCAATTCGAACCGACTGATGCTCTCGCTCGGTGAGCCGACACCCGCGGACCGCTGACGTCCATCTCGAAGATTGAGGCGGGACCCGAAAGTTCCCGCCCGCTTCACATCTGTCTGATCTGACAGGTTCTGCTGGGCAAAGGCTGCGACAGTGACGATTAGCGAAGGCTCCCGACGATAAGACGCCTGCCGACGATCGCCAACAAAAGAACTCTTTTCCTGCATTGCCTTGAAAACGTCACGGTCGCCTTTTGTCTATTAAGCCGACAAATTTTTTGCCGCCTCGACCGCTGCAAGCCGGATCTATTTTTGCGTCAGCCAGGCCTTCACCTTGCGGCTGAAGGCATCCGATAGCCTCTGTGCGAGAGCATCCTCCGTCTGGGAAGACTGCGCGGCGTTGATCGCCATGGCTATGACGATACCGATTTCCCCGTCACCTCGAACTCCCTTGTCTTCGCCGCGAATGTTTTGAGCCTCAGCAATCAGTCGGCCCGTCTTTGCGTCCTCCAAGCGAACCGTTCCGGAGATATAGCTGTCATTGCCGGCAATGATGCGTCCGGCCTTACTGGAAACATCGACAATGTGCAGGGTGACAATCAGCCTGCTCGCGGTCTTGCCGCCCGGCACTCCCTTAACGTCACGGTTCAACGAATTATCGAGCGCGCGGACGACCGCTGGCAGCTGCGGATCGGGTCGCGTGCGATCGAAGCCGCCCATGCTGACGTCGGGGGCGGTTTCCACACGGATTTGCGTAACGGAGGTCTCCCGCAGCGCCGATACAAGCCTCGGATCCGTGGTAACGCACGAGGTTAGGAGGACAAAAAGAGGAAATACCGCGAAAAGCCGTGACAGGCGCATGATAACTCTCTGAGGACGTTGGAGTGATAAATCTAAAAAGGCAGCCAGCCGCTTTGCGGCCAGCGCTCGCAACTTGCTCATTTTTTGCCGAAAAATGAATTAGCTGTTGTAGAAACAATAGGTTGCCTGAAAATGGCAGAGCCTGCCTACATTGGAAAGAGACGGGTCAAGGGCAGCCTGCCGGTTTGAAAGAGGGAAAGACGTTGGTGTGAAGAATCAGCGTGTGGGTATGAATGCAACTTGAGGAATATTGCCTGACGCAGCTTCTTCAGGCGCCCCTCCGCCAGTGTCAACGTATGATTGTATGGGATGGTGAATGATCGTTTATCAATAGGCGATTCATTCTAGCAAAGATCGATTTTGCCGATAAACGGCAAAGAAGAGCCGGACAGTTGGCTCGAATGCTCGCGGATAAAACGGAAGAAACGATCGCGGTTGCCATCCGACGCACACTTGAGGAACGGTTTCGCTGCATACAAAGCGGATATTCGCAGGGCCACGTGCTTGAAGACCTCGCACCGCACCCGTTAAGCACGAGAACGTGATATCCCCGGACTGTGCGTCGACATCCCAGCTGCACAAACTCTGAAACCGGAATACTCCGTTTGGCGGCATCTCCTTGCACTTGTGCTCAGGTACGCTTGCCGTCCCGGCCCATCACGTCATATAGACGCCACCGGTAACGTTGATGCCCTGGCCGGTCATGAAGCGGGCGCTGTCAGAGCATAGGAAGACGACGACGTCGGCGACGTCCTCAGGTGTTTCGATGCGACCGAGCGGTGTTTGCCCGACATATTCGTTGAAAACCTGCTCCGGCGTGATGCTTCGCAAGGTGGCTTCCCACTCGATCTCGCGGCTCTGCATTCCAGTCTTGACGAAGCCAGGGCAAACAGCATTCACTCTGATCCCCTGGGGAGCAAGCTCGCGCGCCAGCGCCTGCGTCCAGCCGAGCACCGCAAACTTGCTCGCGGAATAGTGCGCGAGAAGCGGGGCGCCGACCTTGGCGGCCAGCGATGCAGTGTTGACGATGCAGCCGCGTCCCTGTTCCGAGAAATGACGCCCGGCGATCTGGTTGGTCAGGAATATGCCGCGAGTGTTCACATCGAAGTTGAAATCCCATTCCTCGTCGGTCAGTTCCAGCGCCTTCTGCATGGTCGAAACCCCGGCATTGGCGATCAGGATATCAATGCTGCCCAGTTTCTCCAGCGCGGTCGAAAAAGCCGCCTGAACCGACGCGCGCTTGCGCACATCGACCTCGAGGGCAATCGCGCCGTTTCCGATTTCCTGCGCCGCCTTTTCGGCAGATCGCACATCGATATCCGCAATGGCGATCGTTACGCCCTGCCGGGCGAGCGCCTTTGCGATGGCAAGACCGATGCCGGTACCGCCTCCGGTAAGGAAGGCACGGCACTCGCGTAGTTCTGGGAAACTCGGATGAGTCATGACTGCTCCTTATTATGCTGCACCACGATAAGAAACAAAATCGAACTTATCAAATGTTTTTTTTGTTTGCTTGCGTTCGTTTCTCTGTCTATGCTTTCGACATCTCACACCGGACGGGTTGTTTCGCCCGGAAAAGTCTGACGCCGCTAAAGGATCTGGAAATGGTTTTTGACTGCTTTGGAGCCCGCAAGAAAGTCGTGATCTCCATGGCCCATATAGGGGCGCTGCCGGGTTCTCCGCTCTATGATGCCGATGGCGGCGTCCAGAAACTGATCGATGGTGTAATGTCGGATGTGGAGAAGCTCCAGGCCGGCGGCGTGGACGCCATCATGTTCGGCAATGAAAATGACCGCCCGTATGTGTTCAAGGGCTCGCCGGAAGGCATCGCGGCCATGACGGCTATCGTGCAGGCGATCAAGCCGTCGCTGAAAGTACCGTTCGGCGTCAACTACCTGTGGGATCCGCTGGCCAGCGTCGCCATCGGGGCCGTCACCGGCGCAAGCTTCGTGCGCGAGATCTTCACGGGCCTGTTCGCCTCGGACATGGGATTGTGGCAGCCGGATTGCGCCAGCGCCGCGCGCCTGCGCGCCACTCTCGGCCGCAAGGACATGAAGATGCTGTTCAACATCAACGCGGAATTTGCCCATTCTCTCGACCAGCGCCCGATCGCTCTTCGCGCCCGGAGCGCCGTGTTCTCCTCGCTTGCCGATGCGATCCTCGTTTCGGGCCCGATTACCGGTCAGCCGGCCAATCAGTCGGACTTGCGCGATGTCTGCGACGTCATAAAGGACGTCCCGGTCTTCGCCAATACCGGCGTCAACATCGACAACGTCCGGGATATTCTCGGCATGGCGCAGGGTGTCGTCATCGGCACCCATTTCAAGGTCGACGGCAACACCTGGAATGCGGTTGACGCAAGTCGCGTCAAACGCTTCATGGACGTAGTCGAAACATTGCGCTGAGACGGAACCGCTTTATGACCGTTGTTCTTGGCCTGGATATCGGGACGACCTCGACCATCGGCATCCTGGTCGGGCTACCTGACCGCATATTGGCGACCGCTACCCGCCCGGTCACGCTTTCCTCCCCCACGCCGGATGGGCCGAGGAGGACCCGGCCGAATGGTGGGCCAATGTGCGCGCCATCGTGACGGAACTCCTGAACGCGAGCGGCATCGAAGCGTCCGAGGTCAAGGCCGTCGGTGTCACCGGCATGTTGCCGGCTGTGGTGCTGCTTGACGGCGAGGGTACCGTGCTGCGTCCGAGCATCCAGCAGAGCGATGGCCGCTGCGGGGCGGAGGTTGCCGAACTTCGGCAGGAATGGAACGAGCCCGATTTTCTCAAGCGGGCCGGCAATGGCATCAACCAGCAACTCGTCACGGCCAAGCTGCGCTGGATCGAGCGGCACGAGCCGGAAGTCTTCTCCCGCATTGCCACTGTGTTCGGCTCCTACGACTACATCAACTATCGCCTGACAGGCAGCCGGGCCATGGAGCAGAACTGGGCGCTCGAAGCAGGTTTCGTGGATATTTCGACGGGCCTTGTCGACGAGGACCTGATCCGCCTTGCCCATGTCAGGCCCGACGTCCTTCCGCCCAAGCGGGCTTCGCACGAGATCATGGGCTTGATCGATGCCCGCGGCGCGAGCGAGACTGGCCTGGCGGCCGGCACGCCAGTCGTCGGCGGCGCGGCGGACATGATCGCCTCGGCGCTCGGGGCAGGTGTCATTGATGCGGGCGACGTGCTCCTGAAATTCGGCGGAGCGGTCGACATTCTCACAGCAACTGATCTCGTCAAGCCCGATCCGCGCCTGTTTCTGGACTACCATCTCGTGCCGGGCCTGTTCATGCCGAATGGCTGCATGTCGACTGGCGGTTCGGCCCTCAACTGGTTCGTCGAGACATTTGCCGGAGGCGAGCGGGAAGCGGCGCGGGCCGCGGGGCGAAGCCTTCATCAGCATCTTGATGTCCTGGCTTCTGCCAAACCTGCAGGCGCGGACGGGCTGACCATTCTGCCATATCTGCTCGGGGAGAAGACCCCAATACATCATCCCGCAGCGCGCGGCGTCATTGAGGGGCTCACGCTTTCGCACGATATCGGCCATCTCTGGCGAGCCCTCCTGGAGGCCTATGCCTATGCGATCCGCCACCATATCGAGGTTCTGGTCGATATGGGCCACCATCTCAGGCGCTTCCTCGTGTCGGACGGCGGATCGCAGAGCACCATCTGGATGCAGATCGTGGCTGACGTGCTGAATGCGCCGGTACAGCGTCTGTCCGGTCATCCTGGCTCCTGCATCGGGGCGGCATGGACGGCAGCGATCGGCGTCGGCCTTGAAAACGACTGGCGGGGCGTGACCCGCTTCGTCACCTTCTCCGAAGTCCTGCAGCCGCAGGCCGAGAACGTTGCTTCATACCGGGAGGGTTACCTCCGCTACCGTGACCTCTACGAACGGCTCGCGCCGCGCTGGAGAGCCGGCTCGTGAGTGATGCCGGCTTTCTGGCCGTTGCGTGGGATATCGACGGAACGCTGGTCGATAGCGAACCGTTGCACCATCGCGCGCTGGTGGCGGCATCGCAGGGTTTCGGCGTCGACCTGTCCGATCTTCCGGATATGGCGTTTCGCGGCGTCCACATGGGCGACGTCTGGAAGCTGTTGCAGTCCCGCCTGCCGCAAGGGCTCGCAGAACAGGAATGGCTGGACGCGATCAATTGCCACTATATTGAAAACCGGCACAGCCTGCAGGCCGTGCCAGGAGCGGTCGAAACCATCCGGATGCTCGCCGATATCGGCATTCCGCAAGTATGCGTTTCCAATTCCTGCAGGCCCATCGTCGACGCCAATCTCGATGCCATGGGCATTTCCTCCTGCATCCGTTTTTCGATCAGCCTCGATGATGTAGCGGAGGGCAAACCCTCGCCCATGCCGTATCGCAACGCGGCAGAACGCCTGGGGTTTTCTCCTGCATCGATCGTGGCTGTCGAAGACAGTCTCACCGGTCTCGTCTCCGCCAGGGCCGCAGGTCTCTATGCTGTGCTCTTCACCATGCAGAAGGGCGGTCTCGAGGAAGAGGACACGGACCGGCGGCCGGATCTGACGATCGACGTGCTGGCCGGGGTCGCAGCCCTCTTTTCGATAGGCAATGCAATCAGCCATACGTGTTAGGCGAAATGTGCAGCCTGTACTTCCGCACAGAGGTGATCATAATCGTCTGTGCATGGCGTGTTTGATTCGAACATGCTTTGTTTGAAACGCTTTCCCTTTCGGCTAAGCTAGCTTTTATCTTCGTCGCAACAGACATTGGCGACAAACGAAAGACAAGAGGCAGATGGCGAGGGACCAGTCGGCGTTGAAAACGAATGAACGGCCCAAATTCCTGGCGCAGGTCAGGCAGGCCGCAATTGTCGAAGCGATCGGCCGCTTCGGCTCAGTGACCGTAAGCGATCTGGCCCAGCAGCTCTCGGTGTCGGAAATGACCGTCCGCCGCGATCTCGTAGAACTCGAAAAGGACGGCAAGCTTATTCGCACCCATGGCGGCGCGGTGAAGCCAGATCGTGCGCCGGCGATGCCGGTCAGCGAAAGTGCCGACAGCGAAGAGCCAGCCTTCGAAACCCGCCTTGTTCGAAATGAAAACCTGAAGAAGCGGATTGCTTCTGCCGCCGTCGATCTTGCCGCGGGCGCTCGCAGCATCGCGCTCGACGTTGGAACGACCACCTATTTCGTATCGGAAACCCTGGCGGTACGTCCGCATACGAAGATCTTCACCAACAGCATTCGCAGCGCCGCACATCTGGCCGGAAGAGGAGCGGAGATCTATCTCGCCGGCGGTCGAATCCGCGGCGAGGAAATGTCCACGGGCGGTTCTTCCGCCGTGAACCAGTTCGAATCCCTGTGGTTCGACGTGGCCTTCGTCGGTGTTTCCGGCCTGACGCCAGAGGGGATCTTCGACTATTCGTTCGAAGAAACGGACATGAAGCGTATCTATCTTTCACGAGCGTCCCGGCGTGTGGTGTTGTGCGATTCAACCAAATTCAACAACATGTCTCTGGTCTATGTGGCCGCGTTGACGGAGTTCAATACGCTTATCTGTGACGAAATGCCGACGGGTGACCTCTACAAGGCGCTGACCAACGCAAACGTGGAAATTATCGTCGCCAATTGACCGGGCCAGTTCCGCATATCCACGAAGCAGTGTCCCTAAATCCGGATCACGATTGCTTTCTGAGAACGTGCTTGTCCTTTGAAGACGTGAATGCGCGTTGCATGCATTGAGCATGCGAACGATAATCCGTTGGAAATTCCCCCGGAGTGAGGGGGCAGGTTGCTATTTGTTGTTTTTTGTTAGAGATTGTTCCTTATTCGTGAATTGAGCCCCTGTGGCTCATTTCCGATGGGCAAAAGTCTCCGGACAGAAGAAACGGTGCGCGCGATCATGTTCACTTCCTTGAAAGGCATTTATCCCGATCCGTCGGCCGGGGCGCGGCTGCCCTCGTTGATCGCCGATATCGGCCGTCACAGCGGCGAGTTTCCGGTCCTGCTTGCCAACCATCTTCCCATGGTGCTCGAAGCTATGGGACGGCTCGGCGCTTCACCCGCGCGGCTGGAGGAATATGCGGAGCATTACACGCGCATTCATGCCGTTCCCTTGCCGGCGGCGGCGGTCAGGCAGCTCGATGCCTCGAACTGGGAAACGGTGCTGGGGCAGCGCGAACATGAGGGCGACCTGCGGCGCTTCTTCCTGGGGGTCGTTGCCGAGATAGGCGGGCACGCAGCCATCCGGCGCTACCTGCCACGCCTCTTTCCCGGCGTTGCCGCTTCCGCCACCCATGGATTGATGAGGCTCGCCTATGCGGTGCTTCGCAGCGACGATACCGAGATTGCCGTCGCGCTCGGCTACTGGGCGGCCACCTACCTGTCTTACGACGCCATTCCGGCCGATCGCCGGCGTGACGCCATCGATCCGGTCTCTCTTTTGCTCGACATGCATGCCGATCCGCGGCTTCGCAATATCGACGCGCCGACCTATCTGCTCTGGAAATGGATCGAGGCCATGGGCAAGGTGCCGGCGTTTCAGGAGCGGCTCGGGCGTTTGGCGCCGTTGCCGGATCTGCTGGGCAGGATGCGTCCCGCATCCCTTGCGCTGTTTGCGGCGACAATGAGTTTCGAGGCCCTGCATGCCGTCACCGGCTGCCATTGGCTGCGGCTCGTCAGTCCCCATCTGGATGAGCCGCAACGCCTCGCCATGCATTTCTGGGAAGTCGTCATGGCGCTCTATACCAAGATTGACATGCCGGCGTTGCCCTCGCCGGAGGTTCTCGACCAATGGCGGACTGTGCCGGTGCCGCCGGATGAGATCATTGCCGCCGCTGCCGTCGCCTCAAATGACGAACACGACCATTCGCTGGTGTTTTCGGCATTCGAGGAGTTTCGCGATACCGGCGATCGGCTCTACAAGGTCGTCGCCGCGCGCCGCATGGGGCTGATCGATTTCGATGCGCATGCCCTTCAGGGGTAAGTCACGGGCTGAACGTCGGGCATATTCTTAGCGCCCTGAGGACAGATGACGGGCCGGCGCCTCAGGCAGCGCCGCCGTCGAAGCAATATTCCGGCTGGAAATGGATCTTGTCGTAGTCGTCGAGCGATCGGTAGAAATGCTCGATATCGGCCTTGAAAAGGCCGCGACAGATGCCGGAAACGAGCTTCGGCACGCCAGATTTCAGTCCGGTGATGCCGTTGCATACAGGCCCAAGACTCGGGACCGCCGCATTGTTGAAGACATGGATGTTGGCGAGCATCGGCAAAGAGCCAGGCGTCTTCTCGAGGAATTCGAAAGCCGGGCCCAGATAGGGATAGGCCAGGAGATCGCGGTCATCCTCTCCCTCGTTCGGGATGAAGCGGTCCTCCCATGTCGCAACCGAACCGATCAGGTTGGAAAGCTCCGGCCGGCATGAAAGATCGACGCGATAGCCCGTACCGAGCAGGAGGTGATCGAACCGAAAATCGCCGGCGGCTGTTCCTATGCAAATCTTCTCGCCCTCCATGGCGACCGACCGCACAGAGGCGCCCGTCACCAGCCGGCACGCCTCATGTGCCATGGCGCGGTTGAACATCTCGTTGGTCGGCGGTGTTTTGAAGGCAAACATCCGCCGGGCAAATCTGTAGCGGCTGTGATCATCGAGATCGGCGAAATGGTTGAGAAAGCCGGGGAAATTCGACCAATCAAGCAGTTCCGTGCGAGGCAGGACAGTCGAGCGCGCCAGAACCGTCACGGATTCAGCGCCAGCCTCGAGAGCTGCGACCGCCCAGTCGAAGCTGGATGCGGCTGCACCGAGCACGCCGATCCGTTTGCCGACAAAGAAGCCGGCATCGATCTCGTCACCGCTATGGGTCCAGTGCTGACGTGGAAGGTTTTCACGAATTGCGTCCGGCACGTTCAGGCTGCCGGCCCCTTCGAGGCCGGTGGCCAGCACGACCTTGCGGCAGGAAAGCTCTCCTAGCACCCCTTCTCGTTCCACAAGGAGGCGCAGATGCCCTTCATCGGGCTCGATCCGGATCAGTTTTGTATCGTTGCAAACATTCAGCGCAAGGACCGATCTGAACCAGCCGAGATATGCCATCCAGTCGATCCGATCGATCTTGTCCAGCGTCTCCCAATGTTGCGACCCATATGTGGCCTCATGCCAGGCCCGATAGGTCAATGACGGAATTCCGAGATCCGGCCCGGTGAGGGTCTTGGGCGAACGCAATGTGCGCATGCGCGCCGTTGTGATCCAGGGTCCTTCGCGGCCCTCCGGTGCAGCATCAATGAGGAGTATGCGCTGGACGCCCTGCCGCTTCAGCCCAAAGGCAACCGACAGGCCAGAGAGACCTGCTCCCACGATGACGACATCTGATATCGCCTCGCCGGATGTGCGGCGTCGTTCCGGCACCCACTCGCGCAGGCCTACTTCTATCGTTGTGAGGTCGCGCGCAACCTGCGCTTCAAGTGCGGCGACGGCTGCGGCACCATATGCGGGGCGGTGTGGGGCTGAAACATCCATTGGCGATGGCTGCATGGCGACATTTCTCCAGGAAACGACACCAAGGTATCGAGAGGGGGAAAGTTGTAAAGTGTTTGATTGTGTTGTTTTCATTTTTTTCGCACACGCACTCTTCTTCGCAACACAAACGGTGGCTCCCTACTGAGAACGAAACGGGGAAATATAGAGTGGAAAAATATCTCTGTAAAAACAATAGGATGAAAAATTAGACGCTACTGCCTTAAAATAAATCAGATCGCGGCTACGCATTGATCATCCTGCAAAAGGATTAATCAGAGAGATAGACTTCGGTATGTTTTTTGTGATGGATGTGAATTTTTGTTTGACTTGAGTGCGGTCATAGCTAACCTGCCTTCATCCGGTTCAAAAACAGAAGGGGTTGGCGATCCATGATGAAACTATCCTCACCATGCATGACCATTAAAGCAGGCAGGCTGGCGGTATCGGTGCTCGCGCTCATGGCTTCTGCTGCCTATGCCGAGGCAAAGTCGCTCGATGGCGTAACGCTGACGATCGCCTCCATGAACGACGGCTTCGCGAACGTCCTTCAGGCGCTCGCCCCCGCTTTCAAGGAGGAGACGGGCGCGGACGTCAAGGTCGAGATCATGGACTATGGCACGCTGCTGACCAAGACGACCGCCGACTTCATTGGCGACACCAAGGGCTACGACCTCGTCACCATGGACATCGTTTGGGCCGGCGCCTATGCGGAGAACAAGTATACGGTTGACCTGACCGACAGGGTAAAGCGCGACGCGGCGGAACTCGATCTCGACGATATCTATCCGGTGATCCTTGAATCCCTCGGGCAATATGACGGCAAATATGTTGCCTATCCGCTTGCGGCCTATGCCAACGTTCTGGCCTATCGCAAGGACTTGTTGGAAGCCGCCGGCCTGAAGCCGCCGGCGAACATGGAAGAACTTGTCCAGGACGCCCTGAAACTCAACGACCCGTCCAAGAAGCAGTATGGCTTTGTCGCCAATGGCCAGAAGGGGCCCGCGGTCGCGCAAGACTGGATGCAGTATAACAATCAGCTTGGCGGCTCCATTCTCAACAAGGATGGCCAACCGGCGCTGAACTCCGAAGCCAATATCAAGAGCCTCGAGGTTTACAAGCAGCTCTTCACGGAGGCCGCACCTCCCGGCGCAATCGAATATGACTGGGGCGGTCGCGAAGAAAGTTTCCGTCAGGGGCTTGCAGCCTTCATGCAGACATGGTCCGTCGGTGCGACGTCCTATTCCGATCCGAAGGTCTCCAACGTGGTCGGCAAGGTTGGTATTTCGGTCGCTCCGGTCGCAACGGGCATGACGCCGCAATACGGCGTCGGCGGCTGGGGCCTGTCGATCAATGCCGACATCGACGCCTCCAAGCAGGACGCTGCCTGGACCTTTATCAAGTGGATCAGCAGCAAGAAGGTCCACAAGGAATTCAATATGCTCGGGGCAGGTGGCTTCATCCGCAAGAGCGAGCTCGATGACCCTGATCTCAACGCGAAATTCGACTTCCTGCCGGTTCTCAAGGAAACTTATGAGCACGGCAATGGCGAATTCCGCCCGCGCATTCCCCAGTATCCGGAAATCCAGGATCTGCTTGGCACTGCCGTGAACTCGGCGCTCTCTGGCTCGGTTACGCCGAAGGATGCGCTGGACAAAGCGCAGGCGGCAGCCGAAAAACTGTTCTGACAGACTTTGACGCCCGCCATCCGGGAGAAAAGGGTGGCGGGCCGACCTTCAATGCAACCTGAGTAAAGTTGCGACCTACATGACAGGCGCTGGCTGTTCCCGCGACAGCCTGCCGAATTTAGAGTGGAGCGTTGGACCTGTGCGTTACAGCTTCTCAGACCGTCGCAGGTTTTTCCTGTTCTTCATGGCCGCGCCGGCCGTCATATATGTCGCAGCCGTAGGATTGTGGCCACTTGGACAGGGCATCTGGTACAGCTTCTATAAATACCATCTTCTGCGCCCGGCCCGCACCCAGTTCGTTGGCCTCCAGAACTACTTCGACATCTTCTCGGATCCGTCGGCCCGCAAGGCCATTCTCAATACCTTTCAGTTCACGATCTTCAGTGTCGGGTTGCAGCTGGTTTTCGGCTTCTGCCTTGCACTGCTGCTGTGGCGCGACAGTCGCTTCAATCGCATCGTCCTTGCCTTCCTGCTCATTCCCGCCACGATCACCCCGCTTGTGGTCGGCCTGATCTTCAAGGCGTTGCTCGGTGCGGACTACGGTATGATCGGCTACTTCCTGTCAGAGGCCGGGATCGGGCCGCGCAGCGGGCTGCTGACGGACGGCGGCACGGCGCTCTGGGTGCTGATCTTTATCGATTGCTGGGAATGGACGCCCCTGATGGCGCTGATCCTGCTCGCGGGATTGAAAGCGCTGCCGGCAGACGTGCTGGAGGCGGGGCTGGTTGATGGCGCAACTGCCTGGCAGCGCTTTCGGATGCTTATCCTGCCGCTGATGCTGCCATCGGTCTTCCTGGCGCTCACGCTGAGAAGCATGGACGCCTTCCGCGTGTTCGATTCCGTCTTCGTCACGACCGGGGGTGGACCCGACGATGCTACGAACACGTTGATGATGCTCGGCGTCAAGGAAGGGCTGCAATTCTTCAATGTCGGCTATGCGTCGGCGGTCGGCAACGTCACACTGCTGTTTATAGCGCTGATGGCGACCGCGCTGATGCTGGTGGTGCGCCGCGCCGATGTCCGGATCAATGGGAAGTAATGCGATGGCCATGGTTTCCAAACGACGCGTCTTTCTCGAGCGGACCACCATTCTCACCATTACCGTGCTCTTCCTGCTGCCGGTATGCTGGCTGATTTCCACGGCTTACAAGCCCTCGAACCAGATCTTCTCCGTGCCGCCGCGGTTGTTCTTCGAGCCAACGCTCGACCAGTTCCGCAAGGCCTTCGCTGCTTTCGACGTGTTCTCGCTGGTGCGCTCGTCGCTTGTCATCAGCATCGGCACGACGCTTCTGTCGCTGCTGCTCGGCACCCCCGCGGGTTATGCTCTGGCAAGATCCAAATCCCGATATGCCGCGGGCTTTGCCTATTTCTTCCTGGCGATCCGCATGATCCCGGCAATCGCAGCCCTGATCCCCTTCTATCTGCTCATGCGGGACATCGGCCTGCTCGGAAGCTGGTGGGCGGTCATCGTTTTCAACACCATGCTCAACTGTGCCTTCGTGACCTGGATGATGTTCTCCTACTTCAAGTCGCTGCCTCCCGATATGGAAGAGGCGGCATTGACCGATGGCTGCACGCAGATGGGTGCCTTCCTCAAGGTCGCTGTGCCGACCACCCGTTCAGGCATGATCGCCTGCGCCTTGTTCTGCATGATGTTTTCCTGGAACGACTTCCTTCATCCGATGTTCCTCACGACACTCGATTCCAAGCCGATATCGGTCGCGTTGCTGACCGCCTACGGTACCAAGGACATCACCTGGGGCACGCTCGGCGCGCTTGCCCACTTCTCAACAATTCCGATTGTCCTGATGGCGCTGTTCATGAATCGCTACTTCGTTCAGGGCGCAACGAACGGCGTACAGTAGGACCCAGATCCATGGCCCAGATTTCGTTTCAGAACGTGTCCAAAACCTATGCGGGCGGCAAGTCTGCCGCGCTGACGGACTTTAACCTCTCGATCAACGACGGTGAATTCATGGTGCTTGTCGGTCCGTCGGGCTGTGGCAAGACCACGGCGCTGCGCATGATCGCGGGCCTTGAGGAGATCACCGGCGGCACGCTCAGGATCAACGATACCGTCGCCAATGATCTTGCCCCGCGCGAGCGCAATATCGCCATGGTGTTCCAGTCCTACGCGCTCTATCCGCATCTGACCGTCGGCGAAAATATCGCGTTCGGACTGAAGGTTCGCGGCGCCAAGCCCGAGGAGGTGGCGGAGAAGGTTCGCGAAACGGCTGCGCTGCTCGAACTGACGGAATTCCTCGACCGGAAGCCGGCGCGCCTTTCCGGTGGCCAGCGCCAGCGCGTCGCCATGGGGCGGGCGCTGGTTCGCTCGCCCAACGCCTTCCTCATGGACGAACCGCTTTCGAACCTCGATGCTCGACTGCGTGGCCAGATGCGGACAGAGATTTCGAGGCTGCAGCGTATGCGGGCGGTCACCACGGTCTACGTGACGCACGACCAGGTGGAGGCGATGACGATGGGTCATCGCGTCGCCGTGATGAACAAGGGAACACTGCAGCAGCTCGATGCCCCTCGCAAGCTCTACGACAATCCGGTGAATATGTTCGTCGCGAGCTTCATAGGCTCGCCGCCGATCAATTTCATGGAGGCGACCCTCGTTGGTCGCGACGGCGCACCGGCCTTGCAGATCGGTCCCTTCCTGCTCCCGCTTCCGGCCTCGGCGGACCGGCTGGCCCGACGCATTGGCGGCAAGGTTGTCGCCGGCATCCGCCCCGAAGCCTTCAAAGTGACCACGGGCTCGACGGGACCGGGAACCCTCTCCGCCAGGGTCCTGTTCGTCGAGGATTTGGGAGCCGACCTGCTGCTGCATCTCGATTCCGGCGAGATCGCCATGGGCCATGCCGACATGATCGAGGACGAGCGCGATGTGATGAAGTCGTCGCCGAAGCTGAAGGCCATGATCGACGGCAGCCATCGCATCAGCCGCGACGAGAGCGTGTCCTTCGCCATCGATCCGGCGTCCATCCTCGTTTTTGACGCGCAAACGGGAGTAACCTTGTGACGAGTCCGGCAACCGGCGGCTTCTGGCCGCTCGGCGGTCCCGTCTCAAGGGCGGAGATCGCGCTCATCATCATCGACATGCAGGTGGATTTCTGCGCCCCCGGCGGCTGGGTCGACCAACTCGGCGAGGATGTCTCCAACACCCGCTCCGTCATCGCGCCGATCCGCGATGTCCTCGAGGCTGCCCGGGCGGCGGAGATCACCGTTATTCACACCCGAGAGGGACACCGACCCGATCTTTTGGACCTGCATGCCAACAAGCAATGGCGCACCCGCGTCCATGGGCTCGGTATCGGCGATCAGGGCAAGACTGGCCGTATCCTGGTGCATGGCGAGCCGGGCTGGCAGATCATTCCCGAACTAAGTCCCGTCGAGGGAGAACTGGTGATCGACAAGCCGGGCAAGTCGTCATTCCACCGCACCGAACTGGCGGACGAACTGAAAAAGCGCGGCATCTCTCGCCTTGTCGTCACCGGTGTCACCTCGGATTGTTGCGTGCAATCCACTCTGCGAGACGGTTTCGAATACGGCATCGAGTGCGTGCTTCTCGAAGACTGCACGGCGGCGGTCGAAACACCCAATCACGAGGCCACCCTCGAAATCCTTGGGGCATTCGGCGGGCGCTGGGGCGGCGTCTCCGACCGGGCTGCGTTCAAAGCCATGCTGGAGATGCTCGATGGCTGAGCGCGACATGAAAAACTTCGGCGCCATTGCCGCCAATCCCTATTCCTGGCCCTTTGACGGGGTCTGGTCGGCGATCGACACCGCGCTTCTGCTCCTCGGCTTCCAGAACGGCAACATTGCCGCGCTGTCGGCCGGGCCGGAGCTCGAAGCCGCCATGGAACTGCTCGAAGGGGCCAAGAAAGCCGGCCTTGCCGTCGTTGCCGCCCGCCGTGGAGCAGACCCGTCCGAAAGCGCGATAGCGGCTCGCCGTCGTCTCCTCGGCGACCATGTTCCCGCTAGACATTCTGCCGAATGGGCGCTGAGCGACAGGCTGGAGCTGCCCGATAACGCAATCCTCGTCGATCATGGTGGCGACAACGCATTCTTCCGCACGGGGCTCGAGGATGAGCTGCGCCAGCGCGGCGTGCGCAACCTGCTCGTGACCGGCCTTCCGACCGAAGGTATCGTTCACGCCACACAGCGCGCGGCCAACGACATGGGTTTCGAGTGCCTGACGGTGGCGGATGCCTGCAAGGGCACCTCGCCCCTGCGCCACAGCGCGCAATTGCGTATCACAACTTTCGGCAACGGCCTTTTCGGCACGGTTGCCGCCACCGCCGACGTCCTGGCGGCACTAACGACAATTCAGGAGTAGCATCATGTCAGAATTCACCTGGTCCGACGCCACAGGCAGCCTCGATCTCACCACGCTCGGCAAGGCTTATGCTACCGGTGGCCTGACGCCGACCCGCGTCGTCAACGCCATCTACGACCGCATAGAAGCACGCGGCGACGACCACGTCTGGACCTATCTCGTGTCGCGCGCGACCGCGCTCAAGGCCGCAGCCGAGCTGGAGGCCGCCGGCCATGATGGACGACCGCTCTGGGGAATCCCCTTCTCGGTGAAGGACTGCAACGATATCGTCGGCCTGCCGACGACGAACGCGCTCAAGGAAGCCGCCTATGTTGCCCGCTCCTCCGGCCAGGCGCTCGACCGCCTTTTCGAGGCCGGCGCGCTTCTCATCGGCAAGACCAATATGGACCAGTTCGGCATCGGTCTGGTGGGCATGCGCACACCCTATGGCGCCTGCTCCTCCGTCTTCGACGAGCGTTACATTTCCGGGGGGTCGAGCTCGGGCTCGGGCGTTTCCGTGGCCGCCGGTCTTTCGAGTTTTTCCATCGCCAACGATGCCGCCGGCTCGGGACGCGTACCGGCAGGCTTCAACAACATCGTGGGCGTCAAGCCGACGCCCGGTCTGGTCAGCAATGCCTGTGTTTCCGGCGGCGGCTGCGTAAAGACCATCGAAACGCTCTCCGTATTCTCGCTGACGGTCGAGGACGGCATGAGCGTGCTGAAGCTGATGGCGGGCTATGACCCGTCCTATCCCTTCTCGAAGCCGGAAGCCGACGAGGTGCAGCTCACTCCCGTCGCGCCGCCGCCGCACTTCCGTTTCGGCGTGCCGGCCGGCGATGCGCTTCGTTTCTTCGGTGACGCCGAAGCCGAGCGCCTATTCGGCGAAGCTGTCGAACGGCTGATCGCCTTGGGCGGCGAGAAGGTCGAGGTGGATTTCACGCCCTTCGAGGAAACGCAACGCATTCTCTATGACGGCCCCTGGATTTCCGAACGCGCGCTCAGCCTCGACAGCGTGCTGGAGAAGTATCGGGATGCAATCCATCCGGTAACGCGGCAGATCCTCTCGAAATCCGGCAACTTCAGCGCCATCGACACCTTCGCGGCAATCCATCGCATCGCCGAACTCAAGCGCGAAACGCGCGCCGTATGGAAGAACATCGCCGTTCTGCTGGTGCCCACGACACCGACGATCTACACAAAGGAGGAGATCGCCGCGAACCCGATCGAGCTGAACAGCAAGCTCGGCATCTATACGAACTTCGTCAATCTCATGGGGCTTTGCGGTATTGCCGTTCCCAACGGCTTCCGCAAGGACGGCCTGCCGCTCGGCGTCACGTTCCTGGCGCCGGGTTTCGAGGAGGCGCGCGCAGCCGGCATAGCCGCCGCCTTCCACAAGGCAACGGGCCTCAAGCTGGCCAAGTTCGACAACCCGTATCCGGAAGTCGTCGAACAGCCGCTGCCGGAAGGCTATCGGGAGATCGCCGTGGTCGGTGCCCATCTTTCCGGCATGCCGCTCAACCACGAACTTGTCGAACGCGGCGGCTTTTTCCGCCGGTCCACCGCCACCAGCAGCGACTACAGGCTCTACGCGCTGACTGGAACTGTTCCGGCCAAACCGGGCCTGATCCGCGCCGAAGGTGGTGCGCCGGTCGTCGTCGAAATTTGGGCGCTGCCGGTTGCTGGTTTCGGCGATTTCATCGGTCGCATTCCCGCGCCGCTCGGCGTTGGCAAGCTGACGCTCGACGACGGTTCGCAGGTGACCGGCTTTCTCTGTGAAAGTGCGGCCGTCGCCGGCCAGCCGGATATCACTGGTTATGGCGGCTGGCGTGCCTATTGCGCGCAAAGCGCCTGAAAACGATCCAGTGGCCTGTTCGCCGGGTCCATGGTGATGCGAACGTCGGATCCATCGCACATTGAGCTTCGATGAAGCGCATGAAAAAGGGCGAAAGGAGCGTTAGTGCCGAGCACCTCGAGCCCGAAAAGACCGCTGGAGGTGAAGGAGGGATGGCCGGCCTCCGGTTGCCAAGGGAACGATGTTGGCGAGCCCGACCGTGTTGCTGCCACCGGCATGTCAACGCCGGTGGCATTTGTGATTATGTGCCGATGGCGATCGCGTCGCTTATCTTGCGCTTTCGGGGAAGGCCGGCAGGCGAGAAATATGAGTGGGATCGTGTTGGATGACGAGCGTTGCGTTCAGCCCGGCTGCCACCGCTTCGAGGCGTTCCATCGATGCGAGCGTGTCGGCACGGTTTTCATTAAAACCCGGCACGCCGTGGGTGGCCAGATTATCCTCGAAATGCACGACATCGCCGGACAACAGGACCGGCCCCATCTTTGCAAGCTTTACCAGGAGGGCGGCTTCCCCTTTCGTATGACCAGGCATCGACAGCATCATCACGGAACCGTCGCCGAAGACGTCACGGTCACCCGTCACGAGGTCGAGTTTCGCCTTGCCATCGAGCCAGGGTTTGACGAGATCTGGTACGACCGCGAAGGGCGGAGGATTGTCGTGAAAAGTCTGCCAATCGGCGGCGCCGATCATAAGCGTGGCTTTCGAAAAGGTCGCAGCCTGCCCGAGATGGTCGAAATGGTTGTGGCTGATGCCGACGGTTGCGATTTGCTCCGGTTTGATGCCGATCTGTTTCAACTGAGTCGGGATGTCGGTTTTGAGCGAGACGCCGATCGGCGCATTCTGATCGGGTGCCTTGCCGACGATGCCGGCGGGAAGCCCGGTGTCCCAAAGAAGGTAGTCGCCGCCGTGGCGGATAACGTAGCAGCTATCCGTCAGCTCGCCCTTCTTGCCGGCAAAAGCGAAGGTGTCGGAAAACATCGATAAATCCTTGACGATGACGTCGCCGCAGTCGAGACGCCAGAGTTCAAGGTCTGGAGCAGCGCGTGTCGGCGTGGAAGCGAAGGACAGCGATGCGACCGTTGCCCCGATGGCAAGCGCAAATTTGAAGGTCTTCATGAAGGTCTCCTTGTCTTGAAGATCCTTCTTGTGCCGCCCTTGGCCACTCGGCATGCGCCAGATTTGTGATCACTTGGGCCCGAAACGCTCACCGGCGGTATTTTTTCTTGCCGCGCCTTCTCATAGATTGTGCTTATGAACATGATGATCCGCGACCGACGTTCCGAGCTTTCCCAACGCCTGCTCGATCGACTCCGCCCCATGGTGGCGGGAAAGCTCGATGTTGGGATGCATCCCTATGGCGGGCAGCTTTTCGCCTATTGCTGCTTCGACCGCGAACGGGTGGCAGCTCTTCGCCTTGATTGTCCGATGATCTGCGTCGTGCTCTATGGCCAAAAGGACGTGTGGCTTGGCGATCGCACCCGGTCCTTTTCGGCCGGCTCGCTCTTCGTCTTGCCCGGTGGCGTGCCGATGGACGTGGTCAACATTCCAGACGATAAAACCGGCGTCTACGCAGCGTTGCGGCTCGATGTGCCGTTCCTGCCGGAGGGCATTCCACCGCTCTCCGTTGCGGAGCGCGCCCATAATGCAGTCGATCTCGACGCCGTGCCGCTGAGCATCGATCTCGTCGAGACGATTTGCCACGCAGCATCCACGATCGCCGATGTCAGCGTCGGCGAAACAATCAAACGGCTGAGGCTGACAGAGGTACTGGCGCTATTGCGGCCACTTGCCGAGGCGCGACCGCTCTTCAGACAAAGCCTGTCCGACGACATCGCCTGGCTGATCGCAACGGCCCCTTCGGAGGCTTGGAACGTTTCTGATGTCGCAGGAAAACTCGGAATTGGAGCGTCCACGCTACGACGTCGATTGGCCGCGGACGGCACGTCCTTCCGCGCAATCTTGCGGCGCGAGCGACTAAAGGCCGCGCAACATGCAATCACATCTGGCGCTACGGCAATCGCCGCCGCCGAGGCTGCGGGCTACGTGTCGCGCTCACACTTCTCCCGCCGGTTTCGCGAGAGTTTTGGGACCAGCCCAACAGGGCGAGCATAGCTTCGCGCAGGTCGATGAGCTTCGGCAAATCACAATATCTTGGCCTTCTCATTCCGGTTGTCGCGAAGAGATACGTGGGCAGTTTCACCTTCATTCGAAACATCCCGATGCCTTTTGGATCGCCCCAACCATTTTCGCTGCCGCGGTCGGCGCCCTGATGGCAATTGTGGAAGCGGTTCGACGGGAGCGGGATTGCGAGGGGCGCATGGGCGGTGGACCTCGGTAACCGGATAGATCCTGAGGATACCTAGGCGGTGATCAGTCGTGATCGCAGCAATACCCGCTTCATATGCAGCGCGGACGATTGCCTCGTGCAAGTTCTCGGGTTCGGTATTTCCGGTAAGGACCTCCAAACAGATTCTCACCGCCGTGAAGAATTCCTCGCCATCGTCGGTGGGCCATTCATTCAGCAGCAGTGGCGCAGCCTCGCGAGCGGTACGGATCACCTTGCGATCTTTACCTCCCGCAAAAGCAAGAATTATCGTTGGGAAATTTGTCATCATATCGAATCTCATTGTTCCTGAACTTCGTCAGACAGATTCGTTTCGACCTTACGGGCTGCTGTCTCCAGGAGTTGCTTCAATTCTTCGCAGGTTACGCCGTCGGCTCGCATCACCATGGCGATCAGCGGATCGCGAAGAGCTTCTGATATCGTCAGCTCACTATTCATTCCGCCAGTTTCGCCAGCATCGTAGATGAGCGAACATGGCGCGAGTGACCACATCTGTGAATGCGGCGCCGCCGGATTGATGGCATCAGCGATTTCGACCGGTTCCTTCTTGGCGCCTCCAGGAGCGACGAACGGGCCTCCACTTGCGAGGTTTTTGGAAGGAGAACGGAGCTCGCCCTGATCGGTTTTGAGGTTGGCAATCCATCGGCGTCCTGGCGAGGCAGAGTGTTTCGAAAGGCATTGTTGAGCGATCTGCGAGACGGCATGCACCACGACAGCGGAACTGGTGTTGCGATAGCCTCCGTAGCGGCTCGCTTGCAAATAGGGGGGCATGCCGGCTGCCGATGCGCGACCGGCTGCCACGAACTTCTCTACCGAAAGGGAATCCTCGCCGGCGAGAACGACGAACGGATTATCGGCATAGTCTGCGATCAACCGAAGCGCAGCAGCCCCTTCCGCAGTTTCCGGCAGTGCGAAGACGTTGGCAGAAAAACGTGCAGCCAGATAAGTCGCCAGCTTGTCTGTCTTCAGACAGCCGAGGTCAGCTTTTCCCGCCCAAGGGAGGTCGCTTAAGTTATTCTCGCCGATACGATCCGCATCCGCGAGAAGGAAATGGCGCGCGCCGAGGGTCGCAAGCTGGACGGCAATCTGCGAGCCGACGCCGCCGCATCCGATGATGACGAAGTCGATTTCGCGAAACCGCGCGAAGTCGCGTTGCCGATAGCAAAGAGGCGTCAGGAAGGTGTCGTGGTGATCGATTGCTGCGGAGACATATTCGTTCTCCGCCCGCATATCGGATGCCCACGACGACGCGCCGAATGCAGCACTGGTAACATTGGGGCTCTGTTCCTCGACAGCATCAGCACTATTGCCGGTGAACAGAGCCCCTCTGCCGCTCCGCCCAAAGCTGTGGGCGAAGGGGTTCGGGAAATCGACGGACGCGCTGGCAGCCGCTGACAATCGTTTAGACCGAGAATTGACCATCACATCGCCTCCATCTCGCTGGGCACAGTTACACGGGTCGTCTCGGCGCAGCGACCGTAATCCTTGCTCATTTCATGGTCGGCAGCCTTCGTGATCACGTGAAATCTGCCATCGTACCAGAGCCAGACATTGTCGCCGCTGTCATCGATCTCTCGCTGACCCATCCGCGGATCGATCGGCTCCTTGCCGCGCAGAAGCACCTGTCCGATGTTCCAGGCTTGGCGATCGAGAACTCGTTGGCGCTCGGCAAGGTGAGCCTGGCGGTGTGCAATGGGCTCTTCGGCAAGCAACTGGCTCACGAGGAATAGGATCCGGCCACTCCAGGAAGGAATGGCGGCGATGTCTGGGAGGTCGAGGAGGACATCGCCGCCGAGACGTTCGATTCCTTTCCGAGCGATATCGATGAGCGGGATTTGCCGCGCAGCATAGGCGATTATGAATGCCGTTTTCAGGGCGCGGTGCTCAGGATCCACCTCGGCGGATAGGCATGCCATGCGGAAGGCACACTCCCAGGGAATGGCGTAGGCCGTATGCAGGATGCTCTCGAGCGTCTGTAGGTCGTTCTCGTATGGGGAGATATACCGGAACTCGCCAGGCAGGGATGCCGCCGCCGAGGTCGTATAAAACCCCAGCAGGACATGCCCCGCCTCGTGAAGCAGTTGGGCCGCTGTCGCGGCATGATCGTCGTCGCGCAATCTTTCTCTTGAAAGGGCGATCATCGCGCTACCCGGTAATTCGTTCGAACTTGAGAAGGAACACGACGGTTCACGCCGCACGCCGACGTGAAGCGTGTGCAGGCCGGCGACCAGACGTTGATAGCTGCCTACGTCCAGTTCCGCGATCAAGGAGAAGGCCTTCTCCAGATGGTCGGCGACGCGGTCCAATTCGGCCTCGCCCGTGACGGGGTCGTCGGGACCGGGGTAGTCCGGCATGGATTGGCGGAGGAGGGCTTGCATGACATGGCTCCACGCCGGGCTCTCGATGCGGACGAGGCCAATGCCGCAGGAAAGCCGGCATGCCGGCTGACGTTCGAGTTCAAGATCGGCTGCGATCAGATCCGTCCGCAGATAGCGGCGGACGATCTGCGCATCGGAGCCGCCCGCCCGCCATTCCAGACTACGTGCGAGCCCTCCCATCCAGGCTGCAAGCACGGATGAACGGTAAGGGTCGGTGCTGACCGATCCGGCGACCGCCGGCAAAAGCTCGAGCAGGCGAGCGTATCCACCATCTGCAAGGTCGGGAAAATGTCCCGCCAGCGCCTCTACCCCGGCCGAACAATCGGCGAACTTCGAAACCGCCGCGAGCGTACGGCCATATTGGAAGCGTCGCTTCAAAAGGTTGCGAGTTGCGACACGCTGCCGGGAGACGGTACTTGCCATCAAGGGATTGCCCTTGAGCAGGTGGCGCGCCTCATCTGCCAATTGTTGAATGCGGGTCGCGGACATCAACAGCCTCCGTGAGTTTGTCTTCGGGCGGATCAAGGTTGCATCTCGGGTGAAGATGCCCCGGTTGGGGCCGCTTCGTCCGGCATCGGGACGGTGTGCGTCGTCTGTTGAGAGGCACTATTGCCCAAGGGCGTCATTTGCCCGCCAGTACCGCGTTAAAAATCCGTAAAAAGGGCCTAAACAAAGAAAAAGCCCCCTCGACAGAGGAGGCTTCGAATTATGGAAAACGCACCGCCGAGGTTCAGATGGCAAGAGCTGCCTGTACTGCCGCCCGCGCGTTCGGCAGGCCCGAACCAAAGAAATAGGCCATATCGAGCGCGTCCTCGCTTTCGGCATTCATGCAATCCGCCGTCAGTTTCCTCGTTCCGGGCGCGACAATGGCGTCCAGGCGGGACGCGGCCTTCAGAATGGACTTCACGTGAGGCCCCGAAAGGCGGTCACCGGGATTGTGGCGGCTCTTGTGGGCCCGCTGTATCAGGGCGCATAGCCCACCCACCTGCGCCGACGCGCCGGAGGTGCCCCCGAAAGTGGTATAGTATCCGCCCCCGATGCCCGGATTGATTCCGAACGGCACGATGGCAGACCACGGATCGGAGCCATGATTATAGCCGAAAATCCCCGACAGGTCCGTCGTCAGCAGCGAGAAGTGCGAATAGTAGTATTCCCGCGCTCGAAAAGTGCCGTAGTCGTGCTGCGCCGCAAATGGAGAAAGCCGGTCGAGGCGCAACTGATGCCTGTTGAAGACCTCACCATCGTCAGAGGGGGAGACAACCGTTAATCCTTCGCCGTAATTGCTGTAACCCGAACGGAAACCTTCGACGGTAACGGCCCCAACAGCAATGATGCCGTTGTTATCGGCGGCAAGACTTGCCGGATAGATCAACTGGCTTTCGCCACTGTTTCCTGCGGCGCAGACAATCGGGATGTGCCGGCTGATGGCGAGGATGAGTTGCTTGAGGATATGCCACGGGCGATCCGGATTGGATCCTTCCTGCGCGGCTTTCGGCTCCAGTTCAGGCCCACCCTGATCAGCAACGGCAATACGCGTGAACAGATTGGCGGCATCCTGGTTTTTCCATAGCTCCAGGTCCGCCTTCAGCTCGTTCTTCGGATCGACAATGCTGCGTTTGGGGTCAGGAAGACCGCGCGGCAAGACGATCACGTCCGCTTTCTGATGATAGGCATAAAGAAAAGCCGCAATGAACTGCCTGACATCGTCTTCGAAGGACGTTCTGATCGAGATGAGCCTCGAGAAAGGATCAACGCCGAAATAGGGGATGACATTGCGATTGCCGCTCGTGCGCAGCTCGTCACCATTCCCGTAGAAGGCTCCTTCCGGCGGGAGGCTTGCTGTGCCTTCTTCCGCAACAACGGCGGGTTCGCCGACAATCAGCCCCGCGCAGCAGGTACCATGCGATGCGAATAGCGATTCCGGATTGTAGAGCCGCCGGAGAACCCCCTCCGACGCGGCATATTCGGCAACCAGGTCACTGAGATAGTCCCGGTCGTCATTCGAAAGGCCGATATTGCCGAGCGGAGCGATGTTGAGCCCGGCAAAGAAGGCATGCCTTTCCTCACGGTCAAAGGACGTGGTCGTATCGAGAACTTCGAGCACGCGCGCGCCGTAACGATGGGTCGTCAAATCGATTGACGCTTCCCGGTCAAGCCGGGTTGCCAGATTGGGATGATCCGGAGATACGCCGACATCGATCAGCGCGACCCGTGCCGGTTGCAACGGGCCGGCGGAAGCGATGGCATCCCAGACCGTGCCGGTGATAAGGGGATCGGGGAGCGCGCGTGCGGCGCTCGCATCGAGTGCCGGTGGAGCAGGCGGAGCCGATCCATATTCCGCGTCGACGACGCCTAGGGCAGTCAGGTGCCAGAGATAATAGTAGTCGATCGGCGCGGGCTCAGGCATTTGTGTTTGATCCGTCATGGTTGTCATCCTATTGAGCAGCAGCTGGCGAATTCAGACCCATTCGTCGTGTACGGCCTGGAACAGAGGACCGAACGCGTCGTGGAGGTAAGGAGCGAAGCGTCGGGCGAGATCTCGCCCCGCCTGCGTGTCGCTCGGATAGTGCAGGCCGGCCCATTCGCGGTTTTCGGCGACGTTCTGGGCGATGCGGGCAAGCTCGTCGGTGGCCGGATGTTCCGGCAGGATCGTCGAGAACGCGAAGGCGATAGAAAAGCACTGGAACGAGTGGTTGCTGGGATAGGACTCGTGGCCAGGCACGGCCAGTAGCGGCCGCAGCATGGGCTCGAACTGGTGTGGCCGCAGCCGGTTAAACTGGCTTTTGTAGATCAGCCCGACATATTCGCAGGCCGTCAGGATCGCCTGCAAAAGGCCTTCCGTCTGCTCGAAGCCCCCGAGATCCTCGATATGCAGTGCGCGGGTGAATTCCGCCACGGAGATCGTCGCTTCGATCTGGATGTCGGGCAGGCGCCGCACACGTTCGCGGTCGCGGCGCTGCATGGAAAGCAGCACCGTCGTCTCGAGGCGGGTATAATCCGGGCCGGGCGGCGGAAGTATATCCAGCATTTCCCAGGTGAAGCGTCGCGCCGCGGTATAGGCGTTGCGTGACGGCTGCTGGTGCAGCCTGCGCAGTTCGAAGGAGGGGATAAGTTGCGACACGCCGAGGCTGGCGCCGTCCATCGTCGACTTGTTCTTGTTTTTGTTCTTATTTTTATTCTTGTTTTTGTTCAGTGACGCCTTGTTGAGCACCGACTTGTTCGCGACGCTCTTGTTGAGGACCGAGGCTACGGCCATCGTCGCCATCATGGGCCCGGCCATGGGAGATGCATCTTCATCCGTGCCGAAGAAAAGTGCAGGTTCGGAGGCTGCATCAGGCGCAGCCAGCGATGCGGCGGCGAGGGGATTAGCGATCGCATCGCCCCTCGGTTCGCATGGAAGAACCGTATCCGGCTCAATCCTGAATTTATAACTGTCTAGAAATGAAACAATTTTTGATTGTGGTTCCGGGGTAGTGTCCGCTTCCATTGCAGCCTCCTTGCGCGAAGTTCTGAAGAAATTGTCCGGGGTTCAGCGCAGCTTAGCGCCCGCCTTGAGCAGGCCGTCGATCAAGATCTGGCCGCCACCTGTGTTGAGCAGCGGATAGCCGCTGCCGCGAAAGGCATTGATGGAGAAGCCGCCTTCGGCCGCCTCAAGCCGCTGCAGGTAATGGCGCGCGCCGCCGAGATCGTCGGAATGGGCATGGCTGGAGGCAAGATAGCGCAGCAGGCTGTTGAAGTTCGGCCGTGCCCGCAGGGCCTCTTCGCCTGCAGCTATGGCCGTGGCATGATCGCTTGCAAGCGCCGCTGCAATGCATTTGGTCGTATCGAAGTAATATTTATGCGGGCTGTAGACGCCGAGCTCCTGCACCCAACGCGCCATGGCCACAGCCTTGTCGGGCTGGCCTGCATAGCAATGAAGCATGGCGTAGAGATCCCAACTGAGCGGCAGGGCCGGGTTCAGGCGGATCGATTTTTCGAACAGGTTGGCCGCATAGTCATATTCGCAGAACAGGAACGAATGGACGTGGCCGACGAGTGCGAGCGACACGGAATTCTGCGGATCGAGTTCCAGCGCCTTGCGCGCATAGGCCTGGGCCTCCTCGATCAGATGCGCGTCGAGCGCATTGAAACGTTGGCCGACCTGGAAAGTCCGGATGAACGACAGCCAGGCAAAAGCCGATGACCGCGGTTGATACTGGATCTGTTCTTCCAGGCGCCGCTCGGCGTTATCAAGATCGCTGCGCGACAGCCGAAAGATCGCATTGACAGCGTCGATCAGGAGACCGTCTTGCGACAATCGGCTGTCGTTTGCCTGGGTCTCCTGGAAATAGGCCAACTGATCGATGGCCTGGCTGATCAGCGCAGCGGCGGTGCCGAACTCGCCCCGCTCGAACTGCGTGCGGTTGATTGCCTGACTGCCCAGCCAATGAATGCGGTTGTTGATCAGGTGCTTCATCACCAGTTCGATCAGCACCATGTCACCGTCAAACGTCACGCGAAGCTGTAGGCATATCGGAAGGCTGATTTGCTGTTCACTCTCTTCAATATCCGGCAGGGTGAAGGAGAGGTCGGTGACGCCAATGGCCAGCCCGTCGATGACGGCTTTTGCAATGAGATTCTGGAATCGTGCCGCAGCAATTTGTCCGCCCTCTCCAGCGCCCACCACGATGGGTGACTGAAGCGCCATCACCCATCGCCAGTCACCGGAAGCTCGCCGCGGATTTGGGCCGCTGCCGGTGGTTTCCGTGGGTTTGCCTGGCCTCGGCACATCCGGGGCGCCTGTCAGCGGCAGCAGCGCTGAATGTTTGGCGATATCGCGGCTCGGCTGCTGTCGCGGCTCGAATACATCATGGACTTGTCCTTCATCGAGCCGGCGATACCAGTTCTGCCGTTCCAGCGCTAACCAGTCCTCGAATTCCGGATCGCGGATGTCGATACCTTCGAGCAATTCATCAGTGATTTGATCCGCGGACCGCTCCGCCCGAACCACCAGGTCGGTGTCGAGTACGAGTTGATCCATATCCAGCCAAACGGTATTCTTATCCGTAATTAAGAGATTACGTGCTGGCCCCAGAGTCTTGTGAATGTCGAAAAGAGCCTGGCGCAGACTAGCTGCCGCCTGGTCGTCAGAGCGATCGCTCCACAATTTGTCCCTAAGCCAGATTCTCGAGCGCGAGCCACGGGCGGACAATGCAAGCATCGCCAGAAGAGCCTGGGCCTTTTTTGATTTCGGAGTAACCGACCGACCTCCAGCGTCCACAAGGGCGAAAGGCCCGAGCAGGAACATCCGAAACGGATTTTGCTCCTTGTCCATGCAATCCACCGGCCCCGCCCCCGTTGCCTCCGATGTGCTGGTTTGGCAGCTCGAAGACCTAGCATGCGCAGGCCAGTCTGCCACAACTGCGGCGTCTGGCAAGCAACCGATAAGGGAAACCGGAACTCCAAAAGGCAAATCGATACTTTGGCGATGGTTGAACTGAAGCATAACCGGCTGAAATCCCTCTGCATAACTTCGCAAACTGGCCGTAGCACCCCACCGTCAAAGCAGCGTCAAAGGAATGTTGTTTAGGCGACGTCACTTTGCAGGCGTCGCCAAAGGCTGCCAACTATTCCCAGAGAATAGCGGGATCGATCTTGGGAAAAATACGACTATGTTCAGCTCTGTCGGATTGAGATGCGCAGGTGCAGGCAGCGGCCAAGAAGGTTTGTGAAGCGGTGCGCGATTTGAAGAGCGATTGCGCTCTATGATCATTTCAACATGGTCGAAACAAACAGTTGACCACCGGGACGCCACACACCGAAGCGGAGCGCGTCAATCTTCGCGGGAGATGGCACGTGTTAACATCGGTTTGCCGTTGCGCCTTCGCAGGCTGGACCGATGCGAGCCGCAGGCGGAATCCCTGTTGCAGTCGACGGCAATCTGGACCTCTTATGCGGAGGCAGAAACCATTGTCGTTCAGCGCGAGTTCTTAAATCCCCGACCCGTCGAGCTGCTCAGTGTCGTCGCCTTCCCAGGGCGAGGGCATCGAGCTGCGGCTGCGGTTTGCCGCGGGCATCGGCATCCAACACTTCAATTCCGGCTCAGCATATTCGATGATGTGTCCGGGGAGGAATCAGAGGCGCGCCAGCCCTCTCCACCGAACTGATCGCCGTTCGACCAATACGCGAGGTCAACTTCTGCCGGTCCCTGTTCGGACGAGCGGATCGTGACCAAGATCCGACTCCCGTCTTTCGGGGCGCTTTCCATATGGCGCCACCGGTCTGGCTCGTCCATCGCATTTCCTCCTGCCTTGCTGCAAGTTGCAACTGTCGTCTAGCGATCGAGGTCGGTCAACTCAAACTACATACAAACCATCCTCTCGATTGACGACCATCGCGATGGTTGACCCGTAGTCGGCGTTGGCGGGACGGTCGTCAATTTCGGCTTCCATGGTCTGCGGAGGCGCCGGGCTTATATTGGACATCGACCGCCGACCCTCGCCTCGGGCGGTTAGGACGCTTCCCATAGCTGATCAGAATTCTGGCAGTAGGTGCGGCTTTGCGAGGGTGCCGCTGCGTGTGCTCGAAAGCTGCGACCAAAACAGCACCGAGGAAGGCTCGCTCGAGGGCGGCGTCGTTGCGTCCAGCCTTGCAAAAAATACGCGCTCGGCGCTTTTTAAAGAGTGTTCTGTAGCAGACGAAAGCGCCTGCACCGGTCGCAAATGCCGATAACTTTGTGAGCATGGCACTGGATACTGAATTGTTCTGAAATGTGCACTGGGAGGAGGGCCCAATGACGACGATCCATCAGAGGCTGTATCGCGAACGGCTGACATCTGCAAACACGGCGGTCACGATGGTTCCGTCCGGCGCGAAGGTCGCGATGCCACTGGCTGCCGGTCAGCCGCCCGCTATCCTCGCGGCGCTTGCCGAACGGGCTCGCGCGGGAGCTGTCGAAAATGTGCGGCTCTACTATCTTCTTTGCACTGGCGTCGCCGGCACTAGTGTATTCGATTTCGAGCTGCGCGACCTGATCGTCCCAATGAGCTACTTTCATGGAGGTGTCGAGCGTGCGCTCGACAAGAGGAGATTGGCGGAGGCGCTGCCCGCGGTCGACCTGGTACCCTGTCATTTCAGCCAGGTGCCGCGCTCAATGGTCGAACATGTCGGTGTGGACACGTTGATTGCAACCGTCTCACCGATGGACGCCGATGGCAATTTCAGCCTTGGCGCCAGTACCGACTATGCGCTCACGGTATCGCGAAAGCCCGGACTTCGCCTGATCCTCGAGGTCAACAGCAATATGCCCTATGTGCGGGGTGATTGCATGATTCCTGTTTCAAGCGTGACAGCGCTGGTTGAAAACGATGTCAGCCTGCCCGTGTTGCTCGCCGCTGAGCGTAATGAGGTGGATGATGCCATCGGGGCGATCATTGCGGACCTGGTGGAAGATGGCGACTGCCTGCAAATGGGTATCGGCGCTTTGCCTGATGCGGTGTGCTCGGGGCTTTCACAGCATCGCCACCTCGGCATTCATACGGAAATGATGACGCCGGGCCTCGCAAGGCTGGTCACGGCGGGCGTGGTCGACAACAGTCGCAAGCAGATACATGCCGGGCGGTCTATCTTCACTTTTGCGCTCGGAGATCAAGCCCTTTACGACTTCCTGAACAACAACCCGGCAGTTGAGGCCTACCCAGTCGATTATGTGAACAATCCCTTCATCATCGCGCAGAATGATCGGGTGGTGTCGGTCAACGCGACGCTGCAGGTCGATTTGAACGGCGCGTGCAATTCCGAGTTCGTGAACGGGAGGCAGTTCAGTGCGTCCGGCGGCCAGGTTGATTTCGTGCGCGGCGCTTATGCCTCGCGCGGGGGACGATCGATCATCGCCTGTCATTCCACCGCGGCGAAAGGCACGCTCTCGCGCATCGTTCCGACGCTGACCGGACCAGTGACAACATCGCGCAACGACACGCATATCGTCGTTACGGAGTATGGGTGGGCGAACCTTAAGGGCAAGTCCGTGGCTGAGCGGGCAAGGGCGCTGATCGGGCTGGCCCACCCCGATTTTCGCGAGGAGCTGGACCGGGCAGCGCGCGGGGCAGGGCTTTGCTAATTCTAACGTCGTTCGGCGGCTAAAAACTGATTGAATCGCAAGGATTTCGGAGATGCAAACATCTGCCCGGGCTCGCCTTCTTCTTCGATTTGCCCTTGTGGAGAACAACGACTTTGTTGGAGACCTCATGCGTGAAAGCCATTTCATGCATCACGACCGGCATGGTCCGTCCTTCCTCTGCGAGCGAGCGAAGACGTCGACTCGTCGGACAGCGTCACCTTTTGACTTGTCCACTTCCTCCCCTGGGATCTTGGCGTCGACCCTATGACCACCTCGTCAGCGATGCTTGAGGCGTGTTACCAATGTTTTCGAGCGGCGGATCGTTGTAAGGGCTGCTCCCACCGCTATTACGCAGAGACCGATCGTCAGGATCTGGTTTTGCCCATCCCACAATGGCTCGAGAAGGGATGCCAATCCCGCCGCCGTGATCGTCGCCATCCGGTGCTGCTTGGCCATCGGGCCGGAGAAATCGCTGGGAGTGCCGGTGGCGCGGCCGAGTTCCCGGACATAGGCTGTCAGCACGGCGAAGGCTCCCGCCGCCCAGCCGAGCCCCGGCATGTCGATGCCGTACCCGACGCCGGCGAATATCATCAGGTCGGCGATGCGATCTGGAAACTCGTTCCAGAAGGGACCGTCAGCCTCTCCCTTTCCGCCTTCGACGGCGACCATGCCATCGAACAGATTACAAAGAAGGCGCGCCTGGCAGAATAGAACGGCCAGCAGCAGGTAGCCGGCACGTGGCAAACCCGTTGTCTGTCCCGCCAGATAGAAAGTGCAGCCGGCGATTGCTGCCGCCAGCATGCTGGCTTGCGAGATCTGGTTCGGCGTGATGGCCCGCGCGGCCATCCATCGGGCAATTGCGCCCGCCCAGCGGGTATTGCGGCTTGCCAGAGGTCTCCTGTCTCCTGTCTCCATCATGTGTCGAAACCTCGTCTTGCGGAGATCGAATAATTGTAGATCGCTGCATAAATCGTCGACACCAGCAGCGGAAGCGCGATGGTCCGGAGTATCTCCGGTGTGCCGCTCGCCGCGTGGATAGCCACGAGAATGCTGGCCGAGCCAAGGCAGGCAATCAGCGGCGGCGCCCAAAATCGTGTTGAACCGCTGAAGCGGCTGGAAAGCCAGTCGATTACCGATTTCAGGAAAAGCGTCAGGCAGGCCGATATCGTCCCCTGCACAAGGCCGGCAAGGAGCGGCGCCGGCATAAGATGAGCGCGGTTGGCGAAAATGGCCCAGCTGCCCATCGCCAGAAAAGCGAACAGGACGTGTACCACGCCGCTGCGCAAAAGACGTTGCAGCACAACGGGCATCAGAGCGACCACCAGTAGCGGGTCAGATGGAAGAAGATGGGTGCCGAGAAGACGACGGAATCCAGCCTATCGATCAATCCGCCATGGCCTTCGATGAGATTGCCCCAGTCCTTGACGCCGCGGTCGCGTTTGATGGCCGACATCACCAGGCCACCGAAGAAGCCCATCAGCGTGATGACCAAGGCGAGAAGCCCTGCCTGAAGCGGTGCGAATGGTGTAATCCACCAGAGGCCCGTTCCAATCAGCGTCGCGCTGATGATCCCGCCGACAAAGCCCTCGACGGTTTTCGAGGGCGACAGTCTTGGAGCAATCTTGGTGCGTCCGAAGAGTTTGCCCCAGACATATTGCAGGACATCGCTGAGCTGGACGACGATCACCAGAAAGGCGATCAGCAGCACATTGCGGCCCTCATATCCCGGTATCTTCAAGGTCAGCAGCGCCGGCACATGGGAGGCGCAGAAGACGCAGATCATCAGGGCCCACTGTACTTCCGCGATGCGAACGAGAAAGCGCTCCGTGTCGCCTCGGAGTACCGAGATGATCGGCATGAGCAGGAAGGCATAGACCGGGATGAAGATCGAGAAGATGCCGTATTGTTCAGCCCAGAGCAGAAAATACTGGATCGGAACGACGACGAAGAAGGCTGCCGCAAGCGCCCAGTGATCCGCTCTTCTTGTATTGATGAGGGTTACGAATTCGCGAAGCGCGGCGAATGAGCAAAAGCCGAACAGGATCAGAACGCCGACACGGCCTGCTATGAAAGCAATGCCGATCAGGAAGACCATGACCCACCACGCCTTGATCCGCGCGTTGAGGTTTTCGACAGCCGCATTCGAACCGTTCGGCGAGAGGCGTTGCTGTAATATGTAACCGATGACTGACGCAACGATGAGTACGCCGAAGATCCCGGCCACGAGCGTCATAAGATCGGAATTCGCGCCACTCATTCCCCACCGCCTACAGTGTTCGGAGACAGTGCCAGGAGAGCGGCCTGCATCCGTTCGAGAAAAACATCCTTGTCTTCGCCCGGCGCGATCTGCAAAGCGCTGCCGAAGGTAACTGTACAGATCAGCGGTATCGGAACGATCTCACCTTTTGGCATGACGCGGTTCAGATTACTGATCCAGACCGGCACGAGATCGACATCAGGGCGCGCCACAGCCAGATGGAAAATGCCGCTTTTGAACGGGAGGAGCCTTGCATCGGACTGGTTTCGTGTTCCCTCCGGGAAGAGAATGAGGGACGAACCGGCATCGATGGCCGAGGCCATCTGAGTGACGGGGTCTTCCGTCCGCTTGTCCCGATCCCTCGCGATTAGCACCGCATTGAAGACATCTCTGCCGATGAAGCGATTGAGCCAGGACTTCAACCAGTATTCGGCTCCGGCGACCGGACGGGCTCGATGGCGCAGTCTGGGCGGCAATACCGTCCAGACCAGAACGAAATCACCATGGCTGGAGTGGTTGGCATAATAAACGCAGGGTCGGGAAGGCAGCCCTCCCTCGGGCCACACGGCGCGGACCGCCGTGACCGCGCGTGCGAACAGTACGATTACCGTCGCCGCGGCCTTTGTAGGCAAAGCCTTCATTCATCACTCTGTTGATGTTAGCCGGATCACTAACCGAAATTCTAGCATTATCATCGGCGGAAGGAAGGAGCTTCGCGGGTTTTCAGCCGAAAGGCGTAGACAGGTCGTCCAGCTCCAGCCGAATGTGCAATCTCCATGGACGACAAAGATTGGATTTCGAATTGAGCACATGACGCCGAAAGCCTGATCAATCTGACGCCGACCTATCTGATGAAACCGGATCAGGTGGGCTGGTCATGCGCAGCACCGCCGGTGGCAAGTCGTCAAGCGGCTGTCACAAAAACTGGCATCGAAGCTGTGTGTGCTTCACAGATCACGGTATTGCGGAAGCGCGACCATCCGGCGGTCGCCCGCGGAAGGCCATGGGCGGGGCGCCGATGATGCGTTTGAACGCACGGCTGAATGACGCCTCCGATTCATAGCCGAGGCGTTCGGCAATCGCGGCCACGCGCTGTCCTTCACGTAGCCACTGATGCGCCTGGTGCATGCGCATGCGAGCGACGTATCGAGCGGGTGTTTCGCCAACGGCCCTGGCAAAGCGCTCCGCGAAACCAGAACGGGAAGCGCCCATCTTGCGAGCGAGTTCTTCGACCGTCCAGTCATGGGAAGGGTCGAGATGGATCGCCGCCAGGACCCGCCCGACCTCGGGATTGCGAACGGCTGTCAACCATCCGGAAGCATCGCCGCAGCCGTGCTCCACCCAGGCGCGGATGATCGTCGCGGTCAGAACATCAGCAAGCCGGGCCAGGATACCGCCCGCGCCGACGCGGTTCATATCGACCTCGTGCATCATCGCATCGAGCAGGGCAGGGATGGAGGGTTCACTGGCTGCCAGATCGCTTGTCCGCATCACATCGGGCATCAGTTGCAGCAAGGGATGCCGCTTGTCGACATTGAAGCGCATGACCGCGAAAAACAGCAGGTTCTTACTATCCGCGCAGGGGCATTGCAGATCGACGATCCCATCGCAGACCGCCTTGCGCGGCATGGATTCGACGGGCGTCGGCACTATACCGGGCGCGCTTGCAAGGACATGGGCATCGCCCCGCGGCAGCAGGACCGCGTCCCCCGGGCGCATTTCCATCCATTCCCCGTCCGGCGTCTGCACAAATGCTTCTCCGGCTGCCAGAAAGTGAAACTGCGCTTCATCCTTGGTCGGAAACGCCGTCGCCCATGGGGCGGACGGCTGGCAGCGGCCGTAGTCGACGCCATCCAGACGAAGCCCTCGCATCATTTCCGTCAGTGCATCACTCATCGTGCCCTCGTCATTTGGACGAACAGTCATGTCTTGTGGATTTTCTAGCATAGAAACACCAGCGTGAGCCGTCTAGCCTTGTCATCACAATCTTTGGAGATGGCATATGAACATCAATCCCGAAGCCAATGGCTTCCACGCGAACAAGAAGGAGGCTGATCCGGCCTGGGCAGGCGTGGTATCGCTTTCGCTCGGCGTCTTCGGTCTCGTGACGGCCGAGTTTCTTCCAGCCAGCTTGCTTACGCCAATTTCACAAGATCTCCATGTCAGTATCGGTGCTGCCGGCCAGTCGGTCACGATGACCGCCGTCATCGGCGCGATCGCAGGCCCCGCAATTGTCATTGGCACCAGCCGATTTGACCGTCGTCTCACCTTGCTCGGATTGACAGCCCTGCTCGTTGTTTCCAGTCTCTTGGCAGCATTCTCTGATGGGCTCGCGACGCTTCTCGTTGCTCGCGGGTTGCTCGGGATCGCGCTCGGCGGCTTCTGGGCCATGTCGCTGGCGCTCGCCATGCGGCTTGTTCCAGAGCGGTTGATGCCGCGGGCGATGGCGATCATCATGACTGGCGTATCCGTTGCAACGGTTTGCGCTGCACCTGTCGGCGCCTGGGTTGGAGAAGCCTACGGCTGGCGTTCTGCATTCGTCATCGCGGCTGCAGTCGGCGGCCTTGCCTTCATCGCTCAGCTCCTCACCCTGCCTGCGATGCCGTCGACCGGCGCCGCAGGATTGGGCACGATGGCCACGGTGCTGCGTCGCCCGGCAATCCGACTGGGCCTGCTGACCGTCTTGCTGGTGGTTGCCGGCCATTTCGCGGGTTTTACCTTCATTCGGCCCTTCCTCGAAACGGTGCCACATTTTGGGGTTGAGGGGATATCCGTGGTTCTGCTGGCCTTCGGGATCGGCGGTTTTCTCGGAAATCTGTTCGGAGGCTTTGTCTCCGAGCGCAGCACGGCGCTGTCCATCGTCATCGCGGCTACCGGGATCGCTGCGACAACAATGGCGTTAGCGCTTGCCGGCAACCTTGCAAGCGTCGCGTTTGTCGCGACCGCGCTGTGGGGTTTTTCCTTCGGAGCCCTGCCGGTGAGCGTTCAAAGCTTCGTCACGCAAGCAGCATCCGATGAAGCGGAAAGCGCCGGTGCGTTGATGTTGACTACTTTCCAGGTCGCCATTTCGAGTGGGGCGGCCATTGGTGGCTTCATCGTCGAGGCGCAGGGGCTGGCAGGGGTGTTCGGCTTTGCAGCTATTGCCGCGCTTTGTGGATCCCTGGTGATTGGCGTCCTGAGCCGAAGGACGGTAGCGGTGGCGTCTTAAGGAAAGACCATCCGGAGCCGCCAAAGCGAGAGAATAGCCACGATGAGGGCCGCCGGGGACGTGCGTTCTTCCTGATGGATGGAACAGTAAGGACGACGATCCCGGGACGGCCTCCATCACATCATGCGCCAAATTGCTCTTGGTGTGACTGACCCCTATCGCTCACTCGATGCAAAGGGTTTCGGTGTTCCAGCCGTCTGGCAGAGGCTCCGGACGCTGGATTTCGATATTGTCGAGCGTGAGGCCAGCGATATTATGCGCAAAGAGCGCCGGCATGCCTGCCGGATAATCGATAAGGCCGACAATTTTTCCGTCCGCTCCCCGCAACCAGGCATTGCCACGACCCTCGTGGTCCTTGGGCGGGGAGAGATCGGCACTTGTGGGGCGCAGGTCATATTGCCTGGCTGTTCCCAGTAAGCCTTCCTCGATCGTCAACTGAATATTGCTGAGGCTCATTCCGGCAATCCCGCCGTTTCTCGCCGCAAAGAGATTGATCGGACCCTGGCAGCGCCCCGTCACGTTCTCGACGCGGACATTGGTGACGAGGCCAGCCGGTATCTCCGGCCTGCGATCGAGCTGGGTAATTGTGAGCGGCTCACCCGAGCCCCAGAAACCATCGGGCGTTTCATGGCAATCGATCTCTATGTCCGAGAAGGCGACGTCTTCGATCACTCCGCCGTCACGCGAGAAAATGCCGAGGGCGCGATTGGAATCTTGGACCTTGCAACGCGAGAAGGCGACGTTGCGGATGTCACCAAAACTCTCCGTGCCGATCTTCAATGCACAACTGTTGCTCTCGACGAGGCAATCCGAAACCTCGATTTCCACGCAGCCTGCGATGCCCCTTTCGCTTCGGCTGGTCTTGAGGCAGACGCCGTCGTCCGCCGTTTTGATGATGACGCGGCGCACTGCGACCTTTGCGCAGCTGTCGATGACGATCCCGTCCGTATTCGGGAGTTGTCGGTTGTTGAATACCGTTATGCCCTCGACGATCACGTCACGGCAGCGCACCAGGTGGACCGTCCACATCGGCGAATCTTCGATGACAAAGCCTTCCAGCCTGATCTTGCTGCAGTCTTCGAACACCAGGACCCTCGGCCGCTTTTCGCTCGGCGTGTAGGTGCCGACCGTCTCGTCGAAGCCGGTGCTGAAGGCGCCGCCCGAAGCAAGGATCTTGCCTTCGCCTGTGATCGCGACGTCATGGGCCTCCTGCGCGACGATATAGGCGCGATCGGATCCCTCGGCGATTACGCTCACCGAATTTCCGGCATAGAGCGCGTAATCGGGGACGAACTCTAGCGTGGCACCCGGCCCGATTGACAGCGTAATACCGCTAAACAGGCGGATGGGTCCCGTAATGTGCCTGCCCGCTTGCAGGAGAAGCGTTCCTCCGCCGGCGCTAACCAGCCTGTCGATAGATTGCTGCAGGTCAGCGCCATTCGGCTCGACTGAAATATCCATTGCTTCTCCTCTGGCTCTCGGGATGATTAAGCTATGCCATTTTATTCGTCAACAGGACGAACTAATTGATGCGGTCAATCTTGTTTGTGTTGACACCACCGAAAACTCGTATTTAATTCGTCATGGTTACGAACAAACGATCGGCCAAAGGGAGATTTGGAGGCCGGTTGTTGCCAAAGTTTGAGGAGCAAAGAAGGGGAACCCTATGAAACCGCTCAAGACGTTGATTATGACGGCAAGCGCCCTGGCGATGACGATTTCGCTTGCGGCAGCATCCGAACTGAAGATCGTCTGGTATGTCGACAATGATCAGGAAGAGGCAAACACACGCGCCTTGCTCGATCAGTACACGAAACTGCACCCGGACACGACCTTCGACCTTGAGATCACCCCTTATGACGGGATGGTCCAGAAGTTCCAGCAATATGCGGCCTCCGGCATCATGCCGGATTTGTCGCTCACTTCGTCGATGGAGCCGGTTATCCGTCCGTTCCTCGTCGATCTCAACAAGGAGATCGGCCCCGAATGGATCAACGACTTCGTCAAGGGCTGGGGCGATGGCGCCAAGCTCGACGACAAGGTTATCGCCGCGCCGCTGCGTGTAACCTCCACGGGCGTCTTCCTGAATGTCGATGCCTTCAAGAAGGCCGGGATTGCCATCCCGGACCACGCAACCGGTTGGACCTGGGATGAATTCGTTCCGAAGATCAAGGAAGTCGCCGAAAAGTCGGGTACGCGCTATCCGCTTGTCTGGGACGTTTCGGCAAGCCGCTGGATCGTTCACGAGTATCAGTACGGAAACCACATCTATACGGAAAAAGAACCTGTGAAGGTCGTCATGGACGAGGCAGCGTGGACGAGCGCGCTCGACAAGTTCATCGACATCACGAAGGCCGCAATGCCGCCCGGGCTCTGGTCCGGTGCGAGTTCGGACAATCCGAAGGAAATCTTCACAGCCGGTCAGGCCGTAGCCTATATGTCGGGAAGCTGGCAAATCGCCGGACTGGCGGACAACGCGCATTTTGCGTGGCAGGCCGGTCCGACGCCGCGGGGCACCGTCGCCTCGTCGATCTACGGAGGCGACTATATCGTGGCCTTCAACACGAGCCAGCATCTTCCGGAAGCGATCGATTTCATCAAATGGGTCACCTCGCCGGATATTCAGGCACAGTACGCCAAGACCTTCGGCATGATCCCGGCCAACCTGAAGGCGGCAGCCGTCAAGTACGATAATCCGGCCGCGACCGATGCGATCAAGGCAATGCAGGCCGAGTTGAACGCCAGCCCTGCTTACGCTGCGACCGACCAGGCCTGGCCGCAGATGCAGGCTGTTTGGGGTACCGTGAAGACAGCCGTCACGCAGGCTGTTGCCGGTCAGATCTCCTCTGCCGAGGCCATTTCGCAGATCAAGAAGGCTGCCGATGCCTCGCTTGAGGCTGGCAAGTGACGACGGACATACTGGAAGATAGCCGTTCGGCACTGGGTCCCCACCCAGTGCCGAAAGGTCTGCGAGGCAGCCTGGCAAGCCTCGGCTGGCCCTACCTGCTCATGGTGCCGACAATGGCGCTCCTCGTTACCTTCACCCTTTACCCGCTGGTCCAGGGCCTCTTCATGGCCTTTTTCAAGCGGGGTGTGGTCGTCGTTCCGCAGGTGCCCAGCACCTTGCCGCAATATGTCGGCCTGGATAACTTCATCGGGCTCCTGAGCAATGCCGATTTTCAGGTTTCATTGCTCAAGACCGTTCTTTTCGTCATCGTCGCGGTTCCGCTGAACATCGTCGTCTCGTTGGCGCTGGCTCTCCTGCTGGCGCCACAGACCAGGCTGTTTGCCATCGTACGCACAATCGTCTTCTTCCCGTCCATGATCAGCCTGCTGATCATCGGCGTCGCCTGGCGTTGGTTGTTCGGCCTCAACAACGGCCTCGTCAATTACCTGCTTTCGCTGACCGGCATCGCGCCAATCCCATGGCTGGAACAGGACACGATGGCTCAGATCGCCGTCGTCATCGCCTGGGTGTGGGCGCAAGCCGGCTTCAACATGATGATCTTCATTGCAGGCCTGACCGCGATTTCCACCGACTATTACGAGGCGGCCTCGATCGACGGCACCAGCAAGTGGCGGCAATTCACCCATATCACCTTGCCGCTCCTCAAGCCGACGCTCGCCGTCGTCCTGGTCCTGTCCTCGATCGAGGCCTTCAAGGTCTACGAACTCGTCGTATCCCTGACGGGCGGCGGTCCGGGCAAGGCGACCGTCTACCTCATACAGACGATCTACGACACTGCGTTCCAGAAACCGATGCAGGCTGGCGTTGCGGCCGCCCAATCCATGGTGCTGTTCATCATCCTGCTGTTCCTCACCATCTTCCAGTTGCGCATATCGCGGAGTGAGAAATGACACGTATCTACTCTCCCTGGCGACTGGCCTTTGTCGTGCTGACACTGTTCGTCTTCCTGATGCCGCCGATCTGGCTCTTCCTGTCTTCGTTGAAATCACAACAGGAGATCTTCCAGTGGCCGCCGACCATTTTGCCGGCGCAACCGACGTTGCAGAACTTCATCGACACGGTGTCGCGCGCGAAGTTCCTCATCTTCTTCCGCAATTCGGCCATTGTCTCCGTGCTCTCGGCGCTGCTGTCCGTCACCATCAGCGTCATGGCCGGCTACGCACTTGCGAAGTTTCGGTTTAAAGGAGACACGCTCTTCTTCCTGCTCATCATGTCGTCGTTGATGGTGCCGCTGCAGATCATCATGATCCCGGTCTTTCTGGTGCTGCGGGATCTCAATCTTCTCGATACGCTCGCAGGCATCATCATCGCGCCGGCGGCAACCCCGACCGGGGTCTTCCTCATGCGCCAGTACATCACCAACATTCCTGACAGCCTTTTAGAGGCGGCGCGCCTCGATGGTACGCCGGAATGGCGGATCCTGTGGCGGATCATCGTTCCGCTCGCCATACCCGCAATCGGCACGCTGCTCGCCTTCAATCTCGTATGGCGCTGGAACGACTATCTTTGGCCGTTCCTGATCATCAGCGACCAGGACAAGTGGACGGTCCAGGTCGCGCTTGCCAATACGGTGGGGCGCTTCGGTATCAACTGGCCCAGGCTGCTGTCCATGTCGGTGCTTTCGGTGCTGCCCGTGCTCGTCATGTTTACAGCCCTGCAGCGCATGTTGATGAACGGCCTGATGGCGGGCGCAACGAAGGAATAGTGCTGCAACATATCGTGCAAAAAGGGCCGCCTCTCCGGCGGCCCTTTGCATTTTCTCTTTCAAACGCCGTCTCCGTGGCGACCGGTCGGAAAACCTCTAGCGGATCGCCGCCGGCAGTTTGTCCTTGTGGGCGAGGGCTGCGGCGGCCGGCATGCTGCTCCATCCCTGAAGCAGCGAGCCACGCCCCCAGGGTGGCGAGAAATATTCGACGGCACCCATCCAGCCCTCTTCGAGGCAGGTCTTCCACCAGCGCAGGAGCGGGTAGTCCGCGCCGTCCAGGCCGTAGGCAAGCCGTTGCTCGGCATAAAGGCCCGAAAGATAGGGCCAGTCCGACCCATTGTGGTAGCGATACGCGAAATAGGACTTCTCACGCGTATCCTTGGGGCGCTTGAACGGCGGATAGGCGCAAAGCACGCCCCAGTCGCCATAAGGCTGGCCGTCGTTGTTGCGACTTTCCAGGATCTCCTGGACCTTGGCGAGAACGCTTTTCGCTCGCTCGGGAGAAACCGCCTTGAAGCGAAGCAGAGTCAGGCTGTCCAGCGTCAGGTGGTCTTCGACGAAATCTGTCTTTGTCCCGTAGTCCGCGTAAGTGCCACCCGGTTGCAGAAGCGCCTCGTCCAGCGAAGCGCGCGCCTTTTGCGCCACGGCTGCCGCCTTCGATGCAACGGCTTTGTCGAGCGAGGCGCCGTGCTGTGCGATGACGTCGAGGGCACCGATCCACAGGCCGAGATCATAGGCCACGTAACCGTGGCGGTAGACATTGTCGGCCCAATCGCGGTCATGCCGCGGCTTGATCGGCAAGCCGGTTCCCGTCTCGTCGAAGCCGCAGTAACGATTGAAGATCGCCACCACCTTGTCCCAGTACAGGGACAGCGGTGAGCCGTCGCCGGTCGCATTGATATAGTCGCCGATCGTCAGAATGAAGAAGAGCGGGCTGTCGAAGTGATCGCTCCACCAGTCGCCGGGTCGAAGGTGCTCCTCCTTGATCCGGGGATCTGTCAGACGCACCTTTTCCCATTCCTCGGCCTGCCCAGGTCCCGTCAGGATGACGCCGCTTGGCGCCTCGCCGTTTTCCTGCACACCGCGCGCAAGACGATCGATCTGGGCGCGAACTGCCTCTGGTTCCCGATCCAGGAGAGCCTGGAGCGTCCAATAGCCGTCACGGTAATAGGTGCGAGCCGGCGCGCTGTAGGCCTGGCCGGCGGCGAGGCCGGCAAAGGCACCATGCTCGTCCCGCCTTATGCTGGAAAGAGCGGCATGCAGGCTTTGCGAGATCATGCTGCGCATCAGGGCAGGCGCCTCCGGCATCGCATCGCAACGCGTGACGTAGGCATTGGCCTCGGCAATCAGTTTCGTCTGGTCGAGCTCGAGCGCTGCAAGCGCTTCCTCGATCGTCGCGCCGGCGGTCACGAAAATGCCGTCCCGCCTCTGTTCGGCGATGGCGACGCCCCAACCGGTGCGCGCAATGCGGCGACCCTCTTGCCGTTCGATCGGTTCGCGTTTCGCCATCGTGCCCCACCAGGCGCAGCGCCGGGCAGGGATGAAGGTCCGCAGCTTTGCGCCCTTCAAGAAGAGCGCCGGCGCCGACTGCGCCACGTAAAGCCCTCCGCCATGCGCTTCCACCCGGTTCGGGGAATAGGTGAAAGGGGCGCTCCAGCCGGTGAAGGTCAGATTGACCAGCTTGCCGGCGCCCCATAGCGAAAGTTCAATCCTGCCTTCCGGCCGACAATCGCCCTGCAGGCGCGGAGCCATGAACGGGACAAGCACCGGTGTCGTAGAACGAAGCTGTCCGTCATCAAGTGGTATCAGAACTTGCGGTTTTGCTGATGCGGCGCTCATTGGATGGCTTCCTGTTTTCCTGCATTCTCAGTTGCCGCAAGATCGGTCAGGCCAAGCATAAGCGCCCCGAGCATGCCAGCTTCGGGGCCAATCCCGGTTGCCTCTATCCGTGTCTCAAACGGCAGAAGCGTCGACATGTGACGCCTGACGGCGTCGACAAACTCGCCGCGCGACCCGATGCCCCCACCGAGCACGATGAGAGCGGGGTCGAAGAGGGCTTGCACGGAGGCCAGGCCGACCGACGCCGATTTTGCGAGTGTTTCGATGGCCGCGACAGCTTCCCCGTCTCCGGCAGCAGCGCGAGCGAATATCTCGGCGACCGACAGCGTCCCATCGCCATACAGGCTGCGCACCGCGGGTGAATCAACCTGATCCTCGAAGAGACCGGCGCGGGCCTGCGGCGCCGCCTGATGAGGATTGGGACCTAGCGGCAGAAAACCCAGTTCGCCTGCCCGCCCGTGCTGGCCGCGGAAGAGCGTTCCACCGATGACCAGCCCCATGCCGACACCGGTTCCGAAAGCGATAAATGCAAGCGAGTCCTGATCCTGTCCTTTGCCGAGAGTGGCCTCGGCGAAAGCTGCGAGATTCACGTCGTTTTCAACCACGACGGGGCAGGGCAGGGCTCGTGCGAGCAGCGCGGCGAGCGGCTGATCGGCTGGAATGGCCAGGTGAGGGGAAAGTGACGCAAGCCCCGTCAACGGCGATACCGCACCCGGTACGCCGACAACAGCCTTGCACAACGGCCCCCGATCGCGATTGTCCTGCACCAGGGACAAAATCATCCGTGGAATTTGCCGCAATACAGGGGCTCCCGCGCCGTGTTCGGTCGGCTCTTCGGCCTTTGCCACAATACGCCCCTGCAGATCGGCAAGTCCTACCAGGACCTTGGTACCGCCGAGGTCGACACCGGCGACCATGCCTTCAGATCCGCCCGCTTCGTCCGAACGATGGACGCTGTTCGCCTGTCGCAAGCCAGACGCAATGGTTGATATATTTGACAAATGCAGTCCTTTTGCGATATTTGTTCGGCAGGTTGACGAATTTATTATGGCCGCGCCCACGAACTGTCAACAAGCTGTTTGAAATCGGGGGGCTTTCATGGAAAAAGCAAAACACCGGTGCAACGATGAAGACGGATCTGGCGGGGTAGCTCGACGATGGTATTGACCGAAAACGCGCCTCCCGTGCTGCGACAGATCTCCGTGCGCGCGGTTATGGACGTGCTGCTCCATGCCGGACCTACCTCGCGAGCCGAGCTTTCAAAGATCACAGGCCTTTCGAAGCAGACGATGTCCGAGGTCATCAGGGCGCTGGAAGAAGGTGGCTGGGTTCGGGAAAAAGGCGTCACGAGCGGTCGCATCGGCCGCACGGCCATTACCTATGAGGTCAATGGCGATGCCGGCTATGCTGTCGGTATCGACATGGGCGCGACAACGACGCGCATCGTGCTTGGCAACATCGTCGGAAACGTTGTCGGCGAGATCGACTATCCGTCCGACCGCCGTGGCGGCTATCATCTGATCGACCAGGCCGAAGCAATGCTGTCGAAGATGCTTGTGGAGATGGGCATCGCCAGGGAGTTCGTTCTCGTAGCGGCGATAGCGACGCCAGGGGTCGTCGATCCTACGACGGGTGCGCTCTCGATGGCGCCGAACCTCGCCGATATCGCCGGCATCGATATCGGCAGGACGCTCAGCCAGAGGCTCGGCTGTCCCGTCGTCCTGGAAAACGATGTCAACGCAGCCGTTATCGGCGAGTCCTGGCAGGGATGCGCGACCGCAATCGATACCGTGGCGTTCATTTCGCTCGGGACGGGTATCGGGCTCGGCGTGCTCCAGGACGGCAAGCTGATGCGTGGCGCAAACGGAGCGGGCGGCGAGATTTCCTACATGCCGTTCGGTGCCGATCCATACACGAAGGACAGTCTTGAAAGGGGCGCGCTGGAATGCGCGATCGCGGCTCGCGGAATTAGCGAGCTCTACGAGCGTTCGGGGGGTGAGAAGGACACCTCGGTCCGGGACATCCTGGAACTTGCCGAAAAGAACGACCCGATCGCGGTCGAGGTGATCGGCAAGGTGTCGGACATTGCCGCGCTGCTTGTCGTGTCCGTCAATGCGATCGTCGATCCCAAGATCGTCGTTCTCGGCGGCAGTATCGGTCGCCACCCCCTGATAGCCGAAGGCGTTCGGCGAGGTATCGTGAAGGCGAGCCGCCGTGCCATTGATGTCGAGGCAAGTGTTCTTGGCGGTCGGGCAACGCTGGTCGGGGCTCTCGCGATTGGACTGAACCACGTTCACAACCTGCTTTTTTCTCCCCAGACCTTGCCGGAGCAGCGGCGCTTGCCGCCGCCGCCGCTTTGATTGTCACTCAGATCTCCGTGTCACACGACAATGGTCGCGGTACCGGAATGGCCAGGCGCAATGACGGTCCCGCCACCGATGAAGGCGACGGCGGCTGCTCATCGCCAAAGGCCAGATAGCCGAGAACAATGACCGCCGGAACCTGCGCAGGCGCGAGCCGCTCAGGATGGGGTTTATTGAAAATCCTGTCTGCAGACGGGAGGAAACTGATGGTCGCCGATAGAAAAATACGTTCGTCATCTTGACGAACTAATTGCTTCCACGCAGACTGAACCGAGATGTGAGGAGATCCGATCGCCTCGGTGTGGCTGCGGCCGCCTCCGGAAGAAACGTCAAAGGAATGGATTCATGGCCGGTCTCAAATTGAACGATGTCAGGAAGAGCTTCGGCCATCATTCGATTCTCCATGGTGTCGATCTCGATGTGGGTGAGGGCGAATTCGTCGTGTTGGTCGGCCCTTCAGGGTGTGGCAAGTCCACATTGCTTCGCCTGATCGCTGGCCTCGAAAGTGTGAGCGCGGGAAAGATCATCATTGGCGACGATGATGTGACGGCGTCGCCTCCAGGGGATCGCGGGATCGCGATGGTGTTTCAGTCCTATGCGTTGTACCCGCATATGACCGTTGCCAAGAATCTGTCCTTCGGCCTCGAAAACCTCACGATGAGCCGGGCCGAAATCGATCGGCGTGTGGTGGAGGCGGCAAGAATGCTTGCGATCGAGCCTCTCCTCGATAGACGCCCGAAACAGCTCTCGGGGGGCCAGCGGCAACGCGTGGCGATCGGTCGTGCGATTGTCAGGAACCCCAAGCTCTTCCTGTTCGATGAACCGCTGTCCAATCTGGATGCCGCACTTCGCGTGCAGACAAGAGGCGAGATTAGTCGCCTCCACAAGCGGCTTGGCGCCACCATGATCTATGTGACGCATGATCAGGTCGAGGCCATGACGATGGCGGACCGCATCGTCGTCCTCAATGCCGGACGCGTCGAGCAGGTCGGCACCCCTTTGGAGCTGTTCGAGGCCCCGGCCAACAAGTTTGTCGCGGGCTTCATCGGCTCGCCGCAGATGAACTTCTTCGATGGAATGCTTGCCGGGACCGGTCCTGGTCATGTTGTTGTCGACGTACCGGGCTTCGGCCGCCTGGACATTCCGGCGCAATTGGGGGATGCGACCGTCGGCGAACCTGTGGTCCTTGGTGTCCGGCCGAGCCATTTCGAACTCGCCAAGGGCAATGGCGCCGACGGTTTTCCGATCCGCTTCGAAGTCGATTACGCCGAAAGCATCGGCACGGATACCTATGTATATGGCGTGGTGGAGGGCAGCGGGACTGCAACGATCGTCCACCTGCCTGATCATGTGGCGGTCAAGGACCGTGCAACCCTGCAGCTTGTGGTCCGGCCCGCGCGCCTTCATCTCTTTCGAGCCAAGACCGGCAGTTCCATCACAAAACCGCCTATCGGCGCCGCGGCTCACGTTCATGCCGGCGATGTCGAGGCGTAAAGCGTTCTGCCGCTCCTGAGGCTGCGCCGATGAGGCGACCGGCGGATCGTTGCAATTCTATCCTCCAGAGGATTGGCGATTGACCGCTTCGATGCACCTACAAATTGCTGAAACCATTTGGTGGTGCTCGCCGCCCTGCTGATCATCACGGGCACGATCAACAAGATGACTGCAAACATCGCCGGGTTTGTATCCTGATGGTTGCATGCGACTTGCCGCGTAAAGCGGTGCATGTTCCCGAAATTCGTTTGCAAACCACATTAAATTGCATTAGCTTTCAATACACTAGAAAGTTATAACTTTAGCATTGCATATCGGCTTTTACTTCCTCTTCCGTTGCCTCGGCACGTCAATCGGATAGGCCTTCATGCATCCAGACAGTCAATACATCCACGCCGACAATGCGGCGCTCATTTTCGATGAGCTTAAGTTTCGATCGCTGACGGTGAAGAACCGTCTTTTCCGATCCAATATATCCGGCCAGTTCGACGACTATAACGGTCACGGCGGGAACGCCCGGCTGAACTGGGAGGAGAAGTTCGCGCGCGGCGGGATCGGCTGCATCATTTCCTCCTTTACGCCGGTCTCCGTGCGTGGCCGAATCCTCGTGCGTTATGCGATGATCGACGACGACGATAAGATCCCCTTCTGGCGGGAGGTCGGCCGTCGTATCCACGGCTATGACTGTCGGTTCATCATGCAGCTCAGCCATTCCGGTCGCCAGCAGGACATGGGCGGCGTCGAGAACCTGTTCAACAAGGGCCTGAGTTCGACCGATAAGAGCGACTACTTCCATGGGCTGCTCGCCCAGGCGATGACGAAACCCGAAATCGCGGAAGTGGTGGAGCAGTTCGCGCAAGGGGCGCGGCGTGCCCGGGAGGCGGGGCTCGACGGTGTCGAGCTTCACGGCGCCAACGGCTATCTGCTGACGCAATTCCTGAGTTCCGGCATCAACGACCGGACGGATGAATATGGCGGCGGCTGGGAGGGCAGGGCGCGTTTCGTGCTCGAGATCGTCAGGGCGATCCGCCGCGAGGTCGGCCAGGACTTCCATCTGCAGATGAAGATCAACGGCGTCGACCACAATGACTGGCTCTATCCCTGGATCAAGAAAGGCAACACGCTCGACGAGACGCTCAAGATCTGCACGATGCTGCTCGACGGCGGCAAGGGCGTCGACTCCTTCCATGTTTCGAGCGGCTCGACATTTCCGCATCCGCGCAATCCGGCCGGCGACCTGCCGCTGAACGACCTGCATCGCTGGTACGACGGCATGCTCTCGCAGGGCACGCGGGCGCCGATGAATTATGCGATCTTTTCCAATCCCCTTTTGGGGCGCGCCTTCCAGGCGCTCTGGCGCTGGCGCAGGGGCAAGGTCATCGAGGGCATCAATCTCGATTATGCGCGGGCGGTTTCCGAAGCGATCGGCAAGATCGATCCCGACATCAAGGTGCTCTGTACCGGCGGGTTCCAGCATGCCGACAGGATCGCCGAAGCCATCCGCTCGAAAGCCTGCGACGGCGTCACCATGGCCCGCCCGCTGATCGCCAACAACGATCTGCCGAAGATCCTCGCCGAGGCCAACGGCCCGGAGAAGGAATGCACCTACTGCAACAAGTGTCTGCTCAACGATCTCGAAAACCCACTCGGTTGTTACGATCTCAGCCGGTTTGACGGAACGAGCTTCGAGGATCGCTACGGCAAGATGATCAAGCAGGTCATGTCGGTTTTCGAGCCGCCGACCTTCCATTGACACGCGCCATCACCCGCGCATTCGGAGTGGACCTATGAGCAGCGACAACGACCGCAAGACGCCCGTCGAGATCGCCGTCGCCCGCCATCGCCGCTGGTGGCTGGCGATCGTCGTGCTGCTGTTGCTCGCGCTCGTCTATTATCTGGTGTTCGTCAACCAGTATGTCGTCGCCTTCAAAAGCCAGAGCGAGCATTTCATGCACGGCTCGATCGGCAGTGAGACGGCGACGGGACCGCCTTACTGGGTCTTCAAGGCCTTGCCGGTCATGTATGCCGACAAGCTCGGGCCGGAAGGCTGGGCCCGCTTCGGCTTCCTCTACGAAATCCCTGGCGACGACCTTCCGATCGGGGTGTCGCGCCGCGTGGTCTCAGGCGTCGAGCGGGTCTGGCTCAACTGTTCCGTCTGCCATGTCGGCACCTATCATCTTTCTGGCGACGCGGTTCGCCATCTCATCCCCGGCGCACCTTCCAATAATCTGCGCCTGCAGGAATTCATTCGCTTCTTCATCGATGTCGGCCGCGATCCCGGTTTTACCGCGGATGCGCTGATCGCGACGATCGATAGCCCCAAGGTCGGCGGCGATCTCAATGTCTTCGAGCGGTTGGTCTATCGCTACGTGGTCTTCCCTCGGGTCAAGAACGCCTTCCTCGATCTCGGCACCCAGCTCGATTTCGTCAAGCGCCAGGAGGATTGGGGCCCGGGCCGCGTGGACACGTTCAATCCCTACAAGGCGCTGCAGTTCAACTTTCCGATGGACGAGGCCCATATCAGTGGTGCTGCGCTGAACGGCTCTTCCGACTATCCCGCCATCTGGCGCCAGCGCCCGCGCGAGGGCATGAACCTCCATTGGGACGGCAACAATGATTCCGTGGCCGAACGAAACCTGAGTGCCGCACTCGGCGCCGGTGTGACGCCCGTGACGGTCGACCGGGCGTCGATCGCGCGCATTGAGGACTGGATGTGGGATCTGCCTTCGCCGCCGTTCCCCGTCGCCGCCAAGATCGATCAGGCGAAGGCGGCGGAGGGCAAGACGCTGTTCCTGCATTATTGCGCCGATTGCCACGGCTTCAAGAATGCGAAGGACTACAGCTACGACAGGCAGCGTTTCACGCGCCTCGGCAAGACGGTTCCGCTCGCCGATATCGGCACCGATGCGGGACGCTGGACCTCCTATACGGCAAATTTCGCCGCCGAGCAGAACCTGCTCTATGCCGGCTATCCCTGGCGCTTCAGCCGCTTCCACAAGACGGACGGCTATGCCAATCACCCGCTCGACGGCATCTGGGCGCGATCGCCCTATCTGCACAACGGCTCGGTGCCGACCTTGCGCGATCTGCTTGAACCGAGCGCCAAGCGGCCGTCCGTCTGGTTCCGCGGCAGCGACGAGTTCGATCTCGCCAAAGTGGGCTATCGCTCGGATCAGTCTGCCGGCGGCGATCTCTTTCGCTACGACACGGCGCGTCCCGGAAATGGCAATGCCGGCCACGAAGGATATCGCTACGGCACGGAGTTGCCGGCGGCGGCAAAAGACGCCCTCGTCGAATATATGAAGACGCTATGACCCAGTCGCGATCGCTCAGCAAATGGAAGGCACGGCATGCGGTCCTCGTCTGGATCGGCATCCTTTTGAACTTCGCCTTCGTCCTGCCGCTCATCTTCTGTCCGGAATGGATCCTCGGCCTCTTCGGCATCACCGTCAACCAGCTGATCTGGCCGCGCTTTGCCGGACTGCTGCTCGGGATCCTGTCGATCTTCTACATTCCGGCGACGCTCGATATCGACCGTTACCGCGTCTTCGCCTGGCTCGCGGTCTTCCCTTCCCGCACGCTCGGCACGGTCTTCTTCTTTCTCGCCGTCTTCGTGTTCGACCAGCCGATCGGCTATCTCGCCGGCGTCTTCCTCGACGGGTCGGTCGGCATTGCGACGCTTTTCTGTCTCCTGCGCATCCTGCGGCTCGAACAGAACATCGCCGAAGGGAGACAGGCATGAGGCGCGTCTTCTGGAAATGGCTTTTCGCCGTTCTCGTCCTGATCGTCGTCGGCGCTTTTGCGCTGTTCTTCCTGCTCTTCCGGCCGGTCGCCCAGCCGAGGACGAACGATCTGGCCGAAGTCTTCAATCACGGCTCGATCGGCAATGAAGAGGCGCAGGGAATTCCCTACTGGATCTGGCGCGTCCTGCCGCAGCTCTTTCCCGAACATCTGCCGGCAAACGCGGACGGTTATGGCGCCTTCGGCCTCTACTGGCGCGCCGGCGACGAGGTTCCGGTCGGCCTGTCGGTCAAGACGCTCGGCGTCATAGAGCGCGTTGCGCCGAACTGCGCCTTCTGCCACCAGGGCAGCTATCGGCTCCATGCCGCCGAGCCGGCGCGGCTGGTCGAGGCAGGCCCTGGGACGCGGGTCAATCCGCAGGCCTATATCCGCTTTCTGATCGATGTCGGCGCCGATCCGCGGTTTACCGCCGACCGGGTGATGACGGAGATCGGTAGGATCTATGACATGCCGGTCTGGGAGCGGGCGCTCTATCGCTTCGTCCTGGTGCCGGCGACCCGGGCAGCCCTCCAGGAACAGGGGCGGCAGTTTGCCTGGATGAAGGATTGGCCGGACTGGGGACCGGGCCGGATCGATCCTTTCAATCCGGTCAAGTTCCAGAACCTCCAACTTGCCGATGACCACACGATCGGCAATTCCGACATGATGCCGCTGTGGTCGCTTGCCGACCTCGCCGCCACCAATACGCGCCGCTTCTCACTCCATTGGGACGGATTGCAGACCGATCTCTACGAGACGGTGGTCTCGGGCGCGATCGGCGACGGCATGACCTACAAATCCTACGGGGGAAGCGAAGAGGGTCTTCGCCGCATTATGGATTTCATCCGCCTGCAGGGGCCGCCGCCGTCGCCGTTTTCTCCCCTCAAGCCGGCAGGCGATCCCTATCATGTCGATGCGGCGGCAGTCGACGCCGGCCGTGCGATCTATACCGCGCAATGCGCCGTCTGCCATGAAGCCAAGGGCGCACGCTACCGGACACCGGTCCCGATCGTCGAGCTCGGTACGGACCGCCATCGCCTCGACATGTGGACATTAGCAGCCCGCGACCGTTATGCGGCCTATGAGCCGCGCTATGCCTGGGGTTTTGCCAATTTCCAGAAGACCGACGGTTATGTCGCCACGGGCCTTGGTGGCCTGTGGCTGCGCGGTCCCTACCTGCATAATGGCAGCGTTCCGACATTGCGCGCCCTGCTGCTTCCGCCTGCCGAGCGGCCGGGGCAGTTTTACCGCGGCTCCGATCTTGTGGATGCCGACAATGGCGGCTTCGTGAGCATGCCGGATACGCCGGGGGAGCAATACGGCACGCTCTACGATACGAGCCTTCCGGGCAACGGCAATGGCGGTCATCTCTGGGGCACGGATTTGCCGCCGGAGGCGAAGGAGCAACTGCTTTCCTATCTCAAGACACTTTGACCATCAGGAGGGGGCAATGGCAAACGTCAGACAGCGCATCGTGCGGTTTCTCGCCTGGATCGTGGCAGCCGTCGTCACGCTCGCCGTCATCGCCATTGCTGCGGTTGCGCTCATCGTCTGGTGGCTGATCGAGCCGGATGCGAGCCAGTTCGGCAATGTTGAGGACGAGGCGAAGACAGTCCATCGCAAGGTCGAGGAATTTCCCGGGGCCGGCGAGCCTTACTTCGCGGCAATGGACAAGGGCTTGCTGCTGCCGCCTGCAGCCGGCGCCGATTATCCCGACGAGATCAAGGAGGTCGCAACCGCCACCGGGCTCGATCCGGAGGCCGTCCGCAAGGCGGCGATCCGCGGACAGAATGCCTGGATCGTCTGGACCGGCGGCAACGACCGTTTCTGGGACTTCGCTGCCAGCGCGACGATTGGCTCCTTCGATCTCCTGAAGACCATCTCGTCCCATCCGACGATGGCCTATGGCCGTAACAACCGCTTCCGCTATCTCGGGCTCGTCAACGAACCCTGCTTCGACACTCCGAAGAGCGCTGATCCCGATCATTGGGGGCTGTGGATCGATCAGCGCAAAAAGGACTGCGCGGCCGACAGTTTCGGCGGCAATGCCGAGGCGGATGCCCGCTATCCCGGCGTGCAGATCGGCGCGCGCGGCACCATGGTCAAGGTGAAGGACGAAGAGAAGAAAATCCCGGTCGGCTCTTACTATGGCGAACCGACGGGCGTGATGGGCCTGCGTCTCTTCCCCAATCCTGACTTCGACAGCAAGGCCGCCGAACATTGGGATGCAGTGCGCTATTACACCGATCCCTCCTATTACAACGACAAGGATCTCGTGCGTCCCTATCGCGTCGGCATGTCCTGCGCCTTCTGTCATGTCGGCCCCAATCCGATCAACCCGCCAAAGAATGTCGAGAGCCCGGAATTCTCCGAAATCTCGTCCAATCCCGGCGCTCAGTATTTCTGGGTCGACCGCATTTTCTTCTGGAACACCAAACCGCGCGCGACGCCTGGGGAACCGGCCGAGAACGAGAGGAACTTCCTCTTCCAGCTGTTCCATACGAACCCGCCGGGTTCGCTCGATACCTCGCTGGTCTCGACCGATTACATGAACAATCCCCGCACGATGAATGCCGTCTACGACGTCCTGGAGCGGCTGCGCATCGGGGCAAAGACCGGCAAGGAAATCATCAAGGGGGACGAGAAGGACAACAAGCAGGCGCAGGACTATCCGCAGACCGCAGCCTTCGGCTCCCTCTACGACAAGGCGACCGGCACGGTCGCCTCGATGCGCGTCCTGAAGGACGGCGCCGATTCCGTCGGCACGCTCGGTGCGCTCAATCGCGTCTATCTCAATATCGGCCTCTTCAGCGAGGAATGGCTGCTGCACTTCCGCCCCTTCCTCGGGGGGCAGAAGATCTCGCCGATCCGCATCGCCGAAGCCGCGAAGAACTCGGTCTACTGGCAGGCCGCTGAGGCGATGACGCCTGACATGGCGATATTCTTCCTGGTCGCGGCCCGCGCCGATCACCTGAAGGATACGCCGGTCGGAGAAAAGTTGCTCGAAGCGCGCGATCCGGCCGAGGTCGAGCGCGGAAAGATCGTCTTTGCCGAAAACTGCGCCGCCTGTCATTCGAGCAAGCAGCCGGTGCCGGGGCCGGAGCTCGGCGTCGATCAGGGCATCTGCGCAGGCGGCGGTGCCGGCCCGCATTATCGCGAATGCTGGGACCGCTACTGGGCCTGGGCGCAGTCGGATGCCTTCAAGCACGGCATGGTCAAGCTCGTCACGCAAAAGGATGAGAACGGAAAGGATTTCCTCGACGGCAATTACCTGTCGACGGAACGGCGCGTGCCGATGGACGTCGTGCGCACCAATGCTTGCAGCGCGATCGCCACCAACGGTCTTTCGGGCGATATCTGGGACAATTTCACCTCCTCCACCTACAAGTCGCTGCCGCCTCCACATGAGGTGACGGTCAATCATCCGGTTTCGGGGGCGGCAACGCCGCTGCAGGCGGCCGGCAACGGGCGCGGCTATCTGAGGCCGCCCTCGCTGGTCAGTCTGTGGTCGACGGCGCCCTTCCTGCTCAACAATTCGGTCGGGCACGAGGACAGCTATTACGGGGCCGACTACTATAATCAGGACCATGCCGCAGGCTACGGCGCCGGTCGCGGCACCGCGTGCCCGGCGGCCGATGCCGACGATCCCTATCTGCCCTGTGTCGAAAACAGGCTGGGGGTTTTCGACCGGTCCATTCGCCAGATGCTTTCGCCGCAGACCCGCCGCATGGATAAGATGACCGAGGCGCCGGTGCCGGGCTATATCTACCGCACCAGCGCTCCCTCCTGCCTCATCGTGCCGCCGGGCTTCGTGCCCGACAAGGTGAAGCCCTTCACCGGCCTGCTGAACAAGGTCGCCGGCTGGGCCTTCAAGAAGGACGGCTCGATCACCGTCGGCCCGTTCCCAGCCGGTTTCCCTATTAACGCGCTGACCAACACCGAGCTGTTGCCCGACAATGATGAGGAGAGCAAATTCGCCAATTACAAGCGCCTAATTGCCAACGGCCCGGCGCTGATTGGGGCCTTCTCAGAGCTCGGCGGGCAATGCACGCCGAAGGAACTCGCAGATCCCGCCGTGCTCGCCAAAGCTGAAAAGGTCGTGCGCGACACGAAGCTCATCGATCGCCTGGTGGGCTTGAGCAAATGCCCTGACTATGTGGTCAATGGTGGGCACACATTCGGCGCCGGTCTGCCGCAATCGGACAAGAATGCCCTGATTTCCTATCTGAAGCAGTTCTGACGATGTCCGGCGGGCCGACCCACGATTATATCGTTATTGGCAGCGGCGCCGGCGGCGCCGTTCTCGCCGCGCGGCTGGCCGAAGAGGGGCGAAAGGTGCTCGTCATCGAGGCCGGCGGCGATCCGCTGGCGAAGTCGGACGACGGCTCCGACATGCCGCTTGCCGATGCCTGTCGCGTGCCTGCCTTTCATGCCTTTGCCTCCGAACATCCCGGCATGGCCGAGAACCATTGGGTGCGCCACTACGAAAATCAGGAAATGCAGGAGCGCGACTGGCGCTACTGCAAAGAAAAGGACGGTGTGCTTTATCCGCGCGTGCGTGGGCTCGGCGGCTGCACCGCCCATCATGCGATGATCATCGTGCGGCCCAATCATCGCGACTGGAACCACATCTTTGCGATCACCGGAGACGAAAGCTGGAAGGCCTCGCACATGCAGGGCTATTTCGAGCGCATCGAGCGCTGCCGCTACCGCTTCTTCCTGTGGCGGTGGCTCGCCGCGGCAACAGGCCTCAATCCGACGGGCCACGGATGGTGGGGATGGATGACGACGGAGCGGGCTCTGCCGCTTCGGGCCTTGCGCGACTGGCCGTTGTGGCGGGCGCTGCTGCGCTGCGTCGGCGCGGCGGCCGACGCCTTCGGCAAGCGGGGCTCCGACTGGGAGACGACCGAGATCGACCCCAACGACCACCGCAATTGGAACGTCGGCGCCTGCGGCGTGCGCGTCACACCGCTTTCGACGCGACGCCACACCAGGCACGGGCCGCGCGAGCGGTTGCTCGACGTGGTGAAGCGGTACCCCGACCGCCTGACGCTTCGCCTGAACACTCTGGTCACGCGCATCGAATTTGACGGCAAGCGCGCGGTCGCGATTCGCTGCATAAACGGGGAGGGGCGTGAGGAAGTCATTCGGGCCGGCCGCGAGATCATCCTGTCAGGCGGCGCCTTCGCCTCGCCCCAGCTTCTGATGCTCTCCGGTATTGGCGATCCCGGCCATCTCGATGAGCACAATATTCCCGTCGTCGAGGCGCTTCCGGGCGTCGGGCGGAACCTGCAGGACCGCTACGAGGTCGGCGTCGTCAGCCGGGTGAACGAACCCTGGTCGGCCCTCAAGGGCGTCACCTATACGACGGGGGACGCCCATTACCGACGGTGGCGCAGATTTCGCATCGGCAACTATACAAGCAACGGCGTCATGTTTTCCCTGACGCTTAAATCCCGCGACACGCTGACGGAACCAGACCTGCATTGCTTTTCGCTGCTGGCCGATTTCCGCGGCTATTATCCTCGCTATTCCGAACGCATCCGCAAGCCTGATTACATGACCTGGGCGATCCTCAAGGCCTATACCGAAAATCAGGGCGGAACGGTGCGGCTGAGAAGCGTCGATCCCGCGGCCCCGCCTGCCGTCATGTTTCATTCCTTCTTCGAGGGAACAGGCAATTACGACCTCGATCTCAATGCCGTCGTCCATGCCATCCGCTTCGTCAGGAAGGTCAACGATGCGATGGACGATCTCATCGCAAGCGAAGAGGAGCCTGGCCGGCAGAACGAGAGCGACGAAGCGCTTCGCCGCTATGTGGCCGAAAACGCCTGGGGCCATCATGCTTGCGGCACCTGCGCCATCGGCCCCCGCGAAGGTGGCGGCGTGCTCGACAGCCGCTTCAGGGTGCACGGCATCGAAGGCCTGCGCGTCGTTGACGCTTCGGTCTTTCCCCGCATTCCCGGCTACTTCCTTGCCACTGCCGTCTACATGGTCGCCGAGAAGGCGGCCGATGTCATTCTCACCGACAGCTGACTGGAAACACGCTGATGAGCGAACACCCCATCCATCGGGAAGCCAGCATCTACAATTGGCTCGGCGAACGCGTCCGGGGCTTCGTTCGATGGTGGCGGGAATTCGATGCCTGGCTGAACCAGCCGCTGCCGAAGGGGCGGCGCCTCGCGTGGCGATGGCTCGCACCCGACGGCTATGCCTGGTTTGTGCCGCTGCTCGGGGGCATTCTGACCCTTGCCATGGCGCTCGGTCCGACCGTCGAGATGCGCTGGGGCAATCTCGGTCTGCTTGCGATCGGGTTCGCGCTTCTTTTCCTGCTGCATGCGGCAGCTAGCCGGCAAGCGGTCTTCAACCAGTATCTGCTTGCCGGACAGTTGGTGATCCTTGCGGCCCTTGCCGCGCTTCTCATCATCAATTCGCGCCCGGAAACCTACGGCATGATGACGGCGCGGCCCCGCCTGCATATCGGCGCCGTGATCGTCTGCGCACTCGTGCTTGCGCTGCCGGCGGCCTGGCTGCTCTCGCGGTGCCTATTCCGCTCCAATGCAGGCGGCGGGCTTGCCGACAGCCTGCCGAAAGTGGAGCTTTTCCTGCCCAAGAATCGCTACGATTTCATGGGCCGCGGACCGATTGCCGCGCTGGTGTCGGCCCTTGTCATCGCCCCAATCCGCTATCCGGTCGAATTGCTTCTGCCCGGATCGCTACTCACCCTGTTCGTGCCGGATCACTATCTCTGGTACGCTTTCTTGGTGACCGGGTTTGCCGCATGGATCGCCCTTTTCCTCGGCATCCTGTTCGACCGGTTGATGGAAATCCTTCAGACGATCGGGCGTCTTTTCTTCATTGGCCCGCAGCGGGTCATCAGCGTTCTCGTCATTGTCGTCGCAGTGCTTCGCCTCGCCGACGTTCATTACATCACCTATCTCTTCAATGCCGGCTCCGAAGGCTACGGCAATACGACGCTCATGCGCTATATCGCCTTCGCCTATGCCGTCGCCTGGTACTATGCCTTCTGGTGCGATCACTTCGTCGCGCGCCGGCTTATGCGTCTCATGGACAGGGAGCGGCAGACGATCACTCCTGTCGAAATCGCTTACGACTATGAAGGCAGCGAGACCTTGAGCACGGTCCGCAACCAAGGCCGAACAATCGCGCTGCATGGCGCGGGGCGCCTGAAGATCGAGGGCCGCTACGAGGATCAGTACCAGCAGCGGACCAAGGCCGCGTCTGGCCGGGCGATACAGTTCATGACGCCGGCGGAAGTGCTCGCGCAGTTTCGTGCGCAGCTGGAGCGCCTGCCCGCCGAGCAGGCGCCGGCCGGGGATCTGCTTGCGAGCCTGCGCAATTTCCAGCGCTCGACGCTCGTCTATCCCGCCCTCGTCGGCGCGCTGGCTTATGGCCTCATCGGCGGTCCTGCTGTCTTCAGTTTCCTGCGGGCGATCCAGCCTCCGGAACTTGCAACACGCTCCGAACGACATGTGGGCAAGCAGCCCGCGTCATTCCTATTCGAAAGCGGCCAACCCAATGGCGGCTGCGGTCCGCTCCAGCCCACAACGCCGCGAATTGCAGTTATCGCCTCCGGTGGCGGCACGCGTGCGGCGATCTACACGGCCTCGCTGCTGCGGGGGCTGGCCGAGCACGACCAGATCTGCAACGTCGTGCTTGTCAGTGGCGTCTCTGGTGGCAGCGCTGCGCTCGGCTATTTCGCGCTTCATGAGCAGGAGCTTCGCCGGCCACGTGACAGCATGGACGTCAAGGCATGGGATGATTTTTCGCAAGCCATGGCGCTGCCCTTCATCGAACAGGTGATCGATGGTGCGAGCGATATGCGCTTCGCCTTCGGGCGCTGGCATTGGGCGTCCTCGGCCTGCCGTGAAGCTCAAAGGCCGGATGAGGACGTGACGGGCTGGATACCGGCACGCTCGAGATTGGGCGCGATTCTCGCTGAATCCTTCATCTGTCATATGGGTGCCGGGACGATGGAAGCGCCGTCCTTCGGCGTGATGCTCAACACCGCGATCGTCGGATCTTTTTCCGATGACAGCCCCTCCTGCCAAGCCGATCGGAGCCTTTCGCTTCCCGAGAGAGCGACACGCTGCCGCCAATTTCTGGATGCCGCCCAGGCGGGCGGGCGGTTGGTGCTGACCAATCTTGCCGCGCCTGCGTCTCCGCCGGACGACGGATCGCTGCACATGCAGCTCGTCACACTCGACAATGCGGACATGTCGATCGCGCGCGCCGCAGCCCTGAGCGCAAACTTTCCGCCGGTCTTTCCCGATGCTGCAATCGACATCGAAGCATCCGGCCAAGCAAGGACACGATACTGGGTGACCGATGGCGGAGCGGTCGAAAACCGTGGCGCTATGACGCTCTACTACGCCATCCGCAATGCGTTCCACTCAGCGCCGCAATCACCGCAGACGCTGCCGCCGCTGCACGTCGTCATCGCCGATGTTTCGGCGCCGGCCGGCCGCTATAGCGAGAGCTTCGGTTTTGGCTCGGTGCTTGGCGCCGGGGGCCAGTTGGGCCTCGGCCTCGAGACGGAGCTTCGCACGGCGATCGAGAAGCTCTATTGCGATCATAATTCTGAAGTCAGCATCCACGAGATCACCATGCCGCGTGTTTTCCGAGATGGCGGAATCGGGACGCATTGGCTGCTTCCCAATTCGCTCTCGTTCACCAATCCCAAGAGCTTATCGGAGACCGAGATCCTGTCTGCCCGAGACGTTGAAACGCTGGTTCTGACGCTGCACAGCGATGTCGCGGAAACCTATCAGGACGAGGCCGCAGCCAAGAAGGTCAAGCTTTGGGCTCAGCAGGATGACGTCGCAAAGCATGACGAGCGGTGGAGGGATCTTCTGGCTAGTCTCGCAGGAGCAGGAGGCAAGCACGATTGCCGGGACATTCAGGCAGGACTGACGGGGCAATAGAAAAGGCAAGCCTGTGTCGCTGGTCGTGATAAACGGCGGAGACCGATGGGGCGGCCTTCAGGCTGTAGAATAGCTTAAAGCAAAAAGAGCCGCTCTCAGCCGGATCAACCCTTCGATGCGGCGGCAGCTTCGCCAGCACGGCGCATGAGGAAATCACGCTCCCTGTTATTTTCGGAAAGCGCGGCTGCCGCTTCAAAGGCTCGTCGCGCTTCGTCGTATTGGCCAAGCCTATAAAGAAGATCGCCGCGAACGCTCGGCAGAAGATGATAGTTCTTCAATGCAGGCTCATCGCGCAGGCTTTCAATGATGTCCAGTGCCGCCTTGGGGCCTTCGACCATGCCGATGGCCACGGCTCGATTGAGTTCGACGATTGGCGAACGCAGAATCCCGGCAAGTTCCGCATAGATATCAGCGATCCGCCTCCAATCGGTTTCATCGGCGCTTATCGCTTTTGCGTGACATGCGATGATCGCGGCCTGCAGGGCATAAATCCCGCCAGTACCGTCAAGCTCCTGTGCCCGCATCAACGCCTTCAACCCGCGCTGAATCTGCAACTGATCCCAGCGGCCGCGATTTTGTTCTAGAAGCAGGATCGGATTGCCGGCCGCATCCGTGCGCGCCGCAGCACGGGACGCGTTCAGCTCCATCAAGGCCAGCAAAGCGTGCGCCTCCGGCTCCTGCGGCGCCACTGACGTTAGGACCCTGCCCAACCGCAGCGCCTCATTGCACAATTGCAGCCGAAACCAGTTGTCGCCGCGGGCGGCCGTGTAACCCTCGTTGAAGATCAGGTAGATGACTTCCAGCACCGAAGCGAGACGTTGCGGCAGCTGCTCGCCATGCGGTGTCTCATAGGCCAGCCCCGATTCCGACAATGTCTTCTTGGCGCGGACGATGCGTTGGGCGATCGCCGCTTCCGTCACCAGAAATGCCCTGGCGATTTCTTGCGTCGTCAGGCCGCAGATCATCCGTAAAGCCAGGGCCACACGCGCCTCGCGCGAGATCAGCGGATGGCATGCCGTGAATATCAGGCGCAACATTTCATCGCCGATATCGTCATCCAGAGGAGTGTCTAGATCGGGCATGATCTGCTCTTCTGCTTCCATTTCCCGAATAATCATCTCGTGCTTCTGATCCAGCATCCGGCGATGCCGCAGATGATCGAGCGCCCGACGCTTGGCAGTGGTCATGAGCCATGCGCCGGGCCGTTCGGGGATTCCGGTCGTCGGCCAGCGTTCCAGTGCTACAGTGAGCGCTTCCTGGGTAAGATCCTCGGCCAGCGGCACGTCGCGAAGCAATCGTGCCAGGCTGGTGATAAGCCGCGGCTGTTCGATCCGCCAGACGGCCAGGATCGTTTGATGGGTGCCGGCGACCGTCACGGCCGTCCGTCCCGATTACAGGTCGAGAGGATCATGCCCTTGCTTCGGCGAGAGGGTCGCAGATTCCGTCTGCACCCGGTTCAAAATAGGCGCGCACTTCACACGTGCCTTCCCAGCCGGGCATAAGATCCTTGTGCAACTGCATGAACTCGACCGCCAGCGCCACGGCCTCCTCCTTGCTTTGCAGCTCGAAGATCGCATAACCGCCGACGACCTCCTTGGCCTCGACGAAAGGCCCGTCGATCACGTTTAGCTTGCCCTCACGGATCGTGACGCGGGCGCCGGTCGCGAGCGGCATCAGGCCTGCCGTGTCGAGCATGCGGCCGGCCTTGATTTCCCGATCGGCAAGCTTGCCCATCGCCTCGATAAGCTCGGGCGTCGGGTGCATCGAATCGGTGGACGTGACGATAGACATGAAACGCATAGGAAGATTCCTCCGGTAGCGAGACGCCGGCACCATTGCCGCTGAACAAGCCCGCTCATATTGACAACGAAGCAGCCTTTCGCAAATCGACAATAATCTTGAAAAAATCGGCTTAGAGCAGAGCGCCGGCAAATCCTGCATCCGCCCCGGAGCTCCTCGAGATCGCCACAAACGAATTCACCGCAGAAAATCCTTGGATTGAACGATCCGCCAAGCCATCGCGGCGCTTTTGACTTCCCATAGGCTTCTTGCGACAACCAGTTCGCTGAGAGCGCCGGTGCCCATCCAGGCGCATCATGAAAGATTGAAGCAGATCACACCACGTCGAAGGCTGGCCTTTCCTGGCGCGAGTGGGTAAATCCTCGCTGCTGATCACAGGAGCCCAGCACATGAACGATACAATCAAGATCGATAACCGCGGCGATTTCGGGCTATGGGCAATCGAAATGGCCAAGCAGATCGTTGGCGACCAGGGCTTCGAGCTTGCAAGGGCAGCGCGGGACGGCACCGATGACGATGTTCGCCAAGCCGGAAACGCGCTGGGTCAGGCGATCACCAACGCGCTCATGGATGTCTATGATGGCCTTCTTGACGGCGTGCCTGAGGAATGAGCTGTCAGGCTCTGTTGAGCCTTGATTGTCACCCAATAAGTGGCCGGTTCTACCTGGGACCTCTCCGCTGCCCAAACCCAACGGGGTGGCGGGACCATTGCTTGCACGCTATTCCAGCGGGACGAACAGGCCGAGCTTGACGTCTCGCAGCACGACATTCGTGTGCATGCGGCGGATCTGCGGGTTTTCCGCCATGATCAGGGCCGCGATGTCGTCATAGTGCTCGACGTCGCGGGCGGTGACGATCGCGATCAGATCGACCGCACCTGTGACGTAATAGACCTGTTGTATGTGATCCTGCTTTTCTGCCCAGAGGCGGAACTTCGCCAGCGCGTCGTAATTGTCCCGCTCGATCTCCATCCCGACGATGAACACCATCGATGTCCCCGTCGACTTGCGGTCGACGACGGCCACCTCCGCCTTGATGATCCCTTCCTCGCGCAGGCGCTTCAACCGCCTCTGCACGGCCGAGACCGATAGCCCGACCCGTTCCGCGATCGTTTCGGCTTTCAGCTGGCAGTCTCGCTGAACGATATCGAGAATGTCACGGTCAAAGCGATCCAGTTGTTCCATTGCCCAGTCCAATTCCTGCCGTAGCACTTCACGTATTCTGCCGCATTTGCCGCACGGGGAAGATTATTTTGCACAAAATATGCAGAATGGATGAAAATTGCGCGAAAAAACCGCGTTATTTTATCATTATCCTTCGCAAATTCAGTTCAGCCGGAACCATGCATGTCGGATCAACCCTTTCCTGCTCTTCGCGTCGAAGATCTTCATAAAAGCTTCGGCTCGCAAGAGGTTCTCAAGGGTATTTCGGCGCAGGCCCACAAGTCCGATGTGATTTCGATCATCGGTTCGTCGGGCTCCGGTAAGAGCACCTTCCTCAGATGCATCAATTTCCTGGAAATGCCGGATCGTGGCCGGATTGCGGTCAACGGCGAGGAGATTGTGCTGAAGATCGGTCGGGGCGGACGGCCGCAGCCGCGCAGCTGGCGGCAGATCGAGCGGGTGCGGACCGGGCTCGGGATGGTCTTCCAGAGTTTCAATCTCTGGGCTCATCGGACGGTGCTGGAAAATGTCATCGAGGCGCCGGTGCACGTCATGGGCATTTCGCGGCGCGAGGCCATCGAAAAGGCCGAGGCACTGCTCCACAAGGTCGGGCTCTTCGATAAACGCGACGTCTATCCCGCTTTCTTATCCGGTGGTCAGCAGCAACGCGCGGCGATTGCAAGAGCGCTCTGCGTGGACCCTGATGTCATGCTGTTTGACGAGCCGACTTCGGCGCTTGATCCAGAGCTGGTCGGCGAAGTTCTGAAAGTCATCCGTGATCTCGCGGAAGAAGGCCGGACCATGCTGATCGTCACGCATGAAATGCGCTTCGCCCGGGATGTCTCGAGCCGTGTTCTCTTCCTGCATCAGGGACGGATCGAGGAAGAAGGTCCGCCGGAGCAGATATTCGGGGCGCCAGTGAGCGCCCGCTGCCGGGAATTTACCGGTCTGCGCGCCCACTGATGCGCGAACTCTCGTCGACAACACAAACCAGGAGAATCCTGCGAATGAAACTGCTCCCCACGCTTTTCGCCGGCGCGGCACTCGTGCTTTCTGCCGTCACCGCACAGGCCGAAGTCCGCTTCGGCGTCATGAATGAATCCTATCCGCCCTTCTTCGCCAAGGACGCGTCGGGCCAATGGCAGGGATGGGAAATCGACCTGATGAATGCCGTTTGCGAAGAGATGAAGGAGAAATGCTCGATCGTCGACATTTCCTGGGATGGTCTCATTCCGGCACTGCAAAGCAAGAAGTTCGACGTGATCTGGTCGTCGATGTCCAACACCGCGGAACGCTCGAAGGTGATCGACTTCACCGACAAATATTACAACACGCCGAGCACCTTGATCGGTCCCAAGGACCAGAAGCCGGGCGCCAATGCCGAGGACGTGAAGGGCAAGACCATCGGCATTCAGGTGTCGACGATCCAGTCGGAATATTACAAGAAGTATTTCGCCGAGGCTGCGGAAGAAAAAACCTACCAGACACTCGACGAGGCTTTTCAGGACCTCGCCTCCGGCCGTATCGACTATGTTTTCGGCGATTCACTGGCGCTTGACGCTTTCCTGAAAAGCGATGGCGGCAAGGATTGTTGCGCCAAGATGGGTGACGTCGCCGACGACAAGGAAATTCTCGGCGCCGGCGTTTCGGGTGGCCTGCGCAAGGAAGACACGGAGCTGAAAGCCAAGCTGAACACGGCGATATCCGCAGTCCGGGCCAGCGGCCAGTATGACGCCATTACCAAGAAATACTTCGATTTCGACATCTACGGCGCAAAGTAAGCAGTCCTGACAATGGCGAGCGCGCAACAAAGTTTTCTGGACCTGCTGTCTCCCTATCCTCCGGGATGGGGCGGCGTTCTTCTGGCAGGTGCGGTCTCCACGGTCGCCATTTCGGCTTGCGCCTTCGCGATTGGCCTGCTGCTCGGCATGGGCGGCGCGCTTGGAAAGCTTTCGGGCAATCGCGTGCTCCGCTTGCTGCTCGATTTCTACACTACGGTGATCCGCGCCGTTCCGGAGCTGATCCTGATCGTCGGGCTTTATTATGCCGGCACCGATGGCCTCAACCGCCTCCTGGCCGCCTTGGACCTGCCACCGGTCAACGTGAACGGCTTCGTCGCGGCCGTCATGGTGCTGGGCTTCGTGCAGGGTGCTTACATGACGGAGGTGCTGCGCGGCGCGATCCTCGCCATTCCTGTCGGTCAGATCGAAGCCGCCAAGGCCTTCGGCATGGGACCGGTGCTGAGGTTCCGCCGGGTCTTGCTGCCGACGCTCCTGCCAAACGCCCTGCCGGGTCTTGCCAATCTGTGGATGTCGGTCACCAAGGACAGCGCGCTGGTCGCGGTCGTCGGCTATCAGGAGCTGACGCTCGCCACCCGTCTTGCCGGGGCAAGCACCAAACACTACTTCGTCTTTTTCCTCGCCTCGGCCCTTCTTTACCTCGCCATCACGCTCGTTTCCAACGTCATCGTCAAGCTGATCGAGGGACGGGTACGGCGAGGGCAGCCGCGCCTTGCCTGAAGAAAGCGCCCCATGAGTTTCACCTGGATCTCTTCTTATTGGCCGCTGCTTCTGACGGGCGCCTGGCAGACGGTCTGCCTGCTGGTGATTTCCGTGGTGTTCGGCTTCGTCATCGCCATTGGCCTCGCCTTCGCGCAGGTCAGCGGCGGCGGGCTGACACGGCTGCTCGCCCGCAGCTACTGCACCTTCTTCCGCGGCACACCTCTGCTGATACAGTTATGGCTCCTCTACTACGGGGTGGGCTCGCTGCTCCCCGTGATCCCCGGCATCCGCCAGAGCCTGTTCTGGCCAGTCTTGCGCGAGGGCTTCTTCTTTGCCGCCGTCAGTTTCACGCTGAACTATGCCGCCTATGAGGCAGAGGTGTTGCGCGGCGCGCTGCTTGCAGTTCCCAAGGGTGAGCTCGAAGCGGGCCGGGCCTTCGGCCTTTCACCCTGGATGCTGACCCGCCGCATCTGGCTGCCGCGTGCCATTCGCATCGCCCTGCCGACGATTGCAGGAGAGATCGTCATGCAGCTCAAGGCGACACCGCTCGCCTTTACGGTGACGGTGATGGATCTCTACGCCGTGGCAAACAAGGTTCGGCAGGACACGCTGCTCGTCTATGAACCGCTGCTGGTCGTCACCCTCTTCTATCTCGCGCTGACCGCAGTGATCGCCCGCGTCTTTCGAGGTCTCGAAGCGCAGGTGCCGGTTCGCCGCTAGGCCGACGTAAAAGGACTGGCTCATGAATTCCCTGGCGCACGAACCACGCGCAACTCGCCCACTTTGTTATGAAAAGCCCGCCGCCGCTGACGGCGCGACAGCCTGAATGGAGACCTCTTCATGAGCACGACGCGAATTCTCGATGGCGGCATGAGCCGCGAGCTGCTGCGGCTGGGTGCCGAACTGAAACAACCGGAATGGTCGGCATTGGCGCTGATCAACGCGCCGGATATCGTGCGCAAGGTACACCAGGAATTCATCGCCGCCGGTTCTGAGGTCGTTACGACAAACAGCTATGCACTCGTGCCCTTTCACATCGGCGAGGATCGGTTCCGGAAGGAAGGGCCGGCGCTGATCCGTCTCGCCGGTCGCCTGGCGCGCGAGGCGGCGGATGCCGTTACGGAGCGCAAGGTGCTGGTCGCCGGGTCGCTGCCGCCGATCTTCGGTTCATACGAGCCGCAGAATTTTCAGCCTTCGCGGGTGCAGGATTATCTTAAGGTGCTTGTCGAAAACCTCGGCCCCTTTGTCGATATATGGCTCGGCGAGACGTTGAGCCTGATCGCCGAGGCAGAGGCTGTCCGCAAGGCGGTGGCGACATTAGGCAAGCCGTTCTGGATTTCCTTCACATTGGCGGATGACGAGGCAGCCATCAGTGGCGGCGAACCGAAGCTTCGCTCCGAAGAAAGGGTCGAGGACGCGGCATCCTGGGCGGTTTCATCGGGCGCCGAGGCTCTCCTGTTCAATTGCAGCAAGCCCGAAGTCATGCAGGCGGCAGTGGAGACGGCAGCGCGGGTCTTCCGAAAGATGGATGCTTCCATCGAAATCGGCGTCTACGCCAATGCATTCGAAGGGGAAACAGGCGACGCAGCCGCCAATGAAGGTCTGCACGACACCCGCAACGATCTGAACGACGATGCCTATTCGCGTTATGCCTGCTCCTGGGTCGAAGCGGGTGCGACAATAATCGGTGGCTGCTGCGGCATCGGTGCTGCTCATATTCATCGCTTGAGGAAGACGTTTTTGGATTGAAGCACCCGCCGAAATCGCTCATAGCCTGGGAGTTGGCAGCGGCAGCATTGTTTTAGCGGCTCCTTCCGTTGCTGATCTGACCCGGCCGATAGGCGAACTGGGCCCGACTGAGCCCGAGCCTACGGGCTGCCCGTGCTACGTTGCCATCTGCTTGCCGCATGGTCATCTGATAGATCTGGCGGTTAAGATCATCGATGGCGAAGCCACCTCGCTCGATTGTCTGCGCCAGAACGGCCGCCAGGGCTTTATCTGTTGCCAGAGGTTATGGCAGCATTCCCATATCCTCGGCCACGGTTTCGAGCGTCGATGCAGTCACCCGATCTTGCTTCGCGGTGAACGATAATGTTGTCGGAAGCTCCCAGTCTGGCAGTTCGAATCTCATCAAGACCATCACGCGAGGGGGTCGGGGCAGAGGCTCGATCGGATTGCACATCAGCGTGAGATTGCAGACCGGCATAGCCTGCATGAAGAAACTTCAGCCTGTTCCCCCGTGCCGCTTGTTCAAGGATGCTCCATAAATCCGGTCATCGCCCAGGTCGGGTCCGTTGCGTAGTGGATGTCATTGGAGAGCGTTCGTAAACGCCTCACCTTTCTCGGAAGGTCTTCAGCAATGCGATATTGGAGACATGCACATCTTCATAGGCGGGGATGTAGATCAGCGCGCCGCTTTTCACATCCTCGCTGACCGCTTCGGCCAGAGGCTTGCGCCAGATCTCCGGTTCTGGCGCCTCGTCACTCATCGCCTCGACATACCGGATCGTCGCGTCGATGAAGGAAGGTTCGTAGCCGCCTGCGAAAATACGATCCGGATCGCCATGGCAGGGGAGGATACGGGCGATGGGAAAGGAGCGCAGACGTCTCAGTTCTTCCAGATGCTGCGGCAGGGCGGCAGCATCCGTTATGTAGGTGACGGTGTCTTCGAGTGTGTCGCCGGCAAACAGAAGCCGCTCCTCAGGCAGCCATAGGATCGTCGCATCGGGACTGTGGATGTTGAACTCGTGGAGTTCAATCGCGCGGCTTCCGACCGTGATCGACCGGCTGCCGTCGAACAGGCTGTTCGGCATGATGACAGGATCGATCTTCGGCAGGCGGGCGGCGATGCGCGGTTTTTCCGCTTCGAGAAGCCGGGCGGTCGCGCCATTCGCGATGATGATGCAATCGGCAAATACCTCGTTGCCGGCGATATGGTCGTTGTGAAAATGGCTGAGGACGACCGTGATCTTCGAGATATCTCGCGCTTCCAGATGGGCGCGGATGGCGCGGGCATGGTCTAGGCTTATGTGGGTGTCGTAGACCAGCGCCTCATTGCCATCGACGATCGCATAGGATGCGATGCCGAGGCTGAAGGCGCCGTCGTCGAGCCAGTTGGGCCCTTCCGAATAGAGCCGCTTGCCGGCGATGCGCCCGTCATAATAGGCGAATATGCCTGGATATGGTTCGAATATGCGGAAGTCGTCAAGCATGCCCTTCATTCGGTTCCTCCTGGACATTAGCCTTTACATTATGATGAGCGGGGTGCTTCAGCGCGCCCAGGTCGCGTCCCAGAAGGACTTCGGATCCTTTGCCAGCACGTCGGAAATCGTCGGTGCCGGTCCCGGAATACGCTTGCCGCCGGTGCGTTCGCTGAGTTCCGCTTTGGCAGTAGCGATCGTTTCCGGCGATGCCAGCAATGTGATCGCGCCCATGGCAAGCGCTTCCGACGCCATCAGCGGCCCCGGACTGCTCGACGAATGTCCTGACAGCGCCGTCCATGCCCAGTGATGGATCGGCACATTGTCTGGATAGGCCCAGTTAACCCGTCCGAGCGGGATATGCCAACTGATGTCGCCGTCATCCTGGCCGTAGTAATCGATGCCCGTGTCGAAATATTCGAGTTCACGATGCAGCTTGAAAGGTTTGCCGGGATCACAGGCGGCGGAAAGCTGCTCCATCCATTCGATATCGGCTTCGGTCCAGCGCGGCGGGCCGATTTCCCTCAGGCACGTATCCAGCACACGTCCGACGGTGTCATTGCCGAGATAGCCGCGGCAATTGGCGATCTGCTCGGCCACCAGTTCGACGCCTTGTTCGGCAGCGATCCGGCTGTAGGTGTCGAGCATCAGCTGGTAACCTTGCTGCACTATGTCGAAGTCATGATGCCGGACGGAGGACCAGAGGCGCACTTCCTCAGGCGTCACGCCAGGTGTGATGCCCGCGAAGCGATAGACGTGCTTCAGCTGCAGGCCGGAAACCTCCTTGCGGAGGCTGTCGAATTCCGCATAGGCGGCTTCTGCGGCCAGCAGTGCGTTGCGGGTGGCGGTCTTGCCGCCATGGGCGCTTTCGCCGATGAACTTGAATTCGCCACTCGCCATGGCGTGGCATGGCCGGGCAAGCGAGCCGTTCTGGTAGTCGCCGTGCGAGGTCAGGACGAGGTCGAGCCCGTCAAACACGCCGGCTGCCTGCAGCGCAAGCTTGCCCCAACCGATTTCCTCGGCCGGGCAGCCGACGATGACGATCTCGCCGGGCAGGCCGAGTTCGATCATCGCCTTGGCGGCGGCGATACCGGCGCCGGTATTGGCCGGGCCGATATGATTGTGGCCGCAGCCATGGCCGGGCAGGCGGCGATTGCCCTGCCGGTAGGGAACCGCGTCATTGTAGAGGCTCGGCAGCGCATCGTATTCGATCAGGATGCCGATTTTCGGGCCGTCGCCTTTGGCGATGCGGGCGATGAACGAGGTCGGCACGCCGCCGACGCCGCGTTCCACCGAAAAACCGTGCCGTTCGATGAAGTCGCAGAGGATCGCCTGCGACTTGTATTCCAGCGCCGGCAGTTCCGGCACTTTCCACATCTCCGCAAAGAGTTGCTCGATTTCTGCGGCAAGCCCCGACCAGATGCGGCGTGTTTCCGTCTTCAAGCGATCCTGCATGTCAGGCAGCCTTCCCCTGTTTGAAAGCGAGGAATGCTTCGTTGATCTCTGCAGCGGTACGGCGGGCGCCATGCTGCAGATATTCCATATTGGCGAGCGCGGCGTCATGCGCCTCGATCGAGGATCCCGCGACGCAATCCTCGACGACGCGGCAATGGTAATCGGACTGGTGGCCATCCGCGAAGGTATAATGGACGCAGATATTCGTGAGGCCGCCGACGAGGATCAGCGTCTCAGCCTTCAGGCCACGCAGCAGGATCTGCAGGTCGGTACCGATGAAGCCGGAATAACGGCGCTTGACGATCACATAGTCGTCGTCGCGCAGCCCGACTTCCTCGGCGGCGATCTTGGTGCCTTCCCAGTCTTCGCGCAGGTGCATGTCCTCGTCGCCATCCATTTCGCGGCCGTAATCGACGCCGCTCTTGCGGTGGCTTTCCTGCAGGAAGATGATCGGCACGCCGCCTTCGCGGGCGGCATCGATGACCGTACGCGCCTTGCGCATGCGCTCGATTATGCCCGGCATCAGCGGGATCGAGCCATCATCGTCGAAACCGACTTTCTGGATGTCGACGACGATCAGGACCGGCTGGCCGACGATCATGGGGTTTTGCTTCTTTGGCATGGGATGCTCCTTCGATCTAGAAACGTGCACCGAGAAGTTTCGGAAGATTGCCCAGGCGAGCAACGGTGATGAAGCCGAACAGACCGATCAGCATGAAGAGTACCGCCCCAACGCACATGGTCGGCGAGAAGCCGGTGCGCATGTTGGAGAAGATCTTGACCGGCATCGTCTCGGCGGTGAAACCCGCCACCATAAAGGCGATGACATATTCGTTGAGGCTGAAGATCGCGACGAAGATGAAGCTCGAGACGACGAAGGGCAGGACCATCGGTACGGCGACGGTTCTCAGGATATCGTTGTCGCGCGCGCCCATCGTGCGCGCGGCCTCGACAAGCGACTTATCGATTCCCGAAAAGCCGAGCGAGATCATCACCAGCGGCACGGCGATGAAGGTCACGGCATGGCTGATGACGATGTTCTCGATCTGGCCGACATGCCGGACCGTGCCCCAGAAAAGCAGGAACAGGACGGCGATGACGACCGGCGGCAGGATGAAGGGGACGCCCGCCATGCCCGCCAGCAGCTTTGCGAAGCGCGAATTGGTCTTCCACTGGATATAGGCGATAGGAAAGGCGACGCTGATCGTCAGCAGCGAGGAGGCGATCGCGATAATGACGGAGCGCAGGAAGGCCGAGGTCCATGCCGGATCCTCCATGAAGGTCCAGTACCAGCGCAGGCTGATATTCTGCGGCGGAAAAGTCATCTGCGCCGTGGTGTTGAAGCTGACGCCCGCGACGATGATGAGCGGCGCTGCCAGGAAGAAGGCGAGGCAGAGCAGGAAGAACTGGCGCAGCAGCTTCACGGCGAACCGGCTCATGACGTATATCCTTTCCCGCCGATGCGGTTAATCACCAGAATCATCGCGCCGGTGACCAGCATCAGGAAGACTGCGATTGCCGAGGCCTGCGGCAGGTTCTGGGCGGAATTGGCGACTTCGCTGATGATCACGCCGATCGTCCAGTTGCTCGGGCCGCCGAGCACCAGCGGCGCGACATAAGCGCCGATCGTCATCACTACCGTCGTCAGATAGGCGGTGGCGATCGGCTTGCGCATCAGGGGCAGAAGCACGTTGAAAAAGGCCCGGACCGGGGTGGCGCCCATGGTGGAGGCCGCTTCCATGTAGGAGGCGTCCATACGCGACAGCCCGGGATAGATGGTCATCACGTTAAAGGGGATGACGACATAGATCAGGCAGCTGACGACGGCATAAAAGCTCGGCGTCAGCGACACCGGCTTGTCGAGGAAGCCGAGGAAGACGGCGATATTCGATATGCCGACCCGCTTGGAGAGGATGATCTGCCAGGAAAAGGTGATCAGCACCTCGGACAGAGCAAGCGTCGTCAGCAGGCCGATCAGCCAGACGATCTGCGCCTTGCGGCTCATCCGGCTAATGAAATAGGTCGCCGGGAAGGCGATAATCATGCTGAGCGTGGCGACCGTCAGCGCCAGCCAGAGCGAGAAAGCGAGGCCGTTCATCACCATGGGCTGGAACAGGCTTGTCATCGCTTCGAGCGACCAGCCGCTGCCCTGGTAATAGGCGGGATCGACGCGGGCGACACTGACACGCAGCAGAAGCACGAAGGGCACGCCGAAAAAGGCAACGATCATGAAGAACGGCCAGAGCAGGCCGAATGCCACCGACAGACGCTGCCGGTTCATGCCGTCTTGTCCGGATACGAGCGACATGGTCAATCCTCCAGCACAGTCACCGATCCCGGTGCGAAGGAGATGGAAAATTCGCTGGCGCCTTCGAGCGCAGCCCAGGCGGCGGGAGCAAGAGAGGCGACGACCTGGCGGCCACCGCTTTCGAGAAATACTTCGACGCTCGACCCAAGGTCGCGCACGAAGGTGACCGTTCCGGACGGGGCATCGCTGCCGGCAGTCGGTCGCGCAATGAGCGTGCTTTCCGGCCGGGCGCAGACCGTGACGTGGTCTCCCATCTTGAGTGCGGCGGGAGCGGGGCTGGTCGTGATCACGCTTTCGCCGATCCGCACATGGTCGCGATCGACGAGAGTTCCCTCGGCGAGATTGCTCTGGCCTATGAAGTCGGCCACGAACCGGTTGACCGGCTTGCGGTAGATATCGACCGGGCTGCCGACCTGCTGCACCTTGCCATGCGCCATGACAACGATCTGGTCGGCGATGGTCATTGCCTCGCGCTGGTCGTGTGTGACGAAAATCGTGGTGATTTTGAGCTTCTGTTGCAGCTGCCGCAGTTCGACCTGCATATGGTCGCGCAGCTTCGCATCGAGCGCGGAGAGCGGTTCGTCCATCAGGAAGAGAAGCGGTTCCTGCGCCAGGGCGCGGGCAATCGCGACGCGCTGCCGCTGGCCGCCGGAGAGCTGATCGACCCGCCTCGACTGCATGTCGGGCAGATCGACCAGCTTCAGAAGCTCGTCGATCCGTTCCTGCTTATGGTGCTTCGCCATCGTCCGATAGCGAAGGCTGTAGCCGATATTGCCGGCCACATCGAGATGCGGGAACAAGGCAAGGGCCTGGAACACCATTCCGAAGTTTCGTTCGTTCGTCGGAATTCCGGTGATGTCACGACCATCGAGACGCACTGTGCCGCTCGTGGGTTGCTCCAAGCCGGCGATGATCCGCATCAGGGTCGTCTTGCCGCAGCCGGACGGACCGAGAAAGCAGACGAACTTGCCCTGTTCGATGGCAAGCGAGACGTCGGAGACGACCGTATTTGTACCGAAGGACTTCGTGAGGTGTGAAATTTCCAAGCCTTGCATCATTCCGTCCAGACTTACTGACCGAGCATCTTGAGCATCTGCGTCGAGATGTAGTCGGCGTTCTTCACCTTTGCCGCGGACGCGACGACAATCGGGTTTCCAGTGAAGGAAACCGCGTTGAACTCGTCATCCGTCAAGCTGAGCTTCGAACGCTCGATCAGCGGTGCTGCGCCGACATTGCGGGCGATCAGTTCGTGGCATTCCGGCGTGGCGCTCCAATCGAGGAAGGCGATCGTCGCGTCGGTCACCTGGGCGACCTTCGGAACGCACCATGCGTTGTAGCCGAGCACGGCGCCTTCCTTCGGGAAGATCGAGGCGACGTCGGTGCCTTCCTTTTTCATGATCATCGAGACGTCGTGGAAGTAGAGGCCGCCGACGACCTCGTCGTTCTGATAGGCGCTTTGCATCGAGCCTTCGTCGGTCCACCAGAGCTTTGCATTGGGCTTCAGCTCGGCGATCTTGGCGATGACCTTGTCGATGCCTTCCTGGGTATCGAGCGTCGAGGCACCGTCGAAATAGACAGAGGCGACGATGTCGAGCAGCACGCTGTTGCCGCCGCCTTGCAGGCCCCAGGCGGAAGCGCGCGGCTTCCAGAGTTCCGTCCAGCTGTCCGGCAGCTTTTCGAATTCGGACGGGTTGGCGATCAGAGTGATGTACCAGGCCATGGCGCCGACGCCGTCGACCTTGCCGCCGTCGCTATAGACGAAACCCTCCATCAGGTTGCCGAGGTTCTTGAGCTTCGAGCTTTCGACCGTTGCCCAGAGGCCGCGCTGGCGGCCGCGGATGACGTCCGCCTGACCGGCGCAGCAGATATCCATGGGTGCCGAGCCAGCCTGGATTGCCTGGCCGAGTTGGACCAGGAACTGCGAGCTGCCGGATTGCGGGATCGACTGAACCGCGATGCCGGTCTGCTTGGTGAAGGCCGGATAGACGCTCTTTGCGAAAGCTTCCTCAAAGAAGCCGCCGAAGTTCGAGACCTTGAGCGTCGCTGCGGCATAGGAGGGACGCACGAAGGGCGCCGAAAGGATCGATACAGCGGCAAGGCCGCCGGCGGCTTTCAGGACCGATCTGCGCGATATCGCCGAGTTGTTGTCCTGATCGGAAGGCGAGGAGGGCTTTCTGGATGCCATGCTATGTTCTCCTTAACTGTTCCATGAGTGGATGATCAAGAACTATGCAAACGGCCGTGCCATGTTGGAAGAATCTTACGAAAACAAATAGATATGGAAGTTGAAGAAGTTTTTGTTTGACTCTATGCGCCCTAAAACGTGAAGCCAAATAGGCATATGCACAAATAATATGCGTATTGTATGCAATGTTGCATACTGAATTTCGACGTGTATAATTGCGGCCGTGAAAGCCGTTCCCCCCAACCGAATCTGATGGTCGAGGAGAGGAATGGCGAGGGTGTTTATTCAAAGCGAGCGAGTGAAAATGACGTCTGAAAATCCGATCGTGCCGAAGCCTATGATCGTCGGTCGTGCCGCCCTGATCGTTGTCGATATTCAGAAGTCGGGCTTATGCCGCGTCCGACGACGTCCCGCCTGGAATTCATGGGCGATCATATCGAGCGCAACTGGCGTGCGAAGTCGGTCGTCGATGCCGCCCGCAAGGCCGGCATTCCCGTCATCTTCGTGCAGGAAGCCCATCGCGACAGCCTGATCGATTTCGGACGCGAACTGGATGGCTCGGAAAGCATCCATTGCCTCGAAAGCTCGCCAGGCACGCCCTTCCCGGTTGAGGAAATGGAGATGCGTCCGGATGACCTGCGCATTACCAAGCGCCGCTATTCGGTCTTCTACGGCACCGAAATGGAAATCCTGCTGAAGGCTGTCAAAGCCGAGACCCTGTTCTTCGTCGGCGGCTTCACCGATGTCTGCATTCATTACAGCTTTGTCGATGCGCACCAGGGCGATTATTACTGCCGCGTCATCGAGGATTGCGTATCCGGTTCCGGGCAGGCTGCGCATGATGCGGCGCTGGTCGCCATGGAATATCTGCAGGCCGGCGCCCGCCGCAGCGCCCAGGAGGTCATCGATGCCTTCGCCGGTCAGGTTGCTGCAGCCTGATCGGGACAAGCATGAGCCGTACGACATGGAATGAACTGCGCTCGCTTGCAGGCATCGCAGCTCCCCTGGCTGTGACCCAGGCAAGCCAGCTCGTTATGAGCCTGGCGGCGAGCGTCATGCTCGGCCGCCTCAGCGGCTCGGCGCTCGCGGCCGGTGGCCTCTGCGCCATCTTCATCCAGGCGCTGACGGTCGTCTCCCAAGGTGTGATCGCCGGCGCGCACCCGCTGATGGCGGCCGCAAAAGGAAGAAGCGAAACGGCGACGGTTGAGGAGGATGGCGCGGCCTATGCCTATGGCGGGGCCGTGCTGGTCGGCCTCGTTTTTTCGCTCCTATCGGTGGCGATCCTCCTCAATCTGCCGTCCGTACTTGCGCCGTTCGGTGTCACGTCCGAAATTCTTGGCGATGTAGAGCAGTTCATCAGCCGGGCGGCCTGGGCGCTACCGGCTATCCTGTGGATCGCGCCGATCCGTCTCTATTGCTCGGTATCGGGAAAATCCTGGCTGATCATGGTGTCGGTCGGGCTTGGGGCGCTCTCGTATGTGCCGCTTCTGTCGGTTCTCACCTTTGGTGCCTTCGGCGATCCCGGCCATGGGATTGCGGGTGCCGGCCTCGCCTATGTGATCGCCTGGTGGCTGGTCGCCGGCGGTTTGACGACCTATGCAATTGCTCGAGGACATTTGCCGCTTTCGACGTTCCGCAGCGCCTTTCCGACGGCGGCAAAGGCGGCGAGGGATGTCTGGTCGATCGGCTGGCCAATCGCGCTGATCTATGCGGCGGAACTCGGTATGACGCTGGTGCTGACACTGATTACCAGCGGCTTGGGGACGGTTGCGATCGTTGCCAACCAGATTGCCTATACGCTGAACAACATCGCCTTCAACCCGATCGTTGCGATTGGCCAGGCGGCAACCGTCCGCGTCGCCTACCATCTGGGTGCCGGCAGAGACGCGGTCGCCCGGCTGGCTGGCAATCTCTCATTGATCGCCGCAGCCGGCCTGATGGCGCTGTTCGGCGCGATCCTGCTGGTGGCGTCGGAAGACATTGCCAGCGTGTTCCTCGCCGAAGGGGTCGCCGAATTTTCGGCGATCCAGGCGCTGGCGCAGAAGCTGATCATGATCCTCGCGGCGTTTCTCATCTTCGATGGCATACAGTCGGCAGCCAATGGCGCTCTGCGCGGTTTGAAGGACACGAGAGTGCCGATGATCATTGGTCTTTGCGGTTATTGGCTGCTCGGCATGCCAATCGCAATCTTTCTCGCCTTCGGGCTCGGTCTCGGCGCCGTCGGCATCTGGTTCGGCGTATTGGTGGGCATTACAAGTGTCGCCTGCACGCTTCTCCTGCGCTGGAGGAGGCTTGCCGATAGCGCGGTTATATCGGTGACGGGATCGCCTAATACACGCCGAGGTCGAAGCATGTTGCGCAAGCTCACCAGTCCGACATAAGAATACTCGCAAAGATGGCCGCTTTGGACAACATAATGAAGACGAGACCCAGCCGGGGCGAAGACAATTCGTTGATCAAGGAAGCCGGATCGCGGCGGAAGCTGACGCGTGCCGAGGAAGTGCGCACGCGCCTTGCAGACGATATCGTCGATGGCAAGCTGTCGCCGGGAATGCCGCTCGACGAGACCGAGATCGCCGCAAGCTACGGCGTTTCGCGAACCCCCTTGCGGGAAGCGATCCGGGACCTGGCAGCCATGGGCCTCGTCGAGACGCGGCCGCATCGTAGCGCAATAGTCACCCGTCCTTCGCCGGAACATCTGCGGCAGATGTTTCACGTCATGGCGGAGCTTGAAGCGCTTTGCGCAAGCCTCGCCGCCGCCAGCATGACCCTTTCGGAACGGCGCAATCTCGAGACCATTCACGAAGGCCTTGCCCAGATTCTCAAGGAAAACGATCCGAGCCATTATCATGTGCTCAACGAGAAGTTTCATGCGGCGATCTATGCCGGCAGCCACAACGCCTACCTTGTGGAGATCACGCTCGCGACGCGTCGGCGGCTATCGCCGTTTCGTCGCGCACAGTTTCTGACCACAGGACGTTTGGCGAAATCGTACAAAGAACATGACGCGATCCTCGTCGCCATCCTGCAGGGCAACCGCGAACTTGCCGCCGATACGATGCGAAGCCATATCCTCACCGTCGAGGATTCCTACGAGGAATATGCCGGCTTAAAAGCCCCGTCCGTTTCTCTCTAGCGGCGGTGCTTAGAGCTCTCGTCGATTGCAAAATAGTACGATTGTGACCAGATGCGATTCGGCGGGATTGGTCTTCTGGGCCGGCAAAAAAAGGGGCCCTGACGCGCATTTGCTGATGGTTTCGAGCGCGTTTTGCTGATTTGCTAGAGGATCAGTAGATGTGCCGTCATGATGGGCGCAAGGACAGTTGCCGTCCGGGCCGCGTGAAGGGCTATCACCGTAGGATCGGAGCGCTGGAGATAGACGCACGTTCAACGAACTCTGTTTGAAGGACGACTTCGCGTCCTAGCCCTGCAAACCCGTTCAAGCGCTCGACGAGAAGACGCGCAGCCATTTCACCAAGCTGATAGACCGGTTGGCGCACGACCGTTACGGGAGGAGAGGTGACCGCGGTCCAGTCAGCATCATGAAATGAGATGAGTGACAGATCATCTGGAATTGCCAATCCGATCGTGCGGCTCGTCTTGAACACTTCCAGCCCGATCACGCTGTCGGAGGCGATGATTGCCGTTGGACGATCCTTTCCCTCGAGCAGCCGCTCGGCGATTTGACGCGTTTGCTCGGGGATCACGGCGCCCATGTGAATCCAACGTTCGACCGGGCCAAGACCGGCCTCGCGACAGGTGCTAAGAAAGCCCTCAATTCGCCTGCGAACGGAACCGGTATTGATGTCGCTCGGCGTTCGGAAAAGGTGATCGGGTGTGTCGCAGGCCGTGAGATAGGCGATATGGCGGTGCCCCAATGCGATAAGCTGGCGTGTGACACCTTCGGCTGCCTGCCGGTCGTCGGCAATGACCGTATCGACCTCGAAAGCATTGATGCCGCGGTCCAGCAACGCCAGTGGTCGTCCTGAACCGACAACCTCCCGAAGATGCTCGACGTCGGTCTCCTTGGCCGGAGAGACGATCAGGCCGTCTACCCGCTTGGCAATCAACGTCCGGATTGCGGCTTTTTCTGCCGAGACGTCTTCACCCGAATTGATAAGGATGACGGTAAAGCCGGCTTGCCGGGCGACGTCCGTGATGCCGCGCATCGCGAGGCTGAAGAAGGGGTTTTCAATATCGCCCACGACCACGCCGATCGTGCCGGAACGTCCCGTCGTCATGCTGCGTGCAAGTTCGTTGGGCCGATAGTCGAGCGCGCGGGCGGCGGCGGTGACAGCATCGCGCACCCGATCGCTGACGGTCCCATAGCCGCCCAGCACGCGCGCAGCGGTTGCCTTTGATACGCCCGCCTTGCGCGCGACATCGGCCACCGTAACGGAGGCGGTTTGAGGTGAGTTCGGATTCATGAAAACTAGCCTTACAAGAGATATTGACGACTAGCAAATGCGAAGATAACAATTGATAAAAGCCAATGAGACCGGTCTCAACTCAAAAAGAGACCGGTCTCATATAAAAATCCATCGAAATCCGACATGCGCTCGCATGGGCCGGACGTGCGGTTTCTGCCGTCGCCCGGATGGGACCCCTGCGTCGTCGAAAACCGCAAACGATACCACCAGAGGAGAATGAAACGATGAAATTTCCCGAGATTGTCACGTCCCCCTTCGCCAGAGTTCGCGTCGCCCTTTTTGCCATCGCCCTTGGCCTTTCAGCAGGTGCCGCGCCGGTCTCTGCCGAAGATAATCCCTATGGCCTGATCGATCCGGGCGTCATCAGCGTCGGCACGATGGGTGACGCAAAGCCCTACGCTTTCACGACCGCTGACGGCAATTTCACCGGCTTTGACATCGAACTTTTTCTCAATGTCGCCGAGCGCATGGGCTTCAAAAAAGAGCAGGTGGTCTTCACCGGTCAGGAATTCTCGGCCCTTATGCCATCGGTCGCCAACAGCCGCTTCGACGTTGCGGCCGCAGCGATCGGTACCACCGCAAAGCGCAAGGAGACAGTCGATTTCTCCGATGGTTACCTTGCGGGTTACCTCACCGTGTTGACGTCGGATGCGGGCATTACCGACGTTGCGGGCCTCAAGGGCAAGCGGCTCGGCGTCGTGCAGGGAACGCTGCAGGAAATCTATGCACAGAAGAACTTCACGAGTGCCGACCTCGTGAAATTTCCGGACAACAATTCCGCTGTGTCGGCCCTCAACAACGGAACGGTCGATGCGCATTTCCTCGACTACGAGGCCGCCAAGGACTATTCGGCGCGTTACCCAGTGCTGAAGGTGGCGATCAACATCCCGAGTTTTGATGCGCCGGCCGGCTTCGTTGTCCGCAAGGGCAACGACGCACTGCGCGAAGCTCTGAACAAGGGTCTTCATGCCGCCATGCAGGACGGAACATGGAAAAAGCTCCACGAAAAATGGTTCCCCGGCACCCCCATGCCAGAGGCCTATCTTCCCAAGCAGTGATGCCACCTTCCGGTCCGACCTCTGTCGGTCGGGCCGGCCTTTCTTGCAAGGGACCATTTGATGAACTGGCTTGAAAATCTGCGTCGCAGCTTCCTTGACTGGAATGCGATGGCCGAAGTCCTGCCGACCATGATCACTGTCGGCCTGAAGAATACATTGATCCTGGCCGCGGCTTCGACCGTGCTTGGCGTCGTCATTGGCATGGTGCTTGCCATCATGGGCATCTCTCGCTCACCTTGGCTGCGCGTTCCCGCCCGCGTCTATACCGATGTCTTCCGCGGTCTGCCGGCCATCGTCACCATTCTTCTGATTGGCCAGGGCTTTGCGCGCATCGGACGCGAGCTCTTCGGCCCGTCGCCCTATCCCCTTGGCATCCTGGCGCTCAGTCTGATTGCCGGTGCCTATATCGGCGAAATCTTCCGCTCAGGCATTCAGAGCGTCGATCGCGGCCAGATGGAGGCGTGTCGGGCGCTGAGTATGAGTTACGGCCAGGGCATGCGGCTGATCGTCGTGCCCCAAGGCGTGCGCCGCGTGTTGCCGGCGCTTGTCAACCAGTTCATCGGCAATGTGAAGGATTCGAGCCTTGTCTACTTCCTCGGCCTGCTTGCATCGGAGCGCGAGATTTTTCGCGTGGGGCAGGACCAGGCGGTCGTAACCGGTAATCTTTCGCCGCTGCTGCTTGCAGGCATCTTCTATCTCATCGTCACCGTGCCGCTGACCCATGTCGTCAACGCGATCGACAATCGCTTGAGACTTGGAAAGCAACGCCCTGCGATCATTACCAGTGGCCTGGAGGAGGTCAGCGAACTCGACGGCACCGGCAGCATATCTCAGCCTAAATTCAAGGGGGGCAGCCTCGATGTGTGCCGGCTCGGCATGGCCTATGGCGAACTCGATGTGCTGAAGGGCGTCGATCTTACGGTGAAAGCTGGTAGCGTCACCTGTATCATTGGTCCGTCCGGCTCGGGCAAATCCACTCTGTTGCGCTGCCTCAACCGATTGGTCGAGCCGAAGAGCGGGGATATCCTTGTCGACGGACAAAGCATTCTCGCCATGAAGCCGGAGCGGCTGCGCCGGCGTGTCGGCATGGTCTTCCAGCACTTCAACCTCTTCCCCGATCATACGGCGCTCGAAAACGTCATGCTGTCGCTGACGAAGATCAAGGGCCTGCCAAAGGCTGAAGCCGAACGCATCGCCAAGGCGCGGCTTGCCGATGTCGGCCTTGCAAGCCGCCAGCATCACCGTCCCGGTGGTCTTTCGGGCGGTCAACAGCAGCGTGTTGCGATCGCCCGCGCGCTGGCGATGGAGCCTGAGGTCATCCTGTTCGACGAGGTGACAAGCGCGCTCGATCCCGAACTGGTCAAGGGTGTGCTCAATCTTATGGCCGATCTTGGAAAGCAGGGAATGACCATGGTCGTCGTCACCCACGAGATGGGCTTTGCCCGTCGGGCCGCCGATCAGGTCGTGTTCATGGACGAGGGCCGTGTGGTCGAGGCGGGAACGCCCGAGGCGATCTTCGACAATCCCGAAAGCCCGCGCCTCCAGCGATTCCTTGCGGAAGTGCTCTGACCACCCGGCGCATGGAGATGACAATGACACGAACGATCGGGGGCGTGCTTGGCTGCGCAAGGATTGCGATCAAAAGCGGTTCTTGCGGCGATCCAGTCGAGCCGGCTGGGCAGGGCGGCGGCCATCGCCTGGCGCGTTCCGGGTCGGGCGCAGGCTACGGCGAGCGGGCCGACGCCTTTGCCTCAACCGTTTCAACGGGGGAACCGCCCTTGTCAGGGCTGGACGATGCCATCGCCAACATGAAGGCGATTGACGTTCTCATTCGCTCTGCGGGGACCGGCGGCTGGCAAGCCTTCTGATCTCTTTCCCGATCATCACGCACAACCACTGAAAGACACGAAAATGAACGACAACATCATCAGTTCAACGGTCATCATCGGAGCCGGTATCTTCGGCGTTTCCACCGGTCTGCAGCTGGCCCGGCGCGGCATCCGGGTGACCATCGTCAATGACGGTCCGCCGGCCAACGGCGCTTCGGGCCGTTCGCTCTCCTGGCTCAATTCTGCGCGCATGCGCTCCAGACCCTATCATTTGCTGCGCATGGCAGGGATCGACCGTTATCGCACGCTGGCTGCACGTAACCCTGATGCGGACTGGCTCCGCTTCGAGGGCGGCCTGACCTGGGACGCCGAGGGCGAGGGGAATGAGATCGTTTGCGCCTTCGACTACGAGACCTCGATCGGCTATGACGCTCAGCATCTTTCGGCCGACCAAATCGCGAGTGTGACCCCGGGCGTTGATGCAAGGGCCGTCACGTCGCCGGGCGCCATCTTCAATCCAGGGGAGGGTTGGGTCGATTTGCCGAGATTGATCGACCATTTGCTTGAGGAGTTTCTTACGCTGGGCGGCGTGCTCATTACGGATCAGGGCAAAGCCAGGGTCGTGGTCGAGGGCGGGCGGGCCATCGGGGTCGACACGACATCCGGTACCCGTTTCAAGGCGGATGCCGTCCTTCTTGCCACTGGCCCTGCCGTACCGGAAATGGCCGCCGACTCCGGGCAGACGATCGGCGATGGGACACCGATTGCACTTCTGGTGCAGACCAAACGGCTTGACCATCCCCTCAAGGCCGTCTTGAACACGCCGCGTGTCGCGGTGCGTCCGGCACCAGACGGAACCCTTTCGCTTGATGCCGACTGGGCGGCAGATCAAGGCGTGAAGATCAATCCGGATGGCAGCTATGAGATCGACCACTCAGTCGTTGTGGCTTTGCTTGAAGAAGCGTCGAAGGTATTGGAGGGTAATCCAAAACTCGAGGTTGCTTCCATCGGCGTCGGCGGCAAGCCAATCCCCGGCGATGGAGAACCGGTCCTCGGTGCATTCAAAGCCATTGCAGGCTACCATGTTGCCTTCAGCCACAGTGGCGCAACGCTCGGCCTCATCGTGGGCGAGCTGCAAGCTTTCGAAATCGCCACGGGGAGGGAGCATCCTATGCTTGCTTCGTTCCGACCTGAACGGTTTGCTGCGCATTAGTTGGCGCGTGGTTTTTGCATGTGGTCTCGCCGCGAAATACAGCGGGACCCTTAGCGCAATTGTCGCGCCAAGGTGAATGGCGAGGTAATTCCATTGATTTGACACAATGCTGCGCCGCAATCTGCTGGCTGCGACAGTTTGCGTTCCCTCGTGGCGTGACAGCGTCAAGGCATTGAACAACGAGGTGGCGTCCTCGCTGCTTCGAGCCAATATGCCGAGATGGTAGCGTGGAAGGGCTTCGGACAGCCCGCGAAACCTTCGCCGGATTTCGGCCTCAATCGAGACCGAAGAAGCAGGTTGAGAGTTGAAATCGCAAGGACGCGGACGTGCGCATACTCCTAGTCGAAGATGATTACATTCTCGGCTCCTCGCTGAAACGCGCATTCGAGAAGCACGCCTATGGCGTGGATTGGTTCCGCGATGCCGAGACGGCGCTTGATGCGCTGCGCGACAGTCAATTTGGATGTGTGATCCTCGATGTCAATCTTCCCAAAGCAAGCGGCTTCGAGGTGGTCCGTTCGCTGAGGAGGGGAGGCAACGACGTCCCGATCCTGATGCTGACGGCGCTTGACAGCGTGCGCGATCGCGTCAACGGCCTGGACGAGGGTGCGGACGATTACCTCGTCAAGCCCTTTGACCTTGACGAACTGCTCGCCCGGCTGCGTGCACTGATCCGGCGACGGCAGGGCCGCACCGAAACCATTATTCGATGCGCCGACGTCGAGCTCGACCCTTCGGCCATGGTGGCGCGTCGAAATGGCGTACAGCTTCACATCCCCGCCAAGGAGTTCCATCTGTTGCGCCTCCTGATGGAGCGGAGCGGACGGTACGTCACGAAGAACGATATCGAATATGCACTCTACGACACGGATGTTTCGGTCGAAAGCAATACGATCGAAGTGACGGTCTATAATCTGCGCAAGAAGCTCGGTACCGATTTCATCCGATCGATCCGCGGCGTCGGCTACATGGTCGAGCGGCAGCAGTGACACTCAGCCAACGCCTTTTTCTCCGCATTCTCCCGACACTCATCATCACGATCGCCATCGTCGGCATCTTCGCCTATCACAGCGCAACGCGCGAGATCGACAACATCTACGATGCGCAGTTGATCAACGATGCCAACGTGCTCTGGTCGTTGATGAAGCACCCCCTCACACGAATGACTGCGAGGCCGACGGTGCAGGTTCCGGATCTTGATTTCAATATGGACAACCAGCTTGCGCTCAACGAGGATGCGGACGACTATGCCGACGCCCATTCGTTTCGCGCCTGGAAGGGGCCGGCACTGGCCTTTGCCAGCAGCAACGCCTTTCCAGCCGAGGTCAAGCGCTTCTCGGCCGGTTTCTCCGATGTGACCTATCAGAACGAGCTCTGGCGGATCTACTCTCTGCCGATCCCGAATAGCGACGTGACCATCGAGGTCGCCGAAAAGATCATCCTTCGGGAAGGCCTCGTCGATAACATCCTTCTCAATCTCGCCTTTCCGCTGCTCGTCCTTGTGCCTGTCAGTGCCATCATCATCTGGCTCGCCATCAATAACGGGCTTGCCAATGTCCGGGGACTGGTCTCGCAGATCCGGACCCGCACGCCGGATGATCTGTCGATGATTGCGACGGGAAGACTGCCGCGGGATCTGACGCCGCTTGTCCACTCGCTCAACAACCTTTTGCGAAAGCTAGGCCACTCGCTGGCAATGGAGCGGCGCTTTTCCGATCTTGCCGCCCATCAACTGCGCACACCGCAGGCCGGCATCAAACTGCTTCTGCAAATGTTCGATCGTGCCGATTCCGACGAGGAGCGCGCCGCCCTGCTGAAGGACCTTGTTGTCAGCAACGAGCGCGCCATGCATCTCATAGAACAGCTGCTGCGGCTTGCACGGGTCAGCCATCAGCCGCTGCAGCTGGAGGCGTTGCCGCTGCGCCAGATTGCGGCGGCAGCCCTGGCGGATTTTGGGGTCATGCTCAATCGCCGCGGTTTCAATGCCGGGCTGGTCGGAACCCACGACCCACAAGTCTTGACCGACCGTGCCCTGCTGCGCGTCATGATCGATAATCTCCTCGACAATTCGATCAAATATTCGCCTGCCGGCGGTCGCATCGAGGTACGCATCGAACCTAGCTCGCGCGGCTTTCTCCTCTCCATTGAAGACAGCGGCCCCGGTATCCCACCCGAACAGCGAGAAGCCGCATTTCAGCGGTTCAACCGCCTTGACGCGCGAGCCGGCGAGGAGGGCGCGGGATTGGGATTGCCGATCGTCGCCGATATCGGCAACCGTCTCGACATTGGGATCAGCCTCGGCACGCCTGCCTGGGGATCCGGCCTGAAGGTGGATCTCGATATTCCTGCCGCGTAAGCGGTCAATTCAGTTTCGCTTCACATTCGCCTCATCTCGCCTTCAGGTAGCGACGCTAAATGCTTCGTCACATTGAAGGAGCATGCGATGCAGGTGTTTTGCGATTTCGACGGAACCATATCGAAAGAAGACGTGACCGATCTGGTTCTGGACCGTTTCGCGCGTCCAGAGTGGCGCGAGATCGAAGATCAGTGGACCAACGGCAGGATCACAGCCGCCCAGTGCATGCGCCGCCAGATCCAGCTGCTTCAGGCAAAACACGAAGACATCGACGCATTCCTGGACATGATCGAAATCGACAGTGCCTTCGGAGCTTTCAAGGCATTCTGTGAAAAGAACGGGTTCGGCCTCACCATCGTCAGCGACGGTGTCGATCATTTTATCAGGCGGGTCCTTGCCAGACATGGTCTTGAAGACATTCAGATCATCGCAAACAAGCTGATTTCTCGCCCGCACGCTTGCACTATGCCCGATTTCGATCTCGGCTTTCCGTTCAAGAGCGCAGCCTGCGCTTCTGGTGCCGGCGTGTGCAAATGCGCCCAGGTGAGGCCGTCCGGCAACCATATCTATATCGGCGACGGCCGCAGCGACTTCTGCGTCTCCCACGAGGCGCAGCTTGTCTTCGCCAAGGCCAAGCTTGCGGATTATTGCCGCGCGAACTGCCTTCCTTTCATCCCCTATAGCGGTTTCGCCGAAATCCAGGCGAGTGTCGCAGCCATCCTTTCCAGCCCGTCACGGCAGCCTGTTGCGCTGCCCGTGGCAAAAACTGCGTGAGAAGAGGACTTCATGCGTTCCAACCTGAAACTTGCTGCAAGCATGCACCCCATCGCTTCCGAAGACGAGCTGCGACGGCTCGAAGAGACCTATTGCTCCCACGGCGATACGGTTCACTATTCGCAGAAGCCGAAATTCTTCGAAAGCTGCGATGGTTCATTCGTCTTTGACGCAGCCGAGACACCATTTCTCGATCTCCAGATGTGGTATTCGGCCGTCAATTTCGGCTATCGCAACGAGCGTTTGAACAATGTCGCGCATCGGCAGCTGGATCGATTGCCGCAGGTCGCCTCGCAATATCTCCATCGCGAAAAGGTCGAACTCGCAGCGCTGATCGCTCGGGATGCCGAACATAAATTCGGTTCGAAAGGTCGCGTTCACTTCAATGTCGGCGGCTCGCAGGCCGTCGAGGATTCCTTGAAGCTCGTTCGCAACTATACCGGCGGCAAGAGCCTGATGTTCGCCTTCGAGGGCGGATACCATGGGCGAACGCTCGGCGCGACGTCGATCACCTCAAGCTACCGCTATCGCCGGCGTTACGGCCATTTCGGCGAGCGTGCCCAGTTCATCGAATTCCCCTATCACTTTCGCGGGCCGAAGGGCATGTCGAAGGAGGAATACGGGCACTATTGCGTCCAGAAGTTCGCGCGGCTGTTTGAAAGTGAGTACAACGGCGTCTGGGATCCGAAGGCCGGAAAATCGGAATATGCCGCGTTTTACATCGAACCCATCCAGGGCACCGGCGGCTATGTCATTCCGCCGATGAATTTCTTCAAGGAGCTCAAGAAGGTCCTCGACGATCACGGCATCCTGCTTGTCGTCGATGAGATCCAGATGGGCGTCTATCGGACCGGAAAGCTCTGGTCGATCGAACATTTCGGCGTGTCGCCAGATGTACTCGTGTTCGGCAAGGCGATCACCAATGGTCTCAATCCGCTCTCGGGCATCTGGGCCAAGGAAGAGATGATCAACCCGACGATCTTCCCGCCAGGCTCCACGCATTCGACCTTTGCCAGCAACCCGATGGGCACGGCCGTCGCTCTCGAAACACTGAAGATGGTGTCTGAGACCGACTTCGGCGCGAATGTGATGGAAAAGGGCGCGCACTTCCTCGAAGGCCTGAAGGACCTGCAGTCGCGGCATGCGATCGTCGGCGATGTCGATGGCCTTGGCCTTGCCCTTCGCATGGAAATCTGCGGGCCTGACGGCTTCACCCCCGACAAGGCGACGCTCGACTGGATGGCGGATGAAGGCATGAAGGGTGATCTTGTGGTCGATGGCAGGAAATATGGATTGGTGCTCGATGTTGGCGGATACCACAAGAACGTCATCACTCTTGCTCCGAACCTGATGATCAGCCGCGAAGAGATCGAGCTTGCGATCTCGCTGCTCGACCAGCTTCTGACACGCGCCGAGCGGAGGTAGAACCTTGCAGCTCCTCCTTCTCCATCTTGATGATGCGTTGGAGTTGCAGCCCGACTTCGTGCATTCCTGCCGGATGGCAGGGGCGCGCGAAGTCGAGGCCAAGGATAGCGGTCGCGCCATCAGGCTGTGGGGGCGCCGGCCGGACCTTGATACTGTCTGGCGCAACCTGGCGAAGGCACGGCCCTCAGCCGGTGACGGCGCCCGCCTTTGTTTCATGGGATCGGGCGACTTCCACCATGTGACGGCTCTTCTTCTGTCGCAGGCTCTGGAAAATAGCCGCAAGGCCGTCACCGTTATCCATATCGACAATCACCCCGACTGGGTCCATTTCGACCCTGGCATGCATTGCGGTTCCTGGGTCAACAAAGCGCTCGAACAGCCACTGGTCAAAAAAGTGATAACCCTCGGGGTCTGCAGCCGCGATCTCAAGTCGCCGGAGCGCAAGGGGGCCAATCTCATGCCGCTATCCGATGGCCGCCTGGAACTCTATCCCTATCAGCATCCGCCGAGCAAAGTGAAACTGCACTACGGCTCCGGCCCGAGTTTCAGCCAGATCGACGGCGCGCTGCACTGGCAATCGATATCGGAACTCGGCGAGAGCAATTTCCTCGACCGGCTTCTTGGCCGCATCCAAACCGAAGCGGTCTATGTAACGATCGACAAGGACGCCCTCTCCGACGCCGATGCCGTGACCAATTGGGATCAGGGCTGCATGCGGCTACCCTACGTCCTTTGGCTGCTCAGCGAAATCGGTGAACGGTATCGCGTCATCGGAGCAGACGTGACCGGCGATTATTCGACGCCGCACTACGGCGGCGATCTTTACACGCGCGCGATGAAGAAAGCAGAGGTGCTGATCGATCAGCCTTTCCGCCGTCGCGACATGAAGGCCGTCCGCAACATCAACAGCGCGGCAAACCATGCACTGCTCGAAGTCCTGTCGGAGCTGATGGCATGACGACGGGACTGACAGGATCGACGTTCGCCATCATTGCTTTTTGCATTCTTGCCGAAACCGGCCGCGAGCTGTGTTTCAAGCATGGCGCAGCAAGCGTGCTGGTTGAGACCCTTCAGAAACCGGTCATCTGGCTCGGGATCGTTTTCTGGGCGGCCGAACTGGTTATGTGGACGCGCGTGCTGGAACAGGTGGCGTTGTCGGTGGCCTTTCCGCTGATGGCGCTGAGCTATGCGGCGATCGCTTTTGCAGGCGCCGCCATCTTCAAGGAAACCATCAATTTTCGCCACGCTCTCGGCATCGTCCTGGTGACGGCCGGCGTGGTCTGTATTGGAGCGACGGGACTATGAAAATCTTCGCGCACACGAAATGGGATATCGTGCCGGTGCTTGCCGCGACAGCGCATCTGGCATTCAACATCTATCTGATCGCCGGCTTCCAAAGCCGGCCGCTCTGGCTGTCGGCGGTGCTCGGTGCGGTCTATGCCGTGTCGATATCGTGGAACATCAACAGCATCTCGCACAACTTCATCCACACGCCGTATTTCAAGCCGAAGTGGATGAACTACGCATTCAGCCTGCTCGAATCCGTAACGATCGGCTTTTCGCAGGTCTATTATCACTGGGTGCATATGCGTCACCATTCCGGCAATAGCGACCGTCCCAACGAAAACGGCGAGACGGTCGACCTCCTGTCGATCTACAAGCATGGCAAGAACGGTGCGCCGGAAAATGTCTTCTCCTATACCTTTCTCAGCTTCTTCCGCGATGATGTCGGCGACATCCATCGAGCGATTGCGAAAAAAAGGCCGTTCGATGCGAGATGGGCGCGTATCGAGCTCGTCTCGTTCTTTGCCTTCGTCGTCCTCGCTCTTATCTACGACTGGAGAGCGGCGTTCTTTTTCCTGCCGTTTTACTATCTTGGCAACTGCCTGTCCTCCCTCAACGGCTATTACGAGCATCTGAACGGCGACCCCGATGTCCCCATCGCCTGGGGCGTCAGCAGCCATAACGGTTTCTACAACTGGCTCTGGTTCGGCAACGGCTATCACGCCGAACATCACTACCGCCCGAAGATGCACTGGACGAAGCTCAGGACCTTCCACGATCAGATCAAGCAGGAGCAGGAGGCGGCGGGCACGCATGTGATCAGCACTTGCCATGCTCTGGGTTTCATGGCGAAGGAGAACCGCCAGCAGGGAGAATTCCCGCATGTCGGCTGACGGTCTTTCCTTCTTTCTCGAGGGCACGAACGGCAAGGGCGTCATCCTCGTTCATGGGCTGACGGGGGCGCCGGCGGAAATGCGGCTTGTGGCGAGGCAATTCCATCGCCGCGGCTTCAGCGTCTACGCCCCGCTGCTGGCCGGCCACGGCGAAAACGAAGCGGCGCTCCGTCGCTCGCGCTGGGAAGACTGGCTCGGCAGCGTCGAAACGGCGGCTGGTTGGCTTTGCGAACGCAGCGATATGGTCTTTGCCGCCGGAATTTGCGTTGGCGGCAAGCTGGCGATGATGGCAGCCGATCGCAATCCCATGTCGATCCGTGCCGTCGCCGTCTATTCGCCCTGTTTCCATTACGATGGATGGGACGTGCCGCGCTATTATTCGCTGTTTTCTCCGCACATTCGCTGGATCTCGTTTATCCCATTCATCGACCGGCTGAATTTTCGCGAGACGGCTTCCCTCGGCATCAAGGACGAGCGCATGCGCCGAATGGTGGCCGGCATGACAGGCGAGGGCATGCTCGAAACCTTTCCCGGCCGCGGCCTGATCGAGATGCATGAGCTTGGCCGGACGCTGAAAGCGCGGCTTCCCGAGATCAGGACACCGACCCTGATCCTCCATTCGCGCGAAGACGATCTCAGCGGACCCGCGCATGCCCAGTATATCGCCGCGCATATTGGCGGGCGCCGGGAGCTGCGCTGGCTCGACGACAGCTATCACATGATCCATCTCGATCGGCAGCACAGGCGTGTGGCTGACATGACAGCGGAATTCTTCGAGGCAGAATATGCAGCAGCAAGCGCTTAAAGTGCGGTCACCTGAAGCGCAGGTCTCAAGCGATACGTCATCTGTGGCGGCGATGATCGTTCCGAGCATTCGAATACTCGACCGCGATGACTGGAACGCCTGCTTCCCCGGTGAGGTCGAGACCTATGACTATTTGCTCGCGGTCGAGGAAGCCGGTATCGAGGGTTTTGAGTGGCGCTATGCGGTCGTGCGCGAAGACGACGAGATTGTTGCCGCCATGCCGGCATTCCTTTGCAGCTATGCCCTTGAGACGACGCTGGAGGCCGGGCGTTTCCGCAGGGTGGTGGAAAGCATTCGCCGCATCTTCAGCGGCTTTCTGACGCTGCGCCTCGCCTGTCTTGGCTCACCTTGCACGGAGACGGCTTCCATCGGCTTTCATCCTGATATCGCGCAGTCTCGCCGGCCGGCGCTTTTTACCGAACTCCTCGACGCTTTCGAGGCGCATGCGCGCATGGAAGGTTGCTCGCTGACGGCGCTGAAGGATTTGTCCTACCCCATTCCGTCAGGCGTCGAACCGGTCTTGTCGACGAGAGGTTACGCCGAGATCGGCGGACTGCCGACAGCATGGATGAACATCGGGTTCGGTACGATCGACGCCTATTTTGCCACTCTGTCCACGGCAACCCGCAAGGATATGCGTCGGAAACTGCGGAGCCGGCAGGAGGTTCGGGTCGAATACCGCACGGAATTCGGTGATCTCCTGCCGCGCGTCATGCAGCTCTATCGTGAGACGCGCGAGCGGAGCGGATTACAGTTCGAAGAGCTGACGCCGGCCTATTTCGAAGGGGTGCTGAAAGGCATGCCTGGCCGATCTTTCTGCGCAATGTATTTTGTGGGCGACGAACTGCTTGCTGCCAATCTGCTGATCCACGACGAGGACAGGTTGGTCGACAAGTTCTTCTGTATGGACGGTCAGAAGGGCAGATCCTACAATCTCTATTATCTCAGTTGGTGCGCCAATATCGAATATTGCCTGAGCCATGGCATGGGCCGCTATCAGAGCGGGCAGGCCTACTATCGCAACAAGGTTCGGCTTGGAAGCTGCTTGACGGCAAATGCGATGTATTTCCGCCATTCCAATTCGCTGCTGCAATTCATCCTCAAGACGATCTCGCCGCTTTTTGCCGCAGACGATGGTGGCGAGGTGCAAGGATGAGAACGATGCGGCCGATCTGGCTGATGGTGCCGCTCCTGAACACGGCGCAACAGATATTGCTGAAGCAGAGCGCGGTCGATGCGGGCAGGGCGGGCGGAGCTTGGCTGGGCGATATTCTGTCGTCACACTGGTTCCTGGCGGCGATTGTCGCAGAGATCGTCTGCTTTTCCATCTGGATGAGCGTGCTCTCCGAGCTCGATCTCAGCAAAGCCTTCCCGCTCTCGGCCATCAGCTATGTTCTCATCATGGGCGTTGCCTGGCTCGCCTTTGGCGAGCCATTGCCGTTGCTTCGGCTTGCGGGCAGCCTCCTGATCTTGGTCGGTGTCTGGTTGATCGCAACGGCGTCGAGACCGGCCGGCTGAGCGGTTGAATTACGGATTTCAGAAGCTGACGTTGAAGGCCTTGGTGAGCGAGATGCCGATCACATTCTGGTTCTCGCTGCCGAGCTTCGATGTGATCGGGCTGTTGGCCGCATCTCCGGTCAGGCGATCGAAGCGATCATAAATCTGCAGCGTCCAGGTCGGGGTCACATTATAGGCGGCCGAAACCGTAAAGCCGATCGACTTCAGTCCGCCCTTTGCATCGAAGGCAGGTAGGGCGCCGTTCTGCAATGCTTCGCTCGACGAAATGCCGAAATAGGTCCGCATATACGCGCCGTTGCCGAACGAAGCACGAGGGCCTGCCGAGAGCAGCCATCTGTCGCCGAGCGGCTGGAACCAATCGGCGCCGATATCGACGACGAGACCGCTGCCATTCGATACGGCCTGGCGGATTTCGGAGCGGAATCGAAGCTGGTTCGGAATCGCCCAATGTTGTGCAAAAATCCCGGCATCGACGTCCCAATCCACCGAGTGGATGCCTTTCAAGCGGTCATCATCGGACTGCGAACGGCTGTCGCGCAAGCCGACTACCGGACCCGCTTCGAAGCCGCCGAAGTCGATAAGGCCATAATCGATATTGTCGTCCGGCGCGCTGTGCTCATCCGGTTCGTCGAAACGCCTGATATCGAAAGAGGGCAAGGCGCTGAAGGCATCATGCTTCGAGCCCGGAAATTTCGGACCGTACTCGACACTCGCACCCAATGTCACGATCCAGGTGCCGGAATCGGGATGGTTGCGCGTGTCTGCGCTATCGGCGGCACGCGCCAGCGACGCGGTCAACAGCCCCCCCAAGGCGACAGAAAAAAGCGTAAGCCTCTTGGCTCTCATTCTCAACGAGATTGCTCTCCGGATAAAGCATCGCCCCTAGGCGCCACGATGCAGCCGAAAAATGGCCGGCAAGGCGAGGCTAGTCAATAGGTTATCTGCGCGAGGGCATGTCGGGGTCGTGATCCCTGCGCGACTATCGTTCCGTCGGTCGCCGCCGAGACGATGTTGACCCAGCCCATCGCGAAGTCGTAACCAATCTGACCGAATTGCAATTTCGAGTTCCTTTCCTGGCGATCAGCAGCGAGTGCCACTCTCAGGATAGGACAGCTTGGCGTCTCGGATTTCATCGGTCGGCGAAGAAATATTCCTTGTTTACCTCTCGGCAGCCGCTCAAGAGGCACGATCTCCCTCAGCCCAAGGGGTCGCCGAATCCCGCATAGGATCAAAGGCTCCGAGCATGACTAAATGCAAAGCTGCAAGTTGCCAAATTGTGTGATTTTCGCATCACTTTCCATAAGGTTGTAAAAACCGGTTGGCAATGGCGAATTGGTTCGTTACAAAACGCTTACCGCTTTAGATCGAACATAGGGAGGCGTTGCATGAGACCAGCAATCATCGAAACCTTCCTGCGTGGAATGTCCCGACACTAGGTCATTTCCATTCGCGGCCTGCCTTGAGCGCGCGACACGCGGTTTGTCTCTCTTCATAGCCCGATTGATCTGACGGGATCATTTCGTCTCCCGCACGGGCTGTGCCCTTAAACTCTCGATTTTGAGGACCGGTTACCGAGATACGGGCCGGGCTGGTTAAAATGACTCGCAAGAAGCTCGATTTTCGCGCCGATGCCTATCGCCACGTGCTCGGCTTTGTTTTCCATCATTGGACCCATCGGCCGGCATTGGTCGGCGGCATCATCGTGCTGGTGATCTCAAGCACGCTGGCCGAAGTCATGGTGCCGGTGTTTTCCGGCCAGATCGTCGATGCCATTGCAGGCAGCGATGGGACTGACGGTGCCCTGCGCGCCTTTGTCATCGTCGTGGCACTCGGCCTGACCAGCGTGGCACTGCGCTGGTTCATCTTCAATGGCATTATCCGGCTGACGCTGCGCACCATGGCGGATGTGGTCAACAATGGCTTCCACAAGGTGCAGCGTTTCTCAACCGACTGGCACGCCAACAGCTTTGCCGGTTCCACGGTGCGCAAGATTACCCGGGGCATGTGGGCGCTCAACTCGCTCAACGACCTGCTCCTGGTCGCCCTGCTGCCGTCCATCGTCATGCTGGTCGGCGCCAGTATCGTGCTCGGAAGCTACTGGCCTATCATGGGCCTAGTCGTGAGCGCGGGATCGCTCATCTATATTGGTGTGACTGTGACGCTCTCCATGGGTTTTGTGTCGCCGGCGGCAAGGCTTGCCAATGCCTGGGACACCAAGCTTGGTGGTGCGCTGGCGGATGCCATCAGTTGCAACTCAGTGGTGAAAGCCTTCGGCGCCGAGAGCCGCGAAGAGACGCTACTGGCCCACGTGCTCGCCAAATGGGACAGACGCACGCGGCGAACATGGAAGCGCGGCACATTGAGCGGCACGATCCAGGGCTTCATGATGGTTTCCATGCAGGCCGGTATTTTGGGAACGGGCTTGGTTATGTGGCAGCGGGGGCTGGCGACAGCTGGGGACATTACCTTCGTGCTGGCAATGTTCTTCGTCCTGCAGGGCTATCTGCGGGATGTCGGCCAGCACATCCGCAATCTGCAGCGGGCCGTCAACGACATGGAAGAATTGGTGCTGCTCGACAAGATGCCGCTGGGCATCGAGGACAAACCGCACGCTGCGCCGATCAAGATCGGCAGGGGTGAGATTGTCTTCGAGCGAGTCACCTTCCAATACGGCGCTCATCCCAACCCGCTTTATGAGGATTTTTCGGTCACCATCAAGCCGGGCGAGCGCGTGGGACTAGTGGGACATTCGGGCTCGGGCAAAACGACCTTCGTCAAGCTCATCCAGCGTCTCTATGACGTGAAGTCGGGCTTGATCCGCATCGACGGGCAGGATATCGCCCAAGTCAAACAGTCAAGCCTGCGCGGCCAGATCGCCATCGTGCAGCAGGAGCCCATCCTGTTCCATCGCACATTGGCAGAAAACATCGCCTATGGTCGGCCGAACGCCTCACGGCGCGAAATCGAGCAGGCTGCGAAACAGGCCAATGCCCACGACTTCATCATAGACCTTCCCAAGGGTTATGAGACGTTGGTGGGGGAACGTGGCGTCAAGTTGTCGGGCGGGGAGCGGCAGCGTGTCGCCATTGCCCGGGCATTCCTGGCTGATGCGCCGCTGCTGATCCTGGACGAGGCGACCTCGAGCCTCGACAGCGAGAGCGAAGTACAGATCCAGCAGGCGATGGAACGTCTGATGGACGGTCGCACGACGCTTGTCATCGCGCACCGGCTGTCCACGGTGCGAGCGCTGGACCGGCTGCTGGTCTTCGACAAAGGAAAGATTGTTGAAGAGGGCGACCACCAGGCGCTGATCCGGTTCAATGAAGGCATCTATCGCCGGCTGTTCGAGCGGCAGGCGCTGGAGTTGACCAAGGGTTTGGTGGCCTCATGACCGCGGTGAGCAACCGCCGGAAACACGAAGCATTCATCTCGCTTGCGTCGATGATCCCGGCATAATCTGCCGGGGTCTGGTATCCGAGCGATGATGGTGCCGTCGAATATGAAGTCGCGACTTTTGGCGAGCGTGGCCTGAGGCCGGAACAAGGGTCGTGGGGTAGGCGGCCCCCGCTCATCCACGGTGGATCGGGGTACGGGCGACGCCACTATGCCTGTTGCCTGGCGGCCACCCGGCAACAGGCTCAATCGCACAAAATCACGGCTGTGCGGATATAAGGGCGTTACACGTTCAAGGCGGCCGGCGACGTGGCAACGCAGGGATCTTCCACAGTCAGCGAGATGTCATCGAATGTCCTGCAGACGCCTGATCCTACTATTCTATGGACCAGATGGACCAGATGCATTCAAAGTTCTGACGTTCTACCAATTGCGAGAGGGAGGCCTTAAACGATGAAGCAGATCTACACGACCTTGGGACCAAAGCGCCGTGACGAACTCGGGATGATCCTCCCGCACGAGCATGTGTTCGTCGACCTTAGGACGCCGGACCAGCCTGGCTATGCCGAGGCGGAGACAGACGCCGTTGTGGCACTGATGGTCCCGCAGATTGAGGCGATCAAGAGACAAGGCATTACGCTGCTCGTCGAGTGTACGACGGGTGGCGTTGGAAGACGTGCTGACATAGATCTCGCTGTGTCGAAGGCAGCCGACTTTCCGATCGTCGTCCCGACCGGCAACTATCGCGAACCATGGATACCCGCTTGGGTAGCCGAGGCTAGTGAGAGTGATCTTGAACAATGGATGGTAAGTGAGCTTACAGAGGGAATCGAGGACACCGGTGTGCTGGCGGGATGGATCAAGCTCAGCGCCGGCGACGATGGGATTACGCCGCTCGAAGCCCGTATCCTCCGCGCCGCGGCAAGAGCATCCGTGCGGACCAATGCGGTAATCGGCTCGCATACGATCCGGGGAAGGGTTGTGATGGAGCAGTTGGACATCCTTCAGTCAGAGGGCTGCGCACCAGAACGCTTCATATCCATTCATACTCAGGAGGAAAGGGACTTCGGGCTTCACCGGGCATTGGTGGAGCGCGGTGCGTGGATCGAATACGACCATGTCGGAAGGGCCCCCGACGAGGAGCTGGTCGCAATGATAACGCGCGCCCTTGAAAACGGGCTGGGCGAGCAACTGCTCATAAGCCACGATCTCGGCTGGTATGATCCAGCGCAGCCCGGTGGTGGAACCCCGAGACCTTACACGCACCTTGTCGAGGGCCTTCTGCCGTTGCTCAAAGTTGCGGGTGTAGGTCAGGACACGGTCCGGCAACTCACCGAAGTCAATCCGTTCGAGGCATTTGCACGCTGAAGCAAGGCGCGATTCTCGCTTTTATGCCGCGGCGAGAGAGACGGCCGCGTGTCCCGTTGTGGATGAGAGCACGGGCAATCGCAATGACCGGATGGCGCTTTCCCGTTTCCCGTGCCGCCGGCGATCACGGACGTTACGGGTTGTGGTGAGAAGATGTGACAACATGTGAGCAAAATCCCTGAATTGTGGCAAGTGTTCGCCAATTTCGATGAACATATGCAGATGGCGGCTACACAGAGCCGCTTTATAGGAAAACTACCATGTCTATGCTTCGTAAGATCGCCGCAACGGGTCTAATCTCTCTGACCCTCGCCGTTGGCTCCATCGCAACAGTAACGCCCGCACTGGCTCACAACGGGGGAGGAGGTCATGGAGGGGGAGGCCACGCGGAAGGGGGGCACATGGGAGGATTTGGTATGGGCCATTTCGACAGGGAGGGAAACCGCGGTGCGTTTTTTGCCCATGACCGCTTCGATGGACGGTTCAGGGACCGCAGTCCTATCTTCCTGGGTAGCAACGATGACTATGATCGCTGCTATTGGCAATGGAACGATGAGCACTCCGGGCATCCAGTCAGAACCGAGGTATGCTACTAGTCGATGCGAAACATAAGGTCTTTCTGACGAGACGGTGACTGGCACGAACCAAAACCAGCAGTCGACCGAACTTGACCTTCTGGTTCAAACGCCGCCGCCGCAGCTTCTTCGTGCAACGCTGCGGCACGGCGCTCGCTAGAGTTTAGGCCAAGGTACCGCGTGTCCAAAGGTACCGCGTGTAATGCAAGCGACGCTTCGATGACTTGAAGATCTCGACGTCCTTCAAGCTCGCATTGTTAGCGACGTGTGCGTCCACAGCTCCCCAAACTCAATCCATTTGCCTGGCGCGGTTCGAGTACGGCTGCGCTTTTCAAGCGATATAAGGTCCAATCAATGCGAAATACCCTCAGCTCCGGACATCATGTCATCGATATCGACGGAATTCAGCAAAGCTTTTATGTCACGGGCCAAGGGCCGGTTATAGTAGTTCATCCCGGGGGCCCAGGGATCCACTGGCAATATCTTCGCATGGGTTTTTTGGAGCGTCATTTTACCATGCTGTACCTGGAACCAATCGGTACAGGTGGTTCAGGCCGGTTAGCGGAGCACCCCCATGGCTATACCGTCGAACGCTTCGCAAAACAGCTTGGCAGGTTCCTCGAGACACTCGACCTGTCCGAAGTCGTTCTTCTTGGTCATTCCCACGGAGGGTTCGTCTTCCAGCAACATACGATCGACCACCCGGATCGCGTATCGGCAATGATCTTGTACTCGTCATCGGCTGTGACGGGCAGTGACTTCATGGCGGCGGCGGCAAACGGCGTTCAGAGCTTTGCCGATCGTTACCCGGTTGAGGGGCCGGCGGTACTGCGAGCCTGGCAGTCGGTTCCGAACATGTCGAGCGACGACGACTATACGAAGATCATGCGCGACCTGCTTCCCGTTTACTTTGCCGATGGTGTTCGTGAGAAGCTTGATCTTGAAGCGTTGCGCTCACGGATAAAGGCGACAATTCTCATAGGTAACAACGAGCCGTTCGATGTTCGAAAGAAACTTCAGGGCCTTTCCGTGCCGGTGCTTGTTCTCGTCGGCGATCACGATTTCATATGCGGTCCGAAACGGGGAAAAAACCTGCATGACAGCTGCTCGAACTCGGAGCTGGTACATTTCGCCCAAAGCGGCCATTTCGCGCACTTGGAACAGCCGGAAGAATTTTTAAGCGCAGTCCTCGCATTTTTTGAAGCTCATAAGCTGGTCTCACGATGAAGTCGTCCTTAATCTGCCCTCCCAGCGGGAGAAGATTCATTCAAAAGTAGTTCTCGGAGATTATAGGCATCGGCAGCCTTGGTTGTTTTTCGGTTTGACGATGGATCTTGCTACAGTTCTTCTTCTTCACAAGTGCTCGTTCATAGTCGGCGCGATCTGCTTTTTTTACGTTAGGTGGCGCTCCAGGGAGCCAGGCCTCGATTTTCTGGCAATCGGCGAAGGCCTTCTTGCTTTTGCATCCACGCTCGCCGGAGTGGGAGAGCAGGGCATATTGCCCTATGAGGTGTGGACTTTTGGAAGCTTTTCCGTCGGCGTCATAGGTTATGCGCTGATGGCGATGGGATTTGTCCAGTTGAGCGGCCGCCGGCGAAAGAGTACGGATTGCTTTCTGCTCGTTGTGGCCCTGACCTTGTCGGTCGCTGTTGGCTTTATGCATTGGTACGCCGAAAACCAAATGCGCGCTGCAATATTCAATGCGAACACCGCGGTTTTCCTTGGGGTCTCCTGCGCTGTCATCTTAAGGGATTTTTTCCTCGACCGCTTGCCCGCGAGATGGGGTCTGCTTGCATCGCTCGCGGCAGCGATGAGCTTTTCGACACTGGTCGCTGTCGGAATGATCTTTCCGCAGTATGGGCCGGTCGAACCCCGCTATGCCTTTTTCATGCTTATCATTTGCCATTTCTCTGTCGCGCTCTTCGTGGTTGTCCTGGTCCAGGAACGAGCGGAAGCTCAGCTCAAACGTCTGGCATACACCGATGCACTGACGGGAATCCCAAATCGGCAGCACTTCCTGGCATCCCTTCCGAGAGAGCTCAGGGGAGGTGACGCCTTCATCATGATAGACATCGACCACTTCAAGAGTGTCAACGACCGCTACGGCCATGAAACTGGCGATGTGGTTCTTGTCGGCGTAGCACAAGCCATAGCCACGGCCGCTGGACGCAAGGTCACGCTCGGCCGTCTTGGTGGCGAGGAGTTCGCGCTGTTTCTGCGTGATCAAACCGAAGAAACTGCTGTTGCAAAGGCGGATCAAATCCGCAGGACGGTCAATACTTTGGCATTCGCATCTGGTGCGGAGACGATAGTGCCGAGTGTGAGCGCGGGCGTTGCCGTTTGGAGAGGCGATTGCAATGCACAGAAGCTGCGGGATCAGGCAGACCAGGCACTCTACCTTGCGAAGCGAGGCGGCCGTAACCGAGTCGAGCTATATGCAAACCCACAAAGCATGGAAGAACACCCTTCAGGCGCGACGGGAATGATCGCAACCCGGCATTCGATCGGCCCCGAACATCCCATGGGCGAGCTTGCCGCTTAGCAGGAATTATCAGGCAGCCGGGTCTGTTAGCGTCGCTCTCGTATCCCTCCCAGCCAACTCACCTGCAGGGGGAGTTCGGCGCTTCAGCTGATGCCCCGCACATCCTCATCGCCGCAGTTCGCCTCTTGCGAACTTCTCCTCACGAAAGGAGGGGGAGCCGGTTGTTTGTGGGTGCTGGGCCTAGCTTGGACCGCTCCAGCCGGTGTGGCCGCGCCCATTCGCGCCGTGCTTCCTCGGAAAGCACCAGGCCATGACCCAAGCGGTCAGGCGCGTAGGCGAAGCCGTCGCGGATCTCGATCGGCGTCTCGACCAGGTGGTCAAAGTTCTGGAAGGAATATTCCAGCCATTCGACCTCCGGCAGGGCGACAGCCATATGCACACCGATCTCCAGGAAAGTATTGCCGAGGCTGACCGGGACGCCCAGTTCGGCGGCCAGCCAGCCGATCCGCATGACGTCCGTCACCTGGCCGTGAACGTTCAGAATGTCGGCGCCGTGATGGTCGAGCAGGATCCTCTTGCCGGACAGGTCGAGATATTCCCCGCTGTTGATCTGCGTCCAGTTGACGGCGTGACGCAGGGTTCGCAAACCCTCGAAATCGTGGCGCAGGATGGGATCTTCCACCCAGAGGAGATCGTGTCCTGCATCGCGTATTGCCGTCAGCTTGACCAGGGCTTCCTTGGAATTCCACGCTTCGTTCGGATCGATCATGATCTGCGATCCCTCCGGCACGACCTTCTTCAAGAGTTCGAGGCGGCGAAGGTCGCGGGCAAAATCGGGATGGCCAACCTTAATCTTGAAGGCCGTGTAGCCGACGCTTGCAGCATGCGCGAACAGTGCGCTGAAGGCGTCGTCGCTCAGATGGAAATCAAGGCCGCTCGCATAGGCGCGGACGCGGTTGCGTCGGCTTCCAAGAAGACGGTGCAAGGGCATGCCCGCCTGCTTGGCGACCAGATCCCAGAGAGCCACCTGCAGCGCTTCATGGAACGGCAGGGAATAGGCGCGCTGGTTGCCACCGCGCGGCCTGTTCACGCGATGAACCAGTCCGATCGCCTTTTCTCCCTTGATCGTCGGCCAGACCTCGCTCTCAAAAACAGCCTCGATCTCCGCCTGATCCGGCAGAGGATAAAAAAGGGTCTGGATGAATCCGAGCCCCACCTCGCCTGTGTCCGAGATCAGTTCGAGTGCTGCGACGTTGGTCTCGTCGGCGCGAACCTGGCTGTCGCCGATTACGCGGTCGCGAGCAAACTGAAATCGGGTTATACGGAAGTGGGAGAGAGACATCGTAGCGCTCACTGATCGTTTAAAATGTTGACCTGATCGATCAGAAAGGTGATATCGGACCTATGAAGAAACTGCAAGAGCTGCATGTCGCGAAGTCGGCGATCGGGGATGCTGCAGCAATGCGCCTCAGCGACATAGCCTATGAGCGCATCCTGGAAAGCCTGTTCGAGCGGAAGGTGCCTGTGGGTGCCTTCATCTCGCAGAACGAGCTGTCGGCAATCGTTGATGTTCCCGTGGCACCCTTGCGCGACGCGCTGCGGGTGCTGGAAGCGGAGGGCATTCTGACCATCCATCCTCGCTCGGGCATCCAGTTCGTCCGGCCGGGCATGGAGCTTACGCGCTCCACCTATCAGTTCCGCTCGATCGTCGAGCGCGCGGCTATTCGGGTGTTTGCCGAGGAGGGCGACGAGCATCTGATGAATGCCCTGGAAGTCAGGCATTCCAGGCTTATTCGCCAGCTTGAGCGCAACGGCATAGGGCCGGAACAGCTTCTGGAGACGGACGCGCTCGAACTGGAGTTGCACGGCGAGATCATCAAGGCCCTGCGCAATCCGCTGATCGACAGTGCTTACAAGCGCATGCACAATTATCTGCGTCTTCTGCGGCTCGAGCGAAAGGTCACGACGCCGATCCTTGTGCGCACGTTGAAGGAGCACCTCGATATCCTCGAAGCATGCAGCACGAGGGACGCGGATGCTGCCGAAAAGGCCCTGATTGCGCACTTCCAGGCTGCCGTTCAACGCAATCTCGGTCTCGTCTGAGCGTTTCCACATTCGCTGTCTTCGAGCGAGTGTGTTGCGGGATTTCCAAAACGATGATATTGCCATCTGATCGATCAGATTGATGGTCTGATATCTCGGGAGGAGATGGTAGTGCAACTAAGCAAGCGTGAATTCCTGATAGCCTCGGCAGCTCTGAGCCTGGCGGCCAGCCTTCGCAGCGCCAACGCCGCCACCGCCATCAACTACTGGCACCATTTCGCCAGCCAGTCGGAGATGGCCGGACTCGCAAAGATCATCCAGCTTTTCGCAGCAGCAAATTTGGATGTGACGGTGACGCAGGAGGGCATCCCCAACTCCGAATATATGGCGAAGGTTTCGTCGGCGGTCGTTGCCGGAGGGCGCCCCGACACCGGCATGGTAATCGCCGAGCGTTTTGCTGACCTGACGGCGATGGGAGCGTTGGTTGACATCAGCGCGCGCGTCAACAATTGGGCCGGCAAGGCGAACTTACCTGACAACCGCTGGACGGGAATGTCGCAGGATGGTGCCATCTACGCAGTTCCCGCCTACGCCTTTGTCGACTGGATGTACTACAGAAAGGACTATTTCGAGGAAGCTGGGCTTTCCGCTCCTCCCAAGACTTTCGAGGAATTCCTGGTCGCTTGCCGAAAGCTGACAGATCCCTCCAAGAACCGCTATGCATTCGGGATGCGCGGCGGCGCCGGGGCTTTCAAATACGTCATCGACGTGATGGAAGCGTTCGGCTCGCCGCTCGTCAAGGATGGCCAGGCCGCCATCGACAAGCCGGCCGCCGTCGAGGCGATCACCTTCTACGCCGATCTCTTCCGCAAGGAGAAAGTGGTTCCGCCCAGCGCGCCGAACGATAGCTACCGGCAGATCATGGAGGGCTTCAGGACCGGTCAGACGGCGATGGTCTGGCACCATACCGGTTCGCTCATCGAGATCTCTGCAGCGCTCAAACAAGGCGAGCAGTTTTCCACCGCACCGATGCCTGCGGGTCCGAAGGCGCATATTGCCCGCGTCGCCTACGCCGGCAACGGGATCTTCAAGGAAGACAATGTCGAAGCCGCGTGGAAGTGGATCAGCTTTTGGGGCGAGACCGATGCGGCCATCGCGCTTCTTGAGGCAACGGGATATTTCCCGGCCTCCACGGCAGCATTGAAGGACGAGCGCATCACGGGTAACCCGATCTACAACGCGGCAACGCAGACGTTGGAGTTCGGGCGCCTGCCCAACAGTTTCGTTGGTGCCGCCGGTTGGTCGGAGAACGTCGTCAATCCGACCTTCCAGGCAGTCCTCACCGGTCAGTTGACGCCGGAGCAGGCCGTGGACCGCATCATCGAAGGCCTTGAAGTCGCCCTTCGCTAACCTCGTTCAGGCGCAATGTCCCCGTAGGGGGCACGCGCCTTAATCAAGGACGGCGCATCGCCGACATCCAATGACATCAGCCTCACGCCGCCAACCGCTTCGCCGCCTCGGCGAACTCTCGGAAACACGCTCCTGGGTCTATCTTCTCCTGTTGCCGAGCCTCCTTCTGCTACTCCTCGTCGTCGCCTATCCGACGATCTATGGATTCGTCATCAGTGCGCGGGAAATGCGGCTCACCCGGCCAGGCCTCAACGGCTGGGTGGGGATGAAGCACTACGTGGCGATGATGTCCGATCGCGTGTTCTGGATCTCGTTGAAGAACACTGCGATATGGGTGATGGCGGCGATCGCCGTCGAGATGACGCTCGGCTTCATCGCTGCCGTTGCGCTGAACCGAAATCTGCCGGGGACGAAGATCTTCGGCGTTTTGATCCTGCTGCCCTATTTCCTTCCGAATGTCGTGGCCGGACACATGTGGGCCTTGCTTCTCGACCCGCGACTTGGCGTCATCAATGACATCCTCGTCCGGATAGGCGTGCTCAATACCTACAAGGCATGGTTCGCCGACCCGAGTACCGCGCTTGCGGCCACGATCCTCGTCGAAGCCTGGCACGGTTTTCCGTTCTTTGCTCTGCTGTTTCTCGCTGGTCTTAAGGGGATTCCCGAGGACCTTTACAAGGCTGCTGCGGTAGACGGCGCCGGATCCTTTACGAAATTCCGGTTGATCACGGTGCCGATGCTGAAAACGGTGATTGCCGCTGCAGTCATTCTGCGCGTCATCAGCCTTGTCAATTCTCCCGATCTTCTGCTGGTCCTGACGGGCGGCGGCCCCGGAAACGCGACCCAAGTGCTGTCACTCTATGCTTTTCAGACCGCCCATCGGGATTTCAATTTTGGCTATGCCGGCGCTCTGTCGGTCGTGATGTTCCTGATCCTGATGATCTTTGCGACGATCTACATCCGCCTGTCGCGCATAACGAAAGAATGATCCATGTTTCGAACCAAACACAGCAGGCGGTTGGCAGCCGATGTTCTCACCTACATCGTCCTGTGTGCGCTCGGGACCTTCTGCCTTGGGCCGATCCTCTGGATGTTCCTGACCTCGCTGAAGGCAGAGACGGACATCGTCACCTCGCAGATGCAGTATATTCCCCAGCACGTGACATTTCAGAACTATGTGGCGATCTGGACGCAGTCTAACTTTCCGGTATTGATCACCAATAGTCTGATCGTAACGATCGTCACCGTCGCCATCTGCGTCGTTGCCGGCACACTGGCCGCTTATGCGTTTGCACGGATGACATTCCGCGGCCGCAACAGCCTCATGCTGGGCTATCTGCTGATCCGCATGTTCCCCGCCGTGATGATGATCATCCCGCTCTATGTGATGATGAAAACCGTGGGGCTGGTGGACAGCCGTTTCGGCCTAGCGCTTGCCTATACCAGCTTCCTGCTGCCGCTCTTCGTGTGGATGCTCAAGGGCTTCCTGGACGCCGCACCAAAGGAGCTGGAAAGCGCTGCGCGCATCGACGGGTCGACGCGTCTCGGCGCCATGGTCCGCATTGTCTTGCCGCTAGCGCGAAATGGTCTCCTCGCCAGTTCCGTCTTCATTGCCATCGCCGCCTGGAACGAGTTCATTTTTGCCCTCATGCTGACCACCGGGCAGGGGTCACGCACGTGGCCCGTCGGGCTCCAACTGATGGTCGGTGAATTCCAGCTTCCCTGGGGCGTTCTCGCCGCCGGAGGCATCCTCAGCATTCTGCCCGTCATGCTTCTTTTTGCAATTGTCCAACGGGCGATGGTCCAGGGGCTCACTGCCGGTGCGATCAAGGGTTGAAGGGACAATATCGAATGGCTACGCTCTCACTCAAAAACATCCGAAAGTCCTACGGCGCGCTTGAAGTTCTTCACGGGATAGACGTCGAGCTGGAGGACGGCGGTTTCCTTGTTCTGCTTGGACCATCCGGCTGCGGCAAGTCGACCTTGCTCAACATTATCGCTGGGCTCGACGATTCCTCCAGCGGCGATATCGCCATCGGCGGTCGCTCGGTATCGGCTCTGCCGCCGAAAGACCGCAATATCGCGATGGTCTTCCAGTCCTACGCGCTCTACCCGACGATGTCGGTCGAACGTAACATCGGTTTTGGTCTGGAGATGCGCGGTGTGCCTGCGGATCAGCGGCGCGAAGCCGTGGCGCAAGCGGCCGACATGCTGCAGGTCACGCATCTCCTCGATCGCAAACCGGCAAACCTGTCCGGCGGGCAGCGCCAGCGCGTGGCAATGGGCCGCGCAATCGTCCGGAATCCGGACCTGTTTCTGTTCGACGAGCCGCTTTCCAATCTTGATGCCAAGCTCAGGGTCGAGATGCGCACCGAGATCAAGAGGCTCCACGAGCGGCTCGGGACCAGTATCGTCTACGTGACGCACGACCAGATCGAAGCCATGACACTCGCCACCAAAGTGGCGGTCATGAAAGGCGGCCACCTTCAGCAGCTGGCCGATCCGCGAACCGTCTACGAGCGCCCCGCCAACATGTTTGTCGCCGGTTTCATCGGCTCACCGGCCATGAATTTCCTCCACGGGCGCGTGGTCGGAAGCGAGGGTGGCTGGCAGTTCAGGGCGGAAGGCGTAGCGCTGGAACTTGGATCCGGCAACGGTGGATTGACCGAGCGAGTCTTAATTCTCGGTGTTCGTCCGGAGGAGTTCAAGGTTGTGCAAGGACATGGCGCCTTCAATGGCGTCATCGACGTGGTCGAGCCGACGGGACCAGATACGATCCTGACGACTGTCATCGGCCGCCAAACCGTTATCGCCCGGGTGGAACCACGCTTTGCCGGAAAAAGGGGAGAGCCAATTGCCTTTGCTGTGGACCCATCGAGCGTCAGTCTCTTCGATGCAGAGACGCAGATGAGGCTATAGCGCTGACGTAGATTGGCTTCCTGTCGCGTCGCAGCATGGAGGCGAATGTCATCATTGGCGGACAGTTTTGGATTATCACGCCTTCTTCGCGAGACGTTGCCCGTTGGAAGTCTCAGAAGAGAACGAGAGACAGCAAAGACAAAATCAGTGCCGGAAACATGACGACAGTTCCGAGCTTCAGAAACTGCCACGCGCTGACGTGAAGTCCCTCGCGGCGAAGGACAGACAACCACAATATTGTTGCCAGGGATCCGGTGACGGAAAGGTTGGGGCCGAGATCGACTGCGATCAGCACCGCTCCGGCGATCTTGTCTGAGACATGCGCCGCCTGCACGGCGCTTCCCGCGACCAGGCCTGCCGGAAGATTGTTAACAAGGTTGCAGATAATCGCAACAAACACGCCTGCGATGCCAGCCGCCTGTGTTTCCGATGTTGCCGCGAGCAAGGCCAGTTGGTCTGAGAGCATGGTCGTCAGACCGGTGCGATCCAGGGCTTCCACGACGACGAACAAGCCAGCGACCAGAGGCAGGACGCTCCAACTGACGCCCTTGAAGGTCTCGATTGGACTTTGCCGGGTCAGCGCCAGGACGAGCACCGAGGTAATCGTGCCGGCGAGAAAGGTCGGCATACCCAAATCAATATGCATCGCCGATGCGGCGATAAGAATGATGGCCGTCAGGACAATTCCCCACCCGGCCAGCCGAGCGCTCGCCGAAAGGATCGGCCTGGCCACATTTTCGGCAACGCTGTCCGAAGCAAGAGCCCGGCGCTGGGTCCAGTAAAGGCAGCCAAACGTAACCACGATCGAAACGATCGACGGAAGCATGAACGTCGACATCCAGCGCGCCAGGGGCGGCATCTCGCCGCCAGCAAAGATTACCAGATTGGCGGGATTGGAGATGGGGAGGACAAAGCTCGCCGCATTGGCGATGAAGGCGCAGGTCAGGAGGTAGGGCATCGGGTCCCGAACCCGGGCAGCCCGGCAGGCAGCGAAGACGGCTGGGGTAAGAACGACGGCCGTCGCATCATTTGAGAGAAAGACCGTCACGATAACGCCAACCACATAGACAAGTAGGAACAGGCGTCTGGGGGAGCCGCTGGAGTGCGCTGTGGCGATCGCTGCAATCCAGTCGAACAGGCCTTCCCGACGAGCGAGTTCCGATAAAAGCATCATCCCGATCAGAAAGAGATATACGTCGCCGCCTTTCGAGATCCCCGCGATGACATCGTGTGGTCCAATCAGGCGAAAGGCAAAGAGCAACAAGGCGCCAAATATGGCCCATACCGCTTCCGGCCATCGGAATGGACGAACGACCACACCCATGGCGGTCAAGCCGGCAATGCTCCAGGTAATGGCGTGTTCTGTCATTCAGTCGCTGTTTTCGGTTGGCAGGCCGGCTTTTATCAGCCGACACGGCAGGCGCAAGAGAATTATCTCGGGGACGTTTGCCCGGACCAATCGGAAGCACCAAGCGAGAAGGCCGATTTTCAGTTGCGCCAGGTCGCTGGCCGCAGACTGGTGTTAGCTCCCGCAGGATCGGCACAATACAAGGCTTTTGGTGTGGTTTTATCGGTCAAAGGCTAGGCGTCAATAGCGCTCCAGACTGAAACCACCTGATCCTGATCAAGATCTGTACTTGGACGTCACCGGGCGTATGCAATTGTTTTGCCGAGGATTCGGCCGATAGCCGTTTCCGGCAGACCAAGATCGCGAACGCTACTCATATGGTTTAAGCCTTCGAGCCTTTCGTTGGTCACCGACAGTCCTTGCTGTCGCAAGCGCAATGCGAAGGCGTCCGCCTGCTGATGAAACGCGGGCGTTTCATCAGCGCCGATCGCGATAGTGGCATGACAGCCCTCGTCATAGGAATGCAGCATCGGCGAAAAGTCGGCAACCTCTCTATCGGTAATGGCTATCTCTGAACGCAGAAACGATGACTGCAGGGGCTTCAAGTCGTAAAGACCGCCAAGCAGGAGAGCCGCCGACACGCCCGAGAAAGCCTCCTGTCGATGAAACAGGAAGCTGGCAAGATGCGCACCGGCGGAATGACCGCTGACCGTAAAGTGCGATACGTCGCCGCCGTGGCTCGCGATATGTTTGAGCACCCATTGCTTGGCCCGTCGAACCTGGTCGACGAGCACCTCCATCCGGACATGCGGCATCAAGGCGTAATCGACGATGACGGCGATTGCCCCTGCGCCGGTAATAGTGTCGGCGACATAGGAGTAGTCGCGCTTGGAAAACATCCGCCAGTAGCCGCCGTGGATGAACATGTGCACCGGCAGCCCGTCACGCGTACCTTCCGGGTAGAAGATGTCCAGGATTTCGCTTGCATCGCCTCCGTAGGAGATTTCCTTCATGCGGAGCCTTGCGCGGGTTGAAGCACTCCTTGCCTTGATCTCCGACACGATGGCGTCGAATTCCGGCACGTGTCCCCGTATGCGGAACGGATCGGTCTCCAAAGATTTCCCCCTGGCGTGTCAGAAGCTGGTTGCGATATATTTGGCTTCCATGAATTCGGCGATGCCGTGATGCTGCCCGCCCTCACGGCCGAGACCACTCTGCTTGACGCCGCCAAAGGGCGCCGCCGGATCGGAAACCAGACCCCGGTTGAGGGCGATCATACCCGCTTCCAAAGCGGAGGAAACGCGCAGTCCCCGCGTAATGTCGCGCGTGAAGACGTAAGCGGCAAGGCCGTATTCGGTGTCGTTGGCACGTCCTATCACCTCGTCCTCGGTCTCGAACCTGTAAAGAGGCGCAACCGGTCCGAAGATTTCCTCATGCGCCATCTCGACGCCATCAGGCATGTCGACAAGAACTGTCGGCGGGTAAAAATAACCCGGCCCGGCAGAGACCTCGCCACCACACATGGCCCGCGCGCCCTTTTCCTTTGCGTCGCCGACCAGGCGATCAATCTTCTCCACAGCCTTTGGCGTGATCATCGGCCCGCATTCTGTCAGAGCGTCGACGCCCGGACCAACGGTGAGAGCTGCCATTCTTTTGGTCAACCCTTCAGCGAAGGCCGCGTAGATTCCGGACTGGACGTAGAGGCGGTTTGCGGCGGTGCAGGCCTCGCCGGCATTGCGCATCTTGGCAACCATCGCGCCGTCGAGCGCTGCCTCCAGATCGGCGTCATCAAAAACGATGAACGGAGCGTTGCCGCCGAGCTCCATGGAACATGAGACGACATGCTTGGCCGCTTCTGCGAGAAGCAGGCGACCGACACCTGTCGAGCCCGTAAACGAAAGTTTTCTAACGCGTGGATCCGCCAGAATGGCGGCACTGAATGGGGCAGGGGCGCTTGTCGTCAGAACGTTGACGACGCCTGGCGGTACGCCGGCCTCTTGATAGATCGAGGCCAGCGCGTAGGCCGTCAGTGGCGTCTCGCTTGCTGGCTTCAGGATGACGGTACAGCCAGCCGCGAGGGCCGGCGCGATCTTTCGCGTGGCCATCGCAGCAGGGAAGTTCCAGGGCGTGATCAGCAGGCAGATGCCGATCGGCTGGTAGTCGACAATGATCCGGTTGGCACCCGACGGAGCGACGCCGAATTCTCCCGTTATGCGGACGGCTTCTTCGGCGTTCCAGCGAAAGAACTCGGCGGCATAGGCGACCTCGCCGCGGGCGTCGCGCAGCGCCTTGCCGTTCTCGAGAGAGATCAAGGCAGCAAGCATTTCGGAACGCTCGATCATCAGCTCGAAACAGCGTCGCAAAATCTCCGAACGCTTGCGTGGTGGTGTCGATCGCCAGGCAGGCGCAGCCTGGGTTGCGGCCTCGACGCCTGCCTGCGCATCCTCGACGGTCGCGTCCGCCACTGCCGCAAGAAGCGCGCCGGTCGAGGGGTTGATCACATCGATCTTGCGCCCGTTTTTTGGCTGCCGCCAGCTCCCGTCGATATAGAGGCCGCGGGCCGCAGCCTCGATGTCTGGCAGGTGGCTGTCGGCCTGTGGCACTTGCTGGGCAATGGTCATTTTGTTCCTCGAATTTTTAAAGGGCGGAGGCGGCAAGATCGCCGTCATAGGCGGCACGAACGAGACGTTTCATGGCGTCGATGTCGAAGGGCCGCGGGTTGTTCTTGATCAATCTGTCGATGCTGAGCGCCTGTTCGGCGGTCCAGTCGAGCTTGTCGGCGGAAAGCCCGAGATCGGCGAGCGTCGGCGTGATGCCGATGGCCTGAAAGAGCCTGCGGATCTCCTCAATGGCTGCGTCTGCCACCTCCTGCGTCGTCTTGCCGGTTGAATCCAGACCCAGCGCTTGCCCGATCTCAGCCATTTCGGTCATCGAGGCCGAGCGGTTGTAGTTCATGACATAGGGCATCATCGTTGCGACGCCGAGCCCATGGGCCGTATGGGTCAATGCGCCTGCGGGATACTGGATGGCGTGCGCTGCTGCGGTGCCGGCCGTGCCGAATGCACAGCCGGCGGCCAACGCACCCATCATGACGTCAGCGCGCGCATCTTCGTTCGATCCCTCCTTGCAAGCCGCCTCCAGGCTGCGTCCCAAGAGCTTGATGGCGAGTAGCGCGAAATGATCAGTAAGTGTGCTCTTACCAATGAAGACATGGTTCTGTGGCAGCGACGGGTCGGTGCCGCGTCGAGCGGCCGTGAATGCCTCGATTGCATGAGTCAGTGCGTCTGCGCCTGCGACAGCGGTCAGGCCCGGCGGGCAGGACATCGTCAGGTCAGGATCGCAGATGGCCGCTGCGGCGATGAGATATGGGCTTGATATGCCGACCTTCAACGTCCGGTCCGGGTCGGAGATGACGGCAACCGGCGTCACCTCGGAGCCGGTCCCCGCCGTAGTCGGGATAGCGATGATCGGGATTGTCGGACCGGGAACCTTGAACTCACCGTAATAGTCGGCGAGGCTTCCGCCGTGGCTCAGCAGAAGGGCGGCGCATTTTGCCATGTCGAGGCAACTCCCTCCGCCTATCCCGATCACCATGTCGGGCGCGAAGCTTCGAGCCTCTTCAACGCATGAGGCAACAGTGTCGCGCGGGACATCCGGCAACACCCGGTCGTAGACCAATGGCTCGATCGATGCTGCGCTCAGCGCGGCGACGAGTTCGGCGAATGTGGACGTTCCTGCGAGGCGCTCATCCGTGCAGATCAGTGCCCTTCGACCAAGCCTGGTGGCGACCGCCGGCAGCGCAAAACGTTGACCTTTGCCGAACAGGATTTCTTTCGGGAGCCTGATGGCGGCGAAGAGGGTCATTGTGCTGGTCCTTTCACCAGTTGTGGGATGAAGAAAGACCGTGAGGAAGTGTCGCAAAATTGGCGCGCGATTTCTTTCGCACCCACCCAAATGACCCTCATGAAACCTCCAATATAAAATCCTATAGGATATGGGATTGCGTATCGCCGAGCATCGTGTTAGCGATTGTTCCTGTCAAGAGGCAAAAGAAATACAGGGCCGGAATACGATGATGCTCAATGCCACGCCTGATCCGAGTGGTTTCATCCAGCGCAGCAACAGTCTCGCGGACAGCGTCTACGAGGTGATTTTTGCGCAGTTAATGTCCTTGAAGATCGCTCCAGGTGCGCGCATCACCGTCGATAATCTTGTCAAGGAGTTCAACGTCTCCCAGACCCCGATCCGCGAAGCGCTCGGCCGCCTCGAGGGAGAGGGACTTGTCGTCAAGACGCATCTCATCGGTTACAGCGCTGCCCCGCAGATCACCCATCGGCGCTTCGACGAGCTTTACCATTTGCGGCTGCTTCTCGAACCTGATGGTGCGGCAAGGGCAGCAAGGGCGATGGACGATGAGAAGCTTGCCATCCTGCGGGAGGCGGCCGGTGTCATGGGGCGCCGGGAAGGAGGCGATGAACGGCTACGCTATTCGACCTTCGCGCGGCAAGACGCCCTTTTCCATGACAGGATCATGGAATTTGCCGGCAACGAGCTCATTCGCCAAACCCTTAGCCACCAGCACACGCATTTTCACATTTTTCGACTGATGTTCCATTCCCGCGTCACCGAAGAGGCGTTGGACGAGCACGAGGCACTTCTCGCCGCCTTCGCTGCAGGCGACCCGTCGGCCGCCGAAAAGGCAATGAGAACCCATCTCGAACATTCGCGGGACCGGCTCGTGCCGGCCTTCGATTAAGGGGCGGGTAATGTCGAACGTCATGACCATCGAGAGGAGAGGGAGGAGCGTGGTGGCCGAGACAGAAGACCTCGCCTCTCGTGCGATCCTTCGTGCAGAGGGCATGTCGAAGCAATACGGATCCGTCACCGTACTCTCGGAGGTCACGCTCGATATCTTGCCCGGTGAGATCCATGCCATCATCGGCGAGAATGGCGCCGGCAAGTCGACATTCATGCGGCTCATCTCCGGTTATGCCGAACCCACTGCCGGAACGCTGTCGATGGACAGCCGCAAGGTCGGTTTCTCGAAGCCGGAGCAGGCCCAGGAGGCGGGTATCGTTCTGGTGCACCAGGAGATCCTACTTGCCGATGCCCTGACCGTTGCCGAAAATCTCTTCCTCGGCCGGGAACTGATGCGCCATGGCTTGGTCGATGATCGGACGATGCGGCGTCTGGCCGTCGAAAAGCTTCACGACCTCGGCTGCCACGTGTCGCCGAATGCTCTGGTGCGCGACATCTCGCTTGCAGATCGCCAGCTCGTGCAGATCGCGCGCGCACTTCTCGACGACTACAAGCTTGTCATTTTCGATGAGCCCACCGCAGTCCTGACGGGTGAGGAGGTCGAGCGGCTGCTCGCAATCATCCTGCAGCTGAAGGAACAGGGTGCGGCGGTGCTCTACATCAGCCACCGCCTGGATGAGGTCCAGCGGCTTGCCGACAAGGTGACGGTGCTCAGAGACGGCAAGATGGTCGGCACATATCCCGGCCACAGGCTGACGCAGATGGACATGGCGCGGCTGATGGTCGGGCGCGATCTCGCTGCACTTTATCCTGAGAAGACCGCAAAGCCGGCTTTACAGGCGATGCTTGAAGTCCGGGACCTCAGCGTTCCTGGCTTTGCAAGCGACATCTCGTTTACCGCCCACAAAGGCGAAGTCCTCGGATTTGCTGGCATGATCGGTGCTGGCCGCACCGAAGTGTTCGAGGGCATCATGGGCCTGCGTCCCGCCACGGGAACCGTAAAATTGCAGGGCAGGGCGATCGACATCAGGCGCCCCCGGGCGGCGATGGATGCCGGCATCGGTTACCTGACTGAAGACCGCAAGGGCAAGGGGCTGCTGCTACAAGAGCGACTCGCGCCGAACCTCACGCTGTCCGCCCTCAGCAGGTTTCATCCCGGCCTTCTGATGCGCCGCCGCCGCGAGCAGGGCGCGCTTGTCGAGGCCGTCAACGCCTACGACATCCGCCTGAAAAGTTACGCGGTCAAGGCGGGCCAGCTTTCCGGCGGCAACCAGCAGAAGCTTCTGCTTGCCAAGGTGCTTCTCACCGAGCCTTCGGTCGTGGTCATCGACGAGCCGACGCGCGGGATCGACATCGCCAATAAGGCCCAGATCTATGCCTTCATCGAGCGCCTTGTCGCGGAGGGCCGGACTTGCATCGTCATCTCGTCCGAAATGCAGGAACTGATCGGGATCTGCGACAGGATTCTTGTGATGCGGGAGGGGCGCATCACAGGAGAGGTGACGAGCGACAGAATGACGGAACATGAGATTGCGCTTCTTGCCACCAGCGAAACGACGCTTGTGGCGAAGCAGGGAGGAAGGCAATGACTGTGATTACGGGTTCGACGCCGGTTCGGCCGGAGCGGGAATGGAACATCGGCTGGTCGGATGTCGGTCCTTTCCTTGCGCTTCTGGCGCTGCTGGTGATCGGTTTTTCGATCAACTCGGATTTTCTCTCTGCGACCAATCTCGGCAATGTGATCACGCGAAGCGCTTTCATTGCCATCATCGCGGTCGGTGCCACCTTCGTTATCTCGTCCGGCGGGCTAGATCTCTCCGTCGGTTCGATGGCCGCGTTCATCACCGGCATAACCATCATGTTCATGAATAGGATGGCTCCCGACTGGGGTGTTCTGGCAATTCCCGCCGGCATGGCGGTCGCGCTCGTCGTCGGGCTCATCTGCGGGCTGATGAACGGGATCATCGTTACGGTCGGAAAGATCGAGCCCTTCATCGCAACGCTCGGCACTATGGGGATCTTCCGGGCCCTCATCACCTATATGTCGGATGGCGGAACGATCCCGATCGATCGCAGCCTCCGCGACGCCTATCGGCCCGTCTATTTCGGGACCCTCGGCGGTATTCCTTTCCCGATCCTCATCTCGATTGCCGTCGCCGCCATCGCATCCTTCATCCTCTACAAGATGAAATATGGCCGGAAATGCGCCGCCGTTGGTGCAAACGAGGACGTTGCTCGCTATTCGGGCATTTCTATCATCAAGACGCGCACGATCGCCTATGCGATCCAGGGCGCTTGCGTTGCGATCGCCGCGATCTGCTACGTGCCGCGCCTCGGTGCCGCAACGCCGACCACTGGCGTGTTGTGGGAATTGCAAGTCATCACTGCGGTCGTCATCGGCGGAACCGCACTGCGCGGCGGCAAGGGCCATGTCTGGGGCACGGTCGCCGGGGCGGTCATTCTCGAGCTCATTGCCAACCTCATGGTGCTCTCGGATTTCGTGTCCGAATATCTCGTCGCCGGCGTTCAAGGCGTCATCATCATCATCGCCATGCTCATACAGAGGTTCTCGAAGTAACCGCGTCCGGACCGCGCGGATTGATGTTTGTGGTCCGATTCTGGGAGGAATGAATGTCTAAAAAATGGATTGCCGCCTTGGCCGTCAGTACGGTGCTGCTCGCCAGCCAGGCCCTTTCGGCAGACAAAAAGGTCGTCGCAGTGTCGATCCCGGCAGCCGACCATGGCTGGACGGCGGGCATCGTCTATCACGCGCAGGCCGCCGCCAAGGAAATCAATGCCGCCTTTCCGAATGTCGAGGTCGTCGTGAAGACCTCGCCCTCGGCAACGGCGCAGGTGAGCGCGCTTGAAGATCTCTCCGCAGGACGAAAGCTCGATGCGCTGGTCATCCTGCCCTATACGTCAGAGGAACTGACAACGCCGGTCAAGGCGGTCAAGGATGCAGGCACTTTTATCACCGTCGTGGATCGTGGCCTGAACGACCAGTCCATCCAGGACCTCTACCTTGCCGGCGACAACATCGCGGTCGGCCGCAATACGGCGAAGTTCATGATCGACAAGCTGGGCGGCAAAGGCAACCTGGTCGTTTTGCGCGGCATTCCGACTGTCATCGACGATGAACGCATCCAAGGCTTCCAGGACGCCATCAAGGGAACCGATCTCAAGGTTCTGGACATCCAGTACGCGAACTGGAACAGTGACGACGCCTTCAAGCTGATGCAGGACTATCTCGCCAAATACCCGCAAATCGACGCGGTCTGGGCAAACGACGACGATATGCTTCTCGGCGTACTCGAGGCCGTTAAGGAATTGGGCCGCAAGGACATCAAGCTCGCCCTCGGCGGCAATGGCATGAAGGACATCGTCAAGAAGGTCATCGACGGCGATCAGATGACACCCGTCGAGACACCCTATCCGCCGTCGATGATCAAGACCGCCATCTACATGACCGTTGCTAATATTGTCGGCCAGGCGCCGGTGCGAGGCACTGTCAAGCTGGATGCGCCGCTGATCACGCAGGAGAATGCCAAGGAATATTACTTCCCCGACTCTCCATTCTGACAATACCTGAAACCGGGGCGGCCGCGGCCGCCCCATTGCATGAAGAAGAGGAGCAAATCATGCCTGGTAAGAAGATACTAATGCTGACCGGTGAGTTCACCGAGGAATACGAAATCTACGTCTATCAGCAGGCGATGGAGGCAGTTGGCCATACAGTCCACGTCATCTGCCCCGATAAGAAGGCTGGCGAGCTGATAAAAACCTCGCTCCACGATTTCGAAGGCGATCAGACCTACACGGAGAAGCTCGGGCACTTCTTCACGATCAACAAGACATTCTCGGAGGCCGAGGCGCAGCTCGACCAGTATCATGCAGTCTATTGCGCAGGCGGTCGCGGCCCCGAATACATCCGGACCGACAAACGCGTCCAGACAATCGTTCGCCATTTCCACGAGAAGCAGAAGCCGATCTTTACGATTTGCCACGGCGTCCAAATTCTGATCGCAGTCGATGGCGTTGTGCGCGGCAAGAAGGTGGGTGCCTTGGGGGCTTGCGAGCCGGAAGTCACGCTGGCGGGCGGTACCTATATCGATCTGTCGCCGACGGAAGCCTATGTCGATGGCACCATGGTTTCGGCGAAGGGATGGACTGCACTTGCGGCATTCATCCGCGAATGCCTCAAGGTGCTGGGCACGGAAATCCGCCACAGCGACGATATCGCCAAGGCTGCTTGAACCTTCACTCTTGTTACACCTTGTTCCCTTGGTTTGATGATCAGGCAATCCTCGTAGGACGCGGGGATTGCCTTTCCAGGGACGGTCCTTATGTGTCCTCGGGTGGCAGATGCATGGGTAGCGTCATCTGCCGGCAGCAAATCACGGTGGGGACGAGAGCGCCTGCCGCGATCTGCCGGATCTCGCTTCAATCTAAATTATGAATATAAGCGCGTCGCGCGCGAGACAATTCCGGCTCCCGCCTTTCCGTCGCCGGCTGCGCGGCGCCGCCGTTCGAGTTGCTAGGCCGTTGCAGCGAAATCTGCGCTCAGCACGGCCTCCTTCAGCGCACGCGAGTAGGGGTGCTGAGGATTGTCGAGGACCTTGCGCGCCTCGCCCTGCTCGACGATCTCGCCTTTGCGCATGATGATAATCCGGTCGCTGATGTAGTAGGCGGTGGCGAGATCATGGGTGATGTAAACGATCGAAAGTCCGAGCTCGCGTTTCAGTTGTTCGAAAAGACTGACGATTGCCATGCGCAGTGACGCATCGACCATGGATACCGGCTCGTCGGCGATAAGCAGGCGTGGCTGCGGGATCAGAGCACGGGCAATTGCGGCGCGCTGGAGCTGGCCTCCGGACAGTTCGTGCGGAAACCGGCCCTTCACTTCCGCAAGACTAAGGCCCACATGGCCGAGAGCCTCGTCGGCCAATCGTTCGATCTGCTGCCGGTCCAACTTGCCCGCGCCAGCTGAGAAGTTCCGCGCCGTTTCGAAAAGGTAGCGATCCACGCGCTTGAGCGGGTTGAAGGCTTCGAAGGGATTCTGCAGGACTGGCTGCACTTCCCTCATGAAGGCGCGACGCTCGGCCTTTCCGTGGAGGGCCACCACTTTCTGACGAAATTGGAGTTCGCCTTGCGTGGGCGCTGTCTGTCCGAGGATCATCGCTGCGATCGTTGATTTTCCGGAACCGGATTCTCCGACGATGGAGAGAATCTCTGGCTCGCTGCCGATCTCGAAGCTGACATCGTTGACCGCCACAATCTGCCGCCGGCCAAGCATGCCGCCCTGACGGTAGATCTTCGTGACATGAGAGAGAGTGAGAAGAGCGCTCAAGCCTGATCTCCCGTAACCGCAAAGCAAGCCACTCGCCGATCTGGCTCAACCGTGATCATCGGTGGGACCTTCTGCGAACAGATCTCCATCCGCTTCGGACAGCGCGGATGGAACCGGCAGCCCTCGGGCGGCATGGCAAGGTTCGGCGGACGGCCTTCGAGCGAGGGCCGGGCCTTCGCATCGCCGATACGCGGCAGGCTGCCGACTAGATGCTGCGTGTAAGGGTGCAGCGGCAGGGCAAAGAGCTTGCGGGTCGGCGCTTCCTCGACGAGGCGACCGGCGTAGACGATGCCGACGCGGTCAGAAACCGTCGCATGCACGCCCATATCGTGGGTGACGAACAAGAAGGAGGAGCCTATCTCACGTTGGATTTCGCGGATCATCGACAGCACGTCGCGCTGGACGATGACGTCGAGCGCCGTTGTCGGCTCGTCGGCAATGATGAATTCGGGTGTCAGGATCGTTGCGAGCGCGATCGTCATGCGTTGGCGCATGCCACCGGAGAGTTCGTGCGGATAGGCCTGGAGCAGATGCGGATCAAGTTTCAGTCTCTCAAGATGCGAGCCGACTTTTATGAAGAACTCATTCTTGCCGACCTTCATGTGCCGGAAGGCGAAATCGGTGAAGGAGTGGTGGATGCGCCGAACCGGGTTCAGCACATTCATCGACGCTTGCATGATATAGGATAGGTACAGCCAGCGAAGCGCCATACGCTCGTCCGGCGTCATGGCGTACATGTCCTGCGTGCCACCGGCAAAATGGAATATCACCTTGCCAGATACGACCTTGAGCGGCGGCCGGATGGCGCCGGCAATGGTCTTGATCAAGGTTGTTTTGCCACTGCTGGATTCGCCGGCGATCCCATAGATCTCGCCGCGCCCGATCGTCAGGGTGATGTCGTCGACGGCGCGCACCTCGCGATCGACGCCGTAAAGGAAGGCGCGGTAATAGGCTTTCAGGTTCTGGACTTCGACCAGGGCATCCATGGCTAGCCTCCCATCCGGTTCAGCCGGCTGCGCGGATCGTTGTATTCGTTCATCGACATGGACAGGAGAAACAGCGCCAGGAAGAGAACGACGATGACGGCAACGGGTGCAGCCACCCACCACCATATTCCCGCTATCAGCGCCGAATGGGCATTCGCCCAGTAGATCATCATGCCCATGGTCGGCGTCTCGATATCGGTGAAGCCCAGCACCGACAGGGTGATCTCCATGCCGATCGACCAGATCATGTTGTTCATCGTGGTGGCGAAGACGATCGGCAATACATAGGGCAGGTGCTCCTGGACGAGGATCTTGCGCATGCTCATGCCGGAATAGACGCTCTGGGTGGTGAAGGGTCTCGTCTTCAGACCGATCGCGACCGAACGGATGAGGCGGGCATCGTAGGACCAGCCGAGCGCGGCCATGATGACGATCAGCGCAGTCCAGGTCATGCTGTCCTTCAGCACGAAATAGAACAGGATCAACAGAGGGAACTGCGGGATGACCATGACGCTGTCATTGATGGCCATCAGCACCCGGTCGACCGTGCCGCCGGCATAACCAGCGACGAGACCGACGACCAGCGATATGATGCGCGAAAGGAAGGCGACGCCGATGCCGAAAAACAAGGTGTTGCGAAGTGCGGTCGTCAACTGCCAGAAAACGTCCTGGCCGCGGGATGTCGTGCCGAGCCAATAATCGCCATCGGGCGGCATGTCGGGTGGCAGCAGATAGATGTCGGTCGCGCCGTAGGGCGAGAAATAGGACATGATGACTAGGCCGACGATGATGGCAAAGAGCAGCAGGCCGCAGAGGAATTCCATATTCTGGCGCGCGAGGTCGCGGACGATCGTAAACATGCTCTATTCCACCTTGATGCGCGGATCGATCAGCGGGCTCAGAATGTCGATGATGAAGACGGCGGCGGCGACGCCGACGATCGACAAGGCGCTGAGGCCAAGCACCAGGCTGTAGTCGCCGGCATGCACCGCCGAGATCAGCAGGTTGCCGATGCCGGGATAGCCGAAGACGATTTCGGTGATGACCGTGCCGTTGAAGATCGCGCCGAGCGACATGGCAAGCCCGGTGAATTGTGGCACCATGGCGTTGCGGGCGATGTAGGAGCGGAGGATCTTCCTTTTGGGAACGCCGCCAAGCTCGGCGAAGACGACGTAATCATCGGTGATGATGTTGGAAACCAGCGCGCGCATGCCGATCAGCCAGCTTCCAGCTCCTACAAGGATCAGCGACAGGGCCGGCAGGATGGAGTGTTTCAGGATATCGAGGACCAGCGCGAAGGAGAGGTCCAGATTGGCGTTCATCTCGTAGCCGCCATTGATCGGCAGCACCGGCCAGAGATAGCCGAAGATAATGAGAAGGACGAAGGCGAGGATATAATAGGGAATGGGCAGCAGGGCGATGAAGACGAGGCTGACGCCCTTCAGCACCATATTCTTCCGGTAGTAGCCGGCAAGCGCGCCGATCGCATTGCCGAGCACGAAGGTGATCAGCGTCGACACCGTCATTAGCCCGACAGTCCAGGGCAGGGAGCGCAGAATGATTGTGGTGACCGGTGTCGGAAAAGCCGAAAGCGAGGGGCCGAGATCGCCGGTCGCCAGCCGCAGCCAGAAATGCAGGTACTGCTGCCAGATCGAACCTTCCATTCCGTAGAGTTCGCGAAGCGACTGACGCATCAGTTCGATCGCATTCGGATCGGACTGCCCCATCTGGGTGATGGCGCCTATGCTTTCTTCGACCGGATCGATCGGGGTCAGGTGGGTGACGAAGAATGTTATGGTCACGCCAAGAAATACAACGAGCAGAAACTGACCGAACCGCTTCAGCACAAAGATCAGATAGGACGTCATAGAGCAGTGGTTCCTCTCTGGTTCCCTTTTTCGAAAGGATTGACGGACATGGGGCGCATGCCCGTCAATAGGGGGCCGGCGCGACGTGATCGCGCCGGCGTTGGGAGGATTATTTCGGTTGTGCCGGCTTTAGTTTGACCATCATGAGCCTGGAATTCGCCCAATTCGGAACCGGGTCGGTATAGGGGTCTGATATCGTCGGATAACCGGTCCAATACGTCGTATCCATCGAGGTGAAGACGTTGTAGGACATCAGCGGGATCGTCGGCATTTCACGGGCGACCAGCTTCAGATAATCGTTGCCGAGCTCAATGCCCTTCGGATCGTCGGCGCTGATGCCGCGGATGCTTTCGATGATCTTGTCGAGCTCCGGATTGCTCCAACGCTGCCAGTTGCGCGGAGGCTGGTTGTCACCCTTCTTCGCCACGAACTGCGAGTGCCAGCTGTCGAGGAAGAAGGACAGGTCGGGATCGCCGCCCCAGGTCTCGACGCTCCAGGCAATCGCCACCTGGAAATCGCCGGGCTGCAGTGCCACCTGCCACAGTTTCGCGGCGGGTACGGCTTTGGCGTCGATGCCGAAAGAGGCCCATTGCTGTGCGATCAGGGTGCCTGCCCGGGTGAAGACGGAGCGCGTGTCGCCCTCAACCGTCATCCGGATCTTGAACGGTTGGCCGTCCGGGGTCATCCATTTGCCGCCGGTTTTCTTGAAGCCTGCCTTTTCCAGAAGTTCGGCTGCTGCCTGCGGATCCGGTTTCCACCAGCCGTAGCCGAATGCCGTGCTGATAGCCGCCGGATCGGTCGGGATCTGGTCCTTGAACTTCGGCTGCTTGCGCAGGATATCGGCAACCTGTTGCCCGACCGAGGGATCATAGGGCTTAATCTTTCGTTTGCCGGTATCAACCTCGAAATTCTTCAGCCAATCCTGCATCGGCGCCTGATAGTCTTTCATGGTGGCCGCCGTCGGCGGCACGCCGAGCGCCGAGAGCGTCGCAGCGCCACGGTAGCTTGCCATGTCAACGGCCTTGATGTCGATCAAGAGGGCCAGCGCCCAGCGCACATCGGCATTGTCGAATGGCGGATCCTGGGTGTTGAAAATCACAGCCGGAAGTGTCGGATCCGGATGGGCGAAGGGGAAGCCCGGGAACCAGGTATCGATCGTCTTGGACTTCTCCTTGAGGGTGAACATGCCCTCCGGCGTATTGTCGTGAATGATATCGAGATTGTGCTCGAGCTGCGCGATGGTGCGTTTATCCGGCGGGCCGGGATCGACATAGGTTACATATTTCGGAGCCGGCTCGCCGAAGCGTGCAAGTGATGTCCGCTGCCAGTCGTCCCGCTTCTCCCAGGTATACCATTGGCCCTGAGGGTCATAGGCCTTGAGCTTGTAGGCGCCGAGTGAGACCGGATTGGCGAAATCATAGCGCAGCGGATCGGCCACCTTCTCGAAGACATGCTTGGGCATGATCCAGGCGCCGTTCCAGCGAACGGTGAAAATGGCGTGGAAGCGCGAATTGGGCTTCTTCAGCTTGAAGACGACCGTATAGGGATCGGTCGCTTCAACGCTTGCCACCTGCACGGAAAAGGCAGCACTCCAGACCATGCCGGGATGGTCCATCTGCGTCTTGACCGTATAGACAAGGTCGTCGGCGGTGAATTCCACGCCGTCGCTCCAGTAGAGCCCCTTGCGCAGCTTCACCGTCATCTCGGTGAAGTCGGCATTATATTGCGGTTTGTCGGCGGCAAGGGAGTTGTCCCAGGTTGAGCCGCCGAGACCTTTTTCCGGATCGATGTACCAGAGCGTGTCCATGGTCAATTGCTGCAGGCCGGTTGAAACGCCGCCGCCGCCGTTGACCCAAATATTGAACCAGCCGGGATTCTTGATAGTGCCTTCCGGATTTTCGACGATGAGGGTGTCCTTGCGAGGCAAGGATTTATAGTCATCAGCCTTAGCCGCGGCCATCAGGCCGAGCGTCGCCAAGGCGACGCCGAATGCAAGCTTCTTCCAATGCTGCATAATCTCCTCCCTTTGAATGCGACGAGCACGCGGCCGCAATGGACGCATGGGACGTCGCGGTTTTGGGTTCGTAGCAGCATTGGGACTTGCGCTTGTCAGGTCCGATGCTTCTGCGAACCATTCCTCCGGCTCGGCTGCCTCCTCGCAGCGAGCGGATATTCTCCAGGCCAGCACGAGTGTGATGGCCGGAAAGGTGTCAGACCGACAGCCGGATGACGCTGTAGGACTGGGGCTTTAGCGCTGCGCGCAATCTGCCATCCTCGATTTTCGCGTTCTCGACTTTGACGGGGGCGACTGTCTCCGGCTGCCGCGCCGTGTTGACGGCCTGCAGGTCCGGATGCGTCATCTCCACCTGTTCCAGCACGCGGGCGTTGGCAAAGCCATCCAGCCGGGCGTCGAGGTCAAGCGCGTTTTGCGGATGACGGTTGACGACAAAGAAGGTCAGCGTCTGGCTGTCATCGGAAAGGACCGCTGATGCGTCGAGATAGGGGACGTCGTCTGCTTCGTCGCAGTCATAGGTCGGCGCGTCGGCGATGAGCTGCAGGGCCGATCCGCGGCCATACTTTGATGCGAAATAGAAGGGGTAGTAGATCGTCTGACGCCAGGCCGGACCGCCATTCTCGGTCATGATCGGAGCGATGACGTTGACGAGCTGGGCAATGCAGGCAATGCGCACACGATCCGAACGGCGAATGAAGGTATTGAGAATACCGCCGACCTGCAGCACGTCCTCGAAATTATAGACGTCTTCGAGAAGATGTGGGGCATCGGGCCACTCGTTCTTCGCGAGAATATCCTTGTCCTGCTGGTTGGAATGATACCAGACATTCCATTCGTCGAAGGAAATGCCGATCGTCTTCTTCGACCGCTTCTTCGCCTTGATATAATCGATCACGCCACCGATGGTGGTGATGTAGCGATCAAGCTTGGTCGTGCGGGCAAGGTAATTGAGCGTATTTTTCTCGCGGTTTGCGAAATACATATGCAGCGAAATATAGTCGGCGCTATCATAGCACTCGTCGAGGACCTGCGCTTCCCAGTCCGGATAAGTTTTCATATCGGAATGCGATGAGCCGCAGACCACGAGTTCCAGCGATTTGTCGAAATTCCGCATGGCCTTTGCCGTTTCGTCGGCGAGCCGGCCATATTCATGCGCCGACTTGTGTCCGACCTGCCAGGGGCCGTCCATTTCGTTGCCGAGGCACCACAATTTGACATTGTGGGGCGCTTCCCAACCATCCTTGCGACGCAGGTCCGACCAGTAGGTGCCGCCGGGATGGTTGCAATATTCGAGGAAATTGCGGGCCGAATCCAGCCCGCGCGAGCCGAGATTGACGGCGAGCATCGGTTCGGTCTTCGCCTTCTTGCACCAGTCGACGAATTCGTTGACGCCGATCTGGTTGCTTTCACGGGTGCGCCAGGCAAGGTCGAGACGGACAGGGCGCTCCGAACGCGGGCCGATGCCATCTTGCCAATCGTAGGCGGAAACGAAATTGCCGCCGGGGTAACGGCAATAGGGCGTATCGAGTTGCTGCACGAGATCGATCACGTCTCGCCGGAAACCGTCCGCATCGGCTGTTGGATGCCCAGGCTCGTATATGCCACCGTAAACGGCTCTCCCGAGGTGCTCAAGGAACGAACTATAAAGTCTGGGATCAATGTTCGCGACCCGAAAATCGCGATGAACGACAACATTCGCCTTCAACGAACCCTCCCTTAAATATCGATTTCTTCGTTCTTATACAGTTATCTTGATGGCTTGATAGAAGGGAGTCAATTAAACAGCGCGTGTGCTATGCGCCGCTCGGGTGTCAGAAATAGTTATTAGTTCACAGTGATTTAGATCGGAATTGTCGTCTTTTGGCGAAAAAAATATCGCAATATTGAAATCAGGATTTCTGATATTGTTCGTTAAATGTAGAGCCGCATAACGATGTCGCGGCCATGATTCCCAAAGCCACGGCCGAATATATTCACGCCGCCGGTATGACTGGCATTCTCGGCAATACCGACGCGCAGACGGATCGAGGAATGTTGCGCGAGGGCAAGGTCTCCAACCGTGACGTTGGAGGTTGAGACGCCGTCGATGAATGTGCCTCGTGTGGAGATACGCCAGGTTTTCAGGTTGCCATATTGGGAGCCTTTAAGCTTCCACCAGTCAGGCGTATAGGCCCCGCGCTTGTCGCCATAGTCGCCCGGGGAAGTCCATGTGCCGACCGGCATTCCATTGACCCAAAGCGTGATGTCGGAGGGCCAGTCGGGATTGGTTCCCGGTACTTCTGAAGACAGTTCCATCGAAAACTCGATGGCGCGCACGTCCTTGTTCAAAACCTTAGCATTGTTCGGGAACTTGTATTCGACAAAGCCCCTTCCGAACCACACGAGACCGGCCTGCATACGCTGTGGATCAAGGAAATAGTCAGGAACGTCGAGCAGGCCGATTACACTGTCGCTTGAGCAAAGGCCACAAGGGGCGTGGATGTCGCAACTCGTATAGAGCCCAACCGGCATCTCAACCTCGATGACGTCGTCTACCTTGTTGACGGACTTGTCCTCGAAGCTGATGAGGATTTCATCATAAACTGCGGAACAGATCTTCTGATTGCCCTTCCGGCCTTTGGCGAGGCGAGATTCGACCAATCCCACATTTTCCAGAATTTGAATGCCGGTTGCGACGGTTGACTGCGGCAGCGACAGAGCTCGGGCCATGTCGTTGACGTTCATGGGGCCCTTTGAGCATAAAAGTTTGAGGAGCTGCAGGCGTCCTGGCGCAGAGAGAGCTTTGATAACGGTGTCATTGACTCCGGCATCGATCGTCAAAAACGAGCGTTCCATGATTACTCCATGCTGCGTCACACACGGCTTTATATCGACAATGCTGATACAGCAAGCTGCCAGAGGCGGATATGGATCGATTTCTCTGATTTAAATCTCAGGATTCGTTTAAATAATAGGCCCGTTTTCTCCGCAGCCGTCTCCAATTGGCTGCCGGATCTCAAGTGGGGGCTACACAATGCCCGTAATCTCGGGGACGAAGGCGGTGATCTTGCTGACCGATGGAGCGTCCGGCGCCATGGTGCCACGTGCCAGACGCGCTGCGACTTCGCCGATCATACGGCGGGGTGATCTGGATGTGGCGATCCTCAAGGGAAGCGCGGCCGCGAGTTCCAATCCGTTGAAGCCTGCCATCAGAATGTCGTCGGTGCGAGAAGCCTCCATGATAGCGAATGCGCCTCCGGCCGCCATGTCGTCGTTGGAATAATAGATGCAGTCGAGGCTCGGCTCGGCACTCAACAGCTGGTGCGTCAGATATTTGCCGAGACCAACGGAGGAAAGGGTGTCGCCAAGCCTTTGCCCGATGAAGGCGAGACGGTTTTCATGCAGGACGCGCTCGAAGCCGGCTTTGCGTTTTGCCGCACGCAAGTCCCGGTCCAGTGCACTGCCGATGTAGCCGAAACGCTTCCGGCCGGCCGCAAGCAGTGCGCTTGCCATCTCCTCACCCGCCTTGCCGTGGGAGAGTCCGACATTGAAATCGATCGGCGTGCCATCGAGGTCCATGATTTGAATGACGGGAATAGCCGCGTTCTTCAACATCCTCACGGTCTCATCCGGCTGGTCCAGACCCGTGACGATGATGGCAGAAGGCCGCCAGGACAGCATGTCTCTGATAACGTTGCGCTCCTTAGTCACATCGTAATCGGAAATGCCGAATACGGCCTGCATGCCCGACCCTTCCAGGCCGGTCGAGATGCCGGCAAGGACTTCGGGAAAGACGATGTTGGACATGCTCGGAACCACGACGGCGACAAGGTCGGTTCGCTGCGATGAAAGCGACAGAGCCAGGCGATTGCCGAGATAATTCAGCCGCTCGGCCGCTTGCAGCACCTTGTCCCGCGTTTTCATCGAGACGTCGGGCGCGCCGCGTAGGGCTCGCGATGCAGTCATCTTGCTGACGCCGGCTGCCGCAGCGACCTCTTCCAGAGTGGATTTGTGCGTATGCAAGGGATCTCCCGATAGCAGGGCGTCTGCCGCGCCAGTATTCATAAGCTTGTTGCGGTTGAAGTGGAACTGGCGGCGCTTGACATTTGTAGCGATTCTAGCGCTTGGTATCGATACCGGTATCGGTAACACAAGATCAATCGACGGATTGGTATTATGAAGAGAACTTTGCAGGACGTCGGCAGGGCTGCAGTCATCGGCCTCGGTTCGATGGGATGGGGTGCTGCCCTGTCCCTCTTGCGGGCAGGATTTTTCGTCAACGGATGCGATGTTCGCCAGGATGTTCTCCAGCGCTTTTCACAGGCCGGCGGCAAATCGTGTAAAACCCCGTCTGAAGCTGCCAGTACAGCCGACACGGTTTTCGTGTTTGTCGTCAACAGCAGCCAGACTGAGCAGGTGTTGTTCGGGCCTGGCGGCGCGCTGGAGACGGCTCGTGCCGGCACCGTCTTCCTGCTTTGCACCACCATGGCGCCGAGCGCCACGGTCGCGATTGCCGATCGGCTCGAAACCGCCGGCATGCTTGTCGTCGACGCGCCGGTTTCCGGCGGTCACGCCAAGGCACTTTCCGGAGAGATGGTCGTCATGGGTTCTGGTTCGCCGGAAGCTTTCGCGCGTGCCAAACAGGCGCTCGATGCGGTCTCCGGCAAGGTCTTCCGGCTGGGGGACAGGCCTGGTCTCGGCTCACAGGTGAAGATGATCAACCAGCTCCTCGCCGGGGTGCATATCGCCGTGACGGCCGAGGCGATGACGTTTGCGGCCAAGACCGGGATCGACCTGAAGACGCTCTACGATGTGTTGCGGGTTTCGGCCGGGTCCTCCTGGATGTTCGAGAACCGGGGCGAGCATATCGTCTCGGGTGACTATGCACCGCGCTCGGCAGTCGACATCTTCGTCAAGGATCTCGGCATCGTCACCTCTGAAGCGGATCGGGCAGGCGCAGTCACACCGCTCGCGGCGACCGCGCTCGATCTCTTCCGGCAAGCGTCCGATGCTGGTCTCGGCCTCGAAGATGATGCCGCGGTGGCAAAGATCCTCGCTGAAAAGAGCGGTGTCGTCCTGCCGGGCATGACGGTTATAGGTTGATGGCGGCACTGGGCAAAATGCGCATGAGACTTATGTTCGATTGCTACCATCCGCAGATCATGCGAGGTAAGTTTACCTGCAGGTTGCAGTTTTGTTTGGTTTCGTCTGATCGCTAACGTTCCGGAGTATCGGTCTGAGGCAGTGGAAAACTTGAAGGAGTAGATGGCGTTGCGCCTCGCGTGACGTGCGCGGAATCCGACTGGGGAGAAAGGATTCCGATCAAACATCGAGATCGTCTCGAAAAAATGACGCCGGCAGCGCTGGGAGGTAAGCCAATATGCATGTGATGATTTTGGGTGCGGCAGGCATGATCGGTCGCAAGCTGGTCGAAAGAATTGCCCGCGAGCCTAGTGTGCTTGGCGCCGCGATCAGCCGACTGACGCTGGTCGATGCAGTTCAGCCGCCGGTGCCCGAGGCGCTTCGGTCCGTGTCAAGCACCCTGACGATCGACCTCGCCCAGACAGGTGTCGCCGAAAAGCTGATCGAGACCCGACCCGGTCTGATTTTTCATCTGGCGGCGATCGTTTCCGGTGAGGCGGAGGCCGATTTCGATAAAGGCTATGCCGTCAATCTCGATGGTGTGCGCGCTCTGTTCGAGGCGATCCGCCACCAGGGCCTGAAGTCCGGCTATGTGCCGCGCGTAGTCTTCGCCTCCTCTATCGCCGTGTTCGGCACGCCTTTTCCTGATGTCATTCCGGACGAATTCTTTTCCACGCCGCTGACGAGCTACGGCACCCAGAAGGCAATTGCCGAGTTGCTGCTTGCCGATTATTCGCGCCGTGGCATTTTCGATGGCATCGGTATTCGCCTGCCGACGATCTGCGTGCGGCCGGGCGTACCGAACAAGGCGGCCTCCGGCTTCTTCTCCAATATTCTGCGTGAGCCACTCGCCGGCAAGCCAGCGGTGCTGCCGGTCAGCGATAACGTCCGGCACTGGTTCGCAAGCCCGCGGGCGGCAGTCGGTTTCTTCGTTCACGCGGCGAGGATCGACACGGCAAAGGTGGGGTCGCGGCGCAACCTGACCATGCCGGGCCTCTCGGCCCTGGTTTCGGAAGAGATCGAAGCGTTGCGCCGGATTGCGGGCGACAAGGCCGTTGCGCTGATCAAGCACGAGACCGACCCGGTGATCGAACGCATCGTGGCCGGTTGGCCGACGCAGTTCGATGCGAAGAGAGCGTCCGCGCTCGGCTTCAAGGCGGAGACGAGTTTTGACGAGATCCTGCAGGTGCATATCGAGGATGAACTCGGCGGGAGGATTGCATGAGTGAAAGTACCGGCACGCAATCGAAGATTGCCTTGGTGACCGGTGGCGGCACGGGCATCGGTCGCGCGATCGCAAAGGGGCTCGCGGCTGCCGGCTACAGGGTCGTGATCTCGGGACGGCGTGCCGAGATTCTCCAAAAAGCCGCCGCCGAACTCGGCAGCGAGACGGGTGCGGAAGTTACCGCAATCCGGGCCGATGTCGGCGATCCGGTCTCGGTCAGAGCCTTGTTCGATGCGATCGCAAATCAGCATGGCCGCCTCGATCTGCTGGTCAACAATGCCGGTGTCTCGGTGCCGGGCATGCCGCTGGAGGATGTGTCGTTCGAAGACTGGAGCGCCATCGTCGCGGCCAATCTGACAGGCGCCTTCCTCTGCACGCAACAGGCGTTCAGGCTGATGAAGAGCCAGACACCACGTGGCGGCCGCATCATTAATAATGGCTCGGTTTCGGCAACGACGCCACGCCCCAATTCCTCGCCCTATACGGCGACCAAACACGCCATCACCGGCCTGACGAAATCGACCGCGCTTGATGGGCGCGAATTCGACATCGCGTGCGGCCAGATTGATATCGGCAATGCGGCAAGCGACATGACAAAAAGGATCGCCGCCGGCGTTCTTCAGGCCAATGGTACGACTGCCGCGGAGGCGACCATCGATCCTGCCCATATCGCCGATGCGGTCGTCTATATGGCGGGCCTGCCGCTCAGCGCCAACGTGCTGACGATGACTGTGATGGCGACGAAAATGCCCTTTGTCGGGCGTGGATAACTGGCGGTGTTTGGCCGAAAAAGCCGTGAGAATACGTATACATAGCGTGTAGTGCTCGATATCTGGGAGGAGGGAGTATGGCAGGTGTTCAATTCGCGGATGTCCGCAAATCGTTCGGTGCGTTTCCGGTCATTAAAGGCGTGAACATCGATATTGCCGACGGGGAGTTCGTGATCCTGGTCGGGCCTTCCGGCTGCGGTAAGTCCACGCTGCTGCGCATGCTGGCAGGGCTGGAAAATATCTCCGCCGGCGAAATCCGGATCGGCGGGCGGGTGGTGAACACTTTGCCGCCGAAGGACCGCGACATCGCCATGGTCTTCCAAAACTACGCGCTTTACCCGCATATGACGGTGCAGCAGAACATGGGCTTTTCGCTGATGCTCAACAGGGCGCCGAAGGCCGAAGCCGAAAAGCGCGTGAAATACGCCGCCGGCATTCTCGGGCTCGATGCACTGCTCGACCGGTATCCGCGCCAGCTTTCCGGCGGCCAGCGCCAGCGTGTCGCGATGGGCCGCGCCATCGTGCGCGATCCGGAAGTCTTCCTCTTCGATGAGCCGCTCTCCAATCTCGATGCAAAGCTGCGTGTCGCCATGCGCGCCGAGATCAAGGAACTGCACCAGCGGCTGAAGACCACCACTGTCTACGTCACCCACGACCAGATCGAAGCGATGACCATGGCCGACAAGATCGTCGTCATGCATGACGGGATTGTCGAACAGGTGGGCTCGCCTCTGGAACTCTACGACAAGCCGGCCAATCTCTTCGTCGGCGGCTTCATCGGCTCACCTGCGATGAACATGATCAAGGGCAGGCTCGATCCCGAGAATCCCATACGTTTCATCGCCGCCGACGGCACGGCGCTACCGGTCGCCAATCCTCCGGACAGTGCAAAAGGGCGTGACCTCGTCTATGGGCTCCGCCCGGAATATATTTCGCTCGACGCGGGCGGTCTGCCGGGCGAGATCGTTGTGATCGAGCCGACCGGCTACGAGACGCATCTCACGCTGAAGTTCGGCGGCAGCGATCTCAACTGCGTCTTCCGTGAACGCGTCAACGCGCGCCCAGGCGAAAGCCTGAATGTCGCAATCGACGCCTCGCATGTTCATCTCTTCGATGCCGAAGGTGGCCGGAGATTAACCAGCTGACGCCTTCAGGCGGTGCGCGGGAGAGGAGGAGTCTTCCCGTTCAGTCGTCAGATGGCAGGCATCCCATTTCCGGATGCAGATACCGTCGTTCATCAAGCGGGAGATGAATGTCGGAGAATTCTCTCCCGCGTTTTTCAAGGAGGAGGAATATCATGACGATCAAGAGACGTGAATTTCTTGCTGCTTCGGCAGCCGCAGCCGGCATCGCCGGTCTGGGCATCAGGCCTTCTTTCGCACAGGCCGAACCGGCCTATAAGCCGGAAAGCGGCGCGAGCCTGCGGCTGCTGCGCTGGACACCCTTCGTGAAAGGCGATGAGGAAGCCTGGCTTGCAAACACCAAGAAATTCACTGAGGCGACCGGTGTCGAGGTGCGCATCGACAAGGAGAGCTGGGAGGACATTCGCCCAAAAGCTGCGGTTGCGGCCAATGTCGGTTCCGGTCCGGATCTCATCATGTGCTGGTTCGATGATGCTCATCAGTATCCGGACAAGCTGGTCGACCTGACCGAGCTCGCCAACTATCTCGGCAACAAATATGGCGGCTGGTACGATGGCGTCAAAGGTTATGCCTCGCGCGGAGATACATTCATCGCCATGCCGTTGACGGCGATCGGCAATGCCGTGGTCTATCGCGACAGTCATGTGAAGGCGGCGGGCTTCAGCGAATTCCCCAAGGATACCGCAGGCTTCCTTGAGCTTTGCAAGGCGATGAAGGCTAAGGGCACGCCCGCCGGCTTCCCGCACGGCAAGGCCGTCGGCGACGGAAACAACTATGCCCATTGGCTGCTCTGGAGCCACGGCGGCAAGATGGTCGACGAAGGCGGCAAGGTGACGATCAACAGCCCGGAAACGCTGGCTTCGATCAATTATGCCAAGGAGCTCTATGCGACCTTCATTCCGGGCACGGAAAGCTGGCAGGACGTCAACAACAACCGCGCCTTCCTCGCCGGCCAGGTTTCGCTGATCGCCAACGGTGTGTCGGTCTACTACACCGCAAAGAGCGATCCCAAGCTTGCAGAAATCACCAAGGACATTCGCACGACGAACTTCCCGATCGGCCCGGTCGGCCAGAGCGTCGAGCTTTACCAGACAAGTTCGCTGCTTCTCTTCAAGCACAGCAAATATCCTGAAGCAGCAAAGGCTTACATCAAGTTCATGATGGAAGCCGATCAGATGAATGCCTGGATCCAGGGCTCCAGCGCCTATTGCTGCCAGCCGCTCAAGGAATTCGCCAAGAACCCGATCTGGACTGCTGATCCGATCCATGCGCCTTACGCGCGCGCCTCGGAAAAGCTGCGCCCGAACGGCTATGCCGGCCCGCTCGGCTATGCCTCGGCCGCGACCATGGCCGACTACGTGCTGGTCGACATGTATGCCGCGGCCGTCACCGGCCAGAGGTCGCCAGAGGATGCAATGAAGGAGGCCGAGCGCCGGGCGAACCGCTACTATCGCGTCTGATCCTATTTTTCCAAGACTTGCGGCATGCCGGAAACGACGTGCCGCAAGTCTCTAGGGCATATCGCAATCTGGAGATAAGCAATGTCGACGGTGAATTCCGGGGATACGCGCGGACCGACATCCTCGCTCCTGCAGAACAACAACGTGCTCGGCTTCCTGTTCATGCTGCCGGCGGCGGTCTTCCTGGTCTGCTTCCTGACCTATCCGCTGGGGCTCGGCGTCTGGCTCGGCTTCACCGATACGCGCATCGGCCGCGACGGTATCTTCATCGGGTTGGAGAACTACCAATACCTGATGGAGGATGACGTCTTCTGGCTGTCGGTCTTCAACACCGTCCTCTACACCTTCGTCGCTTCGATACTGAAATTCGTGCTTGGTCTCTGGCTGGCGCTGCTTCTGAACCAACATTTGCCGTTCAAGAGCTTCTTCCGGGCGATCGTGCTTCTGCCCTGGGTCGTGCCGACCGTTTTGTCCGGCCTGGCCTTCTGGTGGATCTACGATTCCCAGTTTTCGATCATTTCCTGGTCGCTGATGGAGCTTGGTCTCATCGACGCGCCGATCAACTTCCTCGGTGATCCCACAAATGCGCGCATTTCAGTCATTATCGCCAATGTCTGGCGCGGCATTCCCTTCGTGGCGATCTCGCTGCTTGCCGGCCTGCAGACCATTCCGGTCTCGCTGCAGGAGGCAGCGTCGCTTGACGGGGCGACCAGCTGGCAGCGCTTCCGCTATGTGACGCTGCCGATGCTGACGCCGATTATCGCCGTCGTGATGACATTCTCAGTGCTCTTCACCTTCACGGATTTCCAGCTCATCTACGTGCTGACCAAGGGCGGGCCGGTCAACGCCACGCATCTGATGGCAACATTGTCCTTTCAGCGCGGAATTCCCGGCGGCCAGCTCGGCGAGGGTGCCGCGATCGCAGTCGCGATGATCCCCTTCCTGCTCGGCGCGATCATGTTCAGCTTCTTTGGCCTGCAGCGCCGCAAATGGCAGCAGGGCGGACAGGATTAGGGAAATTCCAGCAAAAGCGTGCAGCGGTCTTGCGTCGGAATTGCGTGAAAACAAAGAGACAGGGCATTTCCATGGTTTGAAGAAACGGAAATGCTCTAGGGAGGAAGATATGTCGACCAATTCCAACACCGCCAATGTCGTCCTGACCGACAATGCCGAAGGTATGAGCTACCTGAACCGCCTGCCACGGCGGGTGGTGATGCTCTACCTGCCGATGGCGGTTTTCGTCTTCGTGCTGCTCTTCCCATTCTACTGGATGGCGGTCACCGCGGTGAAGCCGAACGAACAACTGACCGACTACAGCAATTACAGCCCGTTCTGGGTGGTCGGGCCGACGCTTGCACATATCAAATATCTGTTCCTCGAAACGTCCTATCCGGGCTGGATGTGGAACACGATCCTCGTCGCAGTCTGCTCGACCTTCCTGTCGCTTGTTGCGTCGGTCTTCGGCGCCTATGCGATCGAGCGCGTCCGCTTCACCGGCTCCCGTTCCGTCGGCCTCGTCATCTTCCTCGCCTATCTCGTGCCGCCATCGATCCTGTTCATTCCGCTTGCCTTCATCGTCTTCAAGCTCGGGATCTATGACTCGCGGCTCGCGCTGATCTTCACCTATCCGACCTTCCTCATTCCCTTCTGCACCTGGCTTCTGATGGGTTACTTCCGCTCGATCCCGTTCGAACTGGAGGAAAGCGCACTGGTGGATGGCGCCAATCGCTGGCAGATCCTGACGAAGATCATCCTGCCATTGGCAGTGCCCGGCCTGATCTCGGCCGGCATCTTCGCCTTCACTCTGTCGTGGAACGAGTTCATCTACGCCCTGACCTTCATCCAGTCGTCGGAGAACAAGACGATCCCCGTTGGCGTGCTGACGGAGTTGGTGCGTGGCGATGTGTTCGAATGGGGATCGCTGATGGCGGGAGCTCTCTTCGGCTCGCTGCCCGTCGTCATCCTCTATTCGTTCTTCGTGGACTATTACGTCTCGTCGATGACAGGCGCCGTCAAGGAATGAAAAAGGGGCAAAAGCTGCCCCTTTTCGCTCCTACCGGTTATTCCTCTTACGCCATTGCGCAAACTTTTCGCGCGGTGCTTCGCTGGTCGCCGGGTAGAGCCCGATGATGGTCGCGCCGCCGAGCACCTCCTCGGTAACGAAATCTTCGTAGGCCGTCATCTCGACGGCCTCGTCGGCGATTTCCTCGGTAAGATGCAGGGGGATGACCACGACGCCCTCATTGTCGCCGACCACGACGTCGCCGGGGAAGACAGGAACATCGCCGCAGCCGATCGGAACATTGATCTCGCCTGATGCAGGGTCAGGTTGGTCGGCGCCGATGGCCGGTGGTGATAGGCGGGAATATCGAGACCGGCGATTTCGGGGCTGTCGCGGAAACCACCGTCGGTAACGACGCCGGCAACGCCGCGCACCTGCAGGCGCGAGACGAGAATCGAGCCGGCGGAGGCAGCACGCGCATCCCGCCGGCTGTCCATGATCAACACGGCGCCCGGCGGGCAGCGCTCGACGGCGGCGCGCTGGGATGTTCCGGATTGCGGAAGACATCAAGCGTGTTCAGGTCTTCGCGCGCCGGGATATAGCGCAGCGTGAAAGCCTGGCCGACCATGTTGGTCTTCTTCTGCGAGAGCGGGCGCACATCCTGGATGAACTGGTTGCGCAGGCCGCGTTTGAAAAGAGCGGCACAAAGGGTTGCGGTCGAAACGCCCTTCAGCTTCTCACGCGTCTGCTGGCTCAAAGTGATGGTCATATCTTGTCCTCCTGAAATCAATAGATATCCGGCTCGCCTGGAGTGGGGCCAAAGCCGGTTTCCAGAAAATCGAAATCGCAGCCCGTATCGCCCTGGGCGATGTGGCGGGCAAACATCCAGCCGTAGCCGCGGCCGAACTTTTCCGCCGGCTTGAGCCAGGCGGCACGGCGGCGGGCCAGTTCCTCATCGTCGACAAGCATGTCGATTCGGCGGGCTTCGAGATCGAGGCGAACGATATCGCCGGTTTTCAACAAAGCGAGCGGGCCGCCGACGGCGCACGTATTGGAGCGGGTACTTCGGCAACAGGAGACGGTGGCCTCGGCGGATGAGTTTGACCAATTCGATTCATTCGACAGGGATTTCCATCGCGTGCTCTTTGAGCGCAGCGGCATTCTGGGCCTCTGGGCAACGGTGCGGCGTCTGAGCGTCCATCTCGACCGGCTGCGCCGCCTCAACCTGCCGATGCCCGGCAAGTTGGAGACGGTGCTTGCCGATCATCGTACGATCATTGAAGCGGTTCGCTCCGGCGAGCCTGAAAGGGCGGTCGCGGCCATGCGCAAGCACCTGTCCGGCACGCTGTCGATCATCGATCTCATCTGCGAACAATATCCCGATTTCGTCCGGCGCTAAGGGCAGCCTCAGGCAAGCAGGCAGCGCAGGAGATGGCCGGAGGCGTCGCTCTGATCCGGATCAGCCATGCGTCGCGTGGTGACGAAGACCGTGCGCGGCATTGTCCGGTTCATCACGAGCTTGGTCGGGTGGGTTACCGGTAGCTCCACCGGCTCAAGCGGCTCACCCGATGGCGCAAAGCGCAGCAACTGCGAGCCGCCGACACCGGCAATCCAGTAGACGCCGTCCTCATCGACGAATGCGCCATCGGGCCGTCCAGCAAAGGCATGCGTGGTCGCAAAGACCCGCCGGTTGGACGGCGTGCCGGTGGCGAGATCGTAGTCGCAGGCCCAGATGGTCTGAACCGAAGGATGGGAATCGGAAAAATACATTCTCTGCCGTATCGGATCGAAGGCCAGGCCATTCGGCGTCCAGAAATCTTCGAAGACCCGGCGGTGGCTAAAATCGGGCTCGATGCAGAAGATCGATCCCGCTGGCGATGCAATCTCTCGCTGCATCGTGCCGGCCCAGAGCCGGCCGGCCGGATCGAGCGTACCATCGTTGAAGCGGACATCCACGCGGCTTTCAGGCGCGCAGACGCGCTTGAACAGGCCTGTTCGCTGATCAAAGAGGAAAATGCCGGTCGCAAGGCCTGCGAGCAACGTGCCATCTGTCCGCAATGCGATGCAGCCGACTGCTTCGGGTGCGTCCCATGTCAAGGTCTTGCCGGTTGCCGAATCGGTGCGAAGCAGCCTGCGGCCATCGGTATCAACCCACCAGATGCAATTTTCATTCTCCGACCAGACCGGGCTCTCGCCGAGATGCGCCCAGTGGTCGGAGAAGACTTCGAATGTGATCGTCATTTCGCCCCAGGCTTGCCTCGCCGTGTCAGCACCAAAAGAAGGGAATTCTGGATCAAAAAAATCGTAATTCTAGCTAAGCTTATTGGAATTCCAGAATCGTATTCTCAAACGCCGACTGCGTAGGACCAATAACTTAGGTAGGTGCCCGCGACCTGCGTTTCCAGTTTCAGCCCTGCGATGACATCCAAACTAATTGAGATTTTATCCAAACGAACGGGATTTTGGCGTGGGCGGCGGACAAGGATCCTCTGGGCCTCGGGGATGAGGTTTGCGCGGCAGCTTTTTACGCGACGGGTGGTAGCGGCTGTCAGGACTGCGGGTGTGGGATCCGCCACGATGAATGGTTGTGTTTTCCCCATCCATGTTCTCGGTAACCAGAAGATCGGTCACCATCAGTCCTTCAAGCGACGACATAATCTTGTCGTCGCTTGTCGCACCAGCAATTCGTCTCAGACTGCCATGTTCGAAGCTGCCGACATCACCTCCCGCGGGGCGGGGCCGCCGAACATATGGCGGCCACCATCCTCGACTTCGGTGAAACACCAACGCACGACGCCATCTCGATCGAGCAGAAATTCGCCGACAAGTTGGCCGTGGCCGGTGGCGATCATCTGCGTGTCGTCCTCGGTGAATTCATAGCCATCCGCCTTGTCGAGATATTCCACCGCCTCCATCACGCCCATGGGCGCCGGAAGCTCGCCCGGCATGTCGATCTGCATCGAGGACACAGTGCTCATGCTGACTTTGTGCGGCCAGTCGTTCTCGTTTTCCGTGAACTGAAGGTTCGGCAGGCCGAAGGCCTTGTGCGATACCCGTTCCGGATCGGAAGCCGCCAGCAGATTGGGAAGCGGGTGGTAGCGGAAATAGAGGCGGGCGCGATCGATCGGCGTGTTGACGACGGTCAGGCTATCGATGCCTTTCTCCTGTAGGGCATCGGTGAGTTCGGCCATAGCGGCGATCTGCCGGCGACAGAAGGGGCAATGCAGTCCGCGGAACAACCCGACGAGCACCGGCTTCTGGCCGCGAAAATCGTCAATAGCGATCTTGCCCTGGCGGGTGATCGCATCCAGCACCACGTTCGGCGCGCGATCTCCTGGCTGCAATGGTTTTGCTACGTGGTTCTCCTGCATCTTTCATTCCTCCCTTTATGCGTTGGATACGATTCTCCTCATCGATCTCCTGCAGTCGTTGCAACGGGGACAGTCAGTCGAGGAACGGCAATACGACGAGCGTGGCTGGATCGAGGTTGTGGCGGATGCATACATCCTGTGCCAGCGTGAAATACCGTTCCGCCTCGTCTATGTCGTCATGGTCGAGGCTGAGTGTCGCCAGACCATCATAGCACGGAAAGAGCAATTGCGGCTCGTCAATTTCCTTCGCAACCTCAAGGGCTTCCTCGTAATACTTACGAGCTAGCTTCGGCTGCCCATGGCACTGATGAATCTGGGCGAGCACAATCAGCGGCACGGAGAGATGATCGCGCTGATCGAGCGCCCGGTCGATTTCGACGGCCTTTTCCGCCGCCGGCACGCCTTCGGCGGCGCAGCGATCGGTGAAAGTGCAGCAGGAGACTGCGAGATTGGCGAGAAGGCGCGCCTGGAAGCCGAGATCGCCGATACGGGTCGCCACCTCTAGTCCGCGCCGGCAGATCCTGATGGCGTTGCCCGGATCGACGATGGTGTAGAGGACACCGAGATTGGAATAGGCGCGACAGGCGGCACTTTGCAGATCGGCCTTTTCGGCGACGGAAAGACTGTGTTCCACTTCCTGCACGGCATCGCGCCGCCGCCCGAGCCGCGCAAGCGCGGCACCCTTGGTGTTCAGCGCCTCCGCCATCGCGCGCGCTGCCTCCCGTCCGGCCTCAGTCGTTCCGTCGATCGGTAGCGTTTGCAGGCGTTGTAGGGCTTGCGTGGCCCACTCGGCGGCAGCGGCCTGATCCCCCATGCGGAAGGCCAGATGACCGCGCTCCTGTAGAAGATGCGCATGTTCGACCGGCGCATCGATCGCCGCGATCAGTGCTTCAGCCTCGGCGCAATGTGTTTCCGCTTGATCGCGGCGCCCGGCATCGAGATGCAGGCGGCCGATCTTTCGCAGTATCCTAGCTGCGGCGATGGGGTCGTCCTTGGAGCGATGGATCGCAAGCGCGCATTGGTAATGGTTCAACGCAGCGTCGCGCAGACCGGCCGGGCCGCAGAGATCGGCAAGGCGCTCCAGGAGTGCCGGTTGCTCCGGCGTCACCTCCGCTTCGTTTGCGAAGGCAGCAAGCGCCTGGCGGTAAAGGCGCATCGCATCGTCATTGGCGTAGGTCTTGCGCGCCAGATCGCCCGCCGCCATCAGATAGGCTGCTCCCTTGGCTCTTTCGGTGGTTAGGCTGAAGTGGTGGCCGAGCAGCGCCAGATGCTCGGGCCGGTCGGGAGAGGCGCCATATTGGCGTTCCAGAAACTGGCCGATCCGTCGATGAAGCTCCATGCGTCTTTGCAGCAGGAGATTATGGTAGATGACGTCATGCATCAGCGTCTGGCTGAATCGATAGCCCGGCGATACAGCGGCATCGGGGCCGCGCAGTTCCTCGATGATATTGGCGTCGCAGAGGTAATCCAATGCAGCATCGATGCCGGCCGGATCGGTGGCGACGGTGCGCAGGAGCGCGGTATCGAACTTCGGTCCCACCACCGCCGCCTCTTGCGCCGACCGCCTTATCTCCTGCGGCAGACGATCGACGCGGGCAAGCAGCAGCGCTTGCAGATTGACCGGGATATCGACATCCGTGTCTTCGGCCGCAACATGCCAGTGCTGACCGTCATGATGCAACGTGCCAATGTCGATCAGTCCCCGAAGGATTTCCTCGATGAAAAGCGGATTTCCGCTGGCCCGCTCAAGGATGCGCTTTCGCATCGAGACCGGCAGCTTTCCGTGAGCCTCGCCGAAAAACGCGGCAAGCAGCTTCTGCCCGTCGGCTGCCGTGAGCGGACCAAGGCGTTGCACGGTGACGCTGACACGATGGGAATTCAGCGGGTCGGTCTGCGATGTCGGCCGGTAGATCGCAAGCAGCATCAGCCGGCTGCGCTCCAGCCGGTCCATCATGAAGCGAAGCACTTCCAGCGAGGCGGCGTCCGCCCAATGCAGATCCTCGATAACGAGCAGCAGCGGACCCTGTCCCAGCCGCCGCTCGAAGACGGTGCGGACCGCATAGAAGATCTGCCGCCGCAACTGCTCCGGCTCGATATGCCGCAACGCGCCGTCGGGGTCACCGAGGCCGAGGACATGCAGGAAGAGCGGCAAAAGCCCCTCGACTTCCTCCTGCGTGAAATCCAACGCGCGAAACCCCGTCGACAGCAGTTGCCGCGTCCTGTCGGGATCATCCCGCTCGCCGACGCTGTAGGCGCTCCGCACCACGGCGGCAAGCGTACCATAGGATTGTTCGCCGAGGGGAGAGCAAGTGGCTTTGCGAATGGCGAGGCCCGGGAAACGGCCGGCATTGCCGGCGATTGTCACGAATTCATTCGCCAGGCGTGATTTGCCAATGCCCGCTTCGCTGATCAAGCGAACAACCTGTGCCGTGCCGCCGCAGGCAAGATCGAGGCATGTCAGCAACCGCGACAGTTCCGCGTCCCGTCCGATCATCGGCGCTTGCAGGCCGAAACTTTCGAGCCCCCGCGCGGTATGCGGCGCTTCCAGGAGCCCTGTCAGTCGATGGACATGGACGTTACCACTTTTGCCCCGCAGTGTCTGTGCGCCGAGACTATCGAAGGCAAAGGCATGACGGGTGAGGCGATAGGTCAGCGGCCCGACGAGGATGTCGTTTTCGCCGGCCATGGACTGCAGGCGCTGTGCCGTATTCACCGTGTCGCCGGTGACAGAATAGGACTTTGCGCCAACCGCACCGAAACCGCCGGTGACGACAGGTCCGCTATTGATGCCGATATGCAGCCGCAGCGGTACGCGGGCGCGTGAACGCCAGCGCGTGCCGACCTCGGTGGCCCGATCGATCATGTCGAGCGCCGCGTTGAGCGCTCGGATCGGATCGTCCTCATGCGCCACAGGCGCGCCGAACAACGCCAGCAGCGCATCGCCGACGAACTTGTCGACGAAGCCTCCATAAGTTTCAACCGCCCGGGTCATCTCTTCGAACAATTCGTTCTGCAGCGCCCGCATGACTTCGGGGTCGATCTGCTCGCTCAGAGTGGTGAAGCCGCAGAGATCGGCAAAGAGCACGGTCACCGGCCGCCGATCGGCATCGCTGTCTGATTTTTCCGGTACCGCCACCTCGGTACTTGACTTCAGGACGGGCTGCATTTTGCTGGCAAGCGACGCGCCGCAACGGGGGCAGAAGGCGAAATCGGGCTGACATGAGTAGCCGCAGCCAGCACACAAGAGCGGCTGCTTTGCGCCGCATCGCGGACAGAAAGCAAAACCGCTTTGAATGTCGAAACCGCAGCCGGCGCATTCCATCGCACGCGTCTCACGAAGAGCCCACTTTGTTCGGCTGATCAGCCGCTACTGGCGGGCTTCAAAAGCGAAGACAAGCATGAACCTGCTGCCACTTGCCTGCAAGCACTAAACAAGTGGTCGGATTGACGTGTCAGCGTTGAATACCAGGCTGCGAACGGGATCTGAAGCGCACGTCAAACGGCGTCGCCTCGCCCTGACAGAAACTGCCGAAATCGTTCGGATTTCGGCTGCGTGAAAAGCTCGGCAGGCGCGCCGGCTGCTTCGATGACACCCTCGTGAAGAAACCTTATTGGAAACGTCGCGCGCAAACTCCATCTCGTGCGTCACGATCAGCATAATGCGGCCATCGGGACCGTCGACCACCGTCCCCATTTCAGATTTCGCAATAAAATCGAGACTATTGGCGCAATTGTGAGCGCCCCACGCTTGCGGCACTATCAGACCGTCAGACGAACTCACTGTCGCCTGATGCCTCAACGAAGAAGCCGCAGGCAGCCGAAAATGACCCAGACCTTTTCTTCCATGACACGCAGGAGCGCACTCCTTTCCGCCGGTGCCGCCGTCGCAGCCATGGCGATTTCACCGCCTCTCAAAGTGTCGACAAGCTTGCGCTTGCGGGCAGGCCTCAGAGCTTTTTTGACAGCACGTCCTGAAGCATGGCTTTGTCCAGCGACAGGTCGGCCACCATCCGCTTGAGCTTGGCATTCTCCTCCTCGAGCTGCCGCAGACGCCTCATCTCCGAGGGCATCAGCCCTGCGTATTTTTTGCGCCAGTTGTAGAAGGTCGCGTCCGAAATTCCTGCCTTGCGGCAGACTTCACCGATCGGCGTTCCCTCCTCTGCCTACTTCAAAACGAACGCGATCTGCGCTTCTGAAAACTTCGAGGCCTTCATCGAATTCTCCTCTTCTTCCGAACGGGGATCATAAGTGGAAAATCCCAGGTCTGAATGGCCCAATTTGACGGGGGCACGTCATGCTACGCAAAGAGGTTCTAAAGCGCTAATGCATCAGTATATCAATACGACATGCGTCGGTAGGCGGTCACTTGCCGAACCCGGGGTGAACTGAAGAAGGTGAGGCAGTGCTGGCTGGTTGGCAGGTGTGAGGATCGCGACTTGTGGCGAGCGCGGCCCGAAGGCGGAACGCGAAGTCCTAGGGCAGTTGGCCCCGCTTCCCTGCGGACCGCTATCCTGAAGCTCCTGCGGCTGCCCTTGTCACGACCTCGTGTGACGCGAATTCCCGCTTTCCCGCGCGCTTTGCGTGGTGCTATGCTGAAGCCCCGATGGGCTTCACTGCCTCCCGACCGATCGTGCCGGATGGTTTTTCGCGGCTTTGCAAACCATGCCGTTTACCATTTGGTTGCCAAAAAACCATAATTACCCGCCTAGATCGCACATCGACAACAGGCACTAAGAATTGGATCGAAGCTGAATGCGCATACCATACCTTTTTCTTGCTGCATTTCTTGCAGTCGCGCAGTCCGCCTATGCTGAAGTCGCATCACCGCCTGTTTTGGCGCCGCTAAAGCAACAGGCGCAAGCCGCGCAGTTGAGTGCACAACTTCTCACGCGATACAGTTACAGGCCCATTGCACTCGACGATGCCTTGTCGGCCAGAATTATGGATCAGTTTATCAAGTCACTGGATCCGGACCATGTGCTCTTCCTGCAAGCCGACATCGACAGGTTCATGTCTGACCGCAGCGAGATCGACGACGCCATCGAACAGAAGGATTTGAAGATCCCGTTTGCGATCTTCAACGCGTATGAACAGCGTATTGTCGATCGCATGAACTACGCGCGCAATTTGCTTAAGCAGGACTTCGATTTCAGTGTGCAGGAAAATTATTCCGTACTGCGCGACAAAGAGCCCTGGCCGCAGTCGGAAGCCGAGAGCAATGAGCTTTGGCGCAAGCGCGTCAAAAGCGATTGGTTGCCGTTGAAACTCGCCGGCAAAACCGACGCGGCTATTCGCGAAACGCTCGACAAACGCTACGCAAACGCTCTTGAGCGCGCCTACCAGTATAAAAGCGACGACGTTTTCCAGTTGTTCATGGATGCCTATGCGACGTCGATCGATCCGCACACGGACTATTTTGGCGCGAACGCTTCGGCCGACTTCAATATCTCGATGAAGCTTTCACTGTTTGGTATCGGTGCGGTACTGCAGGAGCGCGACGACTACACGACGATCCGCGAGCTCGTGCCTGGCGGTCCGGCCCAGTTGTCCGGCAAGCTCTCGGTCGGAGACCGCATTACCGGCGTCGGTCAAGGCAAGGATGGTGCGATAAAAGAAGTGGTAGGCACGCGCCTTGATGAAGTCGTGCAATTGATACGCGGGAAAAAGGGCTCCGTCGTGCGCTTGGACATCCTGCCGGCGGATGCCGGCGCAGATGGCGCACACCGCGTTGTCAGCCTTGTGCGCGATAAAATCAGTCTCGATAAGCAGGCCGCCAGAAAGACCGTGCTGTCCGTGAACGTGGGCGACGTCACGCGCAAAATCGGGGTGATTACTCTGCCAACATTCTACGAGGATTTTGAGGCTCGGCACAAAGGCGACAAGGACTATAAAAGTGCAAGCCGCGATGTCGCCAAGCTTCTCGATGAACTGAAGCAAGAAAAGGTCGATAGCGTTCTCATTGACGTGCGCAACAATGGCGGCGGTTCATTGGACGAGGCGATTGATTTAACCGGTCTGTTCATCGGCAATGGCCCGGTCGTTCAGCAACGCGGCAGCGATGGTAAGGTTGAGGTCAGAAGCGCTGAGTTTGCAGCACCTGTCTGGACAGGCCCGATGGGTGTCCTGATCAATCGCGGGTCGGCATCGGCTTCAGAGATTTTTGCTGCGGCAATCCAAGATTACGGTCGAGGCGTGATCGTCGGCGAACCCAGTTTCGGGAAGGGGACGGTTCAGACCGTCGTCGACCTTGACCAGATGGTTCGCAACAGCAAACCCGAATTCGGGGAACTGAAAGTGACGATTGCCCAGTTTTTCCGGGTCAACGGCGGTACGACGCAGTTGCGCGGTGTGACGCCTGATATCAGTTTGCCTGGACTTTCCGATCCGACGAGCTTCGGCGAGACCAGTTATGACAATGCCCTGCCGTGGGCGCAGATCAAGCCCGCGAACTACACGCCCGCCGACACGGTTACGAAGTTGCTGCCGACATTGCAAAGCCGCCATGACGGGCGGGTTGCGAGCGATCCGGACTTCCAAGGTCTCGTAAAGGATATTGCCGACCTGAAGGCGCAGCGCGAGAAGGGGATTATCTCTCTCAATGAAGCCGAACGTCGCAAGGAAGCGACCGCTCGAGAAAATCGACGGAAGTCTCGAGCCGAGTTAGGCGATGGCGAAGATCCTGGTGGAGATGATGGCCTGGAGTCAAACGAGCGCAGCCTGAGTGCCGATATTGCCATTGAAAATGCACGCAAGAAAGCAAAAGACGTCTTGCTGAACGAGGCGGCGGCCATTCTTGCCGACGAGGCGGATTTGCAGAAAGGCGTGTTGCGGGCAGCTACGAAACAATCGGGGGATACGGGCAAATAGTCATGCCCGATCAATTTCGTGGTGCTCCGGGTAGTCCAGCCATGACGGCGGCGGTCGATCACCGGCATGAACTATAGCAGGTGATCGAGATTCCGGCCGGCGAAAGGAGTGCTCACCGCCAGTCGCGATCGCGATCCCAGCGCTCGTAGCGCCTGTATTCGCGCCAGCCGCGATGGGGACGATCCCAACCGTAGCTGCGATCCCAACCGTAGTAGCGTCGCGGCGGCGGTGCCCACCGATTGGGTCGGCAAAAGCCGCGCGGGCTCAGGTGATAACCGCGGCCACATGCAAAATCGACGGTTATGATGTTCGAGGCTGCTGGCGCCGTCATGCTGCCGACAGGCGCGGCATTTGCGGCTTCAGCCGTTATTCCGGCTGCGAGAAGGGCTATAGTGACTAGAAGTTTTCGCATCTTCTTTTCTCCGATTGTCGGAGGGATTTAGCGCCTGTCCTGGTGAACCGAGGCTGAAAACGCCGTTCACCCGAGGGACAGCTTTAGCTGCTAGTCGCGCTCCCAGCGATCACGTCGGTCATCGCCGCGTCGATCGTTGTTGCCGGAATTGGACGTTTGCAAATGCTCCAGCACCTGCAGAACTGCGTCGGCGCAGTCCTTCGTGGAGTCCCCGTCGGCGCACCTGAGGTCGATCCTGGTCTGGCCGTTCTCGATGTGGAACCGGGCGCCGCGCTCCCTCGGCTGCGACCGCCAATCAGCGTCCGCTCGCTCTTCGTTCTTGCTTGAAGAATTCGGCGGAGGTGGCGGATTTTCCCTACTGGATTCTGGCGATGCAGGTGGACGCGGCGATGGTTCAGCTGGGGCCTGCGCAAAGGCGCAAGTGGAGACCAATCCAAAGATAGCCGCCGATAGTCCTATGATTTTCTTCATGACGTTACCTCGCTTTTGTGCGGAAGTAACGATGGGTCGAGGCGATAGTTCCTATTGTGGGGCTGCGACTGGTGCGTGACGATGCGGACGACTGTATCGTTCAGTCCGATCTTGTCTGTCGGGAACAGATCGCATGCTGCCGCAAGCACTGTCGCACCTGTCGGCTCGCAGAAAGGTCCTGCCTTGCGGATTGGACCTCGCGCAAGAGAGCGCGTACCACCTTTGTGGTCGATCAATAACTCAATGAAGGCCCTGCAGCCGATTTCGCCGCTCATTCAACAATTCATGTTGAACCAGGTCTCTCGCTTCGTTCGAAAGACCATTCGGCCCGGATAGTCCGAGTTCGGTTAACCTCGCTTCGATCGCCTTGGGAATGCTATCCGCTTCGTGCTGGCAGAGCCGCACAAGCCACTTCCATTCGTCGCTTGTCATGTCCCTTCGCGCGACCATCAACTGCCTCCCAGCCAAGGATAACCGTAATTTTGAGAATACCATAATTCTCGTCGAGAGGCAGCAATGTCAGCCGCTTCACAGTCGAGCCTTCCGGACTCGTCCGATCGCTTGCCTTCCACGCTGACCCTGAGCCTGAGCCGTTGGGTCACCGATCATGACAACACCGTCTTGGGCCCCGATTTCATGAGCCGGAGCCGTCGGCCACCAAGCTCGCAAAGCGTGTGTTCGTCCCTTAAATCGGGTTGCGGAGAATGGGAAGAGTGGGGCGGCTGCAACCTATCCTTGACTCTGATAGCCTGCTATCCGACAGTGCTGCCTGTTAAATCCATGGGGATTCGATGGGCCTCACGAAAGGCTTCACGATTGTCGGCAGGGCCGCAATAGCCGCCATCGTGTCAATGTTCCTTGCGCTCTCGCTTGTCTTGGGCTTCTGGCTGCATTCGAGCTACATGTCCGCTGTCAGGCGTGGAGAAGATCAGGTCACAGCCACGGCCAAGATCGTTGCAGCCAACGCGATCTGGATCAACTCCCTGGCGCGCCAGACCCTTCACCGCATGGATGATGCCTTCGGAACGGCGGAAGCCTTGTCAGACGGGGAGCGCATTCGAAGGTTCAACGCCGCGACGGCCGAATTGCCGACCACGGCAACCGCCTATGTGGTCGCAGCGGACGGGACCTTGTTCTATTCGACCGACCGGGAAAGCAGCCCCGCCGACATCGTCGACCAGACCTTTTTCCGCCGCCTGGCCAATGGTGCTGAGGACCATACGTCGGCGATGACGGTCATGCGCAACACAGATCGCCACGTCTTCCTCTCGGCCGCGCGCATCGAGCGGAACGACAAGTTCGAAGCCGTCGCGATCCTGGCGTTTGATGTCGGGATGCTGCGATCGATCTGGGACGCTGCGTCGCTCGGGCCAAGCTCGACGGTGAGCTTCCTGAGGCGCGATGGAAAGCTGATCGCAAGATATCCCGAGCCGAAAGAAGCTGTCGATCTCGGCAACTACGTCCTGTTTACCGACTATATGCGCAAGGCAACGTCGGGCTCTTATGTGTCTGTCTCACCCGTCGACCAGGTCGAAAGGTTGGTGGCATACCGCATCGTCGAGCGCACACCCTTCGTCGCCATCGCATCGGCCGACACCGCGGCAATCCTCAAGCCTTTCTGGACCGATGTTTCGATTGCCGCGCTGATCGTTCTTCTGGCCCTTTGCGCGGCCGTGGTCGGCGGATTGAAGATCCTGAGGCTGGCGCATGCGGACGCGCGCCACACCGCCGAACTCGCCGAGGCGCTTCGAACCAATCAGGTGCTGATGCGGGAAATTCACCACCGCGTAAAAAACAATCTGCAGACCGTGATGGCGCTCATCCGGCTGCAGGGCTTGCGGCCCGAAACCGTGCGGAGGGTGAACGAGCGGATCGTCGCCATGTCGGCGGTGCACGAACAAATGTACGGCTTCGATCAGTTCAGCAGCGTCACTGCACGGCAGTTCGTCCCAAACCTGGTTCGCACGCTGGTCGGGCTGCATGATCGCGAAATCAAGCTGACCTTCGAGATCGACGACATCAGGATCGATGCGGACAAGGCCACGCCATTTGCATTGCTGTTGAACGAACTTCTGACAAACAGCATGAAATACGCCTTTGTCGGCCGGGCCGACGGACATATCCGCATCAGGCTGCTTCAGCGTCCCGACGGCAAGGTCCTGCTTGAAGTGGCGGACGACGGCGTCGGATATGAGCCGGTTGCAACGGAAACCGGCATGGGAAGCAGGTTGATCAAATCCTTCGTCGGCCAGATGGATGGGACCTACGGTACCGAGCGGGCGCAAGGTACCGTCTTTACCGCTCTATTGTCGATTACCGCACGGTAGCCGCCACACGTCCATGGACCTCAGATCTACGGTGATCCGCTGGCGATCTGGAAGACCTAGGCAAATGACGTTCGTGATTCGCATCGACAGCCGGCTGGCGACGCGGTCTGACGGGTTGAAGCATACCCATTCGGAAGCCGAGTTATGATACCAGCTCTGCTGTCACTGCGTATCTTTAGGGGGAAAGTTCAGTCTCGTCGCAGCTTGGCATTGCAAGTTTCCTACCCTGGATTATTTGATAGGGCTCGAAGAACACATCCGGAGTGTCCGTTGAACAAAACCCGGCCAGCGCTCCTTCTCATTACGGCGTCGCTCATTCCGGTCATCATACTGGCGGCGCTGATGGGAAGGTTCTTCATCAAGGAGCAGCAAGCCGCTCTCGACGATGACATTCGCGGCCGGGCAGCGACGCTGGCCGCTACTCTTCAACGTGAACTCAAGAGCCAGATCCAGTTGCTCTCGATCGTCGCCGACTCTCCCCGCCTCGACCCACCGATCCCCCGCGCGGCTTTTGCCGAGACTGCGCGGCGTCTGCGCGATCGGGTGCCCGAGTGGGAGCAGATCCGCATTTCGAATGAGAAGGGCGAAGTGGTTCTGTCGTTTCCGCCGCTCGATCCGTCGGCTGATACGCACGTTGTGGACATGGAAAGCCACGACGACCTGGTTCGCACAGGTGTCGCCCTGGTCGGCAATATCGCCATCGGGCCGAAAGGCCAGGCGGCCTTTGCGTTGCGCGCCCCGATCCAGAGAAGCGATCGTTTGAAAGCCGTCCTGTCGGTGGTGATCCGTCCAACGATCGTGACCAAACTGCTTTACGCCAATGGACTTCCAGGATCCTGGTCGGCCTGGATCGTCGATGGACGGGACCGTCTGGTGGCATCCACCGGCGCTCCCGCGCTTGCCGGTAATCCGGCCAGCGAATTCGCAACCTTCTCCGGCCAGGACATCGGCGCGGCCACGCTCAAGGACGGGATGGAGCTTCGGGTCGCCGAAGTCGCGCTCGCCGACACGCCCTGGCGGGTGAGGGTTGGCCTGCCGGTCTCCGACTACGAGCGGCTGGCGCGCAGGGCCACCATGCTGCTCGTGACGGCGAGCTGTTTCACGTTCCTGCTGTCAGGCTCGGCTGTATTCCTATTCTATAGGGAGGTGCGCGCCAGAAATCGGGAATGGGAGAGTATGGCCAACTGGCAGCGGATGGATGCGCTTGGAAAGCTGACGGGGCAGGCGGCCCACGATTTCAACAATCTCCTGATGGTTTTCCAGTCCGGGGTGGAGGGCATCAAGAGGCGACGAAATGACGAACAGCGTGTGACGCAGCTTCTGGCGCATATGAGCGATGGAGTCGCTCGGGGAAAGGCGATCACGCAAAGGCTGCTGTCGTTTTCAAGACGCTCAAACCAGGGCGCCTCCCAGGTCGAGCTGGACGTCAGGCTTGCCGAATTGTCTCCGCTGCTGCGCCAAGCCGTCAACGACGCGATCCTGATGGAGATCAGGGTTCCGGAAGATACCTGGCCGGTTCACGTCGATCCTGCGGGGCTTGAAATTGCCCTGATCAACATCCTGACGAATGCGCGCGAAGCCATGACGGCAGGCGGAAAGGTCACCATTTCCGCCCGCAATGTGCTCGACGCCGCCACCGAGGATTCCGGGCTGGAGGGGCCGTTCGTCGCGCTGACGATTTCCGACACCGGGACAGGTGTTGCCCCGGAAAATCTCGCACGGGTGTTCGAGCCGTTCTTTTCTACCAAGAAGAATGGTGGCTCGGGCCTTGGTCTGACGCAGGTCCACAGTTTCGCCACCGGCAGCGGCGGTGCAGTCAAAGTCGCAAGTCTGGCCGGCCACGGCAGCGCCTTTACCTTGCTTCTGCCGCGATCAAACGAGCCGCGGGCGGTGCGTGCGGATACAGCTCCTTCGGCGAACCTTCCCCGTACAATCATGATCGTCGACGACACACCGGCATCGTTGGAATCCGTGCGACTGGCGCTTGACGGCATCGTGCCGACGATCTTCGTCGCCGCAGGTGGACCCGAGGCGATCGAGATCCTGAACCGTCATCCTGAAATCGAGGCGATCGTCAGCGACATCATGATGCCGGGCATGTCAGGCATCGAGCTTGCCGAGGAGATCCGCCGCAGAAATGCGTCTCTGCCCGTCGTGCTGATGACTGGCTATAGCGACAGGCTGGAGGCCGGTACGGAAGTCGGACGTCCGGTCGTCCCGAAACCCTTCAAGGTCGAGGATCTGGCCGCCTGCCTGGAGAAGGCGAAAACCTCGGTGGTCCAATCGGCAAACGTCGTACGTCTGGAAATTCCGACAAAGGGCTGATCAGCCTCGACACCTGTGTGAGACTCATTTTTTCGCGCGACTGCAGCAAACCCACGCCGGTACCGATGCTTCTCTCCATCGGCGGTCACGCTGATATCACCGGCCCTTTCGAACGGAACCCAGGTCAATCTTTGCCGTTTGCCCTTTGCGGAGATGCGACGCTGGAACAAGCGCCAAGTGAGGCGGTCACCGGTCAGGTCGCCTCGTCAGACAATTCGGTTGGAGCATGCGGTGTTATGATTACGAGCGAACAGCTGCGTGCAGCTCGCGCGCTATTGCGGTGGAAGCAGAAGGACCTTGCCGAAGCCGCGCGGGTTTCATTGCCCCTTGATCCAAGAGCTTGAAGCCATGCCAGGGCAGCTGGAGGCAGAGGCGCGAGCAATTGACGCGATCGTCAACGCAGTCCATTCGGCAGATGTTTCGTTTCTCGACGGAAACTATTCGAGCCCGGGCGGACCCGGTGTCCGGTTCAGACAACCGGCCGTGACCAATCTGGATACCATTGAAGACGAAACGATCCAGTACCGGGAATTCTTCGAGAATGATGCACCGCCCGGTGCGGGCGGCTGAGACTACCGGCGCCGAGCATCGCGGACGAAGGTTCGGACAGAAAGCTGCGGGACGCCACGTCGCGTCCCGACTTGCCCTCATTTTATCGGCGGCGAGGCCTTGCCAAGCTTGACGGAGGGTTCCCGGCCCCAGACCCTCAGCTTGCCGAGTTCGGTGACGAAGGCGGCGATGCCATCTTCCCCGGGCAAGCTCAGCACGCCCTCGTCGATACTTTCGGAAATTCCCGCCTTTTCAAGCAGCGGCAGTGCCGACGGATCATAGCCGATGAACTTGCAATGCTGGAAGGCGTCGGCGACGAAGTCGCGAGCCGTAGCCTCCTTGACGAGATCCTCGATGGCCGCCGGCGAGGTCAAAAGTGCGATCGCATCGAAAAGCACCGAGGGTGCGCCATCGATCATATGCTGCGCTTCGATCCGAGTGCCGTCCGAAGCGGTCACGCCACCGACCTTCGGAGCGATCAGTTCGAAGACGGCTTTCTGCCTGAGGAGCGCTGTTGTCAGGCCCTTGAGCAGTTTGGCGTCGACGCCGTCGGTGATCAGGATGCCAAGCTTGCGCCCCTCGAAGCGTCCTGGACCGCGTTTCACAATGCTGAGCGCCGGTGAGGGCTCCAGGTCCTGGCGCGTTGGAATGGCGGCTTCAGCTGGTTTCGGCAGAGACTGCAATCCGAGTTTTTCTGCGACGGTGGTCGCCAGCGTTTCGTCGATATTGATAAGATGGGATACCATCCGCTCGCGGATGATAGGATTTTCGACCTTGCTGAGTTCGAAGGTCAGCGCCATGGCGATGTGGCGCTGCTCGGGCGGCGTCTGGCTGATGTAGAACTGGCGCGCCTGGCTGTAATGGTCGGCGAAGCTTTCCGGGCGCAACCTGAGCTTTGGACCTTGTTCCTCGGACGCGAAATGTCGAAAGCCTTTCTGAGGCGATTCCCGTGGACCCTCTCCCCAGGAATTCGGCTGGTAGTTGACCCGGCCGACCGGATTGCGCATCGCCATGTGACCGTCCTGCTGAAAGGTATGGAAGGGACACTTGGGCGCATTGATCGGCAGATGCGTGAAGTTCGGCCCGCCGAGGCGCTTGAGCTGAGTGTCCAGATAGGAAAAGTTCCGGCCCTGCAGAAGCGGATCGTCGCTGAAGTCTATCCCCGGTGGAACGTTCTGCGTCATGAAGGCGACCTGTTCCGTCTCGGCGAAGAAATTGTCGGGCATGCGATCGAGCACCAGCCGACCGATCGGTTGAACGGGAAGGATTTCTTCCGGGATGATTTTTGTCGGATCGAGCACGTCGAAATCGAATGTATCGGCAAACTCCTGATCGAAGAGCTGGACACACAATTCCCACTCCGGAAAATTGCCCGACTGGATCGCCTGCCAGAGATCACGGCGATGGAAGTCCGGATCGGCGCCGTTGATCTTGACCGCCTCGTTCCAGGCGACGGACTGCAGCCCGAGCTTCGGTTTCCAGTGGAACTTGACGAATGTCGACTGATCCTTGGCGTTGACGAAGCGGAAGGTATGGACGCCGAAGCCCTCCATGAAGCGGAAGGAGCGGGGGATCGCCCGGTCGGACATGACCCACATGATCATATGCATGCTTTCCGGCGTCAGGCTGATAAAATCCCAGAAGTTGTCATGGGCGGACTGCGCCTGCGGGAATGCCCGGTCCGGCTCCGGTTTCACGGAATGGATGATGTCGGGAAACTTGATGGCGTCTTGGATGAAGAAAACAGGGATGTTGTTGCCGACGAGGTCCCAGTTTCCCTCCTTGGTATACATTTTCACGGCAAAGCCGCGAACATCCCGGGCAAGATCGAAGGACCCCTTGCTGCCGGCAACCGTTGAAAAGCGCACGAAGACGGGCGTCTTTTCGCCTGGGCGCTGGAAGACGTCGGCCCGCGTATAGTCAGCCAGGGACTTATAGGTCTCGAAGAAACCATGTGCGCCGTAGCCGCGCGCGTGGACCACGCGTTCGGGAATGCGCTCATGGTCGAAATGGAAGATCTTTTCGCGGAAGTGGAAGTCATCGATGAGCGCAGGTCCAGGAACCCCAACGTGCAGGCTGTTCTGATCGTCTGCTATGGGTCCGCCTTGGGCAGTCGTTAGAACCGGATGCCCATCTTCGGCGAACTGATGAAGCTCGCCACCTTCGCCGCGATGGAGTTTCTGGTCGTGGATCGTCGCTGTGTTTGTTCTGGCGGGCGTCGACGTTTTCTTGGTCATTGTCTCAATCCCTTACGATATGTGTGAATTGCCGATTGGAGAAAGGCCGCCCTGGTGGGCGGCCTTCTCGTGGGACCTATGTCGGTTCAGGCGGCTTTCTTCCCCTTGGCGTTGGCCGAGGCGAGTGCGAGCTCGGTCAGCTTCTTGTCCGTGGCCTCTTCCTCGGCGAGGTTTGCCTGAAGAAGGGCGACAGCGTCGTTGAGGCCGATCTGCTTGGCCCAGGTGATCAGCGTGCCGTAGCGTGCGATTTCATAGTGCTCGACGGCCTGTGCTGCCGAGATCAGACCGGCATCAAGGGCGACCGTGCCCTTGTATTCCTCCATGATCTCTTCGCCTTCGGCAATGATGCCCTGGATGGCCTCGCAGGTCTTGCCGCGGGCCGGTTTGTCCAAAAGTCCGAAGACCTGTTCGAGGCGTTCGATCTGGCCCTGAGTTTCATCGCGATGCTTGAGGAAACCGGCCTTGCCGTCCTCGGACTGGGCGGCGCGCGCCATTTTTGGCAGAGCCTTCAGGATCTGTTTTTCCGCGAAGTAAATGTCCTTGAGTGTATCAAGGAAAAGGTCGTCGAGCGTCTTGGTGGCTGCCATGATGGGGTCCTTCTGTGGCGAAGCGCTGTTGGTGCTAATCCGTCCTCCCGTCTACCGGGTGCGAACGCATTCCCAATGTCTGCGCGGCGTGATTGTTCCCGTCCCCGACCGTACTGGAACGAAAGACACCCGGTCGGCGGTTGCTTCGCCGCCCTGGCGCCTCCTTGAGGTGAACCTTCGAACCAGCTGGAACGTCAAAGGCCGGCATTGTGCGCCGGCCGCTCGACAGTCTAGCTGGCCTCAGAGCGCGCCAGCTCACAGGATCGGTTTGCCGCCCGTCACGGCAATCGTTGCCCCCGAAACATAGCTCGACAGCGGATCGGCGAGCATCACATAGGCGGTCGCAAGCTCGGCGGGCTGGCCAGGACGTTGCATCGGGACCTGCTTGCCGAAATTCCTTACGGCTTCGTCCGGCATCGTGGAGGGAATGAGCGGGGTCCAGATCGGGCCTGGCGCGACGGCGTTGGCGCGAATGCCCTTCTCCGCCAGCATTTGGGCGAGACCGGCCGTGAAGTTCTGGATGGCGCCCTTGGTCGTCGCATAGGCGAGCAGGTGCGGGCTCGGGCTATCGGCATTGATCGAGGCGGTATTGATGATAGCGCTGCCCGCTTTCATATGCGGGACTGCCGCCTTGGTCAGGTAGAACATCGCATGGATATTGACCTTGAAGGTCAGCTCCCACTCGTCATCGCTGATCTCGCTTATATCCTTGAAGCTTGCCTGATGCGCCGCGTTGTTGACGAGGATAGGCGATGAGAACATCCGCACCCTCGCGGGCATAGTCGATCGCAACGGCCCGTCCGATGCCGCTGTCGCCGCCGGTAATGACGGCCTTCCTGCCGGTTAGTCGGCCAGACCCGCGATAGGTCTGCTCGCCGTGGTCGGGTACCGGCGACATCGCCTCGGTCGTGCCCGGCATGGGCTGGCGCGGCGTATCGAAGGGTGGGGTCGGGTAATTGGCCATTGTCTGTTCCTCCAGGTTTGAGACCGCCGACCGGCGCCAGATGACGTCGGCCAAATGAACTTTCGGTCTTCGCTCGCGGCAGAAGCGGGGCGAACGTTCCGGAACAACAACTCGTCGGTCGGCCGGCAGTTCCCTGTCAGTTCGCAGGGATGACCCAGATCGAACGCGTGCCTGACGCAGCGCGCAGTCGAAACCGAAGCGCGCATTCCACGGGGCAGCGTAACCATCCTTTCAAAACGAATTGTCGGCAGCTGACAACGGCTCTTGACAGGCAATCCCTTGTGATGGAGGGTAAGTAAAGCGTTTTACTAAAGCGGTTTACAAAGCTAATGGCGCAAGGACGAACCCCGGGGTTAAAGGATGTCGCGAAAGCGGCGGGCGTGTCGGTAACGACAGTCTCACGCATGCTGAACGGTTCGCTGGATCTGCCCGCCCTCACCAAGCAGCGTATCGAAAATGCTATCACTTCCCTCAAGTACCAGCCGAACCCTCACGCGCGGCGGCTGAGCCGCGGTCGTTCCGACACGATCGGACTGGTCGTGCCCGATATCGCCAACCCATTCTTCGCCACCATGGTGGCGGCGGTCGAAGAGGAGGCGAACGACCGGGGGCTTGCCGTTTCGCTCTATGCCACTCTCAACCGGACCGGCCGTGAAGTCGCCTATCTCCGGCTGCTCGAGCACAATCACGTCGACGGCCTGGTTTTCGTCACCAACCATCCCGACAACGGAGACCTCGCAGCTCTCATCAATCGAACAGGCAAGGTCATCGTCGTCGACGAAGACGTTCCGCTTGCCAGTGTCCCGAAGCTCTTCTGTGACAACTTTCAGGGCGGCCATCTCGCGGGACGCCATCTGGCGGAGTTCGCTCATCGCGATGTGCTCTATGTCGGCGGCCCTGATGCGATGATCAGCACGCAACGGCGCTTCAACGGATTGCGCAAGGGCCTGCAGGAACGTTTCGGCGACGATACCTCGATCAGGCGCTACAGCGGCGAATATACGATCGCCTGCGGGCGGGACATGGCGCGCCGCTTCCTGGAAGAAGGCATGCCGGCGACCGCAATCTTCGCGAGCTCCGACGAAATCGCCATCGGCATGATCGAAGTCCTGAGGGAGAAAGGAATATCGATCCCCGAGGACTTGTCGATCATCGGCTTCGACGATGTCAGTCCGCTGCACCTCTTTGCGCCGCCGGTGACCGCGATCCGACAGCCGGTGCGCGCCATTGGCAGGCGTGCCCTATCCCTTCTTCTCGAAACAAACTGGCAGGAGAGCAAATCGCTCGCCACCGAGGAACTCGTGCCAGTCGAAATCGTCGTGCGGAACTCCGTTGCGCCGCCGTCGACCTATAATAAGCAACGAGAACAAAACCAGAGGATGAGAACATGAAACAGATCAGACGTCGGGCGTTTACCGCCGCTCTTGCCTTTACCGCGCTTGCCGGTGCAACGCTCGGAGCCTCACTTGCTCAGGCTGCAGGCAAGACCTATGCGCTGGTGCAGATCAACCAGCAGGCCCTTTTCTTCAATCAGATCAATGAAGGTGCACAGAAGGCGGCGGATGCTGCCGGCGACAAGCTCGTCATCTTCAACGCCAACAATGAAGCGGCCGCACAGAACAGCGCCATCGAAAACTACATCCAGCAGAAGGTCGATGGCCTGATCGTCGTCGCAATCGACGTCAACGGCATCATGCCTGCCGTCAAGCAGGCTTCGGATGCCGGCATTCCGGTTGTCGCCATTGACGCGATCCTGCCGGATGGTCCGCAGAAGTCGCAGATCGGCGTCGACAACGGCAAGGCCGGCGCCGACATGGGCGCCTATTTCCTCGACTACGTGAAGAAGAACATGGGTGGCAAAGCCAAGTTCGGCGTGGTCGGCGCCCTGAACTCCTATATTCAGAACGTTCGCCAGAAGGGCTTTGAGGACGCTGTCAAGAGCGACGGCATCGAGACGGCTGGCGTCGTCGACGGCCAGAATATCCAGGACAATGCACTTGCCGCTGCCGAAAACCTGATTACTGGCAATCCCGACATGACGGCGATCTATGCAACCGGTGAACCGGCTCTCCTCGGCGCGATCGCCGCTGTCCAGAGCCAGGGCAAGCAGGACAGCATCAAGGTCTTTGGATGGGATCTGACCGCGCAGGCGATTTCGGGTCTCGACGACGGCTACGTGGTTGCCGTCGTCCAGCAGGATCCTGCCGGCGAAGGCAAAGCCGCGGTCGAGGCTCTTGCCAAGCTGACCGCAGGTCAGAGCGTTGAAAAGAGCATCTCCGTTCCGATCACGATCGTGACGAAGGAAAATGTCGAGCCGTACCGGGCCGTCTTCAAATGATGACGGACAACCGGCCTGTTTATGCCGGGGCCGGGGAGGCGCAAGCCTCCCCGCATTCCTCCGGCTCGTCCGTCCGGACACCTGCTGTTTCACTGCGCGGGATCCGCAAGACTTTCGGCTCGCATCAGGCGCTGCGTGGCGTCGATCTCGACCTCTTTCCCGGCGAGTGCCTCGGGCTTGTCGGCGACAATGCGGCCGGTAAGTCAACACTTACCAAAATCATCTCCGGAACCTATCTGCCGGATGAGGGGACGATTTCGCTGAACGGTGAGGAGGTCCATCTCTCCGGACCTGCGGACGCCCGCGGCCGCCATATCGAAATGGTCTTCCAGGATTTGAGTCTCTGCGACCATATCGATGTCGTCGGCAATCTGTTTCTTGGGCGCGAACTCACCAGAGGTCCGTTCCTCGATCGTCAGAAGATGATGAGCGAGGCGCGCAAGATGCTGGATGCGCTGGAAATCCGCATTCCGCGTCTCTCCGCCAAGGTCGAGAAGCTGTCTGGCGGTCAGCGCCAGGCGATCGCAATCGCCCGTGCCGCTTCCTTCCAGCCCAAGGTTCTGATCATGGATGAACCGACATCGGCCCTTGCTGTTGCCGAAGTCGAAGCCGTGCTCTCGCTGATCAATCGGGTCAAGGCGAAGGGTGTTTCCGTCGTCCTCATTACCCATCGTCTGCAGGATCTGTTCCGTGTCTGCGACAGGATTGCCGTCATGTACGAAGGCACCAAGGTTGCCGAGCGGGATATCGGCAAGACCAATCTCGAGGATCTCGTCAAGCTCATCGTCGGGGGAGAAAGACATTGACCGTCTACACCGAACGCGCCAAGGGCTCACCGATGGCGGATTTTCTGGGGGAGAATGCCCAGGTCCTGTCGATCGCCTTCTTCTTTCTGGCATGCCTCGTCTTCTTTTCACTGACGACCACCACCTTCATGACGACGGGCAACATCCTGAACATAGTGCGCCAGGCGGCGCCCATCCTCGTCGTCGCCATCGCAATGACCCTCGTCATCGTGACCGGCGGGATCGATCTGTCCGTCGGTTCGATGCTGGCCCTGATCAACGCCGTCGCTGCCATTACTCTTGCGACAGGCATACCCTGGCCGATCGTCTCGATCGGCATGCTCGCCTTCGGCGGCATCGTTGGTCTGCTGCAGGGCTGGTTCATCGCCTACCAGAACATTCCAGCCTTCATCGTCACCCTTGCCGGGCTTTCCATCCTGCGTGGCGTGGCCCTCTACCTGACGCAGGGCTATTCCATTCCGATCAATAACGAGCCCGGCTTCTTCTACCTGGGGCGCGGCGAGCTGGCGGGCTTTCCCGTTCCGGCACTGATTGCGATCCTGGTCGCAATCGTCGGCTACGTCATCATGGCGGTCACCAAATATGGACGGCAGATTATCGCGGTGGGATCCAACATGGAGGCGGCGCGTCGCGTCGGCATGCCGGCCAAATGGATCGTCGCCTCGGTTTACCTCGTATCGGGCGTTGCCTCGGCGCTCGCCGGTCTTTTGATCGCGGCCCGTCTCGGCTCTGGCTCGTCGAATGCCGCTGTCGGCTTCGAACTGCAGGTCATCGCCGCGGTCGTGCTCGGCGGCACTTCCCTGATGGGCGGGCGCGGCACGATGATCGGCACGGTGCTCGGTACGATGACCATCGCCGTCATCGGCAACGGCCTGATCCTGATGCATATCTCGCCCTTCTTCACCCAGATCGTTACCGGCGCCATCATTCTGGTTGCCATCTGGCTGAACACCCGCATCTTCACCGCAAACTTCCGCCTGGCGGGCAGGAGGAAAAGCTGATGGCAACGGACGAGCTTTCGCCGGGTCATGTGCGATCCGGGAATGTGATGACGGTCTCGGGGCCGGTTCCGGCGTCAGAGATCGGCGTCACGCTGATGCACGAGCATATTCTCAACGATTGCCGCTGCTGGTGGCATGCACCGAAGACCTCCGAGCGGCAATATCTTGCCGAAGGTTTCGTCTGCATGGAGATCCTCGGCGAACTCAGGCAGGACCCTTTCGTCAACAAGCACAACATCACCCTCGACGATGAGCAGCTTGCCGTGACGGAACTCCAGGACTTCGCCGGCCTCGGCGGTCGAACGGTCGTCGAGCCAACGTGCCAGGGCATCGGCCGGGATCCTCTCGCCTTGCTGCGGATTTCCAGGGCGACGGGACTGAACATCGTCATGGGTGCCGGGTTCTATCTTGGTTCCTCGCATCCGGCCAAGGTCGCCGGCATGTCTGCTTCCCGGATCGCCGACGAGATCGTCTCCGAAGCCACCGTCGGCGCGGATGGTACCGACGTGAAGATCGGCCTGATCGGCGAGATCGGCGTGTCCTCCGATTTCACCGCCGAGGAGGAAAAGTCCCTGCGCGGTGCTGCCCAGGCGCAGGTGCGCACCGGTCTGCCTTTGATGGTCCATCTCCCCGGCTGGTACCGCCTGGGCCACAAGGTTCTCGATATCGTCGCCTCCGAAGGCGGCGATCTCAGGCATACCGTGCTCTGCCACATGAACCCGTCACATGACGATCTCACCTATCAGTCTGAGCTTGCCGCCCGCGGCGCGTTTCTCGAATATGACATGATCGGCATGGATTTCTTCTACGCCGATCAGCAGGTGCAATGCCCGAGCGACGAGGAGGCGGCTCGCGCGCTCGTCAAGCTCGTCGAGATGGGGCATACCGATCGCCTCCTGCTCTCCCACGACGTCTTCTTGAAGATGATGCTCAAGCATTACGGAGGCAACGGCTATGCTTATATCCTGCGCCACTTCCTGCCGCGCCTGAAGCGTCACGGTCTCGATGACGCGACGCTCGATATCTTCATGCGCGCCAATCCGAAATCCGTCTTTCAGGCCAGCGCCTGACCGTGACATAAAAGAAATGGAAACATCATGACAAAGAAGGTTCTTCTCGTCGGCGAAAGCTGGGTCAGTTCCGCCACGCACTACAAGGGTTTCGACCAGTTCGGAAGCGTCACGTTTCATCTCGGCGCCGAGCCGCTCGTTGCGGCACTCAAGGGCAGCGCATTCGAGCTGACCTACATGCCGGCCCATGAAGCGGTCGAAAAATTCCCCTTCGATATGGCGGGGCTCGACGCCTTCGATGCGATCATTCTTTCCGATATAGGCGCTAATTCCCTGTTGCTTCCCCCGGCGGTCTGGCTGCATTCGAAGACGGTTCCGAACCGATTGAAGCTGCTCAAAGCTTGGGTTGAAAAGGGCGGCGGTCTGCTGATGGTCGGCGGCTATTTCTCGTTTCAGGGCATTGACGGCAAGGCGCGCTGGCGCCGCACGCCGGTTGAGGATGTCCTGCCGGTCACGTGTCTGCCCTATGACGACCGAGTGGAAATTCCGGAGGGAACGACGCCGGTCCTCGTCAAGTCCGATCACGCCACGGTTGCCGGCCTGTCGGATGAATGGCCTCTGCTTCTGGGCGTCAACGAGGTAGAAGTGCGCGAGCGCGACGATGTCGAAGTCATCGCTCGCCTGCCGGAAGAGCAAGGTGGCCATCCATTGCTGGTCACAGGCCGCTTCGGCAAAGGCAGAACCGCCGCCTGGACTTCGGATATTGGGCCGCACTGGCTTTCGCCTGCCTTCTGCGAGTGGGAAGGCTACGGGCGTCTCTGGAAGAATATCCTCGGCTGGCTGACAGAGGCGAAGTAGGCGTCATTCGCCGGCGAGGATGCCGGCGAGTTCCGCCTTGGTCGGGAAGGCCGAACGCGTCCCGCGGCGGCTGACGGTAATGGCCGCCGCCGCAGTCGCATGATGAATGGCTTTGGCGTCGAGCGTGGTCGATCTGAGCGCGGCAGAGGCGAGGGCGACGGCCATGAATGTGTCGCCGGCACCGGTCGTATCGACGACCTCTGTGACACGGGCAGGAACGGTTGCCAGCACCTGATTGCCGCTGGCAAGGATCGCCCCGCTGCCGCCGAGGGTGAGCACGGTCTGCGCCACCCCGGCTTCGGCGAGGCGGTGGATCGCGGCCTCGCCGGATGATCCGGTCAGGCTTTCGGCCTCGCCCCTGTTGAGAAAGGCGATGTCGATGAACGGCCAGAGCTCGGCGAAATAGGGCCTGAGCGGCGATGGGTTGAAGGCGGTCGTCAGGCCGCGGCGTCTGGCTTCGGCAAGGATGCCGCGGGTCACGTTTTCGCTGAGGTTGCCCTGCAGCACGACGAGGTCGCCGCCGACCGCATCGCCGAGCGGGGCAAGCGCCTCGGACAGGGTCAGTGCCTCGGCCGAGTCCGTCGTCGTGACGATGGCGTTTTCGCCATCAGGCGTCGTGAAGATGATGGAGAAATCGCTGGAGCGGTGAGGGCTGCCCAACAATCGGGCGTCCAGCGCTTCACCAGCAAGCTGGTCGCGGATCGTCTGGGCGCGAAAATCCTCGCCGACGGCTGTGACCAGCGTCGTGGGAAGGCCGGTGCGGCCCATTACGACGGCCTGATTGGCGCCCTTGCCGCCGAGGTCGCGGGTTTCCTCCCGACCGAGGATCGAGGCACCCGCTTCGGGCATGGACATTACAGAAATGGTTTCGTCGATGGCGACGTTACCGATGACATAGGCACGCATGGCGGGCTTTCAGAAGGGAAAGAAAAATGCAGCAGATATCGGATAAGGCCACAAGCGCCATACGGGAAATATTCGGCACTGACAAGGCGCTGATCGGCATGATCCATTGCCCGCCTTTCCCGGGTGCTCCACGCTACCGCAACGCGGCAATGGATTCCATCTACGACACCTGCATGCGCGATGCCGAGGCGCTTGTCAAAGGCGGTATTCATGGATTGATCGTCGAAAATCACGGCGACATCCCCTTTTCCAAGCCGGAGGATATCGGCCACGAAACCGCAGCCTTCATGTCTGTCGTAACCGACCGCATCTCTCGTGCTGTCGGCGTGCCACTCGGCATCAATGTGCTTGCCAATGCGCCGATCCCCGCTTTCGCGATCGCGGCCGCCGGTGGCGCACGCTTCATCCGCGTCAACCAGTGGGCGAACGCCTACGTCGCCAATGAGGGCTTCATGGAGGGCCGCGCTGCCGAGGCCATGCGCTATCGCTCGCTGCTGCGTGCCGAACATATCAAGGTGTTTGCCGACAGCCACGTCAAGCATGGGGCACACGCCATCACCGCCGATCGGACGATCGATGAACTGACTCGCGATTTGGCCTTCTTCGATGCGGATGTGGTGATCGCTACCGGCCAGCGAACGGGCAACAGTGCAACGATGGAGGAGATCGAGGAAATCGGTGCTGCAACCCATCTTCCATTGCTCGTCGGCTCGGGCGTGACCAAGGATAATATCGTCGAGATCCTCAAGCGCACCAACGGCGTCATCGTCGCTTCTTCGCTGAAGGAGGGTGGCGTCTGGTGGAACCCTGTGGAGCCGGCCCGTGTCGCAGCCTTCGTCGAAGCCGCAAAACCCGGTCTGGAGTTGTGACGATCATGGTATCTCTCTCCGAACAGATGCTCGACGAGAACCGCGACGTCTTTGAAGCCATGGTCCGCCACCGCTTTGTCGAAGACATCAAGGCTGACCGTCTCCCGAATGAGGCCTTCGAACGATATCTCGTCTTCGAGGGTGCCTTCGTCGATACGGCGATTGCGATCTTCTCCTATGCCACTGCAAAGGCCGGCACCATCGAGGAGAAGCGCTGGCTGATCGGTGTGCTGGACGCGCTGGCAAACCAGCAGATTGCCTATTTCGAGAAGACCTTCGCAGCTCGCGCCATCGACCCCGCCAGCTATGACACCGGCCGAGCCGATGTCGCTGCGTTCCGAGAGGGAATGCTGGCGATTGCCCGTGACGGCGGTTTCCTCGATACGATCGCCGCCATGTTTGCCGCCGAATGGATGTACTGGACCTGGTCGACCGAGGCCGACAGAGCGGCCATCAGCGATCCACTTCTCAAGGAATGGGTCAGGCTTCATGCCGAACCGGAATTCGAAGCGCAGGCGCGCTGGCTGAAGGCGGTGCTGGACGAGGCTGGCGAGACGATGGATCTTGCCGAACGCAAGCGATTGAGCGCCATTTTCGGCCGGGCCCAACGCCTTGAGATCGACTTCCACGAAGCAGCCTATTCCTGAGAGCCCGCGCAATGACTGGCAATCCCGTTATCAATGAAGCACGTCTGCAGGAACGCCTGGATCGGTTTGCCGAGATCGGCGCGACCGCGGGCGGCGGCGTCAATCGCCAGGCTTTGACGGAGCTGGATCGAAAGGCCCGGCTGCTGCTGGCAGAGTTAGCAGAGGCGCGCGGTTTCGGCGTGTTCCAGGATCCCGCCGCCAATCTCTTCATCCGCCGCCCGGGCAGGGACGAGGCGGCGACGCCGCTCCTGATCGGCAGCCACCTCGATAGCCAGCCGTCTGGAGGCCGCTTTGATGGTGCGCTCGGAACGCTGTCGGCCTTCGAGGTCCTGGAAAGTCTTGAGGATGCGGGCGTTGAAACCGGAAGGCCGATCGAGGTGGTTGCCTGGACCAACGAGGAGGGATGCCGCTTCGCACCCGGCTGCATGGGGTCGTCAGCCTTCTCCGCAGGCGAAATTCCGCTTGCGTGGTCCGACCTCATCGCAACCGATGGCGTATGGTTTGACGACGAGCTGAGAGCAACCGTTGCCAGTCTTCCGCAGGCCGCGATGCGCGCTCTCGGCTTTCCTGCTTACGCGTATCTCGAAGTGCATATAGAGCAGGGACCTTCTCTGGAGAAAGAGGATATCCCTATCGGTATCGTCACCGGCATTCAGGGGACGCGGTGGCTGGAAGTGACAGTCTCGGGCCAGACCGCCCATGCTGGGACCACCGCACTCAACTATCGACGAGATCCGCTTCGCGCGATGATCGCGGCCCTCGACGGACTCTACGCCAGTATCATGCCTCAGGACGATCGTGCCCGATTTACCGTCGGACGTATCGCCGTAGAACCCGGTGCCATCAACGCCATCCCGCAGACGGCGCGATGCACCATCGACATCCGTCACCCGGATCCATCAGAGATGGAGCGGCTGAGTGCGACCATCGAGCAAGTCTTTGGTGAACGAGCCCAAGCAGAACGTTGCCAGGTTGCGCTCAGGCAGACCTTCAATATGCCGCCGGCCAACTTTCCTCAAAAGGTGCTGGATGCATTGGACAGGGCCGCGGTGAAAGGCGGACTGGCAACCAGGAGAATGTTGTCAGGTGCCTTCCACGATGCGCTGTTCGTCAACCGGGTCGCGCCCGCGGCAATGATCTTCGTGCCTTGTCGCGATGGCCTCAGCCACAATGAAGCCGAATATGCGGCGCCGCATCATGTTGTCTCGGGCGCGCGCATGCTGCTGCTGTCGACGATCGAAATCCTGGAAGCCGAGGTTTGAGCAAGGCTTTGGATCGGGATTGATGGCGACAAACGCCGCATTGATAGATGGCCTGTAGCGGAGATGGTTGCGCGCTTGAGGAAGGTGCGGATCAGCCCGCAAGCGGATGTATCAAGAAAGTGCGGGTGGTCGGGCCGGCGGACGTGGCGCCCAATGGTGTGCCTGAGCGTCATTCGCCCCGAGGAAACCGCTGGTTTTCCTCCAGCACGTTCAGATCCATATGATTGCGCATATATCGCTCGGCTGCTTTCTGCAGGGGTTGATAATCCCAGGGATAGTAGGCTCCCTCGCGCAAGGCGGGATAGACGACCCAGCGCCGAGCCTGACTTTCTCGAACCGCTTCATCGAAAGCTGCAAGGTCCCAACGTAACTTCGCCTGATCGAGAAGCGTGTCCAATGTGTTCGCATAGGCCGGATCTGCGGCCAGATTGACAAGCTCATAGGGATCGGCCTGAAGGTCGAACAGCAGGTGTGGGTCCTTCTCGCAAACCGTCAGTTTGAAGCGCCCGGCGCGAATGCCCACCAGCGGTGCGATCGATCCTTCTGCGGCATATTCCATCAAAACCGGACCGCGGGCTTTCGCGCCATTCAACAGCTGTGACAAATCTTCGCCGTCCGTCCATTTGGCAATCGCCGAAATATCCAGGCCGGCAAGGCATGCGAGCGTCGGTGTGACGTCAAGAGTGGAGACCGGCTGATCGATCAAGGCGGGTTTCCACTCGGGTGCCGATATCATCAGCGGCACGCGCGCAGACCCGTCGAAGAAGCACATCTTGAACCATAGGCCGCGCTCGCCGAGCATGTCCCCATGGTCCGAGACGAACAGGATGACGGTATTGTCGCGCATCCGCCCCCGCTCCAGCACCTCGAGGATTTCCCCGACTTTCTCGTCGATATAGGAGATGTTGGCGAAATAGCCGCGCCTGGCCCGACGGATCTGCTCGGCGGTAATATCGAAGGCCGTATAGTCGCAGGCTTCGAGCAGACGCTGCGAATGCGGATCCATCTCGTCGAAAGGCGGTGCCGGAACAGTCGGGTCAAGGGCCGGGCAGTCCTCGTAGAGATCCCAGAATTTGCGCCTGGCGACATAGGGATCGTGAGGATGGGTGAAACTGACGGTCAGGCACCAGGGACGCTCGTCCTGCCGGCGTGACAGGTCGTAGAGCTTGCGGGTGGCATTGTAGGCGACCTCGTCGTCATATTCGAGCTGATTGGTGATCTCGGCGACCCCCGCGCCGGTGACCGAGCCGAGATTGTGATACCACCAGTCAATCCGCTCTCCAGGCTTGCGGTAATCGGGCGTCCAGCCGAAATCGGCCGGGTAGATATCGGTCGTCAGGCGCTCCTCGAAGCCGTGCAGCTGGTCAGGGCCGACGAAATGCATCTTGCCCGACAGGCTGGTGTGATAGCCGGCGGACCTGAGATGATGCGCATAGGTCGGAATATCCGAGGCAAATTCGGCCGCGTTGTCGTAGACGCGCGTCCGGCTCGGCAGCTGGCCCGACATGAAGGAGGCGCGCGCCGGAGCACACAGGGGGCTTGCCGTGTAGCTATTGGCAAAGCGGATCGAACGTGCCGCGAGTGCCTTGAGATGCGGCGCATGCAGGAAGTCGGCCGGCCCGTCCGGAAACAGCGTGCCGTTCAGTTGGTCGACCATGATGATGAGAATATTGGGACGGGCCATGATATGTCGCTGCTGTTCGTGTTCGATGGCTATTAGGCGGAAGGGCTTACGGATGTGTCCACCACCAGTTGGCGAACGCCTGACGGAACCGTCTTGTCGGCGGGGCGAGTGCCGATCGGATCCATTATCCTCTTCAGAAGCGGCGCTGGTCGTCGCATGAGTGATCCTCTTGGCGGCGTGGGTCGCAATTGACACATTAACGATAGCCGACTGCGTGACTGCGCACTATCGCCTCGCCGACATCGGTTGTTCCGGACAAGCGCGGGGCCTGTTTTCCAGCGACAGACTTGCCGGCGACACCAAGGGTCGCGGCAAGACAGGCGTCGCGGCGGAGTGCGTGCATGATGCGGTATTGGCTGGCTGGCCATCGCCTCGACAGCATCTTGCGAGCACGCGGAAGGATCTTCATGTCGATCGCCCGACCGATGCCCACCGAAGAGGGCATTCTGGAATTTCTGGAGATTTGCGAAGGCTTTTATCCACCGGACGCGGTCGAAGCATCAATCCAGCAGCAACGGCAATGGTATGATGCACTCTGCGCGCGGTTTGACCACCTTCTGCCGCAGGGGCTGGTCTATGCCGATGGCATGGTGCTGCGTATACCGATCCGCCGGTATCGGCCGCGGACAATCACGACATCAACTGTTCTCCTTTATCTTCACGGCGGCGGCTTCGTTGTCGGCTCGCTCGAAAGCCATCACTCGATCTGTGCTGAAATCGCCGATTTTGCCGGCGCTGAACTTGTTTCCGTCGATTACCGGCTGGCACCTGAGTACCGCTGGCCGGCGCAGAGCGAGGATTGTTTCCTCATCTTGAAACACCTGCTGTCGTCCGTTGGCAGCAAGGTCGTCATCATCGGCGATAGCGCCGGCGCCAATCTGGCGGCCGGGCTTGCGATCAGGGCGCTGGAGGAGGCGCTACCCGGTGTTGCCGGTCAGGTTCTCGTCTATCCGGCGTTGGGTGGCGACCTGCAGAAGGGTTCCTATGTGGAAATGGCAAATGCACCTGGCCTGACCACGGCTGATGTCGCCTATTATCGCGACGTCCTGCAGGCTCCGTCGCGCCACCCTGTGGCCGCGCCGCTTCATGCGGGTTCGGTCGAGGGGCTTGCACCCGCCTTCATCACGGTCGCGCGGTTCGATCCCTTGCGAGACGACGGGCGCACCTACGCTGCCCGGCTTGCGGAGGCCGGCGTGGAAGTCTGGTTCCGCGAGGAACCGCAGATGGTGCATGCGTGGCTACGTGCCCGCCATATGAGCGAGGGTGCCCGGGCCGGCTTCAAGGCGGTATGCGAGGCGGCACGGCTCTTCGCATCGCGCTGACGGTTACATCAGATCGCGAGCGATTGCCGTCTCGCCAAAATCCTTCTCAAAGATTTTTATTCCGCCTTCATGGGCGATGACCGTGGCGGCGATGATCCAGTGCGTTGCCGTGCAACCGATCGATGCGGTCGCAACCGTCGTCACGGACCAGCCGGGACGCTGCATGTCGCAGGTCCAGGTAGATTGCCCCGTCATCGAGAGCGGGTCATCCGGCGAAATCGACCATGTCTCATCCCGCACCTGGCGCGTGCTGAGCCCGGTGTCGGGATGCTCGAAAAGGCCGGTATCTTCGTGAATGCGGTATTCTGTTCGATTGGCGGAAAGCTCCCTGATGACCTGTCTTTTGGTCTCCGCCGGCGCATGCTCGATATATTTCGGCAGTGGATCGGGATTGTCCGGTTCCTTCACGGCGATGAGGCGATGATCGGTAAGTATCGGCAGGGCAAGTTCGATTGAGGCCGTATCGATGACAAGGCCGGGATCAGTCGGCGGCGGCAGGATCATCGGCCAGTAGGCCGTCGAAAGCGAAAGGCGAATGCGATGGCCGGCGCGAAAGCGGTAGCCGCAGGCATCGAGCAGCAGGCGCACCGACGTCCGCTCTCCGCTCTTCACGGGTTTGGGCTCGGCATTGCTATCACGATGAGCAAGATTGAGAACGCCGAAGGAAACGCGTGTCGCAGTACCGTCCTCATGCACGTCGACGAGCCGCACGCAGAGATTTGCGGTCCTCTCCTCACAGCGAAGCGCCAGGGTAACAACAGGCTGGCCGAGATAGTCGTGATCTTCGGCAAGTGGCGCGGTCTCGAATGTGAGCGAGCCGGCATCGTCCCCGCGCTGGTCGATGGCCATTTCGGCATCCGGTTTCAGCGTGAAATATTCCCCCGATGCTGTTCCTGTATCGAGCGGCGAGCGCAGATAGACCTCGTGCGCCAATGCCTGCGGCTCGGCCTTACCTTCCTCGATCCGGCCCGACGAACCGACGTGGAAGAATTGCATTGCCGGTGCGCGCCATGCGTCCATGGCGACCCAGAAACCGGGATCGGCATCGCGGCGTGGGGCAGGGCGCACGGCATCGAGGATGTAGGCGCGAAGCTGCGGCGTATTTTCCGCACCGTTTTCTTCGCCGCGCAGCCAGCGGTTCCACCAGGCGATCGCTTCGCCATGGAAATCGGCGCGCGGCTTTGGAAAGGCGAAATGCGGATATTTGTGAACCCAGGGACCAATCAGCGCCTTGGCTCCCTCCCCAAGCCCCGCGATCGCCTTCAGCGGCGTATTGCGATAGCCGTCGGCCCAGCCGGCAATCACCAGCGCCGGGATCTCCACGCCTGAGAAATCCTCACAGATCGAACCGTGTTTCCAGAACGCGTCGCGTCGCTGGTGGCTAAGCCACTCCTCCATAAAAAAGGGCTCGTTTTCCAGCCGCCCCAGCCACATGTCCTTCCAGCGATCACCGACGATGGCAGGATCGGGCGGGCGGGACTGGTAGCCGAGCATGGTCGCCGCCCAGGAGAGCTGTGCGGAAAGGTGACAGCCGTTCTTGTAATGGATGTCGTCATTATAGCGGTCGACGGTCGAGGCGATCGAGATGACGGCCTTCAATGCCGGGGGGCGAAGGGCTGCGACCTGCAGGCTGTTGAACCCGCCCCAGGAAATGCCCATCATGCCGACCGAGCCATTCGACCAGGGCTGGGCAGCGATCCAGGCGATCAGTTCGCAGGCATTGGCAAGCTCAAGCTCGGTATATTCGCCATCGATCACGCCTTCGGATTCGCCCGAGCCGCGGATGTCGACACGCACACCGGCAATGCCGGCGGCGGCAAAGACCGGATAGGTCGACTCATCACGCAGGCTCGTTCCATCGCGCTTGCGATAGGGCAGGAATTCGAAGACGGCCGGCACCGGATCGGCGTCCGCACCGTCGGGCATCCAGATGCGTGCGGCAAGGCGCGTCCCGTCACTGAGCGTGATCCACTGGTTTTCGATCGTCGTGAAGGAGCGTTGGCTCATGGTTCTCCTTGGAAGCAATCTTTCAGGCGGCCGAACGCGACTGGCGGCCGTGACGGTTCAGTTTCCGGCACTCTCCATCCGGCGGGTGGTCAACACTTTTTCCAGCCAGCCGATCTCCATTTCCGGGACGGATTTCAGGAGCAGGTCGGTGTAGTCGTCGAAGGGCGGCGAGAGCGCCTTCGATTTCGGTCCGAAGCGAACGAGCCTGCCGCGATGCATGACTGCGACGCTATCGGCAATAGCGCGCACGATGGCGATGTCGTGTGTGATGAAGATGTAGGAGAGCTTTTCCTCTTCCTGCAGCCGCATCAATAGTTTGAGGATGCCTTCTGCAACCAGTGGATCAAGGGCCGAGGTCGGCTCGTCGCACAGGATGAGTTCCGGCTTGGCCGCAAGCGCGCGGGCGATGGCGACGCGCTGCTTCTGGCCGCCCGAGAGCTCTGCCGGGTAGCGGTTCAGGAAGCCGTTGCCCATCTCGATCTGGTCGAGCAGTTCCTTCACGCGGCCCGTCTTCGCAGCTCCCCTGAGGCCGTAGTAGAAGGTCAGCGGTCGACCGATGACGTCGCGCACGGTCTGGCGCGGGTTCATCGCCGTGTCGGCCATCTGATAGATGAGCTGGATACGGCGCAGATCGTCGCGCGAACGATGCCTGACCTCGGCGGTCAACGGCTTGCCGGCAAAGGAGATCGTCCCGGCGCTGGGCGCCAAGAGCCCGGTGATGACGCGGGCGAGCGTCGATTTTCCCGAGCCCGATTCACCGACGATCGCTAGTGTCTGTCCCTTCGGTAGATGGAGGCTGACATCGTTCAGGACCTTGAAGCCATTGGAATATTCCGCACTGACGTTTTCGACTTTCAATAAAGTGTCGGACTGGTCGGTTGCTTCCTGTCGCAAGCTCTGCCGTACATTGACGAGGGCGCGGGTATAATCCTCCCGTGGCTCTTCGATGATCTGCCGGACGCTGCCATATTCCACCGTCCGACCATGGCGCAGCACCATGATGTCGTCGGAGATCTGGGCGACGACCGCAAGGTCGTGGGTGATGTAGAGAGCCGCGGTATGGGTCTCCTCGATGGCGTGCTTGATCGCTGCCAAGACGTCGATCTGGGTGGTGACGTCAAGTGCCGTGGTCGGTTCGTCGAAGACGATCAGTTCGGGGTTGGAGCAGAGCGCCATCGCCGTCATGGCGCGCTGCAGCTGGCCGCCCGAGACCTGGTGGGGAAAGCGCTCGCCGAAGCTTTCGGGATTGGGCAGGCCGAGAACGCCGAACAGATAAAGCGCGCGCTTGCGCGCCTCGTCCTTACTCATCAATCCATGTTTGATCGAAGCTTCGACCACCTGATCGCCGAGCCGATGCGCAGGATTGAAAGCAGCGGCAGCCGACTGCGCGACGTAGCAGACCCGCGCGCCGCGAATTTGACGGATGCCGTTCTTGCTGAGCGCCAGGATGTTGGCACCGTCGAGCAGCACCTCGCCGCCGGTGATTTCGGCTCCACCCCGGCCATAGGCGAGTGCGGAAAGGCCGATCGTCGACTTGCCGGCGCCCGATTCCCCGATAAGGCCGAGAACCTTGCCCTTCTGCAGGTCGAAGGAAACCCCATCGACGATCGTCACCCGCCTGGGCGGTTCGCCCGGCGGATAGCTGGTGGCTTCGATCTTCAGATTGTGAACGGAAAGAAGCTCAGGCATCGCCGCGCCCTCCCTTGAGGCTGGATGTGCGTTTTAAGAGCCAGTCGACGACGAGGTTGACACAGACGGCAAGCACGGCGATCGCCGTGCCCGGCACCAGCGCTGCGGAGATGCCGAAGATGATGCCGTCCTTGTTGTCCTTGACCATGCCGCCCCAATCGGCCGCGGGCGGTTGAATGCCGAGGCCGAGGAAGGAAAGTGTCGAGAGGAACAGGATCGAGAAGGCGAAACGCAGCCCGAATTCGGCAAGCAGCGGCGACAGCGTGTTCGGCAGGATCTCGCGGAAGATGATCCAGAGCTTGCCTTCGCCGCGAAGTTTCGCTGCCTCGACGAATTCCATCACCGCGACATCGAGTGCGACGGCGCGGCCGAGACGATAGACGCGGGTGGAATCGAGGATAGCCATGACGAGGATCAGAACGATGAGGTTTTGCGGCAGCACCGCAAGAACCACGAGCGCGAAGATCAGCGTCGGGATCGACATCATTAGATCGTTGAAGCGTGAGAGGACGGTGTCAATGAGGCCGCGCGAGACGGCGGCGGTGAAGCTCAGGATGACGCCGAGCGAGAAGGAGATGACGGTGGCGGCGGATGAGACGAGCAGCGTCGTGCGCGCGCCGTAGATCAGGCGCGAGAGAATGTCGCGGCCGAGATTATCGAGACCGAAGATATATTGATCATCAGGCAACTGCCAGACGTCGCCGACGACCTGCGTCTCGCCATAGGGCGCGATCCAGGGTGCGAAGATCGCGAAGATGAAGGCGACGGCGATGCCAAACATGCCGATCCAGGCGGTGATGGGGATATCTCGCAATCTCATCTTGGATGCCTCAGCCTGGGATTGGCGATGATCGCGAGGATATCGGCCATCATGTTGAGGAAGATGTAGACGGCGGCAAAGATAAGGCCACAGGCCTGCACCACCGGCATGTCGCGCACGGTGACTGCATCGACCATGTATTGCCCCATGCCGGGATAGACGAAGACGACTTCGACAACGACGACGCCGACGACGAGATAGGCGAGGTTCAATGCGACGACGTTGATAATCGGCGCGAGCGCATTGGGGGCGGCGTGCTTGACGATCGCGCGGAAGGCGCTAAGGCCCTTCAGCTCAGCGGTTTCCATATAGGCCGAGGACATGACGGAGAGGATCGCAGCCCGCGTCATGCGCATCATGTGCGCGAGCACGACGAGCACGAGGGTCGCCGTCGGCAGCGCGATCGCCTTCAATCGCTCGACGAAGCCCATGCTGTCGTAGACGGTCGCCGGAAATGTGGCCATGCCGAACTTCACCGCGAAGAACAGGATCAGCAGGTAGCCGATGAAGAATTCCGGGAGCGAGATCGCCGCAAGCGAGATGACGTTGATGATCTTGTCAGGCAGGCGGTTGCGGAAGTGCACCGACAGCATGCCGAGGCCGATGGCGAGCGGCACGGATATCACCGCTGCGAAACCGGCCAGAAAAAGCGAATTGCCGAGGCGTTTGCCGATCTGTTCGCTCACCGAATTCTTGCTGGCCCAGGAGGTGCCGAAATCACCCTGAATGGCGTTGCCGAGCCATTCGACGTAACGCGTCGTGACCGGGCGGTTCAATCCGAGATCTTGACGAATATTGGCAACGGCCTGCGGCGTCGCCGACTGGCCGAGATAGGTGGTAGCAAAATCGCCGGGCAGGGCTTCCAAGCCGCCGAAGATCAGGATGGAAACGGCAAAAAGCAGCACGAGGCTGAGCACGAAGCGCTCGAGGATGAGGGCAAGCAGCGGAAAACGCTGCCGGAACCTGAGGCCGGGCAAGATATTGCTTGAGGCAGGATTGGTCATGGCGAGGACCTCGCGCTAAAACGTCGGGAGGACCGCGGGTTTTCATCCCACGGTCCCGGCTTCGTTGAAGATCGGCGGGGCATGTGCCCCCTAGCCATCAGGCGTCCAGCCAGACGCGCGTTGCGACGTAGCCGTTCGACATGTCGTTGCCGATGTCGTGCACATAACCCTTCACCTGCTTGGTGGAGGCGTTCACGAAATCGTTGAACATTGGCAGGATCACGCCGCCCTCGTCGCGTACCATCATCGCCATGGTGCGATACATGTCCTTGCGCCTGGCTTCATCAAGTTCGGAGCGGGCCTGCAGCAACAGCTTGTCGAAGTCGGGACGCTTGAACTTGGTGTCGTTCCAGTCCGCCGTCGAGAGATAGGCGGTGGAATACATCTGGTCCTGCGTCGGACGGCCGCCCCAATAGGAGGTCGAGAAGGGCTGGACGTTCCAAACGTTGGTCCAGTAACCGTCGCCCGGCTCGCGCTTGACCTCGATCTCGATGCCGGCCTTCTTGCAGCTTTCCTGATAGAGGACGGCCGCGTCGACACCGCCGGGGAAGGCGACTTCGGAAGTGCGTAGAAGGACCGAGCCGCTATGGCCTGATTTCTTGTAGTGGAAGGCCGCCTTGTCGGGATCGTAGACGCGCTGCTCGATGCCCTCGGGGAAAAGCGCATAGGTGCTGTTGATCGGGAAGTCGTTGCCGACCTTGCCGTAACCGCCGAGGATCTTCTCCACCATGGTCTCGCGGTCCATGGCGTATTTGAGCGCCAGGCGCAGGTCGTTGTTGTCGAACGGCGCCTTATCGCAGTGCATGATGAAGACGTAGTGGCCGCGGCCGGCGGTCGAGAGGATCTCGACGTTCGGAGCGCGTTTCAACAGATTGACGGTCTTCGGATCGACGCGGTTGATGTAGTGGACCTGGCCGGACGACAGTGCCGCGATGCGGGCGGTGGCGTCGTTCATGCCGATGATTTCGATCGAATCGACATAACCCCGGTCGGTGCGCCAATCGTCCTTGTTCTTTTCGAAGGTGGCCCGGACGCCGGGCTCGAAGCTCGTCATCTTGTAGGGGCCGGTGCCGATCGAGGCCAGAGGGTCGTCGACGCCGCCGTTCGGCTGTATGACCAGATGGTAGTCCGACAGCAGCAGCGGCATGTCGGCATTGCCTTCGGAAAGCGTCAGCACGAGATTGCCGCCGTCGGCCTTGATCTCCTTGATCGAGCCGAGAACACCGAGCGCGCCGGATTCCGACTTCGCGTCGGTGTGACGCTTCAGCGTCGCAACGACGTCGTCGATGGTCAGTTCCTTGCCATCGTGGAACTTGACGCCCTTGCGGATCTTGAAGGTCCAGGTCGCCGCGTCCTTCGACGGCTCCCAGGATTCGGCAAGCGACGGCACGGCAGCACCCGTCAGCGGATCGGATTCGACCAGCATGTCGCCCCAGCAGCGGCCGATGCAGAACATGACCTGCGACAGGAACTTCGCCGGATCCTTCGAATCGGTGGCTGCACCACCTTCGAGGCCAAGCTTCAGATGACCGCCACGCTTCGGTTCGGCGGCCTCGGCACTTTCGGTAAAGAGCTTGTCGGCAACAGCAAGCGTCAGGCCGGCTGCCATGGCGCGTCCCAGGAATTCGCGGCGGCTGAGGCCACCGGCGGTCACCCGGCTTGCGAGATATTTCGTGTAGTCGTTCATTCCCCTTCTCCTTCTTATGGTGCGTTGACTTCGGTTTTTGGGCATGATCCCCGAACGGTTTCCTCTTCCGTTCGCGGTGCCCGCACGCTTGCGGGAAGATGATGCGGTTGCCGCCGCCTTGTTACCGTCCTTTCCAGTTAGGGCTTCGTTTCTCGGCGAAAGCCCGTGCGCCTTCCAATTGGTCCTCGCTCGAATAAAGTCGGTCGACCGTCGCAAACTGCCGTTTGGTGATTTTGTTCATGGCAGTCTGAAAGGTCGAACCCTCCGATTCACGGACGATTTCCTTGATTGCCGCGTAGACGAGCGGCGGTCCGCTTTCGAGCAGACGGGCAAGATCCCAGGCCCGCTCCATCAGCTTGTGCTCTGGCAGGATTTCGTTGACGAAACCCCAGCGATGCGCCTCCTGGACGTCAAGCCAGCGGCCGGTCAAAAGCATGTCCATGGCGATATGATAGGGGATGCGCTTCGGTAGCTTCACCGAGGCGGCATCGGCAACCGTGCCGGAGCGGATTTCCGGAAGGGCGAAGGTCGCATGTTCGGCTGCGAGGATCAGGTCGGCGGAGAGCGCGATCTCCAGCCCGCCGCCGCAACAGATCCCATTCACAGCACAGATAACCGGCTTGTTGAGATCGCGCAGTTCCTGCAGCCCGCCGAAACCGCCGACACCATAGTCGCCGTCGACCGCGTCGCCTGCTGCGGCAGCCTTCAGGTCCCATCCGGCACAGAAGAATTTCTCGCCCGCGCCGGAGATGATCGCCACGCGCAGCGAGGGGTCGTCGCGGAAGTCACGGAATACCAGTCCCATGGCGCGGCTGGTCGCAAGGTCGATGGCATTTGCCTTCGGCCGGTCGATGATGACTTCCAGCACTGCGCCAACCTGTCGGGTGCGAATGGGGTCGCTCAACCTATGCTACCTCCTTCGCCGGATCAGGGCATCGACTGCGGCAACGCCGCGACTTTCGGGAAGAACCATCAATGGATTAATGTCGAGTTCCTCCAGCCGTGCCGCATTCATTACGACATAATCTGCCGCCCGTGCGACAGCCGTTACGGTTGCTTCGAGGTCGCCTCTCGGGCGTCCGCGATAGCCGTCGATCAGCTTTGCGATCTTCAGGCGTGAAATTGCTTCTGAAATATCCGATCTCGTCGTTGGCAGTGGCAAAATGACGGAATCCTCCAGCAATTCGACGAAAATCCCGCCGGCGCCAAGCGTCAGCGATAATCCGAAAACCGGGTCGCGGGAGGCGCCGACGATCAGCTCGGCGACGGGACGATCGATCATCTGCTCGACCAGAAAACCGCTTGTCGCAGCCATCTTTGATGCGGCATCCGAGACGGCTCTGGCATCCTTCAGGTTGAGTACGACCGCTCCTGCTTCGGTCTTGTGCGCGACGCCGAGCGCTTTCAGGACGACGGGAAAGCCGATCCGCTCCGCACAATCTGCCGCCTGAAGGGGCGTACTCGCAATCAGGCCTTTGGGTATCCGAAGGCCGGCGAGGTTGAGTTCTACCTTGGCATCGGCCTCCGTCAGCGTTTCGACTGCGCCTTCAACGGACGACACATTGAGGAGCGGCAGGGGAGGCGGTTTGCGCCAGGCATAGCCGATGCCGGCTGCGACTTCCGCGGCAATCAGGGTTTCATCAATGCCGCAGAAGGGAACGACGCCTTCGGCGATCAGGCGGCTGGCGACGGCCTCCGGCATGGTCTCGGGCAGGGTCGCCAGGATCCCGGCGAGTGCGTCTGTCGCAGAGGCAGCGGCAATGACGGCATTCGCCGTCGTCACCCAGTCGGCTGTACTGCACCGGTCGGTGCGGGGAAAATCGAGCACGACGAGATTAAGGGCGTAGCCACCCTCGAACATGGCCGTGAAAGCCTCTGTCTGGCGCGCGAGATCGCCCCACACGAACGTGTGGTAATCGAGCGGATTGGAGAGCGTCACCATGTCGCCGAGGATGCGCCTCAGACGCGGCAATTGCCTTGGTTCGAGGTCCCGGAACGTGACGGCGCGCCCGACCGCAGCATCCGCCATCAACGAGGCCTCGCCGCCTGAACAGCTCATCGACGAGATCGAAGGGTCTGGCAGCGGGCCGGCGACATGCAGGAGCTTCAGCGTTTCAAGCAGCGCTGGCAGCGTTCCGACGCGGCCGAGGCCGAGGCGGGTAAGCACCGCATCGGCCAGGGCATCGCCACCGGCAAGCGATGCGGTATGGGAAAGCGTTGCCTGCCTTGCCTGTTCAGACTTGCCGACTTTCAGCACGACAACAGGCTTTTTCGTCAGGCGGGCGGTGGCGGCGAGGCATTCGAGCGCGGCTGGATCTCCAAAGCCTTCGACATGCAGGCCAAGCGCCGTCACGCGCGGGTCGGAAAGCAGGCCACAGGCGACGTCGGACAGCGAGGTTTGCGCCTGGTTGCCTGACGTTACGACATAGGCGATCGGTAGACCGCGCGTCTGCATGGTCAGGTTGAGCGCTATATTCGACGATTGGGTCAGGATCGCCACGCCGCGATCGACACGCGCCATGCCGTGCTGGTCGGGCCAGAGCAGTGCGCCGTCGAGACCGTTGATAAAGCCGTAGCAGTTCGGTCCGAGGATCGGCATGTCGCCTGCAGCGGCAATCAGCGCCTGTTGCAGGTCGGCGCCATCGGCAAGTTCCGCCACGGCCTCGCTGAAGCCCGAAGCATAACAGACCGCGCCGCCGGCGCCAGCCGCCGACAGGCTGCGAACGATCTCGATGGTCAATGTCCTGTTGACGCCGACGAAGGCCGCGTCTGGCGGAGAGGGCAGTTCGGAAACGTTTCTGAAGCACCGCCGTCCGAGGACTTCATCGAGCGTCGGATGAACGGGCCAGATCTCGCCCGCAAACCCCATCCGGTCGCACTGTTCAATTACCCGGCGCGCCTCACGGCCGCCGAAGACGGCGATCGTTTGTGGTCTGAACAGGCGCTCGAGCGGGCGGGACGTCATCGGCTACGCTCCCAGAGGCCGTAGGAGATCGCGGCTGATGATATGGCGCTGGATCTCCGACGTGCCGTCCCAGATGCGCTCGACGCGCGCATCACGCCAGAAGCGGGCGAGCGGCAGGTCATCCATCAGGCCCATGCCGCCATAGATCTGGATCGCCTCATCCGTGACGCGCGCAAGCATTTCAGAGGCGTAGAGCTTGGCCGACGCGATTTCGCGATCGGAGGATAGGCCGGCATCCAGGCGCCATGCCGCCGAAAGCGTTAGCCAGTCGGCTGCGTCGATCTCCGTGATCATGTCGGCAAGCTTGAAGGAGACGCCCTGGTTGGCGCCGATCGGCCTGCCGAACTGCTTGCGCTCGGCGGCATAGGACAAAGCCATGTCGAAGACGCGCCGCGCCCTGCCGACGCAGGTGGCAGCGACCGTCAGCCGCGTGCCGTAAAGCCATTGATTGGCAAGCTCGAAACCGCGATGCAGTTCGCCGAGCACCTGGGAGCGCGGAACACGGCAGTCAGCAAAGCTCAGGGTGCAATTGTGATAGCCGCGGTGGGAGACAGAATCATAGCCTTTGAGAATTTCGAAGCCCGGCGTGCCGCGGTCGACCAGAAATGCGGTGATCTTCTTCTTGAGGCCCTTTGGCGTTTCCTCCTCGCCGGTTGCGGCAAAGACGATGATGAAATCGGCGGCATCGGCATGCGAAATGAAATGCTTGGTCCCATTGAGCACGAAATCGCCACCGTTGCTGCGAGCGGTGCATTTCATGCCGCGCATGTCAGAACCGGCGTCCGGTTCGGTGATCGCCAGCGCGTCGATCTTTTCTGCGCGGACGGCAGGAAGCAAATAACGTTCGCGCTGCTCGCCCTCGCAGGCCATCAGGATGCCTGAGGGACGGCCGAAAAAGACTGTTAGCGCCATGGAGCCGCGGCCAAGTTCGCGCTCGACCAGTGTGAAGGTGACATGGTCGAGGCCGGCGCCGCCGGCCTCTTCGGGGAAATTGCAGGCGTAGAAGCCGAGATCGATGCATTTGCGTCGGATCTCAACGGCGAGATCCGGCGGGACGATGCCGGTGCGCTCGACTTCGTTCTCATGCGGATAGATTTCGGTTTCGACGAAGCCGCGGACCGTCTCGACGATCATTTCCTGCTCTTCGCTGAGGCCGAAATCCATGACGATCTCCTTATCGTTTCTGGCCGACATGGCGGCCGGCCCCTTCCGGGAGAGGCAGCTTTGAGTGAGCCGCGGCAATAGCATTCGCCTTGTCGAGCACGGCGGCTGGCGCCGGCGTCGCCTTGCCGGCCGCAGAATCGACATGCAGCAGCATCTGCTCGGCAGTGGCGAGCACGGCGCCGCTCTCGGTGTCGCAGATCGTGTGGAAGAGGTGCAGCCGCTTCTCATCGACTGCGAGGATCTGGCATGTCGAATGGATGGTCTGCCCGAGCTTTGCCTCGCCGAGATGGCGGATATGGGTCTCGACCGTATAGTAGCTCTGCCCGGCCTCGACATAGGCAAGATCGACCCCGATCAGGCGCAAGAGCGCGTCGGAGGTGTCGCCAAAGACCTGCAGGTAGCGATGCTCCGTCATATGGCCATTATAGTCGACCCAGGCGGGGCTCACCTTCGTCTCGACGAGCTTCAGGGGTTCTGTGGGATCGGCAGCAGCGGTTTTCCCGCCGCCTGCTGCCCAGAGGGCACGTTCGAAATCCTTCAGCAATTCGCCGGCACCCCAGCCCTTGCCGTCGTTGCCGGCCTTCAGCGCCTGCAGGATGCCGACGAGGTTTTCGTCGCGGATGCGCTCCAATGCGCGGATTGAAAGGCCGGCAGCCTGTTCGTCGGATTGTTTTCCGATCTTCTCGATCAGCGCGTCGTCGAGATCGACGACGTCGGTTAGCTTCGTCCAGGGCCAGGCAAGGCATGGCCCGAACTGGGCGAGGAAATGGCGCATGCCGGCCTCGCCGCCGGCGATGCGATAGGTCTGGAACAAGCCCATCTGCGCCCAGCGCAGTCCGAAGGAATAGCGGATGACGTCGTCGAGCGTTTCGACGGTGCAGATATCGTCATGGATAAGCCAGAGCGCCTCGCGCCAGAGCGCTTCGAGCAGCCGATCACCGACGAAGGCCTCGATCTCCTTGGCGATATGGACGCCCTTCATGCCGATCGGGATCAGACGTTCCATCGCTGCCTCGATGTTGGCTTTCGAGGTCTTCTTGCCACCGACAATCTCCACCAGGGGCAGCAGGTAGACGGGATTATAGGGATGGGCGACGAAGAGACGCTCGGGATGCTTCATGTCACGCTGCAGGTCGCTCGGCAGCAGGCCGGAAGTGGATGAGCCGATCAGGGCATCCGGGCCTGCGGCAGCGTCGATCTCACTCAAGACGCGGCGCTTCAGGTCGAGCCGTTCCGGCACGCTTTCCTGGATCCAGTCGGCACCGGAGACGGCCTCTTGCAGGGACTTTTCGAAGGTGAGCCGGCCGCGTGGCGGCAGCGGGGCACCAGTCAGCATCCCATAGGCCTTTTCCGCATTGGCAATGACCTCGCCGACGATGCGGCTTGCTTCCGGATGCGGATCGAAGACGCTGACATCAATGCCGGCAAGCAGAAAACGTGCAATCCATCCGCCGCCGATGACGCCGCCGCCGATACAAGCCGCTTTGGTAATCCCTGTCATTTCGTCCTCAGCGCTTCGTCAGTTTCAGTTTCTTGCGGACGTCCTCAGGACCGATGATCCGCGCGCCCATGCCTTCGACCACCTGCACCGCCTTTTCGACAAGTTGCGCATTGGTGGCGAGAGCGCCCTTGCCGATATAGAGATTATCCTCCAGGCCAACGCGAACATTGCCGCCCGCCAGAACCGCGGCAGCCGGATAGGCCATGGCGTTGCGACCGATCGAAAAGACCGAGAAGGTCCAGCTATCGGGCACGTTGTTGACCATTGCCATGAAGGTGTTGAGATCGTCAGGGGCACCCCACGGAATGCCCATGCAGAGCTGGATCAGCACCGGATCCTCGATCAGGCCCTCTTCGGCGAGCTGCTTTGCAAACCACAGATGGCCGGTGTCGAAGGCTTCGATCTCGGGGCGCACGCCGAGATCGGTCATTTTCTTGGCCATTGCCCGCAGCATGGCGGGCGTGTTGGTCATGACGTAGTCGCCGAGATTGAAGTTCATCGTGCCGCAGTCGAGCGTGCAGATTTCGGGAAGGCATTCGGCAATATGGCTGACGCGCTCGGTTGCGCCTGCCATGTCCGTCCCCTTCGCCTTTAAGGGCAGGGGGCTTTCGACGTCGCCGAAAATCAGGTCTCCACCCATGCCGGCCGTCAGGTTCAGCACCACATCGACGTCTGCCGAACGGATGCGGTCGGTGACCTCCCTGTAGAGGTCGTTGCGGCGGCTCGCGGCACCGGTTTCCGGATCGCGGACATGGCAGTGAACGACTGCCGCCCCAGCCTTGGCGGCGTCGATCGCGGAATCCGCGATCTGCTTGGGAGTAATGGGAACGTGGCTGGATTTCGAAACCGTATCACCGGCACCGGTGACGGCGCAGGTGATGAAAACATCGCGGTTCATCGCAAGAGGCATGTTTGTTGTTCTCCCTCGTCTTGAGGGTATTACGCGCCAGGATGGGAGAGGATGCTTTGCATTTTCGGAATCGATCGATACATTATCGGAACACTAGGGAGGGGACTGTGCTGGAGCGATCGACGGAACGGCTCGACATCGATCTTCTCGTCCTGCCGGACACCAACCTCATCCTCATTGCCTCTGTCATCGAACCGCTGCGCGGGGCAAACCGCATTTCCGGCAGCGAGCTCTACCGCTGGCGCATCTTCACGCCTGATGGAGAAGCGGTGCCGACAACCAGCCACATTGCCATACCGACACAGGGAACGTTCCAGACCACGGCATCGGACACGCCGCTCTTCGTGCTGGCGAGCTACAACTGGCGGCAAAGCGCGACTGCTGGCCTGAAGATGCAGCTATCGCAGGCGGCACGCCACCGGACCATGATCGCCGGCATCGAATCCGGCACCTGGCTGCTTGCCGAAGCCTGCCTGCTCGACGGCTTGTCTGCGACCGTCCATTGGGAGGACTACGAGGATTTCGCGCTCGCCTATCCGCAAGTGTCGGCCGTCAAGGACCGGTTCGTCATCGACGGCAAGCGGCTGACGACATCGGGCTCGCTGCCGACCGTGGACCTGATGCTGGAGGTTATCCGACGGCGTCAGAGCTATTCGCTGGCGCTCGAGGTCAGCCGGCTGTTCCGCTACGAGCAGCCATCCTTTCACGCCGACGAGGCGCTATCGGCGGGCTTGCGCATGGATGATCCGCGAGTGGCCCACGCCGTGCGGCTGATGGAGGAAAATATCGAGCAGCCGATCGTGCTGGCACGGCTTGCACGCAGGGTCGGCATCAGCGCGCGGCACCTGCAGGATCTCTTCCAGGCGTCGATCGGTGCGCCGCCACATATCCACTATCTTGCTCTGAGACTGAACGCGGCGCGGCGCAGAGTGATCGAGACGACGGCGTCCTTCGCCGATATAGCAGCCGCAACCGGCTTCAACTCGGCCTCCGCCTTCGCGCGAAGCTATCGGGCAAGCTATTCCGAAAGCCCTTCGGAAACGAGGCGACGGCTGCGACGCCCGATCATGCCGTCGCAGACGCGGCCATAGGCTGGAAGGCATCGCGGACCATCTCGGCCAGTTCGCGAACCGCTTCGCTCGACCGGAATGTGTTGCGACGAAGAACGACCCTGGAGGAATCGACCGGCGGGAAGCCGTCCTCGGTCGTCAGTTCCCGGCAGCCGGGCGGGATATTGCTGCGCGACAGCGTCGTCACGGCAAGACCGGCCGTCACGGCGTTCTTCAGTCCGGAGCTGGTATCGGCAATGAAAGCGACCCGGTAGTTGCGTCCAAGCTGGTGCAGCGACTTCAATGCAAAATCGCGACACCAGCTCGAGTCTCTATAGGTTGCGATCGGCAGCGGGTCGATGTCGTGCAGCCGGTGGACGATCGAGGTCACCCAGACGGTCGGGTCGATGCAGAGCACCTCGCCACTCATTTGATCGCTCCAGTCGAAGACGACGGCGAGATCGAGCTCGTCGCGTTCCAGGGCGGCGATGTTGCGGACAGTATAATCGCAGGAGATCGTGACCTCGACAGCCGGATGACGCACGGCGAAGGCCGCAAGCGCGGCAGGCAGCACCGTCTGGCTATATTCCTCGGGAATGCCGATGCGAACCGGTCCGCCGAGCGGTTTGCTGCGGATCGTCGCCGCCGCCTCGCTCAGGAGATCGATGACACGGCGGGCATAGGGGACAAGCTGGACGCCCTGACGTGTCAGCACCACCCCTCGGGCGCCGCGCTCGAACAGTGCTTCGCCGATCGTGTCTTCCAGCTTCTTGATGGCCGCGCTGATCGCAGACTGTGTTCTGCCGACGCGCTGTGCCGCCGCCGAAAAATTGGTGGTCTCGACGACGACGAGGAAGGTTCGGAGAAGATCACTCTCGATGGGCTCGCGCATGGACAGCCATAGAAAAAATCGATGACATCCATCTCTACTATTCGTTTGTCTGATGTCAATTGCGGGTGCAAAAAGGAGGTGCGTTCGACTTTCCTCCTTCGAGAATAACCTGCGTGACGATTGAACATCCGGCCAGGCACCTCGGTGCCGGCGAGCGCGAGAAGGGCATCCTTCTCGTCATCGGGGCGACGCTTGCCTGGAGCGCCAGCGGGGTCTACTCGCGGCTCCTGACGACAGACGTCTGGACGGCGATCGCCTGGCGTTCGCTGTTCGGTGGGCTGTTCCTGCTGATCCCCTGCCTGTTCCTCGAAGGCGGGGTATCACGAAAGCAATGGCGTTCGGTCCTGCATCCGTCCGGCCTGGCGATGATTGTCTGCCAGACCGTCAGTCAGGGCTGCTTCATCGGGGCGCTCTATATGACCAGCGTCGCGAATGTGACGATGATCTATTCGACCGCACCCTTCATCGCCGCCCTGTTCGGATGGATCATCCTGAAAGAGGGGGTCGCCAGGCGCACGCTGATTGCCGGGGGCATTTCTCTTCTGGGTGTTGTGGTCATCGTTGCCTCGTCGATCGGCGGCGGGACCGGGCTCGGCGACCTGCTGGCGCTCGGCATGACGGTTTCCTTCGCACTCGTCATCATCATTCCGCGCATCAATCCCGAGGTGCCGAGCCTGCCGCCGACCGTTGTCAGCGCCTTCCTGACGCTTATCATTTTCGCCCCTTTCGGCTCGGTCGGCTCGCTCGATCTTCACAACTGGATCGTGCTGGCAGCCTTCGGAGCGACCAATTTTTCGCTGGCGCTCGTGCTTTTCCTGGCTGGGGCGAGGCGAATGCCGCCGGCCGAAGCCGCGCTGATCGGAACAATGGAGATTGTATTGACGCCGTTCTGGGTCTGGCTCATGTTTTCCGAACAGCCGCCGGTTGCCACCTTCTTTGGGGGGGCCGTCATCCTTGGAGCCGTGCTCTGGCACACCGCAATCGACCTCAGCCGCAGCCGGCGGGCGCATGCCGGCTAGAATGCGGCGTCGGCCGGATCGTCATTCGTTGCGGCATCGGCCAGAATAGCGGTTCGATTGCCACTCCCACCCAAGCGACGAGAGCGGATATGACCTCTAGAGATCCCCTGCTGCAGCCTTTCCAACTCAAGCACCTGACGCTGAAAAACCGCGTCATGTCGACCGCTCACGAGCCGGCCTATTCGGAAAACGGCATGCCGACGGATCGCTACCGGCTCTATCACAGGGAAAAGGCGAGAGGCGGTATTGCGCTCACCATGACGGCGGGATCGGCGGTCGTCTCACCTGACTCTCCGCCATCCTTCGGCAATCTCCATGCCTATCGCGACGAGATCGTGCCCTGGCTGAAGATGCTTGCCGACGACTGTCATGAGTTCGGTGCAGCGGTCATGATCCAGCTCACGCATCTTGGCCGCCGCACGGGCTGGAACAGGGGCGACTGGTTGCCTGTGCTGTCAGCCTCGCCGATCCGTGAGCCGGCACACCGGGCCTTCCCGAAAGAGGTCGAAGACTGGGACATCGAACGCATTGTGGCAGACTATGCCACGGCGGCGCAGCGCATGCAGGAAGCCGGCCTCGACGGTATCGAGATCGAGGCCTATGGCCATCTGCTGGATGGCTTCTGGTCGCCGGCGACCAATCGGCGCGAGGATGAATTCGGCGGCTCGCTCGACAATCGCATGCGTTTTTCTGTCATGGTCACGCGGGCGGTTCGCGAGGCGGTTGGGCCGGATTTCATCGTCGGCATGCGCCTTGTCGCCGACGAGGACTGGGAGAAAGGACTGTCACGCGAGGAAGGCATAGAGATCGCTTCACAATTCGCGCGATCCGGCGATATCGATTTTCTCAACATCATTCGCGGTCATATCGACAGCGATGTGGCGCTCAACGAGGTCATTCCGATCCAGGGCATGGCGTCTGCACCGCATCTCGATTTTGCCGGTGAAGTGAGGGCGATAACCAAGTTCCCCGTCTTTCATGCCGCACGCATCGGTGACGTGGCGACAGCCCGTCATGCGATCGCCGAGGGAAAGCTCGACATGGTCGGCATGACGCGCGCCCATATTGCCGATCCACATATCGTGCGCAAGATCGAGAGCGGCGAGGAGGCGCGCATCCGGCCCTGCGTCGGCGCCACTTATTGTCTCGACCGTATCTATGAAGGCGGCGAGGCACTCTGTGTCCACAATGCCGCGACCGGTCGCGAAGGGGAAATCCCGCACGAGATCCCCAAGGCGGAGATCCGTCGTAAGGCGGTCGTGGTCGGTGCCGGACCGGCCGGTCTCGAGGCCGCTCGCGTGCTTGCCGAGCGTGGTCACGAGGTGGCTGTTCTGGAAGCGACCGGAAAGGCCGGCGGACAGGTCAACCTGCTCATCCGCAATCCCCGGCGCAAGGAGATGATTGGTATCATCGACTGGCGGCTGGCGGAACTGGAGCGGCTGGGTGTTCGCATGCACTATGATGTCTACGCAGAGGCAAGCGACGTCATTGCTCTTGAACCCGATCTCGTTGTCATTGCGACCGGTGGCATCGCACAGCAGCCAGAACTGGATGCAGGCGATGAGCTTGTGACATCTTCCTGGGAAATCCTCGCCGGCGGTGTCAGGATCGCCGACACAGTACTGCTCTTCGATGACAATGGCGCACATCCGGGCATGTCGGCGGCTGAGGTGATTGCCAGAAGCGGCGCGGAGCTCGAGCTTGTGTCGCCCGAACGCTTTTTCGCGCCCGATCTGGGGGGCATGAACCACGTGCCCTATGCCCGTACCTTCGCAGAACGGAACGTCAAGGTGACCATCAACACGCGGCTCAAATCCGTCCGGCGCGACGGCAATGCCCTTGTCGCCGTACTCGGGTCGGATTTTGCAGACGGCGCACAGTGGGAGCGGCGCGTCTCCCAGGTCGTCGTCGAACATGGCACGCTTGCCAATGACGGGCCCTATCTTGAGCTGAAGCCGCTTTCGCGAAATCTTGGTGCGGTGGACTATTCTGCCCTGATCAATCGTCAGCCACCGCTGCCGCTGCGCAATAGCGAGGGGCGTTTCGACCTCGTGCGGATCGGCGACGCGGTTTCGAGCCGCAACATTCATGCCGCCGTCTATGATGCGCTGAGGTTCTGTTCGTTGTTTTGAGCTCTTGACCGTGGGCCTGGCTTTTGTGTGTCTATGTGACCTCAGGGCCCGCGCTCAGGCCGCCGCGGCGTGTTCGAGCATCTCGTAGAGATCTTCGGCAAAGCTGCGCAGCACCGTGAGCTCGAAGCTTGTCGCCTGCGTGCGCGTCAGCTGGACGGAGACATGTCCGAAAAGTGTAACGGCCGATTGGCCGACGGGGAAAGCGGCGGGATCGAGGTCGACCGCCGTTCCCCGAGTGAGCAGGTCCGCAGCGCGGGGACCGGAAAGAGCGATGCGGATGCGGCCATGGCTCTGATCGCAGACGAAGCTTCTGCCTCTCAGATGATCGGCAAGGAGCGCGATACGCGAGGGCGACAGGCTTTCCTCGCCTGTTATATACCATTGCTGATAACCGGCCACTCGCGCAGCGCTCGTTGCCAGTCCAGCGGCAGAGAGCGCGTTGGCGAGGCTATCACCGTCGATTGCGCCCATGACATGCAGGAGATGGCCTTCCGGCAGCGGCTCCAGCCGGATGCCGGAGCCTTCAACTGTCGCCTTGCCTGTGAGAGCTGGCTTGTGTTCGGGACGTTCAGGCATGGAGCTTCTCGTTGTCGGGATCGATGAAGACGGGACTGCAGAGCACCGCCTCGGTGAATTCGTTTCTCAGGCCATTCCAGACCACGACCTTTTCGCCCATGCGCTCAGGCCCACGCTTGACGAGCGCAAGGCCGATCGTATGGCCAAGACTCGGTGAGAAGGCGCTCGAGGTCACATAGCCCTGGTCGTTTTCAAGGGTCGCTGCGGCATGCTTGGCAAGGATATGGGAACCGGTGCGGAAGCTCGTCGCCGGATCGAGCGGCTTGACGCCGACGAGGCGAGGGCGGTCCTCGGCCTGCAAACCTTCGCGGGCGAGCATCGCCTTGCCGATGAAGTCGGGCTTGGTGGCCGAAACCATGCGGGCGAAGCCGAGATCGCCTGGCGTAACCGTTCCGTTGATCTCGGCATGGGTGACATGGCCCTTCTCTATGCGCATGACCCCGAGTGCCTCGGCACCGTAGGGGCAGATGCCGTGCTTTTCACCCGCCTGCATGATCCGGTCGGCGACCCATTCGCCGTAGCCGGCCGGCACGGCGAGTTCATAGGCGAGTTCGCCGGAGAAGGAGATCCGGAAGAGCCGGCCCTCAAGCGAGCCGCCGAAGAGGGAGACCACGCGCGCGCTCATGAAGGGGAAGGCGGCATCGGAAATATCCGCGTCGACGATCTCGGAAAGGATCGCGCGCGATTTCGGGCCGGCGACCGCCATCTGCGCCCATTGGTCGGTCGAGGAGGCAAAACGGACGTCAAGTTCCGGCCAGAGCGTTTGGGCGCAGAATTCGAGATGGGTCAGCACGCCGGCGGCGAGCGCCGTCGTCGTCGTCATGAAGAAATGGTCCTCGGCAAAGCGGCTCGTCGTGCCGTCGTCGTAGATCATGCCGTCCTCGCGCAGCATGATGCCATAGCGCGCCCGGCCGACCGGTAGCTTGGCAAAGCCGTTGCAATAGACGCGGTCGAGGAAGGCAGCGGCATCCCTGCCGAAGACCTCGATCTTGCCGAGGGTGGAGACGTCGCAAATGCCGGCATTCTGCCGGATGTTCAGCACCTCGCGGTCGACGCTCTCACGCCAGGTCGTCTCTCCCGCACGTGGAAACCACGAGGAGCGGTACCAGAGCCCGGTCTCGACGAAGACGGCGCCATTCTTCTTTGCCCAGCCATGTAGCGGTGACCTGCGTACCGGCTGGAAATGACGGCCGCGCGAGCCGCCCGTCAGGGCGCCGAAGGCGACAGGCGTATAGAAGGGACGGAATGTGGTCGTGCCGACGTCGGCAGGCGACATGCCGCGGGCCTCGGCCAGGATGCCGATCGCATTGATATTGGAAAGCTTGCCCTGGTCGGTCGCCATGCCGCTTGTCGTATAGCGTTTGGCAAGCTCGACATGCCCATATCCCTCGCGAACGGCAAGGCCGAGGTCCTTGAGGTGGACGTCGTTCTGATAATCAACGAAGGCCTTGCCCTTTCCGCCCTTGACGGACCAAAGCGGCTTCGAGGCCGCCTCGGTTTCCTCGACGGGCGCGAAGGCGGGCTCAACCTTGACGAAGCCGATCGCCCTCAGTGCCTCAACGGCCTTCGCCGCGCCATCGCCGAGGCAGGCGCCCGTCGCGCCGAGCCCGGCCGCAGAGCCGGTAATCGACAGTCCCTGCTGGCGTTCCGGCGCCAGGAAGGCTGCCCTTTCCTCGGACCAGACCGGCTTGGCGCCCCGATGGCAGGCAAGGTGGATGATCGGGCTCCAGCCGCCGGACATGGCAAGCGCATCCGCCTCGATGCGCTGCACTGCCGAAGCGGTCTCGATCGTGACATGGCGCAGGCGTTGGCCGCCATGCGCGTCGCGCACGCGGCTGCCGTTCAGCACGCGGGCACGTCCGGACCAGGCATTGTTGGCCGCATCGCGGCTGTCGACGATGGCGGCGACATCGACACCGGCGGCTTCGAGCGCGGCCGCTGTGCGATAGCCGGACGCATTGCTGGTGAAGATCACAATGCGGCCGCCGGGCGTCACCGCCTGGCGGCTGAGATAGCTGTGCATCGCGCCGGCCATCATGACGCCTGGAATATCGTTGCCGCCGAAGACGAGCGGCCGCTCTTCGGCGCCCGAGGCGAGGATTGCCTGTTTGGCGATGATACGCCAGAGGCGCTCGACGGGCCGATGCGGATCGGGTAGCGCCACATGTTTTTGCACACGCTCGACTGCGCCGAAGACATTGTCGTCGTACCAGCCGACGACCGTCGTGCGTGGCAGGAGACGGACGTTCGGCAGGCCCTCGAGTTCGTCGAGCATGTCCTGCAGCCGGGTGCCGTTTTCGAGGAGCAGACTGCCGCCGAGCGCGAAATCTTCGTCGGCGAGGATGACGCGGGCGCCGGCGCGTCCTGCCGTCAGCGCCGCTGCGAGCCCGGCAGGTCCTGCGCCGATGACGAGCAGATCACAGTGAGCCCAGCATTTCTCGTAGGAGTCAGGATCGGGCTCGTAGGACGCCTTGCCGAGGCCGGCGGCCTTGCGGATCAGCGGCTCGTAGAGCTTTTCCCAAAGGGCGGCCGGCCACATGAAGGTCTTGTAGTAGAAGCCGGCGCTCAGGAAGGGCGACAGCAGGCCGTTGATGGCGCCAATGTCGAAGCCGAGCGAGGGCCAGCGGTTCTGGCTGCGGGCGATGAGCCCGTCATGGAGTTCGATCATCGTGGCGCGCGTATTGGGCTCTGCGCGCCCGCCGGTGCCCGTCGTGACCAGCGCGTTGGGCTCGGCTGCACCCGCCGTCAGGATGCCGCGCGGCCGGTGATACTTGAAGCTGCGGCCGACAAGCTGGATGCCGTTGCCAAGCAGGGCGGAGGCGAGCGTGTCTCCGGGATGGCCGGCCAGTTGTCTGCCATCGAAGGTAAAGTTCAGCGTGCTCGATCGGTCGATCCGGCCACCGCTGGGAAGCCGCGAACTCGTCATGCCGCACCTCCGAGCTTGGCAAGCGCGGCATCGCTGACGGTGTGAACGGCATGGGTGACGGTGTCGCGCTCAACAACCAGCCAGCGCCGGCAGCCGGAGGAATGGTGCCAGTACTCCTTGTGCCATCCCCTCGGATTGTCCCGCAGATAGACGTAGTCGTACCAGGTGTCAGCGCCGGCATCGGCCGCCGGCCGTATCAGGCTCGCATCGCCCCGGATGGTGAATTCTTCCTTGGGACGGACACCGCAATGGGGGCAGGAAATCAGGCTTGCCATGGCGTCAGGTCCTCAATGCAGGTTGGGCTGGGCGCCGACGCCCTTTTCATCGATCTGATAGCCGCGCCGGAAACGGTCGAGGCGCAGCTCGCGCGCCGTCTCGTGCGGCTCGTTGCGGGCGATCAGGTGGGCGTAACAATAGCCGGAGGCGGGCGTCGCCTTGAAGCCGCCATAGCACCAGCCGGCATTCAGGTAGAGATTATCGATATGGGTGCGGTCGATGATCGGCGAACCGTCCATGCTCATGTCCATGACGCCGCCCCAGCTGCGCAGATATCTGACCCGCGTCAGCGACGGGATCATTGCCACGCCGGCTTCGGCGACGTGCTCGACAGTGGCGAGATTGCCGCGCTGGGCATAGGAATTATAGCCGTCAATATCGCCACCGAAGACGAGGCCACCCTTGTCCGACTGCGAAACGTAGAAATGGCCGGCGCCAAAGGTGACGACGGTATCGATGAACGGTTTCAACCCCTCGGTGACGAAGGCCTGCAGCACATGGCTCTCGATGGGCAGGCGCAAGCCCGCCATGTCGGCGACCACGGTGGAATTGCCGGCGGCAGCGAGCGCCAGCTTGCCGCAGCCCATGAAGCCCCTGGTGGTCTCGACGCCTGTCACCCTGCCATTCTCGCTGCGAATGCCGGTGACCTCGCAATTGGTGATGATGTCGACGCCGCGGCTGTCGGCGCCGCGGGCATAGCCCCAGGCGACCGCATCGTGGCGCACCGTGCCGCCGCGCGGCTGGCGGAGGCCGCCTATGACGGGGAAGCGGGCATTGTCGAAATCGAGAAAGGGCAGCATCTTGCGGACAGCAGCCCGATCGAGGAGCTCTGCGTCAACGCCGTGCAGGCGCATGGCATTGCCGCGCCTTGTATAGGCATCACGCTGCGCATCGGAATGGAAGAGGTTCAGCACGCCGCGCTGCGAAACCATGGCGTTGAAGTTGAAATCCTGTTCCAGCCCTTCCCAAAGCTTCATCGACAACTCGTAGAAGGGGTTGTTGCCGGGCAGCAGGTAGTTGGAGCGGATGATCGTCGTGTTGCGGCCGATATTGCCGGAGCCGAGATAACCCTTCTCCAGCACGGCGACATTGGTGATGCCGAACGTCTTGGCGAGATAATAGGCTGTCGAAAGGCCATGGCCGCCGCCACCCACGATGATCACATCATAATGCGGCTTCGGCGAAGGCTGGCGCCAGGCAGGCGCCCAGCCATTGTTACCGCGAAGCCCGTTTAAGAAGATGGAGAGAGCGGAATAGCGCATGGATAGATCCGGTGGGAGCTGGTGCCATGATGCCAGAAAGGCGAGGAGTGACTTGCCTGTTTAGGACATTTATCGATAAGAAAAGGACATGACGTCTATCGAAGCAAAAAAACTGCATTCCATCGGCTTCATTCTTCTGCCGGGATTTGCCCTGATGTCCTATGCCTCGGCGAGCGAGCCGCTGCGCGCAGCCAACCTGCTCGCCGGGCGGGAAATCTACCGCATCGCATGCTTTTCGCCGGAAGGCGGGGCAGTGTCGTCTTCCGGTGGCGTAGCGGTTCCGGCCGCGCCGCTTCCCGGTCGCGGTTTTGGGCTCGGCACTGTCTTCGTCTGCGCCGGCGGTTCGCCACGCGACTGGCACTATCCGGCCGTGCTTTCCTGCATACGGCAGCTCGCGCGCGAAGGCGTGCGCATCGGCGGCATTTCGGGCGGTCCCTATCTGCTGGCCGAGGCCGGGCTGCTGACCGGTCGTGACTTTACAATCCATTGGGAGCATGCGCCGGCGCTTCTCGAAGCCTTTCCCGACCTGTCGCCGCGCCAAGCGCGTTTCGTCGTCGACGGTAACCGCATTACCTGCGGCGGCGGCATTGCGCCGCTCGACATGATGCATGCGCTGATCGCCGAGCGCATGGGGCCGGATTTCGCCCGCCGTGTCAGCGACTGGTTCCTGCACACCGAGGTCGGCCAGTCGGCGGCGCCGCAACGGGCCTCACTCGCCGAGCGCTACGGCGTGCATCATCCGGGTCTGCTGAGCGTCCTGGAGAAGATGGAGGAAACCATCGAGATGCCGCTTGACCGTGCAGCCATGGCCCGCATTGCCGGCGTGACGCCGCGCCATCTCGACCGCCTGTTCGCCGCTCACCTCGATACGACCTTCCTCGAGCAATACAGACGCATCAGGCTGCAGCACGCTCGAAGGCTCCTTGAACAGAGCCCGCTGTCAATCTCCGAGATCGCCATTGCGACAGGTTTTTCCGGCGGCGCGCATTTTTCGCGCCTCTTTCGCGGCGTCTACGGCACCAGTCCGAGTTCAGTCCGCAAGCTCTGACTTTCTTCAGGGTTGAGAAGATTTCACTCTGGCGATAGGATGATTACAAAGAGCGAGTGCGCGAAGGACCGTGAATGAAGACCAAGCTGGATGAAACGTCGAGCCAGGAGCATGCCCATGCGGTTCGTCAGGCCCTGTCCCAGAATCCGCATGCGGTGCGCGAGCCGAAGGAAAACAATCTCGAAATGGCGATCGGCCATGAGGTTCGCGCCTATCGCAAGAAGCTCGGCATCACCGTAACCGATCTTGCCGCCGCGACCGGCATTTCGCTCGGCATGCTGTCGAAGATCGAGAACGGCAATATCTCGCCATCGCTGACGACATTGCAATCGCTCTCGCGCGCCCTTGGCGTGCCGTTGACGGCCTTCTTCCGCCGTTACGAGGAGCCACGCAACGCCGTCTTCGTCAAGGCGGGGCAGGGCATCGAGCTTGAGCGCCGCGGCACACGCGCCGGCCATCAGTATAATCTGCTCGGCCATATCGACAACAACAGCAGCGGCGTGATCGTAGAGCCCTATCTCATCACGCTGACGACGGATTCGGATGTCTTTCCGACCTTCCAGCACGAGGGCATGGAACTGATCTACATGCTGGAGGGTGAGGTCGTCTATCGCCATGGCGACCAGCTCTTCCCGATGCAGCCGGGCGACAGCCTGTTTTTCGATGCCGATGCGCCGCACGGACCGGAAGAGCTCGTCAAACTGCCGAGCCGCTACCTTTCCATCATCAGCTATCCGCAGCGCGGCAAGAATGACTGACTTGCCTTAAAAGAAAAAAATATTCCTGCAGGTTGAAAAGCCAAAACAGACCTGATAGTCATTTTGCAGACGCGAAATGGAGGGTCTGTCATGTGCGGAATTGTGGGTCTCTTCCTGAAGGATAAAAGCCTCGAGCCGGAGCTCGGCGCGATGCTGTCGTCCATGCTGGTGACGATGACGGACCGCGGGCCTGATAGCGCCGGCATTGCCATCTATGGCGCAAGCAGCGGCGACAGCGCCAAGATCACCGTCCAGTCGGCCAAGCCGAAGAAGGATTTCTCGGGTCTTGAGGCCGAGCTTGAGAAGGAACTCGGCACGGAGGTCTCAATCGACATCAAGAGCACCCATGCCGTCGTGACCCTGCCGAAGGGCATGCTCGAAGAGGGCCGTGCCGCCATCGCCGAGCTGCGCCCCGACATCCGTATTATGAGCAGCGGCGACGCGATCGAGATATACAAGGAAACCGGCCTACCGAAGGACGTCGTTTCCCGTTTCGCCGTCAATTCCATGGCTGGAACGCATGGCATCGGCCATACCCGCATGGCGACCGAATCGGCAGTCACCACGCTCGGTGCCCATCCCTTTTCCACCGGCTCTGACCAGTGCCTCGTCCACAACGGCTCGCTCTCCAATCACAACAACCTGCGCCGCGAACTCAAACGCGAAGGCATGACCTTTGAGACGGAGAACGACACCGAGGTTGCCGCCGCCTACCTGACCGCCGAAATGGCCAAGGGCAAGAATCTCGGTGAGGCGCTGGAAGGTGCCGTCGACGATCTCGACGGCTTCTTCACCTTCGTCGTCGGCACCAAGTCCGGCTTCGGCGTCGTGCGCGATGCCATCGCCTGCAAGCCTGCCGTCATGGCCGAGACCGACCGTTACGTCGCCTTCGGCTCGGAATACCGCGCGCTCGTCAACCTGCCCGGCATCGATGCCGCGCGCGTCTGGGAGCCGGAGCCTGCGACCGTCTATTTCTGGGAACGCTGAGGGCAGCTTTTCTGCCTTCATCCCATCGGCTCGATTTCATTTCAGGACGATTTCATGCCCACATTCGATCTTGCGGTGACCCCGCTTCGTGACCTCAATCAGGCCCTGCATGACGTGGCGTCAGGCGACAACGACCTGCAGTTCGACGTCGTCAATCCGCGCGGCCACCATGCCGTCGCCGTCGGCGTGCATGCGCCCGTCAGCATCGATATCCACGGCAGCGTCGGCTATTACTGCGGTGGCATGAATGAGGAGGCGGTCATCACCGTGCACGGCTCGGCCGGCCCTGGTGTCGCCGAAAACATGATGTCCGGCCGCATCACCATCAAGGGTGACGCCAGCCAGTATGCGGGCGCTACCGGCTGCGGCGGCCTGCTCGTCATCGAGGGCAATGCCTCTTCGCGGTGCGGCATCTCGATGAAGGGCATCGATATCGTCGTGCGTGGCAATATCGGCCACATGTCCGCTTTCATGGCACAGGCCGGCAACCTCGTTGTGCTCGGCGACGCCGGCGATGCGCTCGGAGATTCCCTCTACGAGGCCCGAATCTTCGTGCGTGGCAAGGTCGAGAGCCTCGGCGCGGACTGTATCGAGAAGGAAATGCGGGCAGAACATATCGAGCTTCTCTCCGCTCTGCTCGAAAAGGCCGGCATTACCGATGTGCGGCCGGAAGAGTTCAGCCGCTACGGTTCTTCCCGCAAGCTCTACAATTTCAACGTCGACAATGCCGACGCCTATTGAGTCCTATCGAGGTTTTCCATGAGCTATCACAATCCGCCCACAAAGCCTCGCCTTTCGGCAACCTTCGACGAATACACGATGTCGGAAATCCGCCGCGCTGCGGCGACCGGCATCTATGATATCCGCGGTGGCGGCGCCAAACGCAAGCTGCCGCATTTCGACGACCTTTTGTTTCTAGGCGCCTCGATCTCCCGCTATCCGCTCGAAGGCTACCGCGAGAAGTGCGGCACCAATGTCGTGCTCGGCTCGCGTTACGCCAAGAAGCCGATCGAACTCAAGATCCCGATCACGATTGCCGGCATGAGCTTCGGCTCGCTCTCCGGTCCGGCCAAGGAAGCGCTCGGCCGTGGTGCTACGATCGCCGGCACCTCGACGACAACAGGCGATGGCGGCATGACGGAGGAAGAGCGCGGCCATTCGCAGACGCTCGTCTACCAGTACCTACCGTCGCGCTACGGCATGAACCCGCGGGATCTGCGCCGCTGCGACGCAATCGAGATCGTCGTTGGCCAGGGTGCCAAGCCAGGTGGCGGCGGCATGCTGCTCGGTCAGAAGATTTCCGACCGCGTCGCCGAGATGCGAACGCTGCCGAAGGGTATCGATCAGCGTTCGGCAAGCCGTCATCCCGACTGGACCGGCCCCGATGACCTTGAGATCAAGATCCTTGAACTGCGCGAGATCACTAACTGGGAAAAACCGATCTATGTGAAGGTGGGCGGTGCGCGCCCCTATTACGACACGGCCCTTGCAGTGAAGGCCGGCGCCGATGTCGTCGTGCTCGATGGCATGCAGGGCGGTACTGCGGCGACGCAGGAAGTCTTCATCGAGCATGTCGGCATGCCGACGCTCGCCTGCATTCGCCCGGCCGTGCAGGCGCTGCAGGATCTCGGCATGCACCGCAAGGTGCAACTCATCGTTTCGGGCGGCATCAGGAACGGCGCCGACGTGGCGAAGGCCCTGGCGCTCGGCGCTGATGCCGTGTCCATCGGCACGGCCGCCCTCATCGCCATCGGTGAGAATGATCCGCGCTGGGCGGCGGAATACGAGGCGCTGCATACGACGGCGGCCGCCTATGACGACTGGCACGAAGGCAAGGATCCGGCCGGCATCACCACGCAGGATCCGGAACTGATGAAGCGCGTCGATCCGATCACCGCCGGTCGCCGCCTCGCCAATTACCTCAAGGTCATGGCACTGGAGGCGCAGACGATTGCGCGCGCCTGCGGCAAGAATCATGTCCACAATCTGGAACCGGAAGACCTCTGCGCATTGACGATCGAGGCTTCTGCGATGGCGCAGGTACCGCTCGCGGGAACGAGCTGGATACCGGGCAAGGGAGGTTACTGATTTCTACCGGCCGGGCAAAAAGTCCGGCCGCTTCGCATCCATAACCAAAGTGTCTCTGAGAAATCCAAAGGGGAACGAGAATGACACTGGACCTTGCTGCTTTTGCGAAAGACAAAGGCATCAAATATTTCATGATCAGCTATACTGACCTCTTCTCCGGCCAGCGTGCCAAGCTGGTGCCGGCGCAGGCGATTGCCGGCATGCAGGAAGAGGGTGCGGGTTTTGCCGGGTTCGCCACCTGGCTCGACATGACGCCCGCCCATCCCGACCTCTTTGCCGTTCCTGATGCCACCTCCGTCATCCAGCTTCCCTGGAAGAAGGATGTCGCCTGGGTAGCCGCGGATTGCATGATGGAGGGCAACGTCGTGGCGCAGGCGCCGCGCAACGTGCTGAAGAAGCTCGTCAATAAAGCCGAAGCGGCGGGCAAGCGGGTCAAGACCGGCGTCGAGGCCGAATTCTTCCTGATCACCGCCGACGGCGAACAGATTTCCGATGGCCGCGACACGGCTGAAAAGCCCTGCTACGACCAGCAGGCCGTCATGCGCCGCTACGACGTCATCGCCGAGATCTGCGACTATATGCTGGAGCTCGGCTGGGGCCCCTATCAGAACGACCACGAGGATGCCAACGGCCAGTTCGAGATGAACTGGGAATTCGACGATGCGCTGAAGACGGCCGACAAGCATTCCTTCTTCAAGTTCATGGTCAAGTCGATCGCCGAAAAGCACGGGCTTCGCGCCACCTTCATGCCGAAGCCCTTCAAGGGCCTGACCGGCAATGGCTGCCATTGCCATATCTCGGTCTGGGACAATGATGGCAAGGTCAACGTCTTCGCCGACAGGGCAGCCGAATTCGGCCTGTCGGCGGAAGGCAGGCATTTCCTCGGCGGCATCATGAAACACGCTTCGGCGCTTGCCGCGATCACCAACCCGACCGTCAATTCCTATAAGCGCATCAACGCGCCGCGCACGACCTCGGGCGCTACATGGTCGCCGAATACGGTAACCTGGACCGGCAACAACCGCACCCACATGGTGCGCGTGCCAGGTCCCGGCCGCTTCGAGCTGCGCCTGCCTGATGGCGCGGTCAACCCCTACCTGCTGCAGGCAATCATCATTGCGGCCGGTCTTGACGGACTGAACAGCAAGGCAGATCCCGGTCCGCATCACAATATCGACATGTATGCGGAAGGCCATCTGGTGAAGGACGCGCCGCGTCTGCCGCTGAACCTGCTCGATGCGCTGCGTGCCTATGACGCCGACGAGGATCTGAAGGCTGCGATCGGAACCGAGTTCTCCGCCGCCTATCTCAAGCTCAAGCACCAGGAATGGAATGCCTTCTGCTCGCATTTCACCCAGTGGGAACGCGACAGCACGCTCGATATCTGAGCCGACCGGGTGAGGTTTCGACGCCATGCGCCTACGGGCTGGAGCATCAACGCACCGGCCCGGGCGGTGGCCTATGCGTCAAGTGACGAAGGAAGAGATGGCATGAAGAGCTACGTACTGACAGTATCCTGCAAGTCGACGCGCGGCATCGTTGCGGCGATTTCGGGGTATCTCGCCGAACAGGGCTGCAACATCGTCGACAGCTCGCAATTCGACGATCTGGACACCGGCCAGTTCTTCATGCGCGTCTCCTTCATTTCCGAAGAAGGCATCTCCGAGGCCGATATCCGCGCCGGCTTCACCAGCATCGCCACGCGCTTCGGCATGACTTATGATTTCCATGACAGCGAGAAACGCATGAAGGTGCTGCTCATGGTGTCCCGCTTCGGCCATTGTCTCAACGACTTGCTCTATCGCTGGAAGATCGGCGCGCTGCCGATCGATATCGTCGGCGTCGTCTCCAACCATTTCGATTACCAGAAGGTCGTCGTCAACCACGACATTCCCTTTCACCATATTCCCGTCACCAAGGCTAACAAGGTGCAGGCGGAAGCCCATATCATGGACGTGGCCGAGCAGACCGGCACGGAATTGATCGTGCTCGCCCGCTACATGCAGATCCTGTCGGACGAGATGTGCCAGAAAATGTCGGGCCGGATCATCAACATCCACCATTCCTTCCTGCCGAGCTTCAAGGGTGCTAACCCCTACAAGCAGGCCTATGAGCGCGGCGTGAAGCTGATCGGTGCCACGGCGCATTATGTGACAGCCGACCTTGACGAAGGCCCGATCATCGAGCAGGACACGGCCCGCATCACCCATGCGCAGAGCGCCGAAGACTACGTTTCGATCGGCCGCGATGTCGAAAGCCAGGTGCTGGCGCGCGCCATCCACGCCCATATCCACCACCGTACCTTCCTCAACGGCAACCGCACGATCGTCTTCCCCGCCAGCCCCGGCAGCTACGCCTCCGAGCGCATGGGCTGAGCCATGGTCAAGGTAATCGACGGCAAGCAGGTTGCCGCTTCCGTAATCGAAACCGTGAAATCGGCAAATGCTGCGCTAGAAGCCGCCAAAGGCGTCCAGACGGGCCTAGCCGTCGTCATCGTCGGCGACGATCCGGCGAGCCACACCTATGTCAGCTCCAAGAGCCGCATGGCCAAGGAATGCGGCTTCAAATCCGTCCAGCACACGCTGCCAGCCGAGACCAGGCAGGAGGAGCTTGCGGCACTCGTCGCTTCGCTGAATGCCGATCCGTCGATCCATGGCATTCTCGTACAGTTGCCGCTGCCGAAACATCTCGACAGCGAGCCGATCATCCAGTCGATCCTGCCGCAAAAGGATGTCGATGGCTTGAGCGTCGTCAATGCCGGTAAACTTGCGACCGGCGATCTGAAGACCGGCCTCGTTTCCTGCACGCCGGCCGGCGCCATGGTTTTCGTGCGCCGCACCCATGGTGAGGATCTTTCCGGCCTCAATGCCGTCGTCATCGGCCGCTCCAACCTGTTCGGCAAGCCGATGGCGCAGCTTCTGCTGAATGCCAATGCGACCGTCACGATTGCCCATTCGCGCACGAAGAACCTCGCCGAAGTCTGCCGCAACGCCGATATTCTGGTGGCCGCCGTCGGTCGTCCGGAAATGGTCAGGGCCGATTGGGTCAAGCCCGGTGCCACCGTCATCGACGTCGGCATCAACCGCATCGCGGCACCCGAGCGCGGCGAGGGCAAGACCCGTCTCGTCGGTGATGTCGCCTTTGCGGAGGTTTCTCCGGTCGCCGCCGTCATCACCCCGGTGCCGGGTGGCGTCGGCCCGATGACGATCGCCATGCTGATGGCCAATACCGTGATTGCTGCCCATCGCTCGGCAGGGCTGACGCCGCCGATATTCTAACGAAAGTGCCGTTGGGACAGCCGACAAAAATCACCGGGATCGGCTTGCCACAGCGTGAAAGACGAATATAGTCAGGAAATAAATATTCCGTAGAGGAAACAAGAGGGAACGGAAATGGCATTATCTTGGCGTTTCTCCGCCTTGGCGGATCGGCATCGCGCTCTGGGATCGAAGCTCGAGGACTGGAGCGGCATGGGAACCGCCTGGACTTACGACAAGAACATGTCAGACGAGCATGTCGCGGTCCGCACCAAGGCCGGCATCATGGATGTCTCGGGCCTGAAGAAGGTGCATCTGGTCGGCCCGCATGCGATCGCCGTGCTCGACTATATCACCACCCGCGACATGACGAAGATCTATCCCGGCCGCTCGGTCTACGCGACCATGCTGAACGACCGCGGCCACTTCACCGACGATTGCATCGTCTACCGCACCGGCCCAAATTCCTGGATGCTGGTACATGGCTCAGGCTCCGGCCACGAGGAACTCGTCAAGCAGGCGGCAGGCCGCAATTGCGCCGTGCTCTTCGACGACGACCTGCATGATCTCTCGCTGCAGGGGCCGTTGGCGGTCGATTACCTTGCCAAATATGTGCCCGGCATCCGCGACCTCAAGTATTTCCATCACATGCAGACGACCCTGTTCGGCGCCCCGGTCATGATCTCGCGCACCGGCTATACCGGCGAGCGCGGCTACGAGATCTTCGTCCGCGGCCAGGACGCCGTCATGGTCTGGGACCGGATCGTCGAGGAAGGCAAGGAGATGGGCATCATTCCCTGCTGCTTCTCCGTGCTCGACATGCTGCGCGTCGAGAGCTACCTGCTCTTCTATCCCTACGACAATTCGCAGATGTATCCCTTTGCCGACCAGCCGCCCGGCGATAGCCTGTGGGAACTCGGCCTCGATTTCACAGTCAGCCCCGGCAAGGCCGGCTTCCGTGGCGCCGAAGAACATGCGCGGCTGAAGGGCAAGGAACGGTTCAAGATCTTCGGCATGCTGATCGACGCGGACGGTCCGGCCGATCTCGGCGACGAGGTCTTTGCCGACGGAAAGAAGGTCGGCGTGATCACCTGCCCGACCTATTCTGCGTTGACGAAGAAGTCGATGGCAATCGCCCGTCTCGACGTCGACAAGGCAGTGCACGGCACGAAGCTCGAAGTGCGCGGCAAGACCCTGAAGACCAGCGCGATCGCCCATACGCTGCCCTTCGACGATCCAGAGAAGAAGAAGAGGACTGCCATAGGTTAAGGAGCACGCGAATGCTCGTTGCAGGCATCAAGAGCCGACCAGTCTACGAGGGCCTGACCATCCAGCCGCACGCCCGGCGGCACATTTTCGCGCTCGAAGGGGAGGGCGCCAAGGCTCTCCTCGACCAGCAGCCGACGCTTGACGAGGCAGCCCTGTTCCGCAGCGAGATCCTCTATGTCGCCCGCGGCTCTCAAGAGTCCGGCCTGGACGAGGCGCTGCGCCATCTCGGCGCTGACATGTTCTTCACGGCCCCGACGATCGCAACGCTGCTTTTTCGATTGAAGGGTTCGCTCGCCGCCGCCCATATGGGCACGCGGCTTTATATATCGGGCACGGAAGGCTTCATCGGCCAGGCGATGCTCGTGGCGCTCGAATACGGCATGGACCATGCCTCCATCATCACCGAGCACCGCGGCTCGCTGGCTAGGCGCGTACAATGCGTCCATTGCAAGGGCATCACCGACGACGTCACCGCCAGCCCTTTTGCCTGCAGCCATTGCGGGCTGACGCTTCTCGTGCGTGACCATTATTCGCGCCGGCTCGCCGCCTTCCAGGGCGTCAACATCGATGCGGAAGAGCCAGGCAGCGCGCCCAATCCGGAGGAGTTGTTCCTTTGAGCGGTGGTACAGAAATTCCCGTCCGCGTGGCGCGGATCACCCCGATCGCCGAGCGCGTCAAGCGCTTCCGCTTCGAGCGGCTGGACGGCAAGCCGATGCCTTATTTCTCCGGCGGCGCCCATGTCATCGTCTCGATGAACGATGGCGGCCATATGCGCCGCAACGCCTATTCGCTGATGTCGCCGCCGCATGATTGCGCCGCCTATGAGATCAGCGTGCTGCACGTCGAGGATTCGCGCGGCGGCTCCACCTTCATGCATGAGAAGGTCAGCGAAGGCGACGAGCTGAAGGTCAGCTACCCCGTCAACCTGTTCCAACCGGATTGGCGCGGGCGCAAGCATCTTCTGATTGCCGGCGGCATCGGCATTACGCCCTTCATTGCGATGATGGAGCAGTTTTCCCGCGAAGGCGCAAATTTCGAACTGCATTACGCCATCCGCACGCGGGACCGCGGCGCCTACTGGCGGGAACTGCTGGAGCGCTACGGTCCGCATCGCATCAAGATCTATTGCGACTCCGAAGGCGGCGCCATTCCTCTTACACGGCTGCTCGACAGCCAGCCGCTCGGCACGCATCTTTATGTCTGCGGCCCTACAGGCATGATCGACGGCGTGCTGAAGACGGGGCTGAATGCCGGCTGGCCGGAACAGAACCTGCATTCGGAACGGTTCCTGTCGTCGCTGCCCGGTAAGCCCTTCGCGATCGAGCTGCTGCGATCCGGCAAGACCGTGAAGGTCGGCCATCACGAAAGCATGCTGGAGGCGATCGAGGCGGCGGGCGTCGACGCGCCCTTCCTCTGTCGCGGCGGGGCCTGCGGTCAATGCGAGACCGGGGTCGTCACCTGCGATGGCAAGCTGCTGCACAATGACGTCTATCTGACGAGCGAAGAAAAAGCATCCGGCCGCAAGGTGATGATTTGTGTCTCCCGCTTTGAGGGAAACACGCTGCATCTCGATCTTTGACGGTAAAAAGGAGACCGGACATGGCAATCGCCTTCAAGCAGGAAACGTTCCGGGACGATTTCAGCTATCGGAACAGCCCCGGGAACATCCGTCGCTTCCCGTTTCCCTTCGACCGCGACGAATACATGTATTCCGTCAATATGGAGCCGCATGTGCGCGGCCGGGCAGACACCGTTTACGAAAACCTGATCGACGTCGACGAGCACTATGTCGCCGAGATGCGCGATCGCGCGCTGGTGTTGAAGGAAGACCCGCTGCGCTATCAGGCTCTGCCGCACATGATGAGCGCGCAGTGGGACACGCTCGAACTGCTGATGGAAGAGCAGGCGGCGGGTTATCCTGACCACTTCACGCTGATCCGCAACGGCGACCATTGGCGCTGGGTCAACCGCCCGCTCGGCATCGACGACAGCTTCACCTTCGGCGATGCCTCGACGCTGCCCTGCGAGCCCTTCGAATATATCACCCGCCAGGCCCAGGGCGATTTCTGCATCGTCGATCAGCGCGACGGCAATCTCTGGATGGATGCCGGCATGGTGACGACGCAGGCCGACTGGTCGCTCGATTTCGACCTCGGCATGAACTTCATGGAATGGCATGGACCGGTGCCGCTCGCCCACCAGATCGGCGTCTTCGATCGCGCGCTGAAATTCCTGCTGAACCTGCAGCAGGGCAAGCCGACCCGGCGCTTCAACTGGACGATGACGATCAATCCGCGGCTCGACACCAGTCCTGAGAATTATCACAAATGGGGTCCCGACCGCACGACGGTGACGCCTGACAATGTTGGCAAGAAGGTGCATCTGCGCGTCGAGCTGCAAAGCCTCTGGCGCCTGCCGCGCTCGAACGCCATCCTCTTCGTCATCCGCTGCTACCTGATGAACATGGAAGAACTCGTCACCGTGCCGAAATGGGCGCGGCGCTTCCCGCGCGTGCTGAAGACGCTGCCGCCAGAGCTCATCGACTACAAGGGCCTCACCCGCTTCCGCGAGACCACGATCGACTGGCTTTCCAAATACGACGATGGGGCGCCGACCAGCCCCGGCATTTATCCGGACTGAGGCGCAGCGATGCGCACCAGCGCCGTGCGTCTTCTCAGACGCGCAAACTAAGCAATGACATATAATCAAGAGGGGAATGCTTTCATGACAAGAGTAGCCGTCATCGGTGCCGGTCCTTCCGGGTTGGCGCAGTTGCGCGCCTTTCAATCGGCCGCCCAGAAGGGCGCCGAAATCCCGGAGATCGTCTGCTTCGAAAAGCAGTCCGACTGGGGCGGGCTTTGGAACTATACCTGGCGCACCGGGCTTGACGAATATGGCGAGCCGGTTCACGGCAGCATGTATCGTTATCTCTGGTCGAACGGACCGAAGGAATGCCTGGAATTCGCCGACTATTCCTTCGAGGAGCATTTCGGAAAGCCGATCGCCTCCTATCCGCCGCGCGCCGTGCTCTGGGACTATATCAAGGGCCGCGTCGAAAAGGCGAATGTCCGCCATTGGGTGCGCTTCAATACACCGGTGCGCATGGTGCGTTTCGATGAGGACACGAAGAAATTCACGGTCACCGCGCATAACCGCCTCGAAGATCACATGTACGACGAGGAATTCGACTATGTCGTGGTGGCGAGCGGCCACTTCTCGACACCGAACGTGCCTTATTTCGAGGGAGTGAAAACCTTCAATGGTCGCGTCCTGCATGCCCACGACTTCCGCGATGCGCTTGAGTTCAAGGGCAAGGATATACTCATCGTCGGCCGCAGCTACTCGGCCGAGGATATCGGCTCGCAATGCTGGAAATACGGCGCCAAGTCGGTCACCACCAGCTATCGGTCGAAGCCGATGGGGTTCAATTGGCCGGATAATTTCGAAGAACGGCCGCTGCTCACCAGGCTCGAAAACCGCACCGCCCATTTTCTCGACGGTTCAACGAAGGAAGTCGATGCGTTGATCCTGTGCACGGGATACCAGCATCACTTCCCCTTCCTGCCCGATGAGTTGAGGCTCAAGACCGCCAACCGCCTCTGGGCGGACCATCTCTACAAGGGTGTGATCTTCGACAGGAACCCGCAGCTTTTCTACATCGGCATGCAGGATCAGTTCTACACGTTCAACATGTTCGACGTGCAGGCCTGGTGGGCACGCGACGTCATGATGGGCCGCATCAAATTGCCGTCGGAAGAGGAACTGAAGGCGAATTTCGACATCTGGCGAGCCCGCGAGGAGACGCTCGAAGATGCCGAGCAGATGATCTGGTACCAGGGCGACTACGTGAAGGAACTGCTCGCCGAAACCGACTATCCGAGCTTCGACATCGAGGGGACCAACAAGACCTTCATGGAGTGGGAGCACCACAAGGCGGAAAATATCATGGGCTTCCGCGATCACGCCTATCGTTCGCTGATGACCGGTAACATGTCGCCGACGCACCACACGCCCTGGGTCAAGGCGCTCGACGATTCCATGGAGGAATATCTGCGCAACTGATCTTTCCCAGGCTCCCGCGTAACCGAGAAAGGGTCGTCCGTCGCGGCCCTTTCCGGCGTGTTTGAAATGAGACGAAGCAAACCCGATCTGCAACTCATTTTCTCAAGGCGTGGTCTTCATGGATTTTCAGAGCAGTGTTCTCGGCCGCATGAGCGGTTTTCTCTATCGCTGCCGTGCGGATGAAAACTACACGATGCTGGAGATGACCGATGGCATCGAACGCATCTTCGGCTATCCGGCGGAAGAAATCATCGGCAACAGCACACGCACCTTCACCTCGATCATGTGCGAGGAGGACGTGCCGCTGATGGATGAGGTCGTCGGCATCGCGCTGGAAAGCCGCACCGACTGGACGATGGAATATCGTATCCGCCACCGTGACGGATATTATGTCTGGGTGACGGAGACGGGCGGAGGCGTCTGGGACGAAAACGGCGAGCTGCTCTATCTCGAGGGCAGCATTATCAACATCGAGTCACTCTACCGGCGCATCGACGAGCAGACCGCCGGCATGCGCATCACCGCCTCGAAGACCAACGAGATCCTGCAATCGTTGCGCTACCTGAAGCTGCTCGCCGTCAATGCCGGCATCGAGGCGGCAAGGGCGGGGACGGCGGGTTCCGGCTTCGCCGTGCTCGCCGCTGAGATGCGTCAGCTCGCCAATTCCTCCGAAGAGGCCGCAAGGGCAATCACCAGTGCCCAGCGCAAGGCGGAATAAAGGTTTTTACGAACGCGGCCGGGTCTTCTGCGGATCGTAGTGCGACAGCGGCACCACGATCGCCGGCAGGCGCTTCTGCTGGCCGTCGAGCTTGCCGATCTCAACCTCCGTGCCGACGGCGGCATGGGTGACGTTGACGCGAGCGAGCGCAATCGTCTTGCCGAGGATCGGAGAGCGCGTGGCGCTGGTGATAACGCCGACCTGGGCGCGGCCAACATGGACGCAATCGCCGTGGCCGACCGCGTCGTTCGCCTGTATGTCGAGACCGACCATCAGGTGGCGCGGATGCTCCTTGCGGCGCAGGAGCGCCTCGCGGCCGATAAAATCGTCCTGCTTGGATTTTAGCGGCACGGTGAAGCCGATGCCGGCCTCGAAGGGATCGGTCTGGTCGTCGAATTCGTGATGGGCGAAGACGAGGCCTGCCTCGATGCGGACCATGTCGAGCGCTTCCAGTCCCATCGGCTTCAGCCCATAGGGTTCGCCGGCCTTCCAGACCGCATCGAAGACGGTCAGCGCATCCTTGGGATGACAGAAGATCTCATAGCCGAGTTCGCCGGTATAGCCGGTACGCGAGACGACGACAGGGACGCCTTCAAAGCCACCGATGCGGCCGACTGTGAAACGGAACCATTCGAGCTCGCCGATCTCAGGCTGGCGTGGCGCCGTCCAGATGATCTCCTTGAGGATGTCCCTGCTCTTTGGGCCCTGCAGGGCGATATTGTGCATCTGGTCTGTCGAAGAGCGTACCCAGGCCTTGAAGCCCTTCTTCTCAGCCTGTTCGCGCAGCCATATGCCGCTGTAGTCGTCGCCGCCGATCCAGCGGAAATTCTTGTCGCCGAGGCGGAAGAGCGTGCCGTCGTCGATCATGCCGCCGTGCTCGTAACACATGGCGGAATAGACAACCTGCCCGGTCGACAGCTTGCGCACATCGCGCGTCAGGCAATATTGCAGTAGTCCCTCGGCATCCGGACCCGTGACTTCGAATTTGCGCAACGGCGACAGGTCGATGACGGCGGCCTTCTCGCGGCAGGCCCAATATTCCTCGACCGGACCTGCGGAGGAAAACCGGTTTGGCAGCCAGTAGCCGCGATATTCGGTGTAATCCCGCGTCAGTGCCGAGAGGCGGGGGTGGAAGGCGGTTTCCCGCGTCAGTTCTGCATCGGCGTCAGGGGTCATGCGATAGGCTACCGCTCTTGAGAATTTTTCTTTTCCGGAGAAGGTGCGCACGTGGATATCGGTCGGATCCCAGCCGTTGGCCGCATCGATATCGTCGGGGCAGGAGGAGGAGACGCAGACGAGGTCGGTCAGCGCCCGCATCAGCACATAATCGCCCGGCCGCGACCATGGCTCGTCGAGATAGAGCTGGTTGTTGTGGTCGATATTCGTATTGTAGAAATAATTGAGCGCCTCCCAGCCCTTCCGGCCAGCTATGCCGTAGGGCGCCAGCGCCGCATTGAAATTATCGGTGCAATTGACATGGCCGGGATAGCCCATGTCGTCGTAGTAGCGCGAATTGCAGGCGGTCGCGAATGCGTCATGGCGGCCGACCGTGTCCTGGACGACTTCCACCAACGGCTCGAAATCGCGGTCGAAAGCCTTGGACGGCAGGCCGGGGGCAGGATAGCTGCGGCCGAGCAAGGTGCGGGTCACGGTGGAATCGAGCGCAAGATCAAGGCCCTTGTCGACCTTGCGGGCGGCAAAGGCCTGGAAATCGGTGCATTGCCTCCCGTAGACATCGATGATCTGGATGAACTCTCCGGCACGGACGAAATAGGCCGAGGCGGTCGCTGCCTTGATGCGGATGTCCTCGATCGGATCGGCCATCGGCTCAGGGAGGGCGGCGGCATAGTCGCGGATCAGCCTGCTGCGCCTGATGCGGATCTCGATCGGCGTTGCCGTATCCTGCGCGTCAGGCGACATCGTCGTTGCAGGTGCGGCGGCAATCAGCAGACCCTTCATCGTGATCGCAAACTCCGCCCTGCTGCCGGGAGTGGAGGCTTCGCTGAACATGCGGATCGCACCTGCCGTGGCGAGATCGGCACCGCGTCGCTCAAGCGCCGTGCGGGTCCGGGCGGCGCCCTCATCACCTGAAGCGAGAATGGCCTTTAGTCCTTCGGCCGAGCCGGTGAAGGCTGCGCCGAGGCCGGTCGATTGAAACCGGCCATTTTCGTCGAGGAAGGAAAGCTCGCAGGCTTGTCCACCTTCGCTGTCGATCAGGGTGACGTGGTCGCCTGCCTCGACGCGAACAACAAGGGATCCACCGCCCTTGCAGCGGTAACGCTCGACACCCTCGGGCAGCGCGGGGATACCGGGATAGCGGATGATGCTTGCCGATACCGGTCGCACCCCTGACATCCCGGGATGGAGATCTCGCATGTGGTCCTCATGGGATTGATGTGCTCTCCGGCACGCAAATCATGCTGACAAAATGCCGCCCGAAAGTAAAGGGATGTTGACTAAAAAGAAAATATCTTCACTATGCATAAAGGGTCGAGACTCGGAAATCCGCTCGGGAACGCGGATCGAGAAAATGCCGGGCAGCCCATGCAATGCCACGGGAGGCGCGTTCAGGGAGACGTACGCAAAGCTACGTCCCGAACAAATAGAATGGGGAATTTCACCGATGACGGATATCGTGGACGCCGGCGTTGCCGCCGGCACCGAAGGTAAACTTATACGCGCGCTTGACTGGAAGGGTGCGTTTTGGGTGGCAGCCGGCGTGCCACCGCTTGTTCTCTTCTCCATCGGCGGTATTGCAGGTACGACCGGCAAGCTCGCCTTTGTGGTCTGGATCATCTCGATGATCATGGGCTTCCTGCAATCCTTCACCTATGCCGAAATCGCCGGCATGTTCGGCAACAAGTCGGGCGGTGCATCGGTCTATGGCGCCACGGCCTGGCTGCGCTATTCGAAATTCATCGCGCCGCTGTCCGTCTGGTGTAACTGGTTTGCCTGGTCTCCGGTGCTTTCGCTCGGCTGCGCCATTGCGGCCGGATATATTCTCAATGCCTTCTTCCCGATCCCGGCAGCGGATTCGCAGGCGGTCCTCGCCTGGATCAGCGCGCATGCCGCTTCGATCACGGCCGATAGCCCCCGCGTCGCCGAATATATTGCTGCCCATGCCGGCACTTCGCCTGAGGATGCGGTCAAGGCGCTGCTGAGCGCGGACGGCGTATCCGCGCTGACGCCGGCGATCCGCAGCTGGTCGCTCGTCAGCTTCAGCATTCCCTTCCTGGCCACCGCCAATATCAACGCCACCTTCTTCATCGGCGGCATCCTGATGCTGATCATCTTTGCGATCCAGCATCGCGGCATCTCCGAGACGGCGAGCGTCCAGAAATGGCTGGCGATCATCGTGCTCGTACCGCTGCTCATCATCGGTCTTTATCCGATCATCAGCGGCCAGATCGTTAGCGCCAACGTCACCGGGCTGGTTCCGCCAACGGCGGCCTATGCCGGCACCGACGGTACCTGGAGCAATGGCGGCTGGACGCTGTTCCTCGGCGGTCTCTATATCGCCGCCTGGTCGACCTACGGTTTCGAGACTGCGGTCTGCTATACGCGCGAACTGAAGAACCCCAAGACGGATACCTTCAAGGCGATCTTCTATTCCGGCCTTGCCTGCTGCTTGTTCTTCTTCCTCGTACCTTTCGCCTTCCAGGGCGTGCTCGGTCATGCGGGCATGCTGGCGCCGGGCATCATTGACGGGACGGGTGTCGCCGAAGCACTCGGCGGACTGATCGGCGCCGGCCGTGTCGTCACCCAGCTTCTCGTCGTGCTGATGATCATGGCGCTTTTCCTCGCCATCATGACGGCGATGGCAGGCTCCTCGCGCACGCTCTACCAGGGCTCGAAGGATGGCTGGCTGCCGAAATATCTCGACCATGTCAACGAACACGGCGCCCCGACCCGGGCGATGTGGACGGACTTTGCCTTCAATCTTTTCCTGTTGGCGATCGCGTCCGATGCTGGCGGCTATTTCTTCGTGCTCGCCGTCTCCAATGTCGGTTACATCATCTTCAACTTCCTGAACCTTAATTCCGGCTGGATCCATCGCATGGATTCCGGTCATGTCGAGCGTCCCTGGAAGGCCCCCAGCTGGCTGATCGGCGTCAATACCGTGCTTGCCTTCGTCAACGCGCTCTTCCTCGGCGCCGGCGCCAAGGTCTGGGGTTACGCCAACGCGCTCTGGGTCGGCTTCATCTTCGCCGCGCTTATCCTGCCGGTTTTCGCCTATCGCCACTACGTCCGCGACGGCGGCAAATTCCCGGCCGGCGCCATGGACGACCTCGGGCTCGTGGGCCAGGACCTCGGTGTCAAAAAGGCCGGGATATTGCCATACCTCGCGCTTGCCGGCGGTCTCGCCATCGTATTGATCGCCAACTGGATCTTCCAATTGCCCGCTTAAGGATTGTCGGCCGGGGTATTCTGACAGATTTGTCTGATGCTTGGGCTCCGGCAGAGAAACCATAGGCATGCAGACCGGCGTCAGTTGGAAACGGCTGACGCCGGTCTGCATGCATATATGTGGTGTCAGGACCTGCCGGGGCTCTGCGGCCCGATCAGCGATCGAGAAACATTTTTCACTGTGTAATCCCTAAATAGCGTTCATAACTTCCTGTGCTGCATCGCCGGGCGGTCGGCCTCTGCTCGCCCTTTCGGCTTGTCGCGGTCGTGGCTCTCGGCGCGCGTGATCCGCCTATCGGTGAGATGCGTTTTGAACTTCGCTTTTCCATTCCGTCTCCCAAACGCTTTTTCCCGCTGCTGCCCTGAAATGAGAAAGCGATTTCTTATAATCCATATTATCTACTGTTTTTATAGACAATATGGATCCGGATGAGGCGTTTTCGCATGACCTATTTTCTCAGCCTTCTCGACAAGAGCCCGATCGAACAGGGAAAAAGCGCTAGCGAAGCCTTGCAGGCAAGCGTGCGGCTGGCGGTTCGGGCCGAGGAACTCGGCTATCACCGGTTCTGGGTCGCCGAGCATCACAATATGTCCAATCTGGCGAGTTCTGCGCCGGAAACACTGATTGCCTATCTCCTGGCGCGAACTTCGAAAATTCGCATCGGGTCGGGCGGCGTAATGCTCCAACACTACAGCGCCTACAAAGTGGCCGAGACCTTCAATCTTCTCGCCTCGCTTGCGCCCGGCCGCGTCGACCTCGGCGTCGGCAAGGCGCCAGGCGGCTTTCCGCTGTCGACACGGGCTCTTCAGGCGGCTTTCGATCCTGAAAGAAAGCCGGATTTCGCCGTCCAGCTTTCCGACATCAACACCTATCTTGCGGCTGATCCCAACTATGAAGGTGCGCAGGCGATGCCCTTTCCGCCTCATGCGCCGGAGCGCTTCCTTCTCGGCGCAAGCGTCGAGAGCGCAGTGCTTGCCGCCGAGAAAGGCTGGGAGCTGGTTTTTGCCGGGCATCTCAACGGCGATCCAGAGAACCTGCGCAAGACCTTCGAAGCTTATGAACGCGCCTCCGATGGCAAGAGGCCGATTCTGGCGCTGGCTGCCTTCGCAGCCGACAGCGAGGAACAGGCGCGCGAGCGCGTCGGCAATCTGCGCATTGTGAAGGTCTTCCTACCGAACGGCCAGACCGTGAATGTCGGCGGCGAAGAACAGGCGGCCGAATTCGCAAGGCAGGCCGGTGTCACCGAGTATCGCATCGAGGAAAAAGTGCCGAGCGTGCTGCACGGTACCGCAGCCCAGATCCGCAAGGAACTGGACGAGCTGCATCGCCGCTACGGGGTCAAGGAATTCATTCTCGATACACCGGCACTCGCCGCTTCCGAGCGGCTTTCCTCAATCGAGTTGCTCGCCAAGGAACGGCTTTCCCTCGCAGCCTGACCATCCCCAGGAGGATTGAACCCATGGCCAAGAAGAAAATCACTTTCGGTATCATGCTGCAGGGCCCGGGCGGCCATATGAACGCCTGGAAACATCCAAGCGGCCCGGCCGATGCCAGCACCAATTTCGACTTTTTCGTCAAGACGGCGCGCAAGGCCGAAGAAGCAGGCATCGCCTTCGCCTTCGTTGCCGACGGCCTCTATATCAACGAACAATCGATCCCGCACTTCCTCAACCGGTTCGAGCCGCTGACGATCCTTGCTGCGCTTGCGGCCTCGACCTCGAAGATCGGCTTAGTCGGCACCGTCTCCACTTCCTACAGCGATCCCTTCACGATTGCCCGGCAGTTCGCCTCCATCGACCTCGTCAGCGGCGGCCGTGCCGGCTGGAATGCCGTGACCTCGCCACTCGAAGGCTCGGGCCGCAACTATGGGCGCGAGCATCCCGAGCACGAGCTGCGTTACGAGATCGCTGAGGAATATATCGACGCCATCAGGGGTCTCTGGGACTCTTGGGATGACGATGCCTTCGTGCGCGACCGTCAGAGCGGCGTCTACGCCGACAAGACCAAACTGCACCGGCTGAACCACAAGGGGCGCTTCTTCCGCATCGAAGGGCCGCTCAATATCGGCCGCTCGAAACAGGGCCAGCCGGTGGTTTTCCAGGCGGGCGCCTCCGATTCCGGTATCCGGCTCGCCGGCAAACATGCCGACGCGGTCTTCACCAACGGCGGACCGATCGAGGAAGCGCAGGCTTTCTACAAGCAACTCAAGCAGAGCGCGATCGCGCAAGGGCGACGGACCGCAGAGATCGGCGTCTATCCCGGTATCGGCCCGATCGTCGGCGCGACGGCAGAGGAAGCGGAGGCCAAGTATCAGGCGATCCGCAATCTCGTCACCATTGAAGAGGCGCTGCTCTATCTCGGCCGCTTCTTCGACCATCACGATTTCAGCGCCTATCCGCTCGACGAACCTTTCCCTGATATCGGCGACATCGGCCGCAACAATTTCCGTGCCACGACGGATCGGATCAAGAAGACGGCGCGCGAAAAGGGACTCACCCTCCGGGATGTCGCGCTCGACGCGGCAACGCCGCGCACGGCGTTCATCGGTACTGCAGATCATATCGCCAACGAGATCATCCGCTGGATCGACGGCGAGGCTGCCGATGGTTTCATCCTTGGGTTCCCCGTCATCGCCGAAGGCTTCGATGATTTTTCCCGCCATGTGCTGCCGATCCTCGAAAGGCGCGGCTATTTCGATCCCGTACTGAAGGGTGAGACGCTCCGCGATCATCTGGGGCTGCCTTTCCGCGAGAGCCGCTATGCGACAGATGCCGGTGAGGTCGAACAGGGAAAGGCTGCCAGCGCCTGAGGCGCGGCGGACAATTCCATGAACGTCATTGCAAAACCTTCGCGCAGCCACGATCCGGTCGAGACGGGAATTGCCGCCTATCTCGATGAATTCATCGCGCTGCGCCACGACCTTCACCAATATCCGGAGCTTGCTTTTCAGGAGCGCCGCACGAGCAAGCTCGTGGCATCACACCTTTCCTCCTGGGGCTATGAGGTGGCGACGGGCATTGCCGGCACCGGCATCGTCGCCACCCTGGCCCGCGGAAACGGCAAGCGCTCCATTGCCATCCGAGCCGATATGGATGCCCTGCCGATCGAGGAGGCGACAAGCCTTTCCTATGCAAGCAGCAATCCCGGTGTCATGCATGCCTGCGGCCACGATGGCCATACGACGATCCTGCTTGCCGCTGCGCGCTATCTGGCCGAGGCCGGCAATTTCAGCGGTACGTTGCGGCTGATCTTCCAGCCGGCCGAGGAAATCGGCGCCGGTGCCCGCAAGATGATCTCGGAAGGCCTGTTCGAACGGTTTCCGGTCGATGCGGTCTTTGGGCTGCACAATTGGCCGGCCGTGCCGGCCGGTAAGTTCGGTTTCGTTGCCGATGCCGCCATGGCGTCCGTCGACCAGGCGGTCATCCGCATCGTCGGTAAGGGTGGACATGGCGCCGAGCCGCATCGCGCCGTCGATCCGGTGCTGGCATCGGCTTCCTTCATCACGGCGTTGCAAAGCATCGTCTCACGCAATGTCGATCCGCAGGATATGGCCGTCGTCACCGTCGGCTCCATCCATGCCGGGTCAGCGTCGAATGTCATTCCGGAGAGCGTCGAGCTAAAGCTCACCATGCGTGCCTTCAACCAGGCGGTGCGCGACAAACTCCAGGAACGCGTGCCGGCGCTTGCCCTAGCCCAAGCTGAGAGCTTCGGGGCAACGGCCGAGGTCGATTACCGGCTTGGCTTTCCGGCGCTCATCAACCATCGGACCGAGACGGCCTTTGCCCGCGATGTCGCGCTCTCCTCTTTCGAGCCGGAAAGGATCGAGGCTGGGTTCCGCCCGCGCACGGCAAGCGAGGATTTCGCCTTCATGCTGCAGGAGAAGCCGGGCAGCTATCTCTTCGTCGGCAATGGCGACAGCGCGCCTCTTCACAGCGCTCACTATGATTTCAACGACGCGATCATTGCGCCCGCCGCCCGCTACTGGGTGCGGCTTGCCGAGACCTTCCTCACTGACGACAACGGGTGACGAACGACATGAGCGACACGTTTCTCTACACTTCCCCCCTCGACCCCCGCGCCAAGCCGCTGATCGACGAACTTATCCACGAATATGACAGCCGCTACGGGAACTATTTCAGCGATGAGGGTGCCGTGGCAGAGCTCAACCGCTATCCGCCCGAGGCTTTCGCGCCGCCCGTCGGCAGTTTCGTGCTGCTGGTACGCGGCGGCGAGACGATCGGCGGCGGCGCTTTCAAATATTATGATGAGCAGACCGCCGAGTTCAAACGCATCTGGACACGCTCTGACCTACGTCGGCAGGGCCTTGCCCGCAAGGTTCTCGTGGAACTGGAAGCGCAGGCCGCCCGCCAAGGCTATTCGCGGGTCTACCTGACGACCGGCTTTCGCCAGCCGGAGGCGGTCGGCCTCTATCTCAACTACGGCTATACGGCGCTCTTCGACCCCAAGGTCGACCCGGAAATCTATAAGACGCTGCCCTTCGAGAAGGATATCCGCCACCTCGCACCGCAGCTGTCGGCCAACGCCGATCGCCCGCCACTACAGGCAGCAGCAGGTCGCTGAATCCAGGCAAAGAACGCTCCATAAAAAGGGGATATACGATGGCACTGACGAGTGACTATGCCGGCATCGATACCGGCAGCAGGGCAGGGGACCGAACGCTTCAGGATTATTCCCGACTGAGGATCGTCCCGGCGCGGCATCCCGGCCGGGTTGCCGGCACCATGTTCGCTGCTCTGGTCATTGCCGCCGTCCTCTATTCGACCTTCACCAATCCGCGCTGGGGCTGGGATGTTTTTGCCGAATGGTTCTTTGCGGCGCCCGTTCTTGCCGGCCTCGGGCGCACGCTGCTCCTGACACTGTTGGCAACGATCTCCGGTTCGCTCCTCGGCACGGCACTGGCGCTTGCCCGTGTCTCGAGATCGCCGCTGCTTTCGGGCCTATCCTGGGGCTACATCTGGCTGCTGCGATCGATCCCCGTGATCGTTCTGCTGCTGGTGCTGAACAATCTCGGCTATCTCTATGAGACGGTGAAGCTCGGGGTGCCGTTCACTGGCACTGTCCTCTTCGAATATCCGACGACACAATTGCTGACGCCCTTTGCTGCCGCGTTCCTCGGTCTCACGCTCAATCAGTCGGCCTTCTTCGCCGAGATCGTCCGCGGCGGCATTCTGTCCGTCGATCAGGGGCAACTTGAAGCCGCTTCGGCGCTCGGTCTCTCGCGCCGTCGTCAGGCATTCCGTATCGTGCTGCCGCAGGCGATGCGTTCGATCCTGCCGACCGGGTTCAATGAGATCATCGGTCTCGCCAAGGCGACCTCCATGGTCTACGTGCTTGCCTTGCCGGAACTGTTCTACACGGTCCAGGTCATCTATCGCCGTAACCTCGAAGTCATTCCGCTGCTGATGGTAGCGACCGTCTGGTACCTCGTCATCATGACGGTGCTGTCGATCGCCCAGCATTATATCGAGCGCTATTTTGCCAAGGGCGCATTGCGCAACCCGAAGCCCTTGCCCTTCCAGTCTTTCCTCAAGCGTTTTGCCCGCCCTTTGCCTACGGCAGCGATCTCTGGCGACTTTACCCGTACCTCCGGCTTCCGTGACGCAGCGGTTCTTCGCACCGGCGGGACGGTGCGCATCCACGGCATTTCCAAGAGCTTCGGCTCTCTGAAAGTGCTCGATGGTATCGACCTCAATCTGCCTGCCGGCAGCGTCACCGCCATTCTCGGTCCCTCGGGCTCCGGAAAGTCCACCCTGCTGCGCGCCATCAACCACTTGGAGCGCGTCGATGCCGGCTTCATCTCGGTCGACGGGGATCTCGTCGGATATGAGCAGAAAGGTGATGTGCTCTACCAGCTCAAGGAAAAGGAAATCCTCAAGCGGCGTGCCGATATCGGTATGGTCTTCCAAAGCTTCAATCTCTTTCCGCACCTGACAGTGCTTGAAAACCTGATCGAAGCGCCGATCCAGGTGCGTGGCGTGAGCCGTGAAGAGGCCGTGCAACTTGCGCAGGAGCTGCTTGCCCGCGTCGGCCTCGGCGACAAGATCAATACCTATCCGCGCCAGCTCTCCGGCGGCCAGCAGCAGCGCGTCGCCATTGCCCGTGCCCTGGCGTTGCGTCCGAAGGTGCTTTTGTTCGATGAGCCGACATCAGCGCTCGACCCTGAACTGGTCGGCGAAGTCCTTGATGTGATCAAGGAACTGGCGCGCACGGGTACGACGCTTATCATCGTCACCCACGAAATCGGCTTTGCCCGCGAAGTTGCCGATACTGTCGTCTTCATGGATGGCGGCCATATCCTCGAGGCCGGCTCGCCAGCCCGCATCTTCAATGGCGCGGAACACCCCCGCACACGCGAATTCCTCGCCAAGGTTCTCTGAAAAAGCAGCGAGGCAGCAGCAGATCCCGGCCGCGACGGGCGTCCGGAGGGCATGAAAAGAACAACAACCCTAAGGTGAAATGGAGAAGGGAAATGGCATTCAGAAATAGCGCCAACTACCTGTTTGCCGGAGTCGTCGCCCTGGCGGCAATCGGCCTCGGCACGGCGCAGGCAGCCGAGAAATTCAATCTCAGCCCCGACACGTCGAACCGCGTGCGGGCCGAAAAAGATGAGGCCGCGATCAAGGCCATCGCACCCAACTTCAAGTTCGTTGAGCCGGGCAAGCTTACCGTTGCCGTCAACGCCTGGGATCCGCCGATCGCCACCTATGCCTCCGACGCTGCGACCGTGGTCGGGGCAGACCCGGATCTCGCGCAACTGCTCGCCGATTCCTTCGGCCTTGAGCTGAACCTCGTTTCTGTCGCCTGGGCGGACTGGCCGCTCGGCGTCTCCTCCGGCAAGTATGACGCCGTCATCTCCAACGTCACGGTGACGGAGGAGCGCAAGGAGAAGTTCGATTTCTCCACCTATCGCAAGGATGTGCTCGGCTTCTACGTCAAGTCCGACAGCAAAATCAGCGAGATCAAAGAACCGAAGGATGTCGCCGGGCTCAAGGTGATTACCGGTGCCGGCACCAATCAGGAGAAGATCATCCTGGAATGGGATCGCCAGAATGTCGCCGCCGGCCTGAAGCCGATTGAAGTTCAATATTATGACGACCGTGCCGCAGCTGATCTGGCGCTGCAGTCCGGCCGTGCGGATGTCGAGTTCAATCCGAATGCGACGCAGGCCTACAGCTCCTCAATCAAGGGGCACACCAAGCTCGTCGGTATCGTCTCCGGCGGCTGGCCGCTGACGGCTGAAATCGCTGTTACGACGAAGAAGGGCGCCGGCCTTGCCGATGGTGTCACCGTGGCGCTCAACGACCTTATCAAGAACGGCAGATACGGCGAAGTGCTGAAGCACTGGAGCCTGAACGCTGAAGCCATCGACGAAGCCAAGACCAACCCGCCGGGGCTGCCGAAGAGCGGTTCGTAAAGGATGGTCTGACGGACCGGCGTTGGAGGTCGCGCCGGTCCGTCCCCGTGTTCATATATTCTTATGGAGAGTCCTCTCGTGACGATATTTTCCAGGCTGCGCATCGCATCGATTGCCGCCATCGCATCTCTGACAACCTGCTATTCAGGCATGGCCGCGGCTGATGAATTCGACCTGAGCCCCGAGCAGCCCAACCGCGTGCACGCTCAGCGCAACGAGGCGGCGATCGCGTCCATTCCGAAGGGTTTCAAGTTCGTCACATCAGGCAAATTCACGGTTGCCGTAAGCCCGGGGGGACCGCCGCTTGCCACTTATGCGACGGACGCCAAGACCGTCGTCGGAGCCGATCCCGAGTACGCGAACGCCATTGCCGAAAGCCTCGGGCTACAGCTTGAACTCGTCCCGGTTGCCTGGATCGATTGGCCACTTGGCCTGACGTCAGGCAAATATGATGCTGTTATTTCCAACGTCGGTGTTACCGAACAGCGCAAGGAAAAGTTCGATTTCTCGACCTACCGCAAAGGTCTGCATGGCTTCTTCGTCAAGGCTGATAGTGCGATCACCTCGATCAAGGAGCCGAAGGATGCGGCAGGACTGCGCTTCATCGTCGGCGCCGGCACCAATCAGGAACGCATCCTGCTGAAATGGAGCGATGAGGATGTCGCTGCCGGTCTCAAGCCGCTCGAGCTGCAATATTATGACGACGAGGCAGCGAGCCTTCTGGCGCTACGCTCAGGCCGTGCCGATGTCATCGTCCAGCCGCATGCCCAACTCGTCTATATCGCCGCCCGCGACAAGAACCTCAAACGGGTCGGAACGCTGAGCGCTGGTTGGCCCGACCGGTCGGACGTGGCGATCACGACCCGCACGGGAAGCGGCATTGCCGATACGCTGACGCTCGCCACAAACGACCTGATCAAGGACGGGACCTACGCAAAAATCCTTGCGCACTGGCAGCTTTCGGAGGAGGCACTGCCTGCCTCCGAGACGAACCCGCCCGGCCTGCCGAAATTCTGAGTGAGGACAAGATGAGCGGCAACGCGCTTTCGATCGGCCACATCGGCTTCCTGACACCCGGCAACTACCCGGATGACGACCCGCTCTCCGGCCTCGAAAAGACATTGCAGCTTCTGGACTTCGGTGAAGAGCAGGGCTTTAACAGTGCCTGGGCCCGCCAGCGGCATCTGGAGCCTGGGATTTCCTCGGCGACCGCCTTCCTGGCGGCCGCTACTCAACGCACCAGCCGTATCGAACTCGGCACCGCGGTCATTCCGATCGGTTACGAAAGTCCCTATCGGCTCGCCGAAGATCTCTCTACCGTGGATGTTCTATCGAAGGGAAGGCTGAATGTGGGCCTGAGCGCCGGCCGGCCGCTGCATGCCGATCTCATCGGTCCGCTTGCCTTCGACGGCGACTGGCAGAACCATGATTTCTCGCATGCGCGCGTGCTGCGCTTTGCCGACAATCTGAAGGGGACCTATCTCGGTGACGAGAACACCTTCATCAAGACGCCCTTTGGACCCCAGCGCCCGAGACTGCAGCCCTACGCTAAAGGCCTGATCGATCGCATCTGGTATGGCGGTGGCTCATTGCGGTCGGCCTCATGGGCCGGCCGGAACGGCTTCAACCTGCTGATCGGCAATGTCACGTCCAGCGAAGAGACCGATGACTTTTTCGTCGCCCAGTCCCGTCAGCTCGAAGCCTATCGGGCTTCCGGCGGAGCGGAACGGCGCGTGGCGCTCGGTCGGGTCATCGTGCCCTTTGACAGTGCGGATGCGGCCACCCGCCAGCGATACTCAGACTATGCCGCCGGACGATATGAGCGCACGCTATCTCCGCAGGGTGAACGACGCACGCTGTTTGCCCGTGATCTCGTTGGTCCGTCAGAGCAGATCCTCGAGCGCCTTCTTGCCGATCCCATTTTGCCGCATGTGAGCGAGCTCAGGCTGGAGTTGCCCTACGAGTTCGAGCATGATGAATATCGCCAGATTCTACACGACTTCGTCACCCACATTGCTCCCGAGCTCGGCTGGAACACGAAGATTGCCCTCCGGGCGGCGTCGTGAGCGGCGCGACAAACGCCGGAATTGTAGGAAATCTCTCCGTGACGAAATCAGTTGAATACTTTTTCTCCATCAGTTCGCCCTGGTCCTATATCGGTCTGGATGCTTTCGCCGAGCTTGCCGTAAACAACGACATCATCATCAAGCCGTATCTGACGACGGTCGTCGAAGAGAATGGCGGGATTTTCTCGCGCAATCGCCCGGAAATTCGCCGCGCCTACTGGATCCGCGATCTCAAGCGCTGGGCGAGGGTGCGCGGCAAGACCCTCATCCTCGAAAATCGTCCCGAGCTCAGTGATCCGACACCGGCCTCCTTCTTCGTCATTGCTGCCTATCTCGATGGCCAGGATTGGATCGGCGTGACGCGTGCCCTGCAGCATGCCTTCTGGAGTGAGGCGAAAGATATCGGCAGGCCTGATATCCGCGAAGCGATCGTCAACGCTGCTGGTCTCGATGGCGCGGCCTTGCTGCGACGGCAGGCCGATGACGATGTCCAGCAGAAATGGGCAGCCGATCGCGTTCATGCACGCGAAAGAGGCGTCTTCGGTTTCCCAACTTTTGCCTATGAGGATGAGCTCTACTGGGGGCAAGACAATCTCCCCTTCCTCGAACGCCATCTTTATGGCGACAAGCCGTAAAGGGCTGACGCAGCGCGTTCTGCCAAAAGCCGGTGGCGGGCTGAAAAGCATCCTCCGGTGCGTCGCAAATGCCGAAGCTGGCGGGCTTGCTCTCCGGTAGAGCTGCAACGGCGAAAGGGGCATACTGACAGCGACGACAATACCGGCGGCTTCTTCGTCAGGGCGACACCGCCCTGCCTGACGGAACCGAGGCTTGGCGTCCTTGATAGTAACACTCGGTCGTCGATGCCGCGACGACTTGAAGGGCGACCAGAATCCGGTCCGCGACGGGCATTGGATCCCGGCCCGCCGTCGCCCGCACATAGTGCGATATCTCCTGTTGCCCAGTGCTTGTCTTTCCAAATCAGCACCTATCACGGCAATTGACACGGCCGTCCGCCGCACTAGTTTAAATTGTCAAGTCATTGGCTGCATGCGTCTGGTTGCGATGCGCATACCGCCAGTTGCGCTGTGACTGAAAGGATCGGACATGCCCACAACTTGGATGTGTCTGGTTCGCAAAGTGAGACACACGTACAGCGTTTGCATTTGAAAGGTGATCGTCTCCGGAAACATCCCGGAAATAAAGGATCGCGACCAAGCGCCCAGCCGTCCGAATGACGCGCCTGAAAGAGCTTCATCACCGCTGGGCGAACCTCATCATCGTTCGATCAACCACCACACGGAGGTATAAGATGCGCAAGCATGAACTGGTTATCGTGATGACGCTTGCATCTCTTTTCTCGGTTCAGACTGCTCACGCGGACGGGCCTGCCGGTGCAGCCCGTGGCCTGAAGGCGGCGCCTGTATTCAGCTATATTTCTGAAAAGCGCCGGACTACAGCACCTTTCGCGCATGTGATGTTCTGCGCTCGAAATCCCGATGAGTGCACTGCTCGCGGCGATGCTTCGGAAGTCTCCTTGGGCCCCTTAGCGGACGAGCAGCTTCGCACTGTCAACACCTCGGTCAACCGCTCGATCCGCTCGCTCGACGACCGGCCCGATCAAGGTGATGTCTGGCAGGTGAACGTCACGGCGGGCGATTGCGAGGATTTTGCGTTGACGAAGCGCGACCACCTCATTGCCATGGGCTGGTCGACGAAGGCATTGCGGATCGCCGTGACCAAGACGCCCTCCGGCAAGGGCCACGCGGTTCTGGTCGTCAGAACCGATCAGGGCGATCTGGTGCTCGACAACCGCACGAATGCGATCAAGGGCTGGAAGGATACGGATCTTCGCTGGCTGATGATCCAGTCGGGCGACAATCCGCGAATATGGTACGAACTTTAGATGCACGGGCATGATACGAGTTCGGGCGGATGTGGGGCGTGGAGATCTTTTGTGCCGCTATCTGTAAGCAGATGCGCGGAAGTCACGCGCGTGGAAACACCATCAACTCAGCCGCCGCCCCTTGTTGCCCAGTGAGAAATCCGCCGCCTCGGTTGCGGTCCGCAATATTTGAACACGCCCTGATGGAAGCTTCTTCATCTAATCGGTCTTATCGAAAAGAATCCATTGACCTGCGACCCTGCTTACATCTTCTATCCGCCCCCAACGTCAGGAAGGCGGCCAGGGAGGGCACATGCAGGTCCTATCGAGCATTGAGGCGGTGCGCGCAGCGCTTGCAGCGGTGAGAACAAATGGCGGAGGCATCGGTTTCGTGCCGACGATGGGTTATCTTCACGCGGGGCACATGGAACTTGTTGCGCGAGCCCGCGCTGAGAACGAAATCGTCGTTGCTTCGATCTTCGTCAATCCGCTCCAGTTCGGGCCGACGGAGGACCTGACCCGATACCCGCGCGATCTGGAACGCGACAGAACGATGCTGGAAAAGGCTGGCGTCGATATTCTCTTTGCGCCCGGTGTCGGAGATATGTACCCGCACCCGATGAAAACTGTGGTTGATGTGCCGGAGCTTGGCTGCGAGCTCGAAGGCGCCGTTCGACCGGGGCATTTCGCGGGTGTCGCCACCGTCGTCAGCAAGCTCTTCAATATCGTCCAGCCAAACAACGCCTATTTCGGCGAGAAGGATTACCAGCAGGTCGTCATCATCAAACGGATGGCCGACGATCTGGCTCTGCCAGTGCGTATCGTTTCGGTGCCGACGGTCCGGGATGCGGATGGTCTCGCTCTATCTTCTCGTAACGTCTATCTCAGCGAGGAGGAACGACGCGCAGCGGTCATCATCCCGCGCGCATTGGACGAGGCGGAGCGCCTTGTCGCTCAAGGCCTCTCCGACCCGCAGGTCCTTGAAGCGAAGCTAGTCGGCTTCATCGGCCGTGAGCGCCTGGCAAAGCCGGAAGTCGTCGCTGTGAGGGACGCCTCGACCTTGAAGCATGTGGCGAAAATCGAGGACCCGGTGGTTGTCGCACTGTTCGTGCGGATTGGCACGACCAAGCTCCTCGACAATCGGGTGATCGCGAGAAAAGGTTCGTCTGGAACAGGAGAAGCACAATGAGCGCTGTCAGCTCCGCAAAACGCCTGACGCCAACGCGAATCCGGGCGATGAAGGGCGGAACGCCGATTGTGTGTTTGACGGCCTACACTACACCGATGGCGCGGCTCCTGGACGAACACTGCGATCTCCTGCTCGTTGGGGATTCGCTCGGCATGGTTCTTTACGGCATGGAGAGCACCGTGTCGGTGACGCTCGACATGATGATCGCCCATGGCAAGGCGGTGATGCGTGGCGTCGCTAAATCCTGCGTGGTCGTCGACATGCCCTTCGGCAGCTACCAGGAGTCGAAGGAGCTGGCCTATCGCAATGCTGTGCGCATTCTGCAGGAAACAGGGTGCGACGCGGTCAAGCTCGAAGGTGGCGAGGAGATGGCCGAGACAATTTCCTTTCTCACCGCGCGCGGCATTCCGGTCCTCGGGCATATCGGGCTCATGCCTCAGCAGGTTCATACCGCAGGCGGCTACCGATCTGTTGGACATTCCGAGGAGGAGGTTGCCAAGATCCGGCGTGATGCCGACGCGGTCGGCAACTCGGGAGCCTTTGCGGTGGTCATCGAGGGCACCGTCGAGACATTTGCCCGCGAGGTGACGAGGGCAATTCCTGTTCCGACAATCGGGATCGGTGCCTCGGCTGCCTGTGACGGTCAGATCCTGGTTTCGGACGACATACTCGGACTGTTCAATGACTTCACGCCGCGCTTCGTCAAACGATACGACGAACTTGGAAAGAGGGTCGGGGTGGCGGCTGCCGCCTATGCAGAGGAGGTGCGCTCCCGCGCATTCCCCACGGAGAAACATACATTCAAGCGCAGGTCTTGATCGCGCGACCTATTGCGTTGGAGAGTCCGGCGATAAGCCATATCGGCTCCAACCCCTGGAGCAGTCGCCAGGGCGGGATTGGCGCGTGAGGTGCCGAATGCAGGATCGAGAGCAAATATCTTAAAAACTGCGTACCGATCCGCGTAAAACTGGGCTGTAATCGTTCCACTTCATACGATAAATGCTTTTTCAGCGACCGCCGCTGAAATTCACTTCCCAAGCGCCGATCGCCTTAAGAACAGCACGCACGAAAACCGACGACGGACCGGCATGATTCCGGCCGCGCAGGAGGAAGACCCATGGCATCCGTTGCCGAGAGCGCCCCCCGCTTTGAAAAGACCGCAATGTCCATCCTGGTGGCAGTCAGCTTCTGCCACATGCTCAATGACATCATGCAGTCGCTGCTTGCCTCGCTCTATCCGCTCTTCAAGGCCAATTACAACCTCGATTTCGTGCAGATCGGCCTTCTGACCATGACCTTCCAGGTCACGGCCTCGCTGCTCCAGCCGCTCGTCGGCATCGTCACCGACCGCTGGCCGATGCCCTATTCGCTGCCGGTTGGTATGGCGAGCACCTTCTGCGGCCTGATCCTGCTCGGCAATGCCGGCAGCTTCGAGCTGCTGCTGGTTGCGGCAAGCCTCATCGGCTTCGGTTCGGCGGTCTTCCATCCGGAATCCTCGCGCGTCGCGCGTCTTGCTTCCGGCGGTCGCCACGGCTTCGCCCAGTCCTTTTTCCAGGTGGGCGGCAATGCCGGTCAGGCGATCGGTCCGCTGCTGGCCGCCTTCATCGTGTTGCCGAACGGTCAGCACAGCGTGTCCTGGCTTTCCGGCATCGCCATGGTCGGCATAGTGGTCCTGAGCTGGGTCGGCAACTGGTACATGAGTCACCGTCGCCAAAACGCCAGCAAGGCGGCCGCGAGCCGCACGCTGCCGCTGCCTCAGAGCAAGGTCGTCTGGGCGCTACTCATCCTCGTGTTGCTGACGGCGACGAAGAATGTCTACATGGCAAGCGTCTCGAGCTACTTCACCTTCTACGTCATCGACCGTTTCCAGCTCGACGTGCAGCAGGCGCAGCTCATGCTTTTCCTGTTCTTGGGTTCCGTTGCCACCGGCACCTTCCTCGGCGGCCCGATCGGCGATCGTTTCGGCGCCCGTTTCGTGATCTGGTTCTCGATCCTCGGCGTGATCCCCTTCGCGCTGCTGCTGCCCTATGCGAACCTTTTCTGGACGGGCGTGCTCAGCGTCGTCATCGGCCTGATCTTTGCGTCGGCCTTTTCGGCCATCGTCGTCTTCGCGCAGGAACTGGTGCCGGGTCGCGTCGGCCTGATAGCCGGCGTCTTCTTCGGCTTCGCCTTCGGTGCGGGCGGTCTCGGTGCGGCCTTGCTCGGCGGTTTTGCCGACTCGCACGGTATCGCCTTCGTATATCGTATCTGCTCCTACCTGCCGCTGCTCGGCCTGTTCACCATCTTCCTGCCGTGCATCCCGAAGCATCGAGCAGTTTAAGTTTCGCACTCAGAAAGAGGCACCGAAACGTGTTTCGGTGCCGCTTTTGCGTCAGGGCAAGCGCGCGGCGCGGTGTTGCGTTCGAACGAACATTTTTTCCCCGGCCCTCGGAGAAGACGGATCGTCATTTCTTTAATCTACTATTTTGATGGATAATATCCGTCATATGATGCAGCCATCGACGGCGCGATAGTGGAAGGAAATGATATGTCTGCACCCAAACTGGTCGGTCTTGCCGGCAGCTTCAATCGTCCCTCGAAGACCTTTGCGCTGGTCGAGAATATCGCCGGCCTCGCCGCCGAAAAATATGGCTTCGACAATACGATTTACGACCTGACGGACGTCGGCCCTTCGCTCGGCCAGGCGTTGCGCCGCGACGATCTCGACAATCGCGCCAGGGAAATCATCGCCGACATCGCCAATGCCGACGTCCTTGTCATCGGTGCGCCGACCTTCAAGGGCAGCTATCCGGGTCTCTTCAAACATCTGATCGATCTCATCGACCCGCATGAGCTGCGTGCCAAGCCGATCGTCATCACTGCGACTGGCGGCGGCGATCGTCATGCGCTGATGGTCGAGCATCAGCTGCGCCCGCTCTTCGGCTTCTTCATGGCCCACACGCTGCCGACTGCCGTCTACGCCTCGGACCGCGATTTCACCGACTATCGCGTTTCCTCCGAACAGCTTTCCAAGCGCATCGGGGAGGTGATCGTCGAACTCGCAGCCTTCTTTCCGGGCAGAAGCTCAAGGCTGATCGCAGCGGAATAAACAATATCCAAAGACGGATTTCAGCGGCGCCTTCGGGCGCCGTTTTGTTTGGAGCGTGCCAGCAGCTGGCATTTAATCCATAAATTTGATGGAATTTTATCCTGCCGCTCTCGAAGACGCGGCAAGAGTTTTTCCGGTGGTGAGAAGACATCAGACGTTCGTGCTTCGCTCGCCATGCCCGTATTTGCAATTATCCGCCTGCTCGGGGCTCGGCCTCATTCAGTCAGACGGGATAAAAAAATGACCAAGAACAAGAATTTCGGCGCCATTTCGCTTTCGCGCCGCGCGGCTCTTACTGTTGCCGCCTCTGCGGCCGCACTCATCGCCTTTGCTGCGCCGGCTCCTTCCTTCGCCGAAGACAAGTCGATCAAGGTCGGTATCATGAGCGGCGAGGACGAGGATGTCTGGCGCGTCGTCACCAGCGAAGCCGCCAAGAAGGGCCTCAAGATCGAGACGATCACCTTCAACGACTATACCCAGCCGAACGAGGCTCTGGAACGCGGCGAAATCGACGCGAACGCCTTCCAGCACCAGCCCTATCTGGACAATCAGGTCAAGCAGCACGGCTACCATATCGTATCCGTCGGCTACACGGGCGTCTGGCCGATCGGTCTCTATAGCAAGAAGCACAAGTCCGTTGCCGAACTGCCAGCGGGCGCCGTAATCGGTGTCCCGAACGATCCGTCCAATGAAGGCCGTGCGCTTCGCGTTTTGCAGAATGAGGGTCTGATCAAGCTCAAGGACGGCACCGGCATTCTGGCGACGATCGTCGACGTGTCGGAAAACCCGAAGAACATCGAGATCCGCGAACTCGACGCCGGTATCGTCGGGCGTTCCATTGATGACCTTGATGCCGGTATCGTCAATACCGACTGGGCGCTGAAGAGCCGTCTGTCCCCGAAGGAGCGCATCGCGCAGGAGCCGATCGCCGACAATCCCTATCGCAACTTCATTGCCGTCAAGGAAGAGAACAAGGATGCCGATTGGGTAAAGACGCTCGTCTCCTCCTATCAGAACGAGACGGTGAAGGCCGAATTCGATAAGGTCTATAAGGGTACGGGCCTCAGCGCCTATTGATTTCGACGCCCTTAAAAGGGCGTCAGCAACTGAGGCGGCCCTGGCCTTTTGCCAGGGCCGCCTTCAGCGTTTGTGAAGGAACGAGCATGAATTCAATTGTCTCCGCCTTAGGGATCGAGACGCGGCCAGTCGATGCCGAAGAGGTCGTGCGCCTGATGGATGTCAGGCGCAAGTTCGGTGTGACGGCAGCGCTCGACGGCGTTTCACTCAGCGTGAAGAAGGGCGAAATCCTCGGCATCATCGGCCGCAGCGGCGCCGGCAAATCGACGCTGATCCGCTGCCTCAACGGTCTCGAAAGGGCCGATAGTGGCGAGATCGTCATCGAGGGCCGCAATATTGCAGGCCTTGCCGAGCAGGAGCTGCAGCCCTTGCGCCGCCGCATTGGCATGATCTTTCAGCATTTCAATCTGCTGTCGGCCAAGACGGTCGAGGAGAATGTCGCCCTGCCGCTGAAGATCGAGGGTGTCGCCAAGGCCGAACGGCTGAAGCGGGCGCAGGAGCTTCTGGACCTCGTCGGTCTTTCCGATAAGGCTAGGGCTTATCCGTCGTCGCTCTCAGGTGGCCAGAAGCAGCGTGTCGGCATCGCCCGCGCACTGGCCGCCCGGCCGGCCCTGTTGCTGTCCGACGAAGCGACCTCGGCCCTCGATCCGGAAACGACGCGTTCGATCCTTGCGCTGTTGAAGGACATCAACCGTAAGCTTGGTCTTACCATTCTTCTGATTACCCATGAGATGGAGGTGGTGCGCGGCATTGCCCATCGCGTCGCCGTCATCGATGCGGGGCGCATCGTGGAAGAAGGCCAAGTCTGGTCGATCTTCGGCGATCCGCAGGCGGCGATCACAAAAAGCCTGCTCGGCGGCATCCGCCCGCAGCTTCCGGAACACATTGCTGCACGCCTGTCGCAGACCGGCGGCACGGAAGCTATCCTCAGTGTCGATCTTGCTGGACCGGAAGCGCAAGGCGCGCTTTTTGCCGATCTCTCGGCAGCGCTGCCGCATTCCTTCCGCCTCGTGCACGGTGGTATCGATCACATCCAGAACCAGCCCGTGGCGCGGTTCTTCATTGCCGTTCCTGCGCGCGATCCCGCGCTTGCCGGGACGGTCGAACAGTTTCTGAAGGCCCGGTCGGCCCGGGTGGAGGTGCTTGGTTATGTCACCGATCATGATTAATCTGCTGCTGCGCTCCCTCTGGGAGACGGTGCTGATGACGGCAGCATCCGGCTTGATTTCGCTGGTAGCAGGCTTGCCGCTCGGCCTGGCGCTGGTGCTGACGAACCGCGGCGGCATTGCCGAAAATCTCTGGATCAACCGCATCCTCGGCGCCGTCATCAACGGCTTCCGTTCCGTGCCTTTCATCATCCTGTTGGTGGCACTGATCCCGCTGACGCGCCTTATCGTCGGCACGGCGATTGGCACCTGGGCGGCCATCGTTCCACTCGCCATTGCCGCGACGCCATACTATGCCCGTATCGCAGAAGTCTCGTTGCGCGAGGTCGATCGTGGCCTGATCGATGCGGTGCGTGCCATGGGCGGCAATCGCTGGACGATCATCCGCGAGGTTCTGGTGCCCGAAGCCCTGCCCGGAATCGTCGCCGGCTTTACCGTCACGCTGGTGACGCTGATCGGTGCTTCGGCGATGGCCGGCGCCATCGGTGCCGGCGGTCTCGGTGACCTCGCCATTCGTTATGGCTACCAGCGCTTCGAGACCAATGTGATGATTGCGGTCGTGGTCGTGCTCATCGTTCTCGTCTGCGGCATCCAGTGGCTGGGCGACCGGCTGGTCGCCCGCATGGATCATCGCTAGAAATTATCGCCTGAACTGTGCGGCGGGGTGGCTGGCCGGCAGCCGGCCATTGCCGCCGAACAGCTTCTGGCGCAGCGGCCCTTCCACATAGTCGGCCTTGAACAGGCCGCGCTCCTGCAGCACAGGCACGACGAAATCGACGAAATCATGAAGGCTCTCAGGTGCCACAGTGCGTGCGAGATTGAAGCCGTCGATGCCGCCTTCCTCGATCCAGCGCTGCAGGGTATCGGCAATCTGTTCCGGCGATCCGACAATCGGCTTCATGCGGCTGCCGAGCACCATCTGGTCTATGATCTGCCGCTTCGTCACCGGCTTTGCCGCCTGCTTGGTGATTGCCGCTAGTGCCGACTGATTGGCGTTGGTCGAGTTCTGGTCGATCACGTCATCGAGCCCGTATTTCGAAAAATCGATGCCGACGGAGGCCGAATAATGCGCAAGCGACGCTTCGATGCTTGCGTGCCGGCGATAGTCCTCGAGCTTCTCCTGCGCTTGGGCTTCGGTCTTGCCGACAACGACGGTAATCAGGCTCAGGATCTTGATCGCATCCGCGCCGCGGCCATTGGCAAGCGTCTTGGCGCGAAGCGCATCGACGGTCGGGCGCGCCGCCTGCGGGCTCGGCCCGGCGATAAAGACACATTCGGCATGGCGGGCGGCAAAATCCTGTCCGCGTGCGGATGCGCCGGCCTGGAAGAGCAGCGGAGTGCGCTGCGGCGAGGGCTCCGAGAGATGGATGCCCTCCATCTTGTAATACTGGCCCTGATGGCTGACCGCCCGCACTTTAGCGGCATCCGCAAAGACGCCGCTTTCCCTGTCGCGCAGCACCGCACCATCGTCCCAGCTTCCCTCCCAGAGCTTGTAAAGGATTTCGAGATATTCCTCGGCGGCGTCGTAACGCGCATCATGCTCCGGCAGCTTGTCGAAACCCATGCTGCGGGCAGCGCTATCGAGATAGCCGGTGACGATGTTCCAGCCGATGCGTCCCTTGGTCAGGTGATCGAGGGTCGACATGCGCCGCGCCAGCAGGAAGGGCGGCTCATAGGTCGTATTGACGGTGACGCCGAAGCCGAGATGCTTCGTCACGTAAGCCATTGCCGAAATCGGCATTAGCGGATCGTTGACCGGGATATGCGCGCCCGTCTCGATGACCGGGCCCGGGCTGTTCTTATAGATATCGTAGACGCCAACAATATCGGCGAGAAATATGCCGTCCAGCTTGCCGCGTTCGGCCGTGCGCGCAAAATCTGCCCAATAATCGAGATCGGTATAGTTGACCGAACGATCCCGCGGATGCGTCCACATGCCGTGATTTATGTGCCCGGCGCAGTTCATATCGAAGGCGTAGATCTGCATTTTCTTCATCAATACTGTCCTGAGATGTCAGTCGGTCATTTGGTGGAATTATCGGGCAGATCGGGAAACCACCGGTTCTCTCTCACTATTTAGAAGCAAATTATCTCGCATGCCCGATTCCGGGAATTTTCTATCTCTATAAAATCTATGAATTTTACAATGATCTAACCACATTCCGGGGTGGAATGATTTTGAACATTGCGGGAGAGGGATATGAAAATCAACCGACGCAACCTTCTGGGTACGGCCGCTGCCGCTGTCCTCACCTTGACCACCTATGCGGCCCACGCTGCCGACGTCACGCTGAATATCGGCTACCAGCCGATCGTCGAGCCGTCCCGCGTACCGCAGGCCGACGGTACCTATGAAAAGGAGACCAAGGCCAAGATCAACTGGCAGAAATTCGATAGCGGCGCCGATGTCATCACCGCCATCGCTTCCGGTTCCATCGATATCGGTTATGTCGGCTCATCGCCGCTTGCCGCTGCCGCCAGCCGCGAACTGCCGATCGAGACGATCTATGTCGTCGGTCTCATAAGCGACGCCGAAGCGCTCGCCGTCAAGGGTATCACCAAGCCCGAAGATTTGAAGGGCAAGAAGATCGCCACGCCCTTCGTTTCGACCGCGCATTATAGCCTGCTGACGGCGCTGAAGCATTGGAAGGTCGATCCGAAGTCGGTGCAGATCCTCAACCTGCGTCCGCCGGAAATCGCCGCCGCCTGGGAACGCGGTGACATCGATGGCGCCTATGTCTGGGATCCGGTCCTGGCGCAGCTTAAGAAGAGCGGCAGCGTGCTCGCCACGTCCGCCGATGTCGCCAAGTGGGGCGGCCCGACCTTCGATGCCTGGATCGTCAGCAAGAAATTTGCCGAGGCCCATCCTGAAGTCGTCACCGGCTTCGTGAAGGTCACGGGTGCGGCTTATGCTTCCTACCTCGCCAATCCAGATAGCTGGAATGCGAAATCACCGGAAGCCGAAAAGATTGCCAAGCTCACCGGCGCCAAGACCGATGAAGTGCCGGCTCTTCTCAAGGGCTACACTTTCCCGAGCCTGAAGGAGCAGGCCAGCGCCGATCTCCTCGGTGGCGGTACGACGAAGGCCGTTGCTGAAACCTCGGCCTTCCTCCTCGATCAGGGCAAGATCCCCGGCGTTTTGAAGGACTACAGCCCCTATGTTTCCGACCGCTGGGTCAAGCAAGCAGCCAAGGCAGGTCTTTGATCCTCCCAAGGGTCCCGGCGTGGCTTCGGCTGCGCCGGTTTTTCTCAAACAGGTGATGCCCATATGAGCATACTTTCACTACAGTCCCTGTCGCTCGATTATGCCGAGGCAGGTAGTCGTCGGAAGAGACGTGTGCTCGATGGCGTCAACCTACATATCACTTCGGACGAATTCGTGGTTGTCATTGGCCGTTCCGGTTCCGGCAAGACTAGTCTTCTCAATATTGCTGCAGGTTTCATTGAGCCGAGCGAGGGACGCGTGCTGGTCGACGGCAAAGAGATAGACGGGCCGGGCGTAGACCGGGCTGTCGTGTTTCAGGATGACGCGCTCTATCCCTGGCTGACCGCCGGCGGCAACGTGGCCTTTCCACTGAGGCTTCAAGGCATCTCGAAAGGGGAGAGACAGCGCCGCGCGGAAGAACTGCTGGTGAAAGTCGGGCTCGATGGCGCGGGTCACAAGAATATCTGGGAACTCTCAGGCGGCATGCGCCAGCGCGTCGGCATCGCCCGCGCGCTCGCCTCCGGCCCTCGCTTCCTGTTGCTTGATGAGCCGCTCGGTGCGCTCGACGCGCTGACACGCAGCCGCATGCAGAAATTCCTGCTGGATGTCTGGGCAGAAAGCAAAACGGGTGCCCTGCTGATCACCCACAGCATTGACGAGGCTCTGTTGCTTGCAACACGCATCATCGTGCTGGCGCCCAATCCCGGCCGTATCGTCGCCGACATCAAGACCGAGTTTGGCAAGGCGTTGCTCGAAGGCAGAAGCGTCAAGGAGATCAAGGCGCTTACTGCGTTCAAACATCTGCATGACGAACTGACCGCACTCATCCACGCGGATGAAGAGGAGATTGCCGCATGAGCGTCGAGGCGGAAGCACTCACAACCGCGGTGTCGGATCGACCGGTAGAGGCGCGGCCGAAACGCCGCGGCACGCTGCCGATCTCGCTCGCGACGATTGCCGTTATCATCGCCGGCTGGAGCCTTGCTTCAGCCTATGGCGCGGTTTCTCCGGTCTTCCTGCCGTCGCCGCTTGTCGTGGCGAAATCGCTTGCCAATGTCGCGGTCAACGGCTTCGTCGATTCCACGCTTGCCGAACATACGCTCGCAAGCCTGCTGCGCATCTTTTCAGCGCTTGCCGTCTCGCTCATCATCGGTGTGCCGGCAGGTCTTGCCATCGCAACCAGCCGCATCGGCAAGGGCATCCTTGATCCGATTGTCGAATTCCTGCGGCCCCTGCCGCCGCTTGCCTATCTACCGCTGATCATCATCTGGGTCGGCATCGGCGAGGCGTCGAAGGTCACCGTCATCTCCCTCGCAATGCTGCCGCCGATCATCCTGTCGACGGCATCAGGCGTCAAATCCGCGCCAGGCGATTTCGTCAACGCCGCCCGCTCCTTCGGGGCGAACCGGCTGCAGGCGCTGTTGCACGTCATTCTTCCGGGCGCCATTCCGTCGATCCTGACGGGGACGCGCATTGCGCTCGGTGCCGGCTGGTCGACGCTGGTCGCAGCCGAACTCGTTGCGGCAAGCCAAGGCCTCGGCTTTATGATCCAGTCTGCGGCGCAGTTCCTGGTGACCGATATCGTCATCGGCGGGATCATCGTCATTGCCGCGATTGCCTTCCTGCTCGAGATCCTGGCACGGCTGATCGAGCGGTTGTTCGTGCCCTGGGCCGCGCATCGCTGAACGTCTATCATCGCCTTGCCGATGAAATTATCCTAAGGCTGTATCGCGCCGCGTCACCGCATGGTGGTAGCGTGGTGCGCAGACGATGCGGAGGATGATATGACGAAGAAGACGCTGTCGGACTGGGAGGCGCTGGCGGAAAAGGAGTTGCGCGCAGCACCGGATACGCTGACCTGGCACACGCCCGAAGGCATCGACGTCAAACCGCTCTACACGGCCGCCGATCTGAACGGCACGGATGCGGACAGCCTACCGGGCTTTGCGCCTTTCACGCGCGGTCCGCGCGCCACCATGTATGCCGGCCGGCCCTGGACGATCCGGCAATATGCCGGCTTTTCGACCGCCGAGGCATCCAACGCCTTCTATCGTCGTAACCTTGCTGCGGGCCAGAAGGGTCTCTCCGTCGCCTTCGATCTTGCCACCCATCGCGGCTATGACAGCGATCATCCCCGCGTCGTCGGCGATGTCGGCAAGGCGGGTGTTGCGATCGACAGCGTCGAGGACATGAAGATCCTCTTCGACGGCATTCCGCTGCAGGATATGTCCGTGTCCATGACCATGAATGGCGCGGTCATCCCGATTCTTGCGAATTTCATCGTTGCCGGCGAGGAGCAGGGCGTTTCGAAGGCGGAGCTTTCCGGGACCATCCAGAACGATATCCTCAAGGAGTTCATGGTCCGCAACACCTATATTTACCCACCGGAACCCTCGATGCGCATCGTCGCCGATATCATCGAATATACGGCGAAGGAGATGCCGAAATTCAATTCCATTTCGATCTCCGGCTATCACATGCAGGAGGCTGGCGCGACGTTGGTGCAGGAGCTTGCCTTCACCCTCGCCGACGGGCGCGAATATGTGCGTGCGGCGATCGCCAAGGGGCTGAATGTTGATGATTTCGCCGGCCGGCTCTCCTTCTTCTTCGCGATCGGCATGAATTTTTTCATGGAGGCGGCCAAGCTTCGCGCTGCCCGCCTGCTCTGGACCCGCGTCATGGAGGAGTTCCAGCCGAAGAAAGCGTCTTCGCTGATGCTGCGCACCCACTGCCAGACATCGGGTGTGTCGCTGCAGGAGCAGGATCCCTACAACAACATCATCCGCACTGCTTTTGAAGCCATGTCCGCCGTGCTCGGCGGCACGCAGTCGCTGCACACGAATTCCTTCGATGAGGCGATCGCGCTCCCGACGGAGTTTTCCGCGCGTATTGCCCGCAATACGCAGCTCATTCTGCAGCACGAGACCGGCGTTACCAACGTCGTCGACCCGCTCGCCGGCTCGTACTACGTGGAGAGCTTGACGAAGGAACTGGCTGACAAGGCCTGGGCGTTGATCGAAGAGGTCGAGGCGCTCGGTGGCATGACGAAGGCCGTCAATGAAGGCTTGCCGAAGCGGCTGATCGAGGAAGCCGCCGCCCGTCGCCAGGCCGCGGTCGACAAGGGCGACGAGGTCATTGTCGGCGTCAACAAATACCGGCTGGAGACCGAACAGACGATCGACATTCTTGAAATCGACAACAGCGCGGTACGCACCGCTCAGATCCGCCGCATCGAGGAAACCAAGCGGCGGCGCGACGGCGTGAAGGTCAAGGAAACACTGGAAGCGCTTCTGGAGATTGCCCGCAGCGGCAATGGCAATCTGCTTGCGGCCGCCGTTGAAGCGGCGCGGGCGCGCGCCACGGTCGGCGAAATCTCCGATGCGATGCGCGAGGTCTTCGGCGATCATTTTGCGACGCCCAAGGTCATCCGCGGCATCTATGGTGCGGCCTACCGGGACGAGCCGGAGCTTGACGTGCTCAAGGTGCGTATGGCGGAAGTCACCGAGGCCATTGGCCGCAAGCCGAAGATTATGGTCGCCAAGCTCGGCCAGGATGGGCATGACCGCGGTGCCAAGGTCATTGCCTCCGCTTTCGGCGATGTCGGTTTCGACGTTCTCGCCGGCCCGCTGTTCCAGACACCCGAAGAAGCGGCCAGCATGGCGCTCGGCGAGAAGGTCAATGTCGTCGGCGTTTCGTCGCTCGCCGCTGGTCACCGGACGCTATTGCCACAGCTTATCGATAAGCTGAAGGAACAGGGCGGCGGCGATATCATCGTCGTCTGCGGCGGCGTCATTCCGCGGCAGGACTATGAATTCCTGCACGAACACGGCGTTGCCGCCGTGTTCGGTCCAGGTACGAATGTGCTCGAGGCCGCAAACTCCGTTCTCGACCTGCTGCAGGGTATCAGGCGAAACCAGTAGCTCAGATCAGCCCGCGCTTTGCGAGATTGCCCATCAGCGACGAGATGCCAAAGGTCCAGGGTGGGCATTCTGTGGAAAGCCTCACCGTATTGACCAGCGCGCCAAGGCCGGCCGACGAGATTTCCACGACGTCGCCGATCTTGTGCGTGAAACCTTGGTTCTTCGCGTCGCGATCCTGCGTCGGCGCAAAGAGCGTGCCGAGGAACAGCATGAAACCATCCGGATATTGGTGATGAGCGCCAACCGTCTGCTTGACGAGATCGGTTGGATCGCGGCTGATCTGCGACATGGAGCTCTTGCCATGCAGCACGAAACCATCCGTGCCAGTGACCTTGAGGTCGAGCTCGGCCTTGCGTACATCGTCGAGGCTGTAGCTCGCATCAAACAGACGGATGAAAGGACCGATGGAGCAGGAAGCGTTGTTGTCTTTCGCCTTTCCAAGCAGCAGCGCGGAGCGGCCTTCGACATCGCGCAAGTTCACGTCGTTGCCGAGCGTGGCGCCCTTGATCTCGCCGCGGCTGTTGACCGCCAGCACGATTTCAGGCTCCGGATTGTTCCAGGTCGAGATTGGGTGAAGGCCGACGTCCGAGCCCCAGCCGACGGATGAGAGAACCGGCGACTTGGTGAAGACCTCGGCGTCAGGGCCGATGCCGACCTCAAGATATTGCGACCAGATGCCTTCTTCGATCAGAGCTTGCTTAACCTCTTGCGCTTCCGGCGAACCGGCCTTGATGTTGGTCAGGCTACCGCCGATCAGCGTGCTGACGCGTTCGCGGATAGAGGCAGCGCGATCCGGATTACCAGCCGCCTTCTCCTCGATGACGCGTTCGATCATCGACTGGGCGAAGGTCACGCCGCAGGCCTTGATTGCCTGCAGGTCCGCCGGCGCCAGGAGATAGGCCTTGCTCGCATCGGGCTTGCCTGTGCTGTTGGCGGCAATCGCCTCCAGCGTGCCAAGCACCCTGCCGGTGGCGGCCCGGACGAACTCTGCCGCATCGGCTCGTTCCAGCAGCGCGCTAAGCGTCGGCGCTTCGGCCGAGGTGATATCGACAAGTGCGCCGTCGCGAAGCGTCACGGTGCTCGGTCCGACAACATCAGGATTCCAGGCGCGGCCGACAAACAGGCCACCCGAAGCGGTAGCATCGAGGGGAGAATGGGACATGGTGATCTTCCGTCACAGGGCGGAGCGGGGAGCGCTCCTGCAGAAAGGGATAGCTGCCGTCCTCCTACCCGACGGCTACGAAAATCGAGCATATTCATCGGGCAAGAGCAAGTCTCAACGGACGAAAAGCGGTTCTCATCGGCGGCTTGCGCCCGCGACGCAATGGAGCACCCAAGCGGCATTTCCTCATAACTTATAACTATTTAGATACAAAATAACCGTTCTATTTCATATATTTACCAATGCGGCAAAAGAGTTTTACCGCTGATCTTGCCTTGACAGGGCTTCTCTTTCGCTGTCTGTTTTGCGCCATGGAGGAGGGTCGGCGGCTGCCGATTCCGGAAATTTCGCGGGAGGAAATACTGCGATGCTGAGATTTGCCGTCGTCGGGATCGACCATGGGCACACGTTCGATCATGTGAAGGGATTGCTGGCGGCCGGTGGCGAGTTCGTCGGCTATTGCCCGCAAACGACTGTGCCTGCAATCCGCGAAATGTTCGAGAAGACCTATCCGGATGCCCCGCAGATCGATCGCGAGAAGATCTTTGCCGATCCCTCGATCGATGTCATCTGCATTGCCGCCATTCCGCGCGACCGCGCCGGCCTTGCCATCCGCGCCATGAAGGCTGGCAAGGATGTGATGACCGACAAGCCGGGTGTCACGACCTTTGCCCAGCTGGAAGAGGTCAAACGTACCGTTGCCGAGACCGGCAAGATCTTCTCCATCTGCTTTTCCGAGCGTCATTGCGTGCGCTCCGCCGTCAAGGCGGGCAAGCTGGTGAAGGAAGGGGCGATCGGCAAGGTTATCCAGACGCTCGGCATGGGGCCACACCGACTGCAGCTGCCGACACGGCCGGACTGGTTCTTCGATCCGGAAGCCTTTGGCGGCATCATCGTCGATATTGCCTCGCATCAGGTCGACCAGTTCCTGTTCTACACCGGCTCGACGACGGGTGAGGTGGTCGCAAGCTCTGTTGGTAATTTCGGCATGCCGGAAAAGCCTGATTTCCAGGATTTCGGCGAAGTGCTGCTGCGTTCCGACAAGGCGAGCGGTTATGTCCGCGTCGACTGGTTCACGCCGGAGGCGCTGCCCACCTGGGGCGACGGACGCCTGACCATTCTCGGCACCGAGGGTTATATCGAGCTGCGCAAATATATCGATATCGCCGGCCGGCCCGGCAAGGATCATCTCTTCCTCGTCAACGGCAAGGAGATGACGCATATCGATTGCAGTGGCGAGAAGCTCGATTATTTCGACGCCTTTGCCGCCGATGTGCGCGACCGCAGCGAAACGGCGATGACGCAGAACCATGTCTACGAAGTCTGCCGCCTTTCAATCGAAGCACAGACCAAGGCCGCCCGCATCGGCACCCGCTGAGGAAAACATCATGACACGGAAACTGCGCGTGGGCGTCATCGGCGCGGGCATTGCAGAACGGCATCTGACAGGCTTCGGCTGGAACCGCGATCTTTTCGAGGTTCCCCTTCTCTGCTCTCTCGACGCGGATCGCGGCCAGTCGCTCTGTGAGGAGCACAAGATCCCTGAATATACCCAGGATACGGATTCGCTCTTCACACGCGACGATCTCGATATCATCGATATCGCCACGCCGCCGAACTCGCATTTCGAGCTCTGCAAAAAGGCGATCGAAAGTGGCAAGCACGTCATCTGCGAAAAGCCGCTTTTCGGCTCGATTGCCGAAGTGGACGAGATGGCGCGCATCCTGGCGCGTTCGAACGGCCGCAAGCTGATGCCGATCTTCCAGTATCGCTACGGCAGCGGCCTGCAGAAGCTGAAGCTTCTGATCGAGCGCGGCCTGGCTGGCCGGCCCTTCCTCACCACCATCGAGACCCATTGGTGGCGCGGGCCGGACTATTACGCCGTGCCATGGCGCGGAAAATGGGCGACGGAACTCGGCGGCGGCCTGCTCGGCCATGCGATCCATGCTCATGACATGCTGAATTATGTGCATGGCCCCTGTGCCGAGGTGTTTTCCTATGGCGCGACGCTGGTTAATCCGATCGAGGTGGAAGATACCGCCGCGCTGTCGGTGAAGATGCAGAACGGCTCCCTTGCTACGCTGTCCATGACACTCGGCTCACGCAAGGAAATCTCCAGGCTGCGTTTCTGCTTCAGCGATCTCGTCGCCGAGAGCATTCTGGAACCCTACACGATGGGCCGCGATCCCTGGACCTTCATCGCTGGGACCGAGGAACATCAGGCCCGCATCGACGCAGCGCTTGCCGGCTACGAAGCCAAGGAAGACGGTTATACGCGCCAGTTCGAGCTGTTCCATCAGGCCCTTATGGAGGGCAGGGATCCGCCGGTCACCCTGCAGGATGCGCGCAATTCGCTGGAGCTCGTAACAGCCGCCTATTATTCGCAGCGTTCCGGCCAACCGACGCCGATGCCGATCACGGCCGACCATCCGCTCTATCGTTCCTGGCTGCCGGAAGAAGAACGGCGCGTTGCGGCAGGCGTCTGAGGTAGTTAAGATGCTGAAATCATTCGAACGTATCGGTATGACCGTCAGCAATATGGATCGTGCCATCGAGTTCTATTGTGGTCTGCTCGGGCTGAAACTGCAGCTGCGCAAGCAGATGCCTGATGGCATGCAGGTTGCCTTCCTCGACGCTGGCGGCGGCATGCTAGAAGTTTTCGCCCCGCCTGGCGGGGCCGCTCGCGCGGTCGATCTTCCCGAAGGAACGGCAGGCGTCAAGCACATCACCTTCCATTTCGAGAAGGTCGAAGAAACCTTCGCGCAGCTGGAAGCGGCAGGCGTCGAAATCAAGGAACGGCCGCGCTTTGCCGTCCATTCGGAGATGCTGAACAGGATCGCCTTTGTCCGCGATCCCGATGGCATCATTGTCGAGCTTGCGGAGCGGTCGCAGAACCGGCTTGGCTGACAGCTGTGCGGCGATGAGCTGAAAGAAAAAGGGCGCGGTTTGGGCCGCGCCCTTCAATTCGCTATCGGCGTTCGCCCGATGCCTTTTTCTTGGCTTCGTCATCCACCAGCTCGTACCATATGGCGTTGAGGACGGCGAAGGCGGCTGCCAGTGGCAGGCCGAGTATCCATGCGAAATACCACATCGTTTCGTCTCCTCAGTAAGCGTGGCTGTTTTTGTCGGTGATGCTCTTCTCGTCGACCTTGCCCCACAGCACCTTGTAGACCCAGGCGGTGTAGGCAAAGATGATCGGCAGGAAGATGACCGTAACGACCAGCATGATGAAGAGCGTCTGGTGGCTCGACGATGCATCCCAGACCGTCAGGCCCGACCTCGGGTCGAGCGAAGAGGGCAGGATGAACGGGAACATCGAAAGACCGACCGTCGAGATGATGCCTGTTATCGAGAGGTCGCTGAAGAGCAGGGTCATGACTTCCAGCCGTGCTCGCATGGCAAGGAAGGCGGCCGCCGCACCCAGGAAGCCGAGTACCGGAGCGGCGATCATCCAGGGATGGGTGACGTAATTGGCAAGCCATGCACCGCTTTCCAGCGCCACCGTCTTCAGAAGCGGGTTCGACGGGCCGACCGGACTGATATCGCTGGTGATGCGATAACCGCTGACGCCGGCCCAGAGCCATAGGCCGCCGAGCGCAAAGAGCACGATGACCACAAGCGCTGCGATACTGCCGAAGCGCCGAGCGCGATCGGCAACCGGCCCTGTTGCCTTCAGCACCAGCCATGCGCTGCCATGCATTACCAGCATGGCGACGGAAAGCAGGCCGCAGAGAAGGGCATAGGGGTTCAGAAGCGCGAAGAACGAGCCCTCGTAGAAGATCCGCATATCGTCCGCGAAGCGGAAGGGAACGCCTTGCAACACGTTGCCGACGGCAACGCCGAAGATCAGCGACGGCACGAAACCGCCGATGAAGAGCGCCCAGTCCCAGCCGTTTCGCCAGCGCGCGCTGTCGCGCTTGGAGCGATACTTGAAGCCGACCGGACGCAGGATGAGCGCGAAGAGGATCGCAAACATCGCCAGATAGAAGCCCGAGAAGGAGACCGCGTAGAGCGGCGGCCAGGCGGCGAAGATCGCGCCGCCTGCGAGGATGAGCCAGACCTGATTGCCTTCCCAGGTGGCGCCGATCGTGTTGATGGTGACACGGCGTTCCGCATCGGTCTTGGCGACGAAGGGCAGGAGCGTTCCGACGCCGAGGTCGAAGCCGTCGGTGACGGCGAAGGCGATCAAGAGCACGCCGAGCAGCACCCACCAGATGAGGCGCAGGGTTCCATAATCGATGAGTTCATGAAGGATCATGACAGGTCACTCCGCGGGAACGAGGGTTTCGGAAATGAGCTTGGCTTCCGGCTCGTGGTCCGGTTCCGGCCCCTGGCGGATCGCCCTGAGCATCAGGCTCATCTCGATGATGATCAGGGTCGTGTAGAGTGCGGCAAACCCGATGATGGTGAGCAGCACTGCCCAGGCGCCGTGATTGGAGACGGCAACCGCCGTCGGCAGCACGCCTTCGATCACCCAGGGCTGACGGCCGATTTCGGCAACCACCCAGCCGGCCTCGATGGCGATCCAGGGCAGAGGGATGGCAAAGACCGCGATGCGCAGCAGCAGCGGATATTTGTCCAGATGTCGGCGGGCCGACAGCCAGAAGAAGGTTGCCGTCAGAACGATGAAGAACATGCCGAGGCCGACCATGATGCGGAACGACCAGAAGAGCGTCGGCACATGCGGGATGGTGTCGCGTGCCGCCTGGGCAATCTGTTCGTCGGTCGCCTGACGCGGATCGTCGACATAGCGCTTCAGGAGCAAACCATAGCCAAGGTCGTGGCCGAGATCCTCGAAGGAACTGCGGACTTCCTGGGCGACCTGATCCTGGGCCGGTGCGGAACGGATCTGCATCAGCGCATCATAGGCCTTGATGCCGTCGCGGATGCGGGTCTCGGCCTGCTGTTCCAGCTTGTCGATGCCGGGGATTTCCGTCGTCAGCGAGCGTGTGCCGATCAGGCCCATGACCCAGGGGATATGGACGGCGAAATGCGTCTCGCGTGCTTCCTGATCCGGGAAGCCGAAGGCGGTGAAGGCAGCCGGTGCCGGCTCCGTCTTCCACATGGCTTCGATCGCGGCGAGCTTCATCTTCTGGTTTTCGGTGGCGAGATAGCCGCTTTCATCACCGAGCACCACCACCGACAGTGCCGAGGCGAGACCGAAGGAGGCGGCCACCGTCATCGAGCGCTTGGCAAGCTCGATATGCCGGCCCTTCAGCATGTACCAGGCCGAAACGCCGAGCACGAAGATCGAGGCGCAGACGTAGCCAGCTGAAACCGTGTGGACGAACTTCGCCTGGGCGACGGGGTTGAAGACCACGTCGAAGAAGCTTGTTATCTCCATGCGCATCGTCTGCGGATTGAGCGCGGAACCGACCGGGTTCTGCATCCAGCCATTGGCGATGAGGATCCAGAGCGCGGAGAAATTTGAGCCGAGCGCCACCGCCCAGGTGGCGATCAGATGGCCGACCTTCGACAGCTTGTCCCAGCCAAAGAAGAAAAGGCCGACAAAGGTCGCTTCGAGGAAAAAGGCCATCAGGCCCTCGATTGCCAGCGGTGCGCCGAAAATATCGCCGACATAATAGCTGTAATAGCTCCAGTTCATGCCGAACTGGAATTCCATGACGATACCGGTTGCGACACCCAGCACGAAATTAATGCCGAAGAGCGTGCCCCAGAATTTCGTCATCTGTCGCCAGATCTGGCGGCCGGTCATGACATAGGTCGTTTCCATGATGGCAAGCAGCACGGAAAGGCCGAGCGTCAAGGGCACGAACAGAAAGTGATAAAGCGCAGTCAGCGCAAATTGGAAGCGCGATAGCGCTACGATGTCTAGTTCCATTGTCTTACTCCCACGGTCCCACGGGGTATCAAGAAGTTTCCGCATGGCCGGCTGGCCGTGCGGAGCATGCCTGTTCACTCAATCCGGCCGAAGCCGGTCGAGCGCCTTTTCGAACGCCGCCTCTCCACGGCGCGAAACTTCTGAGATGCGGCCGTCCTCGATGACGGCGATCAAGTCTGCAAGCGCCGCTTCGCGGCGAATATGTGTGGCAATGACAAGCGCGCGGCCTTCCGCTCTCAGCGCGAGGCGATGCAGCACATCGCGGGCGGTGCGGCCGTCGAGCCCCTCGGTCGGCTCGTCGAGCAGCCAGAGCGGCGTGTCGCGCAGGAAGAGGCGGGCGAGCGCCAGCCGGCGCGACTGGCCGCCGGAAAGCCCCATGCCGCCTTCGCCGAGCGGGGTATCGAGGCCTGATGGCAGCGCATCGACATCGGCAAGCAGGCCTGCGGCTCTGAGCGCGTCTCGCAGTCGGTCATCTTCAGCATCGGGCGCCGCGAGCAGCAGGTTGCCGCGCAGCGTGTCCTGGAAAAGCTCGGTGCGCTGGGTGAGCAGCGTTGCGTCGAGCGCTGCGGCCATGCCGGCACTTGGCGGCAGTTCGCCTGATAGTAGCGACAGCAGGGTCGATTTGCCGGCGCCGCTGCTGCCGACCACGGCCATGTGCTCACCGCGGCGAAGTTCGAACGTCACCTCCCGCAAGGCCGGCAGTGCCGCCCCATCATTGGCGACGGTCACATTCTGCAGCGCGAAGGCGAGCTCATGGGCCGGAGCCTTGGGCGTGAAATCCGCTTGAACGGCCGAAAGACGGGGTGCGATGCGCTTGGCCGCCAGCATGGTCCTGCCGAATTCCATCGCACCGCGGCGCAATGCGGCAAAGGGTTCTGTTGCGGCAAAGGCGACGAGCATGCCGAGTGCGGCAACAGGTGCGGTGATCGTGCCCGTCTGCATCAGCGTCGCTGATGTCAGCAATGCCCCAACCAGCAGGGCGGTCGAGACGAGCCCGAAACCGAAACTCACGCGGATCTCGATCCTGTTCAGGCGGTCGTCGGCCTTGGCGGTATAGGCGTCCGCGGCGGCGATTGCCTGCTGCTGTGCGGCAAGGCGGTTTGCCATGAGAAGATCGGTCTGCCCAGCGACGAGATCGATGGTCCGCGACCGGATGGTTTCGATGCCGTAGGCGCGGCGGCGAGTGTGCTTCAGTGCCAGCCGGCCGGCGGCGAGCGGCAGGCCAAGCCCCACCAGAACGAGGCAAGATCCGAAGAGCAGGCCGAACAGCGGATGCATCAGGCCGAGTGTCACGCTGGCAACAAGTGCCGTGCCGACTGCTACGGCTGCCGGCACCAGGATGCGAAGATAGAGCGAATCCAACGCATCGATATCGGCGGTCAGCCGGAAGAGCAGCCGGGCCGGACGGTTGAGAAGGGCGCGCGCCGCACCGGCGGAGGCCCAGCCGCGAAACAGGCGCTCGCGAAGGGCGGCGAGCACGGCGAGCGTCGCGTTGTGGGTCGTCAGTCTTTCGCCATAGCGTGCAGCCGTGCGCAGGATGGCAAGGAAACGGATGCTGGCCGATGGCGCGAAGACGTCAAAGGTCGCGGCAACGGTTACCGAGAGACCTGCAAGCGCGGTTGCGGTAATGAACCAGCCGGATAGGCCGAGCAGAGCGATGCCAGCCGTGACGGTCGCAGCCGACAGTGCGGCGCCGAGCAGGAGTTCCTTGCGGCGCGTCTGCATGAACAGGCGCAGGACCGGCTTGACGTCTCTGAGGAACGTGGTCATTCGGCAGCCTCCTGAAGACGCTCCGTATCAAGGCGGATCGCGTGGTGCATGCGTGCGGCCAACAGCGGGTCGTGCGTTGCAACGATCAGTGTGCGGCCCTCAGCAAGAGCAAGCAGGCTCTCGGTGATCTCGGTGGCCGTCTCGGCATCGAGATGTGCGGTCGGCTCGTCAGCGAGGATGATGCGGATATCGGGATCGCAGGCGGCTCGTGCGATCGCAAGGCGCAGCGCCTCGCCGCCAGAAAGGCCGATGCCGCTTTCACCGAGCGGGCGATGTCCATAGGCATTCGCGACACCGCCAAGCTTTGCGGCATCGAGCGCCTTGGAGACTTCTGTCTTGGTGATGCCTGGTCGTCCCAGCGTAATATTGGCAGCAACAGTACCTGCGAAAATATGCGGCTTCTGGCCGATCCAGGCCATTTTGCCGCGATCTGTCGCTGTGCCGCCAATCAGAACCTGGCCCTCATTGCAGGGCGCCAGACCGGCGATCAGCGACAACAATGTTGATTTGCCGGTACCGCTGGCGCCAAGCAGCGCTACGTGTTCGCCGGCGGCAATGTCGAGATTGAAGCCATCAAGGACCAGCACATGATCCGGCTGATAGCGAAAGCTGATATTTTCCAGGCGGATATTGAGGCCCCCGTTCGAGGCAAAGGCTCCTGCCTCTTGGCGATCGGGAAGCGCCATGCCTTCGGCAGCGAGCCTATCCAGCGCCTTCAGCGCGGCCTCGCCCGAGGCCCGGTCATGCCAGACGGCGGAGAGTTCACGCAGCGGCTCGAAAAAGGCCGGTGCCAGCAGCAGGACGAACAGGCCTTGCGAAAGGTCAAGGCCGCCCGACCAGGCGCCAAAGCGGATTTCGCCGAGCAGGCTGAAGCCGACATAGACGGCGGTCATCGCGACGCCGAGTGCCGAAAAGAGTTCGAGCACAGCCGAAGACAGGAAAGCGATCTTCAGCACTGTCATGGTGCGCGTGCGAAGCGATTCTGCTTCCGCGCGAAGCCTGCGCGCCGTGGCATCGACCGCGTTCAGAGAGCGGATCGTCGCAAGACCGCGCAGCCGGTCGAGCAGGAAAGCGTTGAGGCCGCCCGTTGCGACGAGTTGCTTTTCGCTCGCAGTCTGCGCGCGCCAACCAATCAGCGCCATGAAGATCGGAATGAGCGGCGCCGCAAACAGCAGCACGAGCGCGGCGATCCAGGAGATCGGAAAGATGCAGCTAAGGATGATGAGCGGCACAAGGCTTGCCTTCATCCGCGCCGGCTGGAAACGGGAGAGATAGGGCACGATCAGCTCAGCTTGTTCGCCGAGAATGCTGGCGGCCTCACCCGACGCAGGGCGCCCGGCATCAACAGGCGAAAGACGGGCAAGCAGGCGGATGGCGGCGGCGCGTTTTTCACTGAGCTCAGCGCGTGCTGCGCGAAAAGCAATGCGGCCGCCAGCCGCATCGAGACAGCTTTTAACGACGCCGAGCAACAGGATGAAGACCGCGGACCAGAGGATATCGGCAGGGCTTCCACCATCGGCGAGCCGGCCGACGGACCAGGCGAGCAGGCCTGCCTGGGGAATCCAGAGTGCAGCCGCAAACGCTTGCAGCATCGCGGCGCCGCGTAGGTGGCTTTTGGTCTTGGACGGCTTGCTTGCCGCGACCTTACGATCCGGCATCCCGGCCAACTGCTGGTCTCTCGCGTCGAAGGAAGCACTGCCCATGGCGCTAACTCTTGTTCGCAGGATTGGGACGGCGGCGGCCAAGCGAAACGACTCTGTCCTTGGCCTCCAGCAATTTGGTCACTTTCGCACCTAACGAGAGCAACGTCGCAAGCCTTTCTGTTTCAAGTTGTTTTACGTCTTCATACCAATGCGTCAGCTGTTCGATCAGCGTGTGCATCTCGCTCATACGCTCCTGCGCATGGCGTTCGGCCTCGCTCGCCGGGCGCTGCATGAGGATCTCGCGCAGCACAGATAATGTGGGATCGACCTCGCGCTTCTTGCGCTCTTCGGCAAGCGTTCTGAGAATCAGCCAGACATCATCGGGTGTGGTGAAGAAGTCGCGCCGGTCATCCGGCTTGTGGCGCAGAAGCACCAGGTTCCAGGCCTGCAATTCGCGAAGGCTCATGGAGACATTCGAGCGCGATATGCCGAGCGCATCGACGATCTCCTCGGCGCAAAGCGGCGAAGGCGAGACGTAGAGCAGGGCATAGATCTGGCCGACCGTGCGATTGATGCCCCAGCGGGAACCCATTTCACCGAAGTGCAGGACAAAGGACTGAACGAGAGGCGGAAGGTTCATTGTCGTTTCCGTTATATCTGTTATTTCAGAAATTTCTGAAATCACTATACAGACTTTCGCGTTTATGCCGCAATTGCCCAGCTTGACCTGCGTCAATTTGGATACATGCTTCGGTCGTCTGTTCTCATATACCGGCGTCGCGCGCCTGGAATTGACTTGAGTCAAATCGCGCAAATATAAAACGCCCGACAGACAAGTGTCTGCCGGGCGCCAAATGCCATATAAATTTATCGGAGAGGCGTGAGCCTCAGATCAGGCCGGTCAGGATGCCGACGCCGGCAACTGCCGCAAGGCCGCCTGCGGAACGCACGACAAAGGCGCCCTGACGCTCGCCGAAGCGGGCGATGAGGAAGCCGATGCTGAGCCCGACTGCATGCAGCAGGGCGGTTGCGATCATGAAACCTACGGCATAGGCAGCGTCGCCGGCATTTTCAGGCATCTCGGCGCCATGCGCGTGGCCGTGGAAGATTGCAAACAGGCCGACAATCGCCATCGCGACTGCCGTCGAGGCACGGATGTTCAGCGCGACGACAGCGCCGAGCACGATGACGGAAAGCGCAATGCCGGTCTCGACGAAAGGCACATTGATACCGGCAATGCCGAGCGCGCCACCGAAGGCCATGACGAGCACGAAGGTCGCGGGCACGGCCCAGAGCGCGCGGCCGCCAAGCTGGAAGGCGAGAACGCCGACCATGACCATGGCAAGGATGTGATCGAGGCCGGAGATAGGATGGCTGAAACCATGGACAAGGCCGGCCGTCTCACCGACGCCGGTATGAGCATAGGCGACTGCCGGGAGCGCTGCGGTGGCGAGCGTAAGGACGCCGCTCTTGAAGATTGATTTCATTGTGGAATTCCCTCCGAGCTTTTAGATCCTGCGGCCGCCGACCCCTCAGGCACGGTTTCAAGTCGCGTCGCCAAGCTAGTCCAGCGAGATTTTATCGTCAACGAAAAGCATGAAAATAAATAGGAATTTCAATTGCTTATATCATAGGCAATTGCCTTTTTGAAGGGCGGCTTCACAAGAGGCGCTCAACCGGATTATCAATCATCTTGCGGAGGTGTGCCGCCGCGTCTCGAGGAGGACCCCATGACGAATACCGAAAGGCCGCTGGCGATCAGCGCGCCGGAGCCGCGTACGCTCGACCTGATCTTCAGCGATAAGGCGCGCGCCGAACTCAACGCCAAATATGAGATCGTCGAGGCCGATCCCGAAAACATCGCTGGCCTCGACGATGATGTCATCGGCAAGGCGCGCTACATCATCGGCCAGCCACCGCTTTCTGCGGAAACGCTTGGTCGTATGCCGCAGCTCCGCTCGATCCTCAATGTCGAGAGTAATCTCCTCAACAACATGCCCTACGAGATCCTCTTCCAGCGCGGCATTCATGTGGTGACGACCGGACAGGTCTTTGCCGAGCCGGTGGCGGAGATCGGTCTTGGCTTTGCGCTCAGCCTCGCCCGCGGCATCGTCGATGCCGATGTGGCTTTCCGGGAAGGCAATGAACTCTGGGGCGGTGAGGGCAATACGAGCGCCCGGCTAATATCCGGTTCCGAGATCGGCATTGTCGGTTTCGGCGATCTCGGCAAGGCGCTGCGGCGGGTTCTGTCGGGCTTTCGCGCCAGGATCAGGGTTTTCGATCCCTGGATGCCACGCTCGATCCTGGAGGAAAATGGCGTGCAGCCCGCGAGCCTGAACGAAGTGCTGACACAGAGTGATTTCGTTTTCGTCGTCGCATCGGTCACCAGCGAGAACAGGGGCTTTCTTGGTGTGGATGCGTTTGCCAGCATGCGCAAGGGTGCCGCCTTCATCCTGCTCAGTCGTGCTGATGTCGTGGATTTCGACGCGCTGATGGCCGCCGTCGCATCAGGCCACATCGTTGCGGCAAGCGATGTCTATCCGCAGGAGCCGTTGCCGTCAGACCATCCGGTGCGGAACCTCAAGGGCTTCATCCGCTCGGCCCATCGGGCCGGTGCACTCGATATCGCCTTCAAGAGGATGGGCGACATGGTGCTTGAGGATATGGATCTGATGGACCGCGGCCTGCCGCCGATGCGCTGCAAGCGGGCGGAGCGCGAAACGGTGTCCCGCATGCGCTCCAAACCCGTTTCGGTTAATTAAGCAGCGCGCTGGCCGGTGCCCTGGATGGCGGCAAGCTTCCAGTCGGCGCCGGACTTGCGCACGAAGGTCCAGACCTCAGTGCTTTCGCTCGGGCGGCGGTCGTCGCCCGAGACGAGGCGACCGCTGTTGCGCTCGACCATGGCGTCGATCGAGGAGTAGCGCATCGCAAGCGTCGCATATTCCAGCCCGTCGTCGCGCCAGGCTTCGGCGATATCGCCCTGTAGCAGCTTGACGTCGGTAACCTGGTTGCGGACGCCGTTGGTCGCGTTCTCGCCGAGTTCTTCAGCAAGGTAGGACATGGCTTCCGGCGTCGTCAGGCGGCGCAGCGCACCGTAATCCTCCGCGCCATAAGCGGTCTGAATCTTGGTCAGCAATTCCTCGAACTGATCGAGATCGGCCTGGGCAAGGCCGATCTCATCGCTCGGCCGTGCGTTGTGCTGCTGTTGGCCGCTGGAGCCCGAACCGATTGCCGGAATATGGAAGGACGAACCGCCATTGGCCGGCGACATGCCATAGGACTGCGGTCCGCCATAGCTCTGGCCGCCTGCGCCGTAGGACGGCTGGCGGCGATTGGCGAAGAAGCGCATGGCAAGGGTGATCGCTCCGAAGATCAGCGCGATCTGCAGGAGCATGCCGAGGAAACCGAACCCGCCGCCGAAACCGTGGCCGAGCAGCATACCGAGCAGACCGCCAGCAATCAGGCCGCCGATCATCGAACGGCCGAAGCCGCCAAAGAAGCCGGGGCGCTGCTGGGCGTAGCCGGGTTGTTGTGTGTTATAGGGCGTAGTTGTCTGTGGGCGCGGCGTCATCGAGCGCTCAATGGGCGCAACCGGGGCAGGAGCAGTCTGCGTGACCGGAGGCGCGCTGAAGGTACGCGTGCCGCGGCTTCCGAATCCGCCGAATCCACCGGCGCGGCGCGCATCGGCATCACCGATCGAAGCAAAGACGGTAGCGCTCGCAAGAACGGCAATCGCCGCGATCCTGGCAAAACGCGAAACGGCAGTGGGCATTCGTTCATCTCCTATCATGCGCTGAATGGCATGTCGGTACCTAATATAGGTATTCTTTCTGCGCTGTGAAGTTATGCGCCGCTACTGGCAGACGTCGACCCATTCGGCCCGGGTGATTTCCGCCAGTCTTTCGGTGGGGATGCGCACCGCGGAATTGGTCGAGCCGGCGGCCGGAACGACCTCATCGAACTGCTTCAGCGACATGTCGCAATAGATCGGCAAGGGTGCCGGCAGGCCGAAGGGGCAGACGCCACCGACTGGGTGGCTCGTCACCGCCAGCACTTCCTCCGCGTCGAGCATGCGCCCCTTGCCGCCGAATGTGTCCTTGAACTTCCTGTTATCAAGACGCGCCATGCCGCTCGCCACGATCAGCATGATGCGATCACCGACGCGCAGGCAGATCGTCTTGGCGATCTGCGCCGGCTCGACGCCATGCGCTTCTGCGGCGAGGGTGACTGTCGAAGAGCTGCCGGCGGTTTCGATGATGGCAATGTCGGGGGCGTTGGCGGCGAAGAAGGTGCGGACGGATTCGAGGCTCATGGGATGGATACTTCTGGATGAACAGCCGACAAGGGACCGCGAAGCGGCATGGGGATTCACGCGTTCAACTTAATATCTCAATTTCAGAAAATTCAATCGCTTGGTTTACAGAGACGATTTCGGGTGCTTCGAAAGGCCACCCGGATTGCCGGCCGCAAGCCGGCGGGATGATCTGAAAGAGGATCACCCGCCAGCTGAACGCTGGTAAGGTTTGCAAAGTGTGGGACTTACTCATCGAACAGAGCAAGATCACGGCGCAGCCATGGTGGGAAAGCTTCGACGCTGTTCACGACGCGACGACGTCTCCACCGGGCAATGATGGTTGCGACGAGAATTTCTCTAAAGCTGAAGCGCGAGCAGAGCTCGCTCACGGATGTCGCCAGGCTCTCGCCGGCGTGTTGATTGTTCATGATCAAATGCGGCCAGAATTCTGGACCGCCCTTCTTTCAAGCTGAATGTGCGCAGCAAGATCAGGCGCAGTCGTTATCGCTGCCAGGCGCTGCGTGCGAAACGGGTGCCATCTTTGGATGGTGAAGCTTGAAAGACCCCGAATAGGGGCAAGGGTTGGGAGCTTCGAAGGCTATGCCAAAGAGGCGTGGGACGAAGAAATATCTGTCATTGCACGCCTCCGTTGTTGAACAGCTCCGGCGAGATTACTAGCCGATTGAGAAAAGGTAGGCAAGAGCTTGAATGTGGACGCAGGGTCCGTGTCGCGGTCAATGACCGGCGTCGTTGCGTCCTTTGATATCAATTTCCACCGGCAGCTGAACTGGCCTTTCCATCAGCGATTGACCACGTCGAGAACATCGTCATAATAATTTTGCACACGTGCTCAATTTTGTCATTCGGCCGTTACGTTCGCCCCCTAGAGCGGGATACGCCACGTTTTCGTGGGGCTATCAGAACGGCCATCAACACCAGTGATGACCCGTCAAGAGGCCTCACACTGCTCTTCTAGGGAGACGAAGAAGATGACCATTTTGCCGACACTGAAATCCCTTACCGTTGCGGCCGCAATCCTGGCCTCGACCTCTGCATTTGCGCTTGCCAAGGATGTTCACATCAGCGTCTGGGCTGGTGGTACCGGCCCGAACGACGTTTATCGCCTCGATGCCATTGAGATCGCCGCTCAGCAGCTTCAGCGCGAAGCTGCTTTGAAGGGCGAAGATCTGAAGATCATTGTTGAAAAGACCCCTTACTCCGGTTGGGATGATTTCAAGCAGGCGCTGACGCTTGCCGCCGAAGCCAAGAAGGCTCCGAATATCGTCGTCAGCGGCCATGAAGACATCGCTCCCTGGTCGCAGGCCGGCCTCATCGTTCCTGTGGAGGATTATGTCGACCTCGACTCCTGGCCGCTTAACGACATCTACGAAAACCTGATGCAGATCGCCTCCTACAATGGCTCGGTCTACGGCATCCCGCAGGATGCAGAATCCCGCCCGATGCTGTTCTGGAAGCCGCACATGAAGGCGATCGGCTACAGCGATGCTGACCTCGACGCGCTGCCGCAGAACGTCCAGGACGGCAAGTACACGATGAAGAACTTGCTCGAAGACGCCAAGAAGATGCAGGACAAGGGCCTCGTACAGCCCGGCTACGGCTTCTATCCGCGCACCAGCAACGGTCCTGATTACTGGCAGTTTTACACTTCCTTCGGCGGCGCCATGGAGGAGAACGGCAAGCTCGTTTTCGACAAGGCTGCGATGAAGCGCACGTACCAGTTCTTTGCTGATGCCGTTGCTTCCGGCGTCACCAAGAAGAACCACATCGGCATGCCGGGCGACCAGTGGTGGAAGGAAGTCTCCAGCGGCAAGGCCGGCATCTGGGACGCCGGCACCTGGCACTATGCCCGCATGGTCAACCAGGAAGGCCTGAAAGACTTCTTCGGCAACATCGCCTTCACGCTGATTCCGGCTGGCGAAGGCGGCAAGGCCAACACGCTGACGCACCCTCTCGTTTACCTGCTGACATCGGGTCATAGCGACGAGGACACGCAGATCGCAGCCCAGCTGATCACGATCGCTTCGGAGCCGCGCACCAATGCGCTGCACGCTATCAAGTCGGCGCATCTCGGTGTCTCCAAGTCCGAATCAGCCGTTGATTTCTACGCCGCCAATCGCTGGGCTCGCGAGGCGACGGAGCGACTGCTGCCCCACGCCAACGCGATGCCGAACAATTCCGATTTCGGCACCTACTGGAACATCATGTGGAAGAACCTTGAAGCATCCTGGACCGGCGCCAAGACTGTCGACGCCGCCGTCAATGATGCCGAGAGCGAGCTGAAGAGCACGCTCGGCGACAAGATCGTCATCCGCTAAGATCGACGCACTCTGCCGGGAGGCGGTGGCTAAACACCGCCTTCCGGAGCGTCGTCCATGAGGGGACTTCCATGAAATCGTCCAGAACGCTTGGGCTGGTGATGATCACACCTGCAGCGATCATGATCCTTCTGTTCTTCCTGCTACCGGTCGTTCTGACCGCCGTCTTCTCGATGACGAACATGACGACGGCGACCGGCATTTCCGGCGGCGTCTACCAGGTCGCGCCGAATTCGCTGATCACGCTCAAATCGACCATGCCCGATATCGCCGATCAGCTGGGCGAGCCGCGCTACACGATCGACGAAGCTGGCCTGAAGGCCGTCGAAGACCTGAGCCTCTCGTCAGCCATCGTCTCGGAACTGCGCGAAAAGCATATGAACGAGTTCTTCCCATCACGCCGCGAAATCGAGCGCATGATCAAGGAGCTGAACGAGCGCCCCTCGACGCGCGAGGTCAAACAAATTTCCGACCAGTTCAACCGCTCGGTCGTCAACGCCCGCTTCAACAGCAAGGACGAGCTTTTCTCCGCCCTCGATACGCTCGGCTTCAAGCTGACGCCTGACCAGAAGGAACAGGTCGCCAAGGCCACCTATACCGGTTGGGTATGGACATCGGATAATTTCTCGCGCATGGCCTCCTCGCCGGATATGGCCCGCGTGCTGCTGAATACAGTGCTTTACGTCGCGCTGGTGCTGGTCATCTTCAATGTCGGCTATGCGCTGCTGCTTGCCATCTGGACGCATTACATGCCGGCGGCACCGGCTTCCTTTTTCCGGGGTGTCTGGCTGCTGCCGCGCATCACGCCGGTCGTCATCTATGTCATGCTCTGGAAATGGCTTGCCTGGGATACCGGCTTCATTTCCACGCTGATGGGCAATTTCGGTTATCCGCCGAAGAATTACCTGCTCGACAATGCCTATAATGCCTGGGTCTTCGTTGTCATGATCAATGGCTTCATCGGCGCCTCCATGGGCATGCTGGTTTTCTCGTCGGCAATGAAGGCTATTCCGAAGAGCCAGTTCTATGCGAGCGAGGTTGACGGCGCGTCGCGCTGGCAGCAGATCCGCTACATCATCCTGCCGCAGATGCGCTGGCCGATCCTCTTCGTCACCTGCTACCAGACGCTCTCGCTGCTCGCCTCCTTCAACGAAATCCTGCTTTCGACGAACGGCGGACCCGGCAGGGCGACCGAAATCTGGGCGCTTGCCGCCTACCATACGGCGCTCAACAACTACGCCGGCAACCTGGAATACGGTCTCGGCGCGGCCATGGCCCTCGTGCTTGTGGTCATCGGCGTGACACTGTCTCTGATCTATCTGCGCATCTTCAACTACGGCACGCTTGTCTCCAAGCCGCTGATCGAGGACTGACCCATGGCCGAAAAAGCGCAACCTTCCGCGAATTTCAGCAGTTGGCCGGTCATTGCCGCGCTCGCCGTCGTCAGCCTGCCGCTGCTTTTGATGTACGCCTATTTCTTCATCGACACGGTAACGGTGAAGGCGGCCGGCTCGCTCATACCCTCCAGCTTCACCCTCCAGCACTGGCGCTTCCTGTGGCAGACGACCGAAGGCAAGCCGAACATCTGGATCGTGACGCTCAACACGCTGCTTTTCGCCAGCTCCACGACGAGCGTGGTCGTCATCGTCTCGTCGATGGCAGGCTATGTGCTCTCGCGGCTCAATGTACCTGCGCGCGGCTTCTTCCTTGCCGGTGTCATGGTGCTCCACGCCTTCCCGTCGGTAACGCTGATCATCGCCATCTTCATCGTGCTGCAGATGATCGGCCTCTACAATTCCTTGATCGGCGTGATCCTGGTGAAAGCGGCGATCGATCTGCCGCTCGGTATCTGGTTGATGAAGGGTTTCTACGACACGGTGCCCTGGGAAATCGAAATGGCCGGCGTCGTCGACGGCGCTTCGCGGTTCCGGGTCTGGCGCAGCCTCGTGCTGCCGCAGGTCGGACCCGGCATCATGGCGCTCGGCCTCTTCTCGTTCCTGTCCGGCTGGGGCGAATTCATCCTGCCGCAGGTGCTGGCGCCCGGCAATCAGGTGCAGGTGCTCTCGGTCTATCTCGCCGGCTTCCTCGCCGACGATAACAATTATGATTTCAACATGTTCAAGGCGGTAGGCCTCTTCTACGTCATCCCGGTTCTGATCGCCTACGCACTCTTCCACAAATATCTCATGAACATCTATGGCGGCGGGAGCAAAGGCTGATGCGTATCCTCCTCGACAATTTTTCGAAGAGCTTCGGCTCCACCAAGGTCATCGAGAACATGAATCTCGAAGTCGGCAGCGGCGAGATGCTGGCGCTTCTCGGGCCCTCGGGCTGCGGCAAGTCCACAACGCTGTTTGCCATCTGCGGCATCCATCGCCCGACCGGTGGCCGTATTCTCTTTGGCGACCGGGACGTCACCGACCTGCCGAGCCAGATGCGCAATGTCGGCGTCGTCTTTCAGTCCTATGCGCTCTATCCGCATATGACGGTTGCAGAGAACATCGGCTTTCCGCTGAAGGTGAAGGGCGTCAATGCGGCCGATATCCGCAAGGAGGTCGAGCGCATTTCCGGCCTCGTGCAGATCGGCAATCTGATGGAGCGCCGGCCAGCCCAGCTTTCCGGCGGCCAGCAGCAGCGCGTGGCCCTTGCCCGTGCGCTCATCCGCAAGCCGGACGTCCTGCTGCTCGACGAGCCGCTTGCCAATCTCGATGCCAAGCTTCGGCTTGAGATGCGTTCGGAAATTCGCCGCATTCAGCGCGAAACGGGCATCACCGCCATCCTCGTCACCCATGATCAGGTGGAAGCGATGAGCATGTGCGACCGCATCGCCATCATGAAGGAAGGCGAGATCGTGCAGATCGCGACGCCGGCCGGGATGTATAGCGACCCGCGCACTGCCTTCGTCGCCGGCTTCCTTGGTAATCCGCCGATCACCTTCCTGCGTGGCGTGATGAAGGACGGCGCTTTTGCCATGCCGGAAAGCGAGATCCGCGTGCCGGTATCGGTCCAGGCCGCCGAGGGTGCCAAGCTGACGCTCGGTGTGCGTCCCGAACATTTCAATCCGGCCGGCGACATCGCCGTTCCCGGCAAGGTCACCTTTGCCGAAACGCAGGGCCGCGAGAACCTTTACGACGTGCAGCTTGCCGGCGGCTCGCTGCTGCGGTCCATTCAGCCGGTCCGCAATGACATCACCGTCGGCGACGAGGTGAAGTGGGCGATCGACAGCCGAGGCGTGTTCGTCTTCGATGAAGAAGGCCGGAGGCTCTGAGCGATGCGTGACTTCTCGTCTTTCTTCGAACGTTATGATTGGCCCTCGAACAAGGGATATCTGCCTTTCTGCATCGGCCATCGCGGTGCAAGTGGGCATGAGCGGGAGAATACCCTCGAAGCCTTCCAGCGCGCTGCCGAACTCGGCGCGGAAATGTGGGAGCTCGACACGCAACTCACCAAAGATGGTGTGGTTGTCGTTTCCCACGACGATCATCTCGAACGCGTCTTCGGTATCGACCGCCGAATTTCCGAGATGACGGCGGCCGAGCTTGCTGCTCTCGAAGGCGTCAACGTTCCGACCTTCGAGGCGGTCGCAGCCCTTGGACGGCGGACCAATACAGGCCTCTATATCGAGCTCAAGGCGCCGGGCACGGGGCTTCGGTGCTGGAAGCATCTTATTGAGAAAAACCAGCGCTTTGCCTGCCTCGGCTCTTTCGATACCGCGCAAGTGCGTGAGCTTCGCGATGCGGGCTGCGATTACCCGCTCTCGGTACTGGTCCGTGTTGGCCACGATCCGCACGCAGCTGGCGATGAAGCCGGCGCCGATATCCTGCACCTTTGCTGGGAAAGGGCCGGCGAGCGCCCGCAGGATCTGGTCACAGAAGAGCTGATGCGGCGAGCCTTCGGCGAAAGCCGTGAAATCGTGCTGTGGCACGAGGAACGGCCGGCCATTTTGTCCGACATCATGAAGCTTCCGGTACTCGGCATCTGTACGGACCTGCCCGATCTGATGCGCCCGGCCGCCAGGGATGAGAAGCATGGCAGACAAGGATAACAAGGGACCGAGGAAGGTCACGTCCTTCGACGTGGCACGTGTGGCGGGCGTCTCGCGCGCTGCCGTTTCGCGCGCTTTCACCCCGGATGCCAGTGTTTCGCCGAAGACGCGCGAGAAGGTCTATCAGGCGGCCAAGGATCTGGGCTACCGGGTGAACTATCTGGCTCGCAGCCTCACCAACAAGCGTTCCGATCTCGTCGGCCTTGTCGCCGCCGGCCTCGATAACCCGTTCCGCACGCTGCAGATCGAGCATCTGGCGCGGGTGCTGATCGCCCGCAATTTTCGCCCGATCCTGTTGCCGACCTCGAAGGAGGCGGACACCTCGACCGTCATCGGCCAGCTTCTGCACTATGCCGTCTCCGGCGTCATCGTCACATCGGACGCGCCGCCGACGGAGATCTGCGAGCAATGCGCAGCCGAAGGTGTGCCGATCGTGCTGATCAACAAGGGCGACGATATTCCCTTCGTCGACCGCATCATTTCCGATGATCGCATGGCAGGCCATCTCGCTGCCACGCATTTGATCGAAAGCGGCGTCAGCGCGCCGGCGGTCATGGCGGCGCCCGCTATCTCCTATACGGCAAGGCGGCGCGGTGAAGCCTTCGTGACGGCCTGTCGGCAACTCGGCCTCGAGCCGCGCATGATCGAACTGAAAATCAACGACTATAAGAGCGGCCACGACGCGGCCGCCGATCTTGTTTCGCTCGGTATCGACGGTCTGTTCTGCGCCAACGACTACATGGCCTGCGGCGTGATCGACCGCATCATGAAGGGGCTTGGCCGCGACGATGAGCCGCCGCTACGCATCATCGGCCATGATGACATTCCGCAGGCCAGCTGGTCGGCCTATGACCTTACGACCATCCGCCAGCCCTGCGATTTCCAGGCCGAACAAACGGTCGATCTGCTGATGACCCGCATGTCCGAACCGGATATGACCGCCCGCGTCGAATTTACCCCCGTGACGCTGATTAAAAGAAGGACTGCTTGATGAATTCCGCATTCGATGCCTCTGCTCTAACCGCGCGGGCGGAGGTCGCAATCGACGTGGCCCGCAAGGTTGGACGCGAGGCTGCGCGCTTCAGGCGTGAAGGACACCCAGGCACGCTGCATGTCGAAAACAAGGGATTGCAGGATTTCGTTACCGTCGCAGACAGGCAGGCAGAACAGTCGATCCGCGAAGGGCTGCTGGTGCGCTTTCCAGACGATACATTCATGGGCGAGGAAACCGGCGGCGAGTCCGGCTCCGCCGGCACCTGGGTCGTCGATCCGATCGACGGCACGACAAATTATATCAGAGGCTTCCGTCACTGGGGCGTCTCTATTGCTTTCGTCGTTGGTGGCAAGGTAGAGATCGGCGTGGTCTATGATGCGGCCAACGACCAGGTTTTCTCCGCGATCCGCGGCCGTGGCGCCTTCAAGGAGAGCCAGCCGATCCACGCTGCTCCGACGACCGATCCTGCCAATGCGATCGTCGTGCTCGGCCATTCGCGCAAGACGAGCTTTGACGACTATGCGGCGCTCTCCAAGCGGCTCTACGAGCGCGGCATGGATTATCGCCGCATGGGTGCAGCCGCAGTCGATCTCGTGCGCGTGGCGGAAGGTGTTTCCGACCTCTTCTACGAACGGCACTTGAATGCCTGGGATATGCTGGCTGGCGCGCTGATCGCCTCGGAGGCCGGTGCGAAGGTCGCCATTCCACCTGTCGATACGCTGCTGGAGGATGGCGGTCCTGTTATCGCCCATTCGCCTGGACTGGCAGAAGAATTCGCCTTCCTCGTCGAATTCGAAGGTCTGGCGGGCTGATCAGCCCGCCATGCGCTTCAGCCACGCCAGCTCGGTCGCCAGGGCTTCGTCCGTGGTGATCTGATCCGGCTTCAAAGCGACCAGTGCCGAGAAGTTCGTCCACTCCGCATTGCTGAAGCCGCCGTCGGGATCTTTCAGTGTGAAGGTCCAGGCATCGACCAGCTTGGCCTCGCCGTGGCAGAGCGCGATCATGTCGAGGCCGGCCTTCGCCGCATCGAGCAACATCGGCCAGTAAAGGTAGATTGTTTCTGGCTCCGTCGGGCCGCGCATATCTGCAAGCAGTTCCCTTTCGACCGCTTTCCAGCCTTCGGCTTTGGCGATATCGCCGAGCTTGTTGGTGGGGTCGATGCCGCGGCGCAGATGCGGCAGCTTCTCCTTGACGGCCAGGATCAGCTCCGGACTTCCAGCGCTGACGATGACGGAGGCGGAAATCTGCTGCAGGTGTTCTGCAAGATGGGCGATGCCCTTTTCGCCGATCGCCTCGTAATCGTCCTTCATATCGAACTGCAGCAGCGCGTCCGGATGGGCCGATTGCAGCATGGCTGCCAGATCCTCGCTGTAGAGGAGCGGACGATTGCCGTCCTTCATGCGCAGGTCGCGCAGATCCGCAAGGCTCTTTTGGGCAATGAGACCGCGCCCGGTCGTCTCGCCTTCCAGCTCCTTATCATGCAGCACGACGAAACCACCATCGGCGCGCACCCGCAGGTCGAGCTCCATCGAAGCGCCGGCCTTGAAGCCTTCGGCCATCACCTCGGCCGAAAACAGCGGGTCGGCCATACGCCGGCGCAGCCGGTGCCACTTCAGCAGGGGCGAATGGCCTTCAAACTCTATCCGAAGTCCGCCTGTATCGGTCATTCCATCATCCTCGACCTATTCGTCTCGGCCTCTTCGTGCATCGGAAAGGCCCGATTCTCAAGGGGCGGTGGCAGATTGGACTCGATCTCCCCGCCGCGGCTCCTCTTTTGCCGAACAAAGCCTTTTTCGTGAGCCAGTCTTCCGGCGGCATCGGCATGCGGCACAATTGCGCAAATTAGAATACTAATTTTGTAGACAATGTTTCCTGGCTCAGCGATCCGTGCGAAAATCGTGGCTCGGTTTTCCAGGAGGTGACGTATGTTTGCGGCATTCAAAACTTTCTTTGCGAAGCTTTTCCGAGACCGTGATCAACCGGTGTTCGAAACATCTGCCCGCGCGACGGAAGAGGATTCCGAAAGCCGTCTGCGTAGCCTGCGGGAGGAAGAATTCTTCTTCTGGCAGCCGACGCCGAATTCCTGGTACTGAGCGATCAGCTGCTATAAATCTTCGCGACAGCTTCCGATGCGGCGCCGATATTCGCCGGGAAGCCGGCCTGCCGAAGCGCAGCACCATAGGCCACGACATGTGCGAGCACCGTCTGGAAGGTTGCCCGTGCCCCTGTGTGGTTGATACGCATGAGGTGCGACGAGCCTGTCCCGACACCGGGCGTCAGTTCGACGCCCAACCCCGCCGCAAAACCAACCACAGAGGTGGGTTTAATTCCTGACGGTAAGGAGACCGTTGTCACGAGGTTCGATGCCTGTTCGGCCGGCACCCAAAGGTTGGCGCCCAGTGCTGCAAGTCCGGCCCGGCTCGCCGAAGCTGCTCTCTCATGGCGGGCGACGACCTGCCCGAGGCCTTCCGCCTCGACCCGGTCGAGGGCCGCTTCCAGTGCAAAGAATTCCAGCGGTGCCGGCGTTCCCGGTAACGCGCCGCAGCCGGCATCCACCCAAGCCTTCAGGTCGGCCAGCGACAGGATGGAATCACGCGGCGCACCGTCATGGAGGGCTAGTTCCCAGGCATGCTGGCTGACTGACAGCGCGGAAACGCCGGCCGGCCCGCCGAGTGCTTTCTGTGGGCCGATCACGGCGATATCGATGCCCAACGCGTCGACATCGAGCGCATGGCCGCCGACGGAAGCAACGGCATCAACTATCGTCACAATGCCTCGCGCCTTTGCGAGAGCGACGATCTCCGGCAATGGATTGAGTATACCGCTTGCCGATTCCGCGTGGACGAGTGCCAGTACGCTGACATCGGGATAGGCATCCAGCGCGACGGCGATTGCTCCGGCCTCGATAGGCAGGCCGGGCTGAGCGACGATATCGATGACGTCGGCACCGCCGCGTCGCAGCCATTGTCCAAACCAGCCGCCGTAGGCGCTGGTGACGACGTTCAGCGCGGAAAAGCCAGGTCTGGCAAGGCTGGTCGCAACGGCTTCGAGGGCAACCACCGCCTCGGCCTGCACCAGCAAAACGTCGTTGTCCGTCTTCAGGATCGTGCCGATACGACCGGCAAGGGCGGTGTAACGTTCGGCCGGATAGACCGGCGCACCATAGAACGGGTTCCAGGCGACTTCGGTCATGGGAAACTCCTTCAAACGGGTTCGGTTACAAGGCGCGGCACAGCCGCGACGAGCCGGCGCGCTGCATCGGATCGCGGGGCATTGACGATATCCGCTGCCGGTCCCTCCTCAACGATTCGGCCCGCATCCATGACCGCGATACGATGCGAAACCGCGCGCACCACCGCGAGGTCATGGGATATGAAGAGATAGGCAAGGCCACGCTCGCGCTGCAACTCGACCAGCAATTCGAGAATACGGCCGCGAACGGTCACGTCGAGTGCGGAAACGGCTTCATCGAGCACCAGCAGTGACGGTCGCGTTGCGATGGCGCGGGCGATGGCGACGCGCTGGCGCTGTCCGCCCGAGAGTGTGCGAACAGGGCGGGAGGCAAAGGCCGAGGGCAGACCAACGCGCTCCAGCAGGGTAGCGATTTCGGCCGGCCGCTGTTTCCTGTTCGCAATGGCATGGATCCGCAGCGGGTCGTCGAGAACGGAGCTGACGGATGCAAGCGGATTGAAGGCGCCGAGCGGGTCCTGAAACACCATTTGCATGCGCGCACGCCTGCGCCGCAGCTCGGCGCCGCGAAGCGCGAACCAATCTTGCCTTTCGAAGCGGATCGAACCGGAATCGGGCTCCAGCAAGCGTAACAGTACGCGCGACAGAGTCGATTTTCCACTGCCCGACGCTCCAACCAAGCCCAGGGTTTCGCCGGCTGCAATCGTCAGTGAAACATGGTCGAGAGCGGCAACCTGTCGGCCGGTGGAGGAATAGGCCTTGGATAGAGCCTCAACAGTCAGAAGCCCGCTCATGACGCTGCCTCGGCAATCAAGGGCGGCGTGGACAGATCGCGATGGCTTGCGATGAGGGCCGCGGTATAGCCATCGGCCGGCGATGACAGGACCGATCTGATAGGGCCGGCCTCGACCAGTTCTCCGATCCGGAAGACGGCGATTCGATCGGCGAAACCGGAGGCAAGTGCGATATCATGGGTGATGAAGAGCAGGGTCATACCTTCTTCGCGCACCAGCCCATCAAGAAGGTTGACGATCTCGGCCTGAACAACGACGTCGAGCGCGCTGGTCGCCTCATCGGCGATCAGCAAGGTTGGCTTGGCCGCAATCGCAGCCGCAATTGCCACACGCTGCCTTTGGCCGCCGGAAAGCTGATGCGGAAAGGCGCGCATGGCGCTCGCGGGCTGTGCTATGCGCACCCGATCGAGAAGCTCTTCGGCACGGGCATAGGCTCGCCGCCAGTCCAAGCCCAGGTGCTGTCGGGCAACTTCGGCGACCTGCTCGCCGATTGTCAGCACCGGATTGAGGCTGGTGCCGGGGTCCTGAAAGACGAAACCGAAATCGCGGCCGGGAAGCGGTGCATGACCAAGCGCCGGCCATGTTATGTCGCCTCTGATCCTGGCGCTCTTCGGCAGAAGTCCGGCAAGCGCTCGGGCAAATGTGCTTTTGCCGGAACCGCTTTCGCCGATGAGGGCCAGCCTTTCACCTTTGAGGACATCGAGGTCGATGGATTCCAGAGCCGCATCGCGCTCGTAATGGACGGAAAGCCCTCTCACGCTGCCGAAGAAATCACTCATCGCAATCCCTCCTCATTGCCAAGCGCCTTGCTCAGGCCCTCGCTAAAGAGATGAACGCCGAGCACCGTTATTGCCAGCGCCAGACCGGGCATCACCGAGAGATAGGCGGCCGAGCGCAGCACGCTGCGGCCTTCGGCGATCATTGATCCCCAGGTGGCGAGATTGGGATTGCCGAGACCGAGGAAGGAAAGGGCGGCTTCAGTGAGGATCGCGCCTGCGACAATAGTGGCGGACAGGGCCAGAACCGGAGGCAGCGCATTCGGCAGGATTTCCTTGAAGGCGATCTCAGCCGGGTGCATGCCGATCACGTGTGCGGCAGCCACATAATCCCGTTCGCGGATGGACAGCACTTGCGCGCGCGTCAGCCGCGCAGGATCGGCCCAGGTCCCGAGCGCAATGGCGAAGACGATGACCGGCGTCGAGACGCCGATGATGCTGACAAAGGCGAGCGCCAGTAGGAAGCCCGGAACGATCTGGAACGCATCGACGACGCGCATCAGTGCTTCATCGATGACACCACCGGCAAAACCGGCAGCCATGCCGACAAAAAGCCCAAGCACCATGGCGGACAGAGCAGCAGCGATACCGACGGCGAGCGAGGTGCGCGCGCCGTAGAGCAGGCCAGCGAGCACGTCGCGCCCCAATCTATCGGTGCCGAGCGGCAGGCTCGGATTGGTGAACGGCGTAAGGAGCGCCCGGCCGGCAATTCGTAGTGGATCTCCTGGCGAGATGATCGGCGCCAATAGACCGGCGACGAGCAAAGCTGAAAGGATTGCAAGCCCGATCGCACCTTCCGGAGTTTGAGAGAGACGGCGCAGCAGTGTCATGCCCGGCCCCCGGATGCGCCAATGCGCGGATCGAGCGTCGCATAGACCAGATCGACAATGAAATTAACGCAGATGACGAGAACAGCGCTGGAAAGGATAATGCCCATCAGCAATGGCGCGTCACGACCGTTGACGGCTTCCTGGGCCAGTCGGCCGAAGCCCGGAATGGCAAAGACGCTCTCGATCACCACACTGCCGCCGAGCATAGCCGCGGATTGCAGGCCGAGCATGGTAACAAGCGGCAGAAGCGCATTGCGTGCCACATGGCGAAGCACGATACGGCTGCGCGACAGGCCTTTGGCCCGGGCAAAGAGCACGAAATCGAGCTTCCAAGCTTCTTCCATACCGGAGCGCATGACGCGCAGGAACAGCGCGAGATAGATGAAGGCAAGTGCGCCAACCGGGAGGGCTAGGTGCTCCGCGATATCGAGCGCACGCGCGAGGCCTGTCTTGCCCGAGGCGATGGTTTCGATGCCAGCAATCGGCAGCCAGCGTAGCTTGACCGAAAAGAAGATGCTGAGCACCAATCCCAGCCAGAAGCTCGGAATGGCGTAGATGACAAGCGAGCCGATCGAGAGGAAGCGATCCCGCAGGCTGCCGGGCCTTGCGCCAGCCAGAATGCCGAGTGTCGAACCAAGCCCGAAGGAAAGTGCCGTGGCACTTCCCATCAAAAGCAGCGTGTTCGGCAGCCGCTCGACAATCAGATCCCGCACCGGCCGGTTGAAGGCCACCGACCAGCCGAGATCGAGGCGGGCAAGCGACGACAGATAGAGCCAGAGGCGGGCAAAGACCGATTGATCGAGGCCGTAGCTCTGCCGCAGCGACTTTATAAGGGCGGCGTCACCACCGCCGATCGAACCAAGATAGGCATCGACCGCATCGCCGGAGGCGGATTCCAGCAGGAAGAAGCTGAAGATCACGACGATCATCAGCACCGGAATGCTGCTGATGATCCTGCGTCTCAGGAGGAGAAGTGCACGTTTCACGCCGGACGAGGCCCCTGCAGCAATTGCGCCTTCGACCCTATCACGATTGCAGCGCGGTATCGCCCCAGTTCGAAACCGCCCAGCGCGGATTGTCGGACACATTCAGCACGGTGTCTCGGGCGACCGTGATGAAGCCCCATTCGGCGACGTTGATCAATGGCAGCTCGGCCACCACAAGCTGCTGGAACTTGTAATAGAGGTCGGTGCGTGCGGCCGTATCAACGGTCTCGGACGCCTGCTTGATGATCTTGTCGAGCTCGGCGCTGACATAACCGCCCTGGTTGGAGAAGGGCACGCCGTCAGGTGTTCCGGACTGCACGAGGATCGTCGTGGAAATTGCCGGATCACCGCGGAAGACCGGCGGGCCGACGGCGATGTCGAAGTCGTGGTCGGTATAGACGGCCTTCTGGTGGGCGGCCGCATCGGCATTGACGATGACGGCATCGATACCGACGGCAGCAAGCGCCTGGCGCAGATAATCGCCGAACTGGCGTGTCTCGTTGAAATAGGGTGCAGGGCGCAGCTTGAGTTGGAACCGATTGCCGTCAGCGCCTTTGGTATAGCCGCCCTGGTCCAGCAGCTCGTTTGCCGCCTTCACGTCGAAATTGTAGTTGGCGACATCGGCGGTGTAGAATTCTTTCGAATTCTTCGGAACGGGGCCGGTGGATTCTGTCGCATAGCCGAGAAAGATCGTATCGACGACAAACTTCTTGTCGATCGCATGGGCAATCGCCTGACGAACTCTGAGATCTGACAGCTCCTTGCGGCGATGATTGATCTCGATGACAAGCTGATAGGTTAGCGCCTCATAGCCCTTGGAAATCACCTTGATGCCATCGACCTTGGAGATGCGGTCGAGATCGGCAAGCGGCACGGCCGAGAAGGCAGCGAGATGGATCTCTTCTGCTTCGAGCGCGGCCCCGGCCAATTCACGGTCCGGCAGCACGCGGTAGACGATTTCGTTGAGCTTCGGCTCGCCCTTCTGCCAGTAATTTTCGTTGCGTGTCAGCCGGTAATATTCGCCAGGCTTGTATTCGGCGAATTTGAAAGGTCCGGTGCCAACGAGTGCATTGTTGGCCGGATTGGTGGCGATATCGGTGCCTTCGAAAATATGCTTGGGAACGACGCTGGTGACAGCCGGAAGCGCATTGCGGATGAGCTGGAACGGCGTCGGCTTCGAGAAGCGGAAGATCGCCGTATGATCGTTGGGCGTATCGACAGCCTGCAGATTGGCAAAGACCAAACGCCCGAGATTCTGAAGCGGTTTCCACACGTTAAGCGCCGAGAAGGCAACGTCGGCCGAGGTGAACGGCTTGCCGTCGTGCCAAGTGGCGTTTTCGCGCAGCTTGAAGGTCACGGAGAGCCCGTCCGGCGAGCCTTCCCATGACGTTGCAAGACGCGGTGCGAGACCGTCCGAACCTTCATAGGAAGCTTCCGCCAACGGTTCGATCACCTTGCTTGAAATGAAGAAAACGCCGTTCGAGGCGACGATGGCAGGATTGAGGTTCTTCGGCTCGGAGTCGGCTGCAACGATCAGACGCCCGCCGGCCGGCACATCCTGCGCCAGCGCAATACGCGACAGCGCCGTCGTTGCGAGCAGCAGCGCCGTGCCCTTCAGCAGGCCACGCCGATAGATATCCGCAATAGTCATGCCCCCTCCTGATCCCTTAAAAATTCAATGATCTATATTCGAGCTGAAACCGTAAGTGTGACAGGAATTAAATTCGAACAGGATGACTAGGCGAGATATTTTTTGTCACCCAGCCATTATTTTTCAGCGGCCGCCGACGGCGAGCCGCGGAGCTTCGATGCCCAGGTTGCGATAGGCCGCTCCCGGATGCGGCGCAACCAGCCGCGGCCCCGCACCACCGAGTTTTTCGCGCAGCGTACCCTGACGGTATTCGGTCTTGTAGACGCCGCGCTTCTGCAACTCTGGCACCAGTAGGTCGACAGTGTCCTCGAAGCTTTCGGGCGTCACCGCATAGGCCAGATTGAAGCCATCAACATCTGTATCCTCGGCCCATTCCTGCATCAGATCGGCGACTGTCGATGGCGAGCCAACGAAGACCGGGCCGAAACCGCCGACGCCGACCCAATCGGCCATTTCGCGCACCGTCCATTCCTTGTCCGGATCGATGGTGGTGAAGGTTTCGACAGCCGATTGCACGGCATTGGTATAACGATGGCGCAATACCTCGTCCGGGCCGAACTGGCCGAAGTCGATGCCCGTCCAGCCCGATATCAGCGTCAGGGCGCCTTCGAAGGAGGCGTACTCGCGATATTCGTTGAATTTGCGCTGTGCCTCGGCATCCGTCTCCCCAAGCACGACGGTCTGCAGGTTGAAGGCGAGGATTTCGCGCGGGTTACGCCCCAGCCGCTCGGCGGCCTGGCGGACATTGGCGACATAGCGCTTCAGAACCGTCTTGGAGGGCGCAGCCACGAAGATGCATTCGGCATGCGCGCCGGCAAAATCCTTGCCGCGGCTGGAGGCGCCAGCCTGATAGAGAACGGGCGTGCGCTGCGGTGAGGGCTCGCTCAGGTGAATGCCGGGAACGTTAAAATACTTTCCCGAATGGTTGATCGGATGGACCTTTTCCGGATGGGTAAAGATGCCGCTTTCGCGGTCGCGCACGACAGCATCGTCCTCCCAGCTTCCTTCCCAGAGCTTGTAGCAGACCTCGAGATATTCGTCGGCGAGATCATAGCGGTCGTCATGGTTGGTCTGTGCCGGCTGGCCGATATTAAGCGCGCCGCTGTTGAGATAAGACGTGACGATGTTCCAGCCGACGCGGCCCTTGGTCAGGTGGTCGAGCGTCGAGATCCGCCGGGCGAATGTATAGGGGTGATCAAAGGAAAGCGAAGCCGTCAGGCCGAAGCCGAGATGCTCGGTCTCATAGGCCATGGTCGGTATGAGTTGCAGCGGATCGTTGACCGGCACCTGCGCCGAATGGCGAAGTGCTGCATCGACGTTGCCGTTCAGGACGTCATAGACACCGAGCACATCGGCGATGAAGAGACCGTCGAACTTGCCGCGCTCCAGCGTCTTTGCCAGATGCACCCAGTAGTCGAGGTCCTTATAGGTCCAGGACTTGTCGCGCGGATGCCGCCAAAGCCCTGGCGACTGGTGTCCGACGCAATTCATATCGAAGGCGTTGAGCCTGATTTCACGGGTCATTTTATTCTTCCTGCATCGGTCGGCGAGGTGCGGTTCAGGTGCCGACGGTTTTTCTGTTGATGAAGCTGAAGGCGAGCACGGCAAAGATGAGCGTGCCGGTACCGACCTGCTGCCAGTAAAAGTTCAGGCCCGTCAGCAGCAGGCCGTTGGCGACGATGCTGAGGAGCAGGACGCCGAGAACGGTGCCAAGCACATTGGGCCGACCGAGCGGCGACAGCGTCGTGCCGATGAAGGTGGCGCCGATGGCGTTCAGCAGGAACGCATTGCCGGAGGAGGGGATGTAGACGGTCACGGTCGCCGTCAGGATAAGGCCGGCAACGGCGGCAATCAGCCCGGCGAGAATGAAGGTGGCGGCCACAGGGACGCCAAGCCCGATGCCGGAATAGCGCACGACGCTTGGCTGAATACCGATCGAGACCACCACCCGCCCGAAACGCGTCCAGGCAAACACGGCTGCTGCACCGGCAATGACGACCGCGGCGATCACCAGCGGAACGGGCACACTGGCGATCGTGCCGTGACCGACGAAGCGGAAGGCGTCCGGCACGCCCGAGGGCGGCAGATAGACCGGATTTCCGCCATTGGTCAGCAATTGCTGGATGCTACGACCTATAAACAAGGTGCCGAGTGTCGCCAGAAATGGTGCAACGCCGATCACGGACACAAGAACAGCATTGAACGCGCCGACCAGTGCGCCGGCTGCAAGGCCGGCGAGCAGCGCGAGCGGCACCGGCTGGCCCGCCAGAACGAGGGAGACGAAGGCGAAGCTTGCAAAATCGACGGCCGTGCCGACCGACAGATCGATGCCGCCCGCGGAGACGGCGAAGGTCATGGCGATCGAGACGATGGCGAGCAGCGTGAAATTGTTGACGAGAATGCTCTGCAGGTTGCCGGGAGTGAAGAAGGTTGGCGCCAGGATCGAGAAGACGGAGAAAACCACGATGAGCGCCACGATCAGGCCAAAGCGTGCGAGGCCGGCGAGCGAGCGACCGGCTGAAGTCGAGGCGGTCATGTCAGATCTCCCGCTTGCGCAGCAATGTCGTGGCCGACACGACGATCAGAATGAGAAGCCCCTGCACGCCGCTGACGAGCGTGCTCGGCAGGTTCAGGAGCTGGAAGCCGTTGGTGAGGAAGCCGATGAATAGCGCCGATATCAGTGTTCCCGGAACAGTGGGCACCAGCCGACGCGAAAAGACCGAGCCGAGCAATGCGATAACGACGACGGGCAGCAGCGCTTCGCCCGAACCGGTCGTGCTGCCGCTGAGATAGGAAACCGAGAGAATGCCGGCAAAACCACCGCAGAACCCGCTGGCAATGAAGGCCCCGGCAAGCAGCCGCTTGAGCGGCAGGCCAGCGGCGCGCGCGGCATCCTGAAATTCGCCGACGGCATAAAGCCTCAGACCGACTGGCGTATATTGCACTATCGCGGTGGCAATTGCTGTAAACCCGATCAGCACATAGGCGAGAATGGGAATGCCGAAACTGTCGGAAGCCGAGACCACTGTCAGAAAATCGGTCGAGGCGGGCACGACGGTATTCTGCGTTAGGACGAGTTCGAGACCGGCGACGATATTCATCACTGCGAGCGTTGCTAGCAGCGGGACGATGCCCGCGAGCACGACGGCGACAGCGTTGACCGCGCCGATCGCAAGCCCGGTCAGCAAGGCCGCAGCCACCGCTGTTGCGTCGCCATAGCCGAGCTGGATCAAAGTCGCATAGACTGCAGCACTCAGGCCCATATTGGCGGCCAGCGACAGGTCGATGCCGCCGGTGACGACATTCGACCCCCCCGCGATCAGCACTACGGTCAAGCCGATCGCCAGCACGCCCGAAATGGCGGACTGGCCGAGAACATTGCCGATATTGCCGACCGACAGGAAGTAGGGCGCCGTCAACGAGAACACGACGAGGATGGTCGCGAAAGCAAGCAGCGAGCCGAAGCGGAGCACCGCGACGGCTGCTGCGCCCTTGGCTTGCGGCACGGGGTCGGAGGAAACGGCGGGATGGGGCGCGAAGTGAACGTCAACCGACATGGCGCAATCCTTCCGAAGCGCCGGTCGAGATCGACAGCACTTCATCCGTTGTGGTTTTGGAGGAGTCTAGCTCTCGGATCAGCCGACCGCGGAAGAACACCAGGATCCGGTCCGTGATGCCGACGAGCTCCGGCAGGTCGGAGGAGAGGACGATGACGCCGGCGCCACGCGCCGCAAGTTCGCCGATCAGCGCATAGATCTCGACCTTCGAGCCGATATCGACGCCGACGGTCGGTTCATCCAGCAGGTAGATTTCCGACTGGCGGCTCAGCCACTTGGCGATCGCCACCTTCTGCTGATTGCCGCCCGAGAGTGTGCGGACCAGCGCATCGCGCCCGGCCGTCTTGATCTGCAGCCGCTTGATCAGGTCCTCGGTATCGGAGCGCTCACGCCTGCGATTGAGGAAACCGAAACGGCTGTAACGGGCAAGACTCGGGAGCGTGACATTTTCGGTCACGCTAAGATCGAGGCCGACGCCATGTCCGCGTCGATCCTCGGGAACAAGTGCAAGCCGACGGTCGACGGCCTTTGCCGGGCTGCGCGGCTGTGCTGCTCGACCTTCTATTTCAATCCCGCCGCTTGCGGCCTGTTCCAGACCGAAGAGCGTGCGGATCAGGTCTTTGGCGCCGGAGCCGAGCAGACCGGTGATGCCGAGCACCTCGCCACGCCGTAGGCTGAAACTGACATCGTCAAACCGGTTGGGCGCTGAAAGCCCCCGGATGTTCAGGATCGTTTCGCCGAGGTCGACCTGGCGCTTGGGGAACATTTCGGCGATGTCACGCTCGATCATCAGGCTGGCGATCGCCTTGGCCGAGGTTTCGCCAATCGGCAGCGAGGCCACATCCCGACCGTTGCGCAGCACGGTGACGTGATCGCAGAGTTCTTCGATCTCGTTGAGGTAATGCGAGATGTAGATGATGGTTACGCCTTCGTCGCGCAGTCGGCGGATCAGGCGAAAGAGAATCTCGGCCTCGCGCCGCACCAGGGCTGCGGTCGGCTCATCGAAGACGAGAACTTTCGGCTGATGGAGCAGTGCTCGGGTGATCTGGACGATCTGCCTTTCGGCGGTCGAGAGCTCGCCGATAAGGGCATTCTTCGGCAGATTGATCCCGAAATAGTTGGCAAGGAGCTCGCTCGCACGCTTTTGCATCGCCCGGCGATCGAGGAAGGGAGTTTTCGCAAGCCGCGTCTCGCGGCCGAGGAACAAGGCCTCGCCGACGGTGAATGTCGGCACCAGCAGCCTGTCCTGATGGATGAAATGGATGCCGAGCTCTTCGTTGAGATGCGGCGTCAGCCGATCATAGGCTTTGCCTTCGATTTCAATCGTGCCCTCGTCTGCGACATGCAGCCCTGCAAGCAGCTTGATCAGCGTCGACTTACCGGCGCCATTCTGTCCGACGAGGCCGTGGACGGTGCCGCGGCGTATGGTGAGCGATGCGTCGGCAAGCGCCTGTGCGCCACCGAAGCGCTTTACGATGTGATCGAAGCGAATGATGACATCGTTACTGTCGGTTGCTTGCGTCGGGATGGGTGCAGTCATGATGCCGCTTTCCAGGGACATGCAGACCCTGCGGCGCTAGCCGCAAGGTCCGCCTTGATATCAGCCGATGCCGAGCTTCTTAATGATCTCGGAGACGTTTTCCTTGTTGGCGAGCAGCGCCGGAACGTAGGTCTCGCGCGGCAGCGTCTGGCCGGCGAGCAGCTTGGCGACGTTGCGGACTGCGACACGGCCGATTTCGGCGGGCTGCTGAGCGGCATCGGCGCCGGCCGGCGAGTTCTTGTCGGCAACGAGCTGGAGAACCTCCGGGCTGCCATCGACGCCATAGGTGCGGATCTCGTTGCGGCCGGCGGCGGCGATCGCCTGCGTGGCGCCGAGCTGCGGAATGTCCCAGGCCGACCAGACGGCCTTGATCGAGCCCTTGTCCGGATATTTGTTGAGGATCGCGGTGATCTGCGTGAAGGCGTCCTGAACCGTATTCGGGATGACGTCGCGCAGTTCCGGCTGGATGATCTTCACCTTCGGGAAATACTTGATGACGTTGACGAGCTGGTCGTAGCGGATGGCGCATGGTGTCACGCCGTAGAAGCCGTTGAATACGACGATATTGCCTTCGCCGCCGATGTCAGAGACGAGCTGCAGGGCGAGATCCTTGCCGATGCCCCAATTGTCCGACGTCGTGTTGTTGATCGAATTGGTCGAGCCGACATCGACGGTCAGAACAGGAATGCCGGCGTCACGGGCCTTCTTCAGCCAGGGGTCGATGACGCTGAGCGTGCCGAGGATCTGGACGATCGCATCCGGCTTCTGGGCTACGAGTGTCTGAAGCTGGGCGATCAGCTTGCCGTCGTTACGGCCGGCATCAACGGCGATCGGTTCGCCGCCAAGCCGCTTCACCTCTTCGATCTGGGCATTATAGATCTGCAGATCGAAATAGTGGTCCGTACCAGTGGCGCTGATGGCGATGCGCTTGCCCTTCAGGGAAAGCCCCTCGTCGTCGGCCCTTGCGGCGGGTGCGGTCAGCATGCTGGCGCCTGCAAAGGTCGCGCTGGCGACAGCCGCGAGCTTCAAGATTTCACGGCGTCCGAAGCCGCCTCCAAGTCCTTCATTCATAACGATACCCTCTCAATTTGATAGTCTGTAAATTATATAGATTTAAGGCTCATAAGAGGTACGTTATTCCAAAAGCACACGGCCGCAGGAAATTTTCTGAACCCAAAGCCTGGCTTCAGCGATCGCTGTTGCGGCCGAGCCCATAGGTCAGGGCAAGTGCTCCGACGAGTACAGCGCCCTTGACGAAATCCTGGGTGTAATAGGGCGCGTTCAGCATCGTGAGGCCGTTGAGCAGCACGCCGACGAAGACGGCGCCGGCAATGGTGCCAAGGACGTTGGGGCGACGCAGATTGAGAGCGGCAAAACCGATCAGGGCGGCGGCCACCGAGTCCATCAGCAGCGAGCCGCCGGAGGAGACGTCGCCGCGCCCGACACGGGCCGCGATTACGATGCCACCGAGGGCTGCCAAGGTCCCCGAGATGACATAGGCCAGCGTCTTCAGCCGTGTTGTGGACGCGCCGGCAAGCCGCGTCGCCACCTCATTGCCGCCGGTCGCAAAAAGCAGCCGGCCGATGCGCGTTCGTTCGGTCAATACGAAAAGGACGATGGCGACGACGGCCATCAGCACGACGGAAACGGGGAGGGTGGCAAACAGGCTGTAGCGGCCGATCAACAGGAAAGCCGGATCATAGGCACCGGTCGCCTTGGAGCCGTCGGGCAGGACAAGGCCGGCTGAGATCGACCGCCCGGCGGTCGGGATGAGCTGCAGGCCGGAGAGCAGGAACATCATGGCAAGCGTCGCCAGCAGATCGGGTACGCGCAGTCGCACGATCAGGAGGGCATTGACGAGCCCGACCGCTGCGCCGAAGGCAAGGACCAGCGGCACGGTGGCGAAAACATCGAGATGCCAGACGATCATAGCATAGCTCGCGGCCATGACGCTGGAGGCGGCCACTGCACCGATCGAGAGATCAAAGCCGCCGACGGCAAGTGTCACTGTCACACCGGCGCCGAGGATCGCAACGACCGATACGGCCTGCAGGATGCTCATCAGATTGCCGATGTTGATGAAGGCCGGTTGGGCGATGGTGAAGCCGATCACCATCAGCCCGAGCAGGATGAACACCGCCCCGGCGCGCAGAAAGCTGCCGAGTGCCAGAGCGCGGCTATCCTGGCTGCGGCTATGCGGGGCAGCGCCGGTCTTTGGCAGGGCTTCTTCGTCGATGGTCGTCATGCGGAAATTTCCTGTGAAGCTGAAGAAGAGGCGATGTCGACGAGATCGGGCAGCAAGCTGTGATGGTCGATCGTCAGGATGCGGTCGGCGACCTCATAGGCCTCTTCGGGATCGGATGTGGCGATCAGTGTCGCGCGGTCGGTCCGTGCCCGGATCGCCTGGATGATGTCATGGCGGGCGCCGACGTCGACCCCCTGGAACGGCTCGTCGAGCAGCAGCAGCCGGCTCGGCTCCGCCTCCCAGCGGGCGATGACCGTCTTCTGCTGATTGCCGCCCGACAGTGACCAGATCGAGGCGAGCGGACCGGGGGCCTTGATGCCCAGCCGGGAAATGGCCTGCTCTGCTTCGCGCCGCTCGCGGCTACCGAAAAGCAGACCGCTCGGATACCATTTGGCAAGATGCGGCAGGCTGATGGTGGCCGCGAGCGAATTGCCGGGCCAGGCGGCCGGCATCAGCGAGGAGCGATGACGATCCTCCGCCGCCATGGCGACGCCTGCGGCAATCGCCTCGCCCGGCGATTTCGGCCGGTAGGGCTTGCCGTCGAGCTGCATCGCGCCGTCAGCTAGGTCTCGAACGCCGAAGATCGCCGACAACAGGCGGCTTTTGCCGGCGCCCAGCACGCCGGTAACGGCAACGACCTCGCCTTCGTGCAGGGTCAGGTCGAAGGGCTTGCTTGACGGCAGGAGGCGGATGCCGTGCATCTCGAAAACGGCTGAGCCCGTTGCTGGGCGGGCGTCCGGCCGCGCAGCTTCAAGCCTGCGGCCGATCATCGTTTCAATGGCGCTTGAAAAGTCGATCGGCCGGTTGAAGCTGCCGACGATGCGGCCGCCGCGCATGACGAGCGCTCGATCTGCGATCGCCTCGAGATCGGCGGTCCGGTGGGAGATATAGAGGATGGCAAGGCCTTGCGCCCGCAAGGTGAGCAGGATGTCGAACAGGCGCCGGCTCTCATCCGCCGAAAGGCTTGCGGTCGGCTCGTCCAGGATCAGCAGCTCGGCCTTGTTGGCAAGCGCGCGGGCGATGGCGACGAGCTGCCGGTCGGCCGCGGTCAGATCGCCGAAATCCCGGTCGAGCGGCAGGGAGAAGCCGGCGGCATCGAGCATGGCGCGCGCTTCGCGCCGTACGCTTGTCCGGGAGAGAAAGAAGGGCGTGCTGCCTTCGGCAAAGCGATGCAGCAGCAGGGCGTCGGCAACCGTCAGCCCCGCCGCTCCGACAAGATCTGTCGACTGATGGACAGTGACGACGCCGGCCTTTGCCGCCTCGGACGGCGTTTTCGGAGAAAAGGGCCGGCCGTTCAGGCTGATTGTGCCGCCATCGGCCGCAAGCACGCCGGAGACTATCTTCACAAGCGTCGATTTGCCGGCGCCATTGGCTCCCATCAGCGCGACGACCTCACCCCGCTCGATAGAGAAATGGGAGCCTGAAAGCGCGCGTGTGGACCCGAAACTGCGGGTGATATTGTCGACATGAAGGAGTGGCATCGGGCAAATCCGGGACTGCTTTTAAGCCGCGATATTGGCCTGACACATGCCCGAACTTCGAGGCAAGCCTTGCCTCGGTCGGAAGGCGATGGGAACAAAGAATCTCCTGAACCCGCAAAAATCGGATCATTAAATCTACTAAAAACATAGAGTTTATATCTAATAATTTCATGCGTCGCAGGGAGCTGCCAACCTGTCAGACGACGCTCCCGATTGACCGGAAGGACCGCGACGATGAAATCCCTCGCACGGCTGACGCTCTCTGCAGCCGCAATTTCTTTTTCTCTATCAGACCTCCTTTGCCGCCGGTCTCAACGGCGCACCGGCGCCCTTCGATAAGGGCGGCGTCAAGGTGGCGCTGATCAGTTACATCTCGGCGGGTGACTTCTTCCAGGCTTATCAGGCCGGTGCGGAAGCCCAGGCCAAGGCGCTCGATATCGACCTGCGTGTGTTCCCCGGCCGGCAGGATGCCGCCGAGCAGCGTGAGCAGATCCTGCAGGCGATCAATCTTGGCGTCGCCGGCATCGTCGTCGATCACGGCCTGCCGGAATCGCTCGGCGATGTCGTCCAGCAGGCGTTGGACAAGGGCATCAAGGTCGTCGCCTTCGACGTCAACCTCAACAATCCCAAGGTGCCGCAGGTGGAGCAGAGCGACCACGAACTCGCTCAGCTCGGGCTCGAACAGGTGGTGAAGGATAACGGCAAGAGCTTCAATGCCGGTTATGTCTATGTCGCCGGCTTCGCGCCGCTCGACCGCCGCAACGAGGTCTGGGAGAAGTTCAAGTCGGAGAATTCCGGCGTCGTTGAAAAGGCGCGCTTCGGCAACGTGAGCGACACAACCGCGACCTCGACGGCCGATCAGGCCAAGGCCGCACTGACCGCCAATCCCGATATCAGCGTCGTGTTTGCGCCCTATGACGAGTTTGCCCGTGGCGTAAAGCTTGCCGCCAACGATCTTGGTATCGCAAACAAGCTGAAGATTTATTCGGCCGACGTTTCGACCGCTGACATTCAGGAGATCACCGAAGAGGGCAGCTCCTGGGTTGCGACCGTCGCCACCAACCCGGCTGTCGTCGGTGCGGTCTCCGTCCGCGCCGCGGCTCTGCAAATTGCCGGACAGGACGTCCCCCATCAGATCACAGTCAAGCCGACGCTGCTCACGCAGGAAAGCCTGCGCGCCGCCGGCGTCAAGACGATCGAGGACCTGGCGCAGAAGATCCCGGCCTTCAGCACAAGCGACGCGGCAACCGCTAGCTGGATCCCAGACAAGCTTTTCTAGGCTGCCTGCCTCGATCTTCCGGCGGGGGTTGTGCGGCCCCCGCCGGCCCATTTTTTCAGGAAATCGGAGTTTCGACCCATGAGCCAGTCCAATGTCGTCTTCGCGACCAATCGCAGCACGACGCGAGAGGACCTCTTTGCCCGCGCCGAGGAAATCTCGACCGATCTTTCCAATCGCGCCGCCGAACTCGACCGCGACGGTCGCCCGCCTCTTGCGGAGATCGTCAAGCTGAAGAATGCCGGCCTGCTGAATGCCTTGCATGATCAAAAGATCGGCGGCGGCGGCCTTGATTGGGTGGATGGCTTGCGGCTGGTGCGTATCCTTGCGCGCGGCGAAAGTTCCATCGGCCAGCTGCTCGGCTATCACTTCGTCAACAGCCAATATGTCTACTGGGCGCTCGAGGAAGCCCGTGCTCATGCGTTGGGTACCGAAACCGTGGCGAAAAACCTCTATTGGGGTGCTGCCGTCAATCCGCGCGATCCGGGCCTTGTGCTCACCCGCCGCGGCAATGGCTATGTGCTGAACGGGCGCAAGTCCTTCTCCACCGCCGCCCATGTCTCCGACTATATCAATGCCAATGCCACGCTCGACGACAAGATCGTCGGTTTCGCCGTGCCGACCAACAGGCCCGGCTATCAGGCCAATGACGACTGGGACAATTTCGGCCAGCGGCTCTCCGACAGCGGCAGCGTCGAATTCCATGATTTCCCTGTCTATGAGGAAGACTTCGTCGGCGCCCCGGCTGCTCCCGATGCTGCCTCACCGGTGCTTTCCACCTTCAATACGCCGCTCATCCAGCTCGTTTTCGTCAACTTCTATCTCGGCAGCGCCGAAGGCGCGCTCCAGGCTGCTGTCGATTATGTGCGCACGACGACGCGTCCTTGGGTCACCTCGGGCGTCGAGCGGGCTGCAGACGATCCCTATATCCTGGAGCGGGTGGGAGAGTTCACCGCCGCGCTGAAAGCTTCTGCCGCCTTGGCCGATGCGGCAGCCGCCGCCGTTCAGGCAGGTCTCGCAAAGGGCCATAGTGTCACCGCCCGCGAGCGCGGCGAAGCTGCGGCAGAAGCCTATGCCGCCAAGGTGCATGCAACCCATGTCTCGCTCGATATCACCTCGCGTGTCTTCGAGCTGACCGGCGCGCGCTCCACGGCGGAGAAATATCGCTTCGACCGTTTCTGGCGCAACGTGCGCACCCATACGCTGCACGATCCGGTCTTCTACAAGGCCAAGGAAGTCGGAGAGTTCGTACTGAACGGCAAGATTCCCGAAGTCAGCCTCTACAGCTAAGCTCAGGAAAATAGGCAAAAAAGAACCCCATTTCCGGTGACGGAGATGGGGTTTTTAGTTGAGGAGAGGGTTCAGAGCGCGCCGTTCTTCGGCGGGATCGCGCCGTTCAGGTGGTAATTGCCGACGACATGGTACTTCCAGCGCACGGGATCGTGCAGCGTGTGGGTGCGTGCGTTGCGCCAGTGTCGGTCGAGATTGAGGTCGCTCTTGACCGCAGAGGTTCCGGCAAGCTCGAAGAGTGTGTTGGTGGCCTCAATGGCGATCTCGGTCGTCAGCACCTTGGCGGCAGCAACCGCAAGCGTCGCTTCGACAACGGTCTTTTCTGTCGTCTCGATCTGCGCCGCATCGACCTTGCGGCCGGCTCGTTCGAGGAGTGCCGCCGCAGCTTCCAGCCGGATCGCGATCTGCCCGACCTTGGAGATCGTCAGCGGATCCTCGGCGGCGCGCTCCACGCCGCTATCCATCCAGGGGCGTGACTTGGTGCGCACGAATTCGAGCGTCTCGGCGAAAGCGGCACGCGCGATGCCGAGATCGATGCCGGCATGGACGATCTGGCCGACCGAGCCAATCGTCGTCGGGCGCTCGAAACCCTTGTGATGCAGGACGACGGTATCGGCATGGACATAGACATTCTTGAGGATCGTGGTGCCACTGCCGGTCGTACGCTGGCCAAAGCCGTCCCAGTCGTCGAGGATCTCAACACCCTCGGTCCCTTTCGGCACGAAGGCCATGACAAGCCGGTCTTCCTCATCAAGCGCGAAGACTGTGATCCAGTCGGCAAACAGTACACCGGTCGAGTAATATTTCTGGCCGTTGATGCGGTAGCCGGGTCCGTCCCTGACGATGCGCGTATTGTAGTGGCCGACCGTCTTCGTACCGCGCTCTGAAAGCGCATTGCCAAAACGATCGCCGGCAAGCGCCCGGCCGAAGAAATACCGTTTCTGCTCCTCGCTGCCGTCGGTGCGCAGGGCTTCCAGAATATAGAAATGGTTCTGCGGGATCTGGCCGATCGAGCCATCGGCTTCGGCCAGGATCGCGGTCACTTCGGCCAGCACGGCATTCGAAACATCAAGCCCACCATATTGCGCTGGAACGGCAATCGCCAGCAGGCCGGATTGCGCCACCGCGTCGAGTTCGGCGAAAGGCAACCGGCGCTCGGCATCTCGCGTGGCGGCCGTGGCGGCAAATTGAGCGCCAAGCCTGCGGGCCGTCTCAAGTGCCTCCTCGTCGCTGGCTATGCGGGCGGCCACGGGCCGGATCTGGTCTTGCTGCCTGAGCACGGTCGTCATTGATTTCTCCAGTTCTGAGCGTGATATGGGTGAAAGAAATCGGAGCGACAGGTAAGATTATAAATTCTATAGATGTGATAGAAAATGGAAAGTGCTTGCTTCTGCGAAGCGCGTCGGCACGGCTAACGTCTGCCCCTATCCATCTCACCGGGAATTGACCGGGTTGCCGGTGAAATCGCCGCCAGAAAATGCCAATGCTGATCTCGAATTGCTGTGCGCCAACGCCTACGTAACCCAAACGGATACGTCGTTCCGGCATCACCGTTCAGCAGAGGGCAGGCGGCCGCTTCGCCCGATCCATGAGGAAAAACATGACCCGTTCACGGCAGTTGCGCCTCGGCGCCTTCATGCGTCCCGTTAGCCTGCACACCGGCGCATGGCGCTATCCCGGCTCCTATCCGGATGCCAATTTCAATTTCTCCCATATCAAATCCTTCGCGCAGAAGCTCGAGGCCTCGAAATTTGATGCCTTCTTCATGGCCGATCACCTGGCGGTGCTCAACATGCCGGTCGAAGCGCTGAAACGCAGTCACACCGTGACCTCCTTCGAGCCCTTCACGCTGCTGTCGGCGCTTGCCTCCGTCACCGAGAGGATCGGGCTCGCTGCAACGGCATCGACGACCTTCGACGAGCCCTACCATGTGGCCCGCCGTTTCGCTTCGCTCGATCACATCAGCAATGGCCGCGCCGCGTGGAATATCGTCACGACCTCCAATCCCGATGCTGCGCTCAATTTCGGCCTTGACGAGCATGTGGAACATGGCGAGCGCTACAAGCGGGCGCGCGAGTTCTACGATGTCGTCACCGGCCTCTGGGACAGCTTCGCCGACGACGCCTTCATTCGCGACCGCGAGAGCGGCATTTATTTCGATCCCGAAAAAATGCATGTGCTCAACCATAAGGGCGAGGAACTGAGTGTGCGTGGGCCGTTGAATATTGCCCGACCGGTTCAGGGCTGGCCCGTTATCGTGCAGGCCGGCCAGTCGGATCCCGGCCGCCAGCTAGCCGCGGAAACTGCCGAAGTGGTCTTCTGTTCGCCGCGTGATCTCGAAGGCGGCAAGGCTCTCTATGCCGACATCAAGGGCCGGATGGAGGCGATCGGCCGCAACCGCGATCACCTGAAACTGCTGCCGGCCGCCTTTGTTGTCATCGGCGACAGCATCGAGGAGGCGCGCGCCAAGCGCCTCGCCCTCGACAGTCTCGTTCACTATGACAGCGCCATCGCCTCGCTGTCGATCGCGCTTGGCCATGATGCCTCGGGTTTCGACCCGTATGCGCCGTTGCCCAAGGATATTCCCGATACCAATGGCAGCAAGACCGGCCGCGCCCAGGTCATTAAACTGGCGCAGGAGGAAAACCTGACAGTGCGCCAGCTTGCCCAGCGTTACGGCGGCTATTCCGGCCTCGCCTTCGTCGGCACGCCCGAGAGCATTGCCGATGAGATGGAGCGCTGGATGGACGAAGAGGGCTCCGACGGCTTCAACGTCGTCTTCCCCTACCTGCCGCAGGGGCTCGATGATGTCACCATGCGCCTGGTGCCCGAGCTGCAGCGCCGCGGCTTGTTCCGTAGGGAATACGAGGGCACGACGCTGCGCGAACATCTCGGCCTACCGCGACCGGAAAACCGCTTCTTCAGCTGAGCCCGTCAGGGGTGAGCGGCGATCAGGCGGAGCGATCCTTCGAAGAAGGGCTGCATACGCAAATGTCCGTAGCGGGCATCCCACGTGCCGTCCTCGAGGTCGCGGCCGAGTTCGGTCACGAAGCGTTCGCCGATCGATGGATCGACGAAGCTCCAGGCCGAGTTTGCAAGCCGGGCGCCGGGATCGAGAATGAGTTCCGGGCGGCCATAATAGGCCTCACCGAAACCATCGATGCAGGCAAGCGGGATCGGCTGTGCCGCCGAGATGATCGGCAATGGTCTGCATGGCCGGATAGCGGCTCGCCTCGACGGCGATCATCTCGGGTGCATAGTCAAACAGCCAGGAGCGTTCCAGCTCATCGGGATCGCAGCTTAGGACCAGCACCGGGCCGCGCGAAACACGACGCGTTTCTGAAAGACCAGCCTTGAGGTCCGACCATTGATGCACAGTGAAGGTCGCCATGCTCGCGTCGAATGATTGATCTGCGAAGGGAAGTTTTTCGGCCGTTGCATCGATTGCCTCGGGCAGATGGTCCGGACGTTGGGCGCGCATGGATGCAGAAGGTTCGACTGGTGTCACCTTCCGGTCGACCGGCTCGTAGGAACCTGCACCGGCGCCGACATTCAGAACGGTCTCGGCGTTGCCACCTGCGACACAGAGCCAGACCGTCGCTATTTCCTGACGACGCCGACCCGCGCCAGCACTTCGCCGGGAATGGCGTAACGCTGGACAATATCCTTGTTATTGCGTAGCCCGCAGATCTCGCGCTGGACGAAGAGCGCCCAAACGGCATCGGACGCCTCGTTGATCAGCGTTTCGCGCTGCTCAACGCTATGGCGATCGGGATTCCAGGCCTTCAGGGCTGAGAGAGCCGATTCGACTTTGAGACCGTTGCGTCCGAGTGAATTGGCGCGCTCCGACATGAGCTCGTATTCGAGTACATTCACCCCGCCTTCGGCCGAAAAGGACTGCCTGAAGGATTGCGGCGGGCGAACGCTCATCGGACGATCCCTCGCTGGATTATTGCGGCTGCACGCCGGTGACCTGGACATAGACCCAGGCCAATGCAAACACGATGATCACCGCGGCGATGATCACAAGCTTGCGGAGCATGGGATTGGGGGCTTTCGGCGGGGGCTTCGGCTTGCGAAACTTGATAACGTTATCGCTCATTGTCTTGCTGTCTGGTTCGTTCTTCCCACAGCAGTAACGCATATCGACGGATTTGGCACCCGTGTCGTGCCCAAATATATACTTTTCATGTGGGGCTGCCGGCGAGGCACCGGCAGTCCCAACGTCGAACCGATCAGCGCGCTGCCCAATTGGCGCCGCGGCGGAAGATCGTCTTCATCTGCGGCACCTCGAATTCCTTGGCGACATGGCCGAGTGACGAATAGAAGACGCGACCCTTGCCGTATTTGCGCTTCCAGACGACAGGCATGGTCACGCCATCGATCCAGTAGGCATGTTCGCCGGTAAAGGTCGTCGTCGCCAGCACCTCGTTCGAGGGGTCGACATGCATGTAATACTGCTCCGAATTATAGGGGAAATCAGTGATCCCCTCCATCAGCGGATCGTCCGGCCGTGTGATGTTGACGGTGTAGTTGATGATATTGCCCGGATGGGCAACCCACTGGCCGCCGATGATGAACTGGTAATCGGTCGATTCGCGGAAGCTGTCGCCGGCGCCGCCGTGATAGCCGGCAATACCGACGCCGCTTTCGATCGCGGCAGCGAGGTTCTTGACCTCTTCCTTCTCGATCTTCGACATGGTGATAACAGGGACGATCAGGCTCAGATCGTGGATCGACGGATCGGCGAAGGCCTCCGTGCTGTGCTCCACATAGACCTTGAAGCCGTCTTCCTCGAGTATGTCCTTGATGATTGCGGCGCATTGTTCCGGTTCGTGGCCGGCCCAGCCGCCCCAGACGATCAGTGCTTCACGCATCGTGTATTCCTCCTGAATGTTACTTGCCGAGCAGTCCGTCGACGAGGGATTGAGAAAGCGGAGCAGGGCGCTCCGTTGTCGTGGTGAGCGTTACCGTGCTGCCGGTGTCAGATGCCTTCTGGAAGGCTTCCATCACCTCGAGCACATGCAGCGCCAGATCGCCATTTGCGCGATGCGGCCGGTTCGAGCGGATCGCGTGGGCGAGATCGGCCACACCGAGGGAGCGATAATTGCCGTCGGCATAGGGCAGCGTCACGGGCTGGTCCTCGAACTGGCCGCCCTTCTTCAGATATTCGACCGGGCCGGCAAAACGGTTCGGATCCGGCACGATCAGCGTGCCTTCGGTGCCGTAGACTTCGAGCGGCACATGCTTGTGGCCTGCCACATCGAAGCTCATGCCGATCTGGACGACGGCGCCATTGGCGAAAGCCATCACGCCGGCCACATGCGTCGGGATATGAACCGGAATGCGCTCGCCATTGCGCGGCTCGCTGGTGATGATGCGCTCATTGCGCGGCGTGACCGCAAAACCGGCGACCTTGGCGACCGGCCCTAGCAGATTGACGAGGTCGGTGATGTAATAGGGACCCATGTCGAGCATCGGGCCGCCGCCGACTTCATAATAGAAGGCCGGATTGGGATGCCAACGCTCATGGCCCGGGCACATGAAGGTCGCGGTGCCGCCGACCGGAATGCCGATGACGCCCTCGTCAATCAGCGCGCGGGCGGTCTGATGGCCGCCGCCGAGGAAGGTGTCAGGGGCAGCGCCAATGCGCAGGCCCCTGGCCTTGGCGGCATCCGCCAATTTTTTCCCTTCCGCGAAATTAATCCCCAGCGGCTTTTCCGAATAGGTATGCTTGCCTGCCTCCAGTGCCTGCAGACCGACGGCAACGTGGGCCTTCGGAATGGTCAGGTTGACGACGATCTCGACCTTCGGATCGGCCAGAAGCTCTTCGACAGACCTAGCCTGAAGATTGAATTCATTGGCTTTTGCCTCTGCAAGTTCACGATTGAGGTCGGCCAGTCCGAGGATCTCGAGGATCGGGAATGCCGATGTGATCGCCTGGAGATAGGCGCCCGAAATATTGCCGCATCCAATGATGCCGATACCGACTTTTTCCATCATATCCTCCATAAATACTGATTTTTGCGCGTCAGAGCGCCGGTCCTGTGGTGCTCCAGGGCGATTCGTAGAGTTCATAAAGCGCAACAGCGGCAGCACCCTGCGCCCAGAAGTCGTCGGTCGAATCGTCGAAGACGAGTTCGCTGACATCCTGCAGAGAAGGCGGGATGGCGAGCGCATAGGCGTCGCGCAGGCTGTTCAGAAAGGGCTCGCCAAGCGCAAGCGAGGAACCGACGAGAATGACCCGCGGCGGCGCAAACAGTGTGACGATATTGGCGATTGTGAGCCCCACAGCTTCGCCGGCCCGGACTGCTGCTCCGATGAGCTGGTCATCATCGGCCTCAATCATCGCCTGTACATGGGTCATGCCGCGGCCGAGACGCACAGCTTCGGCAAAACGCCCATCGGCCTGTTGCTCGCCGAGAATCGCGCTCTCCCCAGCCTGGCTGGAAAGGCGGACCACGCCCTGTTTGCCCATGCCGAGAACGAGATCGCCCAGATTGTGGCTGAGGCCGCCGGCGCCGCGGAAAAGCTGGTTGTCATGCAGAACGCCGAGACCGAGCGTTTGCTCCAGCGAAATCAGTACCATGTCTTCGAGATCGCGCGCCTTGCCGAACCAGTGGTGGCCAAGCGTAATGGCATGCGCATCGCTCTCGATGATCGTCGACGTCGACAGGCGAGCAGACATTTCGGCAGCAAAATCAATATTGACTTCCCGGAAGATTGGGCTCGAACGGATAAGACCCGTTCGATGCTCGATGACGCCAGGAAGCGCAAGGCAGATGCTGTCGATATCATCGAGCGACAAGCCGATATCGACGACGCAGCGCCGCACACCGTCCTCGATCAGGTCTGCAATGACCGCGATGGGCTGACGATCGATGCGGATCGGCAGCGCCAGCTTGGAGAGCACGTCTCCACGGAAATTGGTGACGGCGAAAACCATACGGCTGGCCGCGATCTTGGCGCCAACCACGCGGGCGGGATCCGGATTGAGCTCCAGCATCACGCGGGGCCTTCCGCGCACAGCCTCATTGCGGATATCGCCCTCATGACGAGGCAGGATCAGTCCGTCGTCGAGCAGTGAGGCGGTGATGGCGGAAACCGTCGTAGTCGAGAGCTCCGTACGCTCACTGATCTGGATACGAGAAATCGGGCCATGGCGCCGGATCGTGTCGAGCACGTTCAAGCGGTTGATCGCACGCATTAATTCGGGGTCTGCAGTCTTCATGAAAAGTAGCCAGGCAATCGGTTTGTTGGGGCGAGGTGCCTAATATTTTTAACGGGTTACGAAATAAATAACAGGTAACCACGGAGCTCTGTCAAGCGAATTTGATGAAAAATACAGCAGTTGGGTTGACATTGGGCAAAAGCTCCGTTGAATTAATCCGCATAGGGGAAAAATTGTGAGGACATGGCCCCTGGGAGGAAAATCATGAATTTTATGTTGAAGAGCGCCGCTTTCGGCGGCAGGCGTATCGCATCCATGGCCGCGGCAGCCGGCATGTTGGTGGCAGGCGTAGGTGCTGCCTCGGCGACGACGGTCAAGTGGCTGCATCTCGAACTCGATCCGAAAAACGTCGCGGCCTGGGAAGATATCGTCAAGAAGTACGAAGCCCAGCATCCCGATGTCGACATCCAGATGCAGTTCCTCGAAAACGAGGCCTTCAAGGCCAAGCTTCCGACATTGCTGCAGTCCGACGACGTGCCGGATTTCTTTTTCAGCTGGGGCGGTGGCGTCTTGAAACAGCAGTCTGAGACCGGTGCGCTCCAGGATGTGACGGCGGCCCTCGATGCCGATGGCGGCAAATTGCGCAGCGCCTATACGCCCGCTTCGGTCGATGGTCTGACCTTCGACGGCAAGACCTGGGCCATCCCCTATAAAGTCGGCCTGGTCAGCTTTTTCTATAACAAGGCGCTGTTTGCCAAAGCCGGTGTCAAAGCCGAGGACATCAAGAGCTGGGCCGATTTTCTCGCGACGGTGAAGAAGATCAAGGCGGCCGGCATCGTGCCGATTGCCGGCGGTGGCGGCGAGAAATGGCCGATCCACTTCTACTGGAGCTATCTCGTCATGCGGGAAGGCGGACAGAAGGTCTTCGAGGCGGCCAAGAAGGGTGAAGGCGAAGGTTTCCTCGATCCGGCAATCATCAAGGCCGGTGACGACCTCGCCGAGCTCGGCAAGCTCGAACCTTTCCAGCCCGGCTATCTCGGTTCGACCTGGCCGCAGGCGCTCGGCGTTTTCGGTGACGGCAAGGCTGCGATTATCCTCGGCTTCGAAGCGACCGAGGCCAATCAACGGAAGAATGCCGGCGACGGCAAGGGCCTCGCAGCCGATAATATCGGCCGCTTCGCCTTTCCGGCGGTCGATGGCGGCACCGGCAAGCCGACGGATACGCTCGGCGGTTTGAACGGCTGGGCCGTTACCAAGAAGGCCTCCAAGGAAGCGCTCGATTTCCTCGCCTTCCTGACGAGCGCGGAGAACGAGCGCGCGATGGCCAAGGCCGGCATGCTTCTGCCCGTTGCCGTTGGCGCCGATGACGGCGTTGTCAATCCGCTGCTTGCCGAATCGGCAAAACAGCTTGCCGCCTCGACCTGGCATCAGAACTTCTTCGACCAGGACCTCGGTGCGGCCGTCGGCCGCGTCGTCAACGACGTGTCGGTGGAAATCGTCTCCGGACAGATGAATTCCAAGGACGGCGCTCAGATGATCCAGGACGCTTTCGAACTGGAACAATAACCAGCGTCGCCCAGACCTTCCTGGCGCTCCAACAACGGAGCGCCAGCATTGCTGCCGACGAGATACGAAAGCAGGGACCATGGCCAATATTTCAGTCCTATCGACACCGAGTGCCGCAAGGCCGGCAAGACGAGCCGCAAACAGCAAGAGCTCGGTCGCGCACGACCGGCTGACGGTGCTGTTGCTCTTTCTACCGCCGGCGCTGCTGCTCTTCACGCTCTTCGTCATCATGCCGATGGGGGAGGCTGCCTGGTACAGCCTCTACAAGTGGAACGGCTACGGCACGCCGACGGAGTTCATTGCACTCCGCAATTTCCAGGTTCTGTTCCGCAATGCGGCTTTCACCCAGGCGCTCGTCAATAACGGCCTGATCATCGTGATCTCGATCTGCATCCAGGTGCCGCTCGCCATCTGGCTGGCGACCATGCTTGCGCATCGCATTCCCGGCGTCGTAGGTTTTCGCCTGATCTTCTTCCTGCCCTATGTGCTTGCCGACGTTGCGGCGGGCCTCATCTGGCGTTTCGTCTATGACGGCGACTACGGCCTGTTTGCCGCCATTTCCAGCTTCTTCGGCTTGGCCAATCCTTACGTGCTCGCCGATAAGGATGTGGCGATCTACGCCGTGCTTGGAGTCATCGTCTGGAAATATTTCGGCTTTCACATGATGCTGTTCATCGCCGGTCTGCAATCGGTCGACAAGAACGTGCTGGAGGCGGCCGAAATCGACGGCGCCACCGGTTGGCAGAAATTCCGTTACGTCACGCTGCCGCTGCTCGGCTCGACCTTGCGTCTTTCGATTTTCTTTGTCGTCGTCGGCTCGCTTCAGCTCTTCGACATGATCATGCCGCTGACCGGTGGCGGGCCGTCCAATTCCACGCAGACGATGGTCACCTTCCTCTACACCTATGGAGTCATGCGCATGCAGGTGGGCTTGGGCAGCGCCGTCGGCGTGGTGCTCTTCATCATCTGCGTCACGCTCGCCTTCGGTTACAAAAGGATCTTCATGCGTCATGACTGATATGAGCTCTTCCATCCGCATGAGCGTGTCCACACGCATCTATCTCTACGTGTCACTGAGCCTTATCGCCGCGATCGTGCTCGTGCCGCTGCTGACGACGGCGCTTGGCGGCTTCAAGACGCTGGGTGACCTGCGCACCAACCCTTTCGGCCTGCCGACGGAATGGCAATGGGCGAACTACACGGACATAGTCTTCGGCGAACGCTACTGGCTGCAGATCGGCAATTCGCTTGTCATCGCAGCCCTCACCGTGCTCTTGACGCTGATCGTCTCATCCATGGCGGCTTTCGCCTTTGCTCATGTCCGCTTCTTCGGCTCGTCCTTCCTGCTCAATTATTTCCTGCTGGGGCTGATGTTTCCGGCGGCGACTGCGATCCTGCCGCTCTTCATCCGCATCCGCGATCTCGGCCTGTTGAACACTTATTGGGGCGTGGTGCTGCCGCAAGTGGCCTTCGGTCTCGGCATGAGCATCCTCTTGTTTCGAAACTATTTCCGTAATCTTCCGGAAGAATTGTTCCAAGCGGCTTTCGTCGACGGTTGCGGTTATCTGCGCTTCTTCTGGCATATCTCGCTGCCGCTTTCCCGCCCGATCGTCGCCACTGTAAGCATCATCTCCTTCGTCGGCAGCTGGAACAGCTACATCCTGCCGCTGATCATGCTGAACTCGGAATCCAAATATCCCTGGCCGCTCGGCATCATGGTCTATCGCGGCGAATACGGCACCGAATGGCAATTGGTGCTGGCCTTCATCACGCTCACCATCCTGCCAACCATCATCGTCTTCTTCGTCGCCCAGAGACACATCATTGCCGGATTGACCGCCGGCGCCGTGAAGTCCTGAGCCGAACCATTGGAGGTGCAATCATGGCATCCGTTCAACTGAACGATATTCGCAAGGCCTATGGCGCCGTCGACGTCATCCACGGCATTTCGCTTGACATCGAGGATGGGGAATTCGTCGCCCTCGTCGGGCCATCCGGCTGCGGAAAATCGACACTGCTGCGGATGATCGCTGGCCTAGAGGAGATCACGGACGGCGAGATCGCGATCGGCAGCAATGTCGTCAACAGCATGACGCCGCGCGAACGCAACATCGCTATGGTTTTCCAATCCTACGCGCTCTATCCGCATATGACAGTCGCGGAAAACATGGGTTTCAATCTGAAGCTCGCCGGTGTCAGGAAACCGCAGATCGAGGCCCGCGTCGCCGAGGCAGCCCGAATGCTGGATCTCGCCCAGCTTCTCGACCGCAAGCCGGCCCAGCTTTCCGGCGGCCAGCGCCAGCGTGTCGCCATGGGCCGCGCTATCGTGCGCAATCCCGCCGTCTTCCTGTTCGACGAGCCGCTGTCCAACCTCGATGCCAAGCTGCGTGTGCAGATGCGTTCGGAAATCAAGACGTTGCACCAGAAGGTCAGGACGACCTCGATCTATGTCACGCACGACCAGATCGAGGCGATGACGCTTGCCGACCGCATCGTTGTGCTCAATCAGGGCAGGGTGGAGCAGCAGGGCACACCGCTCGAACTCTACAGGAAACCGGCCAATCTCTTCGTCGCAGCGTTCATAGGGTCGCCGGCGATGAATATTCTCGACGGCACGGTGGACGGCGAAAACGGCGAGCCGGCCGCACGTCTTTCGGATGGAACCGCGATCCGCATCGCTCCGGACCGCAAGGTCCGTCCGGGCCAGGCGGTGATTATCGGCCTGCGCCCCGAGCATCTGACGCCTGATGGTAAGGATGGAAATGCGCTCGCCGGCCAGACCCTTCTTGTCGAGCCGACCGGCGCCCAGACGCATGTCGTCTTCGATCTGGCCGGTCAGCCGGTCACGGCGGTGGTGGATGGAGACTATGCCGCCCGCTACGGCGCCCGTTTCGAGGCCAATATCGCCAGCGATCAGGTCCATATTTTCGACCGAGGCACGGGTCTGGCGCTTTAAATCTGAGAGATCACCGACGATTCGGACGTGTGCCGGCTCGTCGACACCAAATGAAATCCGCCGCCAATCGTATGACTGGCGGCGGATTTGTTTTGTCAGTGTTTACTCGGCGGGCTGCGCCACTGGAACAAGCACGTCGCTGTCTTCGCGCAAATCGCCGGCCATTGCGGCGGCAAAGCGGGTCTGGTCGAGTTCGTTTTCCCAACGGGCGACGACGATAGTCGCGACGGCATTGCCGACAAGGTTCGTCAATGCCCGGCATTCCGACATGAAGCGATCGATGCCGAGGATGAGCGCCATGCCGGCGATCGGAACGGAGGGGACGACTGAGAGCGTGGCGGCAAGCGTGATGAAGCCGGCGCCGGTAATGCCGGCAGCACCCTTTGAGCTCAACATCGCCACCAGAAGCAGCAGGATCTGATCGCCGAAGCTTAGATGCGTATCGGTCGCCTGGGCGATAAAGAGTGCCGCCAGCGTCATATAGATGTTGGTGCCGTCGAGATTAAACGAATAGCCGGTCGGAATGACGAGGCCGACGACCGAGCGCTTGCAGCCGGCGCGTTCCATCTTGTTCATCAGGCCGGGCAGGGCGGCTTCGGAGGACGAAGTGCCGAGCACCAGCAGCAGTTCTTCCTTGATATAGCGCAGCAGCGCAAGGATGGAGAAGCCGTTGTAGCGGGCGACCGCGCCGAGCACGATCAGCACGAAGAGCAGCGATGTCAGATAGAAGGTGCCGATCAAGAAGGCGAGGTTGGCGATCGCACCGATGCCATATTTGCCGATGGTGAAGGCCATGGCGCCGAAGGCGCCGATCGGAGCGAATTTCATCAGGATTGCGACGAGGCGGAAGACCGGAGCGGTCAGAACCTGGAAGAAATCCAGCACAGGCTTGCCACGCTCGCCGACGGAGCCGAGCGCGATGCCGAAGACGACAGAGAAAAACAGCACCTGTAGGATGTCGCCCTTGGCGAAGGCGCCGACGATCGTGTCCGGGATGATGTTCATCAGGAAGCCGACGATCGTCGCATCATGGGCCTGGGCGGCATAATTGTTGACGGCCTTCGTATCGAGCGTCGCCGGATCGATATGCATGCCGGCGCCTGGCTGCAGCACGTTGGAAACAACGAGGCCAACGACGAGCGCCAGCGTCGAGAAGACGAGGAAGTAGCCGAGCGCCTTGCCGACCACGCGGCCGAACTTCTTGAGATCGGCCATGCCGGCAATGCCGGTCGTGACGGTCAGGAAGATAACGGGCGCGATCACCATGCGCACGAGCTTGATGAAGGCATCTCCGAGCGGCTGCAGCGAAGCGCCGAGAGAAGGGTAGAAGTGACCGAGCAGAATGCCGGCGGCGATGGCGGCGAGAACCTGCACGTAGAGGTGCCGGTAAAAGGGAGTTTTGCCGCGCTCTGTAGCGGCGTTCATTGCAATATCCATGGTGTCCTCCACTATGCCGGACGCCAATAGGGCGACGGCCAAGTCATGATGGTCAAACAGCCTCCCGACTGATGAGGACTTGTTTTGCAACGCGTGTGCCAGTTTCTTCCGACTTTCTAATTCATTGATATTATTGAATGTGTCCCGTTGATGAAGATGCGAAAGTGCGATTCTCCGCACAAAGTGATTTGCCGATCGTGCGAAAAAATGCACAATACGGCCATGCTCCAGAGGACAGCAAACGAACGTTTACTGACGCCTGAACAGCTTGGCCGGCGTTCCCGGTCCGTCTGGCTGATCTTTGCGGCGCTCGCCGCGGTCCTCATCGGAACGGCTCTTTACGGCGCCGGCATTTATGGCCGCCTGCAGGCAATTGCGGCGCTGGAGGATCAGGGGCAAACCGACGCCAATCTCAAGGTGGCGTTGCTGCGGGCCGTGCTCGAAGGGCCGCGGGCTCTGCCGCTGCTCCTTGCCGATGACCAGCAGGTGCGGGACGCTTTGGCCTCGGGGCGGGGAGAAGCCGTCATGGGGCTTGACCGCAAGCTCCAGAGCCTTGTCGCCGGCACCCGCGCCTCTGTTCTCTATGTAACCGGCAAGAACGGCATCGCGATCGCTTCCAGCAACTGGCAGGAGCCCCTGAGTTTTGTCGGCAACGACTATTCCTTCCGCGATTATTTCCGCCGTGCGATGGAAACGGGCACGGCAGAGCATTTCGCGCTTGGCAATGTCAGCAACCGGCCCGGCCTTTATATTTCCCGGCGGGTTGGGGACGCCGCGGCACCGCTTGGCGTCGTCGTCGTCAAGATGGAGTTCGATCAGCTGGAATCCGATTGGCGCGATGCGGTCCGGCCGGCCTATGTCATCGACGAGCACGGCGTCGTGCTCATCACCAGCCTGCCGTCCTGGCGTTTTATGACGGCGAAGCCTCTGCCGCAGGAAGGCCTTGCGGCGATCAGGAGCAGCTTGCAATTCGGCGAGGCGCCATTGCTGCCTTTGCCGATCGAGGAACGTCAGGCGCTGGGGCCTGGAGCTGCAATCGTCCATGCCATCATGCCGGGCGCCGGGGAGGGCGAGTTCCTGCGATTGCGCACGGAGGTGCCGTCGACAGCCTGGCAACTCGAATATCTTGTGCCGACCGAAGCGCCGATCGCCTCTTCGGTGCGTGAATGGCGGCTGCTGACATTGGCGGCCCTCATTCCGGTGCTGGCGATCATGACCTTCCTGCTGCGCCGCCGCCAGATCGTCGTCATGCGTATCGCGACCGAGCGCGCCGCCCGCGAGGAGCTGGAGCGCCGGGTGCTGGAGCGCACACAGGACCTGAGCCGCGCCCGTGACCGTCTGCAGGAGGAGATATCGGACCACCGCGCGACCGAGGCGCGGCTGCAGGTGGTGCAGCAGGAACTGGTGCAGGCGAACCGCCTGGCGATCTTGGGGCAGGTCGCCGCGGGCGTGGCGCATGAGATCAACCAGCCGGTCGCGACCATCCGCGCCTATGCCGACAATGCCCGAACCTTCCTCAAACGCCATCAGTCGGAATCGGCTGACGGCAATCTCGATGCGATTGCCAGCCTTACGGAGCGCATCGGCACCATCACCGAGGAGTTGAAGGCTTTTGCCCGCAAGGGCCGCACTGCGGCGGAGCCGATCGAACTGCGCGCCGTCATCGAAGGCGCGGTCGTACTGCTGCGCAGCCGTTTTGCCGGCCGATTGGATGCGCTCGATATCAGGCTACCTTCGGCCGATCTGAAGGTGAGCGGCAACCGCATCCGGCTGGAGCAGGTGCTGATCAATCTCTTCCAGAATGCGCTGGAAGCGCTGGAAGGCAGGGAAGGCGGGAAGGTTGAGGTCTTCTGCGAGGAGACGGACAGCGAGGTGGCGGTGACTGTGGCAGATAACGGCCCCGGCATATCGGAGGACATCCTCGGCTTACTCTTTTCGCCTTTCAACACCTCGAAAGAAAAAGGCCTGGGCCTTGGGCTGGTCATCTCCAAGGATATCGTTGCCGATTATGGCGGCCGTATCGAGGTCGAAAGCAACGAGATCGGCACCCGCTTTACCGTTTATCTACAAAAGGCACAGGCATGAGTGAAGCAATCCCGGTCTTGCTTATCGACGACGACAAGGATCTCCTGAAGGCGACGAAACAGACGCTGGAGCTTGCCGGCTTTTCTGTTTCGACCTTTTTCGCCGCTACGGAAGCGCTGAAGGATCTGAACGCGGAGTTCTCGGGTGTCGTCGTTTCCGATATCCGCATGCCGCATGTCGACGGATTGCAGCTCTTCGATCGGATCCGCCGGCTCGATGAAGACCTGCCCGTGATCCTGATCACAGGGCACGGTGACATCCCGATGGCCGTCAAGGCAATCAAGGATGGGGCCTATGACTTTATCACCAAGCCTTTCGCGGCCGACAGGCTGGTGCAAAGTGTGCATCGTGCCGCCGAAAAGCGCCGGCTCGTGCTCGACAACCGGTCGCTGCGCGATGCGGCCGAGCAGGCACAAGGCGACCTGCCGCTGATCGGCCAGACGCCGGCCATGGAGCGCCTGCGGCGAACGCTCCGGCAGATCGCCGACACTGATGTCGATGTGCTGGTGACCGGCGAGACTGGCAGCGGGAAGGAAGTGGTGGCAAGCCTGCTGCATCGCTGGAGCCGTCGCTCGAAGGGAAACTTCGTGGCGTTGAATTGTGGCGCCCTGCCGGAAACCGTGATCGAGAGCGAACTCTTTGGCCATGAGGCCGGCGCCTTCACCGGCGCGCAGAAGAAGCGCATCGGCCGCATCGAACATTCGAGCGGTGGGACACTCTTCCTCGATGAAATCGAAAGCATGCCGCCTTCCGCGCAGGTGCAGATGCTGCGCGTCTTGGAAATGCGGGAAGTCATGCCGCTGGGTACCAACGAGGTGCGACCCGTCGACCTGCGTGTGGTGGCCGCCGCCAAGATCGATCTCGGCGATCCGCGTGAGCGCGGCGATTTCCGCGAGGACCTTTATTATCGTCTCAATGTCGTGACGATCAGCATCCCGCCACTGCGCGACCGGTGCGACGATATCCCGCTTCTGTTCGCCCACTTTACCGAACGAGCCGCCAACCGTTTCAAGCGTCCGGCCCCGCCGGTTTCGCCCGAATTGCATCGCCATCTGAAAGACCACGACTGGCCAGGAAATGTACGCGAACTCTCGCACTTCGCCGAGCGCTTCGTGCTCGGTCTCGAAGCGGCGCCGGCGGAAACGCAGCAAAACGGGATGGCGAACAAAGAGGCCTCGCTCCCTTTGCCGGCGAGAATTGACCGCTATGAGGCCGATATCATCCGGGAGACGCTGACCCGGAACGGCGGCGACGTGCGCCGAACGATCGAAACGCTCGGCATTCCGCGCAAGACCTTCTATGACAAGCTGCAGCGTTATGGCATCGAGCGTGCCGCGTTCAGCTCTTCAAAGGCGGAGAGCTGACACATCGGTTACCGGCGGTGCCGAAACGGATCCGGGTATAAACACCTTGGTTGAGAGTCCGGGACCGTGACAAGTCGTCAAGCCGCGCTAGTTCCACCGATGCCTCACCCGGTGAATCATGGAACGAACGCTTGATTTATGATGTTGTTGTCGTCGGCTCCGGCTTTTCTGCGATCGCAGTCGTCTGCAATCTTGTCCGGAAACTTCCGCAGACGGCGTCCATCGCCGTCATCGGCGATGATCCGGGCTTCGGCAGAGGCACGGCCTATCGCACAGAAATGCATCTCCACCGGCTGAATGTTCCAGCGGCGCGCATGAGCCTCTTCACGGACAGGCCGGCCGATTTCGTGGAATGGCTGAGCCGCAAGAACCGTCCGTCGCGGGATGCCGATTTCGCGTCACGGAGCGATTATGGGCTCTATGTCAGGGATACGCTTGCAGATCTCCTGCGGTATCGGGACGACCGGTGCCGCGTCGATTTCATCAAGGCCAAGGCCACCGGCTGCGTCGAGCGCTATCCGGGCGCCCTCGGCTTTCTGCTGGAGCATGGCGGTGAAATCGCCGGCCGCCGCGTCGTCCTCTGTCTTGGATTGGGAAATGCGAAATTGCCGGTCGATACCGGAGTTCTTGGGAGCGTCACGCGTTCGTATGTGATCGAAAACCCCTGGCGCCTCTCCTGGTTGACACATGTCGGCCCGCAGGATCGGGTCTGTATCCTGGGCTCGGGCCTTACCATGATCGATCAGGTTCTTGGGCTTCGGTCGCATGGGCACCGCGGCCGCATCGATGTTCTCTCCCGGCGCGGGCTCGCGCCACACGGACATGTCCGCGATCCGAAATCACTTGCCGCCATCGAGATCGATGCAAAGGGGGCGACACTCAGCCAAATCCTGCACGATATCAGGCGACAGGTGAGATCGGGGACCGACTGGCGAAGCGTCATGGATGGGCTGCGGCCCAAGACCCAGGCGATCTGGCAGAACCTCGCTCCAGCGGAGCGGTCGCGTTTCCTGCGGCATGCGCTGCCATGGTGGAACATCCATCGCCATCGCGTGGCGCCTGACATCTACGACCGGTTCGAGCAACTGCGGCAGCAGGGCGTCGTCAATTTCCACGCCGGCTATCTCAAAACGCTCAAGGACGCCGGCGACGGGATCGGCATCGAATACCGCAAGAGAGGACGCCGTGAGACGATCGCTCTCACAGTCGATTGGATCGTCAATTGTACGGGGATGGAACGGGCAGGGCTGGCGCATTCACCGCTTCTGCAGGAAATGCGCCGGCAGGGCTTTGTCGTCGCAGATTCGCTTAGGCTCGGAATCTCGGTAAACCGGGATTCGCGCGTGCTGAATTCAGAAGGTGCGGCGCAATCGAACCTTTATGCGGTGGGGGCGCTGACAGCCGGTCAATTCTGGGAGATTACCGCCGTTCCCGATATCAGGGCTCAGGCAGAACAGGTCGCTGCGCAAATAGCAATGTGAGAAGGACCCCAGCCTTGACCGCATGGGTTGCGCCGCTGGCCTGTTTTCGATCAGGCCTTGTTTTTCTCACGGGCGGTTCTTGAAGGCATATTTCACATTCGGACGGCGAGAAATCCTCGCTCCATCGAATCAGGCAGCCCTTTAAGGGGCACCAACACATATTCGCGTCATGGCGTGAAGGTGCGCGGCGTTCTCTTTCATACCGCGCGCGAATAATACTCCCGGTGCTGCCGCAAATCTATAGAGGGGGTCAACTTTCGAGGATCAAATCGGCAGGTTACGCGCAATTTTTTGTGTAGCGATGCTGGAATGCCAGCGATGTCTTATTTCCGTCTAGGAGGACCTTGATCTTTCGAAACATTGGCGCACCATCTTACTTAGCGAAGGCGAAAATCGCTGAGGCAGACCTTTATAGGAGGGCCTATGCTGAACAACTCCCTATTTGATGCGTTCACCCGTAACTACGAGTCTCGCCGCGAGACGGATATGTCTATCGCGGACTATCTGTCCTTATGCAAGAAGGATCCGATGGCTTATGCCAACGCCACCGAGCGGCTGCTGGCGGCAATCGGCGAACCTGAGATCATCGATACAGCCAAGGATTCGCGGCTCGGGCGGGTCTTCATGAACAGGACGATCCGAACCTATCCGGCCTTTGCGGGATTTTTCGGTATGGAAGAGACGATCGAGCGGATCGTGTCTTTCTTCCGACATGCAGCCCAAGGCCTGGAAGAGCGTAAGCAGATCCTCTACCTGCTCGGTCCCGTCGGCGGTGGCAAGTCTTCGCTTGCGGAGCGCCTGAAGCAGCTCATGGAGGTCAATCCCATCTATGTGCTGAAGGCCGGCGACGACCTGAGCCCGGTCTTCGAAAGCCCCCTTAATCTCTTCGATCCCTTGGCCATGGGGCCGTTGCTGCTCGAAGAATACGGTATCCCCACCCGTCGCCTCAGTGGCCTGATGAGCCCATGGTGCCTGAAGCGCCTCGACGAGTTCGACGGCGATATCTCTCGCTTCCGCGTCGTGAAAATCCAGCCGTCCCGCCTTCGCCAGATCGGGATTGCCAAGACCGAGCCGGGTGACGAGAACAACCAGGACGTCTCATCGCTGGTCGGCAAGGTCGATATCCGCAAGCTCGAGCACTATTCGCAGAACGATCCAGACGCCTACAGCTATTCCGGCGGTCTCAATCGCGCCAATCAGGGCATTCTGGAATTCGTTGAGATGTTCAAGGCGCCGATCAAGATGCTGCACCCGTTGCTGACGGCGACGCAGGAAAGCAACTACATGGGCACCGAGAATATCGGTGCGATCCCGTTCTCGGGTATCATCCTTGCCCATTCGAACGAAGCGGAATGGCAGACTTTCAAGGCCAATAAAAACAATGAAGCCTTCATCGACCGCATCTGCGTCATCAAGGTTCCCTATTGCCTCCGAGTCATGGAGGAGCAGAAAATCTACGAGAAGCTGATCGAGGGCTCGGAGCTTGCAGATGCAGCCTGCGCGCCAGCGACGCTGGAGATGCTGGCCCGCTTCTCCGTCCTGTCACGGCTTCGCAAGCACGAGAATTCCAATCTCTTTTCAAAGATGCGTGCCTATGACGGTGAAAGCCTGAAGGAAACCGATCCGCGTGCCAGAAGCGTGCAGGAATATCGCGACTCTGCCGGTGTCGACGAGGGCATGGACGGAATATCGACACGTTTTGCCTTTAAAGTCCTTGCGTCGACGTTCAACCACGACACGACGGATATCGGCGCCGATCCGGTGCATCTGATGTATGTTCTGGAACAGGCTATCCGCCGCGAGCAGTTTTCCGAGGAGACGGAAAAGCGCTATATGGAGTTCATCAAGGCAGAACTGGCACCGCGTTATGCGGAATTCATCGGCAACGAGATCCAGAAGGCCTATCTGGAATCCTACTCCGATTACGGTCAGAATCTGTTCGACCGTTACGTCGATTACGCGGATGCCTGGATCGAGGACGTCGATTTCAAAGACCCCGATACAGGACAGTTGCTCGACCGCGAACTTCTGAACCAGGAACTGACGAAGATCGAAAAACCCGCGGGCATCGCCAATCCCAAGGATTTCCGCAACGAGATCGTCAAGTTCTGCCTCAGATCGCGCGCCCACAATGGCGGCAAGAACCCGTCCTGGACCAGTTATGAAAAAATCCGGGAAGTGATCGAAAAGCGGATGTTTTCGCAGGTCGAGGATTTGCTGCCGGTCATCTCCTTCGGATCGAAGAAGGATAGCGAGACTGAAAAGAAACACAGTGAGTTCGTCTCGCGCATGGTCGCGCGGGATTATACCGAACGGCAGGTTCGCCGGCTGGTGGAATGGTACATGCGCGTCAAGCAGGCGAGTTAGGTAGGCTGTCCGGCGAGTACCCATTAGGAGCAAACATGCACATCATTGACCGGCGGCTCAATCCGCGCGGTAAAAGTTTAGAAAATAGACAACGGTTTCTACGGCGTGCCAAGGACGCCGTAGAACAAGCGGTTAAACGATCTTTGCAAAACCGCTCCATCCGCGATGTGCTTGATGGCGGTGAGGTCACTCTTCCGATCGGCGGCATGGCCGAACCGGGCCTTCACCGGGGCGGAGGAGGAATTCAGGATCGTATCCTTCCCGGCAATCAGAAATTCGTCGAGGGTGATTTCATCAAGCGTCCGCCGGCATCGGGCGGAGGCCGTTCGTCCGAGGCGGGGGAGGGCGACGGCGAAGACGGCTTCCGCTTCGTCCTGACCCGGGAGGAGTTCCTCAATATCTTCCTCGAAGATCTGGAATTGCCTGACCTCGCCAAGCGCCGATTGAGCGAGACCGAGGAAGTGACGCCGCAAAGGGCCGGTTTTTCTGTCTCCGGCTCTCCCTCCAACATCGCCGTCGGGCGCACGACACGCCTTGCCATGATGCGGCGCCTGGCGCTTCATCGCCCGAAGGTAGAGGACATAGAGGCACTTCAGAAGCAGATCGACGAATGCGACAATGCGGAAGAGCGCCTTGTTCTTGAAGACAGGCTGAGGACCTTGACGCTCAAGAGCAAGCGCATCCCCTATATCGACCCGCTCGACGTCCGCTACCGGCGCTTTGAAAACACACCGAAGCCTGTCGTCAAGGCGGTGATGTTCTGCCTCATGGACGTGTCCGGTTCCATGAGCGAGCATATGAAGGATCTCGCCAAGCGTTTCTACCTGCTCCTCTATCTCTTCCTGTCGCAGCGTTATGAGAAGGTGGAGATCGTCTTCATCCGCCATACTGAAAAGGCGGAGGAAGTCGATGAGGAGACTTTCTTCTATAGCCCGGCGACAGGTGGCACGCTGGTTTCCAGTGCGCTGGCGGTCATGCGCTCGATCGTTGCCGCGCGCTTCGATCCGACGGAGTGGAACATCTATGCCGCGCAGGCTTCCGATGGCGACAATTCCTATTCCGACGGCGCTCTGACCGGCCAGTTGCTACAGCAGGAAATCCTGCCGGTTTGCCAGTACTTTGCCTATATCGAAGTCGGTGAGGAAGACGGGGATTCCTCAATGTCGAGGTCACCGCTCTGGACGCTCTATCAGGAGATCCGCTCCGCAGCACTGCCTCTTGCCATGCGCAAGGTCTGCCGCAGGAACGAGATATTCCCTGTTTTCCATGACCTGTTTCAGAAGAAGGCTGCCAAGGCAGGGGCTACGCCATGAAGACCAGCACGCGGCATAAGGAAAAGCTTCTGTTTGAAGGGGCTGACTGGGATTTTCCGACCCTGCAACGCATTCATGATGCCTGCGAGGACATTGCGCTTGGGGAACTGGGGCTCGATGTCTATCCGAACCAGATCGAGGTCATTACATCGGAGCAGATGCTCGATGCGTATTCCTCGACAGGCATGCCGCTGTTCTATCGCCACTGGTCCTTCGGGAAGCATTTTGCCCATCACGAAGCCTTCTACCGCCGCGGGATGCGCGACCTCGCCTATGAGATCGTCATCAACAGTTCGCCCTGTATCTCCTATCTCATGGAGGAGAACACGGCGACCATGCAGACGCTGGTCATTGCGCATGCTGCCTTCGGCCACAACCACTTCTTCAAGAACAACTATCTGTTCAAGCTCTGGACCGACGCCGAAGGCATCCTCGATTATCTCGACTTCGCCAAGAGCTACATCTCCCGCTGCGAAGAACGATATGGCGAAGTGGCCGTCGAACGCACACTCGATGCCGCACATGCGCTGATGTCGCACGGTGTGCACCGCTATGCCGGCAAGACGACGGTCGACCTCCGGCAGGAAGAAAAGCGGCTGCAGGAGCGCCGTGCGCACGAGGAGAAGATTTTCAACGATCTCTGGCGCACCGTGCCTGTCGGCCTCAAGCGCAACAAGTCCGATCGCGATCTCGAGCACCGGCGTGCCGCACTCGGTTTGCCGCAGGACAATATCCTTTACTTCCTCGAAAAATCCGCGCCCCGGCTGCATTCCTGGCAGCGAGAGATCTTGCGCATCGTGCGCCACGTCGCCCAGTATTTTCATCCCCAGCGCCAGACCAAGGTGATGAACGAGGGGACCGCCACCTACGTCCATTACAACATCATGCAGCGCCTGCACGAGCGCGGGCAGCTCAGCGACGGCAACTATTTCGAGTTTCTGAAATCGCACACCAATGTCGTGTTCCAGCCGATGTACGATGATCGGCGGTTCTCCGGCTTCAATCCCTATGCGTTGGGCTTTGCGATGATGCAGGATATCGAGCGCATCGTGACGGAGCCGACTGGCGAAGACCGCGACTGGTTTCCTGACATCGCCGGACGGGGCGATCCGATGGCGGTTCTGCGTGATATCTGGGCCAACTACCGCGACGAGAGTTTCGTCAGCCAGTTCCTGAGCCCGAGCCTCATGCGGCGCTGGCGCATGTTCCAGCTCCATGACGACCCGGAGATTCAGGAGGGTATCCTGGTTTCCGCGATCCATGACGAGCGCGGTTATCGGCGTATCCGCCGGCAACTTTCCCGCGGCTACGATATTGGCCATACCGATCCCGCGATTGAGATCGTCGACGTCGATCTCGCAGGTGACCGTAGATTGCTGTTGCAGCACCGAGCCGCCAATGACGAGTTCCTGGAAGAGGAGGATCTGAAGCTCGTCCTGCAGCACCTTGCCGATCTCTGGAGCTATGACGTTCTGCTGGAAGAACTCGACAGCAAGGAGAGTGTCGTCCGGAAGCACGTCGCCCATCCGCGGACATTTTCGCGACAGAGCGAATTCGCCTGAGTGGCGGGATTCTGCCTGCATTTAAGAGACACGATTCTTCAAACGTGATTGGACAGGCAGCGTAGTTGGGATCAACCTTTCCGAGGGGGCGTGCAGTCTATTTTTCCAAATAGGAGGCCGTCATGGAACAATACGCAGTCGATCAGCTTAAGGCTATAGCCAGGGTCAGCCGTACCACGCCACAACTGTCTCGCGCCGAGCGGTTGGACCGGTGGGCGCAGCTTCTGGAAGTCGATCCTGCGCGTTCGCTCGTTACTCTTCGGGAAACCGAATATCTACCCCGCGACCAGCGGATACTGATGAGGATCACCGGGTCACCCATATCCGTAGCCTATGACGATCCGGTTCTGCGTGCCGCGGGTCTCGAAGGCGATACTTATGGGGACGCCCAGAGCTTCTTCGATCTTAACGATCGGCAACTGCACGGGCTCGTCTGCTCCTGCCATTTCGGAGCACGGGTCGATGCGGGTGTCGTCGCCCGCCATCTGAGAGCGACCTCCATACCGGGCATGAGGGGCATTCTGGCGCGCATGCGGCTGATGTTTACGCGATAGGCCGACTGCCTATCCGAACCCAATGATCAGACACCTGGCGGCAGCGGAACCGGAACCGGGGTGGTGAAATGTGGCACTTCGTAGCCGCGCTTCACCTGCGGCCGGGCGGCAAGCTGCAGATACCAGCGGCGGACATTCGGGAAGTCGTTTAGGTCGATCTTGTGGCGCACGAAGCGCGAAACCCAGGGCCAGACGGCCATGTCGGCGATGGAATAGTCGCCGACAAGGTACTCCCGGCCTTCAAGTCTTGCATCAAGTGTTTCATAGAGCCTTATTGTATCCTTGCGGAAAAGCTCTTCGGCGAAGGGCGCGCGACCTTCGTTGTAGGTCAGGAAATGATGGGCATGGCCGAGCGTCGGCCCGAAGCCGCCCATCTGCCACATCAGCCATTCGATCGTGTGATGGCGGGCAGCACCTTCACGCGGCAGGAACCGTCCTGTCTTTTCGGCGAGATAGAGAAGAATGGCCCCGGATTCGGCGAGTGTAGTACCGGTTTCGTGGTCGACGATGGCTGGGATTTTGCTGCCCGGATTGATCGTCACATAGTCGGCGGAAAACTGATCGCCTTTGGTGATATCGATCGTGTGGGTTTTATAGGGAAGCCCGAATTCCTCGAGCGCGATCGATATCTTCAGGCCGTTCGGCGTGATCCAGGTATAGAAGTCGATCATAGGAGCGGTCAGTCGAACATCACTTCATCGACCGGCAGCTTTGCCATGCCGAAACGGCCGGTGACGTCGTCGAGGCCGGAGAACATGTCCCGCAACGCGTGGACGATGGTTTTAATCCTCGGATCGACCACGCGGTAGACGATCGCCTTGCCGTCACGGCGCCCTTCGATGACGTTTGCTTCGCGCAACTCCGCAAGCTGTTGGGAAAGCGTCGGTTGGCGGATGCCGAGTTCGTCTTCCAGAGCGGACACCGATGCTTCCGTTTCCATCAGATAACAGACAATTGCCAGCCGGTTCGCATTGGCGACCAGCTTCAGAAGTTCGCTCGCCTCGCCGACACTGCGGCAGACCCTCAATGATACGGGTTTGGTCATGGTCATCTCTCTTGTTCTACAAAAAAGTAAAGTGAGTGCTCGGAAATTTCAATGCTCAGCCGCTTTGGGACGCATTTGCGATAAAAGATTTTATTATCGGTAGATTTAATAGGCTTTTTGATCTGATTTCCCGCGGTCTGCAGGAGGACTTTTCTCGCTTTCAATTTATAAAAAAGTAAATTGATGGCAGTGACAATCCCGACCGGAATGAAGATGAGAATCGGCGTCCATCCCAACAATCTCCACTTGCGGCTCGCCAGCGTATGGCCGGGTGCCTTTGCCGGGCTCGATCCAATCTTCGTTCCCTATGGTGAAGGCCGGGACACAGCCTCTCTGCTGGAAAGCGGCGCGATCCATGTCGGCGGAACCGGCTCGACGCCGCCAATCGAGGCGGATGCGCGTGGCCTTCATGTCGAATATGTCGCCGCATCGGCACCGCGGCCAGCCAATGGCGCAATCTTCGTGCGCGCCGACAGTGATATCGGCTCGGTAGCTGATCTTGCCGGCCGAAAAATCTCGCTGATCGATGGTTCGTTTCACACCTATCTGCTCGCTCGCAGCCTGGAGGGCGAGGATCTTGCGCTTGGTGACGTCGAGCGCATCGAAAGCGGCACGCGGGATTCCCTGACGGAGCTGCTGGAGGGCAGGGTTGATGCCTGGGTCGCCATGTCGCCGCGGCTGGAGAAGGCGATCGAGCGGACGGACCTCCGTCTCATCGTCCGATGTGGCGCCACCATCCCCAACCGGTCGCTCTTCTGGAGCCTCGCGCGCATCGGACTTTCCCCCAGAGAAATTGCCGGCATTGCCTCGGAGCTTGCCCGTGTCGGCAGCGAGATCACCGCCGATGCGGTAAGGGCAGCTCACCTTCTGGCGGAAAACGACCGTAGCGGTATCGACGCCGAGGCCTGGGAGAGGGTGGTACGCGCACGCGATTTCTCGGTCGTGCCGATCGATGCAGCAGTGCTGGCCGAGCAGCAGGAGGAAGCCGACACGCTCTTCCGCCATGGCCATTTTGATTGCGCGGTCGCCATTGGCGGACCGCTGGAAGCGACGAAGTGAGGAGCCGGGAATGAACGTCTTCTGGTATATGTGTGCTCCTGACGGCGCCTATCCGTGGCAGCCGGAAGGCTCGCGTCAGGTCGATTACGGTTATTACAAGCAACTCGCCCAGGCTTACGATCATCTGGGTTACACAGGCGCACTCTTTGCGACCGGCGCTCACGATGTCTGGGTGCTGGCAAGCGCGCTGCTTTCCTATACCGAACGGCTGCGTTTCCTCGTCGCCATCCATCCCGGGCTCGTCGCGCCGACGCTGCTGGCCAAGATGGCAGCAACCTTCCAGGAATTTGCGCGTGGACGTCTGCTGATCAACGTCGTCTCAGGCGATGCCAAGATGCTCGGCGCCTATGGGATGATGCTACCACATGATGAGCGCTACGACATGGCGGACGAATATCTAGAGGTCTGGCATCGACTCTTCGCCGGTGAAAGTGTCACCTATCAGGGCAAGTATTTCTCCACCGACGGCGCCAAGCTCGCCCTGCCTGTCGGCGAAAGCATCGCCTCGCCGCCGCTCTGGTTCGGCGGCTCCTCCGACAAGGCGCTCGATGTCGCGGCAAAGCACGTCGATACCTACCTTTCCTGGGGTGAAACGCCGGAGCAGATCAAGGGCAAGGTCGACGCCGTGAAGGCGCGTGCCGCCCAATACGAACGTGAGCTCGAATATGGCATCCGCCTTTATGTGATCGTGCGTGATACCGACGAAAAGGCGTGGGAAGCCGCCGCTGATCTCTATGGCCGCATGGATGAGGCGGCAATTGCCGCCAACCAACGCTTCGTTGCCCGCAGCGATTCTGTCGGCCAGCAGCGCATGACGGCGCTGCATGGTGGCCTGAAGCCGGACAACCTGCGCGATCTTGAAGTCGCTCCCAATCTCTGGGCCGGCATCGGCCTGGTACGGCCCGGTCCCGGCACGGCGATTGTCGGCTCGCCCGATACAGTGCTGCGCACGCTGGAGGCCTATCAGAGGGCCGGCGTCGAAACCTTTATTCTTTCCGGCATGCCGCTGCTTGAGGAAGCCTATCGTTTCGGCGAAAAGGTTCTGCCGCGTCTTGATGTCAGCAGGGAAGTGTCGAAGGCGCGCAACTACACCTGGTCGACGCTCTTCGATCGTGACCTTTCCACCGTCAAGAGCGCCTGACCCTCCGGCAAGAAAGCAAGTTCTGTGGCAGCAAGCGAATTCCACCCAGCCGAACAGGAGACGACAGGTAATGGGCTTGCAGCCCGCATCCTGAAGACGACCGAAGCCGTACTCGGCGTAGCCGCTGCGTCCGTGCTTGCCTTGCTGCTCTTCATGGTGCTGGTTACGGTCTGTATGCGCTATTTCTTCGCGGCTGGCTTCATCGGCGTCGAGGATCTCGGTATCTGGTTGCATGTGTTGCTGATCGCGCTCGGCGCGCCGCTCAGCCTCAACAGTGCGCTCGCCATGCGCCTTGACGTCTTCGTCAAGATGTTGCCAGAGCGCCTTCATCCGGCAACGCAGGTTGCGGCAGACGTCTTTACCGTGCTGTCCGGCCTGATCCTGAGCTTCGGCGGCAGCGAGATCATGACCATGCTCGGCGGCGTCTCTCCGACGCTCGGCGTGCCGGAATGGATCCGATTCGGCTTTCTCGGCGCCGGCGGCGCGCTGATCCTCGTCGTTCTTCTGCTGCAGCGCATCGCCGAAGGAAAGGCTTGGCCGGTCCTGCTCTCCCTCGTAATTGGCATGGCTCTCTATGCCGGCATTCCCTTTGTCTCTGTCGAACTCGACTGGCCACCCAGCATCTTCCTCGGCCTGATTGCCGCGATCGGCCTCGTACTTGCCGCGCCGCTACCGCATGCTTTCCTGGCGGCTGCCTATGTCGTGATTGCCTTCGGCAGCAGCCTGCCGGAGCCGGCGATCGTCTCTTCGACAGTCACGGGCATTTCGAAATTCCTGCTGCTTGCCATCCCCTTCTTCCTGCTTGCTGGCGGTCTGCTGACGGCATCGGGCGTTGCCAACCAGCTCGTACGCTTTGCCGCCGCCATGGTCGGCCATCGCCGTGCCGGTCTCGCCCAGACGACGCTGCTCACCAGCGTGCTCTTTTCCGGTGCATCCGGCTCCTCGGTTGCTAATGCCGCCTTCGGTGCGTCCACCTTCCAGCCGGAGCTCGTCCGCCACGGTTATCCGCCGGCAAAGGCCGCAGCGATCATCGCGGCGACCTCGGTTCTAGACAATGTCATCCCGCCGTCGATCGCCTTCCTGATCCTGGCAACCGCCACCAATCTTTCGGTTGGCTCCCTGCTGGTCGGGGGCTTCTTTGCCGGTGGTCTGATGGCGATCTGCCTTGCGGTCGCTATCCATCTGACGGTCCGCAATCAGGCGCCGCTGCCCCGAGCCACATCTGTGCAGCGCTGGCAGTCGGCCGTCCAGGCAATTCCGGCTTTCGGTCTCGGCGTCATCGTCGTGATCGGCATCCGCATCGGCATCGTCACGACGACGGAGGCCGCGGCCCTTGCCGCCTTCTACACCTTCTTGCTTGGCATCGGTGCACGGCTTGGCGTCCTCTCGCTTTACACGGCCTTCCGGCAGGCGGCTGTCGAGGCCGCCGCGATCGGCCTGCTGATCGGCACGGCTGGCCCCTTTGCCTTCCTGCTCGCGGTCGACGATGTCTCGGGCCTGATCTCACACCTGACGACGGTGCTTGGCGGCAGTGCGCTCGCCGTCATCCTGCTGTCCAACATCATCCTGCTTGTGGTGGGCCTCGTTCTCGACATCGGCGCGGCGATCCTGCTTTTCGGCCCGATCCTGTTGCCGGCGGCCGTCGCCGCAGGCATCGATCCCATTCATTTCGGCGTCATCATCGTCGTCAACCTGATGATCCACGGCCTGACACCGCCGCTCGGCATGCTGATCTTCGTCGTCAGCGGCGTGACCCGCATTCCAGCTTCCGCCCTCTTCAAGGCGGTTGTTCCCTATCTGCTTGCTCTTCTCGTTTCCCTCGCAATCCTTTGCGCCTGGGCGATCATCTTCTAACGGACAGGACCTTATTCATGGACAATCTCAACCGACGCAATTTCCTGAAGACCGCTGCGATTGCCGGCACTGCCCTTGCCGCCCCGGCCTTCGTTCGCACGGCGGCTGCCCGCACGACGACGATCACGATCGCCTCACTGCTCGGCGACGATAAGCCGGAGACGAAGATCTGGGTAAAGATCAGCGAGCTGGTCGAGGCCAAGCTGCCGGGCCAGTTCAAGTTCAACATCGTCAAGAGCGGTGCGCTCGGCGGCGAAAAGGAAGTGGCAGAGGGCGTTCGCCTCGGCTCCATCCATGCCAGCCTGTCGACGGTCTCTTCGCTCTCCGGCTGGGCGCCGGAACTGCAGATCCTCGACCTTCCCTTCCTGTTCCGCGATGCCGATCATGTGCGCCGCACCGTCAGCGGAGATGTCGGCGCCGAACTGAAGGGCAAGCTGCAGGCGCAGAATTTCGTCGTCGGCGATTTCATCAATTACGGCGCCCGTCATCTGCTCACCAAGGAGCCAGTGACGCGTCCGGAACAGCTGAAAGGCAAGCGCATCCGCGTCATCCAGAGCCCGCTGCACACCAAGCTCTGGAGCGCCTTCGGCACGACGCCGATCGGCATCCCGATCACCGAGACCTATAATGCGCTGGCAACGGGCGTCGCTGACGCGATGGACCTCACCAAATCGGCCTATGCCGGCTTCAAGCTCTATGAAGTCGTGCCCTACATGACCGAGACCGGCCATATCTGGGCGTCGGGCATCATCTATTATTCCTCGACCTTCTGGGGCGGTCTGAACGACGAGCAGAAGGCCGTCTTCCAGCAGGCCTCCACGGAAGGTGCTGCCTACTTCAACCAGCTGATCGTCGATGACGAGGTCGCATCGGTCGAAATCTCGCTGAAGAACGGCGGCAAGCTGCTGAAGCCCGAAGCCTTCGACGAATGGCAGAAGGGTGCACAGGGCGTCTGGGACGATTTCGCCCCCATCGTCGGTGGCCTCGACCGTATCAAGGCCGTCCAATCGGCCTGAACAAGCTCTGAACGCGAGGCTGGCCTGTCAGCCAGCCTCGCTCAGTCGTTAGGTTGACGAAGCAGGTGCTGCCGAATTTACGCTGCTTCCTCTCCCAGTATTTTCACCGGCCTGTCCCACTGGATCAACACCACGCAACCGGTATCGCTCCAGACCGAATGTTCGGTGCCCGGCGCATTGACGATATAGCTGCCGCGGCCGTAGTCGCCCGCTTCATCCGATTGCACACCGTCGAGGACGAGAATGGTTTCCAGTCCTTCATGCCGATGGCGGGGAACGCTGGCGCCGGCCTCATATTTCAACAGCGCCACGCCCGGCTGGTCACCGTCGAAAGGACGGATCCAATGGATCGTCACTTCATCGCGGAAGGGGCCGAATTCAAGTGTCTTCCAGCCATCTGAAGTCAGGAGTTCGCGGGTGGTCTCAGGCATGGGCGATGCTCTCCAGGATGTCGTCGACATGCGCCGTCCAGCCGACGATCGCGCCCTGGGCGCGGATCATGGCTATGGCAGCCGCCTTGAATTCGGGAAAGTAACTTTCCGTCGCCTCCTCGGCGAGCAGGCATTCATAGCCACGGTCGTTCGCCTCGCGCATGGTCGTCTGAACGCAGACCTCGGTCGTCACGCCGGCAAAGACGAGCTGCTTGATGCCCTTCCACTGCAGCACGTCGCCGAGCTCGGTGGCGTAGAAGGCGCCCTTGCCAGGCTTTTTGATAACCACTTCGCCCTTGATAGGCGCAAGTTCCGGCAGGATCGCGGTGCCAGCTTCTCCCGAGATGAGGATGCGACCCATTGGGCCTTCATCGCCGATCCGGAGCGTCGGGTTGCCGCGGTCGCGTTTTGCCGGTGGGAGGTCGGAAAGGTCAGGTCGGTGACATTCCATCGTGTGGATCACCGGCAGACCAGCATTGCGAAAGCCTTGGATGAGGCGTTTGACGTCGGGCACGATCCTGGTGATGCGGCTGACATCGTTGCCAAGGCTTGCTCCGAAGCCGCCAGGCTCGGCGAAGTCGCGCTGCATGTCGATGACGATGAGGGCCAGTTGGTCGTGCTTCGCCGGGAAGTCGAAGGGTTCTGCCTTGATCGCCATCAGTGATGTCCTGCCATATGTGCGCCGATGACGCCGATATCGGCCGAACGCGCGGGTGTTTCGTAAACCAGCTTGCCTTCGGAAATCACCATGATGCGGTCGGACATTTCGAGCAGCTCATCGAGGTCTTCCGAGAGCAGCAACACGGCCGTACCGGAATTGCGGGCTTTCATGATGCGGGCACGGATCTCCGCAACGGCCGAGAAATCGAGGCCGAAACAGGGGTTGGAAACGATCAGCAGATCGACCTCGCCCGTCAGTTCGCGGGCGAGTACGGCGCGCTGCACGTTGCCACCCGAAAGCGCTGCGATCGGTGAGGAGGAGGAGGCCGTCTTGACTTTAAAATCGAAGATCAGGTCGGTGGCGCGTTTCTTCATCTTGCCCTTGTTCAGCCAGATCGCATCCTTGCCATCCGCCTTCAGATCGAAGGTGCGGAAGGCGAGGTTTTCGCTAACCGTCATGCGCGGCGCGCAGGCATTTTGCAGCGGTTCCTCAGGGATGAATCGGACATTGTTCCTGCGGGTCTCCGGGCGCGTCGCGCCATAGGTCTCGCCTTTGACACTGACGCGGCCGGTATCGGTCGGCCGCTGGCCGGCGAGGATTTCCGTCAGTTCCTTCTGGCCATTGCCCGATATGCCGGCAATGCCGACGATCTCGCCGGAGCGAACAGTGAGATTGTCGATCTCGATGGTCTTGAGGCCTGAACGGTCCGGCGCCTTGACCTGCTCGACCGTCAGCACCGGCCTGGCATTGTCGGAAATCGGAACGCGGGTGTCGAGTTCGGCCAGTTTGACGTCACCAATCATCATCGCTGCCATGTCGGCGGCGGAAAGCTCGCCAACCTTGCCGGTGCCGACGAGCTTGCCGCGCCGTAGGATGGAGACGGCATCGGCGAATTTCGTGACTTCGTGAAATTTGTGGGAGATCATCAGCACGGTCAGCTCGCCTCGTTCGGTCATGCCACGCACGAGGCCGAGCATCTCGTCGGCTTCGGCAGGCGTCAGCACCGAGGTCGGCTCGTCGAGTACCAGAAAGGAGCGGCCGAGATAGAGCTGCTTGACGATCTCGAGCTTCTGCTTTTCGCCGGCGGCAAGTTCGCTCACCGGCCGATCGAGAGGGATCTTGAAGGGCATACGCTCCATGAAGGCAGCAAGATCCTTGCGCTCCTTCGCCCAGTTGATGATGGCGGGCACTTCGGCGCGGCTGATGACGAGGTTTTCCGCACCCGTCAGCGAAGGGACCAGCGTGAAGTGCTGGTAGACCATGCCGAGCCCATAGGTTGCCGCATCCTTCGGCGAAGCGATCGCCACTTCGCGGCCATCGACGGAAAGCGCGCCTGATGTGGCATGGTAGAAGCCCATGATGCATTTGACGAGGGTCGATTTGCCGGCGCCGTTCTCGCCGAGCAACGCGTGGAAGCTGCCCGAGGGCACCTTGATCGACACATGGTCGAGTGCGGTGAAGCTGCCGAAGCGCATCGTCATGTCGATCGTGTCGATGCCGACAGCCTTGCCGGCCTGCGGAAGAGAGGTGTCGCGGACCGTACTCATGGGAGTTGGCTCACAAGCGTTTCAGAATTGGAGACTGAGCCGAATACGCCGCCCTGCATCTTCACCATCTTGATGGCAGCGAGGTGGTTGCCGTAATCAGTCGCGCCGCAGCAGTCTTCCAGAAGCAGGCATTCATAGCCGCGGTCATTTGCCTCGCGCATGGTGGTGGAGACGCAGACGTCGGTGGTGATGCCGGTCAGGATGATATTCTCGATGCGCTTCTGGTTGAGGATCAATTCCAGATCGGTCGCGCAGAAGGAACCCTTGCCGGGCTTGTCGATGATCGTCTCGCCTTCGATAGGGTAGAGTTCCGGAATGATGTCCCAACCGGGTTCGCCGCGTGTGAGGATACGCCCGCACGGGCCCGGATCGCCGATACCAGCGCCGATGCGCTGTGAGCGCCAGCGCTTGTTGGCCGGCAGGTCGGCAAGATCAGGGCGATGGCCCTCGCGCGTGTGGATGATGTGGTAGCCCTTGGCTCGCATGGTGGCCAGGACCTTCTTGATCGGCTCGATCGGCGCCTGCACCAGCGACAGGTCATAGCCCATGTGATCGACATAGCCGCCCTTGCCGCAGAAATCCGTCTGCATGTCGATGATGATGAGTGCGGTATTATCGGGCCGCAGGGCGCCATTATAGGGCCAGGCATAGGGATCGGCGTCGATATAATGTCCTTTGGTTTCGACCATGGCGTCCATCGTCTTTTCTCCTATTCACCCGCGAGTTTGAATGTTTCGCCGTAGCGGCGCGTCGGCTTGTCGAAGCCGCAGGATGTGCCGTCCGTGACCTTCACCTGATTCTCCCAAGGGAGGCGGTATTTGCCGGCGATAAGATCGTGCATGTAGGAATAGGGCGCATCGCCAGCGCCACCGGAAACAGCGACATAGCCGCGATGGCCGAACTGATAGATGTTGTTTTCGACCCCCCAGCCGAGTTGTGCTTCGCGGACGAGATCGGGCCGAACCTCAGCGGTGATGATCTCGTTGACCCGGCCGGATGTGCCATGGGCGATGATCGAGCCGTCGAAATTGCAGATCATGCCTTCGCCCATCGAGTTGAAGGTGCCGTCAGAGCCGCACATGCAGACGCTCGCCGTGAGCATGAGGTTGCAGAAGGCGTTCGACTGGTTGGTGAATTTCCAGCTTTCGCGGATCGGCGCCGTGTAGCCGGCCGTGCGGATCATGATTTCCGCACCCTTATACGCGCATTCGCGCGCCATCTCGGGAAACATGCCATCATGGCAGATGATGAGCGCGAGCTTGGCGCCTTTCGGCCCGTCGATGACGGGAACGCCGAAGTTGCCGGGCTCCCAGGGTTCGACAGGCACCCAGGGGTGCATCTTGCGGTAATAGAGCTTCAGCTCGCCTTTATCGTCGATGATGATACCGGAATTATAGGGCATACCATCAGGGTTCAGCTCCATGATCGAGAAGCAGCCCCAGATCGCGTTCTCCCTGCAGGCCTTCTTGAAGGCCGCGACCTCCGGCCCGTCGAGCGTGCACATGATCTCGGGATTAATATCCATCGACAGGCCGTGCAGGGCATATTCCGGAAAGACGACCAGATCCATGCCGGGCTGGTTGCGCCGCGCCTTGCCGACGAGATCGACGATCAGCTGCGTCTGGCGGGCGAGATCTTCCCTTGTGATGGTGACAGGAAGCTGCAGCTGCACAAGGCCGATGCCGACGCCATGTTCCGACTTGTTCAATCCGCCGAGACCATTCATGGCTTGGCTCCTTTCATGCTTATTTCTCTCGGGCTTATTTCGTCAGGGAAAGCGCGCCGGGTGCACCGGCGAGCGAACGTGTCGGCGAGGACGTCGCGATCATGATAACCAGCGTCAGCACGTAGGGGGCGGCATAAAAAAGGTAGTAACCCTGTGTGACGCCGACCGATTGCAGTGCTGGCCCTAGCGCGCCAGCGCCGCCGAAGAGCAGAGCGGCGAGGAAGCAGCCGATCGGGTTCCAGCGGGCGAAGACGACGAGTGCGACGGCCATCAGGCCCTGGCCGGAGGAAATGCCCTCATTCCAGGAACCGGGATAATAGAGCGATAGATAGGCGCCGCCGATTGCCGCCAGCGAACCGCCGACGGCGGTGGCAAACAGGCGGACGCGATCCGGGTTGATGCCCATGGCGCGTGCGGCATCAGTGCTGTCGCCGACGACGCGCAGGACCAGGCCGACACGGGTGTTCTTGAAGGCCCACCAGAGTATGAAGGCGAGTGCCGCGCCAAGCAGGAAGAGTACATTGATATTCAGCGCCGCCTGGATCTGGGGCATGCTGGACCAGAAACCCAGGGGGATTGCAGGCAGGTGCGGCGCGGCCGGCTGGATGAACGGCTTACCAAGAAAGAAGGCAAGACCGAGCCCGAACTGCATCATGGCGATGCCGATCGCGATATCGTTGACCTTAGGCCATTTGCAGATCCAGCCATGCACGAGGCCGAAGACCCCACCCGTCGCCATGGCCGCCAGCACGCCGAGCCAGGGCGAATTGCTCATGACGGCAACGGCGTAGGCCGTCATGGCACCGAAGACCAGCGTGCCTTCAAGGCCGAGATTGATGCGGCCGGAGCGTTCGGTGATGGTCTCGCCGAGGCTGACGAAAATGAAGGGCGTGGAAACGCGGATGGCGCCTGCGAGGATGCCGAGGGGCACGCCCCATATGCCGATACCTGTCTCTTCCATCAGAGGCTCCTTTTCCAGAGGTCGGGATTGAAGATCTTGAAGCGGCCGTAGAAGGTCTCGCAGAAGAGAATGACAATGAAGAGCGTGCCCTGCAGCACCAGAACGGTGGCATCCGGCAGGCCCATGCGGCGCTGGATGAGGCCGCCCGAGGCATCGATGCCGCCGAGCAGGATCGCGACCGGAATGATCGCCAGCGGATTGTGCCGGGCGAGGAAGGCGACGAGGATGCCGGTGTAACCGTAACCTGCGGCAAGCGATGCATTGGCGCTGCCCTGGACGGCGGCGACCTCGACCATGCCGGCGAGGCCTGCAAAACTGCCGGCGATCGCGGTGAAGCCGACGATCAGCCTGCCGACCGGAAGACCTTGGATCTGGGCGGCGCGTACATTGCCGCCGGCGATGCGGGCCGCAAAGCCGTAGCTCGTCACCTCGATCAGGATCCAGGAGAGGATACAGGCGACGATGCCGATCACGAGACCCCAATGCACGTCCATGCCCGGGATGTTGCCGAGCATATATTCTGGCGGCAGCGGCGTGGTCGAAGGTTTGTTGAGGCTGGCAGGATCACGCAGCGGCCCTTCGACGAACTGGTTCATCAGGGCGATGGCGATATAGGACAGCAGCAGCGACGAGATCGTCTCGTTGACGCCGCGATAGTGGCGCAGGAAGCCGGCTAGGCCGATCCAGATACCGCCGACCACCATGGCGGCAATGCCCATGAGAATGAGGGTCAGGAAAACAGGCGCGGGGCCTGCAAGCGGCATGGCCATGGCCGCGGCGGCAACGCCGCCCAGCACGACCGCTCCTTCCCCGCCGATGATGACGAGGCCGAGGCGGGCGGGCAGGGCGACGCAAAGTGCCGTCAGGAGAAGGGGTGCGGCACGGCTTAGGCTGTTCTGCACCGAAAACCAGCTGCCGAAGCCGCCGGTATACATGAGCTGGAAGAGCATCGCCGGCGATCTGCCAATCGCCAGGATGAACAAGGAGAAGAGCGCAAGACCGATCAGGATGGCCGCAAGGCCGATGACAACAGGTTCGGCATGTCGCGCGATCCATTCGAGGAAGGGGCGCAGCGACGCCGGCTTTTCGGAAGCGACTGAGATTGCGGGATCGTTGGCCTGGACAGTCATGGCGCTTCTCCCTTTTCGGTTTACGCCGTGGACCCGACGACGCCCTCGACCAGATAATTCATGCTCTCGAGCTCGATCGCGTCTTCGGCGTAGCTCTTGTCGGCGGTCACGACGGAATTGCCCTTATTGTCCTTCAGTGGACCCTTGAAGACCGAGAAGCCGCCCTTCATCATCTCGGCGTGGGTGGCTTCGAAAGCCTTGCGGCCCGCCTCGGAAACACCGGGTCCGAGTGCGCTCATCTTGACGAAACCGTCTTTCAGGCCACCGCGGACGAAATTGCCGAGCTTTTCGCCGGCCTGTGCCTTCTTGACGAAATCGCTGTAGACATTGCCCCAGGCCCATTCCGCACCAGTGAGGTACTTTTCGGGAGCAAGCGGGCTCTGGTTGGCGTGATAACCGCAGACAAAGGCGCCGCGGCCGGCGGCCGTCTCGACGACGACCTTCGGGCTGTCGACATGGCAAGTGATAACGTCGGCGCCCTGATCTACCAGCGCATTGGTGGCTTCTGCTTCCTTGACGGCGAGTGACCACTCACCGGTGAAGATCACCTGGCAGGTGATGGTCGGATCGACCGTGCGCGCGCCGAGCAGGAAAGCGTTGATGTTCTGCAGAACCTGCGGGATCGGTTTGGCGGCAACAAAGCCGATCTTCTTGCTCTTCGTCGCATGGCCAGCGGCAATGCCGTTCAGGTACTGGCCTTGGAAGATATAGCCGAAATAGGAACCGGTATTGGCCGGGTTCTTTCCTTCCTGCCAGAGGCCGCCGCAATGGCGGAACTGGATATCGGGATATTTGGCGGCCATCGCCAGCATATGCGGGTCGAAATAGCCGAAGGAGGTCGGGAACAGCAGGGTCGCGCCATCGAGATTGATCATCGATTCCATCGTTTTCTGGACGTCGACGGTCTCCGGCACATTTTCTTCTTCGACGACAGTAATGCCCTGTAGCGCCTTGACGACTGCAGCGCCCTCGGCGTGCGACTGGTTATAGCCATAGTCATCCTTCGGGCCGACATAGATGAAGCCAACGGTCAGCGCCGTCTGCGCAAGTGCAGGCGAGGAGAGGAAGCCGGGAGCTGCGCCGACCAGGGCGGTAGCGGCAGAAGCCTGAAGGAAATGGCGGCGGTTCATGGAAAGGAGTTTGGTCATCAGAATGCTCCTCTTGCGGCAGTTTTGCCGGTTCAATCGATTACGGAAAAGTGTATGCAATGACCGTGCCAGATTTTATTCCATTGAATACATTGGAAATGTTCGGGGCCCCGCAAAACGCTGCAGAAAAGTGTATGCAATTTTTAGCAACGTAAGATTAAAAACTATGCAGAGACTATAAAATTAGCTAATTTCGGCGTCAGATGCTTTCATGTTCCGCATCTTAACGCATCGGCTATTGCTTTTCTTTATTAAAACAATGATTTGCTGCTGTATTTGACTTTGGGACGTCAGCAATGCATGTGTATGCATGCAAGTAACGGACAGAATCATTCCTTGAAGCAGGTCAGGCGCAGAGAGATCATCCGGGCAGGAACGACCGTCGAACAGATGGTGCGGGCAATTGCCGATATGATCGTGACCGGGCGGATTCTGCCGGGCGACAAGCTTGACGAGATCTCGCTTGCGGCCCGTTTCGAAGTGTCGCGCACGCCAGTGCGCGAGGCGCTTCGCGAACTCGGCGCAATGGGGCTCGTCGATCGGGAGCCAAACCGCAGCGCTGTCGTCACCAACGTGACCGAAACCTATCTGCATTCGATGTTCGAGGCGATGGCGGAGCTCGAAGGTGTCTGCGCGCGTCTAGCCGCCGAGCGGATGACGGTTGACGAGCGGCGCATGCTGGAAATCGAACATCGCGCTTCCGCTCGCCTCGTGCATCAGGGTGCGGAAGAGGACTATGCTGTTCACAATACAGAGTTCCACACCCGGCTCTATCGCGGTGCGCATAACGAGCATATCTATGAACTGGTAACCCAGAGTCGGGCCCGGCTCGCACCTTTCCGCAGGGCGCAGTTCCGGCTGCCGGGTCGGCTTGCGAAATCCTATGACGAGCACGACATGATCGTGACTGCGATCATGCGCGCAGATGGCGTAGCCGCTGCAAAAGCAGCTTATTCGCATGTAGAAATCGTCAGTGATGCCAGCGTCGTTTTTGCCTCGGCGAGAGAGAAATAGTTGCCACGGATGGCGCCGACTGCGTAGGCGACAATCATGAGCGTAACGTTTGGAACTGCAGACGTCACCGAACGCGGAGGACCAAATCTCCGATTGGGAGGTTGATGCCGAATGGACAACATCCAGACCACACCATAAGCCGGACTGAGACCGGCAATTGAAGAGGCAGTGATAATGTCGATCTGGATTGGGCGAATTCTGTCAGCGGCAGTTGTTGTTCTGCTTCTTGCCGATGCGGCCACCAACCTTTTTGCACCGGATTTCATAAGGGCGGAAATGGAAGCAACCGGTTTTCCTGTCAATCTCGCTCCAGCGCTCGGCGTTATCATTGCGATCTGCGCGATCCTTTATGCTGTTCCAAAAACAGCCTTCCTTGGTGCGATACTGGTGACCGGTTTTCTCGGCGGTGCTATCTGCACGCACTTCCGCCTGGGTGAGTTTTTTACGCCTCCCCAGATCGTCAGCCTTCTTCTCGGCGTTGCTGCCTGGGGTGGCCTGTATCTGCGCGACCCAAGACTGCGCCAGTTGATACCGCTGAATATGGTCTGAGCGCGTAGCGATCTCGCACCGGAGTACGAAAGCGGCGGCAATCGCTCTGTCCCTGGCCAGGACAGGCGCGCGATCTGCGACCAGAGCGACTGTTACGTTACCGGCTGCAATTCTCTCTCGAAGGAAACCGGCGGCTGGTTCTTCAGACCCTCAGCCGCCGACAAAGACCCCCGGCCGTCGGACAACCCAGTCCCGTCAAGTAAAAAGCTCGCCCTCGGATGAGGGCGAGCCAGAACCATCTACAGGAGTGGATTTCTGTATCGATGGGTGAGGCCGATCCAGCAGGGAACCGGACCGACCTCTTTCTTCTGAATTGGAGGTCACCAAACCAGAAGCCTGTGATGAAAAACCCCGAGATACGATCCCGGGGTCTTCAATGTTCAAATTAGAACGAGCGCTGCAGACGGAAGTAACCGGTCGTGGAGTCGTCGCCATCTTCCGGATCCAGGTACTGAACCGAAGCCTTGGCGTAGAAGTTGTCGACGATCTGGTAGTCAACCGTCAGACCGGCCTTCCAGGCATCGCCGGTACCGTCGAAGCTATCCGGAACGGTGTCGAATGGGTCGGCACCGCCGATGTAGTTGCCGTAGTACTGAACACCAGGGGTGATCTTCAGCTTGTCGGTAGCCTTGATGGCGTATTCGGCAGCAACTGCCCATTCAGCCGTCGAGTAGTAGGAGTTCGGGCCGCTGGAGTAGACAACAGCGAGGCCGAGTGTGCCCGGGCCGAGTTCAGCCGTACCCATGGCGCGGATAGCACCGTCTTCGTTGTCGAAGTCCCAGCCGCCGGTGATCTGGTAGCTGAAGGCACCAGCCGTGCCGCCGATGCCGAAGGCAACGCCGACATTGTTCGGGCCGTCGTTCGGAATTAGGTCGCCGGCGGCATCGAAGGTATCACCCTGGTAGATGCCGTCTTCCAGTTCATCGACGCTGATGCCGGCGTAGAAGGTGCCGGTTTCGTACTGATAACGGATCGAGTTATGCAGCGTTACGACAGAACCGATATCGTCCGTTTCGCCGGAGAGACCATCGTCCCACCAGGAGTAGAAGAGACCAGCGCGGAAGCCCGCGATGTCGAGGTAGGCGGAGTCGAGGATCGTGTCCTGGTTCGTCGCGTTGTCAGCATTGGCCTGGAGAACGATCACGCCGGTGAGCGGGCCGTATTCGGTGTCGCTCTTGGCCGTGAACTGAACCTGACCGCGGGTTACAGCATCCCAGTCAGAATCGTTGTCGCCGCCAACGTTTTCGCCGACGTTAACCTGGAAACGGATATAACCTTCGATCTTCAGGCAGGTTTCCGTGCCGGGGATGTAGAAGTAGCCGGTGCCGTAGGCGTCGCAGACGCGAACGTATTCAACCGGTTCCGGCTCGGCAGCGACGATTGCGTCTGCTGCGAATGCCGGTGCAGCGATGAGGGCAGCTGCAGAACCAAGCAACATCATACGAATGTTCATGGAAAGCCAATCTCCTAAGTTCGAGTGCGTTCCACGAAAGAACGTCCCCTCTGATAAAACCCGATCAATTCGGTAAGACCTAAAATAACCGAAAGGGGGACGGGCTCAACAATGAAAGCTCTCATTTTGTAGAGAATTCTAACTAAACCTTGATGTGTGTGACAGATGTACAACAGTCCTTGCGCGGGTATTAACGAGAGGTAAAATAGAAAGGCGAAATATTGCTATATTAGGACGACTTAGCCGGATTGGCCACGCGCAAAGGGGCGCGGGGAGTTGTCGATGAACGCTGAATTTATCTAAAATCCAGCAGCTGCGAGCCTGTATTTGCCCATCTGGACGGGCTGTCGAAAGAAAATGTGGCTGGCGAGTGGGATCTAGCTGGCAGGTGCGACCGACATTCGATCGTGCCGAAAGTCGATTTTAAGCGATGATTCGGCTGAGGCCGACAGCAAGCCTCGCGGAAGCTTACACGGCTCCAAAGGAGGCACGTATGCTTCCTGTCTTTAAATCTTAGACCTGCGCTCGCCGCGCTTCCGGATCGGGGATCGGAACGGCAGCCATCAGGGCCCTCGTGTAATCCTCTGCCGGATGTTCGAAGATCTGGCGGCGGGTGCCCGTTTCGACGATCCTGCCGCTGCGCATGACGGCGACCTTATGGGACATGCGTTCGACAACCGCCATGTCGTGCGAGATGAAGAGGTAGGAGAGCCCCATGCTTTCCTGTAGTTCCAGCATCAGGTCGAGCACGCGAGCGCGCACGGATACGTCGAGCGCCGCAACGCTCTCATCGGCAACGATCAGCTTCGGCTCGAGCGCCAGTGCACGCGCAATGCAGATGCGCTGGCGCTGGCCGCCGGAAAATTCGTGCGGATAACGCGTGGCGGCATCCGCCGTCAGGCCGACACGGCGCAGGAGTTCCGCGACCCTGTCCTGCCGCTCGGCCTTGTTCGCGATACCGTGGATGACCAGCGGCTCGGCAATCGCGGAGCCGACTGCCATGCGCGGGTCGAGCGAGGCATAGGGGTCCTGGAAGATCATCTGCGCCGTGCGGCGTATGGGCTGCATCTCGCGATGGCTGAGCCCGGCAATGTTACGGCCATCGATGATCACATCGCCGGTAAAGGGGATAAGGCCGAGCACCGCCTTGCCGGTGGTCGATTTTCCCGATCCGCTTTCGCCGACGAGGCCAAGCGTTTCGCCAGGCAGGATATCGAAGGAAACGTCGCTGACGGCCGCAGCGGGCGCCTTGCCCTTGAAGAGAAAGCTCGCAGCACCGCTATAGGTGACGTTGAGGCCGCGTACATTCAAGACCGGGGTGCGGTCGGGATGCAGGGTCTCGACTCTGCGCGATGTGATGCGCGGAGGAGCGTCGGTGCCGGCAAAAGCGCCAAGGCGCGGCACGGCCGAGAGCAATTGCTGCGTATAAGTCTGGCGCGGCGCACGGAAAATGCCGACTGCCGGACCTTCTTCGACGATGCCGCCATTCTGCATGATAATGACGCGATCGGCCATTTCGGCGACGACGCCCATGTCATGGGTGATGAGAATAATCGATGTGCCAAATTCCGACTTTAGCTCGCGCATCAGCTTGAGGATCTGCGCCTGCACCGTCACATCGAGTGCAGTAGTCGGCTCGTCGGCGATCAGCACCTTGGGACGGCAGGAGAGCGCCATCGCGATCATCACGCGCTGGCGCATGCCGCCAGAAAGTTCGTGCGGATATTGCTTCATACGTTTTGCCGGATCGGTGATCTGCACCGCGTCGAGCATCTGCAGTGCGATCGCTTCGGCATTCTCGCTGCCCTGATGCTCGCGGATCGCCTCCGTCAGCTGTGCGCCGATCGACATGACCGGGTTGAGCGAGGTCATCGGCTCCTGAAACACCATGGCGATATCGCCGCCGCGCACGCTTCGCATGGCCCGGTCGGAAAGTTTCAGCAGATCGCGTTCGCCGAGCATGACGCTGCCGGAGGCGACCTGGAGCGAGGCCTTCGGCAGCAAGCCCATGATTGACAGCGACGTCACTGATTTGCCTGAGCCGGATTCCCCGGCCAGGCAAAGCGTTTCGCCGCTCGCGAGATCAAAGCTGATATCTTTCAGAACCGGTTTGCGTCCGTCAGGCGTTCGCGCATCGACACTAAGATTGCGAACGCTAAGAATGGGCGCGGCAGGCATGGCTTCAATCACGCGAATACGATCCTCGGGAAGTAGAAGGAAACGACCCAGTTCGGCATATCGACGATTTCGCTGATGCGCAGATCGCCGCAGACCGAGCAGAGCAGATAGGCGTCGACGGCGCTCATGCCATGTTCCGCGGTCAGAAGATCGATCATGCGCATAACGCTTTCGCGTGCGCCGGTCATCAGGTCGGGGCCGATACCCGTCGTGACTTCATAGCCGGCGCCGTCGAGGTGGCGGTTGACGGGCTCGGTGGTGGTGAAGCGCGGCGTCTGCAAGCGCGCATCCTTGACGAGTTCGATCGTCGCCTCGACATTCATCTGGCTTTCGATCGCCGTGCCGCAGACTTCGCCGTCGCCTTGCGCCGCATGCGTGTCGCCGATGGAGAAGAGTGCGCCTTCGACCTCGATCGGCAGATAGAGAGTGACACCTGCGGTCAGGTCACGAATATCCATATTGCCGCCGACGCGGCGGGGCGGCACGACGGAATGCGTGCCCGGCTCGGCCGGGGCGACACCAATGGTGCCGGCAAAGGGTTTCAACGGCACGCGGCCGCCAGGGCCGTAGAGGGCCGGCGTCATGCTGTTAGCGTCATAGGACCAGACATGCAGCGCCGGATCCTTGAACTGGTCGGCCAGCAGGCCGAAACCCGGAATATTCGCCGTCCAGCCGGTGCCCGAGGGAATGAACTTGCGCAGCGTTACCTTCAGCGCATCGCCGGGCTTGGCGCCCTCGACGTAGATCGGGCCGGAAACCGGATTGATCTTGCCGAAATCCAGATTGTTCAGCGTATCGAGCGTCGCGTCGCTGCCGAGCTGGCCGCCGGAGGAATCCAGGCATTCGAAATGGATGGTCTCACCGGGCTTGGCGACGACAGCCGGTGCGAAATCCTTGTTCCAGCCGAAATTATGCTGAGCGCGGTGAATTGTGTGGGTGCAGGCAATGCACATAAGGTGTCTCCCTCGATTTTATGAGGCCTTCCCGGTCGGACCGGGAAGGCGTTATTTCCTAGGGCTTATTGCTTCACGTAGATCGCGTCGTAGTTGATGACGCGGGTGGGGTCGATGTAGATATTGTCGGCACCGCCCATGCGCAACGACTTAGCAACGACGCGACGCTCGTTGATGACGGGAACCCACGGCGCATCGGCCATGATGTCGGTGAAGACCTTGCCCCAGGCGGCGGTGCGTTCGGCAGACTTTGCCGGATCGGACATGGAGTCAGCGGCAACCGCACGCTTGTCGAGATCGGCATTGCAGTACCAAGACCAGTTCCAGCCGCCCTGAACTGCGCCGGCGCAACCGAGGATCGGACCATAGAAGTTAGACGGATCCGGGAAGTCGGCGATCCAGGCCATGCCGCCCGACCAAATCATCGGCGCTTCGCCTTCCGTGCCGCCGGCCGAAATGACGTTGGCCTGCGCGAGAGCTCGCACTTCGGCCTTCACGCCGATTGCAGCGAGATCCTGCTGGATCGCTTGGGCGATACGCGGCTGCGGATCGGTATTGGTCGAGTAGAGCATTGTTTCGAAGCCATCCGGGAAGCCCGCTTCGGCAAGTAGCGCCTTGGCCTTGGCAACATCATACGCATAACCAGTGAACGACTTGTCGTATCCCGGCATCAGCGGCGGGAGCGGCTGGTTGGCGGGTGTTGCGCGACCGTTCAGGATGCGCACGATGCGGTCCTTGTTGACGGCCATGTTGATCGCCTGGCGCACCTTGACGTTGTCGAACGGCTTCACCTTGGTGTTCAGCGTGATGTAGCCGGTGTGAAGCTGTTCGCCGTCGACGATCATCTTTGCGCCATCGGCAGAGTTCTTGATTTCGAGGAATTTCGCCGGCGGGATACCGTCGCCGGCGATATCGACCTCACCCTTCTGCAGGCGCAGCAGCGCAACCAGCGGCTCCTGGCCGACTTCGACCTTGAAGCTGTCGATATAGGGTACGCCCTTGACGAAATAATCCTTGTTGCGCTCGAAAACGAGCTGCTGGCCGATCGTCCAGTCCTTCAGGATGAAGGTGCCGGAACCGACGGGCTTTTTGCCGAAGTCGCCGCCTGCAACTTCGACGGCTTCCTTCGGCACGACCGAAGCGAAGTTGATGGCGAGTACGTGCAGGAAGGTCGCGTCGGGACGCGACAGATGGAAGATGACAGTGCTGTCGTCAGGCGTCTGGATGCCGGAGAGCGTCTCGGTCTTGCCGCCGGTCTCGTCCTCGAAGCCCTGGATGGCGCCGAAGAAACCGGCGCCCGGGCCCTGCGTCTTCGGATTGACGGCGCGCTCGATCGAATATTTCACGTCGGAAGCGACGACTTCGCGGCCGTTGGAGAACTTCACGCCATTGTGCAGCTTGAACGTATAGGTCAGGCCATCGGGCGATACCGTGAAGCTTTCGGCGAGCGACGGGATCGGGTTCGGTGTGCCCGGCGCATAGTCCATCAGGCGCGAATAAAGGCTCTTGATCATCGACCAGTTGACCCAGTCGTAACCGATGGCCGGGTCGAGCGTGGTGATGTCGTCCTTGTAGGTGACGACGATATCGCCGCCCTGCTTGGGTGTTTCCTGTGCCGTGGCTGCGAGGGGGGCGAGCGCCACCATCGTTGCCATGGTTGTGTGTCGAAGCCAGCGTTTGAACATTCGGGTTCCCCTTCTCTGGTTGCTGTCAACGTGTACGGATGCGTGGATCGATGAGCGGCGCCACCAGATCGGCGAGCAGGTTGCCGATGACGATGGCAAGCGCTGATGTCAGCGTGACGCCCATGATGATGGGTATGTCGACCTGCTGGATGGCCTGCCAGGCGAGCTGACCGATGCCTGGCCAGCCGTAGACCGCCTCGACGACCACCACGCCACCCATGAACTGACCGATATCGATACCGATCATGGCGATGATCGGCAGGATGGCGTTTGGTAGGGCGTGGCGGAAAATGATGCGGCGCGAAGACAGGCCCTTGGCGCGGGCCGTGCGTACATAGTCCTGATTGAGGACGTCGATCATGGCCGATCGCACCATGCGTGCATACCAGCCGGCGCCAAGGACACCGAGGGTGGAGGCCGGCAGCACGACATGGGCGAAGGTGCCGTAGCCGCTCATGGGTAGCCATCCGAGCGTTACGGCAAATACATAAAGAAGCAGCAGGGCTACGACGAATTGCGGCGCCGAAACCCCGACGAAGGAAGCCGTCATGACAAGCCGGTCGACGAAACCGCCGCGGCGCACGGCGGCGATCGTGCCGAGGGTCAGGCCGAGAGCAACTTCCACCAAGATGCCTGCCAGCATGAGCACGAGCGTCGCCGGCAGGCGGGCGGCGATCAGCGTCCAGACCTCGGTCTTCTGCGCATAGGAGCGGCCGAGATTGCCGTGCAGCAGGTTGCTCAGATAGGTGCTGAACTGGACGAGCAGCGGCTGGTCGAGGCCGAGTTCATGGCGGATATTGGCAACTGTCTGCGCCGTGGCGCTTCGTCCGGCGATCATGCGCGCCGGGTCGGCCGGCAGCGCATAGAGCAGCACGAAGGTAATGGCTGCAACGCCGAGAAGAATGAGGGCGGCCTGAACGAGCCGGCGAAGGATGAGGAAGACCATCAACCTCTCCCCCGCTGGGTCGGATCGAGAATGTCGCGCAGCGCATCCCCGACGAGATTGAAGGACAGTGCCGTCAGCAGGATGATCGCGCCGGGGAAGAAGACGAGCCAGGGCGCGGCCTGGAAGTAACTCTGGCTTTCGAAGATGATATTGCCCCAGGAGGGCTGCGGCGGCTGCACGCCGATGCCGAGGAAGGAGAGCGTCGCTTCGAGCAACACGGTCGTGGCGATGCCGAGCGTGCCCCATACGATCGCCGTCGGCACCAGATGCGGCAGGATATGCAGGAAAAGCACACGCATATGGCCGGCACCTAGCGAGCGCTCGGCCATGATGAAGTCGCGCTCCACCAGTCCGCGCGTCTCCGTATAGACGATGCGGGCGACCTGCACCCAGTTGACGAGCGCAATCACCATGGCGACGATCCAGAGGCTCGGCCGCAGCAAGGCGGCAAGGACGATTGCCAGCAGCAGCGCCGGGAAAGCCATCATCAGATCGGTGAAGCGCATCAGGACATTGCCGACGATGCCGCGCAGGTAGCCGGCGAGGATACCGATGAGGAGGCCGATCGCGACCGCAATGCCGTTGGCAACGAGGCCGATGACGAGCGAGGTGCGTGCACCGAAGAGCATGCGCGAAAAGAGATCGCGGCCGAGCGTATCGGTGCCGAGCAGATAGGGGCCGCCGGGCGGCAGCGGTGCGCCTTCAAGCGACAATCCGTCGAACATTTGCTCATTAGGGTTGAAGGGCGCGATCCAGGGAGCTGCCACGGCAAGGCCGATGACAATAAGCACGACAATAAGGCCGAAGAGGGCGGTCGGCTGCCGCAAAATGGCTTTCAATACACGCATTCAACCCGCCTCCGGCAGGGGTTCTATGCCGCCGATAATGAAGGCGGCGATCTGTTCCATCGGCAGGCGGCGGCGCATGGCGCAGTTGCGCAGGATCGAATAGGCGCGTTCTTCATCCACTCCATGCGCATTCATCAGCTTCTCGACGGCGGCATGGACGAGCGGTCGCAGGCGCACGCGCTCTTCGAGATATTGCAGGCGCTCAGTGACACCCTTGCGCTCCTGATGAATGGAGACGGCCATGACGAGGGCCGGATAGACGGCGGAGGCGGCAATCGGCTTGGCGATGATCGCACCGGCACCCTGGCCGAGCGCCCAGGCGATACGGCCCGGCGCTTCCGAGCCGAGCAGGGCGACGACCGGGCATGTCGGCGTTATCCCACTCCAGGGTAGGAGATCGTCAAAGCCCTGGTCGGCATCGACGATGACGAGATCGGGCACGCCTGCGGCCGAAAGCGGCGCCCATTGCAGGGTTGCCGACAGGCCGAGAAGGCGCAGCTGGCGGATCAGTCTTTCGGTATTGCCGTCCTCGCGGTGCAGGACGACAGCATGCCAGCCGGCGAAATTGGGTGTTTCCTTCATGATACCACCCGCAATTTCGGCAAAGCCGTCTTGTTGCGGCCGGTCAGATAGGGATCAGCAGCAAGCGGCGGACGCGAAGCGATCACATCAAAGCCGTTATGTGTATTGATACGACCGAGATGAAAGGGCAGGGCAGCGTGGTTGGTTTCGCGGTCGATATTGAGCGTGCCGAAAGGCGTCTCCCAGCTCTTGCTATATAATTCCCGGCGCACGCTTGCTGGCTCGTCGCCATCGGCAGCCACGATCGCATCAACGCAAAGACGCACAGCCGTATAGGCACTGGCAAAGACGCTGGAGATGCGGCGCGGCGCGCCGTAGTGAGCGAGGATCCGCTGTTTGAAGTCGCCATTTTCGGAGGTGGCAACACTATCGAAATAGGAGGCTGCGCAGAGCTGGCCGATGGCCGCACCCGGCGCGATATCGTCAAGCTCGCATTCCATCAGGTCGCAGCTGACGACCGGGCAGTTCTCGGGCCGGAAGGCCGCGTCGCGATCGGCAAGCCGGCGGATCGCCTCATGGAAGGCGTAGCTTGAGGGGCCGATCAGATTGTTGAGGATGAAGCTCGGGCGACGCTGCTCGATATCGGCGACGATGCGCTCGACCGCGGTTTCCTCGAGCGGCAGGTAACGCTCGCCGAGAACCTCGCCGCCTGTATTGGTTGTCAACTCGCGGGCGAGCCGGTTCATCTCCCAGCCCCAGACATAGTTGGCGCCAACGAGATAGGGCCGGTTGCCGTAGCGGGGGATCAGATATTCGAAGAGCGGCAGCAGGTGCTGGTTCGGGCAGCCGCCGACATAGATGACGTTTTCGTTCGCCTCGAACCCTTCGTAGGGGCACATGTACCAGAGAAGCCCGTCATGCTTTTCAATGAGCGGGATGACTTCCTTGCGGGCGGCCGAGGTAATGGTGCCGACGATGTGGCGGCAGCCGGCGCGCAGCAGATGGCGCGCGCCTTCAAGATAGGCGGCAAGATCGGCCTGCGGATCGAAGAAAACGGGCTCGATGGGCCGGCCGCTTTCTGCGGCGAATTCGGCGATCGCAAATTCCGCGCCGTCGCGCGCGTCGCGCCCCATCGAGCCGTAAGGGCCGGTGGTGGAGTAAAGAATGCCGATTTTCAACGCATCATTCATCTGTAAGCCAAAAAAACCAAAAACCCCATGAGGGCGTCCCATCCGCGATGGGGCCATCATGGGGCGAAACTGCCCAGCGACTATCGAAGTCATGTAAGAATGCGGAGGCGCTCTCTGCCTAATCCGCAGGCTTGAATAAAATACAGGCAGTCCGGTTTTGTCAAGCGCGAGGCAGGCGAAATCCGGGACGTTGCGCCAAGATTACAGCAGAGGCGAAGGCCTGAAGATGAAGCTCTCGCCCCGTGCCGGGTCCCGTTTGGGAGTGTTGGCAAAAATATCAACTCCGGCGATAGTGTCGATGAGGTGTTTTGTTGGGGCGGCATTGAATGAAAGCGCAAATAAAGGTCAATGCCGAAGATATACATAGGAAACTCAACCGGCTGGGACCCGGTAGCGAGCTCTACCTGAAAAAGGGCCGTTATCCCGATCCGATAACGATAATAGGTAAACGAGGCTCCGAGGATTGCCCTATATACATCACCGGTCCGGGAGCGATCTTCGGCTCTGATATGGACTTCGACGCCTATCGGGAAACTGCGAACAAACTGGCCGCCGCTCACCAGAAAGGTGGTTCGTTTCCCGGCATCTATTTCATGGCCGACAATGCGGTTTTGACATTGCGGGATTGCCAATGGGTTATCATCGACGAACTGGTTTTCAGGAACTGCTGGCCGACAGCAATATACCTCGATAACTGCCAACACATTTTCATACGCCGCGTCGATTTCAGGGGAGGGTGCATTGCGATCGGTGCGGCCGGTCCCTACACGCGTCATCTGCTCATCGAAAAATGCAACTGGGTGCAGGATACGAAAAGCCACGGTGAAGACGACATCCTGTCGATCCGGGACAATGGTTATGTTCGTGCCGACTTATCCCTAGGAGATTGCAGGCTTTGGAGCGATATCCCCTGGAAGCAGGTGCACGGATCGGGCGACGAGGATGGTCCCGTTGACCCCGTTGGCGATGCACGAGCCTATGACGGTGACTTCTTTCGCGCTTGGACCATTGCCGGATATGTCATCATCCGCGACAACGTCATCATAGACGCATTCAATGGCGTCCATTTCTTCAATCAGGCATCGGAGTCCACCAAGGAAGCCTTCGCTCGGAACGTTCTTATCGAAGATAACTGGTTCGTGCGGATAAAGGATAACGCCGTCGAACCTGAGAATTTCGCGTGGAACTGGACTATCCGCCGGAACCAATTCGTCGATTGCTACATGCCGTTTTCCTTCGAAATGCAGCGCTCCGGCTACTTCTATGTCTACGGCAATCTTGGCTGGAACGTTCACATTCCCGGACCCGAAGACGACAAGCATGCCAAGGGCGTGCTTTTCAAGTTTCCCGAGACGCATATTGCGGATGGACCGCATTACGTCTTCAACAATACCTGGCTCCTTCGCGCGCCGATTGCCAAGAAGAAGAGATTTGCGAAGCTGGAGCATCGCAACAACCTTATTGGCTATGCGACTGACGCCGATAAGTTCAAGTGGGAGGCTTGTTCTCCCTTCGGATCAGGCTGGAGCTTCGACTCCTATCCCTTGACCGAGCTGGATGACCTCATCCGCTTTGAGGAGGGGTGCTTCACACGTTCCTGGGGATCTCTTGGCATCGTCTTTGACGGTGATGTGATCTCGCACCGGGATTTTCCCGATCGATTGCGGCAGGCGCATTATGATATCGGCAAAAATGCCAGGTACGCGGACGTCCAATTCCAGGATCAGACCATCGGTCTGCCTTCCGGATTGAAGATAACCAAGGCTCCGGCGGCAATAGCCTTCTCCATCGAGTTGCCGGATAAATCGCGCAGTCTGTTTGCGCCATCCAACTATTGCGTCGGCGCCTGGCAAGAAACCGGCCGGACCGATGCCTTTGATCCATCATTCGCAGTCATATGGCCTACACCAGCACGATATTCTGAGGGAGATCAGTCTTAGGAAGGGAAGAGCAAGGACAGCGGCAATACGAACGCTTGCGATCAAGCGTCTGCGGCCGTCAAAAGTTCAACGCGCACTGGCTGATATCGTGCGGGCAAATGATGCACTCGATCAAGCCGCTATCGTCTGATCGCCAATGTAGGCCGTTAAAAGCTGAGTTCGCATAGAGGCCCGACCTCTATGCGAAGAGATCGTCCTTGCTCGCCATGTAAGTCTGTCCAGCGGCAAGGGTGACGCTGAACCTGCCGTCCGCAAAACGGACGGCCGTGCGAATATCCCGTGCTGCCGAAATCGCAATCTTCACCGGCCTGCCATTCTCCCAATCAAGGTCGAGAAGCATGCCGCCGCGCACCCGCAAACCGCGCAATGAGCCGCGCGGCCACGCTTTGGGCAGGGCCGGGAGTAGGTGAATTTCGCCTGGGCGAGACTGCACCAGCATTTCCAGAATCCCGGCGGCCCCGCCGAAATTACCGTCTATCTGGAAGGGCGGATGGGCGTCGAACAGATTGGTATAGGTTCGCTCAGAGTCGATCAGCAGTTTGACCACATCGAGCGCGTGATCGCCGTCACGAAGCCGTGCCCAGAGATTGATGCGCCAGCCGATGCCCCAGCCCGTCGCGTCGTCACCGCGGATCTCCAGAGAGCGACGGGCAGCGGCGGCAAGCGCAGGCGTGTTGTCCATGTCGATCTGCCAGCTCGGATAGAGGCCATAGAGATGCGAGACATGCCGGTGGTGCATTTCCGGCGCTTGCAAGTCCCAGTCTTCAAGCCATTCCTGGAGCTGGCCCGCTGATCCGATCCTGTCGGGCGGAAGGCGCGGCAGGACGCGATCGATCTCCGAGACGAACTCATCCTCGCCGCCGATGGACGTGGCGACGGGGCGAAGCAGATTGAGGAAATCCCGGATAATCTGGCTGTCCATAGCGGGCCCGGCGCAGATCGAAGCGCCGTGCGGGTGGACATTCTCGGGTGAAAGCGATGGGTTTGTCACGAGATAGTTTGTGCCCGGAAGCGACACCAGCACATCGAAGACAAACTCTGCCGCAGCCTTGGCAACCGGGAAAAGCCGCCGGCGTAGACGATCGGCGTCGTCGAGGTAATCGCTGAGATCAAGCAATTGTGTCATGAGCCAGGCGCCACCGGTCGGCCAGAGGCCCCATTTGGCGCCGTCGATCGGCCCGGTCGCGCGCCAGAGATCGGTATTATGGTGCATAACCCAGCCGCGGGCGCGATAATGCACTTGTGCCGTCTCACGTCCGGCTTCAGCAAGCTCCTCCGCCATCTCGACCAGCGGCACGATACATTGGGGCAGATTGGCAGGGGCCGGCAGCCAGTAATTCATCTGCAGATTGATGTTGGCTGTATATTTGCTGCCCCAGGGCGGATCGACCTCCTCGTTCCAGATGCCCTGCAGGTTTGCAGGCTGCGTGCCTGGGCGGGACGAGGCGATCATCAGGTAGCGGCCGAATTGCACATAGAGTGCCGCAAGCCCGGGATCCTCTCCGTCGGCAAAGCCCGCAATCCGGCGATCGGTCGGCTGCGAGGCTGCCTGCGTCGTGCCGAGATCGATCGCGAAAGTGCGGAACAGCCTTTGATGCTCGGTGATATGGTCACGGCGCATGGCCTCGATGCTGCGGCCGCCGGCTTTCGAAAGGCGCCCAGTGATAGTGCCATCCGGATCGCCGGAAACATCGTCAAAACGCCGGAAACTTGTGGAGGCATCGAGCAGAATCACAAGCTCGTCGGCACTATCTACGGAGATGACGCCGTCGGAGGAGATCAAGCTCCCTCCTGTATTGATCACCCGAATGCCGAAGGCAAAGCGAAGGGCGGCGGCAATGCCCCATTCCGCCTTGCCGGTGCCGGAGAAAGTCAGTCTTGCAGCGTCCTGGTCGACGAGTTGCCCCTGCTGCGGGCTGTCGAGCGATATCCGGCATCTGATGGCTCCGGGCCGATCCGCTGAAAGGCGCAGGACAAGCACGCCATCCACCGCGGAAACGAATGCCTCGCGAAAGAAGGTGATGCCGTTGGCAACATAGGAGGTCGTGGCGATCGCAGTGTCGAGATCGAGCGTGCGACGGTAGCTGCCGACAGTTTGCGAATGGAGGAAATCGATATGGAGATCGCCGATCGGCTGATAGGACATCTGCTTGATCGGCCGCGCCATCAGATGTTCTTCGGCCATTGCTTCGGCTTCCGCATAGTGCCCGGCGAAGATCAGTTCCCGTATTTTCTCCAAGTAGCCATAGGCATCGGGATTGACCGGCCGGTAAGGCCCGCCGGCCCAGAAGGTGGACTCGTTGATCTGCAGCCTCTCGGAAACAGGGTCGCCGAAGACCATGGCGCCGAGCCGACCATTGCCGAGCGGCAGCGCATCCGTCCAGAGCCGGGCAGGGGCATCGTACCAGAGAAGGTTGTCCGCCATCGTCATTCTGCCGGGATGCTGTTTGCCGGCCTGATGTCGCGGATCCGCAGGCCGTCAACGCTGAAGAGCAGCGCCTTTCTCGCAGAAAAGCCGGCGCTGACCGTTTCGCCCGGGCGCAGGGTTCTTTCCGAGCGATCCTCGATGATCACAGATTGGCCCGAAGCGAGAGTTCCGTAGATGAAGCGCGTTCCGCCAAGGTTTTCCACCACGTCGACCTTGACGTCGATCGCGCCGCCGCCTTCGTCCTGTCCGGTGAAATGTTCCGGGCGGATGCCGACCTTGACTGGCATTTCCTTGCTCAGGCCGACGATGCCGGCTCTAAAAACCGTGCCGCAATCGAGCTTGATCACCCCATCCGCGCCCAGCTTGCCGTCGAGGAAATTCATCCGCGGCGAGCCGATGAAGCCGGCGACGAAGAAATTGTCGGGATCGGCGTAGAGCGTGTCCGGCGTGCCGGCCTGCTCTATCTTGCCGGCGCGCATGACGACGATCTTATCGGCAAGTGTCATCGCTTCCGTCTGGTCATGCGTGACATAGATCATCGTCGCGCCGATGCGCCGGTGCAGTTTCGCGATCTCGACGCGCATGGAGACGCGGAGTTCCGCATCGAGGTTCGACAAGGGTTCGTCGAACAGGAAGACGGCCGGGTTGCGCACGATCGCCCGGCCGATCGCGACGCGCTGACGCTGGCCTCCGGAGAGCTGTGCAGGTTTGCGCTTGAGCAGCGGCTCGATCTGCAAGGTTGCAGCGGCGGCGGCAACGCTCCTGTCGATATCGGCCTTGCCCATGCCGGCCATGCGCAGCGAGAAACCGATATTCTGCTCCACCGTCATATGCGGATAAAGCGCGTAGTTCTGGAAGACCATGGCGACACCGCGTTCGATCGGATCGGCCTCGTTCATGCGCCGCCCGTCGATCGTGAGGTCCCCGGCGGTGATCTTCTCAAGGCCGGCGATCATACGCAGCAGCGTCGATTTTCCGCAGCCGGAGGGACCGACGAAAACCGTGAAGGAACCATCCTCGACACTCAGGTTCAGGCCTTCGATCGCCTGAAAGCTGCCATAGGACTTGTCGATATCGTGCAATTCTACGCTGGCCAAAGCTTCCTCCCTTTAACCGCTTGGCGGGCAGAACGCGTCAGGTGATCCGTCGCGTCGAGCCTCGCAGGATGATGTCGCATTCAAGGACAACGCTGCGTGTCGCCCCTCCTGATGGTTCCGTCAGCCGTTCCACGAGAATGTCGGTGATGGTTTCGGCAATGTTTGCGACCGGCTGGGCGACGGCAGTGATGCCGGCTTCATAAAGCCGGAAGATCGCCACGTCGTCGAAGCTGGCGAGCGAAATATCCTCGGGCACATGGCGGCCGTTCTCCTTCAGCCAGCTCAGCCCTCCGACTGCCATGCCGTAGTTGGCGGAAAAGATTGCGGTCGGCGGATTTTCGAGCGACATCAATCGCTTGGTCGCCTCATAACCGCCATCCATGCGCCAGTTTCCACGCGCCGCGAGCGTCGGCTCGATTGTGATGCCCCGGTCGCGCAGCGCTTGCTCATAGCCCGCCAGCCGCTCGATACCCGAAGAATTGCGTGGATCGCCTGTCAAAATGCCGATGCGGCGGTGACCGAGATCGATGAGGTGGCTGACGATGCGATAGCTTGCGCGGTGGTTCTCCACCATGACCCGGTCGGCCGCCAGCCCGCGGACGTCGTTGTTGTAGAAGATGATCGGAATATCGTGATGGATCAGGTCGTCGACGCGGTCATAGACCTCCGCTGTGCCATCCATGACCAGCGCATCGACACGCTGCGCGGCGAAGAAATCTAGGGCTTCGGCGACGACGCGCGGATCGCCGCCATGGCAATAGGTTAGGAGCGCCCGGCCGGTTCGGCGCACCGAATGGGCAAGATGCTCCAGCATGCGCGCGTGGAATTCGTCGAAGGTCGGCACCAGGAAGCCGATCATATGCGTCAGATCGGTGCGGATCGAAGCGGCGGCGGCATTGCGCCGATAGCCGAGATCCTGGATCGCCTGCTCGATTTGCTCGCGGTTGGACCGGCGGATCGTCTGGCCGTTGAGATAGCGGGACACGGTGCCGACTGCGACGTTTGCCACCCTGGCAACGTCGATGATCGTGGCTCCGCGCCTCCTTGCGGCCGTCTGGTCCGTCTGTCGCATTTCGAGCGGGCTCCTGCACTCATTCATGGGAAATGGCGCCTGGTCAGGCGCCTTTCCGTCGTATAGCCCAGCGCCCCGCCGCCCACCAGTATTGCGGGCGGCAAGAGCAAAGTCCGACGGTCCCCTTACCTCAACCTGCATCAGGCGCCTTCGAACACTACTGCGCTGTGGATGTGCAGGCGTGGCACGGTAATGTTGATGGCGCCGTCGTCGCTGGCATTCCACGCGAGATCCTCGCCGGTCATCGCATCGAAGACACGCTTCGGTTTTGCCGGCAGGCGCACTGTGGCATTGACAGGGCCGATCGCCGGAATGTCCTCGATCATTTCCATCACCCGCGTCGAGCCGTCGTCGCCGCGCACGTCCTTGCCGCGGATCTGTGGCGGACCGTAGAGGAGATGCAGGATATGGCGATCGTGCTCGATCTGACGCGTCAATGTCGCCCGCCCGGAGGAGGGCAGGTCGGTGACCATCGCCGGATTGGGAACGAGCCGGTCGAGAAGGCCGCGAACGACATATTTGTAGAGCGGTTGACCCATCGCCCGGTAGAGTCGGAAGATGGGGTAGGCAATATAGGCCGCCCCCTTATGCTCGGTCACGGCAGCACCGACCATCTCGGCATTTGTGTCGTCCGGCGCATGCTGGTGCGAGCAGAAATGTTTGTACGAGCGATTGAAGTAGGATGGGAAAATACCCGCCAGGACAGTCGCACCGGCTGAGCGGACGGTTTCAGCGTCATCGTAGAAAACGAAAGCCGTTTCCGGCATGGAGGCGTCGAGGTCTTTGCCGGCCCTTACATAGCTCGGCTTGAAAGCGACGGGTGCTACACCTCTTTCAATGCCGAAGTCGATCGCGAATTTACCGCTCTCATCGAGCCCCGAATGCCAGGAAGCGATGATTTTGCCACCGCCGGCCAAATAGGATTTCAGACGTGCGGCGAGTGGCGCATCGACGGGGATCTCGTCCGGCAGGATCAGCAGGCGGTATTGTTCGAAGCGGCCGGATATATCGAGGACATCGAAGGGGCGTTTCAGCTCCTGCAGCACCTGGGCCGCACCATCATCGCTTGGATGGTTGCGTGCCCCCTTGGGGTTCATATGTTCGGCAGAGAGGATGGCGATCTCGGAGATCTGCTTTGCGCCTTCCAGGAAGGGTTCGAGCTTCTCGACGCGATGATAGGCCGGTGCGATCGACGCATAAGTGTCGGGGTTGATAGCTCCGTTCGGATGAAGCTGGTCGCCGACCAGGCATTTGGAGCCGAGCGCGATCATCTGGGCGCATTCATATTCCAGTGCGTCCGGATGTTTGAAGCCGCCAAATTCGCCCCAGGATGTGTGGAACTTGCCGGTATGGGCGAGAAAGTCCATGCCGAGTGTGGCGGCATAACGTGCGCTCGACGGGAAGTGGTCATAGCCCCAGCCACCAGTCGGCAGGCTTTCGAGCTCGAGATGCGAATAGGTCGAAAAGCGTTCTGGCCCCTGCTTATGGATATGGCCGCAATTGTAGAAAACGCGCAGGCCCGGAAACTCTGCGAACAATGCCTCGCTGGTCTCGCGACGGAACTGCTCGTTGACCGCCTCGTCATTCTTCAGGCGATCGGCCGGATCTTCCGGGTCAAGGCCCTCGCATTGCATGCGCTCGATACAATCAGGGCAGACGCAATCCGGTGTCAGGATGATATCGAAGAAAAGCCCCTGTGTCGGATAGTTCTGGGCGACTTCGCGCGCCTGTTCGAGGATGTAGTGCCGCAGGCCCGCATGATTGAGGCAAAGTGTATGCCAGGCAGGGCTCAGTTGCTTGCCGGCTGAAGGGTCTGCCGGCCGGTCGTGATGATAGCGGTTCGAGGCGCTCATGGCCCGCCATTCGGGATGTTCGCGCGCCGTCAGCTCGTCCCACTGCACGGAAATATAGATCGGGCTTTCGATATCGGCGGCGGCCAGCGCCTTCACCATATCGCCGAGCAGATCCGGGCGGGCAAGCTTCGGATGCGGCTTGCCGACCTTGGTAGGGTAATAGGACCAGCCATGATGGCACTTGGCGAAGATGGTGATGGAATCGACATGTGCTGCCTTCAGCGTCGAGACGAAGGCATCCGGATCGAAATCGGCGCCGATGCCGGGAATATGTTCCGACGTATGGAAATCGAGATGGATCTGGCGGTAGCGCAGCGGCTTGTTCGTAGTTTTGGGCATGGTTCTATTCCTTTGCGCCGGTGCGTGTCTGCGATCCGGCGGCGAACTGACGTTGGAAGACAAGGAAGACGAGCAGGGGAACGAGGGTGGTGATGATGGCCGCCACCGATCTCAGGTCCCAGTTGATCTCGTAGCTGCCGGAAATGCGGGCAAGCAGCACGGGAAGGGGCACATCGCTGCGCAGGAAGAGCATGGGCAGCAGCAAGGCATTCCATGTCCAGAGGAACTGCAGGATGCCGACTGCAAAGATCGGCGAAAGGCTGTTCGGCAGCACCACATGGCGGAAGGTCGCCAGCGGCCCGCAGCCGTCGATCTTGGCGGCCTCTACCAGTTCGCGTGGGAAATCCTCGAAGAAGTTTTTAACGAGGAAGATCGACCAGGCGAAGGAGAGCCCCACATAGGGGATCAGCACCGACAGGATGTTGTCGATCAGCCCCATGTCGCGCCAGAGCGTGAAGAGCGGGATGATGACGACCTGCTGCGGCAACACGAATGCATTGATGATGACGATCAGCAGCACCCGGCGGAACGGGAATGTCAGGAAGTGGAAGGCATAGGCTGCCGCCGGTGTCAGAAGCATGGTGAGCGCCGTCGCGATGCCAGCCGTCTTCATCGTCACCCACATGGAGTCTGCGAGCGGATATTTGTCCCAGACGCGGCGCCAGGCATCGAGCGTGAGATCGAAATGATCGAAGCGCCACCAACCCAGCGAGACACCCTCGGGCGGGCGGAACGAAGTGACGACAATACCCATGATCGGGATCACCCAGATGAAGGCGACGATTCCGACGACGACGATAATCCAACGAGGAGCCTTGCCGATCATTTCGCACCTGCCGTTCGCTGGATGATGGCGGGGATGGAAATGATAAGGACCGCCAGCAGCAGGATGACGGTCGCGGCCGCACCATAGCCCAGTTTGAACTGGGTCATGGATTCCCGGTACATGAAGTAGCCGACGGTTTCCGTCGAGCGCACGGGGCCGCCACCGGTCAGGATATAGATGATGTCGAAGGCGCGTAGTGCCGTGAGCAGATTGATGAAGACGGCGACGCGCACGCCCGGCATCGACAGCGGCATCATGATATGCCGCATGGTCGAGACCGGCTTGGCGCCATCCATATAGGCTGCTTCGAGCACAGATTTCGGGACCGCCTGGATGGCCGCAAAGATCAGCATGAGGGGCAGACCGACGCCGCTCCAGGAAGCCGCGACGATCAGCGCCCAGAGGGCCGTGTTGGCATCCCCTAACCAGGCATGCGCAAAGCCCGGAAAACCCAGGAGCTGGATCAGCGAATTGAGCAGGCCGCCGGCATCCGCCCTGTAAATGCCGATCCACATATAGCCGGAAACCGCTTCCGAAATGCCGAAGGCCGCGAAGATCATCACGCGGAAGGGCAGGGTCTGCTGCGGCGCGAAGGCGCACAGCATCGCCAGTACCCAGCCGATCGCCACCGAAATCACTGTCGTGCCGATGGTGAAGATCAGGGTCGTCAGCAGCGTGTTGCGGAAAGCCGTGTCGGCAAACAGCCGTGCATAATTGCCCAAGCCGATGAAGGCTGGTTTTCTCAGCCCCTGGATATCCCAGAAGCTTAGCCGGATCGTCTCCACCAGCGGGTAGATCACGGTGATCGCAAACAACACGAGAACTGGCGCAATCAGGATCAGTGCGGCGGGCGTGTCCCTGAGCAGACGCCGACGGCCTTTGATGCCAGCCGCCAGCGGAGAACCCTGCATCACGCCCGCCGCTTCCCGCACCGGGGAAGCGGAGGTGCTAGCCATCAATAGGAACCCTTGGCCTTGGTCTCGATAGCCGCAAGAACCGTATCGATATTGGCATCGGACGGATCTTGCAGGAATTTCTGCAGCTGCACGCGATATTCGTCGACGAGATCGCCGGGCAAAAGGTCGCCGAGTACGAATTGCAGTTTCGAGCTCGCGACGGCTTGCGTCGCCACCTTCTGCGCTTCGCCGTACAGAGAGGCATCGACATTGCTGCTCGGCGAGGCATAACCCGCCTTGGCGAGAATATTGGCGGCATCCGCGCTCGTCCAGAAATCGAGAAAGGCGTCGGCCGCCTTCGGATTGGGGCCGTTCGTCGTCACCAGTAATTCCTTGGCATCGACGCTCGATGTATCGTCATGACCCATGCCGAGAGACGGGAACTGGAAGAGGCCATAATCCTTGCCTTCGGTGAGTTTGTAGTCGTTCTTGGCGCGGTTGTTCATCCACATGCCGATCAGCAGATAGTTCTTGGCATTGGCCTGGAAAATCTGGTCGGCTTCGCCGTCCCAGTCATTGGCAAGCATTGTGTTCGGCGCGCCGCAGCAGCCGGATGTCAGCATCTGGGCGTATTTGGTCAGCGCCGTCTTCACGGCGGGATCGGTCCAGGGGATCTCATGGGCGGCGAGCTTCGTCGCCGTTTCGACGCCTGCGGTCCTCAGCAACAGTGTTTCGAACCATTCGGCATGCGCCCAATATTTTCCGGGAATGGCAACCGGGGCCGCATAGCCGGCTTGGGTCAGCTTCGAAAAGGACGCGACAAATTCATCCCAGGTCTTCGGCGGCTCGGTAATGCCGGCCTTGGCGAGATGTTCCTTCTTGTACCAGATGCCGGAACGGTCACCGAATGTGTAGGTCAGGCCGTAGGTCTTGCCATCGATGGCGCCGAGATCCTTCCAGGACTGGCTGATCAGCTTGTCCCAGCCGAAGGTCTTCCACTGGTCATCGACCGGCCGCAGCATGCCGGCATCGGCGAGCTCCTTGCGGAAGGCCGGCCAGGTGTTGATCAGCACATCGACGACTTCTCCGCCCATCAGCGCGGTGCGGATACCGCCGCGCATGTCGCCCTGGCCGGTGACCACGACTTCGCGGATCGTCACATTGGAATATTTCGCCAGAAAGGCCTTCTGGATCGAATGCATCATGTCGAGCTCGGAGCCGCCGAGCCAGTTCAAAATGACGAGTTCGCCGCTCACCGCATCCTGCGCCTGTGTCGCACCTGTTACGGCTAGCAAGGCGGTGCTTCCCACCCCTGCAAGCAGAGTGCGACGACGGATTTCGGGCATAAATCTACTGCTGCTGGTCATGTCACGTCCTCCCAAACGTTGACTACTGCCCTCTGGCATTCAATTTAATTGAAACGTTATCATCTATTTTGCGTCGAACAAGTGTTTTTATCGATAAACAAACAGAATGCGCATAACCTGTTGAGATATATAAATTATATAACGGGAACCCGGTGGCCTCTTCCCGAACTTTCAACGCTTCGACGCCGTTGCAGGAAGATCAATTGATATGATCCGTAGAATTTCGTCTTGGTGCAGTCGCACAAAAAGACGGCGGGCCTAAGAGAGCCTGCCGTTCATGACAGATAGGGCGATGTCGATCCGATGCTAGCGCTTCGGTGTCTTCGATGGAGCTTTCAACCGGCGCCAGGGTGCATGATCCGTCTTGATCGTGATCGAGGCGGAAGATGGCAACAGCGGTTCGCGCTTGCGGCGGCCGAAGCGGCGTTTGAAGCCGAGGATGTTTTCGATAAAACTGCGGGCATAGAGACCGGGGCCGCTGGAATAGATGCGCCAGCCGCCGTCGACGTCGATCTCGCCCTTCCTGACCTGGTCCCAGTCGCTCATCGCCTGATAGCGGTCAGGGAAGGCGGCATCGCTGCTGCTGAAATAGGTGTTGCGCTGGCGCAGTGAGGCGTGTGGCAAGGCGTCGGTCACGGCGATCGGATTGACGAGACCGATCGTCTTCCAGAGCGCCTTTGCATCCTCAGCAATTGCCAGGGTCTCGCAGTAGCGCAGATGCGCATGCACATACATGAGGCCAATCTCGCGGCCGAAGAAGGAGGAGGATTCCGCACGCCGGAACAACGTCTCCGGACCGCCGGCATAGGTCGCAGGCTTCTCCATCAGGCGCACGCCGTCGGGGAAGAGCAGGTGCTTTTCGATCAGTTTCATGTGCTGTTGCCGCTGTTCTGGCGTGAAAAGCTTGCCGAGCATGGCCTGCGTCATCGAAATCAACGAATAGTGCAGCCCGGTACGCTGGTCATCGGGATGCAGCAGCAGCTCGACGCCGTCATGGGTGGGATCGAAGATGCCGTAACCGGCGACCACGCCATCGCGGATCAGGTGTTTGTTGAAGTCGCGCCGCATGGCGGTGGCGATCTTGCGCAGTTCCGTGGCGTCAGCGGCCTGGCCGATGCGACGCAGGATGGCGGAATAGCGCACGATCTGTTCATAGAGCAGGGAAACGGTCCAGCTGCTCACCATCCAGTCGCGCAGATGCGGATCGGCCGGCTGCAGGGAATCGTTCCAGTCGCCTTCGCCGTAGCGGATCAGATGCGTGCCGGGAATGAAGCGCTCGCGCACGGTAGCGAGAAGCTTGTCGACATGGACGGTGATCGTATCGGCCGGTGCCCTGCCCATGGTCTTGTCGTCGCGCCAGACCACCTTTTCATCGAGGACGGCGAGATCGCCAGTTGCCTCGATATAGTCGCAGAGCGCCTTCAGCGGCCAGACGACGATATCACCGTGGCTGTCGCCGGAGCGGATGTTGGCATAGGGTTCCAGCATGAACCATTGCGGCCAATCGCCCTTTTCCAGGTACTGCTCGCTGAAGACAGTCTTGACCACTTCCTTGGCTTCGCGGTCATGCTCGTAGGCGAGCAGGAATTCCACCGGCCCCTGGCAGGCATCGCGCGCGCCCCAGGCAGCGCCCGTATATTGCTCCAGCCCGTGCGGGACGCTGAGATGCACGATTGCATCATGTGCGAGCCAGGGCAGGATCGCGGCATGCGCCACCGCATCGGCTTTGGGCTTGTCGAGTGTCAGGCCGCGAATGGCGTGCTGCCAGAAACGCGAAGCTGGATCGAGCATCGCCTCCTGCGTGATACCACCTGCGTAGCGATCGGCCAGACGCTCGGCCTCTGCCATGTCCGTCATCGAGCCGACGACGGCGAAGGCGAGCGATTGTGTCTCGTGGGAGCGCAGGGCAATGTAGGCGCCGTTGCGGGCCACGCCGTCTTCATAAAGAAACTCGTCGCCGCCAACCGCCTCGACGGCGCCAGGCGTGGAGCTCACCAGCCAGTAGCTGGCATCGGGAAAACGCTCGCCCCAGAGCCAATGCGGGTCTGGGCGGAAGCGGATGCGTTTGGCTTCTGCGTCGAATTCGGCATAACCGCTTGTGTCATATTCCCGCTCGCCGAGAACGAGATGGCCGAAGACCAGGAAGCGGCAGGGCTTACCCTCGACAGAGACGGCCCATTGCATGGCGGGATCTTCGCCTGACGCTGTCGCCGTGACGGTGATGGTGCGGTCGCCAAGGCGATAGATCCAGCGGCAATCGCTGAGGCCCATGTCGAAGGCTGAAGGCACGCCGAGAAGCTGCCAGCCCTGACCGATATCAGCCAGGATGCGCAGCCCGCTGGCCCGCGTCAGATTGTAGGGATCGCGGGAGACCGAAAACAGTTTGTGGAAGGACGTATTGCCGATCGTCAGCTGCGCGGCAAATATGCCCTGCATCCAGCAGGTCGATGCCAGCGTCACGTCGTCGAGCAACATGTTCTGGCCGCTGCGTACGATCGCGCCGTGACGGCGCGCGACCTGCAGTTCCTTCTCCCGCAGAACCACATGGCGATTGAGGGCGCCCTCAGGCACGAAGAAGGACAGCAGCTTTCCGTCTGCGCGCTCTTCGAGCATACGATCGGGATAGAGGCGGGTAAGCGCCTTGTCGTCCAGCGTCTCCACCGTCAGCAGCCCGGCATCCTGCACGATGCTGCGCGGCGGTACTTGCTCGGCCGGACCAGCCACCGTCTTTTCGACGGCTTTCAGATGATCGAGGCGGGAAAGATCGGCATTGTCGGAGGCTGCCTGATGATCGTTGAGGAACAAGCCGAAGAAGCTCGCAGTGACGCCTTCGGCCGAAACGGCAAGCGACTTCGACTGAAGGGCCGGGCAGGCCATTTCATGTTGCCGGCGCTGGCTTGGCAGATCCGTGCCGAAGGGACCGACGAGAAGATCGTCCTTGCCGGCGGTCGATTTGACCAGCTGGATCGCATCGGTAGCGTAAGCTGCAACACCTTCCAGGCAGCCCTGCGCGAGCCAAGGATTGCGCCCGCCGCCCTGCTTGAGGTTCTGCCGGTTCATCACCACTGGTCCGAAGGCCGGATGCTCGGCAATGTGGTGATCGACATATTGCGAGGCATAGGCTTCGCTGTTCATCAGGAAACCGCGATCGCCGAGGCCGATATCCTGAACCAGCACGAGATCGGCCGGCAGCTTTTCCGCGCCGGAATGTGCAAGCGCCACATGCCAGAACCATGTCGTTTCGGAAGGGGCAAGCACGAGGCTCACCTGATAGTGGATGTCTTCGACTTCGCCACTCCAGGAGAAGCCTGCCTCACTATGGCCAAAACGACCCTGCGCCCGAGGTCCGACGATCTCTGCAACGGCAGGCTTCTTGCCGCCGATCCGCAGATAGAGGCGTCCGACGCTGCCGGACAGCGGCGATCCCTGGATCTGGTTGATCTGCACCGATCCGAGGCTGTCGACATAATCGATGGAGAAGAGCGTGCCGTTCGGCAGCGCCGATATGGAGAGGCCGGAGCCGTTGGCGATCGTCAGAAGGCCGAGGTCGTCGCGGCGGGGCATCTGCAATTTGCGATTCAGTCTCGAGGGCATGTGAGATCTCGTGTCGCCTAAAAGGGAATCGGAGAATGATGCAAAATGTTTGAGCGAAATACTACCTAATGTCACTGGTTAGATCGTGGCGCACAGATGACGAATGCACCTGAGCGAAGCGGTGAAGGGCCATCAGGGATGCTGCCGTCGACGCCCAGGAAAATCATCGCGCCTGTCAGCAGGTTGCCGTCCAGCAAATGCTGAGGACGACTCCACCGAGAGCCATCGTCGCGAAAACGGGGGAGTTTGGGGGAAATTAGCTACCAGCGACACCCGCGGTTCGAACCTCTATTCGCGTTCTGACGGTGACTGCGCTCAATCCGTGCACCGAACCAAGACTGTAAAGATACACGGGAACTGGCCTGGCGACCTTTACTGGCACCGAAGACGTAGCGCGGGGGCTTTCATCCGTCTCGCTTGAGGCAACGCTAAGCTCGAGCGAGGCCCATACCGCGAGGCAACAGGCGAAAGCGATAAAACACACGATGCCTGTCTCCAGAATGAAACATCTTGGCGTGCCTGCTCTTTTATCCGGGTCTTGGGGCATGATTGGTGCAGTTCCATTGAATTGCGGTAACGATTTGGTCGTCAGCATCCGGACAGCGGCCAGGTCGGCCGCTTTTCTAAGAAGCCCTGCGGAATTTCCACGGTTTCCGCCTCCAAGGCCGACGCGGCGAAAGAGCCGGGTCTTGACTGGTTGCGTATGAGGCAAACCAATCGCATTGCTGCTTCTGACAGAGGCATTTCCTTAGGCCGTTACGCAGTTGTTAGAATACCCCTGATCAATGACCGCATGCATCTATACCGAGGTGTAGCGATGCCGGGACAAAGAGGTAGGTCGACCGACGCTGTATTCAAAAACGCGCTGGAGCTGTCCTCGCACTATCCGGTGCAGATGTGTGTCGATGGGCAGGCGCCAACGTCGAAAGCTGGTAACCTGCTGGTTGCCAATTTTCCGCTCGGTTTGGCAGATGGGCAGCCGAATGAGTGGACGAAACGACCCGTTATCTCCTCGTTGGGAGGATCCGAAGGAGCTGGTAGGGCTAGCTCGCGGTTTTGGCTATACACCAATTGTAGGCGCTGGCTAGACCTCCGTATAGATGCGTAGACGACAGCGAAGTCATAACTTCTTCGTATCGGAATCGATCGGAACAAAGCATCTGGATCGCGGCCGACACGCAACGTTGTCGGAACCGTTGTCACCTCTCCCGACTGCTACTAACGCGGATCAGATAGCTGTCGAATCCGTCGGTAGGAGTTTGCATGTTCAACTCTTAGCCACGGAGCCGGCGGTAACATCCATTCGGCACTGTTCGCGGCCTAACATCTCACCATCAGCGTCCAGGAAGTCGCCAAATTCCGGCTAACCCGCGAAAAATCATGCCTAAAGGTTGACGCTGTCATTCTCGCGGCGTCACCGAAGTTCAGCAGGAGACACTATATGTCGCAACTTCTCGAAGAGAACGATCAGGTTCCATCAATTTGTGTAGCAGGCGCGGGCGCTATCGGCATCACGATTGCCGCAAGATTTTCGATCGTCGGTTTCCGCGTAAGGTTGATCGCTCGAGGCGGAAGCCTGGCCTCGATAAGGGAGAACGGGATACGGCTGCTGGACAAGGAAGGGGATCACCGCTCACAAGTGGAGGTTGGCCGGGCGGCAGACTTTGGCCCGCAACATATCTTATTCCTGTGCGCAAAATCTTACGACCTGCCGGAATTGGCCGCGTCCTTGCAGCCGCTCATTACCAGTGAAACGACGATCATCCCGGTCGTCAATGGTATCCCGTGGTGGTACTTCGACGGCGAAGGTGGGCTGTGGGACGGTCCAGTTGTTCGGTCTGTCGACCCAAAGGGCAACCTGAAGAAATTGATGCCATCGCGGCAAATCATAGGCACGACCACTGTCATAACGGCCGAGCGTTTGGGTTGGGGGACCGCGCAAACCTTCAATCCGTTGCAGATGACGATCGGGGAGCTTGATGACCGACTGTCTGCACGTGTCGGCGAATTGGCAGCTATTCTAAATACCGCAGGAATTGACGTCCGTGTCGCCACGCGCATTCGCGATGCCGTTTGGACGAAGGTCGTACGCAACCTTATCTCCAATCCGGTGACCGCAATAACGGGTGCGACGCTTCGTGAGAATTTCGGCAATCACTATCTCTCTGACGTCAGCCGACAGATGCTTCGGGAGGTCATTCCTGTCATCGAGGCCTATGGTGGCAAACTTGAGGTCGATCCCGATGCGATCATTGAATCCGGTCGAATGCTCGGAGATGTAAAGACTTCGATGCTCCAGGATTTGGAGAAAGGAAATCGGCTTGAGCTTGCCTCGATTTGCGATGCCGTCATCGAAATGGCGGAGCGGCAAGGAATAACAATGCCGGTGACGGAAGCCGTTACAGGTATCGCTCATTTCAGAAGCCAGGGCGAGCCGGCTAATGCAGCCTAGGGGACATTGCACGTAGTCCGCACATAGCTCCCGAATGTTCCGAGCTACCAACAGTGTTGCACAGCGACGCTGCTGCGGTGGCGCTACGGAACCCGCCGCGAGAGTTCACTGGAGACGTTGAGATGAAAAGCGAACACCCCCCGAGCATCACTATGCTCATCATAATACCCCTAGGCCTTTCGGCTGTCTTCTTACTGGACATCTTGGGACCGTACGACCCGGTCGTGGGCGTACTGTATCTTCCGTTGATATTGTTCTCGACCAGGGTGTTGTCCGGATTTGCAGTGGCCTATGTCGGGCTTGCTGCTGGCGTATTGACCTGTGCCAGTTTCGTGCTTGCGAACAACGAGGGCTTTGACGAAATAACCTACGACCAATGGGGAGCGATTTTGGCGGCAATCGCGGTAACGACTACATTTGCGGTTGTCTTATCCCGCCGCCGACAGGGATCACAAGCACGGTGATATGACGTGTTTGGGGTTTTCGGCGTGACCCGGTCACCCTTCATCGCCATTTTCTGTCGCAGCCCTTGTGGCAAAGCTTTGGGCTCCCGTCTCGACCCTTGGAGTCGGGGAGAGTGTGGTCCGCGTGGAAATTGAAGCCGCAGCAAGCCGAGCTCCAGTTACGTGTATACATCCGACTTGAGACCCGATTTGCAGCGAGTTCTCCGACCCGGCCGGTCGTCAAGCCTGGGCCGCAACGGGGAGACCGGTTTCGACCGTCAGACCGCAGGCGGCAAAAACCTCCCCGACGCCGATGAGTACGGGCCGGTCGAGGCCGATTCCGGCCATGGCCGAAGAAAGATGATCGAGCCTGCCGGTCCAGCGCCGCTCGTCGGCATTGGCAACCGAACTGACGATCACGACGGGTGTTTTTGCATCGAGGCCAGCCTTGATCAACCTGTTCTGGATCGCTCCGGCGGTGCGTCCGCCCATGTAGAAGATCGTCGTTTTTCTTGAGTTTGCGATCGCCTGCCAGTCGATCGTGTCAGGCAGGATGCCATAGCGCGAATGTCCGGTGACGAATTGAACGCTCTGCGCATGATCACGATGCGTCAGGGACACGCCGAGCCGCGAGGCCATGGCGCTGGCCGCCGTGATGCCGGGGATGACCTCGACCGGAATATTGTTCTGCCTCAGATAGGCAATCTCCTCTCCGGCGCGGCCGAAGATCATCGGGTCGCCGGATTTCAGCCGGGCAACGTTTTTGCCGGCCTTGGCGAAAGTCAGCATCATCTCGTTGATATCTTCCTGGCGGCAGCTCGTGCGCCCGCCACGTTTGCCGACGAGCAGGCGTTTTGCCTCGCGCCGCGCCAGTTCCAGAACCTCGTCCGACACCAGATCATCGAACAGGATGACATCGGCGGCCTGCAATGCCCGCACGGCCTTTAGCGTCAGATATTCCGCATCGCCCGGACCGGCGCCGACAAGCGTCACCCGCCCGACGGGGCGTGTCTGAGCGGGCCTTTCCATATCAGCAAGCATGTCGCGGGCGCTTGCTTCCGTCGGTTCGGCTCCGAAAGCGCGATCGACAAAACGCTCCCAGAAGGCGCGGCGCTCTGCGCCGTGTTTAAGACGAAGAGCAATCTCCTCGCGCAGTGACTGGGCAAGGACCGCCCAGGATTTCAGGGATGTCGGCAGCAGCGTTTCGATGCGGCGGCGAATGGCCTGGGCGAGGATCGGTGCCGCTCCATCCGTCGAGATCGACACCACGACAGGCGAGCGGTTGACGATGGAGCCGAACTGGAACTGGCAGAAAGCCGGCTTGTCGATGATGTTGACGGGAACGCCGGCTCGCCGCGCCGCTTCGAAAAACGTTCGAGCCTCGGCCTCATCCTCGCAGTCCGCTATGGCAAGGGCCGCACCTGCAAAAATATTTTCGCGCCACGCCATTGGACGGTGGATGAGCGCGCCTTCAGGATGTGGCGCGCCGCGCTCAATGAGGGTGGCGCAGGCTTCGCCGAGGTGCTCCGCATGGATCTCGACCTTCGCACCGCAGGCAGCCAGCAGTTCCGCCTTCCAGGCACAGGCATCCGAGCCGCCAGCGATGATCACCCGTTGTCCGGCAAGCGACCAGAAGACCGGCAGCTTGGCAAGCGGCGCCATGCGGGCGGGCGCCCGGTCGGCAACATCATTCGGCAGCGTCTGCAACACAGGCATTGATGATCCCCCTGATTTCGGCGCGGCAAGAACCGCAATTGGTGCCTGCCTTGAGTTCGTTACCGATCGCTTCGACGCTGCGGCAGCCGGACTGGACAGCGGCGACGATCTGGTTGACGCCGACGCTGAAGCAGGAACAGACCGTCGCACCCGGATCGGGCCTGTCGGCGCCCGGCCGGCCGGCGATGATGGCAAAGCGGCGACGCAGATCGCTGTGATCGGCAGTCAGCTGCGATACCGCCCAGTTGCGCGCGACGGCAACCGGCTCTCTTGCAAGAAAGAGCGCGGCAAGCAGCCTCTCTCCGTCGAAGAAGGCAATCCGCCGGTCGCCGGATTGTTGGTCGGCATAACCCAAGGGCTCGATATGGTCGGCAATGCCGAAGCTTTTTCGGCACCAGGCCGTCCAGTCTTCGATACCGTCATGGAACGCAAGCTCCAGCCGCCATCCGCCATCGGCCTTGGCGAGTGCCCAATAGTCCGCTTCCGCCACATCAGGCTTTGCCATGCTGACGGCGAAGCCATAAGTGGAAGCGCGATAGCGGCTGACGGCAACGGCGACATTCTTCGAGGCAGGCTGACCCGAAACGGGGTCCGTTGTGGGTTTGACGACGGCGCCGATCCGCGCCTCAGCCGAATTCTGGTCGCTCCAGTGCATCGGCACGAAAACGCTGCCGCGCGCCTGCCGGTCGGTCACCAGCGCGCGGATGATCGCCTTGCCATAGCTGCTTTCGATCTGCACGAGGGCGGCGTCGGCCACGCCAAGTTCCATCGCGTCGCGCGGATGGATTTCCGCAAAAGGCTCGGCGATATGGGATGATAGTCGCGCGCTCTTTCCCGTCCGTGTCATGGTGTGCCACTGGTCGCGGATGCGGCCCGTATTCAGCGTGAAGGGATAGGTTGAATCTGTTCTGTCGGTTGCCGGCGCTTCGATAGCGACGAAACGCGCCTTGCGATCGGGATGGAAGAAACCGCCCTCGGCGAAGAACCGGGTTTCCTTTTTCTCTTTTCCAAAAGGCTGCGGCCACTGGAATGGTTTCAGCGCGTCATAGGCTGGCGCTGCCGTCTCGGCGTAGGCGCCGATATCGAAGTCGCGGCTGCCGTCATTCTCGAAGGCGGAGAGTGCCGCGTGCTCGGCGAAAATATCGGCCGGAGACGTGTAGTCAAATGCGGCAAAGCCCATCCGGCGGCCGACTTCTGCCATCTGCCACCAGTCGGCGCGCGCCTCTCCCGGCAGAGCGAGAAAGGGGCGTTGCCTCGATATGCGGCGTTCCGAATTGGTGACCGTTCCGTCCTTCTCGCCCCAGCCGAGGGAGGGCAGCAGCACATGCGCGTGCCGCGTCGTATCGGTCTCGCACAACATGTCGGAAACGACCACGAAGGGGCAGGCAGCAATCGCAGCCTCGACACGACGTGCATCCGGCAGGGAAACGACGGGATTGGTCGCCATGATCCACAATGCCTTGATGCGGCCTTCTTCGACGGCGCGGAACAGATCGACTGCCTTCAGGCCGGGCTTGGCGGCAACCTCAGGCGCATTCCAGAAGCGCTGCACCCGGTCGCGATCGTCAGCGCTTTCGATCGCCATATGGGCTGCCAGCATATTCGCGAGTCCGCCGACCTCGCGCCCGCCCATGGCATTCGGCTGTCCCGTCAGCGAAAACGGCCCCATGCCGGGGCGGCCGATGCGGCCGGTTGCCAGGTGGCAATTGATGATCGCGTTGACCTTGTCAGTGCCCGACGTGGACTGGTTGACGCCCTGGCTGTAGCAGGTGACGACCTTCTCGGTCGTCACGAACAGGCGAAAGAATTCCCTCACCTGCATGGCCGGCAGGCCGGTGCGCTCAAGCAGGTCGTCTACCGATAGCGCAGCGGCAGCGGCGAAAGTCGCACCAAAACCTTCCGTATGGGCGCCGATATAGTTCTGGTCGATAGCAGGGCTTGCCGCGAGGTGGGCCAAAAGCCCCATGAAGAGCGCCACGTCGCCGTCGGGACGGATGGCAAGATGCAGATCGGCAATATCGCAGGTCATCGTCCGGCGCGGATCGATGACGACGATCTTCAGGCCCGGCCGGGCCGCTTTGGCGGCAGCCAGCCGCTGGTAGATGACAGGATGGCACCAGGCGAGGTTGGACCCGGTCAGTATGACGAGATCGGCAAGTTCCAGATCCTCGTAGAGACCGGGAACCGTATCCGAGCCGAAAGCGCGGCGATGGCCGGCGACCGAGGAAGACATGCAGAGGCGGGAATTGGTGTCGATATTGGCGGAGCCGATGAAGCCCTTCATCAGCTTGTTGGCGACATAATAATCCTCGGTCAGAAGCTGACCCGAGACATAAAAGGCGACGGCATCAGGGCCATGTTGGGCGATGGTCTCGGAAAATCTGTTGGCGACGAGAGCGAGAGCTTCATCCCAGCCTGCCTGTCTGCCATCGATTTCGGGATGGAGCAGCCGACCGTCGAGATCGATGGTTTCGGCAAGCGCCGAACCTTTGGAACAGAGCCGCCCGAAATTGGCCGGGTGCTCCGGGTCGCCCTTCACGGTCACGGTGCCGGCCTCGTCCACCCGGGCGATCACGCCGCAGCCGACACCGCAATAGGGGCAGGTGGTCCTGACCTCCGCTCCCATCATTCGGCCGCCATAACGAGGCTTTCGAGCGCGATATAGAGCCTGCCGCCCTTGTTCCTGAGCGGGATGGTACGCACCGCGCCGTCATCGGCGCCGAGTGCCTTGCCAGTCTCCAGCGAAATCACCCAGTTGTGTAGTGGGCAGGTGACGGCATTTCCATGCACGATGCCCTCGGAAAGCGGCCCGCCCTTGTGCGGGCAGCGGTTTTCGATCGCATAGACCTCGTCCTCGCCCGTGCGGAAGACGGCGATATTCATATGCGGGGTCTTCACGCAGCGGGAGCCACGCAAAGGAATATCGGAGATCTCGCCGATCGGGTGCCAGTTCATGTTTGATCTCCTCACTCTGCCGCCTGATTGAAGCCGATGGTCGCCATCGGCCGGAATTCGTGCTTGTCCTTGCCGGAGACGCGCTCCGACCAGGGGTCGACCTGGGCGAACTTCTGGGAAAAGACGAAGCGCTCGTAATAGGCCTTGCGCTTGTCGTGATCCTCCATGATCTGCCGGCGGATCTCATCGAGGCCGATGCGCTTGGCCCATTTGTAGATGCGCTCGAGATAGCGGCCCTGTTCGCGATACATCTGGGTCAGCGCCACGATATGTTCGAGCGCTTCGTCCTCGGTCTTCACCAGGCCGAGCACTTCCGTGCCCTTGATGTCGAGACCTGCAGCCCCGGCGAAATGGATCTCGAAGCCGGAATCCACGCAGATCACGCCGATATCCTTGCAGGTAGCCTCGGCGCAGTTTCGCGGACATCCGGACACTGCCATCTTCAATTTGGCCGGTGTCCAGGAGCCCCACATGAATTTCTCGATGCGGATGCCGAGGCCGGTGGAATCCTGCGTGCCGAAGCGGCACCAGTCGGAACCGACGCAGGTCTTCACCGTGCGCAGGCCTTTGGCATAGGCCTGGCCGGAAATGAAGCCGGCCTTGCCGAGATCTGCCCAGACGGCCGGCAGGTCTTCCTTCTCGACGCCGAGCAGGTCGATGCGCTGGCCGCCGGTCACTTTGACCATCGGGATCGCGAACTTGTCGACCACATCGGCGATGGCACGCAGCTCGCCGGAATTGGTCACTCCGCCCCACATGCGTGGCACGACGGAATAGGTGCCGTCCTTCTGGATATTGGCATGGACGCGTTCGTTGATGAAGCGCGACTGATAGTCGTCGGCATATTCATCCGGCCAGTCACAGACGAGATAGTAGTTGAGTGCCGGGCGACATTTGGCGCAGCCGCCGGATGTCTTCCATTCCAGCTCCTGCATGATGGCAGGTATGGTCTTCAGCTTCTTCGCCTTGATCAGGCGGCGCACATCATCATGGCCGAGTTCCGTGCAAGTGCACATAGGCTGCACAGCTTTCGGATTATAGGCATCACCCAACGTCAAGGACATGAGCTGCTCGACGAGGCCGGTGCAGGAGCCACAGGAGGCCGAAGCCTTGGTATAGGCGCGCACATCATCGAGCGATGTCAGCCCCTTGGCCGCGATCGTTGAAGTGATTTTGCCCTTGCAGACGCCGTTGCAGCCGCAGATTTCCGCATCATCCGGCAAGGCTGCAACGGCCGCCATAGGGTCCAGCGGGGACCCTCCCTGATAGGCCTGGCCGAAGATCAGAGTGTCGCGCATCTCGGAGATGTCGACCGCCTTTTTCTTGAGATCGTTGAACCAGGCGCCGTCGGAGGTTTCGCCATAAAGCACCGTGCCGATAATGCGGTTGTCCTTCAGCACCAAGCGCTTGTAGACGCCCGCGGTTGCATCGCGCAGCACGATTTCCTGCCGGTCCTCACCGTCGGTGAAATCACCCAGAGAATAGAGCTCGATGCCGGTAACCTTGAGCTTGGTCGGCGTATCGGAATGCACGAAGCCCGGCTTGGTATCGCCCGCAAGATGGGAGGCTGCCACACGGGCCATCTCGTAGAGCGGTGCGACAAGGCCATAGACCATGCCGCCGACTTCGGCGCATTCGCCGAGCGAGTAGATGTCGCCATCGGAGGTCTGCATGCCGGCATCGACGACGATGCCACGATTGACGGCAAGCCCGGCTCCCTTGGCAAGATTGACGTTCGGGCGAATGCCCACCGCCATGACGACGAGCGTAGCCGGAATGATCGTGCCGTTGTCGAGCTCGACGCCTTCCACCTTGCCGTTGCCGATGATCTGCTTGGTATTGGCCTTGCAGATGACTTTGATGCCGCGTTCCTCAACGGCCTTCTGCAAGAGGTAGCCGGCGGCGGGATCAAGCTGGCGCTCCATCAGCGTCGGCATGACGTGCAATACGGTGACATCCATGCCCCGCTGGGCAAGCCCGGCGGCCGCTTCGAGCCCAAGCAAGCCGCCGCCGATGACGATCGCCTTTTGCCGCGACTGGGCGGCGAGCAGCATGGCCTGCACGTCATCGAGGTCGCGGTAGGTGATGACGCCGGGCAGATCCTTGCCGGGAACGGGAATGATGAAGGGCACAGAGCCCGTGGCGATGACGAGCTTGTCATAGCTCTCGGTCACACCATGATCCGACGTGACTGTCTTCCTGTCGCGGTCGATCGAGACGATCTTGTGGCCCTTGTAGAGGGTGATGCCGTGGTCGATGTACCAGCCGTCGCCATGGATGACGATCTGCTCGTAGGTCTTTTCGCCCGAGAGGACCGGCGAGAGCATGATGCGATCGTAATTGACGCGCGGCTCGGCGTTGAAGATCGTAACCTGATAACGGCCCGGCGCCTGTTCGAAGAGGTGTTCCAGCATGCGCCCAGGCGCCATGCCGTTACCGATGATGACGAGTTTTTCGGTCATGGTTTACTCCGCGGCTTCGACGAAGCGGTGACGTTCGTAGAGGAACTTCAGCACGGCTTCGCGGCATTTGAGGTAGGTTCGGTCGGAGGCGAGTTCGATACGGTTGCGCGGTCGGGCGATGGGCACGTCGAGCACTTCGCCGATGCGGGCGGCGGGGCCGTTGGTCATCATCACGATGCGGTCGGAAAGCAGCACGGCCTCGTCGACATCATGGGTGATCATGACCATCGTATTGCCGAGGCGGGCGTGGATTTCCATCACGGCGTCCTGCAGATGCGCACGGGTCAATGCGTCGAGAGCGCCGAAGGGTTCGTCGAGCAGAAGGATCTTCGGCTCCATCGAGAGTGCCCGGGCAATGCCGACGCGCTGCTTCATGCCGCCCGATATTTCGGAGGGGCGTCTGTCTTTCGCATGAGCCATCTGCACGAGATCGAGATTGGCCATGACCCAGTCGTGGCGCTCGGCCTTGCTCTTCTCATTGCTGAAGACCTTCGAGACGGCGAGATTGACGTTTTCATAGACAGTCAGCCAGGGCAGCAGCGAATGGTTCTGGAACACGACGGCGCGTTCGGGGCCGGGTTCATTGACCTCGCGGTTTTCGAGCAGCACCGCTCCCTTTGACACAGGCGTCAGGCCGGCGATCAGGTTGAGCAGCGTGGACTTGCCGCAGCCGGAATGGCCGATGATCGAGACGAATTCGCCCTTGTCGATGACGAGGTTGATGTCCTTCAGCACCTCGGTGCGGGCGCCCGCGCGGTCGAAATGCTTGTCGATATGGTCGAGTTTCAGATAGGCGTTCATGGTCGATCCCCTCAATTGGCCTGGGCGCCGCGCGTGACAAGTTTGCCGATGGCGGACACGAGCTTGTCGAGGGCGAAGCCGACGACGCCGATATAGGCAAGGGCCACGATGATGTCGGGCAGGCGGGAGGAGTTCCACGCATCCCAGATGAAGAAGCCGATGCCGACGCCGCCGGTCAGCATTTCGGCTGCGACGATCGCCAGCCATGACAGGCCGATGCCGATGCGCAGACCGGTGAAGATGTAGGGGGCTGCCGAGGGCAGCATGATCTTGAAGAAGAACTCAAACTGGTTGAGCCGCAGCACTTCGGCGACATTGCGGTAATCCTGAGGGATATTACGCACGCCGACGGCGGTATTGATGATAACCGGCCAGATCGAGGTGATGAAGATCACGAAGATCGCCGAGGGATTGCTGTCCTGGAAGGCCGCGAGCGACAGCGGCAGCCAGGCAAGCGGCGGCACGGTGCGCAGCACCTGGAAGATCGGATCGAGGCCACGCATCGCCCAGATCGACTGGCCGATAACCGCACCGATGACGATGCCGGCTATGGCTGCAAGGCCGAAGCCATAGGCAACCCGCTGCAGCGAAACCAGTACGCGCCAGCCGAGACCGATATCCTGAGATCCGTAGTTGAAGAAAGGATAAGCGATCAGATCATAGCTTTCCTGCCAGACCTGATGCGGCGATGGCAGCGACGCGTTCGGCGAGGAACAGAGGATCTGCCAGAGGCCGAGAATGATCGCGAGAACGATCAGCGGCGGCACGATATTGCGGGCGGCAGCGACCGAAAGGAGCTGCAGATCGATCTTGCGCGCCGGCTTCTTTGCGAGATGGACGACATTGGCCGTCTTCGGCGCAACAGCCGCCTTGATGGTTTCATTCTTTGCAAGCGCTGACATGCGTTCGCTCCTTCATGGAATAAAAGGCCGGCGCGCGCCTCACGCGCCGGAGGCGGGGATTACGAAGCGGCCTTGATGGAGAGGCTGTCGAGATAGGCAGAGGGGTTCTCTGGATCGAAGACCTTGCCGTCGAAGAAGGTTTCCTTGCCGCGCGACGTCGAGGCCGGAATGTCGGCCGCCGCAACGCCGAGGTCCTTTGCGGCCTCGCGCCAGATGTCCTCACGGTTGACCTTGTCGACCAGCGCCTTGATATCCGTATTCGCCGCGAGTTTGCCCCAGCGGATATTCTCTGCCATGAACCAGGTATCGTGGCTCTTGAAGGGGTAGGAGACGCCGCCGGCCCAGAACTTCATGTAGAGATCGGTTCCATGGGCGACACGGCCATTGCCGTAGTTGATGTCGCCCTTCAGGCGGCCGAGCACATCCTTCGGCGGCACATTGAACCATTGCCGCTTGCCGAGGATGGTCGCCATCTCCTCCTTGTTGTCCATGCTGTCGCACCATTGCTGGGCTTCCATGATGGCCATCAGCAGGGCCTTGGCGGCATTCGGGTTCTTTTCCACCCAGTCGGCGCGCATGCCGAGGGCCTTTTCCGGATGGCCTTTCCAGAGCTCGCCGGTCGTTGCCGCGGTGAAGCCGATGCCCTGGTTGACGAGCTGTTCGTTCCAAGGCTCGCCGACACAGAAGACATCCATGTTGCCGACCTTCATGTTCGCCACCATCTGCGGCGGCGGCACCACGATGGTGGAGACGTCCTTGTCCGGATCGATGCCGCCGGCGGCGAGCCAGTAGCGGATCCACAGGTCATGCGTACCGCCGGGGAAGGTCATGGCGGCTTTCACTTCCTTCCCCTCGGCCTTCTTCTTCTCGAAAGCGGCTTTCAGCTTGGAGGAGTCGAGCTCGACACCGGTATCGGCATATTCCTTGGCGACCGAGATGCCCTGGCTGTCGTAGTTCAGACGTGCCAGCAGTGCCATCGGCACCGGCTGGTTGTTCTGGGTCACCTTGCCGGTGTGCATGAGATAGGGCAGCGGCGAGAGGATATGCGCGCCATCGATGCCATTGGCCGCACCGCCGAGAACCAAATTGTCACGCGTTGCCCCCCAGGAGGCCTGCTTCGCCACATCGACTTCAGGAAGGCCGTGCTTTTCGAACAGACCCTTTTCCTTGGCGACGATGAGAGGCGCCGCATCCGTCAGGGCGATGAAGCCAAGCTTGACGCCGGTCACCTCAGGTGTGGCCGCAGCAGCGAAAGCGCCTGAAGGAAATGCAGTGCGAACGGCGCTCACGAGGGCGGCGGCGGCGGTGGTCTTCAGCATGCTGCGACGGCTGATCGCGGTCGTGAAAATCTTGGTCATGCGCGGGCTCCTCTGGGTGCTGCCGGATTTTTCGGAATAAAAAAACGCCGCTCGGAGATTGCGTCCTCGGGAAGGGAGAAGTCCCGGACAGCAAAAACCTTGCGACGTCGATGTCTGTTGCGAGCGCTTATGACGCGCTCATCCCGCACCCGGTCGCCGTTGACCGGTGCGATTTTACTCCTGCAAGCAGCGTGCCAGTTTGTTGGTGTTTCTGCAAATTATTGAAATAAAAGGAAATTTCTTCGGCTTGCACCTGTTGCTGCTTTTCGAAGCATGAAATCGCTCTGCAAAACTTTTGTGCGATTGCTCAGTTGCGGGTCGAAAATGCTGCAAGTGATTTATGCAACGCAGCAACCTTTCAGGTTTCATCAGGATGCGGAATGAAGGGCAGGGCGCTCTTCACCGCAAAGCCCGCAATATAGTCAGGCAGTTTCGATGGATCGAAAACATGGCCGTCCATAAAGCGATCATCTTCGTCGGCGCCTTCGATGCGTACGTCGGCATCGATAGGTGCGCTGCCCTCGCCTAGGGCTGTGCGATAAAGGTCTGGGCGATAGGCGGAAGCGGCTGCGCGTGCAGGGTTGAGTCCGAGTTCGGCCTGGCCCCAGCGGATCATCTGGCTGTAGATCCAGAGCGCCTGGCTCGTGCGCGGATAATTGGCAAAGCCTGAATGGAACATGAAGTAATTGTCGATGATGCGCCGGTTCCCCTTTGCATCGAGGCTGAACTCGCCGGCCAGCACATGACGGATGATGTGGACCGGTGCTGCGATGTAGCGGGCATCCGCCAGCGCCTCGGCAAGCGCATCGTGGTTTTCCGGCCGGTCGCACCAGCGTGCCGCTGCGTCGAGAGCGACAATCAGCCGGGAGACCGTTTCTGGATGGCTGTCCGCCCATTCCGGGCGCATGCCGACCACCTTTTCCGGTGCGGATGGCCAGATATCCTGTTTGGTGGCGACGATACGCCCGACACCGCGCTCGGACGCCACCATGTTCCAGGGCGCGCCGACGCAAAAGCCGTCGATCGCGCCGGCGGCCAATGCATCCGAGGTCAGCGGCGGCGGCACGACGACGAGTTTGACGTCCTTGTCCGGATCGATGCCGCCGGCGGCGAGCCAGTAGCGAAATTCGTAATTATGCGAGGAAAAAGGATAGGTGACGCCGAAGGTTGGCAGCGACTCGCCATTTGCCTTCATTTCCGCCAGGACCGTTGAGAGCGCCTTGGCGTTTTCGAGTGCGCTGGCAGTTTCGGAAAGCCCAGTCGCATTCCGCATCCTATCGAACAGGCGGATCGAGAGCGTGATCGCATTGCCGCCGCGCCCGAGAGAGAAGGGCGTAATCGTCGGCGACGGATTGGAGCCGAGGCCGAGCATGGAGGCAACGGGCATCGGCGAGAGCATGTGGGCGATATCGAATTGCCGGAAAGCGAGGCGATCGCGAACGTTCGCCCAGGAGACGTCCTTGACGAGATCGAGCGTCAGGCCTTCCCGCTCAGCGAAGCCGAATTCCGCTGCGGCGATGAGCACGGAAGCATCGACGAGCGGGATGAAGCCGGCCCTCAGCGTTCTGGAGCCTTCGCCGTTGGCGCGGGCGGGCGCGGGCAGGCCGGCATCGGGATCGAGGCTTTTCGTCATCATGTTCACTCCGGCTTCCTCCGGACAGTCGCAACCAGACCGGCCATCACATTAAAAGTCCTGCCGCGGTCACGACGCTCTGGGCGATGTCGGACATTTTCTTCTTCTCGTTCATTGCCGTCTGACGAAGCAATGCAAACGCTTCATCCTCCGACAGGCCGCGCATCTTCATCAATATGCCCTTGGCGCGTTCGACGACCTTGCGCTCCTCCAGGGCCGACTTGGCATCGGCAAGTTCGCGCTGCAACCGGCTAAAGGCATTGAAACGGCTGACCGCCATGTCAAGAATGGGTTTGACGCGCTCCTTCTTCAACCCGTCGACAATGTAAGCTGATACGCCGGCATCCACCGCGGCCTCGATGGAGGCCGTGTCGGAGCGGTCGACGAACATGGCAATCGGCCTGCCGACTGTACGGGTCAACTGGAACAGATGCTCCATCATGTCGCGATTGGGGTTCTCGATATCGATGATGATGACGTCTGGCCGCAGCGTATCGATGATGCGCGCCACGCCTTGGACCTCATGGATGACCGTCACACGCGCATGCCCCGCCTCTCGCAGCCCCTCTTCGATGATGGAGGCGCGAATGGTGTTTTCATCGATCACAAGGATGGTCAGATCGAGCCGGCTCATGCATCATTTATGACGCAATGCAGCAAAGGGGACAAGCAGAAAAGGCAATTTATTAGGCATTTGGTAAAATGATGAAATAATGAGCCATTTGCTTGGTATATGTGCAGTGCCTCTTCTGCGTTGGGAATTTCGAAAAAAGATTGCGACATCCATGCCGTTGTCAGCGGCTGCGCTACCTATGCCTCAGTATAATGCACCGCCCGGACACTCGCTGTTATCGTCGGGCCATCTTGAAGACGGAGAGCGAAGATGAGCGACAAGCGTCCGGAAGGCGTTGAGGCATACAGTCACCCCGCAGGCGGATGGGATGCGTTGAAGGCGGTGGCGAAAACGCTTAAGCATCAGCAGATCGTTGCGCAGGGAAGTACGACCCTGCTCAAGGCAAACCAGCCCGAAGGCTTCGACTGTCCCGGCTGTGCCTGGCCCGATCCCAAACACACGTCTTCCTTCGAGTTCTGCGAAAACGGCGCAAAGGCAATCACCTGGGAATCGACCGCCCGCCGTGTCGCGCCGGAATTCTTTGCCGAACACACGGTCTCTGAGCTTTGGGGATGGATCGATCACAAGCTCGAAGACCAGGGCCGGCTGACGCATCCGCTGAAATACAATAGCGCCACGGATAAATATGAAGCGATCGATTGGGATGATGCCTTCAGCCTGATCGGTGCGGAACTCAACAAGCTCGCAAGTCCGGACGAAGCCGAGTTCTACACGTCCGGGCGCGCGTCCAACGAGGCGGCTTTCCTTTATCAGCTTTTCGTGCGGGCCTATGGCACGAACAATTTTCCCGATTGCTCGAACATGTGCCATGAGGCGACGAGTGTCGGCCTGCCGCTGTCGCTCGGTGTCGGCAAGGGTACGGTGACGCTCGAGGATTTCGATCATGCCGATGCAATTTTCAGCTTCGGCCACAATCCCGGAACCAATCATCCCCGCATGATGACGACCTTGCATGAGGCGTCCCGTCGCGGTGTTCCCATCATCGTCTTCAACCCGCTGAAGGAGCGGGCGCTCGAGCGTTTCGCCGCGCCGCAAAACCCGGTGGAAATGGTGACCCTATCCTCGACACGCATTGCGTCGGCCTACTATCAGCTTCGCACAGGCGGCGACCTCGCTGCCCTCAAAGGGCTGATGAAGCTGATCTTCGAGCGCGACGAGGCCGATGTCGCAGCCGGCGGCGAAGGCGTTCTCGATCGGGCCTTCATTACCGAACACACTGTCGGCATCGATGCCCTGAAGGAGGATCTCGCCAATGCCGGCTGGGCCGATATCCTCGGCGTGTCCGGCCTTACCATGGAGGCGCTGAACAGCGCTGTCGATGTCTATCTCAATGCCCGCAATGTTATTCTCTGCTACGGCATGGGGATCACGCAACATGCCAATGGAACGGCGAATGTCCAGCAGCTTGCCAATTTCCTGATGCTGCGCGGCAATATCGGCCGCCAGGGCGCAGGGCTCTGCCCGCTGCGTGGCCACTCCAACGTGCAGGGGGACAGGACTGTCGGCATTACCGAAATCCCGAACAAGGCGCTGCTCGACGGTATGGAACGCGCCTTCGGTTTTCGGCCTTCTGCAGAGAAGGGCCATGATGCGGTCGAGTCCATTGAGGCAATTGCGGCCGGCAAGTCCAAGGCGCTGATCTGCCTCGGCGGCAATCTGGCTGTCGCCATGTCCGATCCGGACGTCACCTTTGAGGCGATGCGCAAGCTCGATCTTGCCGTCCATATCGCCACCAAGCTCAACCGCTCGCATCTCCTGACGGCAAAGACCTCGATCATCCTTCCCTGCCTCGGGCGGACCGACCTCGACACCCAGGCATCAGGCCCGCAGTCCGTAACGGTGGAAGATTCTATGTCGATGGTGCATGCCTCGCGCGGCTTCCTCAAGCCGCCGAGCGAGTTTCTGAAATCCGAACCCGCCATAATCGCCGGCATTGCGATGGCCACACTCGGTACAAAATACGGCATCGACTGGAACGGGCTGATCGCCAATTACGATCGAATCCGAGAAAAGATCGAAGTCGTCTTTCCGGATTTTCACGAGTTCAACAGTCGCGTCCGGCTCCGCGGCGGCTTCCGGCTCGATGTTCCGGCTTCCTATCGCGTCTGGAAGACGGCGAGCGGAAAGGCGAATTTCCTTGTCGCCCCCGGTCTCGACGAAGATCCCCGCCTGAAGGACCCAACGATACTGGTGCTGACGACGCTGCGCAGCCACGACCAATACAACACGACCGTCTATGGCCTCGACGATCGCTATCGCGGCATCTTCGGCCGCCGTGACGTCATCTTCATGAGCAGTCGGGATCTTGCTGAACGAGGCCTGCGTGACGGAGACCGCATCGATATCCGTTCAGCCACCGGCAACGGTGGCGGGAAAACCGTTATCGGTTTCACGGCTGTCGAGTATAGTATCCCCGTCGGTTCGGTGGCCGGCTATTATCCGGAAATGAATGCGGTGATTGCCCTTGATCACTATGACCGCAAGTCGGGCACGCCGAGCTACAAGGGTGTTCCGGTCACGATCGCCAAGAGCGAGGCCCAGGCTGCTGCCTGATGGTCACGCCCGTGCTTTCGCGGGCGATGACCTCGAAACCAAGATCGATCTGGCTCGGCGGCTGGCGGCTCGTCGAATTGAGAGCCGTCAGTACCTTTTCGGCGGCAAGCTTGCCCGTCTCGAAACGCCTCGTCACGATCGATGAGAGGGATGGTGACGCACAGGCGGAAAATTCCAGATCATGAAAACCGATGATGGCGATATCGTCAGGCACGCGGATGCCGCGCTTGCGGCACTCCTGCATGGCGCCGAGCGCCACGTTGTCGTCGGTGCAGAATATCGCTTCCGGGCGGCCGCCACGTTCATGCATAAGGGCCAGGAGATCGGAGCCGAGCGCAACCGAGCTGTGCCGCGGCCGCTGGGTGACGATCTCAAGGTTCTCCAAGCCCGCTTCCTGCATTGCCAGGCGATAGCCGTCGAAGCGGGACTGGGAACGATGGTCGAGATTGCCTGCCAGAAAGGCAATACGCTTGAAGCCACGGTCGATGAGATGCTGCGTTGCTGCCTGCCCGGCGCGATCTTGCAGCATGCCAATATTGAGGTCGATCGGATCGGGCGATAACTCGAATGTCTCGACAACGGGCAAATGCGCCCGCATCAGAAGCTGATGGGCAAGCGGCGTATGATGAATGCCGGCGATGATGATCGCTTCGACTCGTTGGCCGAGCAGTACCTTGATGGCATTTTCCTCTTCCTGTTCGGAATACCGGCTATTGACGACGATGACCTGAAGGCCCGCCCCGACTAGCACGTCGTGCAGAGCGAAGAGATATTCGGCAAAGATGACGTTATAGAGGGTCGGCACGATGACGCCGATTGCATGCGTGCGCGACGAGGCAAGCCGGCTGGCCGCAATATTCGGCACATAGCCGAGTTCCTGGACGGCGGCATTGACACGCAGCCGCAGCGCCTCCGAGACCGCATCGGGTTTGCGAAGTACGCGTGAAACTGTGATCGGGCTGACGCCGGCCAGAGTTGCCACGTCATCCAAAGTTATTCTTCGCATTGTCATCTCGCTTTATACAGAAAAATCATGCCGATCTGTAATGTATCTCGCAACTGCGAAATATTTCCTATCGATGATTACAGTTGACAGCGCTAGCAAATCCGATTTGACAGCGCTGTCAACTATGTTAGGCTCAAATTACACCGGAAAAGGATGGGATGGAGCCTTCCGGGATCAGCATGCCAATAAGATTTTGTGGAGGGGCGGCCTGGTCCGCCTGAGGAGGAGACATTCAATGCTTAAGGTGAAGAAAGCGAAGATGGCCCGTATCGCCGCGTTTTCCGCGTCGGCGTTTGCGCTGCTCTGCAGCACGGCCATGGCGGCGCCAAAGGTCGTGTCCGGCCCCGCCGCCGATCCGAACTGCATGGTGCCGTGGTCGGCCGAAACCCAATTCCTGCAATATCCGAAGAAGGATGGTCCTTACCGCATCGCGCTTGCCAACGGCTATATCGCCAATACCTGGCGCATCCAGATGGTGCAGACGGCAAAAGCCTACGCCGCTCAGCCGGATGTCGCCGCCAAGCTGAAAGAATTCAAGGTCGTGTCCACCGGCGAGGACGTTCCGGCCCAGATTTCGGCGATCAACAACTTCATTGATGCCGGCTATGATGCCGTCGTTGTCAACGCCCAGAACCCGACAGCCTTCGGTCCGGTCATCAAGCGCGCCAAGGAAGCCGGCGTCGTTCTTGTCGCCTTCGACAATATCCTCGACACCAAGGATGCGATCAACGTCAACGTCGACCAGAAGGGCCTTGGCGTCATCTGGGCCGATTGGCTGGTGAAGCACCTGCCGCAGGGCGGCAAGATCCTGGAAGTGCGCGGCGTTGCCGGCACCTCCGTCGATACGGATCGCCATAGCGGCATTCATGAAACACTGGACGCTTCCGGCAAGAAGTTCACCGTCACTGAAGTCGTCGGCAAGTGGGATGATGGCGTAGCGCAGAAGGCAACGGCCGATGCGATCGCCACCAATGGCCCGTTCGATGGCATCACCGCGCAGGGCGGCGACACTGGCGTCGTGCAGGCGATGATCGATGCGAAGCATCCCTTCGTGCCCTTCGGCGGTGAGACGGAAAATGGCTTCCGTAAATTCTGCGCGGCCCATGCGGGGGATGGCCTGAAATGCTCGTCGGCAGGCACCGGCCCAGCACAGGTTGCTGTTGCCATCAAGACGGCCATCGCAGCTCTTGAAGGCGAGGTCGTTCCGCAGGCCGTCAAGCTACCGACGGCCCTCGTTTCCGATCCCGATTTCAAGGAAGGGGAGGATTATTACCCCACCCAGTCCGACAACTTCTTCGTCGGCAACTCCTTCCCGACCTGCGGCATCAACTTCTCCGCACAGGAAATCATGGGGCAGACCAAGGAAAACCAGTAGGCACCACCATCCGGACCTGGCTACGGGCGCTCGCGCCCGCAGCCTCGATCTCGACAAGACCGAATGGAGGCTGGATGCATGACCCTTTCCGAACCGCTTCTGCGCCTGGAAGGCATATCGAAGCGCTATGGCGGCGCGATTGCGCTGAAGGAAGCTAATATCGCTGTTCGAACGGGCGCGATCCACGCCGTGCTCGGCGAAAACGGGGCCGGAAAATCGACCCTCATCAAGATCATGGCCGGTGTGGTGGCGCCGGATGAAGGGCGCATGCTGCTGGACGGAAATGAAGTCTCGTTCGCCTCGCCGGCCGCCGCCAATGCTGCCGGTATCGTCTGTGTTTTCCAGGAACTGTCGCTCATTCCCGATCTTTCCGTGGCCGACAACATCGTCATCAGCAATCCGCCGCTGCGTTTCGGCATGATCGACCGTAAGAGGCAGCGCCAGATTGCCGAGGAAGCACTTGCCCGTGCCGGCGCTGCCGATATCCATCCATCATCCCTGGTGAAGGATTTGCCGCTTTCTCGCCGTCAGATGGTAGAGATCGCCAAGGCGCTTGCCCGCAAACCGCGTCTGATGATCCTCGACGAGGCGACCTCGGCGCTGACCCAGTCGGATGTCGAGAAGGTCTTTGCTGTGCTGAAGCAGCTCAGGGCCGAGGGCATGGCGCTGATCTATATTTCCCATCGCATGCATGAGATCACAGAGCTCGCTGATGACTGCACGGTCTTCAGAAACGGTCGCAGTATCGAATCCTATCCCGCCGGCACCAAGAGCGACCAGCAGGTAGTGGAGCTGATGATCGGACGCGAATATACCAACGTCTTTCCGCCCAAGCCGCTGCAATCGAGGGCGGGCGCGCCGGTTTTGTCCTGTCGCGACCTCTCCTGGGGAGATCGGCTCTCCGGGATCAATTTCGACGTGCGCCCTGGCGAGATTATCGGTTTCGGCGGCCTGGACGGGCAGGGGCAGCGCGAATTGCTGCTGGCGCTTTTCGGCGTGCTGCGGGACCTCAAGGGCGAGGTGACGGTCGATGGCAGACCGGTCAGGTTGAAGAGTCCGGGTGCGGCGAAATCGGGCGAGATTTCCATGGCGCTGATCCCGGAGGACCGCAAGACCGAGGGGTTGATGCTGCCGATGACGGTGCGCGAAAACCTGTCGATCGCAGCGCTTGATCGTGTTTCGCGCAACGGCGTGATCGATCGCGCAGCCGAACTTCGGGAGATCGACGAACTTCTGAAGCTGCTGGCGATCAAGGCCGCGACGATCGACATGCCCGTCGCTTCGCTGTCCGGCGGCAACCAGCAGAAAGTCGTGATCGCCAAATGGCTGATGAACCGGCCGCGCATCATCCTGCTCAACGATCCGACACGCGGCATCGATGTCGGCACTAAGCAGGAAATCTATGCCCTGCTGCGCAAGCTTGCCGATGCGGGTGCAGCCATCATCTTCTATTCGACCGACTATGACGAACTGGTCGGTTGCTGCGACCGCGTGCTCGTCATGTATGATGGCAGCATCATCCGCATTCTCGAGGGAGACGAGATCAACGAGCGCGAGCTGGTGAGCGCCGCCCTCAACATCGGCGCCGCTGAGGCGCAGCAAAGGATGGCCCAATGAGCAGGCAGGCGACTGGTGAATGGCGCTACCGGTACGTTCAGCAGAAGGGCACGCTCTTTGCAGCGCTCCTCTTCATCCTGATGTTCATCATCTATGTCTCGAACCATCCCGCTGGCTTCACGCCCAATGTGGTGCAGACGGCTGCCAACAAGGCGACATTGCTCGCTTTCGTGGCCATGGCGCAGTGTTTCGTGGTCATAACGGCGGGCATCGACCTTTCGGTCGGCATGATCCTGATCCTGTGCAACTGCCTCGCCTCGTGGCTTGTCGTCGGCACGCCGCTGCAGACCGGGTTGGGTGTCGTGGCCGTACTTTTGACCGGTCTCGCCTGCGGCCTTCTCAATGGTCTCGTCATCATTTTCGGCCGGCTTCAGCCGATCGTCACGACGATTGCGACCAGTGCGGTCTTTTACGGACTGGCGCTGCTGTTGCGGCCCACACCCGGCGGCTCGGTCAATGAAGATCTCGCCGATACTTTTACCTCGAAGCTTTTCGGCGTCATCCCGGCAAGCCTTGTCGTGCTCGCGCTTGTCGTCCTGGTGATCTGGGTGCCGTTCAGCCGTTCGGTGCTCGGCCGCACCGCCTATGCAGTGGGCTCGGCCGAAAACGCCGCCTATATGTCCGCCATGCCGGTGAAGCGGGCAAAGCTTGCTGCCTATGCACTGGCTGGTTTGCTGTCGGCGATTGGCGGGCTTTATCTGACTTTCTTTTCCTATACGGGTGAGGCGGCCTTTGCGAGCGGCAACGCCTATACGCTCTATTCGATCGCAGCAGTGGTGCTCGGCGGTGTTTCACTTGCGGGTGGTAAGGGAAGCGCTGTCGGCGCCGTTTTCGGTGCGCTGGCCTTCCGCACCATCGGCGACCTGCTGTTCGTCTTCGATCTCGATCCGCTGTGGCAGCCGCTCTTCCAGGGCGTGGTGCTGATGCTGGCAGTCAGCATCGGCTGCATCGGCCTGTCGCGCGTTCGCAATCGTCTGGAGTGGTTCCAATGAGCGAGGATGCTTCCACCATGCGGCAAATTCCTGTGCCCGCCCGGCTGCGCGGTGTCGATCCGGCGGTGGCGATCGCCTTCGGGTGCATCATCCTGCTGCTTCTCGGCGGTTCGCTCTATTCCTCCAACTTCCTGTCGCCGGATTACCTGCTGCAGCAATTGAAGGTAGCTTCCTTCCTCGGCGTTATCGCAACGGGCATGATGGCGGTCATCCTGCTTGGACAAATCGACCTGTCTGTGCCCTGGGTGGTGACGACAGGGGCGATGATGGCCTGCGCCGCCACTGCTTACGGAATGACGGGTGCGGTCCTCGCAATCCCCTTCGGTATTCTCTGCGGTGCCGCGATCGGCCTCGTCAACGGCATCGCAGTCGCCTATCTGCGCATTCCCTCGATGATCATTACGCTTGCGACCAATGCCGTCGCGCAAGGGTTGATGGTCGTTTACACAGGCGGTTTTTCGCCGCAGGATTCGGCCTCTACCGCCATGCGCTTTCTGGCAACCGGCTATGCCATACCAGGGCTTCCGAATGGCGTTCTGGTGTGGTTGGCCGTCGGCCTGCTTGCCGTCTTCCTGCTCACGCGCACCACCTTCGGCCGGGCGCTCTATGCGATCGGTAATCGTGAGCGCGCCGCGTACATGTCCGGCATCAATACCCGTAGGATCACCCTGCTGGCCTTCATCATGTCAGGCGGGCTCAGCGCGCTCGGCGGCGTGCTTCTCGCCGGCTACGCCTCGAAGGCATCTCAATCCATGGGCGACGCCTATCTGCTGCCTTCGATCGCCGCCGTGGTGCTTGGCGGCACACATGTGCTCGGTGGCAAGGGTTCCTATCTCGGAACCGTTGCCGGCGTCATCCTGATCACCCTTCTCCAGTCGATCCTCTCGGTCATGCAGATCGAGGAGGCCGGCCGCCAGCTCATCTATGGCGCGGTTATCATCGGCATGCTGCTGCTTTACGGGCGGCAGAAGATCTCGTGACGAAACTCAGTGTTTTCCCTGGTTCTGGCCGTCGATTGCCCTGACGTTTCGACCGATAGACCATTCGGGCCGAAGCTGGCGGGCGAGATAGGTATCGACGATCGCTTTGGCGAGTTCGGGCCGACCACGCATGCATCAACGGTGATGATGACTTGGTGGCGCGCTCGGCAGAATAGGCATCGTCAGTCAACGCCGCACGGATGCGTGTTGGCAGAAATCGACACGCCGGTGACCGTTGCTCAGAAGAGCTGGGCCCGATCATGCTCGCCGTCGATAATCTCTTTGCGCCACGTCGGCATGATGTTCCACACGCCCTCATTTCCGCCGCGCTGTCGCTTGTCGCCCTGAAATTGCTGGCTTTTTCGGCGCCGTTCCTGGCTCTCGGATACCCTGACATTTACGTGATTGTGCGTCGCTTGACATTTGTCGAATAGCAATCGAATATTGTCAGCATCGATATTCGGGCGGAGGTTTCCGGATGTCGAATGGCGCGCTGAAACGTGCTCGCCAGACGCATGCGTGGAGGAGACGGACGTGGAATTTCTGCTGGAAGTGGAGGGGCTCAAGAAGTCCTTTGGCGGCGTCGCAGCCCTGCGCGACGGCCGCTTCCAACTTCGCGCCGGCTCGGTCCACGCGCTGTGTGGCGGCAATGGTGCGGGCAAGTCGACCTTCCTGAAAATTCTGATGGGCATTCACAAGCGCGATGCCGGCTCGATTCGTCGGCGGGGCCGGGGGGTGGATTTCTCCAGTCCGGCTGATGCGCTCGCATCCGGTATTGCAATCATCGAGCAGGAGCTGAGCCCGGTTCCGCACATGACGGTCGCCGAGAACATCTATCTTGGCCGTGAGCCGTCAGCCCGTTTCGGTGGCATCGATTTCCGCACCATGAACCGCGCGGCACAGAAGCTGCTCGATGGACTGGAATTCGATATCCGCGCAAACCAGTACATGATGAGCCTCTCGGTCGCGCAAATGCAGTTGGTGGAGATCGCCAAGGCGCTGAGCCACGATGCCGAAGTCATCTTCATGGACGAGCCGACATCGGCGATCGGCGAGCGTGAGGCCCAGCAGCTCTTTGCGGCGATCCGCCGCCTGCAGGCCCAGGGGCGCGGTATCGTCTACGTCTCGCACCGCCTGTCGGAAATCTTCCAGATCGCTGATTCCTACACGGTCTTCCGCGACGGTTCCTTCGTCGGTGCCGGCCCCTTGTCGGAGATCGACCGGCCGAGCCTGATCCGCATGATCGTCGGACGGGAATTGTCGGAAGAATACGTCAAGACCAATACGCCGACACCTCAGATCGGTCTGGAGGTCAGTGCGCTCTCCTGCCCGAACAAGATCGAGGACATTTCCTTTTCCGCCCATAAGGGCGAGATCTTCGGCATATACGGGCTTATGGGCTCCGGCCGTACGGAAATCTTCAACTGCCTCTTTGGCCTCGATAAACCATCGAAGGGACACATTGCAGTGGACGGTGCGCCGATCTCGGTCGCGAAGCCCTCGGACGCGATGGCTCATGGACTGGCGCTGGTAACCGAGGATCGAAAGCAGACGGGGCTCAATCTCTCCGATTCCGTTCGCGCCAATATCTGCATGGCAAGCTTGCCGGAGTTGAGCCCCGCCTTTGCGATGGACCATGCGAAGGAAGTGGATGCCAGCAGGCGGATGCGCGAGCAGTTTCAGATCAAGGCAGCGCGCGACACCATGCCGGTATCAGGCCTTTCCGGCGGCAACCAGCAGAAGGTCGTTCTCGGCAAATGGTTCCTGCGCAACCCCAAGGTCCTGCTGCTGGATGAGCCGACACGCGGCGTCGATGTCGGCGCGAAGCGCGAAATCTACCGAATCATCTGCGACTTCGCCGAAGGCGGCGGCACGGTGGTGATGATCTCATCGGAAATAGACGAAGTTCTCGGCATGTCGGACCGCATCATGGTGATGCGCGCCGGCAAGAGCGCCGGAATATACAGCCGGGAGGAGACGAATGCCCAATCACTCGTCCACTTATCAACCTGACCAGGGTCAGGGCGTTCGTCCGGCAGCAGAGGAGCAGGCAGTGTCAGTGAGTGAGAACAAGAGTGCGGGCGGCTGGTTCAAGACCGAACAGCGGCGTTTGATCGTGCAGGAATACGGCATCTTCCTCGCCTTCCTGCTTCTGGTCGTTATCCTGTCGTTCTCGAATGAGTTTTTCCTGACCGGCGGAAATATTTCCAACGTGCTGCTGCAGACGTCCATCAACGGCGTGCTGGCGATCGGCATGACCTTCGTGATCCTGACGCGCGGCATCGACCTGTCGGTCGGCTCTGTCGTAGCACTCGCCGGCATCGTCAGCGCCAGTTTTGCCACCACTTCGGAAACGGCCGGGGTCATCGGTTCGCCCTATCCGGTCGCTATCGGCCTGCTGGTCGGTGTCCTGGTCGGTGTTGTCTGCGGCTCGATCTCCGGCGCGATCGTCTCGCGCTTCTCGGTGCCTGCCTTCGTCGCCACACTCGGCATGCTCTCGGCTGCCCGTGGCATGACGTTGATCTACGGTGGCGGTCGCCCGGTTCCGGCGCTGACACCCGCCTTTCGCTGGATCGGCACCGGTGATGTATTCGGTCTTCCTGCTCCCGTCATCGTTCTTGCGGTCGTCTTTGTGGCTTCCTGGTGGGTGCTTAACCGTACGCGGTTCGGCCGCTACATCTATGCCGTCGGCGGCAACCCGCATGCGGCCAAGACTTCGGGCATCAACACCGACCGAATCCGCTTCACCGTCTATGTCATCTCCGGCGGCCTGGCAGGGCTTGCAGGCATCCTGCTCAGCGCCCGCACCGGTTCGGGCCTGCCGCAGGCTGGCGTCGCGTATGAACTGGACGCGATCGCGGCAGTCGTCATCGGTGGCACGAGCCTTTCCGGCGGTGTCGGCCGGGTGACGGGAACACTGATCGGCGCTCTCATCATCGGCGTGATGAACAATGGTCTCGATCTGATGGGTATCCAGTCCTACTACCAGCAGGTCCTGAAGGGCGCCCTCATCGTCGGCGCCGTCATGCTCGACCAGAAACGAAATTTCGGAGCCTGAGCTCAACAACAGAAATTCGGGGCAGGCGCTTCGGTCGCCCCGTCCGACAGGCAAGCCATGCTGGCAGCCTAAACCCAAGGTGGAGGAAAATGAAATGAAAAAGCTTCTGATTGCGCTTGCTTCGGCAACGGCACTGCTGGCTACGTCGGCCGCAGCCCAGGAGAAGATCAAGATTGGCGCAGCGCCCTACGGCCTGAATGCAGAATTCATGCAGATCTGGACTGCGGCCCTGCAGGACCACCCCGCCGTCAAGAGCGGCGAGGTCGAACTGACGGTTTTCGATGGCCGCTATGACGCATTGGTTCAGCAGGACCAGTTCAAGACGATGATCACGCAGAAGTACAACGCCATCATCTTCGCTCCGATCGACGTTGATGCAGGGGCATCTGCCGTTCAGTCCGCCGTCGACGCCGGCATTCCGGTCATCGGCTCCAACACCCGCGTCAATTCCGATCAACTGACCTCCTATGTCGGTTCCGATGACACGGTTTCCGGTTATCTCGAAGCCAAGAGTGTGCTGGACAAGATCGGCTGCAAGGGCAATGTCGTGATCATCGAGGGCCCGGTCGGCCAGTCGGCGCAGATCCAACGGTTGCAGGGTAACAAGAAGGCGTTGGCCGAGTGCCCTAACGTCAAGGTTCTCGAAGACCAGACTGCAAATTGGTCGCGCGCCGAAGCCCAGACGCTGATGGAGAACTGGCTGACGTCGCACCCGAACCAGATCAACGGCATTATCGGCCAGAACGATGAAATGGCGCTCGGCGCCATCGAGGCGATCAAGGCTGCCGGGCTCGACGTCAAGAGCTTCGCCATCGCCGGTATCGACGGCGTCACCGATGCGCTGCGGGCCGCCAAGGCCGGTGAGATGACCTCGATCCTTCAGGATGCTCGCGCCCAGGCGCAGGGCGCTCTGGATCTTGCGATCTTCAATGCCAAGAAGGGCGACTATAAGCCGGAATCCGATATCTGGACCACCTACAAGGATATGCCGTGGAACGACGGCAAGGATAAGACCTATAATGTCCCGTGGACCCCGGTGACGGCTGAAAACGTCGATAAGCTGCTTTCCACTCGCAAGTGATCCTCCCTGGGGCGGGATGAAGATCCCGCCCCATATCCCGACAGGTTGAGAAGAAAGCCATGACTGATTCAAAACAGGTTGATTTGAACTTTTCCTTGAGCGGCAAGGTCGCTCTGATCACGGGTGGGGCCTCCGGCATCGGCAGCGCCATCGCATCCGCCATGGCCGCCAAAGGCGCGATCGTCGGCGTGGTGGACATCAATGGATCGGTCGCGAAGGCCAAGGCCGACGAACTCGGCAACGGCGCGAAATCATTCGTCTGCGATGTGTCGGACCCGCAATCGGTCGAAAAGGTGGTTTCCGACGTGGTGGCCGCATTCGGTCACATTGATATTGCCGTCAACAGCGCCGGTGTCGTCATGCTCGCGCCAGCAGAGGAACTCAGCCTCGATGCGTGGGACAAGACCATCGCGATCAATCTCAAAGGCACCTTCCTGGTGTCCCAGGCCGCCGGCCGCGCCATGATCAAGGCGGGCAGGGGCGGCAAGATCATCAACATGGCCTCACAGGCAGGCACGGTCGCCATCGACCAGCATGTTGCCTATTGTGCCTCGAAGTTCGGCGTCATCGGTCTTTCCAAGACGCTGGCTGCCGAATGGGGAAAGCACGGCATCAACGTCAACACGATCTCTCCGACCGTCGTCCTGACCGATCTCGGCAGGAAGGCATGGGACGGCCCACGCGGTGAGGCGCTGAAACAGCGCATTCCATCCGGCCGTTTTGCGTTTCCAGAGGAGATTGCGGCGGCGGCGGTGTTCCTGGCTTCCAACGGTGCCGATATGATCAATGGCGCGGACCTTCTGGTCGACGGCGGCTACACCATTATCTGACGCGCGGTAGATAGGAGTTATAATGCAGAGATTTATCAATAATCCGGACGAGGTCGTCGAGGATACAGTCAAGGGTTTCGTCAAGGCCCATGCCGACATCGTCAGGCTATCGGCACAAAATCCCCGTGTCATTGCTGCTCGTCACACACCGGTCGCCGGCAAGGTGGGCGTCATCACCGGTGGCGGTTCGGGCCATGAGCCGGCCTTCATTGGTTATACCGGCCGCAACATGCTGGATGCCGTGGCCGTCGGCGAACTTTTCTCTTCGCCAACCGCAAAGAGCTTCCTCGATGCCGCGCGCGAAGCCAATGGCGGCAATGGCGTCGTGTGCCTCTATGGCAACTATGCCGGCGACAACATGAATGTGAAGATGGCAATCAAGCTGGCGGCCAAGGAAGGCATCGAGATCGTCACCGTCGTTGCCAATGACGATGTATGTTCAGCAGGCCCTGAGGAGCGCGAAAAGCGTCGCGGCGTCGCCGGCGAGATATTCATGTGGAAGTGCGGCGCGGCGAAGGCTGCAGAGGGCGCGAGCCTCGAAGAGGTTCGTGCGACCGCTCAGAAAGCGATCGACAATTGCCGTTCGATCGGCGTCGGCCTCGGCCCCTGCACGCTGCCCTCCGTCGGCCATCCGAATTTCACCATCGAGCCCGGCACGATGGAGGTCGGCATCGGCCACCATGGCGAACCCGGCGTGCGCGTCGAGCCGCTGAAATCCGCCAAGGAAGTTGCCGAGGAGATGGCGAAGATCGTTCTCGACGATCACCAGCTTCCTGCTGGAGCCGAAGTCGCAGTTATCGTGTCAGGGCTTGGCGCAACGCCGCTCAACGAGCTCTATATTCTCCACGATACGATTGAATCCGAGATCACCGGACGCGGACTGAAGATCTATAAGGTCTATATCGGCAACTATTTCACATCGCTGGAAATGGTCGGCGCAACACTGACCGTCATGGCACTGGACGACGAGCTGAAGCGGCTGCTGAATGTTGATGTTCAGTGCCCTGCGATGCTATGAGGGGAGGCAGGCGAATGCAGCAATTTCGGAATGCCAAATCAGGCGATATCGTTCTCTCGCTTGCCGATCGGATCATCGAAAACCGCGCCTATCTGAGCGAAATTGACGGCAAGATCGGCGACGGTGATCATGGCGTCAACATGGCCAAGGGTTTTGGCATGGCGGCCGAACGCGTCAAGGGGGCAGATATGTCCTTGGCGGAAGCGCTCGACACGCTCGGCACCGTGCTGATGACGGAGATCGGCGGCTCCATGGGGCCGCTCTATGGCGTCATGTTCACGCAGTTTGCCGAAACGATCGAGAAGTCTGATGCGATCGACGCCGCGACGTTTAGCACCATGCTCCACAATGGCCTCGATGGCATTCAGGCGATCGGCTCGGCCAAGGTGGGCGACAAGACGCTGCTCGACACGCTCGTGCCGGCGATCAGTGCGTTCGATACGGCGATCGACAGCGGAAAGTCCTTTGGCGAGGCGCTTCAGGCTCTCATCGCAGCTGCGGAGGCCGGACGGGACAGTACACGCGATCTCGTCGCCAAGATCGGTCGCGCTAGCCGTCTCGGCGAACGTTCGCTCGGCGTGCTTGACGCGGGGGCGACATCCTGCGCGTTGATCCTGAAGTCGCTGGCTGATGGCGTGGAAACGAGGCTCCAGCCCGCCTGACAAATCGGGCTTTGGTGAGAGCCCGTGATCCTCCCTTGCATCACCTTCCCGGCCGCTTCGGCGGCCGGGAACAATCGGCCCGAGGTACGTTGAAAACGGCAGCTTTTGCGCTCATCTTCGCCGTCGATTGCAGACGAGGGGAAACCAGGCAGGATGACGGCTAAGACATCATCGGCACGAAAGAACACTACGGCTGATATCGCGGCTGAACCAATCCCGCTGCGCTACGGCGACGATCCCTATGTGTGGGCATGCTGGCTCTACTACGAAGATGGCATGACCCAAGGCGATATCGCCGAAACCATGGGCATTTCACGGGCCACGGTGAACAGCTACCTCGCCGATGCGCGCGCCCGCGGCATCGTCAATATTTCCATCGAACCCTCGCGCCTGAGTTCGCTCACCATCGCCCAGGAACTGAAGAGGCATTTCGGTCTGCATGACTGTCTTGTCGTGCCGAGCGACGACAATGCCCGGCCGCTGATCGAACGGCTTGGCGCAGCCGGCGCGCAGGCACTGCAGAAACTGTTGAAATCCGGGGATACAATGGCGGTCGTTTGGGGCCGCACCATCATGGCGGTCGGCGAGCAGGCCGCCATTTCGGGACTGCAGGACATGACCATCGTGCAGGCGACAGGTGGGACGAGCGCAACCTTCGCCTACACGCCGGAACTTTGTGCCGCGGCCTTTGCCGACGCGGTCGATGGCCGGCTTATCAACATTTCTGCGCCTGCCATCGTTTCCAGCGCCGAATTGCGTAACATGCTGATGCGCGAACCTTTGATCGATCAGCAGTTTGAGGCGCTTTCGCGGGCAAACAGGGTGATTTTCGGCATCGCCTCCATGCGGCCGAATTCCACTATCCACACCAGCGGCTTTTTTGAGTCGGTATCGCTGCAGGACTATCTGGCGAAGGACGCGACCGGTGTCGTTGCCGGACGCTTCATCGACGGCCACGGACGGCCCGTCGCCGGTCCGCTGGACGACCGGACCGTCGGCATTTCGCTCGACCTCCTGAAGAAGATCAACATGCGCATTGCTGTTGCCGGCGGGTTCGACAAGGTGCCGGCGATCCTCGCCGCGCTGCGCGGCGGCTATGTCAATGTCCTGATCACCGATGCAGCCACCGGCCGCGGCATCCTGAATGCTGATGGCGTCACCGAGATCGCCCAAAAGCTCTCCCAGCGTCCGCGCGCGGAAAGCGAGGTGTCGGCGCCGCTGAACGGCGCTCGCACCCACATCAAGAAGTTCCTGAACAATCCTGATGATGTCGTCGAGGAAATGCTCGAGGGTGTCGTCAAAGCGCATGCGAATTACCTCCGCCCGGTCGACGGCTCCAACCGCGCTCTCGTTGCCCGCGCGGGCCCGCGGGCTGGCAAGGTTGGTCTGGTCGTCGGCGGCGGCACCGGCCATGAGCCGGCGTTCCTCGGTTATGTCGGCAAAGGGCTCGCTGACGCCGTCGCGGTCGGGAATATCTTTTCCTCGCCGCCTCCGGGGCCGATCCTGCAATGCGCCAAGGCAGCGTCGGGCGGGGAGGGCGTGCTCTTCGTCTACGGCAATTACGCCGGCGACGTCATGAATTTCGAGATGGCTGCCGAAATGGCGGCAGAGGACAATATCGAAGTCCGCACCGTGGTGACGACCGACGATATCTCCTCCTCGCCTTTGGAGGATCGGGATGGACGCCGCGGTGTTGCCGGCAATTTCTTCATCTTCAAGATTGCCGGTGCGGCCTGCGATCGTGGCCTGTCGCTGAATGCTTGCGAGGCAGCAACGCGAAAAGCCAATGACCGTACGTTCACGATGGGTGTTGCGCTGGAGCCCTGTTCGCTGCCGCAAACGCGTCGCCACAATTTCGAGATCGGTCCCGACGATATGGAAATCGGCATGGGCATTCACGGCGAACCGGGCGTGATGCGCGAAAAGATGATGAGCGCCGACGGCGTGGTCGATGTCGTCATGGATCGCATATTTTCGGAGATGAAACCGGTGTCGGGGGACCGCGTCGCCGTTCTCGTCAACTCGTTCGGCGGCACGCCGCTGATGGAACTCTATATTCTCTACCGAAGGGTGGAGCAGCGCCTGAGCGCGAAGGGGATCAAGATCGAAGCGAACTGGGTGGGGCATTATTGCACATCGCTCGATATGGTCGGCGCATCCATATCGATCCTGCATCTCGACCAGGAATTGACGGATCTGCTGCATCACCCCTGCGATACGGCGTTTCTGAGGGTCGTAAACTGAAAAGCATAAAAGCATAAAAGCATCCCAGGGGGCTGGGCTGCATGAATTGGGAGGATACGCATGTCGGCAAACGCGGCTCGCCGCCTCAGCAGGATGTTTCACCGGATATCCGTGGCGATTTCGGCTGAGAAGGATCATCTCTCCGATCTGGATGGCGCGATCGGCGATGCCGACCACGGCATTACCATGTCGCTCGGCTTCCAGGCGGTGAATGGCGAACTGGCGAAACACGATCTCGATAAAATATTGCCATCAGAGGTCTTTTCGCTTGCCGCATCCGCCTTTCTCGATGCTGTTGGCGCATCGACCGGCCCGCTCTATGCCACTGCTTTCCGCAAGGCAGCGCAGGCTTTGAAGCGGGACGAGACGCTTTCGATCGCCGCTCAAGCTGCAATTGTCGAGGCTATGACATCGGGTATCCGGGACCGCGGCAAGGGGCAGCGCGGTGACAAGACGATGCTGGATGCCTGGATCCCGGCAACAGAAGCGGCGGCGGCTGCCCGCGACAGACAGGCGAGCGTCTCGGACATGTGGAACGGCATTCTTGAAGCCGCAGACGCCGGCGCACGCTCGACCCGTTCGATGGTTGCCACGCGCGGCCGTGCCGCCCGCCTCGGCGAACGATCCCTTGGCCACATCGATCCGGGCGCGGCATCGGCCGTCGTCATCATCAAGGCGATGAAGGAAACGTTCACGGAAAATGAGCCGGCGGAGTGATCCACCGGCTCCGGTCACCGCTTTTGATCCGATTACTTGCCGGCTGCCTCGGCTGCCTTCGCGATCACATCGGCGACCGTTTCCGGCTGAGACGCGAAGACGGCATGGCTTGCCTTGATCTCCGTCACCGTGCTGCCGGCCCGCTTTGCCATGTCACGTTCGAGGTCGGGATTGATCGAACGGTCTTCGGTGGCGACGATCGTCCAGCTCTTTTTAGTCTTCCAGGCGGGATCCCCGACCTTAGCCGAGAAGGCCTCCTTGGAGGCGAAGACCTGCGATTTCGCTAGGAACGCGGCCTCGTCCTTCGGCAGGTCGGCGGCGAAGTCGTTCGCGAAGGCGGCCGGATCGAGATAGAGGTATTTTCCGTCCTTCGTCTCACGAATATTCATGCCGCCAGCCGGCTTGGAACTCGCCAGGCCGATGAGGCTTTCACCCTTGTCCGGCTGGAAGGCCGCGACATAGACCAGGCCCGCGACATTGGGACTGTTGCCGGCTTCGGTGATCACCATGCCGCCATAGCTGTGCCCGACGAGCAGGGTCGGGCCGTCCTGCAAGTCCAGCACCCGGTTGGCGGCGGCGACATCATCGGCAAGCGAGGTGATCGGCTCCTGGACGATGGTGACGTTGAAGCCGCGGTGCTCGAGGATTTCGGTTGCCTGGCGCCAGCCGGAGCCGTCGGCGAGTGCGCCGTGGACGATGACGATGTTTTTCACCTCGGCGGCCTGGGCAGCAAAAGCGACGACGCTGGTGGCGAAGGCAAGGGCGAGAGTAGAAAAATACTTGTGTTTCATGGTGATTGCTCCTGTTGTTCAAGTTAAATGAGAGAAGGAGTGTTCAGCCGAATGTGAAGGCGTAGGCTTGGACACCGGGATCGAGGAAATGGATCTCGAAGTTGCGTGCTTCCACCGCGCCGGACTGGCGCACGAGCTGGTAGAGTTTGGTCGAGGTCACCGTGCCGTTTCCGTCGGCATCGATATCGCTGCCATGGTCGTCACCTGGCGCCTTGCCGTCGACCGTCACCTGGAAGCGGATCGGTTTGCCGTCAGTACTTGGGCCAAGAACGAGATGCAGGTCGCGGGCGCTGAAGCGGTAGGCGATGCCGCCGCCTGCCTGATCCAGGGTCGCCTCTTCGGCACCGACAGTCCATTTGCCCGCAAGTCCCCACTGGTTGAGACCCGGCTGCTTGACCGAATAGTCCTTGGTGGCATCGGCGCGCATGCTCTCATTGGACGCAAAGCCGGTGGCCTGCTTATAGCCGATATAGGTCTCGTCGGAGCCGATGTCTTTCAGGTCCGGGCTCACCTCGGCGCCTTTCGCATCCGGCACGACCGGTGCGCTTGTTGCCATCTCGCTGCCGGCTTCGCGCAACAGGTCCTGGATCGCCTGCTCGGTCTGTCGGTAGTTGCCTTCGCCGAAGTGATGTTCGCGGATCTGGCCCTTGGCATCGATCAGATAATGGGCCGGCCAGTAGCTGTTGTCGAAGGCGCGCCAGATCTTGTAGTCGTTGTCGATTGCGACCGGATAGCCGATGTTGAAGTCGCCAATGGCCTTTTTGACATTGTCGATCCTCTTTTCGAAGGCAAATTCCGGGGCATGCACGCCGACCACGACCAGGCCCTGGTCTTTGTATTTTTCAGCCCAGGCGCGGACATAGGGGATAGTGCGGATGCAGTTGATGCAGGAATAGGTCCAGAAATCGACGAGCACGACCTTGCCACGAAGCTGTTCCGTCGTCAGCGGCGGCGAGTTCAGCCATTCGACGGCTCCGTCCAGCGATGGCGCACGGCCTTCGACCGGCAGATCGCTGCGGAAAGGTTTCTTCGCATCGGCAATACCGATCGTCTTGTCGTTGCTCGCGACTTCGGACGATCCTCCATCGGTTGGCTTCACATTCACCCTGTCGAGAACGGCCTGCTCGAAGGACGCGGTGCTGGCATAGGAAAGCTGCGAAAGCAGGCCAGTGTCGAGACCGAGTGCGATAACGACGACACCTGCAAGCACAGCAGCGCCGAGGCCCTGACGAATGCGCTCGCTGACGCCGAGCGACTTCTTCATGCCGGCAAAGATCTTTCCGCCGACGGAGAGTGCGATAGCCAACGAAGTGGCGGCACCGGCGGCATAGGCGAGCAGCAGGAATGTCGTCTGCAGGTTGGCGCCCTGAAGTGCCGCACCCGTCAGCACGAGACCGAGGATCGGCCCGGCGCATGGCGCCCAGAGCAGACCGGTTGCAACGCCGAGAACAAGCGCGCTCGCCACAGTCGGCGCAGCACCGGTCTTGCCGGAAGCGTTCAGCAGCCGGTTACCGAAATCGACGACCGGCTGGGTGATGAAGCTTGCAACACGCGGCGAAAGAAGACCGACGCCGAAGACGGCAAGCAAGGTCAGCGCGGCAAGGCGGCCATATTCATTGGCGTTGATCGCCCAGCTGCCGCCAACGGCGGCAAGTGTGGCTACCAACGCGAACGTGGCGGCCATGCCGATCAGCAGGGGCAGCGTGCTGCGCACGAATGGCTGTCCGGCGCGGGCGAAGACGAAGGGCAGGATGGGAAGGATGCAGGGGCTGAATATGGTCAGCGCCCCTCCTAGATAGGCAATGATAAGAAGCGTCATCATCGTTTCCTTTGAAACCAGGTGATCGGGCTCTGGACGGCGATGCAGCCCGACCAGCAACGCGGCTATCTGGCCGGGGCGATGTATCTCGGATGTGTCTGGTTTCCCGGCAATATGTACCGAAGTGTTTTCACGTATTACCAAGAAAGGTCATTTATGGGAGTGATGTGGAGGCGTCGGTCCATTTCGTTCCATCTTCAGGTTTCTGTAATGCAACCACACTGAGTCGAGGGTCTGAGCCCCTGCAAAGCAGTGCCTCACACACAGGCAATTGCAGGGGCGATGTTGACCCTCGGGTCCTTGCTCAACAGTCACCTCGGCGATGGGTTGTACAACGCAGATGGGTCTCTGGACCCGCGTCAGCGGGCTCGGTCATAGGGAATTGGCGTCGGTTTGATACTTGTGCTGAATGATCGGATGCTCGGCTGTTTTGTGCATGGCGAAAACGGGGATGTCCGTTGCCAGTGGGGTTCGTTGGCCACACCTGAGAGGTGTGCTCCCTTTCAAATGCCCTATTGCTAAGATTATACGCTCTTGTGAGCGTGAGGACGATCCAAGCTACGAGGCACCTTGATGCGGTCTATATCGAGGTGACGGCATGGACACTCATGGCTCCAGAGCTCAGTGTGTGATGTCTCGATCGAAGCAGAACGTACCATACGGAATTTTGTTAATTCCGCAGCGACTCGGGTGTCGGGCTTACGGGCATCGCTGAGGTGAAACGGCGTTGCCCAAGGTTGATGATGAGCGTTCCCGTTCAGTGTTCGGATCGGCTAATGGTCCGGGGACCACAACATTGCGACCTTTGTCTGTCGAGCACGATCGGAACTCAGGGCAATTTCAGCGAAAAGAACAAATTGTAATCGATCGACGCATCTAAGCCCGTTGTCCTTCAAAGGAAGGGCCGCTCGCGTTCAGCCTGCGCGTGCGATGCTCTCAACCGGCTACATTCTCGGTAGCGTAACGAATTTGCGGTTGCAGCAAACTGTCATTCGTCACTTGGGCGGGCCTGCCTTGCGCTCTGCCTTCCATCGAACACCGACACCATAGAATTTCTGCGTCGAGGGCTCGCCCCATCCCGTGAACTCGATGCCTTCCGCTTCATAGAAGTCGACGAGCTTCTGGTAGGATTCAGCCCATTTCTTCCCCGCTTCCAGGCCTCTCACCGCGGCGACCGTTAGTCCCGCTGCTTCGGCAACGTCTCTCCGCTCTCGGTTCAGGAACGCGCGTGCCGCCCTGAACGAGACGGATACGTCCATAGCGTGGAAGGACGCGCTAGCCGCCGGCTTTCCGGGATTTTCAGGAGCAGCCCAGCAGGCTCCACAACGGACGACCTCGGAGCCGATCAATCCTTCGCCCAGGAAAACGATGCCCTTGCCAGTGTAGAATTCGATAAGACGTAAGTTGGTGTCCGCAAGGAGATAATCGGAGTTCTCAACGATCGAAAGGGACTTCTGAGGAATGCCCGCTTGGTCCGCAACATCGCGCTGCGAGACTCCCAAGAGCGCGCGCGCGGCGCGTAATGCCTCAGCGGGTGCAATGATCCTCATCTCTGCGAGAGAGCTGCCGACTTGAATAATGTCAACAACGGCACTCCGAGGTCTTTAAATAACTCAAAATGAGTCTATAAAGGGCAGTGTGAAGTTGATTCGGACATTATTAATAGGGACCTAGCGTGACACACGACGAATCGGATGCGGGCAAGTGCTTCGGTACGCCCCGCGCGAGCCTGGTGACCATGCTTCGCCGTCTCGCAGATGATCTGGAGAATGTCGACAAAATCGACGCTGGCTTTCCCACAGTGGCGATCAACTCTTGGTGCCTGGCAAGCAGAAGGGTACCATGCCTCGTTGGACGGACCTTTGCTCATCCCTCGATCCAGGATGGTCGAACTGCTGCGTCTAGCGAGCTCTTTTATTTGGACCGCCATCGCGGCATCGCGAGGACTTTATCTCGATGGTACCGTTTGGGGTCGCAAGTCGAATTTGACCATTGGCAGGGGCGTCTCCCGCCGATCTCTGACGACTACGTCTCCTGATGAGGATGGAACGACAATGAGAGGCTTGCGGTCTATGGTGGAGAGAAGAGGCCCACCTAAGGGGCAGTTGGTTACGGGCAAATCAGTTGCCGCCGGTTGCATCCCAAACAAACGACGGATAGCGCCCGGAGCCGAGCCCGTTGGGCTAGTATACGGACGGGACTGGGTGGAACCGGTCGTCGACTTTCTCGCCACGCAGCTCCCCCGCGATCACTCTGGGAAATGGGAGCACCAGTATACGAGTTGTTACGAAGCCGGCTGCGATGCGCTGATAAGGCTTGGCTATGCGACCTTTGCGACGTTGGGCGCGGTGCCCGCTCCGGAACCCGCATTGCCCACAGTTTTGCCGCGGTGGGACGATCTTGCTGCGATCGTGGTAAGTTTGGCCGCTCAAAACAACATCCTCGGGTACCGGCATCATCCGGGAACGCGAGACGCGCCTAAACCGTCAGGTCTTCTTCGACCCAATATCCGTGCTGCAAACGGGTGCGGACCCGCGTTTCTAGCGCCCGAGGCATTTGCGGCTTTCCAGAGTCTCGGTTTGATCCTGGACGGACGATGGACAGAAGAGGCGGAGACAATCCTCTGGCGTGACGATCCCCAGGAGTGGGCCATCGATTTCACGGTAGACAAGCGCTTTATTGAGGGTCGTGACATCGCGCTAGCTACCATTCCAGAGGATATCGTCGCCGAGATCGAGAGCATCACTGCCATAACCGAGCAGGACATCGTTGAATGGTTGGCGATGATGGCGCGAGGTTCCTCGTCGCCAAAGGCGAGGTCGGAAGCCGTGGAAAACCTCCAACTGTGGATCGCGTTCGAGCTAGATGACCTATTCCACGAACGTTGGCGACTTGGTGATGGTTGGCTTTCAGAGGACGAGGCTGGGCGGGGGCTAACAAGAAAATACGACCCGGTTGCGTTAAACATGCGACCGGCGTTTGCTGCCCGGTATCTTCCGGAACTTCCGTATTTGTTTCAAAGAGACTGGGGCCGAAATTATGCTGAGCGATAACAATCGCACGCGACGAGCGGCGCTGTGCCAGCAGCCGCAAGCATTTTTCATTTCCGGTCCTAGGCTCTGATTGAAGGCCCCGACCATGAAAATTTGGGCGATATCCGACCTTCATCTGGAATTCGGCGAACCGTTCAACTGTGAACCTCCAACTGAGGCAGATGTCGTGGTCTGCGCAGGCGACGTTCTGACAAAGGGCATTCTTCCCAGTTTGCGGTGGCTGACGCAGAAACTTGCGGGAAAACTTCCCGTGATTTTCGTGGCGGGAAATCACGAGTACTACGGTGATGCAGTTCAGGAGAGCTTGAAGGAGGCCGTGGCAGAAAGCCATCCGGGTGTTCACTTCCTCGAGAACGCCGTGGCTGAGATCGATGGCGTGTCGTTTGTTGGAGGGACGCTTTGGTCTGATTTTCGGCTGTTCGGCATCAATCCCCAAGTCGCGATGTCATACGCAGCTCATGACATGAACGATTACGATAAGATCAGGCTTTCAAAGAGTCCGTACTCTAAATTCAGGCCTATCGACACTTACAGAAAGCATGTCGAGACGAGGGAGTTCATAGCTGCGGAACTTCGCGACCGTTCAACCGAAAAAGCAGTCGTCGTCACCCATCACGCACCGTCGCCCCAATCGGTTGCCGCGGAGTTTCGACATGATCCACTGTCGGCCTGCTACGCGTCGGATTTGGAAGAACTCATCTTGGAGACAGGGCCAGCACTTTGGGTCCATGGCCACGTGCATCACCACAATGATTACCGTGTCGGGAGCACGAGGATTGTATCGAACCCGAGAGGGTATCCGAGAGAGAAAACCGATTTTACGCCTGGTTTCGTTGTGGAAATCTAGGGCTTGAAGACGTCACAACTTCTTCTGCCTCTGTCCAGTTTTGGGGTTGCGCCCCCCTCATTTCCGGGCAACCATTTTGATGTGGGAGAAGGACTACATTGACAATCGAGCGTGGCAAGGGCTGCAAAGCATGAAAACAGAACAGACGTTGGTACTCAATGAGCGGCACCTCGCTGCGCGAACCGCACGGTTTCTTTGGCAGACGCGGGCCATCGACTGGCCGGTTCCGGGTGGGCACTTTGGCGACCAGGGCTTCTTCTTCCACGCCGTGGATGAGAACGGCGTTGGTGCTGACTTCATTCCCAGCGATCTCTTCGATGTTCTGGAATATGCCAGCGAGGAGGGATACCTGTACGTCGTCATCACTTCCTATGGACGCGTGTGTTCGGATTTGCCGCTGTACGAAAGAGTCGGTGACGACAAGCGTGTGCATGCCTTGCAGTTTATGGACTGCAAAAGCACTGAGGAACTTGATACGCAGAGGGAACTTGATGCTCTCGAGATGTTGAGCGCTACGCCTGGTTTCCATGCCGGCGACCCGCAGCTAAGCGATGACATAACGTCCGTCATCGGTGAATTGATGTCAGTTCAATCCCACGTGCCTGAAGTCTCCGCCGGCCACCAACGCGAAACGGTCCAACGACTGATAGATTTGGCAAGTGCCTGCACAGCTATCGCAAGACGCCCACCTGTTGAGCTCGTCGAAAGCGCGAAGGCGGTTCAATCCGCACTCAAATCCGTTTCGGAGATGCTGGATAGCGAAAGCTTTAATTCGCTTTGGGGTGTTCTCGGTGAGGCGCATTACCGGTTGGAGCGCGCGCAGGCCGTTGTCGGCAATCTTGTTGTCCCGGAAGCAGCGTAGGCCTGCGAAGCCCGAGGCGTGAGTGCCGATGCCAGCATTGTGGTGGGTAGAACGACTACCGATACGATTAATCGCTCGCCTCGTGCCGACAGCGCCGCCAAACGACGGCGGGGTGGCAATCGCGTCTGTTCTTGGCGTCCCCCAAATGGCTGGAATATGTGGCATGAACTTCAAAATGATGCCAGAACTGAGCTGTACCTGAGGATATCCTTTCACGTGGGCGATCATAATCCTGAGCGCCGTCGAACCACTGCTTACAGGAGCGGTGCGTCGAAGCGGCCATTGGCTATTCGCCGCCCCCCCTTATGCGAAAATGACAGACAAAATTGCTTCTTATGCGAACATGGTGGACGTTTTGATTGACGCACGCATTCTTATGCGAACCTGAGAGACATTGCTAATGCGAACGTAAGTCGAATGTCGCAGGTTCGAGCCCCGCAGCGGTCACCAAAGATTATGCAGCGCCAGATACGTCTGGACTATCTCTTGTTGATAAAAGGTTTGTCCCTGCGCGGTCTGATATGGGCGTTTCCCGGCATTTGATTTGGGCATCTCCATTTTTGGGACGCTTGTTCACGATCTAGCGCAGGCCCAGCGTCTTGCGGACCGTGTGGGATTTCAGCGTCCCGGTGCCCTTGTTACCATTTCCGTATCCAAAGGTGGGCGCGCGGAAATGACCGAAGACAGGTTCGAACTTGACAATCTGGTTCAAAAGCTTGAACCGCAGCTCGAGTTCCGGACAATTGGTTGGGAGCTTTCCGAGCGAATCAAAAATGGTTCTTCGGCCGATCCGACTGGTGAGATCGATGGGCTGTTAGAACTGGCGTTCACAGTTGGTCTCGAGTTCAAATTTGTCCCAAAGCTCCGTCCCCATCCATGCCTCGCCAAATACATACGTAGTCCGCCACTCACCCCACAAATTCGGCCTCACGTGACGAATCGAAGTAGTCGGCGAAAGTGGCGGCGATTTTAATTGCTCTGGAGAGGTCTTCCGCCCGGTGAGGATCGGAGATGTCGGTTTGAGGCGCATCGAGTAAACGGATTGGCGGGTCGTGGCTCGCTACCAAAGATTTAACATCGGGTGGTATCCTTGCCTTAGGAACTCGGAAAAGCGTCTTCAACGTTGTTGCATTGCAGATTGCAGTGGAAGACCGGCAACCTAACATTGATTGGTGTTCGTCTAAGTGTAATCAAGTATTCGAGAAGAGGATACTCGGTTGCCCGTAAGCCGGAAGCGGAATCCTCCCCAGCATTCGGAATGGCGCAATGCAGTCAGGGGTGGGATCGATCTAAGATTGCCTATCGACGTCCTTAGGGCGTCGTATCCGTTGGAGTCGCTGCCCCACATCGCCACGTGGATCGCGCGGAGCCAACGCCATAGGTCGCCGATAGACGGCGTCTTTCCCCAATCCGTGTCATACATAAGCTCGGTCCCGCCCTTTGCGACTGTTTCGCTTGAGAGGGAGCTGGCGTGGGGATTGGGCACGCTCCAGGCTTATCAGGACCAAATCAGGTCATATGTTGCAAAACGCGAGTTACTGGACGAGTGCCTGAGTCAGGCGCGGTACGTCGAGGCACTCGACGTCGTAGACGACATAAACGAGAGCCTCTGCTGGTCCCTGGAGATGATGTCAGCGCGGATCGGGCTGACAAGTCTGGTGCACGGCCTTGAGGCGCAGAAGAACTGGATATCTGCTCAAACAGTCGGAGGCGCTTCCGTCGCCGCAAATTTCTATTGCTACTGGTTCGGTGTTCGGTCGGAAAACGATCAGAACCCGAGCAGGTTTCGAACCGAGATAAAGGGCAAGATCGATCAGTTTTGGACCGATGCGAATGGAAAGCGGTTCCTTTGTTTCCAACTTGCGGGCGAGGATGTCGGCGACGGCGACGAGGCCGAGATGCTCGCGCAGGTCCAGACGCATTCCATTATCGACCTTTACGAGTTTTGCGTCCAGCTCGCCCGGGTGTCCGCTGCCGAAGGCAGAGCGGCTTCTCATGCGATATACCGCTGCTTTCTGCCCTTCATGTCAGTGGTGGGCGACGTCAGGGTGCAGAAGATATCCTATCTCATGGGTAATCTTTCGGCAGCCGCGGGCTTCGAAACTGGTGACCTCGCCGCCGACACCTTGTTGATAGAAGACGAGGATGCTTCTAGCCTCCCGGCCCCGACGCTTCATCAAGTATACCAGTTGACGAATCTCGGCGTAGCGCCGTCCGACAGGCAGAACATTTCGGCTGTAGGAAATTCGATCGTGGACATGCAGCTTGTTCCCGAACGTTTGGAGGCGGCCAGGGAACGCCTCCTTCAACAGGCTCTCTTTTTCCCGAGGTTCAGTATCGGCGAAACTTCCGGGACGATTTTCTCGTTGGGAGAAGCTCCAGCTCCCGACGGCGGAGACGTTCTGCAGCGTCGACGCTTCATGTGCCACAAGGCCCACGATCTGTTTGCGCTGCCGTTCCTCCCGGACGAAGTTTCGAAGCACTACAGCGACTTCCTGATCTCCAATGTTGGCGTCGCCAAGAGCATCGTCGACTACGTTCGTTTCGATCCTGTTTGCCCGCCGACGGGAAAGACTTCGGCACGGTCACGCTGGTGGTGGGATTTCTCCGTTCGAACGAAGGAACGGAACCATTGTGAAGTCGCGGACGTCCTTCAGGCGGATCGGGGAGAACGATTGCCAGCCACCAGGATGGCGATGTGGTGCGAGATCGAAGCCATGTTGACGGCAGGGCGGATAAACGAAGCTGTCGACGTCTGCGCTGGTCTGTATCGACGCGAACCAAGCCTTCTCCACTGGCTTCCTTATGAGCGGCTTGCCGCCCGCCTTGATGACCTGACCGTGGGGCGATACGTGGGTTCCACGAACATGGCGCTCGTCGTTTGGCTCCTCTCGGAGAACCACGATCGCGACTTCCGCTCGCCGCTGTCTTACGCAGTTGACAATTATCTCGATGCGCGCGGAGCAGGCCGCCCTTCGCAACTCGACGCAGATCACGCCGCCGATGTCGAGGAACTGGTGTTCTTCCTCTGGGCGATCTGCACCGAGGACACTCTCAGTCTTTCACTCGCATACGAGAGCCAATTCGAACTCGATGAAGAGCGCCTGGCCATCCTGTCCAAACTCAAGGCTCTCGCTCCGGAACGATCCTCGACGTACGAAGACGAAATAACCCTGATCCTTCGGCGTCAGGAGGTCACAAAGGCAATCAAGTCGCTCGACCGTAGTAAAATCTCTATGGATGAAGAGCCGATACGAGATTGGGCGCGAAAGAACCTGCGCGGAAAGTTCGACCAATTCCGCGCGCTGATCGATGCGGGTATGGAGACCGTCTCGCCTTCGGTGGCATTCGAAATCCTAAACCGCCTTGCCGCAGGCACGCCCGACACTAAGCCGTTTGAAATCCCCGACAACGAAGTGTCGGCCCTATTCGCGGAGATACTCGGCGAGCTATGTCGAGAAAGCAGCTTGAACAGCCGGCACGGCATTAACAGTTACCTTAGCCTGCGCATCAGACACGGCACTATTTCAGGTCAACTCAGGCGTCCCTCCCAGGAGCAGCACCTGCTCACAACAGTGTCGTCGGGCGGCGCATACGGCCCCAACGAATACTGGTACGAATTGCTGCAGCCCCATCTGGGTCACGACGACGCCGACCGCGTTTCCCAGCGGCTCAGCGTGTTTTCGAGGGAGTACGATCTCCTGGTCGATCGCTTCTCGTCGGATTACGTCCAGATACGCCGACCGGACAAACCAAAGGGTCTTATCAGTTATCATTTCGCGGAGGCCGTCGTCCTGAGTTTCTCGTCTGATGCCAAGGAAATCGTGGACTTCGACGAATTTCTGGACTCGTTCTTCGCCATTTTCTGGCTGCACATGGGGAACGTCCTCGGAACAGTCCAGGCCTACATCCGAAATGAGCTAAGGGACGAATTCGACGCCCTTTTCACAGCGGCCTCGGGCAATATACTATCGAGCGTCAGTGCATCGAACCTTCCGATGTTAAACGACGCGATGGTGCGGGCGCGCTCCGGGCTGCATGACGCCTTGAATGAGATGGCCGAGTGGTTCGACGTTCCTCAGACGATCGAAAACTCGCCGCTCAGCATCGAAGTACTGGTCGAGATCGGAAAGGAGATGGTGCGTCGTCTACATCCTCATTTCGATCCCGTGGTCACGTTGACCGGTCAGCTTGACCTGAAACTCGGGAACGCGTTGATAGTATTCACCGACGCGCTATACATACTGTTCGGGAATGTCGTGAAGCACGCCGATCTCGAGCGACCCAAGGTGCGCATCAATATCGAAGGCGTCGATGGCGGCATCCTGGAAATGTCGTTCGCAAGCGAGTGCCGTGACATTTCGATTCATCGCCAGAAGATCGAGGACGCGAAGATCAAGCTCAAGAGCGCGGACTCGTCGAAAGACCTCAGCACGGAGGGCGGGACAGGTTTCCCCAAGCTGGCGAAGATCATGGCCTTCTCGTCGGTAAAGGAACCCGTGGATATCGGCATCGACACAGCCAGCGGAGAATTCACCTGCAAACTTAGATTCACCTACCGATTGCTTCGGCAGCCCACGGAGGAGCACGACTGTGCGTATTTTGGTAGTTGAAGACGACGAAAACAAACGTCGTGAAATACTTGAATTCTTGCGGACGAACTATCCGGCCGTAGACCTGGTGTTCGGCTCGTCTCTAGTGACGGGATTGCGGGAGGCGATGCGGAGTTCGCCTGATCTGGTCATCCTCGACATGACGCTGCCAAACTACGACGCTAGCGGCCTGGAACTCGACGGGCGGATGCATCCGTTCGGTGGCAAGGAGTTCCTAAGGCAGATCGCGAGAACCGCTGCTCAGTGCAAGGTTATTGTCTTAACGCAGTTCGAGAGTTTCGGTGAAGCGCCCAATGTCACCAGGCTCGCTGATCTCGACGCCGAACTCAAGTCGAAATATCCAAAGCACTACGTTGGCTCGGTTTACTACCACGCCTCAATCGACGAATGGGCAATGAATCTGAATACCATGATGCAAGGTCTGGAAGTCTAGCATGAGAATATTGATCGTAGACGACGACAGCGCCAAGGCATCCGCGATCTCGAAGGTACTGTTGCGCGCAGGGGTGCCGACGCTAAACGACATCAGTCATGTCACGAACTCCTTCGACGCAGCCACCGAACTCCGCAAAACCCAGTTCGACCTTCTGATCCTGGACCTGATGATCCCCAAAACGCGCCTGGGGGAGGCGGAGCTGGACGGCGGCCAGTCGTTGCTCAGGAACATCATGGCGCGCGATTCCTTCCTGCGTCCTAAGCATATCGTCGGGTTGACGTCCTTCGATGACGCCCGCGATCAATCAGAGGCTGATTTTAACAACGGCCTCTGGTCGATCCTGAAGTACGACACGTCGTCCTCTGAGTGGATCGAGCAGCTGTCTGGTAAGGTCCGCTACATCCAGTCCTCGATCGAAGCAATAACAACGGGGCTAGACTACGATTACGATGTCGCGTTCGTATGCGCCCTCGCGAAGCCGGAGCTATCGGCGGTGCTCGATCTCGACTGCGAATGGAAGCCTTTGAGACGCGACACCGATCCCACGCAATACTGGTCGGGAACGTTGACGGTCGGGTCGAGAACTCTCAGGGTTGTCGCCTGCCATGCCGCCCAGATGGGGATGGTGGCGACTTCCGCCGTTGTTGCCAAGGTGTCGGCTGCCTATCGACCGCGGCTGGTTGTTATGACCGGTATATGTGCGGGCCGGGAAGGGGACATCCAGCTTGGCGACGTCGTGGTAGCGAATATCTCGTGGGACTACGGCAGCGGGAAGTTCCACAACAAGGACGGAGAGGTTAGATTCGCTCCCGATCCCGTCCAAATTGCACTCGATCCTATGCTGCGAAAACACGCGGAAGCTTTGTCTTCAAATCAGCAACTGCTGGACGAGATACGACGAAGCTACAAGGCTCAGAAGATAAACAGCGTCCTCAATGTCGTTGTTGGCGCGATGGCATCTGGTGCGGCTGTACGGGCGGACGACGGATTTTTTGAAGAACTGGCCGCCGCAAAGCGCAAGGTTGTGGCGGTGGAGATGGAAGCATATGCCGTTTATGCGACCGCTGCTGAGATGGCTGCACCGAGACCGATGCCGCTCGTGGTCAAATCCGTGTGTGACTTTGCCAACTCCGGCAAGAACGACACCTATCAAGACTACGCTGCCCACACGAGCGCAGCATGCGCTCTTGAGATCATTAAGGCCTATTTCGCAGGGAACGCCGTTGGAACGGAGCGGGACCAAAGGGTTCACCACTGAGGGTTCCAGTGCTTCGATCGGCTTTAGGCTCATGACACAGCCCACCGTGTCCAGCAACGGGGATGGTGATGGGACGTTACTTGGCCGTTTCTCCTGCCACCGCCCGATTACAATCCCGCTCTGGCGGAGTTCATTTATGTCCAATGGTCAAGCCGCCAATCCATTCGATTGCCTGCGATCCACCGATGAAAACGGCAGTGAAGAGCATCACGGCGATAAAGAAGAGGAACACGAACACGGTAAATCGGCCTGTTGCGGAGGCTTTAAACTTGCCGATCTCGATGGTGAGCAGTTCTTTCGCGTTTTCCAAGTCAAACTCCCGGCTTCAAAAATCTTCTGAAGCTGCTGATCTTGGTCGTTCTGCTGCCTGCTGCGCAGAATGCACGGTTCTGAGACCAACGCAATGGCCTTGCGAAAGACTATCTCGTGATCACGACATGGCCGGAAAACCTCGCCGATACTTTTGAATCTCACTTTGCTGGGCCCACTATCGAGATCAATATAGTTTCTTCTCACGCCGTAGTAAAACGTTCACCTCCCGTTGGTCATCGGCCAAAGTAATCATTCAGACCGCGTTTTGGCAGGCGGTTGAAGTGGCGTCTCGAACGCCTAGCCATCGGATTTCTGGTCATTGCCGCTGTGGCCGTTGGCCAAGGAATGCGGGTTTCGCTATTCAGTTCTGTGAGACGATCATCGGGATGAAAGGTCAGCCATCGGCGGCTGAGAGGACGGTGTCGTCAGCTTACAGATCGCGGAGCGGTTATCCCGCTGAGTATCGCCACTATGTCTTGCGACGTGTTCAAGGCAGTTCCTCGTCAAGTCAGTCCTTCGGCGAAACATACGCGGCATCGGTGAAGCAAGGGTTAGCGAAGGCCGCGTGAAAAGCGGTCGATTGTTGGGATCGCCTCTTTTCAACATCGATGGTTCATTGTCAGAAATCCGGGAAAGAAAAGACACTTCCTAATGAAAATTGGGAGGCGCATTTATTGGTCGTCGGAGGCAAATAGAGAGCTAACGGCAAACGACAGAGACACATCAGGTAAACTGCCTCCGTCGGAACGGTCAACTCAAAACAAGGATAGACACCATGAAGACGCTTATCGCGGCTACCCTGACTGCTATGACTTTTTTGAACGCAGACTTGGCTGAGGCCGCCGGCAACAGGCTTGAATTTCAGAATTATAGCGGTGAGGACGTCATCGAGGTTCATGTCCGCGGACCTCTCACCGAGTGGGGACATGATCTGCTAGGCTCACGTATTTTGGAGGATGGCGAATCCATCTCCGTCAGACGCGGCAATCAGTGCGAGCTGGATATCATGCTGGTATCCGGTGACGGTGTAGAGCACGTGTTGCACGAAAATGTCTGTACCATCACTGGTGTGGAACTCACTGACTACGGCGATACCTTCCACTTCTCCACCTATTGATGTACAAACGAAGAGCGCGATTGTATCGCGCTCTTCGTGCGATGCGGAGGGGTCATGTGTTATTGGCATAGGCTAAAATGCGCCTGTATCTCCGTATTTGTCGGAGCGGCGTCACAAGCCCATCCAGCGGAGCAACTCACCAATCCATTTGGCGGAATGCCGCCTGAAGAGGCACCAGGTGACGAGGTTTACCGACGCACGCAGGAGTGGGAGGGAAACCTTTTCAATCTAAAAAGAACGTTCTCGATACAAACGACAAAGGACGAAACCGGAGAGGTTCGCCGTGTTTTGGAGCTTACAACCCGCTCCGCAGACGGTCACTTGGTCTGTCTCGGGTATCCCAGCTTCAGACTGAACGCGAGGTCACTTACGATCAGTTCTCATGTCGGAGGTTGCTGGAATATCGAAGGCAACGGTAACATTCGGAATGATTTTGGTGGCTCGGTAGACCTTGGGGGCTCAAGATATGGACCTTTTGCGTGTCAGCTAGCTGGAGGTAGAGGGAGTTGCACTTATACTTCCGCTTCAACGGGCAAGGAACATAGGTTCGAAATTACTAAGACCGAAGATTCCGAGGTTTGTTTTTCGAACGGCTTCATGGCTGACTGTTGAATAAAAAGCGCGCTTGGTCTGCCACAGTTACCCGCGATTTCTCGATGAGTTGCCGGTACCGCTCATAGTCCCCATCGCCTGGTTTGAAATCTCGGGTCTCGGTTTCTTCTTTGGTGCCGCATAGGGCCACGGGAAGAAACCGAGGAGCAAAATTTAGGTCGTCTATCTTGGCGATGGCGTACATGCCTCCATGCATGACCCTCGTAAAATCCTTCACACCGAGGATTGTAAGGCTGTGATGACCAACGACGTTGCTCAATATTACAATATACGGAACGCTCTTCGGCCTGGAAATGTGGCCGAACTGCTTAAACTTGCTGTCACCTATCCCTTTGTGACTTATTCGCAGACACGCATCCTCGTCGGACCAATCGATCCTCATTGAAAAACAGACGATCGTCGTTTCGTCCTGAAACGAATAGCGGAGATACTCGAATGTTCCCTGGTAGCTTTCAAGGTCTGCAAACGTATAGTTTCCATAAAACTCGTTGGAGGCACGAGTTTGGAAACGCACTCCCGTGCTCTGCTCGACTTTGATCAAGCCTTTTTCCGTGAACAGACCGGTGACCATTTTATTCACGTTGCTAAGCGAAATACCGACTTTGTGCGCAAACCCTTCCCTGCTTAGCTTTTTTTCAACGATGTATCGCTGAATGGCCTCGCCTATCCTCTTCTTTTCATCGTGGTCCATGTTCGCTCCCCCAAGCTGGTCCGATTGTGCCATACTTTGACTCTCAAGTGGACCTACTCTGCGTTTCGCCCCACGGTCGCACGTTTTGGCACTTGCCAGGAAATCGTGTTTCGTTGGCTCGTTGCCAAAGGAAATGGGTTTACGATTATTCGCGTCGCGGCCGGCAGCGCTCTAGCCCCGCGCATTTCTCTCCCCACTGAGATGCCACCACCTGATGTTCCCCCGGACTCAAGGGTCGTCAACATCGCCCAGCCGCTCGCCGCATACGCCAAACTAGCTATGCATGCTAAAACATTCCAAATCGCAAATATAAACAACTTCTGATACGGATCATCTCATGCCGAAACTGGGGAGGAGACTGGCGTAAATCGCGGTATATTGGCACCAATTCTGTTCTTATTGTGCGTTGGATTTCTGAGTGTGCTGCCCCAAAATGCAGAGGCACGATTGATCGTTCAAAATTTTGGAAAGCAAACTTGCCTGGGCGTGTTGGAAGAGCAGGCGTTCCTGTTGAACTGCGTCGATCAGCGCGTTGCCGAATGGGAATATGGCAGCGGGAAGATCAAACATGTGTCTACAGGAAAATGTCTCGCGCCACGAGAAACATACTTGTTCTTAGTTGGATGCTCCGAGGCTCATACAAACTGGTCAGCCGTGCCCGGGAAGGATGCTTCGTACATCAAGAACGATACGTATGCTCAGTGCTTAGGCGTGCCAACCGCTGATGCGCCCGCTTGGCCCGTTCGTATAGTGGATTGCAGCGAAGGGCCGAACAACCAATGGGACATCTGGACTTGGAAAGTCATCCAAAACGTAGAGACGGGAGAGTGCCTCGGAACCGATATGTGGTTCGAGTTTGGACTTGCACGCATAGTCCCCTTCGAATGTGGCCGCCTTCACTATACTGTCTGGCATAAGAGACCCAATGACGCGCATTTCTACAATGCATTCGAACGCACGCGGTGCCTCGGCGTACATCACCAAGGCGGACAACCCACGCTCTGGCCCGCCGCTTTAACGGTTTGCGGGGACCCTCACTACCAAAAATGGGACATCCATGCAGATGGCACGATGGTGACTTCGGACCTTGCGTCCTGCTTGGGGATTCACAACGGCCGAGCATTCATGGTCCCGTGCAAAGACGCTGGATACCCAAACCAGCACTGGCGGTACGTGACATGGGAACAGGCGACTGGCAGATAGCGCGGCGGTCGACATCGCCAACTATCTGGAAGAGCTGATCCGGGGCTGGCCGATCTGCTGAGTCAACGAATTGGTGACGAACGCGTTCATCCCCACAAACGATTGGTTTTTCGTCACATACCTCGGTTCTGTGGGGGGTATTTCGCCACATTCGATTGCGCTGGCTATTCGAGGCGTGGTTCAGAATAGCTGCCGCGCACCAGAGCCGAAGACGTTGTGGTACTCTTCCGATCACAAATTTTGATGTTGATACTGTCCTGAAGTGTCGGCGTTGCCTGTGACACGAACCCAAATCATGCGGCCATGAACGGTAGGACACTCGCCTGGCACTGAAGTCTTGAACGACGTGTCAGTTGTGTTTCCGTCGATGCTATTCGACGATTCGACGAGAACGCCACCCGTGTTCGGGCAGACCCGATATGCCTCGTCTCGACTTCCGGAATAGATCACCACCCTCGCGGATGTCGATCCTGGAATTCGAAAGTAGCCCGACTTGAACAACGCCTCGGGCTTAGCCTCAAACAATGACAGGGGAGCCCCGATTAAATTCGTGTAGGGTTTTTTTGTCATATCGTGGGTGTAGCAAGCCCGCTTATACCTGTCCGTCGGCTTCGTAGTCGCTACGAAATAGAAGCGATCTTCGCAGCTTCCGTTGAAGAACGAACTGGGACAGGTGTAGCTCTGCTTCAAAGCTGACATCTCAATATCTAGGCACGATTCTGTGGGGAGTATGATTGGCCCTGAGGGGATGTCACTCGTGAGCGTCGCTTCCCAACCGGTTCCTAGAGAACATACACGCCAAACCGAACGAGACCCTCCACCGCTACGGGTTGTTTCAGGGTTGCTGTAGCTCGGGGTTGCTCCCGGCAAATTGCCGATTTTTCGTCCGATTTCTAATATTTTCTCTCCAGAAGGAGTTGTCGCGATACTCGCGCCGGCAATTCGGTAATCAGTTGGACACTCTGGAAGTTCTTGAAACGTGTAATGTTTCGGAAGGTAGCGATCAGCAGCATCTGAAAACTTATGTCCGCCGCCGAAAGAAGCAATTAAAACCAATAAAAATAGACCGGAACGCAACATCTTTTCTCCTCAAGATGAATCATATTTCGTCATGACATTTTACGTGCCTTGATAACCTCAATATCTTGAGGATTCCTTATTGCGTGTATTTTAACAATTGCTGATGCCATCCGAGCGAGTATTCTTCGCCTGAGGAATCGGGGGGCGAGGCATGATTGAACAAATATCGATTGATACTGTTGCTAGCTACACTGGAGGAGCAGCAGTTCTAACCCAACTGCGGCCAATCAATTTCATTTTCGGCGCGAACGGTTCTGGTAAGACGACAATATCCCGCGTGATCGCCAAGCCGGAAACATACGCAACCTCGACTGTCACTTGGACAGCCGGAACTCCGCTCGAATGCCTCGTCTATAATCGGGATTTCGTTGAACAAAACTTCACGGCCCAAATGCGGGGCATATTCACGCTCGGTCACGATAATGCTGAAACCCTTCAGCGTATCGACGATCTCAAGAAGGAGATCGACGAAATTCAGAGAACGATACGCGATCGCAGACACACCCTCGGAGGAACTGACGGTACGGGCGGCAGACGAAAGGAACACTCTGAACTGAACGCAACCTTTCACGAGGCCTGTTGGAAATCGAAGACCCAGTACGAGGACAGATTTAAAGAGGCCTTCCGCGGTGTGTTGAGTTCGCGCGCCAATTTTGCGGATCGGATGTTTCGAGAATTCGAAAACAACGCTGCGGCACTGAAGCCGCTCAATGAACTGGAAAGCCGTGCCAGCACCATGTTTGCGGAGGCCAAAGTCCGTCTTGAGCGTGTCTCGAGCCTTGAAGCATCGGACCTGATCGCACTGGAAGCGAAACCTATTCTCTCGAAGCGAGTGGTCGGGAAGGAAGGTGTCTTCATATCCGACATGATCAAGCGCCTCGGAAACAGCGACTGGGTCAAACAAGGCCTCGGTTTTTTCCGGCAAAACGACGATCACTGCCCATTCTGCCAACAAACGACCGACGACAAATTCCGCCGCGATCTCGAAGATTATTTCGATGAATCATATCAGGCCGATGTCGAAGCAATTTCACGTCTCGCTACAGGCTACGGCGAACACTCCAACGGCATCATTCGCCAGCTTGAGCACGCGATGGCCTCGCAGGTCGAATATCTGGACCGGACCTCGCTCGAACAGAAAGCAGAGGTGCTCCGCACGAAGCTTGCTCTCAACATTCAACATTTAGCGAGAAAGAAGTCCGAACCAAGTTCAAAGGTGGAGCTCGAAACGGTCCGCGAGATTGTCGATGGGATTAACGCGATCCTCGCTGATGCGAACAGCAAGGTCGACGAACATAATGCGCTCATCGACAACATCGTCGCGGAACGGGCCACTCTGATATCCGAGATATGGCGATACATCATCGAGGAAGCTAAAATCACCCTGGAGAGCTACAAGACCAACAGTCGGTCCGTGAACAGCGCCATTGACGGGCTGACGCGCGGCATCGAGGCGAAGGAGCAGGAGAAGCGAGAGAAATCCAACGCATTGCGGGAACTGGAGCGGCAAGTAACCAGCGTCCAGCCAACTGTGAACGCGATCAACGCTCTCCTGGATTCATTCGGCTTCCGGAACTTCAAGCTGGCCACATCCGGCGAAGGTAATCGAACTCTACACCGTCATCCGAGGCGATGGCACCGAGGCTCGGGAAACCCTTAGTGAAGGTGAGAAAACTTTCATCGTCTTCTTATATTTCTACTACCTGATCAGTGGAAGCGTGTCCGAGAGCGGGATAACGAACAACAGGATCGTAGTCATCGACGATCCTGTTTCGAGCCTGGATAGCGACGTCCTGTTTATCGTCAGCCTCATTAGAAAGCTCTTCGCCAAGGTCTTGGATCAGGCGTCCACGCTGAAGCAAATCTTTGTGCTCACCCACAATATCTACTTCCACAAGGAGGTTACCTTCGATCCGAAGAAACAGTGGCAGACGAAGATCACGTTTTGGGTGGTCCGGAAAAAGGAGGACTATTCGATCATCGAGGGACACGCACAGAACCCGATCCAGACATCTTACGAAATGCTGTGGCAGGAGGTCAGGAACGAGAACCGTTCCATACTGACCATCCAGAACACCCTTCGCAGGATTTTGGAGAACTACTTCACGATCCTGGGCAACATGGACAAAGACGACATCGTGGACAAATTCGCAGGCCAAGAGCAGCAAATCTGCAATTCGCTGTTTTCGTGGATCAATGACGGGTCGCACAACGCCCATGAGGACCTGTATCTGGCTTGCGACGCAGCTACTGTCGATCGCTTTCTTCAGGTGTTCAAGAAGGTATTCGAGGTCAGCGGACACTCAGCGCATTACGACATGATGATCGCACCCCGTCACTAATCAAGCGCCATAGAATACGCAAAACTAAATAGGCAGTTACTAAAGTCTGGCTAGGGGAGCGATGGTTTTGGCAAGTGCACCGAACATAAGCGGCTATGTGCTCTGCGAACTAGGTCATTCTGCCAATTCTTACCCCCTGGCGGCGACACAAGCCTTCCCGCTTCCCGGCATCTGTTTCGAAATCAATAGCTCTGGGACAGGTCGCCAGCGCATGCTGCCATGCCTTGTCGTTTGCCCCCTTTGGCCAGCGTTAGGGCATCAGTAGTCCCATCATGCCCGACACGTCGTGGCGGTGCTGAAATGATCTGCGTCGGGGAGACCAACGGCGACTTCCCTGATCGGTGCGAATGCAATGTCGTTCATTGAATTCGTCCTTATCCGGCCTTGCGCGATTTCAGGTCGTTCTCAACGGACTTGCGAAGGGCATCCATGATGTTGACGACATTGGAGGCCGGAGCGGTTTCAGCCTTCTTGCCTTTCGCGGTCTTCCTCGGTTTCAGTGCTTTCTTCTTCTCCTCGATGAGGGCCAGCAAGGCTTCCTGTATGGGATCGGTGACCATGGTCGGTGACCAATGTTTCGTCCGCTGTTTGATCAGCTTCTCCACTAAGGGCAGGGCATCCTTCTCGGAGTCGCTGTCGATCCCTTCGAAGTAGGATTCCTCCGGACGCACCTCGTCGCCGAAGCGAAGGGTCCAAAGCACGATGCCTTCGTCGCGGGGTTCGAGAATGACCGCTCGTTCCCGGCGACCGATGACAAGCTTCGACACGCCGACAACCTTCGAGGCCTTCATCGCATCGCGGATGACGGAAAAGGCCTCATAGCCGACCGGATCGTCAGGGGTGAGGTAGTGGGCTTTCTCCAGATAGGTCCAGCTGATGGATTCGGCTGGCACGAACTTTTCGATGTCGATTGTACGTACAGTGTCGAGCGCAACAGCGTCCAAGTCTTCGTCCGTCAGGATGACATAGTCGTTCTCGCCGCGGGCGTAGCCCTTGGCCTCGTTTTCATCCTTGACTGGTTTCCCCGTGACGGAGTCCATGTATCTGGAGACGACGCGATTGCCGGTAGCGCGATTGAGGGTATGGAAGCGAACTTTCTCGGACTCCGAGGTCGCCGGTGACATCGCCACCGGGCAGGTGACGAGGGATAGCTTGAGGTAGCCTTTCCAGTACGGACGGGGTGCCATTGTTCGCTGTCCTATCCAACTTTACGCTGCGGGGCGGCTGGAGCGGCGGATTTGGCCGCCCCGCGCTCAGCGCGCTGCCGTTGGGTGCCTTTGTTGGCATTGGCGGCCGTGCGTTTCGGTTGTCCGGTGGATTTGCCTGCGAGGCCTGCGCTTTCGCGAAGGGCCGCCAGCAGGTCGTTTGGCTTGGAAACCTGCACCTTCTTTGGCTTCGGTAGCGATCTGCCTTCGATCTTGGCTTTCACAAGTTCCGCCACCGCCTGCTCGTAGCGGTCGTCGAACGTGGCCGGATCGAACTCGCCGATCTTCGTTGAAATGATATGCTTGGCGAGATCGAGCATTTCACCCTCGATCTTCAGCTTCGGTATTCCCTCGAATGCCGTCTTCGACGAACGAACTTCGTAATCGTATTGCAGGGTCGTGGCGATCATCCCGTTGCCGTGCGGGCGAATGAGCACCGTGCGCATCCGCCGAAACAGCACTGTTCTGGCGATTGCCGCGACGTTGGTTTTCTTCATGCCATCGCGCAGAAGAGTAAACCCCTCCGAGCCAACCCGGTCGCTGGGGGTCAAGTAATAGGGCTTGTCGAAATAGACGTCGTCTATCTCGGAGCAGGGGACGAACGCTTCAATCTCGAGCGTCTTGTTGCTCTGGGGAATCGCAGCGGCGATCTCTTCCGGATCGATCATGATGTAACGACCGTCGTCGATCTCGAAACCTTTGGTCTGTTCCTCTTTCGGGACCGGGTCGTCGGTCTCGCTGTCGACGAAAATACGATGCACACGGTTGCCCGTCGCCTTGTTGATGGTGTTGAACGTGATGCGTTCAGAGGTAGAGGCAGCCGTGTAGAGGGCCACCCCGCAGCTGACTTCTCCGACTTTCAGAAAGCCCTTCCACTGGGCACGGTGCCCTGACGCCATGACGCGATACTCCGAATCAGTGATTCGCGACTCAAGTCCGGAGCAGGTGATTCGTTCCGACTCGAAACGAATCATTTTTCAATGGCTTACGACCTGATGTTGAAGTCTTGAATTGGGACGCCTTGACCGAGCAATTGGGCCAATTCTACGGTCGTGATTCAGGCGATGTCGTCTGTCGCCGATGGGCCCAACTCGATCAAATCCGGAAACCTGGTCTCGCATCGGTCAATGCCGTCCGCGGAGATCATTCTCGGACACCCCATCGAAATTCGACGGCGAAGCTGCGAAAAACTGAGGCTCGCTCCATACTGTTTGACGAGCACTTGGCGGTCGAGAGTTTCTCGACGATCGCAGCTGCGACACTCCACGACGATGGTCGGGTGGCGAAAGTCCCGGATCGTCAGAGACGGGATATAGGTATTTTTTCTTATGCGTACCATTTCGCGATCTGTGAGCATTGATTCTATTGCACATAGGAAGCTTCCGGCTCTGTGGACTGCCAGTGGATTAGGAATTGATCCCCCGAACATGCGCGTTGACTTACATGCTGATTGGGAACAAAGAAAGAACATAGTCGCTTTCAGCGAGATATGAAACGTATGTGATCAAGATCGGACGTGGCCCAGATGAGCGCCAACACCATCATTTCCGAGCTGAGGGAGCGCATCGCGCATCTCGAGGGAGGGATTGGTCGCAAGGCGGCTGTCCTCCCGTTCGGTGTTCCGGAAATCGATCAAGCGCTGCCTGGGGGCGGGCTGGTCTGCGGTGCGTTGCATGAGTTCGCCGGCGGCGGGACGGGAACGGTGGATGGCGCGGCCGCCGCGCTGATGGTTGCCGGAATAGCCGCCCGATCGAAAGGCAAAGTCCTTTGGTGCCTGACGAGACCCGATCTGTTTTTTCCGGCGGTCTCGCAGGCGGGCCTCCATCCGGATCGGGTCATCTTCTGCGAAAGCGATCGCGAGGAGGACGTTCTGGCATCAATGGAAGAGGGCCTGGCGTTCGGTGGCCTCGGAGCGGTGGTCGGCGAGATCGTGCGATTGCCCATGACGTCGTCTCGCCGTCTGCATCTGGCCGCCGAGAAGACCGGGACGATGGCGATCGCCCTCAGGAGGTGGCGAAGGCAGTCCGAGGCTTCCGACTATGGTCAGCCGACGGCATCGACGACGAGATGGCGGATCAGCGTGCTGCCCTCCGAGCCGTTACCCGTCGTCGGAGTGGGCCGCGCCAGGTGGCTGGCTGAATTGATGCGCGTGAAAGCAGGCGAGTGTGCTGAGTTCGAAATAGGAGCCTGTGATGCCAAGGGTCGTATCTGTTTACTTCCCGTTTCTGCCGACCGATCGGATCAGACGACATGGCAAGGACGCCGTTCCGGCTGACCAGCCTTTGGTGGTGATCGCCAAAAGCGGATCGAAACGCTGGATTTCGGCTGCGGACGTTAATGCCCGAAAGCTCGGTCTCCATGTCGGCATGCCGGCGAGCAAGGCGCAGGCGATGGTCTCCAATCTCGTGACCGTCGATGCCGACCCCACCGCGGACGCTGCTGCGCTCGAACGCCTGGCACTTTGGGCGCTGCGACAATACAGCCCGGTCGTCGCGGTGGACGGAACAGACGGGATCGTGATGGACACAGAAGGGGCCGACCATCTTCAGGGTGGCGAGGATCGCCTGATTTCGGGACTGGTGAACACGCTTCGCGCGCGGGGTCTGACAGCACGGGCGGCAGTTGCCGACACGCGGGGTGCCGCCCATGCGGTCGCCCGCCTGACATCTGCCGAGACAACGGTCGTTCCGATAGGAGGTCTTGCAAAGGCGGTGGTCGGACTGCCGATCCACTGCCTGAGACTACCGCTGGATACGACCCACGGATTGAGGGCCATGGGCATCGAGACAGTCGGCGAACTGTCGGTACTGCCGCGCGCGCCGTTGACGCTTCGGTTCGGTCCGGAGCCGGGAAGGCGGCTCGACCAGTTGTTCGGCCGCGTCGCCGAACCGATCGAGCCGCTGCGCACGCCCGAACTGGTCGAGGTGTCGCGCAACTTCCAGGAACCGATCGGCGCTGCGGAGACCATTGCAAAATACGTCCGACGTCTCGCTATCGAGCTGACGACGGTGCTGGAAACCCGTGGGCTTGCCGTCAGGCGGTCCGACCTTGTGATCCATCGCGTCGACAATACGAGACAGTCCCTGCGAGCCGGATTGGCGAAGCCTGTGCGTGACCCGGCCCGTCTCTCCAAACTGTTATGCGACCGCATCGAGAAAATCGATCCGGGCTACGGGATCGAGCGAATGGTCCTCGTGGCGATCATGGCCGAGCCGCTCGAAGAGAAGCAGATCGCCTCGTCCCTCATCGAAGAGCAGGTCGTCGATATCACACCCTTGGTCGACATCCTCGGCAACCGTGGCCAACGTCTCTACCGGGTCACGCCAGTTGCTTCCGACGTCCCCGAGCGCTCCGTGGCACGCGTCGGGCCGACCGTGGAGGAAACTGGAGCAACCTGGGCCGCCAAATGGCCGAGACCCTCGCGCCTGTTGCTACATCCGGAGGAGATCGACGTGATCGCGGTCCTGCCGGACCAGCCGCCGGCGGTTTTCTCGTGGAGGGGGAAACGCCGCCGTGTGAAGCGGGCCGACGGCCCCGAGCGCATATTCGGCGAATGGTGGACCACGCCGTTGGAGATGCGCGCGGTCCGCGACTACTTCGTCGTGGAAGACGATGCCGGCGAGCGGTACTGGGTCTTCCGAGCTGGTGACGGCGTTGATGGGGCCACGGGCTCCCATATGTGGTTCCTCCACGGAGTGTTCGGGTGATGAGATATGCCGAACTCCAGGTGACCTCGCATTTCAGCTTTCTCCGTGGAGCGAGTTCAGCCGAGGAGTTGTTCGCGACTGCTGCGATGTATGGCATCGACGTGCTAGGCGTCGTTGACCGCAACAGTCTCGCGGGCATTGTCCGCGCCTGGGAAGCTTCGAAAACGACAGGGGTCCGCCTCGTCGTCGGATGCCGTCTCGACCTGACGGACGGAATGTCCCTTCTCGTCTACCCAACGGACCGCCCCGCCTATTCCAGGCTGACCAGATTGCTGTCGCTCGGGAAAAGCCGTGGTGGCAAGGGCAAGTGCATCCTCGATATCACCGACGTCGAAGCCTACCGTGAAGGGCTGCTGGCAATCCTCGTGCCGGATGAGGCAGATGACATCTACGCAGGCCAGCTTAGGAGGGTTGCGGCGATCTTCGGCGATCGCGCCTACGTCTCGCTTTGCCTCCGGCGTCGGCCGAATGATCGCCTCAGGCTTCACAACCTGTCGAACATGGCGGCCCGACACCGAGTGAAGACCGTCGTGACAAATGATGTCCTTTTCCACGAGCCGGGGCGGCGGCAGCTGCAGGATATCGTCACCTGCATTCGAAACGGCACGACCATCGACGACGTCGGGTTCGACCGAGAGCGGCATGCCGACAGGTTCCTCAAGCCTCCAGAGGAAATGTATCGGCTGTTCACCGACTATCCCGAGGCGCTGGCTCGGACGCGCGAGATCGTCGATCGATGTCGTTTCGACCTCGGCCAGTTGCAGTACCAGTATCCCCACGAGGCCATTGTCCCGGGCCTCGATGCCCAACAGTCGCTGGTAAAATTGTCTTGGGAGGGGGCTGCTGAACGATATCCGGAAGGCATTCCGGAAAAGGTCAGGAAGGCGATCCTTCATGAGCTGGAACTGATCCGCGAAATGCAATACGCGCCGTATTTTCTCACGGTCTTCAACATCGTCAGATATGCGCGCTCTCAGGGCATTCTCTGCCAGGGACGAGGATCGGCCGCGAATTCGGCGGTCTGCTATTGCCTTGGTATCACATCGATCAATCCCGAGACTTCCGACCTGTTGTTCGAACGTTTCGTATCGCGCGAACGCGACGAGCCGCCGGACATTGACGTCGACTTCGAGCACAATCGTCGTGAGGAAGTGATCCAGTGGATTTACGAGACCTATGGTCGTTCCCGGGCGGCGCTGGTGTGCACGGTCACCCGGTATCGCACCAAAGGGGCGCTGAAGGATGTGGGCAAGGCGCTAGGCTTGCCCACAGACCTGATCGAACAGCTGTCCTCAGGGGTTTGGGGCTGGTCTGAGGGTGTCGGAGCGCAACAGCTCAAGGAGAACAATCTCAACACGGCAGACTATCGCCTGCGTCTGGCGCTCGAGCTGTCGTCGCAATTGATGGGTGCTCCGCGCCATCTGGGGCAACACCCTGGCGGCTTCGTGCTGACCCAGGATCGTTTGGACGATTTGGTGCCGATCGAGCCTGCCTCGATGGAAGACCGCCAGGTAGTCGAATGGGACAAAGACGATCTCGAAGCTTTGAAATTTATGAAGATGGACGTCCTCGGGCTGGGAATGCTCAGCTGCATGTCCAGGGCATTCGAGCTGCTTGCAGAACACAAGGCGCTTCCGATGGGGCTTGCGGACGTCCCACAGGAGGAGGCGCGGACATATGCGATGATACGCAACGCTGACACGCTCGGGACATTCCAGGTGGAATCCCGTGCGCAGATGGCAATGCTGCCCCGTCTGAAACCGAGAACCTTTTACGACCTGGTGATTCAGGTGGCGATCGTGCGCCCTGGTCCGATCCAGGGCGACATGGTGCATCCCTATCTTCGAAGACGCGAGGGCAAGGAAGAGGTGGTCTACCCCACGCCCGAACTCGAGGCGGTGCTGAAGAAGACCCTCGGCGTTCCCCTTTTTCAGGAAAGCGCCATGAAGGTGGCCATGGTCTGTGCCGGCTTCACGGCGGGGGAGGCAGACCAACTGCGCAAATCCATGGCGACATTCAAATTCACCGGCGGTGTCTCGAAGTTCAAAGACAAGCTGATCACCGGGATGATCAACAACGGCTACACCGCGGAATTCGCAGAGCAGACCTTCGGCCAGCTCGAAGGATTTGGCTCCTACGGCTTTCCGGAAAGCCATGCCGCGAGCTTCGCGCTCATTGCGTATGCCTCGTGCTGGGTAAAGTGCCACCACCCGGATGCCTTCTGCACGGCGCTGCTCAACAGCCAGCCGATGGGCTTCTACGCGCCCGCCCAGATCGTTCAGGATGCCCAAAAACACGGCGTCGAAATCCGTCCGGTCTGCGTCAACCGATCCCGCTGGGACTGCACCATGGAGCCGATCGAAGGACCCGATCGCTTCGCCGTTCGGTTGGGGATGCGGATGGTCAAGGGCCTTGCCCTTAATGATGCGGCCAAGATCGTCATCGCGCGCGCCGACCAGCCATTCGCATCCGTCGACGATATGTGGCGAAGGTCCAGCGTTCCTGTAGCAGCGCTCGAGAAGTTGGCCGAAGCCGATGCGTTCCTGCCGTCGCTGAAGCTCGAGCGCCGGCAGGCGTCATGGTACATCAAGGCCTTGCGCGATGAACCCCTCGAACTGTGGGCCGCGGCGGCCGAACGCGAAGCGAGGACGATCCCGGAGATGCAGGAACCCGAGGTGAGGTTGAAATCCATGACACAGGGCAGGGAGGTCGTGGAGGACTACTCGCATACCGGTCTGACGCTAAGGCGGCATCCGGTCAGTTTTCTGCGCCATGAACTCGCGAGGAAGAGCATTGTCACCTGTTCCGAGGCCATGAGCCAACGGGATGGCCGATGGTTGATGACGGCCGGGCTTGTTCTCGTCAGACAGCGGCCGGGATCAGCAAAGGGCGTCATGTTCCTGACACTCGAAGACGAGACCGGGATCGTCAACGCCGTCGTGTGGCCGTCGTTGTTCGAGCGTCAGCGGCGTATACTGATGGGCGCAAGCATGATGGCCATTAACGGCAAAATCCAACGGGAAGGGGAGGTCGTTCACCTTGTCGCCCAGAGGCTGTTCGACCTGTCATCGGACCTTGCGAATATCGGGGCGAGAGATGGAGAATTCCCGTTGCCCCACGGACGGGGCGACCAGGTCAAGCATGGTGGCGGGCCGGACCCACGGGACAATCCTAAGCCTGCGGTGCAGACCAGGGACATCTACGTTCCATTATGCCGAGTTCGGCATAATGGAACGTATCCCGAGCCGGATACTATGCCGAGCCCGTTCCCTAAAGCCCGAGATTTCCGGCAAACCAAGCTCAATGGCTCGGCATAATGTCATTTGTCCGAACAGCCGGTTCGATGCTCTTCAAGAGCAGCACGCCGTCGTCTGAGCCGGAGCGCAGCAGGTTGAAGCTTTGCGCGTTGCCTCCGCAGGCCATCGGTCCCGAGGCTTACGGCTCGCCGCACGGGGACTCAACTCGACGTCGATTGCCCTTCTCCGACGACGAGGGTCGGGTGGCTGCACCGTCGGCATCAAGGAGAGATGGCTACGGTCATACGAGAAGGACACAAGGATCAATTCGGGGCGTCATCACGGTTACGCGTCGTTTCCCGCAGGTGACGCTCACCCTCAGGTTCTGTCGAACCTGATCATCCACCTCGTCCTTCGAATTGAAACGGACGATCCGGTCGCCGTTGTAGATGATCCTTCCCTTTTGCTTAATCGGCCAACCCTCGAACACGATCACTTCATCGAATTGTTTTCCCTTGGCCTTGTGCATATTCATCACGACTACGCCTCGCTCCGGTTTCCCGCCGATGGAGAAGTGTTCCCGAACGAACGCCTGGCGAGTTATCTTGAGGCTATTGCGGTAAGAACCGTTCTGCCTCCAGTCTTCCGACAGGGCGTGGCGAAGTTCCGTGCCGCGTTCAAGGATACGTATGTTGCGGACCTCCGTAGCGATTTCGTTCAGTCTGCTACAAGCACAAACGGACAGCGCGCTTCTCACGAGCTGCCAATCTGTATCTGGGTTGCCCGTGAATACCAATCCGCGCGCACTCTCGTACGCGGCAAGGGTGGCGTTGATAATACTGCTCTTCCTAAGCGGCTTTTGCGCGCGCAGGCTATCCTTTAGCTCCTGGTGCGCCTTATGCAGTCTGGCTGCCATCTCAAGCGCGCTTTTTGTGGGTTCGTTGCCGCCTTTGCCCTGGTAGTAGTTGCACACGAGTTCGACGAAGTCTTCGAACTGGTGGAAACCCGGGCGCTGCATCAAAAAGGCAACTACTTCCGAGCCAAGGATAGCAGCTTCCATGTCGATGACGGGCGTGTGCCGGATGGCCGCCATGCCTCCCGGCGGTTCGCGCAGGATGTCAGAGACCAACCGGGTCATCTTTTTCGTCGGCACCAGGATCGCCAGTGACCAGTCCTTCACGCCAGCATGTATAAGTCTCTGGCGCGCGCCATATATGGTCGTTACCAGCTTCGACATCGCCAAATTCGAGAACGCTTCGAAGACTTCGAATTCAACTCCTGCATAGGTTTGTTGGAAGACGCCCTTCAGGACGTCGTTGCCGAACTTAGCGATTTCCGTGCCCGAACTTCGATGGTTGTCGGTGCTGAGATCGACTTCCGTAGGCGAAAATTCGCCACGGAAATCATCAAGCCGCTTAGGATCGGCTCCGATGAAATCAAAAATGCGCTGCTCTGGATCGGCCAGCGCGATCAGGCGGCATTCACGTCCAAGGGCTTGCACGACTCTCCATTGCCCGGCGTTTGTGTCCTGAAATTCGTCGAGGATGACGCAAGGGTACATCGTAGACACCAGTTGCCGCACGCGGCTGCTCTGATGAAGTAGGTCTCCAACGAGATCAGCATAGAAGTCAAAGCAAACGCGACCTTCCACTTTTGCCAACCGCCACCGTTCCTTCTCCTCGGCTACCTCACGCGCCGCCTTTCCGCCGTCGGAGGAACCCGGATGGCTATGCCTGACTTCCGAGAGGGCGATCGCCTCGGCAGGAGGGGTTAGGATGGTGAGCCGCCGAGGCAAACCGAGCAGATATCCGTGCGCTTTTAATATCCGCCAGAAAAACGAATGGTATGTCTCGACATCGATACGCCGCTTGATCTCCGGGCCGACATCCTTCTCTGCATCGATGGCTTCCATTACCCGTGATACTGTCGCCCGGGCGAAACTCAGAAAAAGCACCTTGTGGCCCGATGGCAGCGCGTCGATGATCTGACCGGCCTTCAATATCGATATCGTGGTTTTCCCGGAGCCAGGCCCCCCGGTTACGAGGAGGTGGCCTTTCGAGGCCATGATATCCAACTGCCCTTTACTCAACTGCATCTTCAGGCACCTCGGGGAGTGGCTGTCCCCAAATTAAGTCGAAGATATCGGGGACCGTGCAGAAGTCTTTGAGCTTAGAGCAGGCGGTCTTCAGCCATTCGGGCATTTCGGCTTCAGAGCACTGAGCCACGAAGTCCGCGATGCTCCCGTTGCCTTTTCCCCAGATGAAGTAATCTTCCAGGGCGGCCTTGGCATCGTCCTCGGGCTTGCTGTATTTCTGCTTTAGATGTTGCGGCCAGTCTAATGACACCGCGAAGCGCTTCATGGCCGCGTTGTTCGCTCCGTTCAGGACCATTGCCTCGAAACCCTTTTCATCATGCATCAGGAGGAGTTGCACGTCTTTGACGATGAGCGAAAGGTTCGTATCATTCTGCTTGTCACAGATCGCATATGTCGCCTTGCCCAGGCCGCGGTAAAGCTGCGCCATTCCTGGAATCGCAGTTTCCCCTCCGGCATCGACGACACAGATGCCAAGCGCTTCCACGGACGAATATCGTTTCGGGTTTAACTCCGACAGCCGACGGCATGCCGCCGGAAACGCGGTCGTCTCCGTCGCGCCTTCGGCGATGAGTATCCGACGGGCGAGCAGGCCCTCGCAAAACCGCGTCCTGAACTCCTGCCTGTAGCGCTTCAGCTTGACGTTGTCGGGTAGGGCGACGGTGTTCCTGATCAGTTCCCCCGTCTTCGATCGACTGAGTACGATTGTGTCCTCGAGTGGAAACTCCTCGAGGACGTAGGGCGAATGCGAGGTGAAAAGCGCCTGCGACGCCAGCGTTCGGACCTCATGCACGATCCTCTTCTGCGCATAGGGTGGGATAGCCGTCTCCGGCTCCTCCATCGCAAAAATGACGTTCTGCTTCCCTTCGGCAATCTGCGACAGCATCGCGAGGACGAGCATATTTATAGTCCCGGTTCCCTGCCGATAGAACGGGGCGGCATGGCTTCCGTCGCCCGTGGCTATGAAGGCGGTTATGACCTTTCTGAGGTGCTCGCGTGTCAGTGTCGAAACCTTCAGGTGAGGCTCGACGCCCCACTCTTTGGGAACGTATTTCTTCAGGGCATTATTGATGCTCTCCAGGACCGGCGAGATGCCCAATGCCGGATCGCTCGCGACGGGCAGGTCGGCGAGGGTTGAAAGGGTGTCTTCCCACATCCGGGGACGCACCTCTTTCAGCCGTAGGATGATGTCGAGCAGGCTACCTCGCTCCAGGCTGAGTGCCCTTGCGCCCGTGCGGAGGGTCCTCAGATATAGAAAGCCACAGAGCTGCTTGTCTTTCTTTGCGAACGGGACGCCTCGATCGGACTCTGCAAGGCTCCGCGAAAAGAAGGTCTTGCCCTCGAAGTCGTCTTCTTCCGGATCATAGTATCCAAGGAACGTCACGCGGATCGCCTCAATGATCGACGAGGTGTCGACCCCTTGGGGATTGGGGACGTCGTAGAAGGTGTTGCTGGCGTTATCCCAGAATTCGACGTAGTCGCCGAAACGGGCCTTCTGCTCGGGGGAAAGGTCGGCGACCGAGACTTCGATCTCGATCCGCGGAGGAGTTTCCTCGGGATCGCTAGGCGTATCGGACCCAGGTGTCGCCTGTGGAGCAAGATAGATTCCTCGATAGAAATCGTGTTCGTCGATCGGCGGCTGTCTGTTGAGCCGGTCCGGCCCCAGTACGAGGTCCAGCGCCTCCAATATGGTGGTCTTTCCGGTGTTGTTGTCGCCAATGAAAACACCGTGGCGGGGCAGGAGCAGCATTGCTTCTCGGACCCCGCGAAAGTTGCGAATAGATAGACGAGTGACCCGCATGCTGAACCTCTTCGATACATCCGCTTATCACGCAGCGGTTGAGTCTCCGAGCCCCAATGCAGCTTTCGAAGAGAAGAGTTGAGGATTAGCAAGCGATATCGACATCGATGTTTGCTGGATGGTCGACCTTGCAATTGAACTCGTGGTTCATGTCGGCGACCTTTGCGGACCAACGATCGGCGGGGCTTTCGGAGGCTGGCTTAGCGACCGGTACGGTCGTCTGTTCGCGTACCAATTCAATCTACGCTCTTCGGCATGATGGCAATCCTATCCGCTTTCGCGCCGTCAATGGCCTGGCTCATTCCGATGCGTTCCGTCATGGTCCTCGGAATGATGCCGAGTATGTCATGGGCTACGGGCTTATCACCGAGTTCGTGCCCCAGCGGACCGCGGTCGGTAGGTCGGCCTGATCGCCCTGATCGGTGGAGCGCGTCTTCGCGACTTTCCTCGCCTCCATGGCCATCATTCCGTTTCGGCTGGCGGGCGATGTTCATCGTCGGGGGCTGGGAACGATCTGGGCCTGGTATCTTCGGCGTCATCTTCCCGGAACGCCGCGATGTCTTGAACGGGTAGGAAAGACCGAGGAGGCGGAAGAAGTGCTGTTCCGTATCGAGGCGGAGGCTGGCGTTTCTCCTGTCCCGACGGCTCGGGCCGAAAGCCGGACAGGCTCGCCTAACCGGCTTTGGGGCATATGAAACTATGCCGAGCCATTGCGCTTGGTTTATAGGAAATCTCGGGCCTTAGGGAACGGGCTCGGCATAGTATCCGGCTCGGGATAAGTTCCAGACCTGCACATCGATACGCTCAAGGTGAAGTCGAGGAACTTTCACTAGGCTGGAAAGCGTCAATTGCGGTCATCAGCAACGACAAATACTGGAAACACCGGTGTTCGTAAGAATTCCATGTGGGGTTTCGCGCATGGGTATGCCGTGCGTCAGGCTCTGCGGCCAACTTCGTGAAGCGAGGTCAGTTGAGGTCAGGCTCAAGTCATGCGCGTACACGCCGAGACGCGTTCCCCAGCCGCGTACGAAGACGCCGATCCCCGGTGACAGGCGTAACCTAATGTCATCAGGGACGTTGCACACTCGGCCTATAAGAAAAGGCGTGTCTTCCAACATCACTGCAGAGTGGCAGTTCTTTCCCAAGCGATCGGCTAGTCGAAGTACCTTGAACGGAAGCGCAACTTCATCGCCTGCGATCAGTGGGAGTAGCAACGGCCAAATGAACAGGATACTGCTTCCCATAAAATAACCCACAAACGGGCCGACTATGACACCGAGGACGCGTTTCAGTTTGCTCATTCCAGCGCCTTTCCAACCAATCCAGACAAAAAGCGCGGCGGATAGGGAGCCCACAATGACACGCAGAGGATTTGTCCATTCCAACCACTCGGCAGACGGAATGAAATTGGAACCGACCACCACAGCCGACGAAACAAGGCCCAGCAATAACCAGGAGCAAACAAAAATCGCGAAGAACACTGGGACCCGCAATCTTTTGGGCTTAGTCGAACCTTTCATGAACGCCTCGTGAAATGATCTTTCTGGGGAGCGTAGATAGTTTATCTCTGATTGCCTTCTGGTTGTTGTCAATAACCTCGATTTTATGCAGAGCGCTGCCATGACGATAACCGACCAGTGAGATATTTATAAGCTTCGCGCTCGGGTTGGCTGGAATCGGCTGTCCGCCGCCCTTCAAAATCTCGAATACGATCTCGCTCACTTGAGACTAGCGAGGACGAAGTTGCGTAGGCAGATGTAGGCACGGCTGGGATGTGATGGCTTTGCGCCAACAGCGATCATGCGGCCCGCGTGAATAGTTGCGCCCACATCGAAAAACTGCTCTTCTTGGCGGCGCAACCCTGGGGGATTATTTGCAGAACAGAATTCAATTTTTTGCTGCACTCATCACAGCGGTCGCGATGCCGTCTTTGGTCCGGGCTGATGGCGGTGCATGGAACAGAGAAACCTTCGAATACTACGCTTCTATCATTCGTAAACAGCCGGCGACCCATTCACGAATTATCCAAGCATGTACTGAGAATGGGTTGGCAGCCATGACCGATCGAGCAAGGACAGAGGTCGAACGGGATAGCGGAATGCCTCCAGAGAAGGCGACTGCCGAGGTGTGCCGTCGCATGGTCAAGGGAATTGCGTCCGGTGCGGTGAAATACGAGGCCTATCGTGCGTGGGCAGATGCGCCTGATGACAAGAGGGTAGTCTTCCCCGATTACAAGTAAGGTCCACTAAGGGCCGCAGTGGTCGTTGATTGAAATGGCGGGATGCGGCGGCAGTTGTGGCCGTAGGCATGACCGGTTCGCGCCAGAAGTGGACTTGTTCGCTTGCCATTCTCAGGGCTGCCCATTTCCCTCCGATACCAAGCGCTTCAGTATGTATGGCCTGAATCACCTCGGCGATGGCATGCGTGAGCGAGAAGATTGCTCTCCACACGAGAACCCTCAGTAGCTTATTCATTGCACACGATTTTAGGGCCAAGGATTTGTCATGAAACGCTGGTTGACGTTTGCTGGGTTTGGGCTTGCGTTCACTTTGATTGGCGCTCCCCTCTGGCCGGGAGTTGCGTTAAGGAACGTCGGCCACCTATGGTTCACATCTCCGACAGCTGACGATGCGCCCAAGCCTTCTCTTCGAGCCCGCCCTCCCGAGCGTCTTGCTGGTAAGAAGGCCGACGTTCAGACGCATCCCATAACATTGGCAGCCGACTCTTTACCGACGAGGTCCGGTAGCTTCCCCGCAATCCCGCCGGGGGGCGGCATCTCCGGCATCTCCTCACCACTTTGCCTGGTTCCAGTCCACAACGGCCTTCCCATAGAGAAGGAGATGTTCCAATCGCTCCGCATGACATCGAAGGTGGTGGCGGTCCCTGGGCTGGATCGAGCGATCATATTTCCCTGGAACCGCGGGGGTGTGTGGACCATCGACGAGTCAGGTACCTTCGTGCCATTTGGCGGCGCATTCCCCAATCACTATGGTGACGAATACGCGTCGGACACCTCAAACGGCGATGTTGTCGGGGTGAGTTCGAAGCTCGGCGTTTTCCGGCTGAAGAGAGGGGAGAAGCACTTCCAACGTCTGTTTGCCGCCGATGGAAAGCCATTTGTGCGCCCTTTTTCGGCTGTTTACGTTGCCAGGTTCGGCGGGACGGTGATCTCAGATAATTCGGGACTGTATCTCCTGAAATCGTCAGGCACCGTCGAATCCATGTTCTGGGATGCGAGCGTGGCACCCGGTGGACCTGGCCGAGTTTTTGACCTTCCCGAATTGAACCTTCTGTTGTTTACCGCCTACGGCCACGCTTACCTGCGCGATGATGCCGGGAAAATCATCGTCTTCGACGATAGCTTCAACGGCATTCGAGCGGCGCGTGTAACGGCAGACAAGCAAATCTTTATTCAGCCGACCAACAACGACAACTACACGGTGCCGTGGCCTCCACGCGACCCCGCAGAACTTCCAGCCCATCAAGCAACGCACACGTACGAGAGCTTCGACGGCATTGAGGTATATGTCGGAGAGATCGCTGCGATACACGGCCGGAAGGTTTCGATCACGTTTCCTTCGCAGGACGAGTTTCCGCGACCAATCGAATTCCCTGTCGGCAATATACTTGTGAAGCCCGCCGCCGACGGTATCTACACACTAAACGCCGACAACAAGTGGGATTTTGTAGACAGGAGCGGCGAGATGCCGACGAGAACAGCCCCCGATGCCTTCCGCCTCCCTGTTGAAAACAGGGCGCTGCTTATCAACGGTAGTCGGGGTCTGCACCTATTGGTCTCGAAAAAGGACGAACGGGCTGCAGACTGCTTGAAATGACGGCGATCAACGTGGAAGGCTCCGGCGGCATCGGCCTTGCCTTGCGCCACTTGGAGACGTTGCGGCTGCCGCGGAACCACCTATTCTCTCGTCGCAGCAATAGATAAAACAAGCCCCCAAATAAGTAGGGGCTATATTTCGGGTGGTTCTGCCTATGACACCGGACGAATTACAGATCGTGCGTCAAGCGTATGCGAAGCAGATCACGGCGGCTGTCAGGATCGTAGATGAGCGTGTCGAGACCGCTTTCGCCGCGGTGCCGCGAGAGGATTTCCTTGGTCCGGGTCCGTGGCCGATCTTCCGGATGCGGAAAGCCTATGTTCCGACCCCGACCGCCGATCCTGTCTACCTTTATACCGACGACATCGTTGGCATCATCCCCGAGCGCCACATCAACAATGGACAACCTTCACTTCATGCCTTTTTGCTTTCGCAGGCCGCCCTGCGAGCCGGCGAGCATATCGTGCATGTTGGTGCTGGTGCTGGCTACTATTCTGCGATCATGGCGAACCTCGTTACCGCATCCGGCAAGGTGACGGCGATCGAGTTCGAGCCGGAGCTTGCTGCCCGCGCGAAAGCAAATCTCGCTCCCTATCGGAACGTTTCCGTGGTTCAGGGAGATGGCAGTTCCGTGGCTTTCGATGCAGCCGACGTGATCTATGTGAATGCAGGAGCAACCCGACCGGCGGATATCTGGCTGGACCGGCTCAATGATGGTGGGAGGCTGGTCCTACCGCTTACGACCGACCTTGGATTTACCAGCAGCAATTGGAGCAACATGCATCTTCGAGGAGCGATGTTCCTCGTGACGCGTAAGGGTGAGGAATTCCACGCGCAATGGATTTCGCCGGTGGCCATCTTCCCCTGTGAAGGAATGCGCGAGGCGGAATCGGAAAAAGCGCTCGCGGCGGCATTCGAGAGTGGGGAGCACAAGAGAGTGACGCGGCTGCACCGTAGTGATGAGCTGCCGACCGAGCAATGTTGGGTTCGCGGTCCCGGCTGGTGCCTAGCCTATGCTTAGGCAGCAGGCTGCCAATCTGCCCGTCGCAGAAATCCTACAGAGAGTTCAGAAACTAACAGGATACGACGGCTTTAGGCTTGGCATACGTCTAACTTACAAGCTGTCGAAGATTGCTGAGGCTACCGCGACTTCAGTGCCGGCCAAGCCGACGGAGCAGAACAGGGTGGTCTGATCCGCCGACGTCCGGCCGAGCTCCCTCCCTGCAATTATATCAGAAAGCTCCACCATGCGATCCTCATTGCCTGAACCGTTCAGGAAGAAGGAGGAAGCGTACGCTCGCGTCTGTTCGGAGGAATTGGTCGCTATAATGTTTGCCATATCCGCAATATCTAGCCCGAGTTCATACCCATCGAGCGTTTTTGGGCCGACCGTGTTGACATGCACACTCCGTTTCAGATCAGACGCGTTGACAACGGGTTGATTGCTAGACGTGGCACAAATGACGATATCGGCATCGCTCACAGCCTCGCGGACACTGTCTGCTGACCTTATCTCGATTCCAAGCTCCGCCTGCATTTCCCGGGCGAAGAGGTTTCGCCGAGTTTCGTCGCGACTGTAAATTCGGGCAATGGTGATTTTGCGCACGGCGGCCGCAGCTGTGAGTTGGGTTCGCGCCTGAAGCCCGCTCCCCAGCACACCAACGACGCTGGCTTCTGGTGAACTGAGGTGCCTAATAGCGACACCGCCTATCGCACCAGTTCTTATCGCGCCGAGCCGTTCCCCGAGAATGAGCCCTTTCAACCTGCCGTCGTCTGCAGACCAGACTGCAACGATCTGCGAGTGTTCTGTCCCCTCAAATGTCTCGTATGCCCGAAAGCCCGCAACTGGCCTTTCTCCCAAAGAACCACCGATCGTAAAAACCAGATCGCCTCGTCCTGGGAACGATACATGGTGTCGCGGCGGGGATACCGTCTGACCATGAGCGCGAGCGAGAAAGGCATTTTCTACGGCGTCGATCGCAACATTCATGAATGAGCAATCTCTCAGATCATCGTCTTGCAATATCTTCGTCATGATCGAAACTCCAAGGCATTAGGTATGCTTGCAACCTGAACCGACCTTGAGGTCAATAGCCGCGGCGGGATTCCACTGCCAGGTCGTAGCTTTCGATTCAGCCGATGTGATCTATGTGAACGCCGGCGCAGCCCGACCCGCGGGAATCTGGCTGGACCGAACCATAGGGTCACCGGGTGACAAAAAGATTGCACGTTCTACCGAACGTGCCCCGAACCTCATTCGCCGAAAATACATTTCCTTGCACCCAGATGGTGTTACCGCCTCAAGGCGATTGTTGTTCTCTTTTTGTTCGTGTGATAAAAAGGCCAACCGTTTTGGCGAAACCCGAGGCCGCTAATGTCGCGCCTATTTGCAATTGCGCGGAAAATCGAACAGATCGCCGACCACTTCCGCGTCGACGTGCCGCCTTCCTGCGACGTTCCGACCGAAACGATCGAAGGCTCGGCCGGCCTCGTGATTTTCGACAGGGATGGCGTACGCCTCCTGAAATCGCTCACCTGGGGATTCCCGCGTCACACATCCGAGATGCGCCACAACGGGGAGCCGCCCGGCCGTATCGGTCTAGTCGCCGACCTGACCAATCCACTCTGGAATAAGACTGTGGTCGACCCCCGTTATCGCTGTTTGATCCCGCTGACGCACTTCGCTAATCCTGATGGCCCGAAGGGCGAGAAGACACGCGCGTGGTTTTCGATGAGCAGGCAGCCTTTGATGGCCTGGGCGGGTTTTTGCCGAAACACTGCCGAATTCGGCCCGGTCTTCGCAGGGATGACGATGACCGCCAACGAAAAGGTGCGGCCGTATAACGATCGGATGCCAGCTCTCCTGAAGCCGGAAGAATATGAACGATGGCTGCACGGCACTATCCAGGATGTCATTGAGTTTCAGTTCCGGGACCCGCCTCCATCGGACGATTTCGAAATCCTGCATACCCGTGACCGCTGGCGTAGTGGCATCCCGCCTGGGAAGGCTTGGGCAACTCGAAGCAATATGCTTATCTAGCCCCAACGCGCGTCATCTGCCGAAAGGTCTGTCGAATGTGCAACCTCTACACAGTCCGCAAAACCGCCGCCGAGGTGGCCGAGTATTTTCGAGTGCCGAACCCGATCCAGTCGAACGCTGGGCCAGAGGTTTATCCCGGGACGCCGGGCACCGTGATCATCGAGAACGACGGCATCCGAGAGATGCGCTCGATGACGTGGGGCTTTCCGCTACGGCTCAAGGATATGAAACCTGATGCCAAGCCGAAGCCAGTCAACAACATCGCTGATTTGAAGAAGTATATGTGGGTGGGGCTGGCCAGCAAGCCACAATGGCGATGCCTGATCCCGTTGACTGGCTTCGCGGAAGCGGAGGGTGTGAAAGGACGCATGACCAGAACCTGGTTCAGCATGAAAGACGAACCAATTTTTGCATGGGGTGGCTTGTGGCGAATTAGTGACGAGTGGGGCTCGGTTTATTCCGGCGCTATGACTGATGCCAACGAGGCGGTCGCACTCGTCCATAACCGCATGCCCGTGCTCCTGCGTCATGACGAATATGACAAGTGGATGCATGGGAGTCTCGGTGATCTCGTCGCGTTGCAGCAGCGCAAATATCCAGCTGAATCGATCCTGATGGAAAGGACGAACGATCTCTGGGTAGCCAAGAAGCAAGCCGTGTCGGAAACTCCCACTCTCCTATAGGTCCGCCTCCGGCCGCATTTACGATTTTTTGCTACCTCCGGCTTAGGCCGCCGTCTTTAGATATGGCCGTGAGCGCCATGGACCCGGCCGGAAATCTCCGAAGTGATATCAGCAAGCCTTGCAACGCCAGAGGTTGACGACCTGGCAGCGCAATTTCCTGACGGACATCCATCCGCGGCTCGAGCGGTCGCAGGGGCAGGCGCGTTTGTCGGACAGGCAGTGGAAGAAGGTCTTCGAAATCCTCGGGCGACAAAGCTACGCAAACGGTACGCCGTTACCGAAAATATCTGGGGGTGCGTTCCTCAGCGCTAACGAAGCACGAAGCATCACTTCCAAGTGAGGCTAAACACCCTAAGCCAGTTCTCACAGGCGAATTTCGATATCGTTTGCCGACCAAATCCGGCTCTACCCATAGCCTCGAACAGGTGCGGCACTCCACTGACATCCTTAATCTGGCTCGGCACCGTGGTGCCGTCAAAATCTGATCCAAGCGCTACCCGGTCCTCACCAACGCGGTTGATGAGATACTCGATGTGGCAAACAACGGTATCGAGAGACGTGTTTGCATCGAGATGCGCGTCCGCGCGGATGTCATAGACCGCGAGGTTGAAACCTATGACGCCGTCCGTATCCCGTATGGCATCAAGTTGTCGGTCGGTCAGGTTTCTTGTGGATTGGCTGATAGCGTGGGCACAGGCATGTGTTGCAACGAGCGGGGCGTTACTCAATGATGCAACATCCCAAAAGCCTTCCTCGTTCATATGGGCTAGATCGACCATGATGCCAAGGTTATTGCAAACCTTGACGAGTTCTTTCCCAAGAGGCGTCAGTCCAGGGCCTATATTCGGTGATCGCGGAAATGCGAATTGGACGCCATGGCCGAAAATATTCGGACGGCTCCATACAGGTCCCAAGGATCGCAGGCCGCCCTGATACAACGTGTGCAGGTATTCGAATTCCGCGTCGACCGCTTCCGCTCCCTCCATGTGCAGGACTACAGAGAACTGTCCTTGAGACCTGGCAGTTATAATTTCGTCAACGGTCGTTGCCAAGCGCATTTTCGTGGCGGATCGCTCGACTACGGCCCTCAATGCCGAAAGCTGCCTACCAATCTGAGGTCTGGCAGCCGACAGCGGGAAGCTCTCTGGATAGATCACTTCATACCCATCGTCGGTCTTAATAACATTGCCCTCGGGTGCATGTTCAGGCTTCGCCATGAGCGCGAACAGTCCGCCGATCATCCCACCCTCAATGGCGCGAGGCAGATCGAGATGTCCAGTTTCAGACCTTGCAAGGAAGTCTCGACCGGGAGACCGGTATTCCGCGAAGAACTGAACCGCATCGTTGTGGCCATCGAAGAACCGAATGTCGGTCATTATCCCCTCATGATCGTTGGGAATGTGAATAGGAGGATTTGGCAACGGAATTATTTCTATGAAAGGCGATGTCCGCACCTCGTCAATGTGTGAGAAAACACCGCTCACGATCAAGATGACCATTCTCCGAACGAACCAGAAATCTCGACCAGTAGCGCCATCGTCGACCATGGATATGATCGCGTCGTTATGTCCATCGAATATGTAGACCTGCCCATCGGCTTGGTCCTCTTGGGCGAATTCAGATTTCTTTGCGCGAGTGTTTCAACGAAGGTATCCTGTTGTACGAACCACAAATCATCAACCCTCGGTGTAGAGATTTCCGCGTTGCAATATGATCAGTGACGAACTGCGTTCAGGGGTACAACGGGAGACCCAGTGGGAAACATTGGATCGCTTCGCCTTCGGCGATCATCCAGCTCTTGCCGATGAGTTGCTCGACCTCGTCTTACGTGGCCTGAAGACCGCGACATGCTGGCCAATCGAGGAGGGACAACAAGCGGAAGTCGGTCGCCGATCCGCCGTGTGTGACGGCGAAGGCCGTCCAAGAGCAGTATTGGAGACAGTCTCTATTGAGCAGGTGGCGTTCGATCAGGTCACCCAAGAGTTTGCAGCCAAGGAAGGAGAAGGAGATTCAAGCCTCGATCATTGGCGTATCTCGCACCGCGAGTATTTCGAGCGGACGGGTGTCTATCGGCCCGACATGTTGCTGTGGTGCGAAACTTTCCGGTTGATCTCGATAATCGAAACGTCACCACAATCCCCGGATGGCCGCTAAGGGGCCGCTCGGTCAGAGGATGCCTGGCTACAGTGCTGAGCAAGTTTTTGCGCCTTTGATGAGTGAACCGGCCTGGCATGTCATTGCGGTTTTCGGGACCGACGATTACGGTTCGCGCGGGAGGGCCGCCGCATGAAGGTTTTGCTTCCGACAATTGGCACACTCTTGTCTCTCATGACCGCAACCACGACCGCATATGCTTGCGCCGCACCTCGGCCGTTCTTTTACAGCCTAGTTGCCGCCGACGCGATCGTGCGGGGGAGCTTATAAACTACGAAGCCACAACGCCAGGCCACGCGCGTGTGACATTCGAAGTTTTCGAGAGCCTGAAGGGCAGTATCCCCACAGGTCGACTTTCCGTGGACTGGAATCATCGCCTCCAAGGTGAACCACGCACTATGCCCGACGAGGCGATCGTCACCCTTAGGAAGCTAAGCTCTCAAGAAGGCGACAAGTACGAAGTTATGTCTGGCTGTATGGTCCAGGGAATATACTGGACGGCTGCCGATAAAAAGATTGCGATGAAGGTCTTGGAAAATCACAGTCGATGATCGCTTCTGGCGCACAGTTGCAGTATTCATCATGCTGCGATCAGCAAAATCTACTTCGGTCAAGGTGCGAGCGACGCGCCGCTTACTTTTTACCCGCGAACACAACTTGAGAATCGATAGCAAATGATTGACGAGCAGCTAACCGCTCATCTGATCGATCAATTGACGGACTATCGAAGTTAGCGCCTCTGGCCGTTCCATCGGCACGTAGTGCCCGCATTCCGGGATGACATGCAGGCAACCGTTTAAGGCTATATCGGCTTGCTTGGAACTGGTCGCGAGTCCTGGTAGGACGTCGTCCGCGCCCGTGACTATGTGCACTGGGCCTGGAAATGTCGAAAGGACATCATTTCGGCTTTGGCGGGTGTGGAATGCCTCAACGCCAAGCACCACATCCTCAAGCGGCTGGCGCATGAGGATGCGCTTCGCTTCGGCGATGATCGCGGGTGAAGTCGAGGTCGAAAAAGCTGGCTCCCACCATTCATGCCACGCCGCCTCCAGCCCTTTCTCTCGAAGGGTTTTGACGGCTATCGCCTGAAGCGCAGGGTCTGGCCGCCGGGCAGCTTTTGTCCCTATGAGGACCAACGCCGCAACACGCTCCGGGGCGAGTGCGGCAACTTCCAAAGCGCACGAACCACCAACTGAGCAACCTACGACGATCACTTGGTCGCCTCTGGGGAGTTTTAATGCTTCGGCGGCCCAATCCTCGACACGATCACCGAAACCATAAAGCGTCGGCGCATATGTTGCCGCTGGCAAGAGGTCGAGTTGGGCGGCCCACATCGATCCATCCAAAGGCAGCGCATGGAGTAGTAGAAGTTCCAGATTCTTTCTACACATTGCGGAGAAATCCTATGCAGCCGTCGAAGTGGACAAGAGGCTGAGAGCTTCGTTTGTCGGTCGCACATCGCCAAAGCTCCGATAGATATTGTGGAGTGCTGCGTTGTGGTCCTGATCGCGCCTGGCAGCCGTCCCGTCAGCTATGAAGATTACCCGGAAACCGCTGGCATAGGCGTCTCGGGCCGAGGACTCGCAGCAGATGTTCGTCAAAGTTCCGGTGATGAGAACCGTGTCGATGCCCCGAGCGCGAAGAACTGATGGCAATTCTGAAGAGCCAGGGAAAAACGCGCTGTAGGCGGACTTCTCGAAATACAGGTCCTGTTCCTGTGGGGATAGGCCAGACCACACTCTCTTCGAAATCGGGCCAGCTCCACCTGACGTCCTGAATACGTCGGCTACCTCTTCGCCAAAGAATTCCCGTGTGAGGCCAGGATGTGGTTGATCGGAGCCCGGAACGACCCACGCCACTGCGCCACCAGCGAGCCGAAGGGCGTCTGCGAGGCGAATGATGTTGGGCAGTATCCCTCTGCAGTAGCCGCTCTCCTCGACGAAAAACGGAACCATGTCGATCACGATAAGGGCCGTTCGGCGAGCGTCGGCAAATTCGTATGCATGCCGTCGTCCACGTCTCTGCTCCTGCCGGTCATACTCACGCTGCTCAATCAGCCAATTGTGGAGTTTTGGGTGTGGGCCGGTAACATTTGGTGCAATTGCGCTGCCCTGATCAGAAACCATCTCGGCGAATCCTTGTGCGATGCAACGATGATCAGCGGCCGCTACATTGGCGTCAATGACGTCAACCTAAGATGTCTGGAGCGCAGTCCCCGTCCACTGCGTGAGCATCCGCGATCCCTGCGCGGGGCAGTCAAGTGCGCACCGCGGCCTCGTCGGCGAACAATGTGCTTCCGCCGACAGTTGCATTTGAGAATGCCTCACGAAACGCTTGCGCAAGCCACCGGAGTTGTGGTTGGCTGGTCTGCCGATTTGGGGACAAGCACGATGAATGGCCTCGACGCGCGATTACGGCTTGCAGGCGAGCGGCGGCAGGTTACCGCCCTGTTCTACGATATCGTCGGTTCCACGGAGATTCTGGTTCGGAACGGCCCGGAGCAGTTCTCCCGGTCCGTCGCTGCCCTGCATCAAACCGCCGAGGCGATCGTGGGCAAGCGTGGCGGGTTCCTTCACAAACGGCTGGGCGATGGGGGGTGCTGTTTCTTCGGGTATCCCGAGCAGTCTGAGGATGCGGCCGAGAGTGCCGTCGATGCTGCGCTTGAACTGATCCGGTTGGCCACGCCGCGGACACGCAAGACAGGAGAGGCGTTCAGGCTTCGCATCGGGATAGCAACGAGTCTAGTCGTGCTTGGGTCGGAGAGTGACGAAATCGTGGGCACGGCACCGATACTGGCTTCTCGGCTACAGGCTGAGGCGGAACCGAACTCGGTGCTGGTCGCGGATGCGACCTACGAACTCACCCAAGGCAAATTCGACTACAGCCGAATCGCCGAAGCCGAACTCAAGGGTTTCGCTACGCCGGTCACGCTTTGGCGGCCGGAAGCGAAGAAGCCCGCGGCCGGCCCGGTTCCCCCACCGCGCAATGTCGGCCGGGCGATGATGGGTCGGGACGCCGAACTGGCGGTCCTGGTAGAGGCATGGAATTCCGCGCGGGATGGAAAGGGGAGTTCATTCGCCATCATCGGCGAGGCGGGCATCGGAAAATCCCGGCTCATCTCGGAGCTTCGCCGGAGTATCGACGGCGGAGGATTGGCGTTCCAGTGCAACAGACGGTTTGAAGGTCACCCATTTCATCCGTTCATTGGCTTTCTGGAAGCCGCAGTCGACGCCCGCGTTTTGAAAGGCGGCGACGGTACCGCGCTTCGGGAAGCGCTCCAGGCCGCCGGGATCGAAGTCGACGCGTATGCAGCGGAGATCATCGCCGCCTTCACCACCGAGCCATCCGGCGCGACTGCGGGAAACATTCGAGTAACCGATCTGAGAGGGCGGGCTTTCCGCGCTAAGGTGATCAATGCGGCCGCCCGCCTGCTTTGCTCCGGAGCGGCTTCGGGTCCGATCCTGATCGTCTTCGAGGATGTCCACTGGGCCGACGAGATGACTGTGGAACTGCTGGACAGCCTATGCGCGCTTGCCGCCAGACTGCCGATGCTCGTCATTCAGACATCTCGCGTCGATCGCGCGGAAGCGGTGGCGTCACGTCTGGCGCTCGCTGGCCTGCCGTCGATGGCGATCCGCGAACTGGTCACCTCGATGTGGGAAGGATCGCCTCCCGCCGGTCTGTCTGATTTCATACTGGAGCAATCCGACGGCTTGCCCCTCTATGCCGAAGAACTCGCCCATTTCTTCCGAGCCAGGCACAGGTCCGGTCAACCTGCATCGGAATGGCAGGGGCTCCTCCTCGAAGGCGGAGTGTCGTCGTTGAACGACCTGCTGGCATCGAGGCTGGCGGCGGCCGGGGCGGCGCGCCGTGTGGCGCAGTTTGCGAGCGTCGTCGGAAGGCAATTCACCGTCGGGATGCTCGGCAATCTCCTGGAGAAGGCGGATCGCGACGAACTCGGCAGCCATTTGGAGCTGCTGGCCACCCACGGCATCATCGAACCTTCTTCCAATCAGGCAGACACGTACCAGTTCCGTCACGTGCTCCTCCAGGAGGCGGCCTACAGCAGCTTGCTGAAAAGCGATCGGCGAAGAATTCACATGCGCATCGCCAAACTATTGGTCGAGCAAAGCGTGCCTCCCTTGCCCGCCGAGATCGCTGCCTGGCAATGTGCGGAGGCCGGCAGGCACGGCGATGCCGCGAAGTTTGCGTTGATGGCGGCTGAAGCATGCGTGCTGCGATCCGCAATGAAGGAAGCCGCGCTCTCGCTCGACCTCTGCTCCACGGAAATCGCCTCCTTGTCACGTCGGCACCCGGGGCGCGGCGACCTCATCCTGAACATGTTCCAACTCCAGGGAGTGGTGGCGACGGCATTGGAGGGCGAAGGTTCTGAGAGGGCGCGCAGGATATATTCGCGGGCAATGCAGCTCGTGAGGCGGCGCGGGACGGAGACGAGACAGTTTCATTTCCCCACCTATTGGGGATGGTGGTTCACAGCGCCTGATGTCAGGTCCCAACAATCACGCGCCCGCATCCTGGTCGACGACATGAGGACGGTCAGCGATCCGGAGACGAGACTGCAATCATACCACTGCGCTTGGGCTACCAGCTTCCACGCCGGCGAGCACGGCTTTTGCCTCGACTGCGTCGCCAGGGGCCTGGAATTGTACGATGCCGACAGGGCGGTCACGCATCGAGCTTTCTTCGGCGGCCATGACGCGAAGGTGTGCGGGCTCGGCGAGAGTGCGCTGTCCTATCTCATCGTCGATCGGGCCGACTCGAGCGAAACAGCGATCGGCCAGTCTCTGGAACATGCCGTGGCGACTGATCACGCCGGCAGCCTCGTACACGCGCTCTACTACGCCATCGTCCTCAGACGTTGCCAGGGCAAGTACGAGGACGTGCGCGCCCTCGGTGAGCAAATGCTCTCGCTGGCGGAGGAGCATGGACTGGTCGCAAGCCAGGCCCGCGCCAACATGTACTGCGGCTGGGCCGAGTTGATGGCCTCCTCGACAGAAAGCGGAGCAAAACGTTTTCAAGAAGCGCTAACCCTTCAGCAGCGATCGGGGACCGACGACAACCTGTCCATACACGCCGATATGCATTCGGAGGTTCTGCAACGGACGGAAAGGCCCCTTGAGGCCCTTTCCGTCATCGAGAACGCGATCCTCCTCGGCCGCAAGAGCGGCCAGTGGTTCTGGCTGGCGGAATTGTACCGCCGAAGGGCAAACGTGAGACAGGGACTTGGAGACAAGTCCGCCCGTGTCAAAAGCGATCTCGGGCGGGCGATCCGGATCGCCGACTCCCAGGGAGCGGCATGGCTTTCGAAAAGAGCCAAACGCGACTTGAAAATCCTGGCTTGAGGAAATCCACGGAGGGCGGGCGTGCTGCACGGAGCTATACTCGAGAGCATCTTGGCGGCACCCGTTGCGCCTTCTCCCGATCCGCAGGAGACCGTCCGCCGGATTCTTGCAAGGAGGAGGGAATTCGGCATCACCCGGCTGGGTTCGATTACCGAACTTGACCGCATCGGCATACCGGTAGCCCAGGCTGTGAGACCGTTGTCGCGATCGGTGAGCGTCAATCAGGGCAAGGGCCTCACCTTCGGGCAAGCCGCGATTTCGGCGCTCATGGAATCGCTGGAGGGATGGGCGTCCGAGCGAATTTCCGGGGAACGGGTGGAGCGGGCGGGTCTTCGGGCCATGAACCGCGAAGGTTACTGGTCCCACCTGTCCGCCAAAGGTGACGCCGACGACACGCTGGACTGGATCGAAGGCTGGAACCTTTTCTTGTCGAGTCCGGTCCATGTCCCGCTTGCCATGGTGGACACCGCCTATATCGTACCCTCCCCGCATCCCCGCTGGCTGCCGCGCAACACCGCCGGTCTCGCGGCCGGCACCAGTTGGCGGGGCGCGATCGAGCATGCCTGCTTCGAATTGCTGGAAAGGCACGCGCGTTGTGCGGCGTTGCGGATACCCCATTTCTTCGACCGTTATCGGCTTGACATCCGATCCGTTCGCGGGGGAGCCGCTGGCGAGATCGCCGGGCGGCTGGTTTCGGCGGGCTGCGCCGTCGGGATATGGTCGATCCCGACCGAACACGGCCTCCCCGTCTACTGGTGTCAGGTCATGGAGAGCGCCGGGGAGGCTCCTCTGGCTCCATGGCCGGCCGAAGGCTTCGGCTGCGACCGGACCCACGACCGTGCGCTCGCCAAGGCACTGCTGGAAGCGTGTCAGTCCCGGCTCGGGGTCATTTCGGCCGCACGCGAGGACGTTGCAGGCCACATCTACCGTTATCAGGACGCAGGCGAGCTGGCGGCGTGGCGGCGGGAGCTCGCAGTCGCCGGGTTTGCATACCCCGCGCCGGATATCGCAAATGCCGACCTGCCGCTCGCTCCGTTGCATGCACTGCGGCGCGCCGGAGCGATGGCCGCGATCGTCGTGCTGCTCTTTTCCGACGAAGCCATCCCGCTCCATGTGGTGAGGGTCGTGACGCCGCCGCTCGAAACCGACCCGGAGTTCCAGAATGGGAGCTGATATCGTCGTCTTCCTGGGGCCTACCCTGAGCGTCGCGGAGGCCCGGCGGCACCTCGACGCTTTGTATCTCACTCCGGCGGGCAACGGAGATATCGTCCGGGCGGTGTCCGAGCATGCGCCGTCGGCGATCGTCCTCATCGACGGCGTCTTTGCCCAGTCGCCAGCGGTACGGCACAAGGAAATCCTCTGGGCCATGTCGCGCGGCGTGCACGTTTTGGGAGCCTCCAGTATGGGAGCGCTCAGGGCTGCGGAACTGGGGGATTACGGGATGGCCGGCTACGGCATGGTCTTCAGGTGGTACCGCCGAACCGCTCTCGCCGACGACGCAGACGTCGCGGTTGCGATGGCCCCCGCGGAATTCGGGTCCTTTTCCATGGGGGACGCCATGATCGACATCAGGCTCACACTGAAGAAGGCAGAACGCGCACGCGTTGTCGGACGGCAACTTCGAGTGAAGCTCGAGGAACTGGCACGCTCCATGCACTACACGGAAAGGAGTTTTCGAAAGCTCCTTTCCGTGGCAGCCGAACAGGGTATCGCCGGACAGGAACTCGCAAGTCTTGATCGCTGGCTCGCCGACGGGATGCGCCGACAGAAAAGAGCCGATGCTATCGGTCTTCTCGCGTTCCTGTCGTCGAGAAGATTTGATCAAGAGAAAATCCCGCGACCGACGAACTTTGAACTAACAGAGGCTTTCTCCTACGACATGGAATACTACAATTTTATGGATAAAATCTTGAGTAATGGCCCTCATTGATAGTATAGTGTTGCCTCGCCCGGTTAGGGGGATTGCGGGCGATTGGGGGCAGCCTTGGATGCCATCGCAAATCCGGGAGATAGGGTGCATGCGGTGGTCTCCGGACCGCCCGTCGGGACCCGCTTTCTCGTTTTCCCCCAGCCCCCTTTCATTCGCGGATACGAAAAGCCGGAGGTTGTGTGGATCGGCAACTCTGCGGGCCCTATCGTGGCAGGACCCTCCGACAGTCGCATGTACGTTGCCTATCCGGTCGAACCCAAGCGGCCCTATCGCCTTCCGTATCTTCCGCCCTACCGGGGGTTACTGCGCCCTCCCGTCGAACCGGGACCCGATGGGCACTTCGACCACATCCTCCCCGGCTCGCCCGCCTTCCTTTCGGTTCACAGTTACGCCTGCACGCGCCGCGTCTTGGATATCTGCGAGGGATACATCGGCCGGCGCATCACGTGGTTCTTCGAGCCGACTTACCAGCGTCTGGAGATCGTGCCGCGCATATCCGACTGGGAAAACGCGCAGTCGGGTTTCGGCTTTCTGGAACTAGGCGAAAGCGACCAGCCGACGCCCACTTCGTGTTTTGCGCTGAACTTCGATGCCGTCGCGCATGAGGTGGGCCATCTCGTTCTGTTGAGCGAACTCGGCATTCCATATGGCGACGGGCGGGGGACCGACTTCTTCGCCTATCACGAGGCGGTCGCAGATTTCATATCGCTCCTCGGCCTTCTCCATTTCGATACGGCGGTCGACCGGCTCCTGCGACGCACGGGTGGCAACCTCTTGATCCACAACGAACTCGATCGCTTCGCCGAACTCAGCGACGAAAAGCAGCTCAGGTCGTTTAACAATTCGCTCAAAGTCGCGGACGTCGGTGACGACGTGCACGACAGGTCGAAGCCCTTCGCGGCGGCGATGTTCGACGTCCTCGTCGAAATCTACCAGACCATCCTCTTCGAAAGGGGAGTGACCGATCTCGACCCGCGCCGCTTCGGCAGCTTGCGCCAACAGTTGGCTCCCGATTTGATCAAAGACGGCCTGCGCGGTCCGAAGCCGGACTACGAGCTTCGTCATTTCGCTAGCAAGGCCGCGCTTGAGGAAGCAAGGGATATCGTCGGAGAAGCCGTGGTCAGGTCGTGGCGACGTCTCGATCCCGACAGCCTGACATTCCAGGCGGCAGCGGAAGCGTTTCTGGACGCGGGCTACGAAGGGCGCGCGCGCCCGTACGTCCGGCAGATCGAAGACTGCATCAGGTGGAGGCAGATACACTGGTAAAGGAGGCTCAAAATGGTTGATGTAAGCGTACCAGCACCCGATAGGGTCGGGACATACTTTTCGGACACGGTAATCCTATACGGCGTCAAGCTGAATACCGGCACGGACTACGGCGAGTTCGACGCGGGCGAGAACGGAAACGCCGCGCTGCAGATGCAGCTCTACAGATCGGGAGTGGCACAAACCGAGGCCCGGTACTCGATCGTACTGGGCTATGGCTACGCTTTCGAGGGCCATTGCTACCGCATGGACACCAAGAGGGTTTTCATTGTCAAAGGCTCCAGCGCCGAGGCGGCCGTCGGGTGCGGCTTCGACGATCTTCCAGTAGGGGTGGCGGTGCCGTATCAAATGTGGCGCGTCCGTTCATCGGAGGAGTTGCTCGAGATCGTTCTGAATTACGGCGACGTCAAGACGGTGATCCTCGATGCGAACCTGCCCGGCAAGAGATCGCCGTCGTCCTATGCGATCACGGCATCTCTGGCGCACCGGGACGGTCGTCTCGGCCGCGATTAGCGTTTCGTCAGCGGAGGAAAAACGTCATGCCTATCACGGTGACTATTCATTTCACGGAAGCCTTGACCAATGTGGTGATCACAGACGTGCAGTCCGGTGTTCGGTTTCCGCTTGGCAACGTCCCCTCGGGAAACAACCACGATGTAGAGCCTAGCGACCAAAACGGATGGGCAACGATCCATGTGGCCGGGAAGAACGTCAAGGCCGAAACGGTCCAGGGAAGGAAGCGTCTGAGCGACGGGGATATATTCGAATTCCCACCTGCAAAGTCGATCCTCGACGAACTCGCGCAGTTCAAGGACCTGGCCGCGCTTGTGAACCATCTAAAGCCGCGGTTAGCCCCCGCCAAACAGACACAGCCGGCCAAACCGTCTGCCGTCAAATCACCTCCGGTCAAGTCGCCTACCACAAAGCCCCCGTCGTAGCCGTCTCGGTGGAAGGGATAGTGGCCCGGCTGCGTGCGCCTGACGTGGCGAAGGATCGGGATGTGAAGCGCAGGGAAATTCTTCAACAGGGACCCATCCCCGGATGACCGCTGACAGGTGCGCTCTACACGATCAGCCTGCAGTCCCTCAGTGCGCAACGCGTTGTCTTGCTGGGGCGGCTAAACATGCGTCGACGATGGCCGCCTCTCGTTCAGCGACGATGCGGAAGAGCATGTTCGCCATGCATTCGAGGGCTCCGCTAGACTTCGACGCCAGATCGACGAATATGTCGCGCGCAAAGGGATCAATGATAAGGATAGCGCCAGTGGCACCGGCCAATCGCTGCGGCATCAACGGTGCTCGCTCCACGACGGGGGCGACACTGTGGAGGTCGAGTGGGACTGATGGAAAGCGAAATTCCCTTGAACGGTGGCCGTGTGACCAGAGATGTCGTGCGTGTCGGCGATACTGTTCGACGTCCACCGACGTTCAACTCGCCATTCGTCCACAAACTTCTGGAGCACCTTGCGGCTTCGGGTTTTGATGCTGCTCCGCGCTCCAGCGGTCGTGACGAATTCGGGCGCGACATTTTCACCTACATCGACGGTGACGTGCCAATGGACCTGTCCTGGCACGGTGACGATGTCCTGATCGGAGCCGCGCGGTTGATACGCCGATATCACGATGCGACGGAGGGTCTTGTTGCATCGCTCCCTGCGCGGGCGGTTGGACTTGAGGTGGTTTGCCATAACGACTTATCCCCCTGCAATTTCGTGTTTGGTTCGGGACAGCCGCTGGCAATCATTGACTTCGACAGCGCATCACCTGGACCTCGCCTACACGATCTGGGCTACGCGGCATGGATGTGGCTCGATCTCGGTGATGACGATATCGAGCCTGATCTGCAACGACGCCGGTTGACCATGTTCTGCGGGGCCTATGATGCCAATGTGGATTTGCCGCGTGTTATCGATTTTATCTTGCTTCGCCAACGGATACTCATTGCTCAAGGGCGACGCGTTGGTGATGCGGCTATGGAACGCTGGGCGGACGATTGCCTCCAATGGACGATCAGGAACCTCTAAATGCATTCGACCCATCGGACGCCGATAGCGGTACTGGCCAGTAACGGCTACCGGAAACGTCTGGTCGAGCACATATGCCCGTGCGACGCAGGCGATTTCGTCAATTTGGATTTGCACCGACAGATAAATTCCCGTTAAAATTATCGAAATCGATATGACCGCGAATGTTCGGGAGGCGCAATGGATTCTATCAACCCATCAACCGCCTTCGAGCGGGTTCTCATCATGGGAAACGGCGGCTCCGGCAAGACGTGGCTCGCCCGCCGCATCGGCGAACAGCTTCACCATCCTATCATCCACCTCGACGATATCCATTGGGAGCCGGGTCGGTACGGGATTGCTCGCGACAGGACGCTGAGAGACGAGATGGTCACGGCGGCAGCTGCCGAGGATCGTTGGATCATGGAAGGGGTGTACGGCCAGTTGGTGAACATGGTCCTCAGGCGCGCGACAGCGTTGATCTGGATTGATTTGCCCGAAGAGGCTTGCATCGAGCCGAATGAATCCAGCTAGGATGCCTTCAGATTCGAGAGCGACAATTATCCAGCCGCTCTCGGACGAGGGGACATAGCTTGCGGCTGTTAGCGGAGGGGGAATTTGGCCTGTTTTCTGATTTCGCGATTCACGTCGAGGACCTGGAATTCCTCGATACCACGGGCGACGATCAGAATGACTAAATCAATATGGACGGTTTTGAATGGTCGCGAAGTTGAAGGTGTCAATCATGGTGGTGATAGGATCAGGGAAGAAGCGATAAGTGGCAACGGATTTGCCCTTCACAATATTCTCCTTTTGCTCCACGTCTCCCATCACGATCAGCGCAACGGTCGTCCTTGCCGTTCCAAGCACCTTGAAGGCGACGAGTTTTTCCTCTGCGTCCGCGCATTGTTTCCCGGCGTCGCAGAGCCTTCCGATCAATCTCATTTGAGCGAAGGGCTCAAAGCCAGGGAAGGACGAACCGCCGAAGAACGTAACATTTTCCTTAAAGAGGGACCATTCGGTTCCTTCCGTAAACTTTGAAAAAAACTCTCCTGCATTTCGGTGGGTGAAGTCGTTTGCTACGAAAGGCGCGGCCGAAGCGATCAGGAGCGTGACGTTCTTTTCGGCTATCCAGCAATCAATCCACAGATGGCCGTCGTCTAGCGGATTAATCTCGCGGGCTTTACAGGCTGAGTCCGCGGCCATGCTTGTGTTGCCGGGACCTCTCGCCAACCACATGGCTGCGGATGATTGCTCGGCGGAAATAGCCGAAAGGGTCACAAGGAACACGAATGCGGCGAAAAATTTAGGCATTAATTATCCTCTAAACCTCGCTCATCGACACTCCAGGCGGAACCAGATGCAGACCGATGTGGATCATCGTGCACTTCTGTAGAAACGGATTTGATGAGGCTCGCAAGGGCTTTCCTAACGCCGGCATTCTTCACCCGGTTAAGGTCGCTGGCGAGCCCATCTTGCGGATTCGCAGTCGTCGAACTTTCGATCTGCTGGGTTGAGGGACATCCGATGCTAGGACTGGAAAATAAAGACCTCAGCGCGCCGCCTCGCTGAGTCTCTCGATGCCGTCGACACCTACGTCTTTGTCGCCGTCGATGATCATCTCCGAAGGATGACAAGCCGTCTCGTTCCGCACAGAAGCTGGCCGTTCGAAGTCTTGAATTTCAATTTGACGCTAACTGAATTAATTAAAGAACTCGCATAACACACTGAGTTCATTAATTAAAATTGGTTGCGACGCAGCTGATTCGCGGCTACGTTCCTTCGCGTGGAAGCAATACAGAGGCGGGGATGAGTAAAGTGGAAGAGCTTAGCTCGCGCAATGAACAACGACTGAAGAGGGGACACTCCTTAGAACTGCAAGCCAACAGTTCCGGTGAACCAGAAGCCGCAGTTGGTAAGCCACTCATCGGTCCGTTTGCGGCGGTCAGGCGCTCAATGCCGATCGGACCGCAGGAACGCACGCAGCGGCACGGCCTGTGGCCAGGAAAGCGAGATCGGCCCGCAGGCACGGAGAACGATGGTTTCGTCGAACGCAAGCCGCCGCAGAAGCTACCTAGCTGGGATAGTCTCATTCCGAATCTGGGATCGATACTAGGTGCTGATCTCGAGCAACTCTGTGTGACAAAGTCGAGCGACAGCATAACGAGACGTTTTTGCGATTGGGCACTCGGCTGCGCTGATCGACGAGTGGTTGAGGTTCTCAACATCTATCGTAGCGGCACGCCGCCGGAAACCCCTGTTGCGGAAGTGGCCCAGAAGACCGCCGCGGTACTCCTTCTCTATATCGAAACTCACAAGGCGCACTTTAAAGACAATTGGCCGCGAACGGCACAAAGCGCGCTCGGTAAAGTTCTACAGGCGTTGGGGGAGCTTCCAGAACGAAACTATCCGCCATTTTACTGGAAGCTATTGCCGCATCCCCGCCACATAAAATCTCCGACAAAATCATTAGGGAGGCTGTCTTGGCCTGAACTTGAAGGTGTCGCGCCCGCCCATAGAGACGCAGTGGCGCTGGAACTGGTTTCGAATGCTTCGCACGCTCTTTTCGAACAAGGTTATTCACGATTTCGCTTCGGGCGGTCCGTGCTCCTGTCGGCCACGGCTCCAAACGACGTCGATTCGGCGGATTGGCACACAGTCAAGTCAATGCTGTCTTCATTGTCGGTCGAACTGCAGACAACGGGTTCCTGTACTCTGAATCGCGATATTGGGGTTGCAAAATACTCAGAGGTCTGGGCCAACGCCGGCTTTCCAGCAGAGTTCCTGCCCACGGGTATCATGTCGCCGCGTGCCATCCATTCACTGATGCTGACCTGTCTAGGGCCGACGTCGGCAACAACTACGGCAGTTAAATCACGTCTCTGCTGCGCGACCGGCTGGAATCGGAGCCAAATTGAGGATTTGCCTCGTGATCCGTACGCTTATCGCGAGGATGATGAAGCGGGGTTAGGTGAGACCGCCTTCCTAGCCGCCTTCAAAGCCCGGGCGGGACACTTCGTTAGCGCACTGCTCGAAAGGAGGTTCCGGCATCCGTCACTTTCGGCAGAACAGCGTAATGTCGTATGGGATGAGGCAAGCGGTGATGTGGTTGGCTCAGCATCTCTGGTGACCTCCGACAACACCTTGCTTGATGTGATGGACAGGTACGCGGAGATGGTCGGGGTAATCCGGCAGTACGATCTTTCCAATCTGTATTCTGATTACTTTTTTTTGTCGTTGAACTCTCGTGGTGTAGCGCGAACAGCTGATAATCTCGTGGCTTCCCGTGGTTTGCTCGGCCAAAGCGGTGTTAATTATAAGGCGATCCGTCAAAGTTTTATGTCGGTTACACGACGACGCCTGGGTACGCTAGAAGCAACGAAGCATGCAACTAGCCACACTGGCACGGCCATCATCCTAAGGCACTACGACGACCCGGAGCTGCAGCAGGAGTTAGACCAAGCTATCGCGTTCTGGCAAAACTGTTTCCAGGTGGAAATGGTCCGTGACGACGCCGAGCTCGCTTTACGGCTCCAACTCCCTGAGCAAGACGTCGCGTGGTTCGAACATATGTCGATCGCGTCTGGCATATCTGCGTGCCTGGCGATTAAGCGCAAAAAACTTGCGACTACAGAGAAGCGTTACATCGAATTCGTACCATCGCAAACGTCCTTCACAGAACTCTATCTTCTGCGCCGTGCAATCCTCAGTGCACGACGGGTAGTCGGGGTCGGGAGGTGGCGAGTACAATGCTTGGCGCATCTAGCACTCGTAAAGGCGATAAGGAAGTACGCGTTCGATACCGGTCTCGGTGACCGCTACGTATCGGCGGCGCGGCTGGCTTACCAATCGCTGGCCAGCTCCATGATCGTTCTTCCAAGAGTTCTCGAAATTTGAGGTGAGCCGCAATGATTTCCCAATTGCAATACCTCTCGTCGGTCGGCAATCTCCCTGTTCCGTCCGGAGTTATCAAAACCGCCGAGCGAAGGGATGGCGATTACAAGGAAGGGGCCGAACGCAACCTCCTTGATAAATTCTGGGTAATTCAGACCGCCGATCCCACCAAAGTCCGAGATGCCAATTTTCTGGTTAGCTTCGATGTTGTGATCGGATTTCGAAATCACCGATTGACTGATCCCATGAGCGCGAACGATGCTCTGACGAGAAGAATTCTTTGCGTGGAAGCGCTAAACGCCCGAGCCACCGCGAGAAAGCTCGGCGCTTATAAAATCACGAAGCTTCTCGGCGGGTTTGACTGGCTTGTCCGCTGGCGCAACGCAAAAGGCGTGGATGCCAACTCCCGCCTGACCCTCGAAGACTACGACCAGTTTTTAAGAGACGGCGTCTCGGACGATGCTACCGACCTCATACCTCTTGAGCGTCGGCTTGACCTGCTCCTTGCTGACGAAAATTACCGACTGCCCCTGTATAGAGTAGGCCCTAAATTCCGGATGGATTGGAAAATCTTCGCTGCGGAACTGGGTGTTCCTGTGCCCTCGTTGGGGCGCTCGGGGAAGTTCCGACACTGGTTTGATGAACGACTGGATAGTTTCTTAGCATCAAGCGGCGTCAAGAGAGACGTCCTCGTCTTATACAGGCTAAACACTGATCCGAAGTCCTCAGAACGTGTTAAGGACGATCAAACGAAAATGCACCCTTGGCTCGCGCTGGACAGACTATCCTTAAAAGGTCTTCTTCCGCACGACGGTCTAGCGTTTCAGATTCCGCCAATACCACGGATTGTTAGTATAAGCCGTACCAAGACCCTTCTTCCGGCTGACCTGATGCGCATCGTCCGGGTCGCTGCGAAGTGGATATTGATCGACAGTGAATTTATTCTGCAATGCTTAGAGGCTAGAGCCGAATTGCCGGCAAAGCCGCAGAAATCTTCAGGCGTGCGCTTGCGGGCATTGATGCAGCGGCTGAACCGAGGCCGGCCTGAGGGCCTGCCCTATTTGAACCTAAGCCCGTCTGCGCATGTTCCTGTTCCGGAAGAGAGCCTACGCTTATCGCATGCGATTTCGTTCCTATACGCGTCATGCGCAATTCTTATTGCTGCATTTGGCGGTCGCCGAAGGAACGAAGTGGCGTACCTTCGGCACGGGTGTCTTTTGAGAGAACCCACCCTAAAACTTACCATTTACATAGAGAAAACGATCCAAGATGTAGACGCCATCCCGGTGCCCGAGGTTGTGGCAAGGGCTGTCGAGTTGTTGGATAGGATGTCGGCGCAAGCCAGGCACGAAACTTCCGAGCCTTGGTTGTTTCAGTTTGCTTGCGGTTTTGCGGACGGCTCATCGTTCAAGGTGACTACGAGGTTCATTGCGTTTGATGGGTTTTTCGAGGCAGCGGGCATCGATCCTCCGGAAGGCGAGAGCGAGTGGAATTTCAATTTCCACATGTTGCGCAAGGGCTTTGTGATTGCATTCTATTACGGCAATCTATGGGGCAGTTTCGACGGAGCCAACAGAATGCTCCGCCACACCTCCGATGGCGACATGACCCGTATCTATATGGACGATGCCGAGACCGGAGCAATTTCCTGGCTGAGAAGCGAAGTGGTGAAGCTTACCAAGGTCGGCATAGGAAACCTCTCACCGGAACAAAGTCGTTATCTTGAAGCCGCGAGAGTCGCATTAAGAGACAGCGACGAACGACGCGTTGTATGGAATCAAGGCAGACAAGAGTTCTTTGTTCGAAAAATGATGGAGGTCTTCGATGGATTCGAGCACCCGATAGGCAAGGGGGCAGCTCGAATGCTCGATGCCTTGAAGGAGATGGAAGAACGCGCCTATTCGCTAATTCACTTTTCAGCGACACCGACTAACGACACCTCGGGTGCCAGGCAGAGTGTTTTAGAACAGGTCACTCGCGCCGCTTTGGACAATTTCATGGAGCCAGTGCCAGGCGGTTTCTTTTATTGTCTGTTTAAGAGGGGGGTGGAGGAACATACGAAGATAGCCAATTGCCTTATAGCTCGGGAGACGCGCCGACCACCATGGCAGACGCCCACTGAGGCTGCGAGTAACACCCGTCCTGATTATTTGTTTTCCGGTTTGCACCCGTGCCTTAGCTGTGAGTTGTGTGCGTGTTTCGAAGAAAGCAAAAACTCGCTCATTCAGCGAGCTCATTCCATCCAGTCTGAGATAACTTCAGCAGCCACTCCCGGACTTGCAGCCAGCGCCGAGGAATACGTCGATGACATATTCACCCTGATTACGGAAGCAGAAAGGGCGGTCGATGGCAAACAACGGCCACGTTAAGCGCGTCCAGTTCGAACCATTCCCCGTCGATGAAAGCTGGGATACCGATCTCACTCCCGAGCAGCAACGGAGGTTGCATTGGAAAGCCAAAGAACGTAGGGCGATGGCCGCCCTACGGCGAAAAGTTGCATTCCTTCAGGACATATCGACATCGTTACCCCGCATCTTGGCCGAGGCGTATCTTCCAAACTCCCGTAAGGGACTTCGCGACTGGCACGATCCACTTCGCGGTCTATGGAGCTGGGAGGATGTAAAACTCGACAATCCAGAGAACAAAAAGAACAAACAGATAATCGAAGCATTCTTCGACGCGCTATCAGACATCGATCAACTCAAGAAAGGTAACGTGTCCGCTCTCAGGAGAAAGGTCTCGGAGAAGAACGATCTGATAGAGCGCCTCGAACTTAGGAATCTCGAGCTTCTTGAAGAAATAGCTCGATTGAGAGCAACGATTGCTCGGGGTGCCTTGTAACATGACTGCTAACGCTCACACCACTTTTGATTTTCGCCTGACCTTCGCGGGAAGCAATTTAGTCTGGTCAGGAGCTCCGCGGCCGCGTCTCCCGTTACTGCGTTGGCCTGACGGGACGATTTGCGAGCCGGTTTTGTACTATTTCGGCTATTCGGCAGTCGAAAAACGGGTGAAAATCTCCTCGATGAAGCCTGAAGCATATAGTTTACGCGCTTGGTTCGTCTGGCTCGCCAATAACGGCATAGCATATCAGAGCGCCGACGATGAGCTTCTTGAACGATGGCGAACGGAGCTAGGTTGGGTAGCGACACGAATAGGACGCAAGAAGACCAGGCTCACTCCTAAACAGCTTGCGCGCAACGTCATAATAGAGCGCAAGCTCCATCACATTTTCGAATTTTATAGGAACCTGCCGTACGCGATGCCCTTCACTTGGGATGGCGTTCCATCCCCTTGCTTTGTGGGCAATAACAAGACGCACAAGAGTTTCCCAATCGGACTGAAGAAGCAATTCCACAAGCGCAAACGGATATACTATGATGTGTGGGTTCGATCAGAAACGACTTCGCCGCCTCTACGGGTCCCGAGAGTTCCAACGAAGCCCGAGTTGACCGCTTTATACAATTATCTGCTAGGTCAGGGGTTTCGAGAGCAGCAGCGACTGAAGCTCGCATTTCCTCCCGAAGAGCTCGAGGTGCTTTCCAGGCGGAATTGGTTGATTGCTAGAACCATGGCGGAGGGTGGCCTTCGGTGCGCCGAAGTGAGTGAGCTTTTGATCGCAAATATATCGAAGGCGTTGCACAATTTTGGCATCACTGAGTTAGAAGTCGATCTTTGCGCGATCCACGCCGACGAACGTAAGCGCGAATTTCGGTGCGCCTTTTGAGACGCAGCGCTCTGAGGCATGAAGTGTCCACCAAAATAGGTGGACACCAAATCATGGATGAAGATGCTCCTAAACTGCAGGTGCGGCTTGTTGGTCGCGACGGCCGCCGTCGATATGACCCTGCCTCCCGAGATCAGCTTGTCGCAGCGTGTTTAGAGCCCGGCGTTTCGGTTTCGCGTCTAGCTCTGGAGCACGGCGTCAACGCCAATCTCGTTCGCAAGTGGGTGAAGAGAGCCAGAGAAGATCGTGCTTTGCCTGCGGTATCTACGTTCGTTCCGGTTCAGATAGCTACGGATATGCACTCGTCTTCTGCCAGCGGTCCACTGACGAAGGTGGAGGCTGTCGGCAAGCGATCTCATGCATCCAAGCTGAGCGCGGTGCTGCCGAACGGGGTCAGCCTGACGCTGGAATGCAGCGATGTCGATGGCCTGGCGGCAATCATAGGAGCGTTGGGTCATGTTCAGGCTGGGCGCTGACCTCAAGGTCTATCTCCATCGGGAGCCGATCGACTTCCGCGCGGGCATCAACAGCCTCGCGGTCCTGGTGCAAGAGGTGATGGAGCTGGACCCGTTTGCTCCATCGGTGTTTGCCTTCTGCAATCGCCGGCGTGATCGGGTGAAGCTTTTGTTCTTTGATCGGTCCGGCTTTGTCATGGTGCTGAAGAAGTTGACGGAAGACAGGTTCCGCTGGCCCCGCCGAGAGACTGCGGTGGTGATGCTCTCGACCGAGCAACTGCACTGGATCCTCGACGGCATCGATATCGACGCGATGGTGCGCCATCCGGTGCGGCAATATCAGATCGCCGGCTGAAGATGGCGAATTGAGCTGTTGACGCACGGGGGCGGTTCAGATTCAAGAATCTGATGACTCGGGCCAGCGAACCAAGCGTTGCAGAACTGATGGCGCAGTTGGCAGCAAACGCTGCCGAAATCGCTGCGCTGAAAGCCGAGAAGGAAGCGCTTTCGCGACGGGTCGTCAAGCTGGAAGAAGAACTGGCGCTGGCAAGGTTGCATCGGTTTGCACCGCGCAGCGAAAAGCACATTGATCGCCTCTTCAACGAAGCCGAAGAAGCCGCGGACGAGGAAGATCGTGATTATGGCGACGACGTCACCGATCTCCCGGATACAGGCCTGCCAGCAGTCGATGGCGCCGCGGGTAAAAAGCGGGGCCGCAGACCTCTGCCAGAAGACCTGCCCCGCGAGCGTGTCGAATACGACCTTGCTGACGATCAGAAAGCTTGCCCTTGTTGCAAAAGCCAAATGCACCGCATGGGCGAGGCTGTTACCGAGCAGCTCCATATCGAGGTCAAGGCAAAGGTTTTGCAGAATGTGCGGTTCAAGTACGCTTGCCGCCACTGCGATCGTACCGGGATCAACACGCCTGTGGTAATCGTACCGATGCCACCGCAACCCTTGCCGGGCAGCATCGCTACCGCTTCGACGCTGGCCTTCGCACTCGTCCACAAATACGTCGACGGCACACCGCTCTACCGCGTGGCGCAAACATTCGAGCGGGCCGGCGTTCCCATCAGCCGTGGCGCACTTGCTCACTGGGTCATCGGCTCGAGCGAGAAGCATCTGCACCGCATCTATGAGGCTCTGAAACTGCGGCTGCGATCGCAACCTCTCATTCATGGCGATGAGACGACGGTCCAGGTCCTGAAAGAAAAGGACAAGGAGGCCACCAGCACATCCTTCATGTGGGCTTATCGAAGCGGCGAGAACAGCGACGAGCCAATCGTGCTTCTCGATTATCAGCCCGGCCGCGGCCAGATCCACCCGCAGACCTTCCTCGGCGACTATCGCGGCATATTGGTGAGTGACGGCTACACCGCCTGGCGCACATTACACGGCGCAACCCATGTCGGATGCATGGCTCATTCACGGCGGCGCTTCGTCGAGGCTCTCAAAACCAGGAAGAATGGAGGCGGGCCGCCGGAACAGGCGCTCCGGTTCTTCGAGCAGCTCTACCGGATCGAAAAGCAGGCGCAAGACAGAAAGCCCGACGCCGGCGCAACGCAGGCCGATTGCATTCGCCGTTTCCGGCAACAGCACAGCTTGCCTGTCCTCAACGCCCTAAAGACATGGCTCGACAACATCGCGCCGAAGGTCGTGCCGGATACAAAGCTCGGCGATGCCGTGTCCTACACCCTGAACCAATGGGATTATCTGACGCGCTACACCAGCGACGGCAGGATGCCGATCGATAACAACATTCTGGAACGCGACATCAGAGTTTTTGCGACCGGAAGAAAATCGTGGCTGTTCAGCGATACCGCTGACGGAGCCAGGGCAAGCGCGGTGATTTACAGTCTGATGCTGACCTGCCGCGCCTGTGGCGTCGATCCGCTCTCCTGGCTGCGCCACGTCCTCACTGAGTTGCCTCAGCGCGAAGAAACTGCCGACATTGGCGACCTGCTGCCGTTCAATTACTCCAAGACCATCGCGGCCTGATAAGGCTGGGTACTGCTACCCAGCTAAGCGCGAGTATCCGTCAACCGCTGTCAATGCGCATCGAAAATCGCGCTTACCGACGAACAGCTTAAATCAAAAATCAAACAGAGGGTGATGTCTCTGAAGCACGGCGAAGAATTTGCGTTTCTCCCTGTGGAAGTAATCGGAAAGGGCTCTGGGGCGGGAAAGACGCGTAATGCGCCATTTCCTCCAAACTTGGTTTGTGATCTGCTCGACGGAATATGGGGTTTCCGATCACGCCAGGTCATAGTCTGGAGCGCCGCGGACAAACTCGAAACGCCAGCTGATCAAGTTTTCCTCTCACACAAAGAAAAGAACAATGAATTGTCGCCAGGCGCGATTGGCGACATCGTCGGTAAAGCGTTTCGCGCCTGTGGTATCAAACGCAGCGCCCACTCTCTAAGAGGCTACTTCGCGACAACGACTGCGGCCGCACTGTGGAAGGAATACTTCGCACAGAACCATTACCATTTCGACCATGCGCTGGTAAACATGGTTCTGGATAATCTCGCTCGTTTTATGGGCCACGCCAAAGTATCCACCACGTTAAAATTTTATATGGACCAACCTCTCTTCAAGCACCTCACTAAAATTGGAACAGCGGCGGCGAAATTTTTCCACAAGCTCTGGACCATAATCGTAATGGAGAAGCGGTCGTTGTCGAAGAAAGGTGGAGACCTTTTAACACAACTTACGATACGAGTAAGCGAGAGCGATGACAACTCAATGTTTTTGAAGGCCCTCGAGATCATAGTAAACGATCCTCGGTTCAATCCGGCAATGCCGACCACGAACGGTCTAAGACTTGCCTACGATGATCGCGGAACTTAGATAGGAACACTACGATTGGCTCTTTATCGCTCGGTCTACGAGATCGTGTGCCAGCTGTGACCAAATTGACTTGGTGTCGAGCCGTGGGGAGTCGCGCGAAATCGATCTCACTTAGAGTCCCGTCTAGTCGCCCAGGACAAGAGAGAGCCGCACAAGGTCCGGCATAGCTCAATTGGATACCGCTGGTCCTTCAAACGTCAGGGTATTAGCTTCTCGGGGAGTATCTCATGTCCGCTTCTCTTTCGAGAGGGTGATCGCCAAGACGCTCGTGCCGGACTCCGTCGCATTGGCCACGGCTTGCGCTTTAGTCTAGTCGGACCAGCGCCGCCGAACTTGTTGTGGCCACCCTAAGATCGTTGCATCGATCACCTGGACATTTCCAGTTCCAGAGCTCGGCGCAGACATGGAGCCTTGCAGTCGACGAGTCCTCACCCTGCGAGACCGGGCCGCCCCCACCACGCCAGATCGGGCCACCTTTTCACTTACTTACGAGCTATACGTACGTCTGGCTTTTCCGACTGGCTCGAATGCCTCACAGTACTCTCTGAAGAGTAATAGTTTTCCTGAAGGTAGTTCTGTCATCTCATTGAGATCGTTCTAAATCTTGCGGGAAAACGACTGCTCCTACTGAAGCAATACGTGGAAATAACTGTAGGAAGCGCTCCGATAAGGGCTGCGCTATCTTCCATGCATTAGCGCTTCGCCCAGCCGAGATCCCACAAGAAGAGGGATGATCGGTGAATGAGGAGGATCAGATGACAACCAGAGCTGAGACGATAAAGCTCAAGCGGGTCTATGCGGCCAAGGCGGATGCGGATGGCGCCCGACTGCTGGTCGATCGCATCTGGCCGCGCGGTCTCAGTAAGGAGCGTGCTGCACTGACTGCCTGGCTAAAGGATGTCGCGCCAAGCACCGAGTTGCGCCACTGGTTCAATCATGAGCCTGATCGCTGGGAGGAGTTCCACCGGCGCTACACCGCAGAGCTTGAGCACAAAAAGGAAGAGCTGGAGCTCGTGACCGATTTCATAAGGAAAGGCACCGTCACGTTGCTTTATGCCACCAGCGATGACGAGCACAACAATGCCGCGGTGCTTCGTGATTTCCTCATCCAACGGATTTTCGATTGAGAAGGCAGCCAATTGTATCAGAACGTATCCGGAAGGCCGGATGCTACATCCGCATGCAATTGAAGCAGATACCCGAAACATCGGGGATACATGCGAGCTGTTTTCTCCCTGCCATCAACTTGAAACGGAGAGAGCCGATGTCCAGCGAAATCAATCTTCAGCGTCGTCGTTTTTTCGGTGTTGCGGCCATGACCATGGCGGCGGTCGAATTCGGCCTGACCAGCGCCGCTGGTGCCCAGTCACAGGTTACAGCGCCCGCCGTCAAGGCGGGCTCGCACACGTCCTTTGCACCGCTGAAGCAGGTCAAGGCTGGTGTGCTCAATGTCGGCTACGCTGAAGCCGGTCCCGCAAATGGCCCGGTTGTGCTCCTTCTTCATGGCTGGCCCTATGACATCTACAGCTTCGTCGACGTAGCGCCTGCGCTCGCCGATGCCGGCTATCGGGTATTGATCCCCTATCTGCGCGGCTATGGCTCAACCGAATTCCTCTCCGCAAAGACACCGCGCAACGGTCAGCAGGCTGCCATCGCCACTGATATCATCGCCTTCATGGATGCGCTTGACATCGAGCGCGCCGTGATCGGCGGTTATGACTGGGGCGGCCGCACCGCGGACATCCTGGCCGCTGTCTGGCCGGAACGCTGCAAGGGCTTGGTCTCGGTTAGCGGCTATCTGATCGGCAGTCAGGAGGCGAACAAGAAGCCGCTTCCGCCGCAGGCCGAGCTGTCCTGGTGGTATCAGTTCTACTTCGCCACTGAACGCGGCCGCGAGGGGTATGAGGCCAACCGGCATGACTTCGCAAAGCTGATTTGGAAGCTTGCTTCGCCGCAGTGGAAATTTGATGACGCGACTTTCGACCGCTCTGCCAAAGCCTTCGAAAACCCCGACCATGTTGCGATCACCATCCACAATTACCGTTGGCGACTTGGCCTTGCCAATGGCGAAAAGAAGTATGACGCGTTGGAAAAGAAGCTCGCTGCTTTTCCTGTTATCACCGTACCGACCATCACCATGGAAGGCGACGCCAATGGCGCGCCGCATCCGGAGCCTTCGGCCTACGCCAAGAAGTTCACCGGCAGGTATGAGCATCGCAACATCACTGGCGGCATCGGCCATAACCTGCCGCAAGAAGCACCGCAGGCCTTTGCCCAGGCCATTCTGGATGTCGATCGCTTCTAAAGTCTGCCTCGGCTGCCGCGAACGGAATTCCCTGTTTCGCGGCAGCCAATTCAGAGTCAAAACAGTAAGCAGCGGGTCTGCAGATAACAGTTCTGTTGCGCGCCAATAGATAGAGGATCCGAAAGTCCCGACATGGAGCACGTCGACCACATCCTGATCGTCGATGACGATCGTGAAATCCGCGAACTGGTTTCGAGCTATCTGAAGAAGAACGGGCTTCGGACGTCAGTCGCCGCCGATGGCCGCCAGATGCGCAGCTTTCTCGAAGGCAATACGGTCGATCTCATCGTGCTCGATGTCATGATGCCGGGCGATGACGGGCTCGTGCTCTGTCGTGAGCTGCGTGCGGGTAAGCATAAGGCAACGCCTATCCTGATGCTGACGGCCCGCAGCGACGAGATGGATCGCATCATCGGGTTGGAGATGGGCGCCGACGACTATCTGCCGAAACCCTTTGCCGCGCGCGAATTGCTGGCACGCATCAAGGCCGTCTTACGCCGCACCCGCGCGCTGCCGCCGAACCTGCAGATTTCGGAGGCAGGACAGTGGCTTCGCTTCGGTGACTGGCGCCTGGATACGGTCGGCCGGCATCTTCTTGACAGGCAAGGAACCGAGATTGCGCTGAGCGGCGCCGAATACCGGCTGCTGCGCGTCTTCATCGACCATCCGCAGCGGGTGCTCAACCGCGACCAACTGCTGAACCTCACGCAGGGCCGCGATGCGGAACTCTTCGACCGCTCCATCGACCTGCTGGTCAGCCGCGTTCGGCAGCGACTGGGGGATGATGCCCGCGAGCCGACCTATATCAAGACGGTGCGCAGCGAAGGTTACGTCTTTTCCGTTCCGGTGGAGATTGAAGAGGCCAGGTCATGAGCGTGGGGGCTGCTCTTCGCTCCGGGTTTTGGCCGAGCACGCTGCGGGCTCGTCTTTTCTTCATTCTGCTGGCGGGCCTGGCGATTGCCTATGGCCTGTCCTTCACAGTCCTCTTCGTCGAGCGTTCCATGTCGGCCAAGGCAGTCATGCTCGGCACTTTGGAAAGTGATGTCGCGACCTCGATCGCCGTTCTCGACCGCCTGCCCGCGGATCAGCGCAGCGACCTGCTCGATCGTCTCAGCCGCGGCAATTATCGTTTCGAACTTGGACCGGGTCTGCCCGGTGTGCCGGACAATTCCAGCAAGGGCAGGGAAATCGGCGGCAGGATCGAAGAGGCGATCGGCGGCACCTATCCGATCCGCATGGAATCGATTCCGGGCGACATCAGCCGGCTGCAGGCGCATCTGACGCTGAGTGACGGAAGTCCGCTGACGATCGACATCACGCCGCGGCCTCCGATGCCGATTGCGGCATGGTTGCCCTATGTGCTTGCTATCCAGATGGTGCTACTGGTGCTTTGCACCTGGTTTGCCGTGCGCCAGGCAATCCGGCCGCTCGGGGCTCTTGCGGCTGCGGCCGACGCACTCGATCCCAACAAGAAAGGTCCGCCGCTTAGCGAGCGTGGCCCGAGCGAAGTTGCGCATGCGGCGCGCGCCTTTAATGCCATGCGCGAGAGGATCGCGCATTATCTCGAAGAGCGAGTGCAGATTCTGGCTGCGATCTCGCACGACCTGCAGACGCCGATCACACGCATGCGGCTGCGCGCCGATATGACCGATGATTCCCCCGAGAAGGACAAGCTGGTGCGCGATCTCGGTGAGATCGAACGTCTCGTGCAGGATGGGATCGCTTATGCCCGCAGCGCCCATGGCAATGGCGAGAAGTTTTCCCGCATCGACCTCTCGTCCTTCATCGACAGCATCGCCTATGACTATCAGGACATGGACAAGGCCGTCAGCGTCGTTGGCCTCGTACAGGGCATTGCATCGACAAAACCGCATGCGCTTCGCCGCATTCTTACGAACTTCGTCGACAATGCGCTGAAATTCGCAGGCGCAGCCGAAATCAGCGTTGAGCGGAAAGGCGAGGAGGCGATCGCCATCACCGTGATGGACCGAGGCCCTGGCATTCCGGACGCCATGCTCGAAGCCGCCATGCAACCCTTCTTCCGGCTGGAACAGTCGCGTAATCGCGAGACTGGCGGCACAGGCCTTGGCCTTGCCATTGCCCAGCAATTGGCAGCCGCAATCGGCGGCTCTGTGCGGCTCTACAACCGCGAGGGCGGTGGTCTCGCGGCCGAAGTGACGATCCGCGCCAATTGATTTTTTCGCTGCATTTGTATGCGAAAATGTCCAGATAGACCGGCGCTACGCTTTGATACAGTTCGGCCGATTTTGGAAACATACGGGATACGTCAGACCGTCAAAACCACTCCGTCACCAGATGTCGCAGGTCGCGACACGAAACCAAGGAGTGCTCTCATGACGACGATTGAAAAAGTTCTCTACACCGGCAAGACCCACACCACCGGCGGCCGCGACGGCGCCGCCCGCAGCAGCGATGCGCAGCTCGATGTAAAGCTTTCGCCTCCCGGCAGCGCCCATGCAGGCACCAATCCTGAACAGCTCTTTGCAGCCGGCTGGTCGGCCTGCTTCATCGGGGCGATGGGCCTTGCTGCTGGCAAGCGCAAGCTGAGGCTTCCCGCCGATACTGCTGTTGACGCTGAAGTTGATCTCGGCATGACCGGCGATGCCTATTTCCTGCAGGCCCGGTTGAACATCAGCCTGCCGGGTCTGGAGCCTGAAGTCGCCCGCACGCTGATAGAGGAAGCCCACCAGACCTGCCCTTATTCGAAGGCGACGCGCGGCAACATCAATGTCGAGCTCAATCTCGTCTAAACATCCCGGCTCAATTTGGGTGCAGCTGGCTGCATCCACGGAGGCTTCGATGAAAAGGATCATTATCTTCATTCTGGGAGCAGCGGTTTTTGCAGCCCCCTGTATCTATGACGTGTTCTCTGATGAGCCGTCGCCACTGCTTGGTCTGCTTGCTGCGGCCTCAGGGGCACCCGGGTCCCTGTAAGGTGATTGCAATCTGTCATCGCTGAGAGCGATGAGTAGGGCACCCGCCGTTTAGCGGGTGCCTTATTTTTTTAAGTCTTTCTACCTGTCTGGCTCCGATTGCGTCGCAAAACGATCTCAGTCTCGACATAAATACGGTCGTACGTATTATAATGCGTATGGCAAAACATTCACATCGAAACTCAATTCTCGAAGCCGGCCGAAAGGTCATGTTCCGCAAGGGTTACATTGGCGCGGGGGTCCGCGACATCGTCGCCGAAGCGGGCGTGCCACAGGGTTCGTTCACGAACCACTTCCGTTCCAAAGAGGAATTCACGAAGGAGGTGCTGGATCTCTACTTTCAGGATCTTCAGTGCGCCATCGAGACGGCGCTGGGGATGCGGGGCTGAGGCCACGCCAGCGCATCGAGAAATATCTCGATATCATCACCGGCCGTCTGGCTGCCGATGGTTTCAGCCGCGGCTGCCTCATCGGCGATCTCAGCCTGGAGGCGGCCCCGCAGAGCGAGACGCTGCGCACGCGGCTATCGGAAATTTTTGGCGAATGGAGCGCGCCATTTACGGCTTGCATTGCCGAAGGACAGGCCTCCGGGGAGATCGATGATGCGATCAGTCCGGAAGATCTGGCCGAATTCCTCCTTGCTTCATGGGAAGGCGCGATCCTGCGCATGAAAGTATCGCGGGATGCCCAGCCCCTGGAGCGGTTCAAGAAGATCGTCTTTGCCACCGTGTTCAAGGATCACAGCCATGAGGCATGATATCAGTCTGCCGCGCGTGCCGGTGCTCGATTCCGAAATGGCATATCGCGAGGCCGGCAGAACGGACGGCCCTGTCGCCCTCCTTCTGCATGGCAATCCCACTTCGTCTTATATCTGGCGCAACATCATTCCGCATGTCGCAGATGCCGCCCATTGTATCGCTCCGGACCTGATCGGCTTCGGCCAATCCGGCAAGCCGGATATTGCCTATCGATTCGAAGACCATGTGCGCTACGTCGACGCCTTCATAGCGAAGATGGGCATCAAGTCGGCCTATCTCGTCGCCCAGGATTGGGGAAGCGGGCTGGCGCTCCATCTCGCCGCCCGTCGTCCCGATTTCGTCCGAGGCTTGGCCTTCATGGAGTTCATCAGACCGATCCCGACCTGGGACGAATTTCTGCTGAACAGCGACGAGCGTGAGATTTTTCGCAGATTCCGCACGCCGGGAGAGGGGGAGGCGCTCGTTCTCCAGGACAATATCTTCGTTGAAGACGTACTGCCGGGGGCGACGCTCCGTCAATTCAGCGAGGAGGAGATGGCCGTCTATCGAGCGCCGTTCCCGACACCGGCCTCGCGCCGACCGACCTGGCGATTTCCAAATGAGCTGCCGATCGCTGGCCAGCCGGCAGATGTCTATGCGACGATGGAAAAGGCGCATGAGGCTCTGGCGGTATCGAACTATCCGAAGCTTCTCTTCGCTGGCGATCCCGGCGCCCTCATTCCGACCGCCTTTGCCGAGGATTTTGCAAAACGTCTGCGTAATTGCCGGCTGATCAAGCTGGGCAAAGGCCTGCACTACCTGCAGGAAGATCATCCTGAAATCATCGGCGAGACGGTTGCCGAGTTCATCGCCGAGATCGAGGCGCAGAGCCTGGTCGCATAAGGCAGCGGAGCGATTGCCGCCACTGGAGAACGAAGGCGAGCCTCGACTTCGTTCTCTTCTCTATCCGGCTACCGCAGATGCTAATGTATTCTTTTTGCGGGGCGAACGGTGCGTTGTTCGATCCGCCCTGCGATGGAGAATATCAGCACATCGACATCGGCATCGATCGTCGACCCATCCAATAGCCGGACGACGTCGTCTATCCCCGACACCGGATGGCCGCCGATTGCGAGCAGATAATCACCCTCGCGAAGGCCGGCCCTGGCTGCAGGACCATCGTCTTCGACGCGGCGCAGGCGGACCGTTGTCCGTTGGGGAACGCCGGCCTCAAGCGCAATGCGCCGATGCAGATCGACCGTATCGGCTGCGATGCCGATATATCCGCGGCGGACCTCGCCGAAGCGGAGGATTTCGGACACGACATGCTTGGCGGTATTCGATGCGACCGCAAAGGCAATGCTCTGCGCGCCCTGTATGACCGCGGTGTTGACGCCAATGACCTCACCTGACGAAGAGACCAGCGGACCGCCTGAATTGCCGGGGTTAAGCGCCGCGTCGGTCTGGATGATATCTTCCATCAGGCGACCGCTTGCGGCGCGCATCGAGCGTCCGAGAGCGGAAACGACGCCGGCTGTGACAGTCCATTCGAAGCCAAGCGGATTGCCGATGGCAACAGCGATATGCCCGCGCTTCAGCTTCTTCGAGTCGGCAAGCTGCGCCCAGGCGCCGGACCAGTCGTTGGCCCGGATCAGGGCAAGGTCGGTGTCTTCATCCCGGCCGAGCACCCGGCCTTTTACGACTGCACCATCAGGCGTCTTGATGGTGACGGCCTTTGCATCGCCGACGACGTGATTATTGGTGACGATGAGACCGTCGGGCGAGATGGCGAAGCCGGAACCATGCCCCGCCCGTCCGCCGATGCGCTCGATGCGGCTGACTGCCGGGCCGACCATGTCGACGGTATTGGACACCGTTTCGGAATAGGCATCCAGCAGTCCGGCGTCTGACGACGGCTGAATGTCACGATCAATGAATCCCATGAAATCTCCTCCGACGCGCGAGGCGTCGACGTTGAGGACCGGCAGCGACTGCTGGAGGCAAAGGGCTGTCGTTCGACAGGTGAACAATGGAGATATCAGGTGAGACTTGCAGGGCGGTCTTTCAAGAGCTGTGATTTCCGGAAGCGGCGAGATACGAAGCCGCCACCTTGCAGGCAGCCAGCGCTGCGGCGCCGGCGTCAAGACCTCCGATGATGGCATCAATGTAACCACCAGCGAAATAATCCCCCGCTCCCGTCGTATCGCGCACGGGGGCTGCGGGCGGTAACTCGACGATGATCGAATCCTGCCGGCTGACGATCTCGATGGGTTGCATGCCGCTCGTCAGCACGAGGGTTTCAAGCCGCGGCGCGGCGATTTCAGCAGCTGCCTGCCAGGCGGTTTGCGCCGCTCCTTTCACGTCCGAGCGCGAAGCGATCAGAACATTGGCCGGCCGGCGTTCAGCCGAGAGCGGATATTGCGAAACCACTTGGTCGAAATCATCCAATTGCCGCAGGGCGGCCGGGCTCATCGCCCGTGCATTGAGGTAGACGAGCGAAGCATCGATCGGCGGCAGGGCTTCGATACCAGGCCTGCGGCGGCCAGCAGGCGCGATGATGGTGCGTTCGCCGCTGGGGTCGACAAGGATGTCGACGGCTGCAGTCTTTCCGGGCACGAGGCCAACGAAATCGGTGTTGAAGCCACGTTTGCCGAGATCCTTCAGATAGGTGCGCCCTCGATCATCGTCGTGAAGACTGGTGACGAGTATCACCTCATGGCCGCGATCGAGCAGGACCAGGCCGGTATTGCAGCCGCCGCCGCCATAGCGCTCCTCAATCGATTGGCAGGCGAGCCTCCCGCCGGGCACCAGCGGTCGGTCGAGCCGCCAGATTCGGTCGACATTGGCATTGCCGACCACCATTATCCTTGCCATTCCGTCTCCCTTGCCGCGCTCTTCCGCCGCTTAGCGTGCGCTGTCATTCTTGCCGATGATCTTACCGCGCAGCCAGGCGGAGGAAAGATCGATAACGTAAACGACGGCGACGATCAGGAAGATGATCGTCCAGGCTTCCGGCCAGCGATAGGGCGGCAATGCGGTCCGCCAGCAGAAACCCGATTCCGCCGGCGCCGACAATGCCGAGAATGGTGCCTGAGCGCGTGTTGGATTCGAAATTGTAGAGCATGATCGAGAGGATCACCGGCATCGCCTGCGGCATGATGGCAAGGCGGATCGTCTGCAGCGGTCCGCCGCCCGATGCGAGAACGCCATCGACGGGTTTGCGCGAGGTATTTTCGATCGCTTCCGAAAAAAGCTTGGCGAAGGTGCCGATTTCCGAAACGGCGATGGCAAACACGCCCGGGTAGTTACGCTGTTTTTATCAAGTAATACATCCGGAAATCCCGGATATATTTTATTCAATGGCAGCTCTCGGCGCTTCGCCGCTAGAGGCTTCTTATGCAGCCTTTTGAAATCGCGGGACAATTCCGTCCGAATAGACCTGCCTGCCCCGGCAGAAAGTGGCCCGCACCCGCGGAAGGCGGCCATGCTCGGCGATGACGAGATCGGCACGCAGTCCAACTTCGATCGCGCCGCGATCTGTCAGCCCAAGCGCCTTGGCGGGATTGGCGCTGACCAGCGCCACAGAAGCCGGCAGTCCGCCCGATCCGGCTTCCGCAAGTGCGATGGCAGCCGGCAGCATGGCGGAGGGATGGTAATCGCTCGCCAGGATGTCGAGAACGCCGCGTTCATAGGCCTCACGGGCAGAAAGATTGCCTGAATAGGAAAGCCCGCGAAGCGCATTCGGTGCGCCCATGGCCGTTGCCAGCCCGAACTTGCGGGCCTCCTGTGCAGCCGCCATCGTCACCGGAAACTCGCTGACACGCGCGCCGAGTCCCTCGACGATCGCCACTTTTTCGATACTGTCGTCGTCATGGGAGGCGATGATGACGCCATGGTCGCGCGCGGTGGCGGCGATGCCCTGCAGATTGTCGACCGCGTCATTGTTCTGGGCGCGGTTTTCCATGCGTTGCTGAACACGCTGGGCAGCCTGTTCGAGACTGATCTTGTTGTTGCGCGCGATCGTCTTGATATGGCGTTCGACATCGCGGTACTGGCCCTGGCCCGGCGTGTGGTCCATCAGCGAGACGAGATCGAGGGCGCCGGCCCGCAGCAGGTCTTCGATGACGGCGCGGGCATGGGTGAAGGTGATTTCGAAGCGTGCGTGAACCCTGTGGTCGATCAGGAGATCGTTCTTCCGGAGTTCGACCAGCGTCTGGATGATCGAGCGCGAATGCTCTTCCGAGCGAATGTGGCCATAGCTGCTATTGGCATGGAAGGACAGCGCCGCATAGGCGGTGGTGATGCCATTGCCGGCAAGCTTCTTGTCGAGTTCGAAAATGCCGAGTTCCAGCGGGAAGCGCACATTCGGCCGCGGCTCGATCTCACGCTCGATCATATCGCCATGCATGTCGATGAAGCCTGGAAGCAGCAGCCTGCCATCGCCGGAAATATCGGCCCCAGCCACCGGCTCTTCTCTGATGTCGGCGATAATGCCATCTTTAATCCTGACAGCGCCGCGCGGTATGACCCTATCGCGCAGCACGATTTCGAAATCACTCAGCCACATTCTCTGCTCCATCCTGGATCTGTCGGGTTTGAAGGCTGATTTCGCGGTCGATGAGATCCGCGACATCGTCGGGGTGGTGAAAGACGCCGATCATTGCCACGCCTGCAGCCTTCAGCTCGGCAAGGCGGGCAACGAGTGCGCGGCGCGCATTCTTGTCGAGCGAGGCAGTCGGCTCGTCGAGAAAGAGGAGCCGCTGCGGCAGGATGAGGGCGCGCGCCAGATTGACCTTTTGCTGCTCGCCGCCGGAGAAGGTAGAGGGATAAGCGGCCCACAGTCCCGGCTTGACGCCGAAGGCGGAAAGCCAACGGCGCGCCTGTTCAATCGCCTCGTCGTAAGGCTGGCCGGCAAGGCGCAGCGGCTCGGCGACCAGTTCTTCGGCCGCCACGCGCGGACGGGCCTGCAGGAACTGCGTCACGAAGCCGATCTCGCGCTTGCGCAAAAGGGCGATATCGACGTCGGCTGCGACTGTCAGATCGATGACACCTTCGCGCGTATGATAATAGGCGTGGCCGGCGCGCGGTACGTAGGAACGGTAGAGCGTGCGCAAGAGCGTCGATTTGCCGGCGCCGTTTTCGCCGGTCAGCAGGATGAATTCACCTTCGCGGAGTTCGAAATCGACCTTGTCGAAGGCGTGCAGCGTGCGTTTGAGATGATGCATCTCGAAATGCTTGGCGAGGCCCTGGACGGAGAGAATGGTCTGTGCCGAAGCGGCAGGATGTGTGTGCATGTTCACCGGCTCGGTCTCCTCTCAAAGCTTCGCATGCACGAGCTGCTGGGTATATTCATGCTGCGGATCCTGGAAGATCTGGTCGGCGAGCCCCTCTTCGACGGCTTCGCCGTTACGCATCACCATCACACGATCTGCCATCGTGCGGATAACACCGAGATCATGCGAAACGATGACGATGGTGATCCGGCGTTCGCGCTGCAGCCGCTTCAGCGTGTCGAGCACCAGCGCCTGGACGCTGACATCGAGCCCCGTGGTAGGTTCGTCGAGCAGCAGAAGCGCCGGTTCGAGCGCAATCGCCTTGGCAAGCTGCACGCGCTGCTGCATGCCGCCGGAGAGTTCCGCGGGACGGGCATCCATGCGCGCGACCGGAAATTCCGAGGCATCGAGTGCGCCCTTGGCGCGGGCACGAAGCGTTGCGAAATTCCGCTCGCCGGCAATCAGCAGCCGCTCGGCGACATTTCCGCTGCTCGTATGGTTCATCCTCAAACCAAGATGCGGGTTCTGGTAGACAATACCGATATGGCGCGCCCGCAGCATGCGCCGCTCGAAACGGTCGAGCGTGAAGAGGTTGATATCCTCGCGGCCGGGAAGCGCCAGCCTGTATTCACCGTCATCCGGCCGGTCTTCTAGGTTCATCATCCTGAGCAAAGTCGATTTGCCGGAACCGGATTCGCCGACGATGCCGAGCACTTCGCCGGGATAGACGGTCACATCGACGCCGCGCAGCGCCTGTACCTCGCCGAAGTTCTTGCGGATGCCGTTCATCGTCAGGATCGGCGAGGACAGCATCAGCCGCGGCGGCTGGCGCCCCGATGCCGAAAGATTTGAGGCGGAAAGGGGGGTGGCGCTCATTGCTCGATCTTGCCTTGCTTGTAATAGGTTTCGCCGATGGCAACGGTCTCGCCGTCCTGCTTGCGGATATGCTTGACGCCATACTGGCTGTCGGAAACCTCGAAGGTGGAGGAGCCATCATCCTGCGGTAGTTCGTTCATGAAATAGCCTGTTACGCCGCAGCGGTGACAAATCTTGTCAGCATGATCCTCGACCGGGTAGGGCACGTCGTCGAATACAAGCGGTTCGACGCGCGTGTAGGGCGGCACGGCATGGATGCGCTTTTCGCGGCCGGCCGAGAGGATGGTGAGGTTCGCCGCCTGGTTCATCTTCGGCACATCCCACCGCGGGATCGGCGAAGGGGTCATCACATGGCGACCATTGACCATGCTCGGATAGCTGGAACCCTGCATAATCCGGCCGGAGCGCACCAGCTGCTCGTAGAGGGTCAACCAGAGTTGGCCGTAATCGGCATCACCATGCATGATACGCGCTTCTGACATGTCCGGCTGGACAGGCCGCAGCGGTTCGGGATTGGGAACCTGCAGCACGAGGATCTGGTCCTCGCGCAGCTTCTCTTCTGGGATGCGGTGGCGCGACTGGATGATGTCTGCCTCCAGCGTATCCAATGTCTCCCGGGCCGAGCTAACCCGGCGCAGGAACTTGCGGATGCTGCTGGCATTGACCGAATCGTCGGCACCCTGATCGATGACCTTGACGACGGATGTCGGCTTCAGGAGCGTCAGCGTCACCTGCAGGCCGCCGGTTCCCCAGCCGCGGGCAATCGGCACTTCGCGGCTGGCATAGGGCACCTGATAACCGGGAATGGCGATGGCTTTGAGGATGCGGCGGCGCATCTCGCGCTTGGCGGATTCGTCCAGGAAGCCATAGCTGAAGGCCGCCCAGGGTTTTGTCAGTTGATCGAGTTTCACGGCATTGCCTTTTCGAGTTCGGCCTGCTTGACGGCGCCGTCCTGCGGTGCGCCGGTTTCATTGGCTGCCTTGTCGGCTTTGACGCGCCTGATAGCATCGAGGCTCGACTGGAAGGTCACGTAATGCGGCAGCTTGAAATGGATGCAGAAGGCCGAGCTTTCGACGGGTTCCGTATGGTAGAGGACGAATTCCTCATTCGAGGCCGGATGGGGATTGGGCTGATTGGAGGCGAGATCGAGCGAGGCGGCGGCAATGACCTTTACCTCGTTCCAGCCGAACGTGGCGGAAAAGCCGAGTTCGAGGCTCTTGGTCTTGGAGATGACTTCCGTTTGGCTGACGCGCACGCGTCCGGCGCTGAAGAGCGTGCCGCGCGGATGGCGGACGCGCACTTCGGCTTCGGCGAGCCGCAATTCGTTGACGGTCGGATGCACGCTGCCATAACCGCGCATGGTCGAGTAGCCGAGCGCCAGCGTCCCGCCGGTATCGGCACGGGCCAGACTCTGCAGCTTGTGGGCGCGGCTTGCCGGAAAGGGGAGCGGCTCGCGCGTCACATCGGGGATCTCGTCGAGCGGTACGTCTTCCGTTGATGTCTCCTCGATCAGGCCCTGCGCCTTCTGCCAGTCGGTGAGCGACGGCTGGGTGGCGGGTGCGGGTGTCTTTGCGGCTTCCACCGGTTCTGGAACGAAGGTCGCGCCGTTCAGCACATCGACATTCAGCAGACGGTGCGAATAATCGAGCGTCGGCCCGAGGATCTGGCCGCCTGGAATATCCTTGAAGGCTGCCGAAATACGCCGCACTGTAAAGAGATCCCGCTGGCGCACCGGTTCAGCAATCGTCAGGCGCGGCTGGGTGGTGCGATAGGCGCGCAGCAGCAGCACTGCCTCGTAGAGGTCGCCGCCGGACTGGGCCAGCGCCAATGCGGCAAGCTCCGGCGCGTAAAGCGAGGCTTCGCCCATCACGCGGTCGACCAAGTAAGGCAGACTCTCGCCGATCGCGTCGACACGGGCCTTGTCGATCTGTCCGAGTTCTTCGCGATAGAAGCGCTCGGACTGTTCAATGGCGTGTTCTCCGCCACGTGTTGCAACATAGGCCATCAGAGCACCTCTATCTTGGTGGAGCGGGGAATGCCGATCAGGCTTGCGCCGTCGGCTAGATAGATGTCCCAGCCGAGCGGATAGTGGGTGGCTTCGGCGCGCAGCGCCCAGAAATCCGGATGCACGCCGCCGACCGCGATATCGATGGAACCGTTGACGCCGGGGCCTGTCAGGCGAAGCCTCGTTCCCGATCCGATGATGGCCGGCGCGAAAATCGTTGCGGAGGCATCTGGATAGAGCAGATTGCCGCTGAGCATTACCGAAAGCGCGGAGACTTCGGCGCGGTCGCCGATCGATGCGAAGACATATTCCGCCTGATGCAGGGCAACGGCATTGGCGCCGGTCCCGACAATCTCTGCCTTCAATCTCTCATCGGTGCAGAAGAAGCTGCATTCGCGGTCGAGCAGGCTTTCGGCCAGCGCAAGAAGGCCCTGAAAGGGCAGGGGCTGGACGCGGCCGGGACGGGCAAGTGCCCACATCAGCGCATCGAAGGTGGCGTTCGTGCGCATGTCCTCATCAGTCGGAAGGAGCAAGGTCTGTGTCATCAGAAGGTCTCCATGCGCACGCGCGTCGCTTCGACCTTGCGCAGCCTGATATCGTCGTCCTGAATCTGGCGGCGCTGTTCGCTGGTCAGGAAGGTCTCGATGCCGGTCTTGCCGATCCTGCCTGCGAAACTCGCATCGATGACGGCGATCGCCATGGCATGTTCGAGATCGCGCCCGACGACGGCGCCATAACCTTCCACGCCATGATCCGACAGGCGTATATGGGCCTCGGCCATCAGCACTTCGCCGAGATGGAAGGCCGTGTTATGCACGGTGTCAGTGTAGGGCAGCATCGCAAGGCCGGTGCGGTTCACGAGAACCTCAACCGCTCCCACGTCATCGAGCAGTTCCTCTGCAACGGCTTTGATCCCTTCCGCATCGGCCCTGGCAAGTATGTCGAGCATGCTTGCATGGTTGAAGCTGGCAGGGGGCGCGCCGGCTTCCATGATGTCATTCATCGTCCTGTCCTTTCGCCGGGGTCGCAGCGCGATCTTCCGGCTCGTTATCAATGCTGAATTGCACGCGTTCTCCGGCCCAGACGGTCTCGGAATAGGCGATTGGCCGGCCTTCCATGTCGACGTCGGTTTTCTGGACGACGAGCACCGGCTGCTGGGGCGACTGGGCAAGAAGCTGCGCTTCGTCACCAATCGCGCGGCGGGTGAGGATCATGGTGCTCTGCCTGACATAGTCGGGGATGCCGAAGGCAGCGTAGATGCTGGTGACCGATTCACCCGCGCGGCGGCGCAGGTGCATGTTCGGGAAGCGCTCGACCGGATGGTAGGAATGACTGAGGCTGATCGGCACATCGTCGGCAAAGCCGCGGCGGGCGATCATGTAGACCTTTGCGCCTTCCGGGAGCTTTAGTGCTGCGGAGATCCCCGGCGGCGCCACGATCTCCGACTCAGAGACCGGCTGGCCGGAGGGAACGCGTCCTTGTTCCAGAAGGTTTTTGCGGAAGCGCGTTCGCCGGGCGATATTGTAGGTGATGACGGAGTGCTCTTCCACGAAGGTACCGCGCCCCTGCTCGACCCGCACCTTTCCGGCAGCAGCAAGCTCGGCGATAGCCCGTCGTACGCTGTGGCGGCCGACCTGGAACTGCTCCATGATCTCGGTTTCCGTCGGCAGGCGGCTTCCCGGCTGGAGCGCGCCTGACGCGATATCCCTGTTGATCTGTTTCTCGACGATCTGCCAGTGGCCGGACCGCGATCTTGCTTCGATCGAATGTTGTTCGTTATTCATTCGGATGAATCCAAAATTCATTCGGATGACTTAAATATAGCGGCTGTCGGTGACGCTTTTGTGTAAGCGGCGGACGAACTCTTCGCTGATTGACTAGCTGACTGAAGCGAACCGGTCGCGCAGGCCCGATCCGGAAGATCCGGATGTACAAACCGGATGTACAAATAGGCTGCCGACGGATCACCATCCGATATCGGCGTCGCGTTCATGTCCGACGCCAGGAGAACCGATGGCACCAGATGACTTGGCGTGGGAGGGAAACGAAATTCAGACCGCGTAGGGATTTTCCGCGGGCGTCGTGAACCAGTGCGGGCCATCTTCGGTCATGTAGATATGGTCTTCGAGGCGAACGCCGAATGTGCCGGGGAAGACGACCATCGGCTCGTTCGAGAAGCACATGCCCGGTGCCAGCGCTGTTTCGTTGCCGCGGACGATATAGGGCGCCTCGTGGATTTCGAGGCCAAGGCCATGGCCGGCGCGATGCGGCAGACCGGGCAGGCGATAGTCCGGTCCGAGCCCATGCCGCACAAACACGTTGCGGGCGGCCACGTCCAGACTTTCGCAGGGCGTGCCGAGTTTTGCCGCATCGAAAACGGCCTGCTGGCCCTCACGCTCGATTGCCCATGCGCGTACGAATTCGCGATTGCCCTCGTCCAGCATATAGGTGCGTGTCAGATCTGAATGATAACCGTCGATCCGGCAGCCCGTATCGACGAGAATGACGTCACCCGCCTGCAGGATCTGTTCGCCATCCGCCCCATGCGGCAGTGCTGTCGCCGCACCAAAGGAGACGATGCAGAAGGTCGAGCCGCCATCGGCGCCGGCAGCGCGATGCTGCTGGTCGATGAAGCGCGCAACGTCCGAGGCGGCTATGCCGGGCGCGAGCGTGTCGTGGACCTTGCGATGAATATCTAGCGTGATACCCATCGCATACCGGATGAGGGCGATTTCAGCCGGCGATTTGATGGCGCGTAGCGCGCGGATGACAGGCCCTGCATCGACAAGGCGGGTCGCCGCCATCTCTCTGGTAAAGGCGTGATAGAAGGCAAGCGGCAATGCATCGTCGAGCGCGAGCTTGCCGGACGGACCGACGAGCCGTGATACCAATGCGGCAGGGCTTTCCTCTTCTTCCCAGACGGCAATCTCGCCGGGCAGGTGCGCCAGGGTCTCGACGCGGCTGCGCTCAAAACCGGGTACAATGTAAGTGAGTTTATCGTCAGTCACGACCGCGCCGAGCAGCCGCTCGCTCAGGTGCCAGACCAGGCCGGTAAAATAGCGTAAGCTCTCTGTCGGGCCGAGCAGCGTGGCGGCGATGCCGTGCGTCTGCATGCGCTCGCGCAAGCGCGACAGGCGGTTGCGCCGTTCTTCATCAGTGATGGCTGCGACGGGATGGGACCAGACCGGGAGAGACACGCTATATATCCGTTATCTTTGTCAAAATTGAATGCTTGATTCCAGCATAGGGCAATTGTAGGCAGTGTGTCGACAAACATTCCACAGGATTTGATCATGCTCGTCAGCGAATATACGATCCCCGGCGTTCATGTCTGCGACCATCTCGTCGACGTGCCGCTCGACTGGAAAAAGCCTGATGGCGCCTCGGTCAAGGTCTTCGCGCGCGAGGTTTGCGATCCCGCACGCAAGCAGGAAAAGTTGCCTGTCCTTCTCTTCCTGCAGGGTGGCCCGGGCGGCAAGTCGCCGCGACCGGTCGGCGGCGGTCCGTCCTGGCTCGGCGAGGCGCTCAAGAATTACCGCGTCGTGCTGCTCGATCAGCGCGGTACGGGCAGAAGCACCCGCATCGAGAGCGCCACCATGGCTGCCTTTACGGACGGGAGGGCCGGAGCCGATTATCTCAGCCATTTTCGGGCCGACAATATCATTGCCGATTGCGAGCATCTCCGGAAGACCGTGTTCGGCGGCGTGCGCTGGGAGACGCTTGGTCAGAGCTATGGCGGCTTCCTGACGCTGACTTATCTGTCGCAGGCGCCGGAGGGGCTGGCTGCCTGCTATGTCACGGGCGGGCTGGCTGGGCTCTCGGCAACGGCAGATGAGGTTTATCGCCGCACTTATCTGCGGGTTGCTGCCAAGAACCGGGAATACTACCAGCGCTATCCTGCCGATCGCGACCGCATCGCTCGGATCGCCGAGCGCATTGCCGCCGATGATGTGCGCCTGCCTGACGGGGACCGCTTGACAGTGCGCAGGCTGCAGACCATCGGCATCGATTTCGGTATGGCGCCGGGTTACGAAAACGTACACTGGCTGGTGGACGAAGCCTTCTCCGATCCGGAGGAAACGCGGTTCTCCGATGCTTTCCTTGCCTCCGTCATGTCGCTGACTTCCTATGACGGAAATCCAATGTTCGCCGTGTTGCAGGAAAGCATTTACGGGCAGGGCAAGGGTGCAACCGGCTGGGCGGCGGAGCGTATCCGGTCGGAATTCGCCGAATTCGGCGAAGAGAGCCGGCCACTCTATCTGACCGGCGAGATGATGTATCCGTGGATGTTCGAGGAAATCCGCTCGCTGCGGCCGTTCCGCGACGCGGTGGAAGCGCTGGCGCGCTACGATGGCTTCGAACCGCTCTACGATCCAGTCCGGCTGGCATCAAGCGAGATCCCGGTCGCCGCAGCGGTCTATTTCGATGACATGTATGTCGATGCCGATCTGTCACTCGCGACCGCCCGCGATGTCGGCAATATCAAGACCTGGGTGACGAACGAATTCGAACACGACGGCGTGCGCCAGTCAGCCGCTGTCTTCACGCGTCTAAGGCAGATGGTGCGCGATCGCGGCGGCCCCCTCGGTTGATCCGAGGGGTTTCCACCTTTGCTATGTCCGCGCGTAGGCCGTCGTCAGGCCGAAAGCGACCTGCCGCCGACGGGATCGAAGAGATGCATGCGATTCATGTTAAAGGAGAGCGGCATTTTCGTGCGTGGGCGTGGGTCGCTCTCAGGATCGACATTGGCGCACATGCTGACCGAGCCGATGTCGAAATAGATCATCGTTTCCGGCCCCAGCGGCTCCACCAGGTCGACATTCGCCTCGATGGTTTCAAAGCCGGGTTTCGGCGTCAGGCTTGATATCGATTCCGGCCGGATTCCGAAGATGACCGCCTCACCGGCATGCGACTGATATTCCTGAAACCGGTTCGCGGGAACGGCAAGCCGGCTACCGTCTTCCAGGATGACGACCAGCCCATCTCCCTCGGCCTCAAGCATCGCAGTGAGGAAATTCATCGACGGCGAGCCGATGAAGCCGGCCACGAACTGGCTGACGGGATGATGGTAGAGTTCCTGCGGCGGCCCGGCTTGTTCGATGATGCCGCCATTCATGACGACGACCCGATCGGCCATGGTCATGGCCTCGACCTGGTCGTGGGTGACATAGACTGTCGTGGTCGGCAGCAATTGGTGCAGGCGCTTGATCTCGGTGCGCATTTGCACACGCAGCTTGGCATCGAGATTAGAGAGCGGCTCGTCGAACAGGAAGACCTTGGGATTGCGCACGATGGCGCGACCCATGGCGACGCGCTGACGCTGGCCGCCCGAGAGCTGGCCGGGGCGCCGCGACAGGAGTTCGGTAATATGCAGCGTCTCGGCCGCGCGGCTGATGCGCTCGTCGATTTCCGCCTTCGGCAGCTTCTGTTGCTCTAGGCAGAAGGAGATGTTTTCCCTGACACTCATATGCGGATAAAGGGCGTAGTTCTGGAACACCATGGCAATGTCGCGCTTGCCGGGGCCAAGCCGGTTGACGACCTGATCGCCGATGACGATATCGCCGCCGGTAATGTGTTCCAGTCCGGCAATCATGCGCAGCGTCGTCGACTTGCCGCAGCCGGAGGGGCCGACGAAGACGACGAATTCGTTGTCCTCGATATCGAGGTTGATGCCGCTCACGGCTTCGTAAATGCCGTAGGATTTGACCACGTTGCGCAGTTCAAGGCGTGCCATTGTGATCTCCCTACTTTTCGTGCAGCCAGACGGCCATTGCGCCCGGCTCTCGGTTTGCCCAGAGATGGTAGGGGATCGCCTTGAATCGCCGCGGCTTCAGCGCCGGCGGCTCGGTGCGATAGAGCGAATTCTGCCAGTCGGAGGCATCGGCTTCCAGCGCATCGCCTTCGAGAACTGTGGCGCCGCCGAGGAGCGTTTCGTCGAAATTTGCGGCAATCTCGCCCTGCAAGGGCAACCTCAGCCGCTGCGGCTCCGTGCCGAGATCGGCTTCCTCGACGCAGAAGATCACTGGGCCGCGCCGCAGCGCAAAGCGGCCATTGTCATCCGTTGCCGCCGGATGGGCATAGAGGCGATCGACCGGCATGTCGAAAGCGAGGCGAACCTCGTCGCCATCCTTCCATTCACGTTCGATGGCCGCATAACCCTTGATGATATCCAGCTTGATTGCTTCGCCGTTGACGGAGGCCTTGGCATCGCGGCACCAGCCGGGAATGCGCAGGCGTAGCGTGAAACGCTTCGGCTGATCGAGGCCGAGCGAAATCCCGATATCGCCATTCCAGGGATATTCGGTCTTCTGCTTCAGACGCAGGAAGGAATTGCCGACCGTAAGCTCCGCGGCATTTTCGCCGTAGAGGTGGACAGCAACCTCATCGGCCTTGGTCGAATAGAAATATTGACCGAGCGAGGTGATGAAACGGGCGATATTGGTCGGGCAGCAGGGGCAGTAGTGCCATTTCCAGCGGCGGTTCTGACCATGGCTTTCGAGCACGTTCTCATAGAAATAATGTTCGCCGTCGCGGGAGATGCCGGAAAGCGCGCCATTGTAGAGCACGGTTTCGAGCTTGTCGGTGAACTTGCTGTCGAGCTCGATCTGCGCCATGCGGTGGCTGAAGAAGCCGAGCGCCACGGCAGCGCAGGTCTCGGCATAGGCCGTCTCGTTCGGCAGGTCGTATTCCCTGGTGAAGCCTTCGTTCGAGGCCGAGGGGCCGAGGCCGCCGGTGACATAGAGCTGGCGTCCCACCAGATTGTCGAAGAGCCGGTCGCAGGCGCTCTTCAGGTTCTCGTCGTCATTCTCGAAGGCGAGATCGGCCATGGCCGAGAACAGATACATGGCACGCACCGCGTGACCCACGACCTGCGTCTGTTCCCGCACCGGCATGTGTGCCTGGCTGTAGGCATAGGTCTGGAAGACATAGCTGGCCGGGTCCTCGCCGCGCTTGCGCGCCTCTTCATCGTAGTAAGAGGGCATCTTGCCGCGTTCGTCGACGAAATAGGTGGCGAGATCAAGGTGGCGGGGATCCTTGGTGACGCGGTAGAGCTTGACCAACGCCAGCTCGATTTCCTCATGCGCGTCGTAGCCGCGCAGCTTGCCCGGCTCACGGCCGAACGTGTCGATGATATGATCGACGGCACGGATCATCACGTCAAGGAAGCGGCGCTTGCCGGTCGCTTCGAAATAGGCGACGGCGCCTTCCAGCAGATGGCCCATCGAATACATTTCATGCAGGTCGCGCAGATTGGTCCAGCGCTTCTCCGGCTCGCGGCGGATGAACCAGCTGTTGAGGTAGCCGTCAGTCATCTGGCCATGTTCGAGCTTCTCGACAATCGCGTCGATCTTGGCCTCGATATCCGGATTCGGATTGTTCTTCAGCGTGTAGCTCGCGGCCTCGATCCACTTGCCGAAATCGGAATCGAAGAAATGCTGCATCGACAGGCCACTCGGCTGGATCGGCCGCGCCAACGGACCGGCCGGCTTGTCGAAATCGAGCACTTCGAGAAAGCCTTCCTCGTCAAGCCGCATATGCTGGGTGGGGATGGTCACGTCGCGGACGGTTTCCGTCCAGCTCTTCCAGAAGCCGCCATTGAAGGCGACGCGGGTATGGTCGGCCGGCAGGTAGCGGTCGATCGGGGATCGTGACTGTGATTTCTGGGCGATGGGCATGGGAACTCCTTGAGCGGACGGGCCGCTTCTCATTTCACGGCGCCGGCCGTCAGGCCGCGCACATAATAGCGTTGCAGAAGAAGGAAGAGGATGATGCAGGGGATCATGGTCACCACGATACCGGCCTGCAGTGCACCCCAGTCGATGATGCCGTAAAGGCCGGAGGACACGTTCACCAGCATGATCGGCAGCGTGAACTTGTTCTGGTCCGACAGGAAGATGAGCGCGGCCAGGAACTCGTTCCACGAATTGAGGAAGGCGAACATCGCCACCGTCGCCACGCCAGGCAGCGCAATCGGCAGCATGATGCGGCGCAGGATCGTTGCCTGCGAGGCGCCATCGATGCGCGCCGCCTCGATCAGCGCCTTCGGCACGGCATCAAAGGCATTGCGCATCATGAAGACGGAAAACGGCAGCTGGAAGGTGACGTAGATCAGCACCAGGCCGAAGAGGTTGTTCTGCAGCCCGAGGAGCTTCAGGATCAGGAACAACGGTGTCAGGATCGACTGGAACGGGATCATCATCGTCGCCATGATCAGCACGAAGAGGATCGACTGGCCGGGAAACCGGAACTTGGAGAAGCCGTAGCCGGCCGGCACGGAGACGACCACCGTCAGCACAACCGTGCCGACTGCGATCATCACCGAATTGGCAGCGTACACATACCAGCCGGCACCGACATTCTCGAGCCGCCGGTAATTTTCCAGCGAGAAGGTCTTGGAAAACAGCGCAGCCGGGTTGGCGAGCGCCTCGGCAGCCGGCTTGAAGGAGTTCGCCAGCGACCAGACGATCGGCATGATGAAGAAGATCGCCAACAGGATCGATGCCAGCAGGAAGAGCAGGTAGCCCGTCTGGCCGCCCCGCGGATTGGTGTTCATCTTGGATGGGGTCAGGGTCATTAGCCTTCCTCCGGGCGCTCGCGCAGCAGCACGAATTGAATGGCGCTGATGGCGACCAGCACGATCAGCAGCGCGAAGGAGAGCGCCGAACCGTAGCCGAGCCGATAGGATGAGAAGGACGCCAGGTAGATGGAAAACACCGCCGAGATCGTGCTGTTTTCCGGCCCACCCTGGGTGATGATGAAGAATTGGTCGAAGGCGAGCATCGAGGAGGTGACATTGAGGACAAGAGCCAGCACCAGCGAATTGCGCATCAGCGGCAGGGTAATACGGCGGAACCGGCTGAAGACGCTGGCGCCGTCGATCTTGGCGGCCTCGATGACATCGTTGGAAATGCCCTGCAGGCCGGTCAGCAGGATGACCATGGTGAAGCCTGCGGTTTTCCAGACGACCATCAGGATGATCACGGCCATCGCTGGCCAGAAGCTTTCGAGCGGGCGCGGTGCCGAGCTGATGAGACCTATGCCACGCAGGACCTGAGCGAAGACGCCGCTGTCAGGATTGAGCAGCCACATCCAGAGTGTGGAGGCCGCGCCGAAACCGATGACGACAGGCATGAAGAAGATGGTGCGGAAAAAGCCGGCCGAGCGCAGTGGGCGATCGACGAGCAGCGCCAAGGGAAAGGCGACGGCGAAGATTGCCGCCGTCACCAGCACGGTATAGAGCATCGTGAAGCCCAGCGAATGCCAGAGCTGCATGTCGCCCAGCAGTTCGCCGTAGTTGGCAAGACCGATGAATTTCTTCCGGCCAAGCAGCGGCCAGTTGTAGAAGCTCATCCATATCGTCATGGCGAGCGGAACGAGAAACAGCACCAGGATGAACAGGAAGCCGGGCAAGATGAAGGCCAGTCCTAGCCAGCCCTTCGGCTCCGGCTCTCCGGAGATCGGCTGTTTTATGTGTGTTGTCGGCGTGTCGACCACTGTCATTCCTCGAAGATTTCAAAACCGCGCGTCGGCATCCGCGGAAGGAGCGGGGCGGAAGGCCGCCCCGCTTGAGACGCGATTACGGATTGGTGCGGTCGAGGATCTTGGTGAAGTCGTCCTGCGCCTTCTTGATCGAGCCGTCGACATCATCGCCGAAGATCGTGCCCTGAATCAGGTTGAGGAACGGGCCGGTGCGGCTGACGAACAGTTCATCCGAGGAAAAGGTATAGGGCGTGCGCGCCCTTGCCAGGATATCATAGGCGATCAGGTTGCGCGGGTCGAACTTGGCATAGGCTTCCTTGGCAAGATCCGTGCGCGACGGCATGCCGGATTCCTGGGTAATGTAGACCTGCTGCTCGGGCTCCATGTAGAATTTCACGAAGTCGAGCGCGACCTTCTTCTTCTCCTCGCTGATGCCCTTGATGAGGGCCACCGTATCGCCGCCGGCAAAGCTCGATGCGCCGCCCTTAGGACCAGGGATCGGAGCGACGGCGAACTTGACGTCGGGATATTTGCTGGTCAGCAGGTTGACGATGTAGGAACCGGTCATGAGGATGCCGACCTTGCCGGAGGCGAAGGCTTCGACGGCGTTATTGCCGTTGCCTGAACGGGAGGTCGGATGAATGGCGCCTTCCTTCCACATGTCACGATAAGCAGCAATGGTGTCGCGCAGCGCCGGTGTATCGACGGTCGCCGTGCGGCCGTCATCGGAGAGCACGTCGGCATTGGCGGCCCAGAGATGCGGCAGGAAATCGTAGATCAGCCAGCTGCCGGAATTGGCAACAAAGTAGAAGCCATAGGTCTCCTTGTCGAGCGCATGGATCTTCTTGGCATCGGCGGCAATCTCCTCGAGCGAGGCTGGAGCCTTGTCCGGGTCGAGGCCGGCCTTCTTGAAGAGTTCGGTGTTGTAGGCGATGATCGAGGCATCGGGCAGCGCCGGCACGCCGTAGACCTTGCCGTCATAGGTAGCAAGGCGGATATGCGACGGGCTGAGTGCGGCCGAGTAGGGCAGGCCCTTGACGAAGTCGCTGATGTCCTCAAGGCTGTCATTGGCCGCAAAGGTCGGCAGGTAGATCAGATCGAGGACTGCGCCATCAGGGGCTGCGCCGCCGGCAATTGCGGCGCCGAGCTTCGGCACCATCTGCTCGGCGGTGATCTGGGTGACGTTAACCTTGTCGGAATGCGAAGCATTGTATTTTTCGGCCAGGCCCTGAAGCACGGCACCCGAAGATGTGCGCACCCATAGCGTGATTTCTTCTGCGCTGGCGAGAGAAGAGCTCGCCAGCAGCGCAACAGCGGCAATCGTGGTTTTCAAATGTAACATGTGGGTTCCCCTTCTCTTATGCGAGGCTCCTCTGCCTCGAGACGAAGATGACGTTAAAGGAGAAAATTTTTCATGTCGACAGGCTGTATGCATTAAACGGTCATCTTTTTGTTAAAACCTTTTATCAGCTAATTTATTTCTGCTAAAAGGTTTTAACAACTCAGTTGAATGGGTGCGAATTTGAAGGAATTGGGTGGCGGCCGGCATACGATCCGTGACGTGGCGAAGGCTGCGGGCGTGAGTATTTCAACGGCTTCGAATGCGTTGAACGGCACTGGAAGAACCAATGCCGAAACGCGCGAAAAGGTGAGGCGGATCGCCGAGGAGATCGGATTTCGACCGAATGCGCTCGCGCGTGGGTTGTTGACCAAGCGCAGCCATGCGATCGGCATGCTGACCAACGATACGTACGGGCGCTTGACCCTGCCGATGGCGTCGGGCGTGTCGGAAGTGCTGGTCGATCATGGCGTCTCCCTCTTCCTTTGCGCCACCAACAACGATCCAAGGCTGGCAAGACTGCATCTCGAAGCGCTGCGCGACCGGCAGGTCGACGGCATCATCTTCACCGCGACGCGCATTGACCTGGAACCACCGGCGGAATTGACCCAATTGGGCATTCCGGTCGTCTATGTCTTCGCGCAGGGACCGGCACTTAGCGTCAGTTTTCATCCCGATGACGCTCAGGGTGCGCGGCTGGCGGTCGAACATCTCCAGCGCCTCGGCCGGTCGCGCATCCTGCATATTACCGGCGAGCAGAACTATCGCGCCGCCTGCATTCGCGCCGAGGCCTACCGGCAGCTTGTCGGGCCGACGGCCGAGGTCATGTTCGGCGACTGGTCGGAAGAATGGGGGCATGCGGCGATCGAGACGGTATTCTCGCGATCCGGGGCCAAACCGGATGCGATCTTCTGTGGCAGCGACGAGATCGCTCGCGGCGTCATCGATGCGCTGCGCGACAGAAACGTCTCCATCCCCGGCGACGTTGCGGTCGTAGGGTTCGACAATTGGGAAGTCGTCTCACGGCAGACACGCCCGCCGCTCACGACCGTTGACATGGAACTCAAGGAACTCGGTCACAGGGCCGGGCTTGCGATCCTCGGTCTCTCGAAAGGTGAACCGATCCAACCTGGCGTCGAGAGATTGCCCTGTACGCTCGTCATTCGCCGGTCTGCCGGCCAGGGCGATCAATCCTGAGGCCGGCACGGCTGACCATTTATCCGCATGCGGCCTGGCTGGCTTCGTCCTCGGCACCCTCCTTGTTGTCAACGGCGCGCGGCTTCAACGCCTTTGTCAAACAAAGGGCTGCGACGATGATCGGCAGGCAGACAAGGTAGGAAACTCTGATGCCGGCATGCTCGGCGACAAAGCCGAGAAGGGGCGGAGCCAGGAAGAAGACGACGAAGGACATCTGCCCGAGAGCTGCGACATTGAGATGGGCTGGGCGATCAGTTCGCTGTGCCGCGGCAGACACGGCGAGCGGATAGACCGCGCTGCAGCCGCCGCCCATCAGCGCAAAACCGAACAGCGCGACATAGGGGTGTGGCGCAAGCCAGACTGCGCAAAGCCCGACCACCGCGAGAACCAGCAGAAACGTTGCGACGGCGCGCGCGCCAAATCGGTCGACTTGCGGATCGACGAACAGTCGGGCGACCGCCATGAAAAAGGTGAACAGCGTCAGCCCAAGGCCGCCGATAAAGGGTTCGACCGCGAAGGTGTCACGCATATAGATCGCCGACCAGTCGATACCTGCGCCTTCCACCAGAAAGGCGGCAATGCCGATCACGCAAAGTGGCATCAGCCCCCATGTCGGCAGCGCGATACTTGGGCCTTCCACATGCTCAACTCCGGCACGGGCCGGCGCATTCTCTATGCCCGAGATGACGACAATGCCGACGATCAAGACGAAAGCGAATGTCAGCGCAAGATGCAGATGCATTGGCACGCCCGCCTGACGAACGGCAGAGCCGACGAGTGCGGTCAGGAAGAATCCAAGGCTCCAGAAGCCATGTGCCCTGTTCATCACGCCGCGGCCGAGTTGGGCTTCGATGCGATCGATCTCGACATTGAGATTGATCTCCAGGGCGCCGGCCAGCAAGCCCTCACAGAAGAGGATGAAGAAAACCAGCCAGGCGGCATTGGCCCAGGGGATGGTTGCCAGTAGCGCGGACGTGCCGAGCACCGTCAGGAACGCCGTCTTGCGCGCGCCGAAGTGCGCAATCAGCGGCGACGCGAATGTCAAGGAAATCAACGCACCGATCGCTGCGCCGATCAGCGTGAGGCCGAGTTCCGACTTGTTGACGCCCAGGGCGTCCTGTAGGTCGGGCAGGCGCGAAAGCAGTGCTCCCATCGAAATGGCGAAGAGAAAGAAGCAGACATAGATCCGGTGTTGCGGCTGGATATGCATTCGATCGCTCCGGGATGATCGGTTCGGGAGTTTGGTCTCAATCGCAGCGACGGCGAGAAAAGACAATTTCGAGTGGCATTTCCGAGATATATCTTGTTGACGGCAACCGCAACAACAACCTTAACTAGTTGTCGACAGACTGGTGGACTGTGTCATCACAGCCGGAGGGCAGCGCGTTAAACCATCGTATATCTGACCTTTCCTCGTGCGTGGACTTAGCTTGCCCAGGTCGTAGCGAGCCTCAGAGGAGAAAGATACGATGCTCAAGTCCATGACCACTGCCGCGCTGGCGCTGTCACTTGCCGCAGCCCCGGCTTTCGCGGCCCAGAAGGCCCACAATGCCAAGATCACGGTCGTCTTCGACCATGAATTGCCAAACGTCCCGGGCAAAAGTATGCGCGGCGTTCTCGTTGAATACGGGCCGGGCGGATATAATCCCGCGCATACCCACGCGAAGAGTGCTTTCATCTACGCGACCGTCATTGAGGGTCAAATCAAAAGCAAGGTGAACGACGGCAAGGAAAAGGTCTTCAAAACCGGTGAGAACTGGATCGAAGTACCCGGCGATCATCACTTGGTAAGTGCGAATGCCAGCAAGACGAAGCCGGCAAAAATTCTGGCCGTATTCGTCGTCGATACCAAGGAAACGGAACTGACGACGCCCGATCCCTGATCGAGAAGTCGATGCTTTGAGCGGGAAGGGGATGTCCCTTCAGCACCTTCCCGTATTTTTCGGTCTTACAATGCCTCTCGTTATCACTTTGCGACGGAAACGGGATTAGGGCCGGCCGGGCCGCGCGGGAACGGACGCCATCAGTCGCGCAAATGCCGCTTGAGATCGCACACCCGTCTTGGATAGGAGCCTTGCTGTATGTGTTTTGACGGTGTTGGGAGACAGGGCAAGCATCCTCGCGGTCTCTGGAACCGAAAATCCGCAGCCGACAAGCACAGCCACCTTCGTTTCCGCGGCGGTTAGGCTGAAGATGCTGCGAAGCTGCTCTGCCTGCCCGGTGGCGCGGCTTTCTGCATCGACGATCTGAAGAAGCACGCGGGCGCCGGAATCTGCCGAGTCCCATGCGACGAAGGAATTTGGCGGTAGTGGAGTGACCTGCGCGAGGTAGGGCGGCAGGCCCGACGGTCGGAGAATCTGGACAGCGCCCTGCAATTGCGTGGCGGTTCCGGTTGCGATTTCGATGGCTTGCCGTATCGCATGAGCCAGAGCCTTGGAGCTGCTGGAAACGCTTGGAAGCGCCGAGCGCTCATGTCTGTTGATGGAAAGGCCGTCGCCCCGTCTCAGGATGTCTTCTGCGGCGGAATTCAGCAAGACGATTTCGCCCTGGCCATCGAGCAGCATGGCCGCATCGGGCAGGGCCTCGAGCAGCCGCTGCAGAAGGCTGGCTTCTCGTCTTATGCTTCCGACATGAAGGGAAAGCTCTATCGAGCGGGAAAGATGCGGCGTCAATTGCAGGAGCTTCCGGGCCGCCTGGGCGTTTTCGGTGTCCTGGGTCTTGGAGAGAAAAAGCGCTACCCCGCCGATACCGCCGCGTTCGTGCAGGCTGGCGTGAGGAACGAAGAGCTGATTGTAGATATTTTGAGGCGCGCAGATGTCGGCATAGTATGCGGTGCGCCGAACGGCGGCATCATCGATGAGCTCATTGCCGATCGCCACCTGATCCGGCTGAACTTTCTCGAACGCCTTTGCATAGGGATTGCCGGCGTAATGCTGCAAATAAAGGTCATTCAGATCTTCGCGCATCCGGCCGGGGATCAGAAAGCTGCTTTTTCCATCAGGGGCCTGATAGACAATATTGCCGGCTGTTGCCCCGACATAGTCGACAACCGAGCATAATGTGCTGGACCACAACTGTATGTTTACGGAAGCCCGATAGATGGCATCGACAATATCCGCATGCTCCATTTGACTGTCTTTCGATTGGTAAAGTCATATGAGCGGCCGAAGCCGAATATTAGTCTAGTCAAATCTTTTAGAGGAGAGACTGATACTTGAGCATCACCCGATTGGGTGATGATAGAAAACTCCGTGGCCTATCAAGGAATAAGGCCGAGTATCTCAACCCATCTGGTCGGTTCCTGCCATGAGACGCCGATGGAGTTTGGCATGGAAGGCGATACGGGATGTTGCGTTGTTGATGCTCGTCCATCCCTTAGGCGTGGAGTTTCGAACTCGCCAAAGCGACGGAAATAGACGCAATCTATACGGGATAAAGCGCCGCTTGCTAGCGCTGACGGCGATATGCGCCCGCAGATTATGTCCATAATGTTGACCATTCAAAATTAAGTAAAAAACAAGTTTTCCCCTCAAGAATTAAGGTATTCGACGCATGAGAGGACGATATGAGCGAAGAACAGATTAAGCGGCCGATTTGGATCCGCATCACAGCCTACGGGTTCGCTGCGGTTTTGTTTGCGAGCGCAGCAATCGGTGGTCTTGCCTGGCATCGCCAGAGCGCGATGAGCGATCAATCGCTTCAGAAGGAGCTCTCGGCCGACCTGCACGTCATCCAGACCGATATGGATGCGCAGAAACGCGCTGCTGCCGGGCTTGCAGTAGCCCTTGCCGGTGAGCCCGAAACGGCCGATCTTATCGCCAAGAATGATCGGGCATCCATTCTTGCAAAATACACAGCCAGCCTGCCGGCGATCAAAGCGCAGGGCCTTCAGCTCATCACCTTCAGCAATGGCGATGGCCTCGCAGTCGCACGTATCCATACGCCTGACACCTTCGGCGATGACCTCAAGGGACGTCGCAAGATGATCGTTGCGGCGCTGACGCAGGGCAAACTGAACGCGGGCATTGAACCCGGGCGGACCGCCGTCAGCATGTTTGCCTCGGCCCCCGTTATCAAGGACGGCAAGACTGTCGGCGTCGTCGATGTCGGCACCTCGCTCACGAATGACTATTTTGCGCCGCTCGCAAAATCCGTCGATGCCGAAGTTGCGGTCCATATCCTGCAGGACGGGAAATTTGTGCCGCAGGCCTCGACCTTCGGAGACAAGACGATCCTCACCCAGGAACAGTTGCAGGCGGGTTTCAACGGCGACCGCGTCCGTGTCCATGCCGTTCTCGGCAACAACGACTATGAAGTCACCGCCATTCCCTTCGAAGATTTCTCCGGCCGCAAGATCGGTGTCTTCGAAATCGGCTCCGATGTTACGGAAGTCGTCGAAGCATCGCAGCAGGCGCTCTGGATGGCTGGGATCGGCGCAGTCGTCGTCTCACTTATTTCACTGCTCGGTTTCCTCGTCTTTGCGCGTTCGATTGCGTCGGTCATGAAGAAGACGACAGGCACGATGGCGCGCCTGGCCGCAGGCAATATCGATGTCGAGGTCGAAGGTCAGGGCCGGCCTGACGAAATCGGCGCGATGGCCCGTGCCGTTCAAGTCTTCAAGCAGAACGCGATCGAGCGGGTTCGCCTCGAACAGGAGGCGGAAGCCAATCGCAGCTTGAGCGAAAGAGAACAGATCGAGCGCGAGAAGGAAAAGGCGAAGGACGCTGCCGATGTGCAGTTTGCCGTCGACAATCTCGCTGCCGGCCTGTCAAAGCTTGCCGAGGGCGATGTGTCCTACCGGATCGCGCAGCCCTTCGTGGCAAGGCTCGATGGCGTCCGCAGCGACTTCAATGACTCCGCCGACAAGCTGCAATCCGCGTTGAACCGGGTGTCGCAGAATGCCCGCGGCATCGACTCGGGAGCAAACGAGATCAAGTCGGCTGCCGACGATCTCGCCAAGCGCACCGAGCAGCAGGCGGCGGCTCTCGAAGAGACGGCTGCGGCTCTCGAAGAAATCACCACGACCGTCAAGGGTTCCAGCAAACGCGCCCAGGATGTCGGCCAGCTCGTGGCCCGTGCCAAAACCGGCGCCGAACATTCTGGTGAGGTGGTCCGCAAGGCCGTGCTCGCCATGGAGCAGATCTCCAAGTCTTCCGGTGAGATCGGCAATATCATCGGCGTGATCGACGACATCGCCTTCCAGACCAACCTGCTGGCGCTCAACGCCGGTGTTGAAGCAGCCCGAGCCGGCGAGGCCGGCAAGGGCTTTGCCGTCGTCGCACAGGAAGTGCGCGAACTGGCGCAGCGCTCCGCAACGGCGGCCAGAGAGATCAAGGATCTGATCACGGCCTCGAATGCACAGGTGCATGCAGGCGTGCAATTGGTCGACGATACCGGCAAGGCGCTTCAGGCGATCGTTTCGGAGGTTCAGGAAATCAACCGCCATATCGCTGCGATCGTCGAAGCATCGCAGGAGCAGTCGTTGGGCCTCGACCAGATCAACACGGCCGTCAATCAGATGGACCAGGATACGCAGAAGAACGCTGCCATGGTCGAAGAGTTGACCGCTGCCAGCTACAATCTTGCGAAGGAAGTTGCATCGCTCAACCAGCTTCTCGCTCAGTTCAAACTGAACGAAGCAGGCTATGCTTCGCATTCGGCGCCTGCTCGAAGCGCCGGGCGAAACGATGCGCCGACGCCGTCACCCGCCCGGGCGCTCGGCCGCAAGATTGCCTCCGCATTCTCAGGAAACGCCGCACTGGATACGAAGGGCGGCAACTGGGAAGAGTTCTGAGGTTCGATCCGTCAAAGCAAGACAAGGTGCGGCGATCATCGCCGCACCGTTTTCATTCAGTAGCGCAAAGCAGCCGTTAGCCGCTCGTCAGGCGCTTTTCGGTTTTGGCGTCGAAGAGATGCAGTTTAGTGAGATCCGGCATCATTCTGACGGTATCGCCGGCCTGCAGGGAAAGCCGGTCTCGCACCGTCGCCACCAGGGAATCCGATCCAAGCTTAGCGTTAATCTGGGTTTCAGCACCTGTCGGTTCGATGACCGCCACCTCGGCGCTCACGCCTTCCTGGCTGACGATCAGATGCTCCGGACGGACGCCATAGACCACCTCCGCGCCGCGTATTGCCACAGCAGCCTCCGGCAGCGGCAAGTGTGCCCCTCCGTCGGCGATGAATTCAAGCGGTCCGGACGCGCTGATCCGGCCCTTGATGACATTCATGCCAGGCGAACCGATGAAACCGGCCACGAAGAGATTGGCCGGCCGGTCGTAGAGATCGAGTGGTGAACCGATCTGCTCAACATAGCCGTCGCGCATGACGACGATCCGGTCGGCCATGGTCATGGCTTCGATCTGATCATGCGTCACATATATGGTCGTCGTTTTCAGCCGCTGATGCAGCTGCTTGATCTCGGAGCGCATCTGCACGCGAAGCTTGGCATCGAGGTTGGACAGGGGCTCGTCGAAGAGGAAGACTTGCGGCTGGCGGACGATGGCGCGGCCCATGGCAACACGCTGACGCTGACCGCCGGAGAGATTTCTCGGGTAGCGGTCGAGGAGATGTTCGAGACCGAGGATCTGCGCCGCATCGCGGACACGCGCCTTGATCTGCTCCTTCGGTGCTTTCGCCAGTCGCAACGAAAATCCCATATTCGCTTCGACCGTCATATGCGGATAAAGCGCATATGATTGAAAGACCATGGCAATGTCGCGCTCCTTCGGGGCGACGTTGTTGACGACCTTGCTGCCGATCGAGACGTTGCCACCGGAGATTTCCTCAAGCCCTGCGATCATGCGCAGCAAGGTCGACTTGCCGCAGCCGGAAGGGCCGACAAGGATGACGAATTCTCCGTCGCGGATATCGATGTCGACCCCGTGCAATACTTCGAAGTGACCATAGTTCTTGCGGACATTTGCCACGTTTACGGACGCCATAACTGTCTCCGGCTGAAAATCTGATTTCGGATCTGCGCTCGCTCGGGCAGAGCGATATGCAGCGCCTCGCTTATCGAGGCGCTGTCGCGGCGGCATAGGGAGCGAGTGCCGCATCAACAGCGGCAAGGCAGAGATCGCGGGCTCTCGGTGCGACACGCTTTTCGACCACACCAGGATAGAGGCGGGCGAGATGCTGGCTGATCAGCGTTTCCGGGATTTCGTCAGGCAACCGGGCGAGTAGTTCGTCGACTGCTGCCGCCGCACGCGCGTCGGGCCAGTAGTACCGGATGCGGTCGCTGTAGCTGAAATGCCGCTGCAATCGCTGCTCATCAGCCGTACCACCATAGTGGCCAGCCCAGTGGCTGGGCTCAGCGAGCATGATCTCTTCCATCGCCGCCGCCAGTCCGCTGCCTGGCCTACCATCGCCAAGAATACCGGCGATCGCATCGAGGCCGTAGAGCGCCTCCCGCAATGCGAAGGTCAGGCCGGGGCCGACTTTCAGGATCGCAAACCCGCCGTCGACCAGAGCCGAAAGCGCGGCTGTCGGCTGGTAGTCGGTGGAATGGGCTTCGAAAAGCAGTCCCTTCATCTCATCGAGCGCAGAGATCAGATTTTGCGCGCGCTCGGGCCTGTAGAGCGCGACATTGGCGTTGCCGAACTCGACACCCGGCTGGACGACGATGGCGATAACGCGCTCCAAAGCTGGACTGACGCCGGCTTCGGCAAATGCCCAACGGTGAACATCAAGCGTCCTCAAAGCTGCTTCCCGCCGCGTGATCTCCAACTCGTCCAGTGCATGGGTCGCACCGCCGGGCGGCGGCACCTCGGTGCCAATGACATAGACCGGCAGACGTCGACCGCTGCGACGGGCAGCCTCTTCGGCAGCTTTCGCCAGACGTGCCGCTCTTGCGGCGGTCAGTTCGTCGGCAAGCGCCACAGGCTCGCCAGCACAGCCCATCGACGTGTCGAGATGCAGCTTTTCGAAGCCGGCCTCGACATAAGCCGTCACCATAGCCTCAGCACGCGCCATCGCATCCTCGGCAGCAAGCTTTCGCCATGGGTTTGGACCGAGATGGTCGCCGCCGAGAATGATGCGGTTTGCGGGAAAGCCGACCTCTGTCGCGATGCGCTCGATGAAGGCCCGGAAGTCCACCGGCTTCATGCCCGTATAACCGCCTTCTTGATTGACCTGATTGCAGGTCGCCTCGATCAGGACGACATCACCCCGCCGGGCCGCGTGTCGCAATGTCGCCTCGATGACCAGCGGATGGGCCGAGCATACGGATGTGATGCCGCGCGGCAGGGGCAGGCCCCTTTCGCCGAACAGTTTCGCCAGTGCGGTCTGGCGGTTTTGATCGATCACGGCGCTCATACGAGTGTGACGACCTTGGTAAGATGACGCGGCGAGACGGTATCAATCTGTCTTGCTTGCGCTGCGCGTTCGCCAAGGATCTGCAGCGCCGGCAGGACAATGAGACCGGCAAGCGACAGATCGACATCAACAGGAAGCTCCAGATCGCCGGGGCCGCCGATACCGATGACCACGGCGCCTTTCTCGCGTAACTCGCCGACGAGCTTGGCCTCGGCTTGTCTCTGGTCCGTGCTGTAAAGCATGATGGCAGCCGTCTTTTCGTCGACGAGACTGATCGGCCCGTGGCGGTATTCGAGCGGATGAAAGGCCTGCGTCATCAGCTGGCTCATTTCCATCAACTTGAGCGCTCCTTCGAGCGCGATGCCGAAAAGGGGGCCGCCGCCGAGAAAAACGAAGTGAGAGCGATCCTTGATAATTTCGGGCAGGGCGGAGTCGAGTTTATTCGCGAGCTGACGTGCCGATGCAACGGCCGAGGCAGGCACGGTCTGACCGATCAGCTGCAGGCTGAGCAATACCATGAGGCTTGCCGAAACCGTCATGACGATGCCTTCCTCGGGATGGGTCGGAGAGCAGATCAGCTGGTCACAGTTTTTGGCGAGTGCGCTTTCGGGCTCGACCGTCACAGCGGTCACGAAGGCGCCGACAGCGCGGCTCGCCTTTGCGGCGGCGACCGTTTCCGTCGTTTCGCCGCTGCGCGAGAGCGCGACCACATGGGTCTTCTGCCATTCCGGCCAGAAGTAAGAAGGCCGGTTCAGCCATTCCGCTCCCGGGACGGCGATCGCCTTGCGCTTGAGGCTGTTGGCATAGGCGGCCAGAGACAAAGCGAGGTTGAAGGAGGTGCCGCAGCCGACGAAGACGAGGAGGTCGTCCGCCTTGCCGCTTGCCGTATTCGAGCCGATGGCTTTTTCCCAATAGGGGAACTGCTCGAAGATTACCTTTTCGGTCGTGTTCATGATGTCTCCGATTATTTGACCGAACCAGCCAGCAGACCGCTGACGAGGTATCGGTTAAGAAAGATGACGACGAGGGCAGGGATGACGATCGCGATCGATCCGCTTGCCGTGATCAGCCCGTAGTCGATGAAGTTCTTGGTGACGAATTCAGGAATGAGAACCGTCAGCGGTTTCGTCGCCTGCGGCGAGAAGATCAGGGGAACGAGATACTGGCCCCACGCCCCCAGGAAGGTGAGGATAGCGGCCGCCGTCAGGCCGGGTCCGGCGAGTGGCAGCACGATGTGGAAGAAGATGAAGAGGCGACCCGCGCCATCAAGCTGTGCCGCCTCTTCGAGCGCGATCGGAAGCTGCTCGAAGACGCTGCGCAACAGCCAGAGGGAGAGCGGCAGATAGGCTGAGACATAGATCAGCGAGACGCCGGTATAGGTGTCGACCAGATGCATCTTGATCATGATCTGATAGAGCGGGATCAGCACAGCATAGGCAGGGATGGCCAGCGTCGCGACGACAGCGCCAAACAGAAGCTGACGCCCGGGAAAGCGCATCCGGGTGAAGGCATAGGCGCCGAGTGCCGAGATCGCGACGCAGAGAGCCGTGGCAGCTGCAGACGTGATCACGCTGTTGAGCAGTGCTGCACGGAACTGCTTCCATACTTCCACCCCGCCGATCCGCGCAATGTTGATGCCGAGCAGGCGCGAATAATGGTCGAGCGTGAAATGCTGCGGGAAGAAATGGATCGGCCGCGTGGAAAAATCTTCCGTTGGCGTCACGGAACTTGCGATCGTCCAGTAGATCGGGCCGAGCGACCAGATCAGCAGCATCGCAAGACCGGCCCAAATCATCAGGCGATAGAGAATGGTTGGTTTCATCAGTCGAACCGTGTGTTGCGATAGACGCGGAGGACATAGACGAGCGATACGAGCAGCGACACCAGCGTAATGACGACCGACAGCGCCATCCCGTATGAGAAGCGAAGGTTCTGGAACGTCTCGAGATAGATCTGCACGAGGATCGGCCGCGTTTCGAGGCTCGATCCGGCCAGCACCCAGGCCTCGTCGAAAAGATTGAAGGCATTGACCGTCGCGTTCGTCATGGCAACGGCGATTGCGCTGCGCACGAGCGGAAGCGTGACCAGGCTGAACATCTGCACGCGTGTCGCGCCGTCGATACGGGCAGCCTCGTAGAGATGCGCCGGGATGCTCTGCATGGCCGCAAGCACGATGACGATCGTCAGTGGCATCATGCGCCAGACATGCACGACGGTGACCGCGATGATCGCGCTCGTCCGGTCGTTGAACCAGACATGATTTTCGAAAGGCAGGCCAAGTGCGACGAGGATGCCGTTCAACAGGCCTGCGCCGGGCTGATAGATCCATAGCCAGATGACGGAGTTGACGACACCGGGGAGCGCCCAGGGCAGGATGACAGCCGCAAGCACCCACTGGCGCCCGACCCCCATCTGATTGATGAGCGCTGCAGCAAGCACGCCGAAGATGGTTTCGGCAGCGACGGCGAGAACGACGTAGATGAGGGTATTCGTCCAGGTCGTCGCCAGCTGGCCATCCGACAGCATGCGTATGTAATTTTCCAATCCGACAAAGGGCGTTCCGGCCTGCATCGGATTGACCCGGTGCAGCGAGTCCCAGACCGTCCGTCCCATCGGATAGAAGACCAGAGATGCCATCGTCACGAGGATCGGCAGCACCAGCAGCAGTCCGAGCATGGTGTCGGCGTTGAGGCCGACACTACGCTTGGCTGCCACACCTTCAGCGGTGGCTGTTGTCATTGCGCCATCGCCTGCTTGGCTGCATCGGCGATGCTCTGCATGGCCTGATCAACGGTGACCTGGTCCTTTGCCGCGCTGTTGATCGCCGTGTTTACCGCGCTCGAAAACTGCGGATACCACGGCGGCGTTCCCTGCTGGAACAGAGGCTCGACGGTCTTCGACTGCGCGACAAGTGCGTCGCCGCTCGTCAGCTTGCCTTCCGTATTGAGTTCGGCGAGAGCCGAAGTCCGTGTCGGCAGGAAGCCGTTTGCGGCATTCTTCTTCTGGAACTCCTTGCTGGTGAACCATTTGACGAAGGCGACCGCCGCTTCCTTGTTCTGCGAGACATTCGGAATGGCGAGCGCTTCCGGAAGGCCGAAGCTGCGGGTCTGACCACTTTCGGTCGGCACGAGGATCGCTTCCACCTGGCCGGCGACCTTGGACTGCTTCGGGTCGTTCATCTGACCTAGGCGGCCAGGCTCACCCGAGATCATGATGCTGGTCAGCCCCTGGGCGAACATGCTCTCGTTGATCTGGCTGTCCTTGAGGCCTGTCGAGGCCGGGTCGACCAGGCCGTCCTTCAAGAGCTTCAGTTCGAAGGCGAGCGCCTTGTAGCCGGCTGAATTGGGGGTAAGGAAAAGCGGCTTGAAATCCTTGTCAAAGAGTTCGCCGCCAAAGGCCTTGGTCAGCAGATACCAGCTCGTGGAAGCGCCTTCGGTCGCCGAGAGCGGCAGGCCGATCGGATAGGTGGAGATGCCCTTCTCCTTGATCTTCTTTGCGGCCTCGACCAGCGCGTCGAGCGTCTTCGGCATTTCGGTAATGCCTGCATCCGTGAAATGCTTCTTGTTGACGAGCATGACGCGGAAGTCGTTCGTGTAGGGTACGCCGAGCAACTGACCGTCGACGGTGAAGATCTTGGCGACGCCAATATCATCGACACTATCCTTGTCGATCACTTCGTTCAGCGGCATGTACCAGCCGGCGGCGCTGAACTGACCCGTCCATGACCAGTCGAATTCGGTGACATCGGCTGGTGCCGTGCCGGCGACCAGCGCCGTTACCAGCTTCGGGCGGATATCGTCCCAAGAGAGGGTCTGGAGATCGACATGAATGCCGGTCGCGGCTTCAAAATCGGCCGCAACCGTGGCGCCCTGCGGCGACGGCATCAGCACCGTGATAGACTGGCCGGCAAGCGGTTTGGCGTCGTCCGCCAAGGCAGGCAGGGCGATCGCAAGGGCGGCGGAGGCAAGCAAAGGCAATATCAATTTACGCATGTTCCCATCCTTCTTTATCGTTGACAGTCATTGTCTTGATCGCGCGATCACGGTTTCGGCCGCGACCGCGATTTGCCCGAACCAGCGCTCGTCAAGCGGCCAGTCGAGAAGTTGGGCGGCGGCCAGAAGCGCGCCGCCAATGGGGGAAGTACGGGTGAAACCGCCCGCCGGCCAATCCGCCGTTCGACGGCTTCAAGCAAAAGACGGCTGGAAAAGGTGCCGCCCGCGTAGGTCCAGTCCGTGCCGGTTTCACAATGGCTGGCGATTGCCCAATGGTGTTTGGCAAGCTCTTCGGCCGCCGTCTCGATCAGGCCAATGGCCGTCTCATCACCTTGCTGAGCGGTTCGATCGACAAGGATGGAGAGCGCGGCGATACCCGCACGGGGCCTTGCGAGCCCGTTGATCCAGCCGCCGAGCGCGTTCATCGGGTCGGCAATATCCAGCTGGAGATGATCGTAAATGGCTCGCGCCATCGCCGTCGGCTTGGCACGTCCATCGAGGCTCTGGCTGATGAGATGCAGAGCTTCGCGGCCGATCCAATAGCTACTGCCCTCGTCGCCGATCACATCGCCCCAGCCGCCTGCGCGTGCGGAGGCGCCCGCGCCATTGCGCGCCCAGGACATGGAACCGGTACCCGACAGAACGAGGATGCCCGGGCGCCCGGCAAAGGCGCCGAGATGGGCGGCGTCGACGTCATTCAGCACGATCCCGCGGATATCCGGAAAGGCGTCATCAATGCATTGCTTCTGGAGCGCGGAGAGATGCGCTACTTCACCATAGGCAGGCAGGGCAGCGCCGACGGCGGCCAGGCCCGGCTCATTGCGGAACGGTTCGATATGCCGCTCCAGCTCCTGTTGCCAGTCCGGATTGTCCATCGGATTGACGCCGCCGCCGAGCGCTGTGCGCAGAATTCGGCCGTCTTTGTCGGCAAGTGTAACGAGCACCTTGCTGCCGCCGCCATCGATGCCGAGGATCAGCTCGTTACTCATTCTTTTGCTCCGAGCTCGGCATAGGTCGCGTCAATACCGAAGTTGGTGAGTTCGGCGCGCCATTGGGGCGTCAGGCCCTTGTCGGTGATGAGCTTTGCAGCGTTCAGGGGCGCGACCTTGTAGGTTGCCATCGTCCCGAATTTCGAGGAATTGGCGAGCACATAGCCGTTGGCAGAGCGGGTGAGCATGCGACGGTTCAGGCTAGCTTCGGCACTGTCCACGCTGTAGATCGCGCCGTCGGGGCTGATGGCGCTTGCTCCGAGAAACAGCTGATCGAACCAGATCGTTTCGAGCATCGCCTCGGCCTGCGGGCCGACGAGGGAGGCGTTTTCGCTGCGCAATTGGCCACCGAGAAGCACGACCTCGAGGTTCGGAATGTTGAGAAATTCCTGAGCGACAATCAGGCCGTTCGTGAAGATGCGGAGCGGCATCGGATTGATGCGGATTAGGCGTGCAAGCTGAAGAACCGTCGTGCCGGCGTCGAGGAAGATCGCCGTGCGGGGCAGAAGCAGTTCATAGGCCGCATTGGCGATCGCACGCTTGGCCGAAAGCTGGCGCTTTTCCCGTTCCTGGAAGGCCATTTCGACCGAGGAACCCTCGGCGATACGGGCACCGCCGTGCACACGGTCAATCGCGCCATCCTGTTCGAGAATTTGCAGGTCGCGCCGCACGGTTGCCAAGGAGGCGCCGACAGCGTCGGCCAGGTCCTGAATGGTGGAAAAGCCATTCGCGTAGAGATGGCTGCGGATGGCATCGAGCCGATCAGTCTTCACGCCGCCAGTCTGGTTCACAGATTGTCCCCTGCTGCAATTGTGCTTCTTGCATCAAAGTTCCCACTCAATACGATCAATGTCAATCAAGAATCTGATCGTTTATGATCTTTTCCATGTTGGCCGATCTGGTGATGCAGGATCAAAAAGAAAGGCACGTCGTCTCTGATGACGACGTGCCTCTTGGCTGTTGTTTGGTGAGCGAATAGGCCTGTGGCCGATCTCAGCTATATCTGGGCAGGAGGTCGCCGTGTGCCTCGATCAGGTCGTCGACCAGGCCCCAGATCTCGTCCGGCGACAGTTCTGCCGATGTATGCGGATCGAGCAGGGCTGCCTGATAGATGCGGTCGCGTTTTCCCGTCAATGCTGCTTCAACGGTCAGTTCCTGAACCGAGATGCTGAGCTTCATCACAGCGGCGAGCTGCGTGGGGATCCTGCCGATGCGGGTTGGCTGGATGCCGTTCCTGTCCACATGGCAGGGCACTTCCACGATACATTCGGCCGGAAGGTTCTCGATCAGGCCGTTGTTCGGAACATTGCCATAGATCAGCGCTGGATTGCCGGTGACGGCGGCGTGGATGATGCCCGCGGCATATTCGTTGCTGCGGCAGACCTCGATCGGCTTGTCGCCTTCGAGATCCCGGCGCAGCGCATGCCATTCTGAAATCTGCCGCTCGCAGCGGCTGATATACTCGTCGAGCGGGATGTTGAGCTTGTCGATGAGCTCCGGACGGCGGTCCTTGATATACCATGACGTATATTCGGAGAAATGCTCGCTGGATTCCGTCACGAAATGACCGAGCCGCTTCAGCACATCGAAGCGCACCCGATCGTCGGGCGGCACGTGTCCCTCGCCGGCGAGAGCCTTCAGGCGGGGGTAAAGATCCTCGCGCCGGCCATCGGCATGCAGCTTCTCGTATTTCAGGAAGAAGGCGACGTGGTTGATGCCAGCCGAGATGTAGTTGATGTCGGCAATGTCTTCGTCGAGGCAGGAGGCGAGATGGGCGGCGGTATGCTGTACGCTATGGCAAAGGCCAACCGTGCGGATACTGGGCGCCAGCTCCTTGATCGCCCAGCAGTTGATCGCCATCGGGTTCACATATTGCATCAGCAGCGCGTCAGGGCAGACCTCTTCCATATCGCGGCAGATCGCTTCCAGCACCGGAATGGTGCGAAGTCCGCGGAAGATCCCGCCGATGCCGAGCGTATCGGCAATGGTCTGCCGCAGGCCGTATCGCTTCGGCACGTCGAAATCCGTCACAGTAGCCGGCTTGTAGCCGCCGACCTGCATCATCAGGATAACGAAATCCGATCCGCGCAGCGCCTCGCGACGATCGAGGGTTGCCTCTACCCTTACCCTCTGCAGATTGAGCGCCTCGCAGATGCGCCGCGCAACGATCTCCGATGTCATCAACCGTTCGGGGTCGATATCAAACAGGCTGATCACATAATCGCTGCCCGAAGGTGTGGACAGCACATCCCCCAGAATGTTCTGCGCAAAAACGGTGCTGCCCGCACCCACGAGGCAAATCTTCGGCATTTCAGTCTCCCACAAATCAAGGTCACCATAGTCGTGCCTCTTCCAAATCAGAATTTCTTCCTGTTATTGAAGGGAGTATTCCCGGATTGAAGCGCTGGACGCATGAAAGACGATCATTTCAACAGGAGCGGCGAGTGGGCGGGGTCGCCGCGGAGCTTCCTGATCGAGCGCCACACGGCCGATGCCATGAGCGCAGCGCATTGGCACGACCATGTCGAGATCAACCTGCTTCTCGATGGTGCCATGACCTATCTCTTCAATGGTCGGCAGGAGCGGGTCGAGGCCGGGCGTCTTGTCCTCTTCTGGGCGGCCATTCCCCACCAGACAATCCTGGTGACGCCGGAGGCGCCGCTCATCTGCGTCTACCTTCCGCTCGTCGACTTTCTTGCGCTCTCCATCGACAAGAAGGCGAGACAGGCAATCATGCAGGGTGCCTTCGTGGTCGAGCCCCGCCGCCGCGAGACGACGCCGCTCACCGTCTCTGCCTGGGTCGAGGAATGGGGCAGGGGCGATCCCGTCCGGCGCCAGCTGATCGCGGACGAGACCAAGCTCAGGGTGCGCCGGCTCATCCTTGATCACGCCGATGATCGAGGCTCGTCCGTCGCAGCCGCCGCGACGCCGGTAAGCCCCGCCATCCGCCATTCAGAGGTGCTGACCGACCTGATCAACCGGCATTTTTCCGAACCGCTCAGCCTGGCGGATCTTGGAAAGCGCGCCAATGTGCATCCAACCACCGCCAACCGGGCGTTTCGCGATGTGCTCGGCATTTCCGTAATGGAATATCTGACGCGTTATCGTCTCGCGAGAGCAATGCAGCGGCTGGCCGAGACCGAGGATTCGATACTGGAGATTGCCCTCGACTGCGGCTTCGGCTCCAGTAGCCGGTTTTACGACATCTTCAAGCAGCGGACCGGCACGACACCCCGGCAGTTCCGCCTGTCGCTCGGCAAGCCGTGACGTTTGCACAGGTCGGACAGGGGTTTGAAAGAAGTGCAGGTTCAGGCGCGATGCGGCTATCGAATCTTCTCGCCAGCGCGTTAGAGTCTGCAGACGATCCACCCGAACGGATTGTGGCCGATGACGACTGACAGCAAAAAAACCGCTGGCGCCCTAGCGTCCCTGGCAACGATCGAGGATTTCTGCCGAGAGATCTTTATCGCGGCCGGCGCCGACCAACAGACTGCGGATGCAGCGACGCGGGGAATGCTGCATGGTACGCGCTATGGCATCGACAGCCACGGTGTGCGCCTGCTTCCTCACTATGTGAAAGGATTGACCGAAGGACGCCTCAATCCGCGCCCGCATCTCGCGCTGGTAAACACTTTCGGCGCCGTCGCTTCGCTCGATGCGGATAATGGCCATGGTGCGCTCGCGACCTATGCGGCCATGGAGTATGCGACGCGTCTTGCCGGGGAATTCGGAATCGGTGCGGTTGCGATCCGCAATTCCTCGCATTTCGGACCGGCAGGTGCCTATGCGTTCGATGCCGCCCAACGCGGCTTTATCGGTTTTGCCTTCTGCAATTCCGATAGCTTCGTGCGTCTGCACGACGGCGCCATGCGCTTTCATGGAACCAATCCGATCGCCTGCGCTGTCCCGGTCAAGGGAGATAACCCGTGGCTCTTCGACATGGCGACGAGCGCCGTGCCCTATAATCGCGTGCTGCTCTATCGCAGCCTCGACCGCCAACTGCCCGAAGGAGTCGCCTCCGATGAACGGGGGTATGACACGACCGATCCCGATGTGGCCGACATGCTGGCGCCGCTCGGCGGCGAATTCGGCTTCAAGGGCGCAGGGCTTGCAGGCATTCCCGAGATTTTGAGTGCTGTGCTCACAGGCATGAAGCTGAGTTTCGATATCGCTCCGATGCCCGGGCCGGATTTTTCGACACCGCGTGGGCTCGGTGCCTTCGTCATCGCGCTGAACCCTGCAGCCTTCCTCGATATTGAAATCTTTGACGCTGCCATGAAACGCTACGTCGAAACCTTGAGGGCATCTCCGCCGCGTGAGGGCTTCAGGGTGATGGCGCCTGGCGATCGGGAATGGGCTGTCGCCGCCGAGCGGGAAAGACATGGCGTGACGCTGGATCCGGCGACGGTCGAGGCCCTTAGGGCCCTTGCATCCACTTATCAACTGGCCAGCCCGGTCTGAGTGCATGCGTCGGATTGACGCACAACTTCCTCGATGATAGCTTCGGATCAATTGGTCAGGCCAGTTGGCCAGTTGTGCGCTTGAGGAGAAGCGCGCCGAGGAGGCCATAATGTTTTCGGCAGTTGAATCACGCCGCCTCTACAGGCAGGTGGCGGACCAGATTCGTATGATGATTATCCGAGGCGAACTCGCCGTCGGCCAGAGGCTGCCGGCCGAGCGCGAGCTTGCGGAGCAGCTTTCGGTTTCGCGCCCCACGCTGCGCGAAGCGCTGATCGTGCTGGAAGTCGAGGGATACATCAATATCCGCATGGGCTCGGGCATTTATGTCACGCGCAAACATGCGGCCGAAGCGACCGGCAGTGAGCGCGAACCCGTGGAGGGGCCTTTCGAGCTGCTGCAGGCCCGCGCCATCATCGAATGCGCGATATCAGAGGAGGCCGCAAAAAGCGCCCGCCCTGAGGACATTGCCGTTCTCGATGAGGCGCTGAGAGCGATGAGCGGCGTGGTAGAGGATGCGCGCGCCGTGCTTGTCGCCGACCGCGCTTTTCATACCGGCATCGCCGCAATCGTCGGCAATGCGACTTTGATCCGCGTTACCGGCGAGATGTTCGACATGCGCATGACGCCGTATTTCGAAAAGCTTGCCAGCCATTTCGAAGGACCGGTGTCGTGGCGCAGCGCGCTGGAAGAGCACCGGGCTATCCGCGACGCGATCGCCGCCGGCGATACGGTGGGGGCGAAGGCCGCCATGCGCACGCATCTCACGAATTCGCAGAAGAGGTTTTCCGAAAGCTTCGGGGAGGAGTTTTCGGGCGAGCAGGGGCGCGGCCACACGGCCGGGCCAAACAAGGGAAAAGCAGCCACTTAACGAGATCTCAGGAGGAGAGAGTGATGAAGTTGAAACTGACGATACTCTGCACTGCCGCCGCAATCATGGCGACGACGGCGATCGCACATGCCCAGACGGTGCTGAAATGGGCCCATGTCTACGAGACATCGGAACCTTTCCACACGGATTCCCTCTGGGCTGCGGAAGAGATCAACAAGCGGACCAACGGCCGCTACAAGATCGAGGTCTATCCGGCCTCGCAGCTCGGCAAGGAAGCCGATATTAACCAGGGTCTCAAGCTCGGAACGGTCGACATCATCATTTCCGGATCGAGCTTTGCCGCCCGCGACTATAAGCCGATCGGCGTCACCTATTTCCCCTATATCTTCCGCAGCCCGGAACACTTGATCGCCTACACCAAGAGCGACGTCTTCAAGCGTCTGGCCAAAGGTTATGAGGACAAGACCGGGAACCATATCGCCGCCGTCAGCTATTACGGGACGCGCCATACGACGGCCAACAAGCCGATCGCCAAATGCGCCGACATGCAGGGCCTGAAGATCCGCGTGCCTGATGTTCCGGCCTACCTCGCCATGCCGCGCGCCTGCGGCGCCAACACCACGCCGATCGCCTTTGCCGAGGTCTATCTCGCTTTGCAGAACGGCACGGTCGAGGCCCAGGAAAACCCGCTGACGACGATCGAGGCCAAGAAGTTCTACGAAGTCCAGAAGAACATCATTCTGACCGGCCACATCGTCGATCACTTGAATACGGTGATCTCGAAGACGCTCTGGTCGAACCTTTCGGACGAGGACAAGAAGATCTTCGGCGAGGTCATGCAGGAAGCTGCCGAGCGCACGACCAAGACCATCGAAGGCAAGGAAAACAGCCTGATCGCCACCTTCAAAGAGAAGGGCTTGAGCGTCACCGAGGTCGACAAGGCCGATTTCGAGAAGACGGTCGCGGAAAAGGTCAAGTTCGAGGACTTCGGCTACGAAAAGGCCGATTGGGAGGCGATCCGCGCGATCCAGTAAGTGCCCGAGGGCGCGCCGCCTGAGCGCCGCGCGCCCTTCCTTCCTAACCGGAATAAGGCCGATCATGTCACAAGAAGTCCATACGCAAGTCACTGCCGAGGAGATCGGCCACGAATTCGAAGGGCATGCGCCCACCGCCAATATCTCGGACTACGCCATCGAAGACTGGATCACGCTGCTCGTCTTCTGGCTGATGGCCGGTTGCGTCTTTCTGCAGTTCTTCACCCGCTATGTGCTGAACAACAGCTATGCCTGGACCGAAGAGATCGCCGTCAACTGCCTGATCGGCGTCGTCTTTCTCGGCGCCGTCATGTGCGTGCGCACGTCGCGCCATATCCAGGTGGACGTCTTCTATCATTACATGCCGGCAGGTCTTGCGCGCGTTCTCGCAACCCTCGTGGATATCGTCCGCATCGGTTTCTTCGCCTATGGCTGCTATCTGATGTGGCGCTACGTGCAGATCGTCGCCGACGAGCAGATGGTCACCGTCGACTTGCCGCGCAACATCGTCTTCTACAGCGTGCTTGCAGCTTTCGTGCTGATGCTGATCCGTGCGGTAATCGTCTTCATCGCCAATATGCGCCGCGGCTACTCCGTTCTGGAGCGCCCCGAAGAATTCCACGCTGTCGAAGGATGACCCGATGCTGCTCTTGCTTGGCTCATTTCTGGTGCTGATGCTGATCGGCGTGCCCGTCGCGATATCGATGGCCGTCGCCTCCGTTCTCTATATCGTCCTCTACGGCGTTGCGCCCGATATCATCGTCGCCCAGCGTATGATTGCGGGTGTCGAAAGCTTCCCGCTTCTCGCTGTTCCCTTCTTCATCCTTGCTGGCAACCTGATGAATTCGGCGGGTGTCACCGGCCGCATCTATTCCTTCGCCGTCGCGCTCGTCGGCTGGATGAAAGGTGGTCTCGCACAGGTCAATATCATCGGTTCCGTCATATTCTCGGGCATGTCGGGCACTGCGCTTGCTGATGCGGCCGGCATCGGCACGATCGAGATCAAGGCAATGAAGGATCACGGCTACCCCGTCGAGGCCGCGGTCGGGGTAACGGCGGCGTCTGCCACGCTCGGTCCGATCTTCCCGCCATCCTTGCCTTTCGTGATCTACGGCATGATGGCGAATGTTTCGATCGGCGCTCTTTTCATGGCGGGCATTCTGCCGGGCATCGTCATGACGCTGCTGATGATGATCACAGTCGCAGCCTTCGCCTACGTGAAGCGCTGGGGTTCTGATGCGCCCTTCGACGTCAAGCAACTCCTTTCCGCAGGTCTCGAGATCGTCGTTGTCCTGCTGGTGCCGCTGTCGATCTACGTGATGATGCGAGCCGGTGTGTCAATGAATGCCGCAGCGGGCATCGCGCTTGTCGTGCTTCTGGCGCTCGACTGGTATTTCCGTTTTTCCGCAGTCATGGCGCTGATGACGCCGGTCATCCTGATCGGCGGCATGACCATGGGTTGGTTCACGCCGACGGAAGCGGCCGTCGCTGCCGTCCTCTGGTCGCTCTTCCTCGGCCTCGTGCGCTATCGCACGATGACGCTCTCGACACTTGCCAAGGCGAGCTTCGACACGATCGAGACTACGGCTTCCGTTCTCTTCATCGTCACTGCCGCTTCGGTCTTCGCATGGCTGCTGACGGTGAGCCAGGCTGCGCAGCTTCTGTCTGATGCGATCCTGTCGATTACCAACAATAAGTGGGTGTTCCTGATCCTTGTGAACCTGCTGATGCTCTTCGTCGGCTGCTTTCTGGACACAATCGCCGCCATTACCATCCTCGTGCCGATCCTTCTGCCGATCGTCGCGAAATTCGGCATCGATCCGGTACAGTTTGGCCTTATCATGACCCTGAACCTGATGATCGGCCTGCTTCACCCTCCGCTAGGCATGGTACTCTTCGTGTTGTCGCGGGTGGCGAAATTGTCCGTCGAACGCACGACGATGGCGATCTTGCCCTGGCTTGCGCCGCTCTTCATCGCCCTGATCCTGATCACCTTCGTTCCCTCGATATCCCTGTGGCTGCCCCAGCAGCTTGGGCTTCTGAAATAGGAGAATGTGATGCACACCCGTCTGGCACGGCTTTATGCAAAGGGCGATCTCAGGATCGAGACTGATCCGGTCGCAGCCCCCGGTCCGGGCGAAGTGCTTTTGAAGATGGCAGCCGCAGGCATCTGCGGCTCCGACCTGCACTATTACCAGGATGGCGGTTTCGGTCCGGTCAGGGTTCGCGAGCCGATGATACCCGGCCACGAGGCCGCCGGAACCGTGGAGCAGGCAGGTGAGGGCGTCACCCTGAAGGCCGGAACACTGGTCGCCGTCAATCCGAGCCAGCCCTGCGGTGCTTGCGAATATTGCCGCATCGGCTTGCCGATCCACTGCCTGGAAATGCGTTTCATGGGCAGTGCGATGCGCCTGCCGCATGAGCAGGGCATGTTTCGGGAATGGCTGGTGGTGCCGGCCAAACAATGTGTTGAGGTTGGAGCCTCGATAACGCCTGCGGAAGCAGCCTGCAGCGAGCCGCTGTCCGTCTGCCTGCACGCCGCATCGCGCGCCCCCGGCATTGCCGGCAAGAAAGTCCTGGTGACAGGTGCCGGACCGATCGGCTCTTTGATGGTTGCCGTTATCAGTCATTATGACGCCGGCGAAATCGTCGTCACGGATCTCGCCGACGCAGCGCTCGCGCGGGCGAAAGCCATGGGCGCCAGCCGCACGATCAACGTGGCGCGGGATGCAGAGTCATTTGCCGAATTCCAGGCAGGAAAAGGCTATTTCGATCTCGTGTTCGAATGTTCTGCTGCCGCGCCGGCCATCCATAGCGCGATTGCGGCGGTCCGGCCGCGCGGCGCCATCGTCCAGGTCGGCGTCACCGGCGACGTTCCTGTGCCGCTCAACGCCATTGTCGGCAAGGAACTGCACATCCACGGAACGCAGCGTTTCCATGAGGAGTTCGCAACCGCCGTCGACCTGATTTCCCGCCGTGAAATCGATGTGCGGCCGATCATCAGCCACAGGATGCCCCTCGAGGACGCCGTTTCAGCCTTTGAAATTGCTGGCGACCGTTCGCTGGCCTGCAAAGTGCAACTGACTTTCCAGTCAGCCTAAACGACGGTCTCGCCGCCATCGACGACGAGGATTTGCCCCGTCATGTAGGACGAGCGGTCCGAGACCAGGAACAGGATCGGTTCGGCTATCTCCGAAACATCCGCCCAGCGGCCGAGCGGCACCTTCTCGGCGATGTAGCCTTCGATCGCGTCGCGCCCGCCCATCTGCGCGATGAACGGTTCGTTGAATGGCGTGTCGACCCATCCCGGGCAGAGCGCATTCACGCGGATGCCGAACTTCGCATAATCGCCCGCCATCTGCCGGGTCATGGCGATGACAGCATGTTTGGTCGTCGTGTAGGCGATCATTTCGCGGTCGTAGAGCACGCCCGACGACGAGGACGTGTTGAGGATTACGCCTTTGCCTGCGTTTTTCATGATGGGCATGACGAGGCGCGCGGCCATGAAATGCGCCCGCACATTCAGGCTCCAGGACTTGTCGAAGCCTTCGATGGCAACCTGTTCCAGATCGCCGGCCACCTGCGCGCCCGCGTGATTGTGCAGAATGTCGATCCGGCCGAGACGCGCAGCAACAGCGGCAATGCCGGTTTCAAGCGCCTGGTCGTCGGTGACATCGACCGTCATGCTTTCGGCGCTGCCGCCCGCCTCGGCAATCAGACCGACGGTTTCTTCGGCATTTGCGAAATTGATGTCGGCAACGACGACATAGGCGCCTTCGCGCGCCATGATCTGTGCGCCGGCCCGTCCGATGCCCGAACCTGCGCCCGTAACGATTGCAACGCGATCTCTGAGTATCATGGCATTTCCCCGGTCAGTTTGTCGTTGTCTTTTCGCGCATCAGGAAGCGCGCGATGAAAATGAGGGCAAGCGAGGCGATCAGCACCATCGTCGCGACTGCATTGATTTCCGGCGTCACGCCGCGGCGGATGGAGGCGAAGACATAGATCGGTAGCGTCGTGTTGGAGCCCGCCACGAAGAAGGCGATGATGAAATCGTCGAAGGAAAAGGTGAAGGCGAGCAGATAGCCCGCCAGGATCGACGGCATGATCTGCGGCAGCACGATCTGCCGAAAGGTCGTGAAGGGTGTGGCGTAGAGATCGCTGGAGGCCTCGACGATATCTCGACCGAGGCTCGCGATGCGCGCCTTCACGATCATCGTCACCAACGCCATGGTGAAGAGCCCGTGCGCGGCAATGATCGAGCCGTAGCCGAGTGCCAGCTTTGGCGGCTGGTCGCCTGGCCAGAGGGCGGCGATAGCAGGATTGACGAACCCGAAGACTTCGACGAGGGCAACCAGCGTTGCAATGCCGATGACGACACCCGGTACCACGATCGCGGCTGCAAAGAGCCCGTCGAAGATCGCTCGGGTCCGTGCCCCGAGCCGTTCCATGCCGATCGCGGCCATAGTGCCGAAGATCGCCGCGAGCGAGGCGCTGGTGACCGCGATGATCAGGCTGTTGCGCAGCGCCTCCATCAGGAAGGTATTGGACAGAGCCCGGCCATACCATTGCGTCGAGAAGCCGGTGAGCTCGCTGGCGTTGCGGCCGGCATTGAAGGAGAAGAGCACGACGAGCGCGATCGGCGTGTAGAGGAACAGATAGACGAAGGTGACGAGCGCGCGCATCAGATGAGATCCACCTGCCGCGTACCGGCGACGCGCCAGGCAACGCGCATGGCGACGAGCAGGACGATGACGACGACAGCAACTAGCGTGACAGCAATTGCCGAACCGAACGGCCAGTTGCGTGATTGCAGGAAGAGATCGACGAGCGCATTGCCGATGAAAAACACCTTGCCGCCGCCCAGAAGCTGCGGGATCAGATATTCGCCGAGAAGCAGGATCGTGACCAGCGCAACGCCGGTCATCACACCCGGCAGCGATAGGGGCAGGGTAATACCGAAGAAGGTCGAGATAGGCTTTGCACCAAGGTCGGCCGAAGCTTCGAGCAGCCGGCGGTCCAGCTTTTCAAGGCTGACATAGATCGGCATGATCATCAGCGGCAGGTATCCGTAGACGATGCCGAGCAGCACAGCGCCGGGTGTATTGATCAGCCTGACATTTTCGATGCCGACGAATTCGAGCAGATGCGGAATGCCGCGTGCGCCGAGCAGATACATCCAGGCATAGGTGCGCACCAGCAGGCTGGTCCAGAAGGGAACGACGACAAGCGAGACGAGCAGCAGCCGGCGCTGCGGGCTTGCCTTGACCGCGAGGTAGTAGGCGACTGGGTAGGCAACGATGAGGCAGGCAGCCGCCCCGATCGGCGCCAGGATCAGTGTATTGACGAAGGCTGCCGACCGCGCGCCGAGATTGGCGAACTGCTCGAAGGTAAAGGCCGCCTGATAACCGCCTTCTGGCGCCCGCTCGCCAAAGGCAAAGACGATGATGGCGATGAAGGGCAGCACCAGGAAGACGAACAGCCAGATACTGGCCGGGCCGACAAGGGCGACGGTGATCAGGCGCCGTTTGGTGGCGTGGGGCAGGGGCATGGCTTTGGTCTTCATCCGCCGGATCAAGGAGCTGAACCGGCTCCAGCAGTAAGCCGCGGGAGACCGGCATTCAGAGGTGGTGTCAGGCCGACTTGAAACGCGCCATTAGTTCAGCGCGACCCGGATCGGTGAGCGTGACGGCGGCGCCGAATTCCAGTGGCGTAAGGGCTGCTTCGTCCGGATAGACGATCTTGTTGGACGTAACCTCCTTCGGCAGCAGCGCAATGATGCGGCTGTCGGTGGTCGGCGCACCGTTGGCGATGTGCTCCTTCACCGCGTTCTGCGGGTCCATCAGATAGTTGAGCAGCGCGTAGCCGGCTGCCTTGTTCGGCGCATCCTTGGGGATTGCGTAATAGTCGGTCCAGATTTCGCCGCCGTCGGTGCCGAGGATGTAGGCAAGCTCCGGCATATCGCGGTTGAGCTGCGCGCCGTCATTGGTCCAGCACATGGTCAGCCATGCATCGGTCGAACGCATCGACGGCTGATAGTCGGAATTGATGGCGAAGAGATGCGGCTTGACCTTGATCAGCAGTTCTTCCGCCTTGGCAAGCTCGTCAGCCTTGATCGAATTGAAGTCATAGCCGAGCGAAACAAGCGCGCTGCCGATCGTCGTCAACTGATAGTCATGCACCATGGCACGGCCGTCGGCTTCCGTTTGGGCGATCTCGAAAAAGTCCTTCCAGCTCGAAAGCTTGGTCTTGATCTTAGACGTATTGACGGAGAAGCCGGTCGTGCCCCAGTTCTTCGGCACGGCATAGGTCTTGCCGTCGATCTGCCCTTCCTTGGTGAAGCGCGGGCTTTCGCTTGCCTGGCTGAAGTTCGGGATCTTCGAGAGATCGAGTTCTTCGATCAGGCCGAGTTTATGATGGGTCGAAATCGTATAGTTGGTTGGCACGAAGAGCGACCAGCCGGAAGCGCCGGCCTGCAGCTTGGCGAGCATTTCCTCGTTCGAACCGAAGACGTTGACCTCGACCGCAACGCCGGTTGCCGCCTTGAAGTTCTCGAAGGTCGCCGGGTCGTGGTAATTCGGCCATGTAGCGATCGACATCTGCGTGCCGAGATCTTCTGCGGCATAGGCGGGCGTCGATAGTGCACCGGGGAAGCGAGACAGCACGGCGGTCGCAAGACCGAGGCCGGTAATGCCGAGGAAGTGGCGGCGGCTGACGGAACCGCGCTTCAGGCGCATGAACTCGTCTATGAAACCTTCGGCGGAAATGGGCAGATTGTCCTTATAATCCTTGCTCATGATGCTGTTCCCTTGTTTTGGTTTATGCATTCGATGCTGGAAAGACATGGATGGCGGCAGGGTCGAAGCCGAGAAAAACCTCTTCGCCCGGCTCCACGAGATCACTCTCGTTCATGCTGCGGCGATCGGCCGTGATCAGGAAGTCGCCAAGCCCCGGCACACTGACGGCATATTCGGCAGAGGAGCCTAGGAAGATGCGGTGCGTCACCGTCCCCTTGAACGACGTGCCTGATGACGCCGCTTCGCGCGTCAGATGGATCGCCTCCGGGCGCAGTGCAGCGATGACGTCTCCTGGCGCCAACCGCTTGCCGGAGGCCATCGCCGACCCGTCCGCCAGCCGCAGCGTCGTACCATCAGGTTCCATCGCGGCAGTGATGCGGTTGGTCTTGCCGACGAAATCGGCGACGAAAAGATCGGCCGGGCGGTCATAGACTTCCTGCGGGCTGCCGAGCTGACGGATGCGCCCGGCACTCATGACGCAGACGACATCAGCCATCGAAAGCGCCTCTTCCTGGTCGTGGGTGACGAGGACGAAGGTGATGCCGAGTTCGCGCTGCAAGGTCTGCAGCTCGATCTGCATCGCCGAGCGCAGCTTCTTGTCGAGGGCTGCCAGCGGCTCGTCGAGCAGCAGGACGGAGGGGCGATTGACGATGGCACGAGCGAGCGCCACACGCTGCTGCTGGCCACCCGACATTTCATGAATCCGCCGCTTGGCAAAGCCGCCAAGCCGGACCATCTCGAGCGCCTCGGCGACACGGCGGTCGATCTCCGCTGACCCGACCCTCGGGCGTATCTGCTTCAGCCCGTAGGCAACGTTCTGCTCGACATTGAAATGCGGAAACAGCGCGTAGTGCTGGAAGACCATGTTGACGGGTCGGCGATAGGCCGGAACGCCGTTCATCTCACGTCCGTCGATCAGCACGGTGCCCTCGCTCGGCTGTTCGAAGCCGCCGATCATGCGCAGGCAGGTCGTCTTGCCGCAGCCCGAAGGCCCGAGCAGCGCCAGGAACGCGCCCTTGGGCACAGTAAGGTTGATGTCCGTTACGGCGGTCACAGCGCCATAGTTCTTTGTGACCGAACGGAATTCGATATCGTTCGTCGAAGCGGATGCCACGTCTGTTCCCTGCGGTTGGTTGGAATGGCAGTCTGTCGCTGCCTTATTGCCACCGTCGTTAAGGAAAGAGTAAGCCTGAGCTTCCTGCGCGGTATATACCCCGAGAGAGGTATTTAGGCGCACAACGTTTCGTGGAAGGTGTATATCCGGGCTGTGTGAAATTGTGCGGTACGGCGAAGGGGAAGGGCTAGTGAGTATCGACCTGGAGACGCTGTTTGCCGCTTTCAATGCTACGGTCGGCAAGTCAGCCATGACGGATGCGGGCTTCGGCGATACGTTCCGCCAGATGATGGCCGCACTCGTGCGCTTCGACTATGTCGTCGTCTTCGCCTATCGCGGAAAAGAGCGGCCCATCGATCTCTACAGCACCTTCGATCGCGAAGAGCACGTCGTTTTCGTGACGCTCTATCAGGCCGGTCCTTACCTGCTCGATCCCTTCTATCATACCGCTCGGGAGAGGCGTGAAGGCGTCTTCAGGATGCGCGAGCTGGCGCCGGACCGGTTCTTTTCCAGCGAATATTATCGCACCTATTACGTCCAGACCGGACTTGCCGAGGAAATCGGCTTCTTCGTACCTGTCGATGGCGATATCACGGTCGTGTTGTCGCTGATGCGGCGCGAAAAGACCGGCGTTTTCCCACCCGCCGAATTCGCCACGCTGAAAAAGGTCGAGCCGCTCGTGGCCAGCATGGTGAAACAGTATTGGGCTGGGCTCGCGCCGCGATTCGACACGCAGCTTGCCGCAAGAGGCAGGAGTCGCCGCAAAAGCGAGGGCATCCCGCGCGCCGATACCGTCTGGCACGACCTCAACCTCACGGGCCGCGAAACGGCAATCGTCGAACTGGTGCTGCAGGGCCATTCGTCGGAATCGATCGGCCTGAAGCTCAACATTTCGACGGGAACGGTGAAGGTTCACCGCCGCAACGTCTACCGCAAGCTCGGAATCTCCTCACAGACGCAGCTGCTCTCGCTTTATCTGAAAAATCTGAGCTGACCGATTGCTGCGCGCGCCGGGGCTGCAGTTAGGCGCGCGCCTCTGCCTCGCGCAGCGAAATCAGCCGTCGTGCGGTCTCGTCCCAGAGGATGAGTTTCACGCAGCTGAGGCTGTCACGAATGTTGATGCGCCCAAGCTTCGCCAGCTCCGGATAGTCACGCAGCACTTCCGGCAACCGGTAAAACGGCACTCGGCTCGATAGATGGTGGACATGGTGCATGCCGATATTGGCGGTGATCCATCGCAGCGGGCGCGGCAGATCATAATGCGAGGCGCCATGCATGGCGGAATAGGGGAACGTCCATTCCGGAGGCTTGGACCAGTGGGTATCTTCGAATTGGTGCTGAACATAGAACAACCAGACACCAGCCGATCCGGCAAGCAGAACGATTGGCAGATGGATCAGCAGAAAGGGAACGATGCCGACGGCCCAAATGAGGAGAACGGCCAGCGCAGCGATGCCTGCGTTGGTCGCCATCGTCGAAAGCCAGGGCAACACCCCGGAGCGCATCATGCCGAACGGCAGTCTTTGCTTGAAGAGAAAAAGATAGGCAGGGCCAATGCCGAACATGACCAGGGGATGCCGATATAGGCGATAGGTGAGTTTTCCTCGCCTCGTCAGGGCGCGATATTCCTCGACCGTCAGCGTGGTGATATCGCCGACCCCCCTCTCGTCCAGATTGCCGGCTGAGGCATGGTGTTCCGCGTGCGCGCGTCGCCAATAGTCGTAGGGTGTGAGCGTGAGAACGCCGATCGCGCGCCCTGTCCAGTCATCCCACTGACGCCGTCCGAAGAACGAGCCGTGCCCGCAATCATGTTGCAGCATGAAGAGCCGCAGCAGGAATCCGGCGGCAGGGATGACGAGGATTAAGCCGAGCCAATAGCCGAAGTGGATCGCAACCCACGCTGCTGCCCAAAGAAAGATAAATGGGATCAGCGTCACGGCCAGTTCGTACAGGCTTCGGCCTGTATTGGGTTTTCGGTAATTCGAGAAAATCTTGAGCCAGGCTTTTTCGGTACCGGCGTCTTGGCCGGCCGTCATCGTTGCGTTCATAGTCGGTCGGCGTCTTTCTGTTGGGCAGCGCTGCGGAAGAAGTGTTCGGCATGCTGGTAGTCATTTTCTGCGCCGATCCGGTCGCCGGCCAAAGATTTCAGCTCGGCAAACTGAAGGTACTGCTTGTGTCGATCCAGCAGGCGCTGCCTCGATGGTGTAGCACTTCTATTGGGGTGGGCGAAATGGTGATTATTCATGATAGATCCGAACCGCGCGGGTTCGCTCCTGATTGTCTGAAAATGATTGCTTGAGCGCGCTGCGGCGATGATCCGCCGTCGCAGCTTGCAACTGATGCCTTGTCTTAGGAGACTGCGGCAAGGTGCGTCAGCGATCGGCGAGGCGGCGTTTCCGCCAGCAGATGGGGTCGTTCTGATCTGGTCTCTATGAGATCCACGCGCAGAAGCAATACTCCACTGCGGCTGCTACAAATCGCTGATGGGAAGGTGGCAAGCGCGCGTCGGCAATCGGGCAACGGAGCCTGCATCATCGAGGATACAATATCCTCGGATGTCTACGATATTACTGCAGCATTGTGGCTGCATCACGTCCAGCATGCCTGCGAGCTATCCGGATCTAAAGAATTCTGTCGCTTCCCGCACCCGCTGTTGAGCTCGCGACCGACGCAGGCTATCACGACGGGCAACAAAGTCCCGGTTCCGAGAGACGCATCTGACAATGACCCCTTCATACCTGGTTACGCATTCCGGCGGCTTCCACGCCGATGAGTTGCTTTCGAGCGTCATCCTGACCCGGCTGTTCCCGGAGGCCAGGATCATTCGCAGCCGAAATGTCGGATGGACCACACCGGCCACCGATCGCATCATCTACGATGTCGGCGGGCAGTATGATCCCGCCGCAGGTATTTTCGACCACCATCAACGTGGCGCGCCCGTACGTGGGGACGGACGGCCCTACAGTTCCTTCGGCCTGGTCTGGAAACACTATGGAGCGGATTATCTTGCAGCGCTGGGAGTGCCCGAAGCGCATGTTTCATCGGTGCATGCTTCGTTCGACGCCAAGTTCGTCTTGCCTGTCGATCTGACCGACAATGGTGCACTTGATCCTTCCATCGCAGGCGAGCTGGCCGGCCTTACGCTGCCGGCCTTGCTGGAAACCCTGAAGCCGGTTTTCGATGCCAAGGATCCCGAGGCCGATGACAGGGCGTTCCATGCCGCTCTTTCGATCGCGCGAAGCTTCGTCGAGGCCGGTATTGCGACGCAGGATGCCAAGCTGCGCGCCGAAGCTCTCGTTCTCAGGGCGATCAACGAACCAGGCGAGGGGCGCGTCCTCGAACTGCCGATGGGCATGCCTTTTCGTGCGGCGATCGTCAGGGCGAAGGCCGATCATCTGCTTTTCGTTGTTCACCCCCGGGGAAACGACTGGTGCCTGACCGGTATCCGCCGCGCAGACGAGGGCTTCGAGCTGCGCGCCGATTTGCCTGCATCCTGGGCGGGATTGACCGGCCAGGAACTCGAGCGCGTCTGCGGCGTCGCAGGAGCAACCTTTTGCCACAAAGGCCTCTTCGTCGCGGCGGCGACAACCCGCGAAGCAGCACTTGCGATGGCACAAATCGCCGTAGACGAGGCCCTTTCGTAGGACGATCGGCGTGCGTCGGCGACGTCGTTCCGCGCTTATAAGGAAAGCCGGTCCAATGGCGGGCGACGAAGCGATTTGTCGGCCGGCTTGCGCGCAGCTTCGCTTGCGATCATGGTCACCGGCATGATGATTGTTGAGGTTATGCAACGTCCTCGTCTACTGCCGCAGAGAAGCTTTCCGCGCTACGCCTATTTGCCCGGCCGAATGCCCCATCCCGTCAGGGATCCGACAGGGCACAGTTACCGGGTCGAGCCTGCGCCGGTTCTTCCGACACTCGATTCCGATGAATTCGCGTGGGGCTCTGACCTTTTCAACCATGGCTATTACTGGGAAGCCCATGAGGCCTGGGAAGGGATCTGGCAGGTCGCGGCGAGAGGCAGTGCGCTGCGCACCCTGCTTAAGGGCTTGATCCTGCTCTCTGCTGCCGGCGTGAAGATCCGCGAAGGCAAGCGCACACCGGCCATGCGTCATGCAGGCCGCGCCGCCGGGCTGTTTCGTCAACTATCGAAAGTCCCGCATGGGGCCTTTTCGCAGGCACTTGGAATGTCGCCAGCGATCCTTGCTGACAGGGCAGAAGCATCGGCAAGCATTCCGCCGGTTTTGCGGACGACCGGGCTGGGACAGCCCGAACCGGTTTACGATTTCATTCTAGGAAACCCACGAAGCTTCGCGCCATAAGGGATCTATTGGCAGCTCTGATTGAGACAACAACATGGGCAATCGCTACGTGCTCGGCTTTCCGATGATGATGGCCGTGAACCCAACGCTCAGTGCCCATCGCCAGCGCTCTCATCAAATTTCCATGACATCTTCAAACAATTCCGGGAAATTCTGACGTGCTACCTTTTCGTCGATGACGAGCATCGCCTCATAGGACATCGGATCGAAATCCTTGTCCACAGCCACCACTTCTCGTCCAAAGAGCAGGTTGAGCCGAGCCGCGTCCAGATTGCCACGCTCGAAGGGCACTGCCCCGAAGTGATGCCAGAGCGCATGCAGGAAGGCTGCATCGACCCGGTGCTCTGCCGTGCCGGGTCGGGCGCGGCGTGGCAGGGCCTTGATCGGCGTCACGCCCCTGGGATTGGCACGGCGGATGGTGAACTGAATGCCGCTCCCCGGCATGCCCGATGGAAAGCCGCGGTGTTTCGTCATATCGGGAAGATTGGCCATAGCTGACTCCTTCGCAATGGGTTCGGTCCCAATATCGGGCTTGTCGATCGCAATATTCGCAGCCACACGAATAGCGGTAAAGGCGCCGCTTTACGAGCGCTGCAAGGCTCTATCCATGAATATTCCGCGACGGAACGTTGAGCACTACGGCTGGTCCGACGTCTTTGCCATCAAGGAGATCGGTGGAACGCTACGCGCAGGCCCGATGCCAGGCTGAATGGCGATACCCGGCGAATTTCACTCGCCGGGTATCAATCGTAAATTTATTCACTTCGGCGTGACGTCGAAGCCGAACCACTTCTCCGACAGCGTTTTGATCGTGCCGTCCGCCTTTGCGGCGGCAATTGCGTCGTTGAACATGGCCTTCAACTCGGTGTCGCTCTTGCGCAGGCCAACGGAGCTGCCGCGACCGAGGAAGCCGCCCTGGAAGCGCGGGCCGGTGGTCGTCATGTCCTCGTTGCCTGGCTTCTCGGAAGCCGTGCTCAGATAGGCCATGGACGCCATGACGATATCGACACGACCGGCCTTGAGATCGAGATCATGCTCTTCCGTCGTCTTGTATTCTCTCACATCGACGACACCCTTCAGATATTTGTCGACGAAGGTCGCTGCGGTTGAGGCCGTCTGCACGCCGATCGTCTTGCCCTGCAGCGCCGGCTTGATCTTTTCGATCTCGGCAGCAGCGCCCGCTTCATCGCTGGCGAGCGAGAAGACCTGGCCCTTTTCAGGCAGGTTTGCGAGATCGCCCGCCTTCGAGGTTGCGAAGGCCTGGCCGGTGGAGCCGTAGGAATCGCTGAAGGCGATAACCTCTTCGCGCTTGGCCGTCGCCGACATGCCGGAGATGATGGCGTCGAACTTGCCGGCGTTCAGCGCCGGGATCATGCCATCGAAATTCTGGACGACGATCTTGCACTCGACTTTCATGTGGTCGCAGAGATATTTGGTCAGCTCGATCTCGTAACCATCGAGCGAACCATCCGGCTTGGTGAAGTTATAGGGCTTGAAGGCGCCTTCGGTGGCGATCGTCACCGTCGTCCACTTCTTGTCTTCGGCATGCGCGATGCCGGCCGTTGCGATGATGGCTACGGCTGATGTCGCCAACAGAACCCTTGAAAAGAACGTCATGTTTTTGCTCCCCTTTTCTTTGTTTGGGCTGAGAAAACTATTTGCTGATGAACTGGCGGAAACGGTCCGACCGGGAATTGGCGAAGACCTCCTGCGGCTTGCCGTCCTCTTCGACGACGCCCTGATGCAGGAAGACGACCCGGCTAGAGACATCGCGGGCAAAGCCCATCTCGTGGGTGACGACCAGCATGGTGCGGCCTTCCTCGGCGAGCGCGCGCATGACGCGTAGTACTTCGCCGACGAGCTCCGGATCGAGCGCCGAGGTCGGCTCGTCGAACAGCATCACCTTCGGCCGCATGGCAAGCGCGCGTGCAATCGCCGCGCGCTGCTGCTGACCACCGGAAAGATGCGAGGGGTAGAAATTGCGCTTCTCGGCAATGCCGACTTTGGCGAGCAAGGCCTCGGCTTCCTCGATGCATTCCGCCTTCGAGCGACCGAGGACATGCACCGGCGCCTCGATGACGTTTTCGAGCACCGTCTTGTGAGACCAGAGATTGAAGCTCTGGAAGACCATGCCGAGCTGCGAGCGGATACGGTCGACCTGCCCGCGTTCCGCCGGCCGACTGCCGCCTTTGTGGTCGGCCACCATGCGGATCGTCTCGCCTGCGACGGTCACCTCGCCGGAATTCGGCATCTCCAGAAGGTTGATGCAGCGCAGAAAGGTGGACTTTCCCGAACCCGAGGAGCCAAGGATCGAGACGACATCGCCTTCATGCGCATCAAGCGAGATGCCTTTCAGGACCTCCATAGGCCCGAAGCTCTTGTGCAGATCCTTCACGCTGAGCGCGATCGGAGAAAGAGGGGCATTCGCCGCTGTCATCGGGCGTCTCCTTCGAGTGCGGATGCGGGGGCGGCCGCCGGATGGTGGGGAACAGGCTGGCGCAAATGCGGGCTCAACCAATATTCGACAAGGCTTACGAGACGCGTCAGCAGGAAGTTAATCGCCAGGTAGATGGCGCCTGCAACGATGAAGACTTCGATTGCCCGGTAAGTCTCGGAAATGATCCTGGCGGCGACGCCTGTCACCTCCATCAGGGTGATGATCGAGGCGAGCGACGTTGCCTTCACCATGGCGATCATCTCGTTACTGTAAGCCGGTAGCGCCTGCCGGATTGCAAGCGGCAGAACGATGCGGCGGAACTGCATAAGCCGGGGCATGCCGCAGGCGCGCGCCGCCTCGATCTGGCCGAAAGGCACAGACTGAAGTCCGCCGCGAATGATCTCGCTGGCGTAAGCGGCCGTATTCATTGTCAGCGCAAGCACGGCGCACCAATAGGGTTCACGCAGAAACGGCCAGAAGATGCTGTGCCTGACCTCGGGAAACTGGCCGAGCCCGTAATAGATCAGGAAGATCTGCACGAGCAGCGGCGTTCCGCGGAAGACGAAGACATAGGCGCGCGCAAACCATTCGAGCACCATCATGCCGGAGAGCCGGCACAGTGCGATCGCGAGCGCCAGGATGGCGCCGAGCGCGATCGAGGTCGCGGCAAGTTGAAGCGTCAGCGGGATTGCGGAAACGAGACTGACGAAGGTTTCGCCGGGAAATTGCCAATCCATCAGCCTCTCCTCACGCCGCGAGAGAAGTGCTTCTCAGCGCGTCTCAGGAAAAGGCTGGAACAGGTTGAAATAATTAGATAGATCGCTCCCGCGACGACATAGAAATCGAAGGGGAGACCGGTCGAACCTGCCGCCACCTGTGTCTGGCGAAGCAGTTCGGCGACGCCGGTGATGGAGACGAGCGCGGACTCTTTCAGAACGACCTGCCAGACGTTGCCAAGGCCCGGCAGCGCGTGGCGAAGCGTCAGCGGCGCGACGATACGGCGGAACCGCAATATACGGCCCATGCCGCAGGCAATTGCAGCTTCGATCTCACCAGGATGGACGACCTTGAACGCCCCGCGGAAGACTTCGGTAAACTGCGCACCTGAGGTGACGCCGACGGCGAGCGATCCGGCGAGGAAGCCCGGAAAACCGAGGAAGCCTTCCGCGCCGAAAAGCCGGCCGAGAGCGGTGACGGCGGCGCTGCCTCCAAAATAGAAGAGGTAGATGACCAAGAGATCCGGTATGCCGCGAAGGACCGTCGTATAGGTGTCGGCGGCGATCCGGAGGCCGCGCCCGCCCGATATCTTCGCCCAGGCACCGAACGTGCCGATCACCGCGCCGATGGCATAGCCGGAAAGCGCAACAAGAATCGTCATCCACGCGCCGGCCATAAGCGCCTTGCCCCATCCATCGGGGCCGAAGCTTATGAGCTCGAGGATCCCGGGCTGGTTCATGGTGTCTGCTTCTCCGGCAGCGGTGGCTGAACATCATCCGGAATCGGATTGACGAATGGCGTCCCGTCGAGGCGGCCCTTCAGGTCCGCCTTGGCCGCTTCGATGAGAGCCGGATTGCGGATCAGGTCGATGGCGGTGATGGCCATGACCTTTGCCGCGTGTTCCGTGCCTTTGTGGGCTGCCGGAAGCTTGCCCTGAGCGACCAGCTGCCAGGAATGACCGGGCGTGCCGATCGCATAGGTCGCGCCGCGCATCTGCACCGTCGGCACGACCCAGCTGACGCTGCCGACATCGGTTGAACCGACAATCGTGCTGTCACCGGCATAAAGCGGGAAGATTTCCTCGCAAAGCGGCTGGTCCCTCTTCGGCTTAAGGCCGAAGCGTGCGTAGGAAGAGGCGATGTCCTCGGCGCTCATGGTCGCCTGGAATGTCCGGGCAGTGGCGCGGTCGTTGTCATCGAAGACGGGCGGGCCGAGGCGTTCGAGGTTGGCAAACATCAGTTCTTCGAGCGGCACATTGCCGACGAGATTGGCGTCACCGCTGATCACTTCGCTGCGCACCGACGTCTCGGTCATGAGGGCTGCGCCCTCCGCCACCTTCTTGACGCGGGCGACAAGCGACAGGAGTTCGGGCAGGTTCCGGGCGCGGATGAGATAGCGCACCGTCGCACGGGCCTGCACCACATTCGGCGCCGACCCGCCGGTATCGGTCACGGCATAATGGATACGCGCTGTCGAGGGCATATGTTCGCGCATATAGTTGACGCCGACATTCATCAGCTCAACGGCATCGAGTGCGCTGCGGCCGAGATGCGGCGTTGCCGAGGCATGCGAGGAGCGGCCGGTGAAGTGGAAGTTGAGTTCGTTGCAGGCAAGCGAGACCGGGTTATTGACGCCGGCAAAGGCAGCCGGATGCCAGCAAATGGCAATGTCGACGTCATCGAAGACACCCGCACGAACCATGAAGCCCTTCGAGGACCCGCCTTCTTCTGCCGGGCAGCCGTAATAGCGCACGCGACCCTTGAGGCCGTTTGCAGCGAGGAAATCCTTCACCGCTGCTGCCGCCAGCATCGAACCGGCGCCGAGCATGTTGTGGCCGCATCCATGGCCATTGCCATTTGCCGTCACCTCACGCTTTTCAGCGAGACCGGCCTCCTGGCTAAGCCCCGGCAGCGCATCGAATTCTCCGAGGATCGCGATAATAGGGCCACCTTCGCCGGCTTCGCCCATGACAGCCGTCGGCAGTCCTGCAACGCCTCGCTCGACACGAAATCCTTCCGCTTCCAGCTGGCGCGCGTGCTCCTCAGCGGAGCGATACTCCTCGTAATTCGTCTCCGGCATATCCCAGATCCGGTCGCTGAGCGCAAAGAAGGCTTCGCGCTTGGCTTCGACGATGTCCCACACGGCGTCCGAGTTTTTCATGACTTCCAAAACAGCTTCATTTTGCATAGTATCCAAAATTGGTACCAATTTAGGATACAAAAAATTTATGCGCAATCCGTGTGCACGAATAAATTTTCATCACGGCAGACTGTTCGACTGCCTTACGGACATGCGTCAGCCCGTGGTATCGATGCAGAAAGTCAGGAGAAGTTCGAATGGCGGATGTCATGATGAATTCGGGGCAGGGAGTGTCCAATGGGCGCGACGTGACGGATCTCGTGCTTCAGGATATTCTGGCCGGTGTCCTCTTGCCTGGAACATGGCTGAAGCAGATCGATCTCGAGCGACGTTATAATTGCACGCGGCCTGAAGTGCGCCGGGCTCTCGATCGCCTCGCCCAGAAGAGGCTTGTCGAACATGTGCCGAACCGCGGCTACCATGTCTACGAGCCGGACGGTCGGCGCGCGCGGGAAGTCAGCGAGATCCGCATCATCCTGGAAACGGCCATCGTCGGAACGATCATTCAGAACGCCTCGCCGGCGGACATCACCAATCTGCGCGGACTGGCAGAGCAGTTCGACTTCATGGTGCTGAATGGCACGATGCTGGAACTCTACGAAGCAAATCTCGCCTTTCATCGCCAATTGCTGATCCTCGGCGGCAATCAGGAATTGGTCGACCTCATCACGGAAATTCGCCAGCGGACCTCATCGGCGCCGGTTTCGCAGTGGCGCACGCGCGCCCGTGTGGAACAGTCGGGCCGGGAGCACCACCTGATGGTCGATGCAATCGAAGCTGCCGATACGGAGCGTCTGAAGGAACTGGTGCGGCAACATATTCTTCAGGGCTAAACGTGCCTAACCTATCCTGGTCTGTCACTCCGCCGTCGTTGTAACTTGCGACCGCGACTGCCCTAAAGGCGAGAACGTACCATATGTCTCGGGCTTCGAATTGTAGTCGATAAATTTCCGAACCCGTAACATAGTACCTGCTAGTTTTCGATCGTAACCGGACGAACGGGTTTCGAGGCCATTCGAGCGAAAGGCAACATGACGAGGCCGGGCATGCGTGGACAGCTTCAGCAGGAAATCTTGGATATGCTGGCTCGGGGGTCTTCCCTCGAAGACGCCTGCGATCGTATTTGCGAGCATGCTGAACGGCTCGCAGCCGGCGTCATTTGCTCAATCGTGACCGTTGACCGCGAAGGGCTCCTGCATCCCCTGGCGGGGCCGACGATCGCCAAAACCTATTCGGATGCGCTCGACGGAATACCGATCGGGCCTGATGTTGGCTCGTGCGGCACGGCTGCCCACTTCCGCAGGCCGATCGCCGTCACCGATATCTTTGCAGACCCGCTCTGGATCCCCTATCGGCCGCTTGCCGACATCCTTGCGAAAGAGCATGGCGTCAAGGCGTGTTGGTCGAGCCCCATCCTGCGCAGCGACGGACGCGTGCTCGGCGCGTTCGGATTTTACTACAAGGACAATCGCGGCCCCACGCCCGAAGAACGCATGATCGTCGCCGGGTGTCTCGACCTTTGCTCGCTGGTGCTCGAGCGCGAGGAGGTGAAAGCCGATAATCAAAGGCTCGCCTTTTTCGACAATCTCACCGGCTTCGGCAACCGCGCCAACTTTTTGAAAACGCTAGAGGCGGCCGTCGACGGTGCTTCTGCCCCTCTTTCGGTTCTGCTCGTCGATATCGATCATCTCGGCCGGGTCAACGACGCATTCGGGCATGCGACCGGCGACAGATTGATTCTGGAGGTCGGTCAAACGGTTGCACGGATCGCGGCGCCGGCGGCTATCTTCAGGGTGGACGCCGATGAGTTTGCAGTATTGATCGAAAATCGTTCCGCAACGGACCTATCAGCGGTTTCGGCAGAAATTCTACGTGCTATGGAGAACCGGACGCCGCAGCGCGACGAACATCTCCTGCCGGTCTCGGTCACCTGCGGAGGTGCGACCTTCGAACCGTCCGGGCCACCCGACGTTCCGACCTTTCTGCAACATGCAAATCTCGCACTCCACCATGCCAAGCAGACAGCCAGAGGCGGTTTTGTGCTTTACAGCGACGATCTTGCCGGGGCGATCGCAAACCGGTTTCGTGCGCTGCAGACGGTGACGAGCGCCTTGGCCGAAGATCGGATAGAGGCGCATTACCAACCGATTGTCAGCCTTCCAACGCAGGAAATCGTTGGCCTTGAGGCTTTGTGCCGCATTCGTACGGACGGTGGCCAGATCCTTTCACCCGGCGCGTTTGCCGAGGCGCTCCAGGATCCGTCGGTGGGCTATCTCCTGACAGACCGGATGCTGGAGCAGGTCGCCCGCGACATCCGATACTGGCTCGATCTCGGGCTCTCGTTTCAATATGTCAGCGTCAACGTATCGATGGCGGATTTCAATCAGGGAAATCTCTGCGAGCGTATCAAAAGCGTTTTTGCACGCCACCGCACGCCTCTCAAGCATGTCGTGCTCGAGGTCACCGAAACGGTCTATATGGACGAAAAAGACGGGAAGGTCGCAAAAGCGATCGAGGAGCTTCGACGGGAAGGGCTGCTTGTGGCGCTCGATGATTTCGGCACGGGGTATGCCTCGCTCACGCATCTGCTGAATTTCCCCGTCGATATCATCAAGATTGACAAGACCTTCGTTGACCGGATGTCCGACGGACCCGGCGCCGTCATCGTCAAAGCCCTTCTCGACATGTCGATCGGTCTCGGTACCAGCATCGTGGCCGAAGGTGTAGAAACGGAAGATCAGGCAGAACGTCTGCGGCGCCTCGGATGCCCCTATGTGCAGGGATATCTGTTCGGCCGTCCGGTTGACCGCGACAGGGCAACAGAAGCGCTGCGGCCCAAGACTTCCCCTTCGGCAAGCAAGGCGAAGCGCAAACTCAAGCGGCCCGTGACCTTGATGCGCTGACGATCAGGTGCGTCAGCCCGATTGCCGCGACAATGGCCAGATTGCCGCTCACTCTGCAGCCTCGTTGTGGCGTTCGAGATAGTTCCCCTTCAGGAAGGACTGGTAGGCGTCTGCAATGCCTTCCTTCATGCCTATCTTCGGTGACCAGCCGAGCGCGCGGAGCTTGTCGGAGCTCATAAGCTTGCGTGGCGTGCCGTCCGGTTTGGTGAGGTCCCGCGTGATCTCGCCTTCGAATCCGACGGCCCCTGCGACAAGCCCTGCCAATTCGAGGATACTAATGTCTTCGCCTGAGCCGACATTCACGTGACTTTCGGCGGAATAGGTCTTCATGAGATGGACGCAGGCGTCGGCGCAATCATCGACATGCAGGAACTCGCGCAGCGGCGTTCCGGTGCCCCAGATGCGTATTTCCTTCTCTCCGTTGAGCTTGGCCTCATGCGCTTTGCGTATCAGCGCCGGCATGACATGGCTTGAATCGAGGTCGAAATTGTCGCCTGGCCCATAGAGATTAGTGGGCATGGCCGAGATAAAATCCTTGCCATGCTGTTTTCGGTAAGCAGCGCAAAGCTTCAGTCCGGCAATTTTGGCGATCGCATACCATTCATTCGTGGGTTCCAGCGATCCGGTGAGAAGCGCGTCTTCGACGATCGGCTGATCGGCGAACTTCGGGTAGATGCAGGACGAACCCAGAAACATCAGCTTTTCGACGCGAACTTTATAAGCGGCGTGGATGACGTTCGCCTCGAGGATCAGGTTGTCGTAGAGGAAGTCGGCCGGATAAGTATCATTGGCGAGAATACCGCCGACCTTCGCAGCCGCCAGGAAGACGGCATCGGGACGGTTTTTCCCCATCCATGCCTCCACCTGATCCTGCCGTCTCAGATCGACCTCGGCGTGCAGGGCCGTCAAGATCTCGCAGCCCTCGGACGCGAGACGCCGTACAATCGCTGAGCCCACCATGCCGCGGTGCCCCGCGACATAGACTTTTTTGCCCGCAAGGCTGTAGATGACCTCAGGCATGGACCAGGCCCTTGTTCGCACCGACCAAGGGAACATTGCGGGCCATGACTTTCAGGTCCTCGCGAACCATCTCCGCAACCAGCTGGTCAAGACTGATCTCGTTTTTCCAGCCGAGCTTTGTATGCGCCTTTGTCGGATCTCCGAGCAGAAGGTCGACTTCAGTGGGTCGAAAATAGGCAGGATCGACCTCCACCACGCAGCGGCCGGATATCTTGTCGTACCCCTTTTCCTCGGCACCCTCCCCACGCCAACCAATCGGCATGCCTACCCTGGCAAAGGCCTTCTCGACAAAAGAGCGAACCGAATGTGTTTCGCCGGTCGCAAGAACATAATCCTCCGGTTCGTCCTGCTGCAGCATCAGCCACATGCCGCGGACATATTCTCGTGCATGTCCCCAGTCGCGCTTGGCATCCAGATTGCCGAGATAGAGCCGGTCCTGCAGGCCGAGATGGATGGCAGCCGCCGCCCGGGTGATCTTGCGGGTCACGAAGGTTTCGCCGCGGATCGGGCTTTCATGGTTGAACAGGATGCCGTTCGAGGCATGCATGCCATAGGCCTCGCGATAATTCACGACGATCCAATAGGCATAGAGCTTGGCAGCCGCGTAAGGGGATCGGGGGTAAAAAGGCGTCGTTTCGTTCTGCGGGACCGCCTGAACTTTGCCGTAGAGTTCGGAGGTGGATGCCTGATAGAAACGGGTCTTCTTGGTCAAGCCCAGAAGGCGAATGGCTTCAAGCAGCCGCAGAGTGCCCGTCCCATCCGCGTTGGCGGTGTATTCCGGCGTCTCGAAAGACACCTGGACGTGGCTTTGTGCGGCAAGATTGTAGATCTCGTCGGGCTGCGTTTCCTGGACGATCCGGATGAGGTTTGTTGCGTCGGTCATATCTCCGTAGTGCAGGATGAAGCGCGGATTCTCGACATGAGGATCTTCGTAGAGATGCTCGATGCGATTGGTGTTGAAGGACGACGAACGCCGCTTGATGCCGTGAACAATATAGCCCTTGTCCAGGAGCAATTCGGCCAGATACGCACCGTCCTGACCTGTTACGCCCGTAATCAGTGCAACTTTCCTGTCATGTCTCATTCCGGTATCCATGATCGCTCTCCAACTCGAATACTAGCGCTGTTTCTGGGAAGTCGATGCCGCAGGAGACGGGCGTCATGCCGCCCCATGCAGGTGCAATGCCTCGCCCATCGACAGGCGGTATTTCGCGGTGATCGAAACGTCTGGCCCTCATTTTTGCATCCCCAGATACGGGTGCAGCCAACGCAGGGTGAACCATGCCGAGATCGGCGATGTCTCGAAATTCTGATAGGTCATCAACGACCTTGCGTATAATTCGGAGTCACGGAAGTTATATTTGGCGTGGCGTTTGGGTTTGACATTGTTGATGGCGACGACGATGTCGGCATTGCGGGCGCTTCTGAGCTGCTGCAGGCAGAATTCGGCGGCCCGTCGGCTGGTCTTTGCCCATTGTACGACCATCAGCGTTCGCTCGGTGAGCGCCGTCAGATGCATCGTATCGGCCGAGGCGAGCACGGGCGCGCTGTCGAAGATGACGATCTGGCCCCTGGCGCGGGCCATCTCGATGATCTCGGCCACGTCGGTCAAACGCACGCGCCGCTGCAGACGGGGATTGCCGGTCGGGATGAAGTCGATGCCGCTCGGATGGTGATAGACGACGTCCTCAAGACTTGCCTGCCCGCTCAGGAACTCATTCAGCCCCTGTTGCAGGCCGGACCTGAACAGCGTGTCGAGATGTCCGCGCCGGATGTCGCTGTCGACAAGCAGCACCGGCGTTCCGTTGGCGGCCAGTTCGATTGCCAGCGATCCGGCCACCAGCGACTTGCCTTCGCCGCTGTGGGCCGAGGTCACGGCAATGCTGTTCGGCAGCTTTCCGCCATTGGCCTGCTTGAGCGAGATCATCACGGTGCGGATCGCTTCGTCGAACATGCCGATCTGCGTTTGCCCGAACAGCCTCGACGGATCTCTCCGGTCTTTACGTCGCAAATGCGGGACGAAGCCGGCCGGCACGATGCGCGCCATTGTGGTGATCTGGTCGAAGCTGCGCACCGTCCTGTCCATCATCTCGACCACGAAGGCGGCCGTCACCGCAACTGAGATCGATGCGAAGAAGGCGCCGATCAGATAGAACAGCCGGCTGCGTCCCTGCGGCACGAGCGGGACTGCAGCCGGTGAGAGAACCTCCAGTTCGGCGCCCGGCAGCATGGCCTGTCCGACCAGGCTGCGGCGCTGCTCCTCGAGCTTGTCCAGGGCCGCCTGTTCCTTGTCGGCAACGCGCTGCAGCCGCACCAGTTCGGTCTGCGCCAGCGAAGAGCGGGACCGTTGCTCATAGGCGGCCGTCAGTGCCGATCGGACTGTGCGATCCTCGTCATCAAGGGCGGTCAGCTTGGCGCGCATAGACTGCAGGTACCGGTCGACCGCAGTGCCGAGATCGGCGCGGGACTTGTCGATCTTTGCCCGCAGGTCGACCACGGCGGGAGCATCGTTGCCATAGATGTCGAGAAGGCGCGCTAGATCCTGTTGCTGGGTGCGCAGATCGCCTTGCATCACGCCGATGCTGTCGGGAATGGATTTGTTCTGAGCGGCAAGCGAAGGGTCGTGGGCTGCTTCCAGTGCGGCAATCGTATCCTTGATGTCGGCGCGGCTTTGTCCGATCTTCGTCTGCCGGTCGCTGAGCTCGACGATCGCCTTGATCTGTTCGCTCTGATCATCGTCATTTTGAACGACGCCCATCGTTTCCTGATAGGCGTCGGCAGCATCGCGGGCTGCCCTGGTGCGATCCTGCTGTTCGCCGATGCGCTGGCCGATCCATGCTTCCGCCGTGTCGAGGCTGCCGCGGATACTGTCCTTGCGTTCTTCGAGATAGATGCTGATGAGCCGGTTCGGGACGGCGGCTGCCAGTTCGGCATCGCCGGCCGTAAAGCCGATCTGGACGACGTCGCTCTGGCCGTCACGCCATACGCTCAGCGCCTTGTAATAGGCCTGGATGATCGGTTCGAGACTGCCGCCTGCCGGCTGCGACGGCTTATCGCTGCTCACCAGGCCGCGCAACGTTGCCCTGATCTCATCGACGATAGAGGCCTGGCGCAGGGCCGGGTTGAACTCCGGCCGCTCGTCGAGCCGCAAGTCGCGAATGACCCGCTCCGCCACGCTTCTGGACAGAAGCCGCTCGGTCTCGGAGGTGACGTTCAGCGGCGCATTGTTGCCGGCATCGCCGGTGCTCAGCGCGGTCGCCAGGGGCTTGTGGATCATTAGCCGGGACCCGGCATGATAGCTCGGCTTCAACCCTGATATCAGCACGATGAAAGCCGCCATCAGCACCACCATCAGAGCCGCGATCATCACCATCCTGCGACGGAGCAAACGTAAACCAGACGTCAGATCTCTCGCTTCGGTCGGAAACCGGATCGCGAACATAATCACGGCAGTGGCAAACAGGACGAAGAGAAGACTATTTTGAGTGAGGAGGATCGTTTCCGTGAGGTTCATCACGAGGAACATGATGACCAGCACGTTCAGCCACAGCCAACCTTCCTCGGGAGCATCACACAGCAGCGTCGCACCCTGCCGCACCGCGCGGGCAATGGTCCAGACCAGGGGGATGAATCCCAGGAGCCCGAGGCTTAGCAATGTGTCACGAAATCCATTATGGGCGTGCGGCGCCGGCCACCCCGCCGCGGCTCGGACGTGCCAGCCATCGGGGTTGGAATCGGCCCAGAAGGCCTGATAGCCGTAGCCGAACAACAACCGCCTTCCGATTGCGTGATCCACTTCCCGCCAGAGCGGAACACGACCGGTCAGCGTCGCATCCTTGCCCAGCGCTTCGAGCAGGGGAACGAGCAGTTCGCTGAGGCCTACAAGGACCAGCGCGACCAATTGCAGACAGACCAGCACGAGGGTCACCCGTCCAAGGTCGCGGGTCTTTGATAGAGCAAGGAAGAAAACCGTGGCCACCACCGCGCTGGCAAGTGAGGTCATGGCCGTCATCGACTGGGACGCGACGAGGCAAACGAGACTGGCGCCCACCAGCAATATGCTGAGGATTCTCAGCCCCGCCCGTCGATCCGCCGCCGTCACGCTGCATGCGAAAGTCGCTATTGCGGCGTTCCACCCGAGCGCGTTCTTGTTGTCAAAGACCCCTCTCAGAGAGCTCTCGCCCACGGTGAACGCACGACTGGGCCATGCCACAGCCATCAAAAGACTGAACACCATGCCGGAGCCAAGCACCACAACCGTCAGCAACAACAATTGCCGCGGCGTGAACAGGATGGCGAGAAGATATGCAAGCGATACGGAGAGAATGAGCGCAATGCCCCGCTGCAAAGTGAGGGCGGGGCTGGGCGACCACAGCACGGAGACAAGCGGCAACAGGAGGAGCACAACGAAGGGCAGGCTACGGCGAATGGCGATCAGCAGTTCTGCCTGATTTCGAGCCAAGAGCCCAAGAGAAATCAGATAGATAGGCATGCCAAGCAGGCGAAGAGTCGCCATCTCGCTGGCATCCAGGTAGCCATCGCGATCGATCAGGGGAAAAACGCAACCGCTCAGAAGGAGCAGCGCGATGATGACGCCGACGCACTCCATCGAACGCCAAGGCAGGATGACACTAGGGCTGTAGACTGCCGGGTAGCAAGCCTTATCCACCATGTCATTCTGCCGGATACTGGCTGCTCAACTGGCCTTCCGACGCTCTCGCGCTCGTCACCGCGGAACTTGCGGCGATGCCGACCCGCCGCAGAGAGTTGGCGCCGGCGGGCGTGTCACGCCGTGCCGGATCGGCAACGGTGCCGGTAGCCGACCCCGCAGCGGCTCGGCCGGTCAGATGCTCCACCAGATAAAGCGGCCGTTGCCGGACCTCGACTGCAATGCGGCCGACATATTCGCCGAGAAGCCCGACGGAGATCATGTTGAACGCGCCGAACATCAGAATGACGACCATTATTGATGCATAACCAGGTGCATCAACGCCAAATATCAGCGTTCGCCCAATGATGATGGCTGCGTAGAGTTGCGCCAGAAAGACGACAACGAGGCCGACATACGTCCAGATCCGCAGCGGCATCGTCGTCGATCCGGTGATCCCGTCCAAAGCGAAGTTCCACAGGCGCCAATATACCCACTTGGAGGTGCCCGCCGTGCGTTTCGGCCGGTCGTATTCAACCGTCGCCTGAGTGAAGCCAACCCAGGAGAACAGACCTTTCATAAAGCGGATGCGTTCCGGCATGCCGTTCAGAACATCGACGACACTGCGATCCAGCAGCCGGAAATCGCCGACATTGTCCTGAATGGGATAATCGGCCATCCGATTATAGAGCCCGTAGAAAGCCGTGGCGCTCCAACGCTTGAGCCAGGTGTCGCTGCCACGCCTCTTGCGGCGTGCGTTGACCACCTTTGCACCGCGCATCCAGGCGCTCACCATATCCGGAACGATGTCCGGCGGGTCCTGCAGATCGACGTCCATCGGGATGATTGCGTCGCCGCGTGCATGGGCAAGGCCGGCTGCCAGTGCTGCGTCCTTGCCAAAGTTTCGCGACAGGCAGATCAGGCCGATATCCGGTCGCTGCGCCACGAGACTTTCGATAATCTCCACAGTGCGATCTCGGCTGCCGTCGTCGACGAACAGAATCTCCACCTGTCCGCCTGGTCCGAGAGCGTTGCGGATCGCGTTGGTCTGTGCATCCAGAGCCTGGAGAAAGAGCACGATCGTCTCCTCCTCATTGAACACCGGCACAACGATACTCAGCACCAGGCCGTCCGTATCGGACATGCCGCGGGGCGGAAGATCAGTTGTGGCAATTGGCCATGTGCGGGGGAACTCCGTGCTGTGCGGCAACATGTTAAGCCCCCGATGTGATGAAATGGGTTGGACCACGGGTGCCAGCTACCGCATGACGATCGGCGCTCAGCCGATTGAGCAACTGCCGGCACATGACGAATAGGGATCGGGCCCGATAAAAGGCTCTGCCAAGGCAGCGGGGCCACCCATAGGTCTTTTGAGGAAACCGCTCGATCCGATTACTCTTTACACTAATCTTACTCTTGACCATTCCCGGCTCCATCCAGCTTGCCGAACTGGCAAGCTCCGAGGCTCATCGAACTTCTCTCGGAATCTCCGTCTGTGATGACACGCAAACCTCTGTAGAAAACGAACTTTATTCTTTATGCCGGCTGGTAGAAAGCGAGCCATAAGACGTACGCGTACCACTTTGTGCTGATTGTTGCTCGAACGAAGAACGCGTTAGTCTTAGCGCTGATCGAAGCCGGGATAGATGTATTACCGGCGGCGCGCTGGACACGGTTTGGAGACTTGTACGTGGATGGGCATATCTGACCTCAATCTGGCGCTGGGCGCGGAGATCGCGGGGCCATCGAACCCGGTCAATAAATCAAGATCATTTTTGCGCCCATTGTCGCGGCACGTCACTCTGTGGTTCGCCATGGTCGCCACTTTGGTGGCGCTCTGCACGGCGATCAGCGGACAGAGCTACTGGATAGACGAGGCCAATACGGCGTGGCGTGCAGCGGAGCCGCACTTCGGGGCGCTTCTGGCCCGTATGGTCGCGGAGACTGGCTCCGATGCGCAGATGCCGTTTTTCCTCGTGGCGATCTGGGCCTGGGAGAAGGTTGCAGGCGACGGCGAGGTCGCGCTGAGGGTGATGAACCTGCTCTGGCTTGTTCCGGGCCTCTACATCTTCGCCAACGGCCGGGTTGATCGGCTTCTGGTGGCGGGGACCAGCGCGTTTCTATGGTACTATATAGATGAGGCGCGGCCCTATGGCATGCAGATCGGGGCGAGCCTGATGGTCTTCGGCCTGCTCGAACGCGCGGTCGTTGCCGCGAGCGATCGCGGCGCAGAAGGTCCGCTCCTTCGGCCCTACCAAGTTTGGCTGCTTGCGTTCGGGCTTATTGCTCTTGCCGGAAGCAGCTTGCTCGGCGCGATATGGGCTGCATCCGCCGTTGCCGCCGCGGCTTGTGCCGTACCCTGGCACGTTCGCCGGCTTGCTATCAGCCACATCATCGGGCCGTCGGTTCTGCTCGTGGTCGTGCTGGCGCCGCTCGGGCTCTACTATCTCTGGACGGTGCTTGGAGGGGCGGGCGGCACCAAAGTGGCGACGACCGACGCGCGGACTCTGGTTTTCTCGGCCTACGAGCTGCTGGGTTTTGCAGGCCTCGGGCCGGGCCGCACGGATCTGCGCGCCGGGGAGGGGGCGGTCGTCTCCTCCTACCTGGTTGCATTGGCGAGCTATGCCATCCTGGTCGCGGCGGTGACACTGGCCGGCATGATCCATGCCATCCGCAATATTCCGCCTCGCACGCTGGCGGCCTGTGCGGTCGCGTTCACGGTGGCAGCTGCACTGATCCTGATTGCCGGATATATTCTGCACTGGCGCGTCGTCGGTCGCCATCTCGCGCCCGCAATCGCGGTCGTCTTGGCGCTGCAGGCGGCAGGCGTGACGCTGCTCTGGCGTCAGCCTGTAGGCAAGCTCGCGGTGCTTGGTTTTCTGGTGATGGGATTGGCCTCCGGCGCAAGCATCAGATTCGCGTCTCGTCACGCGAAGGACGACTATCGCTCTGCGGCTGCCGTTGTACGTTCAGCCCTCGCTGAGGGTGATCGCGTCTGGTGGAGCGCCGACGCACTTGGCGCCCTCGTTTACCATGTGCCGTTGGGCCAGGCGTGCGGCAGCGCGCTCAATGTCTCTGAGCCGCGGCCAGGTTTTGCTTCCGCACTGGGAGCTCCGACCGTCGTCGTCACCAGCAAGCCTGATATCTACGATCCAGAAGGGGTGCTGGCCACGTTCCTGTCCGACCAGCATTTTCAAATCACTGAAACCTTTCAGGCTTTCCAGATCTGGCGACGCGCGCCATCGACGGGTTCATTGCCTTGCGGCTAAGCGCCCTTATTGCGCGTCGAGCTGTTGCGATCATCGCCACTGAGCTCGGTATGATCTAGTCGCCGTTGGCGAAAATGTTCTCGGAGACTGTATTCATCGCGGTGCCGAGCCAGAAACGTCCTGAGCATTCGGCGGCGTGTCCGCACTGTAGGTGGCCTCATCCGCTCCGATGTCGACCTTGCCGTTCACGCGGGCCTGCCCGTCCATGTCGACAGATCCGAGCCCGAAGGCGGACGTTCCGGCATTGATGGCCGGCGAACCCGGCTTCAGGTGGAAATCTCCCGTGGCCGGATTCGAAAGCAGCGGATCAAGCCCAAGCAGGTTCCCGTTGGCGGCGTCCGGCATTTGGCCGTCCGAAAGCACCGATGCCTCGCGCGGAGTGCCATTGAAGGTGATATTGTTGTACCACTTCACATCCTTGTTCACGTAGCCGTTAGTGCTGACATCGTTGATGGCGCGGTTTCTGGAGTCCGTTCGCGGATCCGCCACTGCGACGTTGTTCACCCAGGTATTGTAGCTACCCATGGCGTTGCTCAACTCGCCCCGCCAGCTTCCCTTGTTGGCATTGTCATGGTTGTTGTGCCACACGGTATTGTTGCGCACCGTGACGAAGTCGCTCAGGAAGACGTGGATGCCCTTGCCACCATTGCCGTAGGAGACATTGCCCTCGATCAGAGTGCCGTAGCGGTATTTCGTGTCTTGAAAGCCGTCGATGATGATACCGTTTCCATCCGTATGTTCCCAGTTGATGGCAGGTCCTTGCACGTTGTTGTAGCTTATGTTGTTCCTGATGATGTTGCGGAATTCGGCATTGCCTGCGGCGAGATCCATGTTCTGCCAGAGCGAGATGCCGCTGCACTGATAGCCGTTCGTCGCGGCGTTGCCGTAGACCCGGTTGTCTTCGATAGTTAGCCAATCCGATTTGGCGCTGGAAATACCCGAGCCGCCGCTGTCATGGGCGATGTTGTCCTTGATCGTGACATGGTGCGATCCTTCAATATCGATCGCATGTCCCCCGCCGCCAACGACGTCGAAACCCTCGATCTTGACGTAGTTCGCCCGCACATTCAGCGTGCTGTAGGTGTCCGAAGAAGGTGGTCTGAGTAAAGCGTCGCCCGGCAATTCGGAGCGGATGGTGACGTAATTATCCGCCGCACCATCCTTCGTCACCACGATCTGCTCATGGTACGTTCCTGACTTTATCACCACCTGATCGCCGGGCTTGAGTTGCGCCTGCATGGCGCGGCCGATCGTCTTCCATGGTGCAGACAAGCTGCCTTTGGCGATGTCGCTTCCGTCAGTGGCAACATAATAGTCCGTCATCACTCTTCTCTTGTCCGTGTAGTCTGCTGATCCCCGGGTATGGGCTTTGATGATTGATGGCGTTCACCTACTGCCCAAGGCGGCGGTGGATCGCTCAAGGCTATTAAACTCTTCGTAATGCTCAGTTTTACACTTTAAAATCGTGGTATTTCATCAACGACCTTGCGTATAATTCGGAGTCACGGAAGTTATATTTGGCGTGGCGTTTGGGTTTGACATTGTTGATGGCGACGACGATGTCGGCATTGCGGGCGCTTCTGAGCTGCTGCAGGCAGAATTCGGCGGCCCGTCGGCTGGTCTTTGCCCATTGTACGACCATCAGCGTTCGCTCGGTGAGCGCCGTCAGATGCATCGTATCGGCCGAGGCGAGCACGGGCGCGCTGTCGAAGATGACGATCTGGCCCCTGGCGCGGGCCATCTCGATGATCTCGGCCACGTCGGTCAAACGCACGCGCCGCTGCAGACGGGGATTGCCGGTCGGGATGAAGTCGATGCCGCTCGGATGGTGATAGACGACGTCCTCAAGACTTGCCTGCCCGCTCAGGAACTCATTCAGCCCCTGTTGCAGGCCGGACCTGAACAGCGTGTCGAGATGTCCGCGCCGGATGTCGCTGTCGACAAGCAGCACCGGCGTTCCGTTGGCGGCCAGTTCGATTGCCAGCGATCCGGCCACCAGCGACTTGCCTTCGCCGCTGTGGGCCGAGGTCACGGCAATGCTGTTCGGCAGCTTTCCGCCATTGGCCTGCTTGAGCGAGATCATCACGGTGCGGATCGCTTCGTCGAACATGCCGATCTGCGTTTGCCCGAACAGCCTCGACGGATCTCTCCGGTCTTTACGTCGCAAATGCGGGACGAAGCCGGCCGGCACGATGCGCGCCATTGTGGTGATCTGGTCGAAGCTGCGCACCGTCCTGTCCATCATCTCGACCACGAAGGCGGCCGTCACCGCAACTGAGATCGATGCGAAGAAGGCGCCGATCAGATAGAACAGCCGGCTGCGTCCCTGCGGCACGAGCGGGACTGCAGCCGGTGAGAGAACCTCCAGTTCGGCGCCCGGCAGCATGGCCTGTCCGACCAGGCTGCGGCGCTGCTCCTCGAGCTTGTCCAGGGCCGCCTGTTCCTTGTCGGCAACGCGCTGCAGCCGCACCAGTTCGGTCTGCGCCAGCGAAGAGCGGGACCGTTGCTCATAGGCGGCCGTCAGTGCCGATCGGACTGTGCGATCCTCGTCATCAAGGGCGGTCAGCTTGGCGCGCATAGACTGCAGGTACCGGTCGACCGCAGTGCCGAGATCGGCGCGGGACTTGTCGATCTTTGCCCGCAGGTCGACCACGGCGGGAGCATCGTTGCCATAGATGTCGAGAAGGCGCGCTAGATCCTGTTGCTGGGTGCGCAGATCGCCTTGCATCACGCCGATGCTGTCGGGAATGGATTTGTTCTGAGCGGCAAGCGAAGGGTCGTGGGCTGCTTCCAGTGCGGCAATCGTATCCTTGATGTCGGCGCGGCTTTGTCCGATCTTCGTCTGCCGGTCGCTGAGCTCGACGATCGCCTTGATCTGTTCGCTCTGATCATCGTCATTTTGAACGACGCCCATCGTTTCCTGATAGGCGTCGGCAGCATCGCGGGCTGCCCTGGTGCGATCCTGCTGTTCGCCGATGCGCTGGCCGATCCATGCTTCCGCCGTGTCGAGGCTGCCGCGGATACTGTCCTTGCGTTCTTCGAGATAGATGCTGATGAGCCGGTTCGGGACGGCGGCTGCCAGTTCGGCATCGCCGGCCGTAAAGCCGATCTGGACGACGTCGCTCTGGCCGTCACGCCATACGCTCAGCGCCTTGTAATAGGCCTGGATGATCGGTTCGAGACTGCCGCCTGCCGGCTGCGACGGCTTATCGCTGCTCACCAGGCCGCGCAACGTTGCCCTGATCTCATCGACGATAGAGGCCTGGCGCAGGGCCGGGTTGAACTCCGGCCGCTCGTCGAGCCGCAAGTCGCGAATGACCCGCTCCGCCACGCTTCTGGACAGAAGCCGCTCGGTCTCGGAGGTGACGTTCAGCGGCGCATTGTTGCCGGCATCGCCGGTGCTCAGCGCGGTCGCCAGGGGCTTGTGGATCATTAGCCGGGACCCGGCATGATAGCTCGGCTTCAACCCTGATATCAGCACGATGAAAGCCGCCATCAGCACCACCATCAGAGCCGCGATCATCACCATCCTGCGACGGAGCAAACGTAAACCAGACGTCAGATCAAACTCCTCCGATTTCATCTCCGTCTGAAACCGGGGTTCATAATGCACCGCCGGCAGCGGAACGTTGCGGTCTGGCGGAAAAGTTGAAATTGTCATTGTGCGCTAACCCTTGCTTGAGGTTGCGCGGAGATGGTTTCGTAGAGTTTTTCCATCGACCGCATATATGCCTTCATGCTGAAATGGTTGAGATAATGGGCGCGCGCCTTGGCCGACAGGCGGCTGCGGACGTCTGGATCCGTAACCAGTTTCGCCAGGGCCGCGGCCAAGGCATCGTTGTCTCCGACTGGGACGAAGACACCGGTTTCGCCGTCGGAGATGACCTCGTCGTGCGCTCCAACACGGGTGGTGACAACAGCAAGTCCGTGTGAAAGTCCTTCGAGCACCGCCATTGCCAGGCCTTCGGCATGCGATGGCAAGACCAGGATATCGGCACGGGCACACAGCGCGCGCGTCTCGTCGGCGCCAAGCCATCCTGGCATTTCCACCAGACCTGAAAGGCCCATGTCTGCAGCCTGGCGGCGATAATCCTCTACGGGCCCATCGCCTGCCAGCACCGCGCGCCACCGAAGCTCTTTCATGACCGGATGGCTGAGGGCGAGCAGAAGTTCCGGAACGCCTTTGCGTTCGCTCAGCCGACCGAGGAAAACGATCAACGGCGGTTCGCCGGCACAGACATTGTGCACGCCGGGATCGGGCACGCAATTGTGAGCGATCACCAGGCGGTGCTCGTCTACGCCCATAAGTGTCGCGAGTATCATGCGATCCCGTTGGCCCAGCGCCACGACGCAATCGGCACGCTGAAACATCCGGCGTATCAGCGATTGCTGACGCGGCGAGCGTGCAGCAAAGTCGCTGGCATAGTCGTAGTCGTGCAGGTGCAATATGTGAAAGCACCCCAGCAAATGGGCAGCCTCGGTCAGGATCAGTTTTCGGGAGGTGCTGCCGCGGCCCGCGATATGGATATGGTGAATGCGTGTCGGATCGACAATTCGATCCTTTGCCATCGTCAGGATGGCGCCCAGCAGACGCAGTGACGACGTCGCCGCGGACCATCGAGGCCCTCTTGTATCGGTGACGGCATGTTCTGCCCCACCTTCTTTCGCCGTGCTGGTTATATAACCGACCAGCCTGCCGATGCCGCCGCCGTTCTCGCAGCCACCAGGAACATAGTGGCGGACGCTTGCGGTGTTCCGCATCGCCATCTGATGGCCATCGGTGCGTACCTTCATCAGCATGATCCGACCACCTCGCGATAAACGGCTGCGGCCCGGGCGCCCACCTGTTCGGGCGAATTCGGTCCTGTGGCCCATTCGAGCGCGTTGGCGCCGAGATTGTTTCTAAGCTCGCTATTGTCAGCCAATATCCGGATGGCTTTTGCCAGCTCTTCTGCATTGCCTGGCGGGACCACCATTCCCAACCCGTTGGGCTCAACGGTCGCTCGCAATTCGCCCACATCGGTCACGATAACGGGTTTGCCGAACGCCGCAGCAAGGTTGAGCACGCCGCTTTGGGATGCTTCCGTGTAGGGAAGGACGACTATATCGGCGTCGAGGAAAAGCTGGGCGACCTCCTCGTCTTCGATAAAACGGTTGCGAATATCGTAGCGGCCGGCCTCTCCCATCAGTGACTTGAAGACCCAGGGATCGTCGCCGCGGCCTGCGACCGTAATGTGCAGATTGGGGAACGCATCCTTGAGCATCGCCTCGGCACGGATCAGATATTCCAGGCCCTTGTAAGCGAAAATCCGTCCAAAGAGCAGGACGCGCACAGTTCCATCGGCGGCACGCCGCGCCATGTTCTGCCGCCGCGCGAGTTCCGCATAGCGATGGATGGCAGGATGCGACAGGACATGGACGCAGTCCGGGGACTTTGAATATCGATCGAGGACCATCCGCTTCAGCCCCTCGCCATGCACGACGACATGCCCTGACTGCCTCACCATCAATTCCGGAGCCCAGCCAGGCAGCGTGCGCGTATCGGAATCGCCGGGATGCACCTCCACATCGTGGACGGTGGTCACGAGCGGGATCGGGCGCCAGAACGGCGCGGCAAAGTTCAGCCATAGCGTGGAATTGCTCAAGAGATGAATGATATTCGGCTGCTCGTGCCGGATGAGACGCGTGAGCTGATGCAGGAACCAGGGATTGGCAAGCGAGCGGTGCCGCGGCCAGTCCAGAAGGTGAAGATCGACGGCCGGATCAAACCAGGAAGCAAGATGCGCGTAGCGCCGGCGCGGGACGCCAAGGACAACCGGCATGTGTTGGGCAACGCCGCTCGCGAAGGAAATGGTGTAGTCTTCCAGTTCAGAAACCAGCAGCAGCGCCTTCATTTCGCTGCCTCCGACAAGCCCACGTCCCGACTGGAGCGTGGGAGATGGTAGGCGCTACGCAACGCGTCGCGCGTCCGCCGCAGCAGGTTTGGTTCTCCGGCGAATAGCAGCCCTTCGACAACAAGCTTGAGCCGGGTGCGCGCATTAACGCCATCGAGCTCTGCTGCAGCCATCTGAAAGGGATAGTGATCTGAGAGACTGAGCCTTCCCGGTAAATCGTGGAATGAGAGAAACCGGTTCGTCGCTTCAACACTACGCTGCCAGTGCGCCATTCGCCTTTTCAGCATGCAGACATCATCGATTGGCCGGTACCAGTTGTTGTTATGAATTCGGTAGAATCCAAGTGAGTCCGGCAAGGCGGCAACGTCGCCAAGAAATGGATAGATCCCCGTAAGCCATGCGTCGGCGGATATGCGGAACTGTTCGGGAATAGGCCCTGCGGCATCCCACGCGCTGCGCCGTACGGAAATGGCCGATGTCATCGGGAAGGGCCACCAGCCGGCCGATTTGGTCAACTGCGGCGACAGGTCTCCCGAACACAGGGTCCGGGGGATCGGCTTGAGGGTCGGCGAGCCATCAATCAAAGTTGGCTGAAGTCGGTGGTAGACAAGCGATACTTCGGGATGCGAGCGAAAAGCCGCTGCCGTCGCCGATAGCTTGCCCGGCGCCCACCAATCATCGGCGTCTAGAAAACAGAGGATGCCGCCGCAGCTGAACTTCACGGCGGCGTTGATCGCGGCCGCCTGTCCCGAGTTCTCCTGAAAGATCACCTTCACCCGGCTGTCATAGGCTTCCAGAACGGAGCGCGACTCGTCGCTGGACCCATCGTCGACGACGATTATCTCGACGTCAGCAACCTCCTGGTTCAAGACGCTGTCGATCGCATGTCCGACGAAGCGACCGTAATTGTAATTGTTGATAAGAACGCTGATGCCCTGCCGCTCCATGACACCCTCTCAAGCGGCTTGCTGCGCTGCACTGTGGTGCAGCAACATGATCATGATCGTGTCCGTCGAGACCTCCATGATGGCGACATCCAGGGCATCCCTTTGCTTGGCCGGGATCTCGCATGGAACTGGAGAGGTCGCCGCCAAAAATGCCGGAACGAGTGACGCTTCCATTATGTAATGTGCAGAACTAGGACCAGAACGCGAAACCATAGGAATCCCAACCCTCTAAGCATCAACTACGAACAATCAGCCTGCGCCGGAACCATCGCCTTACGTCATCAGAAGCTACTGCCCAGCCATGTCCTTTGCGCTATGCATTCCTTTCCAAGCTACCGGTTAATGGACACACGCAACATCTGCTCTTATTGGCAATCCCCTAACCCCTGGCCGCCCCCCTTTGGGGGAGAGAACCGCGGAGGACGTAAGTACAACCTGGTCCCTGGATAATGGCTGCATGCTTTAGACGTAGATGCCGCCGCCATGGGGGATAGTTCGTTGCGGATGCGGTCGGATTGTTGTGAGGCTGTTTTGATATCGCCGACCTATGTTGTCGGCGGCGACGGTATCAGGATCGCAGTCAAGCTGATCGAGAGTGCCGCACTGTTCGGCACCGCCGGCGGCTCACCGCGCGACCAACATGGTCCTGCGCACCATTTTCGATGGTGCGCAGTCATGGCCTGTACGATTGTGCGCATTGAGATCGGTGCCTGAAGGCCTGATGTGGTTAGGCAGGCGCCCCGATAATCGGTGGAACAATGTTGTTGACGGCGAGCTGTGTCAGCACGTCCGCACTGAGCGTTCCCCGAACGCCGGGATGGCGATGGCGGCCTTCCTCGGCATAGGAGTAGGTCTCTGCATCCGACGGACCGAATGTCATGAAAACCGCGACGCGGTCAGGCGTTCTGCCGAGCCGTCGAATGATCGATCGAGTCACGGTGAATGCCTTCTGAACGTCCAGGCGAAGCAGTGGCCCGATCCGCTCGAAGAATTTGCGCAGGCTCCTGTCAACCAGTGTCGGCATCTGCCCGGCGTGTTCGATACGCACGTCGAAGATGATTGCATCGCCCGCCCGTATCCCAAGGCCTTTCGCTGGCAGGCTTTGGACCAACCCCTTGAGATGGGATCTCGGTCGCACCTTCAATGTGGCTTTCGAGTTCTCGTCCTGGTCCTGCAGGTAGAATGCGATCTTGTAGACCCTGAAGCTCTCGTCCGAGAAAATACTTCCATCAACGCAGCGAGGATGGTGAGGGACGTCATTATGCCACGACGATGTCGTGTTGATCATGAGATCGCATTCGCCTGTAAGAACGACATCGAGCGGTTGCGTAATTTCCTTGAGGCGATTGAGGATCGTATCGGCAGTCATAAACTTGGCGACTTCGTCTACGACATACATGGCGTGAAGCTGGAATTTGCCGCCGTACAAATACTTGCCGCCGGACCTCAGATATTGTTTGGCAGCCCGCCGTAATCTTTCCACCTGCTCAGGCGTCAGGACATCCCTGATGACGATATAGCCATCAGAGGTCAAATCGTTCTGCAGCTGGTTGGTCATGCTCGGCGCCTTTGAAGGCTCTCTGGCCGGCACCCGCAATTCGTCTATTGAATTCACCCCTGTTGAATTCACCATAGTCTCTCTCCCCGGCTTTGTTGCGCTCAAACCTCCCCAGCTTTGGTCGCGCTAAAGTGACTGTCTTCTGCGACTGCGCGAAGGTCAAACCGCTATTTTGGGGTAACGCTTATCAAAAAGAGCAATCAGGCATACCCCGGGGATGCTGCCTTACTTCGAATATTGTATTTCATTCTATACAGAACGCAGAAATGTGAAGTCTTTCTACGTCCAATAGCTGCAGCTGAAAGTATGGAGGCAACAGGCTTGCCAGCATATTCTAGCTACAGTTTCAGTTGGCAAAAGCGTAGGTCATGAGAAATTCACCAGCAGACAGAAACCAAACTTCAGTCCTTGGTCCAAAGGATTCCCTGAAGTGGACGAATGTCCTTGGTGTTCGAGTTTCCGCAGTCAATCTCAAAAGCGCGACCGGACTTATTGAAAAGGTGATTGAAGACGGCAGGAAAGAATATGTGTGCGTTCGCGACGCACACGGTATCGTGCGGTGTCAAAAAGATCCCGAGCTTCGGTCCATCCATAACCGGGCGTTCCTCGTAACCCCCGACGGCATGCCGTTGGTATGGGCACTGAAACACGCTGGTCATGTGGAAAGCGACAGGGTCTACGGGCCTGATCTCATGTTATCCGTTTTCAATGCCGGCAGCTCCAAAGGCTTGCGGCACTTCCTTTACGGCGCGACAGCCGAAACGCTCGAGCAACTGCAAGCGCGCCTTCTGGCAAAATTTCCGCAAGCACGGATCGTTGGCTCCTATGCGCCGCCGTTCCGCCAACTGTCGGTGCAGGAGGAAACAGATATTGCCGACCGGCTCAATCGGTCGGGTGCCGATATTATCTGGGTCGGGTTGAGCACTCCCAAGCAGGAGCTCTGGATGGCGCGCATGCGCGACCGTCTGGAGGCACCGATGCTCATCGGTGTCGGCGCTGCCTTCGATTTCCACGCCGGCCTCAAGCGCCAAGCTCCAAGGATCATTCAAAGAAGCGGCTTCGAATGGGTGTTTCGTCTTTTATGCGAGCCGCGACGGCTGTGGCGGCGCTATGCGCTCGTCGTGCCGACCTTCATCTCACTGACTGCCTTCCAGAGACTGGGCCTTCGGAAGTTTCCGATCGAAGACGCCGTTTCTGGATTGGGTACGTCGGGACAAAGGCCGTAGAGGAGTAAAAGCATCATGTCCTCATTTGCGCCGTCAGCGATAACATCGGGTCCGTCGAAGACATCCGCCACAAATGACATGGCGTCGCGGGCAATTCCGGCAGGTTCCGTGCCACCGATAGCAGCCAGGTCTGCCGATCCCTTGGGGCAGTCAGGGCTGAATATGCCGATCGCACTGCGGCGCCGGCTTCCGCGGCTCGCAACGTCGTCATTCCTGGTTGCCGGCGACATTGCAAGCTATCTGGTTGCCTATTTTACTCTCCTGTCCTTTCTTCCCAGTGGTTCGGAGAGCACGGTTTTGGAGCGTGCTTTCACCCTCGCAGCGCTGGCTGCGATCGTCCTTTATGCATCGGCCGGCCTCTATCCCGGATATCGGCTGCACGACCACGAACATCTGCGGCGGCGCACGATGGCTGCCGTCAAGGTGGCTGTCCTGGCGGCATTCGGAGCAATCATCCTACCGGAAGGGGAACGGCTGCTGCTTGCCATCATTGGCTTCCTCGGCCTCGGGCTGATCGTTCAGCCATTCATGCATTGGTTCGCACGAGGCCTGTGCTGGAGACTTGGAATCTGGGGGGAGCGCGCGGTGATCATAGGGGGCCGCAATCTTCTCCCCACGCTCATGGCGCATTTCAAGGACCATTGGCAGTATGGCATCAGGCCGGAGCCCTTTTCCCCTGAGACGCCGGAAGCATCGCCCGATGGCGGGCCATCCATTGCCCTAATTGCGGGTGACGCGGGCGCGCTTGTACCCGACCTGGCGGCGATGCGCGGGAAGTTCGCCGAAGTCATTCTCCTGTCCGATACGCCGAGCCTCAAGGTCAGCGGCTTGCGACCTGCGGATGTCGGCGGAGAGATCGGTATTCGCCTCACCACCGGTGGGAGTTCGGTCAACACGGATCTGGTTCGCCGGATCCTCGATCTCGCAATCGCCGTCCCTGCAGCAATCGTGGTTGCGCCCTTCATCGCGATTGCGGCCGCCGCAATCTACGCCATCGATCCCGGACCCGTCTTCTTCCGACATGCCAGGGAGGGACTGTCTGGCAAGCCGGTGCACGTCCTGAAATTGAGGACGATGTACAGAGATGCCGAACAGCGCCTCGAGGCATTGTTCCGAGAGAACCCCACCATGCGGGCCGAGTGGTTGGCCCACTTCAAGCTCAAGGACGATCCGCGCGTCCTGCCGGTTATCGGACATCTCCTGCGCTCTTCAAGCTTCGACGAGCTCCCGCAATTGGCGAACATCATTGCAGGCGAGATGGCCATCGTCGGACCGCGTCCGTTTCCGGAATATCACCTCCTGGCTATGGACGGCGAATTTCGAAACAAACGCCGTTCCGTAACGCCGGGGCTCACAGGCCTTTGGCAGATATCCGAACGAAGCAATGCGGATATCGAGCTGCAGCAGCAACTCGACGAGTTCTACATCGACAACCGGTCCCTGTGGTTCGACTGCCAAATTCTTCTCAGCACAATTCCTGCGGTCTTCAAGCGCAGGGGAGCCTACTAACCATCCTCGTTTCTACGGGGCAACCATCAACAACGGAGCACACCAATGCACGGACAAAAGCGAATTATGGTAACCGGCGGCACCGGCTTTCTGGGATCATTTCTGTGCGAAAGGCTCTTGCGAGAAGGCAATGATGTTCTCGCCGTGGACAATTACTACACCGGCTCGCGCGACAACGTGCTGCATCTTCTCGACGACCCACGCTTCGAGATCCTTCGCCACGACATTACCTTCCCGCTTTATGTGGAGGTCGACGAGATCTATAACCTCGCCTGTCCGGCATCTCCGGTCCATTATCAGTTTGATCCCGTTCAGACGGTCAAAACCAATGTACACGGGGCAATCAATATGCTTGGCCTTGCCAAACGCACCAAGGCGAAGATCTTTCAGGCCTCCACGAGCGAAGTCTATGGTGATCCGGCAGTCCATCCTCAGCCCGAGGAATATCGAGGCAGCGTCAATCCCATAGGGCCGCGGGCATGTTATGACGAAGGCAAGCGGTGCGCCGAAACATTGTTCTTCGACTACCATCGTCAGTATGGCGTGGAAATCCGGGTGGCGCGGATCTTCAATACCTACGGGCCGCGCATGCAGACCAATGACGGCCGTGTTGTCTCCAATTTCATTGTTCAGGCGCTTCAAAACGAACCGATCACCATCTTCGGCAACGGCACGCAAACGCGTTCGTTCTGCTATGTGGACGATCTGATCGAGGGCTTCATCCGCCTGATGGGCGCGCCGGCCGGTGTCACAGGCCCGATCAATCTGGGCAATCCGGGAGAATTCCAGGTCCGGGAACTGGCCGAAATGGTCATCGAAATGACGGGCTCGAAATCAAGCATCGTTTACAAGCCTCTGCCGGTCGACGATCCGACGCAGCGCAAGCCGGACATCAGCCGCGCAAAACAGGACCTGGGCTGGCAGCCGACGGTGAACCTGCGTGAGGGGCTTGAGAAGACGATCGCCTATTTCGAGTGGAAGCTTTCTGGCGGAACCAGGAGCATGCCTGGCGTCCAGTCCCCGCAACCGGCTTACACCCATCTGCCTACCCCGGCCGTCGGCCTTCCTGTTCAGGAAGCCGTATCGATCGGGACGTGAACAGCAGCGTCGATCATAAGGCGAAGCTCGTTTTCTTTCGATGGGATGGTGCCGGAAACATGAATGTGCATAGCATACCAACAGGAGCAGCCCCTGTGGGCGCAAAACAACGGTTGGGGCCTATCGTCTTTGCGGTCGATGCGGCCTACGCCGTTCCCTTGGCGACCGCCCTTAGATCGGTCGCCGAGAACAACAGAAGCGCATGGCCCCTGGATATCCATGTCATTCATGAAGGAATAAGCGAAGAAACCAAGCGACGGATCTTTGATTCTCTGCCCGCAAACTCTGCCGTCATCCAGTGGCATCCCATCGGTACCTTGTCCTTCGCGAGCGGATTTTCCACTCGCCCCGGCGTCTCGAAGATGACCTTCGCAAGGATCCTTCTGCCGCAGTTCCTCCCGGAGACTTGCAACCGGGCTCTGTATCTGGATGGTGACATCCTCGTGCTGACGGCGCTCGAACAGTTGTGGAATATCGATCTGGGCGAGGCAGTGATCGGGGCCGTACCGGATTACTGGCTGGACAATGTGGTGAGCAGCGGCCGGGGTGCTACAGGCGGCGCTCGAGTTCGAGCGCTACTTCAACGCCGGCATTCTTCTTATCGACCTTGCAAGATGGCGAACCGAGCGAATATCGGAACGGTCTTTGGACTATCTCGATCGCTTTCCGACCACTGAATATTCTGATCAGGACGCTCTTAACGTCGCCTGCGACGGAAAGTGGAAAGTCCTGGACCGCGCCTGGAATTTTCAGTTCGAGCCTACGCAGGCGCTTGCTCGTATCACTCTCGAGCATAAGCCCGCGATCGTTCATTTCGTGACCAATGTGAAGCCCTGGAAATCAGGAAGCTTGAGCCCGAATGTCGCATTTTACGATACGTTTCGATCCCGGACCCGTTTTGCGCTCACGCGTCGGGAGCGCGTTCAGAGCGGCTTGAAGCGTGCAGGCTCCCGGCTGCTTGCCCGATCCGCCTTCTTGAGAGCTGCATGGTCTTGCACGAAGTCGGCGATACGGGCGCACGCTTCAACGTTGACGCGAGTGAAACGGGGAGTGAAGAACACATAAGAGCGAAAGCAAGCCGAATTCAGGGTGTCATGAAATGGCCCGAACGAAACGATTGCCTGCGGAGGAATAAGTTTGCAACGTGTTGATGTCGTAATTCCGTGTTACAACTACGCTCATTTCCTGCAGGAATGTGTTGAAAGCGTTCTTTCGCAAGCCAATGTCGATGTGCGCGTCCTAATTCTGGATGACGCCTCGCCAGACAACACGCCGGAAGTCGGAATGGCCTTGGCATCCCGGGACAAACGGGTGGCCTATAGGCGGCACACGGTAAACAAGCGCCACATTGCCACCTATAATGAGGGGATCGAGTGGGCCGGCGGCGACTTATTCCTGCTTCTTTCCGCAGATGATTATCTTTTGCCGGGCGCGTTGGGCCGCGCCGCGGAGCTTATGCACAATCATCCGGATGTAGGTTTCACGTTCGGGAACGCACTCATCGCTGAGTCAGATGGCATCATAACCAAGCGGGTCGATCCTCTCGGAGACAATAATGTGCCCGCCATACGGGTCTTGTCCGGTCCGCAGTTCATGCGGTTGAGCGGAGCAAGCAACCTGGTTCCGACGCCGACGGCCGTCGTGAGAACGACGCTGCAAAAGCAGGTCGGCGGCTACCATAAGGAACTGCCCCATGCCGGCGATATGGAGATGTGGCTGCGGCTCGCATCGCATGCCGGAGTGGGCTACATCAACGAAGATCAAGCAGTATACCGCAGACATGCTTCGAATATGTCGCTGCAATACTATGGACAAAGTATTCTTCCCGACCTTCGACAAAGAAAACAGGCTTTCGATATTCTGTTTCGCCAGGGCGCAGATAGCCTCAAGAAAGATGAGAAACTAAGACGCTTTCTTGCCAGAGATCTCGGGAAAGAGGCGCTTCGACTGGCCGGCATGGCGTTCAATAATTTCGATGTTGCCACAGCCGTGGCTATTCAGCGCTTCGCTCTGGAGGTTTCCCCCGAAGTGCGAAATTCATTGCCCTGGATGAAGTTGGTCTGCAAGCAAACCATTGGGCCCAAATACTGGTGTGCCTTGAATTCTATTGGGCGACGAGTTGCAGGATGAGTGGGGTTCATCTGGTTCATCCGCAGGGCACGGAAACAATAGCCGATGGTTGAGCGCTTGATCGCTGCCCACGCCAAAACGCGGATGTAAGGCAGAATCGGAGATCTTCGACAGTTTCGAACGCGCTATGGCGACGTCAGATATTCGGGTAAGCGACAGCGGGTCCGAGGTGCCGCAGCTTAAACAGAACCCGGTGGCCTTTTGGTCTGCGCCACCGGGATAAGTTAGAGCAAGAACGTGCTTGCGGCATGTGAAAAGCTCTGATCGGACGACGGTGTCAGCACAGCGTCTTATTTGCGCTGAAGCCGGAAATACCACCCTGAAACAGATCATTTAGCTTGAACACAACTTCCGTTCTGTTCGTTGCTTTGACCTTTTTCATGATATTGCGAACATGTACCTTGACGGTGCTTTCTCGCAGATTGAGCTCATAGGCGATGATCTTGTTCGCCTTTCCGCGCCGAAGTGCCTCTACGACTTCGGCTTGACGATCCGTGAAGATCCCGGCCAGCGGACGAGCGGTCGTATTGCTGGACTCCAGCAGGTGACGCATGGCGAATAGCGTGCTTGCAGGCACAAAAACGCCGCCCGCTACCGACAGTGCGATCAGCTCCATGCAGACGCTGATGCTTACCGAAGCGGGTATGTAGCCCTTGGCCCCGTATTCGATCGCCCTCACGATTTGGCCGAAATCGTCGCTGTCAGCCAATATGATGACTGGTATCGCCCCGAATTCCGCAGCAAGGCTCCTGATCTGCCCCGAAACAGAGGGCTCATCGATCTTCTTGCCGCCAATGTTCAGGAGGATTGCCGAAAGCGGCGGATATTCGTCGCATTTCTGCTTCCACTCCTCGACACTTCCGAATGCCAGTATAAGTAAATCCGTCTTGTAGGCGGCCATGCACTGCGCGAGGCATTGCCGATCAAGTTCACGGTTGTCGAGGATAACCAAAGAGTGCTTTGGCCTCGACTGTAAGCTCAAACCAGTAGAACTATTCTCTACCTTAAGTGGAAGAGCTACATTTTCCTGCCTAAGGTCTAAATTTGGTACAAGCGCTGAATTCACTGCTTCATCCTCCCCAGCCGAGTTTCTCTACGCCTCAACAACAACCGAACACTCAAGCCCTTCAGATATGAGGGTTTGGCAGCACTAAAGTAGGAACTAGATACCACAGTTCCTTTTATCTTAAACTAGCTAATATAGGCTAAAGGAGCAGATTAGTTCCATCGTAAGGTGTAAAGAGGACTTAATTCTTGGTATAAACTCATGCGATACTAGGTCATTCGCGGAGGGGTTGATTACGTTGCTCCTCGGTTACGGACGAACTGCTAAACGCATGAAAATAATGCTCACCCCCGGCGCATGATCGGGGCCGGTCCGCGCTTGCTCCATCACCAATGTTGATCGTTGGCTATGAACTTCGGCGTACATCGTCATAGGTAGATACGTCTTTAGGTGAATAAGCTTAGACGTTTTGTTTCTTTACTCCGATGGCGAAAACAATTCTCTTTGAATGGAAAGAAATATTTGTTTTTTCGAAATGAAACCTTGGGCGCAATCATATGGTTGACGGTTTCATTTAGAAATCCGGTTTGTAGAAGAGTAAGGGGTGCATGCGTATGATTGCATCAAACGTAAAGCTGGATGATAGCTGCGTCATCCATCATCGAGATCTCGTAAACCTCTATGGCTGCACGATCGGCGCGGGAACGCGCGTCGGCACTTTCGTCGAAATCCAGAAAAACGTCCTCGTCGGAAAAGACTGCAAAATCTCCAGCCACTCCTTCATCTGCGAAGGCGTGACGCTGGAAGACGGCGTTTTTATCGGCCACGGGGTGATGTTCACCAATGACACGTACCCGCGCGCCGTCAATGCGGATGGCAGTCTGCAGACCGAAGCAGACTGGGTTGTTATCCCCACGCTGGTCAAGCGCCACGCGTCAATCGGCAGCAATGCGACCATTCTGCCTGGCGTAACCATCGGAGAAGGCGCGCAGGTCGGCGCCGGGGCAGTTGTAACAAAAGATGTGCCTGCGGGCGCCATTGTCGCCGGTGTTCCGGCCAGGATTACCGGTCGCGTTCATGACCGGGCAGCTGACATGCAAGCGTCGGGAGGAATGCGATGATCGGTATTGCTGTTGTTGGATATGGGTATTGGGGCCCGAACCTGGTTCGCAACATCTCGGAAGCGGCCGGTGCGCAACTCATTTCAGTCTGTGATCTCAATGTCGAACGGTTGGCGGCTGTCAAAAGCCGCTACCCCGCAGTGACGATTACTGATGATTTTGAGGAAGTCCTGCGCGATCCGAGAGTGGATGCCATCGCTATCGCGACGCCGGTCTTCACCCATTTCAAGCTCGCAATGCAGGCTATGATGGCCGGAAAGCATGTCTTCGTCGAAAAGCCGATGGCTTCGACGACGGAGGAAGCCTCGCGGATGGTCGAAGAGGCCACACGCCGACGCCTCGTGCTGGCGGTCGATCATACCTTCGTCCACACAGGTGCCGTTCGCAAGATGCGCGAACTGGTCGAGAGCGGCTTGGGCGACATGTATTATTACGACTCGGTTCGCGTCAATCTGGGGCTTTTCCAGCACGATGTCAGCGTCATCTGGGATCTCGCGGTGCACGATCTCTCGATCCTGGACCATGTTGTGCAGGAAAGGCCGGTGGCTGTTTCAGCGACGGGCATGAGCCATGTACTCGGCGAGCCGGAAAACATCGCCTATCTGACGCTCTTCTTCGAAAGCAAGCTCATCGCTCACATCCACGTCAATTGGCTGGCACCCGTCAAGGTGCGCCGCACGCTGATCGGCGGCAGCAACAAGATGGTCGTCTACGACGATCTGGAGCCCAGCGAAAAAATCAAAGTCTACGACAAGGGCATCACGCTGAACCCGAATTCTCAGGCCTATGGCGAGAAGGTGCATCAGATGATGGTCGGCTACCGCAGTGGTGACATGTGGGCGCCCAAGCTCGATATGACCGAGGCATTGAAACGCGAACTGGATCAGTTCGTTGAGTGCATCGAGCAGAATTCGCGGCCCATCACGGACGGCCATGCCGGCCTGCGTGTCGTTCGCATTCTTGAAGCCGCAAGTCGGTCGCTCGCTCAGCGCGGCCGTATCATCGAGCTCGAAGAGGCGAGGCGCATTGCATGATCCCCTTTCTGGACCTCAAAGCACAATATCAATCCATCAAGAGCGAAATCGACGCCGCCGTGCTCGGCGTCCTGGCCTCGGGACAATACATACTGGGCGAGGAGGTCATCCGTCTTGAGCAGGAATTCGCAGATTATTGCAACGTCAAGCATGCGATTGCCGTCAATACCGGGACGAGTGCTTTGCATCTGTCCCTTCTTGCGGCGGGTGTCGGCCCTGGCGATGAAGTCATCACCGTGCCATTCACCTTTGTCGCGACGGTGTCGGCGATCTGCTACACAGGTGCACGACCTGTCTTCGTCGATGTCGAGCCCGTGACGCTCACAATGGATGCGGCCGAGCTCGAGGCGAAGATTACGTCCCGGACCAAGGCCATTATTCCCGTCCACCTCTATGGCCAGATGGCCGATATGGACGCGATCAAGGCGATCGCCGACCATTACCGGATACCGGTCATCGAGGATGCCTGCCAGGCACATGGAGCTTGCTACAAGGGCGCGCGCGCCGGCAGCATCGGCACATCCGGCTGCTTCAGCTTCTATCCGGGCAAAAACCTTGGCGCCTGCGGCGAGGGAGGTATCGTCGTCACGAACAGCGACGATCACGCCAAGACGATGCGCATGCTGCGTGACTGGGGTCAGGAGCAGCGCTATCACCATCTGCTGAAGGGCTTCAATTATCGCATGGATGCCATTCAAGGCGCTATCCTGCGTATCAAGCTCCGGCATCTCGAAGCCTGGACCGAGGCGCGTCGAACGCATGGTCGCCGCTACTCCTCGCTGCTTGCAGGATCGGCGCATTTAAAGACGCCTGTCGAGGCCGCGGAGCGGCGCCACGTCTACCACGTTTATGCCATCAGAAGCCGTGATCGCGATGCGCTTCAGCGCGTGCTCGCTGCAGAAGGCATTCAGTCCGGGCTGCACTATCCGATCCCCGTTCATCTGCAGAAGGCCCATACCGACCTTGGTTACCAAGCCGGTGATTTCCCGGTCTCGGAAGCCGCGGCACGGGAAGTCCTCTCGCTGCCGATCTATCCCGAGATGCCTGCGTGGCACGTCGATCAGGTGGCCGCTGCGCTGGAGTACGCCTATGTCAGCTAGTCGTGCAGGCGAGGCCAGGGTCGTGCAGGCGGTCCATGGCCGCCACGAAAGGCCGGCGGACCCTGCCTACCAGGCTGGGTTAGCCGAAGAACTCAGGCAATCATACGGGCGCGCTGGCCTGATCGAGCTCTACGGTCGCTTCGCCAGCGGTGACGGTGTCGTCGACACCCTGATGCGGAAAGCCATCTGGCAAGCGATTGCGCGCAGCTGCGGCACTGGACTGCAGGTCGCAGGTGGTGCCGGTTTCAAACATCCGGAGACCTTCGAAATCGGCAATGGCGTGTTCATCGGTGCCCAGGCCTATATCCAGGGGCGCTTCGACGGCACTTGCGTGATCGGCGACAATGTCTGGATTGGCCCGATGGCCTATTTCGACGCGCGTGACCTGGTCATTGAGGATTGTGTCGGCTGGGGGCCTGGCGCCAAAGTACTTGGCTCGACCCACACGGCACTGCCGGTTGACGTGCCAATCATCCGCACGGATCTCGAAATCAAGCCGGTCCGCATCGGCGCATGGGCCGATATCGGTACGAACGCGACCATTCTTCCCGGCGTGACGATCGGGAAGGGGGCAATCGTCGGAGCAGGCGCAGTCGTCGTCTCCGATGTCGAGCCGTTTTCAGTTGTCGCCGGTGTGCCGGCGAAGTTCATTCGCTGGCGCACGGAAGCCGATCCTGTGCTGGATATATCGCGTGGAGGAAGATCGTGAGAAATCAACGGGTGCTCATTACCGGCGGAGCCGGCCTGATCGGGTCTCATATTGCCGATCTCGTCGCATTGGAAAAACCGCGTGAGATCATCATCCTCGACAATTTCGTGCGCGGACGCCGGGACAATCTCAGCACGGCAATAGCCAGTGGGTCCGTTAACATCATCGAGGGAGATATCCGCGACAGAGCGCTTCTGGCAAAAGCCTTCGAAGGCGTCGACATCGTCTTTCATCAGGCGGCCATCCGCATTACGCAATGCGCGGAAGATCCGCGGCTCGCCTTCGATGTGTTGGCCGAGGGCACGTTCAATGTCCTTGAAGCCGCCGTCAAGGCAGGTGTGTCGAAGGTCGTTGCTGCCTCTTCTGCCTCTGTGCTGGGGCTTGCCGAGAGCTTTCCGACCACCGAAGCGCATCATCCCTACAATAACAGGACGATCTACGGGGCGGCCAAGACGTTCAACGAGGGGCTGCTTCGCAGTTTCGCGGACATGTACGGCCTGCGTTATGTGGCGCTTCGCTATTTCAACGTCTACGGGCCGCGAATGGACGTTTACGGCGCTTATACCGAAGTGCTGATCCGCTGGATGGAGCGTCTGGCCGCCGGAATGCCGCCGGTTGTCCATGGAGACGGTAGTCAGACGATGGACTTCGTCGATGCACGCGACATCGCCCGGGCAAACCTGCTGGCTGCGAAGAGCGATGTTACGGATGAAGTGTTCAATGTCGCGAGCGGCAGGGAAATAAGCCTCCTTGAACTCGCGCAGATGCTGAGCAGCATCATGGGGGTATCACTCGAACCGCAGCACAAAGAGGCTCGTGCGGTTAATGGCGTGACCCGTCGTCTTGCCGATATCAGCAAGGCCGAGAAACTCCTTGGATTCAAAGCGGAAATATCGATGGAACAAGGGCTTCGCGACCTCGTTGCCTGGTGGCAGCTGAAGACTGCCGCAGCAGGAGGTCAAGCTGCATGAGCCCGTCGCCGTCTACAATTCCGGTCGCCAAACCCGTTCTTGGAGAGGAGGAGGCGGAGGCTGCGCGCCGCGTTATTCTGTCAGGATGGGTGACGCAGGGGCCGGAAGTCGCTGCTTTCGAGAGCGAATTTGCCGCCTTTGTCGGTGCGGCGCATGCCTGCGCCGTTTCCAACTGCACGACTGCGCTGCATCTCGCCCTGAAGGCCGTCGGTATCAGTGCCGGCGATGAAGTCATCACGGTCAGCCATTCGTTCATCGCAACCGCGAATGCCATTCGGTATTGCGATGGGGTGCCTATTTTTGTCGACATCGAGGCGGATGGTTACAATATCGACGCCAGCCTGATCGAAGCCGCAATCACACCGCGCACCAAAGCAATTCTCTGCGTGCATCAGCTCGGCATGCCTTGCGATCTCCGCCCGATCGTGGAGATCGGCAAGCGCCTTCAGATACCGGTTATCGAGGATGCAGCCTGCGCGACGGGAAGCGAAATCCTCTGGGACGGGCGCTGGGAAAAGATCGGCAAGGCGCATGGCGACATTGCCTGCTTTTCCTTCCATCCCCGGAAGGTCGTCACGACAGGTGACGGCGGCATGTTGACTACGGCCAATCCCGAATATGACCGAAAATTCCGGCTATGGCGCCAGCATGGCATGAGCGTTACCGATACCGTTCGTCACGGCTCGAAACAGGTGATCTTCGAAGACTATGACGAACTGGGCTACAACTACCGTATGACTGACCTTCAGGCCGCCGTCGGACGCGAGCAATTGCGGCGTCTGCCGGGGCTGATCGCGCAGCGGAGGCTGCTTGCCGAGCAGTATCGTAAGCACCTGTCCGTGATATCAGCAGGGCTGTCGCCGGTGGAGCCACGTTGGGCTCGCAGCAACTGGCAGAGCTTCTGTGTGAGATTGCCTGAAACGGTCGATCAACGGGCGGTCATGCAAGCCCTCCTCGATCAGGGGATCTCGACGCGGCGCGGCGTGATGAACATTCATCTGGAGAGAGCCTATTCCGACCGGAGCTCGCATCGCGTTGCCACAAGCCTGATGCGAAGCGTATCAGCGCAACAGCAAACGATTATCCTGCCGCTTTATGCTCAGATGACGGAGCTCGACATCGCACGTGTTGTCGAGGCACTTCGCGGAGCGCTTGCTGAAGCCGTGACCGGTCATGCGAGTGTGCAACGCGATCTGGACGTCGCTCTCGCCTGACAGCGTTCTTGCATGACGCAATATTTGCGATGACGAACAATGCGCGTATCACCAGATGCGCGCATTGTTCGTTATGCAGACTTCGCAATCCATCCCCGGATGATTGCTGGCACGGATTCTGGCGGAAGCAGATCGACCAGCATGCGCAGCGAATAGAGCCCGGTGAGAGCCACAGCGACGGAGCCAATCGCCGTCGCCGGCCATAGCGGCAGGACCGAGAACGCCAGGAAGACCAATCCCGAGACAGGCAGGAAAAGCAAAGCGTGCCTGCGATTGCCGGTGGACCAGCGAAAACCGGTAACCTTCCGCACGATCACGTAGATCAGAATGCTGTGCCAGACATAGAGGCCGAAAAACGCCATGCCGGCTCCTGGCGTGCCGAGCAGCGATACGAAGAACCAGGCGAGCCCCACATGAACGACTGCGGCCGCCACCTCCGTCCAGAAGAAAATCGCCTGGGTACGCTTCGCCACGACAATGAAGCCCATTGGCCAGGAGATGATCCGGAGCATCATTCCAAGGCAAATCCAGCGCAAAAGATCCACGGCCCCGTGAAACTCCGCAGAATAGAACAGGCTCATCATGAGCGGCGCCAAGGTCAGCGTGGCGAGCAGACCGGGGCCGGCCAGCAACATGCTGATTTCCGCCTGTTCATTAACCAGCCGATTGCATTCGGCATCATTGTCCGCTGCTGCTGTCAGCCGTGGATAGAAATCCGTTCCCATAGCCTGCAGGATGAAGCCGGCGTAGAGGCCGCCAAGGCCCCAGGCTGCCTGATACAATCCCGCCGCCATGACGCCACCCTCCTTCAGCACGATGAGGCGGATGGCATAGGCTGCACCGAAGGTCAGAAGCCCGCTTGCCATGAAGACGAAGCCGAGCCTGAGCAGCGCCGACACTTCCCGGCCGAACTGGCGCGCGGGCATTGGCGAGGGATGCGGGTAGATCCGCCGGCTGTACCACCAGGTCGGAAGGATTGAGGCAGCCGCGATCACCACGAGAGACGGTGCGATCGCCTGCATGCCGAACAAATAGATCAGCGGGATGCTGACCGCCGTGCCGAAAAGCCCGGCAAGCACGTTGATGCGGGCAAGATCTGCAATGCCCCGCAGGCCCTGGATCATTGCAGTCTGCCCTGCGGAGACCAGTCGACAGAAGATTGCCAGCGACAACAATGCAATGCCACCGGCATGCTGGTGGTCGCCGAAAGTGAAATTCGAGACCGGGAATGCCAGCGCGGCGAGAAGGAGCGCACCAAGCAATGCGAGCACCAACGATATGCGTCTGAGCACTGTCGCCGATCGCGCGATCCTTTCTGCGTCATCGGTGCCCGCAGCTTCGGCAATCTGGCGCACGCCACTGCTTCCCACGCCAAGCCCGGCAATCGCCTGCGCGATATCGAGGATTGACCCGTAAAGGCCCATGAGCCCCACGCCTTCCGGCCCGAGCAGAACAGCCATGGCTTTGTTTCTGATAATGCTGAGTGCAACGTTCACGAGCGAAGAGCCGCCCATCAACATCGTCGACTTGAGGATCTGAGTATAGGTCTGGCTGCTGGGTGGGGTCATGCGCAAAGTCATCAGAAGCCCCAGCCGTTTATCCCGTGATGACGCTCAACCGCCCGCCGAAAGCGCGACTGCGGCACATGCTTTTCGCGCGTCACCGGCTCACCTGACTGATATGCGCCTCTGTCTGAGCAGGCAGCGAAGTGGCGTCCTCGGACGGCGCATCCGCGATGCGGGGCTGTGTTACCTTGACCACGTCACCCGGCGCCAGTTCCGTCGTTTCGGAGGCCTGGAACTGATTGACTTGTCCATTGTCCCGCCGGCTCACGGTGAATGTCAGCGGAAGTTCTTGACCGCTGTCACTCACGTTGCTGCCGTTGGAGAGTTCTTCAAGAAGCAGCTGTTGCGTCGTGTCGCGCTTCAATCTGAGCTGATCGAGGTTGGCCTTTTCCGCCTGCACCTCGGAAGCGACTTCGCTCCGGCGTGTGTCGGAAAGTCCCTCGAGATTGCGCGTCGTCTCGTTGATCGCCTGGCGACCCCGCATGATAGCAGTGACGAGGTCGAGCCGGTCGGAGCGATAGGTGGTGAGCAACCGTTCCAGATCCATCTGGCGTGAGGTGATCGTGAGCCCCTTCTCGACCAGTGTCTTGACGCTGGTCAGCTGCTCCTCGACCGACTGGATATTGTCATCCGAACCCTTCAGCTTCTCTTCCAGCGTATCGATTTCCGCCTTCAAGAGATTGCGCAATTCGACAAGCGCCGTCGACTGCCTGTCCAGCGCGCTTGCGCGAGCCTGAAATATGACCCTCTCCTCGTCATGGATACTGGCGGCATATTGCTGGTCGGCGGCGGGCGGCTGGTCGAAGCTTATCTCCTTTGCTCCGGCCATTTCCGCTTGCAGCCGCGCGAGCTTTGCGGAGCTGCGCAGCAGCGAATGGTCGATTTCCCGCAAGTCGCCGGCAAGCGTGATCGTCTGCGATCGTTGCCGTGCTCCCGGCCGCAGTGGGCCGCCGCTCATGGCCAGAGATTGCAGGACGCTAAGGCCGGAGCGAAACTTGTATTCCCCCGGCGTGGTTACGTCTCCCACGACATAAATGGACGGGTAGTCGAGAACATCGATGGTGACCGCAGGTGTCTGGGCCAAACCCATCTTTTCCTGCAGGCGTTTGGCAATCTCGTTGGTAAGGCCGGCATTATCCAGATTTCCAACGGACAGCGATCCCAGAAAGGGCAGGGAGACTGCGCCTTCATTCGAAATCGTATATTCGCCGCCAATCGCATCCCATCGCTCAAACTGGCCCTTGGACGGCATCCATTGGACGACCGTCAGACGGATTTTCGTTTGCGGAGCAAAGGGTGTGCTGTCGGCGAGAGTTGGCGACACAGCGCCGGTGAAAAAGACGAGTGCGCTGACGGCAAACGTCGCACGAAAGAACATGTGAGGAACGCGGTACGAAAGCTTCATATACATGTCCAGCCTGCAAAGCATCCTTAAACGGATACAGGTTCAATGCCTTAGGCGCTGCGCGCACCCCGAACACCGGGTCCGAGGCCGCAATACCAGTGTGCAGCCTGGCGAAGCCTTGAGGAAGATGAAGGCCGGATGCTTGGCTTCATCACTATTGATGAGACGGGGTAGGGTGCTTCAACCCAAATCGAACGGGAATATAAGTCCTCGGCTCACGAACGTCCGTTGGAAGCGGAGGGGTTAGGCGTCCCCACAGATTGGCGTCATAAGCCAGGAAATTCAATCAGATCGCATCCCGCTCCGTGCGCAGATTGGCGACGACGCGTCTGTTCTGCACCTTGCAGGAGCGTTGCGTGCAGTCGCGAACTTCGCGGTCCGCACCGTACCCCTTGGCCCACATGCGGTTGGCGTCGACGCCCTTCGATACGAGATAGGCCATGACGGCATCGGCGCGCTGCTGCGACAGGTTCTTCATTTTCGATTCCGAACCGGAATCATCGGCAAATCCCTGCAGTTTGATCAGCCAGGCCGGGTTCCTGTTCAGCCAGGCAGCCTGGTTGTCCAGCGTTGTCATGGCGACGGTATCGAGTTTGGCGGAATCTTGCGTGAAGTAGATCCGTCGGCCGATACTGAGGATGAAATCCTCTTCACTGCCAGCCTTGACGTTCTCGAAACCGGGAGCGGGATCGTTGGTCTGGCCGGTCAGCGGTGCTGCCGCAGGCTCCTCTACGGCGGCGATATCGGTGGTGGTGCAGGCCGTGAGCGCCAGAAGCATGGCCGAGGCGGCAAGACGCCTCGCATATGCGGTCAAAACAGACATCAGGGTGATTTCCTCATTCGACCGGGGTGGCCTGGCTGACCTCGGCGGCGGGCGCCTGGTCGGCAATATGCGGCAGAACCTGCACCGCGGTGCCGATCGGGCAACGCTGGTAAAGATCAATGGCGTCTTCGTTGAACATTCGAATGCAGCCACTGGAGGCATCCTTGCCGATGCTCCACGGTTCCAACGTGCCGTGGAAGCGATAGCCGGTATCGACGCCGTCACGCAGCAGGTACATGGCACGGGGCCCGAGTGGATTCTTCGGTGAGCCTCCCGCCACGAATTCCGGCAGTTCGGGATGACGCTTGCGCATCTCCGGAGGCGGGGTCCAGCGTGGCCAAAGCGATTTGTTGTCGATCGTGGCGCGGCCAAACCATTTGAAACCCTCGCGGCCGACGCCGACGCCGTAGCGAATGGCTGTCTTGTTCTCCATGATCACATAGAGAAAATGATGGCGCGTATCGACGACAACGGTGCCGATCGGCTCGCTGCTGAAATATTTGACAACTTGGCGGTGCCATTGCTTGTCGATCTTGGCGAAGTTGGTCGCTCGGAACGTGACGCCATTATCGACGGCAGTGCCGGCAAAATAGGAAGCCGCCTGGGCAAAAGCCGGTTTTTGTACCGCGCCGGTGCCGAGTAACGCCAATCCACCAAGCAGAATATCCCTGCGAGTCCACACCATCGGCCGTATCCCCCTCAAAGCCAAGCAGCGCGGTGCCAGTAAATCAGATTTTTCATTTGCCACAACACAAAACTCTTCTCATCCCCTAAAGACTGAGATGGAGTTGCTAATGTCCGGGGTCTGCGTTGCTCTGATCGTTACTCGGAGAGGACGGCGCTATGCCCACCTGCATAACATAGTCAGGAGGCGGCCAAGAACTGTGCGGCCTTGCGAAGTTGGATCCCGATTCCGTGTATCGAGCTGTTGATCAAACCGTCGCTCAACTCAGAAACTCCTTCAAATTCAATCTTGAAAAAAACATGCTAGAAATTGTCAAGTTTTTTTGATTTACCTCTCTCGTTGCGAAATATGCGGAATTTGCAATCCGGCGTTTGGCTGGCCTGCCGGTTGTTCATCTCCGCGTTTCTTTTTGGATATTGCTATGGGCATCAGGGAGGACGACCGGCGGTATGCGGTCTATGCGGCACATCGCTCCGACCTCATTCGATACGCTACGCCCATCGTCGGTTCGCGAGAGGAAGCGGAAGACCTCGTCCAGGAGGTCTTCATAAAATTCGTGCCGGAAGACGCGGCCACACCCCAGAAGCTGAAGGCGTACCTCTTCCGCATGGTGCGCAACCTCGCGCTCGACGTGCGCAGGCGCCAGAAGCGCGATTTGCGCGCCCGTCCGGAGGATACGCCATGGTGGGGGCTCCCCCTTGATGCGGGAACACCCGAGGAGAACGCACTCTTCTGCGATCAGGTCAGACAGGTCGAGGCGATCCTTTCGGCAATGCCGGAGCAGACGCGCGTCGCCGTGGAAATGCATCGTTTCGGCGGATACCGCATGGAGGACATCGCCAGCCACCTCGACATTTCGGTGGCTGGCGTCCACAGGCTGATCAAAGCCGCAATTGTCGAATTCGCCAAAAAAATGGGATGATCCGCTAAGAATCTCGAATCCGCGTGAAAAAAACGGACGAGATAAACGTCATTGTTCGTGAAGCGGTAAAACAGTGGGGATGCGACGTGGTTTGGCTACAGGAAAGACTGGGAACTGATGGCCGTCGAACCGGATAAAAGGCCTGATGTTTCGGACGAGGCGCTGGAGGCTGCGGCTGACTGGTTCCTTCTCCTGCAGGAAGGGCCTGAAGACGCTGAGCTCAAAGTGCGCTTCGATCGCTGGCTGAGCAGCGGTAGCGAACACCGCCTGGCCTGGGAGCGCACGAGGAAGGCATGGGCCGCGATGGGGCAGGTGGTCCCGGCCATGCGATCGCAGTGGGAGTATGCGCCAAGATCGGAGGTCCGGCCCGACATGCGCAAGCCGCCAGCGGCTCGGCATCGCGCATCATGGCGGCGGGTTGCCGTGGCGGCGGCGGTCGTGGCCGCGCTCTGTCTTGGGCTCGTCATTGCGCCCGGCCTTCTGCTTCGCCTAAGCGCCGACTATTCAACGTCCACGGCCGAGACCCGCACGATCACCCTTGAGGACGGCAGCACGGTAACGATGGCCGCCGCGACCTCGATAGCCTTGGGCTACAGCGACGGACGGCGGGGCATCAAGCTTCTTGCCGGTGAGGCGTATTTCGAGGTGGCGCCGGACAAGGACAGGCCCTTTATGGTGGAGGCAAATGGCGTCCGTGTCGAGGTGCTCGGCACGGCCTTCGATGTACAGCTCGCCGACGGGCTGACCAGCATTGCCCTCGCGCATGGTTCCGTTCAAGCATCTGTTGAGGGTTCGTCTGTGACCCGGCCCGAACGACTGGTGCCCGGAGATCTGCTGACCGTCGATCCGAACAGCGCGGTCATGACGAAGGACACGATCCCGGTCGACGAGATTGCCAATTGGCGCAATGGCGAACTCTATGTCGTCAACGCGACGCTCGGTTCGGTGATCGAGCAGATCCAGCGCTACCACCCGGCCTGGATATCGGTTCCCGACGCGACACTCGCCCGTCAGCAGGTCACGGGCTTCTACAATCTCAAGCAACCCGATCAGGCGCTGCGTGCGCTGGTCGAGCCTTATGGCGGGAAGGTCCGCTCAATATCCTCGCTCGCGCGTATCGTCAGCCGGTTCTAGAAAAAATTTGACTGTAATTATCAAGATTTAGCGGAATCCACTCAAAGACCTGAAAAAACTCTGAGCACTAATCGTCATTTCGTTGAAAGCGCCGGGCACGACATCGGCGCAAACGACTGGAGAGACGAGAGTGAGCATGCGGGTGAGGGTAGGGGTTTTGGGGTTCAACGGGACGCGCCAATCGGGCGGGCGCGTGCGGCGAGCGCGGTTGTTGGCGACAACGGCTTTCGTAATTTTATCGGTCGTGACCAGCGCTCACGCGCAGTCGACGCCGGCCGGTCAGGTACAAGCACAAGCGGCCACCGCACTCCCCTTCAATATCCCGTCCCAGCCCCTGGCGAGTGCAATCCGTGCGTTCGGGCGTCAGTCCGGCATGCAAATCACGCTGTCGTCGGCGCCGACAGGCTCAGTGAACACCAGCGCCGTCGTCGGCCGATTGACGCCTGCCGACGCGCTTCATCGAATGCTGTCGGGAACCGGAATATCGGCACATATTTCCGGAGATGGCGGCGCAGCGATGATCGGCAGCGCCGAGATCGTGAACGCCATTCCGCAGGAGGATGGTGTTACCCAGCTTGCTCCGATCGTCATCAAGGGCGGCCGGCGTGCAAGTTCCGGTTCGGGCTATCGCGGCACGCCCGACTGGGTCTACGAGGAGCCGGCAAGCGTCAGCGTTATTTCCAGGGAAGCTATTCAAAGCTCACCCGCCCGCAACGCGCGCGACCTGCTCGACACGGCCGCCGGCGTCTATGCCAACCGCTCCGAGGGGCAGAACCCCGGCGTCACGGTCAATATTCGCGGTCTTCAGGATCAGAACCGCGTCGTCACCATGATCGACGGGGCGAGGCAGAATTTTCAGCGCAACGGCCATGGATCAACGCAGCGAACCTATGTCGAAACTGCCTTCATCCGCGAAATCGACGTCGAAAAGAGCGGCACGTCGGGCGTTGGCGGAGCCGGCGCACTCGGCGGTTCGGTCAACTTCCGTACCGTCGAGGCCGATGATCTCATAGAGGACGGCCGCCAGTGGGGCGGCGAGGCAAACGCCACCGTCGGCACCAACGAGTTCCAGTTCGATGGGGCAAGCATGGCGGCGGTCAGACTGTCGGACAGCTTCTCGGTGCTCGGTGGCATCAGCCACAAGAAGATCGGCGCCTATGACATTGGCGAGAACGGCGACATCAAGCTCTATGACAGCTCCGTGCATGACGGAGCGGCGATCTTCACGGGGCAGGACTCCTACTCCTACCTGCTGAAGGCTGAGGCGGAACTCACCGACGATCTCGACACATCGCTGACCTGGCTTCGCAACGATTCCGATTTCAGCCAGGGCTCCTACAACAATGATGGCGACCTTGATGAGGACACGCAGCAGGTCCTGAACGATACTCTTACTAGCAGCCTTCACTGGGATCCGGACAGCGAGCTCATCGATCTCAACGCACGCCTCTGGTACAACCACACGCGAAACCGCGAGAAACGCTATGGCTCGGCCATCAACGACGACGGTTTTCCCGTCAATTACGCTCTCGGCACACTGGGTTTCAGCATCGACAACACCAGCCGCTTCGACACCTCGGCCGGTTCACTTTCGCTGAATTACGGTGTCGAAGCTTTCTTCGATCGCGGCAAGACGGAGACGCTCGAGGACTACTTCCTCAACGGCGTCGACATGACAGCCACCTATACCGGCACGACCCCATCAGGCGATCGCGATGTCTATAGCGCCTTTGCCAATGCCACCTTCGAGCATGACGATTGGCTGATGGCGCAGGCCGGCCTGCGCTACGACTACTACAATCTGTCGGGCGATGCATCGCTCTACGGCCTGGAAGTGAAGACCATCGATAACCGGAGATGCCGGTTGTACTTCCCTAATGGTGTGACCTGCCGGATCTGGACAGGCACCATCGATCGCGTGACGGTCTATCCGGAAAATGTCATCCCTGTCGACAATTCGGACGGCGCGCTGCTACCCTCCGCCATGCTCGCGGTCAAACCCGTCGACTGGCTGCAGCCCTTCGCCAAATATTCGCGCAGCTTCCGTCCCCCGACGATCATGGAAACCTTCCTGACGGGCGGTCATCCCGGCGTCAATCTCGTGGAAAACGCCCCCAATCCCGATCTCGTGGCCGAAGAAGGCAACACTTTCGAGCTTGGCGTGAATACCACCACCGACGGGCTTTTGTCCGCTGATGACAGCGTGCGCCTGAAGGCCGTCGGCTTTTATCGCGAGATCGAAAACTATATCGCGCTCGGGACAGTTCATCGCGCCGAAACGGGCCGCGACTACGCTTCTTATGTCAATGTCGACGGCACAACGCGCATGAAGGGCATCGAACTGGAGGCGAGCTACGACGCAGGCAAATGGTATGCCGGCCTTTCCTATACCTATCTGAAGACGGATTTCGGCACGAGCTACAACTACGACGGCACGAGCTACGAGATCGAGCCCTCGATCATTTTCGTGCCGCCGCGCAACAAGTTCACCATCGATGCGGGCATGCGGCTTTTCGACGACAAGCTGACGATCGGCGGTCGCGCCACCCATGTCGGCGGCACGTCACCCAACATCGGCGTGTTGGCGAGCAACTACGTCACCGAAGACTATTCGCTCTACGACATATACGGGTCCTACGCCTTCAACGACACCGTCAAGCTTCGCTTCGCCGTCAACAACGTCACCGATGTCGCCTACGTCCCGGCGCTCGGGACCATCAGTCTGCCCGGACCGGGACGCACGGCGACGGCATCGCTCAACTTCAAGTTCTAAGCAATTTCCCGGCCGGCAGGTCGCGGATCCGAGGTTCGTCGATCGACGGACAACCAACCATCAATGGAGAAAGACAATGAGTGTAGGAATTCAGGTCCCCGCCGGTGCGCCCGATTGGGTCAACTATCTCGAAACCACGTGGCTCAACTCCTTCTCATATCGCAGCCATGGCTCGTTCAGCCCGGGCTCGGCGCCTTATGACCAGTGGGTCGCCGGCAACGCCGGTACCGCCCAGTCGGGCGTCATTCTCAATGGCGATTTCAGCTATATTCCGCCGGGAGGCTTCGTCGGCTCGCTCGACACGCTGGAATTCGGCTCGCATCTGACCGGCAGCACGACCGCCGGCTACGATCTCAGCACCGTGCTGACGCTGGACCTGTCGGATGCCACAGCCTCGACCGCGTTCACCTATGCGATCTACTACCTCTCCAACTTCGCCGACCTGACGCATCTCTACGATTATCTCGGCGAACAGGGTACGACGCAGACCGGCAATAGCGGCGGCCTCGGCGAGACCCTCTACAGCTTTGCTGGCGACGATGCGCTGACAGGCGCCGGTGCGAGCGACTTCGACACCTTCTACTATCGCGCCGATCTGAATGCCGGCGGATGGGGCGACGACACCGTCACCGACTTCGTTGACGGCAACGACCTGATCGTTCTCGACGGTTATGGCTGGGATGATTACAGCGACTTCGTCACGGCTGGCGGCAGTATTTCCGGCTCGACGATCTCCTACGCCCGGAGCAGCATCGATGTCGCTTTCGCCGGCGGCGGCACGCTTGACAGCTCCGATCTGATCTTCGTCGCGTGATTGGCCGATGAGGAACCAGTTTTTGGTTCGGACGTCGTCGCAGCGTTTCGCTGCGGCGACGATCCTTCCCCTGAAGAGCAACGCTGTCAGCATCGCCCTCATCAGCGGGGTCGTCAACCTGCTTGCCCTGACATCGCCCCTGTTCATGCTGCAAGTCTATGACCGCGTGCTCGCAAGCGGCAGCGTTCCGACGCTGATTGGTCTGGCGGTGCTTACCGCCGGCCTCTACGCATTTCAGGCTGTCCTCGATATCGTCCGCGCCCGTGTCTTGTTGCGGATCGGCGAGCGGTTCGACGGAAAGCTCAGCGCCCGCGTTCATGAGGCCGTGATCCGCCTTCCGTTGGTGAGCCGGTCGCAAGGTGACGGCCTGCAGCCGTTGCGGGATCTCGACAATGTCCGCGGCTTCCTGTCCGGCACCGGACCGACGGCCTTCTTCGACCTTCCGTGGATGCCGCTTTATCTCGGCATATGCTTCCTCTTCCATGTCTGGATCGGCGTGACGGCGCTTGCCGGCGCGATCATTCTCTTCTCGCTGACACTGCTTACGAACGCCCTGTCACAAGCCCCCATCCGCGAGACCATCGCCCAGAACATGGCCCGCAACGGCCTGCTCGAAGGCACCCGTCGCAATGCGGAAGTCGTTCGTGCGATGGGGCTGGAAACGCGGCTCGCCCAACGATGGCTGAAGGTCAATGCCGCTTATCTTGCGGCCAACCGGCGGGCCGGCGACATCGGCGGCGGCTTGGGAAGCATGTCGAAATCGCTGCGCATGATCCTGCAGTCCGCCATCCTTGCTGTCGGTGCCTATCTCGTGATCACGCAGCAGGCCACGGGCGGCATCATGATCGCAAGCTCGATCATGATGGGCAGGGCGCTCGCCCCGGTCGAACTCGCAATCGGCAACTGGAAGCCGTTTCTGATGGCACGCCAGAGCTGGGCAAGGCTTCAGGACCTGCTCGACAAGATCCCTGAGGCCAACCCCGTCACGGCTCTGCCGCGCCCCGAACGTGAACTGCACATCGAGGCCGTGACCGTGGTGCCTCCGGGCGAAAGAAAACCGACGCTCGCCGGGCTCGGCTTCTCGTTGGCGGCAGGAAGCGCGCTCGGCGTGATCGGTCCGTCCGGATCGGGAAAATCGACCTTGTCGCGTATCCTCGTCGGCGCCTGGCAGCCATCGGCAGGCAAGGTTCGGATCGATGGCGCAAGCCTCGACCAGTGGGACAGTGCCGCACTCGGTGAGCATATCGGCTACCTCCCGCAGGGCGTGGAACTGTTCGACGGAACCATTGCCGAAAACATTTCGAGGTTCGAGGAAGCTCCTGATGCGGAAGCGATCATCGCCGCGGCGCGCACGGCCGGTGCCCATGAGCTCATTTTGAAGTTCGAACTCGGCTATGAGACGCAGATCGGCGAGGCCGGAACCGCACTTTCGGCAGGTCAGCGCCAGCGTATCGGCCTTGCGCGTGCCCTTTATCGCGATCCGTTTCTGGTCGTTCTTGACGAGCCCAACGCCAATCTGGACGCCGAAGGTGAAGCAGCTGTCGTCAGGGCCATCGCCGCGGTTCGAGATCGCAAGGGTATCGTCGTCGTCGTTGCTCATAGACCCAGTGCGCTTGGGATCGTCGATCACGTGCTGATGATCGAGAGCGGCAGACAAAAGGCGTTTGGCCCCCGCGACGAGGTTCTTTCCAAAGTTCTCAAGAGCGGTCCGGGCCTGCCGGCGGGCCGGGGCTTTCAGGCAACAGGCTCCAGCATTGCACCGCTGCGAGTGATCGCAAACGTTGCTCAGGCCACATCCGATGCAGCAAATGGCGCTAGCCCGGACAGTCAGGAGGATGCCGATGTCAGACATTGATGACCGCGAAGTCAGTCGCTCAATCCGGCGCCACCTGATGGTGGGCGTCATCGCCTCGCTCGCTATGGTCGGGGGCGCCGGGGCCTGGGCCTCGGTGACGGATCTTGCCGGAGCGGTGGTAGCGCCGGGGCATTTTGTCGTCGATTCCTATGTCAAGAAAGTCCAGCACCCGACGGGCGGGGTCGTCGGAGAAATCCTTGTCGGTGAGGGTGATGAGGTCAGGGCCGGTGACGTCCTCATGCGTCTCGACTCCACCCAGACCCGCGCCAACCTCGCGATCGTCACGAAGCGGCTCAACGAACTGGCGGCACGGCTGGCGAGACTTGAAGCCGAACGTGACGACCTAGATGACATTGCTTTTCCGGACTGGCTGCTTGCCGATCGTAAGGATCCGGAAGTGGCTGCAGCCATCCACAGTGAGTCTCGTCTGTTCCAGTCTCGGCGCGACGCGAGGGAAGGGCAGAAAGCCCAGCTCAATCAGCGCATCGCACAGTTCGAGTATGAAATTGCCGGGCTGAAGGCTCAGGAAGTTGCTTATGGCGAGGGAATAGAGGTTCTCAATACGGAAATATCCGCTCTGAACAGGTTGCGCGAACAGGGTATCGTTTCCGACCAGCGGCTGAACGGCCTCAAGACCCAGGCTGCGACTTTCGGCGGAGAACGCGGCGAGAAGATTGCGTTCCAGGCCCAGTCGGCTGGCCGGATTACGGAAACACGGCTGCAGATCCTGCAGATCGATCAGGATCTCAGAACCGAAGTCGGCCGCGAATTGCGGGAGGTCCAGGCGCAGATCGGCGAATATGTCGAGCGCAAAGTGGCAGCCGAAGACGACCTGAAACGCATCGATATTGTCGCTCCGCAATCCGGCATCGTGCACCAATTGGCGGTCCATACCGTTGGCGGTGTAGTCTCTCCTGGCGATCCGATCATGCTGATCGTGCCGGAAGGCGATGATCTGGCCCTTGAAGTTCAGATCGCGCCGAAGGATGTGGATCAAATCCAGATCGGACATGCCGCCTTGTTGCGCATGACCGCCTTCAATCTTCGTACGACGCCCGAACTCAACGGCTTTGTCAGCAGAATTGCGGCCGATCTGACCACCGATGAGCGGTCCGGCCAGTCCTATTACCTGGTGCGCGTCGCTATTCCGCAAGCAGAAAAAGAAAAGCTGAAGAGCCTCACGCTTGTCCCCGGCATGCCGGCCGAGGTGATGATCAAAACCGCTGACCGCACCGCCCTTTCCTATCTCGTCAAACCGCTTTCCGACCAGATCTTCCGCGCGTTTCGGGAGGACTGAGGCCGATGGCGATCGTTAGAAATCAAAGCGCGGCTGTCGATCGCTACCAAGCTGTCCGTGCAGTGCTGAGCGCGAACGTATAGGAAGAAGTGACAAGGGCAACGTGAGCCTTGAGCGAAACGGCACAGTTTCCGGGATAGGAGAGGTTGTGCTGGACTAGATGTTTGAGCAGCTCATCGGCGTTGCGCTTTTCAGTCAGCGGAAATGTCACAGTCATATGCGTTCCTCCGAGGAGCAAATTGACCCTTCGGAGGGATTTAGGCCCGAATTCTTTTGCGCTGCAACAAGAAAATTTTAACCGTAAAATTAAAATCGATTAGTTTTAGAGACGGTTATTTTAAAATCGTTTTAAATCCTGCGGTGGTTCTTGGAGCCGCGCAGAGCGGCTGCGACAAAATGCACGCAGCCGGATAAGACCTTGTTAACCATCCAGGTCTCAGATGGGCAGAAGTTTAAACGTTCTACCAGAGCCGTGGGAATGTGTTCCGCCGCGTAGGGCTTTAAATCCGCACATGCCTCCCCTCGAGAGTTGATGCCGACGGGTGGGTATGCGCAGGTGCGTTCTGTTCTCGGTGTGTGGCAATGTCGATCATTCATAGTATCAGCGTAAGAAGCGGTCGGCTGGTAAAGCTCACCTTCGAATCTGCCCCCTTCACGCGAGCCGCTCGCAAGACCGCCGGAACGGTCCGGCAAGCCAGAAGCCGTATTGTCACCCTCGCAGGCGTCCTCGGCATCGTCTACGTCGGAATGTTCGGCAAGCTGATCTATTATGGCCTTGCCGTCGACACGACGACATCGAGCATTCCGCCAAATCCAATCATGGCCTCACGGCCGGATATCCTCGACCGCAACGGCGAGCTTCTGGCGACCGATATCCGCACGGTTTCGATGTTTGCCGAGCCAAGCCATATGGTCGATGTCGATGAAGCGGTCGAGAAGCTCACGCAGCTTTTCCCGGAACTCGACCGGAAAACGCTCTATCAGAAACTGTCGGACAAGCGTTCGCAATTCACATGGCTGCGTCGCCAATTGACGCCGAAGCAGCAAAGCGAGGTTCTGGCTCTCGGCCTTCCCGCTATCGGCTTCCGCCCGGAGGTGAAGCGCTTCTATCCTGGCGGGCGCACGGCGGCCCACATTCTCGGCTATGTCGATATCGACAACAAGGGCATGGCCGGCATGGAGAAATATCTCGACATGCAGGGCCTTTCTGATCTGGAATCCACTGGGCTTGCGGTGCGCGAAAATCTGGAGCCGGTGAAGCTGTCGATCGACATCCGGGCACAGAATGTCGTTCATGACGTGGTCACCGACGCTATCACCACCTACAAGGGCAAGGCTGCCGGTGCCGTCATCCTCGATATCCATACGGGCGAGGTTCTGGCCATGGCGTCCGCTCCCGATTTCGACCCGAATGACCCGCAGGCGACCGGCAGCGAAGGCTGGCTGAACCGCATGTCGAACGGCACTTTCGAAATGGGCTCGACCTTCAAGACCTTCTCGATGGCATTGGCGCTCGACAGCGGCACGGTCAAACTCTCCGACAGTTTCGATGCCACCGGCCCGCTGCATTACGGCGGCTTCATCATCCATGATGACCATGACGTGCCGCGCCGCTGGCTGACCATTCCGGAAATCTTCCGCTATTCCTCCAATATCGGTACGGCGAGGATGATGGATCTGGTCGGCATGGATCGCCAGAAGGATTATCTGACCCGCTTTGGCCTCTTGACGAAGATGCAGACCGAACTGCCGGAGGTGAAAACGCCGACGCAGCCGAAAGTATGGAAGAAGATCAACTCGATCACGATCTCCTTCGGCCATGGTGTCGCGACCACGCCATTGCAGACAGCGGTTGCCGGTGCCGCTCTCGTCGATGGCGGTGAGCTCATAGAGCCGACTTTCCTGCCGCGCTCGGCCGAGGAGGCAGCGAAAACCGAGCAGCAGATCGTCAAGAAAAGCACAAGCGACACGATCCGCGCACTCTTCAAGCTCAATGGCGAACAAGGCTCCGGACGCACGGCCGACGTGCCTGGTTTCCATGTCGGCGGCAAGACAGGCACGGCGAACAAGGTCGTGAACGGCCATTATTCGCACACGCTGAGCTTCAACGCCTATCTCGCGGCTTTCCCGATCGATGCACCGAAATATGTCGTGCTATCCTTCATCGACGAACCGCTGACCGGCCAGCACGGGCTCACCTTCGCGACGAATACGGCAGCACCCATGGTGCATGACATCATTAGCCGCGCCGCGCCCATTCTGGGCGTCGAACCGGATTTCGGGCAGAACCTGCTGGCCTCATATTGAGGGGCAGCGGGCGCGGTTTGAAATCTTCTGTGGCGGTTTTTTGCTGCTGAGCAGTGCAGGCATCGTTGCCGGCAATGAAGTTCATCGAACTTTCATCGCGTTGCGTCATCCGGGCTACATACTTGCGGCCTAGGTCATTGGGCGAAGGTGCGCGCCTCATGTCCAGTCGAACGAACGTCACTGCAAAACGCCTCATGGATGCCTGCGAGCTGCTGCTTTGCGAGGCGCATGCCCCCGAAGATCTGACCGCACGCCGGATTGCGATCCAGGCGCAAGCGACGCCTTCGGCGATCGCCTATCATTTCGGGTCCCAGGAAGAACTGATCACTGCCGTTGCCGAGCGCGTCTATCGCCGGCTGAACACCGAGCGCCTGAGCCTACTGCAGAAAGCCGTCGATCGGCGGGCGCCCAATCCCCCCGATATCGAGGAGGTGATTGCAGCCCTTGTTGGTCCGTCGATCCGCTGGGCGACCGATCCGACATCGAGCTATCCAGTGCTGTCGCACTTCACCTCGATGGCCCATTCCCACCGTGACGGTGCGCCTCACTATCGTCGCATCATCGACGATGTCGAGCATCACAGGGCCTTCATTCCGCAATTGAAGCGGATCGCGCCCTGGCTCGAGGAAGTGGATATCGGCTGGCGCCTGAACTGTGCGCTCGGCATCCGCTCGCAGGTCACCCGCAGCAGGCAGCGCACCGAGCTTCTCACCAATCATCAGATGGATCTCGACAATCCGGATCTCGTCATAGCGCGCATGGTGGAGGTGATTGCGCCGATGTTCCGTCGGGCTTCCTGAGTTTCGCGGATGAAGTCCTAACGTCTTTCGAACAGCATTCGAAATCCGTCACGCCTGCGAAACACGCCCCCTCTATCGGTTTTCATCAGAGAACCGTCAGGGAGCCTTCCGATGCGCCGCGAGACCACTTTCATTCATCTGACCGACCTGCACATCGGCACCGCCGATGACGATCATCTTTACAGCGATACGACCGAGACGCTCAACCAAGTGCTCGATCTGGTCGCCACAGTCACGCCTAAGCCGCAATTCGTGATAGCCAGTGGCGACCTCACCAATCGCGGTGATGCGGAGAGTTTCCGTCGACTGAAGGAGATCATGGATGCACGCATCGACGTGCCGGTGATCTATGCGCTCGGCAATCACGACACCCGTCCCGGTTTTTACGAGGGTATGGGCGTTACGACCGAAGATCCGGATGCCCCCTACGATCACGATGTCGTCGTCGATGGCATCCACATCGTCACGATCGACTCCTCTACGCCGGGACTGATCGGCGGAACAATCGATCCGGAACAGTTCGACTGGCTGGCCTCGACACTGGATACGCATCCCGATCTGCCGAAGCTGATCGTCGTTCATCATCCGCCGGCTCTAGGTGAAGAACCCGATACAACCCACTGGCGGACCATTCATTTTCCGCAGTCGGAACGCTTCAGATCGCTGCTCAAGGGCCGCGATATCATCGGCATCCTCAGCGGCCACATCCATCATGACCGCGTGTCTGTCTGGCACGGCATCCCCGTCGTTGTCGGCACCGGCCAGCATGCAGCGACCGACATTCTGCGCACCGACATTTTGCGCATGGTGCGCGGCGCCTCCTTCGGCATCGGCACCATCCGCCCGTCCGGCCTCACCATGGCCTTCGTACCGCTGCCATCGGACCGCGCTGAACTCAACACCTATCCACTCGAAATGCTGTTGGCGCGGGCCGTGCCCGTCGCGGCCGAATAAATTTCAGGAGACATCCATGTTGCGCAGAACCACTTTGAAGTTCACGGCAGCACTCGCCGCCGTCTCGCTCTTACCATCAGGCGTATTCGCCGGAATGCCCGCATCCGTCGACAAGCCGGTGACGATCAGCTTCTACAATTACAATCTCGCCTCGGCGAGTGCCGGGGCCGATGCGACCAAGGAACTGATTGCCGGTTTCGAAAAGAAATTCCCCAACATCAAGGTCGAGACCGTTGCCGTCCCGTCCAACGAGATCATGTCGCGCGTGCAGGCCGATATCGTCGCCGGTAAGCAGCCAGACGTGGCGCAATTGGTGTTCCGCGATTTGATATACGTCGCCAGCGACCTTGGCGCCAACGCGCTGGAAGACATGGTCGATGCGAACGAACTGAAGGATCAGTTCGCCGGCATGATTCCGCAGGGCCTCGAGCTCGGCAAAGTCGATGGCAAGACCTATGGCCTGGCTTACACGTTCTCGACACCGATCCTGTTTTACAATGCCGACCTCTTCAAGCAGGCGGGCCTCGATCCGGACAAGCCACCGAGGACCTGGGACGATATCAACGTTGCCGGCAAGGCCATCAAGGAGAAGACCGGCAAGAACGGCTTCTTCCCCGGCGCCTACGGCCCGATCGACGGCACTTTCGTCTATCAGTCGATCGTCATGTCGAATGGCGGCAAGGTGCGCGACGGCGACAAGCTGACCTTTGCCGACAAGGACGCGGCGGACGCCGTGAAGATGCTGCGCAACATGGTCGACAGCGGCGCGCATGCCAAGATCGATCCGGCGAGCGCATCCGACACGTTTGCCGCCGGCAACATGGGCATGTTCCTCTATACGAGCGCACTACTGTCCAGCGTCAAGAAGTCGGCTCAGGGCAAGTTCGAGCTGCGGCTTGCACCGATGCCTTCCTTTGGCGACAAGCCGACGGCGCCGACCAATTCCGGCAGTGCCCTCTTCGTCTTCAGCAGGGACCCCGACAAGCAGCGCGCCTCCTATGAGCTGCTTAAATATCTTACGAGCAAGGAAGCCTACACGATCATCACCAGCAAGATCGGCTACCTGCCTCTGCGCCTCGATATCGTCGACGACCCGAACTATCTCGGCCCCTGGCTCGAGGAAAATCCGATGTTCCGGGCCAACATCAAACAGCTCGACCGACTGACCGCCAATATCGCCTTTCCCGGACCGAATTATCGCCAGGTCGAAAAGATGATGATGGACGGTGTTCGCGAAGCTGTCTTCGGAAGCGGCGACCCGGTCGAAGTGCTGAAGAGTGCGCAGGAGCAGGGTCAGGACCTGATGCCATAAGCCTATCTTGATCTTCACGAGGAAGGTGAGGGGCGGCGACGAGGGCCGCCCTTTACCGACAGTCGATCGGAGCTTTCGCCAATGACAGATATCCAGGCAGAGGTGGCCACACCCGCCACAGCGAAAATGGCTTCGGTGCGGTCGGAAATGACCCGCGAACGGTTTACCATTGCACCTTGGCTCTATCTGGCGCCTGCGCTCATCCTGCTGATGGTCTGGACCTACATCCCGCTTGCCGAGACATTCCGCCTGTCTTTCTATCAGTGGAACATGCTGCCGACGTCGCCGCAACGCTTTGCAGGACTGACCAATTACCAGCGGCTGCTGGCGCTGCCGGAAATGCGCAACGCTCTCTGGAACACGCTCTATTACACGATCGGCTTGTTTCCGATGTCGGTGATCATTCCGCTTTTCGTGGCGATCTGGACGCAGGATCTCGGCGGCCGTGCCCGGACGATCTACCGGTCTCTGATCTTCGTGCCGATGATCATTGCTCCAGTCGTAGCCGCCATCCTGTGGCGCTGGCTGCTGAACGAAGACCAGGGGCTTATAACGCTTGCTCTCGAGGGTCTTGGCCTCGGCCGCATCGGCTTTCTGACCGATCCCCTCTATGCCCTGCCGACGCTGACCTGGATCACCGGCTGGAAGCTGATCGGCTTTTCGACATTGCTCTTTTCCGCCGCCAATGCGGGTATCAACCCGTCCTATATCGAGGCGGCGCGCATCGACGGTGCCAGCCGTTGGCGCATCATCCGCGATATCAGGCTGCCGCTGCTCTCGCCGACGATCCTGCTTCTGTCGATGATGACGGTGCTTTTCGGCGCGCAGTGGAGCTTTGCCTATATCAATGTGCTGACCAATGGCGGCCCGCTGAAGTCCACGACCAACATCTTCTACCTGCTCTGGGAATACGGCTTCCAGACGCTTTCAGCTGGCTGGAGCTCGGCCGCCGGTATGATCGCTTTTGCCGGCTTCGCGGTGCTTGCTGCCCTGTGCATGTGGTTGACGAAGAGGTTTGCCTTCTATGACAACTGACAAACTCGACGATCATAGGCCGAGCCGATCGGCTCCGTCCCGCGGATTGGTGCGCAAACTCGGCGTGCACGCCATCATGGTGCTCCTTTCCTTCGTTTCGATCTTTCCGATCTACTGGATGATCGTCACATCGTTGCGGCCGGAGAACGAGATCTTCTCCACTGCACTCTGGCCATCCCGTCCGACCTTCGACAATTACCTCTTCGTGTTAACGCGCGTGCCGATGCTGCAGATGCTCTTCAACACGGCGATCGTAGCAGCCGCGACTGCCTTGCTGCAGGTGGTGACCGGCATGTTTGCCGCCTACGCGCTGGTGCGCTGGCGAATGCGGCTATCGTCTGTCGTCCATGGTCTGATTGCGCTCTCCTGGCTCGTGCCTTTCCAGGTCACGATGATCCCGAATTATGTGCTCGCCTCCAGGCTAGGGCTGCTCGACACATTGACGGGCCTCGTCGTGCCGAATGCCGCCCACGCTTTTGCTATCCTGCTTCTCTATCATGGCATGAGGGCCTTCCCGACCGAAGTGCTGGAGGCTGCCCGCGTGGATGGGGCACGAAGCCTGCGCATCCTCTGGCAGATCGTCACGCCCAACATGGGCGCGCCCATTGCCTCCTTGTCGATCATCGCCTTCATTTCCGCCTGGAACGAATATTTTTGGCCGCTGCTCCTGTCGCGAAAGCCGGAGAATTCGGTCGTGCAGATAGGCCTGCAGATGTTCATGACCCAGGAGGGCAACCTCTGGGGGCCACTGATGGCGGCGGCGGCACTCGCCAGTCTGCCGATCCTGCTGATCTATCTCGTGCTCCAGCGCCACGTCATCGAATCCTTCATGAAATCCGGAATCCGCTGATCATGCAAAATTATGAGAGACTTATCGCGCTGGAAGGCGCCCATAACGTGCGCGACCTTGGCGGCTATCCGGCTGGCAATGACAGGCAGACGCGCTGGCGCTCGGTCCTGCGCGGCGACGCCCTGCATGCGCTGAGCGAAGCCGACATCGAGGCGCTGATCGCCCATGGGGTCACGACGGTGATCGACCTGCGCAATTCTCAGGAACTCGCACGTGAAGCCAATCCGTTCTTGAATGATCCGCGCGTTTACTACGAAAACGTCTCGTTGTTTTCGGCCCTAGCGCCGGTCGAATTGATGGCAGTGGAAGCGACCGATTTCGACATGGGCGACCGTTACTGTCACGCCCTCGACAATTGCCAGCCGGCGATCGCCAGGGTGCTGACGGCGATCGCACACGCACCCGATGGGATCGTTCTCTTCCATTGCACGGCCGGCAAGGATCGCACCGGCATCATCGCCGCTTTGATGCTGGCGCACGCCGGCGTCGATGAAGCAACGATTATCGAGGACTATGCGCTGACCGGCTCGATATTCGCGCCCTTGCTTACCGACTTCCGGGCACGGGCAATCGCACGCGGCGTACCTTCGGACCTTGCAGACCTGATACTCGCCTCGGCACCGCAGAGCATGGCCCGGGCACTCGGGTACCTTGCCGGGCATTATGGCCGCGTTGGTTCCTATCTCGCGCAGATAGGCTTGGGCGAAGCGGAAATCACCAGCCTCAGGCAGCGGCTGTGCGATTGAGGCTTGCTCTGACGCGTTGAGCTAGAGGGCAGCCTGCGTAAATCGAGCGTCGTCAGCCCGGCCGATAAAGGCGCGGTCTGCCATTATCGAAACTCCTGCGTCCGCCCTTCCAGCCGGCAATGACGCGGGCGATCTCGCGTACCGCCGCACGCGGGCCGGGAGTATCGAGCAGCACGATCGTCGCCTCGGCGCCCACTTGCAACCGTCTCATGCCGCCGAGCTGGCGTGCCGCCACTTCTGTCACCATGTCGAAAACCAACGCCATGTCCTCATCCCGCGAGAGCTGGGCGACATTGGCAAAAAGATTGGCCATTCGGATCAGCGAGGCATCGCCATAGGGGGTGAAGGGATTGAGGACGTTGTTCGTTGCAATGGAGGTGGAGACACCACGGCCTGCCAGCAGATGGGCGGGCGCGACGCCGCGGGGCACCAGCCGGTCATGACCGCGCCCGTTCAGGAATAGATCGGTGGACGGCAGAACGGAAAGTGCAATGCCGGCTTCAGCCAGCCTGTCGGCGATGGCGACGACTTCTGCTTGCGACATGGCAGAGATATTGGTGACGTGCCCGATCGCCACGCGACCCTGCCAGCCGTGACGGAGCGTGGCCTCGATCACCGTCGGCAGATCTGTTCTGTGAGGATCGAGGCTGAAATCGAGATGGAAATCGACCGGCACGTCATGTTTTTGTGCCAGCGCGAAGATCATTTCGATATGCCTGTTGGGATCGGGGTCCGTATAGGGACAGCCGCCGACCAGATCCGCACCATTGGAAAGGGCGTCATCGAGCATGCCTGATGTCTCGGGCTCGTTCGTCAGCCCGTCCTGCGCGAAGGCGCAGATCTCAATATCGACAGCGAAGGCATAATCCGCGCGGATGCGCTTGATTGCCTCGAACGAGCGGAAGCCGGCGCGGGGGTCGATCTCGACAAAGGTCCGCATCCGCGTGGTACCATGCGAAATCGCCTTCTCGACGACGCGTGCGGCCCGGGCGTAGACATCCTCTCCCTCAAAGCCCGCTTTGGCCTTGGCCGTTTCCCGCACCGCCTCGGCGAGTGTGCCTTCGCAAATCGTGCAGCGGTCAAGAATGCAGGCCTTGTCCAGATGGATGTGCGTGTCCACAAATCCACCGAAGGCGAAAGCGCCCTCGCCATCGACGCTTTCTATGGCCTCGCACCGTATATCGGATCCGATGTCAGCGATCAGACCCTTTCGCACGGCTATGTCGACGAGAGCGCCATTTTCTTCAATGCGGATGTTGCGGATAACGAGATCGAACAATTGGTTGGTGATCGTCACAGCGAGATCGCGCCTCCGTCGCTGCGCGGATCGTGGGCGCCGTCAATCATCCCATCTTGCCCGATGCGGATCACGCCGGCCTGGCCGCCGAGCGGGCTGAAGCTGTCGATCGTCGATATCTCATGGCCCATGGCGGCGAGCGCGGCGACAATTTCCGTGCCAGCATTCTCCTCGATCTTCAGGCTATCCCGGCTATCGGAGAAGGTGCGACCGAGCAGAAAGCGCGGGCGGGATAGCGCGGCGGCTGGATCGAGCCCATGGTCGATTAGCAGGCTGAGGAGCAGCGACAAAGTCTGTGGCTGTCCATCGGCTCCTTGCGTGCCGTAGACGAGATGCGGGCGGCCGTTCTTGAGCGCGAGCCCGGGATTGAGCGTGTAGAACGGTCGCTTGCCGGGACTGGCGACATTGGGGCTGGCGGGGTCGGTGCTGAAACCCGCCCCCCTGTTCTGCCAGAGGATACCGGTATCGCTGACCACGACGCCACTGCCCCAGTCGAAGTAGATGCTTTGCAGGAGCGATGCGCAGCGCCCCTTGCTATCGACAGCGGCAAGGAGGGCCGTGTCGCCATGTCGATAGGGCTGCGGCCATGCTAGTGCGCGGCCGGGATCGATTGCCGCCGCCTTCGCTGCGAGCCGCACCGGATCGAGCAGCTTCTGTGAAACATCAGCTGCGAAGCGGGGATCGGCGATCGCGTGCCGGTCGAGAAAGGCCTGTTTCACCGCTTCGACAAGCCTGTGGTAGAAGCCCGCGTTGTCGGGAGGAAAATCCGTCATCGGCAAATGGTCGAGCACGCCCATGATACCGAGCGTCGTTATTCCCTGGGTAGGGGGAGGCGGTGCGAGCAGGGTTGTGTCGCGATAAGTCTGCCGGAGCGCAGGCGCGATATCGGTTCGCGTTGCAGCGAGATCGGCGGCCGAAAGCGGCGAGCCGGCTTCTGCAAGCCCCGTGGCGATCCGTCGGGCAAGCGCGCCCTCATAGAATTCACGGGTGCCATGGCGGGCAATAGCGGCAAGTGTCTTGCCAAGTTCCGGCTGCCGCTGAATGCCTGTTGATCGGAACAGCTTCGTGAAGCCCGGCCAGCTTCCGAGTTCACTGCGGCGGAATTCGTACCAGAAGGCATGCGAGCGGCTGACCTCGAAGCCGTCGTCCGCCAGGGCGATCGCGTCATCAAGCAGGCCTGGTAAGCTCTCCGACCCTGCCCATTCGGCTACGGAATGGGCAAGCACTTTCTCCCAGCTATCGACGAGGCAGGCGCTCGTCAGCGTGGAGTGGGCACCGCGAAGTGGGATGTCTCCATCCGGAATGACGCCCGCCGCCTGACCAATACCTAGGAAGGTTTGTGCCTTGCCCGTCTCATCCGCGACCAGCCAGACGCCATCGCCGCCGAGCCCGCAGAAATGCGGGTAGGTGACCGAAAGAGCTGCGCCGGCGGCAACCAGCGCTTCAATGGCATTTCCTCCGCGCCGCAGCACCTTCGCGCCTGCTTCGCTGGCAAGCCAATGCGGCGTCACAATCATGGCGCCGCGGGACGGCGTGTCAGCTCGACTATTCTGGGTGACGGGATTGGACATCAGCGTATCACGGAGCCGTTCTCGGCGACGAGGCGGCCTTCCTTGAAGACCTGGCGTGGCTTTGGAATGGCGACGACGGCCTCCGGCACATGCTCGGCTGCAAGGGTGACGAAATCGGCCTTTGCGCCGATACCAATGCCGTAGCCCTCCAGCCGCAGCGCCTTGGCGCCGCCTGATGTCACCACGTCGAAGGCGGCGCTGAGTTCCGCATCGGTGTAGAAGCCGGAGCGGTAGGCGATAATCTCTGCGCGGCGCAGCATGTCGCCATCCCCGAAGGGCCACCAGGAATCGCGGATATTATCGCTGCCGCTGAAGACGGTGACGCCGGCAGCGCGCAGCAGTGCGACAGGAGGGAAATTGTGGTTGCCGGGCGCATTGGTCATGATCGAGACGCCGCTCCTGGCGATCAGGGTAGCGATCTTCTTGGCGGCGTCGGGCGCGAGATCGCCAAGACCGTAGGCATGGCTGACGGCGACATGCCCCTGCATACCAAGGGCGGTTGTGCGAGCACAGATCTCCTCGATCGTCATCGCGCCAAGCGTGCTTGCGTCGTGAAGATGGATGTCGACATCGACGCCGCGCTTTTCGGCAATGCCGAAGACCACGTCGAGATGACCCTTGATGTCGCGGTCGAAGGAGAGCGGATCGAGGCCGCCGACGAGATCGGCGCCCATTGCGATCGCCTCATCCATCAATTCCGGCGTACCCGGGCTCTTCAGGATACCGCTTTGCGGGAAGGCGACGAGCTGAATGTCGATGATGTCAGCGTATTCCTCGCGTACTTTCAGGATGGTTTCGAGCGACTTGAGCCCGACCGACCCATCGACCATCACGTGGCTGCGCATCTGCAAGGCGCCGTTCGAAATGCAGAGATCGAGCTGGTTGCGGGCACGCTCGTCCATGGGCGCTGCGGCAGCCATATTCTCAGCCTGAAAGGCGACGCGCTCATGCACGTCGAAACCATTGGTGCACGGTTTGTGCGGGATCCATTTGTCTCCGTAGAAGCTCGTGTCGAGGTGGATATGACCCTCGACGAAGCTCGGCACGAGGAGCGCTCCGCCAATCTCGACGACATCTTTCGCGCCTTCGCTGGAGCTTGCCGGCTCTATCGCCGCGATCCGGCCGTCCCGCACCACGATGTTTTTCAGCGTACCGTCGGCAAGCTTTGCGTTGGTGAAGACTGTTTCCACTGCACTCACTGATGTTTCCTTTCCCTTCCATTATCGGCCAGACCCCGCCCGATGCAGGGTCCGGCTATTCTCCAGCGATGGAGGATCAGTTCTGCGGCAGCGTACCTTGTACGCCTTCAATGAGCCATGTCATGCCCTTGATGTCATTCTCGGCCAGTTCCTGGCCGGCGGCGACTTTTGCCTTGCCGTTCTGGTCCTTGATCTCGCCGGCAAATACTTTCAGCTTGCCGGCGACGATGGCGTCCTCGGCCGCTTTCATTTCCTTGGCTACGGATTCCGGCAGGTCCGGGCTGCTCGTCGTCATCTTGACATAGCCGCCTTCGCCAAGGCCGAGCCAGGTGCTTTCCGGCTTCCAGTTGCCCTCCATCACCGCCTTGGCGGCGTTGATATGGGCCGAGCTCCAGTCGAGTTCGTAGGAGACGAGCTGCTTCTTCTTCACATAGCGCGAGAAGTCACCGGTATTGCCGATCGACCAGACGCCTTTCTCCTCCGCGGCAAGGCCCTGAACCGGCGTGTTGGGGCTGCCCGAGAGAACGTCAGCCCTTTGGGCAACGAGCGCTGCGACGGCATCCTTTTCCTTGGCCGGATCGACCCATGCATTGGCCCACACGACTTTGACCACAACGTCAGGGTTAACGCTGCGCGCACCAAGCAGGAAGGCATTGATGCTGTAGATGACCTGCGGCACGGGGAAGGCGCCGACCCAGCCGAGAATGTTGGACTTCGTCATGCGGCCTGCGGCAATGCCGGTGACATAGGCGCCTTCATATTCGCGCGCTTCGAAGACGCCGAGATTGGTACCCGCGGCAATGCCGGCGCAGCATTCGAAATGCGAGCTCGGCAGGGTCGGTGCGAGCTTCTTCAGCGAAGCATATTGCGAGAACGTGGTGCCGAAGATCAGCTTGTGGCCCTGGGACGAAAGCTGCCGGAAGAGCCGCTCGCAATCCTGGATCTGCGCAATGTTCTCGAGCGCGGTCACCTTCACCTTGCCCGGAAAGGCATTCTCCAGAGCATGCCAGGCATTGGCCTGGAAATATTCCCAGCCGGTATCGGAGATCGGCCCCATATGGATGACGCCGACCTTCAGCACTTCATCGGCGGCAAGAAGCGGCCGGACACCGGTTGCGGCGAGCAGCGAGCCTGCGGCGGCCGTCTTCAGGAAATCACGTCTGGATTGGAATTTCATCTTCAGTTCCTCTCTGTTTTTTGTTGGCATGTGGCGTGAGGTTCAGCCTCCGGCGACGAAGGGCTGTCCAAGGGAAGTGGGGACGTTGAGGCGCATCAGCGTCGCGTTGCGCGAGATCAGCACCAGCACGGCGATGGTCACGAGATAGGGGAGGGCGGACATCAGCTCTGATGGCAGGCCAATCCCGGCGCTCTGGGCAAAGAGCTGCGCAATGGTCGCGCCGCCAAAGAGATAGGCGCCGAGAAAGCAGCGGCCCGGCCGCCATGTGGCAAAGACCACCAATGCCACGGCGATCCAGCCGCGTCCGGCGATCAACCCCTCGGTCCAGAGCGAGGTATAGACGATTGAGATATAGGCGCCAGCAACCCCCGCCATCGCACCGCCGAAGAGCGTGCAGAGATAGCGGATCAGTACGACAGGGTAGCCGATGGCATGGGCCGAGGAGGGCAATTCCCCGACGGCCCGAACGATGAGGCCGAAGCGGGTGCGATAGAGGAAGAACCAAACGCCGGCAAACAGCGCCCAGGAAAGCCAGACCAGCGGGTGCAACTGGCCGAGCACGGCGCCGAGCAGCGGAATTCTGCCTGCGAAAGCCGAGAGCCTCGATGGCTCCATGACGATCGCCATGCCGACATAGCTCTTGCCGATGAAGGAACCGAAGCTGGTGCCGAAAATGGTCATCGCCAATCCGACGGCCACCTGATGCGCGCGGAAGCTGACGACCAGCACCGAGAACATCAGCGCCAAAAGCATGGACGCCAGCATGGCGGCGAGAACGGCGAGCCAGAGTTCGCCTGTCGCCTGCATGGTGATGAAAGCGATGACTGCACCGACCACCATTATACCTTCGACGCCCATATTGAGCACACCGGAGCGCTCTGTGACCAGTTCGCCAAGGGCTGCATAGACGAGCGGCGTACCGGCAATCAGCGTGGCAATGAAAATGGGAAGAAGCTGGCTCATCATGCCGTGACGCCCTTTCTGCCGGAGGTCCTGAAACGGATGCGGTGGTGGACGAGGACATCTGCCGTCAGCAGGAAGAAGAGCAGCGTGCTCTGCAGCAGACCGGTGATCGAGGAGGGCATGCCGAGCGACATCTGTGCGAGATCACCACCGAGATAGAGCAGCGCCATCAAGAGCCCTGACAACAGGATGCCGAGCGGGTTCAGCCGGCCGAGATAGGCGACGATGATCGCCGTATACCCATAGCCGGGCGAGGCATTGGGAAAGATCTGCGCCAACGGCCCGGCGATCTCGCCGACACCGGCGATGCCGGCAACCGCACCACTGACCAGCATTCCGATCCATACCGCCCGCGTGAGGCTGAAACCGGCGTAGCGCGCGGCTCCCGCTGACAGGCCGGTGACTTTCAGCTGGAAGCCGATGAAACTGCGTTTCATGAAGATCCAGCCAAGGACGACCGCGATTAGAGCGAAGACGATGCTGGCATTCATGCGCGTGCCTTCTATGAGGATCGGAAAGAGGGCGGCCGGTGCGAGTGACTCGGATTGCGGGAAATTGAAGCCGGCCGGGTCGCGCCATGCTCCGAAGATCAGCCAGGTGAGCCAAAGGCCGGCGACATAGTTCAGCATCAGGCTTGTGAGGATTTCAGACGCATTGAAGCGGACACGCAGGAAGGCAGGGATTGCCGCCCAGAGCATGCCGCCAATGGCACCTGATATCACCATGGCCGGCAGCACCCAGACGCCACCATCCGAGCCGAAATGTAAGGCGACATAGCCACCGAAGATCACGCCGACGGTCAGTTGTCCCTCCGCGCCGACATTCCAGATGCCGGCACGGAAGCCGATGGCAAGACCGATGCCGATCAGCACAAGAGGGGCAGCCTTGATCAGCAATTCGCCGAAACCATAGAGATCGCCGACCGGGGCGGTGAGAAAGGTAACGAGCGCCCCTGATGGTTCCAGGCCAGCGGAGGCGAAAATGATCATCGCGACGATTGCTGTCAGAGCGAGCGAGATCGCCGGCGACAGGAACACCATCAGCGCGGAGGGTTTCGGGCGCGGTTCAAAGCGCATCGGCCATCTCCCTTTCCATTTTGCTGCCTGACATGGCGAGGCCGATATCGTTGCGATCTGTCTCGGCGCGAGGCCGTGCTTCGGTCAGTCGGCCGCCGGCAATCACGGCAATGCGGTCGGCAATGTCGAACAGTTCATCCAGTTCTTCCGATATGATGACGATGGCGGCACCGCGTTCGCGCAGGTCGAGCAGAGCCTGACGGATAACGAGGGCGGCACCCACATCGACGCCCCAGGTCGGCTGCGAGACAATGAGCACGCCGGGCTCCTGCAGGATTTCGCGACCGATGATGAATTTCTGCAGGTTGCCGCCTGACAGGCTGCCGGCGGGCGCTGTCGGTCCCGGGCAGCGAACGTCAAAGGCCTTGATGCAGCGCTCGGCAAAGCCAAGAACGCGGTCGAAACGAATGAGGCCGGCCCTGACGGCGCCGCCGCTATTGGCGGTGAGAAGCACGTTCTCTGATAGTGGCAGCGAGGGAACTGAACCCTGCCTCAGACGGTCCTCGGGCACCGAGCAGAGGCCGAGCTTGCGCCGCCCCGCCGGATCGAGATGGCCGGCCGGCGCGCCGTCGATGGTAATGGCATCGTTTCTCGCCAGGCGGGTTTCACCCGAGAGAGCCGCGAGCAGTTCCTGTTGCCCGTTTCCGGAAACCCCGGCAATGCCGAGGATTTCTCCACCCCGCACTGAAAGGTTGATGCCGGACAGCGCGGTGCCGAAAGGATCTGCTGTCGGCAGATCAAGGCCGTTGACGGTGAACCGGCTTTCACCGGCGACGCTATGCGAACGATGGCGGTACTCTGCAAGGTCTGAGCCGATCATCATCCGCGCCATCGAGGCCGGGCTCTCCTGTGAAGGATCGCAGACGCCGGTGACACGCCCGCCACGCAGGATTGTCGCCTTGTGGCAGAGATCCCTGATCTCATTGAGCTTGTGGCTGATATAGAGAATGCTGCAGCCTTCGGCCGCGACCTGCCGGAGCGTCACGAAGAGCTTTTCGACCGCCTGCGGCGTCAGGACGGAGGTTGGTTCGTCGAGGATCAGCAGGCGCGGATCCTGCAGGAGCGCGCGGATGATCTCGACACGCTGCCGCTCTCCGACGGACATCGTGTAAATATGTCTGTCCGGCTCGACCGGCAAACCGTAGCGGGCAGCGACATCTGCAATTTTCGCGGACAATGTCTCGATCTTCTGCTTGCCCGGCAGGGCAAGGGCGATGTTCTCGGCGACGGTCAACGTATCGAAGAGCGCAAAGTGCTGAAACACCATGCCGATCCCGAGTTTCTGCGCATCGGCGGGTGAGGCGACGCTCACCTCCCTGCCATCGCAGAGCATGTCGCCGGTATCAGGGCGGACCATGCCGTAGATGATTTTCATCAGCGTCGACTTGCCGGCACCATTCTCGCCGACGATCGCATGGATTTCACCGGGGTTGACGTTGAGGTCGATCCCATCATTGGCGATGACGCCCGGATAGGCTTTCCGGATGCCTCGCAACTCCAGACGGTATTCCGGCGATGATGACACGGTATGCGGCATGAGCGAAATCCAGGCTACATGATACTGAAAATCAAGTATGCAATATGGATGCCAGAATGTATCGTAAATGACGGCCCTAAGCCTATGAGGGGCTAAACACGCGAATTCGTTGAGAGAAAAATGGCGATAGGCCGTCTTATTGGAAAGCGCGACTATAAATCTAGAAAACGTGGAAAGCAGATCACGTCTACATAATAGTCAGAATCTTGTATACATGATTGAAAAGCCGGCAGATCAGCCGGCTGCGCGCGTGGAAAATCGGGACAGGATCGACCCGATATCAGGTTCTGCGGCAAGATCGTCTTCGATCAGGGCGCGGCTTTCGACGGATGATAGGTGTTCGTCCATCAGATGTTCCGCCGCAGCCAGGTCGCCCTTTTTCAAAGCGTTGATGAGGCCGGAATGTTCGCTGATCGCGCATTCGCTCGAATGCGGCCGGCTATACATCGCAAGGATGAGCGAGCAGCGGGAGACGAGTTCGGAGAGGTAGCGCTCGAGCAGAGCATTGCCTGACAGTTCAGCAAGTTTCAGGTGGAATTCGCCCGCAAGACGGGTCGACAGGCGCACATCTCCCTTCGCGTGAGCGGCTTCCTCTTCCTGCACATGTTCCCGCAACAGTTTTTCGATGGCGGGGTTCCAGCGCTTGATGACAGCCTTCATCATCTCGCGCTCAAGTGCACGGCGGATGGCAAAAGCATCACGCGCCTCATCGAGGCTCGGCTGGGCCACAGTGGCCGTGCGCTTGTGGTAGGTGTCGACCAGTCCCTGGGCCTGCAATTTGGCCAGCACCGTGCGGACCAGAGTGCGGCTCATCGAAAAATGCCGACCGATCTCGTCTTCGGGAAGCTTGGTGCCGGCTTTCAGCGCCTGTTCGATGATGGCCTGCCGAAGTGTGCGATGGGCGATATCCACCCGGTCGGAATTGGATGACATGATTTCAAAGGCTCGGTTGGTTCTGCATACATTATAGCGCCATCAGGCATACAACAAGGCGATACTTGTGACGCGAATCCGTCTATGCCACGCTGAAATATTCTAGATCAGATGATAGAAAGTTACCCTCTTTTGAAGGCTTAGTCTCGCTGCCTATAGACTCTAGATATCGGTCTTCGGTGCGATCGTCAGCTCCGAACCGTAGGCGTCGCGCATTTCGGTCGCCTCGGATGGATCGCGGTCGTCGGCCTTGTGCAGAAGCATCGAGCGATAGCCTTCCACACGCGTGCCGTGGATCAGAGTCACATCGGCATTGCCTGGATTATCGGAGCGCTCGAACCATTCGACGCTGTGATGCAGGAAATTCATCTCGAAGGCACGGTTGGTGACACCGTGGCCGATGATGATCACGGTGTCGTTGCCGCTGCCGATGTCATGCATAACAGTTTGCAGAAACAGCCGCACCCGCTGGGCAACGTCCGCGCGGCTCTCCCCATCAGGCGGGCGGGCATAGAACTTGCCGCTACTGTTGCGAAGGCGCGCCCATTTCTCAAATTCTTCCGGAAATTTGCGCCGCTGCTCGGCACGGTCATAGATCTCGGTAAACAGGCCGAAATCCTGTTCCCGCAGCAGATAATCCTCATGCACATCGCCGATGGCGCCTGCAGACGAGGCCTCGATGATTGCGTCCTTCGTCTGGCGCGTGCGCAGATATGGCGAATGCCAGATGGTCGCCTTTCTTGTAACACCAGGTAACGCTGCCAGATAGGAAGCTATGCTGCGCCCCGCTGCCAGCGCCTGCCGGTAACCCCATTCCGTCAGCGGAACATTGTGATCGCCGAACTGCCGGTAGGCGCTCTCGCTAATGTTGCCGAGAGATTCGCCGTGTCGAACGAGAAAGATGCGCATGGCTGCCCGTATATGCTGAGGATGAGGCATCATGACGGGCGTGAAGGCGGTGCGCAATGGCCGGGAAGCGTTGGACCAGGTGGTCGCCCCTCCAAACGCCGGCCTAGAGTTTAAGCACTCGCACGATCGACCACGAGGAGATCTGCGGGGCGATGCTCGGCGTTACTCATTGACCGGATTGGGGAAAGGTTCCACCCAACTGACGGGCGACCGTCTCTTCGGGCAGGTTAGGGCACGGTATGTCCTGCAGCTCGGAACAGCCGATACCATTCCTCGCGGGTCAGTGAGACAGAAGAGCCGGCCGCGGCTTCGACCACACGTTCCGGCTTCGTGGTGCCGAGCACGACCTGGATCTTTGCCGGATGACGGGTGATCCACGCAACCGCAATACCCGTCGGCGTGACGCCATAGGCCTTCGCGAGTTCGTCGATGGCGTCGTTCAGATCGCCGAAATTTTCACGGTCGTCGAGGAAGACACCGTCGAAGAAGCCCTTCTGGAACGGCGACCAGGCCTGCAGCATCATGCCGTTGATTCGGGAATAGTCGAGCAGGCCGTTGTCGCGATCGATCGACTGATCAAGCCCGGCCATATTGGCGGCAACGCCCGATGCGATCAGCGGCGCATGGGTGATGCTGAGCTGCACCTGATTGACGATGAGCGGTTGCGTGACCGCGGTCTTGAGCAGTTCGACCTGGCCAGGTGTATGGTTGGAAACGCCGAAATGGCGGACCTTGCCGGCAGATTTGAGCGTGTCGAAGGCTGCTGCGACTTCCTCGGGTTCGACAAGTGTGTCAGGGCGATGCAGCAGAAGCACGTCCATATAGTCAGTCTTCAACGCTGCGAGCGACTGATCCACCGATGCCAGAATATGCTCGGCGGAGAAATCGAAAAATCCCTTGCGAATGCCGACCTTGCTCTGGATGACAAGCTTCTCGCGTTCGGCGGCGGTGAGGGAAATCGCCTCGCCGAAACGAGCCTCGCAGCGATGCGGAGCACCGCCATAAATGTCCGCATGGTCGATAAAGGTCACGCCGGCATCGCGTGCGCCGCCGACCAGCTGCTGGATTTCGCCATTGCTCATATTGGCGATCCGCATCATTCCGAGGATGATGCTCGACACGTCGAGGTCGGTCTGCGGAAGCCTATAGAATTTCATGATGAATACCTCAGGGGTTGCGAAATAACTGAATGGTTATCCGCTTATTACGGGAACGCCGGCCGCGTGGCTAGCCGGAGCTGTTGCTGTCAACGACCGATGGCGTCGGGAATTTGCAGATGTCGGCTTCGGATTCCGCCGCTCCCTTTGGACGAAGCTCCCATGATAGGCTAGAGATCGCCGTGTTCCAGCAAGGACATCGGCTGTCAAATTGGAGGAAATCTGCGTGGCGGATCAAGCAAAACTGGCGGCATCCCGCCGGGCTGCACAGCGGGTGACGTTGCGCACTGTGGCGAAGTCGCTCGGCCTTTCCGTCACGACCGTCAGCCGCGCCTTGAAGGATGGCCCCGAGGTCAACCGGGAGACGATCGACCTCGTCAAGAAAGCCGCGTCCGATCTCGGTTACCGACCGAACCTCGGCGGCATCAATCTGAGAACGGGCAAGACACATGCCGTCGGCGTCATCATGCCGTTCCATCGGGAGGGCGAGATGAATATCGTGGTGGCCTCGCTGATCGAGGGCTTCTGCGGCGCAATGAAACAACATGGCTACCGCACGACGGTCGCCCCACAGTTTCAGGCTGACGACCCGCTGACGACCGTCCGGGATCTTGTCGAGGAGGGGACCGTCGATGGTCTCATCCTTACCCATACAAGGCCTCAGGACGATCGGGTGAAATATCTGCTGGAAGTCGGCATGCCCTTCGTCACCTTCGGCCGCACCGAGCTGCTCAGCAAACATCCGAGCATCGATATCGACCACGAGGAGATCGGCGCGGCTGCGGCGGCGCGACTGCTCGATGCCGGACACAAGGCGCCGCTGCTGGTCGCGCCCTCCAGCCAGTTCACCTACAGCCTGCAATTCATCAAGGGCTGGACTGCTGAGTTCAACCGCAGGAACCTGACGGTTCCTGACGAGCGGATGTTCTTCACCGCAACCACGCCTGATAGCGGCAAGAAGATCGCCGTGGATGCGCTTGCCAAATATCCTGACGTCACCAGCGCCTTCGTGGCAAGCGACGAGGCAGCCCTCGGCTTCGTTTCGGCTCTGGCCGACCTTGGGCGAAAGGTCGGCGAGGATTTTTCCATCGTGACCTATTCCGGCAGTCGTCTCCACGATTTCTACAATCCGCCGATCAGCACCTATTATTTTCCGAATTTCGTCATCGGACAGCGTCTCAGCGATCTCCTCTACAGGTCGATACAGGGCGAGCCGGCATCCGGCCTGAGCGAGATTGTCCGCGCCAGTTTTGTCGAACGCCGCAGTGAATTCAGCCTGCGCTAAAAATCCCTCAGAAATCTTGCGCGGGTCAAGTTATTCGTAACGTTACGAATTCATCTTTCCCTACCGCAATGCGCCCCAAATTCCATGGGGGAAGACGTTGACAGAATAGCTGCTACCATGCATTCGTAACGTTACGAATTGACTTTTGGAGCGGGTTGGAGCGCTCCCAAGGAAGATAAAGACGCTGCGATAATGATGGGAGGACGGCGTGGGTGCTCAAGCACTTTTTTTCGGCTCGCCAATTTGGACGTTCAACTGGAATCCGCCTTATGCGGCGCCTCTGCGCCGGCTGGCGGCCACCGGTTGCAAGGGTTTCGAGCTGACTGCATGGTCGGTCGACATGCTAGGTTATTACACCGACGAGACGATCCGCGAGCTCAAGTCGATCGCTGACGGTGAGGGGCTGACGCTGACTAACTTCTTCTACAATCTGCCATTTTCGCGTGATGATGGCGCACCGGTCTCCCATGTGGACCTGGATGCTTATAAACGCGGCGTCGAGCTGGCGGCAAAGATCGGCGCGCCGATCATGACAAGCATGACGCCTTATCCTTTCCAATCGGATATCAGGCCGATCCTGCAGCGGCCGACGGCCCAGGAATGGTCGGCTGTCGTGAAGCCCGAATGGGCTTGGGCGGAGGAATATGAGGTCGTCGTCGAAGGTTTCGCGGCAGCCTGCGCCATTGCCGCTGATGCCGGGCTGCGTGTCGCCATCGAGCCGCATCCCTATCGCTGGGTGAGCTCAGGTCAAGGAATGCTGCGGTTGATCGAGCGCACGGGCGCTCCCAATCTCGGGCTCAATTTCGATCCAAGTCATCTCTTTCCTGCCGGCGACATGCCGCATTACGTGGTGCTGTCGCTCGGAGACCGGATCTACAACACGCATTTCTCCGACAATGAAGGGCACACCAATGCCCACTGGCGCCCCGGCCGCGGCAAGATCGACTGGAAGGCGATTTTCGCGGCCTTGCGAACGATCGGCTATTCCGGGCCGATCACCCTGGAGCTCGAGGATGCACCGGGCGCATCGCACTGGACCCATTTCCGGGAAGCCACGCCGGAATTCGATTCCGAAATGAAACGCGGCATCCGCTACCTGCGCGACTGCGCTGCCGAACTCGACATCATCATCGCCTGAGGAACAGAAATGAGCGGGAACAGCCCCATGAAGGTCGGCATCGTCGGTGCCGGGAATATCAGCGCCACCTATGTCGCGACGCTGCATATGTTCGATTTCATTCGCGTGAAGTCGATCTATGATCTCTACCAAGAGCCCGCGCGCAAGCTTGCCGAGCAGTTCGGCGTCCAGTCGGTGTCGCTCGATTCAATGCTCGCCGACCCCGAAATCGGCCTCATCATCAACTTGACCACGCCGACCGCTCACTATTCGATCAGCAAGAAGGCGCTGCTTGCCGGCAAACACGTCTACTCCGAAAAGCCGCTCGGGGTTTCCATGGAAGAAGCCGAGGAACTGATGGCGCTTGCCCGCGCTGGCGATCTGCGGCTCGGCTGCGCACCCGATACTTTCCTCGGCGGCGGTCATCAGCTGACGCGGCGCCTCTACGATGAAGGCCGCATCGGCACGGCGATATCCGCAACCGCCATGCTGCTTCTGCCGGGTCACGAGCATTGGCATCCCAATCCGGCCTTCTTCTACGGTCGCGGCGGCGGGCCGATGCTCGATGTCGGCCCCTATTACGTCACCAATCTGATTGCTCTTCTCGGGCCGGTTCGCGAAGTCTTCGGCGCTGCCAAGGTCACCCGCATAGAGCGGACTGTGAAGACGCAGCCACGTTTCGGCGAGACGATCAAAGTGCTGACGCCGACGCATCTGACCGGCGTGATGGAGTTCCATAGCGGCGCGACGGTGACGATCGCCACGAGCTTTGACGTCATCAAACACAAGCACAACCAGATCGAAATCTACGGTTCCAAGGGTTCGATGGTGACGCCGGACCCGAACAATTTCACGGGCAAGGTCGAGATCTTCACCGAGGGTGATAAGTCCTGGGAAGAGGTGGCAGTCGATCATCCCTACATCGAAGGCGTTCCCGGTCATCTCGGCCTGAGAGGGCTTGGTGCTGCCGAGATGGTGGATTCACTGCGTTCCGGCAGGCCACATCGCGTCTCGTCGGAACTCGCTTTTCATGCGCTTGAGGTGATGACCGCCTTTGAACGGTCCGCCCAGTCGAAGCGCCCGGTAGCCATCCGCAGCAGCTGCGGCCGCCCAGATCCGATCCCGAAGCATTTGAAGGAAGGCAAGTTCACGTAGGGCTCCTCCCGGCCGGTCGGGCGATGCGCGAATGCACCGTCCGCCGAGGGGAAGAGGCCTTAGGCCGCTAGACGTCTATCGCTGTTTCGGCTTTGCTACCGTCTTCTCAGCTGAGTGTTTTGGTGCAGGCTTCTCTGTGGCGAGCCCCGCCGCGGGCGTTGCGGATCGGATGTCGTTGGTGATCGATTGCGCGGCCGCGATCACCGCCTGCTTGATGTCTGCTACGCGCTTTTCGTCGACGCCTGTGACGAAAGGAACGCTGACGGCTGCAATGACCGTGTCCTGATGATCTCTGACCGGCGCTGCGATTGCGTGAACGCCGGACATCTGCTCGCCCATGTCCCGCGCCCAATTCTGCTTGCGGATCTGCGCAAGCTCTTCAAGCATCTGCTTGGGATCGGTAATCGTCTGGTTGGTGAAGCGCTCAAGCTTGGTCAGACGCCGCTCGATGTCCTCCTGCAGTGAAAAGGCAAGCAGGATCTTGCCGGCCGCACCTGCATGAAACGGCAGGCGCTGGCCGGCCGTCGCCGATAGCGCATATTGGCCGTGTCCCTGCGCCGAGGCGACAACCAGAATATTGTCGCCCGATGGTACCGTCAGCTTGCTGCCTTCACCCAGAAGCTCGGAGATCTTGTTGAGATGCGGCTGCGCGATCGCTAGCAGGTCGTAACTCGCAACGGTCGGCGCGACATGGGCCGCAAGTGTGAGGAGGCGGCGGCCGAGCGTATAGCTTCCCGCTGGCGAGCGATGCACGAAATCGTAGGCGCTTAGCGTGTTGAGCATCCGGTAGACGGTAGTGCGTGACAGCCGTACCGCTTTGACCACGTCGCGGATCGTCGCGCCTTCCGGCGTTCGTTCCAGAAGCGCGAACACCTCCACCATCTGCTCGATGACGGGGATACGATATTTCTGCGCGGCGTCTTCACTAATGTCGGTCATTGAAAATCCTGCCAGGCCCATCAGGCAATGCTTTGCCTTCCATAAGCAATGCGTGGAGTTCACGCAATCGCGGCTCCTTTCGATTGACTCCGGCGCGCGAATGCCGATAAATTCTTACGTGAACTTATATCAGTTCAAATAAGAAACGTCACGTCGATTTATTCCGCACGCGGCGTTCCGAAAAGATGCCGGATCGGGAGGTTCGGCGAGTGGCTGCGCCAGTACGCGCGGTGAAACGGAAAGACGGAGGAGGATGCAATGAAGAGTGTGAAATCGATCGGACACGTGGCCGTCAGTGTGAAGAACATCGACAGCTCGCTCGACTTCTATGTCAACAAGCTCGGCTTCGACGAAATGTTCCGACTGGAGCGCGACGGCCGCCTGTGGATCGTTTATCTCAGGATCACCGACACGCAGTTCATCGAGCTGTTTCCGGAAGGTGTCGGCGACAGCGCGCCGCCTTTTGCCAATGTCGGCTATAACCATCTTTGCCTCGAAGTCGAGAATATCGACGAGGCGATCGCCGATATCACCAGCCGCGGCGTTGTCCTGACGGCTGAAAAGAAGCTCGGCGTCGACAACAACTATCAGGCCTGGATCGCCGACCCTGAAGGCAACCGCATCGAACTGATGCAGCTTGGCACAGATGCGATGCAGACGGCAGCCGTTCGCCGCATCAATGGACGGGGCTGAGCCATGGATCTTTTCAATCATCTCGGCCATATCGCATTGCGCGTCAACGACCTCGACAAGTCGCTGGCCTTTTATCAGAAGCTCGGCTTTCGCGAGATGACGCGCCTGCTCAACGATCAGGGCGAGGCATGGATCGTCTATCTGCGCATCAACGATGATCAATACCTCGAGCTTTTCCCGAAGGGCGTGAAGAGGCCGGAATCCGGCCCTGACGTCATCGGCATCTTCCATATCTGCCTCACCGTCGAAGATATCGACAAGACGTTCGAAGAGCTTGCGGAAGTTGGCATCCAGCCCAGCAAGCCAAGGCCGACCAAGATCGGCATCGACGGTAATCGCGGCGCTTGGATCGAGGATCCCGATGGCACGCAGATCGAGGTCATGGAGATGGCGCGGGATTGCATTCAGCTGCAGGCCATCAAAAGACTGCATAAAGAATCAGTCTGAACCGACTGTTTCTGCGGTAGTGGCAAATAACGAGAGAACCCGGCAGTCACCTGCCGGGTTCTCTCGTTGCGAGATGTCAGAAGATCTGGTCGTAGGCGTCCTGCATCGCCTGCACGAACTCGTCATCCGTCCGCTTCGGATCGCTCCAATATTTGTCGGCTTCCTGCCAGATGGTGCGATACCAGTCAGCATCTGCCATATTGAAGGGGTTGGAAACCTGCTTCGTCGGATCCTTCAGCGTCTCCAGAACGAGCTTGTTGCAGGCATCAAGGTTCGTCGTATCGGCATCGGTACGAACAGGGCTTGCACCCTTCTTCAAGACGAACTCGGCATTGAGCTTCGGATCGACATCGAGCTTGGCGAAGTCTTCCTGGGCTTTTGCGGTGTCAGCATTGTTGGTGTTGAGGAAGCCCCAGGAATCGACGGTGACGACGACAGCCTTGGTTCCCGGGATGTTGATGCAGTCGAAATCCTCGCCGAGCTTCTTCTGCGCGGCCATGAACTCGCCCTTCATCCAGTCGCCGTGGATCTGCAGCAGGGCCTTGCCGGTAATAACGAGATTGGTCGTGTCGTTCCACTGGCGGTTCGGCGAGCCCGAATCGGTGTGGTCGGCGATCTGGCGGAAGCGTTTCAGCGCCGCCCGCATTTCCGGCGTATCGATCACCGTACGGTCGGGCTTTTCACCATAGAACCGATTGTAGATGTCAGGACCTTCTTCCGAGGCGATCAGGGCCTGCAGCAGATAGGCCTTTTGGAACTGATCGCCGCCTTGGGCGATCGGGATATAGCCGGCGGCCTTGACCTTGTCGAAGGCTGCGAAGAGGTCGTCGAGCGACTTCCAGGACTTCGGGTCGACGCCTGCGGCCTCGGCGACATGTTTGTTGTAGTAAACCATCCCGTCGATATGCACCGTTGCCGGCGCCTTCATGATCTCGCCGTCGACCGTAATGTTCTTGAGAACCGAGGGCGGGAAGTTCTTCGTGGCGCCGATGCTGTCGAACAGCTTGGTGAGCGGCACGCCGAGGCCCTGCTTGTTCAGATCCCTATAGATGCCTGGATCGGAATTCATGAAGATCGCAGGCGGATTGCCGCCGGTGATCATGTTCATCAGGCTGACATTGGCGCCGGAGTCATGCGCGATTGACAGATCTTTCCATTGGTGACCGTCCTTTGCCCAGGCATCCCTGAGAACGCCGAGTGCCGCGATCTCGGATGGCTTGGACCAGGTGTGATAGACGACGACTTCATCCGCCCAGGCGTTCGCGGCAAGTGTCGTCGCAGCAAGCAGGAGCGATAGTCTCTTCAGCGAATTCCATTTCGTCATGCAACATTCCTCCCTTTTAATCTGGTTACAGCCGCTGGCCGCTCGGTGCGTCAAAGACGTTCAATTTGGTCAGCGGCAGATAGACGGGCAGAGCCGGCTTGCCCCGATAGCGGTTTGCGTCACGCCCATCGATACGGACGGCGATGCTCCTTCCCGACATGGTCAGGAAGGCAAAGGCGTCAGGTCCGGATTTCTCGAAATACTCGACCGGGCAGTCGAATCGGACGGTATTTCCGGCGTCCTGGCGCTCCTCGGTCAGAAGCTCCTCCGCCCGGAAGCCGATCTTGACGGGCTTGCCTTCCGCAGCCTTTGCCTTCCACCTATATTCGCCGAGGCTGATGCGGATGCTGTCCTTCTCATCCACCGCAACGAGATCGCTGCCGTCACGCCTGACGACACAATCGAGCAAGTTCATGGCCGGCGAGCCGACAAAGTCGGCGACGAAGAGATTGGCCGGCTCGTTGTAGATCTCATCGGGTGTGCCGAATTGCTGGATGACGCCTTTGTTCATCACCGCAATCTTGGTCGCCATGGTCATGGCCTCGACCTGATCGTGGGTAACATAGACGACAGTATTTTTGAGCTGGTTGTGGAGTTTCTTGATCTCGATGCGCATCTCGTTGCGCAACTTGGCGTCGAGATTCGAAAGCGGCTCGTCAAACAGGCAGACGCCATATTGTTTGACCAGCGCCCGGCCGATCGCAACGCGCTGGCGCTGGCCGCCTGAAAGCTGGGACGGCTTGCGGTCAAGCAGGTGCTCGATCTGCAGCAGTTTGGACGCCCAGTCGATCCGCCTATCCGCCTCCGCCCGCGTGATGCCGCGGGAGGACAGCCCGAAATTCATGTTTCCGCGCACGGTTTTGGTGGGGTAGAGCGCATAGGACTGGAAAACCATGGCGAGGCCCCGATCCTTGGGATCGAGATAGCTCACATCCCGCTCATCGATGAGGATTTCCCCGTCGTCGATTTCGAGCAGGCCGGCCAGAAGATTGAGAAGCGTTGTCTTGCCGCAGCCGGAAGGTCCGAGCAGCACCAGAAACTCGCCGTCGCCAACGCTGAGGTTCAGGTTCTCGATGACCGTCAGCGCACCGAACTTCTTGACGATATTGTTGAATGCGATGGAAGGCATGCCTCTATCCCTTGATGGCGCCGGCAGTGATGCCCTGCACGAAAAATCTGCCGAGAACGAAGTAAATGACCAGCGGTGGCAACGCGGTGAGCAGAGCCGAGGCCATGTCGACCGCATAATTCTTGGCGCCGGTCGTCGTGACCGTGATGTTATTGAGCACGACCGTCATCGGCTGCGTGTCCTGCGCGCCGAAGGTCAGGCCGACCAGAAAGTCGTTCCATATGCCCGTGATCATCAGGATCAGCACGACGATCATGATATTGCCCGACATCGGCAGGACGATCTCGAAGAAGATCCGCCAGAAGGAGCCGGAATCGATCATCGCGGCGGCAATGATCTGCGGTGGCATGCCCTTGAAATAATTGCGGAAGATCAATGTGAGGAAAGGCATCGACAAGACGCTGTGAATGACCGCGATGCCGAATGTCGTGCCGTAAATATGCAGTGAGCCGGTGATCTTGATCAGCGGATACATGATGATCTGGAACGGTACGAAGGCGCAGATGAAAAGCACGAAAAGAAAGGCGTTTGCCCATTTGACGTTCCAGAGCGCCAGCCCGTAGCCGGTGACGATCGAGAACGAGATCGTCAGCACCAGACTGGGGGCAAGGATATAAAGCGAGTTGACGAAGCCGACGCGCACGCCGTTGCAGTTCATGCCGGAACAGGCCTGCATCCACGCATAGGACCAGGCATCGACCGTCCAGGGCGAGGGTAGCGAGAAAATCTGTCCCTCGCGGATCTGATCCATCGTCTTGAAGGATGTGACGACGACCACATAGAGTGGAACCGCGAAGAAGGCGGCTGCCATCAGCAGGAAGACGAAGATCACTACCCGGCTTGGCCGGATCAGCGGGCGCCGGCGCACTTTCGTCGCGCGGCCGGGTTGCGATGTAGCGGATATCGCCGTCATGCGTCCCTCCTTTGCCGGATTGCGGTGATGATGACGAGCGGCAGGAAGAGGACGAGTGTCGTCAAAAGCATGACGGTGGCACCCGCCGAGGCGAAGCCGAGATTTTGCTTCTGCCAATAAGCATCGATAACGAAATAGGCCGGCATGACCGATGCCCCGCCCGGTCCGCCATTGGTCATGGCGACGATGATGTCATAGGCCTTCACAACGCCGATGCAGAGGAGGATGATGCAGGTCAGGAAGGTGAGTTTCATCATGGGAATGATGACCTCGATGTATAGTCGCCAGAAGGGCACGCCATCGAGGCGCGCGGCCTGCCAGATCTCGGTATTGATCGACTTCAGGCCAGCCAACATGAGCGCCATGAAGAAGCCTGTCGATTGCCAGACCGCCGCCAGAATGACCCCGAACATGACGGTATCCTGGCTCGCAAGCCAATTGAAGGAGGCGCTCTCCCAGCCCATCGAGTGCAGAACATTTTCGACGCCAAGGCCCGGATTGAAGAGCCAGCGCCAGACGAGGCCGGTGACGATCAGCGAGACCGCAAGCGGATAGAGAAAAACCGTGCGGAAGATGCCTTCGCCATGCACCTCCTTGTCGATCAAGGCTGCGAGAATAAAGCCCATCACGATCGACAGCAGACTGCCGATGGCAAAGATGACGAGGTTCTGAAGCGACAGGGTCCAGGACGGATCGTGAAACAGCCGCCAATACTGCTTCCAGCCGACCAGTTCATAGTCGGGAAAGCGCCTGGATGCCGTGAAGGAGAGATAGACGGTCCAGCCTATCGCCCCAATGAAAAAGACAAGCGTCAACAGCGCAGCAGGCGCAACGGCCAGATGCGGAATGACGCGGCTCCATCGGATTCCCATGAGCCTCCTCCTCCTCCTCAGGTTGACAGCGCTCCGCTCCTCCGGATCGCTGCTATCCTGTTTCTATATGAACTATATGCAGTTCATAAACGGATCAACTATAGGAATCAAAAAATTGCGATGTCAAATAACAATTGGCTGCGCCCTTCGGTATTGTTCGCGCTGAAGTTGGAAAGGTGAGGGCTCTCGGACCACCGATCAATCGAAGAACATCTGGTGGTCTTCCGCGAGATACTGTCTTGCCCGTTCGGGCACGAGGTCGACGCCCATGCCCGGCCGTTCGATCACATCGACAAAGCCATCCTTGACGATCGCCTGCGGCAGCCCTTCGACGATGTCGTACCACCAGTCCGGATCGCCGGTCGTATATTCGAAGGCGATGAAGTTACGAGGGAGGGTGGCGCAGACCCGGATGAGCACCGACGCCAAGCAGCACCTGGAACGAATTCATCTTCGCGCTCTGATTTGCGACGCATTCCTCGGTCAAGACCCTGCCGATCGGGCTTGCCGAATTCTCGACCGAGTTCAACACCGATTGGGGAGCGGTTATGGCCGCCTCCATGGTGATGACGGTGCCGATCGCTCTCCTGTTCCTCTTCATCCAGAACCTTTTCGTCGGCGGGCTGACGGCAGGAGCGACCAAGGGCTAATTGGCCTTCTGCTCAGAGTGAGGATTGCGCGCGCTCGACAGGTTCGGCTTCAACCGAAAGCGCTTCGCCAATCGCATAGAAATGGCCACCCGCGACGTGGTGCAGGCTGCGCCATTCAGGGCCGGCCGTTTCAAAATGCCAGTGTCCATCGCGGAACACACGATCGTCTGCCCATGCCGCCGTTACTTCACCGATGAACAGGTCGTAGGCATGCTGGATATGAGGCTCATTGATCAGGTTGCAGGCGAGCCAGGCCGAGCAGCCTTCCACGAAGGGCAGGTCCTGTCCCGGCACGTCGAAAATAGAAACCCCCGACTTCTGCAGCTTGTCCGGCTCTTCAAACAGGCTGCGGTTCCCGACCTCGCGCGTCAGCGACAGCTGGGCAACCGTTGGCACCTGTATGAGGAAACGCCCGCTCGCCTCGATCAGCGTGCGTGTTTGGGCACTCTTGTCGATGACGACGGTGAGCTTCGGCGGATCGATGTCGAGCCCGCAGCACCATGCGGCAGCCATGACATTGTCGATGCCGTCGTGGCGCGCGGAAACCAGGATCGTTGGCCCGTGGTTGATCAGGCGAAAGGCCTTCTTGAGTTCAACAGCCTTCATATGCTCGTTCATTTGAAGCCCACAGTGGTGAAGTTGCAGTCCCGGGTATTTCTCCGCGCCTTAAGACGAAGTGAGGCGCTGCGAAAGTGCGTAATTTCCTGATAACACGTAGAAAATCTGATCGCAGTGCATCATTGTCGGTTTGCAAGGGTAGGGGATCAGGCTCCCTCGTGCAAATGTGCCATGAACACCTCGGCCGGGGGGTGCAGCGGAGGCATTTTCGCGGCCGGTCGTTGCGATATCGGACGAGTTGGATCGGGTCGCACCGTGACACTGTGTTAGAATGACAGCGCAGCGCTCACGAAGAATAAATCTCTCATGCTGGTATCTGCCGTGCTCTTGAAGATGTGCGAATAGCCGAGATCGGCATTGATCGTCCCGCCTGCCAGACGGCTTCCGACCGTCCAGCTGGCGATGTCGCCGCTTTCGATGCTGAAGCACTCCTGCCCGAAAACGTGGCCGTAATCGATCCCGGCATAGGGCCGCAATTCGCCCAGCCTGTTGACGAGAGGAGCACTGCTTGCCCATGGCTGCGTGCGCCAGACGATCTCGTTGCGCATGAAGACACCATTGTTGCCAAACAGCACGCTGTCGCGGGTACCGCGTATGTTGCTATAGCCGCCAAGAGAGATTTGCTCGGCCCCGAACAGATTGTCCGGTGAATATTGCCCGTTGATTACAGTGGCATACTGCAAGTTCTGGCCGGAGATTTCGAAGGGTGTCGTGACATTGAGTGTGGCGGAAAATTTTGAGAATTCCGGCTCGGCATCGGCGGCTGCCGGCTCGCCGCGCTTGACTGCGTCGAAGATATCGAGCCCCTGGCTATAGCCGAGATCGAACACCCAGACCCCACCGAGCATCCGGCGCGAATGGGAGATGCCGAGACTGCCGACGCTATATTGGCGGCTGCCGACCTCGATGCGGCTGCCCATCAGGAAATTATCGGTCTGTTTGTAGTTGAGAGCGGTATTCAGCGTCGTGATGGAGTCCTTATCGCGCAGCAACACCCGATCGAGGCTGAAACCGAACTGGCCTAAATCGCCCGAAGTTTCGATATCGGTGAAGTTGCCGGGAATCGTGCTGCTGTAGCGATACCAGGATCCGTTTAAGCTCAGTGTCCAATAGCCGTAAGGCACGCTGAATGAGCCGGAAATGCTATTGCTTCGGCCCACCCCGTCATTCGGCCAGGGATAGTCCGGTCCAGTGTGCTGATAGGAAAGCGAGAGAAGGTCGTTCAGGTCGAACAGATTGTCCATCCCAAATGACAGCGACGTTTGGGAATAGCCCGTCGAAGCCTGACCGAGATTGTTGTTTGCGGCCGAGAGATGCCATCGCTTATCCGGCTTGTTCTCGACGTTGAGGATTGACTCGCCCGGATGCGCACTCGGCAACATCGCAGTCTTTGCGTTGTTGGAGGAGAGCCGGTTGATCTGGTCAAGGCCTTGTTCGACGTCGCGAATATTGACCGGCCAGCCTCGCATTCCTGGAAAGGCCGTTGCCAGCACGCCGCCGGCGGTGACTGGCGTACCGTTCAGGTAGATATCCGAAAGCGATCCTTCCGCTGCGACGAGACGCAGTGTCTTCGTTGCAGCGATGTCCTGCTCCGGAACATAGAAGCGTGAGGTGATGTAGCCCTTGTCCACATAGAGAAAGGTCAGGCCCTTCAGCAGAGTGTTGATGTCGGCAAGGCCTATGCAGCTGTTTTTATAGCGTTCGAGAACTGGCGCGAGTGCTGTCTGCGGCAGCAGCGTAACGCCTTGCACCTCGACATGCGTAATGCCGAAGCACGGTCCCTCGCTCTTATCGATCTGCGGTGGCGCTTCTGCCCCGGAATCCTCAGGCGTGGCAGCCTGGAGGGCATTGAGCCGCTGCGCACGTTTCAGATCGGTCTGCCTGCGCATGAACTCGTCTGCAGGCGATCTCGGCGGTTCGGCCGATTGCGCAAAACTTTTGGCTGCCGCAAAGCTTGCTATGGCGAAAACCGCGAGCCAAGACATCAGGGAAATGCTTCGCATGAGGCGCTTCTATGTCCTGGACGGTTTTTGAAGTTCGGCAAGAGCCTTGGTCAGGCCCTTCAGGGAAAAGCGCAGATTAATGTTCTGCCCGTTCATCAGGCGCAGTCGCGCTTCACCGGAGCTTCCCTTTTGCAGAGCGTCGAGCATGTCCCTGCTCAGCGCCTGCTGTGCCCAGCAACCTGCCTGATTGCAATTGCGATAGGGGATGGTGACAACATCCCTGCCGTCTGCCGCAAGGCCGAGCCCCACGGGCAGAACCACGTTCAGCGGCACCAATGCGGTCAAAAGCAGACCGGTACCAGAGGACGTCTTTCCGGTGGAAGGGGCGGTTTTTGCGATCGCCAGTGTCAGGACATTGGCATCTTTCTCACCCTCCTTGACCCGGGCGATCTGCGCAACTTCGCACTGCCTCACGCTCTTGCCGTCGCCTGTATCGGCGTCAACGCAGCGATAGTACCAATCATCGAAACGTGTCGATTGGATAGGAGGCTCCGCAGCAATGGCACTCGGTCCCCGCATCACGATCGGTCCAGCAGACAAGAGCGCTGCAGTAGTACCCAGAACGACCATTCCTTTCGCGCAATAACGCAATCCCATGCCCCACCGTCTTATCTTCGCAAATGTCGCAAACGCTCGCCAGACGAGCAATTTCCGGCTCATGACAATCCTCGTAAAGATTGAATCTTTCGCCAAACTGAACGCTGTCTCAACAAAAGGTTGCCCGCCATTCCTATCGGCGGATTCCATAGTGGGCTTGGCATTGAATTCCGATTTATCATATTGATTTATATGAATCTTTTTGAGTATAGGCAACAAGCTCTGATCGGTATTGTCTGAAATCGTCGACATCGCATTAAGAAAATCATCATCTTAAGATTGAACCGATTTTCTGTACACGTTGACTTTCACCATTAGGTTGTCGCATTGGCTAATTTCCCGTTTGCTGCGTTGCAACCGGTTGGTCGATGACAGAGGTTGTGACAGCATGGGCAAGTCCGGGTTGCTTTTTTCCGTTTGGCGCGGAGTTCCCGTCGGATCCACAAAGCGCAAAGAGCGGCATGCTTCTTCCGGTCTGGCGCGCAGGGCACTTGCAACGTTTCTAAGTGGCCTTCTCCTGTTTCAACCGGCCTTGCTGCAAGCCCAGCAGGTGACGCCGGATGCGGGCGCACCGGCCGCAAACCGGCCCGACATCGGGGCGGCGCCAAACGGCATTCCATTGATCGATATCGTGACGCCGAACAGTGCCGGCCTTTCCCACAATAAATACGGCGACTTCAATGTCGGAACGCCTGGTCTGATTTTGAATAACTACAACGCCGAGATTGGCAATTCCAAGCTCGGCGGCGTCACGCCAGGCAACCCGAACCTGCACAACAGCGGCCCGGCCTCGGTCATCCTGAATGAAGTCACCAGCGGCAATCGAAGCGCGTTGGAAGGGCCGGTCGAAGTGTTCGGCGGGCGCGCCGATGTCGTTATCGCCAATCCGAATGGCATCACATGCTCAGGTTGCGGCTTCATCAACACGCCGCACGCAACCTTGACCACTGGCAAGCCGGACATTGACGCCAGTGGAAAACTGTCCGGCTTCACGGTTCAGGGCGGCGATGTGATCTTTGGAGCCAAAGGCGGCAATTTCGCAGGCGGTGACGGCGCGGTCGATCTCTTCGATGTCGTCTCCCGTAAAGTGAGCGTCGACGGCCCGGTGGCCGGCAAAGCCATGCGCTTCACCGTCGGACGCAACAGGTTCGACTACGCGACGGGCGAGGCGACCGCGCTTGACGGGGCGGCCGATGCCGGAGAATTCGCCATTGATGGTTCCGCGCTCGGTGCCATGCAGGCTGACAGCATCAAGATCGTCGTGACCGACAAGGGGGCGGGGGTGCGCATGCGCGCCGACATGGCCGCCAATGCTGGTGATCTCACGCTGTCGGCAGATGGCAAGATTTCGCTCGGCAACGCATCGGGCCGTGACGGTGTGAAAATCCGTTCGAACCGGCAGGTGGAGGCCAAGAAGCTCACGTCCAAGAAAAGCGTCGTCGTTGATGCTGCTGCCGGCATGACGCTTGAGACTGTCGCCGCTGATGAGGATGTCGCTCTTGCCAATGGCACCGGGCTTCTAACGATCGACAGCGAAGTTGCGGCGCTTGGAAATCTGACGTTGAATTCGTCAGGGGCGATCGCGGCCGGCAATATTTCGGCGGGCAAGGACGCCGATATCAAGTCAGGACAGGGCATCGTCGCGGACCAGATCATCGCCGATGGTGCCATAAAACTAGCTTCGACATCCGGCGATATCGCAATCTTCGGACTGGGCAAGGCCGGCGGCGGCGATCTGACGGTGAATGCAGCTTCGGGGACAATCAGCGCCGGCTCGCTGATCAGCTTCAACAATACGATGCTATCCGCCGGAGCGGACATTGCCATTGCCGGTGACCTGCTGTCAGGCGGGAAGCTTACCGCACAAGCGAGCGCGCTGGCGCTTGGCAAGGTTGTATCAGGGGTGGATTTCGAGGCGAGCAGCGCGGCGGCGGGCGGCCCGCTCGTGATGAAGGGGGGCGTAGGGAGCGCCAAGCTCGAGGCAACAGGCGGATCGGTCAGCGCAGATCAGATCGTCAGCGACGGCGATCTGACGGTTCACGCGCAAAAGAATATTTCCTACGACAGCCTGCAGAGCTTCGCCAAGGCCGAGCTCGGGGCCGATCAGGGCACCATCAGCCTCGATCACAAGACCGTCGCCAAGGGCGATATCACGCTTTCGCTTCAAAGCCTGGATCTCAGCGGCAACCGCGGCAAGATCGCCACATCCGGTACGCTGATCGTCAATGCCGATAGTGCCAATCTCTCCTCGAGTACCCTGACTTTCGGCGGCGTGGCGCTCAATCTGTCCGGCTCGGCCAACATGGCAGGCACCACTCTGCGTGCGCTTTCCTCGGACGGAGGCACCGGCAATATCGCGGTCAAGGCGCAGACCGTTTCAACGACCGCTTCCACATCGCTTCTGGCTGCCACCGATATGACGCTGACATTGGCATCACTCGCCAATGCCGGACAAATGGCAGCCGGGCGCGATCTTACGCTGACCACCAACGGCAATTTCTCCAACACGGCAACCGGTCTCATCTATGCCGGCCAGGATGGCCGCTTGTATGTGCGGGGCGACCTCGTCAATGATCAGGGAGCGATCGTTGTCGGCCGGGATCTGACGATTGCGGCCGATGCCGCCGGCGGTCGCAACCATTCGATCACCAATATCTCGGGCCTTATCCAGGCCGGCAATGACGTCTCGCTCGTCACCGATAATCTCACCAACAAGCGGCTCAATCTACCGGGCCTGAAATCCGTCCGGATCAACTCGGACACGCTGGCGGCATTCCGCCTGAACCAGGCTGTTGCCGGCCAGCCGTTCATGCAGCTCTATCAGGGCTCGAACGATGACAGTCCGAGTGATTATCTCTTTCCGGATCTGCCGCGCCAGCAATGGGAGGCCTATCAGGACAAGCTCTGGTCGGAAGCGCGCCTCGCCGACGGCACATCCTTCCGTGCATGGACCTGGATAACGGAAGTCGGCCCCAGCAGTTCGGATTCGATCCGTGACTGGATCCAGACCCGTGTGCCGCGCGATGCAAACGGCAATATCACGCTCGATCCGAACAACCCGTCGAAATATTTCATCGTCTCCAAGCAGGGGAAACCTAGGGATACGAGCACGATCTATACCTGGGACGACAATGCCCGCATCGGGCAAAGCGTCTATGAGGATGTTTTTGATGGTACGCTCTCTTCCGAGGCGCTCATTCGCTCCGGCAGAAACCTGCTGATCGATTCCACAGTTCTCACTAACGCGAGCAGCTCGATCGAAGCTGAGGGCAATGCCGTTCTTCGCGGCGGCACGCTGAATAACCAGGGCGTGATGGGAACCCGCAAAACCCTCGTCGAATGTTATGCGCAAGGGGCGTGCGAGGCCTATGACGCGAGCGGCAATCGCAATCCCTCCAGGGACATGGCGGCAGGAACCTCGGTGCTGACAAAGACCGAGGCGGTCGGGCTGGCATCGGCCAATATCAAGGCCGCAGGTGCGCTCGATGTCAGCTTTGGCACTCTCAACAACAGCGTCGGGAGCGGCACGATTGCAGGACACACAGGTCTTGCGGCCGGCTCGAACGCCGCCAATCCCACAGCCGCGTTGAACGGCCTGACGGCGGGCGGAGCGCTCTTCGCACCGAACGCCGCCCTTGGCGCAAGCGCGTCCAAGCCGAATTCAGGCGGCTTTGGCGGAACAATCCCTGGCCAGGTCTTCCTCTATGAAACACGTGCCGATTTCCTCGATGTCGGCAAGTTCTACGGCTCTGGCTACTTCATCGACCGCATCGGCTATGCGCCGGATCGCGAGGTACCGTTCCTTGGCGATGCCTATTTCGAGAACCAGCTTGTCGATCAGCAGCTTCGCCAGCTTGTAGGGGAGGGCCTCGGAAAAAGCTCGTTCGTTCCCGGCAGCGACGCGATCGAGCAGATGAAGAGCCTGCTCGACAATGGCCTGGAGTTCGCAAAGGCGCATAATCTCGCAATCGGTGAGGAGATATCGCCGGAGCTCGCGGCAAACCTGACCGAAACGATGGTCTGGTACGAAAAGAAGACCGTGCAAGGGGTCGAGGTACTCGTCCCAACCGTCTACGTCGCCAATACCGACAAGGCTAGCCTGACGGTTGCCGGCGCCCTGATTTCCGGCAGTTCGGTGTCGATCAATGCGGGTACGGTTGCCAATTCCGGCGCTCTCGTCGCCAAGAACGACCTTGGCGTGACTGCGACCGATATCTCGGCCAACGGCGGCAGCTTCAAGGCGGGCAATGATCTGTCGTTGAAGGCGTCGCAAAACCTCACCCTGACGGCGCAGACGTCGACGGTTGGCGGCCAGAACGTCGTCAATCCGAATGCGATGGTCGAGACAGGCGGCGATGCAAAGCTTGCGGCCGGCGAAACCCTCAAACTGCAGGGCGCCGGTATCGAGGCCGGCGGAAAGGCCGAACTCTCCGGCCGCGACGTCACGCTCGAGGCGCAAAAGGTCGACAATAATGGCTCGCAGAATGCGACTGGAACCCGCATCAATGCGGATGGCGACATCTCCATCACGGCGCAAAACGATGTGAACGTGATCGGCAGTTCGGCCAAGGCGGGCGGCGCGCTCGGCGTCACCGCCGAGAAGGGCTCCGTCAACATTGTCACGACCGATGTGACGCGGCAGACCGACGACGGCTATACGAAGACCAAGTCAACCACGCAGCAGGAATCCCAGCTCGTCGCCGGCGGCAATGCCACGATCAAGGCGGACAAGGATATCCTGCTTTCAGGCTCGTCCATAAAGACGGACGGCAATACCGCGATCGAGGCCAGCCACGACATCAATATCGCCGCCGCGCAGAACACTACCTCGCTCGCCTACGGGAAGAACTCCGGCGAACTCACCACGCACCTCGGCTCGCAAATCACCTCGAAGGGCGACGTCTCGGTCTCGGCCGGCGCCAATGGCGAAGGCAATCTCGCCATCATCGGCAGCGGCATCGAGGCGGATAAATCCGTCGATCTCAAAGCCGCCGGCAACGTGACGATCGCCGAGGCGCGCGACAGCGAAGCCTACGAGTTCCACAACAAGTCCGGAGGAAACGCGACAACCGACGCCACGCTTAACCGCGAACTGGTCGCCGGCTCGTCGATCAGCGGCAAGACCGGCATTTCCATCTCGTCCGGCAAGGATACGGTCATTTCTGCCTCTGGGCTTCAGGCCGGCGACGAGGATCACAAGGCCGACCTCGACATCCATTCCGGCGGCAATCTCATCGTCTCCTCGGGCAAGGATGTCGTCGATGAAACGATCAACTCCAAGGGCAAGGGGTTCCTGTCTTCGCGCAGCTGGAGTTACGACGCCTATGACGAGGCGACAGTCGGTTCGCAACTCGGCGCCTCCGGCAATATCACGCTCGACGCAGGCAGGGATGTTGTCATAGCGGGTTCCAATGTCACGGCTGACGATAGCATCGCCATTGCTGGTGACAGCGTTTCGATCATCGGCGCGCAGGAAGCCCATGAACTGCAGACCTCCCAGAAGACATCCGGTCTCGGTGCCGGTTCCGGCGGCGGCTTCCTGTCGATCTGGGGCAGCGAGCAGAAGTCCGTCAAGCAGGCCTCCACGTTCAACATCGGCTCACAGCTCTCGGCCGGAACCGATGTGACGCTGACGGCGCGCGACACGGACCTCAACATCATCGGTTCTTCGGTCGCCGCCGATAGCGACATCAACCTGTCGGCGACCCGCGACGTGAACATCACGCCCGGTGCCGAGAGCTTCGCTCGGTCGGAAGAGGAGAAGAAGTCCGGCTTCGGCATCTCCTTCTCCGGCGGCAATGGCGGCTTCTCGATCGGTATCGGTGCGCAGAAGAGCACCGACAAGACGGCGCAGGGATCCAATACGAACGCCACCTCGGTCCTGACGGCCGGTCGCGACCTCAACATCTCCGCCGGCAACAACGTCAATCTGCAGGCGGTTCAGGCCTCGGCCGAGCGTGACGTCAATCTCCTCGCCGGCAAGGATATCAATCTTCTGTCGGCGCAGGATCAGACCAATTACCAGGAGATGCACGAGAAGACTTTCGCCGGCGTGACGCTTTCCGTCTCCAGCCAGTTGGGAAGTGCTGCCCAGAGCATCATGAACTCGGCCGAGCGCCTGTCAGATTCCGGCGGCGTCAACGCGCTGACGAATACGGCTATTGTCGGCCTCGGTTTCTATGAGGGCATTAAAAACCTGAGGGGCGTCTATGACGGTTTGACCAGCAAGGATCCCAAGATTGGAACCGGGCTCTCCTTCGAGATCGGCATCAACGCCGGCATCAGTCATCAGGAAAGCAGCTCTTCGACTTCCTCCTCGACGCCCGTCGTCAGCGGCATCCTCGCCGGCCGCTCCATCACCATGGAGGCTGAGAAAGGTTCCATCACCAGCGATGGCGCGCAGATCGCGGCTGGCTACGACAAATACGGTCTGCCAAAGTTCTCTGATGATCCGCTGGCCGGCGACATTTTCCTGTCGGCCAAGAATGGCGACATCAATCTCAATGCCGCCGTCGGCACCTCGGATTCGACCGATTCGAACAGCTCCTGGAATGCCGGCATTGGCGTCAAACTCGGCTGCACGACGAAGAACGGCTGTGGTGATGCCAGCTTCGGCGTCAGTGGCTCTTATGGCAAGGGCGGCTCTGACACGACCGCGGTTACCCACACCAACACGCATCTCAATGGCACCGGCGATGTCAATATCGTCACCAATGACCTGGCATTGAAGGGCGCGACCGTTGCCGGCAACTCGGTCACCGTCGACGCGCGCTCGCTGACGATCGAGAGCCAGGTGGACACCGCCAAGGCCAGTGCCGATCAACTCAATCTCTCGGGCCAGATCGGCTTTGGCGCATCGGGATTATCCGGCGTGACGCAAAAGGCCAGCGGGAATGCTGCTGTCGTCTCGGAGCAATCCGGCATCCATGCCGGCACCGGCGGTCTCGATATCGATGTCAGCGGCCAGACCTCGCTGGTGGGCGGCCTGATCACGAGCGAGGCGCCCTCCTACCGCAACACAATCGATACCGGCACTTTGACCGTCACGGATATCGATACGCATTCCAAGTGGAAAGCCGAGACCTATGGCGGCTCGATTGGCGTCGGCGGATTGTCCATCGCACCGCCGGTCAAGGCCGGCGAGAGCGAAACGGGCAAGGCCTACTCGGCTATCGGCGCAAACATCGGCATCACGATCACCGATCCAGCCCATCAGATTCAGGACATCGGCACGATCCGCCGCGACACCGATAACACCAACACTTCGCTACCCGGTCTGCCGGACCTAGAGCACATTCTGCGCGACCAATACAAGACCCAGGCCGATCTGCAGGAAGCTCAGAAGACCATGGCCACTTTGGTTGGAGATATTGCAACTGATCTATATGCAAAGGCCACAACCCAAGCAGAACGAGATCTCTGGAAAGAGGGTGGTGAAGGGCGCGCACTCCTGCATGCTATTGGTGCTGGTATCCTCGGGCGCGTCAACGGTTGGGAGGGAGCGATCAAAGCCGCTCTCGGCGGCGCCGTGACAACCTTAATGGCTCCGGCCATAGAAAAGCTCGTCAAGGGGATGCTCAAAGGCACCAAATACGAAGGAACGCCAGAAGGTGAAGCGCTCGCCAAGCTGATCGGCGCAACCATTGCGGCTGGTGTTGGCGGAGCTGTGGGTGGCGTCGAGGGCGCCGGATATGGTGCCGCGAACTACCAAAACAATTATCTCAAACATGAAGAGCTGCAGGAACTCTATGAAAAATTCGTCGCCTGCGAGAAAGCGGCCAATCCGGTGGCTTGTCGTCAGAGTGCCTGGAACACTGCAATCCTCCAATCGCGTACTAACCTCACTGAACTTAAATTGTGTGGTAGCAATTTAAGTTGCGTTAGTGAGCATTTGAAGGAGATTAAGGACGGTGACCAGATGCGTCTTCTCATCGGGAACACCGACTGGACGCTGGATCCGAACGCCTCGCCTATGGCGATTGCAAATACGCTCTATGGATGGCAAAGCGATGTAGAAGGTGAGACTTGGCAATATCTTGCTCAAGTGACGGCAGGCACACAACTCTTTGGTGAGTTCGAAGGCTTACTTGCCCGCTCCATTACGACGACATTGGGTGCCTGTGATTTCCTATGTATGGATGATATCCGTACAGCCGAGGGTTTGGCGGGAGTCAGGCCTAAAATACAGGGAGATTTTGATCCTTCAGATCCAACTCTAAGCATTAAGGGGGATCAACTCCTTGAAACAGCACCTGTTACGGCTAATGGCAGCACGGTTCGCAAGCGAGCGGCCAGTTATGAAGAAAATGTGCGGGAAGGATATGACAACTCTACACTTGAGGAGCGTCAATACCAGACCGTGGTTGACGGAAAGGTAGTGAACGGGGTTGCAGACGACGTCACACGAATAAATGGAAAATTGACCGCAGTCGAAGCGAAATATGTCGACAGTTGGACGAAATCGATCCGAAATCCATTCGGCAGCATCGGGTCCTGGCCTTGGTCAAAGACCGAGCAAGCGAAAGTGCTAGCACAGGCAAAGAAATATTCGCAAGCTTTTGCGGGCGGTGTAATTTACCACACGAACAGCGTAGAGTTTGCAAACTATTATTCGAAGGTGTTCCTCGCAAACGGAATAACAAACGTAAAATTCTTACTTACTCCCGTCAAATAAAGGAGGGGATATGACTAGCGAACTCGATAGGCTGGAAAGAATATTTGGTGGCAAGTTTGAGCGGCGTAACGCGCGGGTAATTCCCGGTACGCAAGGGGTCGATGGGGTCGAATTTGTATATTTCTCAGATGATGGAAAAAACGAATTTCGTAGGCAGTTCAACAACCTCACACGAAACGTTGAACCTAGGGCGGCGACACGAGGAGGACTGAATGAAAGCGGATGCAGAATTACACCACCGGATGGCCCCTTATTCCATGCAATTGAATATCATGGTGACGTCGAAGGTTGGAGGAAAGATGTTAATACCGGTGCAAAGAGCCTTGGTCTGCTCCTAGCCCGAATTGAAGATGGAAGCTTCATAATTTCCGACGGACGAAGTTTTCCACTGTCTGAGTGCCAAGTCGATTTTAACTAGGTCCTATTGACAAAGTATGGCAGCCATATCTTGGCTGCGGCCAGTGCGAAGAATGCCAAGAAGGATTGTCGTGTCTTGTGGTATCGGGTCGCGACGCGACGGAACTGTTTGGTAAGCGACAAGCCGGGGCCGTTCAGGCGGCGTAGTTCCATGGCATGAGCGCGTCGATTTCACTGCTGGGCCATCCATTCGCAAGGCGCTCAGATGATGTCCCTAGAGGTGGTGTAGGTCGATAGCGGTGGTCATCGGCTTTTTCCGGTAGGGTTGGGTTGTTCAAGCACAACCTTTTGGAAAGACCACCGATGACCAATGACATGATGGACCTGCGCTCTCTTGTTGAGAAGAGTGCTGATGCGGATTTGCTGCGCGAGATGATTGGCTTTGCGGCCGAGAAGCTGATGGAGCTGGAGGTCGGTGCCAAGACCGGTGCGGCCTACGGCGAGAAGAACGACTTTCGGCTTGCTCAGCGTAACGGCTATCGCGATCGCGACTGGGAGACCCGCGCTGGAACTGTCGAACTTCGTATTCCGAAGCTACGCACGGGCAGCTATTTCCCAAGCTTTCTGGAGCCGCGTCGCATGGCTGAGAAGGCACTGACCGCGGTGATCCAGGAGGCCTATATCCAGGGCGTTTCGACCCGCTCGGTGGACGACCTGGTCAAGGCGATGGGCATGAGTGGCATCTCCAAAAGCCAGGTTTCCAGGCTTTGCGAAGAGATCGACGACAAGGTGAAGGCCTTTCTCTCCCGCCCCATCGAAGGTGACTGGCCATATCTTTGGATCGATGCCACCTACCTCAAGGTCCGGCGTGGCGGACGCATCGTCTCCGTCGCGGTGATCATCGCGATCGGCGTCAACACGGATGGTCGACGCGAAGTGCTCGGCATGGAAATCGGCACCTCTGAGGCTGAGCCGATCTGGACGGAGTTCCTGCGTAAGCTCACACGGCGCGGTTTGCGTGGCGTCAAACTCGCCGTGTCCGATGCCCACGAAGGCATCAAAGCCGCCGTTTCCAAGGTCCTTTCCGCTACCTGGCAAAGATGCAGGGTGGGGCTGTTGAAGAACCAATCGTCGGCGGAGCTACGCGGAAGTCACCGACAAGGCGATTCCAAAAACTTTCCTTTGCCTGGAGGGATGTCGGGCTGAGCTGGTAGCTTCTTGGCTGTACACGAACAGCAAAATTGACAGAAAAGCACTTGCCAGTCGCTTCAAGTTGACTGCCGCGGCCGTCAGATAGGCTTGGATTTTCATATTTATGAGGCCGCGCCGGATCGCTCTTGATAGCCCGTGCCAAGTCTTCGCTTCGCCGTGATATCCCTCTGAGCGCCAGCGGTGACGCTGGTACAAAGCTCGGTCCTCGTCCGACCATCGTTCTCTTCGGCGACGAGCTCGCAGGAGTGCCGGATAGTCATCGCCGAGCACTACCGCCTTGTTCACACGGCCATTGGAAAGGCAAAGTCGCGCCAGATCGCAGTGCCGACAGTCTGCCGCACGAGATGTAAAGAAGCGCCCATGTTTAACGGCACGGCCCGCCTTCAGCATCTTGCCACGTGGACATTTAAGGGTGTCGTGCTTGGCGTCATAACGAAAGCGGCGCATAGGCACAGGGCTACGGATTGGCTCTGCCTTTGCCGGAATAACCGCTTCGATCGCGCGTTGCTCCATTCCTGCGAACACCTTAGCATACGCATAGCCGGCGTCGGCCGTTGCCGTTTTGATTATCGTGCCGGTCATCGCGGCGACCGCGTCGAGACGACTGAGTATAACTTGCCCCTCATTAATCTCGCCTGTGGTGACCTCCACATCTAAAATTACGCCGCAAGCATCATCCACCACGGCATGTTGCTTGTAGGCCGGCTCCAGTCTCCGATTACGCCCGTTGGTCGCCATGGACGCGTCAGGGTCGGTGACGCAGACTTTCTTGTATTTGCCTGTTTTGCGGCTTTTTCGTTCGCTCTCAGCGGCTTCGTTGGCGTCGGTGACCGCATCTATATGGCGGACCGCAAGACTTTCCCAACTGACGTCGGCCCGAATGAGTGAGGCGTCGACATGAACGACCTCACCCTTGGCGACTTTGGCCGCTACGCAGACCTTTACCGTCCGCTCAAAGATAGTTCGGAAACGTTCTGCACCCCAGCGCTGACGGATACGGGTCAACGACGAATGGTCCGGGAGAGCTTCGTGCAGACCGAAGCCGATAAACCAGCGAATAGCGATGTTTACCTGAGCCTCCCGCATCAGCCGACGGTCATGGACAATTCCGAGAAGAAAGCCTGCAAGCATCAGCCGGACTGCTACTTCCGGGTCGATGCCGGGTCGGCCGAAGCCCGCCGCATAAAGCTCAGCCACCTCCTCGTGTAGCCAGGAGAGGTCGAGAACTCGATCGACCTTCACCAATACGTGATCGTCAGGGACCAAATCCCGAAGCGAGCCGCACATGTACAGTTCAAGCTGATCGCGTTCCTTACGGCCGAGCATCGTGGAGGCTCCAGAGAATCAACGACTGCTCAATTGAATCAGATACATAGCACTTCTTCAACAGCCCCAGGGTTCACTTCATGCGCAATGCGCTGGCGCATGCCGGCAAGAGCGGGCGACGCGTGGTCTCAGCCTTCATTGCAATGGCTTTTGCCCAGGACACGCCGGAAGCTGCCAGCCAACAGTGGCGCAACGTCGCCGATCAGATCAGGCCGAAAGTGCCGAAACTCGCCGGCCTCATGGATAGCGCCGAGGAAGATGTCCTCGCCTATATGACCTTTCCCAAGCAGCACTGGACCAAGCTTCACAGCACGAACCCCATTGAGCGATTGAACGGCGAGATCAAGCGAAGGACAGAGGTCGTCGGCATCTTTCCCAACGACGATGCCATCGTCAGACTCGTCGGCGCTTTGCTGCTAGAGCAAAATGACGAGTGGGCTGTTCAGCGCTCGCGATACATGACACTGGAAACCATCGCTACAATGAGCGATGATCCGCTGATCAACTTGCCCGCTGCAGGTTGACCCGTTCCCGGCCCTGCCCGGAAAGCTCGACGATCGAACGAGCTACACCACTCCCTGGGACATCATCGGCGCTCAAGCGTCTGGGTCAACCAAGCTTGCGGATCGACTGCATTCATCTTTGCCGTTTGCAGGAGCGTCGCGATGGTCGCCCAAGTCCGGCCGCCACCGTCGCTTCCAGCGAATAGACTATTTTTTCTCGTGATCGCTTGGGGTCTGATTGCTCGCTCGACTATGTTGGAGTTGAGTTCGATGCGGCCGTCGGTCAGGAAGCGCTCGAAGATGTCTCGACGCGAGATGGCATACCGCAGAGCTTCGGCGAGTTTGGATTTTCCAGAGACCCGTGGCAGGGTCGCCTGCCAGAGAGTGAAGAGGTCACGGACGATCGCTGCGGAGATCTCCTGGCGTGCAGCGACACGAGCTTCAGGGCTTTGGCCGCGCACACGCTCCTCGATCTCCCATAACCTCGCCATACGCTCGACGGTGTCTGTAGCGACCTTCGAGCTCTTTGCGACATGCAACTCGTAGAACTTTCTCCGGCTGTGCGACCAACAGCCGGCCAGGATGGCGCTGTCATTGCCTCCATCTTTCCGGACGAGCTTGTTATAAGCGGCATATCCGTCGACCTGCAGGATTCCACGATAGCCGCTCAGGTGTCGTGCGACACACTCGGTGGCTCGACTGTCCTCGAAGCGATAGGCTACCATCGGTGGACCGCTGCCCCCAAAAGTCCGGTCATCCCTGGCATACGCCCATAGCCATGCCGTCTTCGCTGATCCGGAACCAGGTGCAAGTGTGGGCAAGGTCGTTTCGTCGGCAAAGATCCGTTCGGCCTTCTTGATCTCATCGAGGATGTAGTCGGCGAGGATATTGAGCTCGAACCCCAGCTTGCCCATCCATTGAGCCATCAGCTTGCGGTCGAGTTCGACCTTGTCGCGTGCGTAGATGGCTTCCTGGCGATAGAGTGGCAGCCCGTCGGCATATTTGGAAACGGCGATCTGGGCCAGAAGTGCTTCCGTCGGAATGCCACCTTCGATGATATGTGCCGGAGCCGCCGCCTGGACGACACCATCCTCGTTCCTAAAGGCATACTTCGGCCGGCGGGTGACGATGACACGGAACTTCGCTGCCACGACATCCAGCCGCTCGGAGACGTCTTCTCCAATCAGGATTTTGGTCTTACCTGCATGTTCTGGAAGCTCTTCCGGTTCGATCACGACCTCGACGCGCTCAAGATGAGGCGCAAAGCCCTTGCGTGGCCGCGGAGCGCGTTTGCTGTCCGCGCTACCGCGGCCTTTCGTGACCTGAGCCTTGATCGTCGCAATGCCGGTCTCGATCTCTTCGAAGACAAAGGCATGCTGCTCGTCATCGACGGTGGATGATGCAAGCCTTTCCGAGCGTCGGCCAAATCGGGCGCGATCGAAAGCCTTCAGGATCTGCGTCAGCCGCTCGATGCGCTCATCGGCGTCCGCGTTGCGGGCCTCTAGATCGTCAACCTGCTTCTCCAAAGCCTCGACGCGGGCTGCTTTTGCGGCCATAGCAAGAACCATGGCTTTGAGAGCCTCTACATCATCCGGGAGCTCAATCTCGGGCCGCGTCATGGGTATGATCAGAGCATATTTTGCCGCGCTCCGCCCATGCTTTCAGGGACCTGATTCACTTCGCCGCAGCGGTTTTACCCAACAATCTCGGGAGGCTTCACCGGCGTGGATCGAACCCGCTTCCAGTCCATTCCGTCGACTAAAGCCAGAAGCTGGGCATGATTGAGCTGGACGCGATGATGGCCGATCCGGGGCCAGCAGAACTGGGCTTTTTCCAGCCGCTTCGCATAGAGGCAAACGCCGGAGCCATCCCACCACACGATCTTGACTCGGTCTGCTCTCTTGGCCCGAAAGACATAAAGTGCACCGTTGAACGGATCACTGCCAGCATCCCGTACCAGCGAAAGCAAGCTGTCCGGCCCCTTTCGGAAGTCGATGGGATGGCTCGCAAGAAAGACCTTCACGCCGGACGGGATCATGCCGACCGCACCGCTCGGATCACCCGCTGCAGGTGTGCTTCGCCGATATCTGCGTCGGCCCGGATAACGACGTCGCCGATGATAAGCTCGATCATCGCACGTGTGCCAATCGTCCCAGTCTCCGTCTGACCAGCCCGATCTTGCGAGGAGGATCGTTGTCCGTCACGAGCATCACGACGCCAGCCAAATAGCTGCGAGGGATGTATGCCGATGCGATGCGCAATGGCCGAGACGCTTGCGCCGGGCTCCATTGCCTCAGCCACAGCCCGCGCTTTAAAATCATCGGACCAGCGGCGCCGAAATTGCCGTGGGGCGCCCTCAAGCCGTTCCGGAACAGCCTCGATCATATGGAAGTTTCTAGTTCCAGAGCTAGGCGCAGACATAGAAGCTCACAGTTTGTGAATCGTCTGTCCGCAATACAGCGGCCAACGCTACTGACGCCAGATGGGGTCAGCTTGTCGCTTACACTGTTTGAGGCGGTTGAACATTCGCTCGATGCGGTTACGATCCTTGTAGGCCCGGAAGTCGCAGGCAGGTGGGTTCTTCCGGCTGGCCTTCGGCGGGATCACCGGTCTGATCCCGTTGACCTTGCCCCCATATGTGGAACGGCCCGCGTGGCAAGAGCTTTTTCAGTCGATTTCATACATTGGAACGGTGCGGTCATATGTCCGGCCTTTGCGCGCGGCACATGGCCGCTGGCCTTGATGATATCTGCGAACGAGGAGCTGAATCAAGTTTACGCGCTTGAGCGCATTGGGGGCAGTAGCTTCACTCGTTTCGGGATTTCGTCCCATGGGTTCATCGCCTGTTATTGCACCTTGCCCTCTGCCAGCCCTGCGCCGGTCAGATCATTTTGGCGATCACTGGGTCCATCAGACAGCGGCCGCGGTAATCGCCAGTGGAGCGGCACGCCGATAAGTCCCGCCCTGGTTCAGAAGCGCCCAGATGATCCGAGCCGTCTTGTTGGCCTGCGCGACCGCTGCAAGATCGCCAACGTGTCTGACGGCTACTCTGCCGCCAATGCAGCCTTCGCCGGCTTGAGGGCCTATGATGCGATCAAGGACTTGCAGGCAATCGCGGGTGGCACCGGCAATATCGCCTCTGCTTCCGTCAGCATCGGTTTCGAATATTCGAAATCCCGCGAGAACGCGGAAACCTCTACGCCCGTCGTCACCAGCATTCGCGCTGGCCAGTCGGTCACCATCGAGGCAACGTCCGGCGACATCAACAGCCACGGCGCCCAGATCGTCGCGCGCTATGATGAGAATGGCCTGCCGACGGTTTCCGACAGCGACAAGGTGGGTGATATCACGCTGAAGGCCGGCAATGACATCAACCTGGAAAGTGCGCAGGCTACCAGCAACTCGTCTTCCAGCAATATGTCTGCGGGCGCTAGCATCGGTCTTTCAGCGGGAGTGACGCTGAATGGTGTTGGCGTCGGTGTCAGCGGCAGTGCCCATGCCGGTGTTGGAAAATCGAACGGTGAGGGGACGACGCAAGTCAATACCCATGTGACCGGGTTGGGCGATATCAACCTGCAATCTGGCCGCGATACCAACCTCAAGGGCGCCGTCGTCTCCGGCGATACGGTGACTGCCGACGTTGGGCGTGACCTCAATATCATTTCGGTTCCCGATACCGGCACGCGTTCCAATTCATCTGCGTCGCTCGGGATCGGCTTCGGCGGGCCTCTTGATGGCGGACTTTCACTGACCGGGATTTCACCGGGCGGTGGCCTCGGCTCCGGCAATACCAATTGGATCAGCGAGCAGTCGGGTCTCGTCAGGCCGGATGGACGTGACGGTCGGCGGTAACACGCATCTCGGCGCCGGCAAAATCATCTCTGAAAGCGGAGATCTGGTGCTCAATACCGGGACGCTGACGTTCGAGAACTTCGAGGGTACGCAGGGTTATGAAGGTTTTGACATCACAGCGAATATCGACCTGACCGGAAAAGGACCGCAGCGCCCCGACCAGACCTCACAATCACGTACGAGTTTGGACGGTTCCTATCAGCTCGACGATACCCGTCAGGAGGTTCGAGCCACTGTCGGCCCAGGCGAGATCATCATCCGGGATGAGCAGAAGCAGGCGGCACTGGAAGCGCAAGGCGCGACCTCGCCTTTGGATGAGCTCAACCGGGACCCTGAAGATGCCTATGAAATCACGAAGGACGTACATGTTGGCATCGAGTTCTATCTCTCTGATACGAGCCTGAATGCACTGGGACGGGGTCTGAGCGGGGCACTTGCCCCGGTGGTTTCGTGGACAAATACATTCTCGGACGCGAACTCACGCCCGAAGAACAAGCCCAGGTCAAGGCAGGCATCCAGGCGCTGGCGAATGGTGGTGAATTCGTTGGCTGCGGCCAGCAGCAGGGCTTCAATCTCCTCGACTGGATCATAACACCCGCATATGCCTATGAGACGAGCTGCAGCATCCGTCAGTATGACGGAAGCTTGATAGAGCTCGGCATAAAAACCTATCAAGAGTGCAAGGACGCGATCTATGCGTATCTCAACAGCCTAAGCCCCGCGCAGCGTGTTGCGATCCTGCGTTCCGCCGGTTTCGCTATTGGAAGCAGCAATGCTCCAAACATGGGACTTGCCCAAATGGACCAATGGCTATTCGCGGCAATCGAAAAGCTGGATGGAGAGCCGCGCGGCGAAAACTTCCGACAATTTCTGGAAGGCAACGCAGAGGGCTACGCGTTCGCCGAGAAGATGGGGGCTGAGCGTTGGGCGATCTGGGACAATGGCTCGCTTACTTGGTCTGAAAAGGTGGATGCTCTCGCTAAGACGGGTCTCGATATCAACACGATCGTTGCAATGGCGATCTTGGGAGGTTTTGCGGGTAAGGGTAACATCGGACCGTTCTATAAAACCAACAAAGAGGCCAGAATAGCAGCCGAAGCCCTTGGCTTCACAAAGATAAACGAAACGATCCACGGAGGTCAGGCGGTCTATAAAAAAGGAAACCTGTATCTCACCAGAGACCTCGATAGCCACAACGGCGGCGCTTGGAAAATGGGCACATCGATTAAAAACCTTGGAACTAAAGAAAATAGACTTGGTACTTACGACGAGAACCTTAACCGCATAGGTGATTAAATGGATATCGACGAAGATAACGGGAAAAGCTGGACGGAGAAAGGAAAGACAATTCGATCCTTGATAAGGGAGCTTCAGTCCTTTGAAGATCAGGATCTGCCTGTGGTTCTTTCCATTGACGGGGGTGAACAAATCAAGCCAGTCAGCCTGGTAGGAAAAAAAGACAATCAATGTTTGATTGCATTCGTCCCAACCTGAAAATGAACACCCTGAACCCGGACGAACAACACCAAAAGGATGCGCGATGAACACTTCAGCGGGGGTTTCGTATCCGAGGCATTTTCGCGACTGATCGTTGAGATGGCGTGCAAGGTGGATCAGGAATGACCTTCGAAAGGAAATGAACCGAATTGATGATGGATAGGCTGATGTTATACCGTTGCGATGAAATTTCATCTCAGATCAACGCGGTAGACTGTAAGCAATCCACCGCGCTGGAGAATGGAACTATCTATCTCTACATTGGCAAATCCGCTGATAACCTTTCAGCGTTGGGTTACCTCAATATGATAGTGCGCGATCAACATGGTCAATCATCAGGATGGCCGATCAAATCGATCAAAAATCCTGTCTTGGTGGTGAAACACCAAGAAGTAATGGCGGAACCCAATGCAAGCCGCGTGATAGGTATGTGGCTCGATGGATCTGATATATGTGCCCAGCATTGGGACGGGTTTACTTCGCGATTTGACAGTAAAACCTTGAAACTCATTTCTCAAGTATTCACTAAATAGCCTAGCCCGTAATCCTCCGCGCGGTAGATGAAGCGGTAGATCGTCTCCTTGCGATGCGAACCAGGCTAACGCTGTCGGCCAGAAGACGGCAGGCGATCTGTTCTGTTGACCAGTAAGCCTCCAGTTTCTCAATGACCAAAGCGGTGCAGATGGCGCCGAAGCTTTCTCAAGCGCCGTCGCCGCTCCTTGGCGATGTCATCGGTAACGATCAAGAAATAGGGCGCGAGGGGTGCCAAGCTCTCGGACGAGGAAGAGAAATCCGACGAATTCCAGCCTCAGAACGGGCACCGGCGTCTGTCGAGAAATAGCAGCCAAGCGATACCAAGAAGACCAGAGAGGGCACTGACCACTGCAGTGCCAGAATAGCTGGTGATGGCTGTGCCAGCGGCGAAGAGAAGAGCGCTCAGTCCGGCGCTGAGAAAAATGTTGACGGAAATCAGCGCGCTGCCGAGACCGGGCCGCTCGGCGATCAAATCCTGCAGATAGGTGATTGGAATGGAGATCAGTGACGCCGCGCCGGTGCCACTGATCAAGGTGAGGGCATAGACATGCCAAGGCTCATGGGCAAAAGCCAGAAGCAGCAGGTAGACGGCATAGATCAATGCCCCGGCTGCAAGGGCTGCGAGTTGGCTGATGCGGCGCAGCAGGCGCGACCAGACGATGATGAAGATCACCTCGACGAGAGCGACGATCCCGACCAGAATACCGATATCGGCGACAGTGCCGCGGGCGGCGCCGGTTACGACGAGGGGGAAAATGGCGTCGTTCACATGCAATGTGCTGCTGATCAGCGCGATGGCCGTGATCCGGCTGAAGATTTTCGGGGAAATCACCTGGCCGAGCGCGGCGAGATAGGAGAGATGGTGGGTGGCCGCACGATCCGTGCCGCTCTGTCGGGGCAGTAAGAAGCCGACGAGCCCCACACAGACCAGGCAGGAAATAGCGGCGAAGAGATAGGCTGGCAGCATGGTCGAAGAGGAGGAGAGCAAAACCCCCGTGAGCCCAGGAACCAGGACCCAGGAAAGCGAGATCATCGCCCGAACGCCGGAATTGACTGTCGCCACGTCAGCCGGCGCCATTCCATGGGCTGCGGCCCGGACATTGGCAAAGAGCAACGAGTTCAGGCAGCCATAGACCGGCAGTAGCAGAAGCGCGCTGAGGACAAATATGTCCTGCGTCGGGAAGAAGAAGACCGCGCCATAACCGACAACGCCGAAGGTCGCCGCAACAAGCATCATCGTACGATATTCACCGAGCCGGTCGGCAAGATTGCCAAGCAGAATGCTGACGATCACGTTGACCGCCGCTGCGGCGAAGATCAGCGCCGCATAGAGTTCATTCGACAGGCCGAGCTCGCGGATGCCGACCACGGACCGATAGGGGGTCGTCGTCGCTCCGGCAAATCCGAACGTGAAGATGGCGATCATGCTCACCCGGATTGCAGGATTACGGAAAACGTCGGGTATCAAGGGGTTCATTATCGTCGCCAGCTGGCTTTGAGGCGATCCTTGTGGGGAGGGGGAAACCGCGTCCGCACAAGGATCGTCATGATCAATCTCGGTCGCGCCTGAGGGTGGGAAGGCGCGCATGCGGCGTGTAGCCGAAATCCTGATTCAAGGGAAAGACAAAGCGGGCGGCCTGATGCTCATCCGATACTCGATGCCTTGACCGACCAAACCCTCGGTAAGGGCTGGCGATTATCATCCCGATGTCAATCTTCATCGTTGCCAGCTCAAAACTTCGGGCTAAGCGCCGCGATCGCAGCGAAACGGTCCCAATCCTTCGACGCTTTCGGGGTCCAGGCAGCTTCGGCAATTGCCGGAAGACGTGGGAAGACGAGGCGGTTGAAATAGCCGCGCGACAGGAAGTGCTCCGACCAGATGCAGGCCTGGACGCCTTTCAGCTTATGCTTCAATTCCTCCGGGAATTCGCCGGCTGCCTCATAGGCATAGGTGTGGGCCGGCGGTACCGTACCGGCCCAGCTCGCGCCCGGTTCCTGGAAGGCTTCGGCCTGGACCATATCGAGATAATAGGCCTGACCCGGCGTCATGACGACGTCATAGCCTTGTTCGGCAAGGTCGATGCCGACCTGCGGATTTTCCCAGGCCATCAAGAGGCAGTCCTTTGCCGCGACCCCGCCGCCATGGGCGACCTCGTTCCAGCCCGCGAGCTTGCGGCGGCGCTTATCGAGCATCGTCTTGACCTGCTTCAGGAAGTAGGATTGCAGCCCGAACGTGCCCGAAATGCCTTCTTCGGCCATCAGCTTCCTGGCAAGGGGCGAGGCGAGCCAGGAACCGTTCGCCACTTCATCGCCGCCGATATGGATGTAAGGCGAAGGGAACAGCTCGACCATTTCGTCGAAGACCTTTTCCAGGAATTCGTAGGTCAGCGGCACGGCAGGATTCAGCGCGTTGTTCGGATAGCCCTGGACAGAATGGTAGCTATCCGGCGCTTCCTGGCCGTCTGTCAGTTCGGGCAGGGCAACCAGCGTCGCCGCATTATGGCCGGGGATATCGATCTCCGGAACTACCTCGACATGAAGGGAACTCGCATGTCCAACAATGTCCCTAACATCATCCTGGGTATAAAAGCCGCCGACAGGCTCTGCGCCATTGCCAAGCTGCGGCAGCAGCGGTTCGTCCGGGCCTCGCAACACGCCCGTTGTCGTCAGTTGCGGATAGGCCTTGATCTCCAGACGCCAGGCCTCGTCATCGGTCAAATGCCAGTGGAAGATGTTGAGCTTGAACCAGGCAAGGATGTCGATCAGCCGCTTGACGTCATCAACCGGATAAAACTGCCTGGAAACGTCGAGATGGCAGCCGCGCCAGCTGTAGCGGGGCCGATCGGAAATGGTACCGGAAACCGGGAAGCGGAATTTGCCCTTACTTACTCGCGCGCCGTTCAGCATTTGCGCGAGCGAGGTCAGGCCATACTGGCGCCCAGCAGCGCCGGAATAGGAAAGTGTCACGCGATCGGCCGAGAAGGTCAGCCGGTAGGCTTCGGTGTCGAGCGAGGCGTCCTTGCTGAACGTAAGGGCGCGCCCCTGCGGCGAGGCGACCAGATTGAAAACCGAATGGTCGCTTTCGAAAAGGCGGCGGGTTAGAGAAATGCAGGCGGATATTGCCGACAATTCGTCTGCGCTGGCACCCTCCGGATAGAGAATGACCGGAAAGCTATCGCCCGGCTTCGCATCGATTTCGGCCGGCCACGGCTGCAGCGCAAAAGGCAGATCGAGCCGGCCCTCGGGCAAAAGCGCGGGCGGAGGCTCGCTGGTACGGCCTTCGAGAAGCAGATCGGAAACGGCGAGCGGCACATGCTCTCCGGAAGACAGCGTCAGATAGGCGGACTTGGCGCCATCAGTGCAATGTCGCGCCGGGCGGTGCAGGCCGGCAACTCTGAAGGTCCAGCTTTCACCGGCAGAGAGGATCAGGCCGGCCGGTGGTTCGAATTCATGAAAATTGGCGTTGCGTCTTAGAAAGGTGGCATTGCTGCATGCGGCGGCATCGATCACCCGCGTGAGCGAGGTGTAGACAAGCTTGAAACCAGAAAGCGCCTTGCTGGAAAGATTGAAAAGCGTGAAGGTGAAGGCGCCATTCGGCCCGCCATTAGGGTTCCAGCTGCTTTCCAGGCGATAGTCGGCCGGTTTCATATCTCGTTCCTCTCGGTGTATCCTACGATTTTCAGTAGTGCTCGGACTGGGAAAAAGTGCGGGCAAGCTCGGCCTGACCGGCTGTCAGACCGCAATCGACTGGCAGGCAGACGCCGGTGATCGCTGCAGCCTGGGGACCAGCCAGGAAGGCGACGGCATTGGCGACATCCTTCGGATCGACCACGCGTTGCAGCGGATACCAGCGACGGGCATCCTCGAAGACATTGGGATTGGCCGCCGCGCGAACTTCCCACGCCTGCGTCTTCACCGTTCCGGGGGCAACGGCATTCGCGCGGATGCCGAATTTACCATATTCGACGGCGACCAGCCGGGTGAAATGCAGAAGGCCGGCCTTGGCGGCGCTGTAGGCAGGATGCCCGAACACGTTCATGCCGTTGACCGAGGCAATGTTGACCATGGAGCCCCGCGACGCTTTCAGCTGGTCTTCGACGGCGCGAAAACAGAGAAATGCCGCTTCGAGATTGAGCGCATTGTCGGCACGCCAGATCTCCGGCGTCGTATCATGCAGGCTGACGGCGCGGGCTGCACCCGCATTGTTGACGAGGGTGCGCAGGCTGCCGAGCCGAGCTGCGCGCCCGGCAAGAGCCGCAACGCTCGTCTCGCTGGTTACATCGCATTCGACGGTGACGAAACGATCGGCCGGTCCAAGCCTGCCGGCAACGGCTGCCGCAGTGACGGGATCGATATCCGCAAGCAGAATGACGTCATGATCGGCGGCGAGTTGATCGGCGATCGCCGCGCCGATATCGCCTGCTGCTCCTGTCACAATGGCCACTGATTGCGTCATTGTCGCTCCCTCTTGTTGATCAGTCTCCTAGCAGCTGCTTGTCATCCCCATCGCGGTGTGTGACCAGCTGCTGCTTGATGCGTCTCAGCGTCGTCGTCGCCTTCGGTTGGATGGCGTAGGCGACGAGGCTCGCTAGGATATCGACGGTTGCGATATAGGCGATACGCGTCGATGTCGGGCGGAAGATGTTCGTTCCTTCCGGAAGATCGATCGGCACGACGATCCCGGCGGCTCTCGCGACCGGGCTGTCGGTTTGCGTCAGCGCAATGGTCCTGACCTTGGCCTCGCGTGCCAGTGCAAAGGCCCGCACCAGCTCGGCGTTGCGCCCTGAAAAGGACGAGCCGATGATCACATCGCCAGCCTTCGCTGCCGCCGCCATCATCAGCTGCATGCTATGGTCGGAACTGGAGGTGATCCTGAGACCAAGGCGAAAGAGCCGATTCTGCAGCTCATCGGCGATCATCGAAGAATTGCCGCCCGATCCGAAGGCATAGATCATCTCCGCCTTGGCGATCTGCGCAACAGCGGCCTCGATCGCGGTCAGGTCCAGCGAGCGGTGCAACAGAAAAAGGGCGTTCTGCGCCTTGGTGATGATATCCTGAGCGACATCGGCCGGATCGCTGCTCTTTGATTCCGGCTTCAGGTAACGCACGCCGACATGGGCGGTGCGGGCAAGCTGCACCTTGAAATCGGAAAAGCTGCCGCAGCCGAGGCGGCGGCAGAAACGTGTGACCGTCGGTGGCGAGACTTCTGCGCGTTCGGCAAGCTCGATGATCGAGGCATTCACGGCGAATTCGAAATCGTTGACGATGATGTCGGCGATGCGGCTCTCGGAGGCGGAGAGGCGGCTCCTGTCTTCCTGCAATGTGGAAAAGATATCCAAGCCTGTCCTCCCGCCGATCCGTCAGTCAACTCTTCTTCTTGTAGGCAACGCAGTCGATTTCGACCTTGCAATCCACCATCATGGACGATTGGACGCAGGCGCGGGCCGGCGGATGTGCGCCGAAATAGTCCTGATAGATTTTGTTGAATGTCCAGAAATCGCGCGGATCGTCCAGCCAGACGCCGACGCGCACCACGTCCTCGACGCCGTATCCGGCTTCGTCGAGAATGGCGAGCACATTGGCGATCGTCTTATGCGTCTGGGCAATGATATTGCCGTCGATAATCTCGCCGTTTTCCATTGCCACCTGACCGGAAACATAGAGCCAGCCATCAGCCTCGACCGCGCGCGCGAAAGGCAGCGGCTTGCCGCCGGCGCCGGTCTGAACAGTGCCATATCGCTTGATGGACATGTCGGGATCCCTGCAAATTATTTTCTTGATAAGTTGACAAGGGACCATAGAAAGCAGATTTTGACCAGTGAAAAACGCCATTTATGAAAAGAATTTAAATCGGGAGCGACGATGCGAGATCCTTTCAAGAATCCTTTTCCGTCCTCCGATACTGCACGGCACGCCATCTGGGAGATGCTCGTGCCCCGCGACATCGACGCATTTCTGGCAGCCGACTGGTCGATGGTCGAAGATGATTTCGTTGAGGAAGGCTTCATCGGCATCGATGGCCGCAAGCAAGTCAGCCCCGACAAGTGGCGTCTGGCATTCCCCGCACTTTCGGCCTATCGCGACGAGTGGCTGAGACAGGCAAAGGATTTTGCCACACAGAGCTTCGCCGAGGATACCCGCACCGCGATCTTCACCACCACGACGCTCGAGGACATCGAGATCGAGGGTGACATGGCGCTTGTCCGCAAGAAATTCGACGGCGGCCTGACGAAGAGTGATGGTACCCGTGACCTCATGCAGTGGCAGACGCTCTATTATTGCAGGTTCCACGAGGGACGGTGGAAAATCTGCGGATTTACCGGCTACCTACCAAACCCGATGGGTTGAGGCGGGACCGCAAAACAAGGCCAACTCATTTGCGCATTTTCACGGCAGCACTGGCGACCGAAACCAATACGTTTTCCCCGATCTGTGTGGATCGCCGCGCTTTCGAAGCGTCTCTTTATGCCCCGCCCGGCCAGCATCCGGAAACGCCCACACTCTGTACCGCGCCGATCACTGTCGGTCGCCGAGTCGCCACTGAAAAGGGCTGGGAGTTGATCGAGGGCACGGCAGCCTGGGCAGACCCGGCCGGCCTCGTCAACCGTCAGGCCTATGAAGGGCTGCGGGACGAAATTCTCGACCAGCTCCGCGCCGCAATGCCTGTCGATGCCGTGGTGATGGGGCTGCATGGGGCAATGGTGGCCGCGGGATATGAGGACACGGAAGGCGATCTCCTGACGCGCATCCGCGACATCGTTGGGCCTGACGTATTGATCTGCGCTGAACTCGATCCGCATAGCCATCTGACCCGGAAGCGCATCGCGGCGCTGAATTTCGCGGTTTATTTCAAGGAATTCCCGCATACGGATTTCGTCGACCGCGCCGAGGATCTCTGGCGCATCGCCGTCGACGCGCTCGAGGGCAGGGTAAAGCCTGTCAATTCGATATTCGACTGCCGGATGATCGACGTTTTCCCGACATCGCGCGATCCGATGCGCTCCTTCGTAGACAAGATCATGCGGATCGAGAAGGAAGATCCGGAAATCCTGTCGATCTCCGTAGTCCACGGCTTCATGGTCGGCGATGTGCCCGAGATGGGCACCAAGCTGCTTGTGGTCACGGACAACAATCCGGAAAAGGGTGCGGCGCTGGCGCGCGAACTCGGCTTGGAGCTGTTTTCCAAGCGCGGCACCTTCATGGTGCCGCAGATCGACGAGAAGGAAGCCGTATCCCGGGCGATGGCTGCGAAAGCCTGGCCGGTCGTCATTGCCGATGTCTGGGATAATCCGGGCGGCGGAACCGCTGGCGATGCCACCGTCATTCTCGAAGAGCTTCTGGCCCGCCGAGTGGAGAATGCTGCGATCGGCACCATCTGGGATCCGATCGCCGTTCAGATCTGTTTTGCTGCAGGCGAGGGCGCTGAAATTCCGCTGCGTTTTGGCGCAAAGTCGGCACCGGGGACCGGCAATCCCGTCGACGGGATGGTGAAGGTCGTCAAACTGGTGAAGAATGCCGAAATGCAGTTCGGCGAAAGCCTGGCACCTTTCGGGGATGCGGCGCATATCGTTCTTGATGGTATCGATATCATTCTGAACTCGACGCGGGCGCAGAGCTTCGATCCGAGCCTGTTTTCGGTGATGGGCATCGATCCGACCGAGCAGAAGATCCTGGTGATCAAATCGACCAACCATTTCTTCGCATCCTTCTCGAAGATCGCTGCTGAAATACTCTACTGTTCGGCGGGGACCCCCTATCCCAACAATCCGGCGACGACCCACTATCGCCGCGCGCCGAAGACCATCTGGCCGATTGTGGCCGATCCTCATGGAACAGAACGCGGAGCTGCCTGAGATGCATGACAACCGGTTTGCCGTCGTCGCCAAGGCTGGAGACAGGATCGCCGATCTTTCCACGCCCCGACCGATCATCGACGAAGACAAGCTGGCCGCCAACATATCAAGGGTCCAGTCTTACATGGACGAGCACGGGCTGAATTTCCGCCCGCATATCAAGACGCACAAGATACCGGCGCTCGCAGCGGCCCAGGTCGCGGCCGGCGCCAAGGGCATCAATTGCCAGAAGGTGACAGAGGCCGAGGTCTTTGGCGAAGCCGGTTTCGAAGACATCCTGATTACCTTCAATATTATCGGCCCCCCGAAGCTCGGACTGCTTGCTGCCCTGAACGATCGCATTTCGGGTCTCAAGGTCGTTGCCGACAGCGACGTGACGGTCGATGGCCTGTCTTCACATTTTTCCGGCCGCAAACCGCTGACCGTCCTCGTCGAATGCGATACCGGCGGCGCGCGCTGCGGCGTCCAGACGCCCGAACAGGCGGTCTCGCTCGCCAGACGCATCGCTGCTGCCGACGGGCTGACATTCGGTGGTATCCTCACCTATCCGAAGCCGCAGGCTGCCGATGCCGTCGAGGCTTTCATCCAGGCTACGCTGAAACGGCTGACGGAAGAGGGAATTGCCTGCCCGATCGTCAGCAATGGCGGCACGCCCAGTCTCTTTCAGGCGCATCTGGTCAAATCGGCGACGGAGCATCGGGCAGGGACCTATATCTACAATGACCGTCAGATGATCCGGATGGGACATTGCACAGAAGACGATTGCGCAATGCACGTCCTGGCAACCGTCGTGTCGCGGCCGAATGCGGACCGTGCCGTTATCGACGCAGGCTCGAAGGCGCTGACCTCCGACCTTCAGGGCTTTGCCGATTTCGGCCTCGTCGTCGGATATCCCGAGGCGAAGATAACCAGCCTCTCGGAAGAGCACGGCGTCATCGACCTTTCGGCCTGCACTGGTGCGCGGCCCCAGATCGGCGAAAAGCTCTTCATCATCCCGAACCACACATGTGTGGTGTCGAACCTGTTCGACACGATGGTCTTCCATCGCGACGGCATCGTCACGCGCGTCGAGGACGTTGCCGCGCGTGGGCTTGTCTGGTAGCTGAACAATCAGCCGTTCAGGCCGTCGCAGGAGCCAGCACGTTCATATCGATTTCGGTTAGTTCCACACGGCGTTCGAAGGCGATACCTTCCTCGTCAAAGAGATGGCAATCGGCGGCATTGATACCGACGGCGACCGGCGCATCGGTGCGAATGCCCACACTGCCGGGCAGCATGGCGCAGAAGTTCTCCGTTTCGCCGCCGAGTGCAACATAGGCCACAGTATTTGCGCCAAGCCGTTCGATGACGCTGGGTGCAACCGTCAGCGAAATGTCGCCGGTTCCGAGCTGGATATGCTCCGGCCGGATGCCGAGCGTCATCATCTTGCCGACCATGCCGTCGCGTGGCGTTACAGGCAGGGTTGCCGGCTGGCCGCGATAGTCCACGGTAACGCCGGCCTCGCTTGCAGACGTGCAGGTAACGGGTAGGAAATTCATTTTCGGATTGCCGATGAAGCCGGCGACGAACTGGTTGGCGGGCTTATGGTAGAGTTCGAGCGGCGCGCCGGTCTGGGAAATATTGCCGGCATCCAGCACGACGATGCGGTCGGCCATTGTCATGGCTTCCACCTGGTCGTGCGTCACATAGATCATCGTCGCCTTCAGCTGCCGGTGCAGCTTGGCAAGTTCGATGCGCATGTCGGCGCGAAGGGCGGCGTCAAGATTGGAGAGCGGCTCGTCAAACAGGAAGATTTTCGGCTCGCGGACGATGGCGCGGCCGATCGCGACACGCTGGCGCTGTCCGCCGGAAAGCATGCCGGGTTTCTGCTGCAGCCGCGTTTCGAGATGCAGGATACGTGCGGCATTCTCGACCTTGGCCTTGAGCTTTTCCTCCTCCATCTTTTCCACACGAAGAGGGAAGGCGATGTTTTCGAAAACCGTCATGTGCGGGTAGAGCGCATAGGACTGGAAGACCATGGCGATACCGCGCTTGACCGGCGGCAGGTCGTTGACCCTGACGCCATTGATGATGATGTCGCCCTTGGTCGTCGCGTCAAGACCGGCGATCATGCGCAGGAGGGTGGATTTGCCGCATCCCGAAGGCCCGACGAAGACAACGAACTCGCCGTCCCTGACGTCAAGCTCGACGCCTTTGAGAACTTCGTAGTCGCCATAGAATTTTTGAACCTTGTTGAGCTGAAGCTGTCCCAAAAATCTGTCTCCGGTCCCGGCCTGAACGCGCATGAATTGGTCGGTGAGGATCGCAGATCGTCGACCTGCGATCCTCGACGTCGATTTACTTGAAGGCCTCGATCTCGCCTGCAGCCTTCTTCAGAGCGGCTTCAGGCTCGGCCTTGCCGGTGACGACGGACTGGACCATCTCGATCATCGAATTCTGGAAGCCCTTGTAGTCGGTGAAGAGCGGCTCGGGACCACCGTAGCTGATGCCCTCGATGAACGGCTTCCAGAAGGGGTCCTTGGCAACGAATTCGTCGACCTTTGCGGACGGACGCAGCGGGGTGAGGCCTGCGCCGCCTTGCAGCTCGTATTCACCCTGGATGTCGGGCGAGGTGATGTACTTGGCGAATTCCATCGCCTTGTCCTCGACACCAGAGCCCTTGAAGATTGCAAGGCTGTCCGTGATCAGCAGCGTGCCTGCACCCTTGGCATCCGGACCGAGCGGCAGCGTCGTGACGCCCCAGTTGATCTTCGTATCCTTCAGGCGATAGGCGGCACCCGAGCCGGCCTGGATCATCGCGACCTTGCCATCAAGGAAGATGGCGCGGACTTCATTCTGCTCATAGGCGGTCGGGCCTTCTTCGGCAGAGGCCGAAATATCCTTATAGGCCTTCAGTGCAGCAAGAATCTGCGGGCTGTCCAGCGTGATCTTGCCTTCGGCATCGGTCACCGCGCCATTGTTGGTGTAAACCCAATGCATGAACTGGTGCATCGTGTTGTCGAAGGTCTTGGCAGAAAGACCAAAGCCCGGAATGCCGGTCTTTTCCTTGATGGTCTTTGCCATCTGGATTTCTTCGGCCCAGGTCTTCGGCGGTGTTTCGGGGTCGAGGCCGGCCTGCTTGAAGAGATCCTTGTTCCAGTAAAGCGCCTTGGTGGAGAAGGCGATCGGAACGCCCCACTGGTTGCCGTCGAAGGTGACCGTGTCGACGATATGCGGGTAATAGCCCTTCTTCTCGTCATCGGTCATCGGAACGGGAACGATGAGGTCGTTCTGCGCGAATTCCTTCAGCGTGCGCGAGCCGACATAGGCCATGGCGACCGGCGTGCCGGCGGCAGCCAGCGTCGTTGCCTTGTCCTGGCACTGCGCCCAGCCGACGACTTCCGGCGCAACCTTCCAGCCGGCGTTCTTGGATTCCCATTCCTTGATATATTTGGTGTGGATCGGGTCGATCGTGTCGCCGCAATAGATCCAGCTGATTTCCTTGTCGGCTGCCTGGGCCGTGACCGCGGTCAGTGCCGTCGAACCAAGCAGGGCGAGCGCCATAAGGCCAGTCTTGATGGTAATGCTCACGTCGTTACTCCCATTCTCGTTGTTAGCTGTTCACTCTTTATTGTTGGTCTTATTGTTTCACCGCACCGGCGGTCAGGCCGCCGACGAGATAGCGCTGAAGGAAGAAGATGACGATCATCGCCGGCGCAATGCCGACGAAGGAGGCCGCCATCAGTTCGTTCCAGATGACCTCCTGCTTGCCGAAGTAAGCGAAGAGTCCCACCGGCAGGGGCATGTATTCAGTCTTCGAGTTGAAGGTCAGCGCGAAGATGAACTGCTGGGCATAGGCGCCGATGAAGGTGGTGATCGCGACGACGATAATCCCCGGCATCGCAATGGGCAGAATGACACGACGCAGCGTATAAAAATGGCTGGCGCCATCCATGTAAGCCGCTTCGTTGAGTTCCTGTGGAATGCGGATCATGTAGGTGCGCAGCAGCCAGATCGCCGAAGGGATCAGGAAGGCGACGCCCGGCACGATCATCGCAAGATAGGTGTTCAAAACACCGATGGTGCGCATCAGACGGAAGAGCGGGATGAGCAGGACGGCACCGGAGAACATGTTCACCGTCAGGAAGGCGCCGAGCAGAATGCCCATACCCCTGAACTCGAACTTCGCAAACGCATAGGATGCCGGAATGACGAGGCAGAGCACGATCACGGTGACGATAATCGAGATGAAGAACGAGTTGAAGATGTAGCGACCGAAGCCGGGTACGCTGATCCACATCGTCCGGTAGGCCTCGAACGAGCCGTTTTCCGGCCAGAAGCGGTAGGGCGAGGAGAAGAGCTGGCTGAGCGGCTTCAGCGAGACCAGGAAGCCTTCGACGAAGGGCGACAGCACGAAGAACAGGAAGAGCGCTATGCCGCAGTAGATGAGAATGATTTCCCACCAGCTGTAGCGATCGATCATGGGACGGCTGCTCATGCGCGCTTCTCCGGGTTCAGGCGGCGGGTGACGCGGAAATAGGCGAAGCAGAAGAGCGACAGGAAGATGCAGATCAGCACAGCGCGCGCTGCCCCTTCGCCATATTTCTTCGAGCCGATCGCCGTCTGATAGGTATCGATGATCATCGTCGTCGTTTCGCCGCTCGGACCACCCTGTGTCAGGATCCAGATAATGTCGAAGGAATTGAAGGTCGCAATAAGCGACAGCATCGACATGGTGATGATGGCCGGAACCATCAGCGGCAGCGTGATGCGGCGGAACCGGTACCAGCGGCCGGCGCCGTCGGTCCATGCTGCTTCATAGAGATCCTTCGGGATCGACTGGATCGCGGCGAGGAAGTAGATCGTCACCAGCGGGACGCCGATCCAGACGTCGGTCACGATCGTTGCCCAGAAGGCGGTGCTGCCATAGGCGAGGAAGGCGACCGGACCGTCGACGAGGCCGAAGCGCTGCAGCAATCCGGAAATCATCCCGAACTGGCCATTATACATCCAACCCCACATGAAGATGCCGATTGCCATCGGCACGATCCATGGCGGCATGGTCAGCAGTCGAAACAATGAACGGCCGGGCACGGCGGCGTTCAGCATGGAGGCGCCGAAGGTGCCGATGATCATCTTCAGGGCGACCGAAAAGAAGGTCCAGATGAAGGTTCGGACAATGACTTCTGCGAAGGTGGAATTGAAGATCTTCTCGTAATTGACCCAGCCGACCCAGTTCGTCACCTTGCGCAGCGATGCATCCGTAAACGACAGGATGAACGTATCGACCAGCGGATAGGCGACGATCGCGAGCACATAGAGGACAGCCGGAAGGAGAAGGATCCAGGCGAAGATGACGGCACTTTTCTGAGCACTCATCTTGCCGTTCTCCTCAGGCCGCTCTGGCGTGTAGCGCCTCGTCGAACCGGTCCCATATGGGACGAAGGTCGATCACGGCCTTCTTCATGCGAGCCTCATCCATGGCAAGTGCCAGGATGCCTGCCTCCAATGCGTTCAGCGTAGAGACCGGCAGATCCGACCCGGAGCGCACGCTTTGCAGAATATCGGCCGCCATCTGCTCGTCGGCGCCGTAATGCTGCGACAATTCGGTCGCGGCATATTTGTTTTCGACGATCTTGTTGCCGGTCAGCTGCTCGTGGACATCGAGATAGCCGCGGACGAAGTCCCCCTCGGCCATGCCGCGCGAGCCCATGATGGCGAAACGGCGGAACTGGTCGGGAACGTTCAGGTTGGTGTGGAAATTCATGCCGACGCCATTCGCGTATTCGACGATCGCCACCTGATAATCGATGATGTCGGCGTCGCTGTCGAACACCTTGTCCGAGCCCATCCAGCCGCTTGGCTTGCGGTGGAAGAGTTCCAGATCGTTGATGCCTTCGCGCGCCGGGTCATTGGCGGGAATGAAGCTCTTGCGGCCGCCGAAGCTAGCGACGCGTTCGGGGCGGGCGCCGATCACACCATTATAAAGGTCGAGGTCATGGCAGCATTTTTCCAGCATGAAACTGCCGGAATAGCGCTCGTAGCGGCGCCAGTCGCGCATGAAGAAGGCGCCGTGATAGGGTTCGATATGTTCAGAGGCTTCGATGGAGACGATATGGCCAAGCTTGCCTTCGGCCTGGATGGCGCGCAGATCCTTGTAAAGAGGAGAGTAGCGCAGCACGAGGCCGACCATCAGCCGTTCATGGCCGAACTTGGCCATCAGATGGGCAAGCTCGATGCTTTCGGCGATCGTGGTGACAATCGGCTTTTCGCAGAAGACCTTGAGACCAGCCTCAAGACCGAGGCGGATATGATCGAGATGCATGTGGTTGGGAGAGCCGATCATCAGGAGATCGAGATTTTCGGAGGCGAGGAGCTCTTGCGGTGAAGCATAGGCCTTGCCGACAGAGACGCCCTTTTCCGTTAATCCGGGAAGTCCCGCGGGCTCCGGATCGACGTAACCGACGATCTCGAAGCTGCTGTCGATAGCCTTGAAAACATAGCCAAGATAGCCGAGCCGGAATCCCAGCCCTATGATTCCCACTTTCATGCCAACAATGTTCCCAATTCGAAATTTATTTTCTTCAAGTTGGGACAAAAAACGCGGGCCGTCAACTGAAAACGGGGTTCAGAGCGGATTGATGAAATTAATTTTCATCAATCCGCTCCACCCCCGATGTGACCGGTTGAAAGATCAGATCGGGCGGCTGGAGTACACCCTTCGGCTTTGGCTTCGAGACTATGCGACCGGCGGTTCACTCCGCAGCGTTCGCGTGACGGAGAGGACACAAGGTGGGCTTTAGGGTTTCAAGTCATAGGCTTGGTGAGATGCACGAAGCTCTGCCAAAGTCTTGCCGACGCAGCTGCCGCCACTTGCGCCGCCGGTTGCCTTCGCTTGACCGTCCAGGGTGATCGTACCGCCCATGCGTTCGGATGCCACATAGGTTGCGACACCGTCCTCTGAAATACGTGATATGTAGAAAACGTGATAGGTTTCCTTGTACTTGCATTGGATAAGTATTGGAAATTGGTCAAATGGAGAGGTCTGTGCCTCCGCAGCCGCGAGTGGAAGGCCCGTTAGTGCTATCAGGCTTGCGAGGACCGCTTTGGCTGATGCGTTCAATCTTCGACCGGATGCATGCGTCATCGTTCAATCCCCTTTTTCAAGATCGACCTTCGAAATCCGCTGCAGCTAGATCGTCAGTGCGACGAGCGCATCACGGTCGAGAAGTCGGACAATGCGTTGCAGTTTGCCGTTGAGACAGAGAATTCGTTTTTCACGTAGTTTCGTAAAGCAACGGGCAACGGTCTCGACCGTCAGCCCGAGGTAGTCGGCAATATCGCTGCGCGACATCATCATATCAAATTCGCAATCTCCGGGATAACGATCAGCCGTTTCATAAACAAAGGCGGCCACCCGCTTCAGTGCGCTTTGCTCGGTGATGACGAGCTGTTTGTGCTGTGCCTTCGCGAGGTTCGTCAGGGCAATGTGGAGAAGGTCTATGGGGACGACTGCCTCCTGATTGGCGCGAAAGGGCTTTATACAGGTTTCACAGACGGCCTCTGCAAAATCGGTTCGTACATTGCCCGTCTCGAGCCCGAACCATTCGCCCTTGCCGCAAAAGGACAGAATATATCGCTGCCCGCTTGCCGTGAGGCGATAAATCCGCACCGCGCCCGCTTCGACCTGGTAGATCGCAAACGCGTGTTCACCTTCGCTATAGATCGTCTCGTCGGCCTTGAGCCGGATCGATTGATCCTTGGCCGTTCCGGCAACGCTGCCATAGCGATGGCCAGAAACTGTCGTTTGCCTTACGATCGTTTGGTTTTGAAGCATATGCGTCGCTCCCATCCGCATCGCAGCATAAGCAATCGCTCCCCGCCCCGGTATTCGAGATATCCCTTACGTATTGCTACGGAAGCCCCGAACCACCAAGGGGTGTATAAAGCCATTCCCCTTGATGAGAGCGATACGAAGGTATCGCGGGAGGTCTGGATGGTATCGGAAGAGGGAGGGGAAAACCGCGCACTTCAAGACTCTGCAAGCGTGCATGCGCAGCTTGACCTTATTCTCGCCAGTCCGGAATTCCTTGCCCCGGAGCGCGGGCGCCGCTTCCTGCAATATATCGTTGAAGAGACACTTGAAGGGCGCAGCGAACAGCTCAAGGCCTATACGATTGCACAAGCGGTTTTTGGTCGTGATGCATCCTTCGATGCACAGAATGATCCAGTTGTCCGCATCGAGGCGGGGCGGATCCGTCGAGCGCTCGAACGATACTACTTGGTCTGCGGAAGCAGTGACCCAATCCGGATTACCGTCCCCAAAGGAGGTTATGCGCCGCACTTTTCGAGCGCAGAAGACAGTTCGTATGTAGCAGAAATTTCCGCCTCGCAGAACCGCGAGAGCAAGCGGCGCGCCCCCGGGCAGGAGCGGGCAGTGAGCTATCGTGATCTCCTCTTGCCGATCGGCGTCCCCGCGCTGTTTGGGGCAATGGCCATACTCGCTCTTGTTCGTCCGCTTGAAGCCTATCTCTTCCCACCAGAGACGTCGCCGGCGCCTGCCGCATCAAAGTCGGAGAGCAAGGTCAGGGTTGCGGTCGAACCCTTCGTCGCTCTCGGCGGCAGTGCGCAGGGACCTGATTTCGTGAAGGGATTGGCCGATCAGCTGATTGCAAAGCTCATGAAGGTGGAGAGCCTTACTGTGCTTGCTCCAGGCCGATCCGGGGCGGAAACGACCGGTTCGTTTTTCAGCCTGCAGGGAAGCGCGCTCATCGAGGGTACGATCCTTCATCTGCATGTCCGCCTGATAAATGCCGCCGATGGCGCGGTCACCTGGGCAAATCAATATGATCGAGACCTGCGCGGCCAGGCCATTCTCGACGTCGAGGACGAGATCGCCACACAAATCGCGGTGACTATTTCGAACAACCACAGGCTGAACGACGCGGGCGCCGATCCGTAGCTGCCTTATCTTGCTGACAGGGGGCTGATAACCAATCCCGAGGCGCGCAGCCCGTTCAGGAACCGCTCCTGATCCTCCGGCCGCTGCAGGCGGAGCGAGACCTCCTGGCGTATGTCAGTCATCAAAATGGGCGCGTGAATATTGAGCCAATCCTTTTCCAGCATGGCTTCATCAGTCTTTCCGGCAGCACCGAGAATGGACTGCAGCACAAGGCGATGCATGGGATTACCATCGAGATCGGACCTTCGCGACCACTTCTCCGCCTCTTCGAGATCTCCTTCCATGAATGCGCACAAAGCCATACCGACCTCGTAATAACCTCTGGTACCGATACCCTTGTTGAGGGCGATCGACAGCAACTCGCAGCCTGACTGCCATTTCCCAGACATCGCCAATCGCAAGCCGTACTCGCCTGCGACTTCCACATCATCAGGGTTTGCAGCATAGGCTGCGGTGCCTGCCTTTAAGGCTTCGTCGATATCCCCCCTGAAGAAGCTCACCAGCATCTGCGCCTGCAGCACGCGGGGATTGTCCGGCGCGAGCGATGCTGCCCGCTTCACCGCAGCGCTCGCCAGCGCGAGAGGCTGGGTCGACGATAATGTACCGAGCGTATGGCGGAATCTGATTTCGTCGAGATAGACCATAGACAGCAGCGCCCAGGACGCCGCATTGTCGGGAAAACGCTGGGTGGCCTGTTGCAGGCATTCGCGCGCCGCGCTGTGACTTTGCGCTGTCATGGTCTGACGATAGCTGGAATAGACGAATGTACATTCATGGGCACTTCGGTCTTCCATCTGTGCCGTTCGCGCTATCATATCCGTGTCGGTCTGAAAGATGGCGCCATAGGGCTGTGCGATCGCATCGGCGATTTTTCGCGCGAAATTGCCTTGAATCACAAGCTGGCTCTGATCCTGAAGATCCCCATCGAAATTATTGGCCCAGACGACGGCTCCATCCACTTGGTGCACCAGCCTGGCAGCAGCACGCAGCCTGCTTCCATCGATCTGGACATTACCCTGCAGTATGTAGTCGGCAGCTGAGACGCGCTCATCACGGAGCGGATCAGCGACGACGACGATGTCATCGAACTGGGCGAGTTGTCCGATAATATCGTCCCTCAGGCCACGCGCGATATCCGAGCCAACGTCCGCTGGGCTGCTTTCGGCAAAAAACTCGACGATCACCTTTGGCTCAGGACGTGTCAGCGGCAATGCTGCGGTCGGAGCATCACGCGAAGACAATGCGAACGTGAGGGCTAGGAGCAGAAGAGCGAGGACAACGGCCAGCGCAGCCACGAGACCAATGAGGGTGACCAACCCCGGCCGAGGTGTTTCCTCAAGCGAATGACTTTGATCTTCGTACTCAACATCTTGCAGATTGTCCGAGGTTTCGATGGGCTCAGTCGGAGTGGGCGCACCCCGCGCATATTCGAAATGCGGGACATATCCGCCTTTGGGCACAGTAATGACGACGTCATCCCTCTCGCCTGCGACGAGATAATAACGCTCGAGCGCCTTTCGTATTCGGCCAGCCTCGATCCGGACAACCGGATCATTCTGCGGGTCGAATGAAGCCTCCCGGCCAAAGACCACATTTGCTATCGTAAATGCTTTCAAGAAGTCCGATCGACCGGCAAGCGTCTCGTTGACGACAAATTCCAGGAAATTTCGCCCGCGCTTCGGCGCGTGAAATTCCTCGCTTGTAAGGATTCGTTCAACCTGTCGGCAAACTTCGTCAGCCGTCGGCCCAAGACTGCTGAAAGCATTGACCTTTGCGCTTCTCATAACCGTCCCTACGACAAAGATCACGCAACTATATAAGTCAATTCTAACGCATCATACCCCACAAGACCGAGGTTGCAAGATTTGCTTTAGGATTATCGAATATAAGTTGACCAGCCGCCGATCGGCAAAGCCTTCGCAGTTTCAGGCGATTGCGTCGCAGCGTCGATGGTAATGGCCATGCGCATGAGCTCCGCCAGATTGCGCGCGCCCATTTTAGCCATCACATTGGCGCGGTGGACCTCCACCGTGCGCGAGCTAATGCCAAGCTGATACGCAATCATCTTGTTCTGTAAGCCATCGAGCACGCCGGTCAGAACCTGGTATTCACGCTCCGTGAGCTGGTGGAGCCGTGCGGCGACGCCCCCGGAATCAGGTAAAACGCCGCCGGCCCGCCTCTGTCCCATCGCTCCATTGATGGCCGCAATCAGCACGTCCTCCTTCAGAGGTTTCTCCAGGAAGTCGAATGCCCCCGCCTTCATTGCCTGTACAGCCGCGGCAATATCTCCCTGGCCGGTAATGACGATCGCCGGCACGTCCATACTGAGACGCTGCAGGCGATGGAGCAATTCGATGCCGTTAATATGCGGCATGCACAGATCGGTGACCAGACAACTTCGCCCCGACAGCGGCAGAAGTTCCAGAAAGGCTTTCGCACAGCTATGTGCACGAACAGCAAAGCCTGCCGACACCAGCAAAAACGTTAGAGAGCGCCGGAGGGACTCCTCGTCGTCCACGAGATGGATCGTAAGATCATTCGCCATCGATTGTGGTCTCCGCCAGCGGAAGCGAAAATGAGAGGATAGAGCCTCCCTGTATTCCCTTGCGCGCGCTGATGTGGCCCCCATGGGCTTCGATGATGCGTTTGGACAATGCCAGGCCCATGCCAAGTCCCCGCGGTTTACTAGTCACGAAAGGACGAAACAGCGCCTCTTCGATCTCGGCGGCAATTCCGCAGCCATTGTCGGATACGTCGACAATCAGATGCGAGAAATCGTCGGTCCTGGTGTGGATCGCGATAGTCGGCTGCTCGACGCCGTCGGTCGCCTCCACGGCATTCTGAAGAAGATTTATCAGCACCTGGACGATCTGGACGCGATCTGCGACCACGATGTCCCGCTCCGCTTCGAGCTGCAAATCGATGTGAAGGCCTTTCCGGGTTGATCCGGTGAGCCCAAGCGTCGTCGCTTCGGGTATCAACCCGTGCATCGCCTCCAGTCGTTTCTCGCCGGCGCCGCGCTTTGCAAATTCCCGGATGTTCTTGACGATCGTTCCCGCCCACAAGGCGTGCTGCGTGATTTCCGACAAGGCCTCGCCAAGCTCCACACCGTGCCGGCGGTAGTCGTTCGCCATAAGGCGCCTGCAACCTTCAGAGTAAGCGGCGATCGAAGACAGCGGTTGGGACAGTTCGTGTGCCAGCGTCGCTGTCATTTCCCCAAGCGTGACTATTCTTGCGAGACGCGCCAGCTCACATTGGAGCTCCTGAACCTGCTGCAATGTCTCGCGCTCTGTCCGGAAGTCCTCAAAGATCGCCGCAGCGAAGGTTCGTCCTTCGCCTTGTTCTCGGATGATGGTCAGGGCAGTTGGAAACTGAACGCCGGTTTTGGTCGTTGCCAGACCGGCACGCACCGCGCCCTGGTCTGCCCAGCGTCCCCTGATCTGAACATCCGGCGTTGAAGACCAGACAAAGTCGATCTTGCGGTCGAGCAATTCATCTTCTTCATAACCGAATAGGGTCACCGCAGCCCTGTTACAGGCTGCAATTCTATTGTTGACGGTCATGAAAAATACGGCGTCAGGCATGTGTTCGTGGAGTTGCCGAATCCAGTTCGCCTCTGACCCGTTCTCTTTGCACAAACCGCGCGCGGACTTATTGCGCGCTATTCGCGACCCTGTGAACGAGGTTCGTCCCGTCAGGCTTGAGACATGGGTGCTGAATTCGGTAACATGCGGCGCCTCCATCTTGGTGGACATGATGGTCTCCTCCGCGCTTTGAGAAGTGATCCAGTGCCTCGACGGCCTTTCACTCCTCAACAATGACAGGAGTTTACCATCTTTGGACGGGGGATCAGTGTAGTATCGCGTAGACTCTATTGGTCTTTTTTTACAACCGGACCTGCTGAAAGCCCGGCGAGCCGACGCTTTGGGCCGACCTCATCTCCATTGATCCGGCTCAATGCCTCTGGCTCGTTGTTCCGCTACTCTGGGACGCGATGGGTTTACAGCCATTTTGAGGGAGCTGGAAGATGAGGAAGTTCGTCCTTGCCATTGCTATTGCGACCGCTGCGTCGTTGGTGACCCCTGTCGGCGCCCAGCAGAGCCGCAAGGAATTCCGGCGCATGAACTGGGCCGAAAACCTGCCGGAGCACATCAGAGCCTATCACGACAAGCGGTTTTCCATTGTCAGTTTTCGAACCGCAGTCGAAGTCGGCGCGATGCCGAGGCCGGGCAGCGCTGAACATGTCAAGGAAATCCGAACGGCGATCCGTTCCAACCCATGGCTCGTTCAGCAGCTGAAGGCCAAGAAATTGACACCCGACCAGATCGAATGGGTGACACGCGCCCGCAACGGCAATCTGACGTTCTACATCGAATGAGCGGGCCCGCAGGTTTCCGACGAAGAAGTCTGCGCTGTCGCGAATCCATCGAAAGGCAGGTCATAGCGGAGGTCTTTGCGGCATCCGCGCGCTGGCAGAAAAAACCACGCCGGCCGAGCGACTGGCACGCCGAAATAGGGCCTCTTGTCGGTCGACGCTCGCGCATCGTCGGGGAGGATTCGGTGATGTGGCGATTGGTCGTCGAAGCTCCGTTCGAAGAGGATATAGAACTCGCCGTCATCGACGACGAAGGCGTCCATGCCTTGGTTTTTCCCTGCCAGCGTCTGCCTGGCGGATGGGCAAATGCCCTGACCGGCGAGATGCTCGATCTCCACCCGACCCATTGGCGCGCATGGCAGATGCAGCGATGCGACACGTCTGACCTTCACTGAACAGGCTGCACTCTCCTCATCCCGGATGGTCGGAAATTGCAAATGCTGCACCGCACCTTGTCTGCAATCAATGACATCGCCGTGTCTGCCCAAGTAGGCTTTCAAACAGGCTGGATGTGTTCAAGGGCCGGCGGCGGCGCCGTCATCCTTGGGGGCTGGAAGGAGGACCGCATGCGTGGTTTCGGTGTTCATTCTGAGGTCGGAAAGCTGAGAACCGTCATGGTCTGCCGACCGTCTCTGGCGCACCAGCGGCTGACGCCCGCGAATTGCCATGACCTTCTTTTCGACGATGTCTTGTGGGTGCATGAGGCCCAGAAGGATCACTATGATTTTGTCCTGAAGATGCAGGAAAGAGGGGTCGAAGTTCTTGAGACCCATGACCTGCTTGACCAGACGTTTTCAAACAAACAAGCGCGCGATTTCATACTGGATCGACGCATCACCCCGAACGTGCTCGGCTCCCAGATCGCCGAGGCGATGCGGCCATGGCTCGACGAGATGCCGGCCAAACAGCTTGCCGCCTTCATGATCGGCGGCATTGCGATCTCCGACCTGCCCGACGTCAAAGCGAAGTCGCTGATGCTGAGTGCCCTTCCGGAAACCGATTTCGTCATCCCGCCGATCCCCAACACCCTATTCCAGCGCGACCCCTCGTGCTGGATCTATGGCGGGGTGACCTGCAACCCGATGTTCTGGCCGGCCAGACGCGCCGAGACGCTGATCCAGCGCGCGATCTACAAGTTTCACCCTATATTCCACGGCGGCGATTTCCGGATCTGGTGGGGCGATTCCGATAATCAGTTTGCCAATGCCTCGATGGAGGGCGGTGACGTCATGCCGATCGGCAATGGCACTGTTCTGATCGGCATGGGCGAACGAACGACCTATCAGGCCGTTGGTCAGGTGGCGCAGGCCCTGTTCAAAAACAAGGCCGCAAAGCGAGTGATCGCCTGCCTGATGCCGAAGAGCCGCGCAGCCATGCATCTCGATACGGTTTTCAGCTTTTGTGATCGCGATCTTGTCACGCTCTTTGCCGAGGTCGTCGATCAGATCCGCTGCTACAGCATGTATCCGGTAGACGATGACGGCACATTCGAGATCCATCCCGAAAGCCAGCCGATGCTCGATGTCGTCGCCGAAGCGCTCGATCTGCCGCTAATACGCACGGTCGAAACAGGCGGCAATTCCTATCAGGCCGAACGCGAGCAATGGGACGACGGCAACAATGTCGTCGCGCTCGAACCCGGTGTCGTCGTCGCCTACGACCGGAATACCTATACGAATACGCTGCTGCGCAAGGCGGGCGTCGAGGTCATCACCATCCGCGGTTCCGAACTCGGTCGCGGCCGCGGTGGCGGGCACTGCATGACGTGCCCTATCTGGCGCGACCCGGCTTAATGACGTTTTCACCCACCAAACAGACTGACGGAGCAAGACCATGAGCTTTAATCTGCGCAATCGCTCGCTTCTGACCGTGCAGGACTACACCCCTCGGGAGTTCCGCTATCTCCTCGATCTCGCGCGCGATCTGAAGCGGGCCAAATATTCCCGCACCGAGCAGGAACATCTGAAAGGCAAGGAAATCTGCCTGATCTTCGAGAAAACCTCGACGAGAACGAGATGCGCCTTCGAAGTTGCCTGCTCGGACCAAGGCGCCAACGTCACCTATCTCGATCCGTCCGGCTCGCAGATCGGGCACAAGGAATCCTTCAAGGATACGGCGCGGGTGCTCGGCCGCATGTATGACGCGATCGAATATCGCGGTTCCGCGCAGAAGGGCGTGGAGACGCTGGCACGTTACGCAGGAGTGCCAGTCTATAACGGTCTGACGGATGAATATCATCCGACGCAGATGATTGCCGACGTCATGACCATGCGTGAACACAGCGACAAGCCGATCGCCGCCATCAAATATGCCTATGTCGGCGACACGCGCTCGAATATGGGGCATTCACTGCTGATCGTGGGCTGCCTGCTCGGCATGGACGTGCGCATCTGCGGCCCAAGATCGCTTTGGCCGTCTGAGGAATATATGAAGATCGCCAAGGATCTGCAGCAGGCCTCGGGCGCACGCCTGCTGGTCACCGAGGATCCCAGAGAGGCAGTCAAGGACGTCGACTTCATCCACACGGATGTCTGGGTTTCGATGGGCGAGCCAAAAGATGTCTGGCGTGAACGCATCAAGCTGCTTACCCCCTACCAGGTCAATCAGGACCTGATGAAAGCGACCGGTAATCCGCAGACCAAGTTCATGCATTGCCTGCCGGCATTCCACGATACCGAAACCACGCTTGGCAAGCAGATCGCCGAAGACTACGGCATGGCGAACGGCCTCGAAGTCACGAACGACGTCTTCGAGTCCGAGGCCAATGTTGCCTTCGAGCAGGCGGAAAACCGCCTGCATACGATCAAGGCCCTACTTGTGGCTACCTTGGGAGATTGACATGCGTGTCGTCATTGCGCTGGGCGGCAATGCGCTTCTTCGGCGCGGCGAGCCTATGACTGCCGATACCCAGAGGCGAAATGCGCGCACCGCGGCTGAGGCGATCGCGCCCCTGGCGGCTGAACATGAGCTTGTCATAACACACGGCAACGGGCCGCAGGTCGGGCTGCTTGCGCTTCAGGGGGCGGCCTATAAACCGGAGGAAGCCTATCCGCTCGATGTTCTCGGCGCCGAGACCGAAGGCATGATCGGCTACATGCTGGAGCAGGAGCTCGGCAATCTCCTGCCCTTCGAGCAGCCCCTGGCGACACTCCTCACCATGGTCGAAGTCGATGCTGACGATCCCGGCTTTCAGAACCCGACAAAATTCGTCGGCCCGGTCTACGACAAATCCGAGGCGGACCGGATACGCACGGAAAAGGGTTGGGTCTTCAAGCGGGATGGCGAAAAATGGCGTCGCGTCGTCGCCTCGCCGGCGCCGAAACGCATCTTCGAGATCCGCCCGGTCCGCTGGCTCCTGGAACAGCGCACGATTGTTGTCTGTGCAGGCGGTGGCGGCATACCGACCATGTATGAAAAGGGTGCCGATCGGAAGCTGATCGGCGTCGAAGCCGTCATCGACAAGGATCTCTGCTCGGAGCTTCTGGCCCGCGAGCTTTATGCCGATCTCCTGATCATGGCGACCGATGCCGAGGCCGTCTATACCGATTGGGGCAAGCCGTCCCAGAAGGCGATCCATCGCGCTCGTCCCGATGATCTGAAGCAGTTTTCCTTCCCGGCCGGCTCGATGGGGCCGAAGGTGGAGGCGGCCTGTCATTTCGCCCGTGCCAACGGCAAGGCGGCGGCGATAGGCTCACTTGCCGACATTGCCGGAATGGTGCGCGGCGAACGCGGGACGATCATCGATGGCGGCTTTGATGGCCTGAGTTGGCACTGATCTTCCAAGACACGCTATCCTGACACGGCCGGGCGCGTTGCTGCACTCGATCCTGCCTCTTTGTCTGTCGCTCCAGCAGCGTTTCGCCTTTGCCAGACATAGACGGGGATTCCAAGCATCAAGAGTACCAGACCATACAGCACCGGTTCGGCGCCGGAGCCGTAAAGGGTGAAGATTGCAAAGACAAAGGCGATGACTTCGATCACGCTGACCCTTGGCATCCGCCCATCCGTCGCGCCTGCAATGAGGATTCTGGCAAGCGAACAGAAGGCATAGGGAACGACGGCAGCCATCGTGCTCAACCCGACCATCAGACGATAGACCGCGGCAAAACCTTCCGAGCCAAGCGCCTGGACGAGCACCAGGATCGTCGCAAACGAGGCAGAGATGACCATCCCCCATGCCGGCACGCCTCGCTGGGACAATCGGGCAAACAGCGGCGGAAACAGTCCATCGCGCGCAGCCGCCATTGGAACTTGCCCCATCAGCAGGGTCCAGCCGTTCAGCGCACCGATCGAGGAGACCAGCACCGCGATCGAGATCACCAATTCACCGGACCGTCCCCACATGACCCCGGCAGCCTGAGAGAAGGGCGCGACGGAGTGAATGAGCTCTTCGCGGGGAACGAGGCCCATCACCACGACGGTGCCGAGTACGTAAAGAGTGGCGGCGATCGAGATCCCAAGTACAGTTGAACGGGGAATGGTCCGTTCTGCATTCTCCACATCGCCGGCAGGAACGGTCGCCGATTCCAACCCCAGATAGGCAAACATTGTCAGCGGCGCCAGCGTTGCAAATGACTGCAGCAGCGGCTGGCCACTCGGATTGAATTCCGAGAAATGCGATGTGTCGATGTAGAGAAGGCCGATGATGGCAACGGCGCCGAACGGGAGAAGCTTGGCATATGTCGTCACCTGTGCGAACAGACCCGCCGCGTGAACACCGCGAAGATTGACGAGCACGATCGCCCAGATCACGCCGAGCGTCAGCACAGTCGCAGTGAAGCGGTTACTGAGGGCAGGGAAGAGGTCGACCATCACGCCGGTAAAGGCGATCGCGATGACCGGCAGTGACGTCCAGATCGAAATCCAGTAACCCCAGGCGATCAGAAAGCCAGCAAAATCGCCGTAGGCGAGCCTGGTATAGGCGTAGGGGCCGCCGACAGCGGGCACCAGTCTCGCCAGCCGGGCGAAGGTGAGGCCGAGGCAGATCGCGCCGGCACCCATGAGGATCCAGACGATGATCGCCAGGTTGCCGTAGGGTGCCACTGCTGCCGGCGAAAGATAAAAGCCCGATCCCACCATGTTTCCGACCACGATAGCGGTGCAGGCGGCAAGTCCGAGGCTTTTGCCATTCGACGAGGTTGTCATGACGTCCTCCCGTGAGTTGGCTTCCGGGAGCCGATGGCTCTTCAGGCAGCGATTGTCGTTGCAAAAATGGGCTGCCGCAATCCGGATCAATGCGTAGTCTGCCGGACTGGTCTAGCCTTCATCATCGAGATAAAGCAGCTAGAATGAGGGGGCTGGAGGTGAAGTGATGTTGTTGGGCGAGCAGGGGTTTCTCAGGATCTCCATTGCAGCGACCGTCGTCGTCGCGACGCTCGGCGTTGTCTTCGGCATACTCTCAGGCTCGTTCTCGATCGCCTTTGACGGCGTTTATTCGCTGGCGGATGCAGTGATGACGGGTTTTGCACTCTGGGTCTCAAGCCTGATCATCAAATCGACGCAGAGCGACGCCCAGTCTGGCAGGATCCGAAACCGCTTTACCATGGGCTTCTGGCATCTGGAGCCAATCGTCCTCATGCTCAATGGCTGTCTGCTGATGACGGTCGGCGTCTACGCGTTGATCGGCGCGATCATCAGCATCCTGAACGGCGGCCATGAACTGCAGTTCGGCATGGCGGTGGCCTATTCCGCGGCGACCATGCTCGTATGCGCTGTCATGGCCTTCATTGGCATCAGGCTGAACCGCAGCATCAAATCCGATTTCATCTCGCTCGACATCAAGGCCTGGATCATGTCGGGCGGGATCGCGTTTGCGCTGCTCATCGCGTTTTTGATCGGCATCGCCGTACAGGCGACATCTGTTGCCTGGCTTGCGAGCTACATGGATCCGGCGGTCCTGGCTCTCGTTTGTCTTGTCATGATCCCGCTCCCGATCAGCACCGTCTGGAAGGCGCTGACCGAAATCCTGCTGATTGCCCCTGTCGATCTGCACGAACATGTCGATCGCGTTGCTTCGGACACGGTTCGCCGCCTCGGCTTCCTGTCGCACCGTGCCTACGTCGCCCAGATCGGCCGCGCAAAGCAGATCGAACTCTATTTCATCGTGCCCGAAGGGCTTCCCGCAAAGACCGTGGAGGAGTGGGACGCACTCCGCGACGAGATCGGGCAAGCGATCGGCGACGAGAGTGCCAATCGCTGGCTGACGATTGCCTTTACCGCCGATCGGGAATGGGCGGAGTAGCGCGCATTCCCGCGCGGCCAACGGCCTCGAAATGCTTCGCGTCACGTTGATTGCAATCAACGACGCTGCACCACCCGTCATGTACGATCCCCAACCTGAGATGCATGCGCCCGCTTGCCGGCCGCTGCCTTTGACATCAGGGTTCTGGAGGAACGCATGGATTTCCAGACGGCATTTCCGATCGCTGTTATCGACGAGGATTTTGACGGCAAGAGCGCCGCCGGCCGTGGCATGCGCGATCTCGCCGGAGCCATTGAGAGAGAAGGATTCCGGATCGTCTCCGGCGTTTCCTACGAGGACGCTCGTCGTCTGGTCCATGTCTTCAACACCGAATCCTGCTGGCTGGTCTCCGTGGACGGAGCCGAGGACAAGGCCACGCGCTGGCAGGTGCTGGGAGAGGTCCTGGCCGCGAAACGGCGAAGAAATGACCGACTGCCGATCTTCCTCTTCGGCGACGATACAACCGCCGAAGACGTTCCAGCCTCAGTGCTGCGCCACGCTAATGCCTTTTTCCGGCTATTCGAGGATTCGGCGGAATTCATGGCGCGCGCCATCGCGCAGGCCGCCCGCAACTATCTCGACCGGCTGCCACCGCCAATGTTCAAGGCGCTGATGGATTATACGCTGGAAGGCGCCTATTCCTGGCACACACCCGGCCACGGCGGCGGTGTCGCTTTCCGCAAAAGCCCGGTCGGCCAGCTCTTCTATACGTTCTTCGGCGAGAACACGCTCCGCTCCGATATTTCCGTATCGGTAGGCAGCGTTGGCTCGCTTCTCGATCATGTCGGTCCTATCGCCGAGGGTGAGCGAAATGCGGCGCGAATATTCGGCACGGATGAGACCCTGTTCGTCGTTGGCGGCACTTCGACCGCAAACAAGATCGTCTGGCATGGCATGGTCGGGCGCGGTGATCTCGTGCTCTGCGACCGCAACTGCCACAAGTCGATCCTGCACTCTCTCATCATGACGGGTGCAACGCCCATCTATCTGACGCCGTCTCGCAACGGGCTCGGCATTATCGGTCCGATCTCGAAGGACCAGTTCACGCCTGAGGCAATCGCCAGCAAAGTCGCCGCAAGTCCTTTTGCAGGGCAGACGAGCGGCAAGGTCCGGCTGATGGTCATCACCAACTCGACCTATGACGGGCTCTGCTACAATGTCGATGCGATCAAGGCGTCGCTGGGTGACGCGGTCGAGGTGCTGCACTTCGACGAGGCCTGGTATGCCTATGCCAATTTCCACGAATTCTACGATGGCTTCCACGGAATTTCGTCGAACCAACCCGCGCGCTCGCAAAACGCCATCACCTTTGCAACGCAATCGACCCACAAGCTGCTGGCCGCCTTTTCTCAAGCATCGATGATCCATATCCAGCATGCCGAGAACAAGCGTCTCGACATCACGCGCTTCAACGAAGCCTTCATGATGCACACCTCGACCTCGCCGCAATATGGCATCATTGCCTCCTGCGATGTCGCGGCCGCCATGATGGAGCAGCCGGCCGGGCGTGCGCTGGTGCAGGAGACGATCGACGAGGCCATCAGCTTCCGCCGGGCCATGAATGCGGTAAGAAAACAAACAGAGGGCAGTTGGTGGTTCGACGTCTGGGAGCCGACGGTTGCCGAGCAGACCCCGAGCGATACCCATGCCGACTGGGCTCTGAAGCCGGATGATGCCTGGCATGGTTTTACCGGGCTTGCCGAAAATCATGTCATGGTTGACCCGATCAAGGTTACCATCTTGTCGCCGGGCCTCTCGGCAAGCGGCGTCATGGACGAGCATGGCATACCGGCCGCCGTCATTACCAAGTTCCTGTCATCTCGACGCATCGAGATCGAAAAGACCGGCCTCTATTCGTTTCTCGTGCTCTTCTCCATGGGTATTACCCGCGGCAAGTGGAGCACGCTCGTCACCGAGCTGCTCAATTTCAAGGATCTTTATGACGCCAATGCGCCATTGACCCGGGCGCTGCCGGCGCTGGCAGCCACCCATCCGCAAGCCTACGCCGGCATGGGGCTGAAAGATCTCTGCGAAAAAATTCATGCGATCTATCGCAAGGACGATGTGCCGAAGGCGCAGCGCGAAATGTACACAGTCCTGCCCGAAATGGCATTGCGGCCCGCCGACGCTTACGATCGACTGGTCAAGGGCGGGATCGAGAGTGTCGAGATCGACAATCTCATGGATCGCATCCTCGCTGTCATGATCGTTCCCTATCCGCCCGGAATTCCCCTGATCATGCCAGGCGAGCGGATCACCGAGTTGACGAAGTCCATTCAGGATTACCTGCTCTACGCCCGTGACTTCGACAGCAAGTTCCCCGGTTTCGAAACCGATATCCACGGTCTTCGCTTCGCTCCTAGTGACGGCGGACGCCGCTATCTTGTCGATTGCATTGCAGGGGAGGGGCAGGAATGATCCCGCGCGATGTAAAATCTCCGACGGTCGCCATACCGTTTCACAAGATGCTGAAGATCGTCGCCGTCATAGACCGCGATAATTCTCAGGCTCAGGAGCTGGTGGCACAGATCACCGCCCAGGGTTTCGAGGTGGAGGTGCGCGACGACTATTCGGCCGACGTATCTGAGGATGCTGAGGTCGGTGCCTATATCGGCTCGGTCGAAGGTGGGCAGTTACCGGCGGCACGAAGCTTCCTTCGCTCCGTGAGGGATATCGGCTTTCGCACGCCGATCTGGGCGATGGCCGATACGCTGACGATTGCTGATATGGATGTCGTGGAAATGGCGGGCGAGGTGGATGGTTTCGTCTATCTCGGCCAGCAGACGCCAACCTTCTATGCCAAGCAGATCGTCTCCAGCGCGGTCAACTACGGCAGGTCGCTCCTGCCACCGTTTTTCGGCGGCATGATGGCCTATGACGGCGAGGCGAACATCGCCTTCGATTGTCCAGGGCATCAGGGCGGTCAGTTCTATCGAAAGTCGCCGGCCGGACAGCTCTTCTTCAAGTATTTCGGGGAGAGCATTTTCCGCAACGACCTCTGCAACGCGGATGTCGATCTCGGCGATCTCCTGATCCATGAAGGCCCTGCCGTCGAAGCACAGAAACAGGCGGCCCGCATCTTCGGGGCGGATCGTACCTATTTTATCCTCAACGGAACGAGCACCTCCAACAAGGTCGTTGCCAACGCGGTGCTGCGCAGCGGCGATCTCGTGCTCTTCGACCGCAACAATCACAAATCCCTGCATCAGGGCGCTCTTGTGCAGGCTGGCGCTATCCCGATCTATCTGCCGACTGCCCGCAATTCCTTCGGCATGATCGGCGCCGTCGATTGGGCGGCGTGGGACGAGGCATGGCTGAGGCAAAAGATAGAGGAGCATCCGCTCGTCGCCGACAAGAGCCGTGCGAAGGCGGAACGACCTTTCCGCCTGGCCTGCATCCAGCTCGCGACCTATGACGGCACGATCTACAATGTCAGCCAAGTGATGGAGAAGATCGGCCATCTCTGTGACTACGTGCTCTGGGACGAGGCCTGGATCGGCTACAATGCCTTCCACCCGCTCTTCGAGGGCCATAGCCCGATGCGGCTAAACGAATTGTCGGCTGATATGCCGGGGTTGTTTTCCACCCAGTCGGTTCACAAGCAGGGCGCAGGTTTCTCCCAGGCATCGCAGATCCACAAGCGGGACGAACATATCAGCGGCCAGCGCAGGTTCGTCGAACACAAGCGTTTCAATGAATCGCTGCTGATGCATGTATCGACCTCTCCCTTCTATCCGCTTTTCGCCTCCCTCGATGTTAACGCCAAGGTGCATGAGGGCAAGGCCGGTGAGATGCTCTGGGACCGCTGCATCGAACTCGGGATCGAGGTGCGCAAGAAACTGCGCGGCTTCGTGGATCATTACGAGACCAAAGCAGCAAGCCCAGAAGAACAGTGGTTCTTCGATCCCTTCGTTCCAGACAGGGTCTCGGTTTCAGGCTCGAAACATACCAGCGATCTCGCCGACACCAGATGGGAAGATGTCCCAACGCAGATACTGAAACGCGAGCAGCAATGCTGGCGGTTCGATCCGGAGGCAAAATGGCATGGCTATGCAGGCTATGCGCCCGGCTACACCATGGTCGACCCCAACAAGCTCACAATACTCACACCCGGCATTGACCGGAAGACTGGCGGCTATCGCGAATTCGGTATCCCGGCGACTGTCGTCGCCAACTATCTGCGCGAACAGCGGGTCGTGCCAGAAAAATGCGACTTGAACAGTCTCCTCTTCCTGCTGACCCCGGCCGAGGACGAAAGCAAGCTGAACACGCTCGTTGCCAAGCTCGTCAAGTTCAAGAACTTGTGGGACCGCGACGCGCCGCTGCAGGAAGTGCTGCCGACCGTATATGCGGCCAACCGCGAGCGCTATGCCGGTTATACGGTCCGTCAGGTCTGCCTGGAGATGCATTCCTTTTATCGAGAGGCCGGCGTCAAGGAACTGCAGCGCCTTTGCTTCCGCTCTGAGAGCTTCCCGGAGCCGGCAATCGCCCCCAAGCGGGCCTATGAGGCGCTGGTCGCCAACAATGTCGACTATGTGCCGCTGACGGAGGCCGCCGGCCGCATTTCCGCGACGTTGGCACTGATCTATCCGCCCGGCATCGGCGTGATCGTGCCAGGCGAGCGCTGGGACGACAGAGCGCAGCCGATGCGGGACTATTTTCTGGCCTTCGAAGAATCCTTCAACCGGTTTCCGGGCTTCAATTACGAGGTCCAGGGCGTGTTCCAGGAGCGGATCGATGGGCGGATCAAATTCCACACATATGTCGTGCGCGAGTAGGGGTTGGGGAGGATTTCATCATGACAGACAACACGATGCATCTTGCAACTGACGCTACAGCCAAGAAGAAGATGAACCTCGTGCAACTCACCTTCATCGTTGCTGTCAACATGATGGGATCGGGCATCATCATGCTGCCCGCCAACATGGCGCAGGTCGGTGCAATCTCGCTCCTTTCCTGGCTCGTGACCGCCATCGGCTCGATGGCAATCGCCTATGGCTTCGCTCAGGCCGGGCTGTTCAATCAGCGCCCCGGGGGCATGTCCGCCTATGCGGAAGACGCCTATGGGAAAGACGGCTACTTCATGGTGTTCTTCCTCTATTTCCTCTCACTTGCCGTCGGCAACGTGGCGATCGGCATTTCAGCCGTCGGTTATCTGGCGGGGTTCTTTCCGGTGCTGACCTCGACACCCATCATGACCTGCCTGGCGCTGATCGTGCTCCTGTGGCTGACCACGGCCGCCAATTTCGGTGGTCCGCGCATCACCGGCCGCATCGGCTCCATCACGGTCTGGGGTGTCATCCTTCCCGTTGGTCTGCTGTCGATCATCGGCTGGCTTTGGTTCAGTTCCAGCACCTTTGCCGCAGCCTGGAATCCGAAAGGGCTGACGCTGGGGCAAGGGATGGGATCGAGCATCTCGCTGACGCTCTGGGCCTTCCTAGGCATGGAGTTTGCCGCTCAGAATTCCGATGCCGTCGAAAACCCGAAGCGCGACGTGCCGCTTGCCTGCATGTTCGGCACGCTGGGTGCTGCTGTCATCTACATCCTGTCGACGACGGTCATTCAGGGCATCGTGCCGAATGCGGATCTCGCCACCTCCACAGGGCCGTTTGCGCTCGCCTATGCCACCATGTTCAATTCGACGATCGGTTCGATCGTCATGGCGCTGGCGGTATTGGCCTGCCTCGGCTCGCTGCTTGGCTGGCAGTTTACGATCGCCCAGACAGCGAAAACCGCTGCCGATGAGCGGATGTTCCCATCGATATTCTCGCGCGTGAACGAAATGGGAGCGCCTGTGCGCGGCATGATCATTCTTGGCATCCTGCAGACCTGTCTTGCCCTGATGACCATATCGCCGACGCTGAGCGAGCAGTTTTCCGCGCTCGTCAACCTCGCTGTTGTCACCAATGTGCTGCCTTACATCATCGCTCTGTCGGCGCTGTTCGTCATGATGAAGACGGCCCGTGTGCCTCAGGCGAAATACCGGCTGAACGCTACGATCGCACTTATCGGCATGGCCTATAGCGTGTTTGCCATCTACGCCTCCGGCAAGGACGCCGTGCTCGGCGGTATGATCGTCACAGGTATTGGTTTCATCATTTACGGCCTGATCGCTCCGCGTTTCGCCAATGGCGTGAGCGGGGCGCCGACCAAGTAACGGAGGGAGGACCAGACATGTCAAGAAGAAATGGTCGTTGGACGGTCATTGCCGTCTCTGTCCTCACCGCGACGGCTGCTATCAGCACACCCGCGTGGGCGCAGACGCTTGACCGCGTCAGAACAAACAGTGCGTTGAAGCTCGGCTACGATGCGGATGCCAGGCCATTTTCCTTCAACGCCGAACAGGGCAAGCCCGACGGCTACGCTGTTGCCCTCTGCAACAAGATTGCCGATAGCCTGCGAGCACAGCTAAACCTGTCAAAGCTCGATGTGGAATGGGTTTCCCTGTCGGGCGACGCCAAAACGCAAGCCATAGAGAGCGGCGCGGCGGACCTTGTCTGCGGCGCGGAACCGGTGACGCTGACGCGCAGGCAGCAGGTCTCGTTCTCCATCCCTATCTTCCCGAGCGGTACCGGCGCGCTCCTCAGCGCGAGCTCTCCGCTGGCGCTACGCGAAGTGCTGCAATATGGCGAACCGTCGAGCCGTCCCGTCTGGCGCGGTTCACCGGCCCGCACGATCCTGGAGCACAAGACCTTCTCCTCGATTGCGGGCACGACGAGTGAAGGCTGGCTGACCGACAGGATCAAGACTTTCCAGCTCTCTGCAACGGCGACGCCCGTCAATAGCTACCAGCAGGGGATCGAACGCGTGCTGGATGGCAGTTCGGCGGTGCTCTTCGGTGACATGCCGATCCTCATGGATGCTGCCGCCCGCAGCGACAATTCCGGCAACCTCATCGTTCTGCAGCGTCATTTCACGTACGAACCGCTTGGTCTCGAGCTGGCACGCGGCGACGAGGACTTTCGTCTCGCCGTCGACCGTGCGCTGAGCCAAGCCTATGCCGCGCAGGATTTCCGGACATTCTTCACCACTTGGTTCGGGCCGCCGGATGAAGCGACCGTGACATTCTTCCGGCAGACGGCGCTGCCGGAATAGCACTGCGCATTGCGACCGATCATCGACGGTCGAAGAGGGTGGCGCGCTCCGGAGCAGGTCAACCTGACTTGTAACCCGTCTGTATGCCGAAGCTACAAACATGGATTCAGATTGCCGAATGGGAGTGGTGGCGTGAGCCTCCTTTGGAAAGAAATTCGTGACAATCCGATGCTGTGGCTGCTCGTCGCGGTACCCGTGGTCTTTGTCGCTGCCAGCGTCGCCCCCGAGGCTCATACTCTGCTTTTCATCCTGTCGGTGCTTGCTGTGATACCGCTCGCCGGTCTCCTGAGCCACGCGACCGAATCCGTTGCGGCAAAAACGGGCGACGCCGCTGGCGGGCTGCTCAACGCCACGCTTGGAAACCTGACAGAACTCGTCATAGCGCTGACTGCCCTGCGTGCCGGACAATATACCCTCGTAAAATCATCCGTCGCCGGTGCGATTGTCACGAACACGCTGTTCATGCTGGGGGCGTCGTTTTTGCTCGGCGGCCTCAAGCATCACAGTCAGGAGTTCAATCGAGCCAATGCGCGTCTTCAGGCGGGTCTGCTCTTCCTCGCCACGATCGGCCTGCTGATGCCGTCGGCGGTTGCTTCGATGGATTCGGCGTCGGCGACTGCAGTCATCCAAAAGCTCAGCTTCGGCCTGGCGATCCTGCTCATCGTCGGATATGGGTTGGGGCTGTTGTTCACTCTCAAAACACATCGCGAGTCCTTTGCCGCAGCCGAGCACGCCCAGGCGGAGGAAGCGCCGTGGCCGATTGGTACGGCCCTCGCCACACTTGCCGGTGTCACGATACTGGTTGCGCTGGTCAGCGAGATCTTCGTCGAGTCCGTGCAGGAGGCAGCCAAGGTTTTCGGGATGACGCCTGCCTTTGTCGGCTTCATCGTCGTCGCATTGGTCGGCGGCGCCGCCGAAATGGCTTCGGCATTTTCCGGTGCGCGCAAGAACCGCCTCGACCTGAGCGTGGGTATTGCCCTCGGCAGCGCGTCGCAGATCGCGCTGTTTGTCGCCCCCGTGCTGGTATTGTTGAGCTATCTGATCGGTCCGACACCGATGGATCTGCAGTTTGCACCTGGCGTCGTGGTCATGGTTTTCCTGGCGACAATCACGGCGATGTTTGTCACCAATAGCGGGCGCTCGGCATGGTTCATCGGCGTGTTGGTGCTGATGGTTTATATGATCTTCGCCATGACGCTGTATGTTTTGCCCGACCGAACGTAATGGGGCGCATCTGCGGGGAGGGGGGGCGGTCGTGGACGCGCCTTTGGCAACTGTCGTATGTGAAATGGCCTCTCAGCAGATAGACCCGTGAAACTAGGGCGGAAGATTTGGTGCCGCAACCTACACTTATCCCTGGCCCGAACCGCAGGGAGGTCAACGACGTGCCCTTAAAACCTGACCATAAATTGACCCATAGGGAGATGCGGCGCCTGTTCTTCGTCGCGCTCGCAAGGCAGCTTCGTGTGATCTGGCCAATCCTGTCGGGGATCGTCTCGGTGATGATCGTGTCCGGGCTTATAATCTGGCGCATAGAAAATTGGCGCATCGATGAAGCTGTCTATTTCACTTTCGTCACGGGCCTGACCATCGGCTACGGCGATTTTACCCCCAAACATGTTTCGTCGCGAATATTGTCGTTGGTGATCGGCTTTGCGGGAATTGTGCTGACCGGCATTGTCGCTGCCGTCACTGTAAAAGCGTTGAATGCCGACGACTGGGAACCTTGATTCCGCGTTCGGCTACGCTCTTACCCTCGGGATCGCGCAATTCAATCTGGTGTGAAGTGATCCAATCGAACCGTCCGAGCAGATATACGGAGCTACTTTATGAGCCGAGAGCGTGGACGAAGGAAATTGATGCTCCGACTTCCCGACATCCGTCATCATCTTGTTGGCATAGCCAGCGAGACGCTGGGGGAAATGTTTGAGGCCTACGATCTTGCCGTCGATGCGCTGGACCGTTTCCGAACCCAGCATCCGGGAGAAGACAAACTGATTACCGAATATGAGCAGCTTTGCCTAGAAATAGAGCGGGAGGTTCTCGTCTATTGCGCTGACCGCTGAACCGGTCCGTCGAAACCGGTGGCAGGATCATGCCCTGCTCCGCTTGCTGCGGTCGCAGGCCAGGCCCAGGCTCGCAACAATTCATAGAAGACGCTGAGGACCACCGGTCCCAGGAACAGGCCGAGAAGCCCGTGCGAGAGCGTGCCGCCGATGACCCCGATCAGGATGACGGGCATCGGGGTCGAGAGACCGCGCGCCATCAGTATGGGCTTCAGGACGTTGTCGACAACTGTGATCGGTATCGCGAGACAGGTAAAGACAAGAGCGACGGCCGACGGCCAGGAAAACCATGCCCAGATGATCATGGGCAGAAGCACCAGCCCGGGACCCAGCTGCATCACGCAGAGCATGAAGACCGCGAAGGTTAACGCACCGCGTGCCGGAATGTCGAAGAAGGCAAAGCACAAGCCGCAAAGCAGCGTCTGCAGGAAGGCGACGCCGATGACGCCCCGCGAGACATTCCGCACTGTCGTTCCTGCAAGCCTGGCAAAGCCGACACCCTTCTCGCCGGCGATCCGGTTTGCCAGCAGCTGCGTTGCGGCCGCCAGTCGTGTGGCCCGCGTGAGAAACAGGCCGGAGAGCATGATCGAGGCGACGAAGCTCAAGACACCGCCGCCAATCGAGGCGAGCTTTGCGACGACAGCGCCCATCACCTCGCGAATGGGCGCCTGAAACTTGATGATGGTGGACGCCATGTCGCCGGCAATCTGGTTCCAGGTATTGTGAAGCCGCTCCCCAATGACGGGCCATTCCTTGATGGCTAGCGGTGCTGCAGGCAGGGTGAACTCTCCCGTCCACACCTTGCTGATCAACGCCTGCACAGTGTCTGCGAAATTGACCGCGACCAGGGCGAGCGGCGCGATGATCAGGACGAGGCAACCAACGACGACGACGACCGCCGCAATCACTGGCCTGTTGCCGATCAGCCGCGAGAGTGCATCGAACATTGGAAACAGCGCCACCGCAAGAATGGCTGACCAGATGACGATCAACGCGAAGGGAGCGATAAGCTCCAGGGTCCAATAGGCGAAAAGCCCGATGATGCCCAGTCGGACGAGATCGCTGACGCGTGCCTCTACCGAAATCTGCCCCGCACTGCTCCTTTGCGGGGTCGCATCGTTGACCTGCTCCATGACTACACCCATTCCGCTGTGCCTAGCCGGACCCATCGTCATGACGTCGTGTCGGGTACCACATGCCGGATAGCGCGATCTTCGACGTAGGCCGATGGGCGTTTCTGGCGCTTTCCGAGGTCCGGCGCTTCGAATTTCAGGCGCTCATAGGGGATTGATTGCAGGATGTGCGAGATGCAGTTGACCCGCGCCCGCTTCTTGTCATCGGAAGGTACGATCCACCACGGCGCGTGGTTGCTGTCCGTCATCCTCAGCATCTCGTCATAGACGCGCGTATAGTCCCACCAGCGCTGGTAGGATTCGACATCCATGGGGCTGAGCTTCCATTGCCGCAACGGATCGTCGATCCGGCGTCTGAAACGCCGTTCCTGCTCTTCCTCGCTGACCGTCAGAAAATACTTGAGCAGAATGACGCCGCTTTCGACGATTGCAGCCTCGAAACGCGGCGCCAGCTCGAGGAAGCGCTGCGCTTTTTTCTCACTGGAAAAGCCCATCACCCGATCGACGCCTGCGCGGTTATACCAACTACGATCGAAAATCACGACTTCGCCGGCGGCCGGCAGATAGGCGATGTAGCGCTGCATATAGATCTGCGATTTCTCACGGTCGGTCGGCGCGGGCAGGGCGATCACGCGAAAGACACGCGGACTGACCCTTTCTGTTATGCGCTTGATCATCCCACCCTTGCCGGCGGCATCGCGCCCCTCGAAGACGATGACGATCCGTGCACCGGATTTCTTGACCCAGGCCTGAAGATGGGCCAGTTCCACCTGCAGCCGGGTGATTTCCTTCTCGTAATCCCACGACTTCTTTTTCTTTTTGCCCTTGCCGGTGCTGGATGCTTCACCATCGGCTAGTTTGGCCTCGTAATTCTCGTCCATGTCTCCCTCCTTCTGTCATTAAGGGGCAGTACCCGCCGGTGCGGCATTGCCGATCTGGTCGATATCGCCAATCAGCGTCCGCAGGGCTTCTTCTCTGCCATTGAAAATATTCTCCGCTCCAACAGTCTTGAGAACCCCGGCCCGTTCGAGAATGGCGCGGCTCTCATCGCTGAGATCGGCGAATGCGAAGATGATGTTCCGTGTCACGAGAATTTCGGCGACGGCTTCGAGCGCAGTCGCGCCGGTGCTGTCGATCTGCGTGATGGCGCTGGCGTCGAGCACCAGGCATTTGGTGTCGGCGGGAAGCGCCTTTGCGACTGACATCAGCCGGATACGGACATAATCTGCGTTATAGAACAGGATACTGCCCTGGACCGCGAAGACCGCGGCACCCGGGACGGGGCGGGCTTCCGGGTAGCGCTGAAGATCGAAGAAACCGTGCCGACCTTCGATGCGGCCAAGCAGGCCGTCGCGTGGAAACATGGTCTGACGCAGTAGATAGGCGAAGGTTGCGGCGACGGCGACGATCACGCCGTTGAGAACGCCGAAGCTGATCGCTCCCCACATGGCTATGAGCGCGAAGACGAATTCCATGCGGCTGATACGCCAGATCTTCTTGAGTTCGTGAATATCGATGAGGCTGATGGCAGCCGCCACAAGAATTGCCGCAAGCGCAGGAATTGGAAGAACCCGCAATGCGCCATTCAGGAAAACCAGCGCCGCAATCAGTGTAGCTGCCGAAACGAGCCCGGCGAGCTGCGAAACGCCGCCCGTCGATAGATTTATGGCAGTGCGGGAATCCGACGCGCTGATCGGAAACGAACCGAAAAGGCCGGGCGCGATATTGGCAGCACCGAGTCCGATCAGTTCCTGATTGGCATCAACCTCCTCGCCGGTCCGCGACCCGAAGCTGCGGGCCGTTACGATGCCGGCGCCGAAGCTGACTAGAAAGATCGTGGCCGAGCCGAGCACGATCTTGTCGATCGGCATCTTATAGAATGCCGGCAGGGAAAAGCTCGGCATCCCGCTCGGCAAGTCGCCGACGACAGCGATGCCACGGCCCTGAAAGTCGAAGATCGCTGACAGGATGACCGAGACGACGACGACCAGAACCGGGCCTGGAACTTTCAAATTAAAGCCACGGACGATCCAGAGCAAAGCGAACATCGCAAGCCCGAGAGTGAGCGAAGGCCAGTGGATCAGGTTGCTCTTGGCAAACAATTCGACCAGCGGTGAGATCAATCCCTCGGATTCGATTTTTACGCCGGTGAACCGGCCGATCTGTCCGACAAGGATTGAAAGCGACACGCCGGCGAAAAAGCCGACCAGGATCGGACGGGAGAGGAAGCTTGCGAGGACACCGAGCCTCAGCAGCTTCGCGGCGATGCAGCAGATGCCAACCCCCAGCGCAAGCGCCGAAGCGATGGCCACCCGGTCGACATCCGTGCCTGCGGGTTCGGCTATGATGATGGTGCCCATCGCCGCCGCAAGCACAGTCATCGTCGCAGCATCGGGCCCGACAATCAGCAGCCTGGAAGGCCCGAAAATCGCATAGGCGATCGGCGCGACAATGCTCGCATAAATGCCGGTCTCAGGAGGCAGACCGGCGATGGCAGGATAGGCGATCGCACTCGGCAGGCCGACGGCGGCGATCGACAGCCCGGCCGGGATATCGCTCCGGAACCAGGCCTTGTTGAAACCGGCCAAGCCTCGCAACACTGGAAGACTGCTTATCACCGCGGACTCCTCTTGCTTCCTCAAGCTTCTCCGGCATCAAATCGCTGGCAGAAAAACGATCGGCGCCTCCCAGCCGCGATCCTGCCGGCGGGAGGTGGCCCAGACGAACAGGAACGGCCTGATTGCATGCAGGGTGAACAGCCTCACGCATCCGGCGACATGGATAGCGTCCTGATGGGAATGATTTCGTGCCTTGGCCATGAGATGATGAATGTCGATTGCGAGCACCGCGCAGAAAAGGGTGACGACGACAAAGACCAGCACGCCTGAGGCAAAATAGTCGAGAAACACGATCGCTCCCTTCGGGCTGGCCTTGCCGAGCCGTTTCATCGCTATCGACAGCGGCATATTAGGCTCGTTTTCGTGCTGAGGCCCGTAGCATCGCGTAAGCTCTATTGAAGCACTGGAAGTTCCACCGTTTGCGGAGATCATCTCTGTGTGAAGGTAAAAAGGCTGGATCAAAGAGGCAGCGGTCATGTCAGCATTCGCGCCTGGGATTCCAGTGGGCTTTCGAAAGCCGGCTAACGTAAGATCGTGTATTTTACGTCTGCTGCCGATCGTTCTGCTATATACTTTTTCTCGTCTGCTTAGCGCAATTTGACAGCGGGGGCGGGGATGGTGCCGGGAGAACAAGGTTCGACATTTTTGTCCGCCCTGGAGGCGGCTGAGACTTATTTTCCCGACCAGAAGCGGCTGGTGCAGAGGCTTTTTTATGTAAACGAGCAATTTCACAGCATGTGTGAGGATCTCACTGCTGCGGCACAGGCTTTGGCGCACGTTGAGCGCTTACCGGAGGAGCTTCGGGAAGCGCGGCGGCTGGAATATGCGGGTCTCGTCGATGCCCTGTTGAAAGAGATGGGGGAGGCGATTGCCCAGTCGAAAATTGTGGTGCTCAGGCCGTTCCCGCAGACCGGCCCCAAATCTTCGTAAGCGTATCTATCATTCAATGGTCCAAGGGAGTTACGTGCGTGATGAAAGCAATATCCCGCAAACTGCTTGGTGGATTCTCTGCGCTGGCGATTATTGCGTTGCAACCGGTGCTCCCAGTGCGAGCACAGACGCAGGTCCCTCTCCCAACGGCGGCTCCCGCGCAGGTGAGTGCCGAGCAGCCCGCAGCCGCGCTTCTTTCCGATGACGAGCTTGAAGTGCTCGTAGCGCGGATCGCGCTCTATCCGGATGAGTTGGTTGCGGCAATTTCGGCAGCTTCGCTCTTTCCTCTGCAGATCGTCGAGGCGCAGCGCTTCCTGGAGGCAAAGAAGAAAAATTCCGAACTCAAACCCAAGAGCGATTGGGACGGCAGCGTCGTCTCGCTGCTCAATTATCCTGACATCGTCAAGATGATGAGCGAGGATCTCGACTGGACCCAGTCCCTTGCCGATGCGCTCACCAATCAGCAGAAGGATGTCCTGATCGCCATCCAGCAGCTTCGCGACGAAGCGGTGGAAAAGAACATTATCAAGACGGATGACAAGGTCACGGTCGTCACCGAAAACGACAACATCATCATCCGGCCGACCGATCCGGAGAAGATCTATATCCCGCAATATCCGCCGGAAATGCTGTATGAACCAGGTTATGTGTCGGCGCCGATCTCCTATTATCCCGATTATTACGACAACTATTATTACCCCGGGGCGGCGTTCTTTGCGGGCGCTGTGACCGGCCTTGCCTGGGCGGCCGTCGTTAACTGGGATGACTGGGGTGTATGGGGCGGCCGCTGGGATGGCGATATCGACATCGACTGCAACAATTGCCTAAACGACCGTAACTTCAACGGAAAGATGAAGTGGAACGACGTCGACTGGAGCAATGTCGACCGCAGCAAATTGAACATCAGCAAGGACCAACTTGCGAAAATCGACCAGTCGGCGATCAAGTCCGGCCTGCAAGGCGATAATCGCAACCAGCTGCGCAACAAGGCCAAGGACATCCAGGCGAGCCAGTTGCCCGGCAATCGGGCCAACGCGGCACGTGCCCAGGATATTCGGAAAAACACGGCGCAGGGCCTGAAGGACAGACCGCAGGCAAATCGGCCAACGGCGGGAAATCGGCCGGCGGCCGCAAATCGCCCAACGGCTGCAAATCGACCCGAGGCTCGTCCTGAGAGAGCAGCCAATCGTCCATCCAAACCTGCGCAGAAATCCGTCAAGAAGCCCAACAAGCCACAAATGGCCTCCAGACCCGACAATCGCGGACGGCAACCAAGCGCACTTGGCAACGTCCAGTCCGGTCGCCGCGAAGCTGTCGCCTCGAAACGGGGAGCACAGAGCATGGGTGCCCATCGCCAGTCAGCTCGCCCCGCCCAGCATCGGCCGCGCCCGCAGGGTGGCGGCGGTCGTGGCGGCGGTGGCGGCCGTGGTGGCGGACGGCGGTGAGACCTCTTTCCAGCTCAGGGAGTTGCATGATGAGACGCCAATCGACCGTAATTCCGCTCATGTTCGCGGCAGCGCTTTGTGCGATGCCGCCTGCGCCGGCGCTTTCGCAAGCGCAGACAGATCTCGCCGAATACAAAGCGGCAACGTCCTCACCGAAATTCGACAGTCCGGAGCTCGCGCTCGACAAGCTGAAATCGGTGCTGGGCTCCAGCAATATCGACGATCTTGCCGCTCTGCTGGGCCTTAAGGCGGACAAGCTGCGCTCCAGCAACGAGGCGATGATCGCTTACGGATTGATCCGCGAGGGCGCCGAGCGGCAGGCGGTCTTGCGGGATTTCGAAGGCATGAGGATTGTTGCGATCGGCGATCGGCTCTGGCCGTTGCCGTTTCCGCTGACCGAAGGCAAGGACGGCAAATGGTCCTTCGACACTGAGCGCGGCCTCGAAGAGATCGTCAATCGCCGCATTGGCGAAAACGAACTCGCCACCATCGACACCATACATGAATATGTGGCGGCCCAGTATCAATATGCATCGGAGGATCGCGACGGCGACGGCATCTATGAATTCGCAAAGAAATTGATCAGCAGTCCTGGCAAGCTAGACGGGTTGTACTGGGATCCGAACCTCTATCCCGAGGAAAGTCCGGCAAGCGCGCTCGTCGAGACGGCAGCCTTCGGTGCCGCCAAGCGCGGGGAGGGCTATTACGGCTATCGTTACCGCATCCTGACATCTCAGGGTGACAACGTGCTTGGCGGCAAGCAAAGCTACGTCATTAACGGTTATATGACCGGCGGCTTTGCGCTGATTGCCTGGCCGGTCAAATACAGGGTCACGGGCGTCCAGACATTCATGGTCAATGGTGCAAGCGTCATCTACCAGCGGGATCTTGGGCCCCAAACGGAAGAGCGCGCGGCGGCAATCAAGGATTTCAACCCTGACGCCAGTTGGACCGTGGTAAGCGAATAGAATTCAGCCGGCAGGGTCCTGCGCCGCCGGCGAAAGACGCAATGCAGCCGCCATCGCGCGGTTGGAGTATCGCTTCTTGCCCGTGACCTCGCGCCCCAGCCATTGAGGCAGGTTCGGTTGCTCATCCTCGCTCGCCATTTCGATCTCGGCGAGCGTCAGTCCCTCATATGCGCCGGCAAAGACATCCACATCCCAACTCTTGCCATCGTGGAGAACTCGGTAGCGGGTCTTTTCGATGATACGGCCTGCCGCGCGGAGCAAGAGATCGCGCGCCTCCTCGACCGGAATCTCATACTCATATTCCTCCCGGGCAAGGCCCGGCGTACGAAATTTGATCGTTAGGCGCGCCGAGCACCCATCGATCAGGCGGACACGGATAGGGTTTTGATCGCGCCGGCAAAGATAGGCCTGTTGCAGCACATGCGGCTCGCCGGCGCAAACGCGCCAGCTGTCGTCGCGGACCAGAAACTTTCGCTCGATCTCGGTCGCTTTCAATTCGATATTCCCTCGCTCAAGCCTGCTGTTGCCGGTCAGTTGACAGGCGGTTCCCAGGTGAGGAAGAAGCCAACATCTCCTGGCATGCCATCCGGAAAATTGATGATCATCGCCTTTAGCCCGTAACCCTGCGGTTTGGCGACCTCCTCGAACAGTTCGAGAAGCGCCTTGGCTTTGCCCTGCAATGTCTTCTGCCAGCCGGGCAGGTTGTTATTGATGGCGCGGCCGCTATCCGTGCAGAAAGTCGATGGAAAACTGTAGATCAGCGCCTCGCATTTACCGTCTGCGGCCGCTTTCGTAACCAGCCGCTTAATGACGGCGCGTTCCGTTTCCCCGATCTGTTTGCGCAAAAAATCCTCGACGAATTCGGCATGTTTCTTTGCCTCACGTGCCCTGATCTTTTCGTTGCGCTCCATTTCCAGAAGCTGGAGTTCCAGAGCGTGTTTGCGCAGGTCCTCTGTGCTCGTCATAGATTGGGATGTGGGCGTCCCATTTAATGTCATCGCCGGCTCCTCCAGAATGAGGATGATGATAGAGCGCACGGGAAGACGAGGGCAGTAAAATACACGTCCATTGCGGTAGGATACGGTATTTTACGCCAGCTTATGTCCAGCTGTAGTCACCCTAACGATCATGCGATCGATTTCCGAAATCCTTCCTTTAAATTAGCCGTTTCTACTAAATCTCGTTGCCGTCGTGGCGACATGGGACTATCGTCGACGACTGCATACTGCAGGTTGTGATCAATCGGATTCGGGGGAACCGATGGCAAATGCAGGCGTTGACAGAGCTTGCGGCAGCGCATCTTCGCAGGAGGAGGTGCTGCAGCAACTTGAGTGCATTCTATCCAGCCCGGAGTTTCGACTTCCCGAGCGGGCGGGGCGATTCCTTGAATTTATTGTAAACGAAACACTTGCGGGCCGGCGCGCGTATTTGAAGGCCTTTACCATAGCACAGGCTGTTTTCGGCAGGGATGCAAACTTCGATGCTCAGCAGGATCCCTGTGTCCGCATCGAGGCCGGCCGGCTGAGGCGGGAGCTGGAACACTATTACCTAACCGCCGGCAGCACTGACCGGATCATCATCACGGTTCCCCGTGGCGGCTATGTACCGGTCTTCGACGTCAGACAGGATATCGAGCACGCGGATATCTCAAGCTTCGTACGAGCCCCTCGGCCTATACCCGGACGAGATGAGGCCGAGCAGGTCAATGTCGTCAGGAGCACGATCAGCCGAGACGGGGCGGGCAGTCATGTTTCGCGCCTCCGATATTGGCTTCTTGCGGGATGCGTGGGGATCGTCCTTGTCTCGATGGCAGCGATGCTTCAGCATGCCAACTTGTTCGACACGGAAACCAAGGCGGCGAGGGGAGTAACCAGTCGCCCAACCATCGTTGTCGAGCATTTTGAAAGCGCCTCTGATGGCGGACAGGCATCCGATATTTCTCGGGGTATCACAGACGCTATTATCGAAAAGCTTGTCCCTTTCAACGATATTATCGTGGTCGCTCCCCTGCCGCGCAATCGAGAAGGCCAGGCGTCGCAGCCACTCTATGCTCTCCAGGGAAGCGTGCGGTTGGAAGGCAGCACCGTGCGCTCAACGGCAAGGCTCGTGCGACGGATGGACGGAGTTGTCATCTGGGCAAACAATTATAATGCCGACATGAAAGTGCAGGGCATCCTGAAAACGCAGGCGAGCCTTGCAGACCACATCGCGACGGCGGTAGCGCGGCCGTTCGGCGTCATGTTCAAGGCGGACACCGCAAGCATTGCCGGGAGCCCGGACGCTTTTTCCTGCATTCTGTCCTACTATAGCTATCGCAGCGAGATGACCGTGAAGGCCCATGAGGTTGCGAAGTCCTGTCTGCAGCGGGCCGTCGAGAAGACACCCGACGACTCCAATGTTGCTGCCTTCCTTTCGCTGGTTCATCTCGATGAGTTCCGCTTTCCGTATCAATTGAATACCAAGCCGACCGCCGCCACGCTCAATCTTGCAAAGGAGCTTGCCGAACGCGCCGTGCAGCTCGACCAGAAGAATGCGCGCGCCCTTCAAGCGCTAATGCTGGCCAACTTTTTCAGCAATGACATGGTCGCAGCCCTGCGCGCCGGCGAGGCCGCCTATGCCAGCAATCCGAATGACACGGAAGTGGCGGGTGAATACGGCTTGCGTCTGTCGATGTCGGGAGAATGGAGCAGAGGCTGTGAACTGATTTCCGACGCCATCAGCAGGAACGCGGGGCCGCGCGGCTATTACGAGGTCGGGATGGCGCTCTGTGCCTTCATGCGGGGTGACACCCAAGCCGCGGAACTTTGGTCGCGCATGTCGGACTTGAACTATAATCCGATGCATCGCCTTGTCTTGCTCTCCATCCTCGGCACCCTTGGAAAAACGGCCGAAGCAAAGGAGCAACTCGATTGGATCCAGCTTCGGTCACCCGCACTGATCCCGAACGTCAGGCAAGAAGTCGCCAAGCGGCTGGCCCGGACCGAGGACCAGGAGCGTTTCCTTGCCGGATTGAAGGCCGCCGGACTGCCTGTTTCAGATGACAAAGCGCCCCTTAATTGAAGTGGGTATCGCATATTGCGATGACCGCAGCACTGAGGCAGCCGTTCGCCAGCGAGCAATCTTGCGTCGTTCGCCCAGTCCAATGTGGGAGTAGGTGCGTTTCATTGCATTTTCCTTGCGATTGATAACCCATTGGCATCATTCGCAAGTCGCACTTGAAAATAGAATGTACCCGGCTACACATGATGTGGCGGGGAAGTTGGAATGTCCGCTGGTTGGCAAAGTTAAAATGTCACTTTGCGCTTCGGCACGGCACGGCGATTAGCTCCGATCTGAGCGGCTGATCCCGCTTGCAAGATCAGATCGGGGCGGGTGAGGCACACCCCTTCGGCTTTAGCTTTGAGACTATCCGATCGACCATTCACTCCGCAGCAGGTCGCGATAACGCCTTCGCGCGCCGCATAATCACCGCCGGATCGTTCATGAAATCCGTCTTTGGCCCAGGCTTGCGGCCACGCGGCGTATAGCCATTCTTGGCGCTGTTGGTCTTCACCTTCGGCTGCGGCTGATCCTGGCGTTCCTTGATATAGGCCAGCACATCGCCAAGCCGCTTGTTCTCGGTAATCGCCGCATGTGTCACTCGCTGATCCTTGTCGAACACCGTGTAGGGCAGGCAATACCCCTTCCAGCGCACATCCAGGCGTCCGTCAGCATAGGCATAGGTCTCGACATAGCGTCCGACCAGACCACGCGTCACCTCAGTCTCCTCCAGCATGATCCGCTTGCGCTCGAACGAAAACGTCAACTGCGATCCGACATAGCGCTGCTCTCGTTTGCACAGGATCTCCTTCAACCGATCCGGTGCAAGATTCATTGGACGATGCAGATCGTCGGGCCGGGCAGGGGCAATCGCAAAGCGTGCGTTGTAGTCTTCCATGAAGCCAGGCAACAACGCATTGCCTGCCTCCATGTTGCAGATCCCGGCCAGCCGCAACTCCTTGACCAGCCGATCTTGCAGCGTCCGGTTCATCCGCTCGACACGCCCCTTGGCCTGACTGGAATTTGCGCAAAGAATCTCGATGCTTAGCTCGCAAAGCGCACGCCCGAACTGGGTCATGCCCTGGCCACCCTTGGCTTCCTTCTTCGCCACCCGGAACACCGAATGCTTGTCCGAATAGAAGGCAACCGGTGCGCCATGACGCTCGAGATAGAGCTCCAATGCCTCGAAGTAAGTGAAGGCGCTTTCCGAGCGCACAAAGCGCAACTGCATCAATCGACCAGTCGCATCATCGACAAAGACGAGCAGCGAGCACGGGTCACCGCGATCCTCGAACCAGCGATGCTCGGACCCATCGATCTGCACCAGCTCGCCATAGGCCTCGCGTCGCAGCCGCGGCTGATGAAACGTTCGACGCTGTTTGCGCGACAGCCAAAGCCCGGCCTCCGACATCCAGCCACGCAATGTCTCGCGCGACACCCGCAATCCATCACGCTCGGCAAGCTTCTCGGCCGCCAGCGTCGGACCGAAGTCCGCGTAGCGTTCACGAACCAGCGTCACCGCGTAATCCCGAACACCATCGCTGATCCGGTTGTTCGACGGCCGGCCGATCGCCTTGTGCCGGATTGATGCTGCGCCGTCAGTGCGCATCCGCTCCAGAAGACGGCGGACCTGGCGCGTGCTCAGATCAAGCACATGCGAAGCCGACACCATCGTCATCCGGCCGGCCATCACCTTGGACAAAATCTCGATCCGCTGCAGATCACGCTCGCTCATCGCAATCAGTCCCATCCGCAATCTCCCAGGTCATTAAAACCCGGGGAGAGTGACATTCCAACTTTGCAGAAACAGGACACTTCAACTTTGCGGCTACACATGATGTCAAAGCTGATTAGTACTGCGCCATTGTCAGCCAGTTAGAAACGCGACACTGGCTCTGATGATCAGCCCCCGATCCGGCCGGCTGGGCCGGGTTGAAAGGGCGGAGCGGGGGCGGGTGAGGGGCACCCCTTCGGCTTTAGCTTTGAGACTATCCGATCGACCATTCACTCCGCAGCAGGTCGCGATAACGCCTTCGCGCGCCGCATAATCACCGCCGGATCGTTCATGAAATCCGTCTTTGGCCCAGGCTTGCGGCCACGCGGCGTATAGCCATTCTTGGCGCTGTTGGTCTTCACCTTCGGCTGCGGCTGATCCTGGCGTTCCTTGATATAGGCCAGCACATCGCCAAGCCGCTTGTTCTCGGTAATCGCCGCATGTGTCACTCGCTGATCCTTGTCGAACACCGTGTAGGGCAGGCAATACCCCTTCCAGCGCACATCCAGGCGTCCGTCAGCATAGGCATAGGTCTCGACATAGCGTCCGACCAGACCACGCGTCACCTCAGTCTCCTCCAGCATGATCCGCTTGCGCTCGAACGAAAACGTCAACTGCGATCCGACATAGCGCTGCTCTCGTTTGCACAGGATCTCCTTCAACCGATCCGGTGCAAGATTCATTGGACGATGCAGATCGTCGGGCCGGGCAGGGGCAATCGCAAAGCGTGCGTTGTAGTCTTCCATGAAGCCAGGCAACAACGCATTGCCTGCCTCCATGTTGCAGATCCCGGCCAGCCGCAACTCCTTGACCAGCCGATCTTGCAGCGTCCGGTTCATCCGCTCGACACGCCCCTTGGCCTGACTGGAATTTGCGCAAAGAATCTCGATGCTTAGCTCGCAAAGCGCACGCCCGAACTGGGTCATGCCCTGGCCACCCTTGGCTTCCTTCTTCGCCACCCGGAACACCGAATGCTTGTCCGAATAGAAGGCAACCGGTGCGCCATGACGCTCGAGATAGAGCTCCAATGCCTCGAAGTAAGTGAAGGCGCTTTCCGAGCGCACAAAGCGCAACTGCATCAATCGACCAGTCGCATCATCGACAAAGACGAGCAGCGAGCACGGGTCACCGCGATCCTCGAACCAGCGATGCTCGGACCCATCGATCTGCACCAGCTCGCCATAGGCCTCGCGTCGCAGCCGCGGCTGATGAAACGTTCGACGCTGTTTGCGCGACAGCCAAAGCCCGGCCTCCGACATCCAGCCACGCAATGTCTCGCGCGACACCCGCAATCCATCACGCTCGGCAAGCTTCTCGGCCGCCAGCGTCGGACCGAAGTCCGCGTAGCGTTCACGAACCAGCGTCACCGCGTAATCCCGAACACCATCGCTGATCCGGTTGTTCGACGGCCGGCCGATCGCCTTGTGCCGGATTGATGCTGCGCCGTCAGTGCGCATCCGCTCCAGAAGACGGCGGACCTGGCGCGTGCTCAGATCAAGCACATGCGAAGCCGACACCATCGTCATCCGGCCGGCCATCACCTTGGACAAAATCTCGATCCGCTGCAGATCACGCTCGCTCATCGCAATCAGTCCCATCCGCAATCTCCCAGGTCATTAAAACCCGGGGAGAGTGACATTCCAACTTTGCAGAAACAGGACACTTCAACTTTGCGGCTACATACAATGTCAAAGCTGATTAGTACTGCGCCATTGTCAGCCAGTTAGAAACGCGACACTGGCTCTGATGATCAGCCCCCGATCCGGCCGGCTGGGCCGGGTTGAAAGGGCGGAGCGGGGGCGGGTGAGGGGCACCCCTTCGGCTTTAGCTTTCTCAGTGGCAATTGTTCCGTCGCCGGCCGATACTCCCGCGCACCTGCATGGGGCGGGGTAGGGATCAAAGTCGCGCGATGCTTCCGGAAATAAAGCTGCAGGGTGACGTCGATGTCGCCGCGCTGTCACCACTTCTTCGCGGCATGCTTCTGTCCGTTGCCTATGCTGACGGTGAGGGTGGCATAGGATTGACGGCGACCGGCGCCATGAACCGCAAATTCGTACATTGGGCCGCTGTGAACTTCCTCTGGCCCGACTTCACAGCCGAAGACCTCTACAGCATGAACAAAGTGCTGAACGAAAGCGACATGCCGCCGCTCTGGGTCGTGCGCGACATGACCCGCCATCTGAAGCTGCTTCGCCGGAAAAAGGATGTGCTGCTGCCAACCAGACGCGGCCGGGAGTTTCTGGTGAATCCGCAAGCCTTCTTCGATCTGGTCGCCACGGATTACCTCTATTCGTATGTCCATGCCACCGAGCGGGAAGCGCAGGTGCAAGCGCGCCTACGCTGGTGGCGCATGTTCCTCAATCTTCTCAACATCAAGGCGAGAGAAGGCTGCACGCCATTGGACGTCCTGAAGACCCTCTATCCAGACATGGCACCTCTGTCCGCTACCGAAATGACCCTGGAAGCCTGGGAGCTCAAATCCGATCTCCAATATGGCGTCCTGCGACGCCTGTGCTGGCTGGGCCTGCTTTATGAGGCACGAGAAGGGCTCACGCTTCTTCAAGACGGAGCCTTCCACAAGACGCCGCTTTGGTCCGCCTGCCTGCAATTGGAGTCAGATACGCAGAGCGATATCGGCGTGCATTGACGCCCTTTATTCCGCAGCCGGCTGCCTCAATAACGCTTTCTCCCGCCGTTCGATCACCAGCGGATCGTTCATGTAATCCGTTCTCGGCTTGCGTCCACGCTTCTGGTAGCCGTTCCCCGTGCTGCCATCGCGAATGCCGAACATATGGTCCGTCTGCCCAGTTCGCCGTGGTCCGCCCTTGCTGCGCTGCTGCTCCCGCCCAGCCTGCAGCTCGGCGACAACAGACAGCATGTCGTCCAGCCGCTTGTTATCGACGACCTCGGCGCGATGCACGGAGCGTAACGTGTCAAAGGTTCTGTAGGGCAGGGCAAAGCTCTCGTGCATGATCTCGAGACGCCCGTCCGGATAGTCGCAGACAACAACCCTCTTACCCGCCAGAGACCTGGAAAGATCAGTCGGATCGAGAATGAACAAGACCTTGTCGTAACGCAGCGTCAGGGCCTGCGACAGCGTGCGGACCTCCTTGCGGCACATGGCGCCGTCGAGGTTCTCGTGATCGGCCAACGGCCGGTGCATGTCCTTCGGATTACGCGGCTGCTTGCCAAAACGCGCGTTGAAATCCGTAATGAACTCAGGCACATAGGCGTTGGCTTCCTTGATCGTGTCAATGCCGCGAAGCCGCAACTCCTTGACCAGCCGATCCTGCAATGTCTGATTGGCGCGCTCCACCCGGCCTTTGGCCTGCGGGGTATTGGCACAGATAATGTCGATGTTCAGCTCATAAAGCGCTCGACCGAACTGTGTCAGGCCGCTCGTCCGGTCTTTCTCAGACGCATGCGTACTGCGGAAAACGCCATGCTTGTCACTGTAGAACGCTAGCGGCTTGCCCCATTGCTGCAGATAGGCCTTCGTCGCGTGCAGATAGTCAAATGTGTTCTCCGATCCGGCAAACCGTAGATGCAGCAGCTTGCCAGTCGCGTCATCGATATAGACGAGCAGGGCGCATTTGGGACCACGGTTCTCGAACCACCTGTGATGCGAACCGTCAATCTGCACCAGTTCGCCAAAGCAATCACGTCGGCCGCGTGGCTGGAAAACCCGCTTCTTGCGTTCTCTGCGTGAGACCCAGATGCCGGCCTCGGTCATCCATTGCCGCAATGTCTCCTTAGCTACCGAGATCTGGTGTAGCTCGATCAGTTTCTCACGCGCCAGCGTCGGACCGAAATCCAGATAGCGTTCGCGGATCAGGTCCAGCGCCGCATTGCGAAACTCATCGCTATGGCGCCGGTTGCTCGGCCGTGATCGCTTCTTGGAAACAAGCCCGGCCGGACCATCCCGGTCATAGGCCTGCAGCAGCCGATGGACCTGACTTCGACTGAGGTCGAGCCGTTCGGCAGCCTGGACAACGCTCAAGCGTTCGTCACGGATCTTCTGGATGAGTTCGAGGCGATGCAATTCTTTCTGCGACATAGTGATCAAACAGGACATGACGACTCCGACCGCTCATGGTCTCGACCAGGCTGAAGATCGTCATCCTTGCTCCCGACATTGGCATTGACCAGTCGTCGAGAGGCGAGACTGTCGCATCTCTAACTGGCCCAACTGTCGCATTACTAAATAGCCACTACATACAAAGATCGCATAATCTATCTTATGGAACTAAAGCCGCACCTAAACCATAGCCCGAATGTCGCTGGGCACTAGGTCTCGCCTAAATCCACACGAATTCGCCGGTTCGGGCCTTTGATTTCGCCCCAGAGAGTTCTGCCTAGACCGGGTAGAAAAAGAAGGAGCGCAAGACCTGAACCATAGCGCTCAGAACGAGGCGGCCCGGCCAACGTCATTAAACTGGATTTTAACTTCCCCTTGCGATCAAGCTCATATGGGCAAAGGGTGCGAATTCCAATGACATTGTTGCTTCTGTGGTCGACCGGACACGAGATCACCGTCCTCGCAGACACGTTATTTGGCGGCGGATACGGTTCCGGCGGTCTGCTTGGCGAGCGCGACGGACCCGCCGGGACTCCTCGCTCACCGATCCTCACCAGTGGGTTCCAGGTGAAAGTGTCGTCAGTCTGCTTCGCGACCGCGACCGCACCACCTGGACGACCCGGATTACCGCCAACTCGCACGGGCGGATTCCAGGCACCCGCACCATCGACCCAGCCAATACAGAATATGCCATCGACATCGAGGAAGCAGCCCGTCGTCGTCTCTCCAAGCTGCCTGGCAAGCGCCACGCCGCCCCCGGGACACCGACCTGTCCGCCTATGCGAACGGGCGCATTCCATGGTCCCGTGCCGTCGACCAAGCGAGTGCTGACTATTCCAAGTCAGGGTGTGCTGTGCTATTATGGATTGAAACTCCGGGGTGAGGCTATGCACTGGCTGCTTGCATCGGGAGCGTTGTTTTTATCGGCGACAGTGGCGGCCGCGGGTGATCCCTTGTTCGATGCCGTTTCAGCGGGAGACGCCCTCGCCGTCGAGCAGTCCCTTACCTCGGGTGCCGATGTCGACAGCCGCACTCGCGACCAGTCAACGCCACTTATCAATGCAGCCCTCGCAAATCAGATTGCCATCGTTGAGTTACTGATCGGCAAGCACGCCGACGTCATGGCTCGGAACTCTGGCGGCTTCACTGCACTTCATGCAGCTGCGTACTCGGGCAGCGTACCCATCAGCAAACTCCTCCTCGACCACGGAGCAATTCTCGACGATGCGTCCAATAAAGCGGGTGTGACCCCGCTCATGGTTGCGGGTGAAGAGAACAACGTCGCTCTTGCTGAGTTCTTGTTGGCTAAAGGAGCTGACGTCGGCCACGTGGAGGTTCACGGCTACGCGCCGATCACGAGGGCCATATGGAAGGGCAATTTCGATATCGTCCGGCTATTCAAGCGGCATGGCGTGACGTGTCCTCCGCTCAGCGTCCTCGGCGAGGCGGAATTTTACACGAAGTGCATGGAAATTCACGAATGAACAGGAGGCGAAGATGCACTCTGGAAGCAGAACACAATGCATTGGTCGCTCTTTGGCGATGATTGGTCTCGCTGTCGTATGGGCTGTCGGTGGATCGCCGGCAGTAGCCGACAACTCGGTAAACACGGGGTACTTCGGCGGTGTAGCTATCATGGGATACGACACGGTCGCCTACTTTACCGAAGGCAAAGCGACGAAAGGTTCGGAAAAAATCTCCTACGAATGGATGGGGACACCCTGGCATTTCGCCAATTCAAAGCATCGCGAGATGTTCATGAGCCAACCGCTTAAATACGCGCCTCAGTACGGCGGCTATTGCACGGGCGAGGTGAGCGACGGGTCTGTCACGGTCAACATCGACCCTGAAGCCTTCAAGATCGTCGAGGGCAAGCTTTATTTGATGTATGACAAGGCGGACGCGGAGGGGTTTGCCGCCCATCCGGCGGACACTGTCGCCAAGGCCGATGCCAAGTGGCCGAAGGTCGCCGCCGATCTCGAGCAGGATCAGTATCACTGACCGCGAACGCCTTCTATTTGGCAGCAAAAAAATAAAAGACCTTGGACGAATTCACGTAAGCATAGGTGGTTTCGTCGGTGGGCTTCGCATGTCTGTAGACCGGACCGCAATCGGGCTGGCCAAATGCGTTTTCGCTCTGCTCGCAAAGGAGGTCGCCTTTGACAGAAACCGTCTCGGTCATCATCTGGGTGGCCGAGCGGAATGCCGCCTTGCCGTCCATCTGAACCTGCATGATCGCAAGGCTTTCGGTGGGCTCGTTCGTTCCCCGCAGAACTTTGCCCATGACGATGGCGGCGATCTCGGCACCCTTCAGGCGATATAGCTCGTCCCCGTGGAAGCCGAACGGCCACTCCGGCAGGCCAGCCTCACGCAGAGCGTCGAGGAAAAACGCCAAATCCTCTTCCCGGAAATGGCCATTGCCGAGCCGCCACGCCGCCAGGCAATCGCGCCCCCCGAGAAGGCGTCCTGCCTCGGCCACAGTCGCTCGAGCCTCATCAATGCGACCGACACGGACATAGGCCATGGCGAGTGCGGTAACAAACTCGCCGTTGCCTTGAGAGCCATAGCCCGCGCGCTTGAAACTGTCTATCGCCCTGTTGTAGTCGCGCTGCAGATAAAAAACCATGCCAGCCGTGTATCGGTCGATGGCGGAGGGGTTAGGGTCGTACCTGAGCGCCGTCTCGATAGCCGCGGCGGCGTCGGCGTGATTGCCCCAGACCAATTGAACATATGCGACCGCCATATGGGCTTCGGCATTGGCGGGACCAAGCGACACGGCCTTCTGTGCCGAGGCGATCGCCTGCTCGTAACGTCGGTCTACAGCCTGCATGATGGCGAGAACCGCGTAGGGTGACGGAAGTTCGGGGTCGAGGGCAAGGGCGCGACTTGCCTTCTCGTAGGCTCTTTTTCGCGCCAGCGCGCTCTGGAGAACGTCGTCATATGTGCTGCGCCAGACAAAGGACGTCGCGTGCGCATCGGCCGCGAATGCCTCGGCAAACCCACTATCCAGTGCCTCCGCCTTGTCAAAGAGTGCCAATGCCTCCTGCATCCGGGAACGGCGTCCGGTACGGGCGGCCTGCTCGGCACGCAGATAGTAATCATATGCCTCGAGATTGGTGGTCGGAGGACGGGCGATGCGCTCGGTCTCGCTTCGTGTCAGTTTCAGTCCGAGCGCATCGGCGATCTGTCGACCCATCTCGTCCTGCACGGCAAACACCTCTGTCGCGCCCCGGTCAAAACGATTGGCCCACAGATGGTCCCCGCTTGAGGTATCGATCAGTTGCCCGTTGACGCGAATCAGATCGCCGATGCGCTGTACGCTGCCCTCAACGACGAAGCGCACGCCGAGGTCAGTTCGTATCTCATCCAGGACGTGGGGCTTGCCTTTGTAGGCAAACACGGAATTCTGGGAGATGACGTCAAGGTTCGAAAGCCTGGCGAGATCGGTAATCAGGTCGTCCGTAATGCCATCGGCGAAATAATCCTGGGATTGATCTTCGCTCAAGTTGGCGAAGGGAAGTACTGCGATAGATGGGCGTTGCGGTAAAGACCACCGCCAGGCGACGAAAGCCGCTGTGGTCGCGATCAATAGCGCAGTGAGCGCTAACAGCATCGTACCTCGCCACCTTGCCCGAGGGGCAAAGACGACCTTGCCAGTATTGGCTTGGTTAATCAGAACGCGATAGACGCGAACCGAGTTGGCTATGTTCTTCAGCCTCTGCTCGCCGAGAGCCACGAAGCCAACATCGACCTTGTGGGCAACCTGGTCGAAGGCGGTGCCGGATATGAAAATTCCGCCAGGCTCTGCAATTCCCTGTAGACGGGCGGCTATGTTGACGCCATCGCCGTAGATGTCGTCGCCTTCGACTATGATGTCGCCAAGATTGACGCCGATGCGCAACCGAATGCGCATATCCTCGGAAACGTCATGGTCGCGCCCGGACATTTTCCGCTGGATCACGGCAGCGCATTGGACTGCATCCACGACGCTGGGGAATTCGACGAGCGCGCCATCACCCATGAGCTTGATGATCCGGCCATGGTATTCTTCAACGGTGGTATCGATCAGTTCCCGGCGGCAGGCTTTCAGCCGCTCCAGCGTACCGGACTCGTCCACCCCCATGAGGCGGCTATAGCCGACCACGTCAGCGGAAAGTATCGCGGCGAGACGCCTCTCCATTTCTCTGCCCACCCTTTCGATGCAGGAACTGGGCATCTTAGCACGGCCGAGGGCGCGCGGGCACCGCAACCAGGTCTTTTACGGCCTAACTTGGACACACGACGACTAATGGTCACCGAGCGGGCCATCCTTGCCGAGTCCGGGCCGCGAGTAGGTTGCCATACGGGTTCGAGCCGCATGAACCTGTATACAAAGTGCCGAGGCGGAAAAGGCAGGGTGTACGCCCAATCACGTACCATCACGGTCCGGCGCGCTTCGCGGCCGGTTAACGCTGAATCAGTCTCGCGGAACAGAACGATGATCACGGGGAGATTGCTTCCCCGCCAGTAATCGAGGTCTTCGGTCCGCAGCAGATAATGGAATCCGTTGTCGTCTTCGCCAGGATAAAGACCTGTCTTCGTGGCTTTGACCTGGACCGCAATCATGTGGGCGAGAGGCCGCCCCTCGATCATCACCTCGGCGATAGGTCGATGCCTGCTTCGAGCCGCGAGCGGACGTCAAACTGGAATCCGATCTTGAGAAACCGTAGGCGGACCGCCGCCTCTCCGATTTCTCCGGTCAGCTGATTCTGCGTGATGGTCTTGGCCATAGGGGATGATAGGCAGACGAACACGTGGCTGCCAATGCCTCGGAACACGTCGTTCCCTGTTTTTTCCTCCCGCACGCGCGGCAGTCACATTATTTGTGCGGCAGGGTAGTTTCCCCCACTCGGCGTCGCTTCGTTGTTAACCGCCGTCGCCGACTTTCCAAACCCAGGATTGTATGAATCGGCTCACGATGAGCCAGCCGCACGACGGGGTATCATGAGCAGCATCACCACAAATAACGGCGCGATGGCGGCGCTTAGCACGTTGCGTTCGATTAATGGCAGCCTCACCGACACCTCGCAGCAGATGTCATCTGGATTGAGAGTGGCGAAGGCTGACGACAACGCCGCCTACTGGTCTATCTCAACCACGATGCGCTCGGACGTGAAGGCCATGAATGTCGTCACCGACAGCGTCGGCCTGGCGCAGGGCATCGTAGACACGGCCTATGCCGGGATGGAGACGGTCCTCGACAGTTTTGTCGAGATCAGGAATCTCGCGATAACCGCGAGCGGCATGCCTCAGGCCGGCATGCGGGATGCCGTCAAGCCGGGGTTCAGTCTCGACCCGGAATACGCCAAATCAGACGTCTACAAGATCGATCAGGCGATACAGCAGCTCCAGAACCAGGCGAAGGCGGCGATGTTGTCCGCGTCGTTCGCCGGTGTGAATATGCTCTACCACGGCAAGAACGAAGACGTGAAAGCGAGCGAGCAGGTATTCAATTTTATCATCGGCTATGCCGACGGCAAGGTTCAGACGTTGGACGTCAAGGCCATGGATACGCTGCTCCTCAACGACGACTTCGGTAGCTTCCCCACTACCTATCCGGGGGAATTCAACCCGGAGAAAACGCTGTTCGACGACAGTGACATTATCGACGCTCCTGGTTCGTTCACGCCTTTGGGGGTGTATTGGTATAACATCCCGGTTTCCAATCCGACGACGGGCGATCCGGAGGCCTATCCCGTCGGGCCGACCTATGTCCTCCAGGCGCTCGAAAACCACGTCGTACGCTTTGGATCGGATCGAACGGGACTCTACAGCAACTTCGTGGCGAACCTAGACCAGAAGATTCAGGCGATCACATCGAAAATGGCGTATGTCGGCACCGTCCAGAAATCGCTGGAGATGTACGACGAGATCAACAACAAGATGATCGATTCCGTGACGAGCGGCGTCGGCGGATGCCGATATGGAAACGACAGCGAGCACGTTGCAGGCGCTGCAAGCCCAACAGCAGCTCGCGATGCAGTCGTTGGCAATTGCGAACGCGGCACCTGGAAACCTCGCGCAGCTGTTCCAGTAATCAGCGCATGCGTTCAATATGCCTGGCGAGTGTTCTTGGGTGGACCCGATATCTTTTGGCGACCTCTGTCGCTTCTTCCCCTTCCACTACGATTGCGTTGTAGGCGGAGCGGCGCTCATCCTCATTTAGAGCTGGCCGCCGACCGAGGCGCTGCCCTCGGGCACGGGCAGCTTCGAGCCCCGCGCAAGTTCGCTCCCGGATCAAGCACCTCTCGAACTCAGCCATGGCAGCGAGCATGTGAAAAACTAGGCGGCCGCCAGCTGAGGCGGTGTCTATATTTTCGGTTAGGCTTTGAAAATCGATCTGCCGTTTCCCAAGCTTTTCGATGATGTGGATTAGGTCCTGGATTGAACGGCCGAGCCTATCGAGCCGCCACACGATAAGAGTGTCGCCAGGTTTCAGCGAGCGCAACACCGAGATCAAGCCAGGTCGTTTATTTGTCGAACCCGAGACGCCCTGGTCCTCCACTAACCGATCGCAGACCTTGCGTAGCGCCGCGAGCTGAAGATCGAGCCGTTGATCTTCCGTGGATACCCGCGCATAGCCGACCTTTGCCATCGAATTCCATTCCCCGCGCGCTGACATAAACGACCGTTTTCGACGGGCGGATGCGCGGAACTGCATGATTACAATCCGGGAATAGTTGCAATGATTTAGGCAAGGGACAAAAACACGGACGACCGATGACAAAAACGGTCGTTTCTGGCCACTCCTGTAGACATTTTACGGGACACCATCCGCCGATGAGGTTCGTTTCCTTCGGGGAGCTTGCCCAGCAGCTGATCGACGTCTGGATTTCCCGGGAAAATGTCGAGGACCCGCTCTCCCTCTATCAGGCGGTCAGAGAGCGTCTGGCAACAAACATGGTCCTCGCCGTCATCGATTTTCCCGTCGGCCGACTCTCCGAATTTCGGGTTAACGTCGTCCGTGACTACAGCATTCCGACGAGCTATGAAGACGTCCCCGAACTCCTCAAGACCCGGCTTCCAATGTTGCCAAGAGGCCATCTCCACCCATCGGTTGAGAAGGCGCTTGTCACCCGTCGGCCGTCGCTCGTCACGGAAACCGTACTCCACGGTGATTTGCAGACAAATTTCGAAATGCTGACGCTCCCGCGTCAGGTAGAGAAGCCCGGAGCGGATTGGTGCCTTGTCTTCGGCGTCATCCATTACCTTCTGAAATCCGCCCCGTTACGCAAGGACCTCGATGACATCGACCTGGCGATCCTCCAGCTCTTGCGCGAAGGACTTCAGATGAGGCAGATCGGGCTTCGGGTCGAACTGTCCCCACGCACAGTTGAACACCGCGTCGAACGCCTCAAAGGTCTGGCAAATGCGCGAACGCTCCACGACCTCGTCGCCCGTTCCTTGTAAGCGCCGCTCAGACAGATTTAGCACTCGGTAACCTTGCTACCTGCTGTGGTGTCTTGAATTCGCGTAGAGGGTGAAATCCCCTTCGAAAATTGCCGAAACCCCAATTCGAATGACGGATCGTCTGCCCGTTCAGGCGCGCCTCCATCGCGACTGATTTCGCCTCAACGGAGACAACGGGAATATGAAAACCACTTTAGTCATTGCCATTTCAGCATTACTGCTCCGTGGAGTCACTGCGACGCTGGCGGCCGAAATCGACATCAATGGAATGGCTCTGGGAATGAGCGCCGACCAGGTCATCGCTAAGTTCCAGGAAGTCCGGCCGAACGCGCAATACCAGTTTGTGAAGTGGAAGTTGCCAGAAGGAACCGAGTGGGTCGCAAATGGCCGGACCCTATATAATGACATCGTCAATCCCGATGACATGGAACACGAACGCATGCAGTTCGCCTTCACGGGCTTGGGGTCCGGCAATAAGCTCTTTGCGGCATCACGCGAGCTGAAATTCCGGCCATCGCAACGACCGACGACCGAGTTGGTATACGCGGCCGCTGTACAGAAATTCGGAGAGCCTTCGGTCACAGGGAGGAGCGCCACCGGCATCTGGGCCGCGTGGAAATTCGGCGCAGATGACGCGCAGGCCGAGAAGCTCGAGTTGCCGATGGCCTGCATTGGCACGAGTGATTTTCCCGTTGGTCTTGATGAATTTACCGCAAGAAAAGCGAAGCAGTCCGCGAGCATGTGCGGCATCTATATCGACTTTGACGTCCGGGGCGATTCCACGGGGCTGGCTAATGAACTCGAGATGAAGATGGTGGACCAGCTCCATCTCGCGCAGGATTTCGACGCGGACAACCTCGACGCCCAGAGGAGGATCGACGCGGCGAAAGCGAAAAGCGCCAGCAATGCGGCTCCTGCGCCGAAGCTTTAGCCGTTAGGAGGAGCGGCGATCACGAAATGTGGTTGGTCAGAGACCACAACTCGGGCTTTACCTTAGTGGCTGTCGTTTCGCGTGGCGCATAATCGTCGACCCAAACTTCACGCTATGGCGGAAGCTTTCTGGCTCGTGATCTGGTGCAGTAATGCGCGGCCAGCGCTTACGTCCATCGTGCTGGCACCTTCCGTGAACAGGGACACGATTGGCTGGAGCAGCCCTATGGCGGCATCGGGATTTCCGCCGGTCCACCACATCCGAGACAGGTCGATCGCAGATCGAAGTTCCCAGCTCAAGGCCGAGCAATTCCTTGCCAGGTCGATCGACTGAAGTAGACAAGCTTCAGCTTTTTCGGACTCGGAAACGCCTTGGGTCAGGAGCACCTCCGCTTTGATGCGGAGCAATTCGGGCATCCAAAGCTTTTCCGATCTCCGCTCAGCCGCGTAGATAGCTGCATCGACGACAGCCAAGCTTTCATCATTCCTGCCGGTTGCCGCCAGTCCCTGGGCCAAAATCCCGGATGCGGATGACGTCGTGATCTCGTAATTTTCCGCATGCATGGCATCGATGGCTTCCCTGAGGGTGTCGACACCTCGTCCCACCTCACCTGTTGCCACCAATAGCTCGCCCCTAAGTGCCAAAGCGAGTGTCCTGAATGCACTGAGACCGCGTTTCGTAGTCACCGTGATCGCGGTATCGATGTGCTCTGACGCTTCGTCGTACTCCCCACACCATAGCAACACCGACGTTGCGTAGACGAGCGTGATAGGAAACACGACATGCTCTTTGTGATCCGCGCTTTCTGCGATTGAATCCCTTGCTGCTACAAGTGCCTGGTCGGAAAGTCCGTTGAGCCAAAGAATGCGAGCGCGAGCGAACCTTGCGCGGGCTTCATGGAAGACGTCAATGTGGATTGACGGATCGGCTTCGACCAGTGATTGGCTAATGTTCGAGTGCCCGCGGGCCGCCTTCTGATCACCGACGAGATGATACGAGGCGGCGAGCATGGACTGCGCGAGTATCATCTCAGCGCGGCCGTTTATGCTTCGAGCAACCGCGAAGCTTTGCTCGGCGGCATTCAAGGCCTCCTGGAATTTGCCCTGCCGGGTCAAGAACACGTTCAGGTCAGCAAGGAGGTTTATTTGGCAGCGGCCGTTTCGCAGGGTCCGCGACAAATCAAGGGCATCTTGGATGAGCACGCGGGCTTCGTGGCTTGCATTTCGCGTGTACATACAGGATTTCGCCATCGCCTCAAGCAGCCTGAGGTGTAGCGCGCTTCCCTTTTCCTCCGGCGATAGACTGCGCACGGCGCGCCGTGTCCACTTCTGGCAATCCGAAAACTGTGACAATGCCATGAAAACTGGAGTGGCGCTGGCTACCAGTTCGACACCGAGACCGGGGTCGCCGTCCTCCGAGAAGCACCAAGGTAGCACGGTCTGCAGGTTTGCCAGATAGTGGAAGCACCGGTTGATCGAGCAACTCGTCGCCTCAACGGACAAGCTTCCGAGCGCCGTTTTGAGATAGGTCCCCAGTCGTTTGACCAGTTCGGTTTCCAATCCGTCTTCGCGCAACTTGCCGAGCGCAAACGACCTGGTCAGGTCGAGCAAACGGTATCTGATACCACTTCGATTGTCGTCGATCAGAACGAGCGACTTGTCCACCAGGCTCGTAAGTACATCCCTCAAATCATCGGGATCGCGATCGGTCTCCCTAAGGACAGCCTGTGCGGCCTCCAGCGAGAACACCGAAGCGAACACCGAGAGTTGGAACAACGTTGCCCTTTCCTGCGGCGACAGCAGTTCTATGCTCCAAGAAAGCAACGCCTCGAGAGTCTGATGCCTGGGCGATGAGGATCGGCTACCGGGCAGACGCAACGCCCCGCCCGTCTCCAGGAGTTCGGCCGTGCCCCTTATACCGTAGAAACCCACTCGGCTGGCGGCGATCTCGATCGCAAGAGCTATCCCGTCAAGTCGACGACAGATATCGGCCACGAGCGGCGCATCGATATCGTTGAGTTGCCTCGGGAAACCTCCGGCGCGTGCCCGCTCCATAAACAACTGCACCGCCGGCGACTGCAATGCGCGTTCTGCCGAGATCGGTCCGTCATCGGGGACTTCGAGCGGCGGAAGCAAGAAAACGTTCTCGCCGGAGACCCTCAGTGCCTCGCGACTTGTCGCGAGCACCCACAACGTCGGAACACTGCGCACAAGCCGCTCCGCCAAGGGCGATATCGCATCGATCAGATGTTCACAATTGTCCAAAATCAGGCAAGTCATTCTGTCGGAAAGGTAGGTTATCAAGGCTTGCTCGGGACGCGAAGCGTGGTCTGCGCACCCGACCGATGACGCAACGAACCTTGCTACGTCGGATGGGTGGTTGACGGTCTGGAGATCGACGAAGCAGACGTTCGTGTCGGGATTTGATCGGTCGAGCGATTGGGCCACTGCCACAGCAACTGTTGTCTTGCCGATGCCACCGGTCCCGACCAGCGTGACAAACCTCCGCAGCGCCAAAGTACCGACTAGCTTGTGGACAACCTTCTCGCGTCCAACCATCAGACGGGGCAGTTTGGGAATGGATGCTTCCGTCTTTTGCACCGCGCCTTCCAGGTCGATCATCCCGCGATTGATTTCCTGGGTCACGTTCGCAACGAAGGTATAGCCCTGACTTGGCACGTTGACTATGTAGCGTGCACGGTCCTGCCCATCGCCCAGTGCCTTCCGCAATGCGGTCAACTGCGTCCGCAAATTGGCGTCTTCGACAATCACGTCCTGCCAGACCGCTTTGATCAGTTCGGGCCCGCTGACGACCTCGCCCGCACGATCGACGAGTGCGGTTAGAATATCGAGTGCCCGTCCCCCGATTGCTACCGCAACACCATCGCGTGTCAGGGATCGTTGAGCCTTCGAAAATCGAAAAGGACCAAAGTGGACTGCTACCTGCTCCGCTACGTGTCTGCCGCCCATTGGCACCGCCCCCAGTCGATTAGCCAAAGCCAAAACGTCCCCCATTCTATTGTATTTCCGGTGCTTTCTAAACCGCCGTATGATTGTGTCGTTGTGATTGGGCCTTCGCTTTCCAAGCCCCCACGGTTACAAAATCAAACAGTCTGACGCCGATAACTTAACGGGTACTACAAATGCGTGCACCCTCAAGTCGTATAGGCACCCCTGTACCAAAGTGTGGTTACCGCGGGGGAGCGGGCCGGATAGGCTCCCAACCTTGCCACCATTGGCGACGCCTGCTCTCAGTTGGCATGCTCCGGCGTCTCCCCGTCTGAAGCAGCGGGACCGGACAGGGGCTCCGCCAGCCGTCTTCGATGCACGAAGACTGCTATTTTCCATGGGGATGATGCGAACGGCAGCGCCGTTCGAGCTGTGGAGCTGGACCAACGAGCCAAGGTGCGAGTCCAGATGGTGATAGAATGCGAAGCGTCGGCATGCGAATGCACGGGCGAATGTAAAGGGTTGGGGTTCAATGCCAATGACGATCTTTTTGGAGATAGCGCATGGTTAAAAACCATCGCGCCAACAGCCAGGAGCCGATTGTCTTCATCGTTGATGACGATCCATCGACGCGGGAGTCGTTGGTCTTGCTCCTCGAGTCAATGAACTTCGAGGCGCAGGCCTATGACAGCACGACCGCATTTCTATCACGAGTGGTGTTCGACGCGCCAGGCTGCCTTCTCCTTGACATAAGGCTTCCCGGGGTCAGTGGACTTGAATTCCAGGGGCAGCTGGAGCGTATGGGCAATAAGATGCCCATAATATTCATCACCGGGCACGGAGACATCCCTATGACCGTCCGGGCGATGAAGGCCGGAGCGATAGACTTCCTGACGAAGCCCTTCAGAGACCAGGATATTCTCGATGCGGTGAGCGTGGCGATCCAGCGTGATCGTGAGCGAAGACGGCAAACCGCCGAGGTGGAGGCCGTGGCGACATTGGTCCGCACTCTCACCCCGCGCGAGCGGGAGGTGATGGAGGCAGTTGTCCGCGGCTTGATGAATAAGCAGATCGCTCACGAGCTCGGGATCAGCGAAGTGACTGTTAAGCTTCATAGGGGTGGAGTGATGCGCAAGATGGAAGCGCGGACGATCGCCGAACTGGTTCAGAAAGCCAAGACGCTGTTCGCGGGGACATCTCCTCCTGTCACTTAGTATGGTTTCACGGGCAAGCGCGGAGGCGCACTATGCAGAAACCAACGATTTAAAGAAGGTCCAAACAATTGTCACACGTTCCCGTCATAGCCGTCGTCGATGACGACGCAGCCATTCGTGAAGCGATGGACGACCTTCTTGACTCCTACGGCTACAAATGTGTTCAATTCGCATCTGCCGAGGATTTTCTTGCATCCGAGCGACGGGACGGGTTCGACTGCATGATCGTTGATGTCAAGATGCCCGGTCTGAGTGGCATCGAGCTTCAGGATTTGCTCAACAACGTCGACGACAGCCCACCTATGATTTTCGTCACCTCCTACAAAGACGAGAAGACCCGAGCGAGCTGTATGAACGGCGGAGCCTTAGCTGTTTTCACGAAGCCGGTCGAAGTCGAACAGTTCATCGAACGACTGCGATCCGCGATCGGTCACTGAGGCCCGCTGAAATCGCGTTAAGTCACCCTCCCGTGACAAGTACGCGCCTCCGCGGACGAACGCGCTGGCCAAGATTTCTCACTATCCGCCCAACTCGCGATTCCTGTAACCTCACCGCCGGGTTCGTTGCCTTACGACACGACGTCAGACGCCTGCCCGCGCCGAACATGATCGTGGCACCCGCTCGGCAACTCGTTCTGCGGCAAGTCGCCCGAGCTTCGCTATGGCAATCGAGAGGGCGATAGGCAGAATGAACCAATCTGGCGGGTCGGTGAATTACGGGGACGGAATACCGCGGTGAGTGGCAGGGCCATCGAAGATGATAGAAACGCTGCTGAGCCCAGCGCCGCCAAAGTGCCGGACGCGTGGCCGGAAGGATGGGCTGGAGCATCGCTCCGATGATGCCGCCGACAACGCCACAAGAGTGAAGCCGGGCGTCAATAGACCTCCCCGTGCCCCCGCCGGGAGAACGAGTGTCAGTGCAAGAAGCTTCGCGTCCACGATCGTACGGGCAATTCGGCTGCGACAGACCTAACACGGTATCGGTCAATGAAATGCACGCTTTTCATCAGATGGAATCCAAATCTTGGGCCGACGACACCCGCCATCGACCTTGCTCACTCATCCGAAAAATCGCGGAGCGCTAGCGGTCCCGATCGCGAGAGGCTACCGGCCCGCCCGGTAGGTCAAAGCTCTTCCAGCTTGAACTCGGAGACACCAACAGCGAGGTTGACGCCCTCTTCGCCCTCAATGGAAACGGGCTGCAGACTAAATGAGTGTTTGCCGTCGCCGACCAGCACGTTCGCCCCTGCCCCCAGGCCGAGGCTGGCGTTGGCGTCGACGCCGCGGTAAGTGCCTTGGAGATCACCCTGGTCGCCACGCGTGGGGGCGTAGACAAGCCAAACTAAACGGCTCTTGGCAACGTCACCGATATCGAGTCCGAACCTGGTGATCGTACCGGAGTAACGGACGGCTTCACCGTTGCCGGACGGCTTGAAAACGCAGCTCGTCGTCTGTTTGGAGCCCAGGATAGCGCCAGCGCTCGACGAGACGTCGCAATCGAGTTTACCAACTTCGACACCGGCGGCATGCGACACACTAGCCGATGCAGCGGTCAAGAAAGCGGCAAGAAACACGGTCTTGGCGGACATTTCAAATTCTCCCATTCACCTTCGGAAAATGGCCCTCGGCCGCAGTTGCCGAAGGTGCAGTAGAGTTGCCAAGCTCGCTACCGCACACCGGTGCAGGGCCCTCTACACCAAAGTACAGTTTTCTAAATTGCGCCCTTGGATTAGCGTTTGCTTATCGTCTCGTTTCCTCCTCCCGATGGGGCGTCGCCGAACACTATCGGCTATTTGGGCTTCGGGTTCCTCCCAATCCTCCCGAAGCTGCGGACCGCGATCAGCTGAGGCCATCCCATAAGGATGGCCTCTTTCTTTTGCCCACCAGTCTTGATGACCGCAACGATAAGCAATTGGACACCTAGACACTCGTGTAGTTCATTGAGCCGGGCATTCCGGGCATCATTCCAAGCAGCCAACTTGATGGAGAGCCAGATGATCACCCTAGTCCACACGGCATTCACCGAGTCCGACAATAAGCTGTCGCTCGCTGTGCGCTTTGAAAATCCGTTGACCGGAAACGGATACACCTTCCGATGCGGCCTTGTCCGTTTCGTTCGATCCAACGTTGAGGATACCGCTGGCTATACCCGGCGGATCGAAGACCTCCAGCGCTCAATCGAACAGTCAAACATCCGATAGACTCTGATCGGCCCCGCGTCAGAATGATCACCGCGTGGTGACAGCGCCCCTTCAGTAGTGGTGGTACCGTCAAGACCATCGACTCCCGCGTCTTCCCAATCACGACACTGTCAGCGCTCATCATCGAGATCGGGTCCGGTGGAATGCGGGAAGCGCATTGGCACCCAGATGCCGACGAGTGGCAATAAACGTGCAAGGGCGCGCGCCTATGTCGGTGTTTGACACCACCAACAAGGCTCGCAACTTCGATCACGCGCAGGATGTCGGCTTTGTGCCCGAGACTCTGGGCCCTTATATCAAGACACGGGGACGGAGCCCGTTCTCGCCATCAATGTCGTCACCAGCAGGTTCTGCACCGACGTTTCCCTGAGCCATTTGCTAGCGCTCACGCCACCAGCAAGGGGCCATTTTCGCTTGGAGAAGGCCGAGGTCCCCACTCATCGTGACATTGGCGTGAGCGACGCGCCTATCGCGAACATCTAGCACTTGCTCATTGCCGATTTCGCAACGCTGAGGGCACCTGAGTGCATGTTGAAGAGGTTTGCGAAACCTCGGCAGCGGCCTCCCTGTCGAGACCTTCCCCGCTGCTGGAATATTCCAGCTAACACGGCATCAATGGACACGCTCGGCCGCCTCGAGGAAAACTCTACGACGTTACCACCCCGCGCCTGCTCTATGGTTCGTAACCATCGTATCATGGTCACGGGACACTGAACAATTTTCGTATTCTGGCGACCAACGATGGAACGGTCCGCTCGCGCGTGGGGCTGGCGGCCTCCGTTATGGACTGCCCGAATTCGACCCGCTGGGAAAGCGTCGTCGCAAGCTCCTCCGCCAAGGCGGACCGCTGTTGAAGTAGCGACGCGAGGCTTAACTGGTCGATCTCGTACACGACCACCGGCGTGAGTGCGCGCAAGCTCGCCACCTCTCCGACGTTCAGGAGTAAACCCGTCTCTCCGAAATAGTCCCCCGGAGCCAGACGCCCCACCTCGCGTTCTTTGTCCACCTCAATCCGCGTGGCGACAATTGCTCCGGCGCGGACGATCGTGAGCGACGTGGCGGTGTCGCCCTGCTCAATGATCTGCTCGCCCTTCTTATATGCGCGTCGTTTCATCGAGGCGGCCAACGTCTCCTTCTCGTCTTCGTTGAGCGATGAAAACAAAGGGACCGCATCCAGTAGCGATAAAGGAGTTTTCCGTTTGGTCTCGCTGTTCGTCTCTGCGGCTGGCGACGACGCTTCTGACCCCGCGAACGAGAGGCCAGCCGCTTTCAAATGTCTGTAGACGAGGTCTATGACTTCGTTTCTCGCGTGGGGAGCTTGACCAACAGTCGCCACCTTGAACAACAGCTCCAATTCCACGGCGACCGCGTCGATGTTTTTGATCCGCACGTCCGGTCGGGGAGACAGGAGAGCGGAACTGCTGTTGAGAAGTACCGCCCGCATGACGCCAGCTATGACGCTGGGAAGTGCCGTGGGTGCCACTCTGACGGTCAGGGATACACCATGACTGGGGTCCGGAGCGCTAAGATTGGTAAGACCGACCTTTGCAAGGAAACTGTTGGGAAGAACGACCAGGTCGTTGGTTGCATTGAGCAGGTGCGTCGACCTCCAATTCGTTTCGACCACCCGGCCCTCGGTCATGTCACTCAGAACAATCCAATCGCCGATCGCATACGGACGACCCAGGTTCAGGGCGATACCGGAAAATACGTCGTTAAGCGTGCTCTGAAGCGCCAGGCCCAAGATGATCGCGAAGACGCCCGATGTCGCAATCAACGTGCCGACCGGCACACCGAAAACATAAGATACGATCGACAATCCAGCGCCGAGGTAGATCAGCGCCACGATCAGGTCCTGAACTAACCGCCCTTCGCGTGGCTGGCCCTCGAATTTGATATAAACTCTGACGAAACCGACGAGAGCCCACGCAGCGTCTAACCACCAGATGATTTTAGCCAGCGATATGAACACCCGTTCAACCATCTGCGTTGCCTGGTGTTCGGCTTGATACGGGACGATACCGTGATAGACCAGCAGTGCCGTTAGCCCGATGAAGAACAAGACCTGTGCGATAAGCCGGGTCATCGGAAACCGCTTCAACAGGAAATGGATCAGAAAAATGCCTGCGATCGCCAGGGCACCCACTTGCAGCATGGGGTCATGAAGCACCTGGGCCAAGGATGCGGCGTCAGACATGGATCGGCCACCTCAGCAAAAACATCAAGGTGCCTGGCCTCACCTCGTCCGCTTTACACACGGCCCTAGAGCCCTATGCCTGTCCTATTCAGCAAACGCTGGAGCGTTCGTCGGTGCATCGAAAGCTCGCGCGCGGCACGCGCCACGTTTCGATTGCACGCGGTATAGACCGCACGAATGTGTTCTTTTCTGATGGTGTCGGGACATGGCAGCTGCCCCGCGACGTCGGAGAAGGGATAGTCGTCACCCAAGAGCAGGCGCATCACAAAGCGGATGTCGACCGGTTTGGGAAGGACATCCGTCGCCCCGGCTTTTGTCGCCCTCACCGCGGTCGGCACGTTACAATAAGCACTGTGCACCAGGACTCGAGCCTGAGGATGCCGGACCTTGATTTCCTTGATCAAGTCGAAAGTGCTTTCATCTGCGTAAGCGACAAGCTGACCCCATCTGGCGTCAGTAGCGTTGGCCGCTGTATTGCGGACAGACGATTCACAAACTGTGAGCTTCTATGTCTGCGCCTAGCTCTGGAACTAGAAACTTCCATATGATCGAGGCTGTTCCGGAACGGCTTGAGGGCGCCCCACGGCAATTTCGGCGCCGCTGGTCCGATGATTTTAAAGCGCGGGCTGTGGCTGAGGCAATGGAGCCCGGCGCAAGCGTCTCGGCCATTGCGCATCGCATCGGCATACATCCCTCGCAGCTATTTGGCTGGCGTCGTGATGCTCGTGACGGACAACGATCCTCCTCGCAAGATCGGGCTGGTCAGACGGAGACTGGGACGATTGGCACACGTGCGATGATCGAGCTTATCATCGGCGACGTCGTTATCCGGGCCGACGCAGATATCGGCGAAGCACACCTGCAGCGGGTGATCCGAGCGGTGCGGTCGGCATGATCCCGTCCGGCGTGAAGGTCTTTCTTGCGAGCCATCCCATCGACTTCCGAAAGGGGCCGGACAGCTTGCTTTCGCTGGTACGGGATGCTGGCAGTGATCCGTTCAACGGTGCACTTTATGTCTTTCGGGCCAAGAGAGCAGACCGAGTCAAGATCGTGTGGTGGGATGGCTCCGGCGTTTGCCTCTATGCGAAGCGGCTGGAAAAAGCCCAGTTCTGCTGGCCCCGGATCGGCCATCATCGCGTCCAGCTCAATCATGCCCAGCTTCTGGCTTTAGTCGACGGAATGGACTGGAAGCGGGTTCGATCCACGCCGGTGAAGCCTCCCGAGATTGTTGGGTAAAACCGCTGCGGCGAAGTGAATCAGGTCCCTGAAAGCATGGGCGGAGCGCGGCAAAATATGCTCTGATCATACCCATGACGCGGCCCGAGATTGAGCTCCCGGATGATGTAGAGGCTCTCAAAGCCATGGTTCTTGCTATGGCCGCAAAAGCAGCCCGCGTCGAGGCTTTGGAGAAGCAGGTTGACGATCTAGAGGCCCGCAACGCGGACGCCGATGAGCGCATCGAGCGGCTGACGCAGATCCTGAAGGCTTTCGATCGCGCCCGATTTGGCCGACGCTCGGAAAGGCTTGCATCATCCACCGTCGATGACGAGCAGCATGCCTTTGTCTTCGAAGAGATCGAGACCGGCATTGCGACGATCAAGGCTCAGGTCACGAAAGGCCGCGGTAGCGCGGACAGCAAACGCGCTCCGCGGCCACGCAAGGGCTTTGCGCCTCATCTTGAGCGCGTCGAGGTCGTGATCGAACCGGAAGAGCTTCCAGAACATGCAGGTAAGACCAAAATCCTGATTGGAGAAGACGTCTCCGAGCGGCTGGATGTCGTGGCAGCGAAGTTCCGTGTCATCGTCACCCGCCGGCCGAAGTATGCCTTTAGGAACGAGGATGGTGTCGTCCAGGCGGCGGCTCCGGCACATATCATCGAAGGTGGCATTCCGACGGAAGCACTTCTGGCCCAGATCGCCGTTTCCAAATATGCCGACGGGCTGCCACTCTATCGCCAGGAAGCCATCTACGCACGCGACAAGGTCGAACTCGACCGCAAGCTGATGGCTCAATGGATGGGCAAGCTGGGGTTCGAGCTCAATATCCTCGCCGACTACATCCTCGATGAGATCAAGAAGGCCGAACGGATCTTTGCCGACGAAACGACCTTGCCCACACTTGCACCTGGTTCCGGATCAGCGAAGACGGCATGGCTATGGGCGTATGCCAGGGATGACCGGACTTTTGGGGGCAGCGGTCCACCGATGGTAGCCTATCGCTTCGAGGACAGTCGAGCCACCGAGTGTGTCGCACGACACCTGAGCGGCTATCGTGGAATCCTGCAGGTCGACGGATATGCCGCTTATAACAAGCTCGTCCGGAAAGATGGAGGCAATGACAGCGCCATCCTGGCCGGCTGTTGGTCGCACAGCCGGAGAAAGTTCTACGAGTTGCATGTCGCAAAGAGCTCGAAGGTCGCTACAGACACCGTCGAGCGTATGGCGAGGTTATGGGAGATCGAGGAGCGTGTGCGCGGCCAAAGCCCTGAAGCTCGTGTCGCTGCACGCCAGGAGATCTCCGCAGCGATCGTCCGTGACCTCTTCACTCTCTGGCAGGCGACCCTGCCACGGGTCTCTGGAAAATCCAAACTCGCCGAAGCTCTGCGGTATGCCATCTCGCGTCGAGACATCTTCGAGCGCTTCCTGACCGACGGCCGCATCGAACTCGACTCCAACATAGTCGAGCGAGCAATCAGACCCCAAGCGATCACGAGAAAAAATAGTCTATTCGCTGGAAGCGACGGTGGCGGCCGGACTTGGGCGACCATCGCGACGCTCCTGCAAACGGCAAAGATGAATGCAGTCGATCCGCAAGCTTGGTTGACCCAGACGCTTGAGCGCCTTGCGAATGGATGGCCCAGCAGTGAAATCGACGCGCTCATGCCATGGAACTACGCCGCCTGAACGGCCCCGGCTTGTCGCTTACTCATCTGCCAAACGCAATTCGAGTAAAGCGTAAGAGATCATCTCACCGCTGACGTATCGTCGTGCGGCCCCGACGGACGATGCAAGAAGGACATCGTATCCTTCGTCTTCAAGGGTCTGAACCAGCTCGCTACGGCTGTCGATCGCCGGATCGACAATGAGTACGAAGCGTCTGTGGGAAACGAAGAATTCGGTTGGCACGGCTATCGAGTTTCTAAGCATCAGACGCCTCCATTTTGTGGAAAGGAAACTAATCCAGCGACAATGGGCGAGACACTGTACTTAGTGGCAGGTCGTCACCGCCCTTCGTATTGGAACACGGGAGCACCTATACCTCAGTACAAATGCGCCCACGCCACGGCAGCCTAACGTCGGTGACAGGAAACCGGCTCAACGGGGCAGCCGACCCTGCCTTCGCCCCACCGAAGATTCCAGCAGAATTGCCTGTGAGTGGATGGAGATAATTCTGGTTGGGCACGAAGCCTCATTGCTCGGCGGCTTTGAGGCTTTCCTCGAGCGGATCACCCGACGGCACCTGGTCGTCGTCGCCCGGTAGTATGAGGAGAGTGAGGATACTCGCTACCATGCACAACAATACCAGCAGCATGATCACACGCATTGCTCGCTCCTAGATAAAGTTTGTGTCCTCAAGCAATAGTAGGAACAACGCCGCCGTCTGCCCTAATTGCCGCGCCGTTCGTGGCCGACGCTAGCGGGCTAGAGATATAGGCAACAACGTTGGCGATCTCCTCGGGGCCTATGAGACGTTGAATCAGCGACGACGATCGATGTGTGCGAAAGAACTCCGCCTCCACCTCTGCCAGGGAAGCCGTCGGGTTCTTAGACAGCGACCTCAAGAAGCCTTCGCTGGCTACCGATCTAGTCGGACCCGGAAGGATAGAGTTGACCGTAACGGAAGTCCCGCGGGTGTCATTTGCCAGCGCTCGTGAGATAGCCAGCTGCGCGGTCTTGGTCATACCGTAGTGCGCCATTACCTCAGGGGTCATGAGACCGGACTCGCTCGAGATGAAGATTATTCGGCCCCAATCCCGAGCGAGCATTCCCGCGAGATAGGACCTCGAGAGCCTCACTCCGGTCAGCACGTTGACCTCGAAAAATTTAAACCACTCGTCGTCGGTGATCTCGGCGAATGGTTTAATCTCGTAAATTCCGAGGTTGTTGACGAGGATGTCGACCTCTGGCACCTCCGCCGCGATCAGGTCTGCGCCATCGGCGGTCGCCACATCCGTGTGGATACCATGAACGGTCTTACGCGTGGAGCTGTGGATTTCGGAGATCGCGGCATGAAGCCGAGCCTTGTCCAGTCCCGGGATCGTGACCGAAACGCCTTCAGCAGCAAGAATGCGGGCAATCTCAAGTCCGATCCCACCTGTGCCACCGGTTACCAGTGCCGTCTTCCCCTTAAGTTTCAAATCCATTTTCTGCTCCATTTAATTCATCCGAATTGCGTCTGAAGGTTGCCTGGGGCAGGACGATGCGGAAGGTCGTCCCTCGAATCTCGTTTCTTTCGACCCATATCCGACCGCCGTGACGGGCGATGATCTCATGGCAAAGCGCTAATCCGAGACCTGACCCGTTTGGCTTGGTCGTGAAGAGGAAATCGAAGACGTGTTGGCCGATTTCGTCGGAGACGGCCACGCCCGCGTCCTCGATCGCGATCATGACCCCTCGGTCGACCTGTGAAGTTCCAATCCGGATGCGCCGCGCTTGAACTTCGACGTCAGCCATCGCCTCGATACAATTGTTTAGGAGATTGACGAAAACCTGTTCGAGCTGCAGCCGGTCTGCTGATATCAAAGGCAGGTCATCGAGAAATTGCCGTTTGAGAGATATGCGCGCTTCCGAGAATTGAGCGTCAAGCAGCCCTAGCACATCATTCAGTAGGCGATTGACGTCGGTAGCGGCGCGATGAGCACGAGAGGCCGCCAAGTTTCTGCGATACCTTTCCGCGATCTCTGTGACGAGCCGGCCGTTGCGAATAACCAGATCGAGCGATCGCTTTGCCCGCGCGAGGTCTGGCGGTGACCTATCCAGCCACTTTTTCGCGCTTTCGGCATTCAGCAAGAGAGCGGACGCAGCCTTGTTGACCTCGTGGGCCAGATACGTCGATTCTATATGCCGGTCTTTGAACGCGCTGTCTGGCATGGAGAACTCCCGGACCCGGTGCACCGCTGAATCTTACGGCTGCGGTCCCATTCCTGAAACCGTGCTCGGTGCGGTCGCCAGACCCCAAATACGAGTGTGCAGACCTCCGCGGCATAGCCTTCGGTTATGAATGATTTTCCCAGGGAGCTTGCTGGAGATAGGTGCCGAAGGCGAGTTCAACGTTGCATATATCTGCAAATCGGAGAATTAGTCGCGTTATTTCGCACCTCTTTCCCTCTCCAAATCTTTGAGGAGGGCCGCTGCCATACGAAGGTCCATAGTCCCAAATCCTTCGTCGAATTCGAGGTACAAGGATTGTAGCATGGCCTTCGCGTCCTCCGAGCCGCGAGTGACCTGCCATAGGCGTGCGAGCGGTATCGCGGCGCGCAACTCCCAGCTTCTGGCGGACTGCCTACGGGCCTCACCTATAGAGGCGAGTAATAAGTTCTCCGCTCTGGCGGGTTCCGGCTTAGGTTTGCCGAGCAATACCTCGGCATGGGTTCGATAGAGATCGGGAAGAAAAACGATTTCTCCGATCGCGTGTGCTCGGGCAATGGTGTCCTCGATTGTATCTATCGCATCTTCGAAGCGACCTAGTTTTGACATGCCCTTGCCAAGCGAACAGCCGATGGACGACGAGATGATATTGTAGCTGTTACTGCGCAAGACGCGGAGCGCATCACGCAAAATCTCTACGCCTTCGACGTTTGCGCCGGTTTCGACAAGAAGTTGGCCCTCGAGAGCACGGCCAAGGACTAGGAAGTCCGAAAGTGAGTATCGCTCAGCTTGAGACAAAAGTTTCCTGATGGCGTCCTCTGACTCATCATAGCTGCCGCACCACGAAAAAACCGGGATGGTGTAGGCCAGTGCGACGCAATACGAAACGTGGTGGCTATATTTCGAAATGTCGCTGATGGTCTGCCTGGCGACTTTCAGCGCTTGATCCGGGAAGCCCACGAGCCACAGCGCCCGTGCCAGCATGAAACGCCCGCGTGCCTCACTGAGGAGATCGAGTTTTACAGGGGCCGCGTCATGTGCGAGCTGAAACCCGTGGCGGCAATGAAACAAGGCAGCTGCTTGATCGCCGGCTTGGTGACTGGAAACCCCCAACATCAACTCTGCCGCAATCTCGCTCTCGATGACTCCGGATTTCCTTGCAAGCGCGGCGATCCGGTTTGCTGCCTCCAATGCCGCCGCGCTGTTTCCGCGCCTTGTGTAGAAAACGTTCAGGTCCGTCAGCAGGCCAAGTTGGCGTCTGTCGTCACCGAGTTTCTCCGCCAACGCAAGCGCTGACACGATCAAGGAGCGAGTTTCGTCCACATTCCCCAGGGAGTACATCGCGGAGCGCGCTAGCGGCTCTCTGAGGCCCAGTTCCACTTCGGTGCCGACGAGATCATCAGGCAGCACGCACAGTGCTCGTGAACACCATCGCTGGCATTCTCCGAATTGGGATAAATGCATCATCAGAGGAGCCGATCTATCTACCAGCGCAATACCGGTTTCAAGATCGCCTTCGCCAAAGCACCAGGCCAATGCCTTTCGAAGATCGCCCAGATGGGGCGTGAACGCAGCGGTGGCCCGGGGATCGACTGCTGTCTCGCTGCCGGCTATTCGGTTGAGATAGCGCGCAACATAGGCAGCATGCTGTCCGAGAAATTCGGCAGTTCGGCCAGCTTGCGCGAGCCCCGCGGCCGCATGAGCACGTGTCGTATCAAGCAGTCGATAGTAGACGCGATCGTCGATCGGCGTGACAAAGACCAGCGACTTTTCGACCAATGAGTTGAGAAGGAAGCCGACGTGGGTCGAGCCTCCCTCTTCCGAGAAGCCAAGCTCCAGGGCCGCGTCCAGAAGAAACGGGCCTGCGAAAACCGAGAGCCGTTGCAGTAGTTCTCGCTCCTGTATCGAGAGGAGCTTGACACTCCAATCGAGCATCGCTTGCAGGGTTTCGTGGCGATGATGTGCGCTCTGCCCGCTTTGGTCCCGCAATTCCGCTCCGTCTGCGAGAAGCCAAGCGGTCCCTGCGATGCCGAACCTGCCGACGCGACTCGCGGCGAGTTCGATTGCAAGTGCGATGCCGTCCAACTGACGGCAGATGCTGGAGACGACAACAACGTCGTCATCCATCAGAACAGCCTCGTGACCGCTTGCTTTCGCTCGTGCCATAAACAATTGGACCGCGGGATACTGCATAGCCTCTACCGCAGACGCTACTTCTAAGGGCGGCAGCTCGAGGGGGGATAGAATATAGATCGTTTCTCCTTCAGCGCGGAGAGGCTCCCGACTGGTGGCCAACAGCCTAACCTCGGGACAACTTCTGAAGATTCTGCCCGCAATCTCGGAAATCGTACCTACGACGTGCTCACAATTATCCAGAACTAACAGGGCTTTCTTGGCCGCCAGAAATGAGACGATAGCCCGATCAGGGGAAGAATCCTGCGTCGGACATTCCAACATTGTAGCGATCGCAGGTAGGACGTCAGCGCTCCCGGCCACTGTGCTCAAGTCAACGAAGTAGACCTTCTCCCCGTCACGTCCAAACAGCGGCGGGTTCACCACCGCCAGAGCCACGGTCGTTTTGCCTATTCCTCCCGCCCCTACCACGCTGACGAAACGGTTTGTCGCAATCAAGTCGCTAAGCGCCGCAACGGTCTCACACCGCCCCACCAGGTTTTCGATCGAGGCCGGCACACCGCGACGGACCTCCGGCGTCTTAACGTTGGTCACCGGCGCAACGAAGGAGTATCCTTGACCCGGGACGTTCAGAATATACTGACTGCCTCCCCTGCTTTCCCCCAACGCCTTCCGGACGGTCGTAAGCTGAGCACGCAGATTAGCGTCTTCGACGACAACGTTGCGCCAGACCAGATCAATGAGTTCTCGTTGACTCACCACTTCGCCAGCTCGCAGGACAAGGTTCATTAGGATATCGGTTGCTCGTGCTCCGAGCGGCACGATCTCGCCCTCCCTTTTCAAGCTTCTTTCTTGGAAGCTCAGGGTAAACGGACCAAAGTACGCCATGCTTCCCGGGTCGAATTTGGTCACGGTTCGAGTGCTCCTGTGCACCAGTATTATTCAAACTTAAAAAATCTAGTCAGTATCGGTGCAAGTCTCGGCTTTCCTCTTTCGGGCGCTTTCCCGTTATCCTCGACCGTCAGACCGCAATGTGCTGACGAAGGAGGGAGCGTGCTTTGACCAAGTCCATGGTATCGAAGCCTTCGGTGAACCGGGCGTAGATCGACCCTAGTAAGCCATGGGCCTTGTCTTGTTTGAGTTGCTGTATCCAGAGTTCCGCCAACGGAATCGCCGCTTTGAGTTCCCACCCGATCGCGGACTGACGTCTTGATTCCGAGATTGAGGCGGTGAGCTGCGCCTCGGCCTTTTGGAGATCGGGTTCCGCGGCTTTCATCAAAACTTCGCCATGCGTCCGAAGGAGATCGGGCAAGCTGAACAAATCTCCAAACGCTTTTGTCGTGGCAATAGCCTCCTCCAACATTGGCTCTGCCTCTGCTGATCGACCAACATTCGACAGTGCCTTCGCCAACGAGCACCGGATCGCGGACGAAACGATATGGTACTCCGTCGAAACCAGTGTGCGCAATGAATCTCGTAAGAGCGGCACGGCTTCCTCACTTCGGTTCGTCTCCACGAGAAGACTGCCCTTCAACTCAAGGCCCAAAGAACGGAAGTCCGTTAATTTTTGCTGTTGCGCGTGGCTCAGAAGGCTCTCGACTGCGCCGGCAGCTTCGTCGAAGTTTCCGCACCAGATGAAGAACGGGATAGCGTAAGTAAGGCCGATACAGTACGAAACATGGTGTGAGTGGACTGCCGTCTCCACCATTTTTTGGCGAGCTATCGCAAGAGCTTGGTCCGCATAGCCGTTCAGCCAGAGCGCTCGAGCGAGCATGAAGCCACCACGAGCCTCGCTCACCAGGTCCATTTTGGCCGGCGGCGCTTGCAAAGTCATCCGTAACCGGTTTCGGCTATGTTGGAGGGCACCAATTTGGTCTCCAGCATGATGGCAAGCAATCGCGAGCATGATTTCGGCAGCAATCTCGTCTTCGACCAGGCCCACACGCCGCGCCGTGGAGGAAATTTTTCTCGCGGTATTGAGCGCAGATGGGATGTCCGCACGCCTGGAATAAAGAAAATTCAGCTCCGTCAACAGCCTGAGCAGACGCCGGTCATCTTCCAGCTTCTCGGCGAGAATTGCGGCGTTCTTCAGAAGAGCCTTCGTCTCATCCCCGTTGCCCAAGGCATACATGGCTGAGCACGCCAGCGCCTCGGAAAGCTTGAGTTCCACCAAGGTGCCCGTCTTCTCCGAGGCCAGCTTTGGGAGGGCACGCGAACACCAGGCGTAACACTCGTTGAAATGACTAAGCTGAAGCAGGACATTGCCGGAATTCGCCGCCAGTTCCACCCCTATTGCGGAGTCGCCCTCCTCCGAGAAACTCCACGCAAGTGCTTTTCGCAGGTCGCCGAGATGTAAATTGAGCGACTTAATGCGGAAAGCTTCGGTCGCGGCGTCCACAGAAAGGCGCTGGAAAAAGAGCACCAGATAGGCCGCGTGCCGCCGATGGGTATCTTGATCGAATCTGCTTTCGGATAGCTTTCTGAACGCGTAGCTCCGGGTGGTATCCAAGATGCGGTAGAGCGTTCCGCCGATCGTCGGCGTGACGAACAGCAGGGATTTCTCTACCAGAGACGTGATGATCGAGCTTCCATTCTCAATCGAGCTTTCGCCACTCGCCACCGCTTGACCCGCTTCGAGGGAAAATGGCCCTTCAAAAACCGAGAGTTGTACGAAAACGTCCCGCTCCTCCCGCGAAAGCAACGCGACGCTCCATTCGACCAGCGCTTCGAGCGTCTGATGGCGCGGCAACGCGTTACGCCTTCCTGAAATTCGCAGGCCTGCTCCCGTTGCCAGAAGTTCTGACACTCCGTTGATGCCGTAGGCTCCAACTCGGCTGGCCACCAGTTCGATTGCCAGTGCGATACCATCCAACCTGCGGCAGATTTCACCGACCACGGCGGCGTCTTCGTCTGTCAAAGGCCCCTCGTAACCGCCAGATGTCGCCCTTTCCATGAAAAGTTCGGCAGCTGAGAACGCGAGTACGGCGTCAGTGGTTGTTGCCTCTTCGTCCGGAACTTCCAGCGGTGGCAAGAGGTGAACGGTTTCGCCCGCAACTCGAAGAGGTTCGCGGCTGGTCGCCAGAACCCATGTGTCAGGTGCGCGGTCGATAATGAGGGCAACCATTCTCACGCACGCTGAAATGACGTGTTCGCAGCAATCGAGAACGATAAGCGTTTGCCGGGTGGACAAGAAGGCTATGAGCGCCGCCTCGACGTCCGAACCAGGTGCTGAACAACCTAAAACCGATGCGATCGAAATCGCGACGTCCGCATCCTCCCGCACGGAACTCAGATCGACGAAAAACGCGGCGCGATCCAGATTGGTCTGTCGTATGTTGTCTGCCACCGCGACCGCGACGGTTGTCTTGCCCACTCCGCCCGCCCCGACCAGCGAGACAAACCGGTTGCGCGTGAGAGACTCGCTCAACGCACGAACGGTTTCGTCCCTGCCGAAAACTCTCTCGAGTGGTGTAGGCAGCGACGGCCGCGGACTTGATCGAGTGGCGTCGCGAACGGGAATCGAGCCCGTGGACCAATCCACACTCGACACGAAACTATATCCCTGTCCCGGCACATTGACGATGTACCTGCGCCCGTCCTGTCCGTCGCCAAGTGCGCGTCTCAGAGCGGTAATCTGGGCTCGTAGATTAGCGTCTTCGACGACGACACCGCGCCAGACAAGATCGATGAGATCATACCTGTTGACCACCTCTCCAGCTCGGAGAACGAGGTTCATCAGAATGTCCATAGCCCTAGCGCCGAGCGGAATCGTTTCCTCTTCCCTTGTTAGTATGCGTTCGTGAAGATTTAGGACAAACGGGCCGAAATGGGCGACGTCGCCGGGGTCGGTGTTGGTCACAGCTCGATTGCTCCTGTGGACCGATTTGCACTTATTAACATATCACGACTCTCCGAAGTCCGCGAAATGCCCATAGTGGGGAGCAGGCAAAATCGGTTTCGTCAAGTGGACCACCACGGGACCTGCAATGGAGGCGCGGATATGTTGGCCAGTAGTGAATCGGCAGAAAAGCTCGACCTTACCGCGTGTTTACCCGCGCATTTCGGCAGCGGCTATACACTTCCGCGCGAGTTGCAGCGCATCGTGGATGGAAGCGTTTCAGACCGAGACGCGCCGTTCCTTGTCGGGATGGTCGGCGACCGCTACGGCATCATGTACTCCGGAGCCGCCGGAGAAGCAGGCCCCGGACTTCCGGCAAACGATCGGACGTTCTTCCGGATATTCTCCATGTCCAAGCCCTTTTGCGCGGTCGCGATCATGATGCTTATCGAGCGGGGACTACTCGACCCGGACACCCCCATCGAGACGATCGTCCCCGAGTTCGCCCGGATCGGAGTGCTCGAAGGATACGACGGCACCCGAGCAAAGCTTCGTACCCCGACGATCAAGGCGACGGTGAGACATCTCGCAACGCACACCTCCGGCCTAGAATACGAGTTCTGGAATCCCTCGGTCGCCGAATACATGAAAAAAACCGGTCACCCGAGTATCATAAACGGCACCCTGGAATCGATGCTCTATCCGATGATGACGGAACCCGGGACACGTTGGGGCTACGGCCCGAGCATCGACTGGCTGGGACTGGTCGTCGAGAGGATCGACGGACGCCGGATCGATCGGTTTTGTGCCGAAGAGATTTTCGACCCGCTCGGACTCCACGATACACTCTTCGAGTTGGAAGATACCCATCGGAGCAGACTGTGCGTGACGTCCATGCGCGCCGAGCACGGAGGTTTCACGACCATTGCCATGGACCCGCCATCCCACCCGGAGGTCTATGGCATGGGTATTGCCCTATACAGCACCCCGTACGACTTCATGAGATTTATGCGGTTTTTGTTAAGCGATGGCGAACTGGATGGCGAGCGTCTTCTTTCCGCTTCTTCGATCGAGCGGCTGTTCGCTGATCAGATGCAGGGTCTGTCGTTCCAGAAGATGGTCTCCTGCGCTCCGGTAACCGCGGACGTCGATCCATTTCCGCATTCCAGGGCAACGCATAGCTTCGGCTTCCTTCGTAACGAGGACGACATCCCCGGGATGCGCAGCGCCGGCTCCGCGGGATGGGCCGGTGTGCTGAACTCCCACTATTGGATCGACCGATCCGCAGATGTGGCAGGCCTTTTCATGAGCCAGTCGCTGCCGTTCTTCGAACCACGGTTCATGCAGCGGTACGAGCAGTTCGAACGGTGTGTGTACACCCACTTGCGCCGGAACCAAGAGTTGTAACCACCAACGCTGGCGATCGTACCTCTTTCAACCCGTTTCGAAGGAAACAGGCTCGAACATCCACGCCAGAAATTGCGAATTCGACGTTCGGGTCCGGCACCAAATCCAACCGATGAGGCTGAAACAAATGAGCAAGAAAGTAGCAGATTTGCTTATCGACACGCTGGAAAGCGCCGGCGTGAAGACGTGCTACGGCATCGTGGGCGACACGATGAATCTGATCGCGCAAGCAATCGACAAGAGTGACATCAACTGGGTCCACATGCGCCACGAGGAAGCCGGTGCGTTCGCTGCGGCGGCCGAGGCTTCGCTGATGGGTCGCCTGACCGCCTGCGCAGGAACCTGCGGTCCGGGCAGCCTGCATTTTATCAACGGGCTCTACGAGGCGAATAGGAACCGCGCCCCGGTGCTTCTTATCGCCACGCAGATCGTTCGCAGCGACCTGGGGTTCCAGTCCATTCAGGAAGTCGATCTCGTCGAGGTGTATAAGGGCTGCAGTGTGTACTGCGATATGATCCTGACACCTGACCAAGCGCGACGGAAGATCGTCGCAGCGTGCCAGGCGGCTCTCACCCGTCGCGGTGTCGCCGTTCTCGTTATTCCAGCGGACGTCGCCGATGCAGCTGTGGAACACGAGCCGCCCTACAGTGTCCATGCACGTGTTCCGGTCATCCGCCCAAACGACGATGACCTCGACGAAATCGCGAAAATCCTGAACTCGAGCAAGAACATCGCGATCTATGCGGGCTCCGGCTGCGAAGGTGCCCACGACGCGATCATCGCTACCGCCGCGCGGCTCAAAGCTCCTATGGCGCATACATCCCGAGGCAAGGATTTCGTCGAGTACGACAATCCCTACAACGTAGGCATGACCGGCATGATCGGCGGTGCGGCCGGCTACAAGGCGGTTCTTCACTGCGACGTGTTGCTTCTGCTCGGTGCCGACTTCGCCTGGCGGCAGTTCTACCCGGACAAAGCCAAGATCATCCAGATCGACATCGACCCAACCCACCTTGGCCGACGTCATCCCGTAACGATCGGAGCGGTGGGCACGGTCAAGGCGACCCTGGAAGCACTTCTCCCGCGCCTGGAGCTGCACAAGGACGAGACATTCATGCGGGAGTTCATTCAACGGCATGAGGAAGACAAGAAGGCCGCGGACGCGGAGAAGCCCTCATCGAAGGATTCGATCTCAGGCACCTATCTTACCAAGATCATCAACAAGCTCGCGGCGGAAGACGCCTTGTTCGCGGCCGATGACGGCACGCCCGCCGTCTGGATGATGAGGCACATCGAAACCGGCGGAAAACGCAGAACCTTCGCGAGCATGCTTCATGGAACTATGGCCGGGGGAATGCCGTCGGCGCTGGGCCTTCAGAAAGCTCAGCCTGACCGGCAGGTCATCGCGCTTTGCGGCGACGGCGGCCTCAGCATGCTTCTTGGCGACCTGCTCACCACCGTGCAGGAAAACCTCCCGCTCAAGTTGGTCGTGTACGACAATTCCAAGCTCGGGTTCGTGGACATCGAGCAGAAGGCCGCCGGCTTGGTTCCGGTCTTCACTCACCTGAAAAATCCGAGCTTTGGCGACGTCGCTCGTGCAATGGGCCTTTGGGGGCGCAGCGTCACGAAGGCGACGGACCTCGAAGGAGCCGTTCGTGAATGGCTCGCTCAGCCAGGTCCGGCGCTGCTAGACGTGAAGGTCAACCCGATGCAACTCGTCAACCCTCCCACCCCTTTCGTGGCCCCCGAGGCTGTCATCGGTATGGCCGTCTATAGCGCGCGGGCGATCCTTCAAGGGAAGGGTCAGGACGTGTGGGAGATGGTGACCGAGAACATCTAGTCGCCAGGCCAATGCGGGGGACCGATGCATCGGCTCCCCCGCATCACCACAGCGCAAACCACAACATCGACGGAAACCAGTACGTTATGTCAGAAGCCGGAATCAAAATATCAGCTTCCGTGGCTGTGGGATTATGGGGTTCGAAGGCGTTGGCCTTCGACGCAAGCCCGTCTCTGCCTATCGCCGGAGCGTATTTCCCTTTCTGGCTGATCTGCGCTTTCGGCGGCATCATCTCGGCTATCCTCATCCGGGTCATCCTGATCCGAGCTGGCGTCGATGACGTAATCCCGCTTCGTCTTCTCGTATACGCCGGCATGGCAGCCGCTATCGCGCTTGGTTTCGCTCGCCTGTTGTACGGACGCTGACCATGGACCAAACCGTCTACGCACCTACCAAATCCAACAAGAAGGGCATCGCCGTCGCGGTCGTTGTCCTCGTGGCATGCGCTGCCTCCGGCGGGTGGTACTATCAGGGAGCCCGATCCGGGCCGTTTACCGACGACGCGATAATCACCGCGAACACGGTCGACGTGGCCCCCAAGGTTGGCGGCCAGATCATCGCCATCAATGTGAAGGAAGACGACCGCGTTCATCGCGGTGATGTTCTCTTCGCGCTCGATCCCGTGAATTACAAGATCGCTTTGGAACAGGCGGAAGCGGACCTTCAGCTCGCCGAGGCGACCCGCGACAGTCAGCGACGGATGATCGCTGGACAACAGCAAAACGCCCAGGTAGCCGCCGAGCAGATCAGTCGCTCTAGGGCAAATCTCAAGCTCGCAGAAGACACACTCAGCCGCTACTCGGACCTGGTGGCCAAAGGCGCGGCCACGCAGCAGCACGTCGATGATGCCGTGAGCGCCCGTGACAACGCGCAGCTTGCCTTAACCCAAAGCCTCGACGAGGCGGATGCCGCCAAAGTCGTCGTCGATACGCTCGACACGGCCAACGCGACCGTCCGATCCCGACAGGCGGCGGTTGACATGGCACGCCAGAATTTAGCTGACACACATATCCGCGCGCTGAACGACGGGCGGATTGTCGGCCTCTCGACCGCGAGGGGACAAATCGTTGGGCCTGGACAATCCGTGTTCAGTCTTGTGGACACGGAAATCTGGTACGCCTCGGCGTCCTACTCGGAAACGGAACTGGATGGGATCGAGGTCGGTTCTTGCGCCAAGGTCTACGCTCTGTCCAAGGGCTCGGTGGAAATTAGAGGCCGTGTTGTCGGCATCGGCTGGGGCGTCTCGTCCGAGGACCTGGTGAATGTCCCGCGCAACCTCCCCTACGTTCCCAAGACCTTGAATTGGGTCCGGCTCACTCAGCGCTTTCCAGTGCGGATCGAACTTCTCGAGCCACCTGAAGACCTGATGCGCGTCGGTGCCTCAGCAGCTGTTGTGGTGAATCATGACAAACGCTGTTGAACTCCTCCGGACAAGTAGCTTCAGGACGATCTTTACCGAACTGGAGCCATTCCCGGGCCGATTGCAGCTCACTTGGCGGATGGCGTTGGCGGCTGCCCTGGTCGCGACCTTTGCGATGAGCTTCGAACTGCCTCAGGCAGCCGTAAGCTGCTACCTCGTCACTCTGATCATGAAGCCAGGCAGCGGCGAGACCGTTCTCGAGGCAATCGTTCTTACGCTGCTCATCGCGATAGTGATCGTCGTCGTGGTCGTTATATCGCGTTGGACGGTTGATTCCCCGGCATTGCGCTTGCTGTGCATGGCTATCGTGTCATTCCTCATGCTCTTTCTAGCCGCAACCAGCCAGCTCGGCGGTATGGCGAGCATCCTTGGCATGCTGATCTCCGTCATACTATCGCTTTTATACGATTCCCCGAATGGCGACGTTTTCTCGACAGGCCTCAGGTACTACTGGGAAATGGTGGCCATGCCGATGGGAGTGGTCGCGTTGTTTAGCCTGACTACGGGAACCCCGACCCTCCAACTACTCAAGCGCTCGCTGCAGGAGAGACTTGCGGCGACGTCGCAAGCAATCAGGTCACCGTCTCCTCATGCAACGCAGGCCCTCCGCAAGCTGTTGCACGGTGGGAACGAGCCCGCGATCAAGAGAGCGGGCCTTGTGAAGAAATTCCATCTCGCGCCGACGAGCACGCTGCACCAGATCGCGGGCGACATCACCTCGTCGTATTACATGCTTGTTGGCGCATCCGGCTTCAATCGTCTGGTCCCACGTGACGGCCGCGACCAAATTGCCGACGACGTGGACGCAGCGAGGGACGCACTCGCCAGAGGGCAGAACATACCTCCACCGCAACAGCTGCGCGCCGACGCGTCCGCACCTGAACGGGCGGTTCACCAGGCCTTAGCCAGCCTAGCCGATGCGAAAGCGCAGACAGCCATCTCATCCCCCAAAGTACCCTTTTTTGTCCCAGACGCCCTGACCAATCCCGCCTATCAACGATACGCGTTGAAGACCACCTTCGCGGCGATGGTCTGCTACATCATCTACACCAGCCTCAACTGGCAGGGCATCCATACCGCGATGATCACGTGCTACGTGGCATCGTTGGGAACGGCGGGCGACACGCTACACAAGCTGATACTGCGCATCAGCGGCTGTTTCGTAGGAGCCGCGATAGGGATCGGCACCATCGTCTTCGCCGTTCCCCATGTCGACTCCGTCGGTGGCCTTATGATCCTGATCTTCGTAGGGACCCTGCCGGCGGCGTGGCTAGCGACCGGCAGCGAGCGGATGTCTTATGCCGGTATCCAAATCGGTCTTGTCTACTATCTGAGCATCCTGAATGGCTTCGGCCCGAGCCTGGACATGGAGATTGCAAGAGATCGCTTCATCGGCATTCTCGTCGGCAATATCGCGGTCTATCTGGTCGCCACGTTCATCTGGCCGGTCCGTCTCGACCAAGCTCTGCGTCGCGACGTAGCCAAAGCGCTGACCAACCTATCGAAGCTGGCCGGCACTTTGAGGGCGAACCAAGCCGAAGCCGTAGCTTTTATCAGCGAAGTCGAACGGGCCCTCGGGCGGCTCGACGAGGCAATGTACCGCCTTCCATTGGAGCGCGGCTGGACGCGCACAGAGGACGGCACGATCAAACGGTTCCAGATAATAGCCGCCGAGATCGAACGTTTGGGCACCGAGATATTCTTCTCCGACCAAGACCTGAGTGCTATCGCGCCGCACCTGGAGTTTCTATCCGCTCTCGCCGCGAGGAATATCCGTCAGACAAGCAACGACGACATCCCCCCCAACGAATGGGAAGCGCAATATTCGAGCACGTTGACGCTCTCGCTCCGCCAGCTGGAAACAGTCCTGGGAGATTGGCGATGACGATGCCCTTCACAATAAAGGCCACTCGAACCCTCCCAAGCGGTTCGACCTCTCCAAACGACACCTGCAACCACGATAGTGGAGGTTAGAAAAATGGAAATCAGCGCGCTCTTCCTATCGCGACTCCAGTTCGCATTCACCGTGTCCTTTCACATCATCTTCCCTGCCTTCACGGTCGGCCTCGCCGCCTGGCTGACGGTTTTGAACGCGATGTATCTGGCGACCGGACGCCATACCTACAAACGTCTCTCGGACTTCTGGCTGAAGATTTTCGCGATAGCGTTCGGTCTCGGCGTCGTGACCGGGATCGTCATGGCCTTTCAGTTCGGCACAAACTGGAGCGAACTATCCATGAGGACGGGGCCGATCCAAGGTCCTCTCCTCGGCTACGAAAGCTTCACCGCGTTCGCGCTCGAGGCAAGCTTTTTCGGGGTGATGATGTTCGGCCGGGGTCGCGTTCCGCCGTGGCTGTACCTTTTCGCTTGCGCCATGGTCACGCTCGGAACAAGCCTGTCTTCGTTCTGGATCATGGTCAATAACTCTTGGATGCAGTGGCCTGTTGGCTATGAAATCCGCCCGGATTTCGTCTTCGTGCCCACCGATTGGCATGCCATCATCTTCAGCCCCGTGGTTTGGGTGCGCTTTCCCCATATGATCCTGGCAGCCTACGTTACGACGTCCTTCTGTGTGGCGGCGACAGGTGCTTGGTATCTCATCGAGCGACGCCTGCACGCCGAGGGGATAGCCATGATGCGCATGGGTCTCGGTCTTGCCGCGTTCTTGGTGCCCCTCCAGATTTTTTTTGGGCACCTCACGGGCGACTACGTGCACGACAAGCAGCCCGCCAAGTTCGCTGCCATCGAGGGCCGATGGGAAAACCAAAAGCCCGCTTCTGAAGTTCTGATCGCATGGCCCGACGAGGAGGCCGAGACGAACTCCTACCAGATCGCGATCCCTTACCTGGGCAGCTTAATTGGTTCGATGAGCTTTTCGTCCGAAGAGGTTGGTCTAAAGAGCTTTCCCCTTGATCAGCGTCCGCCCGTCCTTATCCCGTTTTTCGCCTTCCGAATCATGGTCGGATGCGGCCTGATCATGCTCGCGCTCGCTTGGTACGGCTCGTGGATCATCTACACCCGCCGCCTGAGCAATCGAAGACTGCTGCTCTGGGGGGTGTTCTTCAGCTTCCCGCTGGGGTTCATCGCCACGTTGACCGGCTGGTTCACGGCGGAAGTCGGGCGGCAACCCTGGACGGTCTATGGCCTCTTGCGGACCGCCGACGCGGTGACGCCCTCTCTGACCGTGGGCCAAGTTGCCGTGAGCTTTGTCTTCTTCGCCATTATCTACAGCACGATCGCTATCGCGGGCGTCATCTACGTGTACCGGCTTCTGCGCATCGGACCACCGGAGGCGGCAGAGGCCATCGGAAGCGGTGCGAACTTCAAACGTCCCCTGGCAATGACAGGCGGTAGTCCTGGCACACCGTCAAGTCCTGCGGAGTAACTGACATGGTTGAATTTTGGGCCGCCGCCTTAGCTCTGACCCTTCTTCTGTACGTCCTGCTTGACGGATTTGACCTTGGTGTCGGCATCCTCTTCGGGTTCGTTCACGATGCCAAACACAAGAAGCAGATGCTTAATTCCATCGCACCGGTCTGGGATGGAAACGAGACCTGGCTCGTCTTGACTGCCTCGATCCTCTTCGGTGCGTTTCCGGTCGTCTACGCGCTCCTCCTAAGTGCGTTTTACCTGCCCATGATCTTGATGCTTGGCGCATTGATCTTCCGCGGGGTAGCGTTCGAGTTTCGCGAGAAAAGCATCACGAAGAAATGGCTTTGGGACGCCGGTTTTTCGGCCGGCTCGATTATCGCGACTTTTGTACAGGGAGCCGCCGTCGGTGCGATGGTTATCGGGATTCCGAACGACGCCGGCCGGTACACCGGAACCCCTTTGGGATGGCTGACCCCATTTTCGGTTCTTTGCGGGGTGGGATTGTGTCTAGGCTACGCCCTTCTCGGAGCCACCTGGCTTGTGAAAAAGACTGAGGGCGACCTAAGGGCGGCCGCCTACCGGCAGCTCGTGAGGCTTCTTATCTCCGTACTGGTCTTCGTCGGCCTGGCTTTCATAGCGTCCCTTGTGATGGAACTGCGAGTTATGTCCCGGTGGATTGAGCGCCCGAGCCTCATTCTGTTTCCGGTAATCGGGTTGTTGGGATGTTACTTAATCCTGAGGGGAGTCGAACGCCGCTCCGATGCCTCGCCGTTTGTCGGTGCGGTCATCCTGTTCGTCTCGGCTTTCGCGACTCTGGCGGTATCCTTCCTGCCTTACATTATTCCGTTCTCCATCACCCTGCATGATGCCGCGGCACCTGCCTCCAGCCTCGCCTTTCTTTTCTGGGGAGCCGGCATTTTCGTCTTCCCCCTCACCCTCATCTACACAATCGTCGTCTACTGGCTGTTCAAAGGCAAAGCTGTCGAAGAGGAAGGCTATGATTGAGCGACGTTCTCTCAGATCGAGTTCCCTAGTCGACCAAGTAGGACCGTGCGAACACGTCCTCGTCGAGGATGGGCTGGCATGACGATTTCGAAAAACCACATCGATAATCTTCCCGCCTTAGTCCTCCGGATTGACGAAGTCGGTCGCGCCGTCCACGTCAACCGGCGTTGGAGCGCGCTCACGGGCTCGGCGGAGAATAGCCTCCTCGGTCACGCTTGGCGCGATTTCGTACACACTGACGACCTCAAAGGTCTCGACCTTATCGAGTCGACAACCAAACCGGATGAGCTTCTGCTCCGCATCAAGACAGCGGATGGAAAATTTCGATGGCATGTGTTCCAGCATGCACGGACGCTCTCCGGGTCCGTACTCATTGGGGTGGATGCCGACATTACTCTCCAGCAGAAGGCAATAAGCGACCGGAACGCTGCGGAGTTCGAGCGAACTCTCGAACAGATACCAGCGATGATCTGGCGCACCCGTCCCGATGGGTACCTGGACTATGCGAACCGTCGCTGGCTGGAGTTCTGGGGTCAGGAATTAGAAGAGGCCAAGGGCTGGGGATGGCGGGACGGGGTTCATCCCGACGACCGCGCCGGAATCGAGGCATACTGGCGTAGCCTGTTGCTCAACGGTTCCGAGGGCCATTACGAGGCACGTGTCGGAAATCAGACAATGGGGTATCGGTGGTGCGTGAGCATCGGCACGCCCTCGTACGATCGTGCGGGCAATATCGTGGCCTGGTACGGTGCGTTATTCGATGTCGAGGAGAGACGGAACGCCGAGAAGAGGCTCCAAGTGAGCGAGGCATATCTTCGCAAAGGCCAGGAACTCAGTAAGATCGGTAGCTTCGGCTTCGAGTTGGATTCCGATCGGCTGTTCTGGTCGGACGAAACCTATCAGATTTTGGAGTACGACAGGAACAAGAAGCCGTCATTCTCGCTCCTGCGATCACGAATACACGACGAGGATTTACCGCGGCTCGAGCGGCTCCGACAGGAACTGCATGATGGCTCTCCGGAGATCGAGGGCACCTTCCGTATTAGATTCGACGACGGTCGCGTCAAATACCTCCGCGTGCTTGGCCAGAGAAACGGACCCGGCAGCGTCCGGTACACCGCTGTCATCATGGACGTCACCGAAGCCGTAAGGAACGCTGAAAAGCTCAAGCAGAGCGAAATTGAAATCGCCCACGTATCACGGATCGCAACGGCCGGTGAGCTTGCCGCCTCGATCGCGCATGAGGTCAACCAGCCGCTCGGGGCGTTGGTGACGAGCGGAGCGGCTCTGTTGCGGTGGGTGGAGCGGGATGTGCCGGACATCGAAAAGATGACCGTCATCGCCAAACGAATGATCAGCTACGCGCGCCTCGCCAGCGATACCGTCGGCCGGGTAAGAACGCTCTTCGAAAAAGGCAACGCCGAGTTCGAGGAGATCGACTGCCACGCCCTGCTCTCCGGGTCGGCATCATACATCGAGGCGATAGCACACCGGAGCCGCGTGCAGTTATCGGTCGAGGCCGATGATAACCTCGGGAAGATTTACGGAGACGCCATTCAATTACAGCAGGTGATCATCAACTTGATGATCAACGCGGTCCAGGCTCTGGCCCAACACGATACCGAAACCCGGTCCGTGCGGGTCTGCGCAAGCCGAAAAGCGGATCACGTCGAGATTTCGTGCCATGATAACGGCCCAGGTTTTGCTGGTGACGGAGAGGTGTTCTTCAAGCCTTTCCATACAACGAAGCAGCACGGCATCGGGATGGGTTTGGCGATCTGCCGATCGATCATCGAAGCTCACGAAGGAAGAATCTGGGCCGAAGTCAATTCACTCGGCGGCGCAACGTTTTTCGTGGCCCTGCCGCTCGCGGCAATAGGGTCGAATGAATAGGAGAAGTCATGGACAGTCTGTACACAGCACGGGTGACCGCATCGGGCGGGCGTCACGGTAGGATCAAGAGCGACGACGGCATTCTCGATCTCAAGCTGGAAATGCCCACCGCACTCGGTGGAAAAGGCGGTGCGACGAATCCCGAACAGCTTTTCGCGGGCGGATACGCCGCATGCTTCGAGAATGCCCTCTTTCGCGCCGCCCGGGAGGCCGGCCATCACATTCCCGATGACGATATCGAAGTCGTCGGTGAGGTAGGCCTCAGTATGACAGAGATGAAGACCTTCGCCCTGTCGGTAACCCTCAACATTTCCATCTCGGGCGTCGAACCGGGTTTAATCAACGAGCTGGTCGCCAGGGCGGACGCCATTTGTCCGTACTCGAACGCGATCCGCGGAAACGTGAAAGTGGAGAGGGTGACCCGATCGCGTTAACGATGGGAAGAAGAGGGCGGTTGGTTGGAACCGTCAATCTCACTCAGTGGATAGGTTCCTATCGTTGCTGTTGCGCCGATCGATTCCTCTAACCAGCTGCGGATACTATCGCCTTCGCGACGCCGCTGCCACGATCGCTTCATGTTCACTGAACGCCGCACTTGAGAAAATCCCCGTTCGCCCATGCCTTCCAGTCGCTGATTTGAACAATCACAACGTTTTCGCGGGGCTCCCCCTCGAACCCTGATACTGAGTGTGACCTCCACCTATACCTTGATGTGGTTTCAAGTCGCAGCCGGCTACAGCATTGCTCAGCCACCTCACAACCAAGCATAATTTGGGAGCCCATCCACGGTTCCACGGAACATTCCGAACGCTCGGCCATGGCGTGATCGACGTGGCGTCCGCGTGGGGATTTGCATGATTTGGCAACGTTAGACTCGATTCAAAACCTGAACGGCGACAGCCTTTCGCAGCAGCAACGAAGGAAACTTGATTATGAGATACGCGACCGCATGCCTTGCTCTTTCCGCTCTCCTTCCCCTCGCATCGATGGCAACGCCCGCAGCTGCCGAACCGGTGAAAAACATCGTCCTCGTGCATGGCGCTTGGGTCGACGGTTCCGGCTGGAAGCCGATCTACGAAATCCTGTCCAAGAAAGGATTTCACGTTTCGATGGTCCAGGAACCCGAAACTTCGTTCACCGATGACGTCGCTGCGACAAAGCGGGTTCTCGACATGCAGGACGGCCCGACGCTTTTGGTCGGCCACAGCTATGGCGGGTCCATCATCACCCAGGCAGGCGTACATCCCTCGGTCGTCGGACTGGTCTACGTTGCTGCCCATGCGCCGGATGTCGGCGAGGATGAAGGATCGCTGGGCAAGAAGACGCCCAGCATCCTCGCCAAGACGCCAGGCGCGATTAAGAAGACCCCGGACGGCTACACCTACCTCGACCCAGAGCAATTCCCGAAGCTGTTCGCTCCGGACCTGCCCAAGGAGCAGGCTGTTTTCGCCGCCAAGTCGCAGGTCCTGGCATCCGCCGAGGTCTTCACCCAGCCGTTGACTGAAGCGGCATGGAAAACGAAGCCTAGTTGGGCGATCGTTGCGGGCAACGACCAGATCATCAATCCGGACCTGGAGCGGTGGTATTACCAACGCGCCAAGAGCCACACCATCGAAATCAAGGGCGCGAGCCACTCCGTCTATGAGTCCCATCCCAAGGAAGTCGCAGAGGTGATCGCCGAGGCGGCACGCAAGGTCGAGGCAGAAGCGGTCGCCAAGAAATAGCGGAAACCTATGCTGGAGGGCTTCGAACGCGACAGCCCTCCTTGCGCCCGCCCGGCGCGTCGATCACGACCGAATATCTGCCGAGCAAACCAGGAGCGTATTATGCAGTGGCATCAGAACCGCGATGCACGGGACAGCCGTATCGAAGCCGGTCGCAAACTGTCGAAAGGCAGGGTTGTCAATGCGGGCGACGCAACGAAGCTTCTCGAAGCTATTGTTCGCAAGGGCGATCGTGTCTGCTTGGAAGGCGACAATCAAAAGCAGGCCTGCTGAGTTCGGCTCTCCTGGCTGTCGACATCGAACGGGTCAACGACCTGCACTTGGTCCAGTCGGGAGTCGTTCTACCAGAACACCTCGATCTCTTCGAAAGAGGCGTCGCGACGCGATTGGACTATGCCTACTCTGGCCCGCAGTCCGCTCGGATCGCCACGATGCTGTTCGGCGGGTTACGCGATAGCCTTCCCCGCCGAGTCGTTTGCGCGGGTTATAGCTACCGCTGATGAGACGATATGAATTGGGCGGTGGAAATGTCGCAATGCCTTCGGCCAACGCCGCCCGAAATTTCTTTGAAGCTGTCGTCAGCACAGATGTATGGGATGCGACGTCTACCGGGATAGGTAGGATTCGTGCCGCGCCTGCCGACTTTGCATCGCTCTCAATGGCTTCGAGCCCGTTGCGGTGGCCACCAACTACACGCTTTGTCGGGGTTGATAATGGCGATTTCGCACCCTGCTTTTCCGCAGAGTTCCCGCATCTGAACAAGCGACAACCCCCGGATGAAAGCCCGTCACCCGGAGAGCTGTCGGCGGTCATAGCTCGGCGCGGCGTGCGACTAGGCTCAGATCGTGAGTTGGCCTGAGGACACCCGACACGCCCCACGCGGCAATTTCGCCAACGGCCCAAATCTCTCAAACGGTCATGTGGGCAGACAACCTCGAAGCTTGCGTCGATAGCGGAGCAGAGGCGCGGCAAGTTTATCCATGCCATTGGTCAGCCTTGAGACGCTGTTCCCGTTGATACGTTCCTTGAACTCGGCCCTGGCTGGGCACTGAGAGACATGGCAGCCGCCGCCTACCCTGCAATTCCAGCCCGATCGCTTTCCGACTTCAGGAGCGTGGCGGGCGTTCGTGCCTGGATAGCAGGCGCGTTGCGTCAGTAGTGCTCGACGTCAACGGCCTCCATTCGGCGCTTTACACCTTTATGCATCTCTAAACTGGCGAAGCCGAATAGACGGGCCGATCCTCCCGCAACTGTTCCCGGAAACCTCTTGGGGAACCGACCCGCACGGGCAGCTGTGCGGAGACCCGTCCAACACCAAGCCAGGGGCAAGGCTCGCATGGGAAAACTCTTTGAAGCGGACGCAGCACTTTTCGGTCGACCCGAAGGCCCCAGTCAAAAGGACGCCGTCCCCCAATCCCTGGCCGCGGGAACACCCGACCGCCTCAAACAGGGCCTGGTCAATCTTCTCGGAAGAGACAGGGTGTTCGATCGTCTGATTGACCTCGTCCGGTACGCATCCGATGCCAGCCCGTATCGTCTCATCCCGCAGGTAGTCGTGATGCCTCGCAACGTCGAGGAAATGGCCAACCTGTTCACTTTCTGTCGGGAGACCGGTCACCACGCGACTTTTCGTGCCGGCGGCACGAGCCTCAACGGTCAGTCCCAATCGGATGACATCTTGGTCGACGTTCGTCGACATTGGTACGGAGGCGCAGTCCTCGACAACGGCAAAAGGTTCCGTGCCAAGCCCGGCCTCATTCTTTCGCACGCCAATGCGATGCTCCACAAGTACGGCCGCAAACTCGGGCCAGACCCGGCAAGTGAGGCAGCCTGCACCTTGGGCGGCGTCATCGCGAATAACTCAGGCGGCATGCGGTGCACTCTGGAACGCGACGCCTACCACACCGTCGAATCCATGACGATCCTCACGCCATCCGGCAACGTGTTCGATACCGCGGCCCCCGATGCGGAAGCTAGATTTGCGGAACTGGAGCCGGAGTTTGCGAAAGGGCTGCTCGATCTGCGCGCCGAACTTCTCGAAGACACCAAGCTGGCCGAACGGCTGCGGAAGAAGTATTCGATCCGCAATACCCACGGCTACCACATGGCCGCCCTCCTCGACGAAAGCACTCCCCTAGCGATATATCGCCGCCTTCTCGTCGGCTCCGAGGGAACATTGGGCTTCATCGCCGAGGCGGTTTTGTCGACGATCCCCGTCCCCGCGGTCACGTCTGTAGCGTGGCTGCCATTTGCGACGATCGACGAGGCCGTCAGCATCGTTCCGAACCTGGTTGCACTTGGCGCGGCCGCCGTCGAACTGATGGTTGCTCCAGCACTCGTCGCGGCCGGCAACGCATTTCCCGGCACGCCGGCATACTGGACGACGCTCGACCCAAAGGCGGCCGCCCTTCTCGTTGAATTCGGCGCGGAAGACGACACCGCTCTGGCAATCCTGCAAAGCCAGGTCGCTGCGCTTGTTGCCGACAGGAAGCTCATCAGCCCGCTTACGTTCACGAGCGTCGCGGAGGCGGTCGAGCTTGCCTGGCACGTCCGCGAAGGCCTGCTTGGACTGGTTGGCAAGCAGCGTCCCCAGGGAGCGATGCTGATCACCGAGGATGTTTGCTTTCCACCGGAGCGCCTAGCCGAAGGGGCCCACGATCTGCAGGCCCTTATGGAAAAGCACGGCTTTGGCCAAGGCGTTGCGGGTCATGCGGCCCATGGCAATCTCCATTTCAACCTTGTTGCCAACCTCGAGGAAGCGGAGGGCCGCGAGCGATATGCGGCATTCATGACGGAGCTGGTGGACCTCATCGTCAATAAATACGACGGGTCACTCAAAGCTGAACACGGAACCGGTCTGAACATGGCCCCCTTCGTCGAGCAGGAATGGGGCAAGAAGGCCACTGACATGATGTGGCGGATCAAGAGGCTGGCCGACCCAAAAGGCATCCTCGCGCCGAACGTCATCCTTACCAAGGACGACGGGATTCATCTCAAGTCCCTGAAATCAATCCCGGCCATCGAAAACGTCCGAAACGCGACGCAATGCATCGAGTGCGGCTTCTGCGAGCCCGTCTGTCCAAGCAGGAACGTCACGACCACTCCGCGCCAGCGCATCGCGCTGCGGCGGGAAATGGCGCGACAGCCGGAGGGCTCGGAAGTCCTCAAAGAACTGCAGCGCGAATACGAATACAGTTGTGTAGAGACCTGTGCAGGCGACGGCACATGCGCGATACCCTGCCCGATCGAAATCAATACCGGCGCGCTCATGCGTGAATTTCGCCACAAACAGCGTAGCGCAAAAGACGAGGAGATTGCTCTTTCGGTTGCGAAACGCTGGAAGACGGTCGAAAAGCTCGCTCGTACGGGACTGGAGGCAGCGGATATCGCCACGCGGCTCATGGGAGCGCGAACGCTCAGGGGGGTTACCGCCGTGGCTCGCGCGGTGGTGGCGAACGACTTGATGCCGGCTGTCCCCGGACCCATGCCTCTTCCTGCCCCTAGTACCCTTCCGGAGACTAGCTTGAGCAATGCCTCCGCCGTGTACTTCCCGGCCTGCATCAACAGGATGTTCGGCCGCGATCCCGACAAACATCAGCAGCCATCGTTACCGGAGACCATCGTGCTCTTGTCGAAGCGCGCCGGACGCCCTTTGTGGATACCACCCGATGTCGCCGGACTTTGCTGCTCAACCCCGTTTAGCTCAAAGGGCTATCACAAGGCACATTCGTTCATGGCTGCTTCGATCTCCGACGCGATGTGGAAGTGGAGCGATGAAGGAAGGCTGCCGATCGTGATCGATGCCGCCTCCTGCACGCTGGGCATCGCCGAGGACGTCGGCCTATATCTGGATGACAATCGGAAAGTGCGCCACAGCAAGCTCAAGTTCATCGACGTGATCTCCTGGTGCCACGACCTACTTCCCAACCTCAACATCACGGGGAAAGTCGAGCGAGTGGCGATGCATCCGACCTGTTCGATGACCCATCTGGGTCTCAACAAGACCCTCCGAGAAATCGGCAATGCACTTGCAGATGACGTGTTCGTGCCCATCGGAACAACGTGTTGCGGGACGGCTGGCGACCGCGGGCTTCTCCATCCGGAGATCGTCAGATCGGCGACCCGGGAAGAAAAGGCCGGCGTCGATGCCGTGCCCGCCTCGGCGTACATCACGTCCAACCGAACCTGCGAGATGGGGCTACGCCACGCCACCGGACGACCGTACGAGTCTTTCGTTTTCCTTCTCGAGGAATTGAGCCGACCTCAATAGGAATAATTGCAGATAATGCGGAAACTATAAAGTAAAGACAACCTATAACAAAGTATATGCTGAAAAATACCAAGGTTCTATTTAGAAAAATACTGAGATTTGTATGGTTAGGCCGTCACTGACAAAGGTGATTTGAACACAGCGCCCAAGCAGAGGGGAGCGATAGCTCCACAGCTGCGCAACCATCAAAACAGGAAGGAACGAACATGAACCGCCTTGCAAACTTCGGCCTGATCCTCGCCATGTCCACCATCGGCTTCGCCGGCATCAGCCACGCCGATTCACTGACGATGAACGGTGGACCGGAAATCGAAAAGACGCTGCAGACCTACAACAAGCCGTTCGCCGTCCGCTATCTGGAAAACTACGATGGCGACAAGTTCGATGCCACCACCGGCGTTGATGCGGACGCACCTCGTAGCCCGCAGGGCATCCAGCACATTCAGGCTTCCATTAACTCCAATAAGGACCTGGTCGACCGGCTGCGCAAGCGCGGTGTCGACGTCAAGGATATCATCGATGCCGAGCAAGCAGCCGACGGAAGCATCATGTTCTCTGTGAACTGAGCTAAAAGGAGGCCTGAATGCCAGGGCGTTCAGGCCTCGCTCGTTTTTTCGACAGGTTACTCCCACATCACTGAAGCTGCCTGGCATCTGCGCCAGTCGCCGGTCGTCACCGCGCAATCTCGCTGCGAAGCTAACGAGCGGCAAAAGCCCTGGCCATTAACCTCCGTCGTTTCGAAACTCCACCCGGGCGCACTTGTGCCTCAAGAGCCCCTTGCATTCCAATTTTATGCCGTAAATGACGGAAGCTACGTCGTCATCACGCATGACCGCGACAATGGCTTTTCTATAGAGCCACGGCGTTTCGCTCCAGATTTTTCGAACTGGGACCGCATAGAGGGCTGATATTTCGGTCAGCCGTCGAGTTGGATGGATTCTAGTCCGGGCCCCGCTACGCTCAGTCCTGCCGCGCGCGACGCAAGGCAAAGACGTAGAGGCGCATCAGCATGCAAAACGTGAGCAGGAAAATGGAACCAAAGACCGCGGCAAACCCCGTGTAGCTAGTCAAGCTCCACCAGACGAACGGGTTGGAGACAGGTGCCTGGATCATGATTGAAAACATTGCGAAGCAAACTATAGCTGCGCACACTAGGCCAAGCGCCACCGCACAAAATAAGCTGATCGCGTTTCCTGTCACTGCCATTCGCGATACCTTCCTGCGTCACCACGCCCAGCGGCTTTCCCGATCATTTCAGGTTCCCAAATCTTGGTGCCGGGTCCGGCTTGGGTGAAGGTAAACCAATGGGCCTCGTCGTGCCTCATGTTCCATAGGGTCCTGAGCAAAGCCTTCGTGACTTCCAGGTCTCGGTTCCTGAAATCGTCTGCGGTATCATCGCCGATCTGAACGACAAGTAGACGTAGCATTTCATAGATGTCGTCGTAACGATAGAGAAATGGGTACTTGAAAGTCAGGCTTAGTGACGTGCCCCCGTTAAATTAGGCCATTCGGACCTGGAATTTTCCACTTATGATCCCTGTTGGGAAGAAGAGGAGAATTCGATGAAGGCCTCAAAGTTTTCGGAAGCGCAGATCGCATTCGTTTTGAAGCAGGCGGAGGATGGGACGCCGATCGGTGAGGTCTGCCGCAAGGCAGGGATTTCCGATGCGACCTTCTACAACTGGCGCAAAAAATACGCGGGGCTGATGCCTTCGGAGATGAAGCGATTGCGACAGCTCGAAGAGGAGAACGCCAAGCTGAAGCGGATCGTAGCCGACCTGTCGCGCGTTCTGAGCATGCAGCAAGAACGCTTTCGCTGGTCGGCTTTGGCAAGCCTGGTGCAGCATCGCATCCGCCGTTACCTCCCGTCCTCTGGCGACCGGTGGGCACGGCAGGAAGATCGCGTTATTTTGTGCCTTGTCCAAAAGACTGGCTGACACCTGTATGGAAGAAGCCGGTTCTCCTGTTCCTCATTCGGCCAGGAATCTGTTATAATCACGTCAGCATCAAAGACAGCCTTGATATTGGTGCTTGTCGTGAAGTTCGCGTTGAGCAGTGCGGGATCGGCAATATGCCATCGCTCCGGATAAACCTGCGTAACCCTTATCGGCAAAGACTCCGAGGCTTCGACCCACGACCGGAGAATATTGGCATCAGGCGCGATGCCGACAACTTTCAGTCCTTCCAAGGTTCCGCGCACGCTTCTCACGAACGCCAAGTCGCCCAGCGTTTCGCATGGATGATTTGATCGGGTCCGCGCATTGATGACAGGTATATCAATCGCGGATGCAAGTGCCTTCAGATTGGCCAACTCCCCTGTGCCTGGCGATTACTCATCGGAGTTTTCGGGACGGTCTGTGGGAGTTTCGCGACGCCGGACAGAAGCCATTCCGCCCGGCCTCGGAAAGCGGCCTTAGATCACTTGGCCTACATCGATACGATTCCCGTCCGGGTCCTCGACACCTTGACGAGCATCAACCCGTCTCGCCGTTCGCCGGTTGAAAAGCTCGGTTCATTTATCGGCGGCTCCGATATCCATGAACAGCCGATCAGCAAATTCAGTAACCGCATCACGGCTTGATAGTAGGAATTTTGGGAGGGGAAATGCGGAGAAGAGACGAGCGTGCGCCTCGAATGAGTTCCAGTTATTCCTTCTCGTCCGATATCCCGCCACCCACGTTACGAGCCCATCGAACTGCGTCTGGGTCTCGCCGCCCTGAATGCCCCTTTCTTTGACATTTGCGATGCAAGCTTCTTCGGGCAGATCAATCCAGATCAACGCTGTCGCGCGGTTCAGAACCAGGTTCACCAGCTGGCCGTAGACCCCTTCCATGATCCAGCGGTCGTCGTTAGCTGCAGCCGTGACCATCTCGTCTCTGAGCGTCCTGTCGCGAGCAATCCCGTACCGACCCGGCTCCCAATGGATATCGTCGAGGTGGATGATAGGATGGTGAAGCTGTTCGCCGATGCGGCGGGCGAGCCACGTCTTGCCGGAGCCGCCGTTTCCCATGATGAGAACCCGCTCGAAGGCGGTTGATGGGTTGATAGAATCCATTGCGCCTCCCGAACATTCGCGGTCATATCGATTTCGATAATTTTAACGGGAATTCATCTGTCGGTGCAAATCCAATTGACGAAATCGCCTGCTTCGCACGGGCGTGTGCGCTCGACCAGACGTTTCCGGTAGCCGTTACTGGCCAGTACCGCGATTGATGTCCGATGTGTCGAATGCATTGTAGAGGTTCCTGATGGTCCATTGGAGGCAATCGTCCGCCCAGCGTTCCATAGTCGCATCACCAACGCGTCGCCCTTGAGCAATGAGAATCCGTTGGCGAAGCAAGATAAAATCGACAACACCCGGCAAATCCACATTTTCATCATAGGCCCCGCAGAACATGGTCAACCGGCGTCGTTGCAGATCAGGCTCGATATCGTCATCACCGAGATCGAGCCACATCCATGCCGCGTAGCCCAGATCGTGTAGGCGAGGTCCAGGTGATGCGCTGTCGAAGTCAATGATTGCCAGCGGCTGTCCCGAACCAAACACGAAATTGCAGGGAGACAAGTCGTTATGGCAAACCACCTCAAGTCCAACCGCCCGCGCAGGGAGCGATGCAACAAGGCCCTCCGTCGCATCGTGATATCGGCGTATCAACCGCGCGGCTCCGATCAGGACATCGTCACCGTGCCAGGACAGGTCCCTTGGCACGTCACCGTCGATGTAGGTGAAAATGTCGCGCCCGAATTCGTCACAACCGCTTGAGCGCGGGGCAGCATCAAAACCCGAAGCCGCAAGGTGCTCCAGAAGTTTGTGGACGAATGGCGAGTTGAACGTCGGCGGACGTCGAACAGTATCGCCAACACGCACGACATCTTTGGTCACACGGCCACCGTTCAAGGGAATTTCGCTTTCCATCAGTCCCACCCGACCTCCACAGTGTCAACGTTGACAGCTTGGCATATTTCCACCAAAGGGAGATACTTTGGTTTCCCGACAAGTGTCCCTATGTGCCTTTGCATCCCCTTGGCGAGCGCATCGTGGTTCTCGGGGAAGCGCACCCTCATCAACTCGGACCGTGCGGGACATCTCGAAGGTGCCAAAGACAGCATCGGTTGGGAGATGGTTCGCTGGATTCTTCTGAAAACCCGCAACAGCAGTGTCAAGTATGCGAAGGCTCTTCATGAATCCGGCCTGCCGACTGTTGAATGCCATACGGCGGCTGCCCTCAACGATCTCAACTGGGTTTGGGATTTACCTGCTCGACGATGAGTGTGCGATTTGATCAAGGGACCATCTCTGGATTCGTCTTCTCGTTGCCGGTGGAACTACCACTCGGAGCCGCAACGTGACTAGAGGTTGATGTTGGCCCGTACCCACCATCACAGACTTTGCTAGAATGATCGAATGTTGGGGACCCATCCGTACGAATTTCGCAAAGCAACCCTGGATGATCTCGCTTTACTGAAAGCGTGGCGGTCGAATCCACATGTCATGGAATGGTGGGGCTCTGATGAGCCATACAGCGAAACAAAACTTGCTGATTCTAGGGTGGCTCGCTGGATCATTTCCATGAACGAACGCCCCTTTGCGTTCATGCAGGACTACACGGTACACGGATGGGAAGACCACCATTTTGCCGGCCTCCCCCAAGGGTCGCGCGGAATTGATCAATATATCGGAGACCCCGAAATGGTCGGCGTTGGACATGGTTCAGCGTTTATCGCAAAGAGGATGCAGGCTCTTTTCGATGAGGGCGTACCTGTGATCGCGACCGATCCGCATCCAGACAATGAACGGGCGATAGCCGTCTACAAGAAGTTGGGATTCGAGCCGTCTGGACCGCCTCAAGAGACAGAATGGGGCTTGATCTTGCCAATGCTGGCAAGGCGATGAACAGTACGGATGCAACGGCAGCGAAGTTCGCGCAGCAGCTAAATCCAAGGTGCTGCCAGGGTGGCGGCGGCATCAAATTCAAAGCATCCGAAGGGGCCGCATACCCTCTCGCGGATGCTCAGGCCGTCTTTGTGTCATCGTCAAACCAGATTTCATCGAGATCGATTGGGGGAACCTGTTTGTCGCCACCCTCGCCCTGAATGTTGCGCATTTCGTGGAATAAGCGGATCACATAGACCGAAGGCCCAACGTCCGGGCCGATATCACGGAATTTCTCGGCCGCGCGGTCAACGCCTAGCCAAAATCCAGCTCGGCAATCATCACTCAGGCCACGGAGATCAAACTCCATGGAAAAGCCCGAGCGTAATGATCGCTGTCATTGATCGAATAATCCCACTTGTTCGACGGATCGCAACGGAAACACCTTCATGAAACCTCTTTCGCACTCATTGATCTCGGGGGGCAGATTTTTGCGACTTGTAAAACGCGGTCCTCAATTGGCACTTATGGTATCTTATCACCGCCAGACGGGGTCATTCATGGAACAGCGCTTTACATTCGATCAGGTAGCGAGCGTATACAACGCTTCGCGCCCCGACTACCCCGACGCTCTCATCGACGATATTGTCTCGTACGCTAAGCTGAAACCAAACGACAGCGTTCTCGAAGTCGGCTGCGGAACGGGTCAGGCAACGAAGAGTTTCGCGACCCGGGATTTGCAGATTCTTGCCCTTGATCCCGGACCTGAAATGGTCCGCACTGCACATCAGACCTTGGCGAATTTTACCAACGTTGAACTCGTCGAGGCAACATTCGAGGCGTGGCCTGCCAGCAAGGCCGTCTTCCAGCTGATAATTGCAGCACAGTCGTGGCACTGGGTTTCCCCGGAAGTGCGGTTCGCAAAAGCCGCCGAAGTGCTTTCGCCACACGGATCATTAGCAGTCTTCGGACATGTCCCTGTACGACTGCCCACATCCTTACTTGAACAGTTCAAAGGAATATTCCTGCGTCACACGGGTGCCTGGGGAGCACCACCTGAAGCGGGGTACCTCCCAAGTGGCCCCTTCAAAGGCTGGTTTGACGAGTCGAAATTGTTCGGTCCAGTTGAGCATCGGTGCTATTCGTGGAGTAGGCAGCACACAACATCGAGCTATATTAATTTCCTACGCACGCGATCAGATGTTCGGATGCTCAGTCGAGCAATACGCGAAGAATTGCTCGTCGAAATTGCGAATGCGGTAGACGGTCAAGGGGGAGAGTTCGACGTGGATTACGAAACTCATCTTTACATTGCCCGTCGTCTTGAGCACATCTTCTAGGCGCTATTCCTTTCAGTCGAGCCTAACGCTTCCTGCCAATGATCGAGCAATCCCATTTTGCTCGGCGGATCGTAACATCAGGAGAAACCGCCTGAATGCCGCCAGGCAGAGATGTGCCCAAATCAGGCTAAGTTTCGGCAGGAATCCGACATCTTCGGCGAGGACTACGCCTGAAATTCTCTGGAAAGTATGCCCATCATTAGGTCGTCATGCCATAGACCGTCTACGAAGGCTGTTTCTCGCTCCCGTCCCTCGATCACAAAGCCACACTTCTGGTAGGCCCTGATTGCTCGCTCATTGTAGGCAAGGACCCTTATGCCAATGCGGTGGAAATTCAGCTCCGCGAAGGCGTGGTGCAAAAGCAGGCGGATTGCCTCGCTTCCATGTCCCTTTCCAAGCTGCATGGGATCATAGATTGCGATTGCCATTGATGCTCGGCGATCCTGCGCATGAATGCCGTGGAGTTTGATTTCTCCTATCAGCCGTCCCGCGAGTTCAATAATCCAAGCGTAAGGGTTGGTCGCGTGGCCGTGAGCCCACGCTTTCGCGGCATCCATTGTCATAGGTTTCGTGTCGGAATGGCTCACGCCGAACATCCTCACAATGTCGGAGTTGTTTCCCAGGGAAAATCGGGCTGCGGCATCGTCAGGCGAAGCGGGCCGTAGCCGCAAGCTTGGGCCTTCCAAGCAAGTCATCATTACCTCGATTACGAACCGATCAATGCAGTTAGTCTAAATCAAACGGGGGCTGGCACAATGACCGCTCATAGCGTTTTCCTGCCATAGTGCCGCCACAGAAATTCCGCCCAATCATGCTTGTATAACAAGCGGATGGCATAAAATGAGATTGCTGGCACTCGCAGCGGCCCTTTTGCTGACGGTCTTTAACGCTCAAGCCCAAGAGTACCGGCCGGACGATGGCTACGACGACTACGGCGGCTACTATTATGACGATCCATATAGTCCCTATCCGCCTCCTCCTCCTTACTACGAGCCAACGCCTCGATACCAGGAACCCTCGCGTGAGCGCAGGCGACGGGCGACACCGAGCGCACGGGGGATGATCGTGATCGCGACACGCGAGCACACGCTTGTCTACACGACGGCATGGGGTGAACAGTTTGCTTATCCCATCGCAGTCGGGCGCGAAGGCAAACAATGGTACGGGTCGACGCGGGTTGTATCCAAGCGCGAGCATCCCGAATGGCGGCCAACTGCAAGCATGCGACAGAAAAATCCAAGGTTACCAACCGTCGTAGGGCCAGGTCCCTCAAACCCCCTCGGTACCCGAGCGATCTACCTTGCCGACGGCTTGCTCCGCATCCACGGCACCAACGATCCCTCCTCTATCGGCACCAATGCATCGAGCGGATGCTTTCGGATGTATCGCGAAGACGTCGAGGAGCTTTACGAGATGGTGCAACCGGGGACCCAGGTGATCGTCCAGCGATAGTCGAATTTCGCTTGATCGAACCGTCGGGGCCTCGCCCCTGTCTTCGCAGATGTCATGCTTGGCAAGCGACTGCCTATTCCGACATCGTCTTCAAGGATCGAAATGTCTCTGGCCGTGGCCGCGTGGCTTTTCGAACTCCAGGCGTAGAATTTCGAGGATTTCCTCCCTGGAGTGGCCCAAGTCTGTTAGGCCGAATGTGGTAACGCATCGGGCTGAGATTTGGCCGAAGCAAACTCATAGATCAGCCAATCCTCACCATCGAAACCATGTGAGTAGAATGTAGGTTGGTAGGGCCGCGTCACCTGCTTCCAGAACACACTCGCTCCAACGTTCTTTTCAATGACGCCGATCTGCCACGCACCAGGATGGTTGTGGACAATTTCTTGAAACGCTCTCCTCCCAACTCCCCTCCCTCGATACGCCTTAAGCACGAAGAACTCCGCGATGAAGTGCCTTTCGGCACTTCCCGTGACTGGACTTCGGTCTATGACGAGGGCGAAACCAGCCAGTTCATCATCATGCAGTATCAGATATGGATGCTGCCAGAACCGATCCAGGTAGTCGTATTCGAACCTGCCGTTACGCCCAACTGGAAATGGTAAATCAGCTGTCATGTCATATAGATAGAGCTGCAGGTTAGCGATTGTCGCCTTGTCCTCCAACCCTGCACTTAATATGATGGTCTGGTGGGACATCCAATGTTCTCCGTCGAGATAATCGGAGCGCTATATCGAGTTTGCGTCGCGAAGGTCGATTTGCGCTGTTGCGTTGCAAACATAAACTTCTTCTCCGTGCACGCCCTCTCTGGGTGTCCACAATCAATTTGCCGAATGTGCCGTGCCATGGAGCGTTTTTACTTTAAGTTCGATGGGCAACAACTCGGCGTCGATGTTTGGTACCCACAGCCATTCTTCCGCAGAGAACCTGAATAGCGTTATGTGACCGATACGCGGCGGTTTCGGACTCCAATCTTCGAACGAAACGGCGCGCTGAGCAACCTCTCTATGGTTTCCTGCCACGTATCGACCTTAGTTCGGATCACGGCAACTGCCCTTCATTGAGGATGCATCATGCCGAAGGAACTCGAAACGATACAGATCGGCGACCTCGGCGTATAAAACGCAACATCGCCGAGCCGGGTCCTTCCGGCGAAGCTGGCTCGGCACCGACACAGAACCGCTCCTCATCCTTCTTCCTCAACCCAAGGCACAACACGGAGCTTCGGCCATATTTTGATCCATCGGTTGACCTTCTGCTCGTAAATCTCCTGTCTGATCTGGCTCTTGTTCGGACGGACAATACCCTCAAGGAGATCAGAAAGGCCGAAGGGAGCACAAAACTCCAGGCTGCCAGTGTCGGGACGAAGGCCAACGGCCGTGGCCGTCGTCGGAAACGTCGCTATAGCATCGACGGTCGACAGGTATGGTTTGAGCGGAAAGCCGAATTTCGCCTCGTACCAGAGGTGAACCCTTGCCTCATTTTTCACATCGATCCAAACACCCAGTTCGGAAAAGGCGCTACGTATTCGAGCTGCGTGTTCCGCTTCGGTGTCCTCGGAGAGATCATTGGCATCGAAATAGACGATATCGATGTCATTGATGCCATGAGCCAGAGGGAACCCCGCCTCATGGTTCCATACCGTTTGAGCAATCGCCCCAGCCACTAGCCAGGAATCTGGCAGAGCAACCTTGTCCCAGTTTTCCAGCAGGACCGGCAATAAAGGGCTGTCGAGAACAACGGCTTGCAATCGCAGGAACTGTTCCTTCATGCCAACTTCCTCCGTCGAACGCGATCAATTTCAATGGTGTGTCAGCACGACCGATTCTGACCGATTCTGCCACACCACATCATCGAGTGGAGGCGAAATATACATAGTCGTAAAACACCTGGTCGAAACGCCTCCGGTTGCAATCTATTACAAATCCAATCAACTGGTGTTGCTGCGGTCGTCCACCAACGCAACAAAGGCTGACGCAGCTCAGGGCGCTCCGACATGTGTCGTAGAGCGCCCTTTTCTTTTATACCCGACAGCTTCGATGGGGTCGCTTTCTCCAGGATAATTTCAATTCCAAATTATATAATACGCGCGTATGTTGCACACGAGGATTGAAATATTAGTGCCTTGGGGTTGAGGAAAATGTGCTGGAATACATCATCGGCATTCACGCCGGTCGGGATTGTTCTGCGCGACAGAGCAACACGCAGAATCGTGCGCACCCTGGGTGATGCAGCACATCTCCTAATGAAGGACTGGCCGTCCGATGACGGCGAGGAGTATGTGGCTGCCGTGAAAGCTTGCGTCGACGCCATTACCGGAAACATCTCACCGGAGCAATTTCGGGAAATCCTCTTACGTGCGGCCAATGAAGCTGGCTTTGCTGCTCTAACTGTCGTCCATCACGGATTGGAACAGACCCAACCTGATCGGCCCTCCCAGCAGTGCAATTAGTCTATCCCTCAGTATGGTGGCTTCCAAACTCCACCCGAAGTTTTTTCCGTATTGCCTCCGAGGAGTGAATGCAACTCGACGATCCTCGCAATAAGGACCTGGCGGTCTGAAGAATGCCTTAGCTCGTTGCGTCCGCGATGATGGGCTGAAGTTGTTCGAGGTCAGCAAAATCTATCAAGAAATCACAAAGCAGACCCCTTAATTGACAGGTTGCCAATGACCACCCGAGCAAATCGCAGAGACATCCTCAAGTACATGGGAGCAACAATAATGGTCAGCACGACACCCGCCATCGCGGACGGAAAGCATACCGATTGGCAGATTGCTGCGACAGCTGAGACAGGATTCAAGTCCGACCCCGTAACGCGTTTCGACGATCTGGCGAAAGGCGGAAAGCTATCGGGTGTGCACGGGGTTGTCGCATTGCGCGGCGGTCGTATCGTCTTTGAACGCTATATGGACGGCGACGACATGAAATGGGGGGAGTCGCTGGAAAATGTTAAGTTCGGGCCAGAAACCCTTCACGACATCCGGTCCGTTACTAAAAGCATCGTCGGTGTGCTTTACGGTATAGCTCTTGCCAAAGGGCGCGTGCCGGCCCTCGACACGCCGATCGTCGCGCAGTTTCCGGAATATGCTGATCTTGGCCGTGATCCTGAACGCGAGCGCATCACCATTCGCCATGCACTGACCATGACGCTGGCCATGGAATGGAACGAAAACGCCCCCTATACCGATCCTGCCAATAGCGAGATCGCCATGGAGCAAGCGCCCGACCGCTATCGCTTCATCTTGGATCGCCCGATCCTTGCCAAACCGGGAAGGGGCTGGATTTACAGTGGCGGGGCGGTTGCGCTGGTTGGCAAGATCATTGAGCGAGGGACCAGCCAGAGCTTGCCGGACTTCGCGAAAGAGGTGCTGTTTGATCCCCTCGGCATTGACGCCATGGAATGGATTCGGGGCCAAGACGGCGAGCCGTCGGCTGCATCGGGGCTACGGCTGTCGCCTCGCTCACTGGCCCGCATCGGGCAGGTGATCTTGCAGGGCGGCGAATGGCAAGGCCGCAGTGTCATTCCAAAATCGTGGCTCGATGAAAGTTTCCAACCTGCCGCCATCGTTGATATCGGTTGGCCGGGAATGCATTACGGTTATCTCTGGTATCTGGGCGAGGAAGCTGTAACAGACAAGACAGGAACCTATGGCGAGCGTTTCATCGCTGCCCTCGGCAATGGTGGGCAGCGGCTGTTCATCTTCCCAGGCTTTGACTTTGTCCTCGCCATCACCGCCGGCAATTACAATTCCCCAGATCAGTGGAGGGCACCCGCCGCGCTGTTGTACAATGTATTCCTGCCCAGTCTGGCAGACACCTGAAAATCACCGTCTTTGCACTCGTTCTGATAACTGAAATTCGTTGAGTGCTGCCCTAATAGGCGGTTGCTCCAGACGCTCACATGACATCCCCGCGGATGGTCAGTTTCCAATCTTGGGCCGCAGCCTCGGTGTTCGCTCGACCGCTTCGGCAACCGCATGAGATGCCCATAAGTCAACTGGGGTCGGAACAAGCCTCGCTTTACGGGGAGTTTGCAGCATCAGGCATTAGCTGCATCCTAATACTACGCTCGCCTTCGTCATCGTATTGGCGAACGGGAAATTCAATCGTCCAAACAAAAGACCATAAGCGGGCGGCTGAAACGTGTAGATAACCGAGTTGCGCCAGTCTAACGGCCAGCTGAACATGATCTACTCCAACGATCAAGCGGGCAGCGCCATCTAGTTGGCGCAAAACAATGAGCATTGCAGCGTGCGTTTTGAACCCGAACGACGCGGCTAAAGCCTCATCTGCGTGCGATGACCGGATATTGGGATACTCGTTACGGAGTGCCTTCTTTAACGCTGCGACGTTGGCAGCCGAAAATATGAAAGTCGGAGACGGGCGCATAAGACGATCCGCTGTGTTGTGTCGAAGTCCGCCGATTACCCATCGACCTTGTTAAACACGGCCGCCCTTAAATTGCGATATTCACCCTTCAACCCGGCAGCAGGTTCGGTAAGGCACCCAATGCGGAAAACATAACTGCGGGGAGATGGGTTATCAAGATCATCTGAGATTGAGGCGAGGCTTCCGCCTGTAGGCGCTTCAGTAGCTGCTTAGATTCCATATTTCAGTCAGGGGCCCGATCCGGCATCTGAGTAGTCGCGATGATGCTGCTGTCGTCCGTCATCGCAACGCTGGGCGACGCAGCTCAGTCGATGACCGACCACGTGGGAGGACAGCGCCGCCTTCCCGCGATTGGAAATACGACCTCGAAATGGCGACGCTTGTCGCCACCAGAGGCCGAGATTTCCCGATCCTGAATCTTGCCGACCGCTTGCGTTGCCCACGATGCGGCTCGCGAAGCTTGCGCGTCTTGTTCCTTCCGCCGAGCGCCGCGCCAGAGGGTGACCCGCTAAGTAAAAGAGATCAGTTTCGGTAGGGGGCGAAATGACACCCGAAGGCCTGCTAATCTATCCGATGTTGAGCGAGCTTGCGGCCTTTAGAGAATCCAACCTTTGGTGCATTTTGTATCGCCGGACGCCCACCGGAACATGTCGTCAACGTATTTTTGTTTCGCCATATTATTGCCGGTATAGACCGTAACCTTCGAACCTGTGCCTGCCTTTTCGATCTTTACCCAATACACATAAGCGCCGCCAAGATCGTAATTGTTGAACGCAATTCCAATACCTTGATCGGCATAAAGATCACTTGCTCCATTGAAACAACGGTCCGCTTGATTTGCGACACGTTTATACATCACATCAAAACTCTCTGGAAACGAGCGGGTGGCTGTCAGTGTCTTCGGGTCTGACTTGAATTGAGCAAGCTCTGAAATGTCTGCGGATGTGCTTGAGGCCGGACGTGGGAGTTTGGCAGGCCCGGTAGTCGCGGTAGAATTGCACCCCGACAAGATGGAGAGCGCGACAAGCGACCTGAAGATGCGTTTCAAAGTGAGTTGTCCTTTCAGATTGAGTTCCGTCAACATCTTCCCCCCGATATGGCCGACGACGGGGAACGCCGATTGTCAAGAACGGCTCCGCGCTCTCCCCAGTCAGCAACACTAGAAAGCACGATCCAGGTTAAGGGAGACTTGCAGCGTTCCCCCCAAAATATCCGATATTTCAAGCGATCGGCGCATTGTCTGGATTGCTGTAGTACCCGCCGTGGGCCGGGTCTCGCGCGGGACTATCCAATACGTCTTAGGAGAACGCTTGAAGCGACAGGACTATAGAAAACGGCGGCCGCTGGCCGCCGCGTTTATCGAGGTTGTGGCGTTGATCAGATCGTACGATTCATACGTCCGCCTGGAAGTCCATGTTGTGGCGAACTGCATCGGAACTGCCACCGTCCACGGTTGGATAGAACTGGGATTCATGGTCCCAATCGGCTTCAGCCTCTTCTGCCTCCTCAGGCGACAGCTGGACGACGACAAGTTTGTCGAGGACCTGATTCACCTCCTGATCCATTCGGATCAAGTCCATGGACTTTCCCATGTGTCCCCGCTCGCCGAACTTATCGAAGCACATATCTGCAACGATACTTCGGAGATCGATGATCTTCTGTATCGTCTCATGCGAAAAGTGTGGCTCGTCTCCGAAATCGAGCGCGTCGGGCACTTCCTGCGCTCGAAGCGACAGGGTCTCCGACCGAGATTTTGATCCGTCACCGCCAAAGACGTCGAAGCACTGGTTGCCGACATATTCGGCGAAGACCGCCACCTTCATAACGTCCTGCGACGAGACGTCCGGCTCGTGTCTGAATAAGATCGTAGGCATGCGGAATCCTCCTTGTTTGGTTAGGATTAGAAGCTACTGCCGTACGGATGTTCTTATTTTGTTCTATTTTTCGGAGGAGTCAAGAGGGGCGTTTTCTCAAGGGTGTCAACGCCGCTTCGAGGTCTGCATTGGCTGCGAGCATGAGTGCGTGATTGTCCGCCAGCTCGATAATGACGGTGAGCACTTCGTCGGCCTGCCAACCGAGCGCGACTGCTCGATCCACGAAGCTTGCAAACGCGAGATGGAGGGCTTCCTGGCATCGGATGAAGCGTTCAGGATCGTCTCTGGGAATGTCAGGCGAGTATATGTCGTCCATCTGATGAACTTGAGCCGCGCAAAGAAGCGCGTCAATGACCTGAGCGACGTTGCGGAAATGATTTCAACGTCGGCTTCGCCGATCCATGTCGAGGCGGGCGAGTTCAGCTTGTTTGAAATTCTCATCATTTGGGTCGAAAAAGTAGCTGAGTATGCTCTCAAGAGCCTCGTCCAAGGACATATGTCTCTTCTTGAAGTCGCCAGGGCCCGGCCCAGGCACCCATTCCCACACACAGATGTTCCAGTTGCCTACTTCTCCCCAAAGCTTCAGGTCTGCCATACGCGTTAGTTGGTCGTGCCCATCGTCATCTCGGGTATAGGCCTCGCAGCCCCAAAGCGTATTGCCACCGCCAGATTCCGGCAAAGCTATCGAATAGCCAGACGGGTAGCTGGCGTGGGTACTGACGAAAAGTGGAAGAGCACCACCAACTAGCCCATGTTTTCGTAGCTTTTCACGGAACTCTGCGGGTAGAAGACGCTCCTCCGGATGGACCAGGTTTTCAGGTCGCATCGCCTTCAGGTTTTCCTGAAGCATTCGTTTCCGATTTCGCGTCGAATTTGCACCCATTGCAATTCGTCCTTTCGTGATCAGCGCGACGTCCGCCAGCGGGATAGAAGGGTGCGAAGTCCGTCGACAATGACTTCGTGCTGAGGGATGGCATCCTTATCGAAGATCAGCCGCGCGTACATTCGCAAATCCTTGAACGACCATCGAGCTGTCTTGCCTCCTTTAGCCATTCAATCGTTCTTCGCCCGTGCGAACGGTCATCATCGTATCCAACGATCCAAAAAGCTTCCACGACCAACTCGTCAGGTCCCGGGTTAGGCCTAGCACGTTCCTTTGGTCTGTTTGTCGTTCCGCTATAGCTGATCTCTCCCTCGGGCATGTCGAGGCTGGGTATCCAATACACGGCTTATCCCGTTAGTTCCGGAGCCACTAGATATTGATGATCCATAAAATTCATCTAAACTTCGATTAATCAAGGGCTTATGCGATTCCCTCCACGCCGCAAAGCCCAGTGAAGATTGACTTTCGCCATGAATGGGTTACAGTGTATTTCATCGAAATACGGAGCCATCGACCATGCTGCATACCGAAAAAGCTCAAGTATCCCTGAGGCTGCCGGCACCTTTGGTTGCGGAATTTGACCGGATCGCCGCGATTCTGGACCGAGATCGTACTTGGGTGATGCAGAAGGCGCTCAGTCAATACCTGGCAGGTGAAGGGGCTGAAATTCTCCGAGATGCTCAAGGCATCGATGAACTGGATCGCGGGGAAAGCGTCGATCTTGAGGACGTGCTTGAGAAGGCCCGGACAATCGTCGATGCCGCCGAATATCGACGCGGTAAGCTGGTCGGTTGATGCCTCCTGTTCGTTTATCCAAAAGCGCGGAGCGCTGGTTCCTGAGCGAGGTTGCCGAACTTGCGGAGGTGAACCCTGCCGCCGCCAGAAAGCTCATTGAACGTCTGGAGAGGCAGAAAGGCCTCCTTTCATCATTTCCGCAGATGACTGAAAAAGGAATTCTGGAAGGGACGCGAAAGGTGAGCATGCCTCCTTTGGTACTCACCATTCGCGAACGCAACGGCATGGTCGAGATTGCGGCGATCAGGGACGCACGGCAGAAGGACGCATACGCGCCAGCCGAGCTGAGCGTTGCAGACGACAATGATGATGAAGACGACAAAAAAGAGACGTATACCGGCGGCGCGAAGCCAGGGTTCTGACTTACAGGCCTAGTGGATATGGAGCGAACACGAATGCCGACCGTGATCTGGCCAAGACAGGGCGCGGCGGAACGTTGCGCCGATAGATACGAGGTTCCGGCGCGACATACTCGGAATCGAGCAGTCGCCGCGCGTACACTTTGGGAACGCCCTTGGCGAGGGCCTCCAGGTAAGCCTGTCGGCGATCCACATCCGTCCCGTCCCGCACCTGTTCCATGAGGGTCTTGAGGACCGGAGGCCTACCGACGATGTCGCGGAGACTGGCGTGACCGACCTCATTGCCGATGGCGACGAGACTGTCGAACGCCGCGCGATATTGCCGCCGCCGGTTCCATCGGAAGACGAACTCCTGGAGGTAGATGTCGAGGTGACGGCGGCGGACGCCGTGGTAGACGCCCATCATCCACCGCTTCAACAGCGAGAAGACGCGGTGTATGCGCTTGAACCAGAGGTGAGCGGGAAGCTTGCCCACGACCTTGGAGGCGTGCTTGCGGTCCGGGATTCCCTGGTAGGCTTGGTTGCCGTCGGTGAAGATCGTCGTGTGGGGAGCGGTGTTGCGCAGGACGAAAGGATGCAGGGATTCCTTGCCGTTGCTGCGGATCGGCTCAAGCCGAATGCGGCCCGACCTTCCCTCGTCGCGCCATTCCACCGCACCGATCACGTTGAGCTTGCCGATGGGGCTGCGGCCTTGTCCGCCACCGACAGGCTCGTCCTTTGTCCGGAATGGAATGCTTGTCTCGTCGATCTCCACGACCTCGTCGTAGCCGCCCAGCTTCTCTCGGTCGGGATTGACCATAGCACGGCGCAGCTTGTGGAGGAGGAGCCACGCCGTCTTGTAAGAGCCGATGCCCAGCTTGGCCTGGAGCTGAAGGGCCGAAATGCCGTTCGAGTGCGTCGTCACCAGGTGCGCGGCCAGGAACAACTGCCGCAGCGGCAGGTGTGTCTTGTGCATGATGGTGCCAGCGATGACCGAGGTCTGTTTGCGGCACGGGATCAGCTCGCCATGTTCGTCGGCCTTGTCGCCACCGCATTCCCAGACCCACGGCTTCGACCGCAGCTTCCAGCCCTTTCGCGATCCGCAGTGCGGGCAGACGAACCCGTCGGGCCAGCGCTTCTTCGCCAGGTACGCCGCGCAGGAGTGGTCGTCCGGAAATTGCAGTTGGAACTGCTCCAGCGAAAGGGGGCGGTCGTATCGCCATCTGAAGACAGACTGGTGGGCCATGCGCCTCAACTAAACCAGGGCGTGCGCCTTGGCGAGCGTCAGCCGCCAGAACCTCAAGATATGGTTAAACCGGCGCTAGAGGGATAAGCCGTTCCAATACTGGAGGTTTGCTTGTTTTTGTGGCGGGCAGTTGAAGCTCGTCGGATTTGGTCGACTAGCGAAGTAGCCCCAAGGAATATCATAAGGTTGCGACGCCAGGAGCACCCGAATTGGATGGCGCATCTCAACGAGAGGACGTCGCCGCGATATCAACTCGCGTTCAGCATGCGATCCGCCGGAAAGTCCCTTGCTTCATGCCAGGTTGTAGATTTGCTATCTCGTCTCGTTGGTCGGCAGCACTGGGGTCGGAGGAGCCTTGCCCGCCATCAGTAACATGGGCACGAGGACGATGGCCGCAAAAACAAGGAGGATCGCCCAGAAAACGAAGCTTAAGACGAAGCGGATCAACGTGCGGACAAGCGTTAACAAGCCATTTGCGTTGCGAGAAGGTCCGTTCATTGCGTCATCCCGTGCACCATGGCCGGGGCGTCGGCGGGCAACTCGTTCTGCCGCAGACGAATGGCACAGCAAGGCCTTCACTGATGAGAATGCTGCCGACGTCCTTCCCGTCGACGGTTAGCGTGCCGCAATAGCGCCCGTGGTTGCATTTCGCCCTCCCCTGCGTGCCTGGCGCACATGCGCATGCGACCTTTGTCAGCTGGACGCGGCCATGGGCGACCAGTTGCCGAAGCCGTGCCGAGGCCCGCTCGCCTTGCTGGCGTTCGTACTCGCATTCCGGCGAAAACTTCTCCGGTGTATTAAAGCCAACCAACCGGGTACCTGCCGCCTCGCCAACAACGTGAACAGTGTCTCCATCGGTCACCGTAAATTCCTGTGTCTGCGACGCAAGCGTCGTCGCGGGAGCTGACTGAAATTGTCCTGATCCGAATTCGAATATCTGCTGGGCGATGGCCACAGCTGCGACGATCAGAAGTCCCAGGACCAGGCGTTCGAGACGCCACTTCAACCGTCTGCCGGTGCGGCCCAAAGGGAGCCTGAATGATCTCCTTGCCCGATGGCGAGTTGGATAGCCGCTGATGATAGTCGGCGGCTGCGTAATTACGCTGTTCTGTCGCCCGAGAATTTCGAAAATCTTCCGCCACTGTTTATCGGAAAGGCGAGCCTGTCCACCGGATCGTTCGAGACGAGCGTGGATGTCGGTCAGAAAGGTTCGCTGCCAAGCCGTTAGGTTCTGGCGAAGTAGTGCTGTTTCGATATCGTTTCGGAGGTTGCCAGCCGGGTCCATTGGAGCGAGCTTTCACGGTTTTAGGGAATTGAAGATCGCTCGGGCATTGGCCGCGACGGTAGCTGACTGCGTTATGAAAAGCTCCGCAGTGCTCCTGAAATCATACGAGATGGCGAGCTTGTCTGATAACTCCTCCGTTGCCGTGCAGGAGAGCCAAGGTTGGCTTTTGGAACGATGGTCGTGGCATCGGGCGAAATAGCCGTCCGGCCGCTGCAGATAGAGGTCATTTTGTGAGCGATAGGTTCTGAGGCCGTCGGAAGCCACGGTGGGCTGGTTCTTCAACATGGCCTCCCGTTCCCGGACCGAGGGATCAACGCTCGGGGCCTTGATGGAAACGGTCATTTTGACCGGCTTATCAGGGATAACGTCCATCGGGATCAGGTGACAGGCCATTTCCGCCCAGGGATATTCAGGGTGTGGGCGCGAACAGAACGGTCGTTTGGTTTCCATCTCTCTCCGCGCCGGGAGGCCGTCCAGCATGAAGACAACCGACTTCAACGTCGCGTTGCCCCCATCTGCCTCGCCACAGAAGGCGCGTGCATCTGGATTGCTCCAAAGAAGGTAATGGTCGCTGTTCATTCCCTCGCCGTAGAGAAAGATACCAGGCGCGACTGGAATCGCGATGTCGACATCGGCGATCCGGGCTGGATGCAAGTTGTCGAGGCATGCGGCAGCGGCCGGCCTATAGCGAGCCTCCCTGGTTTTCTGCTGGGTCCAGGTGACGACGAAATAACTTCCGAAGCCTAAGATGAAAACGACAGGAAGCACGAATACGGCCCGCAGCGCCTGCAATTGAGCGGTGCGGCCGATGAGCACAATTCCGCTTGCAACGAAACCGCTCGCGGCACCAATCACCACAAAGACGACGAGGATGATCCCAAATGCTGCGCCTGCCCCGTCCGAGGCATTGACGCTCGCGAATTCGATTTTGGCCAGAACAGCCGCCACGATTCCAGCGGACACAAGCAACCACCAACGCCACCAGAAACACAGGGCCAGGAAGCCAAAGGCGTAAGCCGGGCCTACGAGACTGAGAAGTTGGTACTGCATGAAGTCGTCGTATCCGCCTGAAAGATGCTTCTATCGCATCAACCTGAGGATGAATTGTGAAATACTTCGGTTAAATTGCACGCAAATATCGAGTTGAAAGACGCGACATTCGAAGATCATGGCGGCATTCAGCCCAAAGCAGACTTCCAGCCTATAGTGGCGGGCGTAGATCGCCCGCACTGATGCGACGGATAACGTCGATGAAGAGGCCGCATTCGGCTTTCATCACCCGTCGTTCCAGCGAGACCACATCGTCCGATGGATCGATCCGAACAGCTTCAGTGGCGACGGTTCGACCATGGTCATATTCTCCATCGACGAGATGGATCGTAGCTCCCGTTTCAGTCTCTCCGTTGTCGAGCACAGCTTGGTGTACCCTGCGCCCGTACATCCCCAAGCCGCCATATTTCGGTAGAAGCCCTGGGTAGACATTCAGAATCCGTCGATCAAAAGCTTCCAGCGTGAGGGGTCCGAGTTTCCTGAGATAGCCAGACAAAATAACGAGTTCAGCCCCGTGCTTGATGAGTGTCTCCCTAAGCCGCTGATCTGCCCTTGTCTCCATGCCCTTTGTCGGGATGTGGAGTGAGGGGATACCGTTGGCCTCGGAATAACCAAGCGCTGAGGATGAAGCTTTATTGCTGATCAACACGACTGCAGCCGCGTCGATGCGATGTTCTCGAATGGCCTCGTTGATGGCGCGAAAGGAAGTGCCGTTGTTCGACGCCAAAAATGCGATGCCAAGCCGGTTCATTCAACGCCTCGTTGGTCGATGCACAAATGACTATCGAGTTCCCTTTAATGGTAACTGGGGAAGATTTTCAATGACCGGATGTGGCGCGATCCGGCCGCAATCACTCGTCTGCTTCCGGTCTGAAGCGTCCGTAGCGAAGTCGTCGAGGCTTCCTCTGATAATGCGAGGACTGCGCTCCAGACATCTTAGGTTGACGTCATTGACGCCAATGTAGCGGCCGCTGATCATCGTTGCATCGCACAAGGATTTGCCGAGATGGTTTCTGATCAGGGCAGCGCAATTGCACCGAATGTTACCGGCCCACACCCAAAGCTCCACAATTGGCTGATTGAGCAGCGTGAGTACGACCGACAGGAGCAGAGACGTGGACGACGGCATGCATACGAATTTGTCGACGCTCGCCGAACGGCCCTTATCGTGATCGACATGGTCCCGTTTTTCGTCGAGGAAAGCGGCTATTGCAGAGGGATACTTCCCAACATCATTCGCCTCGCAGACGCCCTTCGGCTCGCTGGTGGCGCAGTGGCGTGGGTCGTTCCGGGCTCCGATCAACCACATCCTGGCCTCACACGGGAATTCTTTGGCGTAGAGGTAGCGGAGATTTTCAGGACGTCGGGCGGGACTGGCCCGATATCAGAGAGAGTGTGGCCTGTTCTATCGCCGAAAGTGGAAGACCTGTATTTCGAGAAGTCCGCTTACAGCGCGTTTTTTCCTGGGTCTTCGGACCTGGCAGCTGTCCTTCGCGCTCGCGACATCGACACGGTTTTCATCACCGGAACGTTGACCAACATCTGCTGTGAGTCCTCGGCCCGAGACGCCTACGCCAGCGGGTTCCGGGTAATTTTCATAGCTGACGGGACGGCTGCTAGGCGTGATCAGGACCACAACGCAGCACTCCACAATATCTATCGGAGCTTTGGCGATGTGCGACCGACAAACGAAGCTCTCAGCCTCTTGTCCACTTCGACGGCTGCATAGGGTTCTCTGCGATGTGTAGAAAGAATCTGGAACTTCTACTACTCCATGCGCTGCCTTTGGATGGATCGATGTGGGCCGCCCAACTCGACCTCTTGCCAGGGGCAACATATGCGCCGACGCTTTATGGTTTCGGTGATCGTGTAGAGGATTGGGCGGCCGAAGCACTAAAACTCCCCAGAGGTAACCAAGTCATCGTCGTAGGTTGCTCAATTGGTGGCTCATGTGCTTTGGAGGTTGCCGCGCTCGCTCCGGAGCGTGTCGCGGGATTAGTCCTTATCGGGACAAAGGCTGCGCGACGGCAGGACCCGGAGTTTCACGCAACAGCTATCAAAACCCTTCGGGAACAAGGGCTGGGGGCTGCTTGGCGCGAATGGTGGGAGCCTGCCTTTTCGACCTCGACTTCACCCGCGATCATCGCCGAAGCCAAGCGCATCCTCATGCGCCAACCACTTGAGGATGTGGTGCTTGGCGTTGAGGCATTCCACACCCGCCAAAGCCGAGATGATGTCCTTTCGACATTTCCAGGCCCAGTGCGCATAGTCACGGGCGCGGACGACGTCCTACCAGGACTCGCGACCAGTTCCAAGCAAGCCGATATAGCCTTAAACGGTTGCCTGCATGTCATCCCCGAATGCGGGCACTACGTGCCGATGGAACGGCCAGAGGCGCTAAATTCGATAGTCCGTCAATTGATCGATCAGATGAGCGGTTAGCTGCTCGTCAATCATTTGCTGTCGATTCTCAAGTTGTGTTCGTGGGTAAAAAGTAAGTCCGTATGTCCTTCTTCGTGGCTGAGGTGGCTCGCCCTACACTGGTCTTCCGAGGGTTGCTCGGACAGGCCGAGCCGATCCTCATCACAGGAGGACGAGCCGTGGCAGATTATAGAGAAGCTTTTGTTGGAATCGATGTTGCCAAGCTGAGGAATGCGATTGCGATTGCTGAATCTGGCCGGAACGGAGAGATCCGTTATGTCGGCGAGGTTGAGGCATCGGATGCCAGCATGCGCCGCATTATCCAGCGTATAGCCGCAAAGTTTGATCAGGTGCATTTCTGCTACGAGGCTGGCCCCACCGGTTACGGCCTCCACCGGCTCATCAAGTCGCTGGGCCATGACTGCATGGTGGTCGCTCCGTCGCTGATCCCGAGAAAGCCTGGTGATCGCGTCAAGACGAACCGTCGAGACGCGCTTGCGCTCGCCCGGCTATTGAGGGCCGGCGAGCTCACGGCGGTCTGGGTTCCCGACGAGGGTCACGAAGCTATGCGAGATCTCGTTCGCGCCCGCTCTGCCGCTGTCGAGACGTTGCGGGTTCATCGGCAACAGGTAAGTGCCTTCATGCTCAAGCACGGGCGCGTCTATCCGCGCAAGAAAGGCTGGACGATGCGGTATCTGCACTGGCTGCAAGAGCAGTGGTTCGATCATCCGGCACATCAGATAGCACTGCAAGAAATGGTCGAGGCAGTTCGCATCTCGAAGGAGCGTGTCGAACGATTGGAGAAAGTGATTGAGGAATTCGTTCCGGACTGGTCTCTCGGCCCGGTTGTTCGAGCGCTGCAAACGCTGCGCGGGGTCGATCTGATTGTCGCCGTCACCTTTGCCACGGAAGTCGGTGACGTGACCCGCTTTGAAAGCCCACGCCAATTGATGGGCTATCTCGGTCTCGTTCCTGGCGAGCGATCCACGGGGGAGACCGTAAGACGAGGCGCGATAACGAAGGCTGGCAATGGACGAGTTCGGCACATGCTTGTTGAGAGTGCCTGGACGTACCGGCATCCACCTAAGCTGGGCGTGAGGAAGCTTTATCTCCTGCGAGAAGCGCCTCCGGCAGTCAGAGAGACCGCGTGGAAAGCTCAGAGCAGATTGACAGCTCGATATCGCTTGCTCGCAGCACGGGGAAAACGAACGACGGTAGTTTGCACCGCAATTGCTCGTGAACTGGCTGGCTTCATGTGGGCTGTTGCAAGGGAGGCGCAGGCGAACAGGACATAGGTCACCGCAGCCAACTTACACCTCGCGCATGGGCGGAGGCGGGACAACGGCAGGGGAACATCCGTCAGCCGCTTTGTGGCCGGTACCGACCGACGCCCGTAGTAAGATAGGAATAGCCCCGGACGCATTATCGGGAATGCGGTATCCAATCCGCGCATCAGAGCGGCGTGCCGCTCGCACCTTGACCGAACTAGATTTTGTTGATCGCAGCATGATGAACACGGCAACTGTGCGCCAGAAGCGATCATCGACCGTGATTTTCCAAGACCTTCATCGCAATCTTTTTATCGGCAGCCGTCCAGTATATTCCCTGGACCATACAGCCAGACATAACTTCGTACTTGTCGCCTTCTTGAGAGCTGAGCTTCCTAAGGGTGACGATCGCCTCGTCGGGCATAGTGCGTGGTTTACCTTGGAGGCGATGATTCCAGTCCACGGAAAGTCGACCTGTGGGGATACTGCCCTTCAGGCTCTCGAAAACTTCGAATGTCACACGCGCACGGCCTGGCGTTGTGGCTTCGTAGTTTATAAGCTCCCCCGCACGATCGCGTCGGCGGCAACTAGGCTGTAAAAGAACGGCCGAGGTGCGGCGCAAGCATATGCGGTCGTGGTTGCGGTCATGAGATACAAGAGTGTGCCAATTGTCGGAAGCAAAATCTTCACGCGGCGGCCCTCCCGCGCGAACCGTAATCGTCGGTCCCGAAAACCGCAATGACATGCCAGGCCGATTCACTCATCAAAGGCGCAAAAACTTGCTCAGCACTGTAGCCAGGCATCCTCATCTCCGGTCGCGCCTTTGGCGCGTAATCACCATCTCCATCATGAACGTAATCGCCGCCAACGACTATAAAATCTCTGTCAAGGTGGCGTGGAAAACCGCAACCTGACTTTACCCGAGAAACTCCAAGGCCTCGATGTCGTTTGCGATGCTCCGATCTAGCCGAAACTTCCGGTGCAGCCCCAGGACCTGCTCCCGATAGAGCGTCAACAAGCGCTGCAAGGCAGGTAAGATCGCATCGGCGTCACACGGACAATAGGAGGCCATCAGGGCCGTCCGGACCGCCTCACTTGCACGTCGCTCGAACTTTGAAAGAACAGCCGCTTCCGGGGTTCGATTGAACAACCAATCGTCGGCTTGCATTATATGTTGCCGCAGTTCGTCCAGGAGTGTTTGTGCATAGAAAAGTTCACCGCGCTGCGCCCGGCGATAGGTTTCATGCGCCGCAGCCAAGCCCTTGCTAATCGAAAAATCGACGTCATCCTCGATGACGGTGAACTCAAGGCTCGCCGACCGCAGGATCAAATCAGCAACAATCTCCAGTGGGTCGTGAAGAATCTGGATCGGCAGCCGAAACCACGGCGAAGGGGTCAACCTGGCCGCGCTGTAATAAAATATGTCAATCTCTCCGAATGGCTCGAAGTGCGACACACAGTGCTGTGCACGGGGAAGCCACTCGTTGAACCGAAAACCTGGCCATTGCCTTGGAATTTCGCGGCGCTGCTCCACAAACCACTCATGGCGGTCTGCGCACACCACGATGCGAAGGTCAATGTCGGAATAGGCATCCGCCGTGCCCGCTGCCAGTGATCCGCCGACGAAAATGCCCAACACGTCGGAATCGGCTTTAAAATGCACCAGTGCGGTCGAAATGAGGTTGCTTCTTGCTTCTTCTAGCTGTGCGAGCTTAAAGGCACCCATGGGAGGCATTCTAACTCTCCTTCCGAGGTCTGCAGTGGTCTACCAGCGCCCAGGAGACCCTATTCTCTTGTGACGAAGCTCACCAAATCAACCCGCGACCGTTTTTTCATCCACAATGGCCCTACCGGCATGCAAGGTCGCTGTCGCAGGCTCTGACCGAGCGGCCCCTTAGCGGCCATCCGGGGATTGTGGTGACGTTTCGATTATCGAGATCAACCGGAAAGTTTCGCACCACAGCAACATGTCAGGCCGATAGGCACCCGCCCGCTCGAAATGCTCGCGGTGCGAGATACGCCAATGGTCGAGGTTTGCATCTCCTTCTCCTTCCTTGGCTGCAAACTCTTGGGTGACCTGATCGAACGCCACCTGCTCAATAGAGACTGTCTCCAATACTGCTCTTGGACGGCCTTTGCCGTCACATACGACGGATCGGCGACCGACTTCCGTTTGTTGTCCTTCTTCGATTGGCCAGCATGTCGCGGTCTTCAGGGCACGTAAAACGAGGTCGAGCAACTCATCGGCAAGAGCTGGATGATCGCCGAAGGCGAAGCGATCCAATGTTTCCCACTGGGTCTCCCCGTTGGACCCCTGAACGCAGTTCGTCACTGATCATATTGCAACGCGGAAATCTCTACACCGAGGATTGATGATTTATGGGGCTCCTACAACAGATACCTTCGTTGAAACGCTCGCGCAAAGAAATCTGAAGTCGCCCAAGAGGACCAAGTCGATGGGCAGATATTTGGGGGCCAACCTGTTACCTTTTCCCGGAAAGAACCGAGATGACACGGACTGCTATTGTTGGAAATGCCGGAGATGGCGAGTGGTGGCGGGTCGCGTACCTTGCCGCTCCTGATCGTCAACGTTTTCGTGCAAAAGCCGCGTCACAAACGCCCCGTAGGTCTTCTGCGGCACTCAGAACAGGAGGTAATTTGCATGAGTGAGGGGATCACTCGGGAGGAGGCCCCATCAGGGCATCGATGAAGGGAGCCTTCTTTGCAAGGTATTCCACGATCCCGTCGCGATTGCTTGCCTCCAACTGCAGCTTCAACTCCTGATACTGTTGCCGAAGAACGGGGTCGCCCCTCAAGAGATTTCGGAAACCTAACATTCGTTCAATTTGCCAGTGACCGACCATGCAGACATGCACCTTATGCGTCCGCACTCCGTCGACATCCCGGCGATAGAAGTGATGTCCATCTGAAAGGTTTGTCCCACGAACATATCCCAGGGTGCGCATGGAGTCATCCCGTGCGGTCTCGTTGCGATGTTCCGAGACTTCGACCAAGATGTCGATTTCCGGCTTTGCAGAAAGTCCAGGAACCGCAGTGCTGCCTACATGATAAATCGCAGCAACCTCAGCGCCGAAGCTGCCCGCAATCCGCTGTTTTTCTGCAATAAACATAGACGGCCAGCGACTGTCATAATCTGAGATTTTGCTCGTCAGAGCCATCGTTAGTCCTCCGAGAAAACCGCCGGAATGCGGTAGAGATGTCGGCCGTGGGATTGCCCAACATTGGCGCTGCAGCCGGGGCATCCTTCTGGCTCTCCTTGAACCCATATCGCTCTGCGACCTCACTTTCCATCGCTCTGGCCTGAAGTGCTTCCCGATTTTGGGCCAGCGGGAGCTGGAATTTTCCGGGGTTTCGCCGTGCACCGCGAAATAATCTGCGCCTTGACCTCGTCTGGCCCGTGCCGGTTAGCCTCACGTCCAGCCTTCCTGGTCGTGTGAGAACCTCCAATGTAGTCTCCGTGGAGAAACTCCCGTTGCTCGTCCATGGAAAACCGATCACAGATCAGAAAGACGAGGACATTGTGGAGGCAGAACACCGGTTACAGATCGACAACCAGCTAATGCCGTGGAAGTACGGCGCGAACACGCGGCTGAAGTCGGCTGTCGGGTCCTAACCAGACCTCACTTGTAATCAGGAATGACAACACTCTTATCGTCAGGCGTCTCCACCCATGCTCGATAGGTTTCATATTTGACCGCACCGGACGCGATTCCCGTGATAAAGCGACGGCACACCTCGACAGCAGCCTTCTCTGCGGGCATTCCGCTATCCAATTCGAACTCTGCCCGCAGTCGATCCCTCATCGCCGACAACCCGCTCTCAGAACATCCTTTGATAATTCGCGGACGTATTGCTGGCTGCTCACGAATGATCGACGCATAATATTCAAACGTTTCGCTGTTCCATGGACCGTCGTCTGCTCTGACCAACGATGGGATAGCGAGCACAGCTACGAGAGCCGCAATCAATCGAATCTTGTCCAGCATGGCGCTCCGCCTAAGTTGTGTCGCGGAGAAAAGCAGTTTCTGTTTGTGGGCGCAACCATTTCAAGCGGCTACAATGATTCAATGACGGCTATTGGCGGGCCGGGCGCGGACATTCCCGGCCCGGCTTTTTGGTGATCGTTCTTTCTCTCGTTATACTGGTGCGCCTTACCTTGTCATAGCGAGATACTCCGCGCGGTTAAATGGAGAGGCCGACGAGCGGGACCGACTGGGAGGTGCCCCGGTTAGCGGTGCATGATGGTCAAACGCAGTTTCCATTGCACCCGCACCGCCGGTAAGCCCCGGTAGTTGACGGCGAATGCTTTGAACGTGAACCGATGCAATCTTGCCCTGGAGCCGGGCAACGGCGTTCTCTATCACCGTTTCCGATATAGATGCACCACATTTGGCAAGCAGGGTGATCAGCATAGGAAGCGTCGTCGCTGGAACCTGCAGCCGAAAATGCTCGACGGGTTCGCAAACGACCACCTTAGCCTGAGAAAGTGCGTCAGCCAGAACCAAGGGCGTCAATCCTCGGAAATCTGCTGCCGTCGTGGCTGGCGAGCTTTGCCCAACGGCCGTAAGCACAACGTGGCAGTCAATAACCTGCCATCCGTAAAAACCAGCCTTGAGGGCATCTGATATAGTCTCCTCGATTGCGCGATAGAAACTGATCGGCATCTGCCCGACATCCGCTTCCAGCGTGTAGGCATTGCCGGAGCCCGGAGATCGAGGCTCAACCCGCAGACCCACCGTGGCAAGAAATGGATTGGGGGATTTGAAGATGGTTTCCAGCGCGGTCGCCGATCCAGTCGGGCGCTCGACATGAATGACGGTGCTTTCCTCAAAATCCGCATCGACGCCGAAGTCGGCTAGCAGGATCGCCTCGATTATCTCCTTCTGAACCTCCCCGTAGAGGGACAGATACATTTCATGCGCATCGTCGGTCGTGCGCAGGTTGATAAGCGGGTCCTGTTCCGAAAGCTGCTGCAAGGCGAGCCACAGCGCACCTCTGTCAGACGCCCGCCGTGGCACGACATGTGTTTCTAACGTGGGAGGAGCAAACTGTCGCGTAAACGCTTGTTTGCTGCCTACCCCGACTTCGTCACCGATCCTGACGCCTGAGAGCCCCGCAACCTTAGCGACTTCCCCTGCGGCGGCGTGGTCACATCTGCGCAATCCCTTCTCGCCGAATACCTGGAGGCTTGTGACCTTGGCGGGTCCGGTCGGCAGTTCGATAAGATCGCGAGCGCCTATCGTCCCGGCTTCCACATTAATGTACGCGATTTTTTCACCGCCCCAGCCACGCTCGATTTTGAAAACACTGCCGCGCAGATCGGCCGAGGTGTCCGGGACGCGGCTGGGCAAAAGGTCGACTACCCCTTTGATGAGTTCCGGAACACCAAGTCCCGTCATCGCAACTCCTCCGTAGGCTGGATGCACAAGGTCGCCACGAACCTGTGTCGCGATGGCGCTTCGAAATCTCTTTGCGGTCAATCGTTCGGGAGCCAGGACATAGTCATCGAGAAGCGTTTCGTCGCCGATGGCAAGCACCTCGCAAAGGTGGGAGATGTTTTGATCCATCTCCATATCGACAGGCTCGACGTAGGCTTGGCGACTGCCGATATTGCCGATGGTCGACATGGTAAGTGGCCGGACCGCCAATTCCCTCGCCATATCGGAGAGCACTTCATCATACCGCGCACCGGCACGATCCATCTTGTTGACGAAAAACAGGAAAGGAATGCCAAGTCGCTGAAGCACACGGACAAGGACACGCGTCTGCGCTTGCACTCCTTCCACGGCCGAAACAACGACAATCGCCGCGTCGAGCAGTCGTAATACCCGTTCCACCTCGGCGATAAAATCAGGGTGACCGGGGGTATCGATCAGGTTGACGCGAAGGTCGCCGATACGAAAAGCGGCGACAGCGGCAGCGATGGTTATTCCACGCTGCCGTTCCAATTCCAGACTATCTGTCTGGGTGTTTCCGCCATCCACGCTTCCCAGCCTGTCGATGGCACCGGTTTCGAAGAGGAGTTGTTCAGTGAGGCTGGTCTTACCTGCATCCACATGGGCCAGAATGCCCAGATTCATAACGCGCATATCTAATCATCTTCTCAAAATTTCCGATCTGAGTTTTTTGAGAAGGGACTCGGCGCATTGGGACCTCCGAATGAGCGTCTTACGATACCTCGCGAGCAATTCCCGGAAGCAAGTGACATCGTAACTAAAGATAGCCAATATCGTCAAGGTTGATCGGCAAGCGTCCGGTCAGTCGTTATCGTCGTGCTAAGTTTCGCTCCCAGACAGCGGTTCATCGACTCTTTTGATCGGGTGATCAGCAATTCGGAATAGACCCATCCGCTGCCAGCGCTAATCGTGCCACCGTCGAACCAAGTCAGGAAACTTGTTCAACAACGCACACTTCTCGTCTGGGTCAAGCTTCTGATATCTTCCCATCGCAGTCATGAACCTTGCTTGGAATGTCACGTCCGCCTTTCGTTCGGCGACCGATCTTTGCCTCAGCCATTTGCCTTTGCGCGTCGAGTCATAGGGCCAGCCGCAGTCCATCTGCCCTGCAGTAATCGCTGCGAGTCCGTCGATTTCGGCTGTCGTTAGCGGCTTTCTGAACTGGATTTCCTGGTAGATGTAGAGCGTAACCAAAGCGAACAGAGCAGCTACACTCGCGATTTTCCAAACCTTCATTCTTGAACTGCCCCCGTGGCAACGTTGTCAGCCCCCCGCAATCAATGGCCCGACCGGAACCTGACAAACTCCACTGGCTTGTGGTGCTTAGATTGGGAACTCACTCTATGGCTGCATAACGGACGCGACAATCGCCGACTTGAGCGTATTCCAGGGCAACAGTTCATCGATCCGGTGATGATGTCCCTAGAGGTGGTGTAGGTCGATAGCGGTGGTCATCGGCTTTTTCCGGTAGGGTTGGGTTGTTCAAGCACAACCTTTTGGAAAGACCACCGATGACCAATGACATGATGGACCTGCGCTCTCTTGTTGAGAAGAGTGCTGATGCGGATTTGCTGCGCGAGATGATTGGCTTTGCGGCCGAGAAGCTGATGGAGCTGGAGGTCGGTGCCAAGACCGGTGCGGCCTACGGCGAGAAGAACGACTTTCGGCTTGCTCAGCGTAACGGCTATCGCGATCGCGACTGGGAGACCCGCGCTGGAACTGTCGAACTTCGTATTCCGAAGCTACGCACGGGCAGCTATTTCCCAAGCTTTCTGGAGCCGCGTCGCATGGCTGAGAAGGCACTGACCGCGGTGATCCAGGAGGCCTATATCCAGGGCGTTTCGACCCGCTCGGTGGACGACCTGGTCAAGGCGATGGGCATGAGTGGCATCTCCAAAAGCCAGGTTTCCAGGCTTTGCGAAGAGATCGACGACAAGGTGAAGGCCTTTCTCTCCCGCCCCATCGAAGGTGACTGGCCATATCTTTGGATCGATGCCACCTACCTCAAGGTCCGGCGTGGCGGACGCATCGTCTCCGTCGCGGTGATCATCGCGATCGGCGTCAACACGGATGGTCGACGCGAAGTGCTCGGCATGGAAATCGGCACCTCTGAGGCTGAGCCGATCTGGACGGAGTTCCTGCGTAAGCTCACACGGCGCGGTTTGCGTGGCGTCAAACTCGCCGTGTCCGATGCCCACGAAGGCATCAAAGCCGCCGTTTCCAAGGTCCTTTCCGCTACCTGGCAAAGATGCAGGGTGGGGCTGTTGAAGAAGTGCTATGTATCTGATTCAATTGAGCAGTCGTTGATTCTCTGGAGCCCCCACGATGCTCGGCCGTAAGGAACGCGATCAGCTTGAACTGTACATGTGCGGCTCGCTTCGGGATTTGGTCCCTGACGATCACGTATTGGTGAAGGTCGATCGAGTTCTCGACCTCTCCTGGCTACACGAGGAGGTGGCTGAGCTTTATGCGGCGGGCTTCGGCCGACCCGGCATCGACCCGGAAGTAGCAGTCCGGCTGATGCTTGCAGGCTTTCTTCTCGGAATTGTCCATGACCGTCGGCTGATGCGGGAGGCTCAGGTAAACATCGCTATTCGCTGGTTTATCGGCTTCGGTCTGCACGAAGCTCTCCCGGACCATTCGTCGTTGACCCGTATCCGTCAGCGCTGGGGTGCAGAACGTTTCCGAACTATCTTTGAGCGGACGGTAAAGGTCTGCGTAGCGGCCAAAGTCGCCAAGGGTGAGGTCGTTCATGTCGACGCCTCACTCATTCGGGCCGACGTCAGTTGGGAAAGTCTTGCGGTCCGCCATATAGATGCGGTCACCGACGCCAACGAAGCCGCTGAGAGCGAACGAAAAAGCCGCAAAACAGGCAAATACAAGAAAGTCTGCGTCACCGACCCTGACGCGTCCATGGCGACCAACGGGCGTAATCGGAGACTGGAGCCGGCCTACAAGCAACATGCCGTGGTGGATGATGCTTGCGGCGTAATTTTAGATGTGGAGGTCACCACAGGCGAGATTAATGAGGGGCAAGTTATACTCAGTCGTCTCGACGCGGTCGCCGCGATGACCGGCACGATAATCAAAACGGCAACGGCCGACGCCGGCTATGCGTATGCTAAGGTGTTCGCAGGAATGGAGCAACGCGCGATCGAAGCGGTTATTCCGGCAAAGGCAGAGCCAATCCGTAGCCCTGTGCCTATGCGCCGCTTTCGTTATGACGCCAAGCACGACACCCTTAAATGTCCACGTGGCAAGATGCTGAAGGCGGGCCGTGCCGTTAAACATGGGCGCTTCTTTACATCTCGTGCGGCAGACTGTCGGCACTGCGATCTGGCGCGACTTTGCCTTTCCAATGGCCGTGTGAACAAGGCGGTAGTGCTCGGCGATGACTATCCGGCACTCCTGCGAGCTCGTCGCCGAAGAGAACGATGGTCGGACGAGGACCGAGCTTTGTACCAGCGTCACCGCTGGCGCTCAGAGGGATATCACGGCGAAGCGAAGACTTGGCACGGGCTATCAAGAGCGATCCGGCGCGGCCTCATAAATATGAAAATCCAAGCCTATCTGACGGCCGCGGCAGTCAACTTGAAGCGACTGGCAAGTGCTTTTCTGTCAATTTTGCTGTTCGTGTACAGCCAAGAAGCTACCAGCTCAGCCCGACATCCCTCCAGGCAAAGGAAAGTTTTTGGAATCGCCTTGTCGGTGACTTCCGCGTAGCTCCGCCGACGATTGGTTCTTCAACAGCCCCAGGGTTCACTTCATGCGCAATGCGCTGGCGCATGCCGGCAAGAGCGGGCGACGCGTGGTCTCAGCCTTCATTGCAACGGCTTTTGCCCAGGACACGCCGGAAGCTGCCAGCCAACAGTGGCGCAACGTCGCCGATCAGATCAGGCCGAAAGTGCCGAAACTCGCCGGCCTCATGGATAGCGCCGAGGAAGATGTCCTCGCCTATATGACCTTTCCCAAGCAGCACTGGACCAAGCTTCACAGCACGAACCCCATTGAGCGATTGAACGGCGAGATCAAGCGAAGGACAGAGGTCGTCGGCATCTTTCCCAACGACGATGCCATCGTCAGACTCGTCGGCGCTTTGCTGCTAGAGCAAAATGACGAGTGGGCTGTTCAGCGCTCGCGATACATGACACTGGAAACCATCGCTACAATGAGCGATGATCCGCTGATCAACTTGCCCGCTGCAGGTTGACCCGTTCCCGGCCCTGCCCGGAAAGCTCGACGATCGAACGAGCTACACCACTCCCTGGGACATCATCGATCCGGTTTATGGGATGATCGGCGGATTACGAAACTCATCTCTACATTGCCCGTCGTCATGAGCACATCTCCTAGACGCTGTTCCGTTCAGTCGAGCCTAACGCGTCCTGTCAATGATCGAGCAATCCCATTTGCTCGGCGGATCGTAACATCGCACCAACCAGCGTTTGCGGTCGCGCTCAACATCTACGCCGCCTCACTCCGACGTCGTCTCGAATGTCGGGAGGACGGCGTCATAGGTTTCAACCCCGCGGTCTATGACATCCGCGCGGACGCGCATCTCGATGATAATACGTCTCTCGATACCGTTGTTCGCCACATCGAGTATCTCATCAACCGCGTTGGTGAGGACCGGGTAGCGCTTGGATCAGATTTTGACGGCACCACGGTGCCGAGCCAGATTAAGGATGTCAGTGGAGTGCCGCACTTGTTCGAGGCTATGGGTAGAGCCGGATTTGGTCGGCAAACGATATCGAAATGAACCGCCCCGGATTTACCGGAGACCCCAACTCGTGAGAAGTAGGGTCTATGGCAAGCAAGACGACGAACAAATTCTCTCCTGAAGTCCGCGCCCGTGCCGTTCGAATGGTGGCGGACCATGAAGCCGAGCATCGTTCTCGATGGGCGGCAGTATCTTCGATTGCGGCCAAGATCGGCTGCTCGGCGCACACACTGAATGAGTGGGTGAAGAAGGCGGAGGTCGATAGTGGCAAGCGGGCAGGCCTGCCGAGCGATGTGGCCGAGAAGATGAAGGCTCTGGAGCGGGAGAACCGCGAGCTACGTCAGGCCAACGAGATTTTGCGCAAGGCGTCGGCATATTTTGCCCAGGCGGAGCTCGACCGCCCACTGAAGCGATGATTTCCTTTATCGACGAACACCGCGCGGTGCTCGGGGTCGAGCCGATCTGTAGACTGCTGCCGATTGCCCCGTCCACCTACTATGAGGTCATTGCCAAGCGCAGGGACGTGGGCCGCTTATCGGCCCGCGAGCGGAATGATATCGCCATGAAAGTCGAGATACGCCGGGTGTTCAACGAGAACTTCCAGGTCTATGGCGTGCGGAAAGTCTGGCGACAGTTGCAGCGAGAGGGTTACGACATCGCCCGCTGCACCGTCGCTCGGCTCATGAGGGCGATGGGCCTTCAAGGCATCATTCGCGGCAAACCCGTCAAAACCACCGTGTCCGACAAGGGCGGACCATGCCCGCTCGATCGCGTCAACCGCCAGTTCAAGGCTCCAGCGCCAAACAGGCTGTGGCTTTCCGATTTCACGTATGTGGCCACTTGGCAGGGCTTCGTTTACGTCGCTTTCGTGATCGATGCCTTCGCCCGCCGGATAGTCGGCTGGCGGGCGAGCCGGACCGCTCATGCGGGTTTCGTCCTCGATGCTCTGGACCAGGCGCTTCATGATCGGCGGCCCGTCCATCGCGGCGGGCTCATTCATCATTCCGACCGCGGTGTTCAATACGTGTCCATTCGCTATTCCGAACGACTGGCAGAGGCGGGCATCGAGCCCTCCGTCGGAAGTGTTGGCGACTCCTATGACAATGCTCTGGCCGAAACGATCAACGGTCTTTACAAGGCCGAGGTCATCCACCGGAGAGGACCCTGGCGCAACTTCGAAGCCGTGGAGTTTGCCACCCTCGAATGGGTCGATTGGTTCAACCACCGGCGTCTTCTGGAGCCCATCGGGAATATCCCGCCAGCCGAAGCCGAACAACGTTACTACGCCATGCTGGATGCACCAGCCATGGCCGCATAACTTAAACCAAACGGTCTCCGGCAAAGCCGGGGCGGTTCAGACTCCCAAACCCGCTACTGCGAAGCAGCAACATAAGTCGGCAAGGGATGACCCGGGCTAAAGAGGAAGCATGTTGTTAGAGTGGTTGTTCACCATTCGCCGAGAAGTCAAAGCCGATTGGGGCGCCGTTGGATGATCTATTGAGCAATTTCGGATAATAGCAGAGGCATCGATAGCGGAATTGCCTCGGAGTAACATCGTGAAGTCTCGATTGTCGTCCAAACTTGTACTTTCAGCATTTGCGTTGCTCGCCAGTTCGACGTTTGCTTCCGCGGGCGGCTGGCAGACCGACACGCAAGGCACATCCAATTGGCATGTGACGCCGCCAATCGGGCAGTGCAACGTCAGTCGGGCCAGAAACAGAGCAATACGCGCCGGCATTTACCGCAGCGAGATCGTCTATCGCGACGAGAACGTGCTGACCTTCAGAGGGCTGACCATTAACGGGGATCGCAAGGAGATCACCTTCGGAAACGAGTCAAGCTGCCCGGAACTAGAGTCGAGAGACATTCCGTAGATCGCCGGACGGACCATACAGTTAAAGCTGGGCAGTCATGCGGAAAGCGCCACAACTTCGGTATTCAGCGCATACAAAGCCGTGCTGAACACTCGAACCATCGCCACACTCCAACCATCACAGCAAACCGTCCCACACCTAGGTGAACGCGTAAGGCCTGTAATCCGTATCGTAACCGAAGTAGCGCGGCCCCACCAAGGCGATCCCGGCCGGTGTCTGCCATTGCGGGTTACACGGGAAGGCAAGCGCCACGAGGCGTAATCCATACCGCAAGGAGTTTGCGGTCACGGGAGCCCCCGTCTCAGCCTCCAGCAGCGTGATGAGATCAGGCGTCGTGCAGATTATCTTGCCATCCCGCTCAGCCATCAGGAATTCGTTCTGGAAATCCAGCCTGAAGCCGTGGCCCTTCCATTCGTCGAGCCCGTCGAAACGCGCACTACCCCGGGCGAAGCCACCGATGGTGCGGCGATCGACATCCTTGACGCGGCCGTGGAAGATGATGCTCGCGCCGAGCAATTTGGTGATCGCGGTGACCGGATCGGCATGTGCCGTTCGGGTTTCCCGCAGCGTGCGGCCGAGGTTGACGCAGAGCGACAGCGTCCCACGCACAACCGCCTTCTTAGCGACCTCCCCGCTCATCGGATAGAAGGCGAGCAGCGCGGAACCACCCATTTCGACGGTTGCGGCACGCGCCAGACGCTCCGTCCAGCCGTTGCTCACGGTTTCCAGAATCAGTGAATTACCTTTGTCGTCGCAAAGCACCATCGGCGTTGCCGAGACGCCGTGCAGCGTAAAAGTCTCCATCTGCAGTTCGGGATAGGCGCGCCCCATGCCGTCGCCATCGACGAGCGGCAGGCCACTTGCTGCAGCGACGACGAAAGGCGTGGTCGAATTGATGCCGCCTGCCTCGCCGCAGAGCACCGCGTCGATCTTTCGCCCCAGCACTTTCTCGAGCTGACGGAAAGCATTCATCAGTTCGTCGCCCTGGGGCAGCTTTTCGGTCATGACGGTTGGAGCGCCCATCATGCAGACGGGCACGACCAGCGCGTGGTCCGGCAAGTCGTCGACATCGACAAGCTTGACCGGGCCATGCTTGCGGATCGCCTCCTGCGCCATCAGCTTGCCGACATAGGGATCGCCGCCGCCACCTGTGCCGAGAATAGCGCCGCCGATCGCGATGTCTTCGAGATCTTCGGCATGGATCGTTCTCAACGTCTTCATCATTCCCCCTATCGCGCGATTTCGCGCGTAACCAGCGGCTCGAATGTCAGCTCCGGAAAGCCGAAGGCTTTCGGCCCGACGATTTCGAGTGCGCGCGGCGTTTTCATCAAATCGTGCACCGGCAGGCCGATGACGGCGACGCGCTGGCCATAGCGCAGCATCTCGGTGGTGATCGGCTCGCCAGTATCGATTTCGAGATTCATGATCAGGTCTGGCACCATGATGACGGGCCTCTCGTCGATCCAGAGCACGAGGTTTTCGTTCTGGATGGCGATGCGGGCTTCCGCACCCGTCCAGTCACCAGTGCCGGCGATGATGGCATGGCCACGCGCAAAGCCGCCCTTCAGTTCACGGCGGATATCGACGATCTTGCCGGTGAAGAAGAGCTTGGCGCCGGCGCTTTCAATCACGCGCTCAACCACGTTCTGACGCTTGGCGCGGGCATCGAGCACGGTGCGGCCGATTTCCAGTGCCTGGCTGACCGTGCCGGGAATGGCGTTGCGGCGGACGAAGTCGCCGCGCATCGGCGCGGTGGCGAAGCCGGCCCCTGCCCCCATGGCGACGGCCGTGTCGCGGGCGAAACGCTCGAGCCAGAACATGTCGATGACGTCCTTGAAAACGACGACATTGCCCTTCTCATCGGCGATAGCCGCCGGCGAAACCGGTGCGCCGTAGATCATGTAAGTCGTCATCTGCACCTCGGGGAAGGCGCGACCCATGCCATCACCATCGACGACCGGCAGTCCGGCCATCGCGGCGGCAATGATCGGTTCGATGGAATTGGCGCCTCCGATTTCGGCGGAAATCACTGCCGAAACCTTGACACCCGCGGCCTCCTCGACCGCGCGCATCGCGCGATAGCATTCGCCGCCTTCCTCGATCTTCTCGACACCGACAACGGGCGCCCCGATGCCGCCGACTTCAGCGACCCAGCTGTCCTCCGCAAGCGCCTCCAGCGGTATCACTCGCACCTGCGCTCCCTTGCGCATCAATTCGCGGGCGCGCAGCATGCCGATATAGGGATTGCCGCCACCGCCGGTACCGAGCAGGGCGGCACCGATCGACAGCGGCAACAGATCCTCTTCCCTAAGCAGGTAACCTTCAGCGGGCATTGAGCTCTCCCACAGCCTTGACGCGGATGCGGGTAGCATTGCCCGGCAGATAGGCGAGCGGCACATCCTCGACATCGACGATCTCGATGGAGTCGCGTGCAGCGCCTGCCGCAACCGCTGCTTCGATGGCTCGGCTCTTGGCATCTTCGAGTGATTTCTCGCGTCCCATTTCGGCGAGTGCATAGACCCGGTCGACTTCACCCGAGACCTGCGCGATCGCCGCGCCGACGGCGTTGGCGACGCCGAAATGCGATGGTTTGATCACTTCGAGTCCTGCAATCGGCCGATTCACGAGGATGGAGCCCCCGCCGACGACAATGACAGGCAAGGGATCGGGAGACAGGCGGGAGCGCTCCACGCAATCCTCGAGCATGTCGTGGATCTTTTGCTGTACGCGCTGCAGCAGATCGGCCGGAAGATGGGAAGCCTTGGCAGGATCGCCGAGTGTCGCGTTGCCGGCAGCAACGGTGATATCGGTCGTTGTCAGCGTCTTTCCACCGAAGATGAGCGCTTCCGTCTGAATACGGTAGCCGACCGACACCGGACCGACCTTGATGCCATTCTCCGTTTCGACGACATGCGAACCGCCGCCAAGGCCGATCGAGAAGACGTCGGGCATGCGGAAATTGGTGCGCACGCCACCCACTTCGACGGCGACCGTGGCCTGCCGTGGGAAACCTTTATACAGGGAGCCGACATCCGATGTCGTGCCGCCGATATCGACGACGATTGCATCGCTGACACCAGAGAGGAAGGCCGCACCGCGCATGGAATTGGTGGGACCCGAGGCGAAGGTCAGGACTGGGAATTTCTCGGCGAAGGCGGCATCCATCAGTGTGCCGTCATTCTGCGTCAGGAAGAACTTGCCCTTGATGCCGGTCTCCGCGATCGCCTTGCGGAAGGCATCGATCACATGGGCCGAGAGATCGCGCAGGCAGGCGTTCATGATCGCCGCATTCTCGCGTTCGAGCAGGCCTATGCGGCCGATCTCGCTGGACAGCGTAATATGAGCGCCTGGAAGAGCCTGTTCGAAGATCTCGCCAGCGCGCTTTTCAAAGTCAGTGCTCACAGGCGAGAAGACGGACGTGATGGCGATCGTGTCGATGCCCTTCGCCTTGATGTCGGCGGCAATCTTTAACAGTTCTTCCTCGTCAAGCGGCGAGATCACCCGGCCATCGAATTCATTGCCGCCGTGAGCGAGATAGGCATGATTGCCGATTGCCTGCTTCAGATCCTCCGGCCAGTCGACCATCGGCGGCAGCGAGGCGGTGGCCGGAAGGCCAAGCCGCACGGCAGCCGTCTGGGCGAGATCGCGTCGCTGAACGACGGCGTTGGTGAAATGTGTCGTGCCGATCATGACGAAGTCGACCGCGGATGCCTCCATCCCAGAGGCGGCGAGCACGTCACGCAGCGCGTTGACGACGCCGCTCATAACATCTGCTGTTGTCGCCGACTTCACGCCGGCAATCACGTCCGGTCCATTCATGATGACGGCGTCCGTATTGGTGCCGCCGACGTCAATACCAATTCTGATCATCAGTCCTAACCTCGTTGGTGACTTGCTTGTTGATCGACTTCCCTGAGCGCCAGCAATTTCTCGGCTGTCGGGATCTCCCCGTCGATCAATGGAATCTTCGGGCGCATCGCCTCTTCCTCCTTCGAAACGACGGGAACGGAGGCGAGGAGAAGCCGTGTATAATCGTGGGATGGGTTTTCGAAGACGGAGGATACCACCCCGGTTTCGACGATCTGGCCGCGATAGAGCACGCCGACAGTGCCGGCGAAGTTACGCATCAGGCTCAAATCGTGGGAAATGAAAAGATAGGTGAGATCCATGCGCCGGGCGAGATCGGTCAGCAGGTCGATGACACGCGCCTGTACCGAGACGTCGAGCGCCGAGGTCGGTTCGTCGAGCACGAGCAGTTTCGGCTCGACGGCAAGGGCGCGTGCAATCGCCACGCGCTGCTTCTGACCGCCGGAAAGCTCGTGCGGATAACGCTCGGCGAAATTCGCCGGCAGTTGCACCATCTCCAGGAGCTCGGAAATGCGCTGACGCCTGTTGCCGGCAAAACCGTGCGCATCGAGCGGCACGGCGACGGACTGGCCAACGGTACGACGCGGATTGAGCGAGGAGCCTGGATTCTGGAAGACCATCTGCACATGTCGAGAATGGTGACGCCCCGCTTTCGCAAGACCTTCGCCATCAATCAGGATTTCGCCGGCATCCGGTTTTTCGAGCCCCATGATCATGCGGGCGATGGTCGATTTGCCGGAGCCGCTTTCCCCAGCGAGGCCGTAGACCCTCCCCTTCTCGATCGAGAAGGAAACGTCGTCAACCGCCCTCACCTCGCCGATCTGGCGGCCGAAGGCATTGCGAACGGGAAAGGATTTCGCAAGATTGCGGATCTCAAGCATCGGCGTGCTCATGCGGTCACCTCCCCGCTAGAGCGCGTGCCACCCGTCAGCCGCGGAACGGCATCGATCAGGCTGCGGGTATAGGGATCGCGCGGATTGTCGAAGATACCGGCGGTCTCGCCGTGTTCGACAATGGCGCCCTTGTTCATGACATAGACATAGTTCGAGGTCTCGCGCACAACGCCGAGATTGTGGGTGATCATCAGCAGCGCCAGACCGCGCTCTTCAACAAGATCCTTCAGCAGCTTCAGGATTTGCGCCTGCGTGGTGACGTCGAGCGCGGTGCCCGGTTCATCGGCGATCAAAAGCTGCGGTTCACTCAAGAGCGCCATGGCGATCAGCACGCGCTGGCGCATGCCGCCTGACAGCATGATCGGGAAGGCCTGCGTAACGCGCTCGGGATCGCGCATGCGAACCTGTTCGAGCACCTGATGGACGCGCACCACGCGCTCCCTGCGCGAGCGCGAGCGGCCGAGACGCTTATCCGCATATTTCAGGATCGTGCCCATCTGGTCGCCAACGGTGAAGACCGGATTGAGCGAACTCATCGGGTCCTGGAACACCATGGACATGGCGGTACCGCGCAGCCGCAGCCGGTCCTTCTCGGGCATGGTGAGCAGATCGGCGCCATCATAATAGATCTCGCCGGATGTGATGCGGGCGGGTGGCTGGCGTAGCAGGCCCATGATCGCCTTCATCGTCACCGTCTTGCCAGAGCCGCTTTCGCCGACAAGGGCAACTTGCGACCGGGCCGGGACGTCGAGGCTGACGTCGTGCAGCACGCGGCTGGTGCGGCCATAGGTGGAGAACTCGACCGAGAGATTGCTGACACGCAGGAGAGGGAAACTCATCGGACCTCCTGGACGTCGAAGAGGTCTCGCAGGCCATCACCCAGCAGGTTGAAGCCCAGCGCGACGAAAAGAATGGCGGAGCCAGGCAGAACCGATTCCCACCAGTAATCCGGCAGGAAGGCGGCGCCTTGGGCGACCATCGTGCCGAGATCCGGCGTCGGCGGCTGGATGCCAAGGCCCAGGAAGGAGAGCGAGGCGCCGACGAGGATGACGAAGCCGCAATCGAGCGAGGTCTTCACGGCGATTGCCGAGACGCAGTTCGGCAGGATCTCGCGGAAGAGGATATGGAACTTGCTCGCACCGAGTGTCTCCGCCGCCTCGATGAATTCCTGGGCGCGGATCTGCTTGGTGATCGAATAGATCAGTCGTGTATGCCAGGTCCACCAGAGCGCCGATATGGCAAGCAGCGAATTGATGAGGTTTGGCGACAGCACCGCGGCGACGGCGAGCGCCATGACGAGCGGCGGGATGGCGAGCGCGATATCAGTCACGCGCATGATCAGCACCTCGACCCAGCCTCCAAAATAGCCGGCGAGAATGCCGAGGATGGTGCCGATCGGAACGGCCGTGCCGAGCACGACCAGCGCCAGAAGCAAGGAGATACGCATGCCGAAGATCACGCGACTGAAGATATCGCGGCCGACATTGTCCGTGCCGAACCAGAAGTCGCCTGATGGCGGCAGATGGCGGGCGCGAAAATTGACGGCAGCACCGACATGTTCGGGATGCGGCGTGATCCATGGCGCGAGGATCGCGGCGAGCACGCAGATGATGACGATCGCTGCACCGATGACGGCGGTCGGATTGCGCGAGAAGCGATACCAGTTCTGATAGGCATTCGAGAGGCGTTCTGCCTCGATAACAGGCGTATCGGACATCAGCGCCTCCCCCGGATACGAATGCGCGGATCGACAATGCCGACCAGCACATCGATGACGAGATTGACGATGACGAAGAAGACGCCGGAGACGATCACCACGCCCATGACTGCGTTCAGGTCCTTCTGCATGATGGTGCGCACGCCATAGGCGGCCATGCCGGGCCAAGCGAAGACGAGTTCGACGACGAAGGCGTTGCCGATCAGCGATGCGAATTCGAGGCCGGAAATGGTGAGCGGCGGGACGAAACTCGGCCGCAACATATATTTGAAGACGCGCACACGCTCGGGAACGCCAAAGGCACGGCTCGCCTCGATATAGTCCTGACTGGCGACGTCGATCATCGAGGAGCGCGTGATGCGGGCGATCTGACCCATGGTCGCCGCAGAGAGCGCGAGTGAGGGAAGAAGGAGATAGCGCAGGCCCTCGCCGAAAACGTCCAGCCGCCCGTGCAGCAGGGAATCGAGCGTGACGAGACCGGTAATATCGGCACTGAAGACCATGCCTGGCGGCAGGCGCCCGGTCGTCGGCAGGATATGCAGCACATAGCCGGCAAGAATCTGCAGTACCAGCGCAAGGAAGAAGCTCGGCGTTACGGCGGAAAAGATCGCAATCAGCCGCACCAAATTATCTGGCCATTTGTCCTTCCAGCGCGCAGCAGCGACACCCAAAGGAACACCGAACAGGAAGGCGATGGTGATCGTTGCGAGCACCAGTTCAAAGGTCGCTGCGAAGGTCTCGCGGATATCGTTGCTGACCGGGCGCTTGGTCAGAAGCGACACGCCTAGATCGCCGCTGACGAGCCCGGATACATAAATCCCGTATTGCTGGATCAGCGGCTTGTCGAAGCCGAGTGTCTGGCGAAATTGCTCGACCTGTTCATTGCTGGCACGCGGCCCGAGCGCCAATCTCACCGGATCCCCCGGCATGCCGCGAGCGATCGTGAAGATCACCACCGACAGTCCGAAAAGAACAAGCAGCGACCACAAGGCGCGCCTGACCAGGAAGAGGAGGAATTCCAATGTTCCAGCCCTGTTTCAATTCATGATAGAGGATGTGGACGGCCCTTTCGGGCCATCCTTTCCGGGCAGTTCGTCATGAGGGTGACACTGCCCGAAACGCGCTCAGCCGTTACTTGCAGGTCCAGCGATAACGGGTGAACTTGTAGTCAAAGGACTGCATCGGCACGGCATGGAAGCCTTCCAGGCACTTGTCCATGGCATGCTGTACCGTCTGCGTTTCCAGGAAGACATCCGGCTGCAGATCGACGATCTTGTGCTGCAATTCCTTGTAGATCTCGGCCTGCTTGGCCTTATCGGGCGTTTCGCGAGCCTGATCGATCAGGGCATCGATTGCCGGATCCTGCAGCCATTCGGCCGAAGCCCAGGTGCCGGCCGCTTTCGAATGATATTGCGTGAAGAACATGGAATCCGGCGAAGGATAGGTCGGGCCGAAAAAGATCTGGTTGACGTTTGGCGTCGTTTCGACCTTGCCGGCAATTTCCGTCACTCGGTTCCACGGATCGGCCTGCTGTGTCACCTTGAAGCCTAGCTGTTCGAGGTTCGACTGCATCAGCAGGCTGAGCTCTTCCTCGAACTTGGTGCCGGCAACATAGCCGAGCGTGATCGGTATCTCGCCGCCGGCATATTTCGACTGGGCAATCTCCGCCTTGGCAGCCTCGAGATCGTATTTCGGTGCCGGCAGGTCGCTCGCATAATAGTCAGCAAAACCTGAAGGCAGGGGACCGTTCAGCTGACCGCCCGGCACGATGACGCTGCGGATCGTGTCGTAGTCGGTTGCATAGGCAAGTGCACGGCGAATATGGATATCGTCGGTCGGCGGTACCTTGGTATTGAGCTTCAGGTAGAAGCCGATAGTCGTATCTTCGCTGACGATGTTGAAGCGGCCCATCTCCTGCAGCGCTTTGTAGGTATCGGGCGCCTGGTATTGGCTGCTCATCGTGAGTTCGCCAGAGGCTGCAAGCGAGCGTACGGTCGCCTCGTCATTGGTGATGATCCAACGCACTTCGTCGATCGGGCCGTCATTGAAGCCCTTGTAGTATTTGGGATCGCGTTCGATCGTCATTGACGCGCCACGGTCCCAGTTCTTCAGGGTGTAGGGACCCGCACCGGCAGTCTTCGTCGAAAGATAGGTCTGGCCGTCATCACTGCCGGCATTGGCCTTGACCACGTCAGCATTGACGATGAAGACGGCCGGGACCGTGCTGAGGAACGGCGCGAAGGCTTTCGAGAGGGTGAATTTAACGGTGTGCGGATCGACGGCCACGACCGAACCCGGCTTCAGCACGTCTGCGAAAAGGTTGGCCGGCCCGAGATTGATCTTCAAAAGCCGTTCGAAGGAATAGACGACGTCTGCAGCCTCTACCGGCGAACCATCGCTGAAATGCGCGTCGGAACGCAGTTTGAAGGTCACTTCCTTGGCATCCGGCGAGACCGTCCAGCTCTCGGCGAGCTCAGGCTGCAGGTTGCCGCTGGAATCGACGGTCACCAGACCATCATAGAGGTTCACGGCAGCCATATAGTCGGTGTAATCAGAGATCTTGGCGGGATCGATCGTACCGAAGATCTGGACGGTATTCATGGTCACGGTCGTTTTGGCCGCGGCCGAGCCCGCAAAGCCGGCGGCAAGCACGGCCATAGCGGTAGAAGCAATCAGCTGTAATCTGCTCATGATATCTCCCGGTTCAAAAGTTCCCTGCGACCATTTTGATCGCTTTTGTTGGACCGCCTTCCACCCGGCACTAAACCGTACGGTCTGCTCGAGAGGAACATCCAGCACTTGGGTTGCCGGTTTGCCGCATTCCCTTCGCTGACCCATCCGATTGTCCGCCAGAGGAGGTCTGAGAAGAAGATTGCATATGCAAAGCAACCTGCTCAACAGATGACGGGTCTAGGTTTTCGTTTAAATGGTCTAGGTTTTGTGTCCGTGGAGACGCCAATCTCGCCCGAATTCTGAATCAGCTGACAAAACCGAGCGCCCTTGCCGCGCTGATCGCCTCCTGCCGGTTGCGGCAGCCGAGCTTGCGATAGACATTACCGAGATGGAATTTTACCGTCGCCTCGCTGAGGCCGAGGGTGCTGGCAATGAACTTGTTGGCAGCGCCTTCCGAAATCATCAGCAGGATCTTGCTCTCGCGCCGCGACAGGTCATTGCGCCCGCCGGCAGAGCGGCTCGACAATCTTCCACTGTCGCGCAGCTTGCGGATGATCTGCCTGATAGGCAGCGACGTCGCCAGGAAGCCACCGATGCGCTGGTTGTCGATCAACTCCTCCAGGAAAACACGCTCTTCCGAAAGCGGAGCAATGGCGCCGAGCCGGGCGCAATCCTCGAAGATCTTCTGCAGGATGGCGCGGGCACGCGTCAGGTTGCGCTGGCGCTTGGCAATATAGGCGAGCCAGATCTGCCCACTCAGGCGCTGGCGGTCGGTCAGATGCAGGTTGCCGATAATGCCTTCGATCAGGCCTTCCAGGCCAGGGCGTGCGGGTTGCTCGTACGTTATCTGGCGCAGCCATGCGAGCGCGAGCGCTATTTCGTCGCGATCATGCAAATGGACCAGCTCTCCGTCATTGCTCACCACCCGGTTCCGGTCGACGCGCGACATGATTGCTGCAAGGCATTGCGACGCCTCCTGCCAGCGATTTGCATTCTGCAGGATGGCCGCTTCGCGGATTTCGATCATCGCCTGGAATTGGCGGTTGGACACCTGATAAACTCGCCAACGATCGAGAAAGCTACGCGCCGCGATCGTCGAGAAATGGTCTCCAAGTGCCTGGCTGCCGTAGTGCAACGCAAATTCCAGCAGACTTGGCCAGATCTCGCTATGGGAGAAATCGTCGATCTCGAGGCTGAGAAACCGCGCAAGCGGTTCAGCCCGTCCGGTCTCGTATTCGACGCAGGCCTCAAGGAGCAATTGAAGACGCCGATCATTTCGGCTTTCGAATGGAAGCTCGCGAAGACTTTCCGCAGCCCGGAGCGAATGTTTGCGGGCCGCCAGTGCATCACCCATCAAGAGACGGATCAGCGCCTGATGGAGGCTGACATAAAAGCAGAGCATCGGGGCGTTGGCGCGCTCGTAATGGTGCATTGCACGTTGCGCCACTTCCTCTGCCTCCGCAAAACGTCGGTTGCGGATGTAGAATTCGAGCACGGAATTATAGAAGCTGCCGCGAAAGAGATGGTCGTCGAGCGGGAATTCGGCAACGAGCGCGAAGCAGGTTTCCAGGAGCTTTTCGGAGAAGAAATAGTCCTCATAGATGAGCATCAGCAGCCGGAATGCCCTGAATTCTCGAGAGAACACGGCATTCTGGGCAAAGACTGCCTCCGGATCGTTGGCCAAATCGCCGAAACGGTCGGCAAGCAGTCGACGCGCACGCGACACATCCCCGAGTTTCAATGCCTGCAGCGCAAGTGCCAGCACGAGGACTTCGCTTTGCAGCGCGTAGCTTCGCGGAAATCCGGCGAGAATTCGATCATAGGCTTCCGGCCCATGGAAATAGAGGAGGAAGATGCCTTTCGCCTCTGTGAAGACCTTGAGCGCGTTGTCGTATAGGCCAATGCGCTGGAATATCTCGATCGCTCGTATCGGATGGCCATGGGCTGCAAAACTGTCCGCAATCGCCTTCGCGTCTGCTAGCACCTTGATCCGCTCCGCTATCACGGCATCGAGCGCACGATCGATCTCGCTGGCGATCGCCTTTACGCGCAGGCCGTTCTCCGCAACGAGGGGAAGGAAATGGGATTGTTCGCGAAAATCCCCTTTGCCCGTATCCAGAACGATGCGGAGATCGACAAGGACTTCGGGTGGCGCGGATTGAAGAAGCTCGCTTTCGAGGAATGCGCTCAAGCGTTCAGCGCTCAATGTCGGATTGAATGCAATCAGGGGCCACCCGCCCGATACATGCATGATATCGAACGCACCATCGGCAAAAATCTCTGCTGCTTCGTGCTCATCGATGAGCAGAAAGGCTTGGTCCACGACATAGGCCTGACCATAGGCGATAGCTCGCGAGAGGCCTGGCAGCAACGTATCGGGGCGCTTTGCGATAAAAATCTGCGCCTGAGTCGACAGAAAGGCTTCAGGTAAGGCGGCCGGCTTGCCATGGGGTGGGATATCCCAGATGCAGACCTGATCAGGTCGCCATGCGGGTGCCGTTTCATCGGCGTAAATCTCGGCGCCGAAATGAGCGGCAATCTCATTCAGAGCCGACGTCTTGCCCATGCCGGCGGGCGCATCGAGAACGACGATCGGCTCGCGGCGCGCCAGAAGAGCATCAAAGACTCGAGGTCTGTGGACCAAATGCTGTACTCAATTCTCTGGGGTGAACATGCGTTCATCAACCCTCTTCACGCATGTCATAGCAGCAGTGAGGTACCGAATGAACTAGCTCTTTCTCAGGAGTATTTTGACGATCTACGTGCTGGTCACTTTGCTGCAGAAACCGACTACTTCCTGATTTAGCCGGTCTCTTGCGGCCGCACAACTCTTGTGCGTTTTATCAACGCCATTTCACAAATTGCCCATCAGATAGGCATCAGTATGCACTTTCACAGCGCTGAATAATGCGCGACACACGCCAATCTTTGAAAATCAAACACATACGCGATCTGGCATAGCGATTGCTTCGAGACAGGTAGAGTTGGTGGCTAGGGTTCCGGCGTTTTTCAAAAAAGCGCGACTGGTCCGAGAGCTACTACCGGTGGGGGAGAAATCCTGTCGGGTGCACGGCGGGACAAAAGCCCGGGAGACCTCGTAAGCCAAGGGATTGGCGGCACGATGGTCATTGCCGATCCCTTTTGAAGAAAAGCAAAAGGGGAATTTCAATGCAGACTTTTTCGAAGATCCTTTCCATTACCGCTCTTTCCGCCTCGCTGGCGCTGGGCTTTGGCTCCATCGCCAGGGCCGAGCAGAAGACCGAATTCAAGGTCGCCTGGTCGATCTATGTCGGCTGGATGCCCTGGGGCTATGCGGCTGACCACGGCATCGTCAAGAAATGGGCCGACAAATACGACATCAAGATCGATGTCACCCAGTTCAACGACTACGTGGAGTCGATGAACCAGTATACGGCCGGCGCCTTCGATGCCGTGACGCTGACCAACATGGACGGCCTGTCGATCCCGGCCGCCGGCGGCGTCGATACGACCGCCGTCATCGTCGGCGACTTCTCGAATGGCAATGACGCCGTCATCCTGAAGGACAAGGCGAGCCTTGCCGATATCAAGGGCCAGAACGTCAATCTCGTCGAATTCTCCGTCTCGCACTATCTGCTCGCCCGAGCGCTCGAAAGCATCAAGCTGACGGAGCGCGACGTAAAGGTAGTCAACACGTCTGATGCCGACATGGTCGCGGCCTACAAGACCGCCGATGTCTCCGCCGTTGTCACCTGGAACCCGCTGGTCTCGACCATCCTCGAAGATCCCACAGCCAAGAAGGTTTTTGACAGCTCGCAGGTGCCAGGCGAAATCATCGACCTGATGGTCGCCAATAGCGGCGTGCTCAAGGACAATCCGAATTTCGGCAAGGCACTCGCCGGCATCTGGTACGAGACGGCTGCCCTACTGCGAGCCGATACTGCCGAAGGCAAGGCGGCCCGCCAGGCCATGGGCTCCGCTTCGGGCACCGATCTCGCCGGCTTCGAAGCTCAGCTGGCCGCCACCAAGCTCTTCGACAAGCCGGCCGATGCCGTTGCCTTCACCGCCTCGCCCGGCCTGCCGAAGACCATGGATCTGGTGCGCACCTTCCTTTTCGAGAAGGGGTTGCTCGGCAATGGCGCGCCGTCCGCTGACGTCATCGGCATTGAAATGCCCGATGGCAAGGTACTGGGCGACACGGGCAATGTGAAGCTGCGCTTCACCGAGACCTACATGAAGGCAGCCGCCGACGGTTCGCTCTGATCGCAATGGCGGCGCGGCTTAGCCGCGCCCCTTCCCTTCACCAGCGGAGCAGTTCCCATGCGTTGGATCAACACGAGGCCGAGCCGGGGCACGCAATTTGCCTTGATGCTGCTACCCTTCGTGCTGCTCGTTGTCGCCTATGCCTTTGGCTCGGCCGCACGACTGGCGGAAAATGCCAATGACAAGCTTCTGCCAAGCCTTGCCGGCTTTGCCGATGCGATCAACCGTCTGGCCTTCGTCGCCGACCAGCGTACCGGCGAATTTCTGCTCTGGTCGGACACGGGCGCGAGCCTGATCCGCCTGCTCTCCGGCCTCGGCATCTCGACGGCAATTGCGCTCGCAATTGGCATGTTGATCGGCATGCTGCCCTATCTGAGGGCGTTGCTTTCCCCCTTTGTCGCCGTGATCTCCATGGTTCCGCCGTTGGCGCTTCTGCCAATCCTCTTCATCGTTATGGGTCTCGGAGAGACTTCGAAGATCGCCCTCATCGTCATTGGTGTCGCTCCGACGATGATCCGCGACCTGGCACTGAAGGCGCTGGAACTGCCTCGCGAACAGATCGTCAAGGCCGAGACGCTTGGCGGCTCCTCCTGGCAGATCGGCCTGCGCGTCGTGCTGCCGCAGATCCTGCCGCGGCTGATTACCTGCCTCAGGCTGCAGCTCGGCCCGGCCTGGCTGTTCCTGATTGCGGCCGAGGCGATCTCCTCGGATTCCGGCCTCGGCTACCGCATCTTCCTCGTCCGCCGTTATCTCTCGATGGATATCATCTTTCCCTATGTGGTCTGGATCACCCTGCTCGCCGTGGTGATGAACACTTTGCTCGACCGTCTGCGCATTGCCGTCTTCCCTTGGTCAGAACTGGAGAAGCAGGCATGAGCGAACTCAGGATCGAAAGGGTCTGGAAGGAATATGGCGACCAAATCGTGCTCGAGGATGTATCGCTGACCGTTGCCTCGCGGGCCTTCGTCGCCCTCGTCGGCCCCTCCGGCTGCGGTAAAAGCACCTTCCTGCGCATGCTGCTTGGCCAGGAACGGCCGACGAAGGGTAAGATCCTGCTCGACGGCGTGCCGCTGCCACAGGAGCCGGGACCGGATCGCGGTGTCGTCTTCCAGCGCTATTCCGTCTTTCCGCATCTGACGGTGCTCGGCAATGTGCTGCTCGGCAAGGAGTTGTCCGCCGCGCGCTACAAGGCCAAGCTCTTTGGCGCGGCACGTCGCAACGTCATCGCGGAAGCGCGCCAGTTGATCGCCGAGGTCGGGCTTGCCGGTTCGGAGGGGAAATATCCGGCCCAGCTTTCCGGCGGCATGCAGCAGCGCCTTGCGCTCGCCCAGGCACTCATCATGAAGCCGAAGGTACTGTTGCTCGACGAGCCCTTCGGCGCGCTCGATCCCGGCATCCGCGCCGAAATTCACACGCTGATGAAGCGGCTCTGGCACGAAACGCAGATGACCGTCGTCATGGTTACCCACGACATGCGCGAGGCCTTCACACTCGCCAGCCGCGTCGTCGCCTTCGAACGCCGTCGCGACCGGCCGGAAGAGAAGGAGCGTTACGGCGCCACCATTACAAAGGACATTTCCATCTGGCCGCCGCGCCTTGCCGGCCAGTCAACGATCTTCAGCCCCGACCGGGACGGCCCGGTCGCTTCCCCGGGGCACAGCCGGGACGACCTGGCACCGTCAGGAGAGATGCAATGATGCATGTAAGACGCTCCCCGAGGAGATCGCCGCCAATCGTGCGCGCTACGAGGAGCATCAGAAGAAGGGCCTGGAATTCGCCCCCAAGGCCCTGCCCGGCCCAAGCCCGCTGCCGGCGCCGGCCATCGATGCGAACACCGTCATCCACCAGGAGACCATCCCCGGTGGTTGGTACTGGTCGACGAAGCTTTTGCGTGGCGAGGCGATCCGCGTCGATCAGGCCGAAGGCAATTCCACCGTGGCGCTCGTCGCCTGGAATGCCGATGATACGAGCGAGCGGATCAATCTCGTCGATACCGCCAAGGTCCAGTGGACGACGGCGCTCGGCAAGGGGCGCGTGATCTTCTCCGACATGGGCCGCGTCATGTTCTCGATGATCGAGGACAGTTCCGGCGCTCACGACTGCCTGATGGGTGGCTCGACGGCCGCCTCGAACGCAGCGAAATATGCCGGCCAGAAGACCCGAAACACCCGCGACAACCTCGTCCTCGCTGCGGTCAAGCTCGGCCTCGACCGTCGCGATATTCCAGGCATCCTCAATCTCTTCGCGCCAGTGCGCCTTGCCGAGGCCGGTGGCTTTGGCTGGCAGGGCAAACGCTCCAACAGCGGCGATTACGTCGAGTTGCGTTCCGAAATGGACATGCTGGTCGGCTTTTCCAATTGCCCGCATCCCCTCGATCCGGATCCGACCTACCAACCGAAGCCTGTTGTCATCACCCGCTACAAGGTGGCGGCTCCGGCTGCGGATGATCTTTGCCGCACGGCAACTGCCGAAGCCGTGCGTGGTTTCGAAAACAACATCCTGATGCAGGCCTGAGGAGAGACCGGTGTCCGATTTCATCCAGACCTCCCCTGCCCGCAGCCCGGAAACCGCCATCGAGGATCATTTCATCGCGGCCGAAGCACCGTGGTCCGGCATCGTGCGCAAGGGCCAGACGATCCGCATCGAGGACAGCTACGGCCAGCAGGCGATCGACACGCTCTTCTATCGTGCCGATGATGTCTCCGAGCGCTATTCCAATCAGGATACGATGCGCATGCAGGGTGCCGCCTATATCGGCATCGGTACGAAAATTGTGTCGAACGAAGGCAATGTCATGCTGACCATGACGGCCGACAGCTGCGGCCGCCATGACACCTCGGCCGGCGCTTGCTCCTGCGAGAGCAACACCGTGCGCTTCGGCCATGGCACAAAATATCTTCACGCCTGCCGCGACAATTTCGTGCTTGAAGTCAGCAAGCACGGCATGGGCAAGCGCGATATCGTCCCGAATATCAACTTCTTCATGAACGTGCCGATCAAGCCGAATGGCGAGATGACGATCGTCGACGGCATTTCCGCTCCGGGTGACTATGTAGAACTCATCGCCGAGATGGACGTGCTCTGCGTCATCTCCAACTGCCCGCAGATCAACAACCCCTGCAACGGCTTCGACCCAACGCCGATCCGGGTGCTGATCTGGGATGGCGAGGACTGACATGTTCAAGAAAGTCCTGATCGCCAACCGAGGCGAAATCGCCATCCGGGTCATCAAGACCCTGAGGCGCATGGGCATTGCGTCGGTCTCCGTCTATTCCGATGCCGACCGCTTCGCCAAACCCGCAATGGTGGCCGATGAAGCAATCCGGCTTGGGCCGGCACCGGCGAGCGAAAGCTATCTCAATGTCGATGCCGTCATCGCCGCCTGCAAGGCGACGGGGGCGGAAGCAGTGCATCCCGGCTATGGGTTTCTCTCGGAAAATATCGGTTTTGCCGAGCGGCTCGCCGCCGAAGGCATCGCCTTCATCGGCCCGCGGCCCGAACACCTCTCCGCGTTCGGCCTGAAGCATACGGCGCGCGAACTCGCCAAGGCGAGCGGCGTTCCACTCCTGCCCGGCACCGGCCTGCTCTCGAGCGCCGATGAAGCGCTCTCGGCGGCAGAAACGATCGGCTATCCGGTGATGCTGAAAAGTACGGCCGGCGGCGGCGGCATCGGTATGCAGCTCTGCGCTGATCCCGAAAGCCTGAAGGCATCCTTCGAAAGCGTGCAACGCACCGCGCGGGCAAGCTTTGGCGATGCGCGCGTCTATATCGAGCGTTTCGTGGCGGAGGCACGGCATGTCGAGGTGCAGATCTTCGGCAATGGCAAAGGCAAGGTCATCGCGCTCGGCGAGCGCGACTGCTCGCTGCAGCGGCGAAACCAGAAGGTGGTGGAGGAAACCCCCGCCCCCGGTCTTTCGGCCGTAACCCGCGCCCGCCTGCACAAGGCAGCCGTCGATCTCGGTTCGGCTGTCTCCTACGAATCCGCCGGTACCGTCGAATTCATCTATGATCCCGTGCGCGAGGAATTCTACTTCCTCGAGGTGAACACACGCCTGCAGGTCGAACATCCCGTTACGGAAGCCGTGTTCGGCATCGACCTCGTCGAATGGATGATCCGCCAGGCCGCGGGCGAGGATACGCTTGCCGGTGCGGAGGCTCTGCAGCCGAAGGGAGCCGCGATCGAAGTGCGCGTCTATGCCGAGATGCCGCACGCCGATTTCCGCCCGAGCGCCGGCTTGCTGACGGAGGTCGTCTTCCCCGAAGATGTCCGCCTCGACGGCTGGATCGAGACCGGCACAGAGGTGACGCCTTTCTACGATCCGATGCTCGCCAAGCTGATCGTTTCCGCCGAGGATCGCCCAGCGGCAATCGAGAAGCTGAGGGCAGCACTCTCCGGAACATCGATATCCGGCATCGAGACCAATCTCGATTATCTTCGCGCCATCGCCAGCTCCGAGCTTCTTGCCAGCGGCAAGGTGGCGACGACAGCGCTGCGCGCCTTTTCCTTCGTGCCTGACGTTATCGAGGTGATCGCCCCGGGCGCGCAGTCGAGCATTCAGGAATTGCCGGGCAGGCTCGGCCTCTGGCATGTCGGCGTGCCGCCGAGCGGTCCGATGGACGAGCGCTCATTCCGGCATGCCAACCGTCTCGTCGGCAATGGCGATATGGTCGCGGCACTGGAGCTGACAGTGTCCGGTCCGGTGCTGAAATTCCATACCGACACTGTGGTTGCGCTTGCCGGCGCCAGGATGGCGATGAGCGCCGATGGTGTGAAACTGCCGCATGACGAAGCCGCAACAATCCGCGCTGGCCAGATCCTCTCGATCGGCAGCATCGATGGGCCAGGGCAGCGAGCTTACCTCGCCGTGGCGGGCGGTTTTTCCGCTCCCGTCGTGCTGGGCTCCCGCGCCACGTTCGGGCTCGGCCAGTTCGGCGGCAACGCCACCGGCACGCTGAAGACCGGCCATGTGCTGCATCTTGCCCGTCAGGCCGCCGCCGAACCGCCAAAGCCACCAATCGAACCAGCGGAATTGACGCGCGAATGGGAGGTCGGCGTTCTCTACGGTCCGCATGGCGCACCTGATTTCTTTCAGGATGGCGATATCGAGACGCTGTTTTCGACGAGTTACGAGGTGCATTTCAACAGCGCGCGCACCGGCGTACGCCTCATCGGTCCCGCGCCGAAATGGGCGCGCAGCGATGGCGGCGAAGCCGGCCTTCATCCCTCCAACCTGCATGACAATGCCTATGCGATCGGCGCGATCGATTTCACCGGCGACATGCCGATCATCCTCGGACCGGACGGGCCAAGCCTCGGCGGCTTCGTCTGCCCAGCGGTGATCGCTCGCGACGAGCAATGGAAGATGGGCCAGTTCAAGCCGGGCGATCGCATCCGCTTCCATCCCGTCACGCGGTCTGAGGACCCGATTGCCGGGCCGGTCGTGCATCGGGCGAAAGAAGACACAGGCTCGCCTGTTATTGGCAAGAGCGACGGCGGACCTGTCTCTGTCGTCTACCGCCGCCAGGGTGATGACAATCTGCTGGTCGAATATGGACCGATGACGCTCGATATCGCCCTGCGGCTCAGGGTACATCTCTTGATGCAGGCCGTATCGCAGGCCCGCCTGCCCGGGATCATCGATCTCACGCCCGGCATCCGCTCGCTGCAGATCCAATATGACGGTACGGCATTGACCCGTAAACGTCTGCTCGGCCTGCTGGCCGAGATCGAGGCGAGCCTGCCGGCAGCCCAGGACGTCAAGGTGCCAAGCCGCATCGTGCATCTGCCGCTTTCCTGGAACGATCCGGATGCGGAACTTGCGATGCGCAAATATCAGGAACTCGTGCGGCCGAACGCGCCTTGGTGCCCGTCCAATATCGAATTCATTCGCCGCATCAACGGGCTGGCGGACGAACAGGCGGTGCGCGACGTCGTCTTCGATGCGAGCTATCTCGTGCTCGGCCTCGGCGACGTTTATCTCGGCGCGCCGGTCGCCACCCCGGTCGATCCACGCCATCGGCTGGTGACGACGAAGTACAATCCGGCCCGCACCTGGACGCCGGAAAATGCCGTCGGCATTGGCGGCGCCTATATGTGCATCTACGGCATGGAGGGCCCCGGCGGATACCAGCTTTTCGGCCGCACCATCCAGGTGTGGAACACCTGGCGGCAGACACCGGTCTTTGCCAAGGGCAAGCCCTGGCTTTTAAACTTCTTCGATCAGATCCGCTTCTTTCCTGTCACCCACCAGGAGCTGACGGAGGCGCGTAGCGCCTTCCTCCATGGCGGTTATCCTGTGAGAATCGAGGAGACGGAATTCTCCTACGCAGCATACGAGAAGGAATTGCAGGCGAATGCCGCCTCGATCGGGACCTTCAAGGCGAGCCAGCAGGCGGCTTTCGATTCCGAGCGCCAGCGCTGGAAGGAGGCGGGCCTCGACAGCTTCGTCACCGACGAAGGCACTGGTGAAAGCCCTGACGGAGATATTCCCGAAGGCTGCTTCGGCGTTGCCAGCGCCGTACCCGGCAATATCTGGAAACTTCTGGTCGAGCCGGGCGCACCGGTCGCGGCCGGTGACACGCTTGCCATCATCGAATCCATGAAAATGGAAATCAACGTCACCGCACATGCGCCGGGCCGTGTTCGCGACCTGCGCGCCGGCCCCGGACGAAACGTCAAAGCGGGCGATATCATTGTTGTTCTGGAGGAATGCTGAACCATGCTGCCGACCATTCTTGATCTGACAAGCCTTCGCGCAGCCTATGAGGCAGGCCAAAGTCCGCTCGATGTCATCGAGACCGTCATTACGCGTCGTGCCGCCTCGAAGGATCCGGCAATTTTCATCACACCGGCGCCTGATGATACATTGCGGGCTGAAGCACGAGCTCTGATGGAACGTGCGCCCGAGCCGAACAGCCTGCCGCTCTGGGGTATTCCCTTCGCGGTGAAGGACAATATCGACGTGGCGGGGCTACCGACCACCGCCGCCTGCCCGGCTTTCGCCTATAGTCCCAAGAAGGACGCAACTGTCGTTGCACGACTGCGGGCGGCAGGTGCGATCGTAATCGGCAAGACCAATCTCGACCAGTTTGCGACCGGCCTCAATGGCACGCGCTCACCCCATGGAGCGCCACGATCGGTCTTCGATGCCGACTATATTTCAGGCGGTTCGAGCTCCGGTTCTGCAGTGACGGTGGCATCCGGCCTCGCCACCTTCGCGCTCGGCACGGATACGGCCGGTTCAGGCCGCGTGCCGGCCGCTTTCAACAATCTCGTCGGCATCAAGCCCACTCCGGGCCTGCTGTCGAATACCGGCGCCGTGCCAGCCTGCAAGAGCGTCGACTGCATAACCATCTTTGCCGCGACTGTCGGCGACGGCGTCGCAATCCGCAAGATTGCCGAGGGCTTCGATGCCGCCGACCCGTTCTCCAGGCGCGCCAAGCCGGCTTCCCTTCCGATTGCCAGCCTGCGCGTCGGCGTTCTCGACGGCGCAGAGCGGGAATTCTTCGGCGATACCGATGTCGAAGCGCTCTACGATCAGGCAATCGAGCGGGCCAAGGTGCTCGGCGCGACGATCGTTCCCTTCGATTATGCGCCCTTCCGTGAGGCAGCTTCTCTCCTCTATGACGGCCCATGGGTTGCCGAGCGCCTGGCAGCCGTCGAAGATTTCCTGGCGAGCAACGCCGCCGATTTCGATCCCACGGTTCGCAAGATCATCGAAGGCGCCAAAGGCAAGACGGCCGTCGAAGCTTTTAATGGCCGCTACAAGCTCGAAGAGCTGCGCCGTAAGACGGAAGTCGAATGGGCGAAGGCGGATGTCCTGCTGCTGCCGACGGCACCGACGACCTACAAGGTTGCCGACATGCAGGCCGATCCGATCGTGCTCAACGGCCGGCTTGGCCGCTACACGAACTTCGTCAACCTGCTCGATTGCGCCGCGATTGCCGTTCCCGCCGGCTTCGGCGCCAATGGCCTGCCGGGCGGTGTGACGCTGATTTCGCCAGCCTTCACCGACGATGCGCTGGCTCCCCTTGCCGATGCGCTGCACCGCGCTGCCGCCGCCGGCATGGGCGTCGATCGCGCTGCGGTCATCCCCGAGCAGAGCCGTGTCGCCTCATTGACAGACGATACCATCGCCATCGCCGTGGTCGGTGCGCATCTGACGGGCATGCCGCTCAATCACGAACTGACCACATTGGGTGGCACGTTGGTAAAGGCCTGCCGCACAGCAGGTGATTATCGCCTCTTCGTGCTGCCGAATACGACCCCGCAGAAGCCCGGCCTCGTGCGCGAACCGGGACAGGACGGTCTCGGACTAGAGATTGAGGTCTGGGCCTTGCCCCCAGAGGGCTTCGGCCGTTTCGTTGCCAAGATCCCTGCCCCGCTTGGTATCGGCAAGGTCACGCTGGAGGACGGTTCGAGCGTGTCGTGCTTCCTCTGCGAAGCCCATGCTGTGAAGGGGGCCGAGGAGATCACTGCTCTCGGCGGCTGGCGGAACTATATGCGCAGCAAATCGGCCGCCTGAACCGGAGGGGTACGACAGTGAAATTCATAGTCCGGCTGCTGATGAATGGACTCCTGGCGCGTGCGGGCGCGCTACGAGGTCGACCTGTCATCTTTGTCCGCAGCCCGCTCCATGGCCGAGACGGGTCGAAATGATGGCCACCGTATCGAGCAGCGGCTGGTACAAACTTTTCTATGACTTTGAGTGAGAGCCGCAGCGACGGCCCGGTAACTCCCACGGCGCCGATAACGGCGCCGCTGGCGACAGTCGCTTCAATCCAGCCAGGCGTAAATCGCGGCTGGACGAGCGACACCTTTGAGCGGAAAAATGCCCGCTTTCTCGAAACGGCCTGGCGCCTGCGAAACGAAATCGGCGGATGCCAGCAGGCTGTGGCCGATCTCGTCGGCCAGCTTTTCCATGCGTGCTGCCTCGTTGACCGCTCTGCCAATGGCGGTGAAGTCGAGGCGGCGAGCCGCACCGACATTTCCATAGAACACTTCGCCGACGTGAAGGACGATATCGACAAGAAGCCCCGGTTCTCCGGCTTCCGCTCGCCTGCGATTGACATCGTCATTGGCGTCCATGGCAGCTCGTGCAGCCGCCAGGGCGCGGCCGCATGCCTCGGCAGGGTTATCGACATCGGCAGGGAAGATGGCGAGCAGACTGTCGCCCATGAACTTCAGGATCTCACCGCCCTCCTGCTCGACCGGAGCGCCGATCGCTTCGAAATGCTCGTTGAGCCAGGCAACGATGCGTTCAGGCTGATGCTTTTCATTGAGCGAAGTGAACTTCTTGAGATCGGCAAGAAGGATCGCGGCATAGACCGCGGTACCGTCCCCGCGCTTGATATGACCGCTCAGAATACGTCCACTGGTCCGTGTGCCCGTATAGACAGCCAGCACATCGCTCGCAACCCGCGTGGTAGCGATGCGGCAGCAGGCGAGTGACAGCGCCGGGACCAACCTCTCCAGATCGGCAATCAGCCTGTCCGAAAAGCCATCGGGGTCATCAACGGCGATCGAGAAGCTGACGCCCGCCAGCGCGGTATCGCCGGGGAATGAAACGAGCTTCATCAGATAATCGGTGGCTCCGAGCTCCGTCAATTCAGTCAGCAGTGGAATCGCCGGAGCATCCGGTCCTGGCGGCAATCGCCAACGGGCATATTGCAGATTATTCTCCAGGAGGAAGGAGATGGGAGAGCGCCGGAACAATTCCTGACCCGCTTCGTCATGCCCTTGAACTTCCGTCGAGAAGCCGGAAGAACGATACCACGCAAGCGAAAATCCCCGCTGCAGGGGATCGATCGACGGCATCGCTATCGACGCACGAAGGATTGGATATCCAAGATCCGTCAGTCGTTCCGCGACGCCCTGCAAAATGGTCTCAATGGTATCTGTCGATAGTCCTTCGGCGATGATCCAGTCTATCAGTTCCTGCAAGCGGGGCATGGTCACGTCCTTCGGCCTCCGGATTTTTTTGGAGGTCTGCCGTTCTACCGCAATTTTATCAATGGTCCATCGGTCGTGTCATTCCCGGGCGTCGGGTATCATCGCCGCAAAAAATCTTCATGCGCGCGCCGATTGAAGCAAAATGTGTGGAACAAAATCGGCGCTGCTGCGTAAATCCTCCCTGGGACGCAAGAAAGCCTGTTATCGCGCTAACAAGAAGCACAACCCCACTTCGAGGAAGGAAAGGAACGTGTCTATGACCTTACGGACTGCTGATGTTGTGCCGCATGACGATCACGTGGTTACGGCCAAAGAGGCCCTGGAGGGACTTTACCTAAGGCTCGAAATGGAGGCTGAGGTCCGGCTCGTTGCCGCGGCATTGCGCGCCGGTTGGACGGCAGACGAAGCCCTTGACGCGATCGACCAGCTTCGAGCCGACGATATCACCCACTAAGATTCCCTGACGCGGCGTTAAGCGTCGTGGCGGCTGAAATTGTCGCCCCCGAACTGCGCTCAGTTTGCCACCAGATGCCCCGGCGATACCTCACGGTACCCGAGCGGCTTGATCTTGTAATCGACGGGCCGGATCGGGCTCTTGATCTCGTCATTCGCGACTGACCGCTTTTCGCGAGGGCGATCAGGATCGGGAACCGGGACGGCTGCCATCAGCTTCTTGGTATAGTCGTGCTGTGGGTCGCCGAAGACGGCAGCGCGCGGCCCGATTTCGACGATTTCACCGAGATACATGACCGCGACGCGGTGGCTGACGCGCTCGACGACGGCCATGTCGTGAGAAATGAACAGAAATGCGAGATTGAGGCTCTGCTGCAAGTCCAGCATCAGGTTGATGACCTGCGCCTTGATCGACACATCGAGCGCCGAAACGCTTTCATCCGCCACGATGACCTTCGGCTCCAATGCAAGCGCACGCGCAATACAAATACGCTGGCGTTGCCCGCCGGAGAACTCATGCGGGAAGCGCGAGGCCATGTCGGGCGTCAGGCCGACCTTGGTGAGGAGGTCTGCGACGCGTTCCCTCGCCTGCTTTGCCGTCCCCATTCTGTGCTCGAGATAAGGCTCGGCAATGGCGTCGCCGACACGGATGCGGGGATTGAGGCTGGCAAAGGGATCCTGGAAGATCATCTGCACGGTCTTGCGCATCTCGCGCATGCCCGCCTTGCCGAGCGCCAGCACATCCTTGCCATCGGCAATGACAGAACCGCTCTGCGCCTCGATCAGCCGCATGATTGCGCGCCCGGTCGTCGACTTGCCGCAGCCAGACTCGCCGACGAGCGACAGCGTCTCGCCGGCATGGAGATCGAAGGAAACGTTCTCGACCGCGTGGACGCGACCAGTCAGCTTGCCGAAGAGCCCGGAATGAATGTCGAAGCGCTTGGTGAGGTTCTTCACCTCTAGAACCGGGCGAGATGTTGCGACGACCGTATCAGCCGTTTCGACCGGAATGTCTGATTCTCCCGTCGCCGTATTGACGACGGGGAAGCGTAACGGCCGCCGGTAATTTTGCATGGAACCGAGCACCGGTACAGCCGACAGCAAGGCACGGGTGTAGGGATGTTTGCCACGATGGAAGATATCGGGTGTCGCTCCCGTTTCCACCTGCTCGCCGCGATACATGACGACGGTACGATCGGCGATCTCGGCAACCACGCCCATATCATGAGTGATGAACAGAACCGACGTACCCTCCTCTTCCTGCAACATCTTGATCAGATCGAGGATTTGGCCCTGGATCGTCACGTCGAGTGCCGTCGTCGGTTCGTCGGCGATCAGGAGCTTCGGCCGTGAGGCAAGCGCCATGGCGATCATCACACGCTGGCGCATGCCGCCGGAGAAGCGGTGGGGATATTCGTTAAAGCGCGAGACAGCCGAAGGAATGCGCACCTTTTCGAGCAAGCGGATCGTCTCGGCGCGGGCTTCGGTCTTCGACATCGGCCGGTGGCACAACAACGCCTCTGAAATCTGGTCGCCGATCGTGAAGAGCGGATTGAGGCTCGTCATCGGTTCCTGGAAAATCATCGCGACATCATTGCCGCGAACCTTGCGCATCTCGCCTTCCGGCAGGGCCAGAAGGTCGCGCCCGCCGAGTATGATCTTGCCTTCGATGCGGCTCGAATCCGCCTGCAGAAGGCGCATGATCGATAGCGAAGTCACGCTCTTGCCGGAGCCGCTCTCGCCAACGATCGCGACCGTCTCTCCCGGTGCGACATCGAAGGAGACATTGCGAACGACCGGCTTCCAGGCGCCATCGACCAGAAACGATGTCGTCAGGTTCTGGACGGAGAGAACCGGCTCCGCCGTTGCGATGGATTGTGCCTGGATGCCTGTCATGATCGCTTCCTTAGAATTCGCGCCTTGTTTCTCGGATCAATCCGGCCACTTCAGCGCACCTTCGAAACGTCGCTTGCTGCGGTTTTCGATCGGTGTTGCAATGATCTCGTTGGAGGCGCGCGCCTTGTCGAGCTCCTCGGCCAGGCGGCTGGCGACGATCTTCTCCTGGCCCGGGTGCAGATTGCAGGGGTCGAGGTAGAAGTAGCGATGCTCGACTTCGTGATCGCGCACGATGATCGGCGGTGAGCCGCGGCCGAGCGCATCGGCGAGGTCCCAGGCGGTGATATGGGCCTCATCGGTATCGATGATCACGCGCATGCGATCGAGCGGGTTGTTGGTCGGGTCCGGCTCGATCAGTGCGGTCACGCCGGGGCGACCGTCGAGCGTCTGTTTCCAGAGGCTGAGATAACCAGTCTCACGCTCGCGGATATCTGCGTGGTCACGCGTCTCCCAGGCTTCGAGCGCCGCCATGACGCCGAAAATGCTTTCCTTGCCGACCTTCATGCCACGGCCGATGCCCATATTCTGCAGGAAGGCGTTGCGCACCAGCTCCTTCTTGCCGGCGACGATGCCCGAGGTCGGGCCGCCCAGGAACTTGTGGCCGGAATAGAGCGCCACATCGGCCCCCTGCTCCAGGAATATCCGCAGATCATATTCCGAGGCTGCATCGACGATAACGGGGACGCCCTTGGCATGGGCAATCTCGACGAATTCCTTGAGGTTCAGCAAGCCATAGTCGACGACATGATGCGAAACGACATAGACGGCGGCGGCCGTCTTCTCGGTAATCGCGTTCTCCATATGGAAGCGATGGGTGGATGTTGCCTGTCCGACCATCACAACCTTGCCGCCGGCAAGCCGGATCGCCTGATCAACTGGTGCGCCGTAGCTGACGATATGGCCCATCTGGACGAGAACTTCATTCTTGTCAGGCACCACATCCGGCAGCTTTTCGATGGCGAGCAGGTTGTTGCCGGTAATCGCGCCAGCGACGGCGAGCGAAATGCCCGCCGAGCAGGAGGCGGTCACGAAACCCGCCTCACCGCCGGTCAGCCGGGCGATAACCCCGCTTGCCTTGCGCTGCAAATCGTTGATCTCAACGAACTGCGGCAGGATCGACGACATAGCGGCGATGGCCTCGGGAACGACGATCGAGGCGCCGAGGCTGGTCATGGTACCGGAAACGTTGATGACCGGGCGAAGGCCGATCGATATGCGGATGTCCTCAGACATGGGTGTCTCCAATTTCAATCTGTTGGGCAGGAGCAATCATGCGCATCCTCATTAATCCCTGAGCGCGACGATGGCCTCGATTTCGACGGTGATGTTTCCTGGCAGCGATCCGAAGCCGACAGCAGAGCGGGCATGCTGTCCGACCTCGTCGCCGAAGACGTCGATGAAGAGATCCGAACAGCCGTTGATGACCGAGGGATGATCGACGAAATGCGGTACGGCATTGACCATGCCGAGCAGCTTGACGACACGCTTGACACGCGAAAGGTCGCCAAGCGCCTCATGCATGACGGAAAGCAGATTGATGCCGGTGAGCTTTGCATGCGCGTAGGCCGCTTCGACGCCGACCTCGGCGCCGACCTTGCCGACATGCATGAAGCCGTCCGGCTCGCGGGGCCCCTGCCCCGACAGGTAAAGCATGTTGCCCTCCTGCACATGGGTGACGAAATTAGCGATCGGCGGCGGTGGGGTCGGAAGCTTGATGCCAAGCGCTACTAGCCGCTCGTAGGGCGACGTGCTGGGCTGACCTGCGGTAACGGGCGGGCCGGCGGTGGCGGAAGACTGGTTCACGCAAACTCCTGTGATGCTATGTCTTGTGTTCTGGTCTTACCGGTAGGAATAACCGTGGCTGTGGCGCACCAGCTTGCGGGCACGCGGCACGTAGCGGCTGGAGGTGAATGCCTCGTTGCCCAGCACCGCATATCGCGGCTCGAAGAGCTTCTTCAGCACCGAGACGTCGCCATTGGAATCGGTGGCTTCGAGGTCGGAATCGACGAGATCGAAGATCGTGAACTCGGCGGCAGCACCAACACTCAGACGGTTTTCCATCGACAGCTTGATGACGGATGCCGGCGCATGGGTCACAGCATGGATCACCTTGTCGAAGGGCATGCCGACCGACAAGAGCTTCGACATGGTCGTTGCCAGATCCCAGACCGGGAAGTTCATCGAATGACCATGCAGGTCGGTCGAGATCGAATATGGCAACAGGCCACGGGCGATTGCCGCTTCCGCCACCTTGAAGGAGAAGGAGGCACCGCCATGGCCGATGTCGAGGCGGATGCCTTCAGACGCGCAGCGCTCAGCGAGATTGAAAAGGTCTTCGTCCTCCATGATGCTCGAACCGGCCTTGCCGTTGAAGCAGTGGGTGACGACATCGCCGGGGCCGAGGATTTCCAGCACTTCATCATAGAGCGCCGGCGGTTCGCCGACATGCACCATCATCGGCACCTTGAGGATCTTGGCAATCTTCTTGCCGAGCTTGACCGGGGTGACACCCCAGGAACCGGTGATCACGTGGCTGGCGCGCACCTTGATGCCGACGATGTGCTCGCTGTTTTCAGCGTAGCATTCGAGGATGCGGTCGAGGTCGATATCCCTGATGTCGCGCAGTTCCGCAACACGATTGCAGGCAACCAGGCCGATGGAACCGAGATTGAGGAAAGCCTTGATGCGTTCCTTCGACGGCTCGATGATATATTCGCGGAAACCGTGGAAATTGGCCTCACCAGCAGAACCGGCATCAACCAGCGTCGTCACGCCACGCTCAACGCCGCATTCGGACGGGCGGATGGAGATGTCGGTGCCACCATGCCAGATATGCACGTGCAGGTCGACCCAGCCGGGCGAGACGAAGGCACCCTTGCCGTCGAGGCGCGCCACGTCATCGGCCACAGCCAGGGACGGGCCAAGCTTGGCAATCTTGCCATCGGCATCGACCAGAATGTCGATTGCCCCATCAGGCGTGCCGGCACCGAAGCCAACAGGCTTTACGTTGGTGAGGAGGAGCGGCTTGCCCACTTTTTCACCGGTCATTTAAAGGTCCTTTCGAAGTTTGGGATCGAGCATGTCGCGCAGACCGTCACCGACCATCTGGAGCGAAAGCACGGAGAGAATGATGGCGACGCCCGGAAACAGCGTCATCCAGTCGGCCTGACCGATATATTGCCGGCCAGCGGCAATCATCGTGCCCCAGGTCGGGATTTCCGGGCTGACGCCGAGGCCGAGGAAAGAAAGGCCGGCCTCGGCGAGCATGGCGCTGGCAAAGAGGAAAGTCGCCTGCACCATGATCGGCGAGAGCAGGTTCCTCAGCACATGGCGCGTCATGATATGGAAGGTCGAGATCCCCAGCGCTTGTGCGGCCTCGACATAAGGCAACTCGCGGATAACAAGCGTCGAGGCGCGGACAATGCGGGCTAGACGCGGTGCATAGACGATCGACAGCGCAATGATGACAGTCGTCAGCGACGGGCCGAGAGCCGCGACAAGCGCAATCGCCAGCAGGATATCCGGGAAGGCCATCATCGCATCAATCAGGCGAGCGATTGGTGTGTCGAGTTTCTTGAAGAAGCCCGCAAGCAGTCCGAGCGTGACCCCGATCGCCGCCGAAAGTGCGACGACCGCGACGCCGACGAGCAGCGACAGGCGGCCGGCGAAGATGGTGCGCGACAGCACATCCCGGCCGAACTCGTCCGTGCCGAAGAAATATGTCCCGCTCGGTGGCTTCAGACGGTTGATGATCGAGAGCTTCGACGGCGAATAGGGTGCAACCCATGGCGCCAGGATCGCCAGCAGCACGAAAATTGTGAGAATGAGCAAGCCAACGGCGACTGTCTTGCGCTTCATGAACTGGCGGAGGAACTTGCGGCCTTCACTTTCGGCCGGCTTGATCGCGATATCCGTCATCAGTAGCGCACCCTCGGATCGACGAGCAGGTAGAGCATGTCGATCGCAAAATTGATCAGGACGTAGAGTGCGGCGATCACCAGAAGCGCCCCCTGGATAACAGGATAGTCGCGACGCAGCACCGCCGAGACGACGAGATTGCCGACACCCGGAAGACCGAAGACGGTCTCGGTCACAACCGCACCGGATATCAGCACGGCGGCGGTGAGGCCGAGAACGGTCAGGATCGGAATCAGCGCATTCTTCAGGGCGTGCTTGAGGATCACCCTGCGTTCGATCAGCCCCTTGGCGCGGGCCGTGCGGATATAATCGTCTCCGAGAACGTCGAGCATCGAGGCGCGCGTGAAGCGCAGAATGAGCGCCGAGGAGACGATGCCCAGCGCAAATGCAGGCAGCGTCAGGTGATACATGCGGTCGAGGAATGTCGAGCCCGGCCCGCCGTATCCTGAGACAGGAAACAGTCCGAAGCGGACGGCGAAGACCTGCATCAGGATGAGGCCGAGCCAGAAGCTCGGAATGCTGGCGGCAAACATTGCAAGCGTGGTTGCCGCCTGGTCGACGAAGGAACCTCGGCGATAGGCGGCATAAATGCCGATCGGCAGCGCAATGAGGCTGGCGATAACAAGCGAAAAGATCGTCAGGAAGAAGGTCGGTTCAGCACGATCGAGCAGCGCCGAGGTAACAGGCATATTGAGGAAGATCGACTGTCCGAGATCGCCCTTCAGCAACTGGCCGATATAATAGAGATATTGCACTCCGATCGACCTATCGAGGCCAAGGCTGGCCCGCAGATCGGCGATGTCCTGCGGCGTCGCATCGGGGCCGAGCATGACGGCAGCCGGATCGCCGGGGGTAACGCGCACGCTGACAAAGACGATGGTGACGACGAGAAACATCACCACGATCATGCCGAGCAGGCGCTGGAAAATGTAACGTATCATGAAGTCTGTCCCGGTGCCGGGTGGGCACAATGGAAGAAGGATACCGGCGCAGGCGCACCGGTATCCCGCGACGGTGCGTTACTTCTTGACCGATGCGTTCCAGAAGTACGGCCACGGAGCCGGGTCGACGCCTTCGAGCTTGGTCGATTTCGCCGACACGGCGTTGAAATCACCGATCTTCATGTAAGGCAATTCGTCATACATGGCCTTCTGGACATCTGCCCAAAGTGCCACGCGCTTCTGCGGATCGACCTCGGAAGTGAAAGCATCGACGACGGTCTTGCGCGCCGGCGTATCCCACCAACCGGGTGAGCTCGGAGACAGTGACCCGATCAGTGCCGGTTCTGGCAGGAAGGGGCTGTGGGTGATGTAGATATCCCAGAGCTTCGGATCGGTGCGGCGCTGTGTCAGCGTTGCCCAGTCGACGACCTGCAGGTCGACGGCAAAGCCCGCTGTCTTCAGGTATTCGGCGGCAACCTGCGCCATCTTGTAATGGAATTCGTACTGGCGGCTGGTCAGAATGCGGATCGGCTCGCCATTGTAGCCGGCCTTCTTGGCCGCTTCGGCGGCGCCTTCTGGATCGGCGACATTGTAATTGCCCTCGACACCTGCATTGGTATTCCAGACGTAGGGCTTAGGATAGATGTCGCCGTCGAGCGTATAGAAATCCGTGCTGCCGAAAGCGGCGGCGAGCATGTCTTCCATGCTGAGCGCCTGACGGATTGCCTTGCGGACTTCGACATTCTTGGCAAGGCCTTCCTTCGTGTTGAAGACGAAGACCGGATAGCCGAATGGCTTCAGGATAACCGGCTGCGACGCGCTTGATGCCTTCAGTTTGTCGAAGGATTCGACCGGGATCGAGTCTACATAATCATACTGGCCGGAAACGGCCGCCTCGACACGGGTGTTTGCATCCGGAACCGGCACGAAGCGGATTTCGTCGAGATACTGGTGGCGCGCGCCGCCGTAACCGTCGCTCTCGCCATCGCGCGACTTGTAGCCATCGAAGCGGACGAGCTGGATATACTGGTCCGCCTTGCGCTCCTTTAGCATATAGGGGCCGGTACCGATGAATTCCTTCATCGGTTCATCCTGCTTTTCAGCGGGGATGATGATGGCGGCCGAGTTGTTGAAGGCGAGCAGCGAGGTCAATGGCGCATAAGGCTGCTTCAGCGCGATCTTGACGGTCGCCGGATCGGCGGCGGTGATGGAGTCGATGAAGCCTGCGACCTGCTTGCCGCGCGAGGCGATCTTCGTCCAACGGTTCAGCGAGGCGACGACGTCTTCAGACGTCATGTCGGAATTATCGTGGAACTTGATGCCGGTGCGCAGCTTGATCGTATAGGTCTTACCGTCGGCGCTGATTTCCGGCGGGCTTTCAGCCAGAAGCGGCGTGACATTCCACTTCTTGTCGAAGGTGTAGAGCGTTTCGAAGATGTGCTGCGTGACGATGCCGACGAGGTCGGCAGTCGAGGACATAGGGTCAAGCGTCGGCGGCTCGCCGATCGTCGCGACGTTGATAACGCCACCCTTTTCCTGAGCCAGCAAAGTTGTCGGCAAGGCGACCAGCGCAGTGCCGAGAAGGAATGCGACAAGTGTCTTCATTTCATACTCCCGGTTTAATGTTCCACAATTATGTTATATCGGTTTTTATAATAGAATAACGACGGAAGTGGTCCTGTCAATCGGGAAAGTGGCTCCATTGTTGAAATGAATAGGTGCGCGGACGGATGGTACAAAACACGATTTGTTCTTCCACCCGGTGCGACCTTACGCGCACGATGCCCCTGTTGATTGGAGCAATCTCGGCCTTTTTTGAGTACAATGATGCAATTTTAATACCCAGAACGCGGTGGGTCTTGCGCTAGAATGAGCGGCGGCTGTTACATCCCTCGCGCCCGGGCGACTTCGCTGATATGTTCGGCGGCAGCAGCGGCTTTTGTCCGACGCGACACTTTGTTGATCAGCCCCCAGAGGAACCGCTCACTTTAAAGTTCGGGCTCAACCACACCTACTTGCCCGCGCAACCATGGATTCTGGTCAACTCGAGGGAAGCACGTCGCACGGCATCGTCAGCTTCAAGGGCATTCCTTATGCCGCACCGCCCGTCGGTAATCTGCGATGACGTGTGCCCATTGGACGGGACGCCCAAATCATCGTTAAGTCCGATGACGTCTGGATACTACATGCGGCCGTCTTCAAAGGAAGTCCAACCTGATCGGATCCGAACGGCCGGTGCCAACTCGGCATTTTTACAATGATCCTTGATTTGCCTCAATGCACTAATCGAATTGAAGATCATCCTAACAGTTTGGATGAACGCATCCCTCTTCAGGAGCGATACTATGCTGAGAGCAAAGCGCGACAGTATCGGTGGCCCGCAAGGCAGCGCGATACCGTCTTTGGGGGAATTTGAGGGCCGTGCCTTCGTTCTCCGGGTGATGGCGACTGTTTCCCTAACGAGGCTATTGAGGCGTCGTGATGCCAACGGCCAAGCCGCGCTCATAAAGGCACTTCAGCGCACTATCGAACGAAAATGTGCGCGGGCGAAATTGCCTGGCGCTGATATCGCCGCTGCTTCGAAATATGCAAAAGAGATGGTTGACGAAGCTCTGGATAGGGCAGGTGGATCTGCAGCTCCAAGGCAGTGAGGTCCTGAGCCCTGAGTAGGAAAGGGCAATCAGGCAGTTGTCGCCGACTTCAGGATCCGACGTCATCACGTCAATCAGTCTTGATTACCGCGTCACCGATATCGCTTCAGGCGGACACTCGAACCGCCGAAATCCATGGAGCCGGCGGGCCTATCGTTACCCGATCGAAGATCCATATAACAAGGTACGGCAATTATGAACATTCGGGAAATGCCATACAAGGAGTGTATTGCCGTCGTTAAAAGACAACGGCTTGCAAGGTTGGCATGCGCTCACGCCGACATCCCCTATGTTGTGCCTGTTCAATATGCATGTGTCGATGACAGGCTGTATATCTTCACTTTGCCCGGCAAAAAGTTGGAGATCATGAGACAGAACCCAAATGTTTGCGTCCAAATTGACCAGCTCAAAAGCAAGCACTCTTGGAAAAGTGTAATTATCGACGCGAGATATATTGATCTTGAAGGCGACGAAAGTCGCGAAGAGAAGCATCAGGCTTGGTCTCTGCTCGCGCGACGTCTCGATTGGTGGGAGCCAGGCGCTTTGAAGCCGCCATCCAGATGGACAGATGCAGTTGCAAAGACGCACATTTTCTTTGCGCTCGATATAGTCGATGTAAGCGGCCGCGCCACGGCAAGCTAACCGAGGGAAATTTCGCGAAGTGAAGAAAGCAAAGAGCCGCTTTCTCGTCTGACCAAAGGATTTCTGCCATGCCAAAAATTGAAGGCCAAAATTCTGGCGACCACAGTATTGCCACTGCACCAACAAGTGGAGAGATTGAAGCTCGTCTTCTTGTTCTCGAGCTCATCGCTTTGAGTTGCTCGATAAGGTTGCTTAGTCTCCACGACGGACAGGAAACGGCAGACTTGACCGCAGATATACTGCGCGGCGTCGAGATTGCCGGCCGAAATCTGGGGCTTCATTTCCGAGACATAGTCGATGCGCAAAACTACGCGGAAGATTTGTTGAGAGATGCTCAAGTCCAAGCGGATGGTCTTGAGGACATAAAACATGCATGCCTAAAACTGAAAGAGGAAAGGTAACGATAATTTTGGGGGAATTAAAACTCAGGTTTGATGAAGAACGTCAGCAGTTGGCCGCCCGATTTCATTTTTTATAAGGACGCTTCCAGCATTAGTGCACTTCACTGCGGATCGGTGGGGAGCGACACCTTTGGTCGACCTCCATGAGCCCCATCGAAGTACACCCTAGGCTAAACTCATTATTCCTATTCATCGCAAACTCAGTGGAACATTACCGAGCAGATGCTGCCTGAGGACGGCTGGAGGGAAGCGAGCTGTTCGATAGGCGATGCAGTCCGCCTTATAAGGCGCTCAAGATCACCAGACGTCAAATCCCAGCGCTTCCCACCATCTTAGGTCGACGCAATACAATTCCTTGAGCTTTTCGTGCCGAGAATGTCTCACTCCTAACCAAACAAAAGCGACCTGAGCCCCGTGGCGTCATTTGTTGACCGCGAGACGGGGGCCTTACCGACTACGTGAGCAATTGCGGGAGCGCGACGTAGTTCGTCACCGTAGGCTCCCGCAAAAGAAAGGGGACGGCAAAAATGCCGCCCCTATAAATCAGTTGTTGCAATTCGGATCCCCTGGATCGCAGGCGCCACGTGGTCTCCTACGGTCGTTATCCGGCCCGCGGTTATCGCCTCCCCGGCGCATGTTGCGGTTATCGCCGTCGTCGTTGCCCCGACGCTGAAAATCACGTCGGTCACGGTTGCCACCATCATTACCGTCGCGGCGGAAATCCGGCTGGCGATCGAATTGCGGGCGCCGGTTCTGGTCACCAGTGGCGTCCAGCCTTCGGTTATCGCGATCGCGATTGAAATCAGGTTGACGTCTCTGGTCGCGATTGGCATCCGGGGCCCTGTCAAAGTCGGGCCTGCGGTCGAAATCGGGGCGCCGGTCAGCGTCCTGGCGTCGATCGAAATCAGGACGCCTGTCGAAGTCGCGGGGCGGCGGCGGGCGGTAAAAGTCCGGGCCGCGACGCCAGCGGTCTCGGTCGCGGTAGAAATCACGGTTACGGTAGTAGCGGTCCCAATAGTTGCCAACGCTGAAGACCACCGTCGGAATTCCAAGCGGTCGATAGTATTCCGGGCCGACATAGACGCGGCGACTTTGATAGACGGCCTGAACATAGCGACCAGCGACCCAGCCGCGGCCGCCGTAGAATTCGACGTCACACCACGGAACATCTGCAAGACAGCCGTGGATTTCGACAGATTCGCCGACCGGGATCACGGCGACTGCGGGATAGCTGGTGCTTGGACCGGCGCGCATGTTGACGTTCGCCGTGGAATAGCCTTCGGCGGCTTCAGCTATCGCGGGCGCCAGCAAAAGCAGGCCAGTTGCCGCAATCTTAAGAAGGGCATTTCTCACATTCAACTCCCTATCGGCGCGGTTCTGCCGTCACCATGAGCTTCGCTGGACGGCTTCCGCCGCTATAAAATAGTTAAGCGGAGACAGCCGTTTAGGAGGTGTCGTTCATCCATTTTGTCTCGTAATGATTTATAGCGCCGCGCCGATGAACGCAGCTTGAACGTGGCATGAGATTGCTGCTTGGTTTCGCTCCTCATGGCGCGTGGCGCTCCAACGTTTGCGATTGCCTCACGTCGCGGGCATATTGAAATACGCTCCCAGGATCACGATCTCAGATTGGCAATCGGAGCCCTGAAATGCTGTACATCATCCCTGCCCTGTTCGTCATTGCCTGCGCGATTTACGTGGGAAGGTACTATGTAATCAAGGCGCGGCTCACTCAGGCCGTTCTTGACGAAGCAATTGCACGGAAGCTTTCCACATCTCCGCTGAACCTAGAGGTGATGCACTTGAGGGAGCAAAACATGGTGATGCGCAACCTCCTCCTGGACATGGTTGAGAACGAGGCTTCCTTTGAGACTGACCATCCAAAGACGGAGGAAGCTCGCGCGTTCAGCGCCAGGATACAGCGGCGGCGGGAGATCTTCGGAGAAGCCGTATTCGTGCTGCAGCAAGGCGAAAGACCCCAAGCATCAAATCAGAACCTTAAGATTTCCGGTTAAGTCACCGCTCGCAAAACAGACGAATGCTGCATCGCTCGGTGCCGTGGCGAAACAGTTGTGGTAGCCCCTCGGTCGGTGGCCATCGGGAAATAGAATTCAGGCGTACCTATTGCCTGACGATGCATTCAATCCAGTGCGTCAGGGGACGAAGGCCGCTGTATAGCTTTCGTCAGGATTCGCGGCGATACCGACGGGGACCAACTTCCCGCTACTGTCGTTTCGCGCGAACCAGGTCGCCGAGGCCTGTTGCAACGCTGACGAGATTGTCAGGAAGGTCGTCACCATTTGTCGCATTGGTTTGCCTCGAAACATCGCCCGTGCTCCACTTCACCACGCCTTCATCTTGTCACGAGAACATCACGACCGAACGGGATGATTGGCCTGACGGAAATGTGGGAGCGCCCAATGTTCGAAGATGATCGAGTGCGAGAGGCTATAAACTCTGATTATTGAATTAAGGCGGCGACGCCGTTTGCAAGACGCTAGACCTCCGAACAAGTGGTATCGACACGTCATGAGGCTTATCGCCGTAATCTTTTCGGAGATGAACCGGGGCGTCGGTTCGGAAAACTGAACCGCCCTTCTCTCTTTGCAGCCCCATCTGGTCGGCAAGCTTTTTGATAACTTTCGAACTCGATCATTACGGCTTCGCTCAGCACCGGTAGGCCGGGTTTGTCTACCGGACTGATCTTCCCCACATCTAATCTAAGCCCGCCCTCAATATCCGGTCATCTCCAGGTAACCTACCCCCGACACGCTGCCTTCGAAGGCGATTGGGCCCTCCCAATACGGCGTGGACGTTGCCATCCATGACTGATCGTTCAACGGACCGGTGGTCACGTCAAACGACTTTCCCGGAACCTGGATGCGCCAGGCTACTGGCATGTCGCGTCCGTCCACCTTTGCCCGTCGCACCGGCTGAATTTGGAGGCCATCCTTGGAAAGCGGCGTACTGTGTCCATCAGCCGAAATCCAGTTTGCCGAAATGAAACCCTCTTTGTCGTCACGCAGCCTGAAGGCCATAAGCTTGTCGCCCGTGTTGAGATGCAGAGAGAACCAGTCCCAACCGGTTTGATTGCTCGCAAGTGGCTGAGACGACCACTCTCGATCGAGCCACGCCTTCCCCGCAACTCTCAGCTTCGCTCCGGCGAGTTCGATCGCCCCTGACACCTCATAGAAGGGCTGCGAATAATAGTAACTTGCCTGACCCTTCGCGGACTTTACCGAAAATCCCTGATCTCCCTGCAAGACAAGGGGGCCCGTTGCCTTCAGGTCAAGGCTGTAGCTAAAGTCTGTACCGTGAGCGGCGAGCTGGAGATCACGAAGATCATCGGAGGCCGGCGGCCCGGCCTCTTTCATCTTCCAATCGTCGATCCAGGCCTCGAACGGCGCGGCGACAACTCCTGCTTGGCCGACACCTCCCCGGCCCAGACGTTCCGCTACGTAATGCTGGTGATCCGTAGTGACCGCCGCATGGCCGATCCAAATCTGCGGATCCTCAAAACCCTGGCTATCACCGGGTGCCAGAGCTGATCGGAACAACGTCCACTGCGCTCCGTAGCGTTTGCCATCATCGCCTTCGAGATTGGCTGTCACGTACCACCATTCGATGCGGAAATCGTGATGGGCGCCGTGATCGGCTGGGAACGAGAGAACGTGCCCTTGCCGGGGGGCGGCGAAACCCTCCGCGTTGGTGCCGAGCCCAGCGAAGCCTTGGGATCGACTGCTTTGAAGCGGAACCGCAACTGAAAGTGCCGCCAGTGCAAAAACCAGCATCTTAACGTTCATTCGAGAAAATCCTGAGCAAATCGGCCGGATTAATGATGGCCAGGCGTCGAACCGGCACTGCAATGGACACAAGAGCAGCCACGAGCGCGATCGCCCCCAACCACAACCAGTCCAAGGGGAAAACCGTCATCGGGAGACGCCAGCCAAACGCCTCTACGTTCACGATCGCCAACAACACCCATGCCAATCCAAGGCCGACCGGAATCGCGGCGACGAAGGTGGCGAGCCAGAGCGCCAATGTGCGGCCAACCTCATAGAGCGCAAGGTCGCGCCGTCGAACGCCCATTGCCCAGACCGGGGCAAGTTGAGGAAACCGTATCGCTGAAAGCGTCAGCAAGCTGGAGAACATTGCAAATCCGGCCACCCCAAGCGTCAAGACGTTCAATGCTCCGGTGACGGTGAATGTCTGCTCGAAAACCGCCCTGGATTGCTGCTTGAGCGAGGCTTGATCAACAATGGCGGTTTCGGGGAGTCCGAACTCGGTAACGAGCTGCCGCTTCAGATCTTGAGCGCGTTCAGGCGGAGCTCGCACTCCATAACGAAGCTTGGAGACATCGGGATAATGTGCGACCAGAGTGTCTATCCCGACGATCACCTGTCCCTTCGGGTTACCATAATCCGAATAGATCCCGACGACGGTGGCGTTCCAGCCACCTGGCATGTCGATCTTTTGACCCAGTCTGACGGCGCCGCGTCGCCACATTTGCTCATTGATAAGAGCGCCCGTCCCAGAGGCGACCGCGTCCCATACCTTTGGGTCTGCCACGAGCAAGGGCCAATGGTCTCGATAGGTCGCATCGTCAGCCACGCCAAAGATTTGCAACTGCTCCCCCAGAACATTGCCCTCAATGCTCCAGATCGGCAAAACCGCCGTCGCATGTTGAGGAAGCCATCCTCGAAGCCGTTTGGCGTCATCTTCATCCTTGGCCGTGACATAGAGTTCCGCCGCCAGCCGCTGGTCCAGCCATCCAAGGAAAGTCAACCGGAAGCTGGAAACCATGGTCCCCACGCCGATGTTTGCCGACAGTGCGAGCAGGAGAGCCATCAGCGCGAGCGACAAGCCAGGCAGCTGCAGGCGGGTATCGGCCCAGAACCATTGCGTCAGCGCGTTGCGAGAAACGCGTTCAGCTACGGTAAGGCCGGTGGCGAGGAGACTTGGCAACAAAAGAGCGGCACCAAGCAGCAGGCACCCCAGCACCGCAAATCCCATCACGAGGCCCGAACCCACCAATGCCAGGATCGAGCCGAGACCAAGCAATACCCCTCCGATTCCGGCTTGAAAGATAAGCGCCCTCGTCGACGCTCTGGCCCAAGCTCTCGGCTGGGCAGCGGCCAGGATCGGCAACCTCCAAACGTGCCAGAGGCTTTGCGCCGATGATAAAGCTGTCCCGCCAAGCGCGATCGCCAATCCGGCCACCCACCACTGCGGACGAATCGACAAGGAGCCAGGCACGCTGGCGCCATAGAGGCCCTGGAGAGTTGTCGCCACGCCGGGCATCAACGCCGACGCAATAAAGTAACCCAATATGACACCAAGGAACCCGGAGATCAGTGCTATCCCTGCAAGTTCGATTACCAGCATTGCTGTCAGCGCGACAAGTGAAACTCCAAGCGACCGTAACGTACGAAAGGTTCCTCGCCTCTGCTCAAACGCCAAGCCGGTCGCCGAATACACAATGAAAAGTCCGACGACAAACGATAGGAAGCCGAACGCCGTAAGATTGAGATGGAAACTATCCGTAAGGCGAGCAACATCCGGTTGATCGCGGTTCTCGCGCACCACGACCTCGGGGGCGATTTCATCGATTGGATCCAGTCCTGGCCTTTGATCTTCCGCGACGACCAGTCGACTTATCCGCCCGTGTGCCTGAAGCAGCCGGTCGGCGATCGAGATGTCCACGAAGGCAGCGCCGTCCGGCACCCTGTCCGAAAGTTTTAAACCCATGTCGGACATGCCGCGAAGCATATCCGCCGTCGCCGCCGAGACAATCAGCTGGCCTGGGGCGGAGAGGAAGCTGAAAAGGTCGGAGCCGTCAGCGATAGACGCCACTTGACCTTCCTTTGGCATGCTGAGCGGGTCGACGCCGATCAGCCTTATCCGCGTGGTGCCGAAGCGATACATGCCTTCGACGACCGGCGATACATTCCAGCCGGCCCGGCGTAATTTGCCATATGTTTGGATGGAAATCCCGCTGCCGTTACTGGATACGATTTGCGCCAAAGCGGCCTGCTCCAAGACGGAGGCGGCTCGGGCGTAGCTAGCGCGAGCTTCGGCGTTGATGGCTTGCACACCGGACCAAAGCGCAGTCGCAAGAGCGATCCCCATGACAAGCGTCAGGAGTTGCAATGGCTTTCGCCGCCAGTGCGACAGCAACGCGGTGAAAGCAACGATTTTCAATCGGCGATCCTCCCGCCACGAAGGACAACTTTTCGGTCGAGACGGTCCGCCAGCCTCGACGAATGGGTTACGAGAAGTAGGGCCGACCCAGCGGTACGCCCGAGTGACAACATCAGGTCAAGCACGGCGTCGCCGGTGGTCTCGTCCAGATTGCCAGTCGGCTCGTCAGCCAGGATGAGACGCGGTCGTGCCGCTAACGTTCGCCCAATTGCCACGCGCTGTTGTTGCCCGCCGGACAGCTGCTCGGGATATCGAGTGAGATAGGTCTCCAACCCCAATTTTTTCGTCAGGGTCGCCTCCCAGGCCGCGTCGTACCTGTCGGCAAGCTTGGCGTGAAACGAGATGTTGGCGCCCACGTTCAACGATGGGACTAAATTGAACTGCTGAAAGACGAGGCCAACCTGCGTTCGCCGATACCTGGCACGCTCGATATCACTGAATGCAGCGAGATCTTGCCCTTCCATCATCACCGACCCACCATCCGGATGGTCAAGGCCGCCCGCCAGATGGAGAAGTGTACTCTTGCCGCTCCCAGATTCACCCGTCAGGGCGACGCTTTCGTTGGGTGCGACATCCAGGTCGATGCCCTTTAGAATGTCGATTATCCCCTCGGCGGTGGTGTAGGATTTGCGAACGCCAGATAGGGACAGGATCATCAGAAGCTCACAATGCGGCTCATCAAGGCGGTATCGAGTGCAGCGCAGAACGCCGAAAACGAAATTCGAAAGATTTATACTAGATGCACGGCCACTGGCACTCCATTAAAGGCATCCAGCTGGTCGATTGACGCAAAAGGCACCGGTCCCGCCGGTGTTGGCCGTGTGGCATGCCAAGCAACAGCAAAATACCGACGGCGCTGGGTTGGTTCATCCAGCATTTCCTGATTTCGTTGGCACCACAGCCCCTTTTGCGCACTCGCAGCACATCAGACCGACGATTTCGGCTTAAAGAACCTATCAGCTTCGCTCATCGCATTCTGTGCGGAACCGTACAGTTTGCCTATCGCATCGCGCATTTCGGAAAACGCCTGCACTGTTCGCGGCGAGATGTAATCGCCTCTGGTTTCGGCGTTGAGCCGCAAAACTCTCTCGCAATCGGCGGCGATTTTATCCAGCTCCGGGGAAGCCCTATAGAGCCGTTCCAAAATGGCGTCGATGTCGCCCTTGGCGCGTTCCGACATTCGTTCTGACATCAAAACCTCACCCCGGCGTGGCGCACCACATTTAAAGCAACGTTCCCTGCTCGTCTTTGTCAGTCACTGTTACTTCCGCGTCGCCACGACGGTGAAGTTCGGTCTCCGCGCTGAAACGGACGTCGGTATCGCGATCGCGAGCGAACACTTGCAATATCGCAATATCCCGTTGATCCCAACTCTTGCCGCGCTCGGTGCCAGAAGGCACTCGTGGCAACCGTCCCGGCTCTCGGCTCCATTCCACCAACTGCTCGAAGGTGGACTCGTTCAGCATGTCCCCCAGATGGTGTGCGGTCACGTACGCGTCGGGCATCGCGCGATGGGCGGGAAGGCCGATCGCGTGCATACATCATGATAACCTCCCATAAGGCCTTCACTTATCCACGCAAAATGGTGCTCTATTCGTTGCGAGGACACAAGCGTGGCAGATCTGCAGTAAAAGCTCTTTACGCAAAGCCGTCCCTCCGATATCTCCGCCGCACGTCAAATCGCCTGCCGAGTCTGTCGGTTTTTGCGCTTTGAGCAACAAAAAGGGCGCTCCCCGGAAAACGGGTTGAGCGCCCTATAAGTTTTCTATGGAGCCGTCGCGGCCGGGGATTACCCTGGCGATCGATTTGGTGAAAGGGATGATGTTCTTCGTCCCCTCGCCCTGGTCGCGTCGACGTTCTGTTCACGGAGTTCAGCGTCAGCCTGTCGCGATCCCCGAGACACCCTCATCGAACATTGCAAAAGGTGCCCTCTACCTCCGGCGTCACTGGGAGGCTTTACTAAGCTGAGAATTTCACCGTCACGCCACGCTGCCGAAAGTAGGCCTGCATGAGCTTCCTACCGGAACGATTGTTCTGCACGAGCCTTGCCGGGTCGAATACGGCCTCTTTCAAACCCTCCCGGACCAACGCTGCCTTGAGGGATGCGATATGTGCGTCGATGTCAGCATTGTCAGACTGAATCGAAACATAAACGCGGTCTATTGCATCTGCTACGGTCGGTTCGGTCACCATTGTACTCCGGTTCATGTTCTCTGGCGTTGTTCGGCCTGACCCTATTATGGTGAAAACTGCTTTCGTCAACCTAGCACGATGCCCTCGGAGCGATCGGACATCCAAGGCCGAAGACTTCGGGACTTATCCAGCGGCGACACACGATCTTCGCTGGCAAAAAAGAGGGCCGACGGAGAACCGTGGCCCATTAATTGTGAAGGTTATAAACCTCCAGAGGGGAACAGCTGAAACGACGGAACTGGGAGGAAAGCCGTCGTGTTGCATCAGCTGTAATCGTTATGCTCTTTTTTTGACCAGTTGGAAAACATTTTTTGTGCAATGCAGCTATGCAGCGACGGATCATCCGGCCGAAAGTAGCCCGGATCAGTGATGGCATCTTGAATGCTTACTCGGCGTCCTCATTCGCCTTGGGGAAGAGCTGCAGCACATTTGAACCATTCGACGGCGCGACAGGGCCTGCCTTTCGGCGCCGCGAGTTGTTTTCTCCAGCCTTTTGGATAGCTGAAACGAGACCTTCACGCTGGCGATAAAAGTCGGGCTTGGCAGGCAGGGTGAGGTCAAACTCTTCGAGCATACGCTCAATGATGTCCATCGCTTCAGCCGCCAGACCAGCATAACCTTCCTGGCGCCGCTCGAAGAAGCCATCGTATCCGGGCTTGGAAAGGTCGAGACTGTCCAACGCATAGGAAAGGGTCTTTACCCGGTTCGACAACCACAAAATTTCTTCTGAAAGCTCGTGGTCAAGAAGGTCCCAATTTGCGCCCTGTGGAAGCGCAAGGGTCGGATCTGGAACGTGAAACGCGAATTCGCCTTCATCCATGGGATTGAATTCGGGCATGTCGTGAATGGCCGCATAGCTGGCTCCGACAAAGTCATCCAAGGCCAGCACCGTCATCATCGCAAGGTTTCTAGCTTCGGTTTTCTGGGGCCGGTTGATCCCAGACTTCGCAAAGCCAATGACGATGGTAAGCAAGCAACCAGAAGCCAAACCGCCAGCGCCGATGAACGCGCCCATTGCCATGATCCCTTGAGTGGTTTCGAAGAACTGCGTCAATAGTCACCTCGTTGAATGGGAGATGTGAGTTGCATAGAGGCACGCACAGACGGAATCAGCACTTTCCGCTTCAGTTTGCCTTGAACTTAAATGATAGGGAACTCCGTTTCCGCCGGTCCGGCGCCATCGAGCGAACTGACGACATCATGTCATCGGCGACCACAGTTCCTATAAAGCCCCTGGGAATGGTGCTATCGGTGCAACGATCCGATAGCACCTCAAGTGATGTCGACTGGCCTGCCTTTCAAGGACCTAGCTCAGAACTGGCGACAACGCAGAATATCTCTTCTGCGCCGCCTTCGGCTGGCAAGAGTGGCGACCCATCTGCGTCCAACATACCTTCCAGCTATGCCCTTGGCTTGGGCCGCAGGTCGCGCATCCGTCTCGTTCTTTAAGCGTTTCGGCGTCCACTCAGAGGAAGGTCGGCTATATCGGACTTAAGTCCGTGTTGGCCAGCGCGCAAAAAAGCTAGAACACGATTGCGTTGCTTTTTATCGAGGACATTGAGGTGCGCCGAAGGCGGACGTCAGTATTCTTTCTCTAGAACGGTGCATTGGATGGAGATCATTCTTGGCGCATCGATTTGTATATAGAGGCGTTGCAAAAATCCAAAGTAACCGCCACTCGCCGAACTGAACAATCGAAGTTCTGAACTTTAAATTCCAGAAAAGCGAAACATGTCATCTGCTGGAGAAGTAATGAAGAAGGTGCTTGTAGCAGGCGGAGCTGGTTTTCTCGGATCACATTTGTGCGATAGGCTTTTAAATCGCACCGACATCGAAAAGCTGGTTCTTGTCGACAATCTTTGGACTGGCCGCGAGGCAAATATTTCCCATATCCAGGATCCCCGCTTCCATTTTGTGCAATCCGACGTGGAAGAGCTTCAGACTTCGGATAAGTTTGACGAAGTATATCACCTTGCTTCTCCGGCCTCGCCGCCGTGGTACATGAAGGAACCCAAGAGAACCATTTCGGCAAATCTCATTGGAGCCTTCCGTCTTCTGGACCTTCTGAAAAGAGGAGGCCGCTTCTGTTTCACCTCTTCCTCAGAAGTCTATGGCGATCCGCTGGTCTCGCCGCAGCCGGAGTCTTATAAGGGCCAGGTCGATTGCACTGGGCCACGCTCATCCTATGACGAAAGCAAACGCTGCACCGAGTCCTTACTGTTCGAAATGCAGCGCACGCAGGGTCTGGACCTTAAGATCGTTCGGCCCTTCAACGTATATGGACCGAGGACGCGGCCGGACGACGGCCGAGCCGTCTCTAACTTCGTCGCCCAGGCCCTGACCGGCCGCCCCATTACGGTGTTCGGGGATGGCCTGCAGTCCCGAAGTTGGGGTTATGTCGATGACATCATTGATGGCTTTGCACGTTACTTCTGGATGAACGAAACGGATTACAGGGGTCCGCTTAACGTCGGGAACGATCGGGAGATCTCAGTCCTGGAAGTGGCGCAGTATGTCTCGCGCCTGATGGGCGGCATTCCGATCGTCTTCGAGCCCTCGCCGCCGCATGACCCGACAAACAGACGGCCAGATCTGACGAATGCGAACTACGTGATGCCCGAATGGTCGTGCGCGATCAGCTATGAAGAAGGCGTTGCAAAGACTCTGGAGTGGTTCAGGCAGGAGATGAAAATTACCGCGACAGAGGCAGCTCAGGCGGGCTCCCACCGGCTGGCCAAGGCAGGACGCTGAACAGTTCCCCGGCATCTGGCGCAGAGTATACTAATGAGTGACGCCATACCGAGTGACATGAAAGACAATGTCTTTCCTGTGCCCATCCGATACCTGGATCTTTCGTCGGATGACGTTGGTCCGAATGCCCCGGCGATCAGCGCCGGGCTCGTCGTCTTCGTCTCCGCAGGCCTTCCCGTCGGTCAGGCCTATATCGAGGGGTCAGAAATCCCGAACGCTCTGGCTGCGCGCGCCGTGTTGCCGGAGACCATCGAACACGCTCGGAATGTGATGCAGGCGCCGATCAGGAACCGCGACGTGAGCCTTCTGATCTGCACCAAGGATCGGCCGGACGAACTGGCTAGATGTCTCGCGTCAATCCCCAAGCAGTCCCTGCCTCCAGTTGAGGTAATCGTCGTCGACAACGCCTCAGCCGGTGATGGTACGCGCCGCGTCGTGGAGGCCGCCGGCGCGACCTACGTACGCGAGAATAGGGTCGGGCTGGACTACGCCCGCAATGCCGCCGTGCGCGCGGCAAAGACCGAGTTCCTGGCGTTCACGGATGACGACGTGGTGCTGCATGAACTGTGGCTGGAGAACCTGATGAAGGCCTTTGACCGGCCCGAGATTGGATGCGTTACCGGCCTTGTCCTTCCCGGAGAGCTTTCCACGCCCGCGCAACTGATATTCGAAACCCATTGGGGATTTGGCAGAGGCTATACACGTCAGGACTTCGGTCAAGACTTCTATCGCCAGAGCGCATCATACGGGGCGCCTGCCTGGCTGATAGGCGCGGGAGCAAGCCAGGCATTCCGCCGCCAGATATTCGACGATATCGGATTGTTCGACGTGCGGCTGGATATGGGCGCGGCAGGGTGCTCGGGCGATTCCGAACTCTGGAATCGACTTCTCCACCACGGCGGCACCTGTCGCTACGAGCCGACCGCGGTTTCCTGGCATTTCCATCGCAAGGAGATGAAGGGGCTCGCCAAGCAGATCCGCCAATATATGAGCGGCCATGTGGCGGCCCTGCTCATCCAGTACCAGAACACCGGAAACCGGGGCAATCTGCGGCGCATCCTTGTCGCCCTGCCCCGGTATTATCTTCGAAAGTTGAGGAAACGGCTGCCGAGGGGAGCAACCTCGGACAACTTCTTTCTGAAGGAGGAAATGCTGGGATGCCTGAACGGCGCCTGGTATGTCCTTCGCCGCTGGAAGATGCCGGCATGGTAACCGCATCGAAGCCGGACATATCGTTCCTTATCCCCGCCTATAACGCGGCGGAAACCCTGGCCGACTGCTTGGGCAGCTTGCAAAAACAGTCGGTGTCGAACTGGCAGGCGGTGGTCGTCGATGACGGTTCGAAAGACGATACCTGGGAAGTGCTCGAGGGCTTTGCGCAAGCGGATAGCCGGATCCTGATCCACCGTCAGCCGAATGCCGGCGCATCCGCGGCGCGTAACGCGGCCGCCGGATTTGCAACCGCTCCCCTGCTTTGCATGCTTGATGCGGATGACTGGCTGGACCCTGTTTTCATCCAAAGCATGCTGCCAGTTGCCGCCGATGGCCAGCAACCGATCATTGCCTATTGCAGCCATCGCCGTGTCACGCCTGATGGCCGGATGCTGGGTGTCGAAATACCCCCTGACCTCGCAGGCGACAAGGCAAAGCGGGAATTCTCGTCCTTCTGTGCCCTGGCCATTCATACGGTGGTCTTTCCCAGAGACCTTTTCATCCGGCTGGGCGGCTTGGATGTCGAACTGCAGACTTGCGAGGAATGGGATCTCTGGCTCCGTATGGCTTTTGCGGGAGTTTCGTTCCGGCAGGTCGAAAGGTGCCTTGCCTTTTATCGCATGAAGACCGGCTCTCTCTCTGGTGATCCGCTGAAAATGCTGAGGGATGCAGTCCGTGTCACCAGCAGGGCGCAAGCGCTGCGCTCGAAAGAGGGGCTGTCGCCGGATGGTGAGGACGCCCGATGGACGGCGCCTGCGCTCGGTCAATTGCGAATGCTCGCCTGGGCCGCCTCAGTCAACCTCTGCGCGGGAGACGAACTTGCCGCGCTTGCAGAGCTTCTGCCCGAATTTCCCAACGCTTCCGGTTATGAGAACTTCCTGACTGAAGTGATATTGCATGGATTGCAGATCGGCCTGAAAGTAGCGCGTCCCGCCGATCTCGTCGATTTGCTGGAGCGTTGGAAGCCGGCATTCCTCGATCTCGTACAATTGCTTGAGCGGCACTCCCTGCCCGGAACCGGGCGCCGGGTGGAAGAGCTCGTTGTCTGGTCAATCTCGGCACCCGACATGTCTCGCTCCTTCGCGCTCGGCCATCTGCAGGTGGCTGCCATCGACATCGACAAGCTGGCCTGGATCACCAAGGTTAATGGGGCCGATACGCTGCTGCTGCACGTCTTTGCTAGAGGACTATATATCGGATCGCATGTCGGCCCCTTGTGGGGAGATCTCTCGGTTCGCACTCAAGTTCGCCTGATTATCGATGAATTGCAGGCCGAAGATCGGTTGCCCACACCTTTAACGTTCTCCTATGCCCGCTCCTGGACGGCCGGAGCCGTTCGCAATATGGGAGCTTTCGGCAAAATTGTCCGACAGCGCAGCGGGCGACGGCGGCAGATCAAATATCTCTTCAAAAAGGTACATCTGACCGCGCTCGTCGAAACTGCAGCTAGAAGACGAGGGAATAATGACGCATCCTTGCTGGAGACGGAATCCGACTATCAGCAACGGCTTGCCACCCCTGTCGTCGCGAGGACCGACGAGTCCTCTGAAGTGAGAGGCGAACAAACGGCCCTGCCTGAGGCAACGACGAAAAAGGAATATTGGGAACGTTTTTTCGAGCGCCCGGATCCCTGGAACTATGTCTCGGTATACGAACAGGTCAAATACGAGCAGACGCTGAGCCTCATTCCGGACGGGGTCGAAAAAGCCCTGGAGCTTGCCTGCGCGGAAGGGCTGTTCACGGCAAAGCTTGCGCAAAAGGTCGGCTTCGTGATGGCTGCGGACATTTCCAGCCGCGCTGTTGAAAGGGCAACCGAGAGATGCCGAGATCTTCCAAACGTGGAGCTTCGCGTCCTGGATTTCGTTGAAAACGAACTTCCGCCCGAACAGGATTTGATCATCTGTTCGGAGGTCCTCTACTTCATAGACGACGAGGCAAGCTTGGAGCAGGCATGCCGGAAAATCGCGGCCGCCTTGAAACCAGGCGGCTATCTTGTCACGGCCCACGCCTATCTCCGGCGCGACGAGCCCGGCAGAACCGGTTTCGACTGGAACAATCCCTTTGGCATGGGCACGATCAAGAAGGTCCTGTCAAACCTGCCTGATCTCGTTCTGGAAGAAACGATCGAGACGGAGCTTTATGCCATTCATCGGTTCGCAAAGCGCAATGCGGCAATACCAGTCGTGCATATCGAGCCCTATGGTGCACCGCTCGATGCAAACGTCGCCAAATACATAATCTGGGGGCCGGCCGGCGTCGATCGCGAGGCCGCAAGGACGAATGAGGTCGTGACCTCGGTTCCGGTGCTCATGTATCACAGAATCGCACTCGACGGGCCGGACTCGCTCAATCGCTTTCGGGTCGCACCGGAAGCCTTCCGTAAACAGATGCGGTTCCTCCGGCGGCAGGGCTATTATGCGCTGACGGCCGAGAGCCTGACCAAGCTGTTGCGTGAGGGCAAACCCATCCAGGGGCGGCCCGTCGTTCTGACCTTTGACGATGCCTATCTCGATTTTCTCACCGATGCCTTCCCGATCCTGGCTGAAAGCGGGTTTAGCGCAGACGTCTTCGTGGTGACGGACAACGTGGGCGGCAGGTCGGATTGGGATGCCGGTTACGGGGATACGGCACCGCTGATGTCCTGGGCCGATATCCAGAGCTTGCACCGACAAGGAATCCGTTTCGGGTCCCATCTTGCGTCTCACAGGCCGGCAAGTTCGCTGGACAATGCCACGTTGCTCGGCGAAGCGGTCCTTTCGCGCGATGCGTTGGAAAGCCGGTTGGGCGAGGCCGTGATGTCCATCGCCCTTCCCTTCGGTTCCACCGATTTCCGCGTTCCCGGCATTCTTGCTCAAGCCGGTTACGAGATCGGCTTTTCAACAAAACCCGCGAGGACGAGCTTCTCGGACCACCCCTTATCCCTGCCACGCCTTGAAGTTCGCGGGGACCGTCCTCTCCAGGCCTTCGCCGAGCTGATGGGCCAACCCGACGCCTTCATTGGATAGCGAACCATGAACGTCGATTCGCTCCCCTTGGTCACGGTTGTTATTCCTGCCTACAACGCTGCGAAAACACTCGCGAATACACTTCGCAGCGTATCGAAACAGACCCATGAATGCCTCGAAATTCTCGTGGTCGACGATGGTTCTGAGGACGAAACCTACGAACTGGCAAACGAATATCGCCTTCAAGATTCACGCATCAGGGTCCTGAGACAAGAAAACGGCGGCGTGGCTCGCGCCCGCAACCTGGCAATCCGCGAAGCGGCCGGCAGCTATATTGCCCCGATCGATGCCGACGATCTCTGGCATCCCTGCAAAATCGAATTGCAGCTCCGAGCGCTCGCAAGCCTCCCCGACGGGCATGGGGTCGCCTACAATTGGTACGCGGCCATCGATGTGAATGACGTGATTTTCGCCCATTCAAAACCTGTGCTGTACAAGGGCGACGTCTTCGAAATCATGGTTCGGGAAAATTTTATCGGCAACGGCAGCACGCCGCTCATGCCGCGTGCGGATGTCCTGGCGTGTGGTGGCTACGATCCGTCGCTGCGCGATCAGAAGGCTGAGGGATGCGAAGATCAGAAGCTTTATCTGGCGCTGGCCGAAAGGCTGCCTTTCGCCCCGGTCCCTGATTTTCTGACGGGATACCGTTTTGCTCAGGGAAACATGTCGAGTAATGCCTGTCGCATGCTGAGATCTCACACCCTGGTGATGGCAGAGGTCAAAAAACGCCACCCGCACCTTGCCGCCGCCGCCACTACCGCGGAATTCGATACGGCACGGTGGTATTTCCATAAGGCGCTTTCCAGCAAAGACCATGATCAGGTCAGAAAGCTAGCGCCGATGATGGCTGGGCGCTTCCCTCTGAGGCTCGCCATTCATGGTGCCGGTCTTATCTGGCGCTCAGTCAAGGGCCGCGCACGACGATTGGCAAATCGATTGTCGGCACGCGTGACCGGAAAGCGGCCTGCCCCAGGGGAAGCAATGACAGTCATCGCTTTCCCCGAGAATGGCACATCATTCCGTGACCGTTTTGAAGCGGCGACTGTTGGACAGACTGGCGTGTTCATCGAACCGCGCGGAGGTGGTGCATCATGACACTGCAAAAATCCGTTTCCGCCAAGCCGGCGGGCGCCTTCAATCTGATCGTCGCAGCCCGCTTCCGCGAGCTTCTGAAACTCGTGCCGTCGCTTCGGCTCAAGACGTCGGTGATGGTCGTGGTCGGCATCCTGAGCGGTCTGATGGAAATGGTCGGGATCACCTTCCTGGTGAGCCTCGTTTTTGTTCTCGGCCAGCAGGGCTCCTCTTCCAGCGCTGCAATCGCCGGACTTCCTGCATTTTTCGGTGGGTTTGAAACCGCGATATCGAAATCTATGCTGGTCACCATCCTGATCTGCGCAATCATCCTCAGGATCGTTCTGGGTTTCGCCAATTCGATCATCGCGAGCACCGTTAGCCATCAAATCAGCGGCAGCATTCGGCATCGTCTTTATTCAAAAATCCTGACGATCCCATTTCAGCGCTTTCAGCATTACGAACGCAGCGACCTCATGAATGTGATCGCAACGGAATCCTATGCGGTCGCTTCGGCTCACGCGAGCCTGGTTCGCCTTGGGATCAATCTCGGGACTATCGTCATCTTCGGTGCCGGAATGCTCGTGATGGCATGGCCGATCGCCGTGCTCGGGCTTATTTTCGGCGTTGTTCATAACCTGACCCTCGGCCTGTTTGCCGAGGCCTATCGGCGTACAGGCGCGGCCGCCATTTCGGCAGTGGAGGACCTGACACAACTAACCTGGACCACGCTGCAGACCTTAAAGGCGGTGAAGAGCTTCGGCCTGGAAAAGCGCCACGAAAGCATTTTCGACGCGCTTTCCACGGATGTCGGGAAAACCTGGTCCCATTCCGACCGGATGAGTGCGGCAACCTCACTTTTGAGCGAGGTGCTGACATTCGGCGTGATCCTGACGATCATCCTGTCCTCGCAATTTCTGCCGGTAGACTTCCGCGCAGCGTTGTCGGCGACCATCCTTCTTTACAGGCTTCAACCGTATATCAAGGAATTTGATTCCCAGATCCTTGGCCTGCATGCCCTGGAGGCCCCCTTACAGAACGTTCTGGCGATAGTCTCCGAGGCGGACGATACCAGACAGGTCGCCTGCGGAGAAAAGCTCAAACATCTACAGAAGGAAATCGTTTTCCATGATGTCTCCTTCTCTTATGAAGGCAGCAGCGTTCCTGCCGTCAGCCGAGCCAGCTTCTCCATCAGGACAGGAGAGACGACCGCGCTGACCGGGCCGAGCGGCTCCGGCAAGACAACGATCCTCAACATGCTGCTCGACCTCATCCAGCCGAGTGAGGGTCGCATAACCTTCGACGGCAGGGATCTTTCGGCCATCGAACGATCGAGCTGGCTGCGGCTATTCTCAGTTTCGGGTCAGGACGTCGAATTGATGGAAGGTACGGTCCTCGACAACATCCGGTTCCGCCGCGAAATTTCCGAGGAGGATGTCCGCTGGGCGGCAGATGTGGCTTGCGCGACTGAGTTCATCGAGAAACTGCCTTCCGGCTTCGATGAATGGCTGGGCGATGAGGCAATAAGGCTTTCTGGCGGCCAGCGGCAGCGCATCGGCCTGGCACGTGCACTCGCCGGCCGGCCCGAGATACTGCTCCTCGACGAGGCCACCAACGCGCTTGACGAAGCGACCGAGGCGCGGGTGCTTTCCCTTCTGCTTGGGGAATACCAGAGCCGGACACTGATTATCGTCAGCCATAGATCGTCCGTTGCCAGCCTGATGAAGCATCAGATCTGTCTCGTCCCGCCAGCAGCATAAGGAATAATCAATGGATCGAGGAGACGCTTTTTATTCCACCCAGCCCTTGGTTTCGGTGGTCATTCCGGCCTTCAACGCTTCCGCGTATATTGAGCGCACGCTTCGATCCGCTGCACGCCAGACCTATACCGCCCTGGAGATCATTGTCGTCAATGACGGCTCCACGGATGACACGGCACAACTGGTCGAGCAGATAGCCATCACGGATTCACGCATCCGCCTCCTGTCCACACCAAACCGCGGTGTCGCTGCCGCAAGGAATATCGGAATCGAAGCATCATCAGGTCGATTTGTAGCATTCCTCGACGCCGACGATCTCTGGCACCCGACGAAAATCGAGAAGCAGGTCAACGCTCTCAGTCGCTTATCTCCACAATGGGCCGCGGTCTATGTGCTGCATTATATCATCGATAAGGACGACGAGATCATTGGGCTCGGCGGATCCAAAATCGCAAGGGGCTATATCTATGCCCGGCATCTGAATTTCAAATATATAGGTAACGGAAGCGCGCTTCTCGTCCGACGGGACGTTGCGCTTGAGATCGGTGGGTTTGATAGCTCATACGCAGCAGCAGGTATTGGAGGCTGCGAAGACGTCGATTTCGAACTCAGGCTTGCCGCACGTTATTGCATGGAAGTCGTTCCCGAACGCCTTGTGGGATACAGAAAATATCCCGGCAACATGTCGTCAAATTACACGCGAATGGCTCAAGGTCTTTTGGAAGTAATCAAGCGCTCGATCGCCGCAAATCCGCGGCTTCCGAGATACGCAGCCAGAAGCGCTATCGCGCTCACTCAAAAATATGCATTCCGGCAGTACAGAAAGGCGGGGAATCTGCATCTGTCAATGGTGACCGCTTGGGCGATTTTTCAAAACCCGCGTTTTATGCTCAGTTTCGTAAGGCAAGCCATCCTGCTTGTCATGAAGCAGCGCCATGCTCCCAAGCCAGGAATGGCGCGTGGTATGTTGAACAAATCAAAATTCGACGAGCAAATCATCCTTTCGCCTGTTGAGGGCGCGGAAGAGACCCCCTCCTCACGACGTCATCTGATGCGACTGACTGCTGTGGATGCCAGGCTGAGTTCAATCCGTGAGAGCGATGAGCGGGCAGATTTCCCCAGCGGTGAAATCACCACAAGACAGCCTGACCCCTAATGGCCATCGGGTGGAACGTCGGCTTTGGGCGTGACGTCCACGATGTTCTTGCGATGGAAGATGAAGAGGCCTGCGAGAACGATGATGACGGAGCCGATCAAAATCTGGCTGTCCGGCAGCTCGCCGAAGAAAATATAGCCAAGCACGATTGCCCATAAGAGCAGGCTGTATTGCAGCGGTGCAAGCAGGGAGGCTGGGGCAAGCTTCAGCGCGCGCGTGATCATCATATGGGCGCTGCCCGCGACGATGCCCAGCGCCAGCATCGCTACGAAGTCGAGGATGGACATGGCCCGCCAGTCACCCACGCTTAGAACTAGACCCGTGACGAGGGCGCCGACCGTCTGCCATGTCACAAGCGTGGCATCACCTGTTTGCCGCAGCCGACGGCCGAGGATCAGCGTCAGCGCGAAGGAAAGGCTGCCGATCAGGCCGAAGATCGACGGCCAGGATAACATGGCCGTCGAAGGTCTCAGCGCTATCACGAGGCCGATGAAGCCTATGATGACGGCGAGCCAGCGGCGCCAGCCGATCGTTTCACCGAGGAAGAAGTGCGAAAGGGCGGCTACATAGATGGGGCCGGCCATGTAGAAGGTCATGACGTCGGCGAGCGGAAGGTAGGCGACCGCGGCATAGAAAAATGCGACATCCCCCGTCGTCAGGATCACCCGCAGGATCTGCAAGGGCACACGCTCGACCTGAAATAGCGAGCGAGGTCCTTGCCTGGCAATCATCGGTGCAAGGATCAGAAAGGAGCCGAGCGAACGGATCACCAGGACCTGACCGACCGCAAAGCTCGCCACCAGCCATTTGCCCATGGCATCATTGAGCGAAAACAGGAAATCGCCGAGAAGCATCAGCAGCACGCCAAGGAGTACCGTGTTTCCTGCGGTGCGGCTGATGCGCAAATTCATGATTCGTCCCAATTGGTTAGGCTTTCCACCTGCCATAGAACTTCATCCTGGCGCCGTCGATTGCGTGCAGGCGACTTTCATGACCGATCTCCTATCATGCCGGGGAATTCGACACCTGTCCGACGCCGTCAACAGCATCGATCTCCGCGACACAGCCGTTAAAGTGATACTTTAAGAACCGGCGAAACAATCGGTATCAATTGTCGGCGCGATCACATTGAAAAGACTGGACACTTCTCCCCTTCCCCACATGGTCGTCTTGTGGCAATGGTGATACTCAACCTCCATAAAGACATCATGAAAGCGATTTCAGGCACCAATCTCGAGCAGGCCAAGTCACACAACAGGCGTGTCGTGATTGAGGCTATCCGTACCAACGGTCCGCTGTCGCGCGCCGCGATCGCCCGTATGACCGCGCTGACGGCGCAGACAGTCTCGAACATCGTCGAGGAATTGCAGCGTTCTCACCTGCTCGTCCCAGCGAAAGCGCAGAAGCTTGCGCGTGGTCAGCCGATCATTCCCTACTCGATCAACCCGCACGGTGCCTATTCGGTCGGCCTCGAACTTGGCCGCCAGCGTGCCAGCGGTGTGCTGACCGATCTCTCGGGCGCCGTCTGTGCGCGCATCGAGCGTCACGTCGAACATCCCGATCCCGAACAGGCGATGCCTGTCCTCGGTTCTATTGTCGAGGATCTGCAGCAAGCTTTCTCCTTCGATCGCAACAGGCTGCTCGGTGTCGGCATGGCCCTACCCGGCCGCTATGCGGAAGGAGGGGTCACATCGCTCAGCCCGCAGAACCTGCCCGGTTGGCAGGACTTCCCAGTCGGTTATGAGCTGGAACGGCGCGTCAAGGTGCCGGTGCTTGTCGAGAATGACGCAACGGCGGCTGCCATCGGCGAGCGCCTGCATGGTGTTGCCCGCGGCTTCAGCAGCTTCGTCTATCTTTTTCTTGCCGGCGGCGGCGGCATCGGCGCCGGCATGTTTCTCGATGGGCACCTCTACAAAGGCAGCCGGCAGAATGCCGGCGAGATTGGCCACATCATCGTTGAGCCGCATGGCCGGCTCTGCAGCTGCGGCAAGCGCGGGTGCCTCGATCGCTACGTATCGCCGACTGTCGCATATGAATTCATGGGTATTGCGAATGCTGAAGAGCTTTTGCCAGATGAACTCGATGCGCTGATCGCCAAAGGCGGCGACGGTCTGGATGCCTGGCTGGACCAGGCCGTCCAGCCGCTGCGGCAGACCGTCGATTTTCTGGAACTGGCCTTTGATCCGCAGACCATCGTGCTGGGGGGCAGCATATCGACATCGCTGATGCAGCGGCTCGCCGAGCGGCTGGAGCCGCTGCACATTCCGATCGACCCCAGCCAGAAGCGGACCATTCCTCGCGTCATGATCGGCATGACCGGCAAGGATACGGCAATTCTCGGCGCCGCCGCCCTGCCGATATTTTCCGAAACCAATCCGCGCTTCGATGTTCTGCAGAAGCCCCTCGGCTGAGCCGAGGCTCATTGGTCAGGTCACCGCCACAGCTCCGTTCGAAAGGAAGATGTTTACGCGGCGGTCATCGAAAGTATCGATGACCGCCCTATCGGCGCCCTCAGGAGGCAGACGGCCTCGCATCGGCTTGGTGCGGGCGACGGGCCAGAGGTCGCGCAAAGATGACCACGTTCCCGAGAAGCGTCAGCGCCAGGCCGATGAGGCCTAGACCGCTCCAGTGGTAACCCTCGAAAACAGTCGATAGCGACAGGGCGACGATTGGGAACAGGACGGTGGCATAGGCAGCGCGTGAGGAGCCGATGCGCGATACCAGCATGAGATAGGTGGTGAAGCCGATCACCGATCCGATCGCCGCGAGATAGAGCAGTGCGGCAAGATAGGTGATGTTGGGCGGCGCCACGATCGGCGTTTTCGTCACGGCAATGAGGAAGAGGAGGATGATCGCGCCATAGGTCATGCCCCAGGTATTGGCGGTAAGCGGTGAGATTCCGGCAGCGCTGTTTCGACGCGATGCCATATTGCCCAGCGAGAAGAACAGCGTGCCAAGCGCCGCGAGCCCGATCCCTTTCAACGTACCCATATCGAAATCGACGACAACGTCCTGTCCGAAAAGGAGGAGAAGGCCGGTTGCTCCGAGCGCGGCTGCGAGAAGCGTGCGGCCTGTAATGCGGTCGCCGAAGAAGAGGCGGGCAGTGACGGCATTGTAGATCGTTGCGAGCGAGAAGATCACGGAGATTAGCCCGGACGGGATCGAGGCGGCTGCGTTGTAGAAGCATATGAAATTGAGGCTGAACAGGCAGAGCGCTTGCGCAAGAATGAAAGGCTGATCGCGCAAGGCAGGGAGCTTGAGCCGCCGCATGACAGCCAGGATGGTGACAAGGATCACTGCTGCGACCGCAAATCTGTAAAAGACCGAGACCAAGACCGACACGGGGCCGACCTGCATCGCAATGGCGATCCATGTCGTCCCCCATATAAGCACGGTCGCGATGAAGAGAGCGGCATTTGCCATGGAGTGATCCTCGTTTTCCCGACCGATAGGCGAACCGTGAGCAGGCCTCTTGCAGATTCTTGCTATGAAATCGATCTGCCCGGACTTCCGGCTCGCCATGCGGGTCGTCCGCCGGTATTATTCACACGGCATGGTCAGGTGTGGGGAAGAATTGGTGAAATATAGTCACCCCTCGGTTTTCAGGTTTTTGTCCGCATCTCCCACTGCGCGGATGTCACAGTCTATCGATTTGGGGTTCGGGCGATCAGCTGCAATCTGGAGCAATGCACACGACAGGATGAGCTATCAGCGGCCGAACGGTCATACGTTCAGTCTTTATCTGAGGGGTGGCGCGGGAACGCGTCGCCTGGATGGCAGTCCCGCCGCGCGCGGTCGGCCGGGAGTCCTGTGCATCATGCCACAGGAGCACTCGTCCGAATGGGAAATCTCCGACTTCTCCCAATTCGTCCATCTGTATGTTCCCGATGATCAGATGCGCCGGATGTTTGCGGAGACGTTTGACCGCGATGCTCGGCTTATGGCCCTTCCCGAAGTGACCTTCGCAGATGCACCCGCCTTGGCGCGTACGCTTCTTCAGATGACGAAAGCGATGGTGGCGGGCAGTCATCTGCAGGCTGAAGAAGCGATGACACAGACGATCAACGATTTCTTCGTTGATCCGCGTTATGGAGGGATGCGTCCCTGCACGATCAGCGGCGGGCTCGCTCCTCATGTGCGGCGCCGGAGTCTGGAGTATATCGAGGCCCATCTCGATGAGGCAATCCGCTTGCAGGATCTGGCGGCGATCGGGCAGCTCAGCGCCTTTCATTTTCAGCGGATGTTCCGAGCAAGTTATGGTGTGTCCCCGCATGGCTGGGTGGCCCACCGGCGTGTCGAGCGCGCCAAATCGATGCTATGCGGCACGGACCCAATCGTGCAGATCGCTTCGGCCTGCGGTTTCAGCAGCCAGAGCCACATGACACGGGCATTTAAGCTGGGCACAGGCGTCACACCCTCTGCCTACCGGCAACGACAGTGAAGTCCCTTCGCTTGACAAGTGTTTGTTCGTTGTGGCGAGACGGCAGCCTTGATCTCTGACGGATAACGCCGGCGCTGGTACTTCCGCTGTTTTCGGCCGGGTACCCATAGCTATCGACGCGGATGCCTGCGCACTTCTCTTTTCCGAACCAATCCGCGCCTCGACGCCTGCAAAAGCCGCTCGGCTAAACCGAGCGCTTTTCGGCCTTCCAGACCTCACTTCACCGCGATGACGACCTTGCCTTTCGCGCGGCCCGTTTCCACATAGTCCAGCGCCTCGTTGGTCTTCTCGAACTCGAAGGCCCGGTCGATGACGGGGCGGATGGCGCCTGCCTCGATCAGCGAGGTGATCTTGCCGAGCTGAGCGCCGTTTGCGGTCATGAAGAGGAAAGAATAGCCGATCCCCCGGTGTTTTGCTTTCCGCCTGATGCCGAAGCTCAAAAGGCGCATGACTTGCCGCAGCAGCCAGCCCGAGCCGTTCTCCTTGGCGAAATCGGGGTCGGGCGGACCTGATATCGAGATCAGCTTGCCGCCCGGCTTCAGAACGGCGAGCGATTTTTCCAGCGTATCCTTGCCGAGGCTGTTCAGCACGACGTCATAGCCCGTCAGCACCCTTTCGAAGTCGTCCTTCTTGTAATCGACCACCACGTCGGCACCGAGGCTTTTCACCAGATCGATGTTTGCCGTGCTAGTGGTCGTCGCAACATGGGCGCCGAGATGTTTGGCAAGCTGGATGGCAACCGTGCCGACGCCGCCGGAGCCCGCATGGATCAGTATTCTCTGTCCCTTCTGCAGTTTGGCACGCTCGACCAGAACCTGCCATGCGGTCAGCGCCACCAGCGGAATCGACGCGGCCTCTTCCATGTTGAGATTGGCAGGCTTCAGCGCGACATCGGCCGCATCGATGGCGATATACTCGGCAAACGTCCCGATTCGATCCCGGCCAGGCCGCGCATAGACCTCGTCGCCCGGCTTGAACTGCCGGACATTCGCCCCGACCCGGACCACGACGCCCGCGACATCATTGCCGAGCACCAGCGGAAGCCGATAGGGCAGGACGAGCTTGAATTCCCCGTCGCGGATCTTGGCATCCAGCAGGTTCACGCTGGCAGCATGGATCTCGACGATCACGTCGTTTGCACGCAGTTGCGGTTCGGGGCTGTGGCCGAGCCTGAGGGCGCCGCCTTTCTTGTAGCGATCGATCAGGAATGCTTTCATTGGACGAACTTTCGTTTCTGTGGTGAGCCGGCACAGCGACAAGGCAGGCTCAGTCGGGAAGCTTGTTGAATTTCCGGAGGTTCCTGTCGACGAAGGACTCGGGCAGAAAGCGGCGGATAAAGCGCACCTGTCCGGCGGCTTTTCCGGCCGTGTAGCGTCTCTTTGGCGATGGCGCATTGGCGGCTCGGACGACAGTTGCGGCCACCACCTCGGGTGCATCGCCCTTCGAGATGATTTCGCGCATCAGCTTTTCGGCGTCGGCGCGTACCGCATCATAGATGGCAAGCGGCCGGTCCGGCCGCGTGATGTTCTCCTCGAAGGAGGTACGGGTGACGCCCGGTTCGACGAGCACCACACGGATGCCTTGCGTGCGCACTTCGTGGTCGAGGGATTCCGAGTAGCCTTCGACCGCGTGCTTGGTCGCTGCGTAGAGCGCGTTGAAGGGCGCCGGGATCAGCCCGAGGATCGAGCTTAGGTTGACGACCCGGCCGCTGCGTTGCCGCCGCATCACCGGCAGTACCGCATTCGTCATCCGTATGGTGCCGAAGACGTTGACGTCGAATACGGATTTCGCCTGTGCCGTCGTCGATTCCTCGGCGCCACCAAGCAGGCCGATCCCGGCATTGTTGACGAGAAGATCGATCCGCCCTGCCCGGCTCAGAACCTCGTCAACGACGCCCTGCACGGATTGATCGTCGGTGACATCGCAGATCAGCATCGTGATCCCGTCGGCGGTATCGGGCATCGACCTTCGGCTGGTGCCGAACACACGGTAACCGTCGCGCCGCAGCGCTTTCGCCGTCACCAGCCCGATGCCGGAGGACGCCCCGGTGACCAGGGCAATGCCGCGTTCTCTCTTGCTCATCTCTGCCTTCGTTTTGTCATGGAACATCGATGCGCATTCTGTTACTATTAAATTGATAGTAAGTCACTACTAAAAAGATATCGACATGAAAAAACTCTCGGATCAGCCCTGCCTTATCGCCCGCAGCCTGGCGCTCGTGGGCGATGCGTGGAGCATGCTGATCATGCGCGACGCCCATGCCGGGTTGACCCGCTTTGATGATTTTCGAAAAAGCCTCGGCATTGCCCCGACGATGCTGACGGGGCGGCTGTCATCGCTGACGGAGGAAGGGCTGCTGGAAAAACGTCGCTATTCCGAGCGCCCGCCGCGCGACGAATATGTGCTGACAGAGGCCGGCCGCGACTTTTTACCAGTTCTGTTTGCGATCGGCGCATGGGGCCGCAAGCACCGCGGCGGCGGCGAAGTCACCCGCTTCTTCGATGCTGAAACCGGAACCGAGATCGATCCCGTCACCATCGATCGCGCAACCGGCGCTCCTGTTGGAACCCGCCCCATTCGCATTGCCGAACCCGGATGCGCCGCTCCACCGCAGGATCAACAGGACTGACTGCCGGCGCAGGCTTGCTTCGGTGGGTCTGCGACGCTCAAGCTCGCAGCTTGAGAGCAATGTCCGTATCCATTGCCATCACCGTCTCCGGTGATGGCAAAAATAGTCTTCAATCCTAACCTGAGCTTACGATTGCTGCAGCCCGTAGAGCAGCGGCATCAGCCCTGCGAGCGCCCTGAAACGCTCCCACGACTTGGAGGACGGTTTCGTCCAGCCCGTTTCGGCAAGCGCGGACAGGCGCGGAAAGACCAGGCGATCGAAGACGGCGCGATCGGTCATTGGTTCGGACCAGATGCAGGCCTGAATGCCGCGAAGCTTCTGCTTCTGGGTTTCCGTCCAGCCGCCGACCGGGTCGAACGTATAGATCTTCTCGGCATCCGACGTGCCGGCCCAGCTGGCGCCCGGTTCATCCCAGTCGGGCCGCAACGCCATGTCGAGATAATAGACCTGCCCCGGGCAGACTACGATCTCATAGCCACGATTGGCAAGTTCGGCCGCGACTTCGACATTGCGCCAGCTGCAAAGATAGCTCTTCGATTTGTCGATGACGTCGCCATGCGCCGCTTCTTCCCAGCCGCCGGTAATGCAGCCCTTGGAGGCGAGGAAGCTCTGAATGCGCTTCAGGAACTCTGCCTGCAGGAAGGCCGCACCCGAACCATGGATATCATCAGCGCCATGCGTATTGGTGATGACGTTCAGGCGCTTGGCATGCGCATCGGCAACCTCATCACCGGCGAGGGAACGCAGCTCCAAGAGCGCCTCCGGCGAGCCCGACCATGCGCCGAGCGGTACTTCGTCGGCGCCGATGTGGATGGTCTTGAAGGGGAAAAGCTCGATGAGTTCCGAAAAGATCGTTTCGATGACCTCATAGGTCTTTTCTCGGGCGGGATTGATGCAATTGTCCGGGAAGCCCTGAACCGAATAGTAGCTGCCGGCCTCTTGCGGATCGCGCAGTTCCGGTATGGCCTGCAGCATGGCGTAGCAATGGCCGGGTATGTCGATCTCCGGCACGATTTCGATGCCGAACCCTTGGGCGTAGGCGACAATCTCGCGAATGGCAGCCTTGGTATGGTAGCCGCCGGTGCGGGCCGGGCTGGAGCCGAGCAGCGGCGGCAGGGCAAGACCATGACCACGCCAGGCACCGATTTCGGTCAGCGCCGGATAGGCATCGATTTCGACGCGCCAGGCTTCGTCATCGGAGAGGTGCCAATGGAAACGGTTGAGCTTGTTCCACGCTAGCACCGCCATCAGCTTCTTGATTTCGGCCTCCCCATAGAATTGACGGGCAACATCGAGATGCAGCCCGCGCCAGCCCATCGACGGCTCATCCACAATCTCGCCCGAGGCGGGGAACTGGAAGGTTCTCGGATGCAGGCGCGCACCGCGCCAGATCTGCCCGAGCGTCACAAGGCCGTAGAGAAAGCCGGCGCGACTGCTCGCCTCGACGGTGATCGCCTCGCCTTCGAAGCTCAGCCGATAGGCTTCGGGGCCGAAACCGGCAGTCTTCTTCAAGCTGACGCTTGAAGCGCCTTCCGCGGCAGTGCGGATGATGCCTTCGACAGCGAAGAGATGGTCGACCAGCGCCTTGAAGCTGTCGGCAGCCGCTTTTGCGTCCGGATCGTCGGCCTGCAGCGAAAACCCGGCCGGCAAGGGCTGGCGCGAGCCGACGGCGACGTGGTTCGGCCAGGGAATGATTGAAACCTGAACGGGCACATTGGCAGGTACCGGAAAGATCTCCGCGCCACGCTTCAATGGTGCATTGCTGGCGGAAGACCGCGTCGGCTCGAGCCCAAGCGAAACTGTGCTGCCGTCGGCAAAGGCCAGATAGGCGCTCGTTGCACCATCCGTCCAATGACGGAACTGCCAGCTCAATGCATGGACGGAAATCGTCCAGGTCTCGCCCCTATCGAGAACGAAGCCTTCCGGAGGATGAAATTCGGTGAAATTTGACAGCCTTTTTGAAACCGTCGCACCCTCGACGCGACCGGCGGGATCGACCCGCCCGGGGCCGCTGACACAGAGTGAGAAGCCGGATAGCGGCTCGGCATTGGGGTTCTTGAGCTGCAGGACATAGGAAAAATCCTTGCCCTCGGCCGGCGGATTCCAGACTGTTTCGAGCCGCAGGGTCTGAGGTCGCGGTGTGGACATGATCATTTCTTTCTATTCGTATTGTCGAAATCAGGACTTGAGCATGCCGGCATAGATGCCGGGAGCGGAATCGGGGATCGCAGTTGCGCCGACGGCTTTTTCGTAGAAGGTGGACGGGCCGACATCCCCGATGATCGCGTAGCCATAGCCCATGGTTTTCAGGTCATTGAGGCTGGCAAAGAGCAGTGCCCTGCCGATGCCAAGCCCGCGCAGGCTCTCGTCGACACCGGTCGGCCCGAAGAAGTCGGGTGCGGTCGCCTCGTGGCAGGAAAAGCCGACAAGCTTGCCTTCGCGCGTGGCAATGAAGCAGGTCGGCGGTTGGCGCGTCATCGCAACCGTTGCCTCACTTGCCCAGGCTTCGCCGAAATGCTCGTCGATCCAGCCGGCAATCAGCTTTAGTTCGGGCGGCAGTGCCCGGCGGATGGTGACACCTGCCTTTGCCATGGCGTCCGGTGACTTTGTGTCCTGCGGAAGGGTCGACAGGTTGACGAGATAATCCATGAAAGACGTCCTGTTAGCTCTGCGCGCCGAGCGCGCGCATGAAATGATTGGGACCGATTTGCTCGATCACGGTGGATTCCGGGCGGCTGAGTGACCGGACGCGCGCTGCCTGTTCAAGGAAGCGCGCGCTGCCGCCGGTTACGAAGGGCCGTCCGCCGTCAGGTACTGCGGAAAGCAGCAGCTGGGTATAGGGATGACGCGGACTGGAGAGCACCGTTTCGGTGTCGCCCCATTCGACCATTTGACCGGCAAACATCACGACAATCTCCTCGGCCACGTGGGCCGCCGTCGCGATATCATGGGTGATATAGAGCATCGCCAGCTCATTCTCCTGCTTCACCCGGGCGAGCAGATCGAGAATATCCTTGCGGATGGAAACATCGAGCATCGAGGTCGGCTCGTCAGCGACAAGCACGCTCGGCGACACCGCAAGTGCCCGGGCGATGTTGACACGTTGACGCTGGCCGCCCGACAGCTCATGCGGAAACTTCTGCTTCGACACGGCCGGGTCCAGGCCGACGCTTTCCAGCAATCCCGTAATGCCATTCTCAAGGGCGCTCCGCGATGTGTTCTGGCTGTGAAGCTGCAGCGGCCGCGAGAGATGATGGCCGACGGTGAAGGCGGGGTTGAGCGAGGAGAACGGATCCTGGAAGACCATCTGCACGTCTTTGCGATAAAGACGCTCGTCTTTTGCCGTCCCCTGAGCGGTCAGATCCTGCCCGTGAAAGAACAGCTTGCCGCCGGTCGGCCGGTCGAGACGCGCGATGATGCGGGCGCAGGTCGTCTTGCCGCAGCCGGATTCGCCAACAAGTGCTAACGCACGGCCGGGAAAGAGCGAGAAGGAGACGCCCTTCAGCGCATGTACCGGGCCGAACTGGCGCCTGATCTCCTCGAGCCGTATGACGGCTCCGGCCGGGGACAGGTGTGCCTCGGACTTCATGCCAATGCTCCTGAAAGATGGGGCTTGCTCGGAAGCTGGGGAATGGCGTTCCAGAGCTTGCGCGTATAGTCGTGCAGCGGCGCCTGGCTGACCTGCCTGACATCGCCGACTTCGACCAGTTCGCCCTTCAGCATGATGCCGATACGCTGGCAAAGCTGCGCCATCAGATGCAGGTCGTGGGTGATGAACAGTACCGAGAAACCGTAAGTCCGCTGCAGATCGACGACCTGTTCGAGGATCTCGCGCTGCACGACGACATCGAGTGCCGTCGTCGGCTCGTCCATGATGATGAGCTCCGGCCTCAGCGCTAGGCAGATGGCAATGACGATGCGCTGGCGCATGCCGCCGGAAAACTGGTGCGGATAATCGCTGATGCGCTGCGGCGGTATGCCGACGAGCCGGAACATCTCCTCGCCGCGCGCCCGTGACTCCTGGCGCGAGCAGCCGGTGTGCCGGTAGAGCACATCGTGGAACTGTGCCTCAACGCGCATCAAAGGATTGAGTGAGTTCATGGCGCTCTGAAAGACCATGCCGATGCGCTTCCAGCGGATCCTCTGCAGCTCCCGCTCCGGCATTTTGAGAAGATCCCGCCCGTCCATCCGGATGCTGCCGCCGCTGATCCAGGCCGGAGCCTTGGAAAGCCGCGTGATGGCATAGGCGATGGTGCTCTTGCCGCAACCGGATTCACCCGCCAGCCCGAAGATCTCGCCTCGACCGATACTGAACGACACGTCCCTGACGGCACGGAACTCGCCCTTGTCGAGCAGGTAGTCGACGTTGAGCTTTTCGATTTCCAGCAGATTGTCGCTCATCGGCCGGCCTCCAGTTGACGGTTGCGGGCACGGGTCAGGCGGAACCAGCGCGACAGCGCCGGCCCGGAGCGAAGCTGAGGATTGGCGATCTCGTCGAAGGTGAAATTGAGCAGTGCGAGGCCAAGGCCCGTCACGGCAATGCCGACCGCCGGGACACCGACATCCCACCAGGCGCCGACCATGATCGCCGAAGCGTTCTGGGCATTATAGAGCATGGTGCCCCAGGACACTTTCAGCGGATCGCCGAAGCCGAGATATTCGAGCGTCGTCTGCGCGACGATCGCATAGATGATGCTGCCGACGAGGTTGATACCGATCAGCGGTGTGAGGTTCGGCAGGATCTCCACGAAGATGATCCGCCAGGCGGGCTCGCCGATCATTTTCGACGCGGTGACGAAATCGCGATTGCGCAGCGCCATCGTCTGCGACCGTGTCATACGGGCACCCCATGGCCACGAGGTCAGGGCGATGATCGTCATGATTGTCATCGGCCCGACCGTGCCGGCAAAAGAAGCAAGCAGGATCAAGAGCGGCATATTCGGAACAACGAGCACCGCGTTCGTTGCGAGATCGAGGGCGGCATCCGTCTTGCCGCCAACATAGCCCGCGACGAGGCCGATGGCGGTGCCGATTACGGTGATTGCGATGCCCGTTGCAAAACCGACGGTGAGCGAACTGCGCGCACCCCAGACGAACTGGCGATAGACGTCGCGGCCCATCTTCGTCGTGCCGAGCACATGCTCGATGGACGGAGGCTGGTGAGAGCGGCCGACACGGGCGCCGGGTTCGCCGGGCGCAATGATCGGTGCAGATAGCGCCATGAGCCAGAGAGCGACGACAATGATGAGGCCGGCGACGGCCTTCTTCTGGCGAAGGATGGATCTCAGCGTGAAGCCCATTACACAGCATCCCGCAGTCGGGGGTCGATAAACCCGTAAATGATGTCGACGAGGAAGTTGGCCCCGAGCGTTGCGAGCGTCATCAGAAGCAGCTGCCCCTGGATGACCGGATAATCGCGGGCAATGCTCGCCGTATAGAGCGTCAGGCCGAGCCCCGGATAATTGAAGACGATCTCGGTCACGATCGAACCGCCGAAAACAGCGCCAAGCATGAGGGCGAGGTTTGTCAGGACAGGAAGCATGGCGTTGCGCGCGCCATAGCCGAACATCACGTTAAGATGACTGAGACCCTTGGCGCGGGCCATCGTTACATAGTCCTCGCCGAGGATCGAGATCATCGACGAACGCATGGTCGTCTGGAATTCACCGATCAGGAAAGGCGACAGCGTCAGTACCGGCAGGATGGCATGCATGAAGACGCTGCCGGCAAAGGTGAAGTTGAACGCAGGATCGAGATTCGGGTCATAGGCGTAACCGACCGGAAACCAGCGCAGCGAGACGCCGAAGACGAAAAGCGTCGTCAGCGCGATGATGATAGGCGGCACCGAGATCATGATGACCGATAGCGGCGAGACGATCGTGTCGAAGCGGCCACCGCGGCGCCATGCCGAGACCGCGCCAAGCACGACGCCGATGCAGAGCGAAAAGATGATGGCGGTCACGACGAGGAAAATGGTCCAGATCGTCGAGCGGGCAAGAACCTGAACGACGGTCTGAGGATAATATTTGACCGAGACGCCGAGATCGAAACTCGCAAGCCCCTTCAGATAATCGACGAATTGCAGAAGCATCGGCTGATCGACGGCACCGAAGCGAACCTTGATCGCCTCGACGGCTGCGGGTGTGGCCCGCGGGCCGAGCTGAGCGACCATCGCATCGACGGGTGTCCCCGGCATGAGCCGGGGAAGAATGAAATTCATCACGATGGCGAACGCCAGGGCGACCGCATAGACGCCGAGGCGCCGTCCGGAAACACGCATATCCCTTCCCTCGCCGGTCTTATTGGACCGGCTTCAGGCGCAGGAGATGCATAAGGCGCATCCGGTTGTTGTCATGATCTTCCGGGTTCATGACCGGATCCTTGTCGGTCACCCAGCCGGTGAAACGCTTGCTCGAAAACTGATACCAGGTCGGACCGTTGAAGACAGGCACGACTGGGAAGTCATCGGCAACCAGCAGCTGGATGTCGTTGAAGATCTTCATGTGATCCTCATCCGATGTCGCCTTCAGATACTGATCGAAAAGCGCATCGAGTTTCGGGTTCGAGTAGCGCGAGGGAGCACCAGTGATGCGCCCGCCATAGGCGGTCGAGAGGTTCTGGTAATAGCCGCGGAAAGGTGTGGCGCCATCGGCGCGCGAGTTCATGACGACCTCGAAGCTGCCATCGAGAATCTGCTTGCGCCATTGTTCGTATTCGGGAGTGGCAACCGAGGCATCGATGCCGGCCGCACGCAGGCCTTCAACGGCGATCTGCACGGCGTCGATCCAGTCCGTCCAGCCGTTCGGGACGATGATCGGAAAGGCGATCGGCTTGCCGCTGGGGGTCGTGCGGAAACCGTCCGCACCCTTCTTGTAACCGGCATCGTCGAGGATCTTGCTGGCCTTGTCGGTATCCAGGCCCATGAAGGCATCCTTGTCGCCTTCAGCCGCTTTGTTGCTCCAGCCTTCAAAACGTGGTGGCAGACCGGAGGCGTGCTCGTTGACAACAGGATAACCGAAGCCGGCAATATCGACCATCGACTTGCGGTCCATGGCAAGGCTGAAGGCGTGGCGGAAGTTGAGGTCCTTATAGGCTTCCAGATTGCCCTCATCCTTGGTCTTGAAGTTCATCTGGAAGGCAACGGTTTCGGCCGGGGGCTGCCAATAGCCGTTATGTTCGGCGTCGAGCGCCACGAATGTCTTGTCGATCTCGGGAATGAAGGAGCCGATCCAGTCCATATTGCCCTCGGGCAGGATCGCGAGCATCTGGTCGTTGCCGGAAATCTGCGGCAGGCGCAGGCAATCGACATGCAAAGAGGCTGCATCCCAATAGTTCGGGTTGCGGCACTGCTCATAAACCTGCGGTGTGAAGCGGCGCACTTCCGTCATCGGACCGGAGCCAACCGGCTTCTCGTTTTTGAATGCCACGGGATCGGAAACATCCTTCCAGACATGCTCGGGAACGACGGCGAGGTCGGCCAGCGATTCCGGGAAGTCGGAATTGACGGCCTTGAGCTTGATCGTCACCTCAGTCGGCGAAGGCGCCTCGACGGATGCCACGGTTTCGCCGACACCAACGGTATCGAGCGCAGCGTTCTTCAGCATCAGATCGATCGTATATTTGACGTCCGCCGATGTCAGCGGCTGGCCGTCCGACCATTTCACGCCCGGGCGCAGTTCATAGGTGATCGACTTCATGTCGTCGGAAAACTTGTAGTTCGTGGCAAGGCGCCAGACCGGCTTGCCACCGTCCTGTGCGTTGAAGATGACGAGCGGCTCATAGATGAAATCCATGGTGCTCTGCCGGCGGCCGGCAAGATCGAACGGATTGAAGTTCTGCACCCAACTCGTCTGCTCTTCGATATGCATCGTCAGTACGGCTTCGGCGGCCGAAACAGCCGATGCACCAAACGCCATCACCACCGTCAAGGCGGTCGCCGCCGCCCAGCCGGCACGCGCGGAAACATTGCGGATTACGCTCTTATCCAGTCCCATTTTACGTTCCCTTGCTTGTTATTTTTTAGATTCAATCAAATTGATTTAATCAAGCTAACGCAAGATTTCCGATCCGGTCAATCGGGTGGAAACTAAAATTTCGGCTCCAGCATCTGAACTTGATCGCGTCGACGCAGATGCCGACAGATTGCTTGCCAACCGCGGCTTTGTCGGGAAAACTGAATTGTCATACTTATTGTGCGTCGCGAAAAGCCTGGCGCAAGCGCCGTCCGCCAGACTGAATTCGTTAAGGCGTGACTATTTGATCCAGCCTATGTTGAAGCCATGACGGCCTACTTTTCAGCACGATCAGCCGTCCAGCATCTGCTGGGCGGCTATTTCACCAATTATCGGTTCAGATAAACCTCCTAAAGACCTACCGGAAAACCTTCGAACGGCTTGATTTCCTTGAGAACGAAGGTGGTCTGCATTTCCTTGATACGCGGCAGACGGCGCACGACGGACATCGCGAAATCGGCATAGGAATCGAGATCGGGAGAGACGACCTGCAACAGAAAATCTGAGTCTCCGGCAATGCTGTAGCAGGCGACAACCTCCCGCAGCCGTGCAACTTCGGCGGCAAAGGCGTCCGCCTCCGCCTCGTTATGGCCATCGATCTTCACTCGGATGAAGGCAAGGACCCCAAGCCCGAGTTTGCGCCGATTGAGATCGGCCCGGTAACCCCGGATCACACCCGTCTCTTCGAGCTGACGTACCTTTCGCCAACAAGGAGACGTCGACATGCCGACGCGCTCGGACAGTTCCTGATTTGTCAGCCGCCCCTCAGCCTGTAGGCTTGAAAGAATTTTCAGCTCAACTGGCTCAAATGTCGTCATCGGTAATATCTACCCAAAAATCACGTCAACTGGGTGAAACCTACCAAATATCCACGCTGAACAGCAATAGTAGATAGGATCCTTCTGCCGGGATCGCTTAGGCTGTGGCCATCGCAATCTCAGGTCTTTTCCATGCTCTCAGATATCCGCATTGCCATTGTCGTCGATCCCAAACTCCCGCCAGCTCTTATTGCAAATACCGTCAGCGCCATCGGCATAGGCATGGGCGCCAAGATGCCCCCTCTCGGCGCCGAAAGGCTTAGCGACCACACCGGAAGGACCACCGATATCATCTCCAACCGACCAGTGCCGATTCTGCAGGCCGACGGACAGACGATCCGCCAGATCATGTTGAAGGCGCTGAACCAGCCGGAGGAACATGCCATCGTACCGTTTCCCGCTTTTGCGCGGTCACTGCATGATTATGCTGATTATCAGCGCAGTTTCCCGGACACGGACTTGAGCGAAGAAGAGATCAATGGATTAGGCCTTGCAGGGCCAGCGAAATGGGTGAGGTCGCTGACCGGTTCCCTTAAATTACTGCGCTAGATCGGCGAGCAAGCACAACAAAGGGCTTTGTTGTCGCCGGGACATGTTTGGTGGTGCAAAGTGACGTCTTAATCGATACCCAAGGCCGACTGGTTTGGAGTAGATCATGAGCGTCCTTCGAGTTCTTGGCAGGCAATCATCCATCAACGTTCGCAAGGTGCTCTGGACCTGCGAAGAGATCGGCATCGATTACGTGCAGGAGGATTGGGGAACGGGGTTTGCCTCGACCAGGACACCGGAATTCCTCGCACTCAATCCGAATGGTCTCGTGCCGGTCATCGAAAGCGATGACGGCATCTTGTGGGAATCCAACACGATCTGCCGTTATCTCGCGTCCAGACACAGCCGCGACGATCTCCTACCGTCGTCCCCCTGGAGGCGGGCACTGGTCGAGCGATGGATGGATTGGCAGGCAACAGAGCTGAACAGTGCCTGGCGCGGCGCGTTCCAGGGTCTTGTGCGCAAAGACGCCGCTTATGCGGCCCCCTCAATCATTGCCGCTAGCGCCAGGGATTGGAACGGTACGATGGAAGTCCTGGAAAATACCCTCTCGACGGGCGGACCTTTCGTGACGGGAGATCACTTCACGCTGGCCGATATTTTGATCGGCCTGTCGGTCAATCGCTGGCTTCGCACACCGATCGAACGACCCGCGCTGTCGGCGGTCACAGCCTACTTCGATCGCCTCAAGGAACGACCGTCCTTCCGGCGAGGCGGTTACGATGCGCTGCCGTGAACTCTGGTGTTTAACCGCATGCTCGCGGTGTCGGCGTTAGTGGCGAGCCACGGCGGTTAAGAGCAGATATCCAGCATCGACTTTGAAGGTTCCGCACAGAGATATCCAATTGGGTCTCGGAATCTTCGCCGGCAATCGCTACTTCATTCCTGATGTGATCGTGGGAGAAGGTGAGCCCGTGCAAGCGGACCTGCAAAAAGATATGACGGCCTGGTTCCAGTCGCTGGAGCCCGTCAAGCCCGTTGAGATGGTCGGATTGTGGCGAGGCGGCGGCGTTCCATCGGGGCATCCGCTCGATGGCGTCCTCGAAAACCTGCGATGGTTCGGCAAACGCTTTCATCCTGACATGCGGGCCGACGCCCTACTCTTCCAGTGGCATCCGGGACGGCTCGTGGCCATCGATCCGCGCTTCGTCCCTATCGGGCTTGCGATCAAGCTGGCGCCATTCGGACGGACCGCCCTCGCCCAAACCACGTTTTCGTATTTTCATAAGGTATTCCGCGCGCGAGGCACGACAGCCGCACTGGAGGTTCGGACATTCGAGCACATCGCAAGCGCTGCAATGGTCTACAACGAGCAGCCGATCGTCGACCACTTCAGACGGGTGGATGAAAATACGCTGGCTGGGATGATGTGCGTGCGCGACGACGAAAGGCGGTTTTTCTTCAAACTCACGAAGATGGACGCGCAAGGTTAGCGCGATGTTGAGAACAATCGCATGGGCAATTACGGCAGCTTCGGTTGCGGGCAACGGTTTCGCGGCTGATGCGGATCGTGGCGCGAGAATTTACCGGGCCTGTTCTTCATGTCACATTATCGATGACACCAGGAGTACATTCGGCCCCTCCCTGAAGGGTGTTGTGGGACGGCGGGCAGCTATCATAGACGATTATGCCTACTCTCCCGCCCTGAAGAAAGCCGGCGAAGACGGGCTTGCGTGGAACGAGCATGAACTTGCGGAATTTCTGACAAGCCCGAGCAGAAAAATCCCCGGCATAAAGATGCGCTTCTGGGGACTCTGGAGCTTCGAAATCGACGACCTTATCGCCTTCCTGAAGGCAAATCCGTAGTAGCGCGGCGGCGGAAGGTGGTAGGCATATATGAGCTCTGTCGCCTCCTCCACGTGAATTCGCAGGATGAGCGCCCTTCGCAATTCAAGCGCTCGTAACACATGACACCCTTGCTGCGAGTGATCTTCCCTCTAGTTCAGTATACCGCGCCGCGCGCTCGGTCGGCGCGGACCAAACTTGGGAGAAAGCGATGCAAGAGGCCCTCGTCGTTCGCCGCGAAACGCATCTTTCAGCGCCGCCCGCGGCCGTGTTCGCCCTGCTGACGGATCCGGAAAAGATCCTCCGCTGGATGGGCACGGAAGCAGAGATCGAGCCGCAGCCCGGAGGGCTCTATCTCGTCAACGTTACCGGCGCACGTTTCGCTCGCGGCTCTTTCCGCGAAGTGGTGCCGGTCCACCGCCTGGCCTATAGTTTCGGCTGGGATGGGAGCGAAGTGGTGCCGCCGGGCTCCAGCCTAGTCGAGATTGATCTGATCGAACAGCCTGATGGAACGCTCCTGCGTCTGACGCATACCGGCTTGCCCAATGCCGAGCAATGCGCCGGCCATGCCGAGGGCTGGGCTCACTACCTTGGTCGGCTGAGCACCGTGGCGGCCGGACGCGACCCGGGACCCGATCCCTTCTATGGCAGGAAATGACCAAGATTCTCATTTGAAAGAGAAGCCGAATTCACGAGGAAGGCTACGTCTGGCTGACATCAGGTGACCGCTATGGCATGATCGAGGCATGGATTTGCCCGCCCACCTCGCCTGGCTGATCGATGAGGCCGGCGCCTCGTCCGGTCCCGAACACTTCATAGCCGAGCTTGGCCGCCAGTTGCTTGCCGATGGCCTGCCGCTCGCCGGCGGAGCCCTCACCCTTGCCGTTCCACATCCGATCATTGCGCGTCGCACCTGGTTGTGGCGGGCCGAGAGCGGCACCGTCATCGAGGCGCTCGACTTTGCCGGCAGCTCGCTCAACAAGGCTGCGGGCGACTGGCTTGCCGGGCTTGGGCCAGTATATGAAGGAAAGATCGGCAGAGGCTCCGACAGTCCGATATTGGGCTGGGCTGGATCCCGCTCGTTCGATCCGAACGAGGCGGACCGGCTGCACCAGGCAGCGCGCTTTGCATTAGCACCCTTGGCGGCTCTGACCGCACGAACCGCGCTAACAACCCTTCTAGAGGCCTACCTCGGTAAACGCAGTGCCGCGCAGGTGCAGGCCGGAGCACTCGGCCGCAGCAGCGGTGAAACCATTCGCGCCGCTTTGCTCTGTGCTGACCTGCGCGATTTCACGGCCCTCTCCGAAGAAACCGAGCCCTCTCTCATGATCACCACCCTCGATGCCTGGTTCGATCGTGTTGCAGGCGCGGTACACGCTTTTGGGGGTGAGGTGCTGAAGTTCATTGGTGACGGTGTTCTGGCGATCTTTCCCGTTACCGGAACGCCTGGTGAAGCTTGCGAAGCGTCGCTACGCGCCGTCGCGGCCGCCCGTGCCGGCATGGCCCATCTCGACATCGCGCGGCAGGCACAAGGCCTGCCGCCGCTACCCTTCGGCGTGGCGCTGCATTTCGGCGAAATGCTCTGGGGCAATATCGGTGCGGCCGACCGGCTGGACTTCACCGCCATCGGCCCCGCGGTCAATCTGGTCAGCCGGCTGGAAGGGCTCTGCAAGTCCCTTGGTCATCGTGTGCTGATATCAGGTGCGCTCGCTGCGGAGGTTTCGACACAACTGGTTCCCCTGGGTGAACACCGGTTGCGAGGCATCGCCGACCCCTGCGCGGTCTTCACTCTGCCAACGGATTGAACGACGCGCAGATCGGGGCAATCGCCGTGGCAGTGACACCAGTCAATCTGCCCCGGCAGTGAGTTCTCATTTGGCCGCCAACAAATATCCCTCGCTCAAATCATCGAGCGCCGTGCCGTTGATCGTCACAGAGCAGCGGTCCGCATCCACCTTCGAAACGGAAACCTGATATTTCCCGCTCGGCAGATCGAGCTCAGCGGAGAAGCCGTTCCATCCGGCCGGCAGGGCCGGCTTGACATGCAGGCGGCCGTTCTCCGAGCGGATGCCGAGGATGCCCTCGACTGCCACACGGTAGAGCCAGCCGGCCGAACCGGTGTACCAGCTCCAGCCGCCGCGGCCCTTGAGCGCACCCTCGCCATAGACGTCGCCGGCGATCACATAGGGCTCGATGCGATAGACGTCCGCAGACGATTTATCGAGCGAATGGTTGATCGGATTCAGCATTTCGAAGGCGCGCCAAGCGTCTTCGGCCCGACCCATGCGGGCGAGAGCCAGCACTGCCCAAGTGGCAGCATGGGTATACTGGCCGCCGTTTTCGCGAACGCCAGGCGGATAGGCCTTGATCACACCAGGATCGTTGACCGACTTGACGAAGGGCGGCGTCAAGAGACGGATGAACTTGCCCTCTTCATCGACGAGCTTGCCAAGGACCGCCGTCATCGCCATGTCGCTGCGTTCCGGATTGCCCTCGCCCGAAAGTACGCTCCAGGATTGGGCGATCGAGTTGATCTTGTCCTCTTCGGACTGGCTGGAGCCGAGTGGCGCACCGTTATCATAGTAGCCACGGCGATAATATTCGCCGTCCCAGCCGGCCGTTTCGATCGCTTCCTTGAGCTTGCCAAGATGCGTCGTCCAGTGGCTGACACGTTTAGTATCTCCGCGCGCCTCGGCATAGGCGATGAAGCGGCGCAGTGCGCCGGCCAGGAACCAGCCGAGCCAGACGCTCTCGCCGCGGCCGGCCATACCGACCCGATCCATCTTGTCACACCAGTCACCGCTCATCATCAGCGGCAGGCCGTTGACCCCGGTACGCTTGATCGCGAGATCGAGGCCGAGGGCGGCATGCTCGTAGAGCGATGCGGTCGTGTCCGAGATACGCGGCTGCAGGAAGGCGTCGTACTGACCAGGGCTGAGCTGCGCGCCTTCGACGAAGGGCAGCATCTCGTCCATGATCGCAGCATCACCGGTCGCCGTGCAATATTGATCGACCGCATAGGCGAGCCAGACCGGATCGTCGGAGATGTTCGTGCGCACACCGGCGCCGCTGTCAGCCAGCCACCAGTGCTGGAAGTCGCCTTCCGGGAACTGGCGTCGGCCGGTATTGAGGATCTGCTTGCGGGCGATCTCCGGTGAGTGCAGCAGGAAGGCCAGCGAATCCTGCAGCTGGTCGCGCAGGTTCCACGCGCCGCTCGACTGGTAGAAGGCGGTGCGAGCCATGATACGGCAGCCATAGGTCTGATAAGGCAGCCAGCTGTTGACCATGAAGTCGAGGCGCTGATCCGGCGTAGAAACACGCGTCTTGCCGGTAAAATTCTTCCAGAAGTCACGGGTCTGACCGAGAACCTCTTCGAAGCTCACGGAGCGGATCTCGGCAATCAAAGCAGCGGCGTCTTCCTGCGAGGCAGCATCGCCCATATAGAAGCAGATGTCGCGTACCTCGCCAGGCCCGATCGTCAGATCGAAGGCCATAGCGGCTGCCGGATCGCCATCGAGATCCAACGCGTTGGAGAGACGCGAGCCCGCCGAGACGGTGCGCGGCTGCTGGATCGTTCCGTGCCGGCCGATGAATTCGCGACGGCTTGTGGAAACGCTCGACGGCGTTTCGCTTGCCGCAAAGGCTGCGACACGCGTCCCGAAGCTCACGCTGAACGGATTGCTCGCGAAGACCGCCCCATTCGCGCTGTCATAGCTGGAGATAATGAAGGGCTTGCTCTTCGTCGGGTTGTTGCCGAGGATCCATTCGGCATAGCCATAAAGGCGCAGCTTGCGTGCCTCGCCCGCATCGTTGCGGATGCGCAACTGCGTCAGCTTGACCGACTTTTCCATATGCAGGGTCTGCGTGACCTCCAGGGCGATGTCATCCTGGACCGTCGAGAAGACCGAGTAACCGAGGCCATGGCGGGCTTCGAAGCGCGTGTGGGAGCGCTGCGCCAGAGACGCATAGGGCACGATGACCGAGCCGCGATCGAGGTCCTTCAGGTAGAAGGCTTCGCCCGGCCGGTTGGTGACCATGTCATTGGTCCAGGGCGTCAGCTGGTGATCGCGGGAGTTCTGGCTCCATGTGAAGGCCGCACCTTCGGCCGAAACATGGAAGCCGAAACTATCATTGGCCATGATGTTGACCCACGGCTGCGGCGTCTGCTCGCCGCCCGACAGGCGCACGACATATTCGCTGCCCTCGGCCGCAAAGCCGCCATAGCCGTTCCAGAAGGCGAGATCGGTGCCATCGGCCTCTACGGGCTCAGCAGTACCGCGGACCATCCTCGGCACCAGGGTCGAATCGCCCCACTGGCCGAGCAGCGCCGGTGATCCGGCAACGGAACGAGCCTTCTGCAGCTGGTCGATGAGACTGCCGTCGCGGCCACGCAGAACAACGCGCGAGGCAGCGATGATGGCGCCATATGCTTCCGGTGTCGTCAGGTCCTTGCGCAGTACATAGATGTTGCGCTGGATGCCGGCAATTTCGCTTGCATGGCGCGCCGCATCGCAGAGCTGGTCGATCGTGCGCTGCATTTCCGCAGCCGCCTCGCCGGCACGCTCGTTGAAGATCACGAGATCGACCTCGACGCCGCGCGATTGCAGGAGACCCTGAGCCCGCAGCAGTTCCTTGACGAGATCGGTGCCGAGTTCGTCGGTGATGCGCAGCGTCATCAGCGGCGCATCGCCTGATAGCGTTGCACCCCAGAGAACGGACTGCGACTTAAGACCCTCGCGAACCGCCTTGCTGTCGGCGCGCAGCGCCATGTCGGGATAGATGATGTAGCGCGCGAACCGTTGATAGGCGGCGGCCTCCTTCGAGTTGACGCCGATCTGGCGCAGCTGGCTCTGCGTCCTCGTCCAGGCCTGAACGAGGCCCTGGGCAAAGCTTTCCGGCTGGCGATAGTGCTCCAGCGCCGTTTCGAGTTCGGCGCGTTCGGCGGCCGCAATGGTCCAGAAAGTCACGCTGACCTTTTCGCCGGCCGGCACGCGAAGCTTACGGCGCAGCGACACACAGGCATCCATGGTGAAGCCGTCCGTGCCCGACAGCTTGGCATCCGGATCGAACGCAGCGGCTTCGGTCAGGGTACGGCCCCGGCCGAGGAAGCGCATACGGTCAGTCTCATATTGCGTCGGGGCATTTTCGCCTGACGTATCGACGATAAGCTGCGCGATGGTGACATCGGGATCGGTCAGGCCGCGTTTCTGGCGTTCGACGACGATCGCGTCGCCGGCAGCGGCAATCTCGGTCTTCAGGAACATGCGGGCAAAGACCGGATGGCCGGTATCGACGACATCGAGTGTCGCGACCGGTTCCATATAGGAGGTCACTTCGATGACGCGATCTTCAGTGCCGGTATTGGTGATCGTCAGACGGCGGCCCTCCGCATCGTGATCGCTCGCGACGAAGACTTCCATCTCGCTCGTCAGCTCACCGACGGTCTTGACGAACTCGGCCTTGTCGTCGCTGAAGCTGACGCGCACGTGTTCGTTGGCGATCGAGCGCGGCTCGGCCGTCGCAGACCACCATTCGTTGGATTCTGTATCACGCAGGAAGATGAAGGAACCCCAGCGATCCTCGGTCGGATCGGCACGCCAACGGTTGACGGAAAGGTTCTTCCAGCGGCTGTAGCCGGAACCCGTCGCTGTCAGCATGGTCGAATAGCGACCGTTGGACAGCAGCAGCAACTCGCGTTCGCGCGATGCCGGGTCTTCCAGGCGACGCACTTCCGGACGCATGAGGTCGCCCTGGATGGTAGCAGGCGCATCGGTTTCATGCTTGGCCGCCATGACAGGGATGTCGCGCGGTGCCTTTTCCTGCAGCAGCAGCTCGGCTGCCTCGATGACAGGATCAGCATGGAAAAGCTCACGCAGCATTCCATCGAAGGCGACGTTGGCGACGGCTGCGATCGACATGCCGTGATGGTGCGCATAGTAGTTATAGACCACGGCGCACTGCTTGCCCTCAGGCACGCGGTTCGGCGTGAAGTCGACGGCATCATGGAAGCCATACATGCCAAGCGCGCCGACAGCCCTCAGCCTGTTGAGGTTTTCGAGTGCGGCGACCGGGTGATACTGGCTCGCCAGCAGCGAAGCGTAAGGCGCAATGACGGCGTTCTGACCGAGACCGCGCTTCAGGCCGAGCGTCGGCACGCCAAAATTGCTGTACTGATAGTTCATCTGGTGGTCGCGGGCATTGAAGGCCGCTTCCGAAATGCCCCACGGTGTGCCGAGCTTGCGGGCATAGTTCATCTGTTCGAGAACGATCAGATTGTTGGTCTGGTTGAGAATACCTCCGCTGCGCTCCTGCATGACGAGCGGCGGCATCAGATATTCGAACATCGAACCGGACCAGGAGACCAGCGCCCCGCGCGGGCCAACCGGGACGACGTGACGGCCGAGCTTGTACCAATGCTCTGTCGGAAGGTCGCCCTTGGCGATGGAAAACAGGCTGGTCAGGCGTGCTTCCGAGGCAAGCAGGTCGTAGCAAGCCGCATCGACTTCTTCCGTCTCGACCCGGAAGCCGATCGACAGTAGCCGGCGCTCGGGGCGATAGAGGAAACTGAAATCCATGTCGAAAGCGATTTCGCGGGCCCGATTGCCGACGTGGATCAGCCGTTCGCTGATGACATCCACCTGCGAAGGATCGAAAGCCTTGTCGGTGAGATGAAGCTCGCAGGTTGCCACGAGCTTTTCCGCCCATTGGACGATCTCGTCGCTTTGCGCCGTCTTGACCTCTCGGTCGAGGCTGCCGGCAAGTTCGCGGATTTCGCGGGCCTGTCCGGCAAATCGCTCGATCAGGCCTGAGGAGAATTCCTTCTCCCGCTTGCCGGTGGCAACCGCCGTTTCGAGATCGGCGATCCGGCCATCGAGCCGATCGTGAAGGGATAGGACAGACTTGTCTTCTTCCCGAAGCTCGTTCAGCACCTCGCGAAGAATGGCCGCGACATCGCCAATGCCATCGAGATCGGTGTGAATGTGGGCAAGCGGAGCCTGCGCCCAGATCCGGCAGGCTGACGATACCGCAATCAGATGGCCGGCAAAATTACCGCTGTCGACCGATGACACATATCGGCGACCGAGCGGCTTCAGCGTATCGGTATGATACCAGTTGAAGAGATGGCCGCGATATTTCTCGAGCCTGTCGACGGTTTCGATCGTCTGTTCGATGCGCTTGACCGCATCCTCGAAGGAAATCCAACCGAAGCGGCGCGCCGAAATCACCGATAGAAGATAGACGCCGATATTGGTCGGCGAGGTACGCATGGCGACGACGGCATGCGGCGTCTGCTGGACATTGTCCGGCGGCAGGTAATGCTGACCGGGAACCACGAAGTGGTCGAAATACCGCCATGTACGCCTTGCGATCTTGCGCAATTCGTTGCGGACATTGTCCGGCACATCGAGCCGGTCCTCGGTTTCCGCCGTCTGGCTGACCGTCCAGGCGATAGCCGGCGAGAGGACCCACAAAATAACGAAGGGAAGGCCGACCATCCAGGCGCTGTCGCCGGAGGAAATGACGAAAAGCAATGCCAGGACGGCGAGCACCGGAGCCCGCCACATGACTTTGTAATGGCCGAGGATGGTCGTCTGAGCCATGGCCTGGGCGCTTGCGGCGGTGCGCCACTGCAGCATCAGCTTGCGGCTGACGAACAGGCGGTAGAGCGAGCGGATAATGGCGTCGGCCATGACGCAGGCGGTGTCGGCGATGAAGACGATGCGCATCGCCACCTGGGCGTTGGCATTCTCGATATCTTTCCAGACAGTATGCAGATGGGCCTGCAGGATAATATCGCTGGTGCGCGGGATGATGCCGTTGATCAGCGACAGGGTCGGTGCGACGAACAGGCTGAAGATCAAGAGGATCTGCCAGATGAGCGCACCGAGCGGGTCCATCCAGTACCAGCCGAGCACGGATGCCAGGAACCAGGCGATCGGCGTCAGCGAGCGACGCAGGTTGTCGAACATCTTCCAGCAGCCGAGCGCAGTGACGCCACGGCGATCGTCGAAGATGTAAGGCAGAAGCTGCCAGTCGCCACGCGCCCAGCGATGCTGGCGCGAGACTTCCACTTCGTAGCGGATCGGAAAGTCCTCGACCAGTTCACAGTCCGTCACCAGTGCGCAACGCGCCATCGAGCCTTCAAGCAGGTCGTGGCTGAGAACCGAGTTTTCCTTGATCCGTCCCTTCAGCGACGCTTCGAAGGCATCGACGTGATAGAGACCTTTGCCGGTGAAGGTGCCTTCGCCGGTAATGTCCTGATAGACGTCGGAGACGGCAAAGACATAGGGGTCGAGGCCGCGGTTGACCGAGAAGACGCGCTGGAAGGTCGATGCATCCTTGCCTGTCGTCAGCGACGGCGTCACACGGGGCTGAAGCACGCCGTAGCCATCGACCACCCGCTGTTTCCTGGCGTCGAAGACCGGGCGATTGATCGGATGATGCAGCTTGCCGACAAGCTTGGTCACGGTGTCTCGGACGACGCGCGTGTCGCTGTCGAGCGTCATGACATATTTCACGTCCTGCGGCACGACATCGGCGCCTGGCAGGAAACTCGTGTTCGGCTCGCCGCGCAGCAGCATGTTGAGCTCATGCAGCTTGCCGCGCTTGCGCTCCCAGCCCATCCAGGCGCCTTCGGCGGGATTATACTGGCGGCGGCGATGCAGCAGATAGAAGCGCTGCTTGCCGTCCTCGGCGTAACGTGCCTCCAGATTGGCGATCTTGCTCAGCGCATAGTCGAGCACTTCGAGATCGCGGGCATTCTGTTCTTCCTGCGCGTCCGGCCAATCGCTCAAAAGCGCGTAGTAGATTTCGCCGCGCGCATTGGCGAGATAATGGACCTCAAGATTGCGAACGAGTTCATCGACATGTTCGCGCTTGCCGATCAGGCAAGGGATGGTGACGAGCGTGCGGGCTTCCGCAGGCAGTCCCTTCTTGAATTCATAGCCGACAAGACGGTCGGGCGTGATGAAGAAGGTGGCGAAGAAGTTGAAGAGGCCCGTCGCGCCTTCGGATGCTGGAAGCGCGAACATCAGCAACAGCACGATCGTCGCAAAAAGCGGCATGCCGGCATCGACAAAAATCGCATCGGTGATGACCAGCGCCAGCAGCGTCAGCAAGAGAACAGGCGCGGCGATCGCCAGCCAGTTCAGCTCGCGGATTACGCGCATGAACCGCAGGCCAAGCGTCGGCCGGAAGCCGATCTCAGACTCCAGCGCCGGACGCCCGTTGCCGACGAAATAATAGCCGACATTGCCGGCAGAGGAAGATGGATCCTGGCTTCCTGCCTTTGCGCGGTCAGCCAGGCGCACGGCCGCCTCGGCGATATCCATTTCCGTCTTGTCGGAGCGCTTGGCAAGCTTTTCGATCTGGCGGCGGTAGCTGTTGCGAGAGCCGGAATCGAGCTCGGCATAATCCGTCTGCTGCCAGAGCAGCTTGTCGATCGTGCTGACCTCTTCGACCCATTCGGACCAGTCGGTGTCGTTGATCTCACGCAGGCTCTTGATGATGCTGCCCATCAGCGTATTGGCCGCGCCAAGACGCACCTGCTCGGCCGACATCACCGTTTCGGCATCGGTCCCCTTTGCCGCGAGCTTGGCCTCGAGCCAGCTCAGCGCAGCTTCGGTCGGCTCCAGCGCGTTACGCAGGCGATAATGCAGCTGGGTGACGAAGGTCGTATCATCGAGATTGGCAACCAGCGTCTCCAGGAAACCGGCGGACCCGGCATCACCGAGCGCAATCGCCTGGGTGGCCGCTGCATTGGCGCTGGTGCGCATTTCGCGGCTCTTGTCGACATGCGTCGCAACATGACGAAGGTTGTCGATGAGCACGTAACGGACGAGCGATGGCAGCGCCCAGAGTTCGCCGATGCGCAGCGTCTCCCTGTCCTGGAAGCCTTCCGTGACCGCGGCCATACCAGCATTGCTGATATTGCTATGCGCATGCGCCATGTAGAGCCAGGCAAGCGCCAGCGTGCGCGGCACTTCCGTTCCGTCAAGCTTGATCTTGCGCAGTTCGCGATAGAATTTCTTCGGAAAGTCACGACGGACTTCCTGGATGGCTTCTTCGACGATGTAGTGGTTGTCGAGCAGCCATTCGGTCGCCGGTGTGATGCTCTCGCCCGCATCGACATCCGCTGCAGCAGCGCGATAGACCCTAAGGATCTCGGCTTCGTTCTCCCGGTGACGCTGGAAGAAATCGAAATTCTTGAAGCTCGCCACGTCAAGGGCGCGGTTTTCCGCAAACTGCGCGGCCTTTACCCTCAGCTGATCATTCGACAGGAGAGCGGCGCGGATACCGAAATCGGGATCGGCGGCAGTTGCATGAACATTCGCGCCCGAAGCGCCCGTAATATTTTGAGAGGACATAGTGTTTTCTCTTCTACTGGGTTCGTGTCCGGCCGATGCATTCTTGCGGAACTGGATGCGAGAAGGGGCACGAGCGTTTCGAATTGGGCATCTTCATTGCTTTTGAGCGGGAGTTTACTTTCAAACGTGGATTGTTCGAAATGGCGGATAGTGGTCAATAGCGGCCGCAAAATGAACGGACGATTAATCGAACCGTTGGCCGGGTAAAATGAACCCCTATCGCCATGCCGCCGCGTCCATCACCGCCTCCGAAAAATGCAATCGACCAGGCGGAGCCACGGTGGCTTCGCCTGGTCGAATATCTGTTCGTGCTGTGGATTTAGGCTGGCAGCCGGACGCTTCTAGGCCGCCAGCGATTCATCAGCCGGGCCGAAGAACTCATAGTGGATGCGATCGCTGGAAACGCCAAGCGCCCGCAGGTTACTGACCATCGATCGCAAGAAGGGCTTTGGACCGCAAATGTAGAAGTTTGCCGTATCGATCGGCGTATTTGCTTCCAGCCATCCTCTGGTGATGAAACCATCCTCATCGTGAGAAAAACCGGCAACATCCCTGGCTGCGGGCTCGCTGTAGAAGGTGCTGACCGATACCCGACCGTGCCGCTGGGCAAGCGAGCGGACATGCTTGTCCATCGCATGCGTCGAGCTGTTCATGGCTCCGTGAACGAAATGGGCTTCGACGTCAGGATAATCGCCAGCGATCGCTTCCAGCATGCTGACCATCGGCGTGAGGCCTACGCCGCCTGACAACAGGACAATTACGCTGGTCGGCTCCTCAGGCAGGTAGAAGTCTCCGGCAGGCGGCGTGACCTTCAACACCGTGCCGACCGCGACGTGATCGTGCAGATAGCGCGAGGCGCCCTTGCCGTTCTCCTCCCGCTTGACCGAGATGCGATAGAAGCCCTGGTTCGGGCCGGACGAGATCGAATAATTCCGCTTCATCCGGCTGCCATCGGGCAGGCTGAGATCGAAAGTCAGATACTGGCCGGCACGATGAAGCGCGACGCCTTGCCCGTCGACCGGACGCAGGACGAACGATGTCACCACATCGCTTTCCTTGATTTTTTCGGCAACCCTGAATTCGCGCCAGCCGTTCCAGCCCCCTGCCCGCTTTTCAAGCTCGGCTCGTATCTGCTCCTCTCGTTCGATCAGGGTATCGGCAAGGAACCAGTAAGCTTCTCCCCAGGCATCAATCAGTTCCTCGTTCACCGCCTCACCTAATACCTCGCGGATTGCTGCCAGCAGTGATTTGGCGACATAGGGATAATGTTCGGAGAGGATATGAAAACCGATGTGCTTATGCGCGATCCTTTCGATGACGGGCAAAAGAGGCGCGAGGTTATCGATGTTCTGCGCATAACCGACGATTGCCGCCGCCAGCGCGTGAACCTGAGAGCCATTTTCACCGTGATTCGCCTGATTGAAGAGCGCCTTGATGTGCTCGTCCTTGAAGAGCAGCCCGTACATCGTCTTCGTTATGTCGCTCGCATGGGCGGCAACCGCCGGAGCACTCTGCTTCACCAGTTCAATGGTGCGTGCCGAAAGTGGGTTAGGCATGTTCTTTCCTTTCAATGCTATCAATATGGAGAGGGTCGCGATCGAAGAATTCGATCTGAAATTGAACAGGGCCGTGAAGCTCCAGGTGATGCTCCACCTCCGGCAGGACCCGGCCGATGTGATCGGGGCTTAAGGGGCTCACCGTCTGCCCTGTCACCAGGCGCATGCTGCCCGTCAGAACGCGGATGAGTGCCCAGGCGCCGGATTTGACCCGATGATTTTCGAGAAGTGCATTTGGCACAGTCGTTTCATCGAAGATCTTTGTCGTCTTGTATGGCTTCAGAGGTGGCGGTGCAGACTTTTCGGCCCGTAACTCAAGCATCTCCCCGGTCAGCGCCAGGTTCAGCCGCGAGGCAATCCGCCCCGCCTTGATCTGCATCTCTTGCGCGACCGCGAGCGGCAGCATCTCGTCTGTCGTCTCGCGCCAGATCGCAAGCCAGCGCTCAAACATGGCAGGTTCTATCTTGTCCGAATGAATCAGGTGGATCGCGACTGGATTGCCCTTGTATTTGCCAGTCGTGAGCATGAGCGAAGACCAGAATTCAGTCAGTCGCTGCAAATGCTCCGGCCAATCCGCCACCACCGCGAAAACCGGACCAAGCATCAGATCGCGCCGGACTTTCTCATAGAACCGCTCCAATACTGGCAGAATCTGGCTCTCCTGCAACTTGGCCGCATTCATCGCGTCACTCCATAATCATGCATCTGCAATGCATGTATACGCAGTCAGTAAAAGATGCTATTTGAATGCATCATTTCTTTTTGAGCGTTTTGACGCAGGTGCCATGAAGCTCACACGGTACACCGACTATGCGATCCGCGTGATGATTTACCTCGGATCACACGAGGGAGAGATCTCGTCCATCAAGGAGGTCGCTGACGCCTATGAAATCTCCCAGAACCATCTGATGAAGGTGGTTCAGGATCTGGCGAAAGCCGGTTTCGTGGAATTGATCAGGGGTAGAAACGGCGGAATCCGGCTCGGCCGTCCGGCCGCCTCCATCAATCTCGGTCGCCTGCTCAGACATACTGAGGGCCTTGACGATATTCTCGAATGCTCTTCCTGTTCCATCAGAGCCGGCTGCGGCATGCCGCCCATCCTGCGAGAGGCGACGGCCGCTTTTGTCGGCGTCTTCGATCGGTATAGCGTCGCCGACATCATAGAACGGAAAGACGTGCTGAGAACTCTCTTTGCCGCAGCATAGACTGTAGACTGCCGAAAGGCTGTCAGCTTTCAGGTGCTTCCGCGCATCTCGACATGCGGCTCGATCAACAGATGACGAGCCTCTTCGCGGCCATCAATCCTGCCGAGCAGCGTCTCTGCCGCTGTTCTGCCGAGTGCCGCGGCGTTCTGGTCCACGCTGGTCAGGCCGACGAGCGGAATGGCCGCCATCGGCGAATTGTCGTAGCCGATGATGGCGAGGTCCTCCGGAACCCGGATGCCGCTCATACGCGCGGCATTGATGAGGGGCACGGCATCGAGATCGGACCAGACGAAGACCGCACGGGGGCGGTCCTCTAAGGCCAGGAAATCATTGATTGCCGCCCGACGGTCAGCGCCTACCAACGGCAGGCGGATGATGCGGCCCTCCAGCCCCTCCGCCTTCATGCCATCCAGATAACCCTTCTCGCGCTGAAGAGCGACGATGGTCGGCGGCGAGTCGCCGAGGTCGTAGCCGAGCATTGCGATGTCTCGATAACCCCGCTGTAAGGCGGCTTGGACTGCCAGATAGGCGCCTCTGTGGTCATCGGAATTGACCGTGTCGTAGGTCTGGGCATGCGGCTCATGATGGGCAATCACCACAATCGGGATTTGCCGCGCATAGAGCTCAAGGATTTTGCCCGATATTCGCGGAGCGATGATCAACACGCCATCCATGCGGTTATCGATCATCGATTCGATCATCGATGCCTCGATCGGACTTGTAGAGCGGCCGATCCCGATCAGCGCCTTGAAGCCGCTCTCGGACAAGGTCGCATTGGCCTCCTCGATAACACCCGCCAGGAATGGGTTCGACAATTCGATGACCAGCATACCCACCGTTTGGGTGCGGCCGCGCATAGCCCGCGCCGCGACAGAGGGCCGGTAATTCAGCTTTTCAATCGAGGTCTCGACCTTTGTCCGCAAGATGTCGCTGACGCCGTAAGCGTTGCGAAGGACCTTCGATACCGCAGCAACGGAGACACCGGCATCTTGTGCCACATCGCGGATCGTTATCCGGTCCCTTGTCGCGTTAACGGTCTGATTTTTCATTCCAAATTGCCTCACTCTCAAGTGTTGGGAAATTATAGGCACAAAACCTCTTGCGCGGCAATTGAGAATGTAGAATGATATACATAGAACGATACACACTGAGCGACCGCTTGAGGAGATTGGCGGTTGAGGGAGGCTCTAAATGAAGACTGTTTCGGCCCACGGCATCGCCGGAGAAGACGGCCTCGCCGGTTCTGCTTTCCAGTTTACAGCGTCGATGATCGGCCCCTCCTGTGACGGCGGCCAGGCAACCGCAGGCACTTTCGTGTCGCGCGAATTCGCGCTCGATGCCATCCCCGCCGAGGCGACACTGCGCATCTCGGCACTCGGCCTCTACCGCGCCTTCATCAACGGCAACCGCGTCGGCACCGACCTCCTGACGCCCGGCTGGACCTGCTACGACGACCGGATCGCCTATCAAAGCTATGACGTGGCGAAGCTCTTGCAGCCCGGCAACAACCGTATCGAAATCTGGCTCGGCGACGGCTGGTATCGCAGCCAGCTGATGTGGGCTTCCAATCCAATCATCAATTGCTGGGGCGACCGGACGGCGGCAATCGCAGAATTGCGCGCCGGCGGTGAAACGCTTCTGAAGACGGATGACAGCTGGAAGAGCGGCTTCACCCCCGTTGTTCGCAACGGGATCTATTATGGCGAGGATTACGACGCTCGCATCCGTCCACAGGATAGTCACGGCGTCGATGTCCTCTCCTTCGACAAGGCTTTGCTCGTTCCGCATGAGACCGGCGCAGTCAAGGAACTGGCCAAGCTCTCTCCCATTGATCGCTGGACGGAGGCCGATGGCCGGGTTGTCTATGATTTCGGACAGAATGCCGGAGCCTATATCCGCCTGCGCCTTAAGGGTGCAGCCGGAACACAGGTGCGCGTCGAACATTCCGAAGTGCTCGGCCCTGACCGCTTCTTCGACAACCGCAATTATCGCGGCGCGCGTGCCGAGCTGATCTATACGCTCTCTGGACAAGCCGAAGAGGAATACGCGCCTCTCTTCACCTTCATGGGCTTCCGCTATGCGCGCATCACCCTGACAGGCCAGGTTGAACTGATCGCGATCACTATGGTGCCGATTACCTCGGTGCCAACAAGTGCCGGCGGCTTCACGTCAGGTGTTGCGGCCGTCAACCGGCTCGTCGACAATACCATTTGGTCGCAGCGTTCCAATTTCATTGAAGTGCCGACGGATTGCCCGCAGCGCGATGAACGCCTCGGCTGGACCGGCGACGCCCAGGTCTTTGCCGGAACGGCCTGCTGGCTTGCCGACAGCCAGTCCTTCCTCAGGAAGTATCTTCGCGATGTGGTCCACGACCAGCGTGCCGACGGCGCAGTCCCGCATTTTTCACCTGATCCGACGCGGCTTCACCCGGTCGACGGGCGCGGCGATTGGGCGGGCTCAACCGGCTGGGGCGATGCGATCACCATCATTCCCTGGCAGCTTTACCTGCATTACGGCGACAATGCCGTATTGGAAGAATGCTTCCCTGCAATGCTTCGCTGGCTCGATTACCTCTGGGGTATCTCGGATGGACCGATTATCCGTCCTCCGGCAGTCTGGGGCGCGCATGGCTTCACTTTTGGCGACTGGCTGCAACCGGTCGGAGATAACAGGAAGCCGCGCCCAACCGTGGCAGACGATTGCGCAGCGACCCTTTATCATTTCATTTCCACCCAGCTGACGGCAAAGATCGCGCGCATTCTGGGTGAGACTGTCGAAGCAGCAAGGCTCGACAAGCGCGCTGATGAAATCAAGGCCGCGTTCAAGCACGAATTCTTTTCGCCCTCCGGCCGCATTGCCCATAACGACCAGACGTCCTGGTCTTTGGCGTTTCTCTATGGCCTCGTGCCGCCGGAATATGAACCTGCTGCTCGTGACTATTTCCGCCGGGTGGCGGAAGAAACAGACGGCGTTATCGGCACAGGCTTCATCGGCACCCCTGCCCTTCTGCCGGCGCTGACCCGGCTCGGCATGCTGGACCTTGCCGAGAAGATGTTCCTAAACCGGAAGGTTCCGGGATGGCTGTATCAAGTCGAGCGCGGCGCGACATCGATCTGGGAGCGATGGGATGCGCTCGCCGAGGACGGCACGATCTATGATCCCGACATGAACAGCTACAACCATTATGCCTATGGCGCGGTATGCCAGTGGCTCTTCGAAGATGTCGCCGGCATCAAGCCGCTGGAAGACAAGCCAGGCTTCGAGGAAGTCGCCTTCGATCCCGCCATCCTGCCTGCTCTCTCGCCGGTTTCAGCCTGGCATGACACCCGCTTTGGCCGTATCGAAGCTGGCTGGACACTGGAGGGGGGGACCGTCACGTGTCGCTTACTGCTGCCGCAGGGCGTGACTGCGCGTCTGCAAGGTAAGGGCGAACGCAAGTCACTGAAGGCAGATGGCACCCTGATCGAGCAAGGTGAGGAGACCATGCTCGGTGCAGGAGAACATACGGTTACGTTTTCTATCTGATGCGGTTGCCCGCGGGTTTTCGATCCGCGGGCAAGCAGCCCAACGCATTCCGGTCTTCAAGAGGAGGAAATGACTATGCGAATGACGAAGTGCAGCATCCTTGCAACCAGTATCATGGCTCTTGCCGCTGGAGTGGCGCATGCAGATGCGACCCTCAGCGTCCTGATTGACACCAATCCCGAGACGATTGCCTCGTTCGATGCCGTTTCCAAAGCCTATATGGAAAAGCATCCCGACGTCACATTTGATGTCGAGCAGCGTGCCGGAGGCTCGGAGGGCGATAACATCATCAAGACCCGGCTCGCCACCGGCGAAATGGCCGATATTTTCCTGTATAACGGCGGCTCCCTCTTCCAGGCTTTGAAGCCGCAGGAAACGATCGCAGATCTTTCCGATCTTCCGTCGGAAGCCGGGATTCTCGACAGCTTCAAGAAGGTCGTCACCAGCCCGGACGGCCATGTCCGCGGCCTTCCTTTTGGTCCCGCCATGGGCGGCGGCATCTTCTACAACAGAAAGATCTACGCCGATCTCGGGCTGACCCCGCCGAAGACATGGGCGGAGTTCATGAGCAACAACGAGAAGATCAAGGCGGCCGGCAAGGTTGCCGTGGCGCAGACCTATGGCACGACCTGGACCTCGCAGCTCTTCGTGCTTGCCGACTTCTATAACGTCCAGACCGAGGTCCCGAATTTCGCAGCCGACTATACCGCCAACAAGATCAAATATGCCACTACGCCAGCTGCCCTGCGCGGCTTCGAACATCTTGAGGAGGTCGCGAAAGGCGGTTTCCTCAACGCGGACTTCGGCGCGGCAACCTTTGACGACGGCATGCGGATGGTGGCCACAGGCGAAGCCGCGCACTATCCAAACCTCACCTTCGGTATCGGCAACATCCAGCAGAATTTCCCTGACAACCTGAAGGATCTGGGCTTCTTCGCTCAGCCTGGAACGGACGCTGCCAAGAACGGCCTGACCGTCTGGATGCCTTCCGCGCTCTATGCTTCCGCAAAGTCCGAAAACCTGGAAGAGGCCAAGAAATTTCTTGATTTCGTCGGCTCCAAGGAGGCGTGCGACCTGATGGCCAAGGCTGTTCCGTCGGGTCCCTACCTCGTCAAGGGATGCGAACTTCCCAAGGACATTCCGCCGGTCGTTTCCGACATGCTGCCCTATTTCGATACCGAGGGACGCAACGGTCCGGCGCTCGAATTCCTCTCGCCCGTCAAGGGACCGGCGCTTGAGCAGATCACGGTCGAGGTCGGAACCGGCATACGCTCCGCCAAGGATGCGGCCGCCCTCTACGACCAGGATGTCGAGAAGCAGGCCAAGCAGCTCGGCCTGCCGAACTGGTAACCTTCCAGCCGATCCCCCACTCACCCCTTTGAGCCTGGGTGGGGGACGCTTCACGGTGTCCGTATGATAAAACGCAAGTCACCCTATCCCTATTGGTTCGTCCTGCCGGCGGCGGTGATATTCACAGTCCTTTTTCTGGCTCCGACGGTCGCCTCCTTCTGGTTCAGCCTCACGCGCTGGGACCTGTTCACCACGCAGTTCATCGGCCTGGAAAACTACCGGCAATTCTTCCGCGAACCCTTTCTGATCCAGGGCCTGGTCAACACGGTCATCTATGCGGTGCTGACCTCAGGCACGAAAACCGTTCTCGGTCTCCTGCTCGCGGTGCTGTTGACCTCCGGCCTCTGGGGACAAGGCCTGCTGCGCACCGTGATCTTCTTTCCGGTTCTGGTATCGACGATCGGCGTCGGTATCACTTTCTCGGTGCTCATGCATCCGACACGCGGGCTGATCAATGTGGCGCTCGCCGCCATTGGCATCCACGGCCCTGGCTGGCTGACCGATCCGGCTCTTGCGCTCTACTCCATCGTCTTCGTCGACCTGTGGAAGGGCATCGGGCTTGCGACCGTGATCTATATCGCCGGGCTCGCATCGATCAGCCCCGACTATTATGAGGCCGCCCGCATCGATGGCGCGACCCGCACCCAGATGTTCTTCCGCGTGACTGTCCCGTTGGTCAAGCCCGCGACGGTGACGGTCGTGACGCTCTCGTTGATCGGTGGCCTCAGAAGTTTCGACTTGATCTGGGCAATGACACGCGGCGGCCCCGGTTTTTCCTCGGATGTGCTCGCAAGCGTCATCTACAAGCAGTACCAGGCGGGCTTCTACGGCCTTTCGACGGCTGGGAATGTCATCCTCTTCCTGCTCATCGGCCTCATTGTCCTGCCGCTGACGGCCTGGTTCAATCGCAAGGAGGTGGATCTATGAGCCGCCGCCAGCTCTATACCGGGATTGCGGCATTGGCTGCCTGCGGCGTGATCTTCGTGCTGCCTTTCATCTTCATTTTCATCACGGCCGCCAAGACGAAACAGGATGCGGCAACGCTGAGATTCAGCTGGCCGGTCGAGTGGCAGCTTTGGCAGAATTTCATGGAGGTCGTGCAGACCCGCAACTACATGCTGCTGCTGGCCTACTTCAACTCGACCGTCATCACGGTGGCCGCCGTCACCCTGCTGGTGCTATTCGGTGCCATGGTCGGCTACGTTCTGCAGCGCCGCCCCTCACGCTGGAATACTATCATTTATGGCTGCGTGCTCGCCGGCTTGATGATCCCGCCGGCCATTGTTCCGACCATTTGGGTGCTGCAACTCCTCGGCCTTTTCAAGACCTTGTCCGGCATGGTGCTGATCCAAGTCGCCTATGGCCTCGGCTTCACGGTTCTCCTGTTTCGCAGCTTCATCGCAACGATCCCACGGGATCTCGACGAAGCTGCTATCATCGACGGGGCCAAGCCATTCCAGATCTTCTTTCGCGTCATCCTGCCGCTCTTAAAGCCGGTCACGGTTACTGTTATCGTCGTCCAGTCGATCGCCATCTTCAACGATTTCACCAACCCGCTCTACTACCTGCCGGGCCGGGAAAACGTGACGGTGCAGCTGACGCTCTATAATTTTCAGGGCCAGTTCCAGACCCAGTTCAACCTGCTGTTCATGAACATCCTTCTGGTGACTATTCCGCCCCTGATCGTCTTCATCTTCTTCAACCGGCAGATCGTGGCAGGCATGACCGCCGGTGCAGTCAAGGGATAAGCCATGACATCAGTTGTTCTCGAAAGTGTCCGCAAGAGCTTCGGCAGCCTGGAGGTCATGAAGGGCGTCGATCTCACTGTAGAGCCGGGCGAATTCTGCGTCTTCGTCGGCCCGTCCGGCTGCGGGAAATCGACCCTGTTGCGCATCATCTCGGGGCTGGAAACACAGACCTCGGGCAAGGTCTTCATCGACAGCAAGGACGTGACCTATGCCGAGCCATCCGAGCGCGGGATCGCCATGGTGTTTCAGTCCTATGCGCTCTATCCGCATCTGACCGTCGCAGAAAACATCGGCTTCGGCCTGTCGCTCGCCAGGCGACCCAAGGCGGAAATCGCCGAAAGGGTGAAACAGACCGCCGATATTCTGCAGCTGTCGCACCTGCTCGATCGCAAGCCGAAGGCACTGTCGGGCGGGCAGCGGCAGCGCGTGGCGATCGGGCGGGCGATTATCCGCAATCCAAAAGTCTTCCTGTTTGATGAGCCGCTGTCAAATCTCGACGCGTCGCTGCGCTCGCAGATGCGCATCGAACTGTCCGAACTTCATGCCAAGCTCGGCGCCACCATGATCTACGTCACCCACGATCAGGTCGAGGCGATGACGATGGCCGACAAGATCGTTGTTCTGAATGGCGGACAGATCGAGCAGGTCGGAACGCCGATGACGCTCTACAACAATCCGGCCAGCCCCTTCGTGGCCGGCTTTATCGGCTCGCCGAAGATGAACCTGTTCGAGGGAGAGATCGCCGCACAGGAGGGATGCCGGACCTACGGTATCCGGCCCGAACATATCACACTCTCGCCGACGGAAGGCAAATGGCAGGGCAAGGTGCGCCATATCGAGCGGCTCGGCGCAGATACGGTCGTCTACCTCGATGTGCCGGAATTGCAGACACTTGTCGTGCGTACGGATGGCGACCGGCCGGTGACAACCGGTGAAACGCAGTTTGCCTCACCGCTCGCCGGGAAAGAACACAGGTTCTCCTGATCTCTATCGTACGATGCGGAAGTCGCTCGGTATCTCATCGAGATTTGCCGGCTCCGCTTTCACGTCTGCCACGGAGGAGCCGGCGGGACCGCTCCAGAAACGCTCGAGCATGGAGCCGGTGGCGCCTTGAGAACCGACGATCAAAGCGCTGACCGAGCCGTCGGCCTCGTTCCTCACCCAGCCCGTCAGGCCGAGTTGGAGGGCCTGGCCGCGAGTCCAGGCGCGATAGCCGAGGCCTTGCACCCCGCCGGTGATGTACACACGAAAAGCATCCTGGGTCGCGGTCATCTGGGTTCCTCTCCGACATGATGTCGCTCCCGGCGCTCTTTGCAAGGGCCATGTTTCCGTCGGCGGAAGATGCACCCCGTTCAACGCGTCTTCTTGCGGGGCAGATCTTGACGATCGGCAGTCGACCTAGCGCCCGGGCGCGACTGGACCGACCCTATCCATGCCCGCGATCGAGATCGGTCTTCGAAGGCAAACTCAGGGCGTCTCAACCAGCAGCCGAGATAGCGCCGATCATCGAACGCATGTCCCGGCGAAAATCAGATGGAGACATGCCGGCAATATTGCGGAAGGACTTGTTGAAGGCGCTGATCGAGCCGAAACCGCTATCCATCGCGATCTGGAGAACGTTCGCGCCTTCGCCCATCAGTTGCGCCTGGGCATGCGAAAGGCGCAGCAAATTAACGTATTTGCTGATCGTCATGCCTGTCGTCTTCTTGAACAGGTTCATCGCATATTTCGGATGAAGATCGACCGTGCGAGCAATTTCGACCGTATCGATGTCCTGCAGGAAATTGCTCGCTATGAAATCGCACATACGCGCGACGCTGCGGGAAAGATGCGAATTGGGCTGCTCAAGCTCGTCTGTGCTGGTGCCTGGAACCATCAGATATGATTCCAGGGCAATCCGCTCGATGCGCAGAAGCAATTCATCGACGGCGTGCTGCGTCTTCCTGACATCATTGGATCTCGCATAGTCATACCAGCGCGGGAAATTTGCCTCATCCGCCGCATCGGTCGCCGATGTCAGCAGGATTTCCCCCTTCATCAGACGGGTACCTATGGTCGGAGGCAGGCGCAGCCTGAAGAAATAGACGAGTGGCAGATGCGCGCCCGCATAAAGGGAATCATCTGAGGACTTATCCATCTGATGCGGCTGCCCGCCCCAGAAAAGGCACATCTGGCCGGCTTTGAGCGTGATGTCATGGTCGCTCATGCGATAATGGACGCTACCGCGCATGATGTAATTGACCTCGACCTGGGCATGCCAATGCGGCATCGCCATGACAGGCGGATGAGCATAAAACATCTGCAGCGCCATCGGCATGCCTTCAATCGTGCTGGCACCAGGCTGGTAAACAGGTTTGCCAACGACCTTACTTTCCGCCAATTCTATATTCCCTTTTTATGAGACAGCCGCTCCCGCCGCGCTAGATTAGCCACGTTCGCTCAGCGACGGCAAGGCAATTGAAAAGGGAGGATTTTCATGCGCTCTAAACTCATCACTGCAACGACAGCGCTTATGCTGCTTGCATCCGGATCTGCTTATGCGCAGTCCGCTACACTTACCATCTGGAGCTGGAATGTCGCAGCTTCCGCTCTCAAATCGACGGTCGAAGGCTTCAACAAGCAGTTTCCCGACATCAAGGTCGATGTCCAGGATCTCGGCAACCAGCAGGTCTTCGACAAGACGCTTGCCGCCTGCGCGGCCGGCGGCGACGGCCTTCCCGATATCGTCACGATAGAGAATTTCGAGGCGGAAATCTTCTGGAGCCGCTTCCCGGATTGCTTCGCTAATCTGAAGGACCTCGGTTACAACGCCGACATGCAGGCGAAATTCCCCGAGTTCAAGCGTACAGAGCTTGAAATCGGTGATGTCGCCTATGCCATGCCGTGGGATTCCGGTCCAGTCACCGTCTTCTATCGTCGCGACTATTACGAAAAGGCCGGTGTCGATCCGAAGTCGATCGCAACCTGGGACGATTTCATTGCCGCCGGCAAGAAGGTCTCGGCAGCCAATCCCGGCGTCGTCATGGGCCAGGGCGATTTCAACGGCGACAGCGAATGGTTCCGCATGCTCGCCAACGAACAGGGCTGCGGTTATTTCTCGACCGACGGCCAATCGATCACCATCAATAAGCCCGCTTGCGTGCAGACGCTGGAAAAAGTCAAGGCGATGAAGGATGCCGGCACGCTGACGGCGGCGAACTGGGATGAGAAGATCTCCTCCAACACCGCCGGCAAAGTGGCAAGCCAGGTCTTCGGCGGCTGGTACGAAGGCACGATCCGTTCCGGCTCTCCCGATCTGTCAGGTAAGTGGGGCGTTTACGCCATGCCGGGCATGACCGCAGACAGCCCCCATGCTGCCAACCTCGGCGGCTCCTCGCTCGCCATCAATGCCAACTCGCAGAACAAGGAAGCAGCCTTCAAATATCTGACCTATGCGCTCACCACCAATGAGGGCCAGGTCACCATGCTGAAGTCGTTCGGTCTCGTGCCGTCGCTGCTGTCGGCCGTTCAGGATCCCTTCGTCAACGAGCCGCAGCCCTATTGGGGCGGCCAGAAGATCTGGGCCGACATCCTGGCTACCCTGCCGAAGATCGTGCCGAGCCGCGGTACGGCCTTCCAGACGGATGCAGATGCCATCTACAAGACGACGCAGACGAAGTATTTCGCCGGCGGTTATCCCGATGCGAAGGCTGCCCTCGACGATGCCGCCAAGCAGATTGCATCGGCGACCGGTCTTCCGATCGCACAATGAATGGCAAGCCGGGCGCCGAAGCGCCCGGCCTCGCCTGCCGCGGGAGGCGGTCGGCACATTCGTTTCGGTAAGGAGGATTTATGCCGATGAGAAACCGCAGCGCCTATGCGTTCCTCGCGCCCTATCTTCTGGTCTTTGCCGCCTTCTGGGTCTGGCCGATCATCAATTCGTTCCTGATCTCGTTCCAGAACACGCGCATCAATCCGTGGAAATTCAGCCTTCAGGCCAATTGGGGGCGCCTCTTCGCCGACCCGGCCTTCTACAACGCCGTCTATAACACGCTCATCATCCTGGTCATCCAGGTGCCTGTCATGATCGCCCTTGCGACCATCATGGCCGTGCTGCTCAATTCGCCGCTTCTGAAAGCACGCGTCCTGTTTCGTTTCGCATTTTTCGCGCCAGTCGTGGTTGGCGAGGTCGCCTATGCGGCTGTCTTCCGGCTGATGTTCAATCTCGATTTCGGCATCATCAACAAGCTGATCGGCGCAGCAGGCCTCACCCCGGTTTCCTGGTTCGACAACGCCAATGCCGCCATGGTCGTCATTATCATTGCCGTCACCTGGCGATGGGCGGGCTACAATGCCATCATCATCCTGGCCGGCCTGCAATCGATCCCGGAAGATGTCTACGAGGCGGCTACGCTCGACCGCGTCAGCAAGCTGCAACAGTTCTTCCACATCACCCTGCCGCTTCTGAAGCCGATCATTCTTTTCTGCGTGGTTCTGTCCGTCATCGGTACGATGCAGCTCTTCGCCGAACCTTTCCTCATTACCAACAGAGGCGGACCTGGCGGTGGCACGGAGACACTTGGTCTGCTGCTCTATCGCCAAGGCTTTACATCGCTGAACTTCGGTTATGCCTCGGCGATCGCCTATACGATGGCAGCGCTCGCAGTCGCGATCTCGTTGCTCAACCTTTGGGTTGGGAGGGAGCCGAAATGAGATCCAAGTCACAATCCCTTCTCATCCGCCAGATCGCCCTGCACGCTTTCCTGCTGCCGCTCGCGATCATCTGGCTCTTTCCGCTCTGGATGATGTTCGTTTTCTCGACCATGCCTGACTACGGCATCTTCAGCCCGCAGATCGTGCTCTGGCCCTCGACCAATTTCGTCGCAAACTTCCAGAACCTGCAGGCAGACACGAATTTCATCGGCGCAATGGTGATCTCCATCGTTGTTGCCACCGTCTATACCGTCTTATCCGTGCTCCTGACCTCCATGGCCGGTTGGGCACTCGCACGCTACCGCTTCGTCGGCCGTTCGCTGGTCATCGCCATCATCCTCGGCACGATCACCCTGCCCTATTTCGTGGTCGTCATTCCGCAATTCATCATGGTCGCGCGCGAATTCAAGCTCGCCAATACCTGGATCGCCCTTATCGTGCCGCCGCTCTTCAATTCGCTCGGCGTGCTCTTCATGCGGCAGTCCTTCTCCATGATGCCCAACGATCTCTTCGATGCAGCCCGCGTCGAAGGCGTCAAGGAATGGCAGATCTTCCTGCGCATCGCGCTGCCGCTTGCCCGGCCGACCATGGCGGCACTGGCAATCATCCTCTTCCTCGCCTCCTGGAACAATTATCTCTGGCCGCTGCTGATCAATTCGAAGCCCGGCATGATGACGGCTCCGGTGGCGCTCGGCGTGCTGATCGGCCTCACCAAGGTTTCCTGGGGCGGCATCATGGCGGGTGCGGTGCTTTTGACGGCACCGATCCTCGTTGTCTTCGTGGCTCTGCAGCGTCACTTCATCGCCGGCATCGCGGCCGGCGCAATCAAATAATCGAGGGGCCTATGGCAGAGCTTTCACTCAACAATATCGTCAAGCACTACGGCGCGCTTGAAATCATTCATGGCGCCGATCTGGACGTGAAGGACGGCGAGTTCGTCGTCTTCGTCGGCCCCTCCGGCTGCGGCAAGTCCACGCTGCTGCGCATGATCGCCGGCCTTGAGGATATCACCGGCGGTGAGCTGAAGATCGGCGGCCGCCTCGTCAATGATGTCGAGCCGGCCGACCGTGGCATTGCCATGGTCTTCCAATCCTATGCGCTCTACCCGCACCTGACCGTCGAGGAGAACCTGAGCTTCGGCCTGCGCATGAATGGCAACCCGAAGGCAGACACCGAACGGCGCGTGCGCCATGTCGCGGAGATCCTGCAGATCACGGAACTGATGAAGCGCCGGCCGAAGCAGCTTTCCGGCGGCCAGCGCCAGCGCGTCGCAATCGGCCGCGCCATCGTGCGCGAACCGCAGGTCTTCCTGTTCGACGAGCCGCTGTCCAATCTCGATGCGGAACTGCGCGTGCAGATGCGCGTCGAGATCTCCAGGCTGCACAAGCAGCTCGGCACGACGATGATCTATGTGACACACGACCAGACGGAGGCGATGACGCTTGCCGACAAGATTGTCGTTCTGCGCGCCGGCAATATCGAACAGATTGGCGCGCCGCTCGATCTCTATGACGATCCGGCTAACCAGTTCGTCGCCGGCTTCGTCGGTTCGCCGAAGATGAACTTCCTCAAGGCCGAGGTGACCGAGATACAGGCCGGCAAAGCGACAGTCGTGCTCGCGGACGACAGAACGGTGCGCCTCGCGGTACCATTGCATGACCCCATCACATCGGGCACGCCCGTCACGCTCGGCATTCGGCCAGAGCATTTCGGCGAGATGGGTCAGGGCGAAGCGGATCTGACGGTTGCCGTCGATGTCGCCGAGCACCTCGGCAACACCAGTTACATCTACGCAAACTTTGGCGGTGAGCAGCTCATCATCGAACAGCCAGAATCCCGCAGCCTCGGCAAGACTGAGCGGCTGACCGTGTCGCTGTCCGCCGCCCGCACCTTCCTGTTCGATGCAGCCGGCAAGCGGCTCCGATAACGCAATCCCAAGACAGAAAGACGAAAGAGGATAGTCATGACTTCAGATAATCCGATCCGCTGGGGCATTATCGGCCCCGGCACCATCGCCCGCACCTTTGCCGATGGCGTCGCGCATTCGCGCACCGGCAAGCTGGTGGCGATCGCCACCCGTAATCCAGACAAGCCAGGCCTTGCCGATGGCTTTCCGGGTGCGCGTATCGTCAATGGTTATGAGGCGCTGTTGGCCGACAAGGAGGTCGACGCGATCTATATCGCCACGCCCCATACCGGGCATGCCGAATGGGCCATCAAGGCAATCCGCGCCGGCAAACATGTGCTCGTCGAAAAGCCGATCGCTCTCTCAGCCTATGATGCCGAGGCGATCTATTACGAGGCGAAGAAGGCTGGCGTTTTTGCTGGCGAAGCCTTCATGTATCGTGTGCATCCGCAGACCGAAAAGCTGGTCGAGCTGATCAAGAGCGGCACGATCGGCGAAATCCGCATCATCCGCTCCAGCTTCGGCTTCAGCATGGGCACCTACAAGCCGGAACACCGCCTCTTTGCCAATGAGACGGCAGGCGGCGGCATTCTCGATGTCGGCGGCTATCCTGTCTCCATGGCCCGGTTGATTGCCGGTGCAGCGGCCGGCAAGCCGTTCTTGGACCCGGAAAAGGTCTCTGGTGTGGCCCATCTCGGCCAGTCCGGCGTCGATGAATGGGCGTCTGCCGTGCTCAAATTCCCGAACGACATCATCGCCGAAGTTTCGTGCTCGATCATGGCGCAGCAGGACAATGTGCTGCGCATCATCGGGTCTGCAGGCCGCATCGAAGTCAAGGATTTCTGGTTTGCCTCCGGCCACAAGGGCGGCGTCGGCAAGATCGAGATCTTCAGGAACGGCGAGCAGGAGACGATCGAAGTCAAGGAAGATCGCTGGCTCTACTCGTTCGAAGCGGACGCTGCCTGTGACGCAATCCGCGCCGGCGAACAGGAATTCCGCTCACCGGGCATGAGCTGGGCGGATTCGATTAACAATCTCAAGGTGCTCGACCAGTGGCGCGCTTCGGTTGGTCTCGAATATAGCGTCGAGAAAGCAGCCAAGCGTACCCTGAACATTGCCGGCGGTGCTGTCCGGCGCGGCAACTCGATTCCGCAGCGCCAGATCCCCGGCATTTCCAAGCCGGCCTCGGTCGTCACCCTCGGCTTCGAATTCTTCCCGAGTTTCGTTGCCGCCTCGCTGACGCTCGACACCTTCTATGAAGCCGGAGGCAATGTCTTCGACACGGCCTTCGTCTATGGCGGTGGCAAGACGGAGAGCATCTTCGGCGATTGGCACACGAGCCGCCAGGTTCCACGCGAGGAGATCGTGCTGATCGGCAAGGGTGCCCACTCGCCGCTCTGCTATCCCGATGTCATCAGCAAACAGCTCGATCAGTCTCTCAACCGCCTGAAGGCCGACTATGTCGATATCTACTTCATGCATCGCGACAATACCGACGTGCCGGTCGGCGAATTCGTCGATGCCATGGATGCCGAGGTCAAGCGCGGCCGCATCCGGGCATCTTCGGCGGCTCGAACTGGACGCGTGAGCGTTTCGACGAGGCGATCGCCTATGCGAAGAAGAACGGGAAGCAAGCACCCGCTGCCCTTTCCAATAACTTCTCGCTCGCCGAAATGCTCGATCCGATCTGGGCCGGCTGCGTTGCCGCGTCGGACGATGAGTGGAAAAAGTGGCTGAACGAAAAGCAGATCCCGAACTTCGCCTGGTCGAGTCAGGGCCGCGGCTTCTTCACCGACCGCGCCGGCCGCGACAAACGGGACGACGAGGAAATCGTCCGTTGCTGGTATTCGGATCGCAATTTTGGGCGACGTGACCGGGCAATCGAACTCGCCAAACAACTTGGCCGGCATCCGATTCATATCGCGCTCGCCTATGTCATTGCCCAGCCGTTCCCGGTCATTCCGCTGATCGGACCGCGCACGATCGCCGAGCTGGAAGACAGCCTTTCGGCACTGAACATCACGCTGACGCCCGAACAGGTGAGGTGGCTGGAGGGCTGATTGCCTCGTCCAGAGAGCACGTGACGACAAGCGGCAGGCCTTAACGCCTGCCGCTTTTCTGTTGCGCGACGGCACAGCGGCCAATGACAACTAATCGATCGGTGTTGCATTCTCGCCATTGCCCTCAACCATAGGTCATCTAGTGTAGGGCCGCACCAGGGAGCATGGCGATGACGCGAACGGTTTGGCCGAAGGAAGCGCTGACGTCGGAGACGATGAATTTTCTCGACGGCATTCACCAGGAATGGTGCTCGGCCGCGCGTTGCAGCCGTAGCGGCAATCTCGGAATGACAAAGGCGAGAGCGCTGGTCGACTGGTTCGAATTCGGGGTGCGGGATCGCGACGAATTGCTCGGCCTGCTGTCGGAAGATTTTTCCGGCGCCGCCTGAGGCGCCCCACTTGTTTTTGCCGTATTGGCGCTACCTCACTCTGAACGATACCATGAGGAGACGCCTTTGCGTAAACATCTAGTATTATTTGGCATTATCCTGTTTCCAACGGCAGCTTTCGCGCAATCCCAGGATCTGGAGGCGACATGCCAATCAGTCGCCAAGGGCTTCTTCATGAGTGACCAGCTTTCGATCGGCACGGTTCAATCCTTCCCGGAACTCAAGCCACCGGGCGTTCGCATGACCTATTCGACGCGACCGGGAACCGCGCCGGCGGAGATGACCGATACGTTCGAATGCGAATTCGACAAGGTCGACAAGCCGCACCAGCTTGCGCGGTTCTGCGTATCGAATACCTGTTATTCGCCAGGTGAAGATGATGCCGATCGAAAACGCCGCTTCGAGGAGGCACGAATTCTGCTGGAGCGGACCGAGAAGTAATCTACCTATGCGCGACTAACGACGCGTGTGAATGTCACCGCTCTCACCGGCACCTTGCAGCAGAGCCGCATCGTCACGATCGTCTTCATCGATCAATTCCTGCATCGTCTCGTGTTCGTCATCCTCGCTGAACTCGTCGGATGCTTGCAGCCAGTGCCGAAGCGCCGCTCCTTCCGGGCGGCCCTCTTGCTCCCAGATCTCGTAGGCGCGCTGCCGAATTGCCTCTTCCTTGTCCCTGGCCATTCTGTTACCTCCAATCGTCCCGAATCCGCCGGCGTTTTCTCGTCAGTGGGCGACGCCGGTGATCGGATCGACGATCGGCCGTTCGCTTTCATCCCAGGCGCCCGACGGCTGGACAGTCGGGGGAGCAATAGACTCCTTGTCCGCACGATCTGGCGCTTCGGCAATCGGTCCGACATCTCTGGGACGGCGTTGTTCGGCTTTGGCGTTGGTATCCTTCGTGCCCATGACGCATCTCCTTTTCTAGGAAACACCGGCATTCGTTCGAGGTTCCGCCACAGAGTTCAAATGAGAGCCTTGCCAGGCCGCTCCAGCCGACTGGCAGGAGCGATTTGGCGGAGCAGAGGAATTTTCTTGGCTATCAGAACTTCTCGGTCGTATCGGTCTTGCCCTTGACCCAGTAACCCGAGGCCTTGATCCAGCTCAACGGATAGCCGCGTTCTTCGACGAGATAGGCACGGATTGCCCGCACCACCGACGCCTCGGCTGCAATCCAGACGAAGGTCTGGGGAGCGATGTCGATCCCTGCCAAGGCAGCAATCAGCTGTTCGGCATTCGTCGCATCGGAGAGGGGACGGTAAACCCAACGCGTTGTGAGCGCTGCAGCTGTCTCGAAGGATTGCTCTTCTTCCGGGCCTGCGACTGCGGCGATTGCCACAATGGTCGTATCGGCCCCGCTCTCCTCAATGCGCCGCCCGATGGCGGGCAAAGCCGTCTCATCGCCAACCAAAAGCCATCTCTTCACGCTGCCGGCAACCACGGCTGAGCCGCGCGGGCCACCGATCTCAAGAGATGTGCCGGGCTGGGCGTCGATTGCCCATTGCGTGACCGGACCGGCCTCGTGCAGGGCGAAGTCGATCGTCAGGCTGCGGGCAGCATTATCATAGCGGCGCGGCGTGTAGTCCCGACGCTCCTCGGCGCCATCGGCGCCGGGCACGATGATCTTGATGTGATCGTCATGTGCAAGGCTGGTGAAATCTGCGAGATCTTCGCTCATCAGCACGATGCGCCGCATGCCGGGCGTGATATCGGCCACGCTTTCTACCGTCAGCAAACGGCGGCGCAATTCATGGCGGACCCGTTCGATAGCAGGTGCAGGGAACTGGGGATGTGTGGATTGCTTGTTATCCATCATGTCCTTCCGGGGCCTCGGGAAACGATCCGCAGGACACAGTCGCGCAGATCGAAGCCGCAGGGCCGTTCGATCATACGCGTTGAGTGACGTTAACGCTTACGTGGCGGAGCGTCTCCGGCCAATGACGATCCTTCTTTAGCCAAGGCCGGAACGAGACGCAATAAAAACTTGAGTTTTCGCCTCCATTTTAGAGCATTGACCGAACCTCAAAATCAGCCCGCAACGCTCAAGTTGTCGGATGCATGATTTTCACACGCGAGCGGTATGGTTCTTGCAGCGTTACCAATATCCTTACGTTGGGGAGACCAAGTGTAATGGAATGGAACACATACGAGCGCTTTCCCCCTCTGGTGCTGATGCTGGGTGGCCGGGAAAAATACAGGGTTCTCAGAACGTTGAGAGACGCCGCTGAGGTTTTGATAACGGACTGGCCGTCAGAAGACGGCGAGGAATATGTCGTGGCCGTCAAGGCCTGCGTCGATGCGATCAGCGGACACATCGATGTTGGCGAACTGCAGGACGCCATTCGCCGTGCGGCAGCTGAAGCCGGCATTGCGATCTTGACCGTTGTGCACTGAAGCCAGTCGCCCGCGGCCAGGGCCGCGGGACTACGAAGGAAGCTTGCCGTCTTGCCTGAAAACCGCGACGATGTCGTCAGGCAAGGTTTGGCGATGATGAGATGCGGCATAGGCTTAATGGCTGCGGCGCTGGTTTCCGCAGCGTGGATTATCGTGGCGATGACGACCAGCGCTGCCGAGCCATCCGCTCCTGAAGCGGCGTGCCTCTACCAAGGGGACGCTGGTGACGGGCAAACGCTCTGCATTCGAAAAGATCACTTCAATGCCGATCTCTGCGCGGTCATGGACCGTTTCGCAGCGATCCATAACATTCCACCTGCCTTCTTCGCCCGCCTGATCTGGCGCGAAAGCCTGTTCCGTCCGGAAGCGGTCAGCCCGAAGGGCGCGGAGGGCATTGCCCAGTTCATGCCGGGCACTGCCCGGCTGAGGGCATTGGAAAACAGCTTCGATGTCGTCCAGGCGCTCAAAGCGTCGTCGAGTTACCTCGACGAACTCAGGCTTCGTTTCGGCAATCTCGGACTTGCCGCCGCTGCCTATAATGCCGGTGAATCCGGCCTCAGCCGGTTTCTCTCCTCAGACCGCCTGCCGATCGAGACCCGCGACTATGTGTTCGCGATTACCGGGCAGACCGTCGAGACCTGGCGGGATAGCCCTCCGGAAACCGCTGCGCCCGAGCTACGGGACGGCATGCCGTTCCGTGACGCATGTGTGGCGCTTGCCGAGACCCGACAAATGAATGAACCGGTCCTGACCGGATCGGCCGACTGGGCGCCGTGGGGCGTACAGCTTGCCGCCCATTACAATCCGTCCGTGGCCGACCGGCTCTTTACCATATCGCTCACAAAGCTTCCCGAACCGCTGAACGCCGAGCGCGCCCTGATCGTGCGTCAGAGGGGCGGAAACTTCGGCTATCGCCCGCGCTATGCCGCCAGAATCGGCCGGGAGACCCGCGCCGAAGCGACCAAGCTCTGCAGCACGATCCGCGCTGCCGGTGTTGCCTGCACGGTCTTCCGGAATCGCTGATCCGAAGCGCATCGCGGTTCGCCCTATCCGTGAGTTTAGTGCCGAAGTGCCGCCGGGCTTGCTACGTTCGCCAAGCCAAGCATCAAGGGTATTGAAATGATCGAAGCTGCCGAAGCCACCAACAAGCCTAACGAGACGGACACCTTCGAACAGGAGCAGGACGACTTTCTCGAGGAGTCGCTTGAGGAAACATTTCCGGCAAGCGATCCGATCGCGCCCGGCCGCCCGTCGCGGAAGCCGTCAAAGGATAGCCCTTCCACCTGACGGATCGTGATCGATGCCCGTCAGACCAGTCTAGTCCGGTTCACGCTCCCAATACCAGGCGACATACATGTTCTTCCTGTCGTGCCGACGCACCTTCAGGAAAGTCCGCATGGCGCGTACATCCTCCTTTTCGCAGGCAAACCAGACGAAGGTTTCGCCCTCGGTAGCGGCAACCGCCTGTTTGGCTTCTTCCAGCAGAACGCCCTTGGCGCCATTGGCGTAATGCCTTCGATGCAGCCAGCGCACATCGAGTGAACTGGCTGATGACAGCGGCTGCTCTTCCGTCTCGTCGGCGACCTCGATGATTGCCTGCAGCCGCGTCCCTGCAGGCATTTCCTCGGCGATGCGGGCAATGGCAGGAAGCGCGCTTTCATCGCCGGCGAGCAGGACGGACTGCGCCGCCGGAAGGTTGCCGCCGCCGGGACCGAGGAGCGCAACCCGCTGGCCGGGCTCGGCATCGCGGGCGAAATCGGCACCGGGCGTTTTGACGCCTGATGCCGGGTGCTGCAGGAAGTCGATCCACAGTTCACGCTTTTCGACGTCGACGGTACGGATCGTGTAGACGCGCACTAGGAGTTCGTCCTCGCCTTCGGGCCAGGCAACGCGGCCGTCCGCCCGCAGACCCGGCCAGACTGGTGCCCTGCCCTTCGGCGGCACGAGCAGGCGCACATGCATATCGCCGCCGATGAAAGGCGTGACGTCGGCACAGGCGAATTTCACCCGGCGCATATGCGGCGTCACATCCTCGGCCGAAACAACGGTGGCCTCATGGATGTTCGGCAGCACGGCGAGTGCGCCAGGATCGGACCAGGTGAGTTCCAGCGGATCGTCGCCGGCGAAATAGAAGAGGTGCTCGGCAAGCATGGTACGGCTCATCTGCAGCGCCTTTTCCGAGGAGCAGGAAAGCTCGATCAGCAGCTTGCGGTCCTCAATACGGATTTCGGCAGTGCCGGCCTTGCTCTTCAGAAGCGCAAGGTCTTCACTGCGCTGCACTTCGGCATGCTCGACAAAATGCTCGCAGATTTCGCCAAGCATCGCTGCGGCATCCCTGGGAAGCGCGACACCCGAGAGCTTGAATTCCTGAGCCGTGGTCATCTGTCCTCCTTGTGGAATGCCTGTTGCAGTTCGCGTTCACTCGCCGCCATCCGGTGACGGCCAATCGGCAGCATGATGGGCCGGCCGGATGTGGGATCGGTGATGATGCGGCTTTCGAGGCCGAAGACCTGCCGCACATTGTCTTCTGTCAACACCTCCTGCGGCGTGCCGGACACATGCACGCCGCCATCCGTCATGGCGACGAGGTGGTCCGCATAACGCGCCGCAAGATTGAGATCATGCAGCACCATGACAACGGTGGTGCCGCGCGCATGATTGAGATCGGTCAGGAGATCCAGCACCTCGACCTGATGGCTGATGTCGAGGAAGGTTGTCGGCTCGTCGAGCAAGAGAATTTCCGTCTCCTGCGCGAGCGCCATCGCGATCCACACCCGCTGGCGCTGCCCGCCTGAGAGTTCGTCCACCGGTCTTTCAGCAAGATCCGAGGTCTTGGTGGCGGTCAGCGCAGCATCAACGGCCTCGTCATCCTTGCGGGTCCAGCGCGAAAACAAGCTCTGGTGCGGATTGCGGCCACGGCTGACGAGATCGACAACGGTTATGCCTTCGGGCGCGATCGGTGATTGCGGCAACAGACCCAGCGTGCGGGCAAGTTCGCGCGGCGGCGTGCGATGGATCGACTTGCCGTCGAGCAGCACCTGTCCCTGGCGCGGCGAAAGCAACCGCGACATGGCGCGCAGCAGCGTAGACTTGCCGCAGGCATTCGCGCCGACGATGACGGTGATCTTGCCGGGTGGGATGGCGAGATCGAGCCCGTACAGAATCTCGTCTTCACCGTAGCCGGCCGAAAGTCCGCTCGCTGTGAGGGTATGGATGGTCATAACGAGCCTCCGGTCCGGTTGACGCGCACGATCAGGAAAATCAGATAGGGGGCGCCGAGCGCCCCGGTGACGACGCCGACCGGATAGCGGCTCGGCAGCAGGAACTGGCCGGCATAGTCCCCCGCCAGCACCAGCACCGCACCGACGAGCGCAGCTGGAATGAGGATCGAGCCATTGTTCCCGACGATACGCGCGGCGATCGGCCCCGACAGAAAGGCCACGAAGGCAATCGGGCCTGTCACCGCCGTTGCCGAGGCGACCATGCCGACGGCTGCCACGATGATCATGATGCGGGTGCGCGACACGCCGACACCGAGGGCGGCGGCCGTATCATCTCCAAGCCGCAGTGCCTCGAGGTCGCGTGCACGGCTAAGAAGCAACCCGCCGAAGACGATAAGCGCCAGAAGCAGCGGAGCCGCCTGGCCGAGTTGGGCGCCGTTGACACTACCCGACAGCCAGCGGATCGCCTCCTGCAGGCTCCAGGCCGGTGCCTGCGACAGGATATACGCTATGACGCTTTCCAGCATGGCGGATACGCCGATGCCGACGAGGATGAGCCGCGTGCCCGCCACGCCATTGCGAGACGACAGTCCGTAGACCGTGAGGGCCACTCCGAGACCGGCGACGACGGCCAGGACGGAAACGATCGGCCCTTTCAGGGACAGCACGACGATGGCGAAGACGGCAGCCGCACTCGCCCCCGAGCTGATGCCGATAATATCGGGACTTGCGAGCGGATTGCGCAGCATGATCTGGAAGGCGACGCCGCCGAGCCCGAAGCTCAGGCCTGCAAGCACCGATAATGCGGCGCGTGGCAGCCTGAGCTGGCCAACGGCAAAGGCTGCGCCTTGCACATTCTCACCGAGCAGCACACGGATGACATCGCCGGGCGGCGTGAAGGATTGTCCGAGCGACAGGGTGAGCGCGAAGGTCGCCACGACGAGGCAGAGCAGCGTAGCGACCACGAGCACGTGCCGGCGCATCCGGCGGCGTCTGCTATCAACGATGCGATCGAGAGAAGAGGCAAACACGGTCATAACTCACGCACCCGCTGACGCCTGACGATGGCAATGAAGAAGGGCGCGCCAACCAGCGCGGTGACAATCCCAACATCAAGCTCCGCGGGTCTCGCGACGATGCGCCCGATGACATCGGCCGCCAGAAGTAGACAGGCACCGCCGATCGCCGAAAAGGGCAGGAGCCAGCGGTAATCGATCCCAACCAGCAGACGGCAGAGATGCGGCACGACAAGGCCGAGAAAGCCGATCGGCCCACAGACCGCCGTGGTCGCGCCGCAAAGCAGGATGGCGCCGAGCGCAGCAACGCCGCGCGCTAGCGCCACGCGCTCGCCAAGGCCTGCCGCCAGCTCATCGCCGAGGGCCAGAGAATTCAACTTGCGCGCCGACAGCAGGCTGATGAGGAGGCCGGCCGCGAGAACCGGCAGAACCGGCAGGATACGTTCGAAGGTCGCCCCGCCGATACCGCCGATCTGCCAGGAGCGGATGCCGCCGGCGATATCGTTGCGGGGCAGCACGACGGCAATGACCATGGAGGCGAAGGCGACCGAGGTTGCGGCGCCAGCAAGCGCCAGTTTCAAGGGCGTCGCCCCGCCACGCCCGAGCGAACCAATCGTATAGACGAAGACCGCGGAACATCCGGCCCCGAGGATCGCCGTCCAGATATAGGCTTCGTTCGAGGAGATATCGAACCAGGCGACAGCAACGACGACAGCGAGCGATGCGCCCATATTGACGCCAAGAATACCGGGATCGGCGAGCGGATTGCGCGTCACACCCTGCATGATCGCGCCGGCAAGGCCAAGTGCTGCGCCGGCGATGACGGCAAGCAACGTACGCGGAATGCGCACCGTCACCGCCGCTTGTCCGATCGTGTCCGCATGGCCGGCAAGGGCCGCGGAAATATCCGCCCAATCCACGTCACGCGTGCCGACCATGACCGAGAGCGCGCAGAGGCACGCAAGAGCCGCAGCGAGCCCGAGAAGCCAGAGGCTGCGGGCCTGGTTCGACCGGGCAGTTATGGGTGGCCGGGCTGATGATTTCGGACTGCGTGCGATCATTGGGGCTTGCTGGGAGAGTTTCTGGCGGCGTGTGCGAGCAGCGCCACGTAATCCTTGAGAACCCAAGAGATCGACAGCGGCGTCGGATTGGCGGCTGTGCCGACCGGATTGCGGCCGAGCGTCACCAGTGCGCCCTTGGAAACGGCCGGCATTCTCGCCATCAGCGGATTCTTCTCCAGCTCTTCGAGCAGCTGCTGGTTTCCGTAGGTGACGACGATATCGACATCATCGAAGGAATCGATGCGTTCGGCGCTGATCGAGCCTGCGAACTTGCCTGGAGCAGAGGCTTCAACGACGCTCTTTGGAGACTTCAGCCCGAGATCGGCGAAGAATTTCACGCGCGTATCGTTGGTCGTGTAGAAATTTACGGTGCTGAGATCGGTCGCGTTGAGATGCGTGATGAACATCGCCGACTTGTCATGCAGTTCGGGATGGCCGGCGATGGTCTCTGATATTCCGCCCTCGATCTTCTTGATCAGCGCATCACCTTCTGCCGCCATGCCAAGCCCGGCACTGTCCAGGCGGATCATCTCGCGCCAATCGGTCGACCAGGGCGCCTCCGGATAGGCGACAACAGGGGCGATCTGGCTCAGCGTATCGTAATCGGACTGACTGAGGCCGGAGTAAGCCGCCAGAATCACGTCCGGCCGGGTGGCGGCGACCGCCTCGAAATCGATGCCGTCGCCCTCGTCGAACAGGACGGGCTTTTCGGCATGCAACTCCTTGAGCTTGTCGGCGACCCATGGCAGCAGCCCGTCGCCGTCATCATCGCCGAAATTGGCAGCAGCAAAACCGACCGGCACGATGCCGAGCGCCAGCGGCACTTCATGATTGGCCCAGGCGACCGTCGCGACCCGCTCTGGCTTCTTGGCGACGACGGTCGTGCCAAAAGCATGCTTGATGATAACGGGATAAGACGTGCCCTCGTCCGCCCAGCCACTGCCGGACGCAGCGACATTCAGCCAGACACAGGTTACCGCCAGTTTCGCGGCCAGAAGCAAAAAGCGCAGCATCGTGCAAACTCCGCCAGTTTTAAGTTGACCTCCACTTTCAGGTTAATCTACCTGCGTCAACGGTCATGCCGGCGCTTCGGGGCTACAGCGTTGAGATTTCCGTGGGATCCTACAAAACCCGGGAAATTTACAATACTGGACAAGCGTGCTCAAGTTAGTAGCCGTCGCAGGGGACATCGAACCAATCATTGGGCAGCCGGTCCGCGAGCAAATCTCTCGTTCGCACCGGCTGCCGACATGCCGTTCGGACCGACCCTCAAACCGGCATTCCATTCGGCACCCCCTGTCGAAGGGCCGCAACGGCGACACCAACCTCTGGAACGTGAACATGGACATCGAAAGCACAGGCGCTCACTCGCGACAGACCCTCCTCCGCTACCGGAATGCGGTCCTTCTCGGTTGCACGGCGCTTGTCGCCCTTGCACCGGGCGCGGTGCTCGGTCAGGAGAACGGGAATTCGAATACGGTCACCACTCTGGCACCGATCGTCATTCAGGGCAGCGGCCTCGATACCGATAATGATTCCAAATCAATCGTCGCGACCAAGACCATCAGTGGCAACGGTATGGCGACCGATCTTCTCGACACGCCAGCCTCCGTCTCCGTCATCACGTCGAAGGAGATCCAGGAGCGCGGCGCGCAGGATACCGAGCAAGTGCTGCAATATACATCCGGTGTGACCACCGATTTCTACGGCTCGGACGACCGCTTCGACTACTTCAAGATCCGCGGCTTCGATGCCTATACCTACCGCGACGGCCTGACGCTCGGCGACCCCTTCGGCGGCATCCGCGAAGAGCCCTTCGCTTTCGAGCGCGTCGAAGTGCTGAAGGGTGCCAATTCCACCACCTTTGGTGTTTCCGACCCCGGCGGCGCGGTCAACTTCGTGACCAAGCGGCCGAAAAGCGAGCGCTTCGGCGAGGCCTATGTCACCGGCGGATCCTTTGATCACCGCGAGACGGGTATCGATTTCGGCGACAACATCACCGAGGACGATACCTTCTCCTACCGCATCACCGGCAAGGTGAAGCGCGCCGACGAGGAATATGACTACTCGCAGGACGATGAGAACTTCTTCATGGGCGGCCTGACCTGGCGCCCGAGCGCCGATACCAATCTGACGGTGGTCTATGACCATCTGGACAAGGACGGCGTTCCCGGCAGCGGCGGTCATCCGGTTGGTTCGGATTTTGCGAGAAGCCGCTTCTTCGGCGAGCCTGATTTCAACTACCGCGACGTCAACAGAAATACGCTGAGTGTCATGTTTGATCATGACTTCGGCTCGGGCCTGACCTTGAGCTCGAATGCGCGCTACAGCAATACCAAGAGCAATTTCGGCTATGCCTATATCTCGGCGACGCCGACAAACGGCTCGACCATCGCCGACCGTGCCTTCTTTGCCAATGACCAGGCGGTCGAAAACTTCATCATCGATACCCGCCTGCAATATGAAACGAATTTCGAGGACATTGACAGCCGCAGCCTCGTCGGTCTCCAATACAACAATCTGCAATCCGACAATGATGGCTATTTCGGCGGCGCCCCAGGCATCGACTGGACAAACCCCGTCTATACTCGCGCACCGACTTCGGTTCCGCTCTACCAGAGCCTGACAAACAACCAGAAGACTACGGCCCTTTATCTGCAGCAGGATCTGACCTTCTTCGACAAGCTGACCGCCTCCGTCGGCCTGCGCAACGACTGGCTCGACCTGCAGCAGCAGAACAACATGGCGGGCTCGACCTCTGATGCCGATCTCAGCGAGTTCACCAAGCGCGCCGCGTTGAGCTACAAGATCACCGATCAGGTGGCGACTTATGTCAGCTACGCGGAATCGGTGCTGCCGGCCTCGCTGACGCTTGATCCCGAGCGCGGCGAACAGTGGGAAGTCGGCGTCAAATACCGGCCCGACGAATTCCCTGCCCTCTTCAGCGCGGCAGTCTACGATCTGACCAAGAACAACATTACCCGCACCAACCCGGCAACCGGTTTCCAGGAGACGATCGGCGAGGTTCGCGTGCGTGGTATCGATCTCGAGGCCAAGGCTGAAGTTACCGACAATGTCAGCCTGACGGCCGCCTATTCCTATATGGTCTCCGACATCGTCGAGAACGGCACGCTAGGCAACGAGGGCAACGAAATGTCGTTCGTGCCCAATCACATCGCCTCGCTCTGGGTGAACTACGGAATTCCCGGCAACGGCTTCCGTGGCGACATGAACTTCGGCCTCGGTGCGCGTTATACCGGCTCCTACTACTTCAACGACGCCAACACCCAGTCGACGGGCAGCAGCATCGCCTTCGATGCCGCCTTCAGCTACAAGATCCAGGAAAACACATCCTTCGATGTGAATGTCAGCAACCTGTTCGACGAAAAGCATGTCGCCTATGGCGGCTTCGGAGCGGATTTCTACAATCCGGGTCGCGCGATCTACGCAACATTGCGCCAGACCTGGTAATCGGCCGGTCCCGTCCGCATCCTTGCGGGCGGAACCACCTTTTTGGGATTTAGCGGAGCTGCTGCATCCGCCGCCAGGCAGCGGGTGTGTCGCCGGCGATCTGGCGGAAAACCTTGGTCAGATGGGCCTGATCGGAAAAACCGAGCTGGGCGGCGATATCGGCAACGGCAAGCTCACTTTCGGTGAGCAGCCGCTTGGCATGGTCGATGCGTTTGCCGAGCTGCCATTGCAGCGGCGTTTTGCCGGTCGTCTGCTTGAAGACATTGGAAAACCAGCTTTCCGACAGGCCGACGGTCTCGGCCATCTCGGCGACGGTCAGGCGGCAATCGCTCAGCCTGTCGACGCGGGCGATCAGCTTGTTCATCTGCGCCTGCGTCAGCCTTCCGTTCGGCTGCTCGGCACCCTGTCGGGGAATGTCCAGCAAACCACTGACGATACTGCCGACGAGGCTTTCGCCATAGATTTCATGTTTCGATGGACTGGAGACCTCGTCGACGACAAGGCGGGCCAGCGTTTCGATTGCTCCGGTATCCTGCACCTCGACCGGATTGCGCAATGCCGCCATCGCCGTGGAATTGCCGACCGAAGGCGCGAGGTATCGCAGCAGCCGGTCTTTGTGCATATGCAGATTGAGGTGCGAGAAGCGATGCGTGGTGCCGCTCGTCGTCCACATCGGCATGCCGGGCGGAACATAGACCGCTCGCGTCATAGGCCTGTAGTGCTGCTGAAAGTCACCGTCGCGGTTCGACATGCGGATCTGGGACGAAACATCGCTGAAGAAAATCATGATGCGCGGATCGTCTGAGAGGTAATAGCCCCTCGCGCCTGACTGGCTTTCGGCTTCCCAGAAGACACTCACGAGCCCATCGAACTGGCGCCATTTGACCGGCGCTATGACCCGGATGCCTTCAGTGTGCCAGATCATGGAATGCCAGAAACTCAATGTAGGGATCCATCCTTGCTCGGCATGAACGATATCGCACCTGTTAGAAGAGCGGAAACACCCGCTGCAGCCATTGTCCCGATGGCCTTCTACGAGCTATCGCAAGCTCTCCTATCGGCTTCTAAGCCAAAAATAACATGAGTGCAATTATCATGTTCAATGTGGCCTACGGCGGCTGCACCGATTGTGAATGATGCCCGCAGAACCCTGATAAAGCTTATCGAGACTATTGGTGACTGAGGACGTCGCCCAAAAAGAATAAGGCGTCTGCCGGGGGAGGAGATCCAGCAGACGCCTTTTATGACGCGTGGCGACGGGAGGAGGATGCCGCCACTTAGACGCTGGCTTGGGAGGAGGTAAGCCGCGTCTGGGACAAAGCGACGAGGGAGGAGTTTCATCGCTTCGTTGAATCGGAATATAGGCTGATCGCTGCCAGTCTTCTAGGCACATATTTGCAAGGCTGCCATGCGCTATGCGTCAGAAGAAGAGCTCATATAACGCAAAAAACGCGCCTGCCATCATCAGGCGAGCGCGTTTAGCATTCATTAAGAACTGGTCTTAGCGACCGATGGCTGCGCGTGCGACGTCGCGGATATCGCCACGAGCGATGCCCAGGTCGTTCAGTTCGCGGCTCGACATACGTCCAAGCTCAGTAACGGTTTGACGATACTTGCGCCAGTTGTTGAAGGTGCGTGCGATGCTCATTGTAATCCCCTTTCCGTGGGTCTAGCGACAGCTGCCAGGTAGCGGCGCTTCGTTCGCTTTGATGAGAAATATATAATATGGGGTTGCGGGAATGAGTAGCGTTCAGACTACAGTACACCTATGCACAAAACGCATAACACGACGGACTACTGGCCTCTTCTTGGGCAACTTCCTATCCGTGAGTATAATTGAAGGAGGTCCGCCGAAGCCCCACGTGATCCCGACGATCCTCCAAAGCCGATCAGGGGTACGTTCGATGTCTAGCTCAATCTGCGAAGCCTATCCTGGAATATGCAGTAAATCCCGTCTCGCTCATCCTCGTCCTGTCCGCCTGTTCCATCCTGCAAACGACAATAGACAAAATGCGATCCGGCCAGCCGTCGCCGCTCTACCCACTAGTGTACCAGTGTCCGGGGCCAGACCGATGTCTGCCCTGGAAGTCGGATCGGTGATTTCGCTGCTGGGGCTGCTCGTCTTCGCCGCCCATGAGGAGATCGTGGCCGTCGCCCCCTTGGTCGCTTCCGCTCTCGAACATTTTCTCGCAAGTGCACCGGTCGCCCTCTGGTAGCCGCAGCATCACATCCTATTGCAAAGCTTGCCCGGATCACCCAAGTGCAGGTGAGCAGTGCTGGACAATGACCGATGCTCTTCGAAGATTCACGGCTAACAATCGGTATCGTTCTCCCCATGCAGGAGCGAGAGCGGCACGACATCGACTTCGGCCTTCAACTGGAGCTTGCGCGCCGCGCCGATGAGCTCGGTTTCTCGGCAATCTGGGTCCGCGACGTTCCGTTGAACAGTCCCGCCTATCCTGATCCCATATGTGGACGGCCCCCGACTCGCAAGATATTTCGAGATAATCTGATCGTATCGCTTGCGTCCATATGTCCGGCCTGTTGTTGCGTTCGCACATGAACGCTGGCCAAGATGGTTTCCGCAACACAGGTCCCAAGCATCAAGACGGCCTCTAGCTGCCAATGGGATCACCGGGGTATCCTGTGTTCCGGATCGATCGATCACACCATCTGCTCCTTATCCTGCAAGTGTTGACCTCGACAAAGGAGTAAGGATCACGGCCTCTTCGGTTCTTGCTCGCCGATCATCATGCCGCGCAGCCCTGTGGAGCAGACGCCGGTCTTGCGCTGTATGTCTCGCCGGAGACCATCAGCTTCCAGGCCATACGCGCCATCTTGTTGGCGAGTGCTACTGCTGCCACTTTAGGTGGCTTGCGCTTAAGCAATGCCGTAAGCCACCGAGAGGCATTACCAGATCGCCGTGCATGCTGAATGACAGCGGTTGCTCCAACCACCAAGGCTGCCCGCAGCGCTTCATCGCCGGCCCGCGTGATGCAACCAAGACGCAGCTTGCCGCCGGTCGAGTGATCCTTTGGCGTTAACCCTATCCAAGCTGCGAACTGGCGGCCAGATTTGAAGAGCTCTGGAGCAGGTGTCTTCATTATCAAAAGAGCCGAACTGATCGGGCCAATACCGGGAATGGTGTTGAGACGTATGCTGCGTTCGTCGTTACGCTGCCATGCCTTTAACTTCGCCTCCACGTCAGCAATGTTCTTTTCAAGTTGAGCGTATTCCTCGGCCTGGCTCATGAACAATTCCTGCGCGAGCTCTGGCACAGTTTTCTCAGCTTGCACCCTTTCGAGCAGCATCGGAATATGTGCCAGCCCCTTGGCTGCGGAGACACCAAACTCATTGGCGTAACCCCGTATAGCGTTGGCGAGTTGGGTGCGGTTGGCTATCAGGCGGGTACGGACGCTGATCAGCATGAGTGCCGCTTGTTCATCAACTGTCTTAACCGGAACGAACCGCATCGTTGGGCGGCTCATCGCCTCGCAGAGCCCTTCGGCATCGGCAGCGTCATTCTTGTTCCGCTTGACGTAGGGCTTGGCGAGTTGTGGCGCGATCATTTTTACCTCATGTCCAAATGAGGTGAGTAAGCGCGCCCAATGATGCGAACCACCACAGGCCTCGATCGCGACCAAAGTTGGCGGGCAGGTCGTGAAGAAGTCGATCATCTCCTTACGTCGCATTTTCTTACGCAAGACCGGTTTCTCTCCGGCATTCACGCCATGCAACTGAAAGACATGCTTTGACGTATCCATGCCAATACGAATAATCTTGTCCATGGGCGGCCCCTTCGATTGAGATCTTAACAGCTCATTCTGGCACATTTCGATGCCGTTCAGGGGCCGTCCACTCCAACATCGGGCATTCCGACCCATGGGTGCTGCTTGGCGCACTGGCGGCATCTACCCGTTCGATCGCATTGGCGACCGGCGCAATCGTTCTGCCCTTGCGCCATCCGCTTCATGTCGCCAAAGCGGCTCTATCGATGGACGCCCTATCATCGGGCAGGTTTATTCTCGGCCTTGGTTCCGGCGACCGTCCGTCGGAGTTTGCGGCCTTCGACCGCAGTGTTGACGACCGGCGCGAATTGTTTCGGTCCAACTGGGCTGCACTCAGCAATGCGCTTGACGGACATGTCGGCTCGCAGGCAGGTGAGAACCAATTCGAGATCCGTCCGCGCAGCGGGCGGCGTCCTCCACTGGTCGCCGTCGGTTCGTCCTCGCAATCACTCGAGTGGATTGCCAGAAACGCCGGCGCCTGGATGACCTACCACCGGCCCCTTGGCGCACAGAAGGACCGGATAGCCCTCTGGCATGGGGCGATACAGCGCACGACCACTGAATTCCGGGGCATAGGTCAGGCCATGGCCCTCGATCTCCTGGATACGCCATCAGACCACATCGAGGAGATCAATCTCGGATATCGAACCGGACCAGAGGGATTGCTCGCCGCTCTCTCTACCCTCCGCAATCTCGGCGTTCACCACGTTGCTTTCAACCTGCTCGTCAATGGGCGCAAGGCTCTCACCGATCTTGAGATCGTCGCGCGAGAAGTTCTGCCACGACTGAGCCAAGCCGCAGAACTGCAGGCGTCTCGATAATCTCTGAAATACGCGGTTAGCGGTCGAAGAAATTCTGCCAAGTCTTCTCGCCAATAAGGCAGTCCGTTGTAGGCTGGTTCGTCGCAATTTTTCGGACCCGTGCTGGCGGTTCGAGCTCGCTGATTTCCCAGATCAGCTTCCTGCGGACGGCAACGGCAAAATCCTCGATCTTATGGACAGGCAAGACGAACGAGCCCGGGCCGCCGATCACGCAGTCGCCGTAATATTTGTCGAGTCCCTCGGGCACATCGGATGGTCGCAGCATGATGGCCAGTCCGTTGATGACGATGCCCGCCTCCAGAGCCGCATCCCGTGCAGGTGTGACGGGATCGCCGGAATTGTTGGGACCATCACCGGAAACGTCGATCACCTCGCGATGACCCTTGTAGGGGCTCGCGGCAAGCATCGATGCGCCTTGAACGATCGCTGCGGATATGGATGTACGGCGCTGGGTAGCAATCGGCCGCGCTTCCAGTTTGTCGGCAAAATCCAGCGCATCTTTTTCCGTCTCGATCACCTGCCAGTCGATGACGGAACCGGGCACGACATAGCCGGCCCATTCGAAATAGCTAACAGCGATCCGCCCGGTCAGGCCTCCTTTCACGGCGTCGAGGAACTCCTTGTGCCGCAACGCCTCTACATAGCCCTCGCGCTGGATGCGGACCTCTTCGTAATCCATCGAGCGGGACGTATCGACGGCTAGCACCAGCTCGACATCGACTTCGTTTTGGCCTGATAGCGCGATCGTGGCGGCAGCGCCGGACAGGCTCGCGAGCATCGCAAGTGTTGTCAGCATCATCACTTCCCATCACTGCGTTATGCCGAGAACTCTAACATAATAGCTTGGCGCGACGGCGAGTGCTGCCAGAGTGCATCCTGTCAATTTTCGGTGATGGTGGGTGCAATCGAACGAACGGGCAGCATTTGAAGAGTCGTGTCTTCGCGATCAGCTTCACCACTTGTGAAGAACTCACAGCCATTCTGCGGGACACTTGGCGATTCGCCCAGCAATGACGGAGATAGCATGCCGCTTCTGCAGTTTCCCGCCGACCGACGCACAGCCGATATCAGGCGCTGCGCCGAGGCCCTTCAGAACCTTCACGGCGAGGCCGCCAACCGCTTCTGGCGGTCGGAGATGGCCGGGTTCGCGGCCAATTTAAGAGAACAGGGCTGCAGCGATCACGAACTCTCGCGGCAGGCCGCCCTGTTCATGGATGCGGTACAGATGGAGCTTCAGGTCGTCTACGCCGCAGCGGCAGAGCGATAGAAAAAGCATTATTTGGGGAAGCGGTTGTAGAAGGATTGCGGGTCGTAAACGCACTCGTAATCGAGCACGCACATTTCCCCGTTGGCTGCGCGCAGTCTGGCCACGCTGTATTTATCGCCCAACCGGCATCGTGCAGGCGGATATCGGAAGCTTCGGCCTCCGATGCCCATGCGAACAAAAACGGCCTTTTTCTGCTGGATAATCTGCGCGAGCTCGCGGCAAGAATGGTCGCGCGCATTGACCTCCACGGCGTCGAGAGCAGAGGCAGCCGTGGGGAGCAAGAGGGCAACCGCTAAAATCAAACTTCTCATAAGACCTCCTGATGCGGGCGGGTTACCAGCAACGCTTGCGGCTTCAATCGCAACAGCAGCGCTGATGTCGCGCGATAAAGATGGGATTTGGGCGGATGACAAACCAGATCGATCCATCCACATTGAAGACGTACTGGCTTCAGATCTTGCCGCGCGTGGCAAAGACCAGCGTCTTCAATTGCTCCTCGTCATGCACGCCCTGACGGTAGAGTTCGATGATGATCGCGGCCGAACGGGCCACATCTTCGTCGTCATCGGCAAGCCCGAACTCGACCTTCAGCACATCCAGCACATTCTGGCATGTGGCGAGGTCATCCGATGTCAGCGCTTCGTCTCGAGGTTTGATGTAACGGTTGATCATGATGCACTCGCTTGTTGGGTCTGACATTTCCCATAACAGACGTTATTATCGCGCTTCGATCGACAGCGACAGATATCCGGCGTCGAAGCCGGCGATCTTCTGCAGCTTGTCCCAGTCGAGAATGGTAATCACCCTCCCCTCCCAGGTGAAAGCCTTTTCCTTCCTCAGCGATTGCAGCGTCTTGTTGAGGTGAACCAGCGAAACGCCGAGAACATCAGCCATGGCATTCTGCGTCAGCGGTAGCTGGAAGCTTGACCCGTTCGTCCTGCGCACCGTGCGCAACCGGACATAGAGGTCGCAGATAAGATGGGCGATATGCGCCTTCTTTGAACGGCGGCCCATGGTAACAATCCATTCGCGGTGCACCGCCCCGTCGACCAGAGTATCGAGCCATAGCAGGCGTGTCAGATGCGGATTGGTCTCGGTTATCGCCTTCAGCTCCTGGTGATCCACCGAAGCAACACGGCAATTTGAAATTGCGATAATGCCGTGGTCCATCACCTTCAGCGGAAAGGCATGAAGATCGACGAAATCGCCGGCGACCTGCAATGCAGTGATCTGCCGGGTGCCGTCTTCCAGAACCTTATATCTGGCTGCAAACCCATCGAGGAGCAGCGTGGAATGATTGGGCCGGCTTCCTTCGGAGACGAGGTCTTCGCCTGCTGCCACGGACCTTTCGCGGCCGACGATGGAGCGTAGGAGCTCGATCTCCGCCGTAGAGAGCACATCATGACTTTCGAGATTGAGGAGGAGAGGCTCGATCACGAACGGCTCTCCCTGTTTCGGGCGAAAGCTGAAAAATGATGACTTCCTAACAAAATAGGCGAATGGAACAATTTGGACGGCCGGCACTTCATGATGAAATATTCTAATAGTGTGAGCAGATGGCCCGATACTTTTTTGACCTTCACAATGGTGACGGCCCGATCCGGGACAATGAGGGAACGGAACTTGCTTCGCGAGCCGAGGTGCTCAGGGAGATGGCACGAATCCTGGTCGATATCGCACGTGATGAACTGCCAGCCGGAGAGAGAACCATCATATCGTTGACGGTCCGGTCCGAACAGCGGCCCATATCCGTCGCGAGTCTCGCTTTTTCGAACGAATGGCTGGATTGATTCCACCCCAAGCGAAGCCGGGTGGCCGGTAAATAATTGATCGAACGTGACAAACTCGTGCCCCCTGACATGACATGCAAGACCGTGCATGCGGCGGGACCATAGCTGGCAGTCTATTTGCCAGCATTTAAATTTGACACAACCGGGCTGTCGCTTCGAGATGTCTGCGGAACGGCTTGGCATGTCCTTCGACCGAACGCGGTGGACTGGATTATCTCCCGCGGCGCACCAAGATTTGAGAGGTTATTCTCGGATGCCGCCGACCTTGTGTACGGCAAGGCCGAGCTCAAGAGGGAAGGTTGATGTCTGCGACTTGCTTCACCGCGGAGCGATGGATTCGACCGCCGGCACCGCACCGTTCGGCAGCACATAGACCGAGCGCGGATGCTTCAATCCCGTCGCCAGCACACCTTGATCTGCAGGCCATGGGCGACCTTCGGCGTGTCGCCTCCGTCCATCCATGCGGCGTTTTGACCGGAACCGAAGCCGATGATCCGGCGTTGGTTTCAGGTTTTCAAAATGAAAGACATTGCCGTGCCCCAGAACCAGCGCGCCGCCGCCGGGCAAGATCAGCCCTCCGATCCCGCAAGAGACGAAGCCCCGACCAAGGAGGTCGAAAAGAACACGGAAGCCGAGAAGCGCCCTTCCGTGATCCGCCGCCATCCAATGGCGACCCTGCTCATCGTTCTCGCGCTGATTGTTCTTGCTGTCGCCGGCTATTTCATCTGGCTCATCTATTTCCATCCCTATGAGACGACGGACGACGCCTTCGTCGATGCTCGCAGCTTCTCCGTCGCCGCCAAAGTGTCAGGCTACGTCGCGGACGTTCCTGTCTCCGATAACAAGCATGTCGACGCCGGCGCAGTCATCGCCAAGATCGATCCTCGCGACTACCAGATCGCACTGGATCAGGCGCACGGCCAGGACGATGTCGCAAAGGCAGCGATTTCCAGCGCCGAAGCGCAGATTGCCGCCGCAGCCGCAGCGATCGACGAGGCCAAGGCGCAGCAGACCTCGGCAGAAGCCGCCCTTCAGTATGCGCAGGACGAAAACGACCGGCAGCAGCAACTGGTGAAAAGCGGCGCCGGCTCAGAGCAGGCCGCACAGCAGGCAGCGTCCACGTTGAGGCAGGACAGGGCGAGTACCGCTCAGGCGCAGGCAAGCGTCACCTCGGCCATCAAGAACAAGGCAGCCGCCGAAGCACAACGAGCAAGCGCCGTCGCCAGTCTGCATCAGGCGGAAGCTGAGGTCGAAGCGGCCGAACAGAACCTCAGCTACACGACGATCACGGCGGCGCAGCCCGGCCGTGTCGTAAAGCTCAGCGGCTCGAAAGGGCAATATGTCCAGGCTGGACAGGCAGTCTCCATGTTCGTGCCCGACGAGATCTGGGTGACGGCCAATTTCAAGGAAACCCAGCTGACGGACATGCGGCCGGGCCAACCTGTCGATGTGACGATCGACGCCTATCCGGATCATGTCCTTCGTGGCCGGGTCGATTCCGTCCAGCCCGGATCGGGCACCGCCTTTTCACTGCTTCCAGCTGAAAACGCCACCGGCAACTATGTGAAGGTCATACAGCGTGTGCCGGTCAAGATCGTCGTCGACAACTGGCCGAAGGATGTGGCGATCGGTCCCGGCATGTCCGTAGTGCCGACGGTAACCGTGCGTCCGAGGAACTGACATGAGTGATGCCATAACAGCGGATGGCACGCCGGCATCCGGTGCCAGGGTTGCCAATCCGTGGCTGATCGCGCTGGTCGTTTCGCTCGCGACCTTCATGGAGGTCCTGGATACGACGATTGCCAATGTGGCACTGCGCTACATCTCCGGCGGTCTTGCCGTCAGCGCCGACGAAGCTTCATGGGTCGTCACGACCTATCTCGTTTCCAACGCCATCATTCTCGTCGCCAGCAGCTTCATTGCCAAACGTTACGGGAGACGACGCTTCTACCTTCTGTGCCTTGCGACCTTCACCATTGCCTCTCTCTGCTGCGGCCTTGCGTGGAACCTGGAATCCCTGCTGATTTTCCGCATGATCCAGGGTTTTGCGGGCGGCGGCATGGTGCCGATCTCCCAATCGATCCTCGCCGATTCCTTCCCGCCATCGAAGCGCAGCCAGGCTTTTGCCCTGTTCGGCGTCGCCGTGGTCGTCGCTCCCGTGGTCGGCCCGACGCTCGGCGGCTACCTCTCTGACAATTTCTCCTGGCACTGGTGCTTCCTGATCAACGGACCGGTCGGCCTTTTCGCCTTCATCCTCGTCTACTTTCTCGTGGACGAACCGGATTCACTGCGCCAGGAACGCGCACGGATGCGCCGGCAAGGCGTGCGTTTCGATATTGTCGGCTTCCTGCTGGTCGCGACCTTTCTGGGCGCACTCGAACTGGTTCTCGACCGTGGCCAGACGGAAGACTGGTTCGGCTCGAACTTCATCATTGCCGCCACGGCAATCTGCATCGCAGCTTTTCTTCTTGCGATCCCATGGCTGATGAAAACGGCCAATCCTGTCGTCGACTTGCGCTTGCTGGCAGGCCGACAATTCGGTTCCTGTTTCATCGTCATGCTGGCGACGGGCGCGATCCTGATCGCCACGACCCAGTTCATCCCGCAGGTCCTGCAACAGAATTTCGGTTATACGGCGACCTGGGCTGGCCTTGCGCTTTCGCCCGGCGGCCTGGTAACGATGTTCATGATGTTCGTGGCGGGACGGATCTCCAACAAGTTCCAGCCGAAATATCTGATCGCCATCGGCACGGCTATCATTGCAGCCGCCATGTATGACATGACGCGGCTCAATGCCGATCTGAACTTCGGCTTTTTCGTCTGGTCGCGCATCTATCTCGGCCTCGGCCTGCCGCTGATCTTCATCCCGATGACTGCAGCCTCCTATGATGGCCTGAGGCCCGACCAGACAGACCAGGCATCGGCCCTCATCAATGCAGCGCGAAACACTGGTGGTTCGATCGGCGTTGCGATCGCCTCAAACGTGCTCGCCCACCGGGAACAGTGGCATCAGAGCCGGCTGGTCGAGCACATCATCCCCTCCGATCCCACCTACAACCACACCCTGCAGGGCGCGACCCAGTATTTTGCCCATAGAGGAACTGGAGCGATCGATGCCCAATCGCAGGCTATGGCCTGGATCGGCCAGCAGGTGCAGACCCAGGCGAGCTATCTCGCCTATATCGACGTTTTCCACACACTGATGTGGCTATCGCTCGCAGTTCTGCCGCTCGCCTTCATCCTGCGCAAGATCGACCTTGGTGAGGGTTCGGGCCATCAGGGCGGACACTGATCTGCCTGGTGTCAGCAACTTCTTGTATATCCCCTAATCTGGGGGTTCATTCGAATCGTTGCATGTACTATGTTTGCGACGTGATGTTCACACGAGACAGGTACTGATGACCCCAGAAATGTCCGGCTTTGAATGCACCCGCGGCAATGCCGTTTCCGGCAAGCTCAAGCTTTCAAGCAAACTGCCCTACTTTATCGTCGCAGGACTTGCTGTGGCCGTATGGGCAAACTCCGACGAACGACCGCACGATACAGAGGTGGCAGCCAAGCAAGCGGCGCCGGCTTCGCTCGCTCGATAAGCACGACAATAGCTCGGCCGACGATAATGGCGGCCGAGAATATGGCAATCAGATCTATCCCTGATAAGTCATGGTCGCGCGGTGTCCCGCATTAGGCTGCTGCGGGAACCAATCAGTTCGAAACCAGATCTCAAATTCTGACGCCGCTCGTCTCGTCAAAGAGATGTACCTGCGTCGGATCGACGGTGACGCCGATCGCCTGGCCCGGCTGAACCGATCCCCTGCCCGTTTCGACGATCGTCATTTCGGGTGTCGTCGCAGCAGTGATGAAGGTCGAGGAACCCGTGGATTCGACGACCGCGACTGGCACGTCAAAGCTCCCCTGCCCCTGATTGGTGATGCCGATATGCTCCGGACGGATGCCGGCGGTGACCCTGCGACCTGGCTGGATCTGATGGTCGATGGCGATCTGTGGCCTGAGCGCGCCGAGATCGAGCGTCAGGCTTTTTCCATCCTCGCCGCCAATCGCCGGAATGAAGTTCATCGCGGGCGAGCCGATAAAACCGGCAACGAATTTGTTGGCAGGCTTGTCGTAAAGGTCGAGCGGCCTGCCCTGCTGCTCGATGATACCATCGCGCATGACGACGACATGATCGGCCATGGTCATCGCCTCGATCTGGTCATGCGTCACATAAACCGACGTCGCATGCAGACGATCGTGCAGCGCGCGGATCTCCTTGCGCATATGGACGCGCAGGGCCGCATCGAGATTGGATAGCGGCTCATCGAAGAGGAAAGCCTTCGGGTGGCGGATGATGGCGCGGCTCATGGCGACGCGCTGGCGCTGGCCGCCGGAGAGCTCACGCGGATAGCGCTTCAGCAGATGCGAAAGGCCTGTGGTTGCCGCGACCTCCTCGGCTGCCTTCTTCGCCTCCGCCTTTGCAACGCCACGCATGCGCAGGCTGTAGGTGAGGTTTTCCTCAACGGTCATATGCGGATAGAGCGCATAGGACTGGAATACCATGGCGACATCGCGTTTACGCGGCGGCACTCCGTTCATCAGCTCGCCGGCAATCTTCAGGCTGCCATCGGAAATGGTTTCCAGCCCGGCGAGCGAACGCAGCAGGGTCGACTTGCCGCAGCCGGAAGGGCCAACGAGCGCGACGAAAGTGCCCTTGGCGATGGACAGGTCGATATTCTTCAGGGCATGGAAGGCGCCGTAGTGTTTGTTGACGCCGGCAAGCTCGATCTGAGGGGTCATTTGAGGGCTCCCGAGGTGAGGCCGGATACGATGCGGCGCTGCAAAAGAACGAAGATGGCAAGGATCGGCGTCACATACATCGTGGCGTAGGCCATGATGTTGTTCCATTCATTGGTGTTCGGTCCCATGAAGGAATTGAGCCCGACGCTCGCCGGCTGAAGCTCGGCCGCCTGGATCATCGACTTGGAATAGACGAACTCACCAAAGGCCTGCATGAAGATGAGAATGGCGCTAACCAGAATGCCGTTGCGGGCAAGCGGCAGCACGATGTTGAAGAAGGCGCCGACACGTGAATTGCCGTCGACGAGGGCAGCCTCTTCGAGCTCCATCGGAACCGCCATGAAGGTGGCCCTCACCAGCACCACGAAGAACGGCATGCTCTTTGCGGCAATGGCGATGATGACGGCAAGCCTTGGATAGTTCAGCATGCCGATCTGAGAGAAGCCGACGAAGATCGGCGTGATCATCAGCGAAGCCGGCAGAACCTGCAGCATGAGGATCAGGAAGAGGCCGATATCCACCCAGACATTGCGATAGCGCGCCAGCACATAGGAACAGCCAACTCCGAGCACGGTGATGATGACGACCGCGCCGATCGCAATCACCAGCGAGTTCCAGAGATAGAGCCCCATGCTCCGGCTTTCCCAGACATAGGCGTAGGTGCTCCATTGCGGCGAGGCCGGCCAGAAGCTCGGGGGTGTGGCGAACATCTCCGAGCCGCTTTTCAGCGCGGTGATGTACATCCAATAGAGCGGGAAAAGATAGATCGCCGCCATGATGATGGCGATCACGAGCATCAAGCGATTGCGTGCAGTCTCGCTCATCCGCGCACCTCATGGCGGGTTGAGCGGACGTAGACGACAGAGGCGAACATCACGAAGACGATCATGATGACGGAAATGGTCGCGCCCTTGGCGAAATCATATTGGCGGAAAGACAAATCCCAGGCCCAGTATTGCGTGACGTTGGAGGAGTTGTTCGGCCCGCCTGAAGTGATGGCGGCAAAGAGATCGAACTGCTGCAGCGTGAAGATCAGGCCGAGCGCGATGATGGCGCCGATTGTCGAGCGCATCATCGGCAGCGTGATCGTCCAGAAGCGCTGCCAGGCCGTGGCGCCATCAAGTTCGGCAGCCTCGTAGAGATCGCCTGGAATGCCGGAGAGACCGACGGACAGCAGGATCATATTGAAGGACGTGCCGAGCCAGATATTGGCGATGATGACGGCGTAGAGCGAATAATGCGGGTCCGAGCGCCAGAAGATGTTGCCGGAGATGATGCCGCTTTCCTTCAGGATGAAGTTCAGCACGCCGAAATCGCCCGAGAGGATCCAGTTCCAGATCGCACCGACGACAAGGCCGGGCATGACCCAGGAGACGAGGAAGAGACCGCGCAGCCAGGATGCGCCGGGGAAATTGACCCAGAAGAACAGCGCCAGGCCGAAGCCGATCAGGAACTGGCCGGCGATCGAGCCGACGACGAAGATCGCCGTATTGTAGAGGATCGGCAGCGTTTCCGGCTGCGCGAAAAGATCCGTGTAATTCTTGAGGCCCACCCAGGGGCGCGAGAAGGTGCCGAGGCTGAACATGTCAACCTCCTGGAAGCTCATCACCACGTTGTAGATGAGCGGTAGACCTGCCATCAGAAACAGAAAGCCAAGCGGAAAGGCGACAAGCACGATATCAAAACCGCGGCCATCTCTGACGCTGGAAAGGATCCTTCTCATGGGTCCTCCGATGCTCCGAACGGGGCTGCCTGGCGCTTTCGCGGGAGACAGCCCCTGCCGGGAGGAAAAGGGTGGGATGGCCGGTGGCCATCCGGTGATGCGGATATTAGCCGAGCACTGCCTTGATCTTGTCGGCAGCCTGATCAAGCGCGTCCTTCGGGCTCATCTGGCCGGTGAGTGCAGCCTGGATGGCGTCCTGGATCGCCTTGGAGATCTTCGGCCACTGCGGATGCGGACCGCGGGGCTTGGCGTATTTCAGCTGCTCGAGGAAGACCTTGAGGGCAGCATCCTTCAGCGGCTGGCCGGTTTCCGGGATGGAGATGTCGGAACGGGCCGGCAGCTGGCCGAAGTTCTTGAACATCTTGTCGTCCTGCGAGGCGAAATATTCGAGTGCCTTGAAGGCTTCAGCCGGATGCTTGCTGGTCGAGAAGATCGCCCAGTTGAAGTCGCCCATTGCCGAAGAGCGCTCTGCACCTTCCTTCGGAACCGGCAGCAGCGTTACGCCCCAATCGAACTTGGCTTCCTGAACCATGCGGTCCAGCTCCCAGGGACCGGAGATCACCATGGCGGCATTGCCGGAATTGAACGTGCCGGTCGAATCCCACTGGCCGCGGGTCAGCGTATCAGGCGAGGCAAGCTTCTCGTCCATGATCGTCTTCCAGACTTCGAGCGCCTTGACCGCACCATCGGCATTGATGTGCTCGTAGCTGCCGCCGCCCATCTGCGCCCAGGGCAGGAACTGGAAGGTGCCTTCCTCATTTGCCTTTGCCGAGAAGGCAAGACCATAGACGTTCTTGGCCGGATCGGTCAGCTTGCGAGCATCCTCGACAAGTTCGTCCCAGGTCTGCGGCGGCTTGTTCGGATCGAGGCCCTTCGCCTTGAACATGTCCTTGTTGTAGTAGAGCGCGATCGTGTTCGTCGCCTTCGGCACGCCGAAATATTTGCCGTCCCACTCGACCGACTTCAGTGGTCCGGGGAAATAGTTCTCAGGCTTGATGACCTTCGAATTCTTGATCATGTCGGTGATATCGAGGAAGGCACCGCGAGACGAAAACAGCGCATGCTCAGGATTGTCGACGGCGATGATATCGGGCGCCTGGCCGGTGGCATAGGCGCGCATCGCTTCGGTGACGACGTCATCGAACTGGATCAGGCGATATTCGATGGTGATGCCGTTATGCTGGTCGTTGAATTCCTTGACCAGGTTCGGCGCCGGTTGGGTGTCCTTGTCCAGCGACCAGAGCGTCAGCTTGACGTCTTCCGCCTTGGCAGACAGGCCGAAGAGCGAGACGCCTGCGAGCGCCAGCGCGCCCAGAATTACGGATTTACGGATAGCCATGATTCTCCTCCTTTGTGGTTATCCATTAAAGTGGCCGGCGATTTCCTCCACGCCGACCATATTCACTCACACCGGATCGACGACGAAATCGCCGCCCCGGGCATGTTTCAGATGGTTCAGTGCATAGACCTGACCGGTCATTTCCAGGGCGTCGCGATAGACCGGGTCATGCCAGCCTTCGATATCGATGGAGCCGGACCAGCCGGCAAGCCGCAGTTCGGAAATGATGTCTGTCCAGTTGCTGTCGCCGAAGCCCGGCGTGCGCATGAAGACGAACTTTTCCTTGCCGAAGATGCCGTGTTCCTTGATCACATCCCAGCGGATGGTCGCATCCTTGCCGTGGACATGGAAGATCTTGCTCGCCCATTTGCGGATCTGTGGCAGCGGCTCAATCAGATAGACCATCTGATGGCACGGCTCCCATTCCAGGCCGATATTGTCGTCGGGCGTCGCGTTGAAGATCAGCTCCCAGGCATCGGGATTATGGGCAATATTCCAGTCGCCGGTCGCCCAGTTGCCATCCATTGCGCAATTTTCGAAGGCGATCTTGATCCCCTTGTCGGCGGCGCGCTTGGCGAGTTCGCTCCAGACCTGCTTGTAACGCGGCAGGCTCTCAGTCAGCGGCTTGTTGCGGATACGACCGGTGAAGCCGGCAACGCAAGTGGCGCCGAAGTGATGAGCGTTGTCGATGCAGTCCTTCCAGCCCTGCAGCGTCTGCAGGTCTATCTCGGTTTCTTCGAGCGGATTGCCGAACATGCCGAGTGTTGAAATCGTGATGTCGCGATCGCCGATCGCCTCCACGCTGCGCTTACCGAGTTCGGCGAGATTCTGGCCGTTGGTGGTCTGCCAGAAGAAGGGCTCGAAGCTTTCGAAACCCATATCGGCGATCTGGGCAATGCGCTTGTCGGCGCCGCCCTTGGAGGCGCTGACCATGGTACCGATGCGAATGGCTTTGGCGGGGTTGCTCACGTCATCTATCCTTATGCTCAAATTTCAACCCGACGCCCCGTCTTGGCACTCTCGATCGCGCCGAAGACCATGGCGAGGCTTCTGATATTGTCGGAACTGACTGTCTCCGGCCGCTTGCCGGTGCGGATCGCCTCGACGAAGCTGGCGATTACGCTGGCATGACCGTGGGTTTCTTCAGCACGCTCAGGTGCGGGAACCTCGACGGATGAAAAACCATGAAGCAGACCGGGCTCGTTGCCTGAAACGGCGGCCTTGAAGCCATCCTCACCGTCCCAGGTCAGCATGCCCTTTGAGCCGACGATCCGCCATTGGCTTTCCCAGCTCGTGCGTTCGCCTTCGGCACACCAGGAGCCGCGATAGGTGAAGACCACATCATCAGAGAATTCGAAGGTGGCATTGGCCGAGGCGCCGTGCCGGTACCAGGACCCTTTGGGGTTACGCTCAACACAGTAGACGGCGAGCGGCTTCTTGCCGGCCACGTAGCGGGCGGCATCGAAAGTGTGGATCGCCATGTCGAGCAGTAGGACATTGTCCATCTCTTCACGGAAGCCGCCAAAATGGGGAGCGATGAAGAAGTCACAATGAATGCCGGTCAGTTCGCCGATTGCACCGCTTTCGACGAAGCGACGCAGGCGGCGCACACCGGAAATGAAGCGACGGTTCTGAATGATCGCATGGATCTTGCCAGTTTCGGCGGCGAGATCGATGAGTGCTGCGCCTTCGGCAAGCGAAGTCGCCATTGGCTTTTCGCTCAGCACGTGGCAACCGGCCTTCATTGCCGTTGACACGACATTGAAACGTGCGGTCGGGACAACGACGTCCAAGACGATATCCGCCTTGGTTTCGGCGATGACGGCAGCGAGATCAGTGCCGACGCGAGCCGTGCTCAAGCCGAACTCCTCGGCAAGTTTTTCGGCAGCAGCGGGATTGACGTCGACGAGGCCGACGACCTCGATTGCCTCGGCAAGATCAGGCGTTTCCTTGATAGCACGCAGCCAGCCTTTAGACATAGCTCCGCACCCGCACAGAACGGCATTCAATTTCACGATTTCCTCCAGCGGTGCGCTTCAGATTCCTCCCGAAACGCCTTCCGTAAACGTTTACGATACTAAGCGGAAACGTTTGCTGCTGTCAATGCCAGCGCATTTCGACAAAATGCTGCGAAAAATCGCAATGCGAACGGGCGCTTAGGCAAAACCTTCGGCAATGCAGCAACAAGATTTTTTTCGGAGCGTGCAAAAATACATCCCGCCTCCATGGCAAATGCTTTCCGTAAACGTTTTCCCATGGCAATAAGATGAGATGATCGCATCGGAAGAAAGATCGCTCAGATGAAGGGTATCCGCCAGCTCGCAGAACATCTCGATATATCGATCGGGACGGTTTCGCGTGCGCTGAACGGCAAGGCCGATGTCAACGAGGAGACACGCAAGCGGGTGCTGGCTGCCGCCGAAGAATTCGGTTACGTCGCCAATCAATCCGGCCGCAGCCTTCGTCAGGGAACGACCAACGTCATCGGCCTGATGATTAAATCCAGCAAGGAGACGGTCGAAAACAGCGACAACTTCTTCCTCGGCGTCACCGGCGGGCTACAGAGCGTGCTCTCGCGACATAAGCTCGATCTCGTCATGCTCCCCTGCCCCAGCGACGAAGACCCCTACGAATATCTGAAGCGCATGGTGGCGCGCCGTGTCGTCGATGCCATGATTATCTCTGCAACTCAACGCATCGACAAACGTATCGATCTGCTCATCAAAACGAAAATTCCCTTCGTCGCACTCGGTCGCAGCTCTTCCGGCGGCGGTAACTTCACCTGGATCGACCTTGATTTCGAAGGCGTCGCGACCTGCGCCGTCGATCGGCTCGTGGCCAAGGGGCATCGCCGCATCGCGATTGCCGCACCGTCAGGCGAAATCAATCTCGGCTATGTCTTCGTGGACGCCTATCGAAAAGCTCTGGAAAAGCATGGGATCGAATATGATCCGGAGCTTGTGATCCGCGTAAAATCAAGCGAACAGGGAGGCTTCCAGGCTGGCGACGAGTTGCTGCTGATAGAAGACAGACCGACGGCGATCATCCTGATCTACGAACTGATGGCGATCGGCCTCTATCGCCGCCTGGTCGAAGCTGGCATCGTTCCGGGCCGCGATCTCGCCGTCATCGGCTTTCGCGAGGAGCCTCGCGCCAAGTTCCTGCAGCCGACGCTCACCTGCTTCCGCATGTCGCTACGCGACCTTGGTGCAGCGCTCGCCGAAACCTTACTTTCCAGTATGCCTGCCTATTCGGAGATCCACCCCAGTGGTGCGCGCAATCGGATCTGGCCGCTGGAGCTTGTGCCCGGGGAAAGTGATGCTTTTTTCAGAGAACCTGAAATGTGACGCAAGGTGCGTCACTCTATCCATGTTCTCAATAAGAGACGAACGACTCCGCTCAAAACCACTTATGCCGCCGGTTTCGTCTGCGCCGGCAGATTTCAATCAAAGTTCGTACCATACCCGCGGGTTGTCGCCCGACTGGATCATCAGCCAGCGAAGATCCGTATCCTTCCAGCCCTTGATCGCGTTTGAGCGGTTGTCGAGCACCAGATCGCCTTGATCGGTCTTAACGACGAGAACAGCGTGGCCTTCGCCATAGGGCGTCTTGGCAACGGCGATACGTAGCGCCTTCGGCGACCACCCCATGGCGATGAGATGATCACGCTTTGTCAGCGCAAAATCCTCGCAGTCACCGGATTTCACATTCACCTGCCAAACGTCTCCCTGATCAGAGCGGTCATTGACCGGGCGGATCGAGCGGTTGACCGAAGCATTGACCGATCGAAGCTGCTTGCTTGCGAACGCGCTCAGCGAAACTTCCGAAGCTCCGCCGCGTGCCGCGCATTCGTTGGGATTTCGAGCGCAGAACATCACATGCGCGAAAGGTGCTGTCGTTCGGCGCTTTTCAGAAATATAGCTGAATGTCGGCGCTGTCTTCAATCCGCGGGCAATACCGCCGGGACCGGCCGCCTGCGCGGTCTGAACCGCAAACAGAGATGCAAGCGTCACCGCCGTAATCAGTGCGTGCTTAAACATTTTCTTACCCCGTTTCGACGACCGCTACACGGTCAAATGCCCATGCCGGTTGATCCGGCTTTTGATCCTTGGTCGAAGTTCTCTTCAGCTCCAGCCAATGACGGGAAACATACGGAGAGAGCATTCTCGATCCTTTTAAATCGTTCCCGACAATTTTAACGAACTGCGTTTTTTCGAAGCGATCGAATGTGCCGCCACCAATTTTGGGGCGATTGTCGCACCAGAATTGGGCAGGGTTGCAAAAGTCGCGGAATTCTTGCAGAGACAAGCACAGCGGCGCCGGAGGGGCGGCCGACCTTTCAAAGTTTGGCCGCGGCTGTGACGGATAGATTGAAGACCATACTTGCCGGCCTCTACAGCACGGTGGTGCTGGCTGCTGTCATTCCATTCGGTCTGGTCGATGCGACGCCTTTCGCGGCCGTCGCGATCTGCATGTTCGCGCTGAGCGTTGCGGCACTCCTGCTTTTCGGTGAGCCCCGACGTGCTCACTGGGTCTTCGTATGGGTGCTGCTTCTCTTTATCGTTACCTCGGCCTGGATCGTCATCCAGACCATCCGCATCCCGTGGCCATCTCTCATCAATCCGATCTGGAAGGATGCAAACGCGCTCGCCGGTGCCTCGAGAGACACTATATCAGTTGCGCCGGCCGACACGCTCACTTCGCTTCTGTATATAGCGCTGCCTGTCATGACGTTTTTGACCGGCCTCATCGTTGCAGATACGGACAAGCGGGCGCGCCGTATCCTGATGGTGCTTGCTGTTGGCGCAGGTATGATCTCGCTCTTCGGTCTTGGCCAGTTCCTGCTGTTTCCGAAGATGTTGCTGACTGAAAGCAAGCGCTATTATCTCGACAGCCTCACTGCAGTCTTCGTCAACCGCAACACGGCAGCGACCTTCCTGGGGCTGAGTTTTCTGATACTTGCGACATTTGCTTCGGAAAATGGCCGCGCCTATTTCGGCTTTTCATCCGCGCCATCAGGCAGTTTCAAAGAGGGCATCGGCTTCTGGCTTTTTGCCGGCCTCGGCCTCTCTTGCCTGACCGCGCTAATGCTCACCCAGTCCCGTGCCGGACTGGTCGCAACAGGCCTTGGCTCGATCTTCTACCTCCCCTATCTCGCCCGACAGTGGAAGGGCAGACGCTCCAGGCTGCTTCCTCAAGCGGGCAGCTCTGTGACCCGAAATTGGTTAACGGCAGCCAGTGCGATCGCCCTTATTCTCGTTTTCGCCGCTATTTTCGGCGGCAGAGCCATCCTGCGTGCAGACCAGCGAGGCACCGATGACGATCGCTTTTGCGTCTGGTCCGATACGATACACGCCCTCTCGCAGAACTGGCTGCAGGGAACTGGATTCGGCACATTCCGCACGGTTTTTTCAGCCTCTCGAACGCCCGATTGCGGAATTGGCGGCATTGTCGACAGGGCGCACAGCTCCTACCTCGAGGGCTTTCTGACACTGGGAATAATATTCCCTATCGTCGTCTGCCTGATCTTCTTTGTGCTCATGCGCGCCTTCTGGAGCGGTTATCAGGCTCGCCGTCGGCTCAGACATTACTCAATTTTGGGTTGCTCAGGCACTTTGTTGACGGCGGTTCATTCCGCCGTCGACTTTTCGATTCAGATACCCGGTTTTGCCGTATTCTTCACCGCATTTCTCGCGACGACTATCTCCATTTGCTGCGGGCGCGAAGAAAGGGTCAGTGAAAACAAGAAGGACCTGCCATCCGGCGTGAGAATCGAGCGCCCAGCGGAGATCCCTTGGAATATGACGATTTAAAGGCCAACTGCACATAAAATCGCCACTAAAGAAGATCAGAATATTCGTTTGAGTTGTATGCGAATTACCACAGAATCTTAACGTATCAACTCTCTCTAATTTACCATAACTGGAACAAACCATGTTGCCCTATTGCCACAATAACCTTCTGTTAGGTATGCAGTATCTGACAAAGTCCGATATTTACTTGTCATTTAAGTTGCCACCGGGCTAAACGGTGCTAGTGCTATTACCAAGTAGGGTCACGATGGGCATTCCTGTAACTCGACGCGGCAGCATCATTGTATCGATGCTGATCGCGCTTTCCAGCTGCACTTCTCTCCCTAGGTCCGGTCCGGACCATACGGATATCGACCGCGATGCAGCAATTAAGGTCACGACACCCGAGCGCAAGGTTGGAATCGACTATGTTCTGATCGATCTCAACAAGGGGATTCTGCCCTATTTCGACAAGATCCCGTCAAGCACTCTGCGGGGTGGGTTCGGCGGTGGCCGCGGGGGCGCTCCGGACATCCCGCTCGGCTTCGGCGATGTCGTGCAGGTTTCAATTTTCGAAGCTCAGTCCGGCGGTCTCTTCATCCCGTCCGACGCAGGCAGCCGTCCGGGTAACTACATCACTCTGCCTCAGCAGACGATCGACAAGGCCGGCACGATCAGCATTCCCTATGCAGGTCGCGTTCCCGCTGCCGGCCGCATGAAGGAAGAAGTCGAACAGGATATCGAAGACAAGCTGGCGAGCCGTGCGATCGAGCCTCAGGTCGTTCTCACGACCATTACGAGCCGCTCTTCGGAAGTGGCGGTCGTCGGCGACGTCAATGATCCGCAAAAGATCGTTCTCTCGCCGGCCGGTGATCGCATTCTCGATGCGATTTCCCAGGCAGGTGGCCTTACGACCCCGAATATCGAGACCAACGTCACGCTGCAGCGTCGCGCTAAAACGGCAACCATCGCTTACGAAACTCTGCTGAAGAACCCGTCCGAAAACATCTACCTTGCGCCGGGCGACACGGTTTCGGTCGAGCACGAGCGCCGCACATTCATCGCACTTGGCGCCTCCGGCACCAACAACCGCATCGACTTCGAGGATTCGAACCTGACCCTTGGCGAAGCCATGGCAAAGGCCGGCGGCCTCCTCGATAGTCGGGCCGATCCGCGCGAAGTCGTGGTCTATCGAAAGGTCGACCGCAGCACTCTTCAACGCCTGAATATCGATACCAGCCGCTTTAAGAGCGACCAGGTGCCGGTCATCTTCCGGGCAAACCTGCGCGATCCGGCGACCCTTTTCGCAGTTCAGGAGTTCCGTATGGCGGACAAGGACGTCATGTATATCTCCAACGCACACACTGTTGAGCTCGTGAAGTTCCTCGACATTCTGAACTCGGTTACCTCCACGGTCAGGGGCGTTTCTAACGATGCCCTCGATACTCGCGACGCAGTCCAAGATCTTGGAAATTAAATATATTAAACGATACTTCGAGCACCTGACATTGAACGGACTGGTGCTCATCGGAGCTTATGTTATAAGCTCCGTTATCTTTGGAGGCTGGGAATGGCAAAAGCAGGGAAGAATACATTGAAAGGTACGGCTGTCTTCGCATTAGGCACCCTTTGCTTCGCGACGTCGTCCTTTGCAGGCAACTGCTTTTCGGGTCCGGGCGCGGCAAGCGGCTCGCAGATGGACGCCTTCAACGCGACGCCGGCAAGCATTCTCACGGGCAATCCGTCCGACAGCGTGCTCACTGGCTCGGTTCGCGATCTTGCAGCAACCGAAACGAACGTCACGGCAATGCTGCTGACGCTGGCAGCCAACCCAGCAACAACGGATGCTCAAAGAGCAGCTATCGGCGCCGGCCTTGGGCGCGCAGTCAACGTTTGCCGTCCGCAGCATTCCGATCTCGCCGACGAGATTGCGGCAGCTGTCGCAGCGGCAATTGTCAGCAACCCGGCGCTCGGTAGCTTCCGTACAGCATTTGAAGCTTCACTGACCAACCAGACCGCTGTTGCAGCACTCGGCGGCGCGGGCGCAGGCCCTGCAGGTGGCGGCGATATCAGCGGTCCTGGTGCATCGGGTTTGGGTGGACCGGCTGATGGCGCGGATGCCGGCGGCACCACCCAGAGCGGGGGCTCGCTCCAGACGAACGCCTCAGGCGTGGGCTCGCTCCAGACGGGCGCCTCAGGTGGCGGCAATTTTACGATTATCATCAACAATTCTGTCAGCGGCAGCATCTAGTCCGCTTCCAAAATTCACGTAATGCTATCAGAGAGGCCGTTCGGCCTCTCCTCTCCTTTCAACATTTAAAGAAAAGCTCCTATCTCGCGCGAGCCATTGCCGGCAGTGGAGCTGATCGTTCCTGCAGTAGGTCGGACCGATAGGACATGTCTCAGCGCGCCAAGGCAAGCGGACAAACGCGGCGAAGGGCCACGGCCCCGGTTGCGCTGTCACTTCCCTCTCCCCTATCTATCCTCTTTAGTCTGACGGCCATCGCATTGCTGGCCTTCGCCGTTACCGATATCAGGCAGTCAGCGCGCTTTGCTGATATTTTTCTCGTGGCGGAAAGACTTGAACAATCCGGACAGATCAGCCCTGAAACGGTCGCCCGGACGGCAGCCAACACCGATATAATCGTCTCCGGCGACTATTGCCGCTCGGATATCGTCATGGCAGGCACGACACTCGTGCTGAACAGGCTGGACACGGCCAACGAGATCACCGGCTACGACGCCTGGGCCAAGGCTGCAGACGACGCCGAGCGGTACATACGCCACGCCGTCTCCTGCTTGCCAACCGACAGCAATCTCTGGCTCAGGCTTGCCATCGTTCGTGCCGTAATCGCCCAAGAGCCAAAGTCAATTGCCCGGCTGATGACGATGTCAGCCCGGCTCGCGCCCGCCGACGAACTCGCCCTTCTCGCCCGTGTCTATTTCTGGAACCATCTGAACGTAGCAACGCTTGAAAATGCGCGAACAACGGTCGAAAGCGATGTCAGCCTTCTCCTGAAGCTTGGAGATTCACGGAAAGTCGCGCCGGCACTAACCAGAATCAGCGCTGCCCTGCTGCCCTATGTGAAGCAGGCCTCCAAACAATTGCCAGCCAACAAGAAGGGCTCACTCACCTGGTTCGGCTTCAATCCTGACAAACTGCCGTAGGGCAAGCCGCCGCTTCAATTCAGCAAGACCGCTTGACGGTTCACGATGCGCAACACAGTCAACCTACCCGTGGCGAACGCGCCGGTGTCGATGGCGATGCGCCCATTACCAAAAAACGGTTGAGCAACAGGCGTATGACCATGCACCACAAGCAAAGGCAGCTCGGGGCCTCGCGTCAGAAAGGGTTCGCGAATCCAGAATAGATCACGGTCTCGTTGCTCAGGCAGAGCAATACCCGGCCTGATCCCGGCATGCACGAAAACGATATCTCCCACAGTGAGCATTGACGGCATTTCAGCCAATAATTTTCTGTGGTGAGCTGGTACGGCATCGTTGATTGCACGCTCGACCGCCCCATTGTCGCCATGCTTCAGCAGATAGGCGACGTCGATCCCGTATGATTTCAGCGTTTCCGAGCCAGCGAAGCGATACCAGCTCGGAAGCAAATCCGGCTCCTCCAGCAATCGCAGAAACGCGTCGTCGTGATTACCGCACAAGGCGACTTGCTTAATATTGGCAGGGGTTGGCTTGCTAAGGTGCTCAAGGACATCTTTAGAGGATATGCCGCGGTCTACATAATCTCCAAGCATTACTATTAATGCGGTGCCTGTATATCTCGAAAAGTCATCGAATATCTTCTGCTTTGCTTCAAGAAGCTTGCTGTGGCAACCATGCACGTCGCCGATAGCGTAGATAGCAGAGAAATCAGCCGGATCGAAATGGAGCCTTTGCCGGGTTTGTTCGCGAACCGCCGGCAGCGTCCTGCCTTTACCTATCAGCTTCTGAAACACCCCAAATAAAGTTGGCTTTATAAAGCTTTGATGGCGCTTCACGTGGGAATTCGACATTCTATTTTGATCCTCGAGACCTCGTACCGTAGTTGGAGCTTACTGCGTGCATAAAACAGCCTCACAACTTCCGCAGATTGTAGATGCAGGTTAACGAATAGTTAAAGTAGATTCGCCACATTGGAAGAGATAACAACAATATACGCCAGCCTAACACTATCGATATCCACGATTATCCTGCGAACGACCTCGACATATCTCCAGAATGGCTTAACAATGACTACGGACTACAGGCTTCCACTGAGAACGGAATCGATCACCCATCCATCAATACATGCCTAGTCTACATGCAGACAGTGAGAAAAAGCTAAATTCCTCTCATAAAATTCAGACAAGTTGGGGTGTCACAGCGGCGTTGCCGGATGCTAAGATAGTCACTAGAAATCACCGCCGCGCAAACACGTTGTCAATGCGGCCTGATGCGAATTGACGACATTGAAGCCGGGGCGCTTTGTCTCGGCTTGAGCTTAAACATTGATTGACGCTACTCCTTCATGTAGCGTGCGCCGACTTTCGATTGGCTTCCTGGAAGCATTTGATTACGCGCACCTACAGACCTTTTACCGATATGACTCAACTCAACGGAGGCCTCGGATTGCTTTCACCAGATAAGGTCACGGAACATGCGAACGACGAGTGGGAGCACTCTGAATCGCGAGGCACTATCGATGTTGAAAAGTTGATTGCGATTGCGGTACGCCAATGGCGTCCGGTTGCACTCTCCGCGTTTCTATTTCTCGTATTAGGAATTATCTACATTGTTACCGCAGTGCCAAAATATACTGCCTCAACAAGCGTGCTCATCGATCGAGGCAACAGCGAACTCCTAAGCCAACTCTCCAACGCCGGAGTTCCTGTAGAGGACGACTCATCGGTATTGAGCGAAGTCGAGCTTTTCAACTCCGACACAATCAGCTCGGCAGTTATCGACAAGTTGAAGCTGTTGGATAACCCGGAATTTTCCTCGCCGGATAACTCGCCGATCAGCATGCTTCGCTCGCTGCTTAAGTTCCGCACCTGGTTTGCAAGCGATGACGCCGACGCCGATGACGTCGAATCCAAACGGCGTGACGCGGCTCAAAAGCTCACTGACAATATGGATGTCGAACGTATCGGTCGCACCTATGCTCTTTCTGTAAGTTACACCTCGACCTCCCCAGATTTAGCGGCCAAGATTGCAGGCTCAATTGCTGATGCCTACCTCGTGGATAAGCTGAACTCGAAATACGAAGCGACACGACGCGCGAGTGATTGGCTTCAGGAACGCATAGACGAACTGCGACAAAAGGCACTCGAGTCCGATCTTGCGGTCCAGAAATTCCGTACCGCAAACGGCTTGTTCAACACTGGCGGCCAATACCAGCTTCTCAGCGACCAACAACTTTCGGAATTGACGACCCAACTTATCTCCGCACAAGCCGAGACGGCAAAGGCGCAAGCAAAATATGACCGGGTTAAATCAATCATCGACAACAAGCGTACGGATGCAATCGTAACCGACGTCCTTGATAACTCGATTTCCAACGATCTGCGTAAAAAGTATCTCGAGGCATCGAAGGTCGAGGCGGACATATCTGCCCGCCTGGGACCAGATCACGTTCAAGCAGTCCGTTTGCGAAGCGAAATGGCCGAATATCAACGGTTGATGTTCGAAGAACTAAATCGAATCGCGGAAAGCTATCAAAGCGAACTTCAGGTTGCGCAAACACGTGAAAAGTCGCTTCAGGACAACGTTACACAAGCGACCAGCGTGACGGCCGCCGCGGGCGAAACGCAAGTTCAGTTGCGTGAACTCGAACGCACCGCCGATACTTATCGGAATCTTTATCAAACCTTCCTCGCCCGCTACCAAGAGGCAACCCAACAGCAGTCCTTCCCAATCACGGAAGCGCGCATTATTACCAGACCGCAGGTACCGACATCCGCCAGCGCACCGAAAAAGCCCCTGGTGCTTGCTCTTGCGCTGGTACTTGGCTCGCTCTTCGGCGGCGGCATCGGAGCCTACCGCGAATTCCGCGACCGCTTCTTCCGCACGGGTGAACAGGTTCGTGAGGTCCTGTCGCTTGAGTATATCGGCCATGTACCTGCTGTGGACGCAAAGGAGGCCGCTAACGGCGCCAGCGAGCTGGAGTCGACCCGCGGGCTGCAAACCGGCAACGGGATCACCAATTACGTCGTCAATCATCCGCTGTCGGCCTTCGCCGAAACGATGCGCAGCGCGAAGATCGCCGTCGACATGGAAAATCCAAGCTCACGCAGCAAGGTCATCGGCGTCGTCTCCTGCCTTCCGGGCGAGGGCAAGTCGACCATCGCCATCAACCTTGCGCAACTCCTTGCAATGCAGGGCTCACGCACGCTGCTGATCGACGCCGACCTTCGCAACCCGGGTGCGACGCGCGCCATCGGCCGCCATGCGGAACAGGGCATTCTGGAAGCATTGCTGGAAGGCAGGCCGCTAAAGGACGTGCTGCTGCTCGACAGCAAGACCAAGCTCGCCTTCCTGCCAGCGGTCGTCAAGCGCCGTGTGCCGCACTCCTCTGACCTGCTTTCCTCGTCCATCATGGTCAACATGCTGGATGAGTTGAAGGCGCACTTCGACTATATCGTTCTCGACCTGCCACCGCTGGGACCGGTCGTCGATGCCCGTGCGATCAGCCCGATGCTCGATGCTTCGCTGGCCGTCATCGAGTGGGGCCGCACATCACGGCGCGTTGTTCGCACGACCTTCGCGGTTCAGCCCGAGCTCATGCAGAAGTGCATCGGCGTCGTGCTGAACAAGGTCGATACGGAAAAGCTGAAGCTCTATCGCTCCTATGGTTCCGGCGAGTACTATTACAATCGCTACTCCGCCTACTATCACGAGGCATAAGCGTGCTTTTCGAGAGAGTCTAAAATGAATTATGCGGCGAATTTCGCCGCATAATTTTTAGGTCACGCCAAATCCGAAAAGAACCCGCCAATGACCTCGATCTCATTCGGCCGGATGTCATGCCCTCCGGAGTGCCATTCCGTCTGCACTTGTGCCTTCTGGCTCGCGAAATAGGCGGAAAGCGCTTCGGTCAACGCGGCTGGCGAAATTGGATCGCGCTGGCCTGCCGTAATCAATATCCTGCGGCCGCCAAGATCGGGATTCGCGCGAGGCCGGAAAGGGATGAGCGGATGGAGCAGGGCTGCCGCGTCGAACAGGCCCTTCTCTATAAGCACGTTCGCCAGAATGTTGGCGCCGTTCGAAAATCCCAGCCCGAGAATTCTGGATGCGCCATGTGCCGACGCCAGATCCTGGACGTATCCACTCAACTTGTCCGTCGCCCGAGCAAGGTCAGCCATGTCATAGACCCCCTCACCGGTTCGCTTGAAAAAGCGCGCCGCCCCATATTCGGAAACATCGCCGCGCGGCGAAACGATCGTCGCTTCCGGCAGCAAGCGCCTGCCGAAATCGAAGAACTGGTTCTCGTCGCCACCCGTTCCGTGAAGTACAAAAAGGATGGGCTTTCCGGGTGCACCGGCATGCAGCCGGTGCACATAGCCATTGTTCGTCATCGTCCTACCTCCGCTTAGGCTTCGAGCGGCTGCAAGTGCTGCTCGATGAGGGCCCGCAGATGGGCATGCTGCTGCGGCAGCTTAAGCGCTTCGCCGAGATGCGCCGTATCCTCATCACGGTCGAAGCCGGGCTCGTTGGTGGCGATCTCGAACAACACGCCGCCCGGCGTGCGGAAATAGATCGCCCAGAAGTAATCTCGGTCGATAACCGGGGTGACCTGATAACCGGTGTCCATCAGCGCTTTGCGCACCTCGAGTTGTTTTTCGCGGTTTTCAACGGCGAAAGCGACATGGTGGACGGAACCGGCACCCGGGAGCGCACGGGCAATATTGGGCATGGTTTCGAGATCGACGAGATGCGCGCCATTGCCGCCTGGAATGATGAGACGCTTGACGCCCTCATGTTCTTCCTGAACCTCATAACCCATGAACTTCAGAAGTTCGGCCGTGGCGCCGTCATCTCTCAGCCGCATCGCAACGGAGTGGAAGCCTCGGATGGCATGATCCTCGCTGACTCCGCCATGCGTCCAGGGAGCGCGGGTATCGTCCTTGACCTCGACAAGCGCGAAGCCGTCGCCATCGGGACCAGCGAAATTCAGGCGCTTTTCACCAAACGATTCTTCCGTCTTCAGGCCGGTGACATTGAGCTTCGTCAGGCGATCGCTCCAGAAGCCGAGCGAGCCCTGCGGAACTGAATAGACCGTGGTACCGACTTCACCGGTGCCCGGACGACCCTGCGCCATCTTCGGGAACGGGAAGTAGGTCATGATCGTGCCCGGGGAACCGGTTTCGTCACCGTAATAGAGGTGATAGACGTCCGGAGCGTCAAAATTGACGGTCTTCTTGACGCGGCGCAGGCCCAGCGCATTGGTGAAGAACTGGTTGTTCGTCCGGGCGTCCTCCGCCATCGATGTGACGTGGTGCAGACCCTTGATTTGATCGAGCATTTGAGACCTCTTTCTGCCCGCAACAGGCGGGCTTTTGATGGGTCATAGATGAGCTTTTCGAGCCGGTTCTCATAGTCCGGCAAGCCGACACGCATTGTCTCCATTCTGTGAACGACAATGCGAGAGCGTTCAAGGATTGACGGGAAGCTGCCAATCAATAGGTTCACGGCCATGCGACTGCAGAAACGCATTCGCCTTGGAGAAATGCCGGGATCCGAAAAAACCGTTATGGGCAGACAGCGGCGACGGATGTGGCGCCTTCAGCACCATATGCCGCCTTGCATCGACAAAGGCCGCCTTCTTTTGAGCATAGGAGCCCCAGAGCATGAAAACGACGGCTTCGCATTCGTCGTTCACTTTGCGGATCACGGCATCGGTGAAACGCTCCCAGCCTTTGCCCTGATGCGAGGCGGCCTGAGATTCCTCCACCGTCAGCACACTGTTGAGCAGAAGCACGCCCTGTTGTGCCCAATGCTCCAGGAAACCGTGCCGTGCCGGCGGAATTCCCAGATCCGTCTCCATCTCCTTGTAGATGTTGACGAGCGACGGCGGAATACGCACGCCGGGGCGAACGCTGAAGCAGAGCCCGTGAGCCTGGCCGATGCCATGATAGGGATCCTGTCCGAGAATCACGACTTTAACTTTCGCAAGCGGCGTCAGATCCAGGGCGCGGAAATACTCCCTGCCCTTCGGGAAAATCCGTCTGCCAAGCTGCTTCTGCTCCACGAGAAAGATCTTGAGCTGTTGCATGTAGGGACTTGCGAACTCGCCGGCGAGCGCCGCTTTCCAACTCTCTTCAAGAGTCACTGACGTGTCGTTCACGACGCCAACCTCCCGGATCGATGCAGCCTATGTACGAAAACCGTTCTAGCAAAATTACGCAGAGCCACAATACGCGGCCGTTGCGACCCTATGCCTTGCCATCTCGCAGATGCGAAGAGTGTTCCAGCTGTCATAAAATGGAAATTCTCTACCATTACCAAAAGTGCTGGTAACGATACGCAAATGATGGCAATACTTTGCTATGCCGCCTGCCGTTTTGACTATGCCCTAATTTTGCTGTTTACCTAAGCAAATCAGCACAGTAGAAATCGGTTGCTCACAGCGCGAGGGTGTTTCGTATGAAGTTTGGGACAAGCGGCCTTCGCGGCCTCTCGGTGGATCTCACGGGACGCGCATCGGCGCTTTATGCCATGGCTTTCGGCAAATATTTGCTGCAGAGCAACAAAGCCGCAAAGGGCGATGTCATCCTGATCGGCCGTGATTTCCGGGAGTCCAGCCCGGAGATTGCCGGTAACTGCGCCGGCGCGCTTGCAAGCCTCGGCTTCAAAGTTCTCGACTGCGGCACCGTCCCGACACCGGCGCTTGCGCTTTACGGCCTCGAAAGAAAGGCCGCTTGCCTGATGATAACGGGTTCGCATATCCCGGCGGACCGCAACGGCATCAAATTCTATCGTCCCGACGGCGAGATCGACAAAACGGACGAAGCAGCAATTACCCGATTTGCCGCCGAAATCGAAACCTCCGGCGAGGCTGTGGTGAGCGCGCCGGCCGCCGTGGAGAATCACTCTGCGCCGTGTCTGCAGCTCTTCTTCGAGCGCAATGCGGCACTCCTGCCGGCAAGCGCATTTCTAGGTATGAGGATCGGCATCTATCAGCACAGCACGGTCGCCCGTGACCTGATGGTCGATGTTCTCGCCCATTATGGCGCCGAAATCGTCGCCCTTGGTCGGTCCGAAGCCTTCATTCCCGTCGACACCGAAGCCGTTTCCGAAGAGACGATCGCCCTTCTAAAGAGTTGGGCCTCCACACATGACCTTGATGCGATTGTTTCCACCGATGGCGATGGTGACCGCCCGCTGGTTGCCGACGAAACCGGAACGCCGTTGCGCGGAGACCTATTGGGATTGATATCCGCCAATTTCCTCGGCGCCGGTACCGTCGTCACGCCGGTCACCTCCAATTCGGGAATTGAAGCGGCAGGATCTTTCCGAGTAATTCGCACCCGTGTCGGCTCTCCCTTCGTTATCGCCGGCATGGAAGAGGCCGTTGCCGCAGGCAAGGACCTCGTGATGGGCTTCGAGGCGAATGGCGGGCTCCTGACGGCAACGCCCTTCGATATCAACGGCCGCAGCGTGCGAGCATTGCCCACGCGCGATTGCTTCTTGCCGATGCTGGCAACGCTTTCACTCGCCGCAATCCGCAAGAAGCCGCTTTCGATCGTTGCGGCCTCATACAAACTGCCCGTTGCGGCGGCCGACCGTCTTGAGAATTTCCCCGTCGAAACCAGCGCAGCCTTGATGACCTACCTGCGTGGATCCGACGCTAATCTCGCAGAATTCCTGCAGCCGATTGGCGAGGTCGGTTCGAAAAGCGATATTGACGGCTTGCGCGTGACGTTGCGTGATGGCCGCATCATTCATTTTCGTCCGTCCGGCAACGCGCCGGAAATGCGTTGCTACGTGGAAGCCGAAGGAGAGGCAGCTGCCTTAGAACTTTTGAATGCGGGATTGACCCGAATTAAGCGCTGGGCAGAAGCCCGGTAAGCATGCGACAAACCTGGCCGTTCATTTCAAGGAAGAGTATCCGATGACACAGAAAATCGTCCCCGTGATCATGGCTGGCGGCAAGGGCACGCGCCTTTGGCCCCTCTCGCGCGCAACCGCGCCGAAACAGTTCATCCAATTTGTTGGGGACAAGACGCTCTTTCAGGAAACCCTGGTCCGCGTTTCCGATCCCGTGCTTTACGAAGCCCCCGTTATTGTGACGAATGAGGACTTTCGCTTCCTCGTTGCCGAACAGGCCCGCGAACTCGATATTCCGCTTGCCGCGGTCTTGCTGGAGCCGGTTGCCCGCAACACTGCTGCTGCAGTGGCAGCGGCTGCAAGCCTGGCCTCCGAGCAATTCGGCAAGGAAGCCATCATCCAGATGCTGGCGTCCGATCATGAAATCCTGGCAGACGAAGCCTATTTCGACGCCATCCGCACGGCGCGAGACGCCGCTCTCAAGGGCAAGCTCGTCACTTTCGGCATCACGCCCACGGAGCCGGCGACCGGTTATGGTTACATTGAGGTCGGCAAGCAGCTTCCCAGCGGCGCGCACGAGGTCAAGCGCTTCGTCGAAAAGCCGGCACGCGAGAAGGCCGAGCAAATGCTGGCCGCCGGTGGCTTTTACTGGAATTCTGGCATCTTCATGTTCCCGGTTGCCGAACTGCTCTCCGAAATGCAGGAATATGCACCTGATGTGCTGAAGGCAGCCGACAAGGCGCTATCCAAAGCAACGCGTGATCTCGATTTCACGCGTCTCGATGCCGAACACTTCGCAAAGAGCCCCGACATCTCCATCGATTACGCAGTCATGGAAAAGACGTCCAAGGCGGTGGTCGTGCCCTCCGCCTTCAGGTGGTCGGACATGGGCAGCTGGGATGCGGTATGGAAAACCGGCATTCAGGATGAAAACGGTAACATCGCGGCCGCCAACACGACTGTTGTCAACACCCGCAACTCGCTCGTCATGACCCATGGCGTTCACCTCGCCGTCCAGGGCATGGACGATGTCGCCGTCATCGCCAGCGAAGATGCTGTTTATGTCGGACCATTGAAGGAGAGCCAGGAAGTCGGCAAGCTCGTCAAGCTGCTTGCCGGCCAGAAGAAGACGTCGAAGCTGACCGAGACGCATCCCACATCCTATCGTCCGTGGGGCGGCTACACCTCGATCTTCAATGGCGATCGGTTCCAGGTGAAGCGTATCTTCGTAACGCCCGGCAAGAAACTGTCGCTGCAGAAGCACCATCATCGCTCCGAGCACTGGATCGTGGTGAAGGGAACCGCCGAAGTTACGATTGGGGACAATGTGCAGATGCTGCGCGAAAACGAGTTGGTCTATATCCCGCTCGGTGAGGTCCATCGCCTCGCAAATCCCGGCAAGATTCTGCTGGAACTCATCGAAGTTCAGACGGGCTCTTATCTCGGCGAAGACGATATCATCCGTATCGTCGACGAGTTCGGCAGAACCTGAACCTAAGCTTTTTGGCGGTCTTGAACTTGGTTCCCCGCCCCTGTAACGGATAGTGGTCCGCCTTGATGGTCGGACCACTTTTTGTTGAACGAAGGTTACGCCATGCGCATTGTGATGATTGGTTCGGGTTATGTTGGCCTCGTCTCGGGTGCCTGCTTTGCAGATTTCGGCCACCATGTAACCTGCGTCGACAAATCTGAAGCCAAGATAAACGCTCTTGAAGCGGGCGAAGTGCCGATCTATGAGCCCGGCCTCGAAGCCATTATCCAGCAGAATCGCAGCGCCGGCCGCCTCGATTTCTCGAGGAATCTCGCCCCTTCCGTTGGCGAAGCCGACGTGGTCTTCATCGCCGTCGGCACGCCGTCCCGCCGCGGAGACGGCCATGCGGACCTGAGCTATGTCTATGCAGCGGCGCGAGAGATCGCCGCCGCGGTGAGAGGATTTACAGTCGTCGTGACTAAATCCACCGTGCCGGTCGGTACCGGGGACGAAATCGAACGGATCTTCCGAGATGAATTTCCGGAAAAGGATATTTCCGTCGTCTCCAATCCTGAATTCCTGCGCGAGGGTGCGGCTATTACCGACTTCAAGCGCCCCGATCGTATCGTGATCGGCACTGAGGATGCACGTGCCATCGAGGTCATGCGCGAGGTCTACCGCCCGCTTTACCTCAATGAAGCCCCGCTTTATTTCTGCGAACGCCGCACCTCCGAACTCATCAAATACGCCGCCAACGCCTTCCTGGCGATGAAGATCACCTTCATCAACGAGATTGCCGACCTCTCCGAGAAGATCGGCGCCGACATCCAGAAGGTTGCCAAAGGCATCGGTATGGACAAGCGTATCGGCGACAAGTTTCTGCATGCAGGACCCGGCTACGGCGGCTCATGCTTCCCCAAGGATACGCTCGCTCTCGTCAAGACCGCGCAGGACTTCGACAGCCCGGTACGCCTGATCGAGACGACCGTTGCGATCAACGACAATCGTAAGCGCGCGATGGGCCGCAAGGTCATCGCCGCCTGCGATGGCGACGTGCGTGGCAAGAAGATTGCCGTCCTCGGCCTTACCTTCAAGCCGAACACTGACGACATGCGCGATGCGCCGTCGATCACGATCGTCCAGGCTCTGCTCGACGGTGGCGCAACGGTGCATGCCTACGATCCAGAGGGCATGGACGCGGCAAAGGATATGCTCGGCCCGGTCATCTATGGCAACGATCCATACGAGATCGCCGCGGGTGCCGATGCAATCGTCATTGTCACTGAATGGGACGAATTCCGCGCACTCGACCTCAAGCGCCTCAAGACCATCATGAAAAAGCCGGTTATCGTTGACCTTAGAAACATTTATCCGGTCAACGAAGTGACCAAATATGGCTTCGGCTATTTTGCTGTCGGCAAGAAACCCGAAAAAAGGTGAGACTCGCTACTTCATTTCGAAAAGCCGGGTTTATTGGCACGCTGACGTCCGCAACGGCTGAGCTCCCGAAGCTTGCCCACGACAACGATGTCCCCATTGTCGCATCCCATTTCCAGCGACCTAAACAAGCATTCTGCTAAAGCGGCGTGGGCCGAGATTGAAGGCGTCAAAGGGTTATCGACCAAACAGCCTCCTGGAAATGTGCGAAAAGGTCTTATTCAGGATCGAACTTTAGCTGAGGTGATACCGCAAGACCGATAAGATCACAGATTCCAGGCAGGGCGGGGATCTGTGCTTTTGCGGATGATGATTGGAGAGAATTTCGCGACAAGCGTCTCTGTCGCGTTCTTGTTCCAGTGAAGGCGGATTGGCCGCAGCGAGCTTCGGAAATAATCCGCCGGAGCTGCAACATCATCAGTTCCAAGCAATTTAAACCGCGGTATGGTTGCCCGCCCAGACAATGGCGCCGTCAATTGCGGTCCATCTTGCGTGGTGTTGAGACGCACGACCATACCGCCAACCGCTGAATAACGGCATATCGCGGGGCGGCTATTCGCTTCAAGGCTAAACTCCAGCCCGAGCCAGCTATTGCTAGACGATAATTCATAATCGAAGCCCGCCTCAACCCAATCCCCCTCCTGGAGACCGAGTTTCTCAAGATCCATATCGGCCCAAGACAGCGTCAAAGTACACACTCGAGAGTTGTTGGCGTTAGCTGCCGGGTTGATCGTGAATATCTGCCTCTCGATACCGTCAGCTAGAGGCTCCTTTGATCCCATGATCGTGTCATTCTGACCGCTGCCGCGTCTTGCCACAAGGCCATCTGCGACAACGCCAGTCACACCTGACCGCTTTCCGGCACCTCCCGAGAAACCGCCAAGCGGCGACAGGTTGGCCAACTTCACATCCCTGCTATAGAAGTCGCCTTCCGTCACCATATCGCGCAATATCGGCAGGAGCACAGAGTAGCGCAGCCACTGTCCGTCGGTATTCAGGTGAACGCCGTCTTCGGTAATAGCGATACCTTGCTGAATTGCCTTCGCGAGCACGTCACGATCATCCACGATCCTGATACCTTCGCGGCTGCCAATCGAAACCAGATATTCGGTAAGGCCCTTGTTAAGCACGTGCCGAGCGTCGTCTGCCGTCCAAGTCCCTTTCGTCTTGCCTATTCTATCAACGGGCAGCAGGCAGATAACCCATACCCCTGCATCCCGGAGAGGTTTCAACAAGGCCTCATAACGTTCGATTGCCTTTTCCAGGGTGAGGTTATCGCTTGCGATATCATTGGTCGCAATATCCAGGAGAACGATATCCGGCTTCCGCTCGAGGCACCACGGCAATCGCGCCAAAGTCTGCGGCATGTGCTCTCCGCCACGGCCCGATATCGCCCCAGCGAGCCTTGCAGTCGGGGAGGCCGCAGTCGGAACTTTAGGATCGTACCAGCAATCGAGATTGAAACGGTTATCTATGTTGCGAAGCGGCCCGATGGTTCCGAGCCAGTTCGCGGTGACTGTATCGATGCGCGGCGTCGGGCTTCCAGGATAAATTACGGTATAGCCGCTGTTGGCGACGAAGCTATGTCCTATTGCCATGACCTTCGCGCCGGTCTTGAGCGGCAGAGACGGTAACGCACGAGATGAGGACGAGGCTAATGCATAAGAGTTTCCAACGAGACCGGCACCCGTTGCGGCCAATGTTCCAGTCAAAAAGCGACGGCGAGTGATTGACGTAAGATATGATCGCAAATTCACAGCAAAACACCTTTTACCCTTAACTGATCGACGCACGAGAGATCACCGCAAGCTCGACATTTCTATGACCGAGGATCGGGATCTCTCTGAAACGACCGGCGAAAAAATCTTTGCTACCAGGAAAGTGCAAGTATGCGGGCGCGCATCACCGTGCCGAAGGATGATGTTTGCATTCACGCCTAGGACAGATATTTCTCGCCGTTAAACCAACTTTGAACATCGGGAGAAGGAATAAACCACACTGCGTTCCGTGTGGTCGTGTCAAGGGTCGCATGCTGCTCGCCAAGCAAAATGTCATCGACCAGATGAGAGGCATTTCCATATAAGAGTGCCGCCGCGGGTCACGACGTATCCATTCGCCGAAGGCCGTCTGCCCTGATCTGGTGATTGGCTTTAAGTCCATGGCTTATGTCATGCGCTACAGTGATTTCCCCCATTGAGGTCTTGTCCGCCGACGATCTTGGTCGTCGGCGGGATTGGTCTGACGCGGAGAAGGTTCGGATCGTCGAGGAAAGTCTGCAGGGATTTCGGCAGGGCTCGGCGACGGCGCGGCGTTATGGATTGTCGCGGTCCTTGTTGACGGCCTGGCGTCGTCAATATCGGAGCGGGCTTCTGAGTGGTTCCGCGCCAACAACCTTCGTGCCACTTTCGATTTCGCCACCGGCGGCGGCATCTTGCGAGGTGGTCTCGCCGCCGCGATCTGAAGACGACAAGACGATCGAGATCGGCCTGCCGAACGGCCGACGGCTGACGATCCCGGCCTCGCTTGATCCGACCATTCTTGCCCGCCTGTTGCCCGTCGTGGATGGGTCATGATCGCCTTTCCGGCCGGGGTGAAGGTGTGGATCGCGGGCGGGGTGACGGACATGCGTTGTGGCATGAACAGCCTGGCGCTGAAGGTGCAACAAGGTCTTGGCCGTGATCCTCATGGCGGCGAAGTCTTCTGCTTCCGGGGGCGCAAGGGTGATCTGATCAAGGTCCTATGGCATGACGGCGTCGGCATGTCGCTTTACATAAAGCGCCTCGAGGCCGGCAAGTTCATCTGGCCGGTCAGCCCAAGCGGCTCCGCCGTGTCTGTATCGTCGGCGCAGCTGGGCTATCTCCTGGAAGGGATCGACTGGCGCAATCCTCGTTGGACGCAGCGGCCTTCGAAGGCAGGCTGATCGCCTGCATTACTCTGTTTTTGTTGGGCTTTCGACATGCGGCATGGTAGCTTTCGGCTATGGACGACGCTGCTTCGGAGATAGCCAGACTGCGCGCCGCGCTTGCGGCATCGGAAGCGCGTGCCGCCTCCGCCGAGGCCGATCTCGCGCAGGTGCGCGCCGTCGTAACGACCTCCGAGGCAATGATCCGGCACCTCAAGCTCGAGATCGCCAAAATGCGCCGCGAGCAATATGGCCAGAGTTCGGAACGGCGCGCCCGGCTGATCGACCAGATGGAATTGCAGCTCGAAGAACTCGAGGCCGACGCCACCGAGGATGAGATCGCGGCTGAACGCATGGCAGAGAAGATCACAAATGTCTCCGCCTTCGAACGCCGTCGGCCGGTCCGCAAGCCGTTTCCCGAGCACTTGCCGCGGGAGCGCCTGATCATCGAAGCCCCATCGACTTGCACCTGCTGCGGCTCAGCCCGGATCGTCAAGATGGGAGAGGACGTCACCGAGACGCTGGAGGCGATCCCGCGCCAGTGGAAGGTGATCCAGACGGTGCGCGAGAAGTTCACCTGCCGGGATTGCGAGAAGATCAGCCAGCCACCGGCGCCCTTCCATGCGACCCCGCGGGGATGGGCGGGACCGAACCTGCTGGCGACGATCTTGTTTGAGAAGTTCGGCCAACATCAGCCGTTGAACCGCCAGGCTGAGCGCTACGCCAGGGAAGGCGTCGATCTCAGTCTTTCCACGCTGGCCGATCAGGTCGGAGCCTGCGCGACGGCGCTGCAGCCGATCCATGATCTGATCCGCGCCCATGTGCTGGCCGGCGAGCGGCTGCATGGTGACGACACCACCGTGCCGCTTCTGGCCAGGGGAGCAACAAGGCAGGCACGGTTATGGACTTATGTGCGCGATGACCGTCCCTTCGCCGGCGGCGCGCCTCCCGCGGCGCTCTTCCACTTCTCTCCCGATCGCGAGAAGACCCATCCCAACACGCATCTTGCCGGATGGCAGGGCACACTGCAGGCCGATGCCTATGGCGGCTACAACGACCTCTATCGTGCCGACCGCCGCCCCGCGCCGGTCAAAAGCGCGCTCTGCTGGAGCCATGCGCGACGCAAGTTCTTCGAACTCGCTGACATCGCCGGCAACGTGCGCAAGGGCAAACCTGCCCACGAGATATCGCCCGTCGCGCTTGAGGCCGTGGCCCGTATGGATGCGCTCTTCGACATCGAGCGCAGCATAAACGGAATGCCTGCCGAGGATCGGCTCACAGCGCGGCAGCAACATGCGCGTCCGCTCGTTGAAGAACTGCACGATTGGCTCATGGCTCAGCGTGCCGAGATGTCGAGGCACAATCCCGTCGCCAAGGCGATCAACTATATGTTCGAGAAGGAAGGACGCTGGGAGGCCTTCACGCGGTTCCTCGACGACGGCAGGCTTTGCCTTTCGAACAATGCTGCCGAACGGGCTCTGCGCGGTATTGCTCTGGGAAGAAAGGCGTGGCTGTTCGCCGGCTCCCAGCGCGGAGGTGAGCGTGCTGCCTTCATGTATTCCCTGATCGTCACGGCGAAGATGAACGATATCGATCCTCAGGCCTGGTTGGCGGACGTGCTCGCCCGTATGCCCGGTATATCCGTATCACGGCTGCCGGAACTGTTGCCGTGGAACTGGACCGCCGCTGGCAGCACCCGGCAGAGGGCGGCCTGATGGCGCGCCCGACGCATGTCTACACGATCGACTACGTCGCCACGCTGATCGGCGAGAACCTCGAACTCCTTCAGGCAGTCGCCAGCAACTCCGACAACATCGACTATGGCGAGATGATCCATGCTCATGACGGCAGCGAGGAGGGCATCACGACCTTCACCGACCAGGGCATCGAAAGCTTGAAGGAGTTCCTCGCGGATATCCGCACCTCGGACGGCGGTATTCGGCAGTTCCTTGTTGACGAGCAATGCGATCAGGAAAAAATCGAACGCATCATGGCGGACGAGCCGAAATCATAAGCCGCGCGGCCTTCGCCGGATGGATACGTCACGACTAACCCCGTCGCCTCTTAACGCTCCAGGCTGAAGCAAGCAATCGGTCTCAGGCATCTTTCAAGCCATCGCAAAACAGCCTCTAGCAGACCGCAGATTGCCTGAGCTCCTTTGATCATCCCCCTTGCGAAACCGTCGCAGCCGGACGACTGCCTCTTCGCATTTGCGGCAAACTTCGAGTCTGGATGAGCTTTCGCGGATAAGGTTTTTCATGCCGCGAAAGCAACGCCAAGAATATCAGAGGAAATTCCAGCGGCGATGACAGAGCATTATCGGAGTTGGACAAAAACAGGAACCCTGCATACGCCAAGATGGCAACGACATTCGGTCGCCGGCCTCGGAAACTTGCCTTGAGCACTGCGGCAGTGAGCAGCACATAAAAGATGATCATGCCAGGAGTGCCGAGTTCGACAGACAGCCGAATGTAATCATTATGAGCAGCGGCAGAACCAGTGAGGATCTCAACTTCGTGTGGCGTGATGAAAAACTGATGTCCGAAGCCAATGCCCGTATACGGAAATTCGGCAATGACGGTTCGCAGGTAGTCCCACATGATAAATCGACCGTTGTCGCCACTTTGGGCAAGTCGGGTCGCGAAACTCTTCCAGAAAATAGCCAATATAGCGAGCCCGCCTACCGAGCCTAAAACGACCAATGACAATTTGGTCGTAATTGTGATTCCTCGCTGGATGAGAACTGAAGCCCCTGTCACCACGACGCAGACAGCCAAGGTCGCTCTGCCACCAGCTGCAAGCAGAACCAGCAGATTGACGACAACCAGTATCGCGTAAGCTTTCCGGCCCCCGAGCACGAGCTGTACCGCCGCAAATACGCCGCACATACCCAACGCCGACGTGAAGGCGGCCGCAGACAAGGAGCCCAAATACCGGGAAAGACCTGTCGCGAACTCGATCGCGGTCATCGGCTTCATGCCCGTAAAATGATAGGCAAATCCCAAGACCGCGCATAAGAGAGGTAGATATGCGGTCGCCTTCCAAATCGCTTGTTGATCCCGAAATCCGGTTCTGCCTGCCAATAGCGCAAACAAAATTATAATCTGATTGAGCGAGGCAAAAAAGATCGACCAGCTGAAACCCTTATAAGGGGTCGCGGCGGCAAGAACAAAAACAAGAAATATCTGCCCGACAAGAAGGAATAGGATGCTCTTGTCCGCCCCTTTTCGCAAAAGAATTGCCAAAGCGGCCAGCAAAAAAGCAGTCTTTTCGACCGCATTGCTGCCTGAGAAGTGCAGCGCCCCACCGATATTGAAGACCAACAATATCAACGACGCTATATAGATTGCTCTAAATGCCATTCACCGCTTCCACTTCAACCGCGAGTCTAATCTCAGCGAAAATCACGCGCACCCTTCCTATTGAACCTGAAAAATCAGTCTCAGACTTGGCATTTAACAACCCGGATCCAGCTGCCGGAAGACCCCGTTTTCCTGTCCGCCAAATGTCGAGTGATGACGCCTTGAATTGCTGCAACAAGGTCGAAACATTTGATGGATCGTCATGCCTGACGCTGGAGCATTTCCGTTTTTCTCCGAGCCGCGGAAATGCTCCATCTCTTGTTTTCATGTAATTCCGGACGCACCGCTGCGCACTTTTGCTGAGGTTGCCCCAGCACCTCCCGCGATCCTCCATGGTTTGTTCCATGCCGTCAAGAGTTCGAAACAGGGCACGTCGCACCCGAACGCTGGCGCAATATCGAAGAAATATATGTCAGCGTGATGGCTGGAGACGCTTCGCCCGCGGCAGTTCGTGTCAGATGCACGCTGCGACACCTGCTGAGGCAATCCCGGTTCACGAAGCCACCATAGACTGGCAACAAACATCTCATGACAATAAAAAAGGGCATATCTCGAGATATGCCCTTTTTGCAAATGCTGCTTCCAGGAAAACGTCAGACTTGAGAAAGACGTTGGAGCATAAACCATACAAACCGGCACAAGGGTGCCGATCAGTGATTATGCGAACAGGAAGTCGGAGGCGTGAAGGTCCGCCATGTTAACGTTTTCGAGCGTTATCACGTGATCGGGATCAAGGGTGATGACCGTGTTTGCACCGACCTGATTCATATGATCGTGGATGAAGGCATAGTTATACTGGCTGACGCCGAAGGCGCCGAACTTCAGCTTGTCCTCACCAACGGTGAAGTCTGCGATTCGATCCGAGCCGTTTTCGAAAACGAAGGTGTCGTTGCCCGACCCGCCAACGAGATAGTTGTTACCTGCGCCGCCAAAAAGGAAGTCGTTGCCAGCGCCACCATAGACGCTGTCATCGCCATCGCCGCCGTAGACGAAATCATTGCCGTCGTCGCCAAGGACCTTATCGTTACCGACGCCGCCGTAGACATAGTCATTGCCGTCGCCGCCGTGGACGATGTCGTTGCCTTCATCGCCATAGACACGGTCGTTGCCCGCGTCTCCGTTGATGCGGTCATCGCCGATGCCGCCACGGACGATGTCATTGTCGTCGCCGCCGCTCAGATAGTCATTGCCAGCGCCGCCATAAAGCTTGTCGGCACCAGTACCGCCGAAAACGATGTCGTTACCCTCGCCGGAGACAACGACATCATTGCCATCGCCACCGTAGATAACGTCGTCGCCCTGTCCGGAATTGATAGCATCGTCGCCGGCACCACCGTAAATGTGGTCTACACCGTTGCCGCTGGTGATAAAATCGTTGCCGTCGCCTCCGAGTATCTTATCACCACCGTTGCCAGAATAGATAACGTCAGCACCGTCACGTCCACGGATCTCATCGGCTAAAGCAGAACCTTTGAGAGTGTCGTCTGAACTGGTACCCAGAACGTATGCCATTTAAATTCTCCCCTTGAAACAAAATCAACACATTTATATTGAAGCGCTACTCGCTTTCGCCGACTTGAGTATTGGATATTTAATATATTGTAAACCCTGACGGCGAGCAAAAATGCCTATTGCAAAAATATACTTAACTCACGTTCTCCCGTTAAAATTGCATGCTCAAACACTGCGTTTAGAGGCTTCAGAAGCCATGAAATACTTTCATGATAGTGTCATAGGTGCGAGGCCTTACGATTTACCTTGTATTTCCCAATGCCACCATTGAGCGGGCTCGGTTTTTAATTGAAGGAACCCCTAATATTAGACACCCATCGACTAGCCGCGACTTAGGGAAATAGGCGCCATACCCAAGGAATTGACCGGAAACGGAGGACTCTGCCGTTGCAGTAGCAAGCGGTTGAGAAAAAACCGGGCGATAGATCTCGGGACGTTTCTGACCATAATACCAGAAGGAAGGCGTTCATTTTTCTGCGCCACAAGCCATCGGCCTATCCAAGTGGTCATCAGCCGAATCGGCTCCGATTCCCCCGATTTTTAGAGGTTTGAAATAGGCAGAAGGCTGCTTTGACGTCAGCAGCACCTACCCTGAAAGTTGAGTTCAAAACACGATTACCCTATGCGGCCTTTTTTGGGTGCATCCTCCCGATGCTTGCCTCATTCGGATGTATTGCTCGTGGTTTTGTAGGCAGCCAGCCGTTCATTTGCTGCATCGCACACTTCCCGTCCCGGAGAATTCGGCGCGCTCGGAACCATGCCGAATCGGCACAGTCAACGTGTAAAAATTAATTCAACTCAACGCAAAGGCGCACATTATGTCTCTGAATATAAAGGATTTTTTGCAGATTGGCTGCCTCAATCCCAGCGCTTACTTAAAAAAATCCCTTGGTGGGGTATTTCGAAAATGTCATATGCCCTATACAAACATGATCGAAATTGGTCATCGACGGAACGTTCATTTTTTTGCGGTTGCGTAATCGATGTAAATTCTCGACTATCGCCGCAAAGTCACAAACAGCAGGAGCGTGCGAATGAAAATTGCAATCTTTGGCCTTGGCTATGTCGGCCTCACAGGTGCCGGATGCCTGCTCAAAGAAGGTCATTCAATCGTCGGCGTGGAACCTCACGAAGACAAGGTAAAACTCATTCTTTCGGGCCATTCTCCAATTTATGAGCCGGGGCTTGACGACCTGCTGGCGACGGGTCTGGCCGATAATCGCCTGACTGTTGTTTCGCAGGTGGGCAAATTGCTCTCGGAATGCGACCTAGCGATTGTTTGTGTCGGCACGCCGAGCGCTGCTGACGGCTCGCACAATATGACATTCATCGCAGAGGTCTCGCGCCAGATCGCTCTTGGCGTAGATCCCTCCCGCGAGAAGCCGCTAACGGTCGTTTTCCGCAGCACGATCCGGCCAGGATCCATTGACGGGCTGATCGCGCCAATCTTCAGGGCCCATCTCGGCAAGGACTTCGCCAGGGCGGTAGAAATTGTCTACAATCCGGAATTCCTGCGTGAATCCGTTGCGATCAAGGATTACTTCAATCCGCCGAAGATCGTTGTTGGCACCCAAAATGGCCAGCCGTCGGACCGCATGACCGAACTCTATAAGAATATCGATGCGCCGATGTTCGTCACCGGCTATCGCGAAGCCGAATTTACCAAATTCGTCGACAACACCTGGCACGCCGTCAAGGTTGCGTTTGCAAACGAAATCGGGCGCGTTTGCGTCCAGCTCGACATCGACCCGCAGACAGTGCACAAGATATTCGTCTCGGATACCAAGCTGAACATCTCGCCTTACTACATGCGTCCTGGCGGCCCGTTTGGCGGCTCCTGCCTTCCCAAGGACGTCAGAGCCTTGGCGCATATCTCCGAGGAAGTAGGCGCCTTCAATCACCTGGTCGACTCACTGCTGCGTTCGAACGAAGCGCATAAGCGCTTTATCTTCGATTATGTTACGCGCGATGTTGCTCCGAAGGCAAACATCCTCATGCTTGGACTGGCCTTCAAGGCGGAAAGCGACGACCTGCGCGAAAGCCCTCAGCTTAACCTTGCGCATAAGTTGATCACAGCCGGCTACAAGCTCAGCATTTACGATCCAGCCGTCAAACCGACGCAATTGCTGGGGCAAAATATGGGCTATGCTTTCTCCCATCTTCCGTCCATCTCCGAGATCATGGTTTCGAAGGAAGACGCAGAGAGCACCGAATACGACCTGGTGATCGATACAAACGGCAGTTTGGCAAAGATAGACGTGAAAGCCACAAAGACGGTTGACACAAATACCTTGCACTAGAGAAAAAACAGAAAACCTCATCGGCCTCTTCGGAGGCCGACTCTTTGAGAAATACCAAGAGTAGGCAATCGATGGCAATTCAAGAAACATTCGATACAGCCCTTGATGACGCAGCAGACGTCAGCGCCTTGCCCCTGAAAGGCCGAAAAGTGCTGATCATCGTGGAGAACTTGCCAGTTCCCTTCGACCGTCGCGTCTGGCAGGAAGCCCGAACTTTGACGGCCGCCGGTGCACAGGTTTGCGTCATCTGCCCGACAGGAAAGGGCTTCACGGAACGCTACGAATGCATCGAAGGCATCCACGTTTACCGGCACCCGCTTCCGCTTGATGCAAGCGGTGCGCTGGGCTACCTGCTGGAATATGGAGTTGCGCTCTTTTGGGAAACTGTCCTGGCTTGGAAGATTTTCTTCCGTCACGGCTTCGATACGGTTCACGGCTGCAATCCGCCGGATCTTATTTTCCTGGTTGCCTTGCAGTTCCGGCTTTTTGGCGTCCCCTATATCTTTGATCACCACGACATCAATCCCGAGCTCTACGAAGCCAAATACGAAAAACGTGGCTTCTTCTGGAGGCTGATGTGCTGCTTCGAATGGATCACTTTCAAAAGCGCGCGTGTCGTCATCTCGACAAATGAGAGCTACCGGGAAATCGCCCAGGTGCGTGGCGGCAAGAAAGCCGACGACATTTACGTTGTTAGAAGTGGTCCCGACCTTTCTCGTTTCGTCGCCGTCGAACCCAACCAGTCGCTCAAGAAGGGCCGGAAATATCTGGTCGGTTACGTTGGCGTCATGGGTGCCCAGGAAGGCGTCGATATCCTTCTCGATGCCGTTGCGTACATCAAAAACCAGATGGGCCGCGATGACATTCAGTTCGTTCTGGTCGGTGGTGGCCCAAGCGCCAAGGGCCTGGCTACCGATGCGGAAGCGATGGGTCTTTCGGAATGCGTAACCTTCACCGGACGCGTCTCCGACCACGATCTGCTTGAAGTGCTTTCAACGGCAGATGTCTGCGTCAATCCCGATCGCGTCAACCCGATGAACGACAAGTCGACGATGAACAAGATCATCGAATATATGGCTCTTGGCAAACCGATCGTTCAGTTCGACGTTACGGAAGGCAGGCGCAGCGCCGAAGAGGCCTCGCTTTATGCAAAGGCCAACGATGCGAAGGATTTCGCTGAGAAAATAGTAGCCCTCCTCGAAAATCCGGAAGAGCGCGCGCGGATGGGCGCTATCGGCAGGGAGCGCGTGGCAAGCAGCCTCGCGTGGCCTTACCAGATTCCCAACCTGGTCGCGGCCTACAAGAAGGTAAAGCGTCAGGCCTGACCGCTCTCTACAAATACAAAGGAAAGCTGCATGAAATGACCATCATGCGGCTTTTTCGCTATTGTATTTCGGGTATGCCAAAGTAGGCGTTCAAACTTCACTTTCCCGCCTCGGCTACCTTCGCGATCTGAAAATAATAGCCCGCTTGGTTAAAGCGATTAGGCTTCAAACCCGTGTCGCCTATTCTTCACGGAACGTGTGGTTCATCTGGTCGGTCAGCGGCTTGGTCAGATAGGATATGACCGAACGGTCGGCGACCTTGATGAAGATTTCAGCCGGCATACCGGGGTAGAGCGCCATACCCTGCAATTTCGCGAGACTTTCCGGCTCCGGTTTGATGCGCACCGGATAGTATTTCGCGCCGGTGCGCTCTTCCGTAATGACGTCGGGCGATATTGAAAGGACCTTGCCCTGAACTTCAGGCGTGGTTCGCTGATCGAAGGCGGTAAACCGAATATCGACATCCTGATCGACATGGACCTGATCGACATTGCGCGTCGCAATCTTGCCCTCGACTGTCAGCGCGCGATTATCGGGTGCCAGCAGCATGAGGGGTTCACCCGGATTGACCACGCCTCCGACCGTATGGACGGATAGCTGATAGACCCTGCCGCTAAGTGGCGCCTTCACATCCAATCGCTGGAGTTGGTCGAGAGCTGCGATCCGCCTCTCCTCCATCTCCGCGATCTTCGCCTCGACATCAGTCAGATCCTTGGAATTGTCGGCACTTTGATCGGCATCGAGCTGCAATATCTGCAGGTTGATCTCCGCAATCTTTCCTTCGGCCTGCGCACGAGCGGCAACCCGCCCGCCTCGGTTGCCGTCAAGATCAGTCTTCTCCCGTTTCAGGCTGTTGATCTTCTGCATTGTGACGAGCTTTCTCGCATAAAGCTCTTCCGTCGCTTCAAGCTCTTCGTTAACGAGTGCTGTCGCATCGTCGATCGCCTGCAGCTGTATGGTGTCGCCTTTGATCTCCTCGGCGAGCTGCGCCGTTTTCTCCTCGAGCTGCTTCTTACGCCCCACCATGGAAGACTGGCGTGTCTTGAATAGCTGCATCTCACCATCGATCAGCAGCTTGTTTGCTTCCAGATCCACGCCCTTCGCCTGCAGTTCATCCAGTGAAAAGCTGGACGCGCCGAGACGTTCTGCCTGGAGACGGCTTCTACGCACATAAAGCTGGGCAAGGCTGCTGTTGATGATACCGAGATTGGCCTTCACGGATGTCCCGTCGAGCCGCAACAAAACATTACCGGCTTCCACATGCTCGCCTTCGCTGACGGAGATCTCCGAAACGATACCACCGACCAGGTGTTGAATCTTCTTGACGTTGTCATCGATGATGACAGTCGCGTCACCAACGACCGCATTCGAAAGCGTCGTTGTGGCGGCCCAGCCGCCAATGCTTCCCACAAGCACGATTGCCATTGCGATGACCATCGTAGCATGGCGCCGAAGTGAGTGTTGAGATTGTGACATCACCACAGCTTACTGCTCCTGCGTGTCGCCAACGACCTTGAGCGTCGGCGATCGATCCGCGTGGATCGGCTTGATGTCGCGGCGCAAGATACGCGCGAGCACCTCATCCTTGGGTCCAAATGCTGCGAGCTTCCCGTCATTCATCATGAGAACGAGATCGCAGCCTTCAAGTGCGCTCGGCCGATGTGCGACGATGAAGACGATGCCGCCTCGCCGCCGCACGGCAACGATAGCCGCGGCAAGCGCCGCCTCGCCCTCTCCGTCCAGATTGGAATTCGGTTCATCGAGAACGACAAGGAAGGGATCCTTATAAAGAGCTCGCGCCAGCGCGATACGCTGCCGTTGACCGGCAGACAGCATCGAGCCGCTTGGGCCGATCTGGGTTTCATACCCCTTTGGGAAACGCAGGATCATATCATGCACACCGGCGATTTCGGCAGCGGCAATCACCGCTGCCGCTTCAGGCGCGTGCTGAAAGCGGGAGATGTTTTCGGCCACCGTGCCGGAGAAGAGCTCGATATCCTGTGGGAGGTAGCCGACATGGGTACCGAGATCACCGTCATCCCATTGGTCCAGCGTAGCGCCGTCGAGGCGGACAGAGCCGCGGTAGGATGGCCAGATGCCGGTCACGGCGCGCGCAAGCGATGACTTGCCGGAGGCGCTGGGACCGATCACGCCGACCGCACTGCCTGCGTTGATCGAGAAGCTAACACCAGCAATGGTAATCTCCTGTTTGCCAGGCGGTCCGCTAACGAGCTGCTCGACGGTCAACTGGCGGTAAGGCGCGCGCAATTTAAGGGGGCTATCGCTTTCCGGCAGATCGCGGAAGGCGTCCTTGAGCCGCGTCCACGCCTGTTGGGCCGCAACGAAACCGCGCCAGTTGGCGATTGCCTGCTCGACCGGCGCAAGCGACCGGGAGGTGAGGATCGATGACGCGATGATGATGCCGCCGGATGCCTGATTTTCGATGACCAGAACGGCGCCGGTCGCAAGGACAGCAGATTGCAGCACCGCGCGGAAAATCTTCGAGATGGTCGAATAGACATTGCCCGTATCGGATGCCGCCCGCGATGTCATCCGATAGGCGTTGTTCTGATCCAGCCATCGTTCAGCCAGATCCTTTCTCATGCCCATGGCCTGGACGACTTCAGCATTTCGCTGGGCAGCCTGCAGGAATGTATTCCGCCGGTTGCCAAGTTCCGTCGCCTGCTTTGACGAGGTCTGAGCGCTTCTATGTGTCAGGAATGTCAGGGCGATCAAAACAAGCGCGCCGCCAATGGCAATGAAGCCGATGATCGGATGAAACATGAAGCAGATCGCAATGTAGAGCGGCATCCACGGCAGGTCCAAAAATGCCGCCGGGCCTGAACTGGAGAGAAAGCTGCGGATCTGGTCGAAATCGCGGAGTATCTGCAATCCGTCGCCTTCGACCTTTGTTTTGACGGGTGCTTTCATGACGGCCTTGAAAACACGCGAACTCAGCACTTCATCGAAGACACCGGAGATACGGATCAGCATGCGGCTGCGCATGACTTCGAAGACGCCCTGGAAAATATAAAGAAGCAGCGCCAGCAGCGAAAGGGCAATCAGCGAGGGGATGCTGCGGCTGGGAATAACCCGGTCGTAGACCTGCAGCATGAAGAACGAACCTGTGAGATAGAGAATGTTGATCAGCCCGCTTGCCAGCGCGACTGCCACAAGAGCGCTTTTGCAACGCGAAAAGGCCTCAGCCTCCGTATCTTTCTTCGGCTGTCGCATGAAACCCGCTACAACGTTATTCAACCTTCGACACCCTCTAAAACAGCGCCTTTTGAGATCCTGCAGGCGATTTGCTCTCACTCGACTTCAGAACGCCTTTGAAGACATTCGATGCGACGTCGCTGGAGTTACATCTCATGCCACAGAAATTACAGTAAAATAAATAGACGGTGAGACAAAATCGCTCCGTAAGTTTAACGCCGATACTCTCGACAGCCAGTATTCCGCAACCTTGCGAGTAACTTGAAAGAGATAAGAAACCATCCTAGAGCTGCCTTTTGGCTGAAATATGCTGGCAGACGGACTAATTGCTGTGACGGCAACAGCCATCCCGTACGACCGCCGCGGCTATCAGCCGCAGAATCCAGCACCTGATTTAAACAACCTGTTTTCAATCAATAAGACAGAAGCACGTCGTCATAGCTGAAGAACGCTTTGTTGGCTCCGATAAAGACTATGTCCTGCGCAGCTTTTTCACCCGATCCATCTGCATCATAGGACACGATGCCGCTTGCCGAATTATAGATTATCTGCGGGCCGGCGTCCGTCGCAAGCGCTCCAGGCTTGCTGACCACCACAAACGTTGTCTGATCGAGAATGTGGTCGCCGTTCGCATCAAGGCCCGCAAATATTGACTGTGACAAGGCTATCTTGTCGTCTTCGCTGAAATCCCAGACCGAATCTTTGTTCGCGGCACTCATCTCGGAGAAATAGAAGGTGTCGGCCCCACCACCTCCATAAAGAGAGTTGATGCCTCCGGCGCCGGCAATGGTGTTGCTTTGCGCGTTACCGGTGATCAGATTGGAAAGAGCGTTGCCGATTCCGTCGATTTGGGCGCTTCCGCTAAGCCGCAGGTTCTCGACGAAGGATTCGTTGCGAAGATCCACGCTGACACTTGACCATATCGAGTCTTTGCCACCATCTGCCAGTTCTCCCGTGACGTGATCTCGCGCATCATTAAAGACATAGATGTCATCGCCGGCAGAACCGTAATAGATATCGGCACCCTTGGCCGCGGCAAAGCTGTCAGCTTTATCCGTACCCGTGTGTGGCGTAGGAGTTGGTAACGACGCCGAAGGATCGTCAGCGTTCCATTGTGTCGTCGCCGAAAGTGACGTCTGGAGGTTGCGCGTATCGAAGCCTGACGCACTTGCATTCTGAAGCGTGGCCAGCGTCGACCAGCCTTGGCCATCATTGGCCTGCACGACGGCAGATGTCCCACTCTGCATGACGCGGATATGGCCGTCGGCAATAAGGTCGCTTCCGCTGCCCCAGCCCAGTCGAGCGGCGAGCACCGAAACATCGATAACATCGCCACTACCACCAACTTGAAAGTCGCCGATGATGTCGCCGCCTTCACTCAGCGCATGATAGGCAAACCGGTCATGTCCGGCACCACCGGTTAGAACATCAGCCTTGTCGCCGCCCCACAGATAATCATCACCGCCGCCGCCGGACAGATTGTCGGCGCCGAGACCGCCGAGAAGTTTGTCCGCGGCCGCCGTGCCGACGAGCGTATCGTCGCCCGGCACCACGTTGGTCAGAATCAGCGTGTTGATGAATTTAACCATGGATTCGGGGATGTCGTATCCCTCGAGATAACTTTCGAAGGTGCTGTTCTGGACAATATTCGACTCCGGTGAATTGGATATTATGAACGCGTAGTTCTTGATTTCACGCAATATCAGGTTGTCGACAAGCGAGTTGCGACCATCTCCATCGCCATATTCATAGAACTGTATGCCGTAGGCGTCCCCAGCACTTCCGCTGTTTGTAAAGGCGTTTCCTATGCCGCGAAAATCTCCGAACATTCTGGAGTTGAAGGAGAGATCGTCCGTGTAAACCCCGTTTCGGCTTTCGGAGTGGAAATCATACGCTGAATTCGCCCCGTCGTAGACGACCGAATTCTTGGCGAGGAAACCGATCTCGGCGCCATAGCTCGCCGCACTTGAGGTATTCAGAGCCGTTCCTATTCCCTGGACGACAACTCCCTGGCCGACATGTTCGGCAAAAAGACCATCGATCTGGGTACTCAGCGACGAACCTGTATGAATGCCACAGTAGAGATTGGTGGCCCTAATGTCGGTCAGAGCAGCGTTTACGTTGTTGACGACGTTGATGCCGAAGCCGCCGTCTTTCACGTTGACATTTTCCACGACGGCATCAACCAGATTGCGTAGATGAAGAAGATCGGCAGTCGCGGAGTTATATTCGCCTGCCGCCCCATCGATCGTACCGTTCTTGATCGTAAATTTTCCCTCGGCATAGACCGTGGCGCGGACATTCGTCGCATAGAGGTTCTGCTCTACCAGCGCGCCCTCCAGGGTGACGGTGTTGCCATTAATGGCGATTACCTTGGCTGCCTGGCCAAGCTTGGTCGTCTGGCCGGCGTCGCCCGGGTCGACATGGTCTCCAGGCAGATTGTCGTCGGCGGTTACCTTTATCCAACTGCCGACCATAACGTTCTGCGGCAAGGATGCGTAGGTGACCGTTGCATTGTTCATCGCATCAGATCCGAGCGCGACAGTTTGCAGCGGCGATTCCGCGCCGAAGACGCCGAGAACCCGTTCGGAGCTTGTCGCTTGATGCAGCGTGCCGCCGTTGAGATCTATGGTAACGTCGCCTGCTCCGACCGAAGCGTAAATCGCCTTGCTGACAGTGATGTCAGCATCCTTCGCAAGGACAACTGTTCCACCCCCGTTGGCAACGGTTGCAAGCGCTTTGCGCAATTCGGTTTCACCGGCTGTGGCATCGAGATAGATTGTCGTGGGCATCTGAAACTCCTGCATCAACTGAACTGCTGGGTACAGCCTTCAGGAGCAGGGTTAAGATCAGCATTCAAAAATCGTTAAAGGTTTAATCAACCGAGATTTTTCTGAATTATCTTCACAAAACACATCTAAACCGGGCGAAATGCTCGGTATGCGAGAGCTATTTTTATTTAATCGCAATGTTAGAAATAAGAGAAACATACCCCGACCGACCAGTCGTGTCAGTTCGGTTGACGGACAGAACAGACAGCGGCGCTTTGAAAAAGACATGATCGTTGCTGACGCCGAGAGGTCCGAGCCAGGCCGGCCATGTCGCCGGCTCAGGATAGACGCTGCTCAACCTGTTATTGCCAAGGAACCAGCGCATGTCTGCGACGATGACCGGCGCACTGAAATCTCCGGCAAGAAGCACAGGTTCCTTCGTCTCCCGCAAGATAAGTGTAATGTTGAAGAGTTCGAAGCTGTGAAACGTATCGAACCACATCTTCGAAAGCCGGGTTGCAAAAACACGCACGCGTCGGCCTTCGATCGGGAGGGCAGCGGAGATCAATTCGCTGCCGATCGGACTTAACTGCTGAAAACGGAGATCCGAAAGCGGTCGGCGCGCCAGAAGCATGACAGTACAGCGTGAGTTAACTGAATCGTCGCAACCGGCGTGAAAGGGATATGATTGGCGCATCAGATCCCGCCTACCGGCAAGAGAGCCGGTGGTGGTCATGATAACGACGTCGGCATTCGCCTCGTCGACCGTTTTCTTCAGTGCGGCATCATCCGCCGCATCATCGAGAATCTTGATCGTTAGTAGGCGCAGGGCAGGCCCTGAGCCCGGCGCCGGCGCTCGAGCAAACTCTCCGAGCATCAGCGTGGGATGGGCGACTAACACGACAGAAGCAATAGCGAGGAGCAGACTATACCAGTGCCGCACGAAGATATTGGAGAGAAGAACAATCGCCAGGCATAACGCGCCGATCTGCATTTGCAGCGCATTCACGATTGCCAGAGGCCATATATTGGAGACATACCGAAGACAAACTATGAGCAGTATGATGGAGACCACAGTGCATGCGACGCAAAAAACGGTATGTCTCATTCATTGGGTCCTGCGATGCGGAAAATGCTTCAAATGCACGGAGGTCTGGCTGGGCGATGAGGGGCGACCCCTCGTGTCAGCAGTGCGGCGCTTACAAAAATAACCGTTAGCATCATGCGAAATGACGCCAAAAATCCAAAGCTTTTTCTTGCACTGCACACAAAGCAGCTTCCACTGGCCTGTCGTCCATGCTTTATATGCCCCGCGTTTGGCACCGATGAAACTGAAATGTTCGCGCGACAAGGAGAGGGTGTTTAATGGCACGCAGCTTGAACAAATTTCTCTGGCTGAGATCCCTTCTGGTAAAAGCTAAGTACCATTACTACACGAAGTTCTGGGGAATGAATATCCATCCGACAGCTACGTTCTCGTTGAGTGTTCGTCTGGATAAAACCTATCCCAAGGGCATCCATGTGGGCGAGAAGTCATATGTCGCGTTCGACGTGTCCATCCTGACTCACGACAGAACGCGCGGGGTTTACCGCGATACCAAGATCGGCAAGCACTGCTTCATCGGAGCCAGAAGCATCATTCTGCCTGGCGTGGAGATCGGCGACGAATGCGTCATCGGTTCCGGCAGCGTCGTTACCAAGAACATTCCTTCGCGCTGTATCGCAGCTGGCAATCCGGCAAAGATCATTCGTGAAAACATCGACGTCGGCCCTTACGGCCGGTTCCTGTTTGCCGATATCCCGGAAGCCGAAAGAGCAGCCGATCAAAGAAAGAGCGGCACGGACGTTCGCAAAGCTTAGTGCTAGTCTCTCACTCCACGCCCTCATCGCCGATCAGGCGCGTCGAAGGCAGGGCGATGAAAGTATTGGTCATCGGCCGCAAGGGCTTAGCTATTGTATCGAGCTTTTCGGCGAGTTCCGGATCGCGGCCCTTGAAATGCGGTAACAGGACGTCGATCCACGCAATCATCCCTGGGTCGACTTCTTGGCGATATCCTGTTCGCGTCTCCAGTTGGTCGGGGTGGAGATACGTGGTGGCGGCGAATCCGGCAGCCGACTGCAGCTTCTTCTCCTGATCGGCATCGAGCGCAATATCATTGGCATCGGCGAGCCGCACGAGGATCGCAATCGCGTCCATGGCAAAATTCTGATATTTCAGCGCCCGTCCGCCGCGGGCAAGCTCACGCGGCAACCCGCCGTCCTCTGGGACTTCGTCTAGCGCCGACTTCAATATATCCATCGACCAGTTGAACCGCTTTCGATCCTGCAAGTGTACTGCCATTAGACCGACAGCGGCAGCAGCCCAGTATCGATGATTGCTGTTGCCGTCGAGCCACGCATATTTACGCTCACGGGGGGCGGGTGTGAATTCCGCTACGATCATATCCGAAAGCTTGGCGAACCAGGCTTTGATTGGAACATCAGCAGAGCTGGCCGGTGGTGAGACTTCCTCAGCCACGGCATAAGCGTTGGAGAAGGAAATGCTGGTCCAGCCTCCGATGAGAACCGCCTGACGATGCCCGAGCGGATCATTGTCCTCGACACCACCAAGCAAGGCATTGGCATTTGCCCAGACGCGTGTCTGCCGGATGATGCAGTTGGCGGCATTCCTGTCTTGTCCAGGCATGTCGAGCGCCGTCTCCATCATTTCCAGCATTTTCTTCGTGACGGCCCCTGTCGGCCATAAACGCTTCACGTAAGCTTTCATGGCTGCCGGATCGACCTCAGACTGCGTATGGCTTGGCTTATAGAAGCCAAACAGCTTGCTCATATCGACCAGTGGAGCAACTGGAACTGAGCAGACGAAAGGTCGGGTTCTTTTGGCAGAACCGTCCTCCTGCTGCGTATCGGCGGGCACTTTCTCGAACAGGTATCGGAGCGGCGGCTCGGCAGCCGCGGGCGTTGCGAATAAGAGAAGGCCAGAAAAGAACCACGAAACCGTGAAACTAAAAGGTCTGGCTTTCCGCGAAACCATCGACATATCACTCTCCAAATCCGGCGATCGAAACTGCCGGTTGTCGCAATATCTATAAACGTGTGTTTGCAGCGAAGTTAAGCCGTATGGGTTATTTTCTACTTTTCAACCCAGATCTCAATGTCTATGTTGCACCGCAAGATGGGGGTCGCCAGCCGAGCCGCTCGCTGGGGGCTCCAGCTCCACTGACATGTTCCCGAACAATAGAGTAGTCATGCCGAAAATTACGCTTTTCTCGACAAGCAATCTGAGGCAAGGCCGCTCCGAGCACCTCCAGAGGATGGTTGACTCGATTGCGCGTGCCAAGGTCGAAGACCCATCGATAGACGTCCATCTGTATCTTCTTCTGCAGAATGTTCCCGATGATGCCGCCGATCCCGAGTTTCCGGACTGGATCAGCACACGGCGAATCAATCATCAGATTTCGCTCTCGGCGGCCCGCAACCTGCTTATTCGAGAGGTCGTGAAAGCCGGCGTCGTCACTACCGACAGCATATATGCCTTCCCCGATGACGATTGCTGGTATCCCGAGAAATTTCTGACCCTGGTCGCCAATCTCTTTCGCGATAAGCCGGAGATTGATTTCTGGTTCTGCCGTTATAGCTCGACTCCGGAGACAAAGAGCGCATTGACAACGGAAAAACCTGCTTTGCAGAAAGTGATATCGCGAGCGTCGTCGAACACGTTCTTCTTCCGTGGGAGATTGCTGCCCGAGTTGCAGATATTCGACGAGGCACTGGGTGTCGGCGCGCGTCTGAACGGCGGCGAGGACACGGATTATGCAATTCGGGCTTTCTACCTGGCCCGCGGCACTCTTTTCACCGATGCCGCCCTGGTCGGACACCGGGATCACGATTCGAGCCTCAAGCCGAAATATTTCCCTGGCACGCTTTACGCCATTGCCGCTCACAAGACGCGAAGCCTCCCCGGCATCATCGCGTTCATACGCAAACTTCTTGTCGGAGTATCATTGGTCGCGAGCGGCAAGTTGACGCTATCAAGCTATATTGCTGCGGTGCGGAATGCCTAGTCGCAGGAAGGGGCCTTTGACGTCTCCGTTTAATGGTAAAACGAGGCGCCGATGAATCGCAGTTCCGTTATATGGTCGGCTGTTCGCAATTGGGGGCCGCGCTTCGGCACGATCATCACTTTTTTCGTGCTGGCGCGTATTCTCGATAAAACCGAAATTGGCATGTTCGCGGCAGCCTATGCACTTGTATCGCTGACCGAATTATTTGCCGATAATGGTTTTGGTGATGCCATCGTTCGAACGCAGAACGTCACACGCGGAATTGCGACGAGCATTCTGATCCTGAATTTCGCTCTTGCCCTCGCCATTTATGCCTTGCTGACGGTTTTCTCGACCGAAATCGGCAATCTTCTTGGCGTTACCGGTATTGAGTCGGTATTGCAGCTCGTTGGGTTGTCGCTGGTTCTGAACAGCTTCGGCTATGTCCCGCAGGCCCTGCTGCGCAAGGAATTTCAGTTCAAGCGCCTCGCCTTTCGCTCTCTGGCATCAACCGTCGTCGGCGCTCTTACCGGCCTGGCAATGGCATTCCTAGGTTTCGGCGTCTACAGCATGGTTGGCCAGCTCCTGGCGACGACGGTGATAAATGTCGTCTTCCTATGGTATCCGGTGGTCTTGCGGCCGGCGGCGCCCCAATTCGCTGGAATCGGGCATATTCTCCATTACGCCTTCGGCATCTTCGGGTCGCGCGTCCTGAACTATGCATCACTGCGAATGATCGAGATCGTTATTCCGATCTTCTTCGGGCCGGCAGCGCTCGCGCTCTACATCATGGGATCGCGCGTTCCAGCCGTGATAGCGCAGATGCTGACGGCCGTGATGGTGGACGTCAATCTTCCTCATTTATCGCGTCTGGTCGATAATCCTCCGCAAATGAAGGAAGCGTTCTACTCAAGCTTGCGCTCGCTTTCGATGATTTCCGCTCCCGCTTTTATCTCCATCGCGGCGCTTTCTCCGGAAATTGCGCGAATTTGCTTTGGAAGTAACGGGATCGATTCAGAACTCATCATGTTCCCTGCCGCCATTTTGGGCGCTGCCCAGTCGATCGGTTATAGCAATGAGGTCATGCTGAACGCGTGGGGCCTGCCACGCATCGTTTTGCGCATGCAGGTTTGCGCGGCAGTGCTCATTGCAATCATACTGACGGTGCTTCAGCACAGCACCGTGTTTACGCTCGTCACAGTATACGTCTGCTGCCACATCGTCGTCATATCGATAGGTATAGTTTACGGATCGCGAAAAACCCACGTTTCACTGAAGACGATGTTCGGTAAATGTGGCGCGTTTTTCCTGGCATCCTTCGCCAGCCTGGCCGTGGTTTATTTGGTAAGAGCCTATGCGATGCCCGCCTCGCCCGCGTTGCTGCGGGCGATAATCCTGGCCCCCCTCTTCGTGATCGTTTATGTCGCAGGTATTGGGGTGCTTGATCGAGACGCGCTGCGTAGTTGGCTGAACAAAGCAAGAAAAATTAGAGCCTGGAAACAAGCGTAATTTCCGAGGAGAGCGCGTCATGTTTAGAGAAATTGCCCAAGATTATCGAAGCCACAAGAGAGCCTTGATTGCGCAGGGCTTTTGGGCACTTGCTTTCCACAGATATGGAAGCACCGTCCGTTCGATCAAATTTGCGCCGATACGCATACCGCTAAAGATCGTGCATTTCTTCCTTATAAAATTTTCCGAAGTGTTTTTCGGAATTTACATAGGAGCGAATGCGAAGATTGGTTCTCGATGCGTCATCGAGCATTTCGGCTCAATTATCATTCATTCCGAAGTACGGATCGGTGACGACGTTCGCCTTCGGCAAGGGGTGACGATCGGCAATAAATCGGCCGATAAACCGAATGAAGTGCCGATCCTGGGCAATGGCGTGGACGTGGGTGCCGGCGCAAAAATTCTCGGCCCCGTCGTCATTGGCGAAGGTGCTGTCATCGGCGCGAACGCGGTCGTCGTCAGAGACGTTCCGGCTGGAGCGATCGCAGTCGGCGTACCGGCAGCAATTAAGTATCGAAAGACACCAGATACGGCCAAGACTCCAACCGCAATTGAACACCAGGACCGATAGGCTGCAATTACCAATCCACGGATGAACTAGCTAAACCGGTTCGCGCGCGTTTGTCTTGCCGGCGGAGCGAATTCACTCGGCACATGCTCCAGCTATCGCCTTGACAATCGTCGGCACCATAACCTTGACTGCAGTCGAAGCAACAGGGTGAGCCCCATCCGGTATTGCCGTCGACAATTCCTCCGCTGGCAACATCGACCAACCGTTGCTGTGATCGATGATTACAACGTTCCGTTCGGCCGCGACGCTGCGATGAGCCGAAATATAACTGCTCAGAAAGGGCCTGAGCGCACCCCTTAAACCCGACATCGGATTCATTACCATCATGTAGATCCGAGCATCGGGTAGCCCGGTTTTCAGCCTTTCAAGAATGGTCGAGAAGTTCCCGCGGCTGCGGCTGACGCTCATCCAGCGATTCAGCGCAGCATCATTCGCATAGAACTCGACAAGCACGATGTCAGGCCTTTCGGCAATTACGCGTTCTACCGAAGATAATCCCCATTCCGTCGTCGCCCCGCTCTTTGCCACGATAGCAACGTCAACCGCGCGATGAAGGCAGCGCTCAAGACCTTCTTCAAGGCTTGCCTGCCAGCCCCCCCGCGCAGTCAACGACGTTCCGAACGTCACAATCCTGAGAGGTGCCGCGGCCACATCAGCGACCGACAAAAGAAAGATAACGAGGAGGCCGGCAGAGAACCTCATCAGCCATTGGAACCGGCAGCCACAGCCGCAGATGACGCCCGGCGTTTCTTCAACTGCATGATCCTTTCCTCGAAGAAGATAAAGGAAATGATCGACACGATCATCGTGAGAATGAAGGCGGTCGCTATCTGGACGATCTGGAAGGCCGTCCCTTCCCGCATCCCCGTCAACAGCGCGACAAGGCGCCCGGATGGACCGAGGAGGAGATTGTGAAAGAGATAAAAACCGTAGCTGACAACCCCGACACCGCGGATCAATGGGATCTCAAGAAACCGGGTGGCGGTCGAATTCTGGCAGACTGCCAAAAGCATGATCAGCAATCCGGACAGGAGCGGCGCGATGATCAAGGCGGCGTTGGGATGGCCATGCAGGATGAAATAGAGATGCTGCAGCACCAGGACGATGCCTAGACCGGCGATCAGTAAACCGGAAAATCGCAAGTCGATGGAGCCAAGCCGCTTGGCAGCAAGCCCAAAAAGCCCGCCTACCGCAATGGCATAAAAACCCGACAGCGAATTCACGCGGAATTTAAGCTCGTCGTCGAATACCCACCAGCAGGAAACCACAAGCAGTACAAGCAGCGAGATCAGCATGCCGGATCGCCAGAATCGCGATGGCAGCCAAATGAACAGAAGCGGGAAAAATACGTAGAATTGCTGCTCTACGGAAAGGGTCCACAGATGGGATAATGGCCCCAGCCAGTCGTGCCTGACGAAGCCGATGTAAATATTCGTCGTATAGGTCAGAATCCAACCGATGCTGCCGTAGAATTTATCGACGTTGTCCCCCGAAACCAAGGTCATCGTCGACAGGAAAATCAGCCCAAGTGTCAGATAATAGATCGGGAATATTCGCAAAGCTCTATTGCGCATAAAGAGAACGATCTCGGTCGGACCATCGGATGTGCCCGCCTCCACCCGCTGCCGCGCTTTGAAGAGGATCGGCACGATGAGAAAGCCGCTCAAGGCAAAGAACACCCAGACCGCAAGAGTGCCCGTTTCCTGAACTTTGGTCAGTCCGGCATGGTCGGTAAGTACAAAGAGAACGCATATCGCCCGCAAGCCGTCGAGACCTTTAATCCCTTTGGCAGCACCAAATACCCTTTGATAGATTTCGTGCATATTCGTTCCTTGCGCGCTTATAGCAAATTGGAAAATGAACCTGATGCTCTGTTGCCAAGTTATCGTGTTCAGCACGTTCCCGGCAGCACGCGGTTCGGAAGCCCTTTGCGAAGGACGAGCGATAGAACGCTCGCGCGTTTTCTATTCAATCGAGCCAAGAGTAGCAACCGAAAACACCCTGCCAACATAACTCACCCTTTGGCCTCGAACTCCGCCATTCACACCGGACATCCTGTTCCGCAGATTCTCCCGGATTGCTTCCTGGAGAATAACGACCGCTGAGCCTGGATTTCCTTCGCGAGGGCACATCAATTCAGCCGGTCGAGCTGAAGTCTGACCGCACGTTTTTCTCATTCCATGGCGGCTGCGATCGGCCGCAACGAGCCGATACGACTAATCACATATTTGACGATGATCGGCCCCACGACGCCTGCAATCGTCGCGCCAACGAGGAGAAGAAGTGCCTGATCGCTGACAGAGAAAAACCGTCCGAAAACGACCTTCACGCCACCGACGAAAATCGTGTTCAGCAGATAAATGGCGAAGGCGTTCTGGCCAATGAATTCCAGGAAGCGACTCTGATTGCAAAGCCGCGAGCGGATCAGCCCGTGGAAAACGACGAGAGACGTCATACCAACGAGGAAGTAACGCCATTCGGAATTGAACGAGATATAGAGAAGGACAAGGAAAACGGCGACGGCCGGAATGAAATACCGATCGACGAAAGCCTCCCAGGAATCCTTGTGAAGGCAGGCAACGCAGCCTGCCATGAAGAACGCATAAAACATGAAGATGCGATTGATGTAGACATAGTCCAGTATCGCATCGTTATAGAACATAAGCACATGCAGGCCGAACATGATGATCGAAGCTGCAAACAGGATGTTCAAGCTCACATTCATGCGCGAAAAGAAGAATGTCGTACAGATCGAGAAATAGAAGAGGACGATCAGGTACCATACGAACATCGACGGGCTCTGCTCGGTATGGATGAAGACATGCTGAACCGAGAGCATCAGGTCGTTAACGGGCTTGTCGACCGAGACGAACTGCCCTGCGAAGAATTTTGCGAAAATGACGATCGCCGCCATGATGAAAAACGGAATAAGCAGCCGCTTTGCGCGTTTCGTCGTATAGGTCGCTAGTGAACCCTTCAGCTTGTGAGCACCGACATAGACGAAGACATAGCCGCTCAGAAACATAAAGAGCGGCATGTGGAAAGCATAGATCGCCTGTCGCAGATCAATCGCCCATACAGGGAAAGCCGCGTCGTAGGTATGCCCCCAGACGACGAGGATGATAGCCAATCCTTTGAGACGTTCGATATCAGCCAGCCATTTCCGTTGCGGTCTGGCCGCGGGCTGTTGGGTTGCATTCATCTGCGACGCATTCGCCGTGTCTTCTTGCTGGGGCATATGATCTCTGTTTGCACTTGAAGATGAAAGACGGGCAGACAGCGGGATATCATGTCGCCGGTGACCTTGGAAGCATAATCTACCGCAGTGCACACAAAGCCACCCCGAGAACAGCGGCAGTGCGGTGCGACTTTTTCCACATGAAGGCTCTTCCATGCGCAAGGATGCAGCATCGCCAGGTGACGACTAGGCGAGCATCCATCCCGCGCCTCCCACCGTCACCAAAACTTCACACAGCCTTCAAGAAGCTGTCGCGTCTGCGCGCTAATCGTCGCTGAAACGGAATGCAATTTTTTTTGCAGAGGAAAAATTTATGTCAAACAAATTGCAGAATACGGTCGCAGCCAGCGTTGTCGGCCTGATGTCCATGGTCGGTTCGGCGCATGCCGAAACGACCGTGAAGTTCTGGCACAGCTTCAGCAAATCCTCCGGCGAGGCGCTGAACAAGATCATCGCCAATTTCGAAGCTGCCAATCCCGGCCTCCATATCGAAGGCGAATTCGTCGGTGACTACAATGATATCGTTGCCAAGCTGCAGGCGGCCATCCCCGCCAACCGTGCGCCTGATGCCGTCATCATGGAAGTCACCCGCTACGGTCTCTTCGCCGACCGCGGCGCGCTGATCGACCTCACGCCCTATTTCAACGCCGACCCGCTGAAGGACGACCTTTACGACTACGCGCGTGAGGTCGGCGTCTACAACGGCAAGAACTACATCGTGCCGTTCAACTCCTCCACGCCGGTCCTTTATTACAACAAGGACATCCTGGCGCGTGCCGGCTTTACGACGGAACCCTCGCTGAAGACTTTCGCAGATATTCTTGCCGTTTCGAAGACAATCACCGAGAAGCTCGGCGCGGAAGGCATCAGCGGTATTGCGGCCCCCGGCCAGTTCGCTCGCTGGGGTCTCGTGATGTCCAACGACAGCGAACTGATCAATTCCAAGACCAACGATATCCTGCTCGACTCGCCGAACACGATCGAAGCCTATCAATGGATGGCGTCGCTGGTTCATGACCAGAAGGTCGCCTCTCCCGATGGCGTCACCGATGAGGATGTCGGCCGCGACGCTTTCTTCGCCGGCAAGGTCGGCATCTCGCTCAACTCGACGGGTGATTATGGTGGCGCCAAAAAGGCGCTCGGCGACAAGCTCGAAGTCCGCCCGATGCCCTGCAACAAGGTCTGCTCCGTTCCAATCGGCGGGGCCGGTATCGGTATCCTGTCGACCTCACCGAAGGACGTTCAGGACGCTGCCTACAAGTTCATCAGCTACGCCGCTTCGCCGGAAGCCAATGCCATCTGGTTTGCCGCGACCGGCTACCTGCCGATCAATAAGAAGAGCGCCTCCCAGCCGGTTGCCGCCGAAGCACTTGCCAAGAAGCAGGGTATCGACGTCGCCATCAAGCAGCTCGAATTCGCCCATGGCCGTGCTCGCCCGCCTGTCGTCACCTGGATGCGCACAACCGAGTACAAGATGTGGGAAGCCATGGCACTCGGCCAGCGCGATGTCACAGACACGATGAAGGACTTCGCTGAACAGACCCGAGAAGAAGCCAAGCGTTCCAGCAACTAAGCCTCTCCCCCAAGTCAAGAGGGCGGGCCTTGAACGGCCCGTCGTCTCAACTGTTTCGGTCCCATGTTGCGCAAACTCACACCCTATCTCCTCGTTGCACCGCTGATGCTCTTCATCACGGTCTTCACCTATATTCCCGTCATTACCAGCGTGAACCTCAGCTTCCGGCACTGGGACTTCCTGTCGCCGACCATGCCTTTTGTCGGTTTTGACAATTACCGCCTGCTGCTGAATTCCCGCGACTTCTGGAACTCGCTGCAAGTCACCGCCATCTTCGCGCTGATTTCAGTACCGATCAGACTGGCGCTGGCGCTGGCTGTCGCAAGCTATCTCGTGCGCGAAACCTTGCCCTCGCGGCTCTTGCGAGGGGCGCTCTTCCTTCCCTCCGTCACATCGACCGTCTCGATTGCGGTCGTCTTTTCCTGGGTCTTCGCCACCGATTACGGCATGGTGAACGCCGCGCTGACCTCGCTCGGCCTCGGCAAGGTGCAATGGCTGCAGGATCCGCAGCTTGCTCTGTGGGTGCTGATCTTCGTCAATACCTGGAAACAGCTCGGCTACGATATCGTCATTTACATCGCCGGCCTGCAGGCCGTGCCGCAGGAGCTCTATGATGCCGCCGCCGTCGATGGCGGCCGGCGCTTCCATGTGTTCCGCCGGATCACCGTGCCGCTCGTCATGCCGACCACCTATTTCCTGTTGGTGATTTCCGTGATCGAGGCCTTCCAGGTCTTTACCATCGTCAACATCATGACCCATGGCGGCCCTGCAGGTGCTACCGACATGCTCGTCAACCTGCTCTATCGCGTGGGGTTTACCCTCTTCGACATCGGCAGGGGGTCGGCGCTCGCCGTCCTGCTTTTCATCTTCCTGATCGTGCTGGCGCTGATCAAATCCCTCGTCATCGGCCGGAGGGTCCACTATGAAGCTTGAGAACCCGATCGTCACCGGCCTCGCGCTGCTTGCCGGACTGATCTTCCTGTCGCCCGTGCTCTATTCGATCTGGATGTCCTTCGAGACGGTGCAATCCTATTACACGGGCAGGTACGAGTTCACGCTGGACAACTATGTTCGTGCCGTAACCGAGTACAATTTCGCTCGCTATCTTCTGAACAGCATCATCGTCTCCGGCCTGGTGACGCTGCTGGGCATCACGGTCGCGACCATGGCTGCCTTCGCCTTTGCACGCTACAGGTTTCGCGGTGGCAACCTGCTCTTCGGCGCCACCGTCGCCACGCTGATGATCCCGAGCCATATAAGCCTGATCCCTAATTATCTGACACTCGCCAAGGCCGGCCTGCTCGATACCTATGCCGGCCTCATCCTGCCGGCGATCTCGAACGGCTTTGCCGCCTTCTTTCTGCGCCAATATATCAAGGGCATCCCCAAAGCGCTGGACGAAGCCGCCTATATGGATGGCGCAACACCGCTGCAGGTGCTCTGGCGGGTGATCGTGCCGATCGCACGGCCAGCCATCTTCTCGATGGGCCTCTATATCTTCATCACCGAATGGAACAACTACATCTGGCCGCTCGTCGCGGTCGGCAAGGAAGACCTCTACACGCTGCAGATCGGCCTTGCCCGCCTTTATCGCATCAATCCCGGCGAAGGCCTGGTCGACTGGCCGCTCGTCATGGCCGCCTGCACCCTCAGCATGTTGCCCGTGCTGCTCGGCTTCCTGCTGGTCGAGCGCCATCTCGTACGCGGCATCACGCTCGGCGCGATCAAATAGATCATGAATAAGGACAAGCATAGAATGACACGCATCGCTTCGCATCGCGGCGGCACTCTGGAGTTCGGCGACAGCACGCCGCAAGGTTTCGTCGCAACGGCAAAAATGCCGCTGGAAGAGGTGGAATTCGACGTCCATCCGACAGCCGATGGCGCGATCATGATCCATCACGACGCAACGCTTGACGGTACGACGGATCGCAGCGGGGCGATCGCCGCGATGAGCGAAGCAGAGGTTCGCGCCGCCGTCATCAATTACGGCGCCGGCGGACATCCGATCTCGCTGGAAGAACTCTGCGCGATCTATTCCGACAGCAAGGTGAATTTTCGATGCGAGATCAAGCCTGGCGTCGATGGCCGCCCCTACGACAACTTCGTGCCCCGCGTCGTCGAAACGCTTGCGCGCCATAACATGCTCGAAAGGACGATCTTCTCTTCCTTTCTGGTGGAATTACAGGATGCGCTGTCGGCGGCCACGAGCCGGCCGAAGCTCTGGCTCGTCAGCCCGCCAGTGCTGCGTCAGCTTGGGACCCGGGCTGTGATCGAAGTCGCGAAGGCACATGACATCCCCGAAATCGGCGTCCATGTGGATACCGCCGATCCCGCTCTCAAGGCCGAAATCATGGCAGCCGGTCTCGATTTCGGTTGCTGGGCCGCCCATTCGGCACGGCAGATCGAAAAGGTGCTGGCGCTCGGCGTCAAGGTCTTCACAACGGACCGGCCGAACCTTGCGATTGCCATTCGCAACGGCTTCGGGGTGGAGGCGGCACAATGAGCGGCATCACCCTTCGCAACATCAGAAAGTCCTATCCCGGCGGGCCGGAAGTCCTGCACGGCGTGTCCATGGATATCAAGTCGGGCGAGTTCGTCGTCATCGTCGGCCCGTCGGGCTGCGGCAAATCCACGCTCCTGCGCCTCATTGCCGGGCTGGAACGCTGCGAAGAGGGCGATATCGAAATCGGCGGACGGCGTGCGAATGACCTTGCGCCGCAGGATCGCGATATCGCCATGATTTTCCAGAATTACGCACTTTATCCGCACATGACCGTGCGCGAAAACATTGCCTTCGGCCTGGAACTGCGCGGCATGCCCAAGGCCGAGCGCAATGCGCGGGCTGAAAGTGTGGCCAAGACACTGCAGCTCGAACCCTACCTCGATCGCAAGCCGGGTGCGCTCTCCGGAGGCCAGCGTCAGCGTGTGGCGATGGGCCGGGCCATGGCGCGCAACAGTTCCATCTTCCTGATGGACGAGCCGCTGTCGAACCTCGACAACGCGCTGCGCGTCGCCATGCGCACCGAAATCAAGGAGCTGCACCGCCAGCTCGGCGCCACCATCGTCTATGTCACGCATGACCAGACCGAGGCACTCTCATTGGCCGACAGGATTGCGGTGATGAAGGACGGAGATCTCCTGCAGTTCGACACTCCTGAAGCGATCTATGACCAGCCGCAGAACCGCTTTGTCGCGGGCTTCCTCGGCGTTCCCGCGATGAATTTCCTGCCTGTCGAACATCTTCCCGGCTGGCAGGGCCGGCGGGGGCTGACCGCCGGATTAAGACCCGAATCCATGGCGATCCGTGCCGAAGAGCCGGCGGAACCCGCCCTACCCGTGCGGCTCATGCTGTCAGAGATGACAGGTTCTGATATCATCCTGCACTGCGACAGCCCGGCCGGGCGCATCACGCTCACCAGTTCGCGTAAGGACGTGCCGCGCCATGCCGACAACTTCTGGGTCATGTGCGACCTTGACCAGGCGGTGTTTTTCGATAACCAGAGCGGGAGCCGCGTCGATCTAATTTAGACGCCGTTGACCGCTCCTACCTCGGAAGCGGCACCGCAAGAAGTGATGCAATGGAAAGACAGAGCGAAATTCCGCAGCTTCTCGGCGATCTTATCAGCCGCAACTCGACAAAGCTTACCGAAGCCGACACGCGCCTTCTCGACGTGATGATGCAGGACCCGATCCGCGCGGCGATGGAAAACGGCAAGGCCGTCTCCTTCCGCGCCGGAGTGCACCCGGCTTCAGCCGTGCGGCTGGCACGCCGCCTCGGCTTCAAAGGCTATCCTGAATTTCGCACCTTCTTGCAGGCGAGCCTCATCAAAGGAGGCGGCGATTTCGAAAGTCCGGCCGCCCGCATGGCCGCCCGTCTCGTCCGGGCGGAAGACGGCGGCGTGCTTTCCTCCGTTCTCGATAGCGAGATTGCAGCCCTCCAGCAGGTGCGCAACGCCGTCTCCGACGCCGATGTCAGAGGCTTTTCGGACGTGCTGCGCGATTGCCGCCGGGTCTTCGTCTTCGGGCGTGGCCATTCTGCCGCCCTCGCCTCACTCATCGCGCTGAGGCTCAATCGCTCAGGCTATCCGGCAGTCGATCTCGCCGGCCAGATGCATCTGATCGCCGAAGCGCTGGCGACATTGGGACCTGGCGATGTCGTTTGGCTGCTCGCTTTCCGCAAGGCCTCGCCGCTCATCCATCAGATCAGGAAGATTGCCGCAGAAAGAGGCGCCAAGGTCCTGGCGCTAACCGATCTGCTCAGCGCCCGCATCGATCCCGCACCCGACCGTCAGATCTCGGTTTCCCGCGGGGAAGCCGGCGAGTCTCAATCGCTCGTCGTTCCCATGACGATCGCCAACGCGGTCATTCTCGACCTCGCTGCCATCGATGACGGCCGCTCGCTGCGTGCGCTCAGTGGTTTCAAGGCGTTTCGCGCGGACTGCGGTCTATCGCCGGTGATCCTGTAGCAACAGAATTCTGCCGTGTGCCATCACGATGGCAATCACGATGACTTATCCGGGAGACATTTCGGTCTCCCGAATAGTCTATTCGAACCTCATGCCGCCCGGGCGGCTTTGGCAGGGATCTCGACGTCGATTTCGAGGATCGAGACGTTCTCGCCACGATCAATCCTTATCTGCAGGCGATCGCCCTCGATCTCGACGTGTTTGGCGATAACGGCAAGGATCTCCTCCCTGAGAAGAGAGACGAGATCCGAACCGGGAGACATACGCTCGTGTGCCAGAAGCAGTTGCAAGCGTTCGCGCGCAACCGGCGCGGTTTTCCTCTTCTGAAAGAAATCGAATACGCTCATGCTGCCCTCCGTCCGAAGATCTTACCGAACAGACCTCGCTTCTCGCCTGGTACCGTCACCGGGAGAACCTCACCGTTGAGGCGGCGGACTGCTTCGAAATAGGCTTTTGCCGGAGCGCTGTTCTGGTCTGCAAGTGTCACCGGAGCGCCGAGGTTGGAAGCACGCAGCACATCCATGCTTTCCGGGATGATGCCGAGCAGCGGGATCGACAGGATCTCGAGCACGTCATCCACCTTCAGCATGTCGCCGCGTTCGGCGCGGGTGACATCGTAGCGGGTCAGAAGCAGATGCTTTTCGATGCGCTCGCCGCGCTCCGCCTTTTCCGTCTTGGCATCCAGAAGACCGATAATGCGATCGGAATCACGCACCGAGGAAACTTCCGGATTGGTGACGACGACAGCAACATCGGCATGCCGCATCGCCAGCGTTGCGCCGCGTTCGATACCGGCCGGGCTATCGCAGATGACCCAGTCGAAATGCTTCTTCAGCTCGCCGATGACGCGCTCGACACCTTCTTCGGTGAGGCAGTCCTTGTCGCGGGTCTGGGATGCCGGCAGCAGGAATAGTGTCTCCAGCCGCTTGTCGCGGATCAGAGCCTGGGTGAGCTTCGCATCGCCTTGGATGACATTGATCATGTCATAGACGACCCGACGTTCGGCACCCATGACGAGATCGAGGTTGCGAAGACCGACGTCGAAGTCGACGACGACAACCTTCTCGTTCCTTTGCGCCAGCGCCGCCCCCAACGCTGCAGTCGAGGTTGTCTTGCCAACGCCACCTTTACCCGAGGTTACAACAATGACTTTTCCCATATCCCTCTCCTGTTTCAACCATTCACCCAGTTAAGTCAGTCGCGATGCCATGATCGCGTCGTTCTCAAGCCATAGCTGTGCGGCCTGACCGCGCAGCTCCGCCGGCAGATCGTCCGCCGTCTTGTAGATCCCGTCGATTGCCAGAAGCTCGGCCTCAAGCTTGCGGCAAAAGATTCGCGCCGCCGAATTGCCGATCGATCCGGCAAGTACGCGTCCACGAAGCGCGCCATAAACGTGGATCGAGCCACCAGCGATAACTTCAGCCCCCGAAGCGATGGATCCAATGACCGTTACATCCCCTTCAGGGAAGACAATCGACTGGCCGGAGCGTACCGGTTCGTGCAATACCAGCGACGACAGAGCAGCGCGCGCAACCGGCGCAACAACTTCCCGCACCTCGGCCGGCTGCGCCTTACCTGGCGTCTGCGCATGTGCCTGGGCATCAGCAGCGGGCATCTCGACGTCAGCAGCCGGGCGGCCACCAACCATGCCCGGTGGCATGCTGGCATCGAGCTGCGATGGCCGAGCACCTTCGATGCCCATTACCCTGACGCCACGCCCACCGAGAGCAGCAACCATTGCCTTGAGCGCGGCGCGATCCAGTGAGAGATCACTCACATCCAGAACCACCGGCCTGCCGAGAAAAAACCCAGCGGAGCGTGCAGCGAGGTCGTCGAGGCGTACGAGCCAGTCCTCGAATGGCAGATCAGGCGTCAGCACGACCGCAAGAAACGATCTGCCTTTGATGCGAATGGAGCGCGCTTCGGTTAACACGTTAGTAAACTTGGTTAATTTCGATTTAAAAGCTTTAGCTGCTTCATGGTTAACAAATCGTTAACGCGGGGCTGGTGGGACCAAAAAATGGCTCCCGAAGCGGCGGTGGCCCACCCACAAATTTCGCACTTCCAGCCAATTCTAGTTCGGGCCTTCGCCTGAAAAATCAGGGCCTTTCTTGATTTCAAACGCAACAGGAAATCGGAAAGCCTTGGTTCGAATGAAACGCCATGCTCTTGCTAAAATCGCACATTCGCTCGCAGAATGACGCGAGCAGTATGATGGACTCACAATAAGAGCATACGGAAAAGGAATGACCAGCTTTTTGATCACAGGACCGGAAACGGCGAGCTTCACGATCCTCCTGGCTCATGGCGCAGGCGGAGCGATGGATTCCGCGTCGATGACGGATCTATCGAAAGCGCTCGCAGACGGAGGATTCAGGGTGGCGCGATTCGAGTTCGCCTATATGGCGCAGCGTCGCCTGACCGGAGCGGTCAAGCCTCCTCCGCGTGCCGACCATCTCCTGGATGAATATCGCGCGGCGATCGGCGAACTAAATGCCGGCAGACTCATCATCGGTGGCAAGTCGATGGGAGGCCGCGTTGCAAGCATGATCGCCGACGAGAGTTTTGCGGCGAAGAAAGTCCGGGGCCTGCTTTGCCTCGGATATCCGTTTCACCCGCCTGGAAAGCCGGACCAGCTCCGCACCGCGCATCTGGAAAGCCTGCGCACGCCCACACTGATCTGCCAGGGAACGCGTGACCCCTTCGGATCAAGGGAAGAGGTCGTATCCTATACGCTCTCAGACCGGATTGATCTGCTCTGGCTGGAAGATGGCGACCACGATCTCAAGCCGCGAAAGAAGATCTCCGGATATTCCGCTGGCGACCATATGCGGCGACTGTCCGAATATACGGCGGCCTGGGCAGAACGGTTGTAACGAACAAATCAACGCTCGCTTGACGCGATATTCCCACTAATATCAACCGTTTCCTCAATATTTAAGCTTGTTCAGTAAACATTTTTAAAAGGTTTGCTTGATCGAATGCGCCCTCGCGCATCCGCGCAGAAATCAGCTCCTGAACAAAGCGGCTTCCAGCTGAACATGCCCTTTGTCATCCGACGGGAAATCAGTCATGCGCGCGATCGAAGGCAGGAAGATTGACGGGAATCTTTCCATCTATCTTGATCTGCTGCGGCTCGGCGCAGCCGTTGTCGTATTTCTCTCCCATGCGCATGTTTTCCTGCTCCCCTCCATCAAGATCGGACCTCTTGGTTGGGGACGGGAAGCTGTCGCGGTTTTCTTTGTTCTCTCGGGATTTGTCATCAGCTACGTCGGGCAGGTAAGCGAAAGGGAATGGCGCGTATACCTCGTCGCCCGTCTCGCTCGAATAATGCCTGTTGCTTTGGTGGCGATCGCAGCGATCTTCGTGGCCGACACCATCGGGATGCACGCGAACGCCTTTTACTATGACTTCATCAATACCGGATTTTTCACTCCGGTATCAGCCGAGGCCGCGCTCGCCTATGTGACCTTCACCAATCAGTTGTGGTTTGCGCATGCCGTTTTTGGCAGCGGCGAACCATACTGGTCGCTTGGCTTCGAAGTTCAGTACTATCTGTTCTTCGGGCTGTTTGCCTTTTCGCCGCGGCGCGCGAAAATACCATTGCTCTGTCTCTGGGCAGCGGTCGCCGGCCCGAAAATCCTGATGTATATGCCGCTGTGGCTCATGGGTTGGTTGACGATGAAGTGCGTCATCGAACGCCCGCCATTTCGACGCCCCATCTCCATTGCGATGATCGCCGCGTCGCTTTTGCTGTTCTTCAGCCTGAAATTTTTCGCCGATCGCGCTGCGACCAACATGTACGAGACCTGGTCACTGTCTCAGGAAGTGATCAATTTCGTATACTTCAATCTGATCGGCGTTGCCGTTGTACTGCACCTCATCGGTACGGCATCGTTGCTTTATGAGGCTCCAGTATTGTTCGAGAAGGCAGGCCCGGCGATCAAATGGCTGGCTGGCGGCAGTTTTACGCTCTATCTTGTCCACCAGCCCCTTATCCTCATGTTTGCGGCCTTCCTGCATCCGGTGGAGGAGCACGTTCCGATGGCGGCTGCCCTGCTCGTCGCCTGTTTCATCCTTTGCTTCCTGTTGGCGGAAGTCGCAGAACGCCGAAAGAAGTTCTTCGCCTCACTCATCGTCAGCCTGCTACCGGTTCTGGCGCGAACGGGCCAGAAAACGCCCGCCAATATCGCTTCCGACACAGTCTCCTCAGGCGATAAGGCGCCGGCGACCTCGCAGCTCATTCGAGTTCTTGAGGAAATGCAAAACGCCCTCGATGGAGAAGAAAAAGTGAGCGACAGTCATGATGTACCGTCTCGCGACCGCGTGTCGCGCGCTTGACTGATCGAATCGCCAACGTCTCTTGAATCTGGCTGATCTGATGCGCTCGCAACCATTCTCTGATCTTCCGCCTCAGTGAACGCTCGGGAGTTTCACCAAAGAGGCGAAATCTTCTGCCACCAGTTCGCTGATCGCGATCAATGTTTCCTCGACCGTAAAACCGGAGGCGACACTCGCGTCGATCAGATCCTGCAGATCCGGGCCAATAGCCTCGCGGCAGTCGTCAAGCCGATCATCGGAAACCGTCAAACTACGCAACTCTTCCATGATGTCCCTTTCCAGAATAGAGGGCCAGAATATAGCGCCGCCCCCATATGCGGCGGCGCTGTCGTCATCAGCGTGTGGACGCGCGGCGTCTTGCGGCTGGCAGAAGTCCTTCGCGCTGCATCTTCTTGCGGGCAGCCTTACGCTGTCGGGCAATTGCCTGGGCTTTTTCGCGCGGACACGCCGCTCCGAGGGCTTCTCATAGGCCCGGCGTTCCTTCATTTCGCGAAATAGTCCTTCGCGTTGCATCTTCTTCTTCAGGGCGCGGAGAGCCTGTTCAACATTGTTGTCTCTGACAATGACCTGCATGTTTTCTCCTTGCGGATAATGGTGTTGAGCCCGCTCGGCTGGCGACCCCTCGGCATTCGTTCTGCGCAAATGGCGCAATCGAAGGAAGCCTTAGCTAAAACGATCAGAGGACCGCGCTTTGCCGCGCGTTGCGTCAGTGTGGCTGCATCATGTGTTGAACGGCCAGTAGCCGATATCTGCAAAGGTGCTGGCTGGAGCGCGTACCACCTCTCTTCTGAAGCGCTACGCGTCATTCTCTGGGTCGTACCAAACCGATAGGGGTGATGGGAGGTAAATAAGAAAGGCATAACGGCATTGCAAGGCAGCCGGATCCGCCTCCAGCGGCCCGACGGGAACCTTCTGAAGCCATGCACATTCCCTTTGCCGAGCGCGGGCCGTGTCAACCGGACGCGACGGGGATGGCGAACATGACGATTTTTCCGGTTTCCCGCCATGGCCGACGAACGGCAGACGAGCGCCCAACCTGTCCGGCCCGCCTCACCCTTTGGAGGTCGATTGAAGATAGCTACCTATAATATTAACGGGATCATCGGCCGCCTTCCAATACTGCTGCGATGGCTGGAAGAAGATGCGCCTGATGTCGTCTGTCTTCAGGAACTGAAAACCTCTGACGATAAATTCCCGCGACGGGAAATCGAAAGCGCCGGATATCGTGCCGTCTGGCATGGCCAAAAGAGCTGGAATGGTGTGGCGATCCTTGCGAGAGGCGTTTTGCCGGTGCTGACACGCCGTGGCCTGCCGGGCGATCCGGACGACAGCCACAGCCGATACATCGAGGCTGCCATAAACGGGATGTTGATCGGCTGCCTCTACCTTCCAAACGGCAACCCGGCGCCTGGCCCGAAATTCGACTACAAGCTGCGCTGGTTCCAGCGCCTGCATCACTATGCTGGAGAGCTCTTGGATCTCAAAGTCCCGACCCTGCTCACTGGCGATTTCAACGTCATGCCGACAGAGATGGATGTCTATTCCCCGGGACGATGGCGCGATGATGCCTTGTTCAGACCCGAGGTCAAAAAGGCCTATGCCAGGTTGGTTCAACAGGGATGGACGGATGCGCTTCGCCACCTTCACCCGAATGAGCGAATCTACACCTTCTGGAAATACTGGAGAAACTCATTCGAACGGGATGCAGGAATGCGGATCGACCACGTTCTTCTCAGTCCCGACCTCGCTGGGCATCTTCGCTCTGCCAGCGTGCGGCGCAATCCGCGAAGTTGGGACCATACAAGCGATCATGCGCCAGTCATGATTGAGCTCGACCTGCCTTACGCAACTGACGCGAGCCGGTGAGTCCACAAGTATAGAGCGCCGGCGAAACCTCTTCGTCCGCACGATCCGGAAAGAGTTGACGGCGCATGCGATCGAGGGCCTCGGCTTCCTTGCGTGTTCTTGCAAGCAAATCGGTGGTGACATCGCCGTAGCGTGAGCCGTCCGCCGAAGCAACGCCGACTGTCCCGCCGCTCGACAGGAAGTCGCAGAAAGAACGCACCGATCGAAGACGCGTGGTGATCTCGATATAGTAGCTATCGTGTCCGGCCATGCTCATCTCCTTTCGCTCTCAAAGGTTAACGCGCACTGCGTCAATATGATGGCGCTAATTGCGCCTTTCAGCGGGACCACACCGAAGGCACCGCATCATGATCGGCGTCGTTGGTTATCAGGCCCGCATAGGAAGTTATTCTCCTTTCGCAGGAACATTCACCCGCCATCCGCTTTTGTTCCCTCAAGGAGAATCGCCATGGCCAACGCTCGCACCACCTTCCATGAAGTCGTCTCGGAGATCGAGGCACTCGCGACTTCTGCTGCAGCAGACCATTCCGGTCGCTGGACGGTCGAATATCTGACCCGACGCGAGGTCTTCTATCAATTTTCGGGAAATCGCAGTCTCGCAGGCGAGGACGCAACCGGGCATCGGTTTGACGGTACACGCGACACGCTGACGGCCCTACCGGCAAATCTGCTTATTCCCGCCATCGCCGACTTCGACGACAATACAGTCATGGCCTTCTATATCGGAGCAAGCACGTCGGTGACGACAATCGCTCGGGAAGCAGTCGATTGCTCTGTGCGGGCGCCGGAAGTGCTGCTGGTGGACATCACCATCGATGATGAAGATCTGCTGGCAGGCACAAGATCCCTGACAAGGCTGGCCTTCGTCGGGCTCGATGCCCATGAAGGATGGTCGCCACTCGTTCCGTGTGCCGACATCCTGACCATCAGTGACATGATCCATCCGTTCTGGTGCCACGGCAGACAGGTGGCCCGAGGGGGCCTGTTGCAGATCAGGATCTGACGAGACGATGTCGTGCGAGATGAGGTCTCACTTCCTGTCACTTGTCCTGTTATGAGCGACCGCTGGTCGTCACTCAGTCAAATAACTCGCCACGTCCAATCTGCCCTTGCTTCGCATCGACGCCGCTGATTGGCGGATCGTCGGCAGGGTCGGGGTCCCTGGTGTTTGCGTCTTTGAGAGACCGTGCCGCCTCAACGAGTGCCACGGTCATCTCGTCCGTGCTCCAACCCGCGGCGTTGGCATCGGCGATAAGCGCCTCTAGGGCAACGCGGGCAGCATCGGTCGCATCCTGAAACCGGCGCGTGGGATCATTGCTTGTCGGGGCTGGAAAACTCATCTGCGTTCCTTTCGAGGGTTCGAACAAGATCCGTCCTTGGAGTGAACGCAGAGGACCGCAAATAGATGCGTTCGATCATCTCTATGTACGTCCGCGGAGCGAAAACTATATCGATCGCTGCTCTTCAATGAATGCTTATGTTCTTCGACAGGTGCCGGCGGAGTGAAGCCTTGAGTGAACAACGCCGCAAGCCGGCAGTGAACACCCGAAGGAGGGAGGGCTCGGAACCAATCGCCAGTACATCGGTTGATACACTGATCTCCATGCCCGAGAGAAGCGAAACCGGTGGAAAGGCCGAACGGAGGTTTCAATGCATCTGAACGAGGCAAAGGTGACGCATCGGCAGAAGGCCTGGCATGTCGATTTCTTCGGCGACGCCGGTGAGCAGCTGACGGTGCGCCTTCCCGAGGCGGCGGCGCTGAGCGAAGAAGACGCAATCGATCGTGCGAGGGAAATGATGGTGCAGCTGACACCCTTCGGCACCCGAGGCGGCGAGCCGAGCCTCAATCGCTACGACAGTTTGAGCAACGGCAATTTTGACGACGATCAACCGCCTTTCGGGGTGAAACATTAAGGGAGGCTTTGGATGACCATACGATACGGGAGCTGCAATTGCGGCAAGGTGCGCTATCAGGTGGAGGGCGAACCCAAGCGCGTCGGGCTTTGCCATTGCACCGACTGCCGGCAGGAGAGCGGCGCAGCTTTTACCTATTACGCGATCTGGCAGACGTCCGCCTTCAAGACCACCGGGGAAACCGTGGTGCATCAAGGCCGCCGCTTCTGCCCGGCCTGCGGTTCGCGGGTCTTTGCCTATGACGAGGACGAGGCCGAAATCAAACTCGGGACCCTCCAGGATGCGCCGACCAGCCTCAAGCCCACCTACGAGCTCTGGATCAAGCGGCGTGAACCCTGGCTGCAGCCGGTGGAGGGCGCCGCGCAGTTCGAGGAGGATCGGATCTGACAGGGGTCCGATGTCGAAGGTTCGCGACGGGCTGCTGCGCACACCGAGCTTTTAGCTCAAAAGGGTGATCACATTCGGTTGAAGCGTGAAAGGGCGAGAGGCATCGTCACCATTCCCGACGGAGGCAGCAACCGCAACCGCCTGGCCGCGAGGAATGTTATGGCAATGACCCCCGCGAGCTTCAGCCAGGGATAATTTCCAAGCTGCTCATGGGCACTCGCATCCGTCCATTGGGTGCGTGCCGAGATCGCGGTCTTCGCCTGCTCGCGGAGGAGAGCGAGGTGTCTGCGCAGCAACGTCAGATCCTCCTGCAATCTTGCGAGCTCGACGGTCTCCTGCTTCTCCACCGAATGGTCGACCGTAGGCATGACTTGTTCCGTTTCGGCCGCCTCCTCGATGTCGGCAAGATGTTCGTCAAGCTCGGCCTTCGTCTTGAATCCGCGCGTGCGTATATCCGTCATAAGCACCTCCCATCCGCCGGGTCGATTATCGCAAGATGAGAACGCGCTCAGCCGTCATAAGTTCGAAGCTAGCCGATACATCCCGCTTTATGCCTGGAACCGGAGCAACAGCCCGTCGAGTTGGACGATCTCACCGCCCATTTGAGAATGAAATAAATCGCCACAAGGATACAATTTTTTGGTGCATGGCTTTCGAGCATTGGCTAAGGGGACCAACGAAAGCTGGGTTTAACAGGCATCCGCATCCATGCCGCTATTGCGCACCCGTCACATGGTTCAGCTCCGCCATTAAGGCACGACCGCTGGACCATGCAATGACGACATAGGCGAGGCCTCCCACCGCAACTCCCATAAACAAATCCACCCAGGGGAGGTGCAGGCTACCGCCCGTCATATGGAGAGCCAGGCCGACGGCGCCGACCATGACACAGGCACCCAGCCCGGCGGGCAGGATCCGGCGCAACAAGGATGGCCATCGGAATCCGGTGCCGCGCTGCAGGAAGTAGAGAGACACCGAAGTCGTCAATGCCGCAGCCACGACCTGCGCAACCGCGATATTGACGAGGTCCGGTCGGATCCAGCCGGCGATTGCAAGGCAAGCGAGGCTTGTTGCCGTAAACAGCATGTTCAGCCGCGGCAGCAGGGCAACCCGGCCGATGATGCTGAGCACGGGCTCGTTGAGCATCTGGATGACGGCAATGCCGCGCGCAGCCGCCAGCAGGATGAGGACTGGGGCGGCCGCGAGCCACTGCACCCCGAGCAGCACGCTGACGAGTTGTTCGGATATGACGGCAAGGCCCATGAAGACGGGAAGAGCGGCAAAAGCAGTGGCCGCCATGATCAATCCCATAAGCCGGCTGAGGCCTTCCGCCCCGCTGCCCGGCGCGCTCTGCTGGCGGGAGAAATAGCTCCATGCCAGCATCCGCACGGGTTCGGAAATCAGCTCTGTGACGGCGCCGACGATCCGGCTTGCCATTCTATAGATGCCGACCTCCGTCGCGCCGATGAAGAACACGATCAGGAACTCCGCGCCATAACTTTGTGCAAATTGCATGAGGCGCGATGCCAGGAGCCGGGTGGAATAGGCAAGCGCCTCGCGGGCGGTCGTGAGCTGGAATTCGAACCGCGGAAGCCAGCGCGCAAAGCCGGTGGACATCAGGAGTGCGACAAGCACGACGCAACAGCGTCCTGCCGCAAGCGCGACGATGCCCCAGCCGAGCAATAGCCCTCCGGTCGTTACGAGAAGGCCCGAAAATTCCGAGGCCGCCTGATAGAAGGCAAGTTCGCGCAGGCGTCGCCTCCTGACCAATACGCCGCTCTGGCAGATGATGAAGGTGCCGGGCACGATGGTCGCCATCAGCAGCAGGAGGGTGAAGAAGATCGGCCCGGTCGGCGCCAGCCAGATGAGGGAAACAGCAAGTCCAATGAAGCCGAGAATGGTGAAGGCGAGTCCGCTTGCAAGCGCGCAATAAAGAACCGTCCCGGGCAGCTCCCTATCGTGCGGTGCAGCAATCAGATATTCGCTCCATCCGGCTTCCGCAATCTTTGATTGCAGCAAGACGGTCGAGGAGACCATGGCAAAGACGCCAACCGCGGCCGGTGAGAGGACGCGGGCTGCGACCAGCAACGTACCGATACCGCAGAGCTGGCTGACCAGACGAGCGCCTGAAACCCATAGCGCATCCCGTGATGTAGAGACACTACGCGGCTCCTGGTCTTCCTCTGCGCCGGGTAGTGATGCCGTACTAGATGTGCCCATGGTCACATGTTCTTTTGAGTTTATCTGGAGTTTATATTGTCATTATTACGCGTACCGCATGTGTTACCAAAGTAACAACTTTGGTGTATATTCGATATTGACGATCTATACTCACTTCTGCATAGTCAAGATGAAATTACAATCCTGCATATGAAGATTGGTCGGCACATGCATGGATTTAATCCGCCCTTTGTGACGACACAAAATCGTTTGTTGGCCGATTGGGCCGGAGGGACATAATGATGATGATACTCGCACATCGTGGCTGGTGGCTTGCACCCCATGAGCGGAACACTTTAGGCGCATTCGACAAGGCATTTGCCGCCGGACACGGCGTTGAACTGGATGTTCGCGATCTGAATGGCGAACTGGTAATTTCACACGATCCTGCCACAACCGGGGCATTGTCCTTCGTGCGCGTTCTTGAGTGCTATGCAGCAAATGGCGCCCCGGGACGACTGGCCATCAATATCAAGGCGGACGGCCTCTGCCCTGCCCTGCTGCCGATGCTGGAACAATATGAGGTGACGAAACGCTCCTTCGTTTTCGACGCGTCGGTTCCCGATCTTAGGCCCTATCTCGATAGCAATATCCCGGTTTTCACCCGCTACAGTGAGGTCGAGCTCTACCCGTCCTTCTACGAACGTTGTGAGGGCGTATGGGTGGATTCTTTCACCGAGAAGCCGGCCTCGATCGAACGCGCGATCGATGATCTGAGGCGCGGCAAATATGTCGCGATGGTCTCGCCGGAACTGCACAAGCGCCCGCATGAAGCGGTCTGGGCCGCCTGGTCTGGCGCATTGCGACAGGCTGCAAAGAGTGGTCTTCCACTCGAGCGGCTGATGATCTGTACCGATCTGCCCGATGCAGCCGAGCAGAGCTTTGCCTGGATGGTTGAGGAGGAAGTCACATGATCCGTGCTGTTTTGTTCGATATGGATGGCGTGCTGATCGATGCCAAGGAATGGCATTATGAGGCGCTGAACCGGGCGCTCGATCTTTTCGGCATGCCGATCGACCGCCAGGCGCATCTGACTACGTTCGATGGCCTGCCAACCCGCCGCAAGCTGGAGATCCTCTCCCGTACCAATGGCCTGCCGAAGGGGCTCAACGAGCTGATCCACGAGCTGAAACAGGACTATACGATGGAGCTGATCTACACCCGCTGCAAGCCGGTGTTTGCCCATCAATACGCGCTCAGCCGTCTCAAGCACGATGGTTACAAGATCGCCGTCTGCTCGAACTCGATCCGTGTCACCATCGAGTCCATGATGCGGCGCGCCGGATTGATAGAATATATCGACCTCATCGTGTCCAATGAGGATGTCACCCGCGCCAAGCCGGATCCGGAAATGTATGTGACGACGATGGAACGCTTCGGCCTCAGACCGGATGAGTGCCTGATCCTAGAGGACAATGAATACGGCCTGAAGGCCGCGCGCGACAGCGGCGCTTACGTCATGCAGATCGGAACACCGGCCGACGTTGTCTACGGCCGGATCGTGTCGGAGATCAAGCGTGTATCGGAGGTGATGGCATGATCGTCCTGTTCCCCACTACGGGCACAAGCCCGCATTTCAGCTCGGAAGACTATTCCTATCCGCGCCCGCTTATCGAAGTGGCCGGAAAGCCGATGATCCTATGGGCCATCGAAAACATGAAGTCGCTCGGCAGCGACGCGCATTTCCTCTTCCTCGTCGACCAGCAGGATGCCGTCAAATATTCCTACGAGCGGATCTTTGACCTCAGCACCAACGGCCGTTCCGAGGTGGTCATGCTGAAAGGCCCGACGGCCGGCGCGCTCTGCACCTGCCTGATGGCGGTCGACAAGATTGACCCCACCGAGCCGCTGGTGATTGCCAACAGCGACCAGATCATCGACACCCGGCTTGCATCCGTGATTGCGGAATTCGAGGCAGCCAAGGCGGATGCCGGCGTCATCACTTTCGAGACGATCCACCCGCGCTGGTCCTATGTGACGCTCGGCGACGACGGTTTCGTCAACCGCACGTCCGAGAAGGATGTGATCAGCAACAAGGCGATCGCTGGGTTCTATTATTTCCGCGAGGCCCAGATTTTCTTCAAGGCTGCGACTGCCGCCTTGAGGCACGGGGTGACGGTGGATGACCGCTACTATGTCAGCTCGTCGCTAAACGAGGTGATCCTGGATGGCGGCCGCGTCGTTTCCGCAAGCGTTCCCGTGGACCGCTACCACAGCTTCTACAACCCGAAAATGATCGAGAATTTCGAGGTCAACGGGGTCCGCCGCCTATCCTCCGCACAGGCCCAGCGACCCGTGCAACTGGTGGTGCCGGCCGCCGGCCGGGGCAGTCGCTTCGCCAAGGTCGGGTTCACCCGCCCGAAGCCCTTCATCGACGTGCTTGGCCGGCCGATGATCCAGCATGTGCTCGAAAACACGCTGCCGCCGGGTGGACAACCAACGGTCCTGCTGCTGCGCGAACATCTGGACAGCCAGGCGGATGCGGTGGCCGAACTTCGCTCGCAGGGCGTCGGGGTCGTTTCGGTCGATCAACTCACCGAAGGCACCGCCTGCACCGTTCTGCTGGCGCGCCAGCATCTCGATGAGGAAGCTCCCCTTCTCATCGCCAATTCCGACCAGGTGGTGGACATGCGTATCGTCGATTTCATCGATGACTGTATGTCGCGCGATCTCGACGGATCGATCCTCGTGTTTCGCGACCCGAAGCGCGACCCGAAATGGTCTTTCGCCGAAACCGATGCGGCAGGATTCGTACTCAGGGTTGCCGAAAAGCAGCCGATCTCCGAACTGGCAACAGTCGGTATCTACTTCTTCCGCCGCGCCGGCGATTTCATGAAGGGCGCGCTCGACATGATGGTGCACAACGATCGCACCAACAACGAGTTCTATGTCTGCCCGGCCTATAATTACGCCATCCGTAACGGTGCACGCATCGGCGTTTACGAGATCGATGTCAGGAACATGCACGGGCTTGGTACGCCCGAGGATCTGGCCGAATATCTGCAGGGCCGTGAGCCAGCCTATGCATGACGTCGGAACCAGGCCGGACGCGACGGCGCCGCTGAACATCATCATTCCCATGGCCGGGAATGATTTTGAGCGGCCTGACGGCTCGGTGAAGGCGGAAATGCCGGTTGGAAAGACGACATTGCTCGGCGCTACGCTGGAGGCGCGTCCCTGGTGGAGCAGCGCGGCTGTGCCTGTTTTCGTGCTGCGGGACAGGCCTGCATCACGGCGCTACGCTCGGGAAACATTGCTGACACGCTATCCGGCAGCGCGGATCGTCTGGCTGTCCGAAATGAGCGGTGGCGCTGCCTGGAGCGCTGCGGCCGGTGTGGCACTCGTCGCTTTTCCGGATGCGCCCGTTGTCGTTGATCTCTGCGATATCATGTTCGACTGCGATGCGGATATTGCCGCAATCTTTGCAACCGAACCCAATCTCGGCGGTCTGGCACTCACATTTGCCTCCCACCATCCGCAATACAGCTATATCAGGCTTGGAAATGATGGCCGGATGCTGGAAGCAAGGGAAAAGGTCGTCATCTCCGAGAATGCATCGGCAGGCGTCTATGCGTTCCGCAACGTCGCCGTTTTTCAGCTGGCTCTGGCCCACAGCTTGCAGAACCGGGCGCGCCTCTCGCAGAACGGCCTGCTCTTTGTCTGCCCGATGCTGAACGGCGTGGTCGCACACGGTTTCGATGTCCGGACATTGCCGGCGCGTGACGTGTTCGATGTCAAGATCGCAGACGTGACCCTTGCCAGCTAGTGGCTAGGATAGGGGAAAATACCGGTGCCGTTCCACTTCGACGGAGACGGGCGGAGCCTTGCTAACGATCCCCTCGACACGCGTTCGCGGGATCAGGGGACCTAGTAAACGGGAGTTCATCATGACAGCCGGGATATCGAGCAAATTACCCTCTCTCGCCATTATCATACCCTGCTACAACAATGTTGAGACACTTGCGGAGGCGCTGGACAGCGCTCTGGCACAGGATTATCCGAACTTCGAGGTCCATATCTGCGACAACGGCTCCACGGACGGCAGCCGGGAGATGATCGCATCCTACTCATCTCCATTGCTGAAGCCGGCCCTGCACCGAGACACCGTGCCGCGCACGGACAACTGGAATCGCGCCTATACCGCCGGCGCAAATGCCGATTACCTCGTCACCCTGCATGCCGACGACCGTCTCGCACCGGGGGCGTTGCGCGCGATCGGGCGCGCGGCAATGCGCCACCCTGCCCTGATCCACGGCCGTTTCCGGCAGATCACCTACGAGGGTGAGCCTATTCCCGGCCGCCGCTTCGGGTGGAGTTACAGCAACAGCGGTGAGGCCTTTCGCGAACTGCTGCTGCTCAACAATATGGTCGCGATGCCGGGCGCAACGATCCGCACGGATGTCTTCTTCAAGGCCGGCCGCTGGGACCCCGCCTGGCAATATCTGCAGGATATGGAGCTCTGGTGGCGCTGCGGCGAGCTCGGAGAAGTGGCATTTGTCGCCGACATGCTTGGCGACCACAGGGCCTATAAGCATCCGCAGGCACTGCACCGGCATGCCGAAGAACATCTGCGCTGGGCGACGCGCAGACTTCGCAACGCTCCGACCCGCCGACTACGGCAAGCCGCTGCCGATGGTCTGAACGCCTACCTCACGCGCCTCGAGGCGGAAGTGGATGCCTTGCCGGATGTCGCCGGCAGCCTGGTGGAGCCCGTAAGGGCGGCCAGGGCGGCGCTCGCGAAGGCACCGGGAACGCGCGTCGATGCCCTTCGCCGGCAACGACTGTTGCGTATGCGGGCTGCCTCGCTCTCGGCCATCGCTAAGTTCTTTGGAAGACTTTCGCCATGGCAGGCCTTATCGCGTTGATGGTCGACAGCATCCGCCCGTTCCAGATTGGCGTAGGCTCTCTCAAATCGTCTTCATGGCACGGCTACCGACTGGCCTGGATACTGCCATTCGAGAACCATTTGACACAGGCGTGCGATTACGGTCATCGCGAGCATTCACATCCCTTTGGCCGCCGCGACGGTCATCACTATCCGCTATAGCAACGAGTGCGGCGATAATTCCCGCCATCGCAAACAGGATCGCGATGACAGGCACAGCAAAGCCGCTGGATCTTTCTCCGGACTCGCCGTTCCGACGCTCGGACTTTGGTCTGATGACGCGCGGACTGAAGTCCCAGATCCGGAACGCACTGCCTCCCCACCCGTTCGGCCCTCCATCGAAAGAGGAGTTCAGTCATGGGTGACAGGAACGAAATCCCGGGAATTTCCAGCGCGTGGAACGCATCCCTGCTGGCACTCGTCATCTTTCTTGCCGCCATGCTCTATGTCTTCGGCACAGCCATGTCGGGCGATACCGATCAGTTGACCGCCAGCGTTCCTGGCGCCGATGTCATCCAGGCCAGGTGAACTGGAAAAGTCCAGCCGATGCGATAGTTTGCATGGATCGTCGCAAATCAGGTTGGAAATGAACTGGCTCATACGGTGGAATGCCCGCTCCCTCGCTTCCCAATTCTTCATCATGGGAGGGTTTGTTTCCCTTGGCGCAATGTTCGTCATAGGGCTCATCGTCACCCATCTCATCGAGGATGCCGTCATCCACAATTCCGGGGCTGCAACAGCGCTCTATGTCGATAGCGTCGTCGCACCCTTGCTTCCCGACATGCAGACGGAATCGCTGCTCGACGAGGGAAGCGCCAGGGCGCTCGACGAAACGCTCGGACAGGGCGCGCTTGGCCGCCGTCTCGTGTCGTTCAAGCTGTGGCGCCGTGATGGCACGATCCTTTACTCCAATGAAAAGGAACTGGTGGGGAAGACATTTCCTGTCAATGACAAGCTCGCCCAGGCATTTGCGGGCTCGCTGGTCGCACGTTACGAAGTCGCAAGCGACCCCGAAAGCGCCGAGGAGCGCAGTCTCGGCAGGGCGCTCATGGAAATTTACAATCCTGTCTTGCAGCCTTGGTCGGGAGAGGCTGTGGCCGTGCTTGAATTCTATGAGACGGCCGAAGGGCTGGAAGACAGCCTCGCACGAGCGCGGCTCTGGAGCTGGCTGGCCGTGGCCGGCCTGACCGCAATCTTCTTCCTCGTTCTCTCCATTCTCGTCTTTCGCGGCAGCCATACGATCGAGGTCCAGCGTGAAGCGCTCAAAGCCAGAGTAGACGAACTCTCCGCACTTCTCGCCGAAAATCGCGGTCTGCAACGCAGGCTTCAACTGTCCTCCCGGCGCGCCGCCGCCTTGAACGAAACTTATTTGCGCAGCATTGGAGCCGATCTGCATGACGGCCCCGCCCAGCACATCGCCTATGCTTCGCTGCGTCTCGACAGCAACCTGCTGGTCGATGCCGCTATCCAGCCGGAGACGCGCGAGAAGGAACTCGCCTGGATCCGTTCGAGCCTTGCCGAGGCGATGAAGGAGATCCGTGACATCTGCAAGGGGCTGGTCCTGCCGCAAATCGAGAAGGCTTCGACTACGGAGATCGTGAAACGCGTTGTCGAGGCCCACCAGCAGAAGACCAACACCACCGTCGATACAACAATTGACGAGGACGATCGGGAGCTTGCCCCCGCTCTCAAGATTTGTATCTACCGCTTCATTCAAGAGGCACTCAACAATGCCTATCGCCATGGCGGCGGCGCTGAGCAGGCCGTCAGGGCAACATCACACGGCGGCGGCGTCCGCATCGAAGTCAGTGACCGAGGCGAGGGTTTTGATCCGACGCAGGTGAGGTCGGCGAGCCTCGGCCTTGTGGGGCTCAAAGAGCGAATCGATAGCCTTGGCGGTGAATTCGACATAAAAACCGGCGAAGGCGGAACGACTGTCATCATGACCTTCGCGCCTATGGAAGTGGAGGAATAGAATGACGTCTATCAAAGTCGGCGTCGTAGACGACCATCCCCTGTTCCGCGAGGGGGTGACCCGTAGCCTCTCCGAGGTCAGCGATTTTGTCGTCGTCGGAGAAGGCGCCAACACATCTGATGCCGCAATGATCGCAGCCGATACCCGTCCGGACGTGCTGCTTCTCGATGTGTCGATGCCCGGGGACGGGCTCTCGGTGATCGACGAGATCCTTTCGATAAGCCCGGACACCAAAATCCTCATGCTCACGGCCTCAGAGGAAGTCGATACGCTCGTCGAAGCGCTGCAACGCGGGGCAAAGGGTTACATTCTCAAGGGTGTTGGTTCCCGCGGTCTGGCGGAAGCGATCCGCACTGTTTTCAAGGGAGCCCGCTACGTGTCGCCGGCGATGTCGGCCAAAGTCATGGAATATTCATTGAGCGGGCAGGCATCGGACAGGGACGCGCTTACCCCTCGGGAACGCGAGGTGATGGATCTCGTTGCGCAGGGCCTTTCAAACAAGCACATCGGCCTGCGTCTCGATCTACAGGAGAAAACGGTAAAGCATCACATGACCCAGATCCTGACAAAGCTCGGCGTCACGAACAGGACCGAAGCCGCGTTGCGGTGGCGCGAAAAACGCTAGCGCAGGAGACGCGTCAGTCGCGTGCTGTCAGCCGATGTCGCCCGCCTGTTGATGATCGTGCGGCCTCTCGAGTCCTTCATGATGTAACGTCCAGCACGAAGGGTCTCGGTTATTCCATTCGTATGCCGGACATCGATCGAGCCGTCAGTATCTTCGGTTGCCCGTTCTCCTGATGTTGAGGGCGCGTTATTCGTACTGCCGGCTCCGTTCGAGCTGGATCGGCCGTTCCCGCTGCTGTTGCCGCTGCCGCCCGAATTACCGTTTCCATTCCCCCCGCCATTGCCGTTGCCATTTCCACCGCCACTACCATTTCCCCCGCCGTTACCGCTTCCATTTCCCCCGCCGTTGCCGTTTCCACCCCCTCCGCCATTACCGCCATTGCCGTTTCCATTCCCCCCGCCGTTACCGTTTTCGTTCTTTGCGAAGGCTGCCTGGCTGGCGAGCGAGGGAAACGAACCCGCCACATCTACCTTCAACGGCGCAACGGCAAGAATACTCGCGCCGCAGCCCTTCAGGAAATTGCGCTTAGAGATCGCCATCGTCACTTGCCTTGTCGTTCTTCCCTAGTGTCTGCTCAAAAGCAGGAAGCACGAGATTGACCGCTTGTTCCGAAATTGCAAGACGGTCGGACATAGGTGCCAGGCGGTCTGGGACTTTGGTCCGGGATCACAAGCAACGGTCGCCCCTCGGGGACGCAACCTTCTCACGGCAAGAAAAATGCCTTCGCTCAGATAATGGGAGAAACGCACGGACGTCTTGGCCCGCTGAACGGCTGATAGGTATTGTCCAAGGCGCGATAGGAATTATAGCGCGCGGCACACCATGATATATGCGGGTTGGGGCTTGTATCGGCCGCCGGTAGTCCGACGGAAAGCTCTCTGTCTTCGATTACGCAGGGCTTGCGGGGTCCGCCGTCAAAAGGCTGGTATGAATTGTCAGCCACATTATAGGACCGGTAGCGTTGCTGGCATAGGCTGAGATGATGACTGTCAGCCATCCACTCCTGCTTCGGCTGCTCAATCGCACCCGCCACGGCTGCATCAGGCGGCGCGATGGCTGCAATGCCGACGAGATTGGCAGGCTTTGAAAGCGAAGCGTCGTCCGCCATGGCCTGGAGGGGCGGAAGGCGCTCGTAATCTTGTGTTCGGGGATCAACGCGTGTCGGTGTCGTCGTCCAGAGCGGCGCATCGAGATTGGCGAAATGATGGGGTTCCGGTTCGCGGAACCCATAGGACGCAACTCCGAGACCGCCAACCAGAACGGTCCCCACCACTGCCAGACAGATGGATGGTGCAACAAGCGACTTCATGACGCGATCTCCCATTCCCGGTACAGATAGAAATTAGGAACGCCGGGCTTCGGTTCCGCGGACAGGTCGAAAATCGCGTCTTTTGATGCTTATTTTGCTGGTGCAATGGGGAGGACTCTCGGAGATAGGAATTTATTGCCATCGCCCCGATTTTGACGGATAGCTGTTCTATTGGGTGATCCGATCGATCGCAGCAGATTGCGGGCAGAAAGAGGAAGCATGTCGCAGAGAGCAGGCAGCGCCGACCTCCCCCTTCACGGAGGGCGCGTGCCGCCATGGCTGGGCAACCGCATGACCACGCTTGGTGCGCTGATTGCCGAGGCTATCGTCCACCACTACGGACGTGACGAGTTTCTGCGCCGGCTTGCCCATCCCTTCTGGTTCCAGTCCTTCGGCGCAGTCATGGGCATGGATTGGCATTCCTCCGGCATCACGACCAGCGTGCTCGGCGCGCTGAAACGTGGGCTGAAGCCGCTTTCGAAAGAACTCGGCCTGCATGTCTGCGGTGGACGCGGGGCGCAATCGCGCAAGACGCCGGACGAGCTGATGGCGATCGGCGACCGCACCGGGCTGGACGGCGCCGGGCTGGCCAAGACAAGCCGCCTGGTCGCCAAGGTGGACAGCGCAGCCGTGCAGGATGGTTTCGATCTCTATCTCCACGGCTTCATCGTCGCCGATGACGGCCATTGGGTGATCGTCCAGCAAGGCATGAATGGCGACAAACGTCAGGCGCGGCGCTACCACTGGTTCTCGGAAGGATTGGAAAGCTTCGTCAATTCTCCGCATGCGGCCATCGAAGGCCGCTCGCAAGGCGAGATCATCAATCTGGCCGACCGGCGCGCGGAAAAATCCCGCCACGATCAGCTCGATCTTCTCGCAGCGTTTGGGCCGGACGGCATTGTCCGCGAGGCGGCAGCCCTTGCCCTGGCCGCCGATCCTGCACCCGCTCCGGAGGCAGCCGAACAGCTGATGCTGCCGCATCTCATAATGCCCGCCCATCACGATGTGCGCGAAAGCGACGTCAATATGCGGCGTCTGCACGGCAACCTTGCTGCAGCTGCCGATCGCGGACCGGTCGATTTCGAAGATCTGCTTCTCGTGCCCGGCGTCGGCGCCCGCACAGTCAAGGCGCTGGCGCTCGTTGCCGAAGTCGTACATGGCGCGCCCTGCCGCTTCTCCGATCCCGCGCGCTTTTCGATCGCTCATGGCGGCAAGGACAGGCACCCCTTCCCCGTGCCGCTCAAGGTCTACGACGAAACAATCAATGTGATGAAATCGGCAGTCATGAAAGGCAAGCTCGGCCGGGAAGAGGAACTGCAGGCCCTGCGCCGTCTGGACGACCAATCGCGCAGCATGGAGCGTTACCTCACCGGCCCGGACCTCAAGGAAATCGTTGCCGGCGAATTCCGGCAATCCTCGACCTTCGGCGGCCGAAGCGTCTTCGGCTGGGAGCCGCCGCCCCTCGCAAGAAAACGACCATAGAGCGCAGGCCAGAAGAGGGCGGCTACCTGCCGCTGAAGGCCTGGCTGAATGACAATGTCCATGAATTCGGAGATTGAAGAGAGCCGGTCGGTTGCTGATGGATGCGAGAGGCGAAGACCTTTCGGTCTCCGCCTATATCAGCGATCTCGAGCGTAAGGTCGACGACCTTACCGCCTGAGGAAGCAATCAGCCGATCAGCAGCTTAACCCAGGCCTCAACGTCATCGCCGCTGCTCATCTCAGGGCGCACCAGCCCGTCGATCATGAATGTCGGCGAGATATGAATACCGTTCTGACGGGCATATTTGCAGTGCCATTTGATCTCCCGGTCGAGATCGGGAATGGCGAAGGCTTCCTTCAGCGCAACACCGCTATAGCGCTCGAGGCGCTCGATGATCTGATTCGGCGTCACATCCATGTTCGGGCCGCCGGCGTGACGCTCGAACTCGAATTCCTCGCGATGGGCGGCAACGGCCGCCATGACCTTCTTCGCAGTCTCCTTGCCGCCTTCCAGCGTCGATGCCGCCAGGATAGAGCGTACGATCACGCCGGAGTAGAGATGCCATGGCTGCGACTGTAGCCGGATCTTCACTGTGATCTTGTCCGCACCGGCTTGCTCCAGAAGCGTATCCAGCTTCTTGAACGTCCTGACGGAATAAGGGCAGGTCGGCTCCAGAAAGGCCTCGAAAACCCGTGGTCCAGAACCCCAAACGAGCGGGTCTGCCTGCCAGGAAGTCGTCGTCATATTCATGTCCTCTTGTCCTGCGGAACGATATTACCGCCACCATAATCAACGGCGCAGCCGGCGTCGCTGATGATAAGGTTGTTTCCCGTTCTATTTATTCACGGTGTCATGAAAGGCATAAGACCGTTTGGCCTGTCATGCCTCTTTCACAAATGCATCGAGCCGCTATGCTGTCGTCACGGATAAAATGATGGGTAAATCAGTGATGCAGGTACGGCAGGGCGAATTGCGCGAGCGAATGACGATCCTCGGCGATGTCAATGCCGCCTCGTTCATTCCGTGGATCCGCCGCCATGCCGACAAGCTTGGACTTTCCCAGGATTTCTTTCACACCGGCGCCGACCGAATCGAACTTGAGGTCGCGGGGCCTGTGGAACTGATCGACATGCTGGAAATGGGATGTTCGCTTGGCCCGATCGACGTCTGGGTGGATGAGATTCAGCGCAGGATTGTAGATCCCGCCGACACACCGTAACGCAGGCTGCATTGATCCCCTGCCCTTTATTTAATCATTGTTGCCAATGCGATTTTTTTATGCAAGCCTCTGGAAACTGAGGCCGCAAGCTCGGCGACAGTGCGCGGCCAACAGCGCTAAAGCCTTGGTAAAATTGGGGAATTATAGGTTATGCCATCTGCTACGGCCGGCTCCTGGACGCCTGTCGCCCTTTCGGCTGATCTGCCGCCGGCGACCGTGATGCCGGCCTGGACACCGGCGGGATCGATCGCTCTCTGGCGCAGCCAGTCCGGACGCGCATCGGCATCGTCGGATCGCTGTCCCCATCGCGGGATGCGATTGTCCCATGGCTTCGTGCGCGGCGAGGCGCTCTCCTGTATCTATCATGGCTGGAGCTATTCTCCGGCGGGAGGATGTATCCGCATCCCCGCCCATCCCGATCTCGTGCCGCCGGAAACGATCCGTGTCGCGGTCCACAAGGTCGCGGAATCGGATGGTGTCATCTGGGTGGCTGTTGGCGAGCCGGCGGCACAGCCGCCACGCTTTGACGATCTCGTGCCGTTGCGCTCGCTGACTGTGGAGTCGGATATTGGCGCACTCGAAGACGCAGCTGGCGCCAAAGTCGATACGGACGGGTTTATCCGCATCGCCGATCTTCCCTGGGTCCGGCTGCTGTTGGCTGAGCAGATCAATCGCACGCTCGTTCACGTCATGATCGAGAAGGATCGCAGCCCGGCAGACCGTGTTGCCGCGTCCCGTATCGCCGAGGCTGTGCGCCGCCAGGCGGAAGCGCGGCGCAAGGAGGTCGCATGATGAAGGCTGGCGCGATGATCGACGAGTGGTATCCGGTTGGCCTCTTTTCCCAACTCACCGAGACAGGGACCAAAACCGCTCTGATGGGCGAACCCATCGAAGTGGCGCGCACATCCGATGGCAATGCGCTGGTGACATACTCCGATGGGCGCAGCCTCCCGGTTCGTGTCCGCTACGGCCATGTCTGGTCTTCCCTCGGCAATCCCGCCAAGGAGCTTTTTGCCATTCCCGAGGCGGATCAGCCTGGCCGCCGCTTCGTCGATGTCGGCGTGGTACGGGTGCGCTGCTCACCGTTGCGGGCGGTGGAGAACTTTCTCGACATCGCCCATTTCCCCTTCGTCCACACCGATATTCTCGGCGCCGAGCCACATACGGAAGTCGAGAATTACAAGGTTGAGATCCGCGAAGACGAGGATGAGGTCTGGGCGACGCAGGTGAAGTTCTACCAGCCGCAGGCCGCCAAGTCGGCGAGTGGCGGGATCACTACCGAATATATGTACCGCGTGCCGGCGCCGACCTGCTCGGTACTCTACAAGACCTGCCCTCCCCGGCCGGGCGAGTGGGATGTCATTACCCTCTTCGTGCAGCCGCTTGCAGAAGACCTTTGCGACGTATGGCCATGGATGGCCCTTTTTGATGACGAAACGCCGATGACAGACCTCATCCATTTTCAGCAGATGATCTTCCTGCAGGATCGCTCGATCCTCGAAAACCAGATCCCTTCCCTGCTGCCGCTCGACCCCGGCATGGAAATCCCGACCAGGGCCGATCTAACGTCGGTCGCCTACAGACGCTGGCTCAAGCGCCATAACTATACCTACGGTGCACAGTTGGTCGCGCAATGAAGCTCTACGACTACATTCTCTCGCCGAGTTGCTACAAGATCCGCCTGATGGCCGCGATCCTCGGCGTCAAGCTGGACATCCGGCCGGTCGATTTCCATCCTGGCGCCGAACATCGCGGACCCGAGCTCCTGGCGCTCAATCCGGCAGGTTCCATACCGATCCTCCAGGATGGCGATCTCGTCCTGACGGAATCCTCAGCCATCCTCGCCTATCTCGCTGCCAAAAGCGCACCGGAATGGTTAGGCACCAGCACGCCTGAGGAGACGGCACGGGTTCAGCAGTGGCTCTCCTTCTCGCATCGGCTGACGGCGAACGTCGGCGGCGCGCGGCTGCACGAGATGCTGCTGCGCCCGGGCAATATCGAGACCCTGCAGACGCAGGGGACCGCAGCATTGCGCGAGCTGGAAGCCGGTCTCTTCGAACAGCAGCTTCGTGGCATGCGCTTCCTGGCATCGAACCGTGCCACGATCGCCGACATCGCCTGCTTCCCCTATGTGGCGCTTGCACCTGATGGCGGCATCTCGCTCGATCCCTACCCAACGATCCGGTTGTGGCTGCGCGCCATCCGAAGCATTGACGGCTTCATCGAAATGCCCGGCATCCACCGACTGCACGAGCTAAAGCCCGATCCCCATCCTGCGAAGGAGGAAAGCTGATATGGCCGGCTACCTCCTGAAGAACTGCGCAGCCGTCATCGTCGACGAGGGCAACGGACCAAGTGTGCGCCGGAACGTGGACGTGCTGACCAATGGTTCGGCGATCCAGGCAATTGGCGTGAACCTGTCGCAGGAGCCCCTGCCTTCCGGCACGATCGTCCAGGATGCCACCGGCTGGTTCGTCTATCCGGGCCTCGTCAACACGCATCACCATTTCTTCCAGTGCTTCGTGCGCAACCGGGCCGATCTCGACTGGACGAAACTGTCGGTCATCGAATGGCTGGACCGGATCTACCCGATCTTCTCGCGGTTAAATGAGGATTGCTTCTACCATTCCTCAGTCACTGCCATGGCCGAGATGATCAAACATGGCTGCACAACGGCCTTCGACCATCAATATTGCTTCCCCCGCCATGCCGGAAAACGCCTGATCGACCGCCAGTTCGAGGCGGCTGAGCTTCTTGGCATGCGCTTCCATGCAGGCCGCGGCGGCAACACGCTGCCGAAGTCCGAGGGGTCGACGATCCCGGATGCCATGCTGGAAACGACGGACGAATTCATCGCCGATTGCGCCCGGCTGATTGACAGCTACCACGATGCCAGCCCCTTCAGCATGCGGCAGGTGGTTGTCGCCCCCTGCCAGCCGGTCAACTGCTACCGTGAGACCTTCGTCGAATCCGTTGCACTTGCCCGTGACCGCGGTGTGTTTCTGCACACGCATGTCGGCGAAGGGGAAAGCCCTGTCATTGAGGCGCGGCACGGCATGCGCACCGTAGATTACTGCGCTGAACTGGGCTTTGCCGGCCCGGATACCTTCTATGCCCATTGCTGGGAACTGACGCATGACGAATTGCGCAAGATGGCGGCAAGCGGCACCGGCGTCTCCCATTGCCCCGAGCCGGTCTATCTCGTCGGCGCCGAGGTCACCGACATTCCCGCAATGTCAGCCTTTAGCCTTCGCGTCGGGCTCGGCTGCGATGGGGCTGCCTCGAACGACAATTCGAACCTCATGCACTGCATCCATTCCGCCTATATGCTGCAATGCCTGGCGGCATCGACGCGCAGTCATCCGGTTCCGCCGCCGGTCGACTTCCTGAGCCACGCAACGACGGGCGGCGCAAGCCTACTCGGACGCAGTGATATCGGCCGTCTGGCGCCGGGCATGGCCGCCGATCTCTTCGCGATCGATACGCGGCGGATGGATTATGTCGGCACGCGCCACGATCCGCTGAGCCTGATCGCCAAGGTCGGGATCGGCATGCCGACCGACCTCACCATGATCAATGGGCGCATCGTCTGGCAGGCAGGCGAATTCACCGGCCTCGACGAATTCAAGCTTTTTGCGGACGCCGAAGCGGCGCTCGCGACCGTCGAATTTTGAAGAACCAAAAGAGGGGAACTGACATGTCCAACAATCTGACCCGAAGAACGCTCATGAAGAGCGCGGCCGCTGCCGGCCTCGCCACCGCCTTTGCCGGCCGCTCCGCACTTGCTGCCGACGAACCGCTCGGCATCGCTCTCGTCGTGCCCTCGCCGATCGGCGATGTCGGCTGGGGCCATGCACTTGCCGCCGGCATCGATCCGATCAAGGCCGCCTATGGTGACAAGGTGAAGGTCACCGTTATCGAGAACATCGCCGAAGGCCCGGATGCCGACCGCATCATGAACAAGACGGTCGCCGACGGAAACCATTTCCTGATCGCCGGTTCCTTCGGCTATCAGAATGGTGCGCTGCAGATCGCCCGCCGCAATCCCAAGGTCACCGTGTTGCATGCATCGGGCTTCCAGGTCGCGCCGAACTTCTCACCCTTCGCCGCCAAATATTTCCAGGGCACCTACCTGCTCGGCATGGCGGCGGCGGCCGTTTCCAAGACCGGCAAGCTCGGCTCGGTTTCGGCCTTTGCCATTCCGGAACTCATCACCTCCATCAATGCCTTCACGCTCGGCGCGCAGTCCGTCAAGCCTGACATCGAAGTCTCCGTCGTCTGGGTCAATTCCTGGTTCGATCCGGCCAAGGAGCAGGAAGCCGCCAAGGCGCTGATCTCGCAGGGTTGCGACGTGATCTTCTCCAATGCGCAGGATACGCCTTCGGTGATCTCTGCCTGCGAGGAAGCCGGCATCTATGCCTTCAACCTGAACTCCTCGATGAAGAAATATGCCGAAAAGACCTATCTCGGCTGCGTCGCCACCGACTGGTCGCCCTTCTTCAAGGCTTCGGTCGATGCCCATCTCGCCGGCACTTTCAAGGGCGCCAACACCTTTCTCGGCGTCGCAGACAAGGTGGTCGAAGTCGTCGACTGGAACCCGGCAATCCCGGCCGATACGATGAGCAAGATCAAGTCAATCGAGGCAAAGATCGCCGATGGCAGCTTCTCGCCTTTCACCGGTCCGATCACCAAGGCCGATGGCAGCGAAGGTGCTGCTTCGGGTGCGACGCTGACGGACGCCCAGATCGTCGCGATGGACTGGCACGTCAAGGGTGTCAAGACGCCACTGCCGAAGTAAGCCATGGTAAGCCCGCTCCTGTCGCTGCGCGGCATCTCCAAGAGCTACGGCCAGGTCCATGCCAACCAGCAGATCGACCTCGACGTCGCTCCCCGCTCGATCCATGCCATCCTCGGAGAAAACGGGGCCGGAAAATCGACCCTGATGAAGCTGATCTACGGCGTCGAGCAGCCGGACAGCGGAACCGTCGCCTGGAACGGGCACCCCCTTAGCCTTGCCTCCCCCGCGGAGGCAAGGCGTGCCGGCATCGGCATGGTCTTTCAGCATTTCTCGCTGTTCGAAAGCCTGACGGTGGTCGAGAACATCAGGCTTATCGTGGCTGGCAAGAAAGCCGAACTGGCTGAGCGCATCCGCAAGCTGGGGCACGAGTTCGGCCTCGAGGTCGATCCGCTCGCCCATGTGCATTCGCTTTCCGTCGGCGAGCGGCAGCGAGTGGAAATCATCCGCTGCCTGATGACCAATCCGAAACTGTTGATCCTCGACGAGCCGACATCGGTCCTGCCGCCGCAGGCCGTGGAGAAGCTGTTCGAGACCTTGCGCCGGCTGCGTGATGGCGGCGTTTCCATCCTCTTCATCTCCCACAAGCTGGAAGAGATCCAGTCGCTTTGCGACCGGGCGACGATCCTGCGCGGTGGACGCGTGACCGGCCATGTCGACCCGCGCGAGCATGACGCCCATGACCTTGCCCGCATGATGATCGGCCGCGACGTGCCGGAGCCCATGCCGGCGCTGCCGCTTGCCGAAGGTGAAAAGCGGCTGGAATTGATTGGCCTTGATTACAGGCCAGACGATCCTTTCGCAGTACCGCTCTCTCAGATCAGCCTGGCCGTGCGCGCCGGCGAGATCCTCGGCATTGCCGGCATTTCGGGCAATGGCCAGAGCGAGCTTGCGGCGCTGATCTCCGGCGAAACGATCCTGCCGCGGGAACAACGCGATCAGATCTTCATGATGAGCAAGGATGTCGGCACGCTGGACTCGGCGGCCCGCCGGCAGCTTGGTTTTGCCTTCGTGCCGGAGGATAGACTCGGCCGTGGCGCAGTTCCCGAGATGTCGCTCACCCTCAACAGCCTGCTGACCGCCCATCCCCTGAACCTCGTCAGACGCGGCCTGCTCGATAAGGCGCAGGCGACCGCCTTCACCAATGAGTGCATCCGGGACTACGACGTGCGCACGCGTGGCCCCGAGGCCGAAGCCGGCTCACTCTCGGGCGGTAATTTGCAGAAGTTCATCGTCGGGCGAGAAATCATGCTGGCACCGAAACTGCTCTTCCTTGCCCAGCCCACGTGGGGCGTCGATATCGGCGCAGCCTCGGCAATCCGCAAGCGGCTGATCACGCTGCGCAACGAAGGCATGGCGATCCTCGTCATCTCCGAGGAGCTGGAGGAACTGTTCGAACTTACCGACTTCATCCAGGTCCTGCACCACGGCACGCTGAGCCCGCCGCTCGTCACGCGCGATACCAAACCCGAAGATATCGGCCGATACATGATCGGCGCCCAGTCGCAGCGCGAGAAAGCGATCGCATGAGCAGACCTCTGTTTGCCGCCCTGCCAACCCTCGTCCGCCGGGAGCGCGCCTCGCTTGCCGCCACCCTGCTTGCCCCGCCCATCGCGCTTGTCATCACGACCATCCTCAATCTCGGCCTTTATGTCGTCATGGGGCGTGATCCGGCTGCGGTCATCTATGCGATGCTGATCGAACCCTTCTTTTCCTGGGCGTCCTTCTCCGAAGTACTTTTGAAGACTGGACCGCTGCTGCTGATCGCGCAGGGGTTGGCGATCGGCTTCCGCGCCAAAGTGTTCAACATCGGCGCCGAAGGGCAATTCGTGCTCGGAGCAATCTTTGCCTCCGCCATTCCGATCTGGTGGCCGGATGCGACGGGCCAATGGATCTGGCCGGCGATGCTGCTGCTCGGCACCATTGGCGGCGCGCTCTGGGCATCGTTGACTGCCTTCTGGCGTGTCCGGCTGAACGCCAACGAAATCTTGGTCTCGCTGATGCTGAGCTTCGTTGCGGTGCAGCTTCTCAATTATCTGCTGCTCGGCCCCTGGAAGGATCCGAATGGCTTCAACTTCCCGCAGTCGGTGATGTTTCAGTATGACGCGATGGTGCCGATCCTGATCGAGGGAACGCGCGTCAATGTTTCGCTGATCCTCGCCGTTTTGCTGTCCGTCGCAGCATGGATCTTCATGCAGAAGAGCTTCACCGGCTATAAATTGCAGGTTGGCGGACTGGCGCCACGTGCTGCGAGCTATGCCGGCTTCAAAGAGGGCTGGGCAATCTGGCTGTCGCTCTTGATCGGTGGCGCAGCCGCCGGTCTTGCGGGCGCAGCCGAAGTCGCCGGCCCGCTTGGCCAGCTGCAGCGCTCGATCTCGACCGGTTACGGCTATGCTGCCATCATCGTTGCCTATCTCGGCGGGCTGCATCCGATCGGCATCGTCATATCGTCGATCATCATGGCGGCCCTCTACATCGGCGGCGACAACGCCATGGTCTCCGCCAATCTGCCGATCGCAGCCGTCCGCGTTTTCCAGGGCAGCCTGCTGCTCGCTTATCTGATCGCCGTCGCCTTCGTCCGCTACCACCTTGCCTGGCGTCCTGTCGCCGTCCGGAGCCCATCATGAATGCCATCGAGTTCATCCTGGCCGGCATGCTGGCGGCAGCGACGCCCTTTTTGCTTGCAGCGCTTGGCGAGCTTGTGGTCGAGCGCGCGGGCGTGCTCAATCTCGGCGTCGAAGGGCTAATGGCGTTCGGCGCCGTCATCGCATTCATCATCGTCTATCACGGCGGCGGCCACATTCTGGCGTTTATCGCGGCCGGCATCGGCGGCGTCCTGCTCTCGCTAGTCTTTGCCGGGATCATCCTTGGCTTCAACGCAAACCAGGTCGCGACAGGGCTTGCCATCGGCATTCTCGGTCAGGGCCTGTCGGCACTGTTCGGCAAGAGCTATGAGAGCCTCACCGTCAAGGCATTGCCGAAGATTACCATTCCCGGCCTTTCCGACATTCCTCTCATTGGCGGGTTGTTCACCCAGGATATCGTCGTTTGGCTTTCGCTTTTGGTGACACTCGCGATCTGGGCGACGTTTGCCTATAGCAAGGTGGGTCTCGTCATTCGCGCCGTCGGCGAAAACCCGAAGGCCGCTCACGCCATCGGCTATTCCGTCATCGCCGTACGCTTCGCGGCTGTCGCATTCGGCGGCATGATGGCGGGCTTTGCCGGCGCCTATGCATCGACGATCTATACGCCGCTCTGGGCGGATGGCATGATCGCCGGCCGCGGCTGGATCGCCATTGCGCTCGTCGTCTTCGGAACCTGGCTGACGGGGCGGATCTTCCTCGGGGCTTGCCTCTTCGGCGCCGTATCGCTGATGGGGCTTGCCGCGCAGGCAACCGGGCTCGACGTGCCTTCTCAGCTTTTGGCTTGCCTGCCCTATCTCGTGACGATCATTGTGCTCGGCATCATCTCGGCAGATCGTCGCCTGCTGAAGCTCAATGGCGTCGCCTCGCTCGGCGAGCCATTCGAGCGATAGCAGAATGCGGCCCGCACTGATGGCGCAGGCCGCTGACTGCGATCAATCATGCCTGGTGAGAAAGGCCGAGACGATGTCGAGGCAAAGCTCTTGTTCCTCGACATGCGGCATGTGGCTGGAGTTCTCGAAGAGCACCCATTCGCAACCCTTCACACGATCGACATAGGGTTTGACGACGAGCGGTGTCGCTTCGTCATATTTGCCGGAGATCAAAAGCGTCGGCGCCTCGATGAGCGGCAGGCGATCCTCGATCGTCCAGTCCTTCATCGTGCCGATGACGTGGAATTCGGTCGGGCCGTTCATGTTGCGGTAGACGGTGTTGTCTTCGTCCATGATCGCGAAAGTGCGCGCGACTTCCGGCGGCCATGGGGAAACACGGCAGACATGCCGGTCGTAAAAGACGCGCGAGGCGGCAACATAGTCCGGCTCGGTAATGGTGCCAGCTTCCTCATGCTTCAGCAGCGTATCCTGCACCTCCTGCGGCAGTTCCTCACGCAGACGGTTCGCCTCTGCCACCCAGGTATGCATGTTGGCAGGCGAATTGGCGATGACGAGCGCCTTCAGGCCCTTCGGCTGGCGCACTGCATGTTCGGCACCCAGCATGCCGCCCCAGGACTGGCCGAGGAAGGCGTAGCGATCCTGAATGCCGAGATGCTTCAGCAGCGCATCGAGTTCTTCGAGGAAGAGCGCCGGCGTCCAGAAATTCGGCCCCTTCTCGGGTAACCGGGTCGAGTTGCCGTTGCCGAGCTGATCGTAATGGATGACGGCGCGGCCATCGAGCTCCGAGATGCCCTTGAAGGAATCGACATAGTCATGCGTACAGCCGGGACCACCATGGGCGACGACGAGCGGCAGTTTTCCGGAATCAAGCGAACCGGTGATGCGATACCATGTCCGGTATTCGCGAAACGGCAAAAAGGCTTCCTTCGTCGGAACTGAGGCCACAGATATCTCCATCCTCTAGGGCAATGATGGAGACCATAGCGTGGCCGAAAAGGCGAAGGCAGCTATCAGAAGTTATAGGATGGGCGATCTTCCAGCAGTCGGTAATGCGTGGCCCGCACGACGGCCTGCGTGCGGTTGCGAGCGCCGAGCTTCTTGGCAGCCGCATTGAGATGCATAACGACGGTCGGCACCGAACGGTCGATGATGCGCGAAATCTCCTTGGCCGAGAGGCCCTCTGCCGAATGGCGCAAACATTCGCGCTCCCGCTCCGTCAGGCGGACCTTGCCGACGCTCAACGCCTTGGCATCGAAAAGCGAATAGGCAGCTTCGTGGAAGACATGGGCCAGCAGGTTGAAATCGGCGATGTAGCGCAGCGCATGCTGCTCGAAATCGCTGTTGGCACCGAAACGGATGCCGGTCACCGTCGCATAGTCGCCTCGGGGCATATGGACGGGAACGGTGACACCCGTCGACATGTCACGTTCGCTGAGATAGCGCGTCACCGGCGCGGTGTCATCGCTCATGAAGCGATTGATGAGCGTGTCTGCATCCCGGTCGTAATTCCAGAAGAAGGGAGCGGAGGTGCGCAGAGCCACCTGCTGAACGGGATCGATGCGGAAGTAGCCGCGGTCGAACCAGTATTCCCGCATGTCCTCGGAAATATTGCGCAGCTTCAACAGTGACGGGATCATGATCGCCCCGTCAATGTCATAAGGCACCGGTGTGTAGTCGTAGATCAGGGCCTCGAAACCGATCTCTTTCATCGCCGCGAAAACCTGATCGATACGCCCGTCCAGCGTCTGATGGGCTGAGAATTGCCGTCTGATCGTTCCGATTTCGTCAAGCATGGCAGGCTCCCGGTCGGTGGTTCACCACCCTATCACTTCTTATAGCTGGCAAAGGCTATGGTTTAAGGTAAAAATTTAGCCATGCCCAATTATTGAGCAAGCAAAATCTTCTGCCGGAGCGGTCAATGTGGCGTGAAATCGAGCCTGAGACGCGACATGAGATCGAAGTCGACGGTTACAAGGTGGTCGCCTACAGCTTCGGGAACGGCAGCGAGACCGTCTTCTGCCTGAATGGTGGCCCGGGTCTGCCCTGCGATTATCTGCGCGAGGCCCATTCCTGTCTCATCGACAAAGGCTATCGCGTGGTGGCCTTCGATCAGCTCGGCACTGGCGCCTCCGACAGACCGACCGACGCATCGCTCTGGACCATCAGCCGTTATGTCGAGGAGACCGAGACGGTGCGCAAGGCACTCGGCCTCGGCAAGGTGCATATGCTCGGCCACTCCTGGGGCGGCTGGCTGGCGATCGACTACGCACTGACCTATCCGGAAAACCTGCAGACGCTGATCCTGGAAGATACCGTTGCCGACATGCCGCACCTGATTTCCGAACTGGAACGGCTGCGCGCCGCCCTCGGACCCGAGACGGTGGCGATGATGCAGAAACACGAGGCGCAGGGCACCTATAATCATCCGGAATATCAGGCGGCGGTGACGATCCTCAATTATCGCCATGTCTGCCGCCTGCCGGAATGGCCGGCCCCCGTGCGCCGCTCACTCGACGACTGGAACATGGGTCCCTATGAGACCATGCAAGGTCCGAACGAATTCCTCTATATCGGCAACCTGAAGGACTGGAATCGCATCCCCGAACTGCCTGGTGTGACGACGCCGGTGCTGATCACCACGGGCGAACATGACGAACTGACGCCGGCCTGCGCGCTGCGCATGAAGCTTGCCTTGCCGAATGCCGAACTCAAGGTTTTCGCCAATGCCAGCCACATGCCGTTTTATGAAAATCCGCATGATTATTATCCCGCGCTGGTCGATTTCCTGTCGCGGCACAGGGCAAGCTGATGCAGGATCAGGTGATCGGAACCCGCCGAAGACAAGGGGGCGAGCGCCGCCATGCATCGTTATAAATTCATACTGACCCGGCCGGTCCAGTTTCTGCCTGTCATTTTCGGCATCAGCGTCATCACCTTCATTCTGGTGCGGTTGATCCCCGGTGATCCCGCCCGCAATATTCTCGGCACGCGCGCCACGCCCGCCGCCCTTGCCAATATCCGCGCCCAATACGGCCTCGATCAGCCGATGTGGCTGCAATATTTCTACTTCCTCAAGAACCTCGCGAATGGCGAAATGGGCAAGTCGATCCTCTACAAGATCGACGTATTTCCGCTGATCGCCACGCGCATCGAGCCGACGATCGCGCTGGTCCTGACAAGTGTCATCCTGTCGATCCTGATCGCCGTGCCGATGTCGGCGATCGCAGCTCGCAACGCTGGCCGGGCGCCTGATCATGCAGTACGCGTCATCTCCACATTCGGGATCGGCTTTCCGCCTTTCTGGCTCGGCCTGATGCTGATCATTCTTTTCAGCGTCGAACTCGGCGTCCTGCCCGTTTCCGGCTACGGCACAACACTAGGCGACAAGCTCTCCCATCTCATCTTGCCTGCGTTGACCGTTGCATTGTCGCTCTCGACAGTGCTGACCCGCAGCTTGCGCTCCGCCATGATTGAATCCCTGAAATCCGATGTGGCAACCGCCGCGCGTGCTCGCGGCATGCCTGAGAGTATCGTCTTCTGGCGGCATGTCCTGCCGAATTCGCTCGTGCCGACGATCAATCTCCTGGCCGTCAACATTGGCTGGCTGATCGGCGGCACTGTCGTCGTGGAAAGCGTCTTTGCCCTGCCCGGCATGGGCCAATTGCTGGTGCGCGCCATCTTCTCGCGCGATTACATGGTCGTTCAGGGTGTCGCCATGACCTTTGCCTGCGCCACCGTGCTCGTCAATTTCATTGCCGATATCGTCACCGTCGCCGTCGATCCGAGGGTGAAGCTATGAGCGTCGATGCCTTTACCCTCTCTCCCGTCGCCTGGCGCCGTTTCCTCGGCCACCGGCTGACGCTCGTCATCGGCGTCGGCATTCTCCTGTTCTTTCTGCTTCTGGCAATCGCCGCTCCGTTGGTCGCACCCTATGATCCGATCCTGCAGAATGCCGATGTACGGCTGCAGTCACCCTCCTTCGCCCATCTCTTCGGCACGGACAATTTCGGCCGCGACATACTTTCGCGCGTCATATGGGGCGCCCGCATCGATCTGCAGATCGCCGTCATCGGCGTTATCTTCCCGTTCCTGATCGGCACGACGGTCGGCACGATCGCCGGCTTCTTCGGCGGCATCGTCGATGCGGTTTTCATGCGCCTCGTCGATATCATTCTCGCCTTCCCATTCCTTGTCCTGATGCTGTCGATCATCGCCATCCTCGGGCCGGGCCTCGGCAGCTTCTATATTGCCATGGCGCTGGTCGGCTGGGTCTCCTATGCGCGCCTTATCCGCGCGCAGATGCTGGTGCTGAAAAGCAGCGACTACGCAGTCGCAGCCGTCAGCCTCGGCTTCAGCCGCTTCCGGATCATGTTCCGTCATCTCCTGCCGAATGCGATTGCCGGCTCTATCGTCTTTTCGATGTCGGATGCCACACTGGTGCTGCTCAGCGGCGCAGCGGTCAGCTATCTCGGCCTCGGTGTGCAGCCGCCGCTCGCCGAATGGGGCGTCATGGTTGCCGAAGGCCAGAGTTTCATCACCACGGCCTGGTGGATCACGCTTTTCCCTGGCCTTTCGATCGTCTGCCTTGCTTTCGGTTTCAGCATGCTGGGTGATGCGCTCGGCGAACTTCTCGGAGTTCACGAATGAGCGCTTCGGTCCTTTCCGTCCGCGACTTGACGGTCAAGGTTCATCTCGATGGCGGCGTGCGAACGCTGATTGACCATGTTTCCCTTGATCTCGCCAAGGGCGAAATCCTCGGCCTCGTCGGCGAAAGCGGCTCGGGCAAGAGCCTGCTCTGCCGCTCACTTGTCCGGCTGCTGCCCTCCTCTCTGATCAGGATCGAGGACGGCACCGTCCTGCTCGAGGGGCGCGATCTGACGACCGCAAGCGATGCCGAGATGCTGGAAGTTCGCGGCGGCGAGATCGGTATGATCTTCCAGAATCCGACGAGCCATCTCGATCCGGTCATGCGCATCGGCGACCAGATTTCCGAGGGCATCCGCTATCATCAGAGGCTCAGCGCCAAGGAAGCGCGGGCGGCGGCCATCGAGATCCTCACACAGGTTGGCTTTCCCGATCCCGTTCGCCAATATGACAGCTATCCACACGAATTTTCCGGCGGCATGCGCCAGCGCGCCATGATCGGCGTGGCACTCTCCTGCAACCCGAAGATCCTGATCGCCGATGAGCCAACGACGGCACTCGACGTGACAATCCAGGCGCAGATCCTGAAACTCTTGCTGGAGATCCGAGAAAAACGTGGCCTGTCGATCATCCTCATCACCCACGATCTCGGCATCGTCGCCCAGACCTGCGACCGCATCGCCGTCATGCGCAACGGCAAGCTGCTTGAACAGGGGCCGAAACGGACAATTCTCTCCCGGCCGCAGGACGCCTACACGATCAATCTTATCAACAGCCATCCCTCCATGCCGGACGAGGCGCCAATGCCGGCGCCGCAGGTCGTGTCTTCGGCCGCATCGACCAAGCCGCTTCTTGAAATCGACGACCTGCACGTGCGCTTCAAGGTTGGCGGCAGCCTGTTCAAGGGCAGTGCCAAGACGGTGAGCGCCGTTTCCGGCGTCAGCCTGCAGGTCATGCCGGGCGAAACCATCGGCATCGTCGGCGAATCCGGCAGCGGCAAGAGCACGCTCGCACGCGCCGTGCTGGGGCTGACGCCGATCTCCTCAGGCCATGTGTCCTTCGAAGGGATCGATCTCGCGCAGCAGCGGGCTGCCGGACTCGCAAAGCTACGGCGTAAGACGGCTATGGTCTTTCAGGACCCCTATAACGCACTCAATCCGCGCCTCACGATCGGGCAGATGCTTGCCGAGGTGCTGAAGGTGCAGGGCAAGGTGCCGGCATCGGCCATTCCGGAAAGAATCGGCGAATTGCTCAATCTTGTCGGGCTGGAGCGGGAGTTTGCCAATCGCAAACCCCGCAGCATGAGCGGCGGCCAGTGTCAGCGTGCCGGCATTGCCCGCGCACTTGCCGTCGATCCGAAGCTCATCATCGCCGATGAATGTGTTGCGGCCCTCGACGTCACGATCCAGGCACAGATCATCGCGCTTTTCCGCGAGCTCACCGCCAAGATGAACCTGACGCTAATGTTCATCGCCCATGACCTGGCGATCGTGCGCAATCTCTGCGAACGCGTCGTCGTCATGTATCACGGCGAGATCGTCGAGGAAGGCCTCTCGGAAGAGGTCTTCGCGCGGCCGAAACATCCTTATACCGCAGCACTCATTGCCGCGATTCCCGACATCGATCCGGACAAGCCTCTTCTGAGCAAAACCAGTTTGGAAGACGAGCTGCAATCGGTTCCGGCACTACCCGTCAAACGCATGCCATAACAACGAAGGGAACGAACGCATGATCACCAGATGGAAATCAATCGGGCTTGCAGCGCTTCTTGCAGGCCTGACCCTCAGCGCATCCTACGCCGAAGCCGCCGGCGTGCTTACCATCGGTCGTCGAGAAGATTCGACGACATTCGATCCGATCAAGACGGCGCAGAACATCGACAACTGGGTCTTCTCCAACGTCTATGACGTGCTGATCCGCGTCGACAAGACCGGCACCAAGCTGGAGCCCGGCCTTGCCGAAAGCTGGACCGTCTCCGACGACGGCCTGACCTATGCCTTCAAGATCCGCGACGCGAAATTCTCCGACGGTTCGCCGCTGACGGCGGAAGATGCAGCCTTCAGCCTACTGCGTATCCGCGATGACGCAGGCTCGCTCTGGAGCGATTCCTACAAGGTGATCGATACCGCCGTCGCAACCGATCCGCACACGCTGACGATCAAGCTCAAGAATCCGTCCGCGCCCTTCCTGTCGACGCTGGCGCTGCCGAATGCCTCTGTCATCTCCAAGGCTGGCATCGAATCCATGGGCGCGGACGCTTACGCCGAAAAGCCGATCGCATCCGGCGCCTTCGTTGTCGACGAATGGCGGCGCGGCGACCGCGTCATCCTGAAGAAGAACCCGAACTTCTGGCAGGCCGACCGTGTGAAGCTCGATGGCGTCGAATGGATCTCGGTGCCCGATGACAATACCCGCATGCTGAACGTGCAAGCAGGCCAGCTCGATGCCGCCATTTTCGTACCCTTCTCGCGCGTCGAGGAGCTGAAGAAGGATGCCGGCCTCAACGTGCTGATCGATCCGTCGACGCGTGAAGATCATCTGCTGATCAACCATGCGCATGGCGATCTCGGCAAGAAGGAAGTGCGCCAGGCGCTCGATCTCGCAATCGACAAGAAGGCGATCGTCGATGCCGTCACCTTCGGTCAGGGCACGGTCGCCAATTCCTACATTCCGAAGGGTGCGCTCTATTACTACGCCGACAACCTGCAGCGCCCCTATGATCCGGAAAAGGCCAAGAAGCTGCTGGCCGATGCCGGTGTCTCCAACCTGACGCTGAACTACCTGATCCGCGCCGGCGACGAGGTGGATGAGCAGACCGCGGTGCTGTTGCAGCAACAGCTCGCCAAGGCTGGCATCACCGCCAACCTGCAGAAGGTCGATCCGAGCCAAGAATGGGACATGACGGTTGCAGGCGACTACGACATCTCGGTCAACTACTGGACCAACGACATTCTCGACCCGGACCAGAAGACGACCTTCGTGCTCGGCCACGATTCCAACAACAACTACTCGACCAACTACAAGAACGAAGCGGTGAAGGAGCTGGTCGCCAAAGCCCGCCTGGAACTCAACTCCAAGAAGCGCGAGCAGATGTATATCGACCTGCAGAAGACGGCGAAGGAGGACGTCAACTGGATCGATCTCTACTACAGCCCCTACATCAACGTGGCACGCAAGAACATCGACAACTTCTACCAGAACCCGCTCGGCCGCTTCTTCCTGGAAGACACGGTCAAGAACTGAGTATGTTATCGTTGTGACATGGTCCGCCGCGCCAAACGCGGCGGACCATTCTGCCGACGGGAAATCGATGATGACTGCGGACGAAATCGCATTCACTGATGTTGCAGAGCTTGGACGAGCCTATCGAAACGCTTCGCTGTCGCCGGTCGATGTGGTGCGTGCCAGCCTTCAACGGCTCGAGAGCCTGGAACCCGCCCTCAATGCCGCCGCTCAGAGACTGGATGCGACGGCACTTGCCGAAGCGGAACAGGCGACCGCAGAGCTGCAATCAGGCAAGGACCGCGGGCCGCTGCACGGAATTCCCGTCGCCATCAAGGATCTGATCGAAGTGCAGGGCGCGCCCACCGGCTATGGGAGCAAAGTGCGGCCATCGGCGTTGGCGAGCGAAGATGCACCGCTGGTGCAGCGCCTGCGGGAAGTCGGTGCGATCATTCTCTGCAAGACCAACCTGCTGGAATATGCCTATGGCATCGCCCATCCGGAGATCGGCCAGACCAACAACCCCCATGATGTCAGCCGCACCTCAGGTGGCTCGAGCGGTGGTTCGGCCGCCTTGGTCGCCGCCGGTATCCTGCCATTGGCGATCGGAACCGATACGGGCGGCTCGATCCGTATTCCCGCCTCGTATTGCGGTATCGTCGGGCTGAAACCGTCTTTCGGTCTGGTATCCCTCGACGGCGTGTTTCCGTTATCATGGAGCCTCGATCATGCCGGTCCGCTTGCCCGCAGCGTCACGGATACGGCACTGCTGCTCGAGGCAATCGCCGGCAAGACCGTCCCGCTTTCACCGCCATCACTTGCGGGCGTCAGGATCGGAGCCGTGAGCTTTCATTGCGAAAATCCCGAGTTGACGCCGGCCGTCGCCGCCAATCTTGCCGAGGCGCTGAAGCAGCTGGAAGCGGCAGGCGCGATCATCAAGCGCATAGACATTCCGGAGCTAAGGCTTGCCAATTCGGAACTTCGCCGCATCATCCTGCCGGAAGCCTCGGTTATCCATGCGGGCCTCTACACCGAAAACCCTGCGGGTTACGCACCGCGCACACGATCGCAGGTGGAAGCAGGCTTCGAGGCGAAAGCCGTCGACTACATCAAGGCCCAGGACTTCCGCGTGAAGCTGCTGAATGCCGTGGAGGCAGCATTTGCCGAGGTGGACGTGCTGATCGGGCCAAGCGTGCCCTTTCCCGCCCCGATCGAAGATCCGGAATTCACCGAGGATGGCGAGGAAGGCGAAATGCTTTCCAGTGGCTTCGCCAACATGACCGGACAGCCATCCCTCAGCCTGCCCTCCGGCATGGATCGGCATCTGCCGCTCGGGCTGCAACTGACCGGCCCTGTCGGCGGCGATGGAACGCTCCTGCAGATCGCACTCGGCATCGAAGCTGCCCTCGGCGCCTATCGCCGACCATCTATGCCTGGCGCGTGAAAACGCGAGACCGCAGCACTTTGAGATAGCCACGGGAGGAGCGGGAAACCTCGAGGTCAGGTTCCGCGTCCAACTCCAGCGTTTGGCCCGAATCGGTGACGGCAACCAGCCGGCGGGCGCCGGGGCGGTCCAGAACCCGGCTGATCGTGGCGGGAATGCCAGCGGCGTCGGTTGGCGACCATGCAAGATCGTTGGGACGAAGGAAGATATCTGCGGGACCATCGACGCAGTCAGCTGCTTCGATCAGCTTTCCATCGAAGGCCGCCTTGCCCTTTGTCACCGTCGTCGCAATCGTGTTCGTATCGCCGAGGAAATGCATGATGAAGGCGGAGGCTGGATTGCGGCAGATCTCTTCAGGTGTTCCCTCCTGAACGATCTTGCCCTCATTGAGAATGACGACACGATCGGCAAGATCGAGTGCTTCTTCCTGGTCATGGGTGACAAACAGCGTGGTAATCCCCAGTTCCTCGTGAACCTCCCGAAGCCACCGCCGCAGATCCCGCCTGACATTGGCGTCAAGCGCCCCGAAGGGCTCGTCGAGGAGCAGCACCTTCGGATCGACGGCAAGAGCGCGCGCCAATGCCACGCGCTGTTTCTGGCCGCCGGAAATCTGGCCTGGAAAACGCTGGCCGAGACCCTCAAGACGCATGAGACGCAACAGGTCGTTTATACGTTCCGCAATCTGCGCCTCGGAGCGCCTGGCCGCCCTCGCTGTCCTCATGCCGAAGGCGATGTTTTCAGCAACGGTCATATGCGGAAAAAGGGCGTAATGCTGGAAGACAAAACCCACGCCGCGGTCGCGCACGGGAATATCCGTCGCATTTCGGTCGCCGAAATGGATCTGCCCGCCATCGGCAAATTCAAGACCGGCGACCATGCGCAGGATCGTCGTCTTGCCGGAGCCGGACGGACCAAGCAAAGCGACGAGTTCGCCGCTTTCGATTTCCAGCGAAACGCCATGGACGGCCCGAAAAGTGTCGAATGTCTTGACGACCTGATCGAGACGGATCTTCATGGCTTTACCCCATTATAAGAAACTTGATTTGTTGCCTGTGCTGCCGGGCTTACGCGGCCCGCTCCTCGCCGTTCGAGAAGCACCTTGGCGACGATGGTAAAGACTGCCAGCACCGCGAGAATGGAAGCTGCCGCGAAGGCACCGGCGGTCTGATAATCGTGATAGAGCAGTTCGATATGCAGCGGGAGAGTGTTTGTCTCGCCGCGAATATTCCCCGACACGATCGACACGGCGCCGAACTCGCCCATCACGCGGGCATTGCAGAGTACGACCCCGTAGAGCAACGCCCATTTGATATTGGGCAACGTCACGGCAAAGAATGTCCGCAAGCCGGATGCACCCAGTGAGGTCGCCGCCTCCTCCAGATCCCTGCCCTGCGCTTGCATCAGCGGAATGAGTTCCCGCGCGACGAAGGGCGCGGTCACGAACATCGATGCGAGAACGATACCCGGAAGGGCAAACAGGACCTTGATGCCGGCATCCTGAAGCACCGGGCCGAAAAGACCCTGCAAGCCGTAGACGAAGAGGTAGCAGACGCCGGCGACGATCGGCGAGATCGAAAAGGGAATTTCGATAACGATCAGAAGCAGCCGGCGAAGCGGAAAATCGAACTTGGTGATCGCCCAGGCAGCACAAATGCCGAAGACCGTGTTGATCGGCACGGCGATCAGCGCCGTCACCACACTCATGAAGATCGCGCTTCGGGTATCGGGATGGGCAATGGCCGCGGCATAGGCCCCTGCCCCCTTGGAAAAGGCTTCGACGCCGATGACAATCAGCGGTGCCAGAATGAAAAGCGCACCGATGACCAGAACGACTGCAATCAGCAGACGGCGAACGACAGGAGCGTCACCAACGCGCGGAGGGACATGTCTTGCACGCATGGATCAGCTCCTTTCCGTATAGCGCAACGCGCGCTTCTGCAGCATGCCGGTGACCGTCAGCATCACGAAGGCGGTGATCAGCAGCACCGAGGCAACCGCGGCTGCAGCCTGATAATCGTATTCTTCCAGTCGGATGAAGATCAGCAGTGCCGAAATCTCGGTCTTGAAGGGCTGATTGCCGGCGATGAAGATGATCGCGCCGAATTCACCAAGGCTGCGCGCAAAGGAAAGCGAGATGCCTGCCAGGAGAGCCGGCGAAAGGAGCGGAAGGATGACACGGGTAAAGATCTCACGGTCGGTCCCGCCCAGCGACTGAGCAGCTTCTTCAAGTGCCGGATCGATCTCCTCAAGCACCGGCTGCACCGTTCGCACGATGAAAGGCAGGCTTGTGAATGCCATGGCGATGATGATGCCGAGTGGCGTGTAGGCGACCTGAATGCCGAGCGGGTCAAGCACGTGGCCGAACCATCCGCCCGGGGCAAACAGGGTCGTCAGCGAAATGCCAGCGACGGCCGTCGGCAAGGCAAAGGGTAGATCGACGATAGCATCGACAAGGCGGCGCCCCGGAAAGCGGTAGCGGACCAGCACCCAGGCGAGCGCCAGTCCGAAAAACAGATTGAAGATCGTCGCCGCAAGCGCGCAGAGGACCGTTACGCGATAGCTCGCGACGGCGCGCGGCGAGGAAACAATTGCCCAGTAGTCTGCAGGACCAAGGCTTGCAGCTTTGAAGACGAGCGCAGCAAGCGGCAGAAGCACGATCAGTGCGACATAAAAGAGCGTCGTGCCCAATGAAAACGGCAAGCCGGGCAATACACGACGTTTCAACGGATGGTCCCCCTAAACACGATTTACCCGGCGGAATGTTCCGCCGGGTAAAAGCCGATCCATGGCTGGCTCTTTAGCGTTGGCCGTAAATCTGGTCCAGCAGTGCGCCAGAGGCAAAATGCTCTTTCTGGACTTTGTCCCAAGGTCCGTAGACATCTTCCACCTTGAGCAGCTTGACTGCAGGGAATTGGTCCTTGAAGGCGGCCGCTACCGTGGGATCGATGACGCGATTGCCGTTCTCGGCAAGGATACGCTGGCCATCCGGCGTATAGAGGAATGAAAGATAGGCCTTGGCGATTTCAAGCGAACGGCGCTTATCGGCAACCTTATCGACGACGGCGATCGGAAACTCAGCCAACAGGCTGACCGGCGGCGTCACACCCTGAACCTTGTCTGCACCAAATTCCTTGGCAATGCCGCGGGTTTCGGATTCGAAGGTGACAAGCACGTCGCCGATATTGCGTTCGACGAAGGTCGTGGTGGCGGCACGGCCTCCCGTGTCGAAGACCGGGACGTTGTCGAACAGCTTCTTGACGAATGCCGTGACCTTGGCATCGTCATTGCCATATGTCTGCTTCGCAAAGGCGAGTGCGGCGAGATAGGTGTAGCGGGCGTTGCCCGATGTCTTCGGGTTCGGGAAGATCACCTTGACATCATCGCGAACGAGATCATCCCAATTCTTGATATTCTTGGGATTGCCTGCGCGGACCAAGAAAGACGGGAAGGAGTAGAAGGGCGAAGCATTATTCGGAAAGCTCTTCTGCCAATCTTTCGAAACGAACCCAGCCTTTGCAAGCGCGTCGATGTCGGTCACCTGATTGAAGGTTACGACGTCGGCTTCGAGACCTTCAAGGATCGAACGCGCCTGTTTCGACGAACCGGCATGCGACTGGTCGATGGTGAGATCCTTGCCCGTGTCGGCCTTATATTTCGGAATGAATGCACCATTGACGGCAACAAAAAGCTCGCGCGACACGTCGTAAGACGCGTTCAATATCTTGTCCGGTGTCTGCGCAAAGGTCTGACCTGAAAGAAGCAGGGCAAAGGCTGCGCCAAGCGCAAGAATACGACCCATAAGGAATTCCCCCAAAGAAGTTCAACGGCCGCAAGCTACCGGCTCCAGCAAACCGGCACGAGAAATGGACGGTTACGCGAAGCGTCCGTGTGGGAAATTTTCTCTCAATGGCTGTGATTTCCGGCTTTAATCTTCCGTCGCGGATACTGCCGGGCCGGTATCGGAGGCCATACCGAGATCAATGATCGCCGATACGGCATCTCCTGGAACAGACTTAGATTGTCGCCGTTCTATTTCCCGACTATGCCGAGGGAAAGTCGCTGCCTGCAGCCAGCCGGCGATAGGCCTCGACGGCATAGAGCACGGTTCGCGTCTGCGCCTCGTGGCAATCGACGAATACCTGCTCGTAAACCGTCTCGTCAGTCGCTTCCGTGATGATGGTCAGCGGCGCCTGGTACATTGAGCCGACCTGCTTCAAGATCGGAATACCGTAGCGTACCTCGAACGGCGCGTTCGGCATGTGCAGGCGGACGCAATCGATCTGCTTGGCGTTGAATTCGACGAGGCTCTTGTCTTCAGCCAGACGTTTGGCCACCTCATCGAGCAATGCTTCGCCGATCGCCTCCCAGCCCGGATGCGTGCAGACGATCAGGAAGAATCCCTTCGGAATGGTCCAGAGTTCGAAGCCGCGCGGCAGGTAACCCGACATCGGCCGCGTCCACTCGTGCGAGGGATAGCCGTGCAGATTGAGATGCAGCTTGGCAGATGAGAGTTCGAGCGCCTTGCCTCGCGCCTCGCGCTCATACATCGGCGGCGGCACGGTGAAGGAGAGGTCGTCGCCGAAGGCCGTGTAGCGGGCGGCATGATGCATATGGAAGGGGTTTTCCACGATCAGCCGCTGGTGCAGTTCATATCCGTCAACATTTTCGACCGGTACGATGGCGAAATGCTGGTCGGGATCAGCGGCAAGCTGTTGCGCCGCGCGTAGCGCCCCAACCGGACCGCTGGTCTCATTGGCATGCTGGCCCGACGAGATGAGCACGGCCGGCCCCGGTCCATTGTGATAGCGACCAAGCACCTCACGGCCCTCGCACGATATTGCCTTGATCGGCACACCCTCGATCTTCGCCAGTTCGCGGCGGATCTGGCCGATCTTCAGCGGCCGCGTCGCGGTCGCCATGTCAATATCCTCGCCAGTCGCCTCTTCGTGCTCGCCGAATTCCTCCACACTCATGACGATCCGCGGATTACCGTCCGTGCTGCGGATATCAGGAACGACCTGGCCCGGTCGCGCGCCGCCGCGTCCAGCCATGGCGCCCATCTCCGCATCGAGGCATTCGCGCAGGCTGAAGAACAGCTCTTCATGCATTGCTTCGCGGAGACTGATGCTCTCGCTGCAAAAATCGAGGTCGAGATCATTGGCCGGCAGATCGACCGTGATGCGCAGACGGTCGAAATAGGGCTGCTTGCGCTCCCATGTCTGCTGTTTGACGGCATCGACGGCCGCGAGGAACATGATCTCGAAATCGGTTTTCAGCCGTTCGCCCTTGTGCCAGCCGCAGCAGCGCAGCACCGGCGTTCCGACGTGGTCGTCCTCCACCACATTCGGTGCAAAGACGGTATAGGTCTTCGTTTCCCCCGCCTTTGTCGTCAGCTTGATATCGTAGGTAAGATCAAGCGTGTTGGCGTGAAATGCGACTTCTGCATCGCCCACAAGAGCTGCCAGCGGATAGGCTTCGATCAGGAAGCGCTGCGGATCTGCGGCCGGGTGGACCGGGTAGCCAATTTCCACCTTGGCAAGCGAGGGAATATGCAGTTCTTCAAGGAAGAAATAGACCAACGGCTTGTAGGAGCTGCGGATCCGCGCGGTGATGCCGGCGGCGGCGAGTTTCTCTTCGGCGGCCTGCCGTGACGGCGCATCGTCGAAGACCCAGGCCTCAACAGGCGTGCCCGGAGGATTGGCGGTCAGTTCGGAAACCAGCACGTCGAGCGTGCGCGGCGCTTCGAGATTGAGGATGGTGCTCATTTTTCCCTCGTCGGATCGAGATAGTCGCGGAGCCAGTCACCGAGCAGGTTGAGCCCGAGGACGGTGAACATGATGGCAAAGCCCGGAAAGACGCTGACCCACCAGGCGGATTGCACATAGGTGCGCCCGTCGGCGAGCATGCCGCCCCAGCTTGGAATGGAGGCATCGACGCCGAGACCGACAAAGGTCAGGCTGCTTTCGAGCAAGATGTTGTTGGCGACGTTCAGCGTCATCAGCACGATGATCGGGCCGACGATATTCGGCAGGATATGCACGAGGATGATCCGCGTGCGCCCGACCCCGATCGCCCGTGCCGACTGGATGAACTCGCGGTCGCGCAAGGAGAGGACGAGACCACGCACCAGTCGCGCATATTGCACCCATTGGGCGATGATCATCAGCGAAATCAGGATCGGCAGGCCAGGTCCGACGATGGCGATGAAGGTCAACGCCATCAGCATGAAGGGCATGGCGAGCTGCACATCGGCGATGCGCATGAGGATCATGTCGGCGACCCCGCGGAAATAGCCGGCGATCAGACCGGCGATCGTGCCAACGGCGGTGGCACCCGCGACCGATAGCACTCCAACGATCAGCGAGATCTTGCCGCCGGCGGCAATGCGCGCCAGTACGTCTCGGCCGAGGGGATCGGTGCCGAATATATGGTTGAGGCTGACGAACGGCGGCAGCAGACGGGCGCGAAGATCCATCATGCCGGCCTTGTTCCCGAAGATTACGTCGGAGAAGACGACAAGCAGAACCATTCCGCCGGTGAACAGGATGCCAAAGAGAAGTTCCAGCGGCGTGTGACGGAAGAAGGACGATTTAGCCGAGGAGGATGCCATGGCTCACTTCCTCCCAATACGCGGATCGATGATGCCATAGGCAATATCGATCGCAAGGTTGATCAGGACGATCAGCAGCGCCAGCACAGTAATCGTGCCCTGCAACACGGGATAGTCGCGCGATGAAATGGCATCGAAGGCAAGGCTGCCCATGCCCGGCCAGTTGAAGACGCGCTCGACGATAACGACGCCGCCGAGCAGGTCGCCGAACTGCAGGCCGACGAAGGTCAGCAGCGGAATGAGGCAGTTGCGCAGGGCGTGCTTGTAGAGCACCACCCTGTCCTTCAGCCCCTTGGCGCGGGAGACGAGAATGAATTGCGCCGACAAGGTCTCCAGCATGGCCGAGCGCACGATGCGCACGTTCACGGCCGAGAGTATCAGCGCCAGCGTCAGGCAGGGCAGCACAAGGCCCGAATAGGCAAGGAAGCCGCTCGACGGCAGCCATTCCAGTTTGATCGAGAAGATCAGCACCAACATGATCGCCAGCCAGAAATTCGGGAAGGACAGGCCGACGAGCGACAGGATGCGGACGACCTGATCTGCCCACGAGCCTGACTTCACAGCCGCATGGATGCCGAGCGGGATGGAAATCACGAAGGACAGGATGAGCGACAGGAAGGACAATAGCAGCGTCGCCGGCAAGGCCTGCGCGATCAGGCTCCAGACTGGCGTACCGCCGAAGAAGCTCTTGCCGAAATCGCCTGTGACGACGCCCGACATGAAATTCAGATATTGGATGTGGAACGGCTGGTCGAGACCGAGGCCGGCACGGATATTCTGCAGATCCTGCTCGGTGACGGCAGAACCGCCGCTGACGAGCATGGCCGTCGGATCGCCGGACAGCCTGATCGCATAGGAAACGAGCAGCGTGACGACGATCACGACAAAGAGAGCCTGCAAGAGGCGTTTGGCAATATAGGCTGGCATGGCATGACCCTGCGGAGGATGTGACTGCCTGCCCACAGGCAGGCAGTCGAGCGGGGTTCGGTTACTCGACCGATACGTCTACGAAGCGGAAACGCACGTCCGGGGTCGGCGCCAGGTTCTTCACCCGCTTGTTGATCGCATAGAGCGTATTGCCGTTGTAGAGCGGCATCTCGAAGGCCTGATCGGCGGCATAGGCCGCAACTTGGCCCAGGATCTTCTTTCGCTCATCGACATTATAGGTCGAGCGCTGCGCTTCCAGCAGCTGGTCGAGCTTGGCATCCTTGATGTAGGGATTCCAGAACTGGCCGCTGTGATAGAGCAGATAGGCCGTGTTGTCGAAGTCGAAGGTCCAACCACCCCATTGGAACTGATAGAGCGAGCCGGTTTTGCCGTGCGCGATGATATCAGTGTAGTAGACGTTGGTTTCGTAGGACTTCAGCGAAGCATTGATGCCGACCGCCTGAAGATAGGCGGCGACCGTCTGCGACACTTCGCGGAAGGTCGCATCCGTACCGACGAAGGAAAGCTCGAGATTGGTGCCGGGCTTCACACCCGCCTTATCGAGCGCAGCTTTCGCGGCAGCGGGATCGAAAGACAACGGCTTCAGGTCGGGATTGTAGCCAAGCGACAGCGAGCTCTGGAGGCTCGCAATCGGCTTGCCATTGCCCTGCAGGATCTGCTCGATGATGGCGTCGCGGTCGACGGCCTGGATGAGCGCCTTGCGGACCGCCGGATCCTTGGTGATGCCGTCGGTATTATTAAAGCGCAGCATGGAGACATCAGGACCGGTGATGCTCTCCACTTCCAGCTTGGGGTCGCCCTTGATCGTATCGATCAGGCTGATCGGCACCAGTGTGGCGATATCGATACCGCCCGACTGCAGCTCGGAAACCTGTGTGGCCGCTTCCGAAATGAAGCGGTAGACCAGACCGGCGATCTTCGGCGCGCCGCCCCAGTAGTCCGGATTGGCTTCCAGCGTCAGGCTGATCTTCGGCTTGTAGTCGACGAACTTGAACGGCCCGGTACCGACGGGATGCAGATTAAAGTACTCGTCGCCCTTTTCCTTGATATATGCCGGTGGCACGATCATGCCCCCATAGCCGGCAAGCTTGGTGATCAGCACCGGATCCGGGCTCTTCAGGATGAAGTCGACCGTATAGTCATCGACGATTTTCACCTCGCCGATCGAGGTGTAATTCGCCTGCTGCGGACCCTTGGCGCCTTCCGGTCCGAGCAACCGGTCGAAGGTGAACTTGACGGCGGCCGCATTGAAATCTTCGCCATCATGGAATTTGACGCCCTTGCGCAGCGTGAAGCGGATGCGCTTGTTGTCGTCGAGGAATTCCCAAGCCGTGGCGAGGCCGGGCAGCAGCTTCAGGTCAGGGCTGCGCTGGACGAGACCGTCGAAGATGTTGCTACCGATACGGCCCCAGGTCAGTGTGAAGGTGTCGATCGGATCCCAGCTGCCATCATCGCGTTCGAGCGCGACGGTCAGCGTGCCGGCGGCGTGTGCGGCGTCGATGGTTGCGGTAAGCGGCAGGACCGACAGTGCGGCTGCCAGGAAGAGATCTCGGTATCTCATTGTTTTAGTTCCCCATTTTTATTGTGCGGTGACTGTTTTGTAGCGATCTGTCCTATGGGAGGGTTTCGGACAGCTTCTGCGGCCCGGCCGCAACGAAGTGCGAGGGCGAAAAACGGCGATATTGCAAAAGCGCCGGTTCATCGCCGATCTTGCGGACCGGGCTCGGTATCGCGCCGGTCAAAAGCGTGGTGTCGATGCTGCGATCGGGATCGGGCACAGGGATCGCGGCCAGCAGCTTGCGCGTATAGGGATGCTGCGGGTTCTCGAATATTTCCTGTCGGGTGCCGATCTCGACGATCTGTCCGAGATACATGACCGCGACACGATGGCTGATCTTCTCGACCACAGCCATGTCATGGGTGATGAAAAGGTAGGAAAGGCCGCGCTCCCGCTGCAGTTCCAGAAGCAGGTCGAGGATCTGCGCCTGGATCGAAACATCGAGCGCCGAAACGGATTCATCCGCGATAATCAGTTCCGGATCGCTGGCAAGCGCCCGGGCGATGCAGACACGCTGGCGCTGGCCGCCGGAAAGCTCGTGTGGAAACCGCGTCCTGTAATCGCGCGGAAGGCCGACGCGATCGAGCAAAGCGAGCGTTCGCTCCTCGATCGCCGCCTTGTCCGGCTGCAGCTTGTGAACGATCATAGGCTCGGCAATGCTGGCGCTGGCCCGTTGGCGCGGATCAAGCGCTGCATAGGGATCCTGGAAAATATACTGGACCTTCTGCAGCAGGGAGCGCTTCTCGCGCGGATCCATTTCAGAGATATCGCGGCCACGGAAACGGATCTTGCCGCCAGTCGGCTCCATGATCTGCTGCAGCATTCGCCCGGTCGTCGATTTGCCGCTGCCGGATTCCCCGACCAGCGCCAGCGTTTCGCCCGCGGCGATCTCGAAGGAAATGCCTTCGACCGCATGAATGCGATGTGTCAGCCTGCCAAACAAGCTTCTGCGCGCCGCAAAACGCGCCGTGAGACCATCGACCTGCAGAAGCGGCGGCTTGCTATCGGAACGAACGGCTTCCAGTGCCTCGCTGTTCGGGGACGCCTTGCCCGACATGCTGCCGAGACGCGGCACGGCGGCAAGCAGGGTCTGCGTATAGGGATGCTGCGGATTGGAAAACAGCACCCGAACCGGCGCCTCTTCTTGCTTCTCGCCGTGACGCAGCACGATCACATCATCGGCCATTTCGGCGACGACACCCATATCATGGGTGATGAAGATCACCGCCATGCCGAGTTCGCGCTGCAGCTCGCGGATCGTATTGAGGATCTGCGCCTGGATCGTCACGTCGAGCGCGGTCGTCGGCTCGTCGGCAATCAACAGCTTCGGACGGCAGGAGAGCGCCATGGCGATCATCACGCGCTGACGCATGCCGCCGGAGAGCTGATGCGGATAGCGCTGCATCATTGCATCAGCGTCGGGAATGCGAACCTTTTCGAGCATATTCCGCGCAATACGATTGGCTTCAGCGCGCGTGGTTTTCTGATGCAGGAGGATGGCTTCGACAATCTGATCGCCGATCGAAAAGACCGGATCGAGCGAGGTCATCGGCTCCTGGAAGATCATCGCGATCTCCCCGCCCCTTATCTGCCGGATGCGATCGGGATTGGCGGTGACGAGATCGAGAGGCCCATTGCGGCTCTGGAAGATAATTTCGCCGCCGCTGATGCGGCCGCCCGAAAAATCGGTGAGGCGCATGATCGCCCTCGAGGTTACCGATTTGCCCGAGCCGGATTCTCCGACGATGGCGAGCGTCTTGCCCGGCTTGACGTCGAAACTCAGCGATTTGACGGCCTGAAACTGGCCGGACTTGAAGTCGACGGATAGTGAACGGACCGAGAGGACGACGGGGATGGCGGCGCTGTTGCTCTCGGTCGATCTACTCATAAAGTTGCCGCTGACCTCGCTGCCTGTTCGTAGTATCCCGACAAGGCCCTCAGATGGGAGGCAATGTCGGAAAGTTCATCCTGTGAAAGACCCGAGAGCTTAGTCGCCTCTACCAGCAACCGCTCGCGGATTTCCGAATAGCGGGTCAGCGCCTCCAGGCCCTTGTCGGTGACCTGGATCACCTTTTCCTTGCCGGATTTCCCGGTCTTCACCAGGCCGGCCGCATCGAGCTTCTTGACCGCATAATTGGCGACATGTGTGTCTTCGATATCGAGCACGAGGCAGAGATCGGAGAGCGTCTTCGGACGACCGCGATGACGCACGGAATGGATGATCAGGATCTCGACCGGCGACAGGCTCGGCACGCCGGCAGCCGCCATGCAGCGCACCATCCAGCGATTGAAAGCGTGAGAAAAGAGGATCGATCCGTATTCTAATTCGGAGAGGGCCGGTGAACTGCCGAGCGCCAGATGGGCAGACGACACGATCAATTCGCGGGGCGCCTTTCGTTCCCTCGGTTTATCCAATGAACTCTCTCATCTCAGAACTGAAGTACGTGTGGCAGGTTAGCTGGAAGCGATAATTTGTCAACAAATTATCGCTAAGATTCCTCTATTCCGCCGCCGTTTCCCGGATCTTGTTTTCCTGCACGTTCGACATGCAGGAACGAACATCTATTCCATTGATTTTAAACCGTTTTAGCCGAACCATTATCAGGCATTGCGTGGCCCATATCCGCCACCCGTCGGGGTCACAATCGTGAAGGCTTCGCCCGCTTCCAGCACCGTATGGGCAGCGCCGATCAGCTCATCGATCGTACCGTCATTGCGGCGAACATAATTGCGGCCGGTCTGGCCGTCTTCGCCACCCTTCAGCCCGAACGGCGCGACGCGACGATGGCCGGAGAGGACGGCAAATTCCAGCTTCTCGAGCGTGCGGATCGTGCGTTGCGTGCCATTGCCGGCATGCCACTGACCGCGCCCGCCGGAATTCGGCCGGATATGAAAATCCTCGAGCACGACCGGGAAACGGCTCTCCAGAATTTCCGGATCGGTGAGGCGTGAATTGGTCATGTGCGTGTGCACGGCATCTGCACCATTGAACCCCGGGCCTGCCGGCGCACCGGAGCAGATGGTTTCGTAATATTGGTACTTGTCGTTGCCGAAAGTCAGATTGTTCATCGTGCCCTGAGCAGCAGCCATGGCGCCGACCGCGCCGATCAGGCAGTTGGTCACCGCCTGGCTGACTTCGACATTGCCGGCAACGACGGCGGCCGGGTATTCCGGCGTCAGCATGGTGCCATCGGGAATAACGATACGGATCGGCCGCAGGCAGCCGGCATTCATCGGAATATCCGCCTCGACCAGGACGCGAAAAACATAGAGCACGGCAGCCCGCGTTACCGGCGCCGGTGCATTGAAATTGTCGGGACGCTGCGCCGACGTGCCAGTAAAATCGACCGTCGCTTCGCGCTTTTCCCGATCGATGGAAATCTTCACGACGATCTTGCAGCCCTGATCCATCTCATAGGAAAATTGGCCGTCCGGCAGGCGGTCGAGCACGCGGCGAACACTTTCGGCGGCGTTGTCCTGCACATGGCCCATATAGGCGTCGACCACGTCCTCACCGAAGAGCGCAATCATCTTCTTCAGCTCCGCCACACCCTTTTCATTGGCGGCAACCTGCGCCTTCAGGTCGTTGACGTTCTGCGCCAGCGTACGCACCGGATAGCGCGCGCCGGTCAAGAGATCGGCAAGGGCATCCTCACGGAATTCACCGCGATCGAGAAGCTTGAAATTGTCGATATAGACGCCTTCCTCCTCGATATGTGTCGCCAGCGGCGACATCGAGCCCGGCGAGATACCGCCGATATCGGCATGGTGACCGCGGCTCGCCACCCAGAAACGGATGCGCTTACCGGCATCATCGAAGACAGGCGTGCAGACGGTCAGGTCGGGCAGATGCGTGCCGCCATTATAGGGTGCATTGATGAGGAAGACGTCGCCTGGATGAATGACCGGATTTTCACGGATGGCAGTCGCCACCGACGCATCCATGGAGCCGAGATGCACTGGCATATGCGGCGCGTTGGCAACGAGATTGCCGTCCGCATCGAAGACCGCGCAGGAGAAATCGAGCCGTTCCTTGATGTTGACGGAATAGGCGGTGTTCTGCAGGGTCACACCCATCTGCTCGGCAATCGACATGAAGAGATTGTTGAAAATCTCCAGCATGACCGGATCGGCCTTGGTGCCGATCGCCGTGCGCTCGGGCAGCGCCTTGATGCGGTTCAGCACGACATGATCGCGCGCCGTCAGCTTCGCCTGCCAGCCATCTTCTACGACGATGGTCTGGTTCAGTTCGATGATGATGGCCGGCCCGGTCACGGTCTGGCCGGGGAGGATACGATCACGCAGGACGACCGCCGCATCATGGCTTTCACCCTGCGAATGGAACAGGGTTCGCCGAATGGGCGAAGCCTCGCCCTCACCTGCTTCCCCGCGATCGACATCGATTTCGGCGGCGGCACCGCCGATGCATTCGACCTCGACGGCTTCCACGACCAGCGGCTTGTCCTCGGCAACGAAGCCGAAACGGCGCTTGTGCAGGATCTCGAACTCCTTGCGAAGGCGCGCCGCGTCATCAGTTGGCGGGAACAGCGCCTCGACGGCCAGTAGAGTATCGGTGCCGGCATAGCGGATATGAGCGCGCAACACCGTCTTGATCTTGCCGGCCTCGACGCCCTGCGCCACCAGCTCCGGCTGGCATTCACCCTGCAATTGCCTGCCAAGCGCGGTCATCTCTGCGGGTGCGGCCGCATCGAGCGTCACACCGAGCGCCTTTTGACGCGTGGAGCGGATATCGGCGAGACCCATGCCATAGGCCGACAGCAACCCCGACATCGGATGCAGCAGGATGCTCTTCATTCCGAGCGCGTCGGCGACCAGGCAGGCATGCTGGCCGCCAGCGCCACCGAAGCAATTGAGCGCATAACGCGTCACGTCATAACCGCGCTGCACGGAAATCTTCTTGATCGCCTCGACCATATTGGCGACAGCAATGCGGATGAAGCCGTCAGCCACTTCTTCGGGGCTGCGCCCGTCGCCGATCTCGGCTGCCAGCTCGGCGAACTTCTGCCGCACCGTCGCGACGTCGAGCGGCTTATCCTGGTTCGGGCCGAAGATCGCCGGGAAGAAATCCGGCAACAGCTTGCCGGCCATGACATTGGCATCGGTCACCGCAAGCGGGCCGCCGTTGCGGTAGCAGGCTGGACCCGGAAAAGCGCCGGCGGAATCAGGCCCGACGCGGAAACGGCCGCTTTCGAAATGCAGGATCGAACCGCCGCCGGCCGCGACCGTATGGATCAGCATCATTGGCGCACGCACACGAACACCGGCGACTTCCGTCTCGAAGGCTCGCTCATACTCGCCGTCGAAATGTGCGACGTCTGTCGAGGTACCACCCATATCGAAGCCGATTACGTGGCCGAAACCCGCCTGCTCGCCGGTCTTGGCAAGACCGACCACACCGCCGGCCGGACCGGACAGGATCGCATCCTTGCCCTGAAACATGTTGGCTGCAGTCAGGCCGCCCGAAGACATCATGAACATGACGCGCGCGCCGGTGCGCGCCACGTCAAGTTCGTCCGAGACCTGACTGACATAGCGGCCGAGCACCGGCGAAAGATAGGCGTCGACAACGGTCGTATCGCCACGGCCGACCAGCTTGATCAGCGGCGAGACCTCGTGACTGACGGAAACCTGTTCGAAGCCGATGGCGCGGGCTATGCGCGCAGCGACTGCCTCATGATCAGGATATTTATAGGCGTGCATGAAGACGATGGCGACGGCGCGATAACCCTTGGCGCGCAGATCGCGCAGGGCCGCTTCGGTCGCGGCCTCATCGAGCTTTGTCTCGACGGTACCGTCGGCCAATACGCGCTCTTCGAGCTCGGCCACATCCTGATAGAGCGCTTCCGGCTTGATGATCTCGGTCGCAAAGATCTTCTTGCGCTCCTGATAACCGATGCGCAGAGCGTCGCGGAAACCCTTTGTCGTTACCAGCGCCAGACGTTCGCCCTTGCGCTCCAGAAGCGCATTGGTGGCGACGGTGGTGCCCATTCGCACCTCGTCGATCAGCCCGGTCGGGATTGGTTCATCCGCGCTCAGGCCGAGATGCAGGCGAATGCCGTGGACGGCGGCATCGCGATAGGCTTCCGGATTTTCGGACAGCACTTTGCGGGCATGCAGGGCGCCGGAGGGGTCGCGCCCGACAATATCGGTGAAGGTGCCTCCACGGTCGATCCAGAAGTCCCAGCTACCAGCCGCAATGCCCGACAAAATCGCCTCCGCCGTTCGTTTCCAATATCACTAAGAAATTATCGATAAATCGTCAACATTTTACAGAAGACAAAGTCGCCGTGGGTATCGATGGACGCAGGGCGTATCACAGGCTGGATATTCAGGCGCATAAAATCGAACGCCGCGGCCCGAGGGCCGCGGCGACAGGATTGGTGGAAGTGACCGATCTTCGAGGGCGAGCGCCCTCAGGCGCCAACGCTTCTATCCGATCAACGCGAGGTCAGATCGTCGGGCAGTTCTGCATTGTGGTACTTGCGATAGATATCGCGCAGCACCTTGTTGTCGAAATTGGTCTTCACCCACTGGTCGAGCCAAGTCTTGAGGCCGGCGTCGCCCTTCGGAATACCGATGCCGAGGTTGGTTTCCTTCTGGGTGAACTTCACCTGCAGCGGATGATCGGCCATCTTCTTGTTGATGCCGTTGATGACAGCCGACTGGCTGGAGAGAATATCGACCTGACCCGAGACGACCGAGGTGATCAGTGTTGCGTCATCCTCGAAACGGACGATATCCGCATCCTTTGCATTGGCCGTGATGTCCTGGTCATTTGTTGTGGCGCGGGTGACGCCGATGCGTTTACCGCCGAGATCGGCATAGTTCTTGATCTCAACGCTCGGCTGAGCGGCAACGACGAGCGCGAGCGTCGCATAGGGAACGGAATAGTCGATCGCCTTCTTGCGCTCTTCGGTAATGCCGAGCGAAGAGACGACCATATCGGCCTTGCCCGTCTGCACGGAGGGAACACGAGCAGCATTGGTGATTTCCACCAGTTCCAGTTCGACACCGAGATCCTTGGCAATCAGCTTCGCGGTTTCGACGTCCGAGCCGGTCGGCTTAAGGTTTTCATCGACGAAGGAATATTCCGGAATGCCCATCGCGACTGCGATGCGAACCTTGCCGGCCTTCTTGATATTGTCGAGCACGTCGGCATGGGCAACGCTTGCCAACGCCAGCAGGCCCGTGCCCGCCAACAGTGCCAGTTTCGAAATCATTGTCTTCGGCATACTCCAAGTCTCCTCTACCTGATTGCCTCTGCCCGCTCTCTGTCGGGCCTCCTGTCAAACCTGTGCCGGCTCATCCGGGACAGGCATTTCCTCCCGCGATGACGGGGGCTAAAGCTCTGCGGCCATGAATTCCTTGAGTTCGGGCGTCTGCGGTTTGCTCAGAATGTCGGCGCCACCAGTCTCCCAGACCTTGCCGGTATGCATGTAGATGACGCGGTTGGCGGCGCGCTTGGCAAAACCCATCTCGTGGGTGACGACGATCATCGTCATGCCGCCGCGCGCAAGATCTTCCATGACGCGCAGCACCTCGCCCGTAAGCTTCGGGTCGAGCGCCGAGGTCACCTCGTCGAACAGCATTACCTTCGGCTGCATGGCGAGCGAGCGGGCAATCGCCACACGCTGCTGCTGGCCGCCTGACAGTTGCTCCGGATAGGCATCGATCTTCTCAGAGAGACCGACCTTGGCCAGCACCTGCTTGGCGATCTCGAAGGCCTGGTCCTTGCGCATGCCCTTCACGCGGCGCAGTGCCAGCATGATGTTTTCCGCGACCGTCATATGCGGGAAGAGATTGTAGCTCTGGAACACCATGCCGATATCACGACGCAATGTCCTGAGATCGAGCTTCGGGTCTTCGACGCGATGGCCGCAGACCTCGATCGAGCCGTCCTGGATCGTCTCCAGCCGATTGATGCAGCGCAGCGCCGTACTCTTGCCGGAGCCGGACTGGCCGATCAGCGCCACCACTTCTCCGGCGTTGATTTCGAAGGAGACGCCCTTCAGCACCTCCAGCGCGCCGAAACGCTTGACGACATTGGTGAGTTTAACGGCGACCGACATTGAGCTTCCTCTCGAGAGAGCGGCTCCAGACCGACAACGGATAGCAGACAGCGAAGTAGAGAAGCGCTGCGATACCAAAGACCAGGAAGGGCTGGAACAGGGAGTTGTTGATGACCTGCGCTGCACGCGTCAGCTCCAGGAAGCCGACGACCGAGGCGAGCGAGGTGTTCTTGACGAGCTGGACGAGGAAACCCACCGTCGGAGGCGTGGCGATCCTCAGAGCCTGCGGCAGGATCACGTCCCGCAGCGCCTGCCAGCGTGTCAGGCCGAGGCATTCGGCCGCCTCGAACTGCGTGCGCGAAATGGATTCCACCGAGCCACGCCAGATCTCTCCGAGATAGGAGCTCGAATAGATCATCATGCCGAGGCCGGCTGCGACCAGCGGCGGCACGGAGATATTGATGACCCCAAGGCCGAAATAGAGGATGAACATCTGGATCAGGAGCGGCGTGCCCTGAACGATCTGGATGTAGATGAGGGCTGCGCGCCGTACCCACAGGAAGCGCGAGATGCGGCAGAGCATCACGAAGAAGCCGGCAATGCCACCCAGCAGGAAGGCGAGCGCAGACAGCACCATCGTCCAGACGAGACCATCCAGCAGATAGATCAGGTGATTGAAGGAAAACCCACCGAGCATGGCGACCTCTAGAGCGACGTGCCGAGCCGGCGACGGCGCGGGAAGGCGATGAGACCGAGGCCGTAGAAGCCTGCCCGCATCAGATAGGTGATGGCGATGTAGAGAACGGCGACCACCATGTAGGTTTCCAACGATCGGAACGTATTCGACTGGATGTTGTTGGCGACACCCGTCAGCTCCTCGGCGGATATTTGCGAGGCAATCGAGGTCGACAGCATCATCAGGATGAACTGGCTGGAGAGCGCCGGATAAACACGCTCGATCGCCGGCAGAAGGATGATGTCGCGATAGATCTGTAGCTTTGACAGGCCAAGCGCTTCAGCCGCCTCGATCTGGCTTGGGTGAATGGAATCCATGCCGGCGCGTACGATCTCAGCCGTATAGGCCCCGACATTGATGACCATGGCGAAAACGGCGGCCGCAATGATCGGTAGACGGATGCCGACCGAGGACAGGCCAAAGAAGATAAAGAAGATCTGCACGATGAAAGGCGTGTTGCGCACGGTCTCCACATAGATACTGACGAGGGCACGCAGCGGCCCGATAGTCGAGCGGCGGGCGATCGCGCAGACAACGCCGATTACCAGACCGATGATCACCGAAAAGACGGTGATCTCGATCGTGACGAGCGCGCCTGACAGGAAATCGCTCCAGTAGGGCAGCAAGGCCGAAAAATCGAACTGGTACTGCATGTCCTCCTCCATTCCGGCCACGCCAACTCCACTGGCGCAGCCTCGCCTTCCCGCAGGAAAACGTCATGTCTCCTCGCGGCTGTCGCGTCAGCGCGCCAGCCAGCCTCCGTCGACCGGCAGCACCGTGCCGTGCACATAATCGGATGCCGCCGATGCCAGGAACACGGCGGCACCGCCGATATCGCCGGGCTCGCCCCATCGGCCGGCCGGGATGCGGGCCAGGATGCTGGCATTGCGATCGGCATCTTCGCGCAGCGCCGTCGTGTTGTTGGTTACGAAATAGCCGGGGGCGATGGCATTGACGTTCACACCCTTGCCCGCCCATTCGCAGGCGAGCAGCCGGGTCAGACCTGCAAGGCCGCTCTTCGAGGCCGTGTAGGACGGGATGCGGATGCCGCCCTGAAAGGAGAGCAGCGAGGCGATATTGATGATCTTGCCGCGCCCTTTTTCGAGCATGTGACGGGCAGCCGCCTGAGACAGGAAAAAGGCCGTCTTCAGGTTGACGTTCATCACCGCGTCCCAGTCTTCCTCGGTAAAGTCGATCGCGTCGGCACGGCGGATGATACCGGCATTGTTGACGAGGATATCGAGCGCCCCGAGGCGTTCCAGTGCCTCCGCAACGATCGGCTTGACCGGTTCGATCGTACCGAGATCGGCCTTGATGACGTGGAATTTCGAACCCGCCTTCGCCACCAGGGCTTCGGTCTCATCCATCGAGGAACGGCCGACGGCGACGATCGAAGCACCAGCCTCTGCCAGCGCGACGGCGATGCCCTGCCCGATGCCGGTATTGGCACCAGTGACGACGGCAGTTTTTCCCGAAAGGTCGAAAAGAGCCTGCATCGCCATCACCTGAGATCGCCGATGGCGATATGATCCATGTCGGTGAAACTCTTGTTGTCGCCGGCCATCGCCCAGATGAAGCTGTAATTCTTGGTGCCGGCGCCGGAATGGATCGACCAGGGCGGCGAAATAATGGCCTGTTCGTTGGCGACGAGCATGTGACGCGTTTCCTGCGGCTTTCCCATGAAATGGAAGACGCGCTGATCGGCATCGAGGTCGAAATAGAGATAGGCTTCCATGCGCCGGTCATGTGTATGGCTCGGCATGGTGTTCCAGATGCTGCCGGTCTCCAGGCTGGTGAAGCCCATGGTGAGCTGGCAGGACTGGCAAACCTCTGGATGGATATACTGATAGATCGAACGCTTGTTGGCGGTTGCCGCCTCGCCCGGCGTCAGATGCCGCGCCTTGTCGCGCGTCAGAAGCACGGTCGGGTGGCTTGCATGGGCCGGCGTCGAGACCAGATAGAATTTTGCCGGATCGGCAGCCTCCGCACTTTCGAAACTGATATCGACGGCACCCTTGCCGACATAGAGGCAGTCATATTTCGCCAGAGTGTAGATCATGCCATCGACGACCACGCGGCCGGAATTGCCGACATTCAGCACGCCAAGTTCACGCTCCGCCAGAAACGTGTCCTGACCGATCGCTTTCGGCGCCGTGAGTACGAGAGCCGTGCCGAGCGGCGCAGCGCCGCCGATGACCATGCGGTCATAATGCGAATAGGTCAGGCTGATCTCGCCAGGCGCAAAAACCGTCTCGACCAGGAAGTGGCGCCGCAGCGTTTCCGTATCGAAACCCCGGACAGCTTCAGGATGGGAGGCGTGTCGTACGTCAATCTGCATTGGAATTGTCCTTCTCTCCTCCGGATGCCGCCGTGTGCGGGGCATCCTCAATGAAATAGGCTGGGTCGAGCATCTCGGCCTTTTCGGCTTCGTGCAGCAGCTTGCCGAGATGGAACTCCATCGCCGCCTTCGCGCCGTCCTTGTCGCCGGCTCGCATGCAATCGATGACCGCGGCATGTTCCTCGATGACGCGCGTCAGACGGCCCTGCTGCGGCAGCGTCAGCAGGCGGTAACGATCGCTATGAACCTTGACTTGCTGGATGATCGCCCAGATGCCGGGAAAGCCGGCGATATTGCTGATGAGCTGGTGGAAATCATTGTCGATGACGTGGAAGGCCGCGACATCGCCATCACGGTGGCAAGCATCCAGATCAGCGAGATTGCGCTCCAACGCACGCAGTCCTGCCGGCGTCATCTTCTCGACCGCGATCGAAACCGTCGTATCCTCCAGCGCCTTGCGCACCAGGATCGCTTCGTAGAGCGCGCGGCGCGGAATGCGGGAGACGAAAGTGCCGGATTGCGGGAAGACATCGACGAGGCCGTCATCAGCAAGTCGGATGATGGCTTCACGGATCGGCGTGCGGCTGACGCCGAACTGCGCTTCGAGTTCCTTCTCGTTCAGCAGTTCCATCGGCTTGCGACGTAGCGAGACGATGTCGTCGAGAAGCGCATTATAGACCAGCGTCGCTGCCCGCGGGGCAGCTGCCCGCTGATGCGAAAGCACCGTGACCCCTTGCAGGGAGCGCTTCTTGCGCGCGATTCCGGAGGGCGAATTCATCGCATTCCTTCCAAGCAACAGATCAGCAATCGAGTGTTTGAAATCATCGAGGACCGCCTCCACATCGGCCTGGTGTGAAAGTAATATATTAGTATCCAACTTCTGACAAGCGCGTGAATGAGCCGTATTTTTGCGGTTGTGGAAAACGAAGCCGTGGTGGGAAATCTGCCAGGTGCCCAGAGGACGAGAGTGTTGAGCGATCTGTTCGAAGCGATTCTCGCGAACCATCTGTCCCAATTGAATGGTGGTCCGAGCACCTAGCCGATGAACTCTTCGAACGAAATGCACAACCGCGGCGCGACTACGCCACACCATCATTCCGTCAGCGACGCCGTATTTAAGACAGCCTTGAAAGAAGGCTCTAATACGCCATTTTCTGACGCAACCAGAATGGCCGTTGCGGTCCTAAAGCAGGCTCAATGCAAGGGTCGGCGCACGCGGTGCCGCCGGCGCCCGGGTTAAGGATGCACCGCGACCAGAGGGAACAAAAAAATGAAAGTACTTTTGGCATCCACCATCTTCGCAGCCGGCACGATGCTCGCGAGCGGCAGCGTTTTTGCAGCCGATTGCGGTAATGTCACGATCGCGAGCATGAACTGGCAGTCCGCGGAAGTGGCCGCAAGCCTCGACAAAATCATTCTTGAGGAAGGGTACGGCTGCACGGCCGAAATCGTCACTGGCGATACCGTCCCTACTCTGACCTCCATGGCAGAAAAAGGCGAACCGGATATCGCCCCGGAAGCCTGGGTCAGCCTTCAGCCGGAACTGGTGAAGCGTGGCCTTGAAGGCGGCAAGGTCGTCGAAGGCGCTAAGATCCTCTCCGATGGCGCAATCCAGGGCTGGTGGATCCCCAAATACATCGCCGACGCCCATCCCGACGTTAAGACCATCCCCGACCTTCTCAAGCATCCCGAACTCTTCCCGGCACCGGAAGACAAGAGCAAGGGCGCGGTCTTCAACGGCCCTCAGGGCTGGGGCGGCACTGTCGTCACCGCGCAGCTCTTCAAGGCCTATGATGCTGAGAAAGCAGGCTTTACGCTCGTTGACACCGGGTCTGCCGCAGGACTCGATGGCTCGATCGCCAAGGCCTATGAAAGCAAGCAGCCCTGGGTCGGCTATTATTGGGCACCGACCTCGCTGCTCGGCAAATATGAGATGGTCAAGCTCGGATACGGCACGGAATATGACGCGGCCGAATGGAAGCGTTGCACCTCGGTTGCCGATTGCGCCGATCCCAAGCCGAATGCCTGGCCGGCCGATGATGTGCAGACGCTGATCAGCAAGAGTTTTGCCGATCGCGGCGGCCCTGCCATCGATTACCTGAAGAAGCGCGCCTGGACCAATGACACCGTCAACAAGCTGATCGCCTGGATGACCGACAATCAGGCAACCGGCGAAGACGGCGCCAAATACTTCCTGAAGAATAATGAGCCCCTCTGGAAGGACTGGGTCTCGCCGGAAGCCGCCGAAAAGATCAAGGCTTCGCTCTAATCACTCAGACATGACATGGGCAGCCTTGCCGCTGCCCAGACAATCCTTCGGCGCGACGGCCAAAACAACAATCGGCCGCCGCCGCTATCTATTTTGGGAACGGCTATGGATTGGCTCTGGAAATTTCCGACAATGAATGACGACGTGCTGCGCGAGCTGAAGAAGAGCGTCGATGAAGGATTTCGTGCCTTCACACGCGCCTATGGCGACAGCATCGAAGCAGCCTTCAGCCCGCTGCAGAGTTTTCTTATCTGGGCCGAACGGCTGCTGACCGGCACACCCTGGCCAATCATTCTGATTGTTTTTGCCGCCATTGCCTGGTTTGCCAGCCGCAGCTGGAAGGTCGTTATCGGCTGCGTTTTGACGCTTCTCGTCATCGGCTATTTCGACATGTGGCAAGATACGATGAAGACCGTGTCGATGATCTTCGTCTGTACCGTGCTTTCGATCGTGATCGGCCTGCCACTCGGCATCCTGATGGCACGGTCGAATACGATGCAGAGGATCGTCAATCCGATCCTCGACGTCATGCAGACCATGCCGAGCTTCGTCTACCTGATCCCCGTCGTCATGCTTCTCGGCATCGGTCGCGTGCCTGGTGTCATTGCCGTCGTCATCTACGCCCTGCCGCCGATGATCCGCCTCACCAATCTCGGCATTCGCATGGTGGACGAGAATGTGCTGGAGGCAGCCGATGCCTTCGGTTCGTCGAGCTGGCAGAAGCTTCGCAACGTCCAGCTGCCGCTGGCGCTGCCAACCATCATGGCCGGCATCAACCAGACAATCATGATGGCGCTCGCCATGGTGGTCATCGCCTCCATGATCGGCGTTCAAGGGCTTGGCCAGCCGGTTCTCAAGGCCATCTCCAACCAGTATTTCACCCTCGGCGTCTTCAACGGTCTCGCAATCGTCGGCATTGCCATCATTTTCGACCGGATCAGTCAGGCCTATGGCCTGCGACTCCAGAAGCACCGGGAGATCGTGCATGGCTAGTAATTCGATCGAGATCCGGAGCCTCTTCAAGATCTTCGGCCCGCGTGGCCGCGACTATGTGGAAGCCGTCAGCAAGGGCATGTCGAAGACCGAGCTCAATAAAGTGCATGGTCACGTGCTTGGGCTGAAAGACATCAACATCACCATCCCCGGCGGTAAGATCACCGTCATCATGGGTCTTTCCGGCTCGGGCAAATCGACGCTGATCCGCCACATCAACCGGCTAATCGACCCAACTTCGGGCGAAGTCCTCTGTGGCGGCGAGGATGTCTGCCGCATGGATGCCTTGCAGCTTCGTGAATTCCGCCGCCGGAAGACCGCGATGGTCTTCCAGCGTTTCGGCCTGCTGCCGCATCGCAACGTGCTGCAGAACACCGTCTACGGTCTAGAAATCCAGGGCGTCGCGAAGGCAGAGCGTGAGGAACGGGCCAATGCCTGGATCAAGCGCGTCGGCCTGGAGGGCTTTGATGGGCACTATCCGAACCAGCTCTCCGGTGGCATGCAGCAGCGTGTCGGCCTGGCGCGAGCACTCACCAATGATGCCGAAATCCTGCTGATGGACGAGGCCTATTCGGCGCTCGATCCGCTGATCCGCGTCGACATGCAGACCGTCCTCCTCGATCTGCAGAAGGACCTGAAGAAAACGGTCGTCTTCATCACCCACGATCTCGATGAAGCTCTCCGGCTCGGCGAGAAAATCGCCATCCTGCGCGACGGTGAAGTCATCCAGCAGGGTTCGGCGGCGGAAATCGTCCTCAATCCCGCCAATGATTACATTGCCGCCTTCGTGAAGGAGGTCAATCGCGGCCGGGTCATCAAGATCGGTGCCGTCGCGAAACAAATCCCGGTCGAAAGCCAGCTGCAGCTTTCGGAAGATATGGATATCGAAGGGGCATTGCGGGAAATGTCTCGCGCTGACGTCTCCTCTGCCGCTGTCATATCACAGGAGGGTCAGCCGCTGGGCGGCGTTTCGCTGCAGCAGTTGCTGGCGCTGCTTTTGCACCAGGCATGAAAATCTTAAGCAATCAGACGGCATGCAGCCAAACACATGCCGTTTGTTTAAACATGGTTAATTTTTTCGTTATAATGATCTTGGAGAAGGAACCGAACGACACGTCCGGATTGATAGCACGCTGTGGAGGACCTCGAAGATGTTCAAATTTTTCTCGATCAAGCCGTCGACTGAAGACTTCGACGCCGATACCGGCACCTATGCCGATGGCATGACCGACCGCTACTATCGTGATCTGACCGGCCGCACCGAACATCGCTTCCGCTCCGCCCACGAGCGCGACTACGGCGCAGCCCGCGAGATCGCCGAACATGCGCCGCATGGCGTCACCGGCAACTGACCGGCATACTGCCTCTTTGCCGATATCAGGCGCGTAGCGTTTCCTGCGATCGCCTGCTCAAATTGCTTGCCAGAACAGTCTTATTGCGGCCCTTGGCTTTGGCGTCGAGAAGAGCCGCGTCGGCGCGACTGACCAGCGTATCGACTGCGCCTTCTGCAGGTGACACCGCCACGCCGATTGATACCGTCACTGCGCCAATGATCTGACCTGAGTATGAAAGTGCCGCGCCGCCGATCTGCGCGCGTAATTTTTCGGCGAATTCGAAACCATGCTCTTCGCTGCAGTCAGGCAGCAATATGGTAAACTCCTCCCCGCCAAAACGGAATGCGTTGCCGATATCGGCGACAGCGCTGCGCAGGACCTGCCCGACATATTGCATGACCATGTCGCCGGCATCGTGACCGAACTTGTCGTTGAAACGCTTGAAGTGATCGATGTCGATCATCAGGCAGGCGAGTGGCTCTTGGCCATTGTCGCGCCCACGCCGATGCAGCGTGTCGTCGAGGAAACGGCGGTTGAAGAGCGCGGTCAACGGATCGCGGATAGCAAGATCAGTCAGCTTTTCACGAAACTGCAGATTGGCGACCGCCAACCCTACATTCTCGGCAATCAGCTCCAGATAGAGGCGGACATTGTCCAGCACTGGCGTCTGCGCGTGACGCTCCTCGAGATAGAGGAGACCGATCATATCACCCTGTGCCGTCAACGGGAAACAGGAGGCCGCAACACCACTCCCCTCGACATGCTGGCAGGGCACATCGCCGTCGCCAGTGCCGCTCCTATGCGGCCGGCCGCGTCGCAGAGCCCAGCAGGCATTGGCCGCAAAGGCCGCCTGCGCGTTGACAGGCTCCAGCCACGTGCCGGCTTGCGCGAGAGCGGACTTATCCTCGTCGAGGATATAAAGACTTCCGGCAATGCCTGGAAAGATCTGCGGCGCGAAGCGCGCGACGACATCGGCCAGCTCATGTTGATTTTCACAAGCCTGAAGGCGATGCATCATCTGCAGGATGAGATCCTTGGTATGCTGGTCAGCCCGCCGCTCCGCATCCAGGCGTTCACGCTCAAGCCCGTTTTCGCGAAAGATCTGGATGGCCTCGTTCATCTCGCCTATTTCATCGCGGCGGTGGTCGTCAGGGACCTCGACCGCGTAATCCTGCCTGGCGAGCCGGGTAACGATGCCGGTCATGCGCACCAGAGGCATGGCCACACGGCGCCGCAGGATGAAGTAGAGCACCGCAAGGAAGAGCAGACCGGTTATCGCCAGCATGATCTTGGCGACAAGGCTCCATTGGTCGCTGCGCCGGCGTGCATCGTCGAGTGCTGCTCCCGTGCGTGTCGCCGTGATATCGCGCAGATGTGCGGCAGACTCCAGGAGAGCGGTTTGCAACCGCTCATGTTCCGGCCCGAAAAGTGTTTGCTGCGCTGCCTGTCTGTCCCCCCTCTGGAAAGTATCGACAGCGGCGGCTTCCACCGCGTCAAGTGCCTCAGCCTGGTTGACTATGCCATCGAGAATATTCCGCTCCACAGCGGATATGTCCCTTGCCGCAATCTGCCGGGCCTCGGCTTCGTGCCGCCGTTCGATTTCCTCGTCCGCCTTGAAGGCATCGAGGTGGCGCTGTTCGCCGCGCATGACGTAGAGCCTCGCTTCATCGCTGGAGACTTCGGCACCCATCTCAAGCTGTTCGGTCAGCGTATCGAGAGCGAGATGTTCCTCAACCGCACGCCGCTCGTCCTCGGCACTGCGCGACGACATGATGAAAGCAACGGCCGAAAGCGCCGTGAGGATCACGGTTATGCCGTAGGCCCAGTTGGTGATGGTGCTTATTCTCATATGGCCATGATAGCGAAATCGGATTGAAGGGGAATTAAAGAAACCTCTAACATAATACTGTGGCAGTATACGGTTTGCGAAAAAGCGGGAAAATCTGAATCGAGCAATAGCTGCAAAATGGCGTAGCGGCGGGCATGGCTCTTGGCAATCGCAGCGCGGTAGGTCGATATCGAATGGTCTCAATCAATCAGTTTTGTGTAACTGATCCGGCCTGTGGGCCGCCCTTTGTCGGATTTGTTTCAAGAGGTAGTTGCAGTGTGCCTGGCTGGCCAGCTGCAACGGACGATCGAGTGCACAACAAGCGAACAGCGATGTTCACTGCATTTGACGTCTGGACGCGGCGGAGACGCCGCGTCCAGACAGGTTTTTCAATCAGACGAGATCGAAACGATCGGCGTTCATGACCTTGTTCCATGCGGCAACGAAGTCCTTTACGAACTTCGTCTTGGCATCGGACTGGCCGTAGACTTCCGCAAGCGCGCGAAGCTGCGAATGCGAGCCGAAGATCAGGTCGATGCGAGTACCGGTCCACTTGGCCGCATTGGTCTTGCGGTCGCGGCCTTCATAAACACCGTCCTTGCCGGCGACCGGAGCCCAGACCGTGCCCATGTCGAGCAGGTTGACGAAGAAGTCGTTCGTCAGCACTTCCGGATGCGCGGTGAAGACGCCATGTTCCGGCTTGCCGGCCGTGAGCACGCGCAGGCCACCGACGAGAACCGTCATTTCAGGCGCGGTCAGCGTCAGCAGCTGGGCGCGATCGACGAGGGCTTCTTCCGGCTTCAGGAACTGCAGGCGGTTGCTGTTGACGTAGTTGCGGAACCCGTCGGCACGCGGCTCAAGCGCTGCGAAGGAAGCAACATCCGTCTGCTCCTGTGATGCATCCATGCGGCCCGGCGTGAACGGCACGACGATGTCATGGCCACCGGCCTTGGCCGCCTTTTCGACACCAGCTGCACCCGCAAGCACGATCAAGTCGGCGAGCGAGACCTTCTTGCCGTCGGTCTGGGCTGCATTGAAGTCCTTCTGGATGCCTTCGAGAGTGCCGAGAACCTTGGCGAGCTGAGCCGGTTCGTTGACTTCCCAATCCTTCTGCGGAGCGAGGCGGATGCGCGCGCCATTGGCACCGCCGCGCTTGTCGGAGCCGCGGAAGCTCGAAGCGGACGCCCATGCGGTCGAGACGAGTTCCTGAACGGTGAGACCGGAGGCTGCGACCTTGACCTTGAGGTCGGCGATATCCTCATCGTCGATAAGGGGATGATCGACGGCCGGGATGACATCCTGCCAGATCAAGTCTTCTGCCGGAACTTCCTTGCCGAGATAGCGGACCTTCGGGCCCATATCGCGGTGGGTGAGCTTGAACCAGGCGCGAGCAAAGGCGTCCGCGAACTGATCCGGGTTTTCGAGGAAGCGGCGCGAGATCTTCTCGTAGGCAGGGTCGACGCGCAATGCGAGGTCGGAAGTGAGCATTCGCGGCAGGTGCTTCTTCGAAGAATCGAAGGCATCAGGGATCGTTGCACCAGCGCCCTTTGCGACCCACTGGTGGGCACCGCCTGGGCTCTTTTCCAACTCCCATTCATAGCCGAACAGGTTCCAAAAGAAATTATTGCTCCACCTGGTAGGGGTCGTCGTCCAAGTAACTTCCAGACCGCTGCCGATCGCATCGCGGCCGACGCCGCTGTTGAACTTGCTCGTCCAGCCGAGCCCCTGGGCTTCGATCTCGCCACCTTCGGGATCGACACCGACAAAGGACGGATCGCCGGCACCGTGCGTCTTGCCGAACGTGTGGCCGCCGGCGATCAGTGCCACGGTTTCTTCGTCATTCATCGCCATGCGGGCGAAGGTTTCGCGAATGTCGCGGGCGGATGCGAGCGGATCGGGAGTACCGTTCGGGCCCTCCGGGTTGACATAGATGAGGCCCATCTGCACGGCGCCGAGCGGCTCTGCCAGTTCGCGTTCGCCGCTATAGCGCTCGTCACCCAGCCAGGTGCCTTCCGGACCCCAGTAGAGCTCTTCCGGCTCCCAGACGTCGGCGCGGCCGCCGGCGAAACCAAAGGTCTTGAAACCCATGGATTCGAGCGCGACGTTGCCGGTGAGGATCAGCAGGTCGGCCCAGGAAATGCTGTTGCCATATTTCTGCTTGATCGGCCAGAGCAGGCGGCGAGCCTTGTCGAGGTTGACGTTGTCAGGCCAGCTGTTGAGAGGCGCAAAACGCTGCTGGCCCTGACCGGCGCCGCCGCGACCGTCAGTGATGCGATAGGTGCCTGCGCTGTGCCAGGCCATGCGGATGAAGAGACCGCCGTAGTGACCGAAGTCTGCCGGCCACCAATCCTGCGAATCTGTCATCAGCGCATGAAGATCCTTCTTCACCGCATCAAGATCGAGCTTTTTGAACTCTTCCGCATAGTCGAAATCCTTGCCCAGCGGGTCGGAAAGACCGGAATGATGGTGAAGCATCTGCAGGTCGAGCTGGTTCGGCCACCAGTCACGATTGCCTCTGCGACGTGTTCCCGAATGATCAACGGGACATTTGCCCGCGCTGTCAGGTTTCTGGTCCATAGTTTTCTCCTATTGCTCCAGACGACCGTTCGACAGCCGCCTTGTCCGTTAAACTATTGGGCCTGATTGCGTGCCTGCACCTCACTCCGGTTCAACCGGAGTCGGCACGCATCCTCCCTCTATTTCCTTTTATCGGAAGCGTGTGATAATTTTAAGTTGGATTTACTGATGAGCGCGATAAGTTCACCTTATGACCAATGTTACACTGAAACAGCTTCGTTACTTTGAAGCCCTGGCACGTCATGGCCGGTTCCGGCATGCGGCCGATGCCTGCGCGATTTCCCAGCCCGCTTTGTCCATGCAAATCAAGGAGCTTGAAGAGGAGTTGGGCGGGAATCTTTTCGAACGCGGTGCACGGGAGGTCAGGCTGACCGCCTTCGGACAACTCTTTGGGCTCAGGGTTCGCGATATTCTGCGTGCTGTTGACGAACTTGGAGATCTCGCCCGCGCGTCACAGGACAGGCTGCTGACACGGCTCAGAATCGGGATCATTCCGACCATAGCCCCCTATCTGCTGCCGGCAATTATCAGCGATCTGAACAGGAGCTTCGACAATATTGAAATACAGGTGCGCGAGACGCTGACGGCGAGACTGGTGCATGAAGTGGCGCAGGGCGAACTGGACCTGGCGGTCGTCGCATTGCCCGTATCGGAACCGTCGTTAACCGAGATCAAGCTGTTTGAAGAGGAGTTCCTGCTGGTCCGGCATCGCGAGGACGAAGGCAAGCCCGTGCCGGAACCCGAAGCCTTGCGCGAAATGCGCTTGCTTCTTTTGGAAGAAGGCCACTGCTTTCGTGATCAGGCCCTGTCCTTCTGTGGCATACAATCGACGCGCCCACGGGAAATCATGGAGGGCAGCTCGCTTTCGACGCTGGTGCAAATGGTCAGCGCCGGCATCGGTGTCACCCTGATCCCGGAAATGGCGGTGCCGGTGGAGACGCGCTCGGCAGATGTTTCCATCTCCCGGTTCCGCAGACCCCAGCCCTTAAGAACGATCGGCATCATCTGGCGCAATTCGACGCCTCTGGTTAAACAACTGCTGCAGATTTCGGAGGTTATCCGCCACTCGGCCGCAAGCCTGCATCAACACGCCGATCCCACACGACCCGGTATCGAAGGGTGATTTTAGCTGTCCCACTGGCCGGTCCGCCGGTCGCGCACTAGCTTCCTGCACTAATAACAGGGGAGCGGCTGAGTTGGATCTGATCGAACTGATGCCCATGGCGCCGAACTGGACGGACATTGCGCTCCGTCTGGCAGCAACGGTCATCGCCGGCGCATTCATCGGCCTCGACAGGGAGCGAGGCGGACATCCCGCGGGATTGCGCACGACCATCCTCGTTGGGCTCGCCGCCTGCCTTTCGATGATCCAGGCGAATATCCTCCTGGCGACGAGCCAAAGCGTAAACGGTTCGATGGATATCCTGCGCTTCCCGCTCGGCATCCTTACCGGCGTGGGCTTCATCGGCGGAGGCGCGATCCTGCGGCGCGGCGACATCGCAACTGGCGTCACCACCGCTGCGACTTTATGGCTGATAACGGCAATCGGCCTGTGTTTTGGCGGCGGGCAGATCGCGGTCGGCGCCATCGTGACCATTCTGGCGGTGCTGATCCTCTCTCCACTCAAGCATGTGGACCGCTGGATTTCAGGCGAGCAGAAAGGCACCGTCGCGATCAAACTGGAAGGCGGGGCGGGGATTCCAGATGTGACGGCGGCAACGCCTGCACTCTCCGAAGCAAGCTTCACGGGGCTCAGGGATTTCGACGACGGACATCGCGAGCTAATCTACGATATCAGGTGGAAATCCGTTCGCGGCGTTCCAGGCGCGGATCACATTGCTGCATCGCTGGAACAGAATTTCCGCGTTACGCGCTTTGAGCATCGCACCACTCTAACATAGAGCATCGGCTTCACGTGGGGCATGTGAGGTGTTTGGAAGCACGATGACTAGCCAAACGATCGTTTGTGTTGACGAAACTGGGAGATGACGGAAGGCTGACGCCACCATAGAACGGAGAATGACCTTGCCGCTTCTTGTTCAGAACAACAGCCGGATGCAGCGCTATGAGCTGCCAATCAACACTGATGCAATGGCCATGGCCTACTATAGGATGGAAGGCGACAAGATCGTCCTTACCCACACCGAAGTTCCGTTCGAATATTCTGGCGCCGGAATCGGAACGAAGCTTGCTGATGGGGTTTTCGCGCTGATCAGAGAAAACGGCCAGAAGGTCGTCCCACAATGCGAGTTCATGGCGCGCTACGCCGCAAAGCACCCGGAACACAATGATCTGATCACTGGCTGATAGACGCCGGCAGCAGTTACACGGGCTCAATCCCTCGCGGCCGCATTCCCATACGACCGCGATATTGGCCGATCGCTTTATTCCAGCCCAGCCCTGTCCAGACCGTAAAGCTTATCGGCCGAGCCCGGCACGGCCTTGACCGCAACGCTGATCCGGTTCCATGCGTTGATGGCCATGACCTGGAAGGTCAGATCGGAAACTTCCTTCTCGGAAAGCTGGCCGCGGACCTTCTCATAGAGTTCGTCAGGAACCCCGGTGTCGGAGAGCTTGGTAACCGCTTCGGTCCAGGCAAGCGCTGCACGCTCGCGCGGGCTGAACAGCGTCGATTCACGCCAGGCGGCGACGTGATAGAGACGGAGTTCGCGTTCGCCGTGGATCTTTGCTTCCTTGGAATGCATGTCCACGCAGAAGCTGCAGCCATTGATCTGGGACGCGCGGATTTCGACCAAATCCTTTATCGTCTGCTCGATGGAACTCTCTTTCAGTTCCATGGTAAAGGCGGTCAGCTTTTTAACGAGTTCCGGCGAAAGTTGGGCGTAATTCAGTCTTTGCATCATGTCATCCTCGTCCTTCAAAATTACTGATTTGGGGAGCCGACCGCCGAGGCAAGCGCCTGCATGCGGTCACAAAATGAGTAGCAAGCGCACGGAAAAACGGTAGCTAACCATCGGTTGGGGGATGAGCTCAGGCGGCCTTGTCAGTCGCGGTGGCTGACCGAGATTTCGGGCGGGACTGCCGCACCTGTGGCGGTCTCGCGAGCTTGCTTATGGCGATGCATGCTTCCGTATCTCGGTCTCGATGAAATCCGAAAAGAGGCGCAGCCGGTAGGTCGGCATTCGACCGAAAGCATGGACAGCCTGGAACGGCATCGTCTCCAGCTCAAGGTCGGGCAGAAGCTGGATCAGTTCCCCTCGATCCAGTTCCTCCTGAACGATGCATTTCATCAGATAAGCAACACCTGCCCCACTCAATGCCGCAATTCGCATCGCCGTCGCCGTGTCGAGGTCCACCTGGCCCGTCGGTTTCATCGTAGCGCCATCGGCAAAGTGAATGGGATATGGGTGGCCGTCGATCGCATATCTCGCGAAAGGAATTTCGCGCAGCCTCTCCAGCGAGCTCACCCGTCCCCACGTTTCGACAAAGGCAGGAGACGCAACCAGAGCCATTTCCAGATGCACCAGCGTTCGCATCATCAGGTCGCTTCCCGCGACCTTGCCGACGCGAAAGGCGATATCGTAGTTTTCGCGAATCAGGTCGACGTGGCGATCCGTCGTCCCGAGATCGAGCGTTATGCCGGGATGCTGCGGCAGGAAACGCGTGAAGATAGGCGGCATGAGCAGCCTCGCAAGCTCGCTCGGCAGGCTTACGCGCAAATGGCCGGTCGCGCCGCGATCCGCCTGAAAGACATCCGAAGTTTCCTCGATCTGCCGGAGAAGTGGCGCAATATTTCCGAAGAAGGTTTCTCCGTCAGGCGTCAGCGTCAGGATACGTGTCGAACGACGAAAAAGCTTCACCCCCAGCAGGTTTTCCAACCGGGAAACGCTTTTCGATACGCCCGAGGGCGTTGTCTGCAGGCTGCGCGCCGCAGCACTGAAGGATCCCGTTTCCACGGTTCGGACAAAAGCTATCAGCCCCGCGGTTTCGCCCAGCAAATTGCCCATCTCGCCTCCACGAATTCGACCTGCAGATAAGCAGCAACGCCCGGATATCGGCTGCGGCGCCGCAATGGTCACCCATGTGCATGGTTGCGGAATACGGATCGGATGGCTTGCAGCAGATAGGATCGCCTGCGGTCATGCTGCATGGCGTGATTGCCGATATTCTCGCTCAATGCCTCCCGATAGGCGAGATTTGCCGCAAGGTCTTCTGCGAGTTCGGGACGCTCGTACAGGAGCGGTGCAAAAGCCTCCTTGCCGATTTCATAGACGGTCACCCGTGTTACCGCCTGAAGCGCATGGCTCTCGCCAATCCCGGCAAGAAAGCCCCCTTCGCCAAAAAAATCGCCAGGCGCCAGGCGCGCCGTCTCACTGCCGTCTCTTAGCATCGAAACGATGCCTGCCCGGATGATCATCAGGCTGGCAAGAGAGTCTCCTTCTTTCGCGATCTCGTCACCGGGAGCAAAAGTGCGCTTGGCCGCAGATGCCGCAAGCGTCGTTATCTCGTCGGCTGTCAGTACAGAGAAAACGGGGATCGCTTCGATGAGACTTTGCGCCGGGCCAGCGCTGGAGACCGGTGCATTCTGTGCGACGGGCTCGTCTGCGGTGATGACCTTGCTGAGCGGCATCGCAAGCTGAAGTCCGCTGGACTTGCAGTGGCGGTACACAAGATCGATGACTTCACTGCGGGCGAGGCCTCGCCGCAGCGGACTGGTGACTTGAAAATAGAGTTCGATATAAACCGCGCTGGCATCGATGCCGACAAGCGAAACCGCCGGCGGCGGGTCCTTGATGATGGAATTGCAGCTATCCAGCACCGTCTGCATGACGCCGAGGATGGCAGAAAGTCGCTGGCACCGACCTTCATGGCCTGGACGCCCGATCCTGTCGCCTGTCGTTCCAGTCGACCGCGGGTCGACTGCTCATTCCTGGACAACGACCACGAAAATCAGCGCAAGCGCAATGGGGAGCGGCGCAACAAAGCTCATCAAAAGGTAATCAGCGATCTCATAGGGCTATGTAGGTGAATTTTGCACCTGAACAGCGGCTTTCTTCAGTCAGTCGCAATCTGCACGTTCGAGTGCACTTTCCGGCTGCCCCACTTCCGCTTGCCCGCTGCGGATGCCATGACCCCGGCGAGAAGGACTTATGGTGTCGGATCGGCATCCGTCTCCACTTCCTACTTCGCTTCTAGCCGTCACACTTGCGCCCGGGCAGCGACGGGTGAGGACAACTCGCGCCCCAGAAATATCCGATCGGGCGGCGGCAGCGGATGAGAGGTCGAAGGCCGAGCAACTCCGCCCTCCAGGTTCTCACACCAGAACGATATCCCCGTGGTCGAAGAAGGCCTTGTTGGCGCCGATGAAGACGATGTCCTGCGCTGCCTGGCCACCGGCGCCATCCGCGTCGTAGGAAAGGTTGCCGATCGCCGCATTGTAGATCAGTTGCGCGTGATCGGCGGTGGCCGTGGCGCCGTATTTGGAGGCGATCATGAAGGCGTCCGTGTCCAGAATGCCGTCATGATTGCTGTCGAGGCCAGCGAAGGCGGAACCGAGCTTGATCTTGTCGTCGGCGTCGAAATCCCAGATGGAATCCTTGTTTGCCGCGCCCATTTCGTTGAAATAGAAAGTGTCAGCGCCGCCCTTGCCATATAGGCTGTCGATACCGGCGCCGCCGGCAATCACATTGGCCGAGGCGTTGCCGGTGATGAGGTTGGCGAGATCATTGCCGGTGCCGCCGATAGCGCCGGCGCCTTCCTTTAGACGCAGGTTTTCGACAAAGGCATGGTCGTGGAGATCGACGCTGATGGTGGCCTGGATCGTGTCGGTGCCACCATCGGCCGTTTCAACGGCGCGGTCGCCGGCATTGTCGATGAAGTAGGTATCGTTGCCGCTTGCGCCGATCATCTTGTCGGCGCCGGCGTCGCCATCGATATAGTCGCTACCGCCTGCGCCGTAGATCGTGTCGTCGTTGGCAGTGACGAGCGGCTGGCCGGCGACGGTTGTGCCCGGCGTGATGATATCGTTGCCGTCGGTCCCGTGGATCGTCGCGCCGACGATATTGTCGTCCGCTCCGACGATCGAGAATTCTATGCTCTGCGTGGCGTTCGCCCCATGGCTGTCCCTGATCGTCAGGTCGAACTTGTCCTGTGCCGCAGCGCCTTCCGCCAGCGCCTGGGTTGCCGCACGGTTGTTGTCCAGCAGGTAGGCCACCTGTCCGGTCGCCGTGTTCAGGGTTGCCGTGCCGTAAACGCCAGAAAGGCTCCATTGTCCGCTGCCGAGACTGGTCCAGCCGTCGGTGACGTAGGAGATGGTATCGCCTGCATCGGGATCGGATGCCGTCAGCTGCAGGCTGGCGGTACTGAGCCCGGGGCCGTTGTGGCCGGCTTCGATTAGACCGTTACTGGGCTCACCTGCCGTCAATACGGGAGCGCTGTTGAACGGCTTGAAAACGCCGGTTTCCCAATCGTAGATGCCGTCAAGGAAATGCAGCTTCTCGACACGAACGAGCGTATCGGTGCCTTCAGCCGTGCTTGCGACCGTGCCGAGCACCCGGTCGATCGCATAATCGGCGAAGGGGCCGACGTAATCGGCCATATCGAGGCCTGCCCCGCCATCGAACCTGTCATTGCCGCCGGCGCCCCTGAAGGTATCGTTGTTGCTGCCGCCCGTGACGGTATCGGCGCCGCTACCGCCATAAAATTCGATCTGCTCGATGCCGCTAATTGTCGTGCCGTCGCCCAGCGCCTGGACGGTGGCCGCCGGAAGCGACAGATCGAGCGTGAGATCCGCGGACACGGCGCGGCGATCCAGCACGAGATAATCGATGCCCGTTCCGCCGTCGATGATGTCGACCGCGTCCGGACCGGAGACGAACTTGTCGTCGCCGCTGTAACCAATCAGCGTGTTGTGGCCCGATCCGCCGATCAGCACGTCATTGCCGGCGCCGCCGTCGATGTAGTCGTCGCCGCCATTGCCTTCGAGCGTATCGTCGCCGTTCCAGCCGTGGATCTCGTCGCCCAGCGCGCCACCGACGAAATGGTCGCCCATGTATCCGCCGGTGATGTTCAGGCGCTCCATGTTGACGATTACAGTTCCTTCGCCGAGATCCTGGGGCGTGGCTATCTTCTCGGCCGTGGAAATATCGATGTGCTCGACGACATATTCGTAGCTGCGCTTCAGCGCCAGCGTATCGATGCCGGCGCCGCCGTCTATATAATCCGGCCCTTCATGGCGCCATGACTTGATCGTGTCGTCACCCGCGCCGCCATAGAGCTGGTCGGAGCCGGCGCCGCCATCGATGATGTCGTTGCCATCATTGCCGTAGATAACATCGTCGCCGGCAAGGCCGATGATCACCTCGGCGGCCTTGCCGCCGATCAACGTATCGTTTCCATCCGTTCCGGTGACCGTTGGCATCCGTGCGCCTCCAAAAGCGTCCGCCGATCCTGCCGCGCATCCTAAACAGAAACGGCCGGCAGGCCACCCGAGTTATTATCCAGAAGATATCGCAATATTTTCGATACTTCGAATATACCGATTCTGGCACAGCTTATCGTACTATCTCGCAATTGACGCGATATGATCTCGGAATTATGGCGATCTGAAGAATGTTAAGAGCGATGTGACACAACCATGCCTCGCATGGTGGCTGCCGACTCCTTTTGCGGTGGCTCCGGATTTCGGCCGAAGAGAGAGAAAAGGGCGTTGTCCTATGACGCTAGCCGTGTTTCAGGCCGGTTTCTGCCTGCGGGAAAGGACTCGTCCAAGTTGCTCCGATGGCTTCTCAACCAGCCAGTAAGCGAGTTGAGCGGCCAACAGGCTTGCAGCAATGATCCCGGCTACGAGCAATCGGCTGTCGACCGCCCCGTACCAATGGCGAAGAGCGAACAGGATTATAGAGAGATGAAACAGATAGAGGCTGTACGAAATGGTGCCTAACCACAAAAGAGGAGAGGAGGTAAAAAACGATTGGGCCTTTTCATGCCCGATTCCTGCACCAATCAATGCAACGGAGGCCAGTCCATAAAAGAGCTCGGACGCTGGAACACCTGCCGGGATCGCCATCAAAACAAGCGCCGCAATGGCAGCGGTCCAGAGCGGCAGTTTTCCGGCGGTCGCTGTGAGCGTCTGCCGATGGTAGAAGCAGATTGCGCCTATGGCAAAGAAGAGAATGTATCCCGCAGTGTCGAGGATCGACGCCAGGATGCTTCCCTCTTGGGTGAAACAACCCGCGGCCTCACCGACAAGCCAAAGAGATGCCAGCGCGACGATTGTGACCCGCCGGTTCCATATGGCCAATAAAACGATCAGCGGGAAGAGGACAGAGATTCGCAGCTCGTGGATCAAGCTCCACATGACGTTGTTCAGTTGAATATGCGCATCTCGTCCCGTCATCGCAAGGTGTCCGGCCACCACATCAGGACTTGGTGCAGCGGTCCACGAACTTGAGTTAAACCACTCGGTCAGGCCTTCTATCGGTCCACCTGGCGACAGCACAAAGAGGGCAGCAGCAAAGGCGATTGCGATGACGAATGGCAAATAGATCCTGCAAAACCTTCGGGTCAGATAGCCGTGATACGAGATCGTCTGCTTCTCAAAGCTCGCCGCCAGAACAAATCCGCTGAGGACGAAAAAGAGGACAACGGCAGGCCTTCCGTTGGCGAAGGCTCGGAGCGGGGTGTATTTCACCCAGGTTTTTCAGAATGCCCAACTCGATAGGTCGAGAACGTTTATATGAGCCTCAGATCCAGGCCATAAAGAGATGATGGAAAACCACCGTTAAGGCCGCAATTCCTCGCAGCGCGTCCAGTTGCTTGTATCGCAATATTCCCCCCAAGCCTCGTCCCGCGAGCGGAGTACACCATAGGTCGCATATTTGCAACGCGCGATCCTATACCTACGCTTGTCTGGGTTGATATTGCTGGCAGAGGCTATACTCCTGTCCTCGTGCGGAGACAATATTGACCGCTTCTCCAATGGAAGGTGACTTCTTCAGAAATCAGGAAGCCGGTCGGGGCGATAGTGGTCAGTCATTGCAGAGCTTGGCTCGCCTCGCCGGCGTTGCCGGTGGAGGATCGCGGTTTCCGTATCACCACCGACAAAGAATGGTTCGGATTACTGTGGGGACCTCGTGACCATTCGATGCATAACCGCCAGGCAAGTGTTTTATAGTTCGACAGCCTGATTGATATTAACGATATTCTGACATAGCCCAAAAAAAGTCACATCTAAGCCTCGACTCCCGCGAGAAAATTTCTACTATTGGTTATTGCTTTAGAAGGGCGAGCTGCAGGATCGCGCGAAGCCGCACGGTCTTCAAAAATATTCCGGTTCTATTCTGAAAATAATCATCCCGCGGCTCTAGCGTCGGATGTATAAAAACAGATATCCATGATAACCTTAATATTTAACCGCTCTACATCGCAGACATTGACAGGGAATATCTTTTGATTGAAGATAAACCGTCAGATATATTATTTTTTTCGCAGGGGGCGAATGATGAATATGATGCATAGGGGCAATAATTCTTCCAAGTCTGCAGCTCAGTACGTGGAAGACCGAATTGCCATGCTTGTGGCGGCGCAGACTAAGCTTGAAGAGCCTCAGATCACAAATGAGGGCCTTAAAGACGTAGTAAAAGTTCTGCTGGCGGAAACTATTGCGCAACTGCAGCATTCAATCGATTATTGAAGTCGGGTTGTCGAGCTGACGGTCGTCCGGCCGCCAGGATTTGCCGGCCTGATCGGGCGTCACATCCAAAGACGGCGGCAGGTTTAGGCGGACGATCTTGGCCGGCCTGAGCGATTGAGCTGGATGTCTAATGAGCCGTGACAGACTTTACTGTTTCTTCAGCCGCGTGCGATTGCCGACGATGCATCAAGGGCGTCACGTTGACCATCCCGCCACGATTTTGTCGAGCAGAATGCAATCCAGCCTGAGAAAGATCGACACAATCGAGGAAATCATCGGCGTTTTCGTAGGCGACTGCCCGCATGCCGGCCGTTTCAAAGAGATCGATCATAGAGGCGCGGATAGAGGCCTCATCGTCAACGATGCAGACTGTTGGAACATCCCGCTCCAGGTGCTCATAAGACATCGGTACGTTGTTTCCAATTGCCAAGGCAAATACGAAACGCCGCATCGGCATAAACTACACAATTTCAGATTGTTCACCACTTCGGCCGCACCGACAACAGCATTTGGGCTCCGCCAACGAGGACGGAGCCCATTCAAGAACAAGATGAAGTTTTAGCGTTACTTGGCGGAAGCAGCGTCTTCGATGATCTTCGCAACCTTGTCGGGATGAGAAACCATTACGACGTGGGAGGCACCCTTGACCACGACGGTCTCCTTGGAGTGAGCGCGTTCTGCCATCCAGCCGAGAGCTTTGGCGGGAATGTTCTTGTCTGCATCACCGTAGATGAACCAGGAAGGAATGGTCTGCCACGCCGCACCGGGCGCTCCCTCTGTCAAGGCTGCTTCGGTAATTGGGCGCTGGGTTGCTGCCATCAGCTTTGCGGTCTTTGCCGGCACATCAGCAGCAAACTGCTCATGAAACTTACCCTGCTGGATATACAGATCCCGTCCGCCATTTTCCAATGCCACCGGCTCGGCAAGCGTCGGCGCCAGAGTGCTGCCGGGGAACTTGCCCGAGAGGTCTGCGGCGGACTCGCCTTTGTCAGGAGCAAAGGCCGCGACATAGACCAGCGCTTCGACATTCTTCGTCCCCGCAGCAGCCTCGCTGATGACTGAACCCCCATAGGAATGGCCAACGAGAACGACCGGGGTCTTTATGCCGGCGACGATGCGGCCGACATAATCACCATCCGACTTTACGCTGCGCAGCGGATTGGCAACGGCGACAACCGGATAACCATCCTTTTCCAGACGAGCGATGACATCGTTCCAGCTCGATGCATCGGCAAAGGCGCCGTGCACGAGCACCACCGTCGGCTTTGCTGATTCAGCGGCTGCAGGGGCGGCGAGAATTGCCAGTGCGCCGAGTGCGAATACGGATTTCAAGATTTTATGCATCGGTTGGTCTCCTTTGTTGAATTGCGCACAATTTAATATGACGCAATTCATATGTCGAGTCACTTTTTGTTCAACTGGTGACGACCAACTGGATGAAGGACGTTTCGGACGTCAGGCCAGGCGCCGCGATCGCCAACGTGAGCAGCCATATCGTTGTATCGGCGAGCGTTCTGCAACAACCCAAACCTCCGTTCTAAGACTTTCCCATCAGTACCGACACAGGGCTCCGCCTAGGGGGCCATCTTCGGGACAAGAGATTGCTACGGCCGGCATACGAGCCGGCCGCGCAAAAATCCGACGACATTGGCGTCAGGCCACGCACATACCCCCGTCGACGTGGAGTTCGATTCCGTTTACGAAAGTGCCGGCCGACGCAAGGAAGAGCGCGGCCTGAGCCAGTTCTTCGGGGCGCCCGAGACGTCCTGCCGGTATCAGATCCGCCATCTGCTGCTCGAACTGCGGACGGTTGCTTTCGTTGACGCCGAGTTTTCCCAGGATCTCGGTCTCGACAGGACCGGGACTGAGAATGTTGACGCGGATCCGGCGCGATTTGAATTCGATCGCCCAATTGCGCGCAAATGCGGCGAGCGCAGCCTTGGTACCAGCATAAACAGTGTGGTTCGGCAAAACCTTCGTCCCGGCCAGAGAACTCGTGACGATGATGTTTCCGCCATCGCGCATATGCGGAGCGATGGTCTGAACACCGAAGAAGACACCGCGCGTATCCACCGCAAAATGCTGGTCGTATTCGGCCTCACTGACCGTTTCTGACGCCGCGAGATTGATGATGCCGGCATTGGCCATATAAACATCAATGGCGCCAAAACGCTCCGTTACCTCAGCCGCGAGCCGGCGATGGTAATCGATGCTGGCGACGTCGCCGCAAATTCCGATTGCCCCATTGCCGATAGCCCGAACCGCTTCTTCGACGACATCCTGGCGGCGTCCGGTGATGACGACCTTCGCCCCCTCCTCGGCAAAAAGCCGCGCCGTCGCTTTTCCTATACCGCTATTGCCACCAGTGATGATGGCCACCTTATCCTTTAGGCTTGGCATCTGAATTCTCCTTGTTGATGCGCAGGAGATAAACAGTTGCGCTGGCCGCTATTAGCCGGGTCCGAGGACAAGGAACTTTGCCTGCAACAGACAAATGAGCGGGCGCGGCCGATCGTCTATCACGAAACCCGCTTAGCGGATGAACGCATCCAGTTCGTCATCCGGCGCGACGACATCCAGGCAGATCGGCAGCGACTGGCAGCCAAGACCCATCGTTCCCGTATGAATTGCTTTCGTTTTCCGCTGTATCGTAGGATAAAATCCTGCTGCAGGCACTTCAGCCTGTTGAGACGTGAATGTGTCGCCAGGAGCAGGGGATGATCGTCAGCCGGAGCGTCAAAGCATTGCGCAAACGGGAACGGGCGCTCGCCGAACTCGTCGATAGGGTGCCGTCTCACATCTGGCGGTTGACCGCAGAGGGCGAGCCGATCTTCTTCAACAAACAGATGATCGTATACCTCGGTCGGGATATTGCCGATTTACAGTTACCGGGCATGAGCCGGCTGGATGCAATGATCGAGATGGCGATCCACCCAGATGATGCCTCGGTCTTCAGGGACGCGCTCCATCATTGCTTCGCCACCGGCGAAAGCTTTTCCACACGATACCGGCTGCGCCGCTACGACGGCGTCTATCGCTGGATGTCGAGCCGCGCAGATTCGATACACGACCGGCATGGACGCATCAGCCAGTGGTATGGCCTCTGCCACGATATCGACGATCAGGTCCACGCCGAAGAGGCGTTGCAACGCAGCGAACGGCATCTTCAACGGCTCATCGATGCCTTGCCGGTGCACATCTGCAGCTGGACACCGGCGGGCGAGCTCTCCTACGTCAGCAGGCGCTATATGCAGGAACTGGGGCTTTCCAAAGCGAATTTCGAGGAATTTGCACGCGCAGCGCAGGAACTTGTCCATCCCGAGGATAGCCCTGAGGTGCAGCGCAGGGCCGCGCATTGCATCCGGGTGGGCGAGCCTTTCATGATGCGATACAGACGACGCGGGCCGGACGGTATGTTCCACTGGACGGAAGGCCGGTTCGAGCCCCTTCGCGATAGAAACGGCGCCATCGTGGAATGGTACGGCCTGTCCATCGATGTCGAGGATCAGGTTCGCGTGCAGGAGGCCCTGAGTCTCGCCCAGCAGAACCTCGCGCGTGCAAGCCAGGCGGCGAGCCTTGCCGAGCTTTCCGCCTCGATCGCTCATGAGATCAGCCAGCCGCTCGCCGCCGTCATATCAAGCTCGGATGTCAGCCAGCGCTGGCTTTCGGCGGAACCGCCCAATATCGAACGGGCGCAGAAAGCAGTTGAGCGCATCTCGGCAAGCGCACATTCGGCCGTCGAAGTCGTCGGCCGCATCCGCGCTTTGTTCAAACGCTCCGAAACGTCGAGAGATTACGCCGCACTCGACAGCGTGGTCAGAGAAGCGCGCGACCTCATGGCCGAGGAAGCGATGCGGCGGCGCGTGCGCATGGATATCGAGCTCGAGCGCGACCTTCCGCCGATCGCCTTCGATCGGGTTCAGGTCCAACAGGTCCTGATCAATCTCATCCGCAATGGCCTGGAGGCCATGGATTCTGCTGGCGATGACCGCGTTCTGCACATTCGCGCCCGCCGTGCGACAGATACCGTGCAGATAGAGATCAGCGATCGCGGCCCGGGCGTCGAATTCCCCGACAGAATATTCGAGCCCTTCTTCACGACAAAAGGCCAAGGGATGGGAATGGGGCTGGCAATCAGCCGCTCCATCGTCGAATCTCACGGCGGGCGGCTAAGCGTTGAGCAAGCCGACCCACACGGAGCGAAATTCGTCTTTACCCTGCCGGTTGAAGTCGAACAGGCCGCTCACGCATGATGACGACTAGCCTGCGCGATAGTCGCTGGTCGCGCGCTCCAGCCACGACATGAGCAAGTCGGCATTGACGGGTTTCTTTAGAAAGGCGATCGCGCCCGCCTGAAAGACGGCGGCCTCGACGTCCTTGTCCCCATGCGCAGTCATGATGATGACAGGCGGGTGGGATGGCATCCTGCTCAATGCCTGGAGCATCTCGACACCGGACATTCCCGGCATTCTGACGTCGGCAAGAATGCAATCAACGAGCGAATAACCTTTTTCGTTCAGGAATCTCTCGGCCGACTCGTAAAGCTCGCATTCATAACCGGCCGCCTCGAGCAGATCCTTGAGGGATTCCCTGAGATAGCGATGGTCATCGATGACAGCGATAGTCTTGTTGGGGGAACTTGCCATTGCGTCAGTACAATTCTTCTTTTTCGGGCAATGAGCTAGGCGCCGCGCAGGTTACTGATACAGTTTGAGATCCGGTTTCAACATGTCAAATTTGCGGACAAGCTCTGCAAGGGAGCCTGCCTGCATCTTTTTCATCATTCGTCCCCGATGCAGTTTCACCATGATTTCGCTGATCTGCATTTCATGTGCAATCTGCTTGTTCATCAATCCGGCTGCGACATAATGCAAGACTTCCCGCTCGCGCGGAGTAAGCCTGGCTTCACAGTTTTGCACCTGGGTGCGGATAGCGGCCTCTTTCCGGTTCTCTGCATCCCGCCTGATCGCTTCGCCAACTGCGGCGATCACGGCGCTGCCGGCAAATGGCTTGATCAGGAAGTCCGTTGCTCCCGCCTTCATCGCCTTTACGGTCAGGGGGATACTTCCGTGACCCGACATGAAGATAATGGGCATGGTGTTGCCGGCGGCGGCGAGTTGGCCTTGGAAGTCCAAGCCACTGATGCCGGGCATCCGCACGTCCAAAAGAATGCAGCCCGCCTGCCCCATATCGCAGCGCTCCAGAAAATCCGAAGCGCTCTCGAATGCGATGGCCTTCATCGCCACCGACTCGAAAAGGTCCACCAGCGAGGCCCTGACAGGGCCTTCGTCGTCAACGATACAGACAACCGGCTCGTCCCTCGTGCTGACTTGATCGATCGTCATGGCTTTCTGCGCCTCCAAACGACGGCTTTGCATATCTACCCTACTGCCGCATCGCGGCCAATTTGACGCTGCCTCGTTCCAGCATTCATGAAGGGATTCCCGTCCGCCAAGGCCCACGTCGGAATTGCATTTGGCGACGTGGTAACCTGCCTGCCATACTAACACGTGGACCCCATCACAAAAATACGCCAAGGGTCTAGGTTGGGCTGAAAGATCGATCCACAGGTCTGTCAAATTCTCTCGTAATTGCAAACAGGTAGTCCGCCAGCCGCGTCAGGCGACCCAAGCTCGATAAACCCGCGCAGAACTATCGCAAGACACACCTTCGTTGCCCCTGCGCACACCTTCGTATAACTCCCCGGCCCGCAAACCGCCTGTAAGCTGATCATGTCGAAGATCAATCAAAGGCGATGATCATGAGGCATGACCCAAGCTCTCAATACAGGCCCCTCGAGATGCCGAGGTTTCCGCTTTTGGTCATCGGCGGCCTGATCATCGGGATACTGGTGTATCTCGGTTATGGAGCGACATCGGCGCCCAAGGCGTCGACGAAAATCTACGTGCCGCTTGCGACATCCTCCTCATCGCAAGCCGAACCGAAGGTCGCATATTTTGTCGTGAATGGCGAAACGCTGGCCGTATCGCTCCAGCATCGGCCGACGGCATTCAGGGTTGCATCTCGCTAGCTGAACTGAGGCGCATTTCAGCAAGGTCCCACTCCCGTATAGATAGAAAACGAATCCACAAGAAACCAGAAGTATAAAAATGCACTCCGACATATATATTTGGTTTAGTCGCCCCCTCCTTCAATTTCCTCGCCTGTGACTGTATCCTCATGCAGTTCAGGGAAGCGGCATGTCTGCTGGCAGTGGAGGATCATGCATGGGGGTGACCACCTCCAAGGGGTCGAAAAGTCCGATCGCGATTTTGGTTGATGATGATGCGACCGTTTGCGCGGCTCTGGAGAACCTGCTGAATTCGGTCGGCATCGACGCGATGACATTTTTATCGGGCCGGGAATTTCTCGATGCAAAGCTGCCCGACCGCCCAAGTTGCGTCGTGCTGGATGTCCGCATGCCCGGCATCAGCGGTCTGGACCTGCAGCATCATCTGACCCGAAATGGCGTTACGACACCCGTCCTGTTTCTAACGGCGCACGGGGATATCGCAATGAGCGTGCAGGCGATGAAGGCCGGGGCGCAGGATTTCCTGACCAAACCTGTGCGGGACCAGACCTTTCTCGATGCCGTGTCCAAAGCCATCGCCACCGATGTCAGCCGCAGGAACGCACTGTCTGCAGCCGATCGATACGTTTCCCTGTTTGAAACCCTCACCGTTCGCGAGCGCCAGGTTCTGAAACTGGTCGTCTCCGGCGAGGTCAACAAACAGATAGCCTTCTCCCTCGGGATCAGCGAATTTACGGTGAAGCTTCACCGCAGCAATATGATGAAGAAAATGCAGGTCAGTTCGGTGGCGCAGCTTTTCAATGTCTGGCAGGCGCTGCCTTCGCATGTTCGAATGAGCGATGGCTAAAATTACGCACCAGCGCTAGGTCACGTAAAAAGTAACGACAGCAAAAGCGAAGAGGACTTCCATGCAGTTGACATCGTCAAAAGAACGGATCGTCACGGCCATGGCTATTGGCGGCAGCGGCATCCTGCTGGCGGGGCTTTTCGCGGATCCCTCCGGCATTCTCGTCGCAATGGTCGCTATCTGGCTCTATACAAGCTGGCGCACAGGTCTGGCCGTGCTGCTCATCGGCTGTTTGCTGACAGCGGCTGTCGTTCTCTCTCCGGCCAATTTCGGCAATCACGAACCCGCCCGGGTCGTCATGTTCGCCTGCTGCGCCACCGCGCTCTGGTTTTTCATCAATGTCTTCAAGCCGCAGAGCCTCTTCGACCGCGTTTACAAGAATATCCAGCCCAATATCGAAGACATTCCCGGCTTCGGCTGGTCGGCCTATCCCGACGGTCGCCTGCGCTTCCTCAATCCGAAAGCGCTCGATTTTGTCGGTGTGAGTGCCGAGGAAATGAGCAGGATCGCCAAGCTCGACAACCATTCATGGTGGAGCCTTTTCGTCCATCCCGACGAGGTCGAAGGATGCATGGCAAGATGGGAGCACAGTCTCAGGACCGGAGAGCCGATCTTCGAAGAACAGCGGGTCCGGCGCGCCGACGGAACCTACCGGTGGCTGCGCGATTCCGCCATCGCGTCGCGTGACGAACAAGGCCGCATCACCGCCTGGTTCGCGACCTCGGTCGACATCGACGATCAACGAAAGGCGGAAGCTGCCCTCAGGGAGAGCCAGCAGCAATTGCAGCAGATGATCGATACGGTGCCGGCCCTCGTCTGGTGCGCAAACGCCGCCGGCGAGACCTCTTATATCAACAAGCCACTTATGCGCTGGACCGGGATTTCGCTTGCGAGCAACGATCCCGCGGACACAAAGAGGTTCGCGACGGCGATCATCGAGGCCATTCACCCCGAAGACCGAGCACTATTCCAGAGGAGCCTGTCGCAGGCCTTTGAAACTGGCGAGCGCTTCGCGCTGAAATACCGGCAGCGGCGTTTCGATGGCGTCTATCGCTGGATCGACGGCAAGGCCGAGCCACTGCACGACGCTGACGGTCAGATCATTCAGTGGTACGGCGTCTGCCTCGACATCCATGACGAGATGGAAGCGCACGAAGCAGCGCGTGAGCGTGAAGCAGAATTGCGTCTGATCGTCGATACGGTGCCGTCGCTGATCTGGCTCATGACCCCCGAGGGGCTTCCCTGCTATCTCAACAAGCGCTTCTCCGAATGGGCGGGGCTCAACAAAGGCGATATTCATTCAAAGACGACGGAACAGGTCGCCGCCCAGGCGGATCTGGTCCATCCCGATGATCGCGCCGCAGTGGCAGAGGCATTCAGGAATGCTATTGCGACGGGTCAGCCTATCAATCACAAGGGCCGGCTTCGCCACAAGGACGGCCAATACAGGTGGATGGATTCACGCGTCGAACCCCTGCGCGACGAGAACGGCAAGATCATTCGCTGGTATGGCGTCAATCTCGACATCGACGACGAGGTTTGCGCGCAGGAGGCCTTGCGCCAATCCGACGAGAGGCTGGCAAGGGCGCTGCGCGCCGCCAGCATGTCCGAACTTTCCGTCTCGATTGCGCATGAGCTCAATCAACCGCTGCAGGCGGTGGTGGCCAATGCGAACGCGTTCCGCCGATGGCTGAATGCGGAGCCGCCGAACCTCGAACGCGCGCTACGTTCCGCCGACTGGATCGTGCGCGATGCCGATGCGGCCGCCGAAGTGGTCAGCCGCATCAGGGCGCTGTTCGGCAAGACCGCCTACCCCAGAACCGCCGTGGATCTGAACAATCTGATCAACGATGCCTGCGAACTGATCGCCGACAAGCTCACCTCCAACAAGGTGAAGGTTGATATCAATCTCGACCCTTATCTGCCTGTCACCAGCGCGGACCATGTGCAGCTGGAGCAGGTAATGCTCAACCTCATCCGCAACGGCATCGAAGCGATGCACGATATCGAGCCCAGAGCCCGTACTCTGAAAATCGAGTCCAGGCTGAGGGACGACGATACGGTCGAGGTGGAGGTGAGCGACCGGGGTACCGGGATCAGCGACACCGAGAAAATTTTCGAGGCGTTTTATACGACAAAGCAGGACGGAATGGGCATGGGCCTTGCGATCTGCCGCTCCATCATCGAATCCCACGGGGGACGACTGTGGGCCGAGAATGGCATTCGCGGCGGTGCATCGATCACATTCAGCCTGCCGGTGCGGGACCTTCAGGCCAAGCCGGCGCCGCGCGAAATCCACATCAGGCCACCGGTTAGGGAACTCGAATCCCTGTCAGCATGACCGGCGGCGACGCAAGCAGCACGACTGGTTCTCGCGGACCGGTTGATCGTGGCGAAAGGTGATCGGGACTACCGGATGCCGTCTTGAGAGGCGCTTTGCCTCGCGAGCTCATGCCGCCATTGGCTGGGTGTCGTTCCGACAAAACGCCGGAACAGCCGGCTGAAATGCGCATGGTCCGACAAGCCGCAAGCAAAGGCGATATCACCCATTTCGTGCTGGGAGGCGAGCAGCAATGTCCGGGCGCGTTCGATCCGCTGCTGCATGACGAAGGCGTAGGGCGACATGCCGAAGCTGATCGAAAAGACGCGGCGGAAATGGCCGGGGCTAAGCTTTGCAGCAGCCGCCAGATCGTCGACGCGAACCGGCCCTTCCAATCTTGCATCGACATAGTCGGTGACGCGTTTGACCTGCCAGTCGCTGAGCCCGGTCCTGCGGTGGCTCTTCTCCGGAATATTTGCCTCTGAGGCCTGCGACCGAACACGGGATTCGGACGAATGACAGTACCGGGACACCGCCGAAACGCCTTGCTTCAACCTGATCTCATCATCCATCAGACCGCCCCATGCAGCTGGCGGGATCGCCATATCCAGATGAACTCTGATCGCCCGGGAAATCCATAAGGTTGAGGTCTAGCGCACTACGCCGAAGGGATAGGTTTCAAGCGTGTTATAGCTCGATACGCGGATCGGCGAGCGTCTGCAGGATTTCGACGACGATGTTCACAAGGATATAGAAGGTTCCGAGAACGGTGGTGACGCCGAGAACGGCCGGAAGATCGGCGCTGGTTAGGGACTGGACCATATAGAGCCCAAGGCCGGGCCACCCGAAGACAAGCTCGACGATCAGCAGGTTGCCGAACAGAAGCCGGATCTGCAGACCGATCATCGCCAGAGTCGGCGAGGCGGCGTTGCGAAGACCATGGCGCAAGACCACCGCTGTCTCTCGAAGCCCCTTCCCCCGCGCAGTCCCGATATAGGCCTGCTGCATCACCTCGCGCAGCGCGCTGTTGAGGCTTCGCCCCACCGCGACGGCGATCGGTAGCGCCAAAGCGCAGGCAGGCAGAAGCAAATGCCGGATCGCATCCAGGCTGAGGTCGCCCCTGCCGCCGATAAGCGCATCGATGAGATTGAAGCCGCTTGGGCCGGCGAAATCAGCATCGCTCATCCTGCCCGACCCAGGCAGCCAGCCGAGACGGAACCAGAAGTCATAGACCAGAAGCAAGGCGGACATGAAAATCGGCACCGAACCTGCCGCAATGAAGAGAAACCGCAGCCCGCCGGAGCCACCGACAATATGAGGTAGCACCGCGAGAATGCCTGCCAGCAAAAGCCCGATGCAGAGAGCCGCCAATGACAGTTCGAGCGATGCCGGCAAATATTGCCTGATGTCGGCGGCGACCGGCTGACGGGTCCGGACCGACGCCCCGAGATCGCCCCGCGCCAGCCGCGACAGAAACCGGCCATATTGAACGACAATAGGATCATCGAGGCCGAGCTGCTGGCGAAGCGCATTCACGTTTGACAGAGGTGTGAGCGGCCCGGCGATGGCGCGCGCGGGGTCGGCGGGAATGATGCTTTGCAGGCAGAATACCGCAAAGCTCATCATCAGGAGAACGGCAGCCAGACCCAGTATGCGCCTGAGGAAATATGCCAGCATATTCTAGGCCCCTCGCAATGCGGTCCGTAGACCATCTCCCGCGAGATTGGCGAAGAGGCAGATGAGAAAAATGACCGCTGCCGGCAACATTGGAAGCCACCAATAGACAGAGAGGCTATCGAGCGCACGGGATGTCATAGCCCCCAGTTCGGGTGCCGGCGCCGGCTGGCCGAGCCCGATGAAGGACATCAGCGACATCGTCATGATCACGTTGGCGACATCAAGCGTCGCAGCGACCAGCAGGGCCGGAATGGCACCGGGAAGGATATAGCGCAGCAGCAGACGCGGGCCGCCGATGCCGGCAATTCTTGCAGCCTCCACATGCGGGCGGGCGGTCAGCCGGCGCAGTTCGTCGCGGGATATGCGGGCGTACCAGGGCCACCAAGCGATGCCGATCGCTATCATCGTATTGGTCAGCCCCGCGCCGAGCGTTGCGATCACCGCAAGAGCCACAAGCGTAGACGGCAAGACGAGGAAAAAGTCGACCAGCCATTGCGCCAGAATGTCGAGCCTGCGGCTGACGAGGCCGGGGACCATGCCGATGCATCCACCAACGATCAGGCTGACGAGAATGAGGACAATTGCGGGCAGCCATGTGTATTGGATACCGAGGACGATGCGCGAAAAAAGATCGCGCCCAATCTCGTCCGTCCCGAACCAGTGTTCCCATGAAGGCGGCAGATAAGCGGCCGCAACGCGAAGCTGAGGATTGAACGGCGTCAGCCACGTCGCGAACAGGGCGATGATCGTGATGATAATCGCTCCGAACACCCCGATCCGATCGATCCAGCCGATGCGCCCTAGGATGACGGGCCAGCGGACGAGCCGCTCCTCGGGGAGGAGTTCCGGAACGTTCATGTGTCCTGCCCGCCTGTGCTCACATGCATTCTCGATATCGAGGCAAGAATGGCGTTCATCGATAGAGGATTGAAGCCGGCAGTTATCGTGTCAGGATCCCCTTCGTGCGTCACCCTGCCCTCTCCCAGCACGGCAATACGATCGGCGATTATTCTGGCGGCAGCCAGATCATGGGTAACGAACAGCACCGCCATACCGAGCCGCCGCCTGATCTCTCCGAGAAGGTTCAGCGTGGTGGCAGCGAGCGACACGTCGAGCGCGCTGATCGGCTCGTCGCAGAGCAAGAGTTTCGGCGGCACGACGATCGCGCGGGCAAGCACGGCACGCTGACATTGACCGACGGAGAGGCTGGCGGGTAGCGAAGACATCAGGCCCTCATCGAGGCCGACCAACGCAAACGCTTCGACGACCCTGTCGAGACGCTCTTCCTTGCCGAGTCCGAGATGCCTTAACCGATCGCCGATCTGCTCACCGATCGGCAGCCAGGGTGTCAGCGAGGCAACCGCATCCTGAAAAACAACCTGTGGGGCATCGTCAATCCGGACAATCTCGCCGCTGTCGGGCGACAGAAGCCCGGCCGCGAGCCTGAGGATCGTCGATTTGCCCGCGCCGCTCTCGCCGAGCAGGGCGACGCATTCACCAAGTCCGACCGAGAGATCGACCGATTCCAGCACCTTCCGCTGCCGGCGTCGGCCGAACAGACCGACAGTCGACGTGAAGCTTTTGCTGACATTGGACAGTCGCAGCGCCTCCACCGGCTTTGCTGTCGCAACGGTTGGCCAGGCTTCCGTGAAGCGATACTGACGTGCGCTGGATTGCGCCAAGTCAGGGAAGAAGCAGGCGGCAGTGTGTTCGGTAGCAGAAAGCGGCATGAGTTCGGGCCGGCTGGTTATGCACTTGTCCCTAATGACGGGACAACGGGAGGCATAGCAGCAAACATGCTCAGGATCGGCAAGGCTCAGTCGCTCCGCCGGCAGAGCGGGCAGGGAGCGCTGGCGATCCGTATCGAAATCGAACTGGGTCGCAAGCAGGCCGGCCAGATAGGGATGGCCGGGATGGGTCAGCGCATCGCCGGTTCTGCCGATCTCCAGAATACGCCCCCGGTAGAGCACGAGTACGCGATCAGCGAGCGATGCTGCAGCGGTCAGATTATGCGTGATGAAAAGTATTGTGGTCTGCTGCTCCCGCGCCACCTTGCGCAGCAGTTCGAGAATCTTGCTTTGCAGGGCGAAGTCGAGCGCGGTGATCGATTCATCGGCAATCAGGACCTGCGGCTGTGCCATCAGCGCCATCGCGATCAGGATGCGCTGGCGCTGCCCGCCCGATAGGCGATGCGGAAATGCATCGAGTATGGCGTCCGCATCCAAGAGTCCGACCCGGCCCAGCCAATCCCTGATGAAATTATCGTCTCCGCCTGCCGATTCCCGCAGCTGATGGCGAATCGTCATCGTCGGGTTGAGCGCACCCATCGGATCCTGCGGAATGGCGCGAACTAGCCCGTGACGGGCAGCCCGCAGCACCCGCGGCGTTGCTCCCACGATCTCGGTGCCGGCAACATGAATGGAGCCGATGACACCAGCTTCGCTGGAGGCCGGCAACAGGCCCTGGATTGCCGCGCCGAGGGTGGTTTTGCCGGAACCACTTTCGCCGACGACCGCGATGATCTCGCCCGGCATAGCCTCGAAGCTGATGTCGTCGAGCACGAGGTGATCGCGACCATTTCGCCGAAGGACGACTTGGAGATCAGCGATGGAGAGCGCAGCCCTGGTCACAGCCTCCACAGCTCCCCGCAGGTGGAAATGCAGCAATAAATCCTGCCGAGAGTCGTGCGCTCAACCATCAGCGCCCCACACTTGAAAAGTCGATGCTGCCTCTCGGGAAGACAGGACGAAGACCGAAATCCTTTAGATCCTTGCGATGGACGACCACGTCGTCGACATCGACGAGCGGAATGAAATGGCCGGCGTCGAAATACATGCGCCCTGCCTTTTCATAGAGTGTGTTGCGTGTGCTCATATCCGTTGCGGAGGCACCTTCGGCGATGACGGCGTCCGCCTCCGGAAGGGCACTGCCATAAAGGTTCAGCGGCGCGTCCTTGGTGAAGAATGCCTTTGCCTGATTATCAGGATGAGCCGCATCCGGAGAGGCGATGATCAACAGCATATCGGGAGCCGCCGGATCGCCCTTCATGGCATAGGCTGCCCCCGGCGGCATGATATGGGAGGTCGCCTCGACGCCGATCATCGATAGCTGCGCGATCATCAGGTCGGCGATACGCCCATAGCTCGGATTGGCGCTATAAAGCCCGATGTTGAGCGTGACAGGGCCGTGCTTGGCGATAGCGGACTTCGCAGCATCAAAATCGGTCGGAAACTGCACCGGTTGCGCCGGCTCCAGCATGATGTTCGGAAAGAGCGATTTCGATACATGGGCATATTGCCCGAAGGCATCGCTTGCCCACAAATTCGGATTGATTGCGGTCAGAACCGCCTTGCGTACCTCGGCATCTTCAAGCGGCGATCCCGGCTTAACGAAAGCCTCGAACTGCGTCATGCTGGGGGCGGATGTTATTTCCAAATCGGCCGGCAGGCTGCCGAGCTGTGCGAAGGGGTAATTGGTCGGCACGCCATCGATTTCGCCAGTCTTCAGTTTGAGAATTTGCTGGCCGATATCGGGGATGACGGGCAGTTCCACCCTGCTGAAATAGGGTTTGGCGCCCCAATAGTTTTCGTTGCGCTCGAGCACGTAGCGTTCGCCACGCTTGAACTCGGACAATTTGAACGGCCCGGTCCCAGCTGCATGCTCGGTCAGCCATCCCGTCGCAAAATCACCCTTGGCATGCTCAGAAATCGCGGCCGGGCTGATGATTTTCGGCCCCCACGGGCTTGCAAGGCCATCCAGGAATGAGGGCTGCGCGTGCCGTAGCGTGATGACGGCAGTGGACCTGTCTGATGCTGCGATATCTGCCAAGTTGGCTAGTGTGTAGTTCTGCACAAAACCGCCGTCGCGGCGGCGCTTGAACGAGGTGACGACGGCATCGGCATTCAAGGCCGTGCCGTCGTGGAACTTGGCGCCCTCGACGAGGTGGAAGGTGTAGGTCAAGCCATCGCCGGAGATCTCCCAACTCCTTGCCAGTGATCCGACAATCCTGGTCGAGCCCGCCTCGTATTTGACGAGGCCCTCATAAATGCTGTCCAGCGTCGTCAATCCGGCGACTTCGAAACCATTATCCGGATCCAGGGTGCCGATATCAGACGAATAGGGAATCCGCAGGATATCTTCTGCATGACCGGCCGCGACGCAGATCAGCGATCCAAGCAAAAATGCAAGCAGGCGAAGACTGATAACCCGGTTGAAACGTGAGAATATCGAAGCGAACAAGATTATCGGCATTGAGTGATCCGTGATTGCGTCATACCGGCCGCGGACGGCGGAAGCGCAAGGCAGCTATTGCCCGGCACGCACCGTCGTCGAACGCCCATTATCATCACAATCATAGCGGCGTGTTACTGAAAAGCTTTGAAGATTCCGCGCCATAAATATTTCTGCTTTCGCGGGCGAAGCGATGCCGCGGAGGCATTTTCATCGCCTGGCGGCCGCCCCCGTTTTCAACCCGACATCATGAAGATAGGCTTCCAATGCCGCCACGTCGCCCTGCGAGACGATCGTGCCGACATAACCATCCGGACGGACAAGAATCCGGTCACCTGACGCAACTTCGTAAGTGTCGCGGAACTGGTTCTTGTTATCGATCAGGTCGCCGCCTTGCCCGATGCTTTGGATATGCAATCCTTTGCGTGGCTGGAGGCCAACCGTCTCCACTTCAAATTCCAGCAGCGTCCAATGAGGGCCTTTAAAGAGGTCAAACAGCCGCGCGGGTTGTCCTGCGGCGCCTTTCAGCAGCGCGTCGGGGGCGCGGTTGCCGGCAACGATGCGAGCCTGACGCTGGGGGTCTTCGAGCGACAGGCTCGAACCGAGGTAGCCGATGTCCAGTTGCCGAACCTCACGGCCACGCCGAATTTCGCCACGCTTCATGTCTTCGAGCAATCTGGTCGCAAGTCCCAGCATGCTTGCCGCGACCGGACGGCGCTCTTCCTCATAGCTATCGAGAAGCGTCTCCGGGGCGCCTGATAGGACGGCTGCCAGCTTCCAGCCGAGATTGTAGGCGTCCTGAACGCTGGTATTCAGACCCTGGCCGCCCGTCGGCGGATGGGTATGGGCCGCGTCTCCGGCGAGAAAGACGCGACCGACACGATAGCTGTCGGCAAGCCGGGCATTCATGTTGAATGCGGATGCCCAGGAGACAGACTGGATGAGGATATCGGTACGACCGGTCCGTTCGGCAGTCAGCGCCGTAAGCCCTTCGGCCGACAGGTCGATGTCGCCTTCGAGAGGCACTGGTCCCTGCATCTGGAAAGACCCTTTTTCGGTCAAGGGACAAAAGGAAATCTGTGTCTCCATCGACCCCTCGTTGAAGCGATGCCAGACATCGCGGCTGAGGCCTGTCAATGTCACGTCGGCAACGATGGCGCGAACGCCGAGCGTCTTTCCGGGAAAGCCGACGGCGAGCGCCTGGCGCACAAAGCTTCGGCCGCCGTCGGTGCCGATGAGATAGGATGCGCGGATAGTCTGTTCTTCGCCGCCATTGGCAAGTCTTGCTGTTACACCCTGCCCATCCTGTTCGAAGGCGACCAGTGCGCAGCCGAACTCCGGAGCATGGCCGAGTTCGGCAAGGCGCTCCCGCATCGCTCTCTCCGTCAGGAATTGAGGCACGAGCAGAGGCACTCCGTAGGGTTCCGATGGGACCGGCTCACAGGCCTCGACAAGTGCGACATCTCTCATGCTGCCGTCGCCGCGATATTCACGCTGATGCGGATAGTAACCGCCGGATGCGGCAATCTTGTCGACGATGCCTAGGTCCTCGAACACTTCCAGGGTTCGCGGCTGTATCCCTTTGCCGCGCGAACCTCGGAACGGATCATCCATCTTCTCGATCAGCCGGAAAGATACACCTCGCCGGGCGAGATCGATCGCTAGCGTCAGGCCAGCCGCGCCGGCACCACAAATCAATACATCGATTGCGTCATCCTCTGTCATTGCTGCCGCTCCTATTTATGTGTATTATGCACATAACAGGAGAGCTGGAATGTCGTCAACAAAAAATGTGCAAAATACACATATCTCAAATCGCATCCATGAACTTCATGGATCGCTGCTTGAGATCGTCAGCGTGATGAACCGGCCGCAACGGGATGAGGCAATGGTCAAGGAGGCAGGGATTTCGCTCGACCGCGCCCTCTTCCCCTTGCTGGTGGGCATTGAAAGATTGGGGCCGATTGGCGTGGTCGATCTGGCTGACCGCGCCGGCCGGGACTACACAACGGTCAGCCGTCAGGTCGCCAAGCTGGAGAGCCTCGGCCTCATTCAACGTCAGCCGAGCGCGACAGACCGGCGCGTCAGCGAAGCGGTCGTCACCGCGAAGGGCAAATCGATGACAGATCGCGTCGATGCGGCGCGTGAGAGGATAGGTATCGAGATATTCAAGACCTGGGATCCCGATGATCTGGACAATCTGGTCCGCCTGATGCGGAAGTTTGCCGATGCCGTGATGGATCATCCGGCAAAAAGCTGACGAGCCACGGTACAGATGGGCAGGCTAACGGACGGAAATGAGGCGCCAGCGGGATCGCAGGCGCCTCGAAACTCTCAACCGAAGCCGGCCTACCAGCAGGTAAATCCTGCATCGACGTTGACAATTGCCCCCGTCATCAGGCTTGCCGCACCGGATGCGAGGAAGAGAACCGCGCTTGCAACCTCTTCCGGCGTGCCCATTCGCCCCATCGGCGTATCGGCAAGCCAGATCGGAATCCGCTCGCGATTGGCTTCGACTGCAGCCACCATCGGCGTCTCGATATAGGTTGGCGCGACAGCATTGATCCTGACACCGTGCTGAGCCCATTCGGCCGCCATGGAACGGGTGAGGTGGTGAACGGCAGCCTTGGAAACGTTATAGGCCGTCTGCGGCTGCGGCCGATTGCAGATGATGCCGGACATTGAGCCGAGATTGACAATCGCCCCGCGTTTCATCGCCACCATATGGCGGCCGAAGGAGCGAGAGCACCAAAAGACACCATTGACGTTGACATTCATCATCCGCAGCCAATCGGCATCCGTGACATCTTCTGCTGCAATCCCGTTCTGGCCGATCCCGGCATTGTTCACCAGGATCGTCGCCGGCCGTCCGCTGTCGGCGAGTTCATTAGCGATCGCCTCCATGCGGGCGGAATCGGTCACGTCACCGAGACGCAACTCGACGTCATATCCCTTGTCTTTGAGAGACAGAGCCTGCTCTGCGTCCGATTCATTACGCTCGATCACGACGACGGCGGCACCGGCCTCGGCAAGCGCGTGGGCGCAGCAAAGTCCAATGGCGCGTCCGCCGCCGGTGACGACCGCGCGTTCACCATCGAGACGGAATTTTTCCTGATAACTCATGGTTCGGTCCCTCAGATGTCGAATGCGCTTGGAAGAACGACGATGTCGCGGATCGTCACGTTGCGCGGACGCGTCAGCATGAACATGATCGCGTCGGCCACCTCCTTGGGTTCGATCAGGGCGCCGGCCTCCTTCGCCTTGCGGAGGTTCTCCTCCGGCCAGTCGGCCAGCAGCGCGCTGATGACCGGTCCTGGCGAAACCGAGCCGACACGAATGCCGCTTTTCAGAAGCTGGCGGCGCATCGTCTGGACAAAGCACGTCATCGCCCATTTCGACGGCGAATAGACCGGCTCCCATGGAACGGGCGAATGGCCAGCGACCGAGCTCGTGACGACGATGTCGCCTGTGCCGCGCCCGATCATGTGCGGAATGACGGTCCGGACGTTCTTGATCACCACATTGACGTTGAGGTTCAGCATCCGGTCGATGGCGTCGAGATTGGCATCCGCGAGGTCGCCACCGATATAGGTGCCAGCATTGGCATGCAGAATGTCGAGCTGTCCCACCTTCGACAGCACGCGGTCAAGAAGCTGAGCACATGCCTCCGGATCCAGCAGGTCCAGAGCGAGAGGTATCGCCTGCTCCCCGAGACGCTCGCAGGCTGCTTTTAACGCCTTCTCGTCGCGGTCAACGAGAACGACCGTGGCCCCTGCCGCGATCATCGCCTCCGTCGATGCCATTCCGATACCAGACGCTGCGCCAGTGATCGCAGCGATCTTCCCTTTCAACTCGTTCATTCTTTCCTCCTCGGTTATGCGGCCTCATCTCACTCCGCCGCATGCTGCATGATATTCGGCAAGGCTCTTCGCCACCCGCCAGACCAAAACCTCCTCCGGATCGAGCGGCGTGTCGGAAAATCGCTCGGCGTCCGGCATGTGCTGCCAGAACAGCGGGAGCGGTACGGATTTTCCGGCGAGTGCGTCGCAAAGACGCGCAACGGCAGATTGAGCCTGTTCAGCCGTCCAATAGTACCGGATGCGATCGGACAGCGAATAATGCCGAAGCCAGCGCTGCTCGCCCTCCGTGCCATGATAGTGACGGCTCCAATGCTCCCGATGCGCCAGCATCAAAGCCTCCATCGCAGCGTACAGGGGACGCTCGCCATAATCAGGCACGAGGTCGGATGCAATCAGGTCCAGCCCATAGAGGGCCTCGCGCAGAACGAAAGTTAGTTCCGGTCCGACCTTGAGGATCGGAAAACCGTCTTCAACGAGCGCGGTCAGCGGACCGGTGCCCTGATAATCGGTGGAATGCGCTTCGAACACGAATTGCGGCTCGTCCTCGAGCACCTGCTTCAATTTATCGATCTTGCTGCGGTCGTACCTGATGACATTGTGGTTGCCGAACTCGACGCCCGGCTGCACCACCAGGCCGATGGCACGCCCAAACGCCTCCGTAAGGCCGGCCTCGGCGAAAACGCGGCGATGGACATCGATCGTCCGCCTGGCGGCCGAAGCCGCAGTCGGCTCGATCGTGGTCAGCGCGTGATCCGCGCCGCCGGGAGGAGGAACCTCCGTGCCGATCACATAAACCGGCATGGCGCTCCCTGCCCGCCTTGCCGAGGTCTCTGCGACAGCGGCAAGGCGGGCAGCGCGATGAGCGGTCGTCTCGTCGTCCAATGCGGCGGGTTCACCCATGCAGCCCATCGATGCGTCCAGATGGATCTTGCGGAACCCGGCATCGACATAGGCCGCCACCATCCTCTCAGCCTCAGCCATGGCTTCTTCGTCCGCACGTTCCCGCCAGGGATTCGGTCCGAGATGGTCGCCGCCAAGCACGATGAGGTTTTCCGGGCAGCCCTCCTCTTCGGCGATGCGCAACACAAGAGCCGCAAAGTTCGCAGGGGTCATTCCGGTATAGCCGCCCAGATGGTTGACCTGGTTGCAGGTGGCTTCGATTAGGACCGTGCTCGAATGGTCACGCCCATGACGCAGCGCAGCCCGCAGCACGATTGGATGGGCCGAGCAGACCGAGGTGATCCCTGCGGGGTGGCCCTGAGCCCTGAGCGCAGCCAGTTCGTTCAGCTTTATCTGCATTACGAGCGCCTTTTCGTCGAGGCGATGAATGCGTCGAGTTCCTGGCGCGTGCCTGCGCCTTCCATCGGACCGCGGATCGTCACATTGCGCGCACCTGCGGCCGAACCATAGGTGAGAGCCTCGCCCGGAGACATTCCGAGCCGCCGGCAGGTGAGGTAGGCCCCGCCGAAGCAGTCGCCGGCGCCGGTAGGATCGACCTCTTCGACGAGAAATGCAGGAGCGTCGATGCGGTCGCCGTCCCTGCCGAAATAGGTCGCGCCCTCCGCTCCGCGCTTCAGCACGATCTCCTTCACGCCTATTTCGAAAAGACGATGGATCGCCTCGGCTTCGCCCGAGATGCCGGCGGCCCGCTCAAGCTCTTCCCCTGACGGCAATAGAAGATCGGCGGTGGCGACAAGCCTGGCAAATCGACGCTCGGTATCCTCGTCGAGCTGCAATTCCTTGCGGATATTCGGATCGACCGAGAGCGTTCCGCCTCGCGCCTTCACGATGTCGACAGCCTTGTCGATTACTTCCCGAGCGCTCGGAACGGAGAGAGCCGAACCCATCACATGGAGATGTCCGCTGCGGTTGATGAGATCGCTGACGCCCTGCGACCAGCCGAAGCGGGCGGCCGCGGACTTCGCGATATTGTAGACGAAGTCGCGGGAGCCGTCCTTGCGGTATCGGACGAAGGCGCTTCCGGTCGGATAGTCAGGGTCGATGGAAATGGTCGACACATCGACGCCATCACACCTGAGGCGGTCAATATTGACGCGACCGAAATCATCGCTGCCGACTGCCCCGACCATCGCCGCTGCTCCGCCCAGCCGGCCGCATTGCGAGATGAAGATCGCTGGCGCCCCGCTGGCAAACGGACCGACGAGCGGCTGAGCCTCACGAAAGCCTTCTCCGACCGTCGTCGCAACGATCTCCACGAGGATCTCGCCGACGCAAACCGTGGGACCGAGATGGTCCGGAGCCAGCACTGAAACCATTGCAATCCTGCTTTCGATAGGTGTCGCTAAATCGCTGTTGATCGTTGTAGTGCACTGTCTTCGCCACCGAATTCCTCGTTTTCGAGAGAGAGGAAGCGTTGGTGCAGCATGCATGCCGCCCCGAAGGCGGAACCGAACTCCGCGTCGCCATCGACGACGATCTCGGGGGTCGGAAAAGGAATGTTCTGGCCTTCCGACATGTGGACCGCCACACGGGCCGCTACCATCGGATAGAGCGACGCTACGGAACCGCCGAGCACGATCCTATCAGGATCGAGCAGACGACAGGCCTGCAGCAGCGCGTAGGCGAGATGCCGCGACCAGATCTCCGCTATGTTCACAGCATCAGGAACACGATCGCGAACATCGGTGAGGAAATCCTGCAGATCGACGTCGGTGCGGCCGGTCGCCTCCCGGTACTGCCTGATCAGTACCTCGCGGCCGATCAGTTGCTCGAATTTCTGTCCGCCGCTTCCCGGCACGAGGGTATGGCCGATTTCGCCGGCAAGGCCATGACCGCCGCGAAACAGCTTTCCATCAATCATGATCCCGCCGCCGACGCCGGTTTCCATGAGCAGAAAGAGCGTTACGCCGGAAACGCCATGACGATAGCTGTCACCGATCGCGAAAGCATTGGCGTCGTTTTCCACCGCGATCGGCACCTCGGCTGGAAAGGCACTGCGGCCGATCTCCTTCAGCGGCACCTCCCGCCAGCCAATGATCGGCGCCAGCGTGACAATTCCTTCCGGCCGGATATGCGCGGGCGCAGATATTCCGAGCCCTTTGCAGCGCTCAATCATCTCCTTCGACATGGCGTCCATGATCAGTTCGACGCCGCGCGCCACGGCCTCCTCCACTGTCGAGGACTGCGCATGGAAGGCCAGCCTGCGGCAGGCCCGGACATCTGCCGAAAAGTCCACGACAACAGCAGATATATGCTCGACGCCAAGTTCTATCCCGGCAAAGAATGCGGCATCCGGAACCAGTTCGAGCATGATCCCCGGACGGCCGGCACGGGATTGTTCCGAGCGCTGTTTGCTGCTGTCTTCCAACTCCTGGACCAAGCCGCTTTCCGTCAGCTCGGCGACGATCTCCCCAGATGACGAACGGTTCATCCCGAGCTTCCGCGCCAGATCGGCCCTGCTCAGGCGGCGATGGCTGTAGATCGTCTGCAGGGCTGCGACGATGTTGTTCTGCCTGATCCTGCGCGGCGAACTTCCGATGGAGACGGTGTCGTTCATGTTCATTTCTCTTCAAATCGACTGCTCCAGCCCACACTTGCGAAGCAGATCGGCAGAAGGATTATCAGGGGCGTGCGTTCGTGACGCGGCGCCGTTTGGCTTCTTCGAATTTCAGTTCGATATAGCGTTTGGCATGGGCCGCCAACGGGTCGTTATCGGTCCACGTGTCGCGCCAGATTGCGCAGGCAAGTGAGAGGCCTTCATCGACAACAGTGGTCGAAAAGCTTTCGAAGACGATGTCGCGCTTGTAGTCGATGTCGAGCAAGGCATCGAAAATAAGGTCGAAGTTAATGACGCCGTCGCCGAGATAGCCGCGGTTGCTCTCGCCGATGTGGAAGTAACCAATCTTGTCGCCGGCGAGCCGGATCGCGGCAGCCGGATTTGCTTCCTCGATATTCATGTGAAAGGTGTCGAGATGCAGTCGGACATGGTCCGAGCCGGTTTCGGAGATGAACTTCAGGCCCTGCGCGGCCGTATTCAAAAGGTTCGTCTCAAAGCGGTTCACGATCTCCAGGACGAGATCGACCCTCGCATCCTTCGCGACATCCGCAGTCGCAGCGATTGTGGCGACGCTGTTGTCCCAGCCCTTCTTCGTCGGCTGGCGGTTGTACTTGGTGTGCGCGGAATAGAGGATCCCACCAAGCTTGTTTCCGCCGATGTCACGGACCGCACGCACGGCATCTGCCAGCGTCTGCTTGCCGGCGGATACCGCAGCGGCATCCTCGCTCGAAATATCCCTGTCGATCGGCAGGCCCATCGTCACGCCGATCTCGACATCGAGCGATTGCGCGAGCTTCGCCAGACGGTCGAGATTGAACTTCTCGGGGCGCAGATAAGCGAATTCGATTGTGCGATATCCATGCTCGGCCGTTTTGTTGAGAGCCATTTCGAGGCCCTCCTGCGTTTGGCCGCCTGTCCATACAAATGAATGGATACCCAATCGGCGCATGGCTTTTTTCCTCCGCTGAAAGCCCTTCGTTGCGCCACAGCTATGCCATTTAGTATGGTAAAGCAACAAATAAATTCACAGTTTAGAATTTTGCCATTGCTAACGAATTCATTGCGTTGCAGCATTTTAGCGAACGGACTCTGCCTCTGTTACTTTTGCCAGAATTAGTTCTTACCAAAATCAACGACATAGCCGACATATTTGCAGGTTTAGACAACAAATATTGCGTGAGCGGCATTTTTCGTCTACACAATGGCCCGGCGAAATGATCTCGCTGCTATCTGGGAGGATTGAAATGAATTACGCTCTGAAGGCCAGCGCGCTTGCGCTGACGCTCAGCCTCGCCACCGCCGCTTCGCCGGCATGGGCAGACTTCTGGTCCGACGCCGGCGCCAAGTTCAAAGGCGTGACCTTGCACGGCGTGACCGAAAGCACGCCGCCATCGAACTACATCAAGAATGTGCTCGCCCCGGAATTCGAGAAGAAGACCGGCATCAAGGTCGAAATCGAGACGACGTCCTGGGACCAGATGTACGACAAGGCCATCAAGGACATGGAGGCCAAGACCGGCATCTATGACATGGTCTACATCGAACAGGACATCATCTACTCGTATCTGTCCCGGAATTTCCTGGTCAACATCACTCAGACGCTGAAGGACCAGGCGGATCTGAAGGCGCCGACCTACGACGACGCGAACTTCACCAGCTTCGCCGACTATTTCAAGGACAAGAAGGGCGATCTCTTTGGCGTCCCGATGGAAGCCTTCCTGAAGACCTATCTCTATCGCAAGGACCTTTTCGACGATCCGAAGATCAAGGAAGCCTTCAAGAAGGAAACCGGCAAGGACCTGAAGCCGGCGACCACGCATGAGGACTACACGCAGATCGCCGAATTCTTCACCAAATACGGCAAGGATAACGGCATTGAGCTTTGGGGCACCACCGCTCAGGCCCACACAGGTCACGCCGCGTCCTGGTACGAATATTTCGAATCCATCGCGCCGACCTTCGGCGTCTACAACTGGGGCATCGACGCCAGCAACAACTACGCAGCGACGGTCGAGCATGGCGGCGCAATGAACAGCGACAAGGCGAAGGCCGCGCTGAAATACTGGCTGCATCTGCGCGACATAGCCCCGCCGGAATCGACCCAGTCGACCTGGACGGAAACAGCGACGACTTTCGCTGCCGGCCGTGTTGCTCAAGGATTGATCTACGGCGAGAACGCCGCATGGATCGCGAGCGATCCTGCGCAGTCGAAGGTGGTCGACAAAGTAGGCTTTGCCCTGCCGCCACTCGAGCCGGGTGTCCTGGAGGATGCGAAGTCAGGAAAGGGCTATATCGGCTATTATGACGGCGGCGCCTTCGGCCTGCCGATTACGTCCAAGAACAAGGAAGCAGCTCTGCTCTTCCTCGAATTCATGGGTCAGAACGATGTGCAGCCCGATTGGGCAATCGCAGCACCCCGCATCACCAACAAGGCGACCTTCGACGACCCGAAGGTCAAGGCGATGGACGTCAAGCTCGGCGGCTTCTACACGATGCTGAAGGATCAGGGCAAACTCTTCGCCGGCGCTCCTCCGTATCCTTTCCATGCCCAGTTGCGTGAAGCAACCCTGCCGATCTTCTTCGACATCCTGACCGGCAAGATCGCGCCCGACGAAGGCCTCGACCAGATGGCCGCCAAGACGGAAGAGGAGCTCACCTCGCTCGGCTATCGCAAATAAATCATCCTCCCCACCTTGGCGGGTCGTCTTCGCTTGGCGACCCGCTCCTTTCCTGGCTCGATAGGCCGCCCCAAGGGTGCCAAAGAGGATGAGGCGATGCATTCACAAAAGCTTGGATGGCTGCTGCTGTCACCGACGATCCTGATCCTCGGGCTCTTCGGCATCTTTCCTTTCATTTACGTCGTCTGGGTTTCGTTTCACCAGTGGAACCCTTTCGCCGCAAATCCGCTGATGGTCTTCAACTGGGCTTCGAACTACCGGAGTCTCGTCTTCGACAAACAGTTCCTGGCCTCGCTGGGCATCACGATCGCCTTCGTCTTCTTCGCAGTCGTTTCCGAACTCATCCTCGGATACATTCTCGCGCAGGCACTGATGAAGGACTTTCCGGGAAAAGCGTTCTTCCGCACCATCCACACCCTTCCTCTGATCATGGCGCCCATCATTGTCGGATCGGTGTGGAAGCTGATGACGACACCGTCGATTGGCATCATCCCATATCTGCTGCGAAGCTGGTTCGGTTACGATCTGAACATCGGCCAAAGTGCGCTCGCGGCGTTCTCCATCACTGTCATCATGGACGTCTGGCACTGGACGCCGCTGGTCACCCTGTCCCTGATTGCCGCCCTGGTCTCGCTTCCGCCAGATCCCTTCGAGCAGGCGCAGATCGATGGCGCCGGCAAGAGCCAGATCTTCTGGCATATCACGCTCCCTCTGATCCGCCCTGCCCTGCTGGCCACGGTGTTCATCAGGCTCATGGACGCGCTGCGTACGGTCGACGAAGTCCTGATGCTGACCGGAGGCGGTCCAGGGTCGTCGACGCGCTATATCGGCGTTCACATCTTCAGGGAAGTCTTTCCGAAAACGAATTACGGCTACGGTTCAGCCATCTCGGTCGTCGTACTTTATCTCACCATCGTCGTCTGCTGGCTGCTCTACGTCGGCCTGATTGCTCCCCGCGCGAAGAGAGGCTGATGCGATGAAAAGACAGAATCCCTGGCTTTCGGTTCTCTTGTGGACGCTGATAAGCTTTGCAACCCTCTTCCCGATCTACTGGCTCTTCGTCATCTCGCTGAAGCAGCCCTTTGACCTGTTTTCCACGCCGGACGTCATCCTTCGGAGCTTCTTCTGGAAGAACTACCAGGACGTGCTGACGAACGAGACCTTGCGGCGATATATGATCAACTCGCTGGTCATTTCGTCGGGGAACGCGATCCTGGTGACGACCCTCGGCTTTCTTGCCTGCTACGCGCTGACGCGCTTCGATCTCGCAGGCAAGGAAAGCATTTTCTTCTGGACTATCACCAACCGCATGGCGCCTCCGGCGGTCTTCCTGCTGCCGCTCTTCCTGCTGCTGACGCAGGTTTACAGGATCGGCGACTTTTCGCTGGCGGATACCAGGCTTGGCATGATCCTGGTCTATTGCTCCTTCAACCTTCCCTTTGCCATCTGGACCCTGCGCCCGACGGTAGAGGCCATTCCCAAGGAACTGGACGAGGCGGCCTATATGGATGGCGCAAGCCCCTGGATGGTCCTCTACGACATCGTCTTTCCCTTGGCGCGACCGGGGCTTGCGGTGACGCTCATCCTCACCTGGGTCTTCGCGTGGAACGAATATCTGCTCGCTGCGACACTCACCAACTTCAACGCCCGCACACTTACCACCGGCCTGTCGGAATACGTGACGACGACAGGAACTGCCTGGGGCATCATGGCGGCGATCTCGATGCTGACATTGATCCCGGCGCTCATCGTCTTCTCGGTGGTGCAGCGTCACATCGTTGCTGGCCTGACCTTCGGCGCAGTGAAAGGATAGCGAGATGGCTTCGGATTCTCGAAACAACGAAAAACAGCCGGGCTTCCTGCCGATCGAGACGAACTGGTTCGACCGGCTGTTCATCTCCGTCGTGATCTGGGTCGCGCTCTCTCTGTTCTGGCTGCGGTTCATCGAACCGTTCGGGCTTTCGGTATGGTTTGCGGTGGCAATCTCCGCCGTACTCGGCGCCTACATCGTCTGGAAGGGGTGAGCGGGTGAATTCCATCAACACTATCAAGACGCAAGCCGTGCTGGATTAGGGAGAAAAGACATTGGCAAACGTACAGGTCAGCGACGTCACCAAGAGATATGGCGCTCTTCAGGTGATGCATGGCGTTAGCGTCGATATCGAGGATGGCGAATTCGTCGTGCTGGTCGGCCCTTCGGGATGCGGCAAGTCAACGCTGCTGCGCATGATCGCCGGTCTCGAGACCGTCAGCAGCGGCGACATCCGCATCGGCGGTCGCGTGGTCACCAACGCCCCGCCGAAGGAGCGCGACATCGCCATGGTCTTTCAGAGCTACGCGCTCTACCCTCATAAGACTGTCGCAGAGAACATGGGCTTTCCGCTAAAGATGGCGAAACGCCCGAAATCGGAGATCGATGAAAAGGTCGGCAAAGCAGCCGCAATCCTCGACCTGACGCGTTATCTCGACCGCTATCCGAAGCAGCTGTCAGGCGGACAGAGGCAACGCGTTGCCATGGGCCGAGCCATTGTCCGCGACCCGCAGGTCTTCCTGTTCGACGAGCCGCTGTCGAACCTCGATGCCAAGCTTCGCGTCACCATGCGCGTCGAAATCAAGGAACTGCACCAGCGGCTGAAGACCACCACCGTCTATGTCACGCACGATCAGATCGAGGCCATGACGATGGCCAACAAGATCGTCGTCATGCGCGACGGACGGGTGGAACAGGTTGGCAAGCCGCTTGATCTCTATGACTTTCCGGCAAACCTCTTCGTTGCCGGTTTCATCGGCAGCCCGTCGATGAACTTTCTCCAGGGCAAGATCGCAACTCGCGACGGAAAGCAGGTTGTCATCACCGATCAGGGCGTTACCCTCCCCATGGACCGCGTGAACGCAGAGGAGGGCAAGGCCGTAACCTACGGTATTCGCCCGGAACACATAACCATCAGCGATGACGGTATTCCGGTGGAAGTGTCGGTATACGAGCCGACCGGCTCAGAAACGTTGATCTTCGGCCGTGTGGGAGGAGTGCCGATCGATGCCCTGATCCGTGAGCGCATCGAGGTCGAACCCGGCCGGACGCTGCATTTTCATATTGATCCGCGGCGTGCTCACATCTTTGATCAGGCAACGGGACAGCGATTGTAAGGTGAGGAACAAATGAATTTCGAAGGCAAAAAAGTGATCGTCACCGGTGCCGGCAAGGGCATCGGCCGCGTTGTCGCAGAGATGCTGGTCAAGCGTGGGGCCAGGGTTACGGCACTCACCAGAAGCGCTGACGATGTCGTTTCCCTACGTGAAGACCTTGGTTGCGAAGCGATTCAGGTCGATCTTGCCGATGCAAAGACGACGCGAGAGGCGGCGCGCGCCGCACTTCCGGCAGATTTCCTTATCAACTGCGCTGGAACAACCGAGCTGCAGCCCTTTCTCGAAACCACGGTCGAAGCCTTTGACCACCTGATTGCAGTTAACACGCGCGCCCCGATGATCGTCGCACAAGAGTATGCGCGGTCCCTGATCGAGAACGGCCACCCTGGAGCCATCGTCAACGTCTCCTCTGTCGCAGCCTTTGTGGGTATCCCGGATCATGCGGCCTATTGTGCATCGAAGGGCGGTCTGGACGGCTTGACGCGCGTCATGGCCAAGGAACTGGCGCCGCAGGGCATCCGGGTAAATGGCGTGCATCCGACGGTGACGCTGACGCCGATGGCGATCAAGGCCTGGAGCGATCCGGAGAAAGCCGCCGGAATGCAAAAGCGCATCCCGGTCGGCCGGTTCGCAGAGCCCGAGGACGTGGCAGAGGTGATCCTCTTCCTGCTCTCGGACGAAGCCGCGATGGTCAACGGCATCTCCATGCCCATCGACGGCGGCTACATGATCGCGTGAAACCCTATATGCCTACGGATCAGCCGCCGGAGGCAATCTTCCTGGCGGCGTTGATCTGTTTGCGGGCTCCGGATCGTAATTGCGCGGTTTCCGCTCCGGCAATGACGAAAGCGAAGCCGAATTTCAGAAGCTCGCCGGCGCGCTCGCCGTCACCGGCAAAGGCGCAGGCAAATTTTCCGTGCGCGCCGCAACGCGCGACGGCATGCTGCATGGCACTGTCGATCTCGGCGGCATTCGGCGCCACCTGATCCCCGTTCGATAGTGCGATGGAGAGATCCGACGGGCCGATGAAGATGCCATCGATGCCGGGCACGCCAAGGATATCGTCGATCGCTTCGAGCGCCGCGCGCGTCTCGATCATGGCGATTGCGACCGTCAAATCATTGGCGGTCCTGAGATAGTCGTCAGCCGAAAGGCCGGTGTGGTTGAGTGCCAAAGACGGCCCCCAGCTGCGCTCGCCGACCGGCGGATATTTTGTGGCCTTCACGAAGGCCTTCGCATCCTCGGCCGAATTGATCATCGGCGCGATGATGCCCGACGCACCGGCATCGAGCAGGCGCGAAGCAGAGGCGAAATCACCGACCGGAATGCGAGCGAGCGCCGGCTTGCCGGCGATACGCACATGGCCGACAGCAGCAGCTGCAGACGGCAGGTCCCACATGCCGTGCTGCATGTCGAGCACAACGGCATCGAAGGCCTCCTGAGCCAGATGATTGACCAACAGCGGATCGGGAATGCCCACCCATGCGGAGATCATCCGGCTTTCGTCGTTCCGGATCCGGGCTGCAAAGCCGTCGATATCAGCTGCACTCATGGCATTCTCCTCAGTTCGCCAGGCCACCAATGGCCATGTATTTGACCTCGAGGAACTCTTCGATGCCGTATTTCGAACCCTCACGGCCGATGCCGGACTGCTTCATGCCGCCGAAAGGAGCGACCGCTGTCGAGATGAGTCCCTCGTTGATACCGACAATGCCGAATTCGAGAGCCTCGGCAACCCGGAAGATGCGACCGACGTCGCGGGCGTAGAAATAGGCGGCAAGACCGAAGGGCGTGTCATTGGCCATTTCGATCGCCTCTTCCTCTGTCTTGAAGCGGAAAAGAGGGGCAACCGGGCCGAAGGTTTCATCCGAGAAGATTTCCGCCTCGCGGGAGACATCCGAGAGAATGGTGGGCAGGTAGAAATTGCCGCCACGCTGATCGCGCTTGCCGCCGGAGACGATCTTCGCGCCATGCGTGACGGCATCCTCGACATGCATCTCGACCTTCTTGAGCGCAGCTTCGTCGATCAATGGGCCGAGCGTGACGCCCTCCTCCATGCCATCGCCGAGCTTCAGTTTGGCAACGGCGGCTGCGAGCTTTTCGGCAAAGGCGTCATGCACCTTGTCCTGCACGAGAATGCGGTTGGCGCAGACGCATGTCTGCCCGGTATTGCGGAACTTCGAGCCCATGGCGCCCTTGACCGCCTCGTCGAGGTCGGCGTCGTCGAAGACGATGAAAGGCGCGTTGCCGCCAAGTTCCATGCTGGTCTTCTTGATGGTCGGCGCGCATTCGGCGAGCAGCTTGGCGCCGACCGCCGTGCTGCCGGTGAAGGTGAGCTTGCGCACCTTCGGACTGGCGGTGATCGCAGGACCGGTGTCCGACGAAGGGCCGGTGATGACGTTGCAGACGCCGGCCGGAAAGCCCGCCTCTTCAGCCATCACGGCAAGCGCCAGCGCCGAATAGGGCGTCTGGCTTGCCGGACGAATGACGCCGGTGCAGCCTGCGGCCCAGCCGGGACCGGCCTTGCGAGTGATCATCGCCGAGGGAAAGTTCCACGGCGTGATCGCCGCAAAGACGCCGATCGGCTGCTTCTGCACGATCAGGCGTCGGCCCGGAACCGGCGAAGGAATCGTGTCACCATAGACGCGTCTCGCCTCTTCGGCGAACCACTCGATGAAGCTTGCGGAATAGGCGACCTCGCCACGGCTTTCGGAAAGAGGTTTGCCCTGCTCGATCGTCATGATGGCCGCGAGATCCTCGAGATTCGCGTGCATCAACTCGGCGAGCTTCCAGAGATGGTTGGCGCGCTGCTCGGCAGTCAGTGCCGCCCATGCCTTTTGCGCCTTGTAGGCGGCATCGATTGCGCGGTTCGTCTCCACAGCACTCATCGCAGGCACGGTTCCGATTACCTCGCCGGTCGCAGGATTGGTGACGTCGTAGGTACGGCCACTATCGGCCTGCACCCATTGGCCGCCAATATAATTCGCTTCGCGAAAAAGCTCCGGACGGCGGAGCTTGTAGCCCGAAAGTCTGTTGCTCATGACTGTATACCCGCCATGAAACGCGGTTGCCGGGGATCAGACGGCCGGAATATTCTCGTCATCGGGGGCGAAGTTCGATCCCCGCAACGCTTCGCAAACGGCGCTCGTCACATCCGCCGTGGTTGCTTTGCCGCCAAGATCTGGAGTGAGAATGCCGGCAGCGCAGACCTGTTCCACCGCTGAAATCAGTATCTTTGCCGCAACCGCCTCGCCGAGATGTTCCAGCATCAGCGATGCCGTCCAGAAACTTGCGACGGGGTTGGCGATGCCCTTGCCGGTTATATCGAAAGCCGAACCATGGATCGGCTCGAACATCGAGGGGAAACGGCGTTCGGGATCGACATTGCCCGTCGGCGCAATGCCGAGCGAGCCGGCAAGTGCGGCGGCAAGATCGGACAAGATGTCGGCATGCAGGTTGGTTGCAACCACCGTGTCGATGCTCTTTGGTTTTGCGACCATGCGGAAGGTCATGGCATCGACCAGTTCCTTGTCCCAAGTCACATCGGGGAAGTCCTTGGCGACCTCGGCGGCAATCTCGTCCCACAGCACGAGGCCATAACGCTGCGCGTTGGACTTGGTGACGACGGTCAGAAGCTTGCGCGGGCGCTTCTGCGCCTCGCGGAAGGCAAAGCGCATGATGCGCTCGACGCCGCGGCGCGTGAAGATCGAGGTTTCGGTCGCCACTTCCTCTGGCAGGCCGATATGGGCGCGGCCACCATGGCCGGAATATTCGCCCTCGGAATTTTCGCGCACGATCAGCCAGTCGAGATCGCCTTCTTCGACACCCCTCAGCGGGCTTTTCACACCTGGGAAGATGCGGGTCGGGCGGATATTGGCGTACTGGTCGAGACGCTGGCAGATCGGCAGGCGCAGGCCCCAGAGTGTCACGTGATCGGGAACGTCAGGCGCCCCGACCGCGCCGAAATAGATGGCGTCGGCTTGCTTCAGCAGAGACAGGGCATTCTCCGGCATAAAGGCACCGGTCTTGCGGTAGCGCTCGCTGCCCCAGTCATAATGGTCAACGTCGAGTGTGAAAGCGCCGCTGCGGGCGGCCAGCACTTCGAGCACTTCGAGGCCGGCGGCGATGACTTCTGGGCCAATGCCGTCGCCGGGAACGGAGGCGATGCGGTAGCGACGGAGCGGCGTATTGGTATTGGCGTTCATGGGACCTCCTTAATAGTCAGATGAGGCCGCCATTGATCAGCAGCATCTGCTTGGCAATCATGCGGCTGTCGTCGGAGGCGAGCAACAGGCATTGACCACGCCCTCGACCTTGATCTCCTCGGGAATGCAGCAGCTTCACCCCGTCGGCGATCCTGCTTTCATGGCTGTTGAGTTCTTGCACAGGCAACCAAGATTCTCGACGATATTGTTGCGATATTCGCTGCCTCCCTTGGAGGTAGAAGCATGGCATGATGATCGACTATCGAAAAGGGTGATCGCGAGAAGCTTGTCGAGATCGTCGGCCGTCATATCCAGCCATCGAAGGAAGCCTATCTGCGGCTGGCGAGCACGCAGTGGGCGCGTCCGTTCCGCTAAACCTCACTCAATGCAGCCCGCCGACCCCGAGCACTCGCTCCACGGCATCGTGATCGGCTGACAGTTCCGACGGTGTGCCGCTCCAGGCAAGCCGGCCCCGCTCCAAGATAATGACGCGATCGGCGAAATCGAGGGCGCTCTGGATGCGCTGCTCCACTAGCAGGATGGTCATGTCGCCAGCCTTGGCAAGCTCGGTGAAGGCAGCCATCAACTCCTCGCAGATGACGGGCGCCAATCCTTCCAGCGGTTCGTCAAGCAGCAGCACGGATGGGCGGCCGAGAATGGTGCGGGCCGTCGAGAGCATTTGCTGCTCGCCGCCCGAGAGCTGGTTGCCAAGGTTCCTGCGTCGCTCTTTCAGCCGCGGAAACATCGCATAAGCTTCCTCCAGCGCCGTCCTCGGGCGCCCCTTCAGGCCGACGAACAGATTTTCCTCGACCGTCAGGGTCGGGAAAATACAGCGCGCCTGCGGCACATAGCCGAGACCGCGATGCGCGCGCGTTGCGCTCGGCGCATCGGTAAGATCAGCTTCACCGAGCCGGATGCGCCCCTCATAACGTTTCGTCTGGCCGGCGAGCGTTGCGAGCAGCGTCGTCTTGCCCATCCCGTTTCGGCCGAGCACGGCGAGGCGACAGCCCGAGGGCACCGAGAAGGAGACGCCTTCGAGCACTTTTGTCGGACCGTAGCCGGAAGAGAGATTTTCCACCTCAAGCGACATGGCTGGCATTGGCATAGCTCCCCAGATAGGCCTCACGGACACGTGCATCCTTCGTCACTTCGGACGGCGCGCCATCAAAGATGATAGCGCCGGCCGCAAGCACGATGACGCGTTTGGCGAAACGGAAAACGAGGTCCATGTCATGTTCGATCATCAAGACGGCGAGATCGGCCGGAAGATCGGCCAGCGCCTGTTCGATACGACCTGTATCGCTTTGCGGTACGCCGGCTGCAGGTTCGTCGAGCAGCAGTACCTTGGGCTTGAGCGCAAGCGCCAACGCGATTTCCAGAAGCCGCTGCTGGCCATAGGCGATTTCGGCGACCTTGCGATGCATCAGCAGCCCAAGGCCAAGCTTGTCGAGCAACTCGTCGACCTCGGCCATGACATCAGGCATGGCCAGAAAATTACCAATAAGGCGCCCGGTTCGCCCCTTCCGGCGCAAGACGGCAAGCGCGACATGCTCGGCAGGCGTCATGTCCTGGAACAAGCGAGTGACCTGGAATGAACGCACGAGCCCTCGCCTGACGCGGCCGATCGCATCCACTTTCGTCACCGTTTCGCCGGCAAGCAGCACCTCGCCGGAATCGGGCGCCAGATTACCGGTAACAAGATTGACCAAGGTCGTCTTTCCGGCACCGTTCGGGCCGATCAATGCAATACGATCGCCTGATGACATGGAGAGCGAGACATCGTTGGTGACGGCCAGACCGCCGAAGGCCTTCTTCAGATGGGCGACTTCGAAAACGGCGCTCATGGACGGGCCTCCTTGCGGCGGGCGACGAAGGCTGCAGCAGTGCCGTAAAGCCCGTTGGGTGCAAAGAGTACGACCGCGATCAGCAAGGCACCGATCATCGTCAGCCAGTGGAAAGGATTGGCGGCCGAGACATAATCCTCGAACAGCATGAAGATAACAGTGCCCGACAGTGCGCCAAACAGCGAACCCGTGCCGCCGAGCACCAGCATGACCAGCGCTTCCGCCGATTGGGTAAAGGAGAGGCTGTCGAGACCGACGACCTGGGTGGAGATCGCGTTCAAGGCGCCGCCGACGCCGGCAACGGCACCTGAGAGCACGTACATCCTCGCAAGCGCTGCTTTCGGAGACGCGCCCATGGCGCGGATGCGCAGCGGATCCTCCTTGATGCCGCGGCAGAGCATGCCGAAAGGCGAGCGCACGAGCAGGCGCAACAGCACGAAGACGATCAACAGCAGAACGATGCCGAAGACATAGGCCGTGTGGCCATAGAGATCGAATTCGAACATGCCGAAAATCGGATCCGGCGAAATGCCCGACAGACCGTCGCTGCCGCCGGTCCAGGAAGACGCCTTATTGGCGAATTCGTGGAAGAGGTTGATGAGCGCGATCGACAGTACGAGCTGCGGCAAGCCATGGGCGCACAGAATGACGGCACCGCAGATAAGGCCGGCAATTGCACCGCCGAGAATACCGGCAAACGTCATGAGCAACGGATCGTTGATGCCGTAATGAGCCGAGAGAATACCGGCTGCATAGGCGCCCGAGCCGAAGAGCGCGGCGTGGCCGAGGGTAGCGATTCCGGCATAGCCGGTAACGAGATCAAGCGACAGGACCAGAAGCGCAATGGCGATGACGCGGGTCAAGAGCGCCAGATTGTCCGGAAAGGCGAAGTATCCGATGACGGCGGCGATGATGATGACGGCGATGCCCGAGAGATCGCGGCTCAGCCCGCTGCGCCGACGCTGGACCAGGATTTCCTTGTCATGCATAGCGAGCGTCATTTCGCCCTCCCCGCAAGGCCACGCGGGAAGATGCAGATGATGGCAATAACCGCGAGATAGAAGAAGAATTCGCCGAATTCCGGCATGAGATAACGTCCCGTCGTATCGATCGCGCCAAGCAGCAGGCAGGCGATCAGCGCGCCCGGAATGGAACCCGCACCGCCGACCGAGACGACGACGAGGAAGGTCACCATGTAGCGCAGCGCATAATAGGGTTCGACCGGCAGCAATTCGGCACCGACGACCCCGCCAAGCGCGGCAAGGCCGACCGCAACGCCGAAACTCACGGCATAGATGATCTCGGTGCGTACGCCGAGGGCCGCAGCCATCGCCGCATTATCGACCGAGGCACGCAGCTTCACACCGAAGCTCGTCCTGTCGATCACGAACCAGAGGCCGAGGGCGACGGCCAGACCACAGACGATGGCAAAGAGCCGATGCACGGGAATAGTGCGAAAGCCGAGATCGGCCGACCCCTGCAGCGCCTCGGCAAGCGGAATGGTCTTCAGCGTCGGTCCCATGAGATAGTTGGCGATGCCGATGACGCAGAAGGTGATGCCGATCGTCATCAGCACCTGCGTCAGCTCCGGTGCGCCGTAGATGCGCCGATAAAGAAAGCGCTCGATCGGAATGGCGATGATGATGGTTGCAGCCACTGCAGCAACAATCGCGACCGTATAACCGAGCCCCAGATCGCGCGCGACGTAAGACGCCACGTAGCCGCCGATCATCGCGAAGGCGCCATGCGCCAGGTTGACGACGCGCATCAACCCCATCGTCACCGAAAGGCCGATCGATATGACGAAGAGCACCATGCCATAGGCAAGCGCATCCACGGCTATGCTGAAAACTGTCTGCATGGAACCACCCTGCTTTGATGCGGCGGACCCTGCCGGAAGCCGGCGGAAAATCTCCGCCGGGTCCGTCGCATGTCCCTTTCGAAGAGAGTTGCCTGTTACTTGGCGGCCGCAAGACCCGGATCACCCTGCTTTTCGAAGGTCTGGACTTCTTTGTTGATGTAGGTCCCGTCATCGGCCTTGGCGACTTCCCGCAGATAGATGTTCTGCGTGATGTGGCGGCTTTCCGGATCGATGGAAACCGGACCGCGCGGGCTGACCCACGAGAGACCCTTGACCGCATCGACAGCCTTCTGCGCATCCTGCTTGCCGCCGGTCGCCTCGACCATCTTGTAGATCACATACATGCCGTCATAGGCGCTGACGGCCGGGAAGGAGAGCTCGGCCTTATTGCCGATCGCCTTGGTCGCCGCATCAACGAAAGCCTTGTTTTCCGGCGAGTCATGCGAGACGGCATAGTGGAAGGTCGTCTGGATGCCGAGTGCGGCATCACCGAGCGCCGGCAGGTCGGATTCCTGGGTCAGGTCGCCAGGCGCAAAGAACTTGATGCCGGCAGCCTTCAGGCCGTTTTCATTGTAAGCCTTGACGAAACCGAGCGTCGTCGGCCCCGACGGCAGGAAGGCGAAAACGCCCTGTGCGCCGGAATCCTTGATGCGCTGCATGATCGGGCTGAAGTCGTTGGTTGCAAGCGGCATGCGGATCGCCTCGACTACCTGGCCGCCGGCCTTTTCGAAACCGGCCTTGAAGGCATTTTCGGCATCGATGCCCGGGCCGTAGTCGCTGACGACGGAGATCACCTTCTTGACGCCGGAATCGAAGGCGACCTTGGCGATCGGCGTCGAGGTCTGCCAGGTGGTGAAGGACGTGCGCACGACGAGCGGACTCTTGGTGACGATCGCCGAGGTCGCGGCGTTCATGATCACCATCGGCACATTGCCCTGCTTGAGGATCGGCGTCACCGCCATGGCGTCAGGCGTGAAATAGAAACCGGTGAGATACTGCACCTTTTCCTTGACGATCAGCTCCTGCGCCAACGCCTTGGACTGGGCCGGATCGGCCTGCGGCACGTCGCGAAAGACGACCTCGACCGTGTCATTGCCGACCTTGTTGCCGTTCATCGCCATATAGGCGTCGATGCCGGCCTTGAAATTCTTGCCCTGCAGGGCAAACGGGCCGGAGAACGGCCCGATCACGCCGACCTTGATCGTGTCGGCATAGGCGGTTCCGCCAAGCACCATGGCCGCGACGGCGGCGATAACCAGTTTTTTCATTGATACAGTTCCTCCCTTTGTCAAAGGTGCCGCCCTCCATGGCAAGAGCACCGGTCTTAAATCATCCCGTCAGAACGGCAATCCGACGTAGTTTTCAGCAAGCGCCGTCGAGGCGGCGCGGGAATGGGTGAGATAGTCGAGTTCCGCTTCCTGGATCTTCTGGTCGAAATCGCCGGTATCGGGAAAACGATGCATCATCGTCGTCATCCACCAGGAAAAGCGCACAGCCTTCCAGACGCGGGCAAGCGCCTTTTGCGAATAGGCGTCGATGCCGACGTCCGAGCGGTCGCCGTAGAACTCACTTAGTCCTTCGAAGAGATAGTGCACATCGCTCGCAGCAAGGTTCAGTCCCTTGGCGCCGGTCGGTGGCACGATATGGGCGGCATCCCCGACGAGGAACAGGCGGCCGAAGCGCATCGGTTCGGCAACGAAGGAGCGCAGCGGCGCAATCGATTTTTCGAAGGATGGCGCAGTCTTTAACGCTTGGGCATGATGGGTCGGCAGGCGACGGCGCAATTCGTCCCAGAAGCGGTCGTCGCTCCAGTCCTCAACCTTCTCGTCCAGGGAACACTGGATGTAATAGCGGCTGCGGGTCGCAGAGCGCATGGAACAGAGCGCAAAGCCGCGCGGATGGTTGGCATAGATGAGCTCGTGATTGACCGGAGCGACGTCGGCGAGCAGGCCGAGCCAGCCGAAAGGATAGACCTTCTCGAAGGTCCTGATCGCCTTTTCCGGAACCATCTTGCGACTGGCTCCGTGAAAGCCGTCGCAACCGGCGATGAAGTCGCAGTCAATGCGATGGGTGACGCCATCCTTATCGTAGCTCACGGAGGGAGAACTGCCGTCGAAATCATGCGGCGTCACATTGGCGGCATCATGGATGGTCAAGGCACCGCTTGCCTCGCGCTGTTCCATCAGATCACGCGTCATTTCGGTCTGGCCGTAAACCGTGACACGCTTGCCGGCGGTCAGGCTGTAGAGATCGATGCGGTGATCGCGCCCGTCGAAAGCCAGTGAAAAGCCGTTATGCGGCAGGCCTTCAGCATGCAGCCGGGCAGCCGACCGTGCCTCGTCCAAAAGACGAACGGTGCCCTCTTCCAGGACGCCGGCGCGAACGCGGCCGAGAATGTAGTCCTTGCCCACCCGATCGAGAATGACGTTGTCGATGCCGGCTTCCGTCAGAAGTTGGCCGAGCAGCAGGCCCGACGGGCCTGAGCCAATGATGGCGATTTGGGTGCGCAATTGCTTCCTCCCTGCAATTTCCTTTTTGCCAGATTTTGACCTTTAGCCCTTCAAACGGCAATGGACTTTCCCACCCAAAAATTGCACAAAACGAACATGAGAATGGAGGAAGACTATGATCAGGCATGTGCCGACCTATGAGCTCTACGGCGAGAAATCGGGGAAAGAACCCGATTTTTGGCTGCATTGCGAAACAATTCCCTCGCGTAGCAGCCTGCACCATTGGGAGATCAAGCTACATCGGCACGCGAGCTTCTTTCAGATATTATACATCGAGGCCGGCGCAGGCGATGCCATTTTCGGCGAGCGGAGCCAAGCCATCCAGCCGCCTGCGGTCGTCACGATTCCTCCCGGGCTCGACCACGGCTTCCGTTTTTCGCGGGATATAGACGGCCTCGTCATCACCATGCTGAGCGTCAATCTTAGCCACCTTCCCGGCGACCGCAGCCGGCTCGGCGAGTGGCTTGCAGCCCCGCATCTCACCGTACTCGATCCGCAAGATCCCGACGCCGCCTATCTCATGCAGTGCCTGAGGCGTCTCGGCGATGAATATTGGAGCAACCGTAGCGGACGCAGCGAGCTTCTCGCCTCGTATGTCGCATTGGTACTGAGGCTGACGGCGAGAATTTCCTGTCAGGAGGATATCGGCCTGTTCCCCGGCGATGAAAACGAAAGGCGGATGGAGCAATTGACTGGCCTCATCGAACAGCATTTCCGTTCGCACAGACCCGCTTCATTCTATGCCAGGGAAATCGGCATTTCGCCGACCCATCTCAATCGCATCGTCCGCTCGATGACCGGAAAGACGGCTCACGACCTGATCGCCGGCAAACTCGTCGACGCGGCCAAGCGCGAGCTCATCTTCACGCTCGCGAGCGTTCGGGAGGTCAGCCATCGGCTTGGCTTTGCCGACCCGGCCTATTTCTCCCGCTTCTTCCTCAAACACGCGGGCGAGACGCCCAAGGATTGGCGCAAGCGGGAGAAGAGCAGGCTGGAACGAGCCTAGGCTGTGCGACGCGCCGGGGCATCCTCAAGGAAGTCCTCGATGAAACGTTTCTGCAGCAGGATGCCATCCCACTCATCCGCAAAGAACGGCGAGTCGTAGATCAGCGTGTAGGGTCCGGCGTAACCAGCCTTTTCGCACATTTCCAGGCAATGACGGTAATCTGCGGCATCAAGCCCGGAGGCATGGTAATCGGCCTTGGCATGGCAGATTTCGGCCCTACGCATGATATTCGCCAGCCCTTCATATTTCGCCGGTGCCGCCCAGTTTCCGAGGTCGCCATTGAGGCCGATCTTGCCGTCGAGTGCATCAAGCAGCCAGTTCATTTCCTTCGGTGAGGGTAGAAGGGCGAACCAGTTTTCGGTGACGACCCGCACGCCGGTTCTCTCCGCCTGTCCGGCGAGCCACTTCAGATGTCGCGCGGAACGCGCAAGGTTTTCCTCATTCGCCGCCTGCTTGCCGGCGATGACGCGGATGCGCTCGGCGCCGAGCTTCTTTGCGATATCGATCCAACCGGCGATCCAGCCTATGTCACGTTCCGCCGTCTCGGCATTGCTGGGATCGCCATCCTCGACGAGCAGCGTCTGGAAAAGGATGCTTGAGGCCTCCAGCGCATCGCGAAATTCGGCGAGATAAGAGGCATCCAGGCTCGGCAGGTGGAACGAACAGACCTCCAGCCGGCCAAGTCCGCGTTCGGAGAGCATGCCCGGCACTTCAAGCAGGCTCACGCTGCCTGGCCCATAAGGCTCCTGGCGGCCCGCGCTTTTCTGCGGATCGGGACTATAGGGATAGGTTGCGCCCAGCATCCGGTGAAGCGACCATGTGGAAACCGCAAACCGGCCGTTCTGCAAAGCCTGCATCTTTCATCTCCTCCCGTTTCCTTGCGAGGACTTTGGCAAGAATGACGCGCCGCATCAAGCTCGCCATCGCCTAGATTCGGTCGCCGCGAATGACTGCTTCTGCCGTCAGCGAAACGGCAAGCAATGCTTCATCACGGTTTGCCGGCGCCGACAGCAGGAACCCGACCGGCATATCCGCCTCGCCCTTGCCGCAGGGGACGGAAACACCGCACCAGTCCAGGAAATTGCCGAGCGCTGTGTTGCGCAGCGTCTTGACGTTCGCGGCGAAGAAAAGCTCGTCATCGCGCTCAAGTGCCGCAATCGGCGGCGCCACATGGGCGACCGAAGGAAAGGCGAGGAAGCGGTTGCCGACAAGCCGATCGACTTCGGCAATCAGCCGGGTGCGCTCGGCCAGAATAGCAATGTAATCGGCCATGCTGGTCTTCTCGCCGAGCCGCGTGCGCAGGACGACACGATGATCCATCCGCGCAGCCTCCGGCCCTGCAAGCCGTTCGCGGTGGAGAGCGAAGGCTTCGGCTGTGACGAGAACACCATGTTTTGCCATCAGCGCCAGGATTTCCTCGAAGGCCGGAATGTTGATCGGACTGATATGCGCTCCAGCGCTACGCAGCCGCTCCACTCCGCCCTCGAAGGCTTCGGCGACGCCCGAATCCAGGCCATCGAACACGATATTGCCGGGGACGACGATTTCCACACCCTTCAGCGACTGCCGGGTGACTGTCGGCGCCGTCAACCCGCGCATTGCAGCATCGACCCAGACAGCGTCCTGCACGGAACGGCAGAGGGGACCAAGCGAGTCGAGGCTCGCAGCCAGCGGATAGACCCCTTCCATGGCATAGCGCCCGCGCGTCGCCTTGTAGCCGACGATGCCGTTCAGGGCGGCGGGAATACGCACCGAACCGCCGGTATCCGTGCCCATCGCAACCGGTACAAGGCCTGCGGCAACCGCCACGCCGGCGCCGGACGACGACCCACCGGGAATGCGCGGCTCGTCCTTGCTGTGAGGGTTTTGCGGCGTGCCGTAATGGGGATTGATGCCGAGGCCGGAGAAAGCAAATTCGCTCATATTGGTACGGCCGATAGCCAGCATGCCGGCACTCTTGAGCGTTGTGACGATCGCAGCGTCCTGTTTAGCAGGCGCATCGCCCGCCAGAACCACCGAACCGGCCGTAGTTGCCACGCCCTCGATGTCGAAAAGATCTTTCCAGGCGATCGGAATGCCGTCGAGCGCACCGAGCGAACGGCCGTCGCGGATGCGCTTCGAGGAAGCATGAGCCTCCCGCATCGCCCGCTCGCGCAACAATAGGGTGAAGACCGCCTTGTCGGCATATTGCTCGATGCCGTCGAAGATCGCCTCTGTGACATCAACCGGATCGGCCTTGCCGCTCTGGATGAGAAGGGAAAGCTGAGCGATAGACATCGCACCGAAAGTGAGGGCCATGAGAGACTCCTGTGGATATCACGCAGGATTTACCCTCTATCATTTCGCAGGACCAGCCCTTGCACGGCTTTTCACGATGATTGGTACGATTTTGTGAACACTGAGTTTGCTTTAGCCCTCTTCAATTTGCCGCAGTTAAGACACACATGCGGTGCTGCACGCGTGAAGCGGATAGGCGCGCCATTAGCTTGCCTTCCCAAGCCCGCATCCCGGTGCATTGCAGGAGACTTGAAATGACACAATCTGAAACTTGGACCTCCGGTCACCAGGATATGGTGCACCAGCATGTGAAGGAGGACGTGAGCTACGGCGAAGCTGAACGCGACTACGCCGACCACGTCAGCGCACAGAAGCTGTCGGTCCTGGAGCGGATCGTGGTCGTAGGCGCCCTCGTACTGCTAAGCTTTGTAGGCTTCACAGCACCGTCGGCACAGACATCAGCGACCGATCCGATGACGACCTCGGCTATTGAAGAGCCGGCACCTCCGGGTGATAGTCTGGTGCCGCACCACCAGCGCTACGGCCATTGCCGTGAAACGAGCCCCTACGCAGACAGGGTCTGCTAAGAGCCAGCGATTTTCGCCGGGCATGGAATTTTTCGTCTAACGTGCATGAGAAGCATAGGAACGGGAAAGAGCCATGGCCGGTGACGTAGATTACGACCTCCACCGCTTCATCGAAGCGCAGAACGGCATATACAAACAGGCTCTTGCGGAGCTGGAAGCCGGTCGCAAGCGCTCTCACTGGATGTGGTTCATCTTCCCGCAAATCGCCGGTCTCGGAACCTCTTCCATGGCGGAGAAATATGCCATTCGCTCCGCGGAGGAAGCCTCAGCCTATCTCGCTGATCCGATCCTCGGCAGCCGCCTTTTGCGCTGTGTCGAGGCAATCCTCTCCGTCAATGACCGCAGCGCTCACGATATCATGGGCTCCCCGGATGATCTGAAGCTGCGCTCGTCCATGACGCTGTTTGCCGCGGTCAGCGATCACGGCTCGCCCTTTCACAAAGCGATCGATCATTTTTACGACGGGAAATTCGACGAACGGACCATTTCGATCCTGAGCGCCGGCAACGGCTAGCCAGGAGAATACTCCAGTGCCGCAATCTCCTCCGAGATTTCTTGGATGCGCTGTTTCAGATCGTTTTCCGTACCGTCGTCTACTTCCTCTTCGCCAAAGCAATAACGTGCGTCGTGCAATTCGAGCTTGGCTTCAAGCTCGGCACGTCTGGCATATAGGCGCCGGAGATAAGTGTAATTCATCTCTGCCTCCAGATTGCTCCCAGATCAGCAGAAAAACGGCCACGCAACCCCCAAGGTTCCCTGGCCGCGTCAATATCAGCCGAAGGCGGAAATCGCCACGTTGCAAGCTTTTTCAAAATGGCAGGAACAGCCACCGTCCGTCATGGCCTGGCGAGTAACGCGCGCGCCTTCGAGCAGCAGCGTCAGCGTATCGGCAAGAAGTTCCGGCTCGCGCGCGCCGGCAGCCACGCAAAGTGCCGCAAGACGATTGCGCTGCATCGCCTTGTGGCGCTCGATCAACTCGTGCGCCGGATGGCCCTCGCCCTTCAATTCGATGGCAGCATTGGCGAGATCGCAACCTGCGGGCTCGCCGTTCAGACAGTGAGCCCGGTCCTCGACCCAGGCAAGCAACTGGCCGCGCGCATCGCCGGGATGGGCGGCTTCAAGATCGCGCCAGATCTTCTCGGCCTTTTCGGAGGCGCGGCGTAGCGTTTCGCAGACCAACTCGTCCTTGGAGCCAAAATGCCGATAGAGGGTCATCTTGTTGGTGGCGGCAGCATCCGCAATGGCATCCACGCCAATGCCGCGAATGCCGCGCTCACGGAAAAGCTCCGAAGCGGTCGTGACAATACGCTCCCGCGGGGGGATTCGATCGTCTGAAGTGGCTACGGAGATTTCATTCAATGATTCTGATTTTTTCGCGGACGAAGTCCTTGACATCGATGTGACCGATCGGTAACAAATGCATTGTTACTTACCGGTAACACCACTCTTTGTAGAAGTCAATGCCAGGAGCGTTTGGCAGCAGGAGTGGAACACGGGCGACCGCCCACGAAAGGAGGACCGTACCATGAGAAAGACCAGAGAAGATTTGACCATTTCCGAAGCCCTTCGCGACCCGCTGATCGCCATGGTGCTCCGCGCCGATGGCGTGAAGCTTGAAGACTTCAAGCAACTCCTTGAGACGGCCGCACACAAACGCGAGCCGCGTCCCTCCACGGTGAGCGATATGATCGGGTCCTTTGCCAGCCGCGCCAATCTGCCGGCGATGCCCTGCTTCGGCTGATCTGACCGCTGGCCCTACAAGGCCCGATCGGCACTGGGGATAAGCCCTGTTCCCAGACGGGCTGCCGCTGTCAACAGGCGGCAGCCCTTGCGATGCGACGAGTGCGCAGATCCACATCGATTTCCCGAATATACATTCTTACGACCAAGAGACGCTCGCCGCCGGCGATGCCGTCTTCATGACGACACGCACCGGCGGTGGCTTCGGCAAGCCGCAAAAGGGGCGTCGACTTGCCACCGCTGACCGCAATGTCTGGCAGGAGACTTGGCCCACATCCGATCAGCCGGTATCGCTGATGGGAGAAAAACTCGGGCTGCAGCTTGTTGTTCCGGTTCCAGCATCGACGATGCACGATGAGGCGCCCGCAAATAGATTTGTCGCCTGCAATCGCAGCATATCCGGTGACAACACTTGCCGCCTTCACGAATTATCTGCGGCTGCTACCAAAGGTTTTATATCCAAAGATTTTGCGATTTGCTTCCTAAACGGCTATGCCATAGTAATGTAACAGGTTCGCATGATATCAGAGGTATGTTGAATTGGACGGAAAGACATCACCCGCAATCTACTCCGAAGATGAAGGCCCGGCCGAAGAGACCGGCGCCAAGGGCGCGCGCCGTGCACGCGTCAGCGGTATCGACCGCGCGCTGCAGGTGATCGACCATCTTTACGAGACGGGATCGCCGGCCGGCGTCTATGCCATCGCCAAGGCTGTAAAGGCGCCGCTTTCAACCGTCTATGTCATCGTTGACGATCTGGTCGAAAAGAACATGCTGACGCGCCAATCTGACGGTTCGATCTGGCTCGGCTCGCGGCTCTATCATTATGGCCTCGCCTATGCGCGATCACTCGATTTCATGAGCGTCGCGACGCATGAAATGCACGACCTTTGCCGGCAGGCCGGCGAGACCGTTCAGGTCTGCGGCCGTGACGGCGATTTCATGCTGGTTCTCGCCATGGCCGATGGCCCCAGCCATTTCCAGGTCGCCTCCCGCGTCGGCACCCGTGTGCCACTCAACTGGACAGCGTCTGGCCGCCTGCTGGTCGGGCACCTGCAAGAAGACGAGCGTGTCGAGCTCTTCAAGCGATGCGCCCGCTCCTCGCCGACGGGACGCGCGGAAATCGATCCCGCCACGCTATCGGAATCCGCCGGAAAGGCCTTTAAATCGCGCCTGTCGATCCAGGCTGGCGAATCCGATTATGCGGTTGCCTGCATCGCCTCGCCGATCTGCGATCGTGAGGGCCAGTGCGTCGCCACCATTTCCATTGTTCTGCCGGAGCAAAAGGCCTTTTCGGACGAAGGCCATTATACAGCACAGGTGCGCAACTCGGCTGAGCACATCGAGAAGCTGATGGGCTGGCGTAGCCATTGAGCGCCAGCCTCAGTCTCACGACAAACGCCGTCCGGACCCTCATTGGCTCGTGAGGAAGGGCAGCTCCTTGTTCGCATAGTATTTCGCTGCCTCATCGATCTCTTCTCGATGCTTCCATGGCACAAACCGCAAGGCGCGATCACACGCGCCGGCGCGCCGCTGGCGACGATCCTCGGCACCGGATTGGTACCCGGCGAGGTCGGGAGAGCCGGCGCGGCTGACACCCGTCGGGCTATGGCAGATCACCCGTCGCTGCGCCAGCGTTTGCTCCCCGCCCGATCGCCTCCTCATCCCGCTTTCTCGGCACGCCGTCACCACCTTGACCAGGAATGTCTTGGCCCTGTTTGATTGTTGTTGAAGGCGTTCCCAGCCGCGGCAATCCGGCGGTCAGGCGACCCGATCGGAGGCCGCCTGTTTGAAAAAACTCACCGATTGTGATCGCTAGCCTTCGAGGATCGAATAGCCGATATCGCGCAGATGATCAGGATCGGCGATCGCGTCGACTGTCGAGATCTTGTCGCCGTCGAAACTCAGCGCCAGCACTACGCGCAACTGGCCCTCGATAAAGACAACGAGACCGATTTCGCCATCGACAAGCGCGACCTTTGCCGACGTCGCCCGTCCCTTGAAGTTTTCGGCAACGGCTTGGGCGCCGCGAAGTGGAGCAACATCGCCGAGTCGGATCGCCGCCGCATCCGGCCGGAAGACAGCATCCGGCGCAAGGACCGCGATCAACCCTTCCAGATCGCCGTTGCGGGAAGCGATGAGGAAGGCTTCGGCTATGCTCCGCTTGCGCGCGAGATCGACGTCTGGCGTTTCCGCTTGCCCCTGCACCCTGCGCCGGGCGCGGCTGGCAAGCTGCCGGGCGGCGGTCGCACTTCGCCCGATGACCGCGGCGATCTCTTCGAAGGGTAGATCGAACATGTCATGCAGCACGAAGGCGACACGTTCGGCCGGCGTGAGGGTTTGCAGGACGACGAGCAGGGCGATGCCGACCGAATCGGCAAAAGCTGCTTCGCGCTCCGGATTGCTGGCGACATCCACGATCGTGCGGTGCGCCGGCAGGTCAAGCGGCTCTTCGCGGCGTGTCTTGCGCGAACGCAGCATGTCCAGGCAGATGCGCGCCACGACCGTCGTCAGCCAGCCGCTGAGATTATCGACGTTGCCTCTGTCCGAACTTGTCAGGCGCAGCCACGCCTCCTGCACCGCATCTTCTGCCTCCGCGCGGGAGCCGAGCATGCGGAAGGCGACGGCCCGCAGATGCCCACGGTTCGCCTCGAATTCATCGGCCAGCCATTTTTTCTCGTCCATCGGTCCATTCCTCATCCTGTTGCGTCGAAGACCATGACGAACGGAAGCGAGACGATGTGACAGGAGCGACATCGCATCAAGCCTCCCGAAATTTTACTGGAGACTTGACCTGCCGCATTTTTCGCTGGCTGATGACGTGCATATCCCTCCCTATGGTGTTTCCCAATGTCCTTCCGATCTGACAATTCAAAACAGTATGCCGCCTTCCTGTTCGACATGGATGGCACGATCCTGAGCTCGACAGCGTCAGCAGAGCGCGTCTGGGGACGCTGGGCCGAGCGGCACGGGCTGGATGTGGAAAAATTCCTGCCGATCATGCACGGATCGCGCGGTATCGACACGATCCGGCGGCTGAACCTTCCTGGCGTCGATGCAGAAGCAGAAGCTGCACAGATCACCGAAGAGGAAATCCAAGATGTCGAAGGCGTCGTCGCACTGCCGGGTGCCGCCGATTTCCTGGCGTCGCTTCCGCCAAACCGGTGGACCATCGTCACCTCTTCGCCGCGTCGCCTTGCGGAGCGGCGGCTCGAGGCAGCCGGGCTGCCAATGCCGCAGGCTATCGTGACGGCGGAAGACGTGACCATCGGCAAGCCCGACCCGCAATGCTATATCCTCGGCGCCGAAAAGCTCGGCTTTGCGACGCATGAATGTCTGGTCTTTGAAGATGTCGAAGCCGGCGTGAAGGCGGGATTAGCAGCTGGCGCCGACGTCATGGTCATCACCGCTGCCGGCCACAAGCATTCGCTGCAGGGCTATCCCGAGATCGAACATTATGCCGACGCGACCGTTGTCATTGCTGACAGCGGTCACCTTTCGATCAAGTTCTGATTGCCTGCCGCACCTGCAGGAAAGGAATTGCCATGAAACCGGAAATCGTCTGTCTGATGATGTCGTCACTCGACGGCGGCCTGCACCCGAGCAAGTGGACGGAAAGCCCCGATGGCGGCCGCAAGGAATGGACGGCTCTCTATCAGAAGGCACATGAAGATCTGCAGGGCGACGCCTGGATCGTCGGGCGCGTGACCATGGCTGAAATGGCCAAGGGAGAGCCGCATCCGCCGCAATCTGCCAGCTCTGTCGAACGGCCAAACCATTTTGCCGATCGCAAGGCAAACAACTACGCGATAGCCCTCGACACATCTGGCAAGCTGCATTTCACGCGGCCCGAGATCGATGGCGATCATATCGTCGTCATCCTCGGCAGTAATGTGCCGGACGCGCATCTGGCGGAACTCGTCGCCGATGGCATCTCCTACATCGTCTCGCCGTCAGTTGAGATCGATCTGCCCGCAGCGCTCGACGCGTTGAACAAGGAACTCGGCATCTGCAAACTGCTGCTCGAAGGCGGTGCTGCGATCAACGGCGCCTTCTTTGCTGCGGGGCTGATCGATGAGTTCTATCTGCTGGTCGCGCCGGCCCTGGACGCCAGAGGCGGCCAGCCTGTCGTCACCTTCGAAGGCGGACTGGCGGGCAAGACGCAGCTATCGCTGATCTCCGCCGAGACGAAAGACAACGGCGCTGTCGCCCTGCGGTATAAGGTCCACGCCTGACAGGGATGATGGACAGCCGCAGAGACGAGGCGCTATATCCACGTCCATGGCCACCTCTGATCCGGATATCGTTATCGTCGGCGCAGGAGCTGCCGGGATCGGAGCTGCACGCCGCCTCAGCGGCCACGGTTATTCCACCGTGATCATCGAGCAACTGCCGCGCACCGGCGGAAGGGCCTGGACTTATGCCACGAACGCCGGGCCGGTCGATCTCGGCTGCGGATGGCTGCATTCGGCAGATCGCAATCCCTGGACCAGGATTGCCGCTGAGCTGGGTTTTGTCGTCGACCGCCGCGTCACGGCCTGGGGCGAGCAATTCAAGGAGCTCGGCTTCTCCAGCAAAGATCGCGCCGCAGCACGAAACGCCTTTGCGCTCTGGAACGAAGACATCCGCAAAAATCCGCCCGCGTCGGACCGGGCATCCGATGCACTCAACCCGAACTCCCCCTGGACGCCTTATCTGCAGGCGCTGAGCGGCTATATCTCGGGAGACGAGCTGGAGCACATTTCGGTGACGGATTACGTCGCCTATGACGATGCCTCCACTGAGAATAACTGGCGTGTCGCCGACGGTTATGGGCATCTGATTACCTCAGCGCTTCCAGCCGATGCGGCGTTGCGGCTCGGCACGCCTCTGGAAGGCCTTGACCTGAGCGAACGAAAGATCGTCCTGCAGACCTCTGCCGGGACGATTAGGACGAGTGCCGTCATCTTCACCATCTCTTCGAATGTTCTGGCGGGCGGTGCGATCAAGCTTCCGAGGGCGTTCGACCCATGGCGGCAGGCGGCATCGCTTCTGCCGCTCGGCAACAACGAAAAACTCTATTTCGAGGTTCTCGACGGCGGTCCTTTCGAGGACGAGACCCATGTGCTCGGTGATCCGCATGACAGTATGACCGGCACCTATTATATCCGCCCCTTCGGCCAGCCGGTCCTCGAATGCTTCCTCGGCGGAGCCGGCGCCCAGGCTGCTTCCGCGATGGGCCACGAAGCCGCCTTCGACCACGCGATCAACCAGCTTACCGATCTCTTCGGCTCGGACACGCGGAAATATCTCAAGCCGCTTGCAGCTTCGAACTGGGCGAGCACACCTTCCATCGGCAGCGGCTACAGCCATGCCCTGCCCGGCCACGCAAACACACGCATGCAACTCGCCCAATCCTTTGACGGCAGGGTTTTCTTCGCTGGCGAAGCAACGCATACGACCGATTTTTCGACGCCGCATGGCGCCTATCAGAGCGGGCAACGCGCGGCCGACGAGGCGATGGCATCACTAATGGTTCGCGTCAAAGCCTCGGGCGCCGACCGCCGCTAGATCCGACAGCAAGCGTTTTTCTTTCCGTTCAGTCACACTCCCCGATCCTGATCCGTCAAGCCTATGACGAACGAAAGCCGGCAGCCAGTCGGCTCTGCGTCAAACGAAACAGATCATCAGGAGATTGAACATGCAAGAGAGAATGGGAAATCCAGCCCTCGTTATCCCGGAAGCCATGCAGGCACTGAATGCCCTCGGCAAACTGCCGGCTACGGCCGGGCTTGCGCCGGGATTCCTGGAGATCATCTATCTGCGCGCCAGCCAGATCAACGGCTGCAGCGTCTGCATCGACGGCCATTGGCGCATTGCCCGCAAAGACGGTGAGACCGACGAGCGGCTCTTTGCCGTCGCCGGCTGGCGCGAAGCCCCTTATTACAGCGATGCCGAACGCGCAGCACTGGCGCTGACGGAGGCGGTTACCCGCCTCAGCGACCGCGCCGATCCGGTGCCGGATGAGGTCTGGGAGGAATGCACCCGTCACTACGACGGCAAGAGTTCTTGCGGCCCTCGTCATCGCAATTGCCAATATCAATGTCTGGAACCGGCTGAACGTCGCCACCCGGCAGGTTGCAGGTCAATGGAAGCCGTGATCAACGGCTTCCATTCATTCAGATGATACCACCACCGCCGGAGACGGAGGCGGGGCGCTCGGCGGCTACCTTTTTGCGGTAGCCGCTGACGCGGTAGGTGGCGATCGGGTCGGTCGCGCCGCCGGCGCGTCGGCGGGCTTCGGCCAGGATCGGCTCGACATCGGCGCGATAGGCGCGCTTTAGCGTTTCGGACGCCATCAACGCGTCATTGTCCTGCTGATAGCCTTCGAGCGCCTTGCGATCGACGATCAGTGCCTGCGCGTAGGCCCGACGGATTTCATTGGCGCTGTTGATCAGGCTTTCGATCGGATCCGTCACATTGTGCGACTGGTCGATCATATGGGCCGGATGGAAATCGTTGACGCCACGGGCTTCGGCATCGACGAGCTCGTTGAAGACGAGGAACAGGCGGTAGGGTTCGATCGAACCGGCGTCGAGGTCATCATCGCCATACTTCGAATCGTTGAAATGGAAGCCGCCGAGCTTGCCGAACTGGATCAGCCGGGCGACGATCATCTCGATATTGGTGTTCGGCGCATGGTGGCCGAGGTCGACAAGGCAGTAGGCCTTGGGACCGAGCGTCTGGGCGATCATATAGTTGCTGCCCCAGTCCTGCACGACCGTCGAATAGAAAGCCGGCTCGTACATCTTGTGCTCGGAGAAGAGCCGCCAATCGTCAGGCAGGGCCTTGTAGATATCCGCCATCGAGGCGAGGTAACGCTCGAAAGCCCTAGTGAAATTGCTCTGGCCGGGAAAGTTCGAACCATCGCCGATCCAGACGGTCAGCGCCTTGGAGCCGATCGCCTTGCCGATCTCGATGCATTCCAGATTATGCTCGATCGCCTGCTGGCGGGTCGCCGCATCCGTGTGGCTGAGCGAGCCATATTTGTAGGTCAGCTTCTGGCCGGGAGCATCCGAGAAAGTGTTGGAATTCATCGCATCGAAGCCGAGGCCAAGCGCATCGCCCTTCGCCTTCAACTCCTTCACGTCGGTCTTGTCCCAGGGAATATGCAAGGACACGGTCGGCGTTGCCTGCGTCAGCTGGTTGATTACGGCGCAATCGTCGAGTTTGTCGAAGATGCCGCGGGGCTCACCGGTGCCCGGGAAACGGGCAAAGCGCGTTCCGCCGGTGCCGACACCCCAGGAGGGTACGGCGACAGTGAATTCCGCCACCTTGCGGGTAATCGCTTCGATATCGACGCCGCGGCGCGCAAGCATTGCACCCAGCGCTTCGTAATCGGCCTTCAAGGCCGCGGCACGCTTGTCGTTTTCCGTTGCGACCAGGTCCGGCGCAATCCTGAATTCAGCCATTTAATCCTCCCTAGCCGCGAACCGCAGACCACGGTTCGCGTTCTAACACTTACATGTCTTCAAAACTCAGGAGCCACGATGGACGTCGTCCGCATTCTTCTTGCGATCATCCTGCCGCCCCTTGGCGTATTTCTGCAGGTCGGGCTCGGCCTGCATTTCTGGCTCAATATATTGCTGACGCTCTGCGGCTACGTGCCGGGGATCGTCCACGCGATATGGGTGATCCTCCGGAAATAGCTTAGCGCGGGAAGCTCTGAACGTTGCCCGCATCGACATTGATGATGTTAGCGGTCGACTTGGCCGACAGATCGGACGCCAGGAAGTAGACGGCTTCGGCGATGTCTTCCGGGAACACGTTGAGTTTCAGCATGGAACGCTTACGATAATGTTCCTCGAGGTCATCCACTTCGATCTTCGAGGAGGCCGCGCGCTGTTCACGCCATTCGCCGCTCCAGATCTTCGAGCCGCGCAGCACCGCATCCGGATTGACCGTGTTGACGCGGATGCCGGCCTCTGCGCCTTCGAGCGCCAGGCAACGGGCGAGATGGATTTCGGCAGCCTTTGCCGTGCAGTAGGCGGCCGCATTCGGCGAAGCCGCAAGGCCGTTCTTCGACGCAATGAAGACGACGTTGCCACCCAGCGCCTGACGGCGGAACAGACGGAAGGCCTCACGCGAAACGAGGAAATAGCCGGTCGCCAGAATGTCGATGTTGCGGTTCCACGTTGACAATTCGGTCGTTTCGATCGGCGCCGAAGAAGCGATGCCTGCATTCGAAACGAGGATGTCGATGCCGCCGAATTCGACGCAGGATTCGGCGAAGGAGGCGATGACCCCGTCTTCCTTGGTAACGTCGAGCTTCAAAGTACGCACTGCATCGGCGCCGTACTTCTTCACGAATTCGGCTTCGGTCTTTTCAAGTGCTTCCTGGTCGATATCGGCAAGCACCACACAGGCACCCTCGCCGACGAGACGGGCGGCCGTTGCGCGGCCGATGCCGCCGGCGCCACCGGTGACGAAGGCAACTTTGCCTGCCAGGCTCTTCGGCTTCGGCATGCGCTGCAGCTTGGCTTCTTCGAGCAGCCAATATTCGATGTCGAAGGCTTCCTGCTCAGGCAGGCCCTGATATTCCGAGACCGTCGAGGAACCGCGCATCACGTTGATGGCGTTGACGTAGAATTCGCTGGCAATACGCGCCGTCGCCTTGTCACGGGCAAAGGAGAGCATGCCGACGCCCGGCACCAGGAAGATGACCGGATTGGCGTCACGCATAGCCGGCGAGTTGTCATGCTTGCAGGCGTTATAATAGCGGGCATAGTCGGCGCGGTAGTCTTCAAGCGCCTTGTCGAGGCCGGCGATGATAGCATCGACATCGGGCTTTGCCGGATCGAGATCGACGATCAGCGGGCGGATCTTGGTGCGCAAGAAGTGGTCAGGGCAGCTGGTGCCGAGCGCACCGAGCGGGCGCAGATTTTTCGAATTCACGAATTCCAGAACCGCATCCTGATCGTCGAAATGGCCGAGCTTGCGCTCCTGCTTGCCGATACGGCCGCGAATTTCCGGCATCAGCCGGGCGGCGAAGGCACGGCGTTCGGCGACCGGCAGGCTTTCAACGACTGCGCCACCGAAGATCGTCTTGCCTTCAGTCTGGCCGGCAAACCATTCGATCGCCTTGTTGATGATATCGAGCGTCAGCTCGTAGCAGGCCTTGGCATCGTTGTCCCAGGTGAAGAGGCCGTGGCTTTCGAGCACGACGCCCTTTGCGTCAGGGTTCGCCTTGACGAAGGCTTCGAGATCGAGGCCGAGCTGGAAGCCCGGACGGCGCCAGGGCAACCAGCCGATCGCATCGCCGAAGACCTGCTTGGTCAATTCCCTGGAGTTCTTGGAGGCGGCGATCGCGATGATGGCGTCCGGATGCATGTGGTCGACATGCGTATAGGGCACGAAGCCGTGCAGCGGCGTATCGATCGAGGCGGCGCGGGCATTCAGGTTGAAGGTGCAATGCGGCAGGAAGCCGACCATGCGGTCCTCGTCCTCGACACCCTTGTAGATGCCCTTCAGCGATTCCAGCTTGTCCTGATAGAGGGTCGCGAACCCGTCGAGCTTGATCGTCCCGACGTCGCCGCCCGAGCCCTTGACCCAGAGCACCTTGACCTTGCTACCATCAAGCGGATCAGTCTCCATGACCTTGGCCGAGGTATTGCCGCCACCATAATTGGTGATGCGCTTGTCGGCGCCGAGGAGATTCGAGCGATAGAGAAGCCTGCCGGGCTCATCGAGGCCCGCCGCATAAGCATCATCCCACCGGTTCTCGAGAAGTCGAACCTTTGCCGCCATGTCATCCTCCCATATAGGCTTGTGTATAGGCCTGCGGGGCGCCGCGATCAGCACGCCCTTTCGCTCACGGTATCGCGCATCAAAATGGCGCTTGTCAATCGAAAACGATCAAATTCGATTATGTTGCATCGCAATATGAAAATTTATGATCGTTTCTGATTGACAGGCTTTAACGGATACGAAATAAATATGACAAGAGGAGGAGCCCAATGCACGAACGCGAACGCCATCGCATTATCTTAAGCGCCGTTCAGGAAAAGTCCGTCGTTACGATTCAGGACATTTCCGAGCTGACGGACGCTTCTGAAGCGACGATCCGGCGCGACATTGCGGCTCTTCACGTGCAGGGCAAGATCCGGCGCGTTCGTGGCGGCGCGGAGGCAGTGCACCCCCCGCAGCTCGGAAATCTTGCGGGCCGTCCCTTCCGGGTTTCAGAATCGGTCAATATCGATAAAAAACGCTCAATCGCGCGCGCAGCCGTCGATCTCTGTGAAGCGGGCGATGCCATCATCATCAATGGCGGCACGACCACCTTCCAGATGGTGCATTACATGGCCGGCCATCGCATGCAGGTCATGACCAATTCCTTCGCCATTGCCGAACATCTGGTGAAGCATTCCAAGAACAGTGTGACGGTGCCGGGCGGCGCGATTTATCGCGAGCAGAGCCTGATCCTGTCGCCCTTCGACAATGACGCGATTCGCAATTTCTATGCGCGGCGCATGTTCATCGGAGCCCAGGGCGTCGGCCCGCTTGGCATCATGGAGGCAGATGCCCTCATCATCCAGAGCGAGCAGAAACTGATGCACCAGGCCGATGAACTCATCGTCATGGTCGATTCAAGCAAATTCAATCGCCGGTCGAGCCTCATTCTTTGCCCGCTCGACCGCGTATCCGTGGTCATCACCGATGACGGTATCTCGGAGGAAGCGGCTCGCATGATCGAGAATGCCGGCGTCCGGCTCGTAGTGGCAAGCCCGGTGGCCCAGGCTGTGAAGGAGGATTCCTCGTCGGTCGCATGAGGCGTCGGCGAGGTGTGGAAGTCTAAATCTTAGTGGGAGGACATGACATGAAACTTGCAAAAACACTTGCAATCGGTGTGGCTTTTGCCGTCGCCATGATGGCTGGCGCCGCAAGCGCCAAGGACATCAAGATCGGCCTCGTCGTAAAGTCGCTTGGCAACGGCTTCTTCGACGCAGCCAACAAGGGTGCCCAGGAAGCGGCCAAGGAACTCGGCGGCGTGGAAGTCATCTACACCGGCCCGACGAGCACGACGGCCGAAGGCCAGATCGAAGTGATCAACTCGCTGATTGCTCAGGGCGTCGATGCCATCGCGATCTCGGCAAATGACCCGGATGCTGTCGTTCCGGCGCTGAAGAAGGCTACCCAGCGCGGTATCAAGGTTATTTCCTGGGACTCCGGCGTTGCCCCTGAAGGCCGCATCCTGCAGCTCAACCCGTCGTCAAACGAGCTGATCGGCAAGATGTGCCTGACGCTCGCCAAGGATCATCTTGATGGCGGCAAGGGTGACTTCGCCATCCTGTCGGCAACGACGACCTCAACGAACCAGAACATCTGGATCGACCAGATGAAGAAGCAGCTCAAGGATTTCCCGGGCCTCAATCTCGTCACCACGGTTTACGGCGACGACCTCTCGGACAAGTCCTATCGTGAAGCCGAAGGCCTGCTGAAGTCCAACCCGAGCGTCAAGGTCATCGTCGCTCCGACGACGGTCGGCGTTCTGGCTGCTTCGAAGGTCGTCGAAGACAAGGGTCTGGTCGGCAAGGTCTACGTGACTGGCCTCGGCCTGCCCTCTGAAATGGCTGGCGCGATCAAGTCCGGTGCGACCAAGGAATTCGCCATCTGGAACCCGATCGACCTTGGCTACTCTGCAACGCAGATCGCCTATCACCTGGCAAAGGGTGATGCCGATGGCAAGCCGGGCAGCGAAATCGAAGCCGGCCGCATGGGCAAGATCAAGATTGGAGACAACGGCGAAGCCGCTATGGCAGACCCCTTTGTCTACAATGCCTCGAACATCGACCAGTTCTCCAAGGTCTTCTGATTTCAGAGATCATGAACGGACACCCGGCGGCTCTGCCGCCGGGCTTCTCTTTCGATGGTGGTAAGCTTGCTGATGACCCCTGCCCTTCAACACCCCGTCTCGGAACCAAAAGCCGATGACGCAACCGCCATTCTGGAAATGCGCGGCATCTCGCAGATTTTTCCGGGCGTGAAGGCGCTCGATAATGTCAGCATCGCGCTCTATCCCGGCAAGGTGACGGCACTGATCGGCGAAAACGGCGCCGGCAAGTCGACACTCGTCAAGATCCTGACCGGCATTTACCGCCCCAATGAGGGCGAGATCATCGTCGACGGCAAATCGGTGCACTTTGCGACAGCACAGGCAGCTATCGATGCGGGTGTGACCGCCATTCACCAGGAAACCGTGCTTTTCGACGAGCTTTCGGTCGCCGAAAATATCTTCCTCGGTCATGCGCCGCGCACGCGCTGGCGCACCATCGACTGGAGCGAGATGAACAGCCGCGCAAGAACGCTGCTGACCTCGCTCGAAAGCAATATTGATCCGACGATTCGCCTTAAAGACCTCTCGATTGCGCAGCGCCATCTGGTGGCGATTGCCCGCGCTTTGTCGATCGAGGCTCGTATCGTCATCATGGACGAACCGACGGCTGCTCTGTCGCGCAAGGAGATCGACGATCTTTTCCGTATCGTCGAGGGCCTGAAAGCAAGCGGCAAGGCCATCCTTTTCATTAGCCATAAGTTCGATGAGCTCTACGAGATCGCGGACAATTACGTCGTGTTCCGCGACGGCCGTGCTGTCGGCCACGGGAAGCTGAAGGAAACGCCGCAGGACGAAATCGTTCGCATGATGGTCGGCCGCGATGTTGAAAACGCCTTCCCGAAGATCGATGTGGCAATCGGCGGCGCAGTGCTCGAAGTCGAAAGATACAGCCACCGCACTGAATTCCGCGATATTTCGCTGACGCTGCGCAAGGGCGAGATCCTTGGTATCTACGGACTGATCGGCGCCGGCCGCTCGGAACTGGCGCAATCGCTTTTCGGCATCACCAAACCGCTCTCCGGCAGGCTGACACTCGAGGGCCGGGAGATTTCCATCAATTCCCCGCATGACGCCATCCGCGCCGGCATCGTTTATGTGCCGGAAGAGCGTGGCCGCCACGGCCTGGCGCTGCCGATGCCGATCTATCAGAACATGACGCTGCCGTCTTTGACGCGCACCTCACGCAAGGGCTTCCTGCAGGCAGCAGACGAATTCGCGCTCGCCCGCAAATATGCCGAGCGGCTGGATCTGCGCGCCGCGGCCCTTTCCGTGCCTGTTGGTACGCTGTCGGGCGGCAACCAGCAGAAGGTCGTCATCGGCAAGTGGCTGGCGACCATGCCCAAGGTCATCATCCTCGATGAGCCGACCAAGGGTATCGATATCGGCTCGAAGGCCGCCGTTCACGGCTTCATCAGCGAACTCGCTGCAGAGGGTCTTTCCATCATCATGATCTCCTCCGAACTGCCCGAAATCATCGGCATGTCGGACCGCGTGCTTGTCATGAAGGAAGGCCTGTCGGCGGGGCTCTTCGAGCGCGATCAGCTTTCGCCGGAAGCGCTGGTGCGCGCGGCGACCGGAAATGCATGAGGTGATGGGCATGATGAGACTGATCAGAAAACGAGAAACCCTGCTCTTTGCCATCATCGTGGTGATGATCGCCGTCTTCTCGACGCGCGCAGCCGATTTCGCGACACCGGACAATCTCGCCGGCATCTTCAACGATACGGCAATCCTTATCATCCTGGCGCTTGCCCAGATGACGGTCATCCTGACGAAATCGATCGATCTTTCGGTCGCAGCCAACCTCGCCTTCACCGGCATGGCAATCGCGATGATGAACGCGGCCTTTCCCGGCCTGCCTCTGATCGTGCTCATCCTTGCGGCGATCGTGATCGGCGCAGCACTCGGCGCCATCAACGGCTTCCTCGTCTGGCGCCTCGAGATCCCGCCGATCGTCGTCACCCTTGGCACGCTTACCATCTATCGTGGCATGGCCTTCGTGCTCTCGGGCGGCGCCTGGGTGAATGCACACCAGATGACGCCGATCTTCCTTGCCGTTCCCCGCACGCCGATCCTCGGACTGCCGATCTTAAGCTGGGTGGCGATCATTATCGTTGCGCTGATGTATATGCTGCTGCGTTACAGCCCGTTCGGCCGTTCGGCCTATGCGACGGGCGGCAATCCGACCGCCGCTGTCTACGCCGGTATCGATACGGGCAAGACGAAATTCCTGGCCTTCGTGCTCTCGGGCGCGCTCGCCGGCCTTTCCAGCTATCTCTGGGTATCGCGCTATGCGGTCGCCTATGTCGATATTGCCAACGGTTTCGAGCTCGACAGCGTCGCGGCCTGCGTGATCGGCGGCATCTCGATCGCCGGTGGTGTTGGCTCGGTTGCCGGCACGGTGCTCGGCGCGCTCTTCCTCGGCGTCATCAAGAACGCCCTTCCCGTCATCGGCATTTCGCCCTTCACCCAGATGGCGATCTCAGGAACCGTCATCATCCTCGCTGTCGTCTTCAACGCCCGGCGCGAGCGCAATCGCGGCCGCATCATCCTGCGTGATCGCGCAGCAGCGGAGGTCGTAGCATGAGCATGGTTTCCGCTCCCCTCGAAACGCAAAAGACCGAAAAGCGCGCTATTCCCGACCGCCTCGGCACGCCCTTCAAGCGCGTCATGTCGAGCTGGGAAGTGCTGCTCTTCGGCGTCGCCGTCCTCATCTTCATCTTCAATTCCGTGGCCTCGCCCTACTTCCTCGACGCCTGGAACCTGTCGGACGCGACCTTCAATTTCACCGAAAAGGCGATGATCGCCTTTGCCATGGCGCTGCTCGTCATCGCCGGCGAAATCGACCTGTCGGTTGCAGCCATCATCGCGCTTGCCTCGACGGCCATGGGTGCTGCAGCGCAGGTCGGCGTCGGTACGCCGGGCCTCGTGCTGATCGGCATCGGCACCGGTCTTCTCTGCGGCATCTTCAACGGTTTCCTCGTCTCTGTTCTGAAACTGCCGTCGATCGTCGTCACCATCGGCACGATGAGCCTCTTCCGCGGCATTTCCTATATCGTGCTCGGCGACCAGGCCTATGGCAAATACCCGGCGGATTTCGCTTATTTCGGCCAGGGCTACGTCGTCTGGGTCTTCTCCTTCGAATTCGTGCTGTTCATCGTGCTGGCAATTCTCTTTGCGATCCTGCTGCATGCCACGAATTTCGGCCGGCAGGTCTATACGATCGGCAACAATGATTTCGCAGCTCGCTTCTCCGGCATTCCGGTCGAGCGCGTGAAATTCATCCTCTTCCTACTGACCGGCGTGATGAGCGGTGTCGCTGCGGTCTGCCTGACCTCGCGCCTCGGCTCGACCCGCCCGTCGATCGCGCAAGGGTGGGAACTCGAAGTCGTCACCATGGTCGTGCTCGGCGGCATCTCAATTCTCGGCGGCTCCGGTACGATCGGCGGCGTCGTCATCGCCGCCTTCGTCATGGGTCTCGTGACTTTCGGTCTTGGCTTGTTGAACGTGCCCGGCATCGTCATGTCGATCTTCATCGGCCTGCTCCTGATCATCACCATCGCGATCCCGATCATCGCCCGCCGCATCAAAGCCATGAGCGCCAAATGACACTGGAAAAACACGCCTTCAAGATGAAGCTCAATCCCGGCATGGAGGCCGAATACAGGAAGCGGCATGACGAGATCTGGCCGGAACTGGTCGATCTGCTGCATCAGTCCGGCGCCAGCGACTATTCCATCCATCTCGACCGCGAGACCAATATGCTTTTCGGCGTGCTGACCCGGCCGAAGGATCACACGATGGCAAGCCTGCCGGACCATCCCGTCATGAAGAAATGGTGGGCGCATATGGCCGATATCATGGCATCCAATCCGGATAATTCGCCAGTCCAGAGCGACCTCGTGACCGTCTTCCATATGCCATGAGCGATTATCGCCGCATCGCCGTTCTCGATATCGGCAAGACAAACGCCAAGGTCGTCGTGCTCGACAGCGCGACGGGGGCCGAAATTGTCGTCCGCAAACAGCCGAATACGGTCATCCGTGACGGCCTCTATCCACATTACGATATCGAGGCGCTCTGGAGCTTCGCGGTTGCTTCGCTGAAAGCCTTTGCAAGAGAGCCGGGTTTCGACGCGATCTCGATCACCACGCATGGCGCGGCCGCTGCCTTGCTCGGCGCGGATGGCAAGCTGGCGATGCCCGTCATCGACTATGAGCATGAATATCCGGAAGAGATCCGTAACGCCTATGATGCGCTGCGGCCATCTTTTACCGAGACCTTCTCGCCCCGTCTTTCGATGGGCCTGAATATCGGCGCGCAGCTTCACTACCAGAAGACGGCTTTTGCCGAAGAATTCGCCAAGGTCGCCACCATCCTCACCTATGCACAATATTGGTCGGCGCGGCTGACTGGTGTCGCTGCGAACGAGGCAACCTCGCTCGGCTGTCATACGGACCTCTGGAATCCGAAGACAGGCGCATACTCCTCGCTGGTCGATACGCTTGCTGTTCGCGACCGGATGGCGCCGATCCATTCGGCCTTCGATGCACTTGGCCACGTTCTGCCCGATATTGCCGCTGAAATCGGTCTTTCCGTGCCCGTCTATTGCGGCATTCATGATTCAAATGCGTCGCTCCTGCCGCATCTCGTCGGCCGCGAAGCGCCTTTTGCCGTGGTCTCGACCGGCACCTGGGTCATCAATTTCGGTGTCGGGGGTGACCTGGACCATCTCGACGCCAAGCGCGATGCGCTCGCCAATGTGGATGCCTATGGCCGCGCCGTACCCTCTTCCCGCTTCATGGGCGGCCGCGAATTCGAAATTCTCTCGGCCGAGATCGGTCAGGTCGGCGATGCCGAGGCAAAAGCCGCCATCGCTGATGTCGTGGCGAAAGGCATCTTGCTGCTACCGAATGTGGCACCGGGCTCCGGTCCCTTTCCGGGCAAGGTCAGCCGTTGGATCCACGCGGACGGAGCGAGCCGGCAGGAGCGCTATGCCGCAGCCTGCCTCTATCTCGCATTGATGACGGAGGCCTGCCTGGGGCTGATTGGCGCCAAGGGCCTAATCATCGTCGAGGGCCCTTTCGCATTGAACGAGACCTATCTGTCGCTGATTGCTGCAATCACCGGCCGCGATACGATGGCGCTGCCGGGCTCGACCGGCACCAGCCAGGGGGCGGCCCTTCTTGCCGGCATCAAGCCGGTATCCGGTGTGGAAAAACACTTCTCACCCCAGACAATTCCGGGCCTCTCCGCCTATCGGGAGCGCTGGTACGCCGCGATGGAATAACAGTCTTTCCAAGACTACCCTTGTTCATGTCGGCCGCGCCGCTAGTGTGGCACCTCTCGATTTGATGGAGGAAACAGCATGACTGAATCATTCGACCCGCGCGCACTGGCCGCCAAACTCTACAGCCTGCGCCAGGCCGGAAAGCAGGAGCCGACGAGCGCCTTTCCGCTGCCGAGCGACCTGCACAAGGCGATGGAAGCGCAAAACTTCCTGAAGGCCGAAGAAGAGGTCGCGAGCAACGCCTGGAAGGTCACGGCCTCGCCCGAGGGCCAGCCGGTCACCGCACCTCTCCATCCCTATGCCGAAGCCGTATCGGGTGCGACCATTGCCTGGAATCCGGGCCTGAAATTCGAAACCGAAATCGCCGTGCGCTTCGGCAAGGATCTTCCTTACCGCAACGGCGCACCCTACGGCCGTGCCGAAGTGCTGGAGGCAATTTCCACCGCCTATCTCGGCGCCGAACTGTTGGTCAGCGCGGTCAAGGAAAGCGGTGCTGTCTCCTTCCTCCTCTTCCTCGCGGATCGTCTCGGCAATAGCGGCTACGTGCTCGGCCCCTCCATTGCAAAGAGCTTCATCGACACGGCCGCAAGCACGCCGCTGAAGGTCACCCAGGGCAGCAGGACGATCTATGACGGTCTTGCCAAGCATCCGAAGGGCGACGTCGTGACCTGGCTGGTCGACTATGCCAACGACCCGCTGCGCCCGGAAGATTCCCTGAAATCCGGCGCGCTCGTCACGACCGGCACGCTCAGCGGCGCCGTCGAACTCACCGAACCCGGCGAGATCGACATACGCTTTGGCGACAGCGCACGACTGACCTTCTCCGTCATCTGATACGGGCATTTCTGCCCGCATAAACTGGGTGATTGTCATCCCGCTCCGCCTCCTGTATTAAACTTGAGTATATTACGAAGGTTTATTTCGGCCATCGGGCCGGAGGCGGAAGTGGAAATGACGTTTCAACCGCGCATGCAAAATAGAATTCACGGCTTTTCCGTCACGAAGGGCGTCAATCGCCGGGTGTGGAACGGCATCGTGGCGGATGTCTGGGATGTGGACTGCGCTCCCCATTCCGGTGGCTATTACGTATCGCGCGACCCGCGGCTTTTCATCCTCCTTGAAAAGCGTGGGCCGGGCAATTCGCGGGTAAAGCTCTCGCCACGCGCCCACGGCACGGTGCAGGACACCGAAAAGCGGCCGATCTCCTACGTGCCGGCCGACATGGAAGTCTGGGCCGATCTGGTGGATGTGCATTCGCTGCGCCATCTCGACATCCATTTCGATGTCGAGACCATCAGCCGAAGGCTCGGCGATGATCTCGATCCGCAGCGCCTTGCCAATGCCCAGCTCCTGTTTTCCGACGAGCGCCTGTTGTCGCTCGCCCAGTTAATTGCCGCCGAATGCGTCAATCCGCAGCCGCTGCATGATCTCTATGGCGATGGCCTATCGCTTTCCCTCATCATCGATGTGCTGAAGCTTACCAAGGTGCAGCCGCGCAAGCGCAGCAAGCTTGCAGGCTGGCAATTGCGCCGCGCCACCGATTTCATCGAGGAGAATTGCCTGCGCAATATCCGGCTGGAAGAACTGGCATCGGTCACTGGCCTGTCGCAATCGCATTTCAGCCACGCCTTCAAGGCCTCGACCGGCGTGGCACCGCATCAATATCAGACCAATGTCCGCCTCGACCGCGCAAAACACCTGCTGGTGCGCGGTGAATACCCCCTGACAACCATCGCTGTGGAAACCGGCTTTGCCGATCAGGCCCATTTCACCCGTGTTTTCCGGAAGAATCTGGGGACCACGCCGGCGAACTGGAAAAAGGCGCAGATTGCGTAATTGCAACACGCTTGGGCTTTTGCGTGCAGCGCGGAAAATTGCCCAAGAACGTTCAATTTCCACCCGATCACGACAATCCGCCCAATTAAATTTGAGTTAAACACTCGACTTATTCAAGGCCATACCGCGGCGGGAAAAGTCGCGGCACGAGTGGGGTAATCTATGCGAACGCAGACCAAGGGGCTCATCTTCAGGGCATATCTACTGGCAGGAACGGCCGTCGCTGGCATCATGGCGGCATCCTCCGCTCTTGCTCAGGACGCCAGTCCGACGCAACTGGCGCCGATCGTCATCCAGGGCGGCGTCGATAGCGCCACTGCTCCTGTCAAAGGTTATGTCGCGAAGACCTCGTCTGCCGGCTCCAAGAGCGATACGCCGATCAACGAAATCCCGCAGTCGGTCTCGGTCATCGGCAAGCAGGAAATGGACGATCGCGGCATCACCAACAAGATCGACGAGGCGCTACTCTACACGCCTGGCGTGACGACCCAGCCCTTCGGCAATGACCCCGATACCGACTGGTTCTACATCCGCGGCTTCAACGCCACACAGACCGGCGTCTTCTTCGATAACCTGAACCTCTTTAGCTACGGTTTCGGCGGCTTCCAGCTCGATCCCTTCATGCTGGAGCGCGTCGAAGTTCTGAAAGGCCCGGCCTCCGTGCTCTACGGCGGCGCCAATCCGGGCGGCATCATCAATCTCGTGCGTAAGCGCCCGCTCGATGAGCCGCTCTATTATACGGATATCGGCATCAACAGTAACGGCAATGCCTTCACCGGTTTCGACATTTCCGACAAGGTCGGCTCCAGCGACACCATGACCTACCGCGTCACCGGCAAGGTCGCCGGCGGTGACAACTACTCGGATTTCTCCCATGATTTCCGCGGTTTCATCATGCCGCAGCTGAAGATCGCGCCTGATGATGCGACGAGCTTCACCGTCTGGGGCTATCTTGCCGGCCTCGATCAGGTCCATACAGGCAATGGTTTCTTCCCTTATGAGGGCACCGTCGTAGATGCCCCCTTCGGCAAGATCCCACGCGACGCCTTCTATGGCGAGCCTGATATCGACGACGGCAGCTATGTTCAGAAGATGGTGGGCTATGAATTCGAGCACGAATTCGACAATGGCATCAAGTTCTCCCAGAATCTTCGTTACGGCCGACTCGACAAGCACGAGATCGGCCCGTACCTCAACGGCTGGGTCGGCGGTGCGCCGACGGCACCGAATTATGAGCTGGCCCGCATCGGCTTCGAAGGCCGCTCGGGCGTCGATTCATTCGGCATAGATAACCGACTGGAAGGCGAAGCCGAGTTTGGCGGCGCCACGCACAACATGCTCGTCGGCCTCGACTATAAATATTACAAGCTCGACAATTTGCAGAAATGGCCGACATGGCCGATCTCCGCGACGCCGATCAGCGCTACCGATCCGATCTATGGCCTGCCACAGCCTGTAAATAGCACACAGATCGACCAGATCGTCACCCAAAGGCAGCTCGGCATATACGGGCAGGACCAGATCCATTTCGGCGGTGGCTGGTTGCTGACGTTGAACGGTCGCTATGACTACGTCGACACCGATTCCGATGCCATCATCGGAACGTCTTATAATTCTGACGATAATGCCGTCAGCGGTCGCGCCGGCCTCGCCTACGAATTCGATAATGGCTTGACGCCCTATGTCAGCGTGGCTTCCTTCTTTAATCCGCTGATCGGCACCGGCATCTCCGGCCCCCTCAAGCCCGAGGAAGGCTATCAGATCGAAGGTGGCGTCAAATATGAGCCGATCTTCTTCGATGGCGTTATCACGGCTTCCGTGTTCCAGATCGACAAGCGCAACAATGCCGTCAGCAATCCGATCACCTTCGAGCAGAGCCAGCTCGGCAAGGTACGCTCACGCGGCTTCGAACTCGAAAGCAAGGTCAACGTCAACGACAACTGGAAGGTCACCGCCGGCCTCGATTATACCGACATGGAAGTGTTGGAAAACGAAGCCAATCCCCTTCTCGTCGGCAAGTCTCCCTACATCACGCCGAAGGTCAAGGCTTCGCTCTGGGTCGACTACCTCGTCACGACGGGCACGCTGGAAGGCCTGAGCTTCGGCGCCGGCGTTCGGCATCAGGGCTGGTCATGGGCAGACGAACAGAACACCGAAAAGGTGCCGGCAGCGACAGTTTTCGACGCAGCCATCCGCTACGAAAAGGAAAACTGGGCCGCCTCGCTCAACGTCGCCAATCTCTTCGACAAGGAATATGTATCGAGCTGCCAAGGCCTGACGGTCTGCGGTTATGGCGATGCACGCACGGTCACTTTCAAGCTCAGCAAGAAATGGTAAGTTGACAAATAGAGTTTAGTTTTTCAGGAAGCTGCGATAAAGGGAGGGCTCGGCCCTCCCGAACCTTTTGCAGCCAAGCCGGAGTTTCCTCGTGTCCACGTCCTTCCTTAGCCTTTCCGGAATAGACTATGCCATCGGCGCCAGAACAATCCTCAACGGCATCGATCTGACGCTCGAAGCCGGCCGCATCTACGGCCTCGTCGGCCCCAACGGTTCCGGCAAAAGCACACTCCTCAAGACCATCGCCCGGCAGATTGCCCCGAAGAATGGTTCGATCTCCTTCGACGGCAAGGCGGCGGCTGGCTGGGGCATCCGCGCCTTTGCCCGCCATGTCGCCTATATGCCGCAATTCACGCCGGCGACCGACGGCATGACCGTGCGTGAACTCGTGGCGCTCGGCCGTTTTCCCTGGCACGGCACGCTCGGCCGCTTCAGCGCAGCGGATCGCGAGATGGTCGAGGAAGCGATCGTCCGCACCGAGCTTGAAGATTTTGCCGACCGCCTGGTCGCCAGCATGTCCGGTGGCGAGCGCCAGCGTGCCTGGATCGCGATGATGCTTGCCCAGAACGCCCGCTGCCTGCTGCTCGACGAACCCACGTCGGCGTTAGACCTCGCCCATCAGGCGAGCGTGCTGTCGCTGGTGCAGGAACTCAGCCACGAGCGCGGGCTCACAGTCATCATCGTGCTGCATGACATCAATCTTGCTGCGCGCTATTGCGACGCGATCATCGCACTCAACCACGGCAAGATCACCGCCGAAGGCACGCCGGCCGAGATCATGCAGGCCGACAAACTGCAGTCGATCTTCGGTGTCGGCATGGGTGTCTTCCCGCATCCGGTTCGCAACGAGCCGGTCAGCTATCTGTTGTAGCCCATGGCATTGTTCTTCCGCAGGCAGTTTCTGGCCGGTGCGGCGGCTACGCTTTCGGCCCCCGCGCTCCTGCGGGCGGGTGACAGCCTGCGCGTCGCGACCCTCGATTGGGCCTTGCTCGAAACCCTGCTAGCGATCGGCGCCAATGTCGTTGCAGGAACGGAGTTGCGGCAGTTCCACGAGGTGGCGGTAACGCCTGTCGTTCCCGGTGGCGTCGCCGATCTTGGCTTGCGCGGCACGCCGAATTTCGAAGTGCTGCGGTTTGCCCGCCCGGAGCTGATCTTCAACTCGAATTTCTACGCCTGGGCGGATGCCCGAATGCAGCCGATCGCGCCTGTCGAAAGCCATGCGATCTACAAGCCGGGCGAAAGCCCCTATGCGCTTGCCGAACAGGCAACGATCGCGATCGGCGAACGGCTGCAGCTTGCCGCCGCAAGGCAGCTCACTGAGGAGCTTTCTGCCAAACTCGATCGTTACAAGACAGGTTTTGCTGCCGGCGACGGCCGCCCCGTGATCCCGATCAATCTCGGTGACGCCAGGCATTTCCGCGTCTTCGGCTCTGATAGCATGTTCGGTGAGGTGCTGAAGCGCGTCGGCCTTACCAATGCCTGGCAGGGCGCGACCAGCTATTCGGCCGCCGCGCCCGTCGGCATCGAGACGCTGGCCTCCATGCCGGATGCCTGGATCGTGATGATCGCACCGCAGCCGGCCGATGCGCTTGCCACGCTTTCGACCAGCGCCTTCTGGAATGCGCTGCCGGCCGTGCGCGAGAAGCGCGTGCTGATGCTCGGCTCCATCAATCCCTACGGCGCTTTGCCGGCAGCCCTGCGCTTTGCCGATCTTTTGCAGGAGGGGCTTGGCTATGCATGGAATGGTTAGTCTCGCCCGACCTGCCCGCGGCCAGAGCATTCCGTTTGCCGCAATCGTGCTACCAGTTCTCTGCGTCGCTGCCTTCACGCTTCTAATCGCAACGCGCCCGCAGGTACCCGGCGACACCGCTCAAGCCGCTGTGCTCGATGGCGTGTTGTTCTGGAACAGCATTCTGCCTCGCGCCGTGCTGGCGCTGATCGCGGGTGCAGCACTCGGCCTTTCCGGTACGCTGCTGCAGCGCGTGCTGCGCAATCCGATCGCCGATGCCTCGACGCTCGGCATTGCCTCTGGCGCGGAACTGGCGATGACGGCCGCCCTCAGCTTCTCGCCACTGCTGATCGGGTTTTCGCGTGAGATTGTCGCCTTCGGCGGCGGGCTCAGCGCCGTCGCAATCGTGCTGGCGCTCAGCTGGCGACGCGGGCTCGATCCGGTCACTGTCGCGCTCTCGGGCATGATCGTCAGCATGATTGCCGCTGCCTTGAGCGTTACGCTCATCCTGGCGCGCGGCGAATATGCCATGTCGATTTATATCTGGGGCGCCGGTTCGCTCAGCCAGCAGGACTGGACTAGCGTGCTTTCACTCGGGCCGCGCCTCATCCTCGGTTTCGCTGCCGCCATGCTGCTCGTACGGCCACTCCGCATTCTGACACTCGATGACAAGAGCGCCAGGAGCCTCGGCCTCGCGCTGCATTCCGCGCGCTTTGCCATTCTCGCTCTTGCCGTCTGGCTCGCAGCCTCGGTCACCGCCGAAATAGGCGTCATCGGCTTCCTCGGACTTGCTGCCCCCGCAATTGCAAGGCTCTTCGGCGCGCGCAGCACCGGGATCCTGACGATCGCAGCACCACTGACGGGTGCTGGTCTGTTATTCTTCACCGATTGCTTGACACAGATCCTCGGCCCCGGCTTCACCGATCTTGCCCCGACCGGCGCCGCAACCGCCCTGCTTGGCGGACCGCTGCTGCTTTTCCTGTTGCCGCGCGTCCATTCCGTCTCGGCCGTTGCCGCGCAGTCGACTGCGGCCCTCAAGAGGCTGTCCAAGCCTCTGGTCACTCTCGCTGGACTCTCTGCTGCGATCATTTTGCTCTTTATCATCTTCCTCACCCTCGGCCCAGCCGTTGACGGCTGGCATTTCGCCACCGGTATGCTCTTCACCGATCTGCTGCCCTTCCGCCTGCCGCGCACCATCGTTGCGGCCGGCGCCGGCGGCATGCTCGCGACAGCCGGTTTCATAATGCAGCGCGTGACCGGCAATCCGATCGCAAGTCCGGAAGTGCTCGGCATCAGCAGCGGCGCCGGCGCGGGGCTGACCATCGCGCTTTTCCTCTTCGGCTTCCCCTCGCCCGTCGTCATGCTGCTTGCCATGGCGCTCGGCGCACTCGCGGCCTTCGGGGCGATGATCGCCATTTCGGCTCGCGCGCAGTTCTCGCCGGAGCGCATGCTACTTGCCGGCGTCGGCATCGGTGCCTTCGGTATGGCGATCGTCACCATGGTACTCGCGCAGGGTGACATGCGCGGCTATATTCTGCTCACGTGGCTTTCCGGATCGACAAACCGCGCCGGAGCCTTCGAAGCCTGGACGGCGCTGATCTCTCTTATCGTGCTGGTGGCACCACTGCCCTTCCTCGGCCGCTGGCTGGCTATGCTGCCGCTTGGCGGCAATTCCAGCCGCGCGCTAGGCCTTCGCGTCGGCGCAAGCCGGCTGGCGCTGGCGATCCTCGCCGCATTGATGACGGCGACCGCCTCCTTCCTCGTCGGACCGCTCAGCCTCACTGGGCTTATCGCGCCGCATCTTGCACGGCTTGCCTGCTTTCATCGGCCCACCCATCAGCTTGCCGCAAGCGTGCTCTTCGGCGCCGGCGTGCTGATGACGGCCGACTGGCTCTCCCGCGTCGTCATCTACCCCTATCAAGTGCCGGTCGGCCTCTTCGCGGCGCTGATCGGCGGGCCTTATCTCATCTGGCTGCTTTCGCGAAAGGACATCAAACAATGATGGCTGAACGTTTCACTGCATCCGGCGTCGCAATCGCCGTCGATCCTGGCCGAATGCTCGACGAGCTTTGCTCGCATTTCGTCGAACACAGCACCGTCAAACGCGACGGCGATCTGGTGACGCTGGAGATGACGATCGGCAAGGCGGACATTCGCCACGACGGCCCGGAGCTTGCGATCGAACTCTCCTGCAAGAGTGCCCGTGCGCTGCAGAATGTCCGCTCGGTGCTTGCCGAGCATCTCTTCCAATTCGCGGGAGAAGAGACTCTGGAGCTCACATGGTCGGACGCGCCAAAAGCGGACCGCCTGCCGGACCTGCGCGAGATCCGCGTGGTCAGCGCCCGCAACATCAGCCCGCATATGCGTCGGGTGACTGTCGCTTGCGACGATGCCAAGCATTTCGCTCACGGCGGATTGCATTTCCGTCTGCTCATTCCGCCGAAGGGTCGCACGCCCGTCTGGCCGAAACTGCGCTCGGACGGCCGCATCGAATGGGCAAAGGATGAGGATGCGCTGACTGTGCGCATCTATACATTCCGCAGCATCGATCTGGAACGCGGCGAGATCGATATCGATTTTGTGCTGCATGAAGGCGAAAACATGCCCGGCGCCGAATGGGCAGTGAATGCGCAGCCCGGCGATATCGCCGGTGCGCTCGGGCCCGGTGGCGGCGGCGTCCCCGATGCCACGTCGATAATCCTTGCCGGAGACGAGACGGCACTGCCCGCTATCTCGCGCATCGCCGCAGAAGTTCCCGTGGGAACGCAGTTGCGTATATTCCTCGAAGTCGATGGCCCCTCGGAAGAATTGCCGCTGCCATCCGCTGGCACGATCGACCTTACCTGGATGCATCGTAACGGCGCGCCGGCCGGCACCATGGGTCTCATCGAAAGCGCCATCAAAGGCGCACTGGCCGACGCCGATGCCGACACTTTCGTCTGGGCCGGCTGCGAACGGTCCGAGGCCAAGCGCATCCGCGATTTCCTCAAAACCGAGTGCGGCCATGACCGCCACAAGATGAGCATCGGCGCTTACTGGGAGCGGTAAATCCGCCTCACGTCTTTTCGCGGAACATCTCGATGATGGCGGAGAAATCCCTGCCGCCATTGCCGAGCTTTTCGAAGAGTGCGTAGAGCTGTGCGGCCTCCGCGCCGAGCGGCGTAGATGCGCCGCTCGCGAGTGCGGCCTCCTGCGAAAGCCTGAGATCCTTCAGCATCAGTGCTGCGGCAAAACCCGGCTTGTAGTCATTGTTGGCCGGCGAAGTCGGCACTGGTCCCGGCACCGGGCAATAAGTATTGATCGACCAGCATTGGCCCGATGAGGTGGAGGCGACATCGAAGAGCGCCTGATGCGAAAGGCCGAGCTTTTCGGCCAGCACGAAGGCTTCGCAGACACCGACCATGGAAATGCCGAGGATCATGTTGTTGCAGATCTTCGCCGCCTGTCCGGCACCTGCCTCACCGCAGTGGACGATCTTCTTACCCATGGCCTCGAGGATCGGCTTTGCCTTGGCAAAGGCCTCTTCCGAGCCGCCGGCCATGAAGGTCAGCGTGCCGGCGCTCGCTCCACCCGTCCCGCCGGAAACCGGCGCATCGAGCGACAGGCAGCTCGTGGCCTTCGCCATCTCATGGGCCTTGCGGCTGCTTTCGACATCGATGGTCGAGCAATCGATCACCAGTGTGCCTTGTGCCGCCGATTGCAGGATATCGGCCCAAGCCGTCAGCACATGCTTGCCCTGCGGCAGCATGGTAATGACGATCTCAGCCTCCTTGACCGCCTGGCTGGCATGGCTGGCGGGCTTCACGCCGCTCTCCTCGGCTGCCTTCAGCACCGGTGCGGCCAGATCGAAGCCGAGAACCTCGTGACCGGCCTTGACAAGATTGGCGGCCATCGGCCCGCCCATATTGCCAAGCCCGATAAATCCGATCCTTGCCATGCTCGTCTCCTATCTGTTGTCCTCGAGGATCATGGCCGCCGCTTTTTCGGCGATCATGATCGTCGGCGAATTGGTGTTGCCCGAGGTGATGGCCGGCATCACCGACGCATCTGCGATCCTGAGCTTGCCGAGCGCCCGCAATCTTAGCCGCGGATCGACCACACTGTCCCGATCGATGCCCATGCGGCAGGTACCGACCGGGTGGAAGATCGTCGTGCCGATATCGCCCGCCGCCTTTTCCAGCTCCGCCTCGCTCTGATAGCTCGGTCCCGGCTTGAATTCCTCCGGTTGGAACCGGGCAAAGGATGGCTGCGCAACGATCCTGCGCGTGAGCTTTATCGAACGAACAGCTATGTCGCGATCGCGCTGCGTCGAGAGGTATCTTGGCGCAATGGTCGGTTGCGCGGCAAAATCCGGGCTGGAAACATGCACCGATCCCCGGCTTTCCGGCCTGAGGTTGCAAACGCTCGCCGTGATCGCCGGGAAGGCGTGGACGGGATCGCCGAACTTATCGAGCGACACCGGCTGCACGTGGTACTGAAGATCCGGCGTTTCCTTGTCCGGGCCGGAACGGGTGAAGATTCCGAGCTGGCTCGGCGCCATCGCCATCGGACCGGACCGATGCATGAGATATTCGAGCCCGATCGCCGCCTTACCGATCAGCTTCGACGCCTTTTCATTGAGCGTGGGCACGCCTGTTACCTTATAGGCCAGTCGAAGCTGCAGATGATCCTGCAGGTTTTCGCCGACGCCCTTGACCTCGGTCAGCACATCAATGCCGGCTTGATGCAGAACCTCTCCGCGGCCGATGCCGGAAAGTTCCAGAATATGCGGCGAACCGATGGAGCCCGCCGACAGCACGGTTTCCTTCGCGGCATAGGCACGCTTGGCCGTACCGCCGTGCTGGAACTCGACGCCGACAACGGCGCCTTCCTCGACCAGCAGCCGCCGCACCTGCGCCTTGGTCGTCACAGTCAGGTTGCCGCGTTTCATCGCCGGGCGCAAAAAGGCCTTCGTCGTATTCCAGCGAATGCCGGAACGCTGGTTTACGTCGAAATAGCCGGAACCTTCGTTGCTGCCGCGGTTGAAATCCGCCGTTTCCGGAATGCCGGCTTCCCTGGCCGCCTGCTGGAAGGCGTCGAGCACGGCCCAGCGCACGCGCGCCTTTTCCACGCGCCATTCGCCGCCAGCGCCATGCATCTCATCCTCGCCCTGATAATGATCCTCCGATTTGCGGAAGTAAGGCAGGACATCATCCCAGCCCCAGCCGGTGCAACCCATCTGCCGCCAAAGATCGTAATCGCGGGCCTGGCCGCGCATGTAGATCATGCCGTTGATCGAGGAGCAGCCGCCGAGTACCTTGCCGCGCGGGTAGTTCAGCGCCCGTCCGTTCAGCCCGTCCTCGGGTGCGGTGGCAAAGCACCAATCGGTGCGCGGATTGTTGATGCAATAGAGATAGCCGACGGGAATGTGGATCCAGTGATAATTGTCGTTGCCACCAGCCTCCAGCAGCAAGACCCTTGTATTGCGGTCGGCTGATAGCCGGTTTGCGAGCACGCAGCCGGCGCTGCCTGCCCCGATGATGATATAGTCATAGCGATCCATGGATCATGCACTCCGAAATGGCTGCGTCCCGCCTCCCCGGGCCCGAGGAGGCGGGATTTCGCGGCGCCGCTGCACATCCTTTCCCGTTGCAGGAAAGAGGTCCGCCCGTTCAGCGGCGATAGACAAAGCCCAGTTTACGCCCGAGCCGAGAGGCATAGAATTCACCGACAATGCCGCGGCGGAAGATCAGCACGCAGATCATGAAGACCACGCCGGTGATGATCGTCACCGGAAATTCCGAGGTAGCGAGATAGTTCTGCAGCGTCACGACGAGGCCTGCACCGAAAACCGGGCCGATCAGCGTGCCGATGCCGCCGAGCAGCGTCATCAGGATCACCTCGCCCGACATCTGCCAGGCAACATCCGTCAGCGTCGCAAACTGGAAGACCAGCGATTTGACCGATCCGGCAAGCCCGGCAAGGGCTGCCGACATCACGAAAGCGCCGAGCTTGTAGCGCGCCACGGAATAGCCGAGCGAGATCGCCCGTTGCTCGTTCTCGCGGATCGATTTCAGGATCATGCCGAAGGGCGAATTGATGAAGCGCCAGATAATGAGCAGCCCGATCAGGAACACCGCCAGCACGAAATAGTACATGTTGGTGGAGCTGTTGAGATCGATGAAGCCGAAGAGGTGGCCGCGCGGCACGGACTGGATACCGTCCTCGCCTTCAGTAAATTTTGCCTGCAGGCAGAAGAAGAAGAACATCTGCGAGAGCGCCAGCGTGATCATGGCGAAATAGATGCCCTGCCGGCGGATCGCGAAGAAGCCCATGACGAGGCCGAGAAGGGCCGCCCCGGCAACGCCGACGAGAATACCGAGTTCCGGCGGAAATCCCCAACTCTTTACTGTATAGGCGGTGAAATAAGCAGCCCCGCCGAAAAAAGTCGCATGGGCGAAGGAAAGCAGGCCGGTATAGCCGAGCAACAGGTTGAAGGCACAGGCAAAGAGCGCGAAGCAGAGCAGCTTCATCAGGAAGATCGGGTAGAAGAAGAAGGGCGCCAGCAGCAGAAGTAGCAACCCGATGATCAGGAACCCTGTCTGCACCGAAAGTGCGGTGCGGCTCTTTTCCGTTCGGATGGTTTCGGTGATGTCAGCCATGTCACGCATCCCGGCCGAAGAGGCCCGCGGGCCTGATGAGAAGCACGATCGCCATGATGACGAAGATGACGATATTGGAGGCCTCCGGATAGAAGACCTTGGTCAGGCCCTCCGCGATGCCAAGCACATAGCCGGTGATGATGGCGCCCATGATCGAACCCATCCCACCGACCACGACCACGGCAAAGACGACGATGATCATGTTCGAGCCCATTAGCGGCGAGACCTGATAGATGGGTGCTGCGAGCACACCGGCAAAAGCGGCAAGGCCAGCGCCAAGCGCATATGTGAAGGTCAGGAGAACCGGCACGTTGACGCCGAAGGCCTGAACAAGAGTAGCATTTTCCGTCGCCGAGCGCAGATAGGCCCCGAGCTTGGTCTTTTCGATCAGCAGCCAGATGCCGATGCAGACGACGAGCGAAACGACGACCACCCAACCGCGATAGATCGGCAGGAACATGAAGCCGAGGTTCATGCCGCCGGCAAGGGCCGGCGGCGTCGCATAGGGCTGGCCCGACGAGCCGTATAGATAACGGAACGTGCCTTCGACGGCGAGCGCCAGACCGAAGGTGAAGAGCAGGCCGTAGAGCGGATCGAGATCGTAGAGCCGACGCAAGAAGAGCCGCTCGATGACGGCGCCGGCAAGCCCGACGATGACGGGCGCCAGGATCAGCGACGGCCAGTAGCCGATACCGAGATAATTCAAGAGCAGGTAGGCGACGAAGGCGCCGAGCATATACTGGGCGCCGTGCGCGAAGTTGATGACGCGCAGAAGACCGAAAATGATCGCAAGACCAAGGCTCAGCAGTGCATAGAACGACCCGTTGATCAGGCCGATCAGCAGCTGGCCGAGCAGCGCCTGCAAGGGAATGCCGAAGATCATCGTCATCGCGTCACACTCCCAGAACCTTGTGCAGCATATCCATGCGCTGCGGCAGTTCGCCGACCGGGAATTCCGAGACCATCTGGCCATGATCCATCAGATAGAAGCGATCGGCAATACGGCTTGCAAAGCGGAAATTCTGTTCGACGAGCACGATGGTCATGCCGCGTTCCTTCAGCGTCTTCAAAACCTCGCCAATACGCTGGACGATAACAGGCGCCAACCCCTCGGTCGGCTCATCGAGCAACAGCAGGCGCACGCCGGTGCGCAGGATGCGGGCGATCGCCAGCATCTGCTGCTCACCGCCCGAAAGCTTGGTGCCGGAACTCGTGCGCCGCTCATAAAGGTTTGGAAAGAGCTCGTAGATTTCATCGAGGGTCATGCCACCTGGCGCCACAACAGGCGGCAGCATCAGATTTTCCGAAACCGTCAGCGTCGCGAAGATGCCGCGCTCCTCCGGCACGAACCCGATACCCTTATGTGCGGTCTTGTGCAGCGGCACCTGCATCATATCCGTGCCGGCAAAGCTAATCGTACCCTTTCGGGAGCGCACAATACCGGTGATGGTGCGCAAAGTTGTCGTCTTGCCAACGCCATTGCGGCCGAGAATGGTGATCATCTCGCCCTCAGCGACCGTCATGTCGATCCCGTGCAGGATATGGCTTTCGCCATACCAGGCATTCAGACCCTGAATTTCGAGAAGCGGCGCCATCAGTGGTGCTCCTCCGTGCCAATGTAGGCCTGCCGGACACGCTCGTCCTGGCTGACGGTCGCATAGTCGCCCTCGGCGAGGATTTCACCACGCTGCAGCACGGTCACATGCCGGCAGATATTGGCGACTACGGAGAGATTGTGCTCGACCATCAAAACCGCTCGGTCGCGGGCGACATCGCGGATGATGGCGGAGACGACGCTGACATCCTCCTGCCCCATCCCGGCCATCGGCTCGTCGAGCAGCAGCACTTTCGGATCGAGCGCCAGCGTTGTGGCGATTTCAAGCACGCGCTTGCGGCCATAAGAAAGATCGGCGGCGATATGATCGCGCTCCTTGGAAAGCCCGACACTGGCAAGCAATTGCTCGGCCCGGTCGTTCAGACTGTCGAGCGCCGAAAGCGGCCGCCAGAACTGCGTGGACAGATTGTTCGGCCGCTGCAGGGCGACCCGAACATTGTCGAGCACGGAAAGATGGGGGAAGACGGCAGAGATCTGGAATGAGCGGACGAGGCCCATGCGCGCCACCCGGTCCGGCGGCGTCCTGGTGATGTCAGTCCCCATCAGCGTGATAGTGCCTGATGTCGGCTGCAGGAACTTGGTGAGCAGGTTGAACACCGTCGTCTTGCCTGCACCGTTCGGCCCGATCAGTGCATGCACGCTCGCATCATGCACATCGAGATCGACATTCTTGACGGCCGTGAAGCCGCCGAAATCACGGCGCAGGCCGCGGGCGGAAAGCACTACCCGCGGCTTGGCCTGAGTTTCAATTGCGGAAACCGCCATTGTTCACTTCACCAGATCGCAGCCGCTCTTGGCGGGGTCGATATAGGCTTCCTTGCCCGGAATGGTGGCGAGAACGTTGAAATAGTCCCACGGCTCCTTGCTTTCGGCGGGCTTCTTGACCTGCAACAGATACATATCGTGGATCATGCGGCCGTTCGGGCCGACCGTGCCGCCACGGCCGAAGACATCGTCGACGGGCATTTCATGAAGCTGCTTGGCGACGGCTTCCGTCTCATCCGTGCCGGCCTTCTGGATCGCCTTCAGATACTGCAGGACGGCCGAATAGGTGCCGGTGTGGACCATGTTTGGCATTTTACCGGTGCGGGCGAAGAACTTCTTGGCGAATTCCCGGCTCTGGTCATCGCGGTTCCAGTAATAGCCTTCCGTCAGCGTAAGGCCCTGCGCGGCCTCCATGCCCAAGCCATGAACTTCGGCAAGCGTGAAGAGCAGCGCCGCCAGATGCTGGCCGCCCTGGGTGATGCCGAATTCAGCGGCCTGCTTGATGGCGTTCGACGTGTCGAGACCGGCATTGGCAAGGCCGATGACCTTGGCGCCTGATGATTGCGCCTGCAGCAGGAAGGACGAGAAGTCCTGGGTCGACAAGGGATGGCGCACCGAACCGACGACCGTGCCGCCGCTCGCCTTCACGTAATCGGTGGTCTGCTGTTCAAGCGAATAGCCGAAGGCATAGTCCGCCGTCAGAAAGAACCAGCTGTCGCCGCCCTGTTTGACCAGCGCACCGCCGGTGCCGACGGCCAGAGCATGGGTGTCATAGGCCCAATGGAATCCGTAGGGCGAGCAGGCCTTGCCGGTGAGATCCGTTGTCGCAGCACCGGTAACGATATCGATCTTCTTCTTTTCCTTGGCGATGGCCTGCACAGCAAGAGCCACGGAAGAGGTCGTCAGCTCCATGATGGCATCGACCTGTTCGGTGTCATACCACTGGCGGGCAATGTTGGAGGCGATATCAGGCTTGTTCTGATGGTCGGCATCGACGATCTCGACCGGCATGTCGAGTACCTTGCCACCGAAGTCCTCGACGGCCATCTTCGCAGCCTCGACAGAGGACTTGCCACCGAAGTCGGCATAAACGCCCGACTGGTCGTTCAGAATGCCGATCTTGACCTTACCATCGGAAATGGCAGCACTTTGGGCAAACACGGCGGTGCTGCTTGCAAGCAAAAATGCAACGGACGCAATGAAATTCTTTCGCATATTCTCTCCTCCCAGAGATTGGCCAGATCGCGAATCTGTTCAAATTTGGCGACCCGCTCTCCTCAAAGCGGCCGCTCCGCCCTTACGATCACGGAATTTCCTCCATGAGGCAACTGGCGGTTTACATCTAATTCCAAACAGTATCTGCTCGTTTTTGAACAGAACCCGTCATAATGCCGCTCTGGCGACAGTCCCGACGCTCTCTTTGCCGGGCGGCATTAGACCAAAGACGTAGACGGATCGGCGACACCGATGACCCACGCTTCGCAATTTACTTGGGACGATCTGCAGTTTTTTCTAGCTGTCGCCCGCACCGGCCAGCTTTCGACGGCTGCACGGCAGCTGCGCTCCAGCCATGCGACCGTCTCGCGACGCATCGATCGGCTGGAATTTGCGCTGAAGGTCAAGCTCTTCGAACGAAATCCGCGTGGTTACGTGCTGACCGCCATGGGCACGCGCTTTGTCGAAACCGCCGAGAAGATGGAACAGGAAACGGAGCGGCTGCGGGCCGATCTCGCCGATGGCTCGCTCAGCCAGCGCGGCCTCGTCCGCCTCAGCGCTCCCGAAGGTTTCGCCAACTTCTTCTTTGCGACCGTCCTTCCGCAATTTGCCGCCCGCCATCCGCATCTGGCACTGGAACTCGTCACCATCCAGCAGATCATGTCGCTCTCCCGCAAGGAGGCCGATATTTCCGTCGTCCTCGATGAGCCCAAAGGCGGCCCCTACTTTGCAGAAAAGCTGACGGACTATCATCTGCAGGTCTACGCCTCGCGCGACTATCTCGCCCGCGCAGCACCCATTAGCACGCGCGATGACCTGCTGAACCACCCCTTCATCAGCTATATCGAGGAAATGATCTTCGCACCGGGGCTCGATTATCTTGGCGACGTGCATCCGCGCATCAAGCCGCAATTCCAAAGTTCCAGCATCTTCGCGCAGTTGACGGCCACCAGAAACGGCCTTGGCCTCGGCATTCTGCCCTATTTCTTCGCCTGTCGTTATCCCGAACTGGTGCGCGTGCTGCCCGACGAGATCGACCTCAAGCGGCACTACTGGATCACCTGCCACAGAGATTTGAAGCAGGCGCCACGTGTGCGCGCCGTCATCGACTTCTTGAGGGAAACGGCACGCAGCGAAGACGCCTGTTTCATCCCACCTTATATCGGCACAGCACGAAAGGCGAAGGCAGAGGTGTGACTATTTCAGGAATTCGGCGCGATGCGGGGTGAAGGTATCGATCAGCCGACCCTTTTCCAGCGCCTTGACGCCATGGACGAGATTAGGCGGCACAATGAAACTGCCACCCTGCTTCAGCACTTCGGTGCGGCCATCGATCGTCACCTCGAAGCTTCCCTCAGCAACATAGCTTGCCTGGATATGCGGATGGAAATGGGCAGCTCCCACGGCGCCAGCCTCGAAGGCCACTTCCACCATCATCATCTCGGGCAAATAGGTCATGATGCGGCGGGTCACACCTGGCTCGGGGTTTACCCATTCGGCGCTTTCGGCCGATACGAAAAGATCGCTCGATGACATGCCTGCCTCCTCACTCCAGAATCTATCTGGCCAGAATCTATCTGGCGAGAATCCGTCGCGCGCAAACTGGCGCACCAGCCGCCGTTTGAAAAGATGGGTGCTGCATCTTTGGCACGATGACCGCCTTGTTGACGCCGCAAACGGGCGGGTCTATGCGACTTTAAATCAGGCATGCCTTTAGAATGACCCTGAACAGTGGTGAGGAGACTGGACATGCAGCACGCGCGCGAGGTTTTCGACTGGACCGATCCTTTCCGGCTGGTGGAGCAACTGACCGACGAGGAGCGCATGGTGCAGGAGACCGCCCATGCCTATGCGCAGGAAAAGCTCGGCCCCCGTGTCCTCGAAGCCTTTCGCAACGAGAAGACCGATCCGGAGATATTCCGGGAGATGGGCGAACTCGGCCTTCTCGGCCCCACGATCGATCCGGAATATGGCGGCGCTGGCCTCGGCTACGTCGCTTACGGCCTGATCGCCCGCGAAGTGGAGCGGGTCGACAGCGGTTACCGTTCGATGATGAGCGTGCAGTCCTCGCTCGTCATGGTGCCGATCGACGCCTTCGGCTCCGAAGAGCAGAAGAAGAAATATCTGCCGAAACTTGCGACCGGCGAACGGATCGGATGTTTTGGCCTGACCGAGCCCAATCACGGCTCCGATCCAGGCTCCATGGCGACGCGGGCAAAGAAGGTCGATGGCGGTTATAACCTAACGGGCTCCAAGACCTGGATCTCGAACGCGCCGATTGCCGATGTCTTCGTCGTCTGGGCAAAGACCGAGGATGGACTCATCCGCGGTTTCATCCTGGAAAAGGGCTGGAAGGGTCTCTCAGCCCCGAAGATCCAGGGCAAGGTTGGGCTTCGCGCCTCGATCACAGGCGAAGTCGTGATGGACAATGTCTTCGTGCCGGACGAGAATCTGCTACCCGACGTCAGCGGCCTCAAAGGACCTTTCACCTGCCTCAACTCCGCTCGCTTCGGCATCGCCTGGGGGGCGCTGGGTGCGGCCGAAGCCTGTTATGCGACGGCCCGGCAATATACGCTGGACCGCCAGCAGTTCGGCCGGCCGCTCGCCGCCAACCAGCTCATCCAGAAGAAGCTTGCCGATATGGCAACCGAAATTTCGCTCGGTCTTCAGGGATGTTTGCGTCTCGGCCGCATGAAGGAAGAGGGCCATCCGCCCGTCGAACTAACGTCGATCCTCAAGCGCAATTCCTGCGGCAAGGCACTGGAGATTGCCCGTGCAGCCCGCGACATGCTGGGCGGCAATGGTATTTCCGACGAGTTCGGCGTCGCTCGCCACCTCGTCAATCTCGAAGTGGTCAACACCTACGAGGGAACGCATGACATTCATGCGCTTATTCTCGGTCGTGCGATCACAGGCATTGCCGCCTTCTCCAACTAATTCAGTGGCGCGCAAGGCGAATTGCAACCTTGACAACAATGTGCAAACCTCCCCTTGCCGCGGCAGAGAGGCCGGCGGTGCAAGGGGGATTTGCATATGCTTCTGCTGCTCGCACTTCTGATCGGCGTCATTGCCGGTCTTCGCGCCATGACCGCACCTGCCGCCATCGCCTGGGGCGCAGCACTCGGCTGGTTCGATATCTCTCAGACGCCGCTGGCCTTCATGGGCTACAAGTGGACGCCGTGGATCTTCACGGCGCTTGCCATCATTGAGCTCATCACCGACCAGTTGCCCTCCACCCCCTCGCGCAAGGTGCCGATCCAGTTCGCCACCCGCATCATCGTTGGCGCGCTGTGCGGTGCCGTCATCGGCGCCGCAAGCAGCCTGCTCTTCGCCGGCCTGATCGCCGGCATCATCGGCGCGGTCATCGGCACGCTCGGCGGTGCAGCCGCGCGCGGCAAGCTCGCAGCCTCCTTCGGCCAGGATCGTCCGGCAGCCCTGCTCGAGGATGCCGTTGCGGTCATCGGCGCCATTATCGTCGCTTGGGCAGTCTGATGAAGAGCTTCGACGCAATCGTCATCGGCGCCGGCCAGGCCGGCCCATTCCTCGCCGCCCGCATGGCGGAAACGGGCATGAAGGTGGCGCTGATCGAACGCAAGTTCCTTGGTGGCACCTGCGTCAATGCAGGCTGCATGCCGACAAAGACACTGGTAGCAAGCGCCCGCGCCGCATATGTGGCGCGGCACGGCGCCGATTACGGCGTGCACATTCCAGGCGAAATCGCAATCGACATGAAGACCGTGCGCGCTCGCGCAGAGACGATCATCATGGAGGCCCGCAACGGTTTAAGCGGCTGGTTCGGCGGCATGAAGACTATGACAGTCATCTACGGCCATGCCCGCTTCACAGGCCCGAAAGAAGTCGTCGTCAACGGCGAGACGCTGACGGCACCGAAGATTTTCCTCAATGTCGGCGCCCGCCCGACGATCCCCGATATGCCGGGTCTTGCCGATATCGACTATCTGACCAGCACCGGCATCATCCATCTCGACATCCTGCCGAAGCATCTCGCGATTATCGGCGGCAGCTATATCGGCTTGGAATTTGCGCAAATGTACCGACGTTTCGGGGCAGAAGTGACGGTGATCGAGCGCGGCCCAAAACTCGCCTCCCGCGAGGACGAAGATATTTCCGATGCGATCGCCGATATCTTGAGATCCGAGGGCATAAAGGTCCATACCGACGTCAAGGACATCCGCTTCGCCAAGGGCGCCAATAGTGCAACCGTCACGGCCGACTCCGAAACGATCGAGGCAAGCCATGTGCTTATCGCCACCGGCCGGACGGCGAATACCGACGACCTCGGCCTCGATGCCGCCGGCGTGGCCACCGACAAGCGCGGCTTCATCACCGTCGACGACCGGCTGGCCACCAATGTCGAAGGCATCTGGGCGCTCGGGGACTGCAACGGCCACGGCGCCTTCACCCATACCTCCTACAATGACTTCGAGATTGCCGCAGCCAATCTGCTTGACGGCGACGATCGCAAGGTGTCGAGCCGCATTCTGGCCTATGCCCTCTATATCGACCCGCCGCTCGGCCGCGTCGGCATGACAGAAAAGCAGGCACGCGCCTCAGGCCGCAAGATCATGGTCTCGACCCGCCCGATGAGCCGGGTCGGCCGCGCCAATGAGCGCGGCGAAACCAAGGGCTTCATGAAGGTGGTCGCAGATGCCGAGACCAAGGAAATCCTAGGTGCAGCCATTCTCGGCATCGAGGGCGACGAGGCGATCCACGGCTTCATCGATGCCATGAATGCCGGCACGACCTATCCGGTGCTACGATGGTCCGTGCCGATACATCCTACCGTTTCGGAATTGATCCCGACGCTGCTGGGTGATTTGAAGGCGACCTGATCCCCGAAGATCGTAATCAGCCGGAGACCGGTCATTGAATATTGAACTGCTGATCGAAAATTACGGCCTCCCGGCGATTTTTCTCGGCACCGCCTTTGAAGGGGAAACTGCCGCCTTTCTCGGCGGCGTCATCGCGCATCGTGACCTTCTGACCTATTGGGCCGCCTCAATGGCGGCCTCGGCGGGGTCATTCGCCGGAGATCAGATGTGGTTCTTTGCCGGCCGCTATGCCGCCCAATGGAGCTTCGTTCGCCGCGTGATGGAGACGCCGGCGCTCGCGCGGGTCACGCAACTTCTCGAAAAATATCCGACCGGGTTCATTTTTGCGTTCCGCTTTCTCGTGGGATTGCGGACGATCAGCCCGATCGTCATCGGCACGACGCATATATCGACGCAGAGGTTCCTCGTGCTCAACCTTCTGGCGGCGCTCATCTGGGGCCAGCTTTTCACGGCACTCGGCTATGCCTTCGGGCACGGGATTCACCAGATATTCGGTCGCCTGCCGCTGCATCATCATCTGCTGATCGCACTCGGTGCCGCGGCCCTTATCGCGGGCGCGGCGCTGGTGCTTCGCAAGACGAAATTTGGGATCAAGTACCCGTAGAGGGCCTCAGTCCATGACGATCTGCAGCTTGACATCGCTCGGGCGCGCCTCGACCGCGCGGTCAAAAGCCTTGATCGACTCCTCGAAGGTGAAGGTCTCTGATATCAGCGGCTTCAGGTCGACACGACCCGAGCCGAGCAGCGCGATCGAGCGCTCATATTGATGGGCGTAACGGAACACCGTCTCGATGCGGATTTCCTTGGTGGAGGCCGTCGAGACGTCGAAACCAACAGGGTTGACCGGCAGGCCGACGGCGACGATGACGCCGCCCGGGCGCGCAAGCGCCATGATCGTCTCCCAGGCCTTCGGCGAGCCCGAGCATTCGAAGACCACATCCGCACCCCAGCCATCGGTCAACCGGCTGACTTCCTCGGCGAGATTTTTTTCGCGGATATTGACCGGGATAACGCCCTGGTATTGTGCAGCAATATCGAGTTTCGGCTGGGCGAGGTCGGCGACGATCGCGCGGGCGCAGCCGCCGGCAAGGGCAGCAATCGCAACCATGGTGCCGATCGGGCCGGCGCCGAGGACAACGGCCGTGTCGCCGGGTGCAATCTTCGCCTTGGTGGCTGCCTGCATTCCGACCGCGAAAGGCTCGACCATCGCGCCTTCAGCGAAGCTGACATTATCCGGCAGCTTGAACGTATAATTGGCCGGATGCACGACCTCAGGCGTCAGCACGCCGTGGATCGGCGGCGTCGCCCAGAAGGTAACGGCCGGATCGACATTGTACATGCCGAGCCGGCTTGCCTTGGAATTGGGATCGGGAATGCCGGGTTCCATGCAGACGCGATCGCCGACTTTCAGATGAGTCACGCCGGCGCCGACCTCGACCACAGTGCCTGCCGCCTCATGGCCGAGCACCATCGGCTCGTTGACGATGAAGGGGCCGATCTTGCCATGCGTATAATAGTGCACGTCGGAGCCGCAGACACCCACGGTATGGATCTTGATCTTCACCTGCCCGGGGCCTGTCTCCAGAGGCAGATCGATATCGCGAAGCGCAAGCTCATGCTGGCGCTCCAGTACCAGCGCACGGACTTTGGTCATGATCGGTTTCCTTCCCTATGGCTCCCGCGATTCATGGGGCGCCGTTGCGGCGACTATAAGACCGCAAGGCGGAGCAATTCAATCATCTCCATCAGGCTTTTGCTCATTATGTGACGAAATGCTCACATAATTATCACCCGAAAGATAAGCTCGCCCTAGACGTCCGTATGATTCCACAAAAGCCCGGCGAGGACTACATTGATCATCAACGACCACGACAAGTGGGAAGGAGAAAAGCGATGAAGCACGACAACGACAATGTCGGCAGAAACCTGTCTTCCAACTCGCAGATCAAGCGACAGCTCCGCGAAATCTGGCGCAACCTGTTGGATGAGGCTGTTGCTGCACTCCAGGAAGGCCGCCAGCCGCAGCCGCTGCTTCAGCCGGTGCGGGTTATTGCACGGGCAAGGGATCGAAATCGCCCTCCACAGCGTTATTAAGCATGCGCCGGCATGGCGTGGCGGGGGCATGACGCTCCCGACACCATGCGGATCGGCAACGTAAGGAAGACCGTCATGAAATCGATTGTGTCATTCTGCCTGTTCGCATCTCTTCTCTTTGCCGCAAACGCGGCGTCTGCGGCGATCGAAGAAGCATCGCTTCCGCCGCCGCAGCAAGAAGAAAAGCTGGTGCCGGCCAATCTCGAGCTCACCTTCACCGGCCCTGTCGATCTCGCCCGCTCGACCGCAACCCTTCTCGATGCCCAGGGCCTGACATTGCCGACCGGCAAGCCGTTTCTTTCGGGACCGGAAGGCTCCGTCTTCAAGGTCCCGCTCGATCCGTCCATGGCGGCTGGCGTCTATACGCTCAACTGGCGAGTACTCTCTATGGATGGCCACAGCGCTGAGGGCCACTACCAGTTCCGGGTCGATCCCTGAACCTTCCGATATCAAGCTGTTCGAAATTGCGCCGTGCCCTCCGGGCACGGCTTTTTTGTCTATGGGGCGGCCCTAATCGCGCCCTTGGCCGCATAAAGGCATTTATAAGATTTTTATATTGATGCCTCCGATGCAATCTCGAACCTTTATGCGCTTCGGCCGCATATTAATGTCCGAGAGATCGCAAAGATCATCTCCACGCCAGAAAGCATAAATGGTGTCGTTTCCACTGAGCCGGCGCCCTTTGTCTTGTCTGACTCCAAGAATAACAAACCGGAGTCAAGATCGATGATGGATATAATTCTACTCGGCACTGCAGTCGTATTCTTCGGACTTTGCTTTGCCTATACGCGCGCCTGTGACAGGCTTTGACAGGAGAGAACAGATGACCCTCGATTATGTCTTGAGCGGTGCCGTGACCGTGTTTCTCACCGTCTACCTCACCTACGCTCTCATCCGCCCAGAACGTTTCTGAAAGAGCCGGTGCTTCTCATCCAGAAGCAGCCAGGTACTGAAAGTTTCCTCCCATGACCCTCAACGGATGGCTTCAGATCCTGCTTTATTGCGGGATCGTCCTCGTGCTCGTCAAACCGCTCGGCGGTTACATGACGCGTGTCTTCAGCGGCGAGCGCACATTTCTCTCACCGGTCCTCGTTCCGATCGAACGAGGACTTTACACCGTTGCCGGCACCAGCGAACGCGAAGACCAGCACTGGACCTCCTATGCCTTCGCCATGCTGATGTTCAACCTGATGGGCGTCATCGTGCTTTATGCACTGATGCGCCTGCAGGGCGTGCTGCCTTACAATCCAGCGGGCATGGCTGCCGTGCCTGAGCAGCTTTCGTTCAATACCGCCGTCAGCTTCGTCTCCAATACGAATTGGCAGAATTACGGTGGCGAAAGCACCATGTCCTATCTGACACAGATGATGGGCTTCACCGTCCAGAACTTCGTGTCGGCTGCGACAGGCATGGCGATTGCCGTTGCCTTCATCCGCGCCTTCTCGCGCGCATCGGGCAAGGCGATCGGCAATTTCTGGGTCGATATGATCCGCGCCACGCTCTACATTCTGCTGCCGATCTGCATCGTGCTGACGCTCGCCTATGTCTGGCTCGGCGTGCCGCAGACGCTCGGCCCCTATGTCGATGCGACAACGCTCGAAGGCACCAAGCAGACGATCGCCGTCGGCCCCGTCGCCTCGCAGCTTGCCATCAAGATGCTCGGCACCAATGGCGGCGGTTTCTTCAATGCCAACTCCGCCCATCCCTTCGAGAACCCCGACAATATCTCGAACATGATCCAGATGGTGTCGATCTTTGCGATCGGCGCAGCCTTTACCAACGTCTTCGGCCGCATGGTCGGCAACCAGCGCCAGGGCTGGGCGATCCTCGCCTCCATGGGCCTGCTCTTCATCGTCGGCGTCGGCATCACCTACTGGGCGGAAGCTGCCGGCAACCCGCTAATGCATGCCTTCGGTCTGCAGGGCGGCAACATGGAAGGCAAGGAAGTCCGCTTCGGTGTCGCCATGTCCTCGCTGTTTGCGGTCATCACCACGGCCGCCTCCTGTGGCGCGGTCAACGCCATGCATGGCAGCTTCACGGCGCTCGGCGGCCTGATCCCGCTGATCAACATGCAACTCGGCGAAGTCATCGTCGGCGGTGTGGGTGCCGGCTTCTACGGCATCCTGATGTTCATCATCGTCGCCGTCTTCGTGGCAGGCCTCATGGTCGGCCGCACGCCGGAATATCTCGGCAAGAAGATCGAGGCGAAGGAGATGAAGATGGCCGTTCTCGCCATTCTTTGCCTGCCGCTTGCGATGCTGGTCTTCACCGCGATCGCAACAGTGCTTCCGAGCGCCGTCGCCTCGATCGGCACCGCCGGCCCGCACGGCTTCTCCGAAATCCTCTATGCCTATACGTCGGCTGCGGCCAACAACGGCTCGGCTTTCGGCGGTCTGACGGGCAACACGCCCTGGTACAACGTGACGCTCGGCATCGGCATGCTGATGGGTCGCTTCCTGGTCATCGTCCCGGCGCTTGCGATCGCAGGCTCACTGATCACCAAGAAGACGGTTCCAGCCTCGGCAGGCACCTTCCCGACTGACGGTCCGCTCTTCGTCGGTCTGCTCGTCGGCACGATCCTGATCGTCGGCGGCCTGACTTTCTTCCCGGCGCTGGCCCTTGGCCCTGTTGTCGAGCACCTGGTCATGGTCGCCGGTCAGACCTTCTGAGGTGATGCGATGATCCTCCGTCACAGGCTCCGCAAAGCCTTCAATTCACGTCCCGGTACGCCGGGACGTGAACGTGAGCGACTGGCACGGGGCACCGACATCATCCTGGTGATGATGGCAGGCCTGCTCGTCATCGTCTGCGCAATCAGAATTTTACAGGGCTGACCGGCCATCCGGTTCGCCATCCTCGTTTCAAAGCTGGAGTCTCTTATGAGCCAGGCAAAATCCGCGAGCATCATGGATTCTCGCATTCTCATTCCGGCCGTGGGTGCTGCTTTCACCAAGCTCAACCCCCGCGCGCTTGCCAAAAACCCGGTCATGTTCGTCGTGGCTACGGTCTCGGCGCTGACCACCGTTCTGTTCCTACGCGACCTCGTCTCAGGCAACGGCAATCTCGCCTTCTCCTTCCAGATCAACCTCTGGCTCTGGTTCACTGTGCTCTTTGCCAACTTCGCCGAAGCCGTCGCAGAAGGCCGTGGCAAGGCGCAGGCCGACTCGCTGCGCAAGGCCCGTACCGAAACCCAGGCCAAGCTGCTGACCGCCAACAATGGTACCGGCTACCGCATGGTGCCTGGCACGAGTCTGAAGGTCGGCGACCTCGTCCTCGTCGAGGCCGGCGATATCATCCCCTCGGACGGCGAAGTCGTCGAAGGTGTGGCCTCGGTCAACGAAGCGGCCATCACCGGCGAATCCGCCCCGGTCATTCGTGAATCCGGCGGCGACCGCTCGGCCGTCACCGGCGGCACGCAGGTTCTTTCCGACTGGATCCGCGTCCGCATCACCGCGGCGGCCGGCTCCACCTTCATCGACCGCATGATCGCGCTCGTCGAAGGCGCCGAACGCCAGAAAACGCCAAACGAAATCGCCCTCAATATCCTGCTTGCAGGCATGACGCTGATCTTCGTTCTCGCCACGGCGACGATCCCGAGTTTTGCTGCCTATGCCGGCGGCTCGATCCCGATCATCGTGCTCGTCGCACTCTTCGTCACGCTGATCCCGACCACCATCGGCGCCCTGCTGTCGGCAATCGGCATCGCCGGCATGGACCGTCTCGTCCGCTTCAACGTGCTCGCCATGTCCGGCCGCGCCGTCGAAGCCGCCGGTGACGTCGATACGCTGCTGCTCGACAAGACCGGCACGATCACGCTGGGCAACCGCCAGGCCACCAGCTTCCGCCCGGTCCGCGGCATCTCAGAACAGGATCTCGCCGATGCGGCCCAGCTCGCTTCGCTCGCCGACGAAACGCCTGAGGGACGCTCCATCGTCGTGCTCGCCAAGGAGAAATATGCAATCCGCGGCCGCGACATGGTGAGCCTGAAGGCCAGCTTCGTGCCCTTCACTGCCCAGACCCGCATGAGCGGCGTCGACCTTGACGGTTCGTCGATCCGAAAGGGTGCCGTCGATGCGGTGCTGGCTTACGTCAATGGCGATGCCTCCTCGAAGAATGGCGCTGAAGTCGTCCGCGAATTGCAGTCGATATCAGATGAGGTTTCCAAGGCCGGCGGCACACCGCTTGCTGTTGCCCGCGACGGCAAGCTGCTCGGCGTCATTCAACTCAAGGACATCGTCAAGGGCGGCATCCGCGAGCGCTTCACAGAGCTTCGCCGCATGGGCATCCGTACCGTGATGATCACCGGCGACAATCCGCTGACGGCGGCTGCCATCGCAGCAGAAGCCGGTGTCGACGACTTCCTCGCTCAGGCAACGCCTGAAATGAAACTGGCGCTGATGCGCGAGGAACAGGCCAAGGGCAAGCTGGTCGCCATGTGTGGTGACGGCACCAACGACGCCCCGGCGCTTGCCCAGGCAGATGTCGGCGTCGCCATGAACACCGGCACGGTCGCAGCCCGCGAGGCCGGCAACATGGTCGACCTCGATAGCGACCCGACGAAGCTTATCGAGATCGTCGAAATCGGCAAGCAGCTCCTGATGACCCGCGGTGCGCTGACAACCTTCTCGATCGCCAACGACATCGCCAAGTACTTCGCCATCATTCCGGCGATGTTCCTGACCTTCTACCCGCAGCTCGGCGTGCTCAACATCATGGGTCTCGCTACGCCGCAGAGCGCCATCCTGTCGGCGATCATCTTCAACGCGCTGATCATCATCGCGCTGATCCCGCTGTCGCTGAAGGGTGTCCGCTACCGCCCGATCGGTGCCGGTGCGCTGCTCTCCCGCAACCTGCTGATCTACGGCCTCGGCGGCATCATCGTCCCCTTCATCGGCATCAAGGCGATCGACATCGTCATCACGGCCGTCGGCCTCGCCTAAGGAGTAAAGTCCATGTTGAAAGAACTTCGCCCGGCAATCGTCATGATCGTTGCCACCACGGCCATCACCGGCCTCCTCTATCCGCTCGCCATGACGGGTGCCGCTCAGGCCATCTTCCCCTTCCAGGCAAATGGCAGCCTTATTGAAAAGGACGGAAAGGTCATCGGCTCCACGCTGATCGGCCAGGCCTTTACCAGCGACAAGTACTTCCACGGCCGCCCGTCCGCCGCAGGCGACGGCTACAATGCCGCTGCATCCTCCGGCTCCAACCTCGGCCCAACCAGCCAGAAGCTGATCGACCGCGTGAAGGGCGACTATGATGCGGCCAAGGCAGCCAACCCGAATGCCGAGGTTCCCGCCGACCTCGTCACCGCCTCGGGCAGCGGCCTCGACCCGCATATTTCGCCGGATGCCGCCTATTTCCAGGTGCCGCGTGTCGCCAAGGCCCGCGGTGTCGATGAAGCCAAGGTCAAGGCGCTGGTCGATGCAGCTGTCACAGGCCGCGAACTCGGCCTGCTGGGCGAGCCGACCGTCAATGTTCTGGCGTTGAACCAGAGCCTTGATGCTTCTATGACTCAGTAAAGGTTGAGAGCCCCGGAGCGCGACAAGCGGGCCGGGGCTTGCTCGTGAAGAAAGACCGAACCGCATGCCAGACGACAACCGCGACCAGGCCGGCAGGCCCTCTCCCGATGCGCTTCTCGAAAGGGCTCGGGCGGAGTCGCGCGGGCGCCTGAAGATCTTCCTGGGCGCTGCACCCGGCGTCGGCAAGACCTATGAGATGCTGGTCTCGGGCCATGCCAAGATGGCCGATGGCCTCGACGTGGTGATCGGTGTCGTCGAAACCCATGGCCGCAAAGAGACCGAGGCGCTGCTTGCCGGTTTCGAGATCGTTCCGCGTATGAAGATCGCGTATCGCGGCCAGTCGCTCGAAGAGATGGATCTCGATGCCATTCTCGCCCGCAAGCCCGATCTCGTTCTCGTCGACGAGCTCGCCCATACCAATGCCGAGGGCAGCCGCCATCCGAAGCGCTATCTCGATGTCAAAGAACTGCTCGACCGCGGCATCGATGTCTATTCGACGCTGAACATCCAGCATGTGGAGAGCCTGAACGACGTCGTTTCGCAGATCACCCGCATCCGGGTGCGCGAAACCGTGCCGGACTCTGTGATCGACATGGCTGATGATATCGAGATCATCGACCTCACACCCGACGACCTCATCAAGCGTCTTCACGATGGCAAGGTCTATGTGGCAAAGACCGCCGAGCGCGCGCTGACCAATTATTTCACGCCCGGCAACCTGACGGCGCTGCGCGAACTCGCCCTGCGCAAGACCGCCCAGCGCGTCGACGACCAGTTGCTGACCCATATGCAGGCGCATGCGATTTCCGGCCCGTGGGCCGCCGGCGAACGCGTGCTGGTGTCGATCGACGAGCATCCCCGCTCTGCCTCGCTCGTCCGCTATGCCTCGCGCATGGCCTCGCGCCTACGTGGCCCCTGGGCCGCCGTCTATATCGAAACCAATCGCTCCATCAATCTTTCGGAAACGCAGCGAGACACGATCGCAGCCACCTTGCGGCTTGCCGAACAGCTCGGCGGTGAAGCAATCACCATTCCCGGTCGCGAAGTGGCGGAAGAGCTGGTGCGGCACGCCACCGCCAACAACGTCACCCACATCGTCATCGGCGCCCCGAAGAAGCCGGTCTGGCGCGAGGGGTGGTGGAACCGTTCGACGACCGACGAGCTGATCCGGCGGGCCGGCGATATCAGCGTTCATGTCATTTCCGGAAACGAGAAAGACACGGCTTCGCAGCGCGGCGTCAAGGCGGCTCCGAGCGCGCCGACACTCAATTTCAGGGCCTATATCCTCTCGACAGCCTATGTCGCCGTTGCGCTGGCCGTCGGTGTGGTGCTCGACCAGGTTCTCGACGTACGCAATCTGGCGCTCGTCTTCCTAATGGCGGTGCTGACATCAGCGGTCATCCATGGCCTGAGGCCGGCGCTCTATACCTGTATCGTCAGTGCCCTCTCCTTCAACTTCTTCTTCCTGCCACCGCGCTATACGCTGACGATCAGCGATCCTGAAAGCGTGCTGGCGCTCTTCTTTTTCCTCGGCGTCGCCGTTATCGCCTCAAATCTCACGGCGACGGTGCAGCGGCAGGCGGTCGCCGCCCGGCAGAGGGCGCGCACGACGGAAGACCTCTATCTCTTTTCCAAAAAGCTCGCCGGCACCGGCACGCTCGATGACGTTCTCTGGGCAACCGCCTTCCAGATCGCCTCGATGCTCAAGGTGCGCGTCGTTCTGCTTCTGCCGGAGGATAACTCCATCGCGGTCAAAGCCGGTTATCCGCCCGACGATACGCTCGACGACGCCGATATTGCCGCCGCCCGCTGGGCCTGGGAGCATAATCATGCCGCCGGTCGCGGCGCCGATACTCTGCCCGGTGCCAAGCGCCTCTATGTACCGCTGCGCACCGGCCGCACCGCCGTCGGTGTCATCGGTCTCGACAGCGACCGCCGCGATGGCCCGTTGCTGACGCCCGAGCAGCAGCGTCTTCTGGACGCCCTGGCGGATCAGGCGGCACTCGCCATCGAGCGCGTCCAGCTCGTCGCCGATGTCGATCGCGCCAAGCTTGCGGCGGAAGCTGACCGTCTGCGGTCAGCCCTGCTGACTTCGATCTCGCATGATCTGAAGACGCCGCTTGCGGCGATCCTCGGCGCGTCCGGCACACTGCGCGACTATTTCGATTCCATGCCGGTGGAAGACCGCACCGACCTTCTGTCGACCGTCGTCGATGAATCCGAGCGCCTCAACCGCTTCATTGCAAACCTGCTCGACATGACGAAAATCGAATCCGGTGCTATGGAACCGAATTATGCACTGCACTATGCCGGCGATATCGCCGGTAGTGCCCTGCGCCGCGCCGCCAAGATCCTCGATCATCACAGGACCGAAATGACGATCCCCGCCGACCTGCCCATGGTCCGCGTCGATCCCGTTCTCTTCGAGCAGGTCATCTTCAATCTGCTCGACAATGCCGCCAAATATGCGCCCGAAGGTTCCGTCATCCACATCGAGGGTTGGGCGGATGCCGACAATGTCGTCGTACAGGTCTCCGACGAAGGCCCGGGCATTCCTCCTGCAGACCTCACCCGTGTCTTCGACACCTTCTACCGCGTGCGCAAGGGCGATCAGGTACGCGCCGGCACCGGCCTTGGCCTCTCCATATGCCGGGGCTTCATCGAGGCGATGGGCGGGACGATCACCGCCGGCAACCGGACCAACCACTCCGGCGCTGTCTTCACCATCCGCCTCCCCAAACCGAATGACATTCCCAAACTGGATGAACTCAAATGACCGGTTCAGCCGTCAAGATTCTCGTCGTTGATGACGAGCCCCCGATCCGCAAGCTCTTACGCGTCGGCCTCACCGCGCAAGGCTATGAAGTGCATGAAGCGCCGAATGCCGGTGCGGCTCGTCAGTCCGTCAAGGACGACCAGCCCGATCTCATCGTGCTCGATCTCGGCCTTCCCGACATGCCAGGCCATGACCTTTTGCAGGAATGGCGCGAGGACGGGCTCACCATGCCTGTCGTCATCCTGTCGAGCCGCACCGACGAGGCCGGCATCGTCAAGGCGCTGGAAAGCGGTGCCGACGACTATGTAACCAAGCCCTTCGGCGTCAACGAACTCGGTGCCCGTATCCGCGTGGCGCTCCGCCACCGGCTGCAGCAGCAGGGCGAAAAGGCCATCTTTCAGACGGGCGGTCTGTCGATCGATCTCGTCAAGCGCATCGTCAAGGTCGACGGCAGGGAGATCAAGCTGTCGCCGAAGGAATACGACATCCTGCGCGTACTCGCCCAGCATGCCGGCAAGGTGCTGACACATCAATTTCTTCTGAAACAGGTATGGGGGCCGGCGGCGGACGTGCAGTATCTGCGCGTCTATGTGCGCCAGCTGCGGCAAAAGGTCGAGCAGATTCCCGACCAGCCACACTATATCACCACCGAGACCGGCGTCGGCTATCGGCTCCGTGAACCTGACTGATACCTGCCGAAAACAGCATCGAGAATGAAATGAACCTCTCTAATATCATCCGGCCGGAGCACACCTTCATCGGCCTGTCGGTGACGACCAAGTGGCGCGCGCTGCAGGCGATTTCCGAAAAGGCCGGCAACGCCTTCCGCATTGACAGCCAGACCGTGCTGAAGGCGCTCGAATCGCGGGAGAAGCTCGGCTCCACCGGTATCGGCAACGGCATTGCCGTTCCCCATGCGGCAATCGACGGTATGACGAGCCCGCGCGGTCTCTTGATCCGCTTCGCGCAGCCGCTGGATTTCGATGCGATCGACGATATCCCGGCGGACATCGCCTTCGTACTGCTCTTCGGAGAAAATAATCGCGGGGAATATCTGAACGTGCTTGCCGCTATCGCCCGCAGGCTTCAATCGGAAGGCGTCCTGGCCGCCATGCGCAAGGCCAGAGGTGTCGATGAATTCTATTCGGATTTCATCGCGGATTCGCGCGTGTAAGGAAAAATTCGCTTCCCGCTTTGAACCTTCTCCCCGCCGAAGCGGGGGGAAGGCAAATCGAGAACAAGGGGCCGCTTCGGCCCCTTTTTATTAGAAGTCGCGCTGGAGACGCAGGAAACCGAAGGTTTCGTCGTCGCCGTCTTCTTCGTCGTGGTACTGAACGCTGAGCTTGCTGCGCAGATTTTCAACGATCTGGTAGTCGACGGTCACGCCGGTCGTGTAGGCGCTGCCGCCACTGAAGCCCTTGCCGTCGGCATCGAGCTCGATCTTGTCGAAATACTGGAAGGCCGGGGTAACGGCCCACTTGTCGGTGAGCTTCACCTTGTATTCGGCAGCAACCGTCCATTCGGACTCTTCGTAGTAGTAGTTGGCGCCGCTGGCCCAGATGCCAGCGAGGCCGAGGGTGCCGGGGCCGATGTCGGCATACAGGATTGCGCGGATAGCGCCTTCCTCGTTGTCGCTATCGTAACCACCGAGCAGGTAACCGCTGAATGCGCCGCTCTTGAAGGAAACCTGAGCTGCTACGCCGAAGTTGTTCGGACCTTCGTCGGGCTTCTCGTCATAGGCTTCTTCAAGTTCGTCGAGCGAGATACCGGCTGCGAAGCGGTCGGTCTCGTACTGATAGCGGATCGAGTTGTGGGTCGTCTCGTTGCTTGAGAGCGTGTCCGTCTCACCGCTCAGATCGTCATCCCACCAGCTGTACTGCTTACCAACGCGGAAGCCGGCGATATCGATGTAGCCTTCGTCGAGCGTGGTGGTCTGGTTGGTGGCGTTGTCAGCGTTGGTACGCAGCGTGATAACGCCGGTGAGCGTACCGTACTCGGTGTCGTTCTTGGTCTGGAAGGTGACCTGACCACGGGTAACGGCATCCCAGTCGGAATCGTTGTCACCGCCCTGGTTTTCGCCAACGTTAAGCTGGAAACGGATGTACCCGCTGATCTGAAGGCAGGTTTCGGTGCCCGGGATGTAGAAGTAGCCAGTCCCGTAGGCGTCGCAAACGCGAACGTATTCTACGGGCTCCGGCTCGGCTGCGACGATTGCGTCGGCTGCATGTGCTCCGGAAACCGCTGCAAGGGCGGCAACAGAGCCAAGAAGGATAGTTTTAATAGACATCAGAAAGACCTTTTAAGGTTTGAAAGAGGCGAGCAGTGCTTCAAGGACACCCCCACCATCGGTCGCCGAATCCCAACGACCGGAAATCCATGTAGGCACTCGAAAACGTCAGCGCTGCAAAAGATGACTAAAAATCGACACAGCAATGACACTTTCGGGATCCAACTGTGGCAGAAAAATCACGGCTGTGGCGTTGCGCCTTAATTGGCCGCGGCCAACTGACAGCACGTCCCATTCGCAATCACCCGCTGAAAATGGGATGGCTTTCTAAGGTTGGTCCCCGGAACCGGAACAATCTTCGTTTCATTATACGACCTAGTTGATAGAGTTTAGCGCATAACCACGGAGGGTTCCCATGCAGACTTTAAGGCTCACCCGGCTCATCGCGGCCGCGGTCATGGCAGGCAGCTTTGCGATCGGCAGCGTCGCACCGGCCTTCGCCGACCAGACGCTTCTGAACGTGTCCTATGATCCGACACGCGAATTATATAAGGATTTCAACGCCGCCTTCGCTGCAAAGTGGAAAGCCGACACCGGCGAAGCCGTAACGATCCAGGCCTCTCATGGTGGTTCCGGCGCCCAGGCGCGCTCGGTCATCGACGGCCTTGATGCAGACGTCGTGACCCTCGCTCTCGAAGGCGATATCAACGCGATCGCCAAGGCGACGGGGAAGATCCCGGCTGACTGGAAGACCAAGTTCCCGAACAATTCGACCCCCTACACTTCGACGATCGTCTTCCTCGTGCGCAAGGGCAACCCGAAGGGCATCAAGGATTGGAGCGATCTGATCAAGGACGACGTGCAGGTCATCACGCCGAACCCGAAGACCTCCGGCGGCGCCCGCTGGAACTTCCTTGCAGCCTGGGCATGGGCCAAGCAGGCGAACGGCGGCGACGAAGCCAAGGCGCAGGATTATGTGACCAAACTCCTGCAGCACGTTCCGGTTCTCGACAGCGGCGCACGTGGCGCTACGACCACCTTCGTCCAGCGCGGCCTCGGCGATGTCCTGCTCGCCTGGGAAAACGAAGCCTATCTCTCGCTCGAGGAATTGGGCCCCGATCAGTTCGAGATCGTGACCCCCGCCTTCTCGATCCGCGCCGATCCGCCTGTCGCAATCGTCGATGGCAACGTCGACAAGAAGGGCACCCGCAAGGTCGCGGAAGCCTATCTGAACTACCTTTATTCGGACGAAGGCCAGAAGATCGCGGCAAAGCATTATTACCGCCCGATCAAGCCGGAAGCAGCCGATCCGGCTGATATTGCCCGCTTCCCGAAGCTGACGCTCGCCACGATTGACGACTTCGGCGGCTGGAAGGATGCACAGCCGAAATTCTTCGGCGACGGCGGCGTATTTGACCAGATCTATAAGCCTGCCCAATAATAGGTCTTATGAGCGCACATAACCCCACACGGTGGCGGTTCAAGCGGCCGAGCGTCATTCCGGGTTTCGGACTGGCGCTCGGCCTTACCTTGATCTGGCTTACCCTCATCGTCCTTATCCCGCTGTCCGGCCTTGCCTGGCGGTCGAGCACACTCGGCTGGGAGAAGTTCTTCGGCATTGCATTCGACCAGCGAACGCTGAGCGCGCTGCGCATCAGCTTCGGCTGCGCCTTCATCGCCGCCTGTCTCAATGTCGTCTTTGGCGTCATCCTTGCCTGGGTCCTGGTTCGCTACCGATTCCCCGGCAAACGCATTATCGACGCCATGGTGGACCTGCCCTTCGCCCTGCCGACGGCTGTCGCCGGCATCGCACTGACAACCCTCTATGCTCCGAACGGCTGGGTCGGGCAGTTCCTGACGCCACTCGGCATCAAGATCGCCTTCACACCGGCCGGTATCGTCGTCGCCCTCATCTTCGTCGGCCTGCCCTTCATCGTGCGAACGGTCCAGCCGGTTATGGAAGAGATCGACAAGGAAGTGGAGGAGGCTGCCGCCACGCTCGGTGCCAATCGTTTCCAGACAATCGCACGCGTGCTGCTGCCGGGCCTTGCACCCGCAGTACTGACGGGCTTCGCCCTTGCCTTCGCCCGTGCCGTCGGTGAATACGGCTCGGTCATCTTCATTGCCGGCAACCTGCCATTCAAATCGGAGATCGCCCCGCTGCTGATCGTCATCAAGCTCGAAGAGTATAATTACGCGGCCGCAACGGGTATTGCTGCGATAATGCTGATCATCTCCTTTACGATGCTGCTCGTCATTAATCTCATCCAGAGCTGGAGCAGGCGGAGGTACGGTTATGGCGTCTGATTCCGTCGCAATCACCTCGACGGCCGGGGCGCACAAGGTTCATTCGGCCGTCACCGAAAGCAAGGTCGCCCGCATCGTGCTGGTCGTCATCTCGCTGCTCTTCCTGCTCCTGATCCTGTTTCTGCCGCTCGCAGCCGTCTTCGTCGAGGCCTTCCGCAAGGGTGTCGGTTCATTTTTCACAGCCCTTCAGGATGCTGAAACCTTCTCGGCCATCCGCCTGACGCTGATCGTCGCCGGCGTCAGTGTGCCACTGAACCTCGCCTTCGGCGTTGCCGCCGCCTGGGCGATCGCCAAGTTCGAGTTCAAGGGCAAGGCGTTCCTGACCACACTGATCGACCTGCCCTTCTCGGTCTCGCCGGTCATTTCAGGCCTCGTCTTCGTGCTGCTCTTCGGCGCCAACACCTGGCTAGGCCAGTGGCTGAGCACCAACGATATCAAGATCCTGTTTGCGGCGCCGGGGCTGATCCTCGCCACCATGTTCGTCACTTTTCCCTTCGTTGCGCGCGAGCTCATTCCGCTCATGCAGGAACAGGGAACGCAGGATGAGGAAGCGGCCCTTTCGCTCGGCGCAAGCGGCTGGCAAGCCTTCTGGCACGTCACGCTGCCGAATATCAAATGGGGCCTGCTCTACGGTGTGCTGCTGTGCAATGCCCGCGCTATGGGTGAGTTCGGCGCCGTGTCGGTCGTATCGGGCCATATTCGCGGGCAGACCAATACGATGCCGTTGCAGGTGGAAATCCTCTACAACGAGTATAATTTCACGGGGGCCTTTGCGGTCGCTTCGCTTCTGGCCTTGCTTGCCCTCGTCACACTTGTTTTGAAGACGCTGCTGGAAATGCGCTATAGCGCCGAAATCGCCGCCAGCCGGCGGCACTGAAGGAATTAGAATGGAAGTACGCGTCCAAAACATACGCAAGGAATTCGACCGCTTTCCGGCGCTGCACGATGTCTCGCTCGATATCCGCTCAGGTGAATTGATCGCATTGCTCGGCCCCTCCGGCTCCGGCAAGACCACGCTTCTGCGCCTTATCGCCGGCCTTGAAAGCCCGACCGAGGGCCAGATCTTCTTCGGCGAAGAGGATGCGTCGAGGAAAACAGTCCAGCAACGCAATATCGGCTTCGTGTTCCAGCACTATGCGCTTTTCCGCCATATGACAGTGCTCGACAACGTCTCCTTCGGCCTGAAGGTGCGCAATGCGTCGCGCCGTCCGCCGAAGGCGGAGATTCGCAAGCGGGCGCTGGAACTGCTCGACCTCGTACAGCTTTCGGGTCTTGAAAAGCGCTATCCAGCACAACTTTCCGGCGGCCAGCGCCAGCGCGTGGCCCTTGCCCGCGCCATGGCGGTCGAGCCGAACGTCCTGCTCCTCGACGAGCCCTTCGGGGCGCTTGATGCGCAAGTGCGCAAGGACCTACGCAAATGGCTACGCGAAATCCATGACCGCACCGGCCACACCACCGTCTTCGTCACCCACGATCAGGACGAGGCGATGGAACTTGCCGACCGCGTCGTCGTCATGAGCCAGGGTGCGATCGAGCAGGTCGGCACGCCGGACCAGGTCTATGACAGCCCCAACTCACCCTTCGTCTACGGCTTCGTCGGCCAGTCGAACTGCCTGCAGGTGGAGGTCGCCGGCGGCGATATCCACTTCGAGGGTCGCTCGCTCGGCCTCAATGCCGAGAGCGAGGCCGATGGTGCTGCGCAGCTCTATTTCCGCCCGCACGATGTCCGGCTCTGCGAATCCGCCGAGAACTGCATCGCCGGCCAACCGGTCGCCAGCCGGCGCGTCGCAGGCACCCGCCATATCGAACTCGACATCGGCAAGGATCGCCCGCATATCGAGATCGAGCTTCCGCCGAGCGAGGCCGATAGGCTCGACCGGTCCCGCGTCGCCTTCAAGCCGACACGCTGGAAGCTTTTCCGGAATTGACATAACTGCAACACCGGCTCCCGCCAGAATCGTATTTCGGCGGGAACCCTTTGTTATTTTTGTGATCTCCGGTTGTTTGTATTTTTGTCACATGCCGGGTAAAACGTTTTCGCTTAGATCGAAAAGGGCTGGACTAATCGATAGGAGGCACCTGGCGTTGAGGGCGGAGATTTCCTTTGGAAAATCCCTGGTCGGGATTTTATTCGTAGGACTGGCAGCCGCGAGCTGCACGACGACACCGAAACCGGCGGCAGCGCCGGTTAAAGCCAAATCGAAACAGGTTCAACCGGCAAAGGTCACTTTCAATTACACCACAAAAGATCGCGACTGCCTGAAGCGGGCGATGTACTTCGAATCGCAGCATTCGGATGAAGATGGCTATCTGGCCGTCGGCAGTGTGGTTATGAACAGGCTGACCTCCGGCGCCTATGCCGACTCCATCTGTGGCGTCGTGGCCCAGAAGAAGCAGTTTGCGCCCGGTGTCATGACGCGCGAAGTCAAGTCGCAGGCAGAGCCTGAGCTTGCAACCGCGGCTGACGCGATCCTGAAAGGCGAGCGCCATCCGGCCGTGAAGGACGCGATGTTCTTCCACACCGCAGGATTGAAATTTCCTTACAATAACATGCACTATGTGACGGTCGCGGGCGGCAACGCCTTCTACGAGAAGCGCGACGAAGATGGAACGCTCGAAACGCCGCCACCACTGCCGTCCTACGAAGTCGCGATGAACTATGTCCCCGGCGAGAGCATGCTGCCGCCACAGTTCGAAGTGCTGATCCCGTCAGATGTTCCGGTACCGATCCCGTCCCCAGACCCCGCGCCGACGGCAAGTACCAACCCGTTGCCGATACCAGCAGCGACCGCGATCGAGCCTGAACCCGGCACGCCTATCGCCATCCCGACACCGCGCCCTGCCTATGACAGCGTGATGTTGCGACCAGGCATTTCGGCAAACGGCGGCTGATTGCGGAAGAATGAAGAGCGCTAGGCGCGCTCTTCCCAGACCTTGGCAAGCTCGACGACCGTCCTGACAGCCTTTTCCATATCCTGGCGGCTAACCCATTCGAGTGGCGAGTGGAAGGCATGACCGCCAGCGAAAATATTGGGGCACGGCAGGCCCATGAAGGAAAGGCGCGAACCGTCGGTGCCGCCGCGAATACTGCCGCGCACCGGCGTCATGTCCGCCCGGCGCACCGCCTCAACGGCGTTCTCGACGATCTCAGGATGACGGTCGAGCACCACCTTCATGTTGCGGTACTGCTCTTTCACGTCAAAACGATAGGTAGAACCCGGATAGGCCTTCATCACATCCTTGACGATCGCTTCGAGCACGGTCTCTTTTTCGGTCAGACCCTCGTCGGTGAAATCGCGAATGATGAGGCTGATCGCAGCCTTTTCCATCGAGCCAGCCACCCCTGTCGGATGGATGAAGCCCTGCTTCCCCTCGGTCGTCTCCGGGGCGATCTCCTTCGGCAGCCGGTCGATAATCGCGCCGGCAATCTTGATGGCATTTTCCATCCGGTCCTTGGCAAAACCCGGATGGATTGCCACGCCGGCGATAACGATATCGACGCTATCTGCCGAGAAGGTCTCGTCCTCTATATGGCCGGCGGTTTCGCCATCCATCGTATAGGCAAATTCCGCGCCGAGCTTCTTCAGATCGACCTTGTTGACGCCACGGCCGACCTCTTCGTCCGGCGTAAACAGGATCTTGATCGTCCCATGCTTGATCCCGGGATTATCGACGAGGATCTGCGCGGCGGCCACAATCTCCGCCAGGCCCGCCTTGTCGTCGGCGCCGCGCAAGGTCGTTCCATCGGTCGTAACGATATCGTTGCCGATCTGGTTCTTCAGCTCAGGATGTTCTGAAACACGGATCACCCGGCTCGGATCACCGGGAAGCTGGATATCCCCGCCCGCATAGGCCTTCACCATCTGAGGCTTGACGTTCTTGCCGGTGAAGTCAGGGGCAGTGTCCATATGCGAGCAGAAGCAGATGACCGGCACGCTCTTGTCGGTATTGGCCGGAATGGTCGCATAAACATAGCCGTGCTCATCGAGATTCGCATCCGAAAGACCGATCTCCAGGAGCTCCTCAACCAGAAGCCTGCCGAGATCCTTCTGTTTTTCGGTGGTCGGCTGCGTGGATGAGGCGGGATCGGATTGGGTGTCCAAGACGACATATCGGAGAAAACGGTCGAGAACAGTGTCTGTCATAATATCCATTCCAGCATGATCATCCTCTGATCATATAGCCATCGAAGGCCCTGTGATGAAAGCTCTTTTCCGCTCCCAGCGGGCTACGCGCCGGCGAGCGTCTGCATCGATACCACATGCGATAGCAGCCGGTCGTTCGTGACCTCGTGCACCAGAAAGGAGGAAGCGTCGAGAACGGGAAGATCAGCCCGATCCCCGAGAAGAAGCGGATTGGGCGGGCAAAGCGAACCGCATGTCTGGAGGGCAATCAAGCCCACTCTGCTGGAAACTGGCCGGTGAACATGGCCGCAGAGAATTCCAAGCGGCGGAGATCCCCGCGCGCTCAAAAGCTCAAGAAGCGCATCATCATTTCTGCACCCGGCCTGATCGAGCACTTCTATGCCGATGCCGAACGGCGGCTGATGCATGAAGAGGAGAAAAGGTGTCGCAACATCGGCGAGCGTGCTCTTCAGCCACGACAGATGCGGCCGGATATCGCCATGGCTTTGGCCGGCTACCGTTACATCGACGCCAATAACGGTCGCGTCATTGAAAGCCGCCTGGAAATGCATCGACCCCGACGGGTCTGCCCAGTTGCCAACGTCAGCAAGCTCGGCTCGCATCACCGATTGATCATCGCCGTTACCTGGCAAGATATAAGTGGGAAAATCCAGCACATGCAGGCTTTCCGCAATCTGACGATAGCCCTGTTGCCATCCGTCATCCACCAGGTCGCCGGTCAGAACAAGCGCATCCGGCCGGAAAGCCTTTAACCAATCGATTGCTCTTTCGAATGTGAGCAGCGACGGACTGTCTAGACTGGCATGGATATCGGATATCTGCGCAACAAGCATATCGCCCCCTCGATCCCTGAGGAAGGCAGTATGCCGAAAGCGACAGTTGCATTCTATCGCCTTCCTTCCGTTCAATCGACGCGATTGCCCTCACCGTTGAACACATGCAGATGCTTGGCCGGAAAGGTGACATTGACCTTCGGCCCCGCAGTCAACGCCTCACGATCGAGCGTGAAGATCTTGAACGGCAGACCATGCAGCGAAAGATGCAGGATGATGCCGAAGCCGGTCGGCTCAATGAGCTCGACGTTGGCGGCAATCCCGGCCCCATCATTTGTCATGACGACATGTTCAGGCCGGATGCCAAGCGTCACCTTTTCGCCGTTCGACAAGGGCAGCGACGTGTTGAGCGGCACGATCGTGCCATCCTTCAGCTTCACGCCGCCTGCTTCATAGCTCGCATCGAGGAAGTTCATGCCGGGCGAGCCGATGAAGCCCGCGACGAAGAGGTTGGCGGGGCGGTCGTAAAGCTCCAAGGGGCTGCCGACCTGCTGCACGACCCCGCCATGCATGGCGACGATCCGGTCCGCCAGCGTCATCGCCTCGATCTGGTCGTGGGTCACGTAGATCGAGGTTGCCTTGAGGTCGCCATGCAATTTCTTGATTTCGGCGCGCATCTGCTCGCGCAGGCGCGCATCGAGGTTCGACAGAGGCTCGTCGAACAGGAAGGCTTTCGGCTGGCGCACGATGGCGCGGCCCATGGCGACGCGCTGGCGCTGGCCGCCGGACAGCGCTTTCGGCCGGCGTTCGAGCAGCGGGTCGAGACCGAGCTTGGAGGCGGCACTGGCAACAGCGCTGGCGATCTTCTCCTTCGCCGTCTTCCTGAGCTTCAGGCTGTAGCTCATATTGCCGGCGACATTCATGTGCGGATAGAGCGCGTAGGACTGGAACACCATGGCGATGTCGCGATCCTTCGGATGCAGCTCGTTGACGCGGTTGCCGGCAATACGGATCTCGCCACCGGTCACCTCTTCGAGGCCTGCAATCATGCGCAGCAGCGTGGACTTGCCGCAGCCGGACGGGCCGACCAGCACGACGAATTCACCGTCCTTGATCTCCAGATCGACGCCGTGCAGCACGGACATATGACCATAGGATTTCTGGATATTCTTGATGTCGATCGATGCCATGTGACTAACCCTTGACCGCGCCGGCCGTCAGGCCCTGGACGAGATAACGCTGGATGAGCAGGAAGAAGAGGCCGGCCGGAATAAGCGCCATGATGCCTGCCGCCATCATCTGCCCGAAATCCACGGAGAACTTCGAAACGAAGGTAAGAAGGCCGACCGGGAAGGTCGCCGCGTCATTGCCGTTGATCAGCATCAGCGCGAAGAGAAGCTCGCTCCAGGCCGCCGTGAAGACGAAGCCGAGGGTCGCCGCAATGCCGGGCAGGGTCAGCGGCAGGATGATCTGCCGGAAGGCCGTGAACTGGGTGGCGCCATCGATCATCGCCGCCTCCTCAAGATCCTTCGGGATGCCATCGAAGAAGGACTGCATCAGGAAGGTTGCGAAGGGCACGTTGAAGGCTGTGTAGACGATAACGAGACCCGTCAGGCTGTTCGTCAAATGCAGCGGCGACAGGATCTTGAATATCGGCGCCACCAGCATGACGAGCGGGAACATCTGGGTCAGCAGCATCAGCGCCACGATCCAGTATTTCGCACGGAAGTTAAAGCGTGACAGCGCATAGCCCGACAGCGCGGCGCAGATCGTCACTGTCACCGCCGTCGAAGCGGAGACGATGACGCTGTTCTTGAAGAACGTCGGAAAGGCGCTGTGCTCCAGCACGAAGCTGTAGTGCTCCCATGTGGTCCGCGACGGCCACATGCGCACCCCCTCGGTATAGAGCAGATCATTCGGCGTGACCGAGACCTTCAGGAGCCAGAAGAGCGGGAAGAGCGCGAAAACGACATAGACGAGGATCGCCAGACGGTGCGCGACAGTGGGGAGAATGGAACGTCTCATGGCTCAATCCTTGGCCAGCAGGCTCTGCCGCAGCAGGATGATCAGCATGGAATAGGCGAGAAGCAGGATCAGCAGCACCAGCGCGATCGCCGAGGCATAACCGAAATCGAGCCGCCTAAAGGCCTGGGTGAAGATGTAGCTGGCGACGATCTGTGTTCTGTCCGCCGGGCCGCCGCCGGTCATGACGACGATGAGATCGGCAAAATTCGAGATCCAAACGGTGCGCAGCATGACGGTGATGGCGATCGTCGGCGCAAGGAACGGTAGGGTGATCGACCAGAAGCGCTGGAACCAGCCGGCGCCATCGATCGAAGCCGCCTCATAGAGATCGCGCGGGATCGCCTGTAGAGCGGCGAGCAGCGTAATGGCGAAGAAAGGAATGCCCCACCAGACATTGGCGATGATCGGCCCCCACATCGCATATTGCGGATCGGAGAGGATATTGCCCGGCTCGTTCATCAGCCCAAGTGCAAAGAGCCAGTGCGGGATCGGTCCGATGACCGGATTGAAGAGCCAGGCCCAGTTGAGGCCGGCAAGAAAGGACGGCACGGCCCAGGGCAGGAAGACCAGAGCCTGAATGATACCCCTGCCCCAGAATGGCTTGTCGAGTAGAAGCGCGAGGATGAGGCCAAAGATGAACTGCAGAATGACGGAAGCGCCGGTCCACCAGAGCGTATTTCTGAGGGCACCATAAAACGCCGCATCGCGGGACAGCTCGCGGAAATGCTCGATCCCCACAAAGCCGCCGGAGAAGGGGTTGAGCAGCTGGATATCACGGAAGGCATAGGAAACGCCGACCACCAGCGGTACCAGCATGACTGCGATGATCAGGATCAACGAAGGCGCGCTGTAAAGATAGGGCTCCGAGGCATCGGCCAGGCGGCGCAGCCATGGCCGGCGGTCGCGGCGCGTCTCGAGCGTGTCGGCGGTGATAGTCATTACCCGATACTTCCCCTTGCGGCGCTTCGGCGCGCCGTCTGTCGTTGCATGAGCGGCGGCGGAAAATCTCCGCCGCCGCTTGCGCAGTTGACCTTACTTCTTGGCGAGGAACTTCTGCTGCGCCTTGGTAAGGTAATCGGCCCACTGATCGGCGAGGTCCTTGGCGGAGATGTCACCCAGCAGCGCCTGCTGCGAGGTCTTGATCGCCATGGAATCCTTGAAGAAGGCGAATTCCTCGAGGTAGGTCGGCATAACAGTCGGAACCGTGTCCTTGTCGGCGAGCTCCTCGAACCAGCCCTTGAACTGGTCTCCGGCGTAGAACGGGTCCTTCTCTGCGGCAGTATAGGCCGGCAGAGCGCCGATCTTCTTGTTCCACTCGATATTGCCTTCAGGCCCTTCGAGGGTCGCGATCAGCTTCCAGGAGAGATCCTTGTTCTGGCTCGTCGTGAACATCGACCAGCCGCCATAGCCGATGGTCGGATAAGACTTGCCGGCCGGGCCCTTCGGCAGCGGAATTACGCCGAAATCTTCCTTCTTCATGCGTTCGGCAATCGCGATCAGGGCATCTGGATCCTGGTCGAGGAAGGCGCAGGTGCCGGAATAGAAGCCGGCTACGACTTCGTTGAAGCCCCAGTTGACGCTGTCCTTCGGCGCATAGCCCTTCTTGTAGAGATCGACCATCCACTCGATACCCTTTGCCCAGCCTTCGCTGTTCATGGTCGAGGTGCCGTCCTCCTTGAAGTATTTGTTGTCGCCGGCCATGGAGGCGGCAAAGATCATCCAGCCGTTGAGGCCACCCGGACCACCGCGCATGCAGTAGCCGTATTTGCCCGACAGCTTGGAGACGGCTTCGGAGGCCTTGGTGAAATCCTCCATGGTCTTCGGCGGCTCCTTGACGCCGGCTTCCGCGAGCAGCTTCTTGTTGTAGAACATAGCGCGCAGATAGAAGCCGTAGGGCAGCATATAGGCGGTGTTGTTGACGTCACGACCAAGGTCCAGAGCGCGCGGCGTCAGCTCCTTGGTGTGCTCCCACTTTGCAAGATAGGGCTCGAGGCTTTCGAGCATGCCGTTATTGGCATAGAGCGACAGCCAGGTATCGGGCATTTCCATCACGTCGGGCACATCGCCCGCCGAAACCATGGTCGCGAACTTCTGGAAGGCTTCGTTCCAGGGCAGCGAGATGATGTCGACCTTGGTGCCGGGATTGGCGGCTTCGAACTTGCCGACGATCGACTTCAGCGTTTCGGTACGCTCCGGGCTGGTGATGACTTCGACGAGCTTCAGCGTCGTGTCCGCAAAAGCCGTGCCCGCCATCATCGTGGCAAAGAGTGTTGAGAGAATAAGCTTTTTCATTTTTGGTTCCCCTCCGTAGTTGTTGTGAGGTTTCGGTTAAGAGGCGACGGCAATCGCCTCCTCGATGTCCCTCCACAGCGCCTCGGTTCCTTCGAGGCCGATATGGAGGCGCACAGATCGCGGGCTGATACCGAAGGCATGTGCGGAATTCGGCTGTGCCTTTTGCTGCAGCACAACTTCGCCCGGTACGATCAGGCTTTCATGCCCGCCCCAGCTTACGCCCAGTTTGAAAAGCTTGAGGTGATCTGCGAAGGCTCTGATGTCGATGCCTTCGCGGAATATGAACGAGAAGAGACCCGAGGTGCCGTTGAGGCCGGCGGGCAGGCGGTTGGCGAGGCCCGGATGGCAGACCTGCTCGATCACGTCGAGCGCCTGCAGGCGCTGCGCGATCGTCATGGCCGCCGCCTCGTGCGCCCGCATGCGCAAAGGCAGGGTGCGGAGACCCCGGATCAGCAGCCAGGCATCGAAAGGCGACAGCTTGCCACCGAGATAGGGATAGGATTCGGCCTTGATGCGCGCGATCATCTCTTTCGAGCCGGCAACGACACCGGCCACGACATCGCTATGGCCGCCGAGATATTTGGAGGCCGAATGGATGACGAGATCGACGCCGAGTGTTATCGGCCGCTGGAAGAACGGGCTCGCCCAGCTATTGTCGATCATGGTGACGACGCCATGCTTTTTGGCGAGTGTGGCCAGCGCGCCGACATCATGAGCTTCCATCACCCAGCTCGTCGGGCTCTCCATATAGAAGACCTTGGCACCGGGCAGCGCCTTGGCGATGGCCTCTTCGTCACGGCCGTCGACATAGGTCACCTCGACCTTCATGCGCTTCAGGATCGTGCCGAACAGGCGGAAGGCGTCGGGATAGACATGCTTGACGGCGACGATGCGGTCACCCGGCTCCACGAAGCTGAGCACCGCAGACGAGATCGCCGCCATGCCGCTTGCAAAACCCAGCGCATCCTCCGCACCTTCGAGCTTTGCCAACATCTCCTCGAACATGCGCACCGTCGGGTTCAGCCCGCGCGTGTAGATCGGGCGCACCTTTTCGCCGCGATAGGAGGCGATCATGTCGTCGTAGTCGGAAAAGGTGAAAAGCGAGGTCTGGAAGATCGGCGGAACGACCGCCTCGGCGAAATTGCCCTCGTCATGGGCGGTGATCAGCGAAGCGAGGTCGAACGGTTCGAGGCCGTCAGTCATCGGGACATTTCCTTGATGTCTTCCTCGACCACGTCGAGGATTTTCAGTGTCTCACGCCGTGCCGCCTCGGTGTCCTGGGCGGCGATGGCGTTGAAAAGGGTGCGGTGAAAGGGAAAGGACCGGCGGGCGAAATCCTGTCGGTCGAAAGGGTGCGTCCAGAAACGCTCGAAAGTCTCGCGCATCTGTTCGAGAAGCTGACGGAACAGCGGATTGTGCGTGGCGTCGTAGACCGCCAAATGGAAGGCAAGGTCTTCCGGACCTGAGGCGCCTTTGGAAAGATGCACCCGCTCCATCTCGTCGAGTTTTTCCTCGATGACGACGAGATCTTTCGCCGTGCGCCGCCGAGCCGCCACCATGCCGGCCTCGCATTCGATGCCGCGGCGAACCTCCAGCGTCTGCAGCAGCACATCGCGCAGATGCGGCGTCTCGAACGATAGCGGCATATGAATCGTATCGCGAGAAACCGTTTTCAGCAGATAAGTTCCGCTGCCCTTGCGCGTCTCGATGACGCCGAGGGCCTGAAAATGCCGAATTGCCTCGCGAATGGTAGACCGCCCGACGGCAAGGGCTGCCATCAGTTCACGCTCCGCTGGCAGCCGGTCGCCCGCCTGAAGCCGCGCATCCTCGACATAATGCGCCAGCGCTTCCGTCACCTGACGGGCGCGGTCCATCGCCGGAAGCGGTCGGATTACCGGCCTGTCGCTACCATTTGCCTTCATGGTTCCCCAAGTTCTTTTCTAAGGCAGCCGACCTAAAAATTGGTCTGACATCTTAGCATTTCTCAAAGATGGAGAGGCGTCAAGGCGGTATTTACGATTGGTAGCGACGCTCGTTTGAATATTCCCAGCTGGCCATTGGTTTGCACCAATGTCCCCTTAGCTTGGTCCAGCAAGCTATTTCCTGATCTCAAGGCGGCATGATCGCCGCTCCTGCCCGCAAGAGAATCGTTTGCTGGCAATGGATGATAAGACGTAAGCGACAAGCTGACCCCATCTGGCGTCAGTAGCGTTGGCCGCTGTATTGCGGACAGACGATTCACAAACTGTGAGCTTCTATGTCTGCGCCTAGCTCTGGAACTAGAAACTTCCATATGATCGAGGCTGTTCCGGAACGGCTTGAGGGCGCCCCACGGCAATTTCGGCGCCGCTGGTCCGATGATTTTAAAGCGCGGGCTGTGGCTGAGGCAATGGAGCCCGGCGCAAGCGTCTCGGCCATTGCGCATCGCATCGGCATACATCCCTCGCAGCTATTTGGCTGGCGTCGTGATGCTCGTGACGGACAACGATCCTCCTCGCAAGATCGGGCTGGTCAGACGGAGACTGGGACGATTGGCACACGTGCGATGATCGAGCTTATCATCGGCGACGTCGTTATCCGGGCCGACGCAGATATCGGCGAAGCACACCTGCAGCGGGTGATCCGAGCGGTGCGGTCGGCATGATCCCGTCCGGCGTGAAGGTCTTTCTTGCGAGCCATCCCATCGACTTCCGAAAGGGGCCGGACAGCTTGCTTTCGCTGGTACGGGATGCTGGCAGTGATCCGTTCAACGGTGCACTTTATGTCTTTCGGGCCAAGAGAGCAGACCGAGTCAAGATCGTGTGGTGGGATGGCTCCGGCGTTTGCCTCTATGCGAAGCGGCTGGAAAAAGCCCAGTTCTGCTGGCCCCGGATCGGCCATCATCGCGTCCAGCTCAATCATGCCCAGCTTCTGGCTTTAGTCGACGGAATGGACTGGAAGCGGGTTCGATCCACGCCGGTGAAGCCTCCCGAGATTGTTGGGTAAAACCGCTGCGGCGAAGTGAATCAGGTCCCTGAAAGCATGGGCGGAGCGCGGCAAAATATGCTCTGATCATACCCATGACGCGGCCCGAGATTGAGCTCCCGGATGATGTAGAGGCTCTCAAAGCCATGGTTCTTGCTATGGCCGCAAAAGCAGCCCGCGTCGAGGCTTTGGAGAAGCAGGTTGACGATCTAGAGGCCCGCAACGCGGACGCCGATGAGCGCATCGAGCGGCTGACGCAGATCCTGAAGGCTTTCGATCGCGCCCGATTTGGCCGACGCTCGGAAAGGCTTGCATCATCCACCGTCGATGACGAGCAGCATGCCTTTGTCTTCGAAGAGATCGAGACCGGCATTGCGACGATCAAGGCTCAGGTCACGAAAGGCCGCGGTAGCGCGGACAGCAAACGCGCTCCGCGGCCACGCAAGGGCTTTGCGCCTCATCTTGAGCGCGTCGAGGTCGTGATCGAACCGGAAGAGCTTCCAGAACATGCAGGTAAGACCAAAATCCTGATTGGAGAAGACGTCTCCGAGCGGCTGGATGTCGTGGCAGCGAAGTTCCGTGTCATCGTCACCCGCCGGCCGAAGTATGCCTTTAGGAACGAGGATGGTGTCGTCCAGGCGGCGGCTCCGGCACATATCATCGAAGGTGGCATTCCGACGGAAGCACTTCTGGCCCAGATCGCCGTTTCCAAATATGCCGACGGGCTGCCACTCTATCGCCAGGAAGCCATCTACGCACGCGACAAGGTCGAACTCGACCGCAAGCTGATGGCTCAATGGATGGGCAAGCTGGGGTTCGAGCTCAATATCCTCGCCGACTACATCCTCGATGAGATCAAGAAGGCCGAACGGATCTTTGCCGACGAAACGACCTTGCCCACACTTGCACCTGGTTCCGGATCAGCGAAGACGGCATGGCTATGGGCGTATGCCAGGGATGACCGGACTTTTGGGGGCAGCGGTCCACCGATGGTAGCCTATCGCTTCGAGGACAGTCGAGCCACCGAGTGTGTCGCACGACACCTGAGCGGCTATCGTGGAATCCTGCAGGTCGACGGATATGCCGCTTATAACAAGCTCGTCCGGAAAGATGGAGGCAATGACAGCGCCATCCTGGCCGGCTGTTGGTCGCACAGCCGGAGAAAGTTCTACGAGTTGCATGTCGCAAAGAGCTCGAAGGTCGCTACAGACACCGTCGAGCGTATGGCGAGGTTATGGGAGATCGAGGAGCGTGTGCGCGGCCAAAGCCCTGAAGCTCGTGTCGCTGCACGCCAGGAGATCTCCGCAGCGATCGTCCGTGACCTCTTCACTCTCTGGCAGGCGACCCTGCCACGGGTCTCTGGAAAATCCAAACTCGCCGAAGCTCTGCGGTATGCCATCTCGCGTCGAGACATCTTCGAGCGCTTCCTGACCGACGGCCGCATCGAACTCGACTCCAACATAGTCGAGCGAGCAATCAGACCCCAAGCGATCACGAGAAAAAATAGTCTATTCGCTGGAAGCGACGGTGGCGGCCGGACTTGGGCGACCATCGCGACGCTCCTGCAAACGGCAAAGATGAATGCAGTCGATCCGCAAGCTTGGTTGACCCAGACGCTTGAGCGCCTTGCGAATGGATGGCCCAGCAGTGAAATCGACGCGCTCATGCCATGGAACTACGCCGCCTGAACGGCCCCGGCTTGTCGCTTACGATAAGACTGCGATTGTCGTGTTCGACGCGTGTCTCGGCGCCATTAAACACCCTCGGAGTTGTCGATCGGACGGCGCTGTCCGAGGGCGAATCACCACCAAATGGAAGAATTGCAACGCGGCTTTCTTAGGCGAACCGGATCGCTGACCGTGCCCGGGCCTTCGCGGCCACCTCGTCGCGGTCGCGAGGAGGTTGAGAGGTCTCTAGCGAATTAAGCAGTTCCTTGGCGCATTTCGCGATCGATATCACCGCGTGTTTAAAAGCGGCCTCATTGCGTTTTGATGGCCTGGTGGTTCCGCTCAACTTGCGTACGAACTGAAGCGCCGCATCATGGATTTCCTCATCCGTCGCTGGTGGATCGAAGTTGAATAGGGGCTTTATATTTCGGCACATGCCTTGCTTTCCTTTTTCGTCACTCCACCGTTTAAAAGCTAGTTCCGTGAGTGCTAATTGCAACGGACTGGGCGGCAACTCCAACCACCGATCGTGTGTGGACAACGGTCTTAACTCGGCTCCCTCGATAAGAGAGTTCAAGCTCGCTTCTAACTCGGCCGCGACAAAGGCGGAGCCGCCACACCTACCGATTACTTGCGAACTCAACCGATGATATTTCGACCGACCAATCCAGTTCCTGTGGTGTCAATTTATCCGGCAAAGTCTGCAGGCCTCGATATTGGTTTAGCGCCCAGCAGTCGTCATAGGTGCCGCCAGGCTCGATAATTTTATAGCTCGTGAGGTGATCAGAATAATACTCAATGCTGAAGCCGCGACGTTTTGCGATCAGTCGGAAGCGGACGACATCCACCTGCTGACGAGAACCGTTGAAAAGCCGAACGAAAACGGGCCTGGCAGGATCTACGCATCCCTTAGTTCCACTGCTCGTGCCTTCTATCGAGGCGCTCGATCCATCGCGGTTTGTTTGCTGGAAGTAGATGAAGGTCGCAACACCGCCGCCCACGACCACGAGTGCGGTGAGGGTAAGCAGCGTCGGCTTTGGAAACAGAAAGAAGAAAACGATAACGATCACCACCGCGACTATCAGCAAAATCATATGGCGGGTCTCGTTTCTTTACTTTTGTGCCGTCCTGAAGGACGCGGTGATATGAAGCCTTTGTCATCGCCTGGCTCTTGGCCGCTTGGATTAGTGCGAACGCGATGTTTTGGTATCTCAACATGTAGGTGTTTGTTGGTTGATCTTCCAGCCGGTTAAAGGCGATCAAATGTCTCCCGGAGTGCGGGATTACTTAGCACCGGTGTGGAGAGACATGATTTTTCCTTTTTCATTGGGATGATAGATATAGGCGGCGCAGTAACAACCGACGAAGGCCACAGGCAGACCCCATGGTTTTAATGCGATGGATGACATATGGCTTCGCAATTACGTTTCTTCTTGCCAGCATTGCCGATGTCGTTGCGGCAGACGAGCCAGATCCCTTTGACCAGTTCAATGAACGCTGCCTCAACCGGGGAACGGATTTTCAACGGACGGTTGCCGTAGCAAAGGAACGGGATTGGCCAGCACTTGCAGAGGATATGACCACAAGTCTGGTGCCGGTGGAAAATCCTGTCGCGTTGGAGGGCTGGAATCTGAGCGCTGGCGAAGACGTACCGTTCAGGGCGCTGGTGGTGGCACGGGCGTCCGTAGGCGACAACACCGTCGAAAGCTGCACCATGGCGTTCGCGGAAATCGATGCTGCGGCCTTCGAACGACGGCTGGTCAGCGAGACGCATGCTAAAGCGTCCGGAGAAGGGAATGGACAGGGGCGCGCCAGAAAGTTCTTCAAAGCATCGTCCCCGGAGCGCCGGGAAGCGATTACGCTCGACCTGCCGCTTTATCCGAACGGAAGCGACGAGGTCATCGTCAGCGTTGTTTCGGACCAACAGATCGAGAACTGATGCGCGTTCGATCGCAACTAACCAGGCCCGCCGAAATCGGTGAAGGCTTCCGACATCAAGCCGCTGAGGCCGCCGGGATGACTGTTGACGGCATTGCCGATGAGGCTGCCGCTATCGTCGGGAAGACTCATCGCGTCCTCCTTGCATGGAGATAAGGCGCCGCTTCATCGCGACGCCTATTATGCAATATGTGATCTCAGGATTTTAGCTTGCTGTTGCAGATGCTGTAATAACCGCCGCCCTTCTTGATCCAGGTCAGGCCGTTCAGGCTGTTGTTGGCTTTATCGGCATTGTACTGATCGAGGCAGGTATGCATCCGGCCCTTGCCGGGTGTTTCACTCGCATATTTTGCATCGACCTTGGTTGGGAAGACCACGCCCTTCGGGACCACGGCCTTGGTCGGCGCGGGCTCGGCCGCATTCTCGGTATTGGCGGTCGTCGGCTCGTCGGTCGCGGCGGGCTTTGCGGGCGTCGCTGCAGTGGACTTTGCCGGTGTCGCTGCGGCGGCATCTGCTCCGCATTGCGCCTTGCGGAAGTCGTTCCACTTCATGCCATTGAGACTATTGGCTGCCTGCGCCGCTTTATATTTGGCGCTGCAATCCTGCATGGTCATTGCATCGGCGCTTGACGCGGCAATGAAGGCGCCGACACCAAGTGCTGCGGCGACCGCGAGAGAAGCAAGTCTGTACATGTTTTCTCCTCCGTTTTATTGACGCATGGGGGTATGCGCCATGCCGGATGCATTGAGCTTTCGGCACCCGGTCGAGCAAAAGTCGCGGAGCAATAAGGTCAATTTAGCGGCGGCGAACCGACTGCTACCCGATGCCGCAGCAAACACTAAAATAAGCTTGTTTTTCCGGTCTTTGGCGAGGGGCGAGCGATTGAGGAGAGGCCCGCACAACCCTCCGATCGCGGAGAAGCTGAGCGAAGCCGCCGAGCGCCTGTAGGTACTAGCGGGCGTGACGATCCCAGCCGGGGTATTGTACCGAGACACTTAAAGCCTCGGGAGGACAACCCTCAGATCGGTACTCCCGCTCCTGCGCGGCGGGCCGCAACCTTCCTCAAAGGTGATCACACACCCCGCATGTTTCCCCAAAGCAGGACATGGAGCTGCGGGAGAACGCGCGCATCAAACCACCGATCCGAGGCGACCCTGTCGACCAGCCACCGCATACGGTTGAGAATACCCTCGAGATCGATCAAGGCTTCATCTTCCACCGGCGGCGTGTGATTGCCTGGCTGCAGGAAGATCGGAAGCTCTTTGAACTCCCTCGCGACAGACCTTGCAAACGCATAGTCAGTGTCATCGAAGATGACGATTTTCATCGCAATCCCGGGACCGTTGCGCGCGGCCGCCACGCAATCCTTTAGTTCGTCCAGCTTGAATTCCATACCGCTAGACGGTGGTTTGGGACTGAGGATCAAATGATCCAGCTCTGCAAACCAGTCCTGGGCGATCGATCCCTGCGTTTCCAAAGCGAATTGATAGCCATCGCGCTTTCCCCGAGCTATCAGCGGCCCGAGCGGCTGAATTGCCGGGTTTCCACCGGACAGGGAAATCGTCAGCGGACAGCCTTGAGAGAGCAATTCCACTTTCGACCAGATATCGTCGACCGTCATTGGCGTCCACTCGTCGCGGAAGGCGCTGTCGACGGCATGGAGGGTATCGCACCATTCGCAGCGATAGTCGCAGCCGCCCGTTCTGACGAAGACGGTTGGAAGGCCGATGAGCGGCCCTTCCCCCTGGATCGTCGGTCCGAAGATTTCGCTGATGCGGATCTTTTGCTCTCGGCCTGTCATGGACGATATTCCGCCCATGTCTTCGGCGTCTCGCTCACCCTGACGGCAGACGTCTCGGGCAGGCGTTGCTTGCACCAGTCGTAAAAATGCCTGGCGAGCCATTCGGATGTCACCCGATCATGGCCCAGTACATCATTGAGGTGCCGGTGATCGAAGCTCTCGTCAATGTAGCGCTTGAGTGGCGAAAGCTCGTGATAGTCGCGGACAAAGCCATCCTCGTTCAACTCAGAGGCGGCAAGCTCGACCTCAACTATGTAATTGTGGCCATGGAGACGCGCGCACTGGTGGTCGCCAGGAAGGTGGGACAGCTGATGCGAGGCGGAGAAATGGAATTCCTTGGTAATCCGGTACATTACTTTGCCTCATCTGCTCTGAATGCACCGGTCGCAGCAATCCAGAAATCCGGATCGTCATAGACGGTCGGATCCTCGACACCGGCGAGATGGAAAGCTTCACGACGCTCGACGCATGTACCACATCTCCCGCAGTGGAAACGGCCGCCCTTATAACAAGACCAGGTCTCTTCAAAAGGCGTCCGATGCGTCGCACCATCTGTGACAATGTCGGCCTTCGTGGCGTTCACATAGGGAGCGAGCAAGCGGACTTCGGCATATCCCTCAAGGGCATGTTGTTGCATGACCTCAAACGACGAAATGAAGCCCGGCCGACAGTCTGGGTAGATGAAGTGGTCTCCGCCATGGACTGCAATCGCCACGGCGTCTGCGTGACGAGCAGCAGCAAGGCCGAACGCGATCGACAGCATGATGGCGTTGCGGTTCGGCACGACCGTTGCCTTCATCGTCTCTTCGGCGTAGTGCCCGTCAGGAACCTTGACATCGTCCGTGAGGGCGGAGCCGGTCAGGTGCTTGCCGACGTTCGATATGTCTATGATATCGTGTGGCACGTCGAGCCTTCGTGCGCAGAGAGCCGCGAATTCCAGCTCTTTGACATGCCGTTGACCGTAGTTGAAGGAGATCAGGCCGATCAGCTGGTGGTTCGCCGCAATCTTGTATGCAAGCGAAATGGAATCAAGTCCGCCTGAGCAGACGACAAGTACTTTCATTTTAGGATCCCTTGTTTTGTTGAACCGGGTGGGCTGCGACCGGTTAGCGGGGGCACGTACTAAACTTCCGATGCCGCGATGTCCAGTAACTTTGCCGGCAGGAACCATCGACGCCGATGCGTCCGCGCAGACCACGCGGAACCCCTCCCTACGAAGACGGGCTGCCACGCAGTGTCGGGCAGAAACGAGCGGGTGATGTCGTATCTCTCATCCAGGCTTCGAAAGGAGCAGCCCGATCTTAATCCGGACGCTTGCAGGGTCTCAATCGCGAGGCCGCTGCGGCGCCAGCGATTGCGTCTGTGCATAGGCGAGCGGCGAACGGTTGCCGGGCAGATTTTCATCAAGGATCAGCGTCTTGATGTCGTCAGAGCGGACATCGAGCGCGATCACGCGTTCAAGCTTGTCCAACGACCAGACGGAATAGCCAAGTGCGTTCGAGTAACCGCAATCGCATCCGCAGTCGTCCCCCGGTATTTCCGTAGCCTTGACCGGGAGATACATGATCCGCGGCTTCGGGAGCTTGTAGCAGTGTCCCTCATAGGCATAGCCATAGATCACGCCAATGCTGACTATGTCGACCTTCCCGGGATCGATCAGAATGTGGCAGTTGTCCACCCTAAGCTTAATTTTGTCCTTGCCGGCTTCAACACCGCCATCCCGGATGGGTTTTGCCTGGGCAGCTTCAGATCGCTGCGGGGCTTCCTCGGGCGGACAATATTCGTTTCGTCCGTAGAGACGAACCTCGCTTGGATTGAATGGCAGATTGCCTGTTCCGACGAACGGATTTTCAGAGCAGCAGCTCATTTTCCCCTCCTGTTCTGGCTCACCTCGAGCCGATGATTTCACGCCATGTAAAGTTTTCCTCTAGTTGCGCGGCAGCCCGCAAATCCGCAGCTGAGATAATAGCCAGCGCGGCATCCCCAAGACGCATCGCGTCCGGATCCAGCCTATGAAGCGCAGCACCGATTGCCCCTCCCACTGAATCCCTCGCCTTGATCAAGGCGAGCTTGAAGAAAAGCGGTCTGTCGCGAAAAGCTTCCGCCGTTGTTTGCCGGAACCGGTCAAACTCGTCCTGCGTCAGATCGCGAAGATTGACTGAGAGCAGACGATGATCGGCGCAGCCACTGGCGACCAGTTCCCGGTGATAGAGTTCGATGATCGTATCGAAGATCGCACCGAGAAGAGGCAGTGAGCGATCGTGAGCCTCACTCGTGACTTCCGACATGCGCCGGAAGTTGGTCGCAAGGCGGATTTGTGTCTCCGGGCTAGTCTCCGCGAAGCGATTGAGTTCGTTATAAAGAAGCAGATTTCCTTTAGTCCTGCGCAGCAACCGGTCGATGGCGGAATCGAAATGCAGAAACGAAATCAATGATATGCTGTCCGAGATGGCCTCGGAGAATGGAAAGAAATCCGCGTCACGAGAAAGGTTGCCGGGAAGTCCCGTCTGCGAGAGCGTGATAAGATGACCGATCTCATGGGCAATTGTGTCGAAATTCAACGCGTAGGGCGACTGTTCGCCAGCCGCTTCCGAACAACCGAGTTCGATGAAGCCGAAGCCCGCATGTGCGTTGTCCCACCGAACAAAGGGAACGATTTCGAGCCGCGGATAGAAATCGGAGAAGAACCAATGCATCGGCCGGGCAAGATAATTGCGCCAGACATCCAGAACAAAATGAATGCACGCATAGGCATGGACACCGAGATAGTCGCGCGATCTTGGGTCCAGGCTATCGAAGTGGCGGTCCGGGCCTAACCGGAATGACCGCCGCCGAGGGCCGCGATAAGGGGGAAAACCGCTGAAACCATAGGGTTCCTTGTCGAACAGCGGATCTGCGACATACATCGATATGTCGCTCGGACCATCACCAATCTCGTCCGGCAATATCGACAGCCAGACACGATCCGGCTGCTCGTAGCCAAGGATAAAAGGCGGCTGGGGAAATATCCAGCATCGCGTTCCAAGAGCCGGCGCGGACCTTTTAAGTGATATGTCAGGAGACAATTCCATAGCTCAACTACTCGAAGAGATGAGTTGTATGGCAATCAAACAATATTAGTAGTTTCTAATTAACATTATGTCAATAGATCCGGCTTCTAGATCGCGCAGGAAAGTATTGGTTATCGTATAGGGCAACTTTGCCGGTTTTAACTTCGACAGTTCAGGAGCCAGCCGCAATGCCAATCGAGCATCGGCTTTCTTCTGCGCAATCAGATGGCTGCGCAGCAGGACCGACTTCTCCGGCAGCCATTGCGCGGCGACCAGCACCTTTCGAAGGGATCGCTCCCGAAAATTAAGCCGCCGGGCCGCTGCGATCCCTGCATCCATCTCGGCCTTCGAGATCAGGCTGAGACGGAAGAGCGCCTTAAAACTGCGCTGAAGATCGACAAGAGCCTCGGTAAGAGGCGTGAAGCCGAGTTCGGCGGGGCCGCATTGAACTGCGACCGCATCTTCCGCCGTCAGCGGCCACCGCCGGTACCAACGATAGATGAGACCTGCACCGATCATTCCGAATGGGTGCAGTTCGGCAGCCCGGAGCGCGCCCATGCTTGCAGCGCCGATCATCACAATGCCCTGCGACAAGGCCCAAAGTATTTCCTTGTGACGCACGGCCGGTCTGTCCTCGAAAAGACCGGCGATCAAGACCATCGCCCTCGGGCGAAATGCGTGCGCAGCAAGGATAATGTCTCCCTGCGCAACGGGCTGCAGGTAGATGGCGTCGAGAATGCGCTGCGCCTCCGGCAAAGGGAGGGTCGGACCGAGAAAAACGAGTATCGGGCTCTCCGCTTTCTGATCCATCCCGGCTCACCGCTCGACTGCAAAAGGGCGCATGCCTGCAAGGATCGTGCGTACGCAATGAATGTTCGGATCGTTCTGCGAAGCGACCGGAACACTGATAACTGGCCCCAGTCCACCTGTAACGATCCGTACCAGGAGATCGGCGAGGTCGGCAACCGCGGGCAAAACATCCGGAAAGTCGACCGATGGAACATTTTCCCCAAGAATGAGATCGCGCGCGTCGGCAAGCATGGCCTTGCCCGGCCTCGCATAATGTTTCCGTGTCTGATCATCGCGCGCACCCGATATCGCGCCAGCGCGGGCCGCCAGTGCTTCAAGCAAGGCGCCGAACGCCGCCTGATGGAGATCGGGGCCGGCACAATAACCTTCCGTCGGGAGGGCCAGGATGGCTTCGCCTTCGCCAGTTTCAATCGTCTGGCACCAGACGACCGGGACCCGTGCTGGTGACGGCGCATACCAGAAGGCAGCCGATATTCTATGCTCGGCGATGCGCGACAGAACATCCCGAACTGCTGAGCCCAACCCGGACATCGGTAGCCTCATTCGGTCCATGAAGCCATGGGTTTCGAACGCGCGAGCCATCGCGTCACGCTCTAGGCACTCCAGGAGTCCGTGCCGCAAGGCGCCGAAGTCTGACCGGTGGCATGCAAGGCCTGTCGTGCTGCGCAGAAAGATGCCGTCACGCGGTGGTGGCGGATCGGTGTAGATCGTATGCACGAGTTCAAACGGAACGGGCGTGGGAGTGCCTGTTGCCATATCAACGCCCATGATCCAGGCGATCTCGCGGTCATACCAATTTGTGCGGGAAGCATGAAGGCAGAAACCATCGAAAGATTCAGCGCCGATCCCCAGCCTTTCTGCGGTCGACAGGAAGACACGGGAGGTAGGAATCGCCTCGGCGTAGAAGCGCTCGAGCGATTCCATGATTGCTCCGACTGCAGCAGACGCTTTGGACATCCCGCGGCCGAGCGAAGTGACTTCCGACAACGCCGCCGGTCTTATAGCCTGGATGATTGGAAGCCCGATCCGGTCGAGGCCAGTCAGATCGGCGATGCGTGTGATCCTGGCGTGACGGCAGAGCGGCAACAGGGAACGGAAATAAGCCGCCGCCTCCTCAGGGTCCGAGTCCGGAGATGTAAGAGAGGCGCTTCCGTCCTTGATCCCAGCATAAAATGCCGAGAGCATCTCGTTCGTGGATGCCGGGCAAACATCAGAACTCGCCAGCAAGGCCAAGCTCCTTCACCGACCGTTGCGCCCGGTGCAGCAGGGCAATCGCGCCCTGTTCTTCGGCGATGGTAATCGCGGTCCTCAGATCCGAGAGGAGAGCCGGCTTTTCAGCCTTGGCGCTCGATAGTAGCAGTGCGCGACGGCGGTGGAGTTCGGCGAGCCAGTAACCATGGCCTGTCGCCCTCGCTTCACGAATAGCGTCGGTGGCGACCTCAATGGCTGCTTCATACTTGCGTGCATGACCGAGCATGGTCGCATGCATGTAGAGATAGATCGGCAGGTCGGCGACGGTTCCTAACTCCTTCAGAAGCGCCAGGCCCGCGCGAAACATCTCATGACCGCGAGCCAGGTTTTCGACATGCGCTGTCGCCCATCCGCGAAAGAGCATTGCGAGTGCCGACAGGGATTGCAGTTCATGCTTTTTCGCAAAATCACCCATCCTGCCGGAAATCTCGACCAGACGAGCATGGTCGTTGCGATAGAATGCCGATACTGCCTCGGTATCCAGCGAGTGCGCCTTGCTCGGCATATGGGCGATGCTGTCCACAAAGGCGACCATGTCGGCAAGCGCCTTGCTGGAAGCCTCGGTCTGACCCGTCAGCCAGAGGGATAGCGCCAACTGTCCGAGACCACAGACCTTCGCGTCATGGCCGCCGAAGACATTGCGGCTCGCCTTAGCCGCCTCATCGTCGTAAAGCGCAAGCCCCGCCCGTATCGCATTTTGGGCGTCCTCCTGTCTTCCGACATTAAACTCGATCGCCCAGATCGAATGATTGACCTGGAGTTCGATCTCGCGATCGGCAATTCCTGACAGCATCACCTGAACTTCACGGGCGCGACTGCGCATCTCCATGAAGTTCTGGCCGGTCAGCCACCAGCCCCAATAGACTGGAAACCACTTGGGCTGATCTTCTTTCGCTTGGCGGCGTGCGACCTCGACGCCTTTTTCGTAAAGGATTCGTGCTGGTGCCGAGTTGGGACCGACCGTTGCCGTCAGGAGCGGTCCGAGCTCGGTCAAAACCGAGAGGTACAAGCCATCGGCAGCACTTCCGGGCATGCTCTCACACAGCGCCAAGGCGCGCTCAAAATGGTGGCGAGCCTCCACCATTGCCGAACGGCTGGCATGTTCCTTTCCGGCCGTTATGAACAACGAAATCGCATGCTCCCGAAGGCCCGCGGACTCTGCGTGCTGGGCGAGTGCGCCCGCATCCAGCCAATTGGCGATCGGACGATTGCTGTTTGCGGCTGTGAACAGGCGCCGGTGAAGAAGCTGGCGTTGCGTTTTAAGCAGACCGTTATAGATCGTCTCCTGGATCAGAGCATGGCGAAAGCCATACGCGACACCGCCATGAGCACGCATGCGGGTCAAAAATCCGGTCTCGCAGAGCGTTTCGGCGGCATGCAGGAGAGATTTCCTGCTCGCATCCGGCAGCAATGCGCGAAGCAGCGAAATGGTGAAACGATCACCTGCCACCGCCCCGGCGCGCGCCACGTCTCTGGCCGAACCCAGATGTTCGAGCCGAGAATCCAGGATTCCTTCAAACGCCGAAACATGAGTGCGGGACGGATTTGGCGGCACGCGCATCACGTCTTCGGACGCGATCTCAGACGCCCACTGACATATCTCCTCGATGAACAGCGGCACACCGCCGGATATGCGTTCGGTTACTTCGAGCAGTTGCGGTAGCGCGTCCTGACGATCCCTCGGCCAGCGCGCGGCAATCGCCAGTCGTGTTTCATCGTGATCGAGCGGACCGAGCGAAATATGTTCCGGCCGGTCCCCGTCGAACATGCCGACATGGGAACCCGGCCGGCAGGTGACGATCAGCAGTACGGGAAGCGTGGGCACAAGCCGGGCCGCTTCACGCAGCAAATGCTCGGAAGTAGGATCGATCCAGTGAATGTCCTCGACCGCAATGACCAGCGGCGTTTGCTCGCAGATGACGCTCAATGCTTTTGACAGGGCCTGTCGTGCGCGTTGCTGTATCGCCTTGGGGGAACTGTCGGAGAGAGCTTCATTGCGCCTTTCCGCCCCGAGCAGATAAGAAAAAATGTCGATGACTTCGGGATCCTGGATGCCTTGACGCGCAAACTGAGCGGCGACCATATCCATCGTCAGCCGACCGCCACCAGCGGTGTCGGACTGGGCCTGGGGAAAACTGTTGAGCAGCGGGTGAAGCGTGGAGCGAACCCCTCCTGGCAGGCATTGAAAGAGCAGCGATTTTGCGGGCTGCGTATGGATCATTTGCCGGACTTGTCGAAGCATCCGCGATTTGCCGATACCGGCCTCGCCGGTGATGACAACGACCTTGCCTTGGCCGCCGACGGCTGATTTCCACGCTTTCCCGATCTGCTCAAGCTCCCCGACGCGGCCAATGAACGTGCTGTCCAGCCTTCCGAAGGCGTGGAACCGATCGACCTCCCGTTTATGGCCAATTGCTCTCCAGACGTTTTCTGGCTCCGAGAAGCCTTTCAATAAGCGGGCGCCTTCCGATACGAAGGCGTGCGAACGGCCGGCGAGGTTTCGGGTTTCGTCCGAAACCAACACGGTATTTGGCCGGGCAGCGGCCTCGAGCCGCGTCGCAAGAGCGAGTGCTGCACCCGTGACGGGCTCATGTATCCAGTTCTGCAGCTGCGCCTCCCGGATCAAGGCAACAGAGGTCGCGACGCCCACGCGCACTTGCATATCGTCGCGACGGAAATCGCGGGCGAGGCGCTGGCACGCTTCGATAATTCCAAGGCCGGCGCGGATCGCGGCCGATGCGGCATCCCTCGGTCCGAGCTCGATCGGGAAAAGCGCCACTCCCCCATCCCCGGCCTCGACCCGGATGACGCCGGAATGCGCATTGATAGATTGGCGCGCCGCCTGCAGGAAGGCAGCCATCAGATCCTGATAGTCTTCGATATCCATCAGATTGAAGAGATTCGTAGAGCCGACCAGATCATAGCAAAGCGCGGTCACGACCCGCCGCTCGCCGTGATTTTCAGAAGAGCGGCTATCGCCTGTCGAGATGCTTGCAGACCGCCCTTGCTTATCGATTGGCGCGTCGCGAGTCATACGCGGCTCCTGCCCTCAGATATCGATAATCATATCCGTCAAAGCGAACGATAACACACGTTATCCGCATTGTCGGCGGACAAATGTACGATCTCCAGCGGCTCTGTTTAGATCGGATCGAACGGTTAAAATGAAAGCGGCGGCCGAGAGGCCACCGCTAATGAAGTCGGGTCAATTTAACGCGCTGAAGAGCGAGTTTAAGCGACGTTTGCCTGCCGCTTCGGCAATTTCCAGCCGGGGCGGGCAAAATGGCATGTGTAGCCATTTGGAATGCGCTCGAGATAATCCTGATGTTCCGGTTCGGCTTCCCAGAAATCGCTTACGGGAACGACTTCCGTCACGACCTTGCCTGGCCAAAGGCCGGAAGCATCCACATCGGCGATCGTATCTTCGGCCGTCTGCCGCTGGTTTTCATCTGCGTAGAAGATTGCCGACCGATAGCTTGCGCCAATGTCATTGCCCTGGCGATTGCGGGTCGACGGATCATGGATCTGGAAGAAGAATTCCAGAATATCGCGATAGCTCGTCTTTTGCGGATCGAAGATAATCTCTATCGCTTCGGCATGGTTGCCGTGATTGCGGTAGGTTGCATTGGGGACTTCACCGCCCGTGTAACCGACACGCGTTGAAACAACGCCGGGCAGCCGTCGAATAAGGTCCTGCATTCCCCAGAAGCAGCCGCCAGCAAGTACTGCACGTTCTGTTGTCATGGACATGTCCTTTCCAAATGTGCGCAAGATGGGCGGGAATCGTCAGGTGCGCTCCGCTGACGCCTATATGGGTATTCGGCTCAATGATCGCCAGTCCACTGCGGCGGCGTCGGGATCTTCCCTGAAACACATTCCGGTTTCCAGCAACTCGTCCAGCTCAAAGCATAATTTGCGCCGAACGAGATTGACCAGCAAGAAAAGTCAAAGCACTCTGAATCAATCGTTGCGCCGTCCGGTCATCCGGGCGGCGTTTTCTGGTTCGTGATTTCTGGCACCGCCTCTCAAAATCAGCCACGGGCGTCGCACAGGGGGCGTTTAAACATGGCACCAGAAAGACGGATGACCCTGGAGCTTGATAGGGAAACATTTCAGCGGATCGTCCAAAACCTCGATCCCAGCTTTATCGCCGGCGGCTTTTCCCGTCTGCACGGCGGCAGTACGGAAGTCTACAGGATCGATCTTGCAGGCGCGAACCGCGAACCGCTGGTGCTGAAAATCTATCCCGACGAACCCGAATGGGGGCCGGCGAAGGAGAGGCTTGTGGCGGGTTGGTGCGCGGAGCTGACAGCGCTCGTTCCAAAGTGGCTGGAGATCGACGAGTCGCGAAGCCTCTTGCCGCTGCGCTACGCCTTGCTGCCGCTGCTACCCGGCCGCTCGCTGCGTGACTGGATGGCTGAGCCGGATATTGAGAATGCTTACCGCCAGATGGGAGAATTGCTGAGACGCATCCATGCAATGCCAATGCCTGCCTATGGCTACGTACTCGGCCAAGGGATCCACAGACCGATATCAACGAATGCGGACTATATGACGTCAGCGTTCGAGGACGTGTTTCGGCGCTTCCGCCATTTGGGCGGCGATGCCGATCTCGGGCGCAGTCTGCAACAGCTGGCAGAAGGAAACTTCGGCCTTCTGCAGGAAAGCAGCGGTGCCGTGCTCTGCCACGACGATTTTCACCAGGGCAATGTGCTGGCCCTGCGTGGCGACGTGGGCCGGCTTCAGCTCAGCGGGCTTGTCGATTTCGGCAATGCACGGGCAGCAGACAGGCTCTTTGATCTTGCCAAGGCCCTCTTCTGTTCGGCACATGAAGACCCGCGCAGCTATAGACCCATTCTTGAAGGCTATGGTCCGGTCGATCATCCCGATATCGACCGGACGCTTTGGCTCTATACGCTTTTCCATCGGGTCAGCATGTGGTGCTGGCTGACGAAGCTGGGCGTGGATCCGGCGGCCGAGAATGGCCCCGGCGGATTGATCCGGGACCTCCGCAGGATGGTCACAGGGCCTGACCCTTGGTATGATCAGGCATGACGGCCCGCGCAGCTACCAAAGAGGATGCTAACTGGATTGCGAAACTCCTCGTGCAACGATGGGGTAGCACAACGGTTATCGCTCACGGCGAAGCCTTCGACTTGCTGACGCTTCCGGCGCTGGTGGCCGACCCCGAGCGCGGGCTGGCGACGTATCGGCTAGAGGGCAACGACGCAGAATTGATGTCGCTGGACGCGGTCTCTCCCGGCCAGGGTGTCGGTACCCTATTGATCGAAGCCTTGGCCGATGTTTTGCGCGAGCAGGGTATTGGGTGCCTTTGGGTCATGACGACCAACGACAACCTCGCAGCACTGCGCTTCTACCAACAGCGAGGCTTCGAGCTGCGGCGGGTTCGACCTGGCGCAGTTCATGAGGCACGAAAACTGAAGCCCACCATTCCCGATATCGGCAATCACGGGATTCCGATCCGGGATGAAATCGATTTGTGCCGCCCGCTTCTTTGAACGGGACCGGCCAAGTGCTCCCAAAGTCTTGGGCTCTTCAGCGCTCTGCTATCGATCGGGCAATGCTGACGGCCTCGATGCCGATTTGACGCAACAGGCCCGTGGAGGCCGCGTTGAATCCGCAGAAATACAGGCCGTCATTTCCGGGCTGGAGCTCTCCTCTTTTCGGCCTTTCCGCGCCCTCAAACCTCTCGGCGAAATCAGGCAATATCGTCTCCAGCGAGGGCCGATAGCCCGTCGCCAGGATGATCGCATCGAAATCCGCCGATCGGCCATCGGCGAAATGCACTTGCTGACGATCCGAGCTTTCAATGCCCGGATATATCCTGATCTTGCCAGCTCTGATCTCAGCCAGGGTTCCGATATCGATCAGGGGCGTGCGGCTTTTCTCGGCAATACCGGTCAGAGGACCCTTGGCGGATTTTTGCAGCCCCAGTTTTCCCATGTCGCGATAGCGCAAGCGCAGGAATGGTGCATTGACCGCGTCAGCGAATCCGTATGGAAAATGCTGTTGTGCGATGGCGATTGTCGCGGTTGGAATTCCGAACATTTCCAGCGGAACGATGTTTATCGGCCCACGCACCGACATGCCGACCTCAAGACCCGCCTCAGCGCATTCGAGCGCGATCTCGCCGGCCGAATTGCCAAAACCAACGACAAGCACCCTGCGCGCGCCGAGTGCTCCCGCATTGCTGAACTCGGAGGAATGCAGGAGCTTTCCGGTGAAGCTTTCCTGGCCTTTCCAGACCGGCTTTATGGGAGCTTTGGAAAGCCCGGTCGCGATCACGACGGTTTCGGCCTCCAAGGCGTCTCCGTCATTCGTCTCGACGATCCAGTCTTGGCCCTGCCTGACGCTGATGACGGATTTGCCAAACCGTATACTGATATCGTTGGCGCGCGCATAGGCTTCGAAATAGTCGATCACCTGCAGTCGCGACGGATATCTTGGAAACGCCCTCGGCATGGGCATTCCGGGCAGCCCTGAATGCGCCTTGGCGGTGTGCAGATGCAGCCGGTCATAATGCCTTCGCCACGAGGCAGCCAGATTATCCGCACGTTCGAGGATTATAGAGGAGCGGCCGTTGGCCCCGAGCGCTGCCGCACAGGCGAGCCCGGCGGGGCCTGCGCCGACAATTACTGTGCCCGCAACGGTCATGAGCCCCTCCCTGCCCATTTAACGTGGCAGGAAGGGTACATCATAATCGTAATGCCAGACAGCAGCTTAGACGATCACGCAGCCAGCGTTATCCTCGCGCGGGATATTCGCGCTCCATCTTATTTTGCAAACAGGTTTTTGAGCTGCGACGGCTGGCAACGGAGATATTGATTGGCCGCTTTCACCTGCCCGCCGAGCTCGGCGGCTGCGTGCCACGGCCATCGCGGATCGTAGAGGATGGCGCGAGCAAGCGCGATGAGGTCTGCATCGCCCGTCGCAACGATTGCCTCGGCCTGCGTCGGCTCGGTGATCAGGCCGACGGCGATGACCGGCATTTTTACGGCGCTTTTGATTGCCCGGGCGAGCGGCACTTGGTAGCTCGGGCTGATCGGGATTGCCTGAGAGGGATGCAGGCCGCCGCTCGATACATGGATGGCATCGCAGCCTCTCGCTTCGAGCATCCTGGCAAATTCGACGCTCTCGGAAATCTCCAGACCGCCTTCGACCCAGTCTGTGGCGGAAACGCGCATCGTCACCGGCCGATCGGAGGGAAAGGCATCCCTCACCGCATCGAGAACCTCCAGCGGAAATCGAGCACGGTTTTCCAGCGAGCCGCCATATTCGTCAGTTCGCTGGTTCGATAAAGGCGACAGGAACTGGTGCAGCAGATAGCCATGGGCGCCATGGATCTGGACGGCATCAATGCCGATTTTCGCAGCCCGCCGCGCGGCAGCTGCAAAGGCATCGCGGACACGCTTCATGCCATCGCGGTCGAGTGCAGTCGGCGGCACATAGTTCGGGTTGAAAGCGACAGAGGAAGGCGCTTCGGTCTGCCATCCGTTCGGATCGGTCGGCGAAAACTGACCGCCGCCTCTCCAGGGAACCTCGGTCGAGGCCTTGCGGCCGGCATGCGCCAATTGCACGGCAATCGGCATATCCGACCATTTCCTGATGCTTTCGAGCGTACGAGCCATCGCGGCCTCGGAAGCGTCATCGTAAAGTCCGACATCGGCAAAGGTAATGCGTCCTTCGGGGACGACAGCGGTCGCTTCGATAGTCAGCAATGCCGCGCCGGAAAGCGCAAGCTGTCCGAGATGGATCAGATGCCAGTCCGTCATGCAGCCGTCGACGGCCGAATACTGGCACATGGGCGCGATCACGATTCGGTTGGCGAGTTCGAGATTGGGCACGGAGAAGGGGGTAAACAGGACGGGTTGGGGCATGACGTTCCTCGAAGCAGTATTCGGTTGTCTTGGTTTATAGCACTCAGTCGGATCTTTGCGACGGTTAGCAGAGCCTCCCAATGTCAGGAACTGTTCTTTGGTGTGGGTCCGTTTTGCGGAGAGGCTTCGCGAGGTAGCTTCGTCCGATTGTTGCGTCAGGGGGAAGAAAGCCTTCAGCAGAATGTCAGTTCAGGCTGGCTGCGGCCGGGTGTATTGCTCCGCCAACAATATTCCGTCTGCGAACGGCCCCGCCTACCAAGCGTCAAGCAATATCTGCCGGCAGGCTCCAAACGGTGACCGAAGAGACGATGGCTATCGCAGCCTATGGAGAATGGCTTGAGCAAGAACCTCATCACTCCCCTGGTGCGCATACAAATCGAACTTGCACTTGCAAGTTCGAGAAGCGATTTCGACGCTCTTCGATCCCTGGAGCTCGAGGCGAAGCAAATGGCGCTAAGTGGAGCTGAAATCGACGCTGCAAAGCGCGGAGGCAGTTTCGACCTGTTTGTCGAAATCGCCGTCAAATTCGCGCTAGCGATAGAAGCCGGTGACGGAGCGGCAGGCGCCCTCGGAAGTCGGCAATTGAAGGCTTTCGGCGCTCCCGACATCGCTTCGGAACTGCGAGCCCTCGTCAAGAAGCTGAAGCCGTCGACGGCGAGATCAAAAGCCGGACGTTCAGCGGCTTGCGCTATGGGCCCGATAGATTGCGATCGGAATAAAAGCGTTTAAATCTCTGTCAGGGACTTAAGCTTTTGAAGACAGTGTGAACCGCATGGATCGATGGCAGGCAATGAGGGTCTTCGTGAAGGTCGCGGAGGCCGAGAGCTTTGCAGACGCAGGACGGCAACTCCACATGAGCCCTCCCGCAGTCACTCGCATGGTGTCTGCCCTGGAAGATATCATCGGTACGCGCCTGCTGACGCGCACGACGCGGTCCGTCAAGCTGACGGAAGCAGGTGCCCAGTATTTTGCAGACTGCCAGAGGCTGCTCGCCGATCTCTCGGAGGCGGAAGCTGCCGCAGCCGGCGCCTACGGCAGACCGACGGGCACTCTCACCGTCACTGCCTCTGCCATGTTCGGCACAATGTTCGTCCTGCCGCTAATGACCGAATATCTGGATCTCTACCCTGATGTGATCGGTCGCGGCCTGTTCGTCGACCGTGTTGTCGGCATGGTCGAAGAAGGTATCGATGTCGCGATCCGCATCGGTCATCTGCCCGACTCCGGCCTCACCGCGACGCGCGTCGGCCAGGTGAGACGCGTCATCTGCGGATCCCCTGTCTATTTTGAAAAGCATGGCGTTCCGATGACGCCCGGCGATCTGTCGAACCATCGCATTGTCGCCTCTACCAGTGCGTGGACGTCGCTCGAATGGCGTTTTGGTGTGCACAGGAAGTCAACCGTCCACGTCAGTCCCCGTCTCTTCTGCAGCACCAACGAGGCTGCCATCTCGGCGGCTGCTTCCGGCTGGGGCCTGACGCGCGTTCTGTCCTACCAGATTGCGCCGCAGCTTGAGGCCGGCGAATTGCGCACGATCCTGGCTGAGCATGAGGAGGAGGCTTTGCCGATCCATGTCGTCCATCCGGAAGGCCGGTATGCTTCGGCAAAAGTGCGAAGCTTCATCGATTTTTCGGTGGAAAAGCTGAGATCCAACAGGCACTTCAATTGATAACTAAAGGCCCGCGTATTCATCTCTGAATGCGCGGGCCTTCATGTAGGCGATTGTTACTTTGCGATCTTGCGATCGAGGAAATCGCGGATGAGGGGCGCCATCTCATCCAGCTTGTCTTCAAGGGCGAAATGACCTGTGTCGAGGAGGTGCGTTTCAGCGTCCGGAAGATCACGCAGGTAAGGATGTGCGCCGACCTCCGGGAAGATCTTGTCGTTCTTGCCCCAGACGATCAACGTCGGCGGCTTGCGTTCGCGGAAGAAGGCCTGGAACTGCGGGTAGAGCGGGACGTTCGTGCCGTAATCGTGGAAGAGGTCGAGCTGGATATCCTTGTTACCCGGCCGGTCGAGCAAGGCCTGATCGTGAACCCAGTTGTCGGGGCTGATGCGGGTGAGGTCCTTGACGCCGTCCGTGTACTGGAACTTGGTGGTATCGAGGACTACCAGATTGGAGAGCGCCTCGCGCTTCTCCTTCGAATCGTCAGCCCAGTAGGCCTTGATCGGATCCCAGAACTCGCGCAGGCCTTCTTCATAGGCATTGCCGTTCTGGACGATCAACCCGCTCACCCGTTCCGGATGCTTGAGAGCCAGACGGTAGCCGACCGGTGCGCCGTAATCCATGACATACATGGCGTATTTCTTGGCGCTGAGTTGGGTCATCAGCGTATCGACCATGTCGGCATAATGGCTGAAGGTGTAGGCGAACTTGGCGTGATCGGGTGCATCACTCTGACCGAAGCCCGGATAGTCGGGCGCGATGACGTGATAGCGATCTGCCAGCAGCGGAATGAGGTTGCGGAACATGTGCGAGGATGTTGGGAAGCCGTGCAGAAGCAGGACGACCGGGCCGTCGGCCGGGCCGGCTTCACGATAGAACATGTCGACGCCATCGATCTTGGCCGAACGATAGTGCACTGTCACCGGCACCTGCTGGGTGATCGCAACCTGCTGGGCAGGAGCGGCGACGGCTTGGGAAAGGGGAGCGATGCTGACGGTTGCCAGCATCAGGGAAAGGATCAGTCTGTTCATCTCAGTTCTCCGTTTTGACAAATTCACCAACAGCCCTTGCTGGCCTGGCACCAACATAGCCATTCACCGGAATCCGTTAATCGGCAGAACGTGGAAGGTATTATTCCACTTACAGGAAGAATTCGCAGTCCATTACGGGCGGAATCGCGATCAGCCAGCGGTGACGGCGCAGAACCACCTGTGCATATGCAAACCAGCTAACTGTTTCTTCACGCCAGGCAGATAGTTCAAGCAGATGATGATCTGTTCTGAGGGCATGATGACCTTGGGTGACACGGAAGCGATGTTGCAAATGGCGCAGCTGATGGAAGCTGCGGGCGTCATGGTTGCGGTCTACGACCAGGATGACCGGTTGCGTTTTACCAATCGCGCATTTCGCGATGCCTGGTTTATCGCAGAGGACGAACAACCACTCTGGTCCGAGCTGATGCGGCGCAATTTTAACGCCGCCGCGGAACGATTGTTGCCGCGGCTGACTTTGAGAGCTGGCTGCTGTCGACGCTTGCCCGTCGAGGCAAAAGCGGATTTCGCGCCTTTGAGACCGATCTTCATGACGGCCGATGGTTGTGGATGACCGAGACCATGCAGACCAATGGCTGGATGCTCTGTGTCGCAAGTGACGTGACATCGATCCGCTCCGATCAGAGGACGCTGCGGCAAGATCGCGACAGCGCGATCAAAGCCTCCCAGACCGACGAGCTGACCGGTATCCCGAGCAGACGTTTCGTCATGTCGAAGCTTGAGGAGCTGGTACGCAGCTATGGCAACCAACAAGAGAAGGTCGGTTGCCTCGCGGTTCTGGACATCGACAATTTCAAGTATATCAATGACCGCTTTGGCCATACTGCCGGCGATGCCGTTCTCAAGGATTTCGCGGCCACGCTGCAGAAAATGGTGCGCAAAACGGATATTCTCGGTCGCGTCGGCGGCGAAGAGTTTGTTTTGGTTCTTCCGAACACGGTTCCCGAGGAAGCGGTAGAGATCGTCAATCGCATGCTGGTTGCCGTCAGGCAGTCTCGCCCGCTGGCTGACCAGCTCAGCTTCCGCTACAGTTTTTCTGCAGGTATTGCCTGTGTCATGAGCGGAGACTATGCCAATGATATCTATCGCAGAGCCGATCTGGCGCTCTACGCGGCCAAGATGAGGGGCCGCGACCAGATCAGCATCGATCCCCATGCGCACCCGCTTGGGCGACAGACATCATAGCCAGGCCGCCAGTCGGGCCATAAGCCAGGGAGTTTCAATGGTCGAAAAGATTGCGCCCACCTCGCCCACGGCAGCCTCCTCGGCCACACACGTGAACCACAGCACCTCCATCGGCTCCGAACCTGACAATGCCTGGGTCGCCGAGCGACAGGCAAAGATCACCGCCGGCAATGGGAAAAAAGACGATCACCATACCGCCGGTAGCGATGAAGATCGTATCGATGCGGATGATGATCCGGCAGCGGATCGGCATCTGGACCATCATTCCTCCCACCCCCATGCAGAGGCTTCCGATCCGGACGAAGAACGCCTGTCCGGCGAAAGCGAACGTATCGGCAGCGGCAACCTGGATGAGGATATCCCATTCGGCGACCATGTCGGATACCTGTAAGTGATTGCGATCACAGACTGACAAGCCCGACGCGCCTACCTCCGATCAGAAGCCGGCTCATCGTTGATACCAGTTCATCTCTGCTCATCGGCCCTAGACCTGGTCAACGATAGCTGAGAAAACCTTTTCTCACTTGACAATTTTACAGGGAAAAGCTTTTCTCATCGCAAGTTCGATGGAGGAGTTGCTGGACACAACAGGAGGAAAAAGAGACCGGATCACCATCCACGATGTCGCGGCTGCCGCTGGAATCAGCATCTCGACGGCATCGAAGGCGCTGAACGATACGGGGCGGATGGGACTGGAAACGCGCGAGCGGGTCAAGCGCATTGCGGCGGAGATTGGGTACAGGCCGAACGCTTTGGCGAGAGGCCTGCTCAGCAAGCGTAGTTTCACGATCGGGCTTCTCACCAACGATACCTATGGCCGTTTTACCCTGCCGGTCATGGCAGGCATATCGGATGCTCTCGTCGACCATGGCGTTTCGGTCTTTCTGTGCGCGATTGAGGAGGACCCGGCGCTGGCGCAGATTCATGTCGAGGCTATGCTCGACAAACAGGTTGATGGCATCATCGCAACAGGAAAGCGTCTGGATAGACGGTTACCGGTCGATCTGTCGAATTTGAATGTGCCTGTGGTCTACGCGTTTACGGAAGGAGCGCCCGGAAGTGTCACCTTCCGCTCCGATGATGCGCAGGGCGCGCGGCTTGCCGTCGAGTGGCTGGCAAAGCTTGGGCGCAAGCGGATGGTGCATGTCACCGGACCGGAGAATTTCTTCTCGGTGCGCGAGCGTGCCGATGCCTATCGCAGGGTCGCGGGAGAAGAGCGGCCGGTCCTGTTCGGGGTCTGGTCGGAAAGCTGGGGCCACGAAGCCGTCGCAAGATTGTGGAGCGGCGGCGGCGAAAGGCCCGACGGCATCTTCTGCGGCAATGATCAGATTGCGCGTGGCGTCATCGATGCACTGCGCGAACGCGGCATCAGGGTGCCGCAGGATGTTTCGGTGGTGGGATTCGACAATTGGGAGATTGTCGCCGCCCAGACGCGACCGCCGCTGACGACGGTGGATATGGAGTTGAAGGAACTGGGGCGGCAGGCCGGATTGACGGTTCTGGCGCTTGCGGAGGGACGCTCGGTGGAGCCCGGCATCAGGAAATTGCCGTGCCGTCTCGTCGTGCGGCAATCATGCGGGGGTGACACCCTCGGAATATAGCAACGGCGCGAAGGAGACGCGCCAACTTGGGAGGAGAGCCATGATGAAGCGTCTATTGGTGGCAACCGGTATTGCCACCCTCTGCCTGGTCTCGACAGCCTCGGCTGCCGAAAAGATCGAAATGTGGGTCCGCACAGGCATCGGCGATGCCTTCAAGAAGGTTGTCGAGGCCTATAATGCGAGCCACGAAAACCAGGTGGTCACGACCGAAGTGCCCTTCGGCGAACTGGTGCAGAAATATGCAACGGCAATCGCCGGCGGCCAAGCGCCCGACGCCCTGTCGATGGACCTGATCTATAACCCGGCCTTCGCCGCTGCGGGCCAGCTCGAGGACCTGACGGACTGGGCAAAGAGCCTGCCCTATTTCAATTCGCTGTCGCCATCACATGTCAAACTTGGCACCTATCAGGACAAGATCTACGGCCTGCCGCTGTCGGTCGAAACTTCTGTCTTTGCCTGGAACAAGGACCTCTACAAGAAGGCCGGCCTCGATCCTGAAAAGGCGCCCACGACCTGGGAAGAAATCGAAGCCAACGCCGAGAAGATCCGCAAGCTCGGCGACGATACTTACGGCTTCTACTTCTCTGGCGGCGGCTGCGGCGGCTGCATGATCTTCACTTTCACGCCGCTCGTCTGGGGTGCAGGTGCCGATATCCTCTCGGAGGACAGCAAGACCGCTACGCTCGACACGCCGCAAATGCGCAAGGCCGTCGGCTTCTATCGCGATATGGTCAAGAAGGATCTCGTTCCGGCAAGTGCTGCGAGCGATAACGGCACGAGCTTCCTGAGCTTCACAAACGGGAAGATCGGCCAGCAGAGCCTCGGCGCCTTCGCCATCGGTACGCTGGTTACCCAATATCCGGATATCAACTTCGGCGTGACGCTGATCCCCAGCGTCGATGGCAAGACTTCGTCCTTTGCTGGCGGCGACAATTTCGTCATCACCAAGGGCACGAAGAAGATCGATGCCGTCAAGGAATTCCTCGAATACATCTATTCGATGGACGGCCAGAAGGTCATGGCGAAATACGGCAGCCTACCGACACGCGGCGACATTGCCGATCAGGTGCTTGCCGGGCTCGACCCCCGCATGCAGGTGGGCCTGAAGGCGATCTCCGTTGCCAAGACACCCTATACGCTGCAGTTCAACGATCTGATCAACAGCGCCAACGGACCCTGGGCGACCTTCACCAACGCCGCGATCTTCGGTGATGACGTCGATGGCGCATTCTCGAATGCCCAATCCGAGATGCAGTCCATCATCGACAGCGGCCAATAACTCTCCCGGCCGTGGCCGGGGGACGGTGGCAGTTCCCCGGCCGATTCACAGGTTGAAGAAATCGTAAAATGCGGAGGTTTCGATGACCGGTTCCGGTCCGCAGCGCATCCGCGCTGTCCGAAAACGGCGAAAGTCGCAATGGCGCGGCTTTCTCTACATTGCGCCGGCCATGGCGCTCGTCATCGTCTTCTTCGTTATGCCCGTGCTGTTCACCGGCTGGATGAGCTTGCATAATTGGCCGCTGATGGGCGCCTCGCGCTGGATCGGCTTTGCCAATTATACTCGCATGTGGAACGACAGCCGCTTCATGGCGGCCCTGAATTTCACCGCCTATTACACCGTCATCGTGACCATCGCGATCTTTGCGATCGCCTTCCCGCTGGCGATTTTCGTGGAGAAGGAGCGCCGCTTCGTCAGCACCTACCGGACGATCATCTTCCTGCCCGTCGTCGTGGGGCTCGCGACGGCCTCGCTTCTCTGGGTCTGGCTTGCCAATGTCGATAGCGGCTTCTTCGGCCCTGCCCTTCGCGCCCTCGGCCTCGTCGAGCGAAGCCCCAATATCATGGCGAGCTTCGACACGGCGTTCGCAACGATCATCGTCATGGTCGTCTGGAAGATCGCGGGCTTTACGATGATCATCCTGCTAACCGGCCTTCAGGCCATTCCGTCCGAACTGACGGAGGCGGCCCGCATCGATGGGGCCGGACGCTGGCAGCGCTTCCGGCACCTGACCCTACCGCTGATGCGAAAGACGATTGCGCTGGCGCTGATCGTCTCGGTCACCGGCTCGATCCTCGCCTTTGACCAGTTCTACATCATGACGTCGGGCGGGCCGCAGAACAAGATGATCTCGGTCGTCTACTACATCTTCAACCAGTCCTTCGTGTCCTTCAATCTGGGCTACGGATCCGCCCTTTCGATCGTGCTTTTGGCGATCTTGGTTGCGATCTCCATCGTCCAGCTCTGGCTGCTGCGCGTCGGGGAGGAACGCTGATGATCTCCTCACGGGAACGCCGCGCCCGCAAGCGCTTCAGATCGCAATCGGCCTATCATGTCGCCGGCATCGCCATCTCGATCTTCTTCCTGGCGCCCTTCATCATCACGCTACTCGCCTCCTTCAGGCACGGTACGGAGTCGAGCCTGCCGCCATTGCCGCCATGGCCGACAACAGGTGTCAGCTTCGATGCCTATGCACTGCTCGATACGTTCGGCGCCGGCATCTGGCAGCACATGATCAACTCGCTCTTCGTTTCGCTGGCAACGGTGCTGCTGACCGTCGCTGTCAGCCTGCTCGCGGGCTACGGCTTCTCGCGCTATCGTTTCCCGCTGAAGAATGCGCTTTTCGTGCTGATCATCGCGACGCTGATGATCCCGTTCCAGTCGATCCTGACGCCGCTCTTCATCATTCTGGCGAAGCTCGGTCTCAACAATTCGCTGCTGGGGCTCACCCTCGTCTATGTCACGCTGCAACTTCCCTTCTCCGTCTTCATGATGCGCAATGCCTTCGATGCCGTGCCGAAGGAGATCGAGGAAGCAGCCCGCATCGACGGTGCGCGGGATCTGAGACTGCTGATCCGCGTACTTCTGCCGCTCGTACTGCCGGGTATTGCGACGGTCGCGATCTTTGCCTTCCTGAATGCCTGGAACGAATTCCTGGCCGCCCTCGTGCTGCTCTCCAGCAACGAGAAATATACGCTTCCCGTCCTGATGACGGCGGTGCGCGCCGGTCGCCTCGGCGCCATCAACTGGGGCGCGGTCCAGGCCGGCGTCGTCGTCATGACGATCCCCTGCCTGATCGTCTTCCTGCTCCTGCAACGCTACTACATGCGCGGGCTGATGGCCGGCGCGGTGAAATGATGATCTTTCAACGAAATGGATGAAGCCATGAACAAACTGAAGAGAGACCGCCAGTTCCGTCCCCTGCCCGTGCCGAGCGTCGAGTTGCAGGTCCTGTTTGGCGATCGCCAGGATGCGATCTGCGATTCCACGGCCGAAACGCTGCTCGACCGCTGTGTCAAGGCGGGCATGCTGCAGGCGATCGACGTGACCCAGCCAAGCCCCGGCGTGGTTATTCCAATTGGCCCCTGGGGCGGCACGACGCAGATGTTCTGGGACAGCGATCTCGGCAAGTCGATCGAGACCGTCGCCTATTCGCTGTATCGGCGGCCCAATGCGAAGCTCGAAGCCCGCGTCGATGAGATCATCGACATGTATGAGAAGCTGCAGGACAAGGACGGCTATCTGAACGCCTGGTTCCAACGCGTGCAGCCGGACCGGCGCTGGACGAACCTGCGCGATCATCACGAACTCTATTGCGCCGGGCATCTGATCGAAGGCGCCGTCGCCTATTACCAGGCGACCGGCAAGAAGAAGCTGCTCGACATCATGTGCCGCTATGCCGATTACCTGATCACGGTCTTCGGCCACGGCCCCGACCAGATGCCAGGCTATTGCGGCCACGAGGAAGTCGAGCTGGCGCTGGTCAAGCTGGCGCGGGTCACGGGCGAGAAGAAATATCTCGACCTTTCGAAGTTCTTCATCGACGAGCGCGGCACTGAACCGCATTTCTTCACCGAAGAAGCGACCCGTGATGGCCGGAGTGCCGCCGACTTCCACCAGAAGACCTATGAATATGGCCAGGCACATGTGCCGGTGCGCGAACAGAAGAAGGTCGTCGGCCACGCGGTGCGCGCCATGTATCTCTATGCGGGCATGGCCGATATCGCCACCGAATATAATGACGACACGTTGACGGCTGCACTCGAAACCCTCTGGGACGATCTGACGACCAAGCAGATGTACGTCACCGGCGGCATCGGCCCAGCCGCATCCAATGAAGGTTTTACCGATTACTACGACCTGCCGAATGAAAGCGCCTATGCCGAGACCTGCGCCTCGGTCGGCCTCGTCTTCTGGGCAAACCGTATGCTCGGCCGCGGTCCGAACCGACGCTATGCCGATATCATGGAGCAAGCGCTCTACAATGGCGCCATGGCCGGCCTTTCACTCGACGGCACCCGTTTCTTCTATGAGAACCCGTTGGAAAGCGCGGGCAAGCATCACCGCTGGATCTGGCACCATTGCCCCTGCTGCCCGCCGAACATCGCCCGTCTGCTCGCCTCCGTCGGCTCCTACATGTATGCGATCGCCGAGGATGAAATTGCCGTCCATCTCTACGGGGAAAGCAAGGCACGCTTCGATCTCGCCGGCGCCAAGGTCGAGCTTTCGCAACAGACCCGCTATCCCTGGGATGGCGCGATCCATTTCGACCTGACGCTCGATCGTCCCGCGCGTTTCGCGCTTTCGCTGCGCATTCCGGAATGGGCTGAGGGTGCTGCGCTCTCCGTCAACGGCGAAAAGCTCGATCTTCAATCCGCTGTAGTGGACGGCTATGCCCGGATCGAACGGGATTGGAAGAGGGGCGACAAGGTCGATCTGTCGATCCCGCTGGTTGCCCGCAAGCTCTTTGCCAATCCACTGGTCCGCCAGGATGCCGGCCGCACGGCGCTGATGCGCGGCCCACTCGTCTATTGCGTCGAGGAGACAGACAATGGCGAGGGGCTGAATGGCATTACCCTTTCCGCCGATGTCTCGCAGGCGAAGACATCAGAAATTGCCGGTCTTCGCGGGGCGGTCGCTCTCGATCTCCCCGTCAACCGCGACGCGGCCGACTGGGGTGCTGCGCTCTACCGAACCTCTCCGCCGGCCGCAAAGCAGGCAAATGCACGTTTCGTGCCCTATCCTTTCTGGGATAATCGCGAACCGGGCGAGATGCTCGTCTGGGTCAGAGCGGGCGAGGCACGCGGTGAATAACGTGGCGGATACGGGCGTCGTTCTGACAGAAATTCGCAAGAGTTTCGGCAATCTGGAAGTCATCCATGGCATTGACCTCACCATTTCCGAGGGATCCTTCGTCGTTTTCGTCGGCCCCTCGGGATGCGGGAAATCGACCCTCCTGCGCATGATTGCAGGGCTGGAGGATGTCACCGACGGCGAGATCGAGATCAAGGGACGCAACGTCACCGATCTCGATCCCTCCGATCGCGGCATCGCCATGGTCTTCCAGTCCTACGCGCTCTATCCGCATATGAGTGTGCGCGACAACCTCGCCTTCGGCCTGAAGATGGCGAGAACGCAGGCATCGGAGATCGAGGCCCGCGTCAAGGCGGCCTCGGCAATCCTGAAGATCGATCACCTCCTCGATCGCCGGCCGGGCCAGCTCTCCGGCGGCCAGCGGCAGCGCGTGGCGATCGGCCGCGCGATCGTCCGCAAGCCGGATGTCTTCCTTTTCGACGAACCGCTGTCGAACCTCGACGCGGAACTGCGTGTCTCCATGCGCATCGAAATCGCCAGACTCCATCGCGAGCTCGGCAATACGATGATCTATGTCACGCACGACCAGACCGAAGCGATGACACTCGCCGACAAGATTGTCGTGCTTCGTGATGGGCATATCGAACAGTCGGGAACGCCACGCGAGATCTACGAACGGCCGAACAATGTCTTCGTCGCGGGCTTCATCGGCTCCCCGCGCATGAACCTGCTCGAGGCAAGCTGGGCAGGTGACGGCACCATCCTGGTGGCTGGAAATCGCATTCGTTCGCCGATCGGCGGCGCCAATCTAGCGGCAGGCCAGAAGATTACCCTCGGCGCGCGGCCGGAGCATCTGAGTATCGTCTCGGGACGTGAGGATCATGTGTTGCGGGCCAGGGTTGATTTCGACGAGTATCTCGGCGGCACGCAATTCCTCTATTGCCAACTTGGCGACGGTCAGCCCCTAACCGTCGAGTACAGGGGATATTCCGTTATCGAGACCGGCAGCCAGCTCGCCTTCACGTGCGATCCCGCCCATCTGCACGTCTTCAATGCCGACGGCATGCGGCTCGACAAATAAACGCAGGCAGCTGTAGGCTGCGTCCTGTTCGCTCGAACCGGTCCCAAAGGCTTGAATAGATTTCGAGGTGATGAGCACCGGACGATCGGGACAAGTCTTTCGCTGGAGGACAGCACTCGCCTGTCGCGTTGCATTGATCGTTTTCCTGGATTTCGAGGCCTCGTCCCTCAGCAAGAAAAGCGTTCCCATCGAAATTGCCTGGGTGTTCGAAGACGGTCGCTCGCGCTCGGCCCTGATCCGACCCGCCGCCGACTGGGACGACTGGGCGGCCGATGCGGAAGCAATCCATGGGATTTCTCGGGAGTTGCTTGCATCGGAGGGCCTGCCGGTAGAGCAGGTCGCCAGTGAAATGGTCGAGGTTTTGACCGGGCACGATCTCTATGCGAGCGCCCCTTCGTGGGATGGGAAATGGCTGAGCGTTCTCCTGCGCGCCGCCGGCTTTCCTCGGCATGCCCTCCGGCTTGGTAAATCACGTGACGCCTTTATGGCCGTAGCGCGTGAATTAACGGGAGCGACCATCACGGAAACAGAGCTATCGAAGCTCATCGACGGCATCGTCGAGGAAAGCAAAGCGGCAATCCCGGCGCATCGCGCATTGGCGGACGCCACGCTTGAGCTTACCCGATGGAAGCTTGTCCGCGAGGCGGCCAAGAAGCGGATGGCGACAGGCGGGTAGAGGTCAGCGTTTGTGAAAGCTCTCGGTCACCCAACGCGAAAAATCCGCAGCCGGGGGCGCAAGACGGTCGAAGCTGCGGGCGACCAGCCAGTAGGCGCCATTCGGAACGGTGAGGTCGAAGAGCTGACGCAAGCGGCCAGCCCGGATTTCCTCCTCGGCAAAGGCTTCATCCAGGAGTGCAACGCCCTGGCCGCGCAGGGCCGCCTGCAGCACGAGCCCGTCATCAGCATAGACTGGCCCCCTCGCCGTCTCGGGCATGGCGATGCCGGCCGCCGCGAACCACCGGCTCCAGGCGTCGCGGGTTTCCTCATGCAAAAGCCCGTAAGTAAAAATGTCATACGGAGAGGAGATGGGTGGGCCACGCTCCAGAAGATTGGAGGCGATCACCGGCACCATGCGCACATCGATAAAGTGCCGGCTTTCTGTCCGTGGCCATGCGGTGACGGTGGCGCTGTGCCTGATCGCGATCTGCGCCTGGCCCGTACGGAATTCGATCGTCCGCGGATCGGCATCGAGCGATATCTCGACGTCAGGATGAAGTTTGCGAAATTCCGGCAGCCGCGGCACGAGCCAGCAAGCGGCAAAGGAAGGTTCGACGCTGACTTTCAGATCCGCAGACACTGAAGCTCTGCGGATATCGTCCAGGCACTCATCGATCCGGTCGAAGGAAGGCGTGAGCACGGCAAGCAGCTTCCGGCCGCTTCCAGTCAGGATGACACTTCGATGGCGCCGCTCAAAGAGCGGCTCGCCCAGTAGCTGTTCCAGCTCGCGGATCTGCCGGCTGACGGCCGCCTGCGAGATGAACAGCTCCTCGGCCGCAAGCGTGAAGCTCTCGAGCCGTCCCGCGACCTCGAAACTGCGCAATGCCGTCAGCGGCAGCCGACCACGTTTCATCCCATAACCTCAAGTCATCCGAAGTCGACGATAAGCTCGTTTGAAGACCGGGCGCAAGGGGAAGAGAACAACAGGAAAAGGAGAGAAGCCATGTGGAAGCAAATCGTCTCCATCCTGATGGATGCCATTCGCCTTGTCACCTTCGCATCGGACGGCAAAAATAACCGGCGGCGCCGGGACTGCTGAACGCTCACGCAGCTTATCGGGATTTTCGCGCATTCATAATCCTGCACCGAGGTCTATATAGACCTCTCCTTACTTGAGAAGCAGGAGCATCACTATGCAGAAGCGCAAACTCGGCAGCCAGGGACTTGAAGTATCGGCCATCGGCCTCGGATGCATGGGCATGAGCCAGTCCTACGGCCCGGCAGATGAGACGGAATCGATCGCGACCCTTCACCGCGCCATCGAGCTCGGCTGCACTTTCCTCGATACGGCCGAGGTTTACGGCCCCTATAAGAATGAGGAACTTCTCGGTCGAGCTCTCAAGGGCCGTCGTGACGAGGTGACGCTGGCCACGAAATTCGGCTTCCGCATGAAAGACGGCAAGCAGGTTGGCGCCGAGCGTGACAGCCGGCCGGAAACCATTCGCAGTGCCGTCGAAGGCTCGCTCAAGCGTCTTGCCACCGACCACATCGACCTCATCTACCAGCACCGCGTCGATCCAGCTGTCCCGATGGAAGATGTCGCCGGCACGGTCGCCGAGCTTGTCAAGGAAGGCAAGGTTCGCTACTTCGGCCTCTCCGAAGCCGGTGTCGCAAATATTCGCCGCGCCCACGCCGTCTACCCAGTGTCGGCCGTGCAAAGCGAATATTCGCTGTGGGAGCGCAATCTGGAAGCCGACGTGATTCCGGCGTTGAGGGAACTCGGCATCGGCCTTGTGCCCTTCAGCCCGCTCGGCCGCGGCTTCCTGACCGGCGAGGTCAAGCGCGCCGAAGAGTATCCGGAAGGCGATTTCCGCCGCGGCGACCCACGCTATCAGGGCGAGAACTACGATGCGAACGTCCGCGCAGCCGAGGCGGTGCGTTCGGTCGCATCCGCGCTCGGCGTCAAGCCCGGCCAAGTGGCGATCGCCTGGATCCTGCACAAGGGCAGCGACTTCGTGCCGATCCCCGGTACCAAGCGCCGCACCTATCTGGAAGACAATATCGCCGCCGCCTCCATCGCGCTCAATGCCGAGCAGATGAAGGCGCTCGATGAAGCGCTTGCCCCCGGCAAGATCTCGGGCAAGCGCTACAACGACACGATCATGTCGACCATCGATCGCTGAGGGGGGTCACACGTCGATGTCGGTCGACAGCGTGATGTCCTTCTGCGCTTCCAGCTCGGCAAGACGCTCGTTCAGGGCCTTGCGGATCGACTGATAGGTCGTGCTGCCGAGCGCGAGCCGCTTTGGCGCCGGTTGCTTTTCGGCCGCCGCGATCATCGCGTCGGTCATCTTCACGGGGTCGCCCAGGATCTTGAACGAGCCGTCAGCAATTGCCCTGCGTACCTGGCCGGCCGGCGTGTCCTCATAGATATCCAGCTGCGGCGGCCTGACGAGGCCGGCGCCAAAATCCGTGCCCGCCGGCCCCGGTTCAGCAATGATGATGTCGATGCCGAAGGGGGCGACCTCTTGCGCCACAGCCTCGATGAAGCCTTCGATCCCCCATTTGGTCGCGTGGTAGAGACTGAAATTCGGATAGGCGATCTGCCCGCCTTCCGAAGCGACCTGCAGGATGCGACCACCGCCCTGCTGACGCAGATGCGGCAAGGCCGCCCGGATCACCTGGATGGAGCCGATCAGGTTGGTATCAATCTGATGGCGGATCTGTGCATCGCTCACCTCTTCGGAGGCGCCGAACAGGCCATAGCCGGCATTGCTGACAACGACATCGATGCGTCCCATCTGTTCGAAGGCGGCGTCGACGACTGCATGAACGGCCCGGTCATCGGTGACGTCGAGGGTCGCGACCCAGAGCCGTTCGCCATACTGCGCTTCAAGGTCAGCCAGGGCTTCGCGCTTGCGCAGGGTTGCGGCGACGCGATCGCCGCGCGCCAGCAGTTTCTCGGTCATGATCCGGCCGAAACCGGAGGATGTGCCTGTGATGAACCACGTCTTTGTCATCGTCTCTACCTTTCTGGCGCCGCTGGATCGCGGCTTGATGACAGCAAAGATAGAGACGTTTATTGATGTGATAATCCGTTCAAATCTGTATGAGTTGTTGAAAAATACCCATGAGTTATCGACCGACGCTTGATGACCTCAATGCCTTCTCGGCAATCGTCACCCACCGCAGCTTTCGCAAGGCTGCCGGTGAACTCGGCCTGTCGCCTTCGACGCTGAGCCACATGATGCGCAATATGGAGGCGCGCATGGGCGTGCGCCTGCTGCATCGCACGACACGCAGTGTTGCTGCCACCGAAGCCGGCAAAAAGCTTCTCGACAGGCTGAAGCCGGTCTTGCGCGATCTCGATCTGGCGCTCGATGCCATCGGCGAATTCGGCGGACAGCCGAGCGGCACGCTGCGCATCAACGCCAGCGAAATTGCCGCCCGCGTGCTGTTGAATGCCGCCATTCCTCTCTTTCTCGAACGCTATCCGAAGATATCGCTCGATATCGTCACCGAAAACCGGCTGGTCGATATTGTCGGCGAGGGCTTCGATGCCGGCATCCGCCTGCGGGAATCTGTGCCGCTTGATATGATAGCGGTCGAATTCGGCGGCGAGGCACGTTTCCTCGCGGTTGCCTCATCAGCTTACTTGAAAAACCACAAGCGACCCAAGACGCCTGAAGACCTCAGGCGCCACCGCTGCATCCGCCTGCGTATGCCGAGCGGCAAACTCTACCGCTGGGAATTTGAGAAACACGGCCAGGAAGTGACTATCGAGGTATCGGGTGCGCTCACGCTCGATCATGTGGAACTGATGGCGGAAGCGGCGGTCAAAGGGCTCGGCATCGCCTACGTGCCGGAAAGGGTCGCGCGGCCCTATCTTGCGAGCGGTGAGATTATCTCTGTGCTTGACGACTGGTGTCCGTCGATCCCTGGACTCTGCCTCTATTATCCCGGTCACAGGCATGTGCCGCAAAGCCTCAAGGCTTTCATATCCGTGCTGACGGAGGTCGAGCGGCAAGGTGCTTAGCCTCCCCCGCGCATCACCCCTGCCCATTCTGTCTCGCCTGCTCCGCAGCGCGGAAGCGCGCCGGCGTTATGCCACGTCTTGCCTTGAAAGCCTTGCCGAATGCGGCTTCCGATTCATAACCGACCTCTGCAGCGATATCTGCAACCGTTCGGCGCGTCCTGAGCAGCAGGTCACTCGCCAGCATCATCCTGATATCGGTCAGGAACGCGCCGACCGTCATTCCCGCGCGCTCGCGAAATTGCCGGGCATAGGTAGCCCGCGACATGGCCGAATGACGGGCAAGATCATCGATCGTCCAGCCAAAGGCGGGCGAAGACATCATTGCCACGACGGATTTGCCGAGCCTGGCATCCCCAAGCAATTGCAGCAGCCCCGAGGACGCGACGGGCGAGACCTTGCCGGCCCTCACCGCCATGATGAAAAGCGAGAGACAGGTCGCGGTGATGATCGCCAATGCTCCCGGCCTCTCTTCAGCCGTCTCCCTATAGAGCATGGCGACCAGCGTCTTCAGCAGCTCCTCCGACTCCTCGGCGAGCGATACGTGAAAGACGTCAGGCAGGCTATCGAGCAGCAAGGCAGCCGATCCCGGCGCGCAATCGAAATGACCACAGAGCAAGTCGACATCAGCCTCGCCTTCGCCGTTTTCGCGCAAAGGCAGCATGCCACCCACGGTGATGCGCAGGGGCTGTGCTTCGCCGCGTGGCCGCAAGCCAACGATCGTATGCGCATCCCCGCGCGGCAGCAGCAGGAAATCGCCGGAGCGCAAGATGATTTCACGACCGGAGCCGAGGCGAATGAGACAATCACCGCCGAGGATCAGATGAAACGGTAGCTTACCTGCTGCAACGGGTTCGTGATCGATATGAAACGCGCCCTGCAGCCGGCAGCGAATGTCGAGCGTCGGCTGCAGACGGGCGAGCTCGATAAGGCGGCTTAAAACATCCATGAGACGATCGCGCTAGAAAATGACTTTTTTGAGCATTCAAACTATCATCTTTGAAGGTCATAGTCACTTCCGACAGCCGAGGCAATCACGCCGTCGCTGATATGAGAAGGAATGATTTTCATGTTGGATTGGAAGGAATATCGCGGTGAACTCATGGGCCGGATCGGTGAAATCACCAAGATCGTGCCAGAGACGATCAAGGGCTATCAAACCCTTTCGACCGCCGGACAGAAGACCAACCATCTCGACGCCAAGCAGCGCGAGCTGATCGCCCTTGCCGTGGCCGTCACCGTCCGTTGCGATGGCTGTATTGCCGTACATACGACTGAAGCCCAGAAGGTCGGCGCCACCAAGGAGGAAATTGCTGAGGCCCTCGGTGTCGCGATCTCCGTTAATGCCGGTGCGGCTCTTGTCTATTCGGCCCGCGTGATGGACGCTGCCGACGCCATTGCAAAGTAAAACATCCAAAGTGAACCGCTTGCCGCACCGGCAGGGCAAATGACCCTGCCGGACCAATTCGGAGAAACGAACATGTCGCTCCCCCGCATACCCGCTGCATTCTTTGGCATTGTTCTTGGCGTTGTCGGGCTCGGCAACAGCTGGCGCGTGGCCGCTGCCATCTGGCCGGTTCCGGCCAGCGTGGGCGAAGCCATCAGCCTTCTTGGCTTTGCCATCTGGCTCGTCCTCATCGTCCTCTACGCCGCGAAATGGTTTGTCGCGCCGAAGGAGGTGACGGCGGAACTTGAACATCCCATCCAGTGCTGCTTCGTCGGTCTGATCGGCGTCGCGACCATGCTGGCGGGACTTGCGATCCTTCCTTATTCGCGCATCGCGACTGAGGTTCTGGCTCTGGCAGGGTTCGCCATCACCCTGTTTTTCCTGCTGTGGCGAACCGGCCTGCTCTGGCGTGGTGGGCGTGATCCGGTGACCAACACGCCGGTTCTCTATCTGCCGAATGTTGCCGGTTCCTTCGTCACCGCCATCGCGGCTGGCACGCTTGGTTATGCCGACTGGGGCCAGCTCGCCTTCGGCGCCGGTTTCTTTTCCTGGCTGGCAATCGAATCCGTCTTGTTGCATCGGCTGCTGATGGCGCCGGAGCTAGCCGCACCGCTGCGCCCGACTCTGGGCATCCAGCTTGCCCCGCCCGCCGTCGGCAGCGCCGCCTATCTGAGTGTGACGACCGGCATGCCCGATATGTTCCTGCATGCCATGTTCGGCTACGCCATCTTGCAGGTCTTGATCATCGGCCGCCAGCTGCCCTGGATCATGCAACAACCCTTCGCCAGCTCTTATTGGGCCTTCACCTTCGGCCTTACTGCGCTTTCGACAGCAGCACTGCGCATGACGGCACGCGGCGACACCGGCGCGATCAGCGAGCTTGCGCCCGTTATCTTCGTGCTGGTCAACATCACGCTTGCGATCATTGCAGTCGGAACGCTCTGGCTGCTGGTGAGAGGCAAGCTTCTTCCCGCTCCCGTCCGAGCCTGAGAGCCTGCACGATTTTAGGCGCTTGCTACTTCCTGCTGCAGATCGACCACTGCCTTGATCGGCAGGTGGTCGGACGCCATGCGGGCGAGTGGAGTGTCATGCACCTCCACGGCGGAGATGATACCTTTCCGGTTGGCAATGATGCGGTCGAGCGCCAAGACCGGCAAGCCGGCAGGAAAGCTCGGAACGGCGGGCGGCAGCGGACCGAAGGCCATCTGGAAAGTATTGAGGGATGAGCGGTCGCCGAGCCGCCATTCGTTGAGATCGCCAAGCAGGATGGTCGGCATTTCGTGACGGTCGCTGATGAGATCGACCAGCGTCTTTGCCTGTTGCGCCCGCGAATGCCGCAGCAGGCCGAAATGGGCGGCGATGATGCGCAGCGTCCCGCCAGCTTCGAGTTCGATTTCCGCAACCACCGCGCCGCGCGGCTCCAGCCCCGGTAGCTTCACCTGATGCACATCATGCACCAGACCTTTGCGGACAAGCACGACATTGCCGTGCCAGCCATGCGCCTTCGTCACACCCGGGATCGGAACCGGCACCAGCCCGGTCTCGCGCTCCAGCCGGGCGAGATCGAGAATGCCGGTCCGTTCGCCAAAGCGTGTATCAGCTTCCTGCAGCGCGATCACATCGGCATCGATCTCATGGATGACACGGCTCGTGCGTTCCGGATCAAAGCGTCGGTCAGTGCCGACGCATTTATGGACATTGTAGGAGGCGATAAGTGTGCCGTCATTGCGCGGTTTCGGCCCCGCACGCCAGGTCTCAACGCGCTTCCTCCTATTCTTGATGGAAGCGATGATACTGGCGGGCAGACTGTCTTTCTTCTTGACTTGCATCGGAAGGAACGCCGGCTCCATTGATCGAAAAGCTCTTTTTCTGGATTATAGGCAGCGCAGCAAAACTTGCCATGCCGCAATCACGAAAACTCTGTCAAAGATATGGTGAGCCCAGCCACAGCACCTTTTCGAGGAGCCGCACCAGGAAGGGCCGCGACCACAGCCCCTCGAGCGTAACCGGCGTGGCGGACTTGATGGCATCGTCGATGCGCTCATCGATTTCGGCAGCAAAGCCGGCATTCAGCACTTCGAGATCGACTTCGAAATTCAGCCGCAGCGAGCGCGGATCGAGATTGGAGGAACCGACATAGGCCCAGGTTCCGTCGATAGAGAGAAGCTTGGAATGGCTGAAGCTGCCGGTCGAACGCCAGATGCGGCAGTAGTTCTTGACGATCTGGTCGAACTGCGCCGTCATCGCCCGGTCGACCAGAACGAGATTGTTGGCAGCAGGCACAACGATATCAACCTCCACGCCACGCCGGGCCGCCGTCGTCAGCGCACTGATCAGCTCCCGATCCGGCAGAAAGTAAGGCGACATGATCCGGATCGACTGGCGCGCTACGGAAAAGGCACCTATCAGCATCTTGTGGTTCGTTTCCACGCTCCGGTCCGGTCCGGAAGCAACGACGCGCAAGAAAACCGGATCGCCACGCTTGCGCTCCAGTCGGTCGCCGCGCCAGGCCTCTCCGTTCAGGACTTCGCCTGTCGTGAAACGCCAGTCCTCGGCCGCGACGTCGAAGAGATCGGCAACCGCCGGGCCGCTGACGCTGAAATGCGTGTCATGGGCAAAACTTCCGCCGACCGCCTCCTCGCTGAAGCCTTCGCGGATATTCATGCCACCCGTCAGTGCGATCTTTCCATCCGCGATCAGGATCTTGCGGTGTGTGCGCAGGTTTGCGTAGGGCAACCTCAGGCCCATGATGACATTGCCATTGAAGACATCGACGGTCACGCCGCCGTCCTTCAGGTATCCGAGAATGCTCGGCACCGAATAGCGCGCCCCAACCGCATCGATCAGCACGCGCACTTCCACGCCGCGCTTGGCGGCTGCAATCAGCGCATCGGCGATGCGCAGCCCGATCCTGTCACGGTCGAAGATATAGGTTTCCAGCAGGATACTGCGCTCGGCGCCATCGATTGCAGTCTTCATCGCCGCATAAGCTTCGTCGCCGTTTTCCAGCATGTCGATCGCATTGCCCGTCGTCAACGGATAGCGCGTGACGCGATCGCCAAGCGTCTGCAGGGCAGCAAAACGCCGGCCGAACTGGCTGATGACGGCATCGGTCTCGGCGTCAAACTTTTCGAGCTCGTCTAGATCGGCGGCAGGCAGCAACGCGTCGCGGCGAAGGCTTAGCGACTTGCGACGGATACGGTTGATGCCGGCAATCATATAAAGCAGCGCGCCAATGATCGGCGAGAGAATGATCACACCCACCCAGCCGGTCGCAGCCCGCACCTCTTCCTTGGTCATGGTGGCGTGGATCGCCGCCGCTGCCCCCATGGCAATGGAGATGACGAAGAGGATATGCGGCCAGTAGGTCGACAGCAGTTGGAACATCGCCCCAGGATATAGCCGCGAATCGTCTGCGTTCAATCAGTCCGCGGCCCGCTCCCAACGCGAAATTTTCAGATGCTTAATTTGCCGGCTCAATATCGATGGCAAAGACGACAGAATGCGGCGGCAGCGCACCGTTCTCGGCGGGCGTTGCTTCCTTGCCGTAGCGCTCATAGATCACCGTCCCTGCGACCGACGGCAAGACCTGTGCCTGCTTCGACAAATTGGCGCGCAGCGCCAGCGTCAGATTCGCAAACTTCCACCAGATGGCGAGCGTCCCTTCGGGCGCCTCCAGCGCGCCGCTTTCGATAGCCCAGCTCTGCCGCAGCAGCGGCACGATATAGGTCTTGCGCAGCTTCAGGAGCTCAGCGACGAAAGCCAGGCTTTTCCGGCCCTCCTCGTTCTCCAGCCATTGCCAGCCGAGTTTCGAATTCTCGAAGGTCGAAAGGGCATTGGGATCGGGCAGATCGGCTGCGGTCCTGCCGGCCTTTAATCCACCGAAACCCTCGGCTTCCGCCATACGACCCTCGCGGACGATTTTGGCAAGCTCACCCGTGTAATCGGTGAAGAAATAAAAGGGCTGCCTCTCTCCATACTCCTCACCCATGAAGAGAAAGGGAATGTGCGGTGAGAGCAGGAGTATCGCTGTCAGCGCATCCAGCATATCGGTATTGGAAAGGCTCACCAGCCGCTCGCCGAAAGCGCGGTTGCCGATCTGGTCGTGGTTCTGCAGGAAATCGACAAAGGCGGTCGGCGGCAGGTAGCGACGCTCGCCGACAGGTAATTCCGGCGGATCGGTTCGATCCGGATAGATGAAGCCATGCTGAAGCGCCAGGCGAAGCTTATGCCAGAGCTGATCGGCAAAAGGCTTGTAGTGGCCGATGGTTTCGCCGGTCGCGACGATGTGCGCCACATGATGGAAATCATCGTTCCATTCCGCCGCGTAGGCTTTGGGAGCGCCGTTCGCGTCACGGACCAGCAGCTCCACGAGATTGCGCTGATCTTCGACGACGAGATGAACCTGCCTGTCGGCGAAGGCGGCTTTCACTTCTTCTGCCATGGCCGAAAGCACATGCTTTTCAGAGGTATCATGGATTTGCTCCACGGCATCGAACCTGAGCCCATCCAGCCGGAACTCACCGATCCAGTAGAGCGCATTCTCGATGAAGAAGCGCCGCACCGGTTCCCGCCCGAAATCGATCGCCGCCCCCCAGGGTGTTTCCCGGTCTTTGCGGAAGAAACCGGGCGCGTAGGAATGGAGATAATTGCCCTCGGGTCCGAAATGATTGTAGACGACGTCGAGTAGCACCATGATGCCGAGGCCATGCGCCGTATCGATGAAGGCCTTGAAATCGGCCGGCGTGCCATAGGCGGAATGCGGCGCATAGTGCAGCACACCATCGTAACCCCAGCCACGATTGCCGGCAAATTGCGCAACCGGCATCACTTCGACAGCCGTGATGCCGGTTTCCGCAAGATGCTTCAGCTTCTCCGCCGCAGCCCGGAACGTACCCTCGGGCGTAAAAGCACCGATATGGATTTCGCTGATGACGGCCTCTTGCCAGGGACGGCCGCGCCAGCACGGATTCTGCCATTGGTAGCTTGGATCGACGATCAGAGACGGCCCATGGACGTTGCCGGCCTGCGCCCGCGACGCCGGATCCGGCACTACTTTTCCATCAGGGAGGACGAACATGTACTGATCGCCGGCGGATGCTTCCTCAACAGTGGCTTCGAACCAGCCGCCACCGACGTCCTGCATCGGGATATCCTGGTCGCGGTGCCGCAGCGAGATCGCATTCTCACCCTGCGTCCAGAGCCGAAAACGCGCGCCCCCACCCGCGAGCAGCTCTGCGCCCCAACGTCTCGTGCCTTTAGTGATCGCGCCTGTCTGTGAAATCTGGTTCATCCCTCACCCCGTGTGATTTCCATCAGCATCAAATTCCTGAGGCTGCGGGTTGTTCCCAACGGGCAGGAACAATCCGTAGCGCGATCGGTTGAGGGTGAAAGCCAACGGATTGCCGCCATGAACGTCGCACAGAAACTCGGCCCCGCCTTCACGCTTGAAAGCGCCGACGCTGCCAGCCTCGATCAGCTCAGACATCGAGCGGAAGGCTGCAGACGCTGCGAACTCTACAAGAATGCCACCCAACTCGTCTTCGGCGAGGGATCGCAAAAGGCCAAGATCATGCTCGTCGGCGAACAGCCCGGCGACAAGGAGGATATTGCGGGACGTCCCTTCGTAGGCCCGGCCGGACGCCTGCTCGACATCTGTCTCGAGGAGGCCGGGCTCGACCGCTCGCGATGCTACGTCACCAACGCCGTCAAGCACTTCAAGTTCGAGCCTCGCGGCAAGCGCCGCCTGCATTCGAAACCCAATGCGGGGGAGATTCAGCGCTGCTCCTGGTGGCTCGGTGCCGAAATCAACATCGTGCGGCCGAAGCTCCTCGTCGCACTCGGTGCGACAGCACTTTATTCTCTTCTTGGCTCTAAGGTGAAACTGACACCCGAGCGCGGTCATATCCTCACACCAGAGAATCATCCGCCGGTTCTCGTGACCATCCACCCTTCCTTCCTCCTGCGGATTCGCGAGGAAGAGGATGTCGCGCGCCAACGTGCCAATTTTATCGAGGACCTGCACCGTGCTGTCCAATATCAAGGCAACTAGAACGAGTTATTGCCTATAAATACTGCAACGCAAAAATATTCCCGATTTACTTGGCAAATCCACTTGAAACCGGCCCCATAGTCTGGAACCTTTTCAACGGTATCGCGTTCGAACGACGGCATGTTGTGACTGGAGATCAGCGATGGCAGAAACTCGGGAAGAGTGGATAAAGAAACGTGCATATGCCCTCTGGGAAGAAGAGGGACACCCGACGGGACGGGATTCCATCCATTGGGAACAAGCAAGGGCCGAGCATGACACGCTCAAGGGGGCTTCAAAATCTCCAAACGGCAAGGAAGTGAAACCTCGGGCGAAGCGGGCGGCGGCAGCCAAGACGGCGGCACCGGCAGCAACGGCTGAGGTCACGAATGGCGGCGAAGCCAAGAAACCTGCCAAGAAGGCAGCAACAAACACAAAGACCAACGGCATTGTCAAACCGGCCCCGAAGCGGACAGCCGTACGCAAGTCGGCATCCTGAGAAATATTCAACTTGCGATGAAAAAGGGCGCCTTCGCGGCGCCCATTAGCTTTTTTTGTCATAAGTTTGAATTAGTTGCGCGCTAAGAAACTCATGAAGCGCCAGCTTCTCTGCGGGGGTGACCACAAGCCGAATGAAACGTCCGTCTGGACAGCTTTGTAAAGAAGCTGCGTCCACCCCTCGAAACGGGGAACAAGAGTATCCTAGCTGTTTATGGGCAAACAGGGGAAGTCGCCATGAATAGCCGTTTTGCCCATGCTCTCGTCATCCCAGTCCCCGCGGCCTCCGGCCGGGGTTTTCCAGCGCCGGTGTGAGGGATGGAGATGTCGCTTCTTCTGATCGCCGCTTTGCTCTACATCGGTTTCGCACTGGGGCTCATCCTTCTGGTTGATAACATCGTCGGCGTATTTTTTCGCGATCCGCGCAAACCGATCCAGCTTCGTTCCTTTGCTTTGAGCCGCACCTCCATCGCCTCGCGGAAGCTGGACCAAGAATAACAAATATAAATAGCTTTTTTTGCGAGTAATCGACGCTTTGCTCGGTTAACGATATTTGCAGCTCGCTCTTTCCCTCCTGCCCGACGCCTCTATTTTGTCGACGGTGGACCGGGCAGACCCGGCGCGGGTGATGCCACAGTAAGATTGAAAGCGATTTTTGATGGCACGGGTTGGGGGCCGCTGGCCGGAAGGCAATAGCGAAATCGGGAATTTGTTGCGCCGGAATGGTTTGGATGCTGCCGGCATCGGGTCAGTCGAAGCATGGCCGAGTTCACTCCGGCATATCGCGGAAATGGTTGTCAATTCACGCCAGCCGAAATTCGTCGCCTGGGGTCCCGAACTCGCCTTCATCTATAACGACGCCTATGTCGCGATCTTCCCCGAACGGCATCCTGCCGCCCTCGGAAAACCGTTTCAGCAGGTGTGGTCGGATATCTGGCCGCAGTTCGAGCCAATCGTGGAGGCCACGCTCAACGGTCAGTCGCAGCTCTACAAGGAGCTGCACGTTCCCATGCGGCGCGAGGGACAGACGGAGGACACCTGGTTCACCTTTTCCTATACGCCGCTACGGGACGATGAGGGCAAGGTCGCCGGCATTCTCTGCGCGACGATGGAAGTGACGGACCAGGTGCTTGCCAAGCGCCGAGAGCGCATCGCGTTGGATGAGGCGCGGGAAAAATCCGCAACACTCGCCGTCGTTAATAGGGCCGGCTCGGCGATTACCGCCGAACTCAATGTCGATCGCCTGACACAGATCGCGGTTGATGCAGGGGTAGCATTGACGGGCGCTGAATTCGGCGCCTTCTTCTACAATGTCGATGACGGTGAAGGTGGCAGTTACATGCTTTACGCGCTGTCGGGTGTCGACCGGAAACATTTCGACAAGTTTCCGATGCCACGCAACACCAAGGTTTTTGCACCGACCTTCAGCGGCGAGGGCGTCGTACGCTCCGACGATATCCTGCTTGATCCACGCTACGGGCAGAACGCGCCACATTCCGGTATGCCGAGCGGCCACCTGCCTGTGCGCAGCTATCTCGCCGTGCCGGTCAAGTCACGCGACGGCAACGTCATTGGCGGGCTGTTCTTCGGTCACAGCCAGCCCGCCCGCTTTTCGGATGCGGCAGAGGCAAGCCTCGTCAGCCTGGCTGGCCAGTCTGCCGTCGCAATCGACAACGCCCGGCTCATCCGCGCTGCCGAACTTGAGATCGTCCAGCGCCGCGGGGCCGAGGCCCAGCTTCGCAAACTGAACGAAACGCTTGAGGTCCGTGTCGCCGCCGAAATCCTCGAACGCCAGCAGGCGGAAGCAGCCCTGCAGCAGGCGCAGAAGATGGAATCGATCGGCAAGCTCACCGGCGGTGTCGCGCACGATTTCAACAACCTGCTGCAGGTCATTTCAGGCAATCTCCAGCTTCTCGGCAAGGATGTGACGAATAATGGCCGGGCCAAGGAGCGCATCTCCAACGCGCTATCGGCCGTCGAGCGCGGATCGCGGCTCGCCAGCCAACTTCTCGCCTTCGGACGTCGCCAGCCTCTGCAGCCGAAGGTGATCAATATCGGCCGCCTCGTCTCTGCCATGGATGACATGCTGCGCCGCGCGCTCGGTGAGGAAATCGAAGTGGAGACGATGGTTTCCGGCGGCCTCTGGAACAGTTTTGCCGACCCGATCCAAATTGAGAACGCACTGCTGAACCTTGCGATCAACTCCCGCGATGCAATGGATGGCACAGGCAAACTGACGATCGAAGTGGGCAATGCCTTTCTCGACGATTCCTATAGCCGCACCCATCCGGAGGTCGCAGCCGGCCAATATGTGGTGCTCGCCGTGACCGATACTGGCTCAGGTATGCCACCGGAGATCATCGAGCAGGCTTTCGAACCGTTCTTCTCCACAAAACCAGAGGGCAAGGGCACCGGTCTCGGCCTTTCCATGGTCTACGGTTTCGTCAAGCAGTCCGGCGGCCATGTGAAGATCTACAGCGAGACCGGCGAAGGCACGACGGTAAAGCTTTATCTTCCCCGCTCCTTCCAGAGCGAGGACCGAATAGCCACCGGCGATAATGTTCCCGCAACCGGCGGCACCGAGACTATTCTGGTCGCCGAGGACGATGAAGGTGTGCGCACAACCGTCGTCGAGATGCTGACCGATCTCGGCTATTACGTGCTGAAGGCCAGGGACGCGCAAAGCGCGCTGACCGTGATCGAGAGCGGCGCACATATCGACCTGCTTTTTACCGACGTCGTCATGCCTGGTCCGCTGAAGAGCCCGGAGCTCGCGCGCATGGCCCGCGAGCGCCTGCCCAACGTCGCCGTGCTTTATACGTCAGGCTATACCGAAAACTCGATCGTCCATGGCGGCCGGCTCGATCCCGGCCTGGAGCTCCTCTCCAAGCCCTATACACGGGAGGCCCTGGCGCAGAAAATACGCCACGTCCTCGCCAACCAGGCGCAACGCCGCCAGACCAACCCGGTGCCGCTGCCAGCCAGCGAGCAACCGCGCGACATCGTCCAGGCCAGGTTGAAGCTTCTGCTGGTCGAGGATGATGCCTTCATCCGCATGGACACGGCCGAAATCCTGCGGGATCTCGGCTACGACGTGATCGAAGCCGACAGCGGCGAACAAGGCATCGAACTCCTGCGCAGCACAGATACGAACACAGATATTATCGTTGCCGATGTCGGCCTGCCGGGCATGTCCGGCCCGGCCTTCGCAGCGCTGGCGCGCGAAGCTTTCCCTTCGGTCGGCCTCGTTTTTGCGACCGGCAACAGCAATTTGCCGGATGCGAACCGCTTTTCCGGTTCCGTGCTGCTGCCAAAGCCGTTTACCACCGCAGCACTCGACCGCGCAGTAAAGACCGCTGCGCGCCAGCGCCCCATTGCCTAGGCCTGACTGCCTCAGGACCTTCAAGCTCCGGATATTTCCCGAACAGGCGGCGGCCGGGACGGCCCCGGAACTTTTTGGATGGCCAGCGGTTGAGCCTCTTTCCAACCAGAGGAGGCAGCCATGCCGAGAGGTGACAAATCCGCTTATACCGACAAGCAGAAGAGAAAGGCCGAGCATATCGAGGAAGGCTATGAGGACCGCGGCGTATCCCAAGGGGAGGCTGAACGCCGTGCATGGGCAACGGTCAACAAGGAAAGCGGCGGCGGCAACAAATCAGGCTCCGGGCGCGGCAAGAAGGATACGAACGAATCCTCCGAAAAAGGCGGACGGATCGGCGGCCATGCCTCCGCATCCCGCTCCAAGGAAGAACGTTCCGCCTCCGCCAAGAAGGGCGCCGCAACCCGTAAGCGCAACGAACACCACGCCCATCACTGACGGCACCATCAGGCGCCAGCAACGCGGCAGGTGGCGCGAGGCCACCTGCCGCTGCCGTAAAGGACACTCGCAATGGCGAAAAGCAGGAAGAAATGGTCACAGGGTGTCACCAAAAACAGTGACGCCATGGACCTCAAGGAAGGTGTCTTCACATCCAACGATCCGAAGAAGATCGCCGCCTCCCTGAAACACTCGGCCGATAACAGCGACCGGCGCAAATCGAGCCCCTTCCAGTCAGCTATGTCGATGCTGAATTTTTACATCAACCGCGCTGGAGACCAGTTGACGAAGAAGCAGAAGGGCACACTTGAAAAGGCGAAGGACGACCTTCGCAAGGATTTCGGCCGCCAAACAAGGCGTTAAAGACATTACGAGGGCAAATGACTTACGAGCTTTATTATTGGGACGGCATCCAGGGCCGTGGAGAATTTGTGCGACTGGCGCTCGAGGAAGCGGGTGCCGACTATATCGACATTACCCGCCAGTCCGGTCGCGGGCGCGGCACCGGCGCGATGCTGAGTATCATGCAGAGCGATAGCGAAGCGCATATTCCCTTCGCCCCACCCTTCCTCAAGGAAGGCGACCTCATCATCCCCCATGTCGCCAACATTCTGCTGTACCTCGGCCCCAAACTCGGCCTGGCGCCTGATGACGAACGGCTGCGCTATGTCGTGAACGGGTTGCAGCTCACGATCACCGATTTCGTCGCCGAGGTGCATGATACGCATCACCCGATCGCCACCTCGCTCTACTACGAGGACCAGAAGGAAGAGGCGAAGGCTCGTTCGGCTGATTTCATCAAGGAGCGCATCCCGAAATTCCTCGGCTATTTCGAACGCGTGCTGCGGCAAAATCCGTATGGCTCCAAACATGCAGCCGGCGATGCACTGACTTATGTGGATCTGTCGCTCTTCCAGATCGTCGAGGGTCTCGTTTATGCCTTTCCAAAGGCGATGAGCAGCTACCGCAGCAAATATCCGCTGCTTGCCGCCCTCCATGATAGCGTCGAGCATCGCCCCAACATCGCCCGCTATCTGAAATCCGACCGCCGTCTGCCTTTCAGCACGGAAGGCATTTTCCGCCACTATCCGGAACTCGACATGGATGCGCCCTGATCAGGCATTGCTTTCAATTTTTTGGGAACGATCGGCATTGCCATCGGTTTTGTCTTCGATCCATATTTGAAATGTCGAGCTAGGAAGGCCGCCACGAGAACGTGCAGCCATACTCGCCTGTTGAACGCGTAATCGGCGGCTCCGCCGCGGGTTCTTTTTATTCACTCGGGAGTGGTGTGGCGCGTCAGGAAATCCAGCATGCGGTTCTCATCCGCCCGAAGCCCACGCAGGGGTTCGCTACAGCCCTCCTCCAGCGTCTCATCCTTGGCTGAAAGCGCAATGATCGCCGGGTGGATGTAGCTGGAGCGCGAAATCGCCGGCGTATTATGCAGGACGTCGGCCGCAGCTTCCGACATCTCCTTGACGGTCGGCCGTCGTCCTTCCGATATGGCGTTGCGCGCCGCGCCGAAAGCGGCAAGCGAACCTGCCCATGTGCGGAAGGTCTTGGCGGAAATGGCAATGCCCGAGATGTCAGCGAGATAGGCATTCAGCCGGCCGGAATCGATCGGTTTCAGTGCACCTGTCTCGTCTTTCCAGACGAAGAGCTGCCTGCCCGGCAGATCGGCGATCTCTTCCAATATCTTCTGCAGGCGCGGATGTTTGAGACTGCGCTGCACGCGCTTGCCGCCCTTGGCGCGGAATTTCAATTCGATGCGACCGTCAACGATCTTCAGATGGCGCTTCAGCAGCGTTGTTGCACCATAGGTATCGTTCTCCTTCACATAGGCCTGGTTGCCGACGCGCAGATGCGCTTCGTCGAGCAATATCGTCAGGGCTGCAAGCACACCGTTGATGTCCTCCGCGCCGGTATCGAGATGGCGCAGCACCGTTCGCCGGATCTTCGGCAGTGCGTTGCCGAACTCGATGAGTTGATGGAATTTGCCGGTGCTGCGGAAGGCCTGCCAATCCTTGTGATAGCGGTATTGTTTGCGACCACGGACATCGAAGCCAGTGGCCTGCAGATGACCGTTCTCGTCAATGCAGATCCACACATTTTCATAGGCCGGCGGCAGGCCGAGCGCATGGATACGCGCCCGCTGGATCTCGTCGGCCAGCGTTTTCCCGTCTGGCAGCGTATAGCTGAAGCCCTTGCCCTTTCGTCGTCTGCGGATACCCGGTTCGGTATCGCTGACATAAATCAGACCAAGCTCGGTGAAGACGTCGGCATTCATTGCTTGCTATTGATCCGTCACCTGCTCCGCCGGCCGAAATGGAACCACCTGCGCCGTTCGGCCTTGCTTGCATCCTTTGGCGGCCGGGTCTGCCCCTTCGGTGCAAAGACTGCAATGCTTTGGGCATAAACCATAACGGGACCTTCCTGCTCATGGAGCTTGAAAGCATCCTCCTCAGCGCCGGTATCGAGTACCCGCGCCCAGTGCTTCAGGCCGTTGACTTCGGGCAAATGTACCTCGCAATCGCCGCCGGCATTGAAGACCAGATAGAGATCGTCCATCTCCTCGGTATCGGGGGAATGTGCACTCGTCGAGAGATAGACGCCGAGCACTTGAAGTCCGTCGTCGTTCCAGGCGCCGTCATCCATGAAACTGGCGTCCGGCTTGTACCAGGCGATTTCGATCCGCCCGTCCTCGGTACTGTCGCCTGTCAGAAAGCGCTCCTGCCTCAGCACCGGATGCGCCTTGCGGAACGCGACGACCTTGCGGCAGAAAGAAAGGAACGGATCATCGAGGCCGTCCCATTTCGTCCAGCCAATCTCATTGTCCTGACAATAGGCATTGTTGTTGCCGCCCTGACTGTTGCCGACCTCATCGCCGGCAAGGATCATCGGCACGCCCTGGGAAAGCATCAAGGTCGCCATCATGTTACGGCGCCGGCGTACTCGCAGCCTGTTGATGTCCTCGTTATCGGTCACGCCCTCGGCACCCATATTGTCCGAATGATTGTCTGAATGACCGTCCCTATTGTCCTCGCCATTTGCCTCATTGTGCTTTTCGTCGAAGGAAACCGTATCCATCAGCGTAAAGCCGTCATGCGCCGACAGCAGATTAATTGATGATGTCGCCCCGCGAGCCGAGTGATTGAACTGCACCGCCGAGCCAGTGATGCGCTGCGAGATCTCCGACACCATTCCGCCGTCTCCCTTCCAGAAGCGGCGTACATCGTCACGGAACTTATCGTTCCACTCGCGGAAAGGATGCGGGAAGCCGCCGACCTGATAGCCGCCGGCTCCGACATCCCAAGGTTCGGCGATCAGCTTGACCCCGGCAAGGATCGGATCCTGGCGGATCGCGCCGAAGAACAGGCCCTGCCGGTCGAATTCCATGTCCTGGCGGCCGAGCGTGCTGGCAAGATCGAAGCGGAAACCATCGATATGCATGGCGCCGACCCAGTAACGCAGACTGTCCAGCACCATGCGCATGACCATCGGATGAGCAACGTTCAGCGTATTTCCGGTGCCTGTCGTATCGAAAGTATGGCGCGGATCGTCGGGCGAGAGGATGTAGTAGCTCGCATTGTCGAGACCGCGGAACGACATCGTCGGCCCCTTCTCGCTGCCCTCGGCCGTGTGGTTATAGACGACGTCCATGATGACTTCGATGCCGGCGGCATGGAACTTCCTCACCATGGTCTTGATCTCGGTGATCTTGTCACCCGAGAGATAGCGGGCCTGAGGGGCGAAGAAACCGAGCGTCTGGTAGCCCCAGTAATTCGTGAGCTTCTTCTCTTCGAGATAGCGGTCGTTCGGGAAGAACTGGATCGGCAGCAGCTCGATCGCGGAAATGCCGAGCTTCACGAGATGATCGATGATCGGATCGCTGCACATGCCAAGGAAGGTGCCACGCAATCTGTCCGGCACTTTCGGATGCAGCATCGTCAGTCCCCGGACGTGCGCCTCATAGATGATCGTCTCCGGCCATGGCCGCCGGATCGCTTGCTCACCGGCCCAGTCGAAATCCGGATCCTGAACGACACCCTTGACCATGTAAGGCGCGCTATCGCGCTCGTCGAAGGAAAGATCGTCCTTGCCGATCGTATAACCATAGAGCGCGTCGTCCCATTTGAGATCGCCGAGCACCTGCTTGGCATAGGGATCGAGCAGCAGCTTGTTGGCATTGAAACGATGGCCGTTCTTCGGATCGTAGGGACCGTGCGCGCGGTAGCCGTAAACCGTACCCGGACCGACGCCGGCGATGTAGCCCGACCAGATATCACCCTCGCGCTTCGGTAGCGGCAGCCGGGCAATCTCTTTCTTGCCATCGGGAGAGAACAGGCAGAGCTCCACCTGTTCTGCGTGTGCGGAGAAAACCGCAAAATGCGTGCCCGAACCGATATATTCCGCCCCCAGCTCCGGTTTCAGGAAGTCGAGTTCGGAAAAGGAAAAGCTCATGACGCCCCCGTTTGCTGAATGGCCAAGCGGGAAACGTCATTGCAGTGCGAAAGTTCCCTCAGTTTGCGTCGTTTTGCCCCAGATCAGGGCATCAGCTGGCCGCCATTGACCTCGATGATCTGACCGGTAATGTAACCTGACAAGGTCGGCGAGGCGAGGAAGACATACGCGCCGACGCAATCTTCCGAGGTGCCAACGAAGCCCATTGGAATGGACTTGCGCTGCAGTTCCATCTGCTCGTCATTCGTATAGCGCTCGTGGAAGGGCGTGGCGATGACGCCCGGCGCGACCGCATTGACGCGGATCTTGTCGGCGACAAATTCCTTGGCGTGTCCGTGGGTGATCGTCGAAACGAAACCCTTCGAAGCCGCATAGAGAATTGCGCCATTGCCGCCGCCATTGCGCGCCGCAATCGAGGTCGTGTTGATGATGAAACCGCCCTGCTTCTTCAGCCAGGGATGGGCAGCGCGTGTTGCCGCCAGCACCGAACGGGCATTGAGGTTCATGACCTTCTCATAATGCTCATCAGTGTATTCCGAAGTCGGCTTGCGGCCGAGCATGCCGCCCGCATTGTTGATCAGGCCGTCGAGATGGCCGAAGGTCTTGGCCGTCTCTTCGACGACGCGCTCCGTCTCACCTTCCCGCGAGACGTCGCCATGCACCAGATACACCGTACCCCCAGCTGCCCTGATCTCCTCGGCAAGCTTTTCGGCCGGTTCACGGCTTGCATTGTAGTGCACGCCGACCTTGACGCCCTGGGCGGCCAGAGCGCGGGCGACGGCAGCGCCGATGCCTGTCGAGGCGCCGGTGATCAGCACGGCCTTGCCGGCGAGGTCTGGAATTTTGATGGATGCAAGCAATTGAGCAAGATCTGCCATGGCGACGATAGCCTCCCGAAAAACCAAGGACATAGGTGATGAAACGATATGTGCCAGTCTTAGCAGGCGAGATCGCAGAAGGGCAATGCACGAAAGAGCGAGATGGGCGATCCGGCGGCAACGGGTGCTACCGTTGACAAATGACCGGCGGGCCATAGTCTCGGCCTTCGGTCCGCGGTGAGGGTTGCCGCTCTTTGAGGGGAAGACATGCTCAAGCGCATGAAATGGCTGCTTTTTCTGGGCCTTGCTCTCGGTCTTTCTGCCTACAGGCCTGCCGATGCCCAGACACTCGACACGATCAGGCAGAGCAAGATCATCCGTCTCGGCTATATCGCTGACGAGAAGCCCTTCTCCTTCAAGAAGGCGGACGGCAGCCCTGCCGGCTATGCGATCGATCTCTGCCGCCGCATCGCCGATGAGGTCGGCCTTAACGTTTCCGGCCTCAAGAAGAACTATATCGAGACGACGCTATCTGATGGTTTCGGCGCGGTGAAGGAGGGCAAGATCGATCTGCTCTGTGGTGCGACCACGATCAATCTTGCACGGCGCGAAAGCGTCGACTTCTCCCAGCCTATCTTCCTGACGGGCGCCAGCGCGCTCTTGCGCAAAGATTCGCCCGATTACCTGCAGATCCTCTTTCTGGACAAACGCCCTGTCAGCGCCGTCGACCTGAAGTCGCCCGCCCAGAGCTCGATCGGCGTGCGCGCCGGCACGACGACCGGTGCGACGCTGCGCGATGCCATTGGTCCCGACGTGCCGCAGACCCGCATCGTCGATTTTCCGACGCATGAGGACGGTTTGAAGGCGCTCGAGGATCACAAGATCGATGCCTACTTCGCCGACCGGTCCCTTCTCATCGGCCTTGCCGACCGGGCGGGCAACCCTTCCGAACTCGAGCTCGGCAGCCGCCTTTTCACACACGAGCCCTATGGCATCGCGATCCGGCGCGACGATTCCGCCTTCCGGCTTCTCGTCGACCGCACGCTGACGGGCTTCTATACCTCGAACGACTTTCCAAAGTTACTCAAGACCTATTTCGGCGCCGAGGCACCGGCCCTGCGCAGCGAAATCATGATGCAGTCGATCCCCGAATAGGCAGCTCTCAGACCCGTTCGAGCACCACAGCAATGCCCTGGCCCACGCCGATGCACATGGTCGACAGCGAATAATGACCGCCGGTTTCGGCAAGTTCCAGCGCTGCGGTGCCGGTGATCCGGGCACCCGACATGCCGAGCGGATGGCCGAGCGCAATCGCGCCGCCATTGCGGTTTACGCGCTGATCGTCATCGGCAATGCCGAGCTCGCGCAGAACGGCAAGCCCCTGGCTGGCGAAGGCCTCGTTGAGCTCGATCACATCGAACTGTTCCTGCTTCATGCCAAGCCGCGCCATCAGCTTGCGGGAAGCCGGGACAGGTCCAATGCCCATGACGCGCGGCGGGACGGCCCCAGCCGCACCACCGAGAATACGGGCAATCGGCGTCAGGCCATATTTCTTGGCCGCCGCTTCCGAAGCGATGATAAGGGCAGCCGCTCCGTCATTGACACCCGAGGCATTGCCGGCTGTCACGGTACCGCCCTGACGGAAGGGCGTCGGCAGTTTGGCGAGCGCTTCCATGCTGGTTGCGCGCGGATGTTCATCCTTCTCGACGATGATCGGATCGCCCTTGCGCTGCGGGATGGTCACCGAGGTGATTTCCTTGGCCAGCCTGCCGCTTGCCTGGGAGGCCGCAGCCTTGGCCTGTGAGCGTACGGCAAAGGCGTCCTGATCCTCGCGGCTCACTTTGTAATCCTCGGCAACGTTCTCGCCGGTTTCCGGCATGGAATCGACGCCATACTGCTTCTTCATCAGAGGATTGATGAAGCGCCAGCCGATCGTCGTGTCGTGGATTTCGGCAGCCCGCGAAAAAGCGGTATCGGCCTTCGGCATCACGAAGGGGGCTCGCGACATGCTTTCAACACCGCCGGCAATCATCAGTTCGGCTTCGCCTGATCGAATGGCGCGCGCCGCGGTGATGAGGGCATCCATGCCCGAACCGCAGAGCCGGTTGATCGTCGTGCCCGGCACCGAGACCGGCAGGCCGGCGAGAAGCAGCGACATGCGGGCGACATTGCGGTTGTCCTCGCCCGCTTGATTGGCGCAGCCGAAGACGACATCATCGACCGCTTCCCAGTCAACGGAGGCGTTCTTCGCCATCAGCGCCTTGAGCGGAATGGCGCCGAGATCATCGGCGCGCACGGAGGAGAGCGAGCCGCCATAACGGCCGATGGGCGTGCGGATATAGTCGCAGATAAAGGCTTCGGTCATGGACTTGTCCTCAGAGTTCGGGAACGACGAGATCGGCAACCGGCCCCTCGATATGGAGCAGCGCACCGGTCATGGCCTGCAGTTCCTCGACCGACATCGCGGCAAGTTTCTCGCGCAGCACGAAACGCCCGTCCTTGATGTCGATGACGGCATGGCTCGTATAGATGCGGGTGATGCAAGCCACCCCCGTCAGCGGGAAGGTGCATTTGTCGACCAGCTTCGGCTCACCATTCTTGGTGACATGCTCGGTGATGACGCAGACCTGCTTGGCACCATGGACCAGATCCATGGCGCCGCCGACGGCCGGCACACCCTTGGCCCCGACGCGCCAGTTGGCGAGATCGCCGTTCTGGGCGACCTGATAGGCGCCGAGGATCGCGACATCGAGATGACCGCCGCGTACCATGGCAAAGCTGTCGGCATGATGGAAGAAGGCTGCACCCGGCTTCAGCGTCACCGCTTTCTTGCCGGCGTTTATCAGATCCCAATCCTCTTCACCTGATGGCGGCGCCTCGCCGAAATTGAGGATACCGTTTTCAGTGTGGAAGATCGCCTGCCGGCCCGGCGGCTGATAGCGGGCAACCATTTCCGGAAAGCCGATGCCAAGGTTCACATAGGCGCCATCGGCAATGTCCTGCGCCGCGCGCCAGGCGATCTGGGCGTTGGAGAGCTTGATGTCTTCTTTAATGTCGACGGTCATATGTAGGCCACCCCGGCTCGAATAAGCTCTTCTTCCTGTTGCGGATTGGCGATCTCGACGAGGCGGTCGACGAAGATGCCGGGTGTGACGACATGCTCAGGATCGATGCCGCCGGCCGGCACGATGCTCGAGACCTGCGCGATCGTCTTGGCAGCCGCCATGCACATCAGCGGGTTAAAGTTGCGGCCGGCCTTGTTGTAGGTGAGGTTGCCATGGGTATCGCCGACATGCGCCTTGACGATCGCAAAATCGGCCTTCAGCCAACGTTCCTGCACATAGTGGCGGCCATCGAACTCGGCGATGACCTTGCCTTCTGCAAGCTCGGTCCCATAGCCGGTCGGTGTATAGAAAGCAGGAATGCCGGCTCCGCCGGCGCGGATCCGCTCGGCGAGCGTTCCCTGCGGCACAAGCTCCAGCTCGATTTCCCCGGCAAGGTATCTATCGGTGAAGGCACGCGGATCGGACGAGCGCGGGAAGGAGCAAATCATCTTCCTGACCATGCCGGCATCGATCATGGCGGCGATACCGATGCGGCCATTGCCGGCATTGTTGTTGATGACCGTGAGGTTCTTCGGGCCCTTATCGATCAGGGCGTGAATGAGCTCGATCGGCGCACCCGAACCTCCAAAGCCACCAATCATGACGGTGGCACCATCGCCGATTTTGGAGACGGCGTCAGCCGCGCTCCCGATTGTCTTGTCCATGCGGGATCTCTCCTTGCCGGATGAGGCCTCCTCGTGCCTCCCTGACAACAGGCATAAAGCGAGAGCCATCCCGACGGCAAGAATTTTGTGCGTTATTTGATATTTGTTCTCATATCGCACAAAATAAATCCGCGTGCGGAACTGTCACGCTGAATCCGGGACGTAAGTTCTGTCCCTAGAGACCCAGCTTTGGCCGTCAGGTGCCAACAGATTTGGCCAAAAATCATCGCGTTCGCGCGGGAGGGCCATTGTCGGGCTCGCATCGGCAGCGCGGATCAAAATGCCGGTCTTTGGTCCGTTGATGATCAAGGCGGCGCTTGCGCGTTATCTTCAGACGCTGTCCTTACTGCTCGACAATGCTGTCGCGATGCCCGAGGCGCTGTCCCTTGCGGCGGACGCTTGCACGATTGCGAGCTACCGCCAGAGGCTCTCGGTCATGCGCGAAGCAGTGATTATGATGCCCAAGCTCATGGCGACGGCCATCATCGCGCCTCGTAGCGATGAGGTCTGGGCGGGGTTGGGAGCGTTGCCGATGGCGAGAAGGTGCAGGCGTATCGCGAAGATCGAGCCTGCTCACAACTCCGTCTTGCCCTCCTCCACCCGCTCCCGCCTCGCCTGCAGTCGGTCGAACTTGCCAAAATCGGTCATGATGCTAACGAGAACGCTTCCAGTCCAACCGAAGGTGAACAGGCCCGACATCCCGATGATCGGGCCGAGCAGACGCCATCGGTCTGGAAGGGTGACGTTGCCCTCGCCGAGAGTGGTATAGCTTTCGAGGACGTAATAGTAGCTATCGCGCATCGAAGGGATAATGTCCCTGACATACAGGGGAACTGCCCAAATAAGAGTCTCCGCGAAGTGCAGAACCGCGAGCGCGGCGATTGTTACGGCGAGCATCAAATTCAGCCGCCAATGCGGCGTGGCTGCGGTGACGTGTGCCCAGGACTTGCTGAACTGAAGCCCGATGCTTCGGATTCCGACGCCATGCACAAAGATCACAACGATCAAAAACACGGTGCCTACAAGAATCTCCAGAACTGGATTCGGGTGGGTGAGATGGTCCAATCGTTTGCGTCCTCAGTGTTCAGCCTGCGGTGGGACGCGTCGTGCGAGCGTCCCACGACCGAACCCAGCGCGAGCATGGATTTTGCCCTAAGTGCTAGTAGCAGGGCGGATACGGATAATAGCCACACGCCGGAGGCGGGTAATAACGTCGCTCCGCAGCGGCCGCACCAATCGCCGCCCCCGCCACGACGCCCGCCCCATAGTACGCGCCTGGATGGGCGTACCATCCGCCACGCCAAACCGGCGCGCGGAACCCAGCACCTCCCACGGCGACGCCCCCATAGGGACCACGTGCCGCGAACCAGTCGATAAATAGCGATGCGGGCCCATCGGCTCCGGCGAGGTCCCCTTCGAGCACTGCTACGTCGAACGTCAGGTCTCCGCCCTCAAGCTTCGGCGTCTTCAGGACGACCACGGCGTCGGCAACGGAATCACCCTTGGCGCTGAGCACCGATATCGTTGCGTTGGGTGGGTCCTTCGCGAAGCTGTCGGGCCCCTCACCCCATTGCTTGATGAACTCGGAGGTCAGCACGTGGCCCGCCGATCGGACCGGGCGGTCGGCAAACACGATCGACACCGCCGAGATGCCACTCATCGTTAGCTTGCCACCCTCGAGCTTCGCCCCACCGGAATTCAGCACGGCAAGCGACGGCACCATTTTTGACTTGGTCGCGCCTATCGTCTTTTCCGCTGGAGCCGAAATGGCGTCCTGCGCGAAGACCGGCGATATCGCTAGAAGGCTCGCCGCGACGGCGATCATGCTTATTGCTGAGAGTCTTAGCATCATGCATCCTCCGTTTGATCATGACCACTCCCTATTTCAGGAGCCCAAGATTGATCAGTTGAACGCGCCTGTTGTCGGGAGACTCCGGATGACCGGGATCGATCGGCCATTCCTCACCGGCCCCAACCGAGAACAGGCGATCAGGCGAAACTGCGAAGGTCGTTGACAGCGCCTCGTTGATCGCGTCGGCGCGCTTCTGACTGAGTTCCAGATTGTGCTTGGCGCTTCCTGTCGAGCTGGAATGCCCGACGATCAGGAATTTGTATCGGAACAGGTCCGGGTGGTGCAGCGCGTCCGCAATCAGGCCCACCGTCCGATAGGATTTTGGCTCTATGGCGGTCGAGTTGTTCTCGAAATCGATCTCCACGATCAACTGCGACAGCTCCGACAATTTGCTCCAGTTAGGGAGTGCTGCGACGCCCTTGCCGACATTGGCGTTGGCTTCCTCCACGAGGAGCGCGACGTCGACTGCAGGTGCTGCCGACTTCACTTGCCCGAGCGTGCTCATGATCTGACCGTTGTCGAGCTGCTGGGCGGAAGCAATGCACGGGGCCAGAAGCAGGCCGAGTGCCAAAGTTATTCGAAGGCCATGAACTATCATCTTGTTTCCCCTGTCCTCGGTCATGGTTCAACGCCATCCAGCGTCGGTGATTGCCTGGTTGCATGCCCGGTTGTCGACACGCTTCGTCTCGACGAGGCAGGAAAGGATATTGCCGTCGCCCTTCACGCCATTGCAGTACTGGGAGATGTCATGCTGGCAGACCTTGAACACCGACGCCTGCGCTTGCTGACGCTGCGCGATCGACGTCATGACGCTTCCGAGGGTCGATGTGCAGGTCGGTGAGACCTTCGAGGCGTTTTTCTCGAGGCACGCCTGGATGCGGCCGTTTCCAAGGTTCTCGCCGTTGCAGAACTTCTTGATGTCGGCCTCGCATTCCTTGGCAAGGGTCGTCACCGCATCGGCATAGCTGATCGTGTCGGCCCGACCGAGCGAGGTTAGAGCGAGGAAGGCAAATGCCGCCGCCGCAAAGATGCTAACTCTGTTTCTCATCATTGTTCCTATCCTGGAGCGATTGATCTGAAGTAGTCGTTCGATTGTTATGCTTTTTGGCAGTTATCGTCGTGGCGGTTTGAATGGCATTGCGACGGCCGCCTCGAGAGCCTGTTCGATCTCGATCCGCATGATCTCGATCAGTTCCTTGTACTCGGCGATACGCTCGTCGCGCTCTGGAGCGGTTGATTGCCTCCATCGCTCTTCTTCATTGTTGGCAATTTCGAATTCGTCGCAGAGGTCGCGAAACCCCTCGTTGCGCGCGGCGAGTTCATCAATGACTTTGTCGCGCTTCTCGAAGGCGCGCTTTACGAATTCAACACCGTTCCCCATCCGGTTTTATCCATTCGTATATGTCGCCTGACATCAGGCGCTCATGACGTATTCGGCTCCCGATTTAGAACGCAGCCACCCGCTCGACGAACCAGAATGCCGACATCGCACCGACTGCGTATGTCGCCGTCGTGAAGGCATTCCGTCTCAGCCACTCCGGATATCTCGTCTGCCTCACCAACGCGATTAACCCGATCACAGCGGCGATGAACATCAACTGCCCGATCTCGACGCCCACATTGAAGAACAGCAAGGCAAGCGGAATGTCCCCTGACGGAAGGGTCAGTTCAGACAGTGCCCCCGCGAAACCCAGCCCGTGCAGCAGCCCGAACGCAAAGGCGACCAGCCAAGGGCGTTTCGCAGTGAGGCCGGCGTGCCCATTCTGGATATGAATGATCTCGCAGGCGAGCAGCAGGATACTGAACGCGATCGCGGCTTCCACGGGCGGCCCGGGAACGTGCACAAAGCCAAGTGTTGCCAGCGTCAGTGTGATGGAATGCGCCACGGTAAACGCCGTCACCGTCCACAAAAGCGCCCGCCAGCTTCGTACGATGAACATCAGCGCCAGGACGAAGAGAAGATGGTCGTAGCCAAAAAGGATGTGCTCGATGCCATGCACGATGAATATCCTCGCCACATCGAGCCGTCCAGGTCGAGCCGCGACGTCGACCCACGGCTGGGACGGATGGATCATGGCCGTCATCACGGTCCCGTCCAGCAGGCGGGTACGCACCAGCACGTCGGTAATCGTTGCCTGCAGACCTACGAATTCGACGCGCTTGCCCGCAAGGCTCCCGTCCACCGTTTCGACGATGCGGCTCTCCACAAGAGAATCCGGAAGTTCGCGCTCGGCAGGTGGCGTCACGTTGCGAACACTGTCGGGGAACCGCAAGGCCACGGGAAGGCGCATGCCCGAAAGCAGGGGTGTGCGCCAGACGACCTTGAAGCGGTTGGCCGTCATCTCGTCGATCTGAAGATAGGCGGGTCGTATCTCATGTGCTGTAGCCAGCCCAGCTTGCGCCAGGAAGGCAGTGACAGCCAGGAATATCGTTGCCACTATTCGCCTGACGTTCATTGTGCCGACACCTCAAGTCCCAGATTGTACCCAGGGGGAACCTGCAAGTCTTGGAAGTCTGCTGCTTCGATTGGGGGAACAATGACAGAATAGCGGGACCGCATCTCCTCCAGGGAGGTGCGCTTTATTTCTTGATACTGGTCCTGAACCCAGCCGGCCTTCACGTTGGGCGTTACCTCAGCGTAGGTCGGAATGCGTCCCGGCTCGATGGAGTCGATCCAGATGAGATGCCATCCGTAGCCCGATTTGACGGGACCAACCCACTTGCCCGCCGGAAGCTGGAACAGAGCCTTGGAAAACTCGGGTCCGAACTCCTTCGACATCTGGTCGGGAGTCGCGTCGCCATAGTGGTTCTGGAACATGAAGGGGTCGCCGACCGCGGCAACTTCGCTCGAGTCCGGCAATTTGCCCACTATGGCAGTCAGAGCTTCCGTCGCGGCCTCCTCGGTACGCTTCCCGTGTCGGTCCGTGGAAAAGTAGAGATGGCGGAAGGTAGCATGCGCGGGCAGCGCGAAGGCCTCCGCGTTCTTCTCGAACCATGCCTTCAGGTCGGCATCCGTCGGTTCCTGCATCGAGGCTACGTCGGAGGCGAGGAAGTCCATCTTTTGCGCCAGTCTGCGCTTGACCACCTCGTCGTCGCGGTCAAGACCGAGAGCTACGGCTTCCCGGAAGAGGATTTCCTGCGTCACCTTCTGGTCGACGAGACTGCGAATCTGCTCGGGTGTCGGGGACGAGCGTCCCTGCGCCAGCCAACTGATCGCCAGTTGCCGCAGGTCGTCCTTCGTCAGAACGATCTGGTTCGTATTCGCCGCCTCTTCCTGTGACGGCGTCAGCAGGTGGTATGCGCCGAACAGGACCGCACCAACGACGAGGAAATGGAGCAGCGGTTCGCGGAGGACTTGCCGCCATCCGCTCATTGGCGACTCCCTTATCCATACATGACTGGCTTCAGGTGCGATGGGAAACAGTTCCACAGCGACTGCCTCCGTTTACTGAATGACGGCCTGGACTTCATAGTTGGCGTAGCCGAATTCATTGCTTCTGGCGGCCACGAATTTATCTCCCGATGTGTAGACGGTCAGCTCGAACGGGCTCCCGTCGATCGTGGTGATGATGTGGCCATTCTTGATCTCGTAGTCGGCCGTCGATCCAGAGGTGCTCGGATGCATGATCTGCAAGACGTCGTCCGCGCTCGGCGCGCCACCGTTCAACTCGGTGATGACGCGTTGTCCATGCTCCCCAAACAGAACATCGAAAGTCTTCCCGGTCACCCTGTTGCGAACTTTTGCCGTCTTGCCAACGACGAGTTTCTTCAGTTGATCATCTGTGAGCGCGACAGCTCCTGCCTTGGTCAGGTCTTCGACGGTCAGGCCGCGCTCGGCCTTAGCGACGGCCGCGGGTGTTGGCGTGTACCAGATCGGCGACGTCCAGGCGCGTTCCTGAACCGTCGCGGCCACGTTGCTGGGCGGAAGTATCCCGAGCTTGGCGGCGTCATACGTGCTCCAACGCGGAGTCGGAATCTGTAGAACGCGCGAGTAGTAGAACGCGTGCAGGCTGGGGTCGAACTCCGGGTCTGTCCATACGGCCTTCAGTTCCACCGCGCCGATGTCGTTGGTGTAGGTCGCCTTTGTGATATCGACCGTGCTTCCAAGCGGTGGCAGTTTCCCGGTGACCGGATCGGGCTGGCGGTTTCCAGCCCAGGCAACGTCGAATATCTTTTCGAATATCTGTCCTTGTTTCGTCCAGCCCTTGACGATCTGGATGCGATCGAGATTGCCGTCGTCGGGGTCTTTCACCGCCGACACGATGAAGGAAGGAACCTTGTCGTCGGCGGCAGCAAGATCGCCGCCCATCGGCACGCCGCTAGCATAGGCGGTCTTCGCCCAATCCGCATTGGCGAGAACGCCCTTGTCATAATCCCAGCCGCCGAACATCCGTGCCTGGATGCGCACGCCGCTGGTGGCGTAGACCTCCTTGCGTTGCATGGCATTGAAGATGGAGTCGCGGGTGTTCTGTTCCGCCCAGACGACGGTCAGACCAGAGGTTCCTGTTTCGAGGACATTCATTCCCGACGCGACCGTACCCGCCAGTCGGGCGGCAGGGGTCGCGTCGATGAGGCCATGATCGCCGAAAAAGTTCGACTGCGAATAGGCCGTGGCCGTGTTGTGCGAGTCCCCAGCACCCACCACCCCGAACTTGTAGGGGTTGTAGCCGCGGGTCGCTTGCAGGGCCAAACCGTTCTCGTAGGCTTCACGGGCATAGCTGCCGTGAATTTTAGCCGTACTGTTATCGATCCCGATCAGGTAGTTCATGATCTCGAAGTTGGCGAACTCGTCATTCGGCGAGAGATCGGGATGAGTTTCAGACGCACCCTTTGCCTGCTTGAGTTCCGTCAACGGCTCGTTGGTCATGCGTTGTTGCGCCCAGGCGGCGTCGAGCGGATTGCCCTTGCTGTCGACATCGGTGGGAAACATGATGCCGTTCGACAGGTTCGCATTGTGGGAGATGGCCAGCACCTCGTTTCCGGCCTTTCGCTGACCGTCCATCCAGGTCCAGAGGTCTTCCGGATGGTCTGACTCGAGAGCCGAGAACGGCGCGGGCGGCACCTTCGCACAGTCCTTGAAGAAGACGTTGCGATGCATGTTCTGGTTATTGGGCATTGATGTCCACTCGTACGAGCAGAATGCAGTGAACTGGCCCGGTTTGTTGTACTTGTCAGCGATGGTGACGTTCTGCTTCCAAATAGAACCAGTAAGTTCCGGGTTCACCAGCTCGGAGAGCGGCTTGCCGCTGGCTATGCTGTTCGCCAGAAACGAGAAAATCTTCGTAGCGGGATTATCTTTGGTGACCTTCAACTTCGCGGCGATCGACAGCTTGCTGACCGGAGATGTGGGATCGTTGGCAAGCCTGATGACGCCGACATATTCCGAGTGATCGGTCACTCCCTGAAAATCGAGGGGTGTCTTGATCTTCACGTCGAACCCGGCCGGATGCTTGATGGTCTGGCCCATCGAGTACTGGTAGGCCTCTTCCGGTCCGGTAACCGTGTTGCCGATGATGTAAGCGTCCAATGACCAGCTCGTGTGCTGGTGGGTCTGCCCGAAGTATGCATGCCGCTCCTGCGCCGAAGCCGCTCCGACGCCCACCGTTAAAACCGCGGAAGATAACAAGAGAATTAGGAGATTCGACCTGCGCATTGCTTCGACCCTTCATGAGTTCAGGTTTGCTGTCGTCATTGGAAGTTCAGCGGACAAGCTCGATTTCGGTTGGACGCCATTCCTTCGTGAAGAAGGGTTCGAGCGGGCTGTAGAGCCGCAGGATCGTGAACCAGCCCTTGCCGGGAACCGTCTGCACCCAGTTGCCTCGCTTGACGTCTTTCGGCTGATCGGGGCCGAAATAGATCGTGGTAGAGCCATCCGCGGCTGCGTCCGCCGCGGGCGACGGGTAGGTCTGGCTACCGGCGCGTGGATAGCGCTGCGGCGTATCGAGCATCGAGCGGGTCTGGTTGTCGTAGACCGTGAAGGACCAGAAGGCCGCTTCCGGTATGCCCTTTGGCAAGGTGATCTTGTAGGTCTTGCCGCCGTCCAGCGCCCTTTGCTCTCCGTCCAGGAAGCCCATGAGATACTGCGAGCCGACACGCGGCAGTCGCATGATCATGCCAGGGGAGTCCATGGTGTAACCGTAGTAGAAGGCGGCCTTCGAATCGAGCGTGCGCGCGCCAGTAGGTGGAAGCGGATCGAACAGGCCGTCCTTGGTCAGCATCGGCGGCGGCGTCTCGAAGTTCGCACCGCCCTGCCACAGCATGTTGGCCCATGACGAGTCCGGATAGTAGTTCCATCCAAGCGAGTCCTTCGGACGCCAGTTGAGCACGCGCCCCGAAGCGTTTCCGACTGCCGCGGCGTCCGCGAGAATCTTCTTCATCCGCTCGTCCGGCTTGAAGTCCTTGCCCTTGGCGATCCCGATCGCCGCCAGTTGCCCGGCTAGTTCCGGATTGTAGGAGTCCGCCGGTTCCGCTTGGATGTTGTCATTGATCATCTCAAAGTATGAGAAGTCGTTTGGAGGAATTGTGTTGAAAGCCTTGCCGCTGGCGTCGATGAAGGTGGTTTCGGGGATCGGCGGATTTGCCGCGAGCCTGACCTTGCCCTCGAGGGCCGTGGCTATGCTCGTCCCGAACCCACCCGGCGTGTACGGGTAGATTTTCAGCGTCTTCTTGATCAGGTCGACCGTCGGCTTGGGATCGTTTTCGGTCAGGAAGGCCCGGGCGGCGTAAAGAGCATGCAAGGTCTTGGAACGGGCCACATGGAAGCCGCTGTCGGGAAGCGGGCCGTCGTAGCCCGGTGGAATTAGCAGATATCGCCCGCCCTCGCCGCGGTCCGGGCCAGGAAAGCCGATGTCGATGACCCATTGGAACCACATGTCGTTGATGGTGCCCAGCCCCTTGGGTGGCTGCTCGATGACGATCGGCCCCTTTGAAAGATCGATGATAGCGAGGTAGTAAACGGTGTCGGCGTTGGCCGTGAGGAACAGCGATTTTGCGTCCATCAGTTCGGGAAAGATGACGACGTCGTTGTCATTGGCACCGATGCTTTGGAATCCGCGCTCGAGCGCGAGCGCGGATGCGCCGCCATAGCTGTTGAGAAAGGCGTCGAGGCCGCGGGTGAAGTCGAGGGTGTCATAGACCTTCTGCGCGGTTTCCGGCGTTGGCGCGCCGTCCTTGAAGTCGAGCGTGCCGATCCGCGTTTCGACCTTATCCGGGGTCGTTATCGTCTTCGGCACCTCGAAGGTGGTCTGAGCGAACGCTACCTGGCCAAAACTCGAAGTGGTCAACGCGACCGCGAGTAACGAGACCGTTCTTTTAAGCGTCGTCATGATGTTCCCTCGGTTGCAGACCTATCATCCAGCGGCTCTGTCGTGCTGACTCAGGACACGGAGCTACTGATCGTGACCGTGCATCGCGAATGCGCAAGTATGTAACGGTAACATACGGGGTAGTTGGTGGTACCGGGACGCAATGTTCGAAGCCATTTCTTGGGATGGCGGAACTTCGGGTAGGTAAGAACTTGAGTGGTGTAAGTATCTACGTAGACGGCGGTCGACATCTGCAGTAAGTTACATCTGACGACGGTAATGAAATCTGTGGTAGAGAGTCCCTCAAGAGCGGGTGAGGTGCGAGGCCGTGCAGAACGAATTGCCACCGGGAGCCGCCGCTGCCTCGCCTCGTCCTGCTCCCAGTCCCGAAGAAATACGGGCTCAGCTCGACCGCATCGTCAAAAGTCCCGAATTCCCTCCATCGGGTCGAAGCGTCGCATTTTTCATCTATGTGATGGAGGAGGCCCTTGCTGGTCGCGCGGACCGTATCAAGGGCTATTCCATCGCCGTGGAGGTGTTCAAACGCAGCGCGGGGTTCACGCAGGACGACCCGGTTGTGCGCATCGAGGCCGGACGGCTGCGCCGGATACTGGAGCGCTACTACCTCGTTGCGGGTCAGAACGACCCGATCCTGATAGACATCCCGAAAGGCGGATATGCACCGTCTATCCGCTGGAGTGGTCCGGCTCGAGATGGCGTCGTGGTCAGGCCTGAGGAAGACGCTGCTATGGCGACGGCAGGCTCTGGCCTCCGCCTGCCTGCCGTGCGACGGAGATGGCTAGCTCTCGCACTGGGAGCGGTGGTCATCGGAAGCAGCTACGCGCTGGCCCAGCAATTTCATTTCCGTCCCGCATCGTCCCATGGACCCACCCTGTTCATCGCGCCGTTTGTCAATCTCGGGGATGGTCCGAATGCGGAAAACTACACGGTCGGGCTGACGGAAGAGTTGCTGACCGCCTTCCCCCGATTCAAGGAAATCACCGTCTTCAGTCGGGAGGCACTGAAATCACGGGGTCCGGAAGGCGGGAGTCCTCAAACCGGCAGCGAACCGGACGCCCAGTTCTTCCTCGGAGGTGGCGTTCGCGTTTCCGGCAATCTTGTGCGGGTCACCACGCGGCTGATCGACACCGAAACTAACGAGATTTTGTGGTCGCAAACTTACGACGACGACATCCGGACACGCGAGGAGTTCGCAATTCAGTCGGACATCGCCAACAAGGTCGCCTCCGCGGTCGCGCAGCCCTACGGCGTAATGGCAAAAGCCGATGCCGCCAACCCACCGGCAGACGGCCTCGGCACGCGGGCATGCACCTTGAGCTTCTACAGGTATCGGGCCGAATTGAGTGCCGAGCGGCATGCACAGGTCCGAGATTGCCTTGAGGCAACAGTGGCCCGCTATCCGTCCTTTGCAACCGCATCGGCGATGCTTTCCATCGTCTATCTCGACGAGGGGCGTTTTAGGTTCAATACCAGGACCGACGCTGCAACGCCGATCGAACGCAGCCTTAAAGCAGCGCGGCGCGGCGTTCAAAACGATCCGGACGATGTCCGTGCCATGCAGGCGCTGATGACGGCTTTGTTTTTCAACAACCAGGTTCCGGAAGCCCTCAAAGTCGGCGAGCAGGCTTTGGAGACCAATCCCAACGACACTGAATTGCTGGGAGAATTTGGAACCCGTGTTGCCATGAGTGGGCAATGGAAGCGTGGAGCGGTACTGCTCGATCGGGCGCTGGCACTCAATCCCAGAGGGGCTGACTACTATCACGGAACTCGTGCGCTCGCGGCGTACATGCTCCACGACAATGAAACGGCGCTTGTGGAAATCAAGGAGGCCGATCTGCAGAGGTTTCCGCTCTACCATGCGGTTGCTGCGGTCATCTATGTCGACGCGGGAATGATCGACGATGCCCGGCGAGAGGCAGCGCTATTCAACAAAATGCGTCCCGATTTCATCCCGAACATCGTGGCCGAACTGAAATCACGCAATTTCCAGCCTGCCGATCGAGCCAGGATGATTGCAGACATCCGTAAGGCAGGACTACCCGCTGTGGACGAAGTGGAGTCCACCATGATGCTTCCGTCGGCTTCCTCATCCACTCATCAACCCCGTTGAGGATGTGGCGGTTTTGCGACAATGCCAACCAAACATTCGCAGAGCCTACCCGATGCTACGGGACCAGGGAGGTGATCGGACCTATAAACCGTCAAGGGGCTGTTGTTGTTCATTTGGATGAGGGCGATCAGTGGGTAGTCAGAGCAGCGTTGCATGGGCGTCGGCCCCAAGGAGCTGGTGTCGTTGGCTTCTTGTATGTGCAGTCATCATGGCACTACCCGGATGCGGAGGTCATCCCAAGGACGTGCTGACGCCGGTGGCGAATACCTCGCCGCAATCGCCGAAGGTCGACATGCTGATCGCCACGACCCGAACCCGATCGACCGTCCCCGGCGAGATGTTCAACGGCGAGCGTGCGCGTACTCCGGCCTTCGCCGACATGACGATCTCCATTCCACCAAGCAAAGTCCGCAAGGAAGGGCAGGTCGCCTGGCCGAAGAGGCTACCGTCCAACCCAGCGACCGACTTCGCCACGGTGAAGGCCGAGGACCTCAGCATCGACGAGGCAAAGAAATGGCTGAACGCCAGCGTCAAGAAGACCCCGGACGGCAGCGTCCTCGTGTTCATTCACGGTTTCAACAACCGCTTTGAGGACGCCGTCTACCGCTTCGCGCAGATTGTCCAGGATTCCGGAGTCCCTAGTGCGCCCATTCTGGTGACATGGCCGTCGCGCGGTAGCCTGCTCGCCTACGGCTACGATCGCGAGAGCACGAACTATACGCGCAACGCCCTGGAGACGCTTTTCCAGTATCTCGCGAAGGACCCGGAGGTGAAGGAGGTCTCGATCCTTGCCCATTCCATGGGAAACTGGCTGGCGCTCGAATCCTTGCGGCAGATGGCCATTCGAAACGGTCGGCTGCCTGATAAATTCAAAAACGTCATGCTGGCGGCTCCAGATGTCGACGTCGATGTGTTCAGCCAGCAAATTGCGGACATGGGCAAGCAACATCCTCAGTTTACGCTGTTCGTGTCACGCGACGACAAGGCATTGGCCTTCTCTCGTCGGGTATGGGGCGACGTCTCCCGCCTCGGTGCGATCGATCCGGAGCAGGCTCCCTACAAGAAGGAACTGGAGGACAACAAGATCATGGTCATCGATCTCACCAAGATCAAATCCGGTGACAGCATGAACCACGGCAAGTTCGCCGAATCACCTCAGATCGTGCAACTCATCGGTCAGCGCATTTCCGAAGGACAGACATTGACGGACAGTCACGTCGGACTTGGGGACCAGATTTTGGTGGCCACAACAGGGGCTGCCAGCGCGGCGGGCAATGTGGCTGGTCTGGTTCTCGCTGCTCCGATCGCGGTCGTCGACCAGGATACGCGCGATAACTACGCCAATCAAGTCGGGGGGCTGACGGGCACCGCCAGCAAGCCGCAGCCGATCGCCACCAAGGACTGTGACCAATTGAGACCGTCGCCTAGCTGCAAGCGGTGATTTCGCGGACAGAGGCTAAGTCGCCTGTCGAGGCGCATCATGATCGCGTCGCACAATAGGGTGCCGAGCCATCAGACATCAGGTGCACGGAAGGGTGGTCGACATTCCACCCTCCGCTTACGCAAGCCGCAATCAGGCGAGCACGAATGTGTCACGTCCGATGATGCCTTGGCCATCATCGAGAGTATGGCGAGCCGTTGGTCTGATGAGCATATTGCTGCGACCTTGAACCGTATGGGACTGCCGACTGCCCAAGGCAAGACCTGGACCGCAAAACGCGTGGGCTCGATCCGGCGCGTGCGTGGAATTCACGCCTACAAATCAGCGGACAAAGACGGAGAATGGCTGACGCTAACCGAAGCCGCCAAGGCTTGCGATGTTACCCCTCATCGCATTCGAAGCCTTATCGCGGCTGGGATACTGCGTGCACAACAGGTTGTCCCGGGCGCTCCGTACCAGATTAACGCCTCGGATCTTCGCAATCCTCAAGTCGCCACGGCGATGAGGCGTAAGGGGCGCCCGTGTCAGTCGTCGCCGGAAATTCAAATTCCAATGTTTACAGATACTTGAACAGGGGGTGCATAATGAACACAACGTGGCTATCGGCCGAATGGTGCGCTCCACACTGTTGTTGTCGATCTCGACACGGCCGTCAGTCAGGAATATGCGAACTTAGGTAGCAAATGCCACCAAACGCAGCCTCTTTCGAGGCAATCGCTATGCGGGAAAAGACCAAAAGGCGGAGAGCGGCAGCGCAAACATATTCTTCCCGAAGGACAGTAGTCGATCCCCCATGTAAACTACAATCCCAATTACGTTCCAGGTTTTGCCTGGTCCATCATCTCTGAACCACCGCAAGTGTCGGAAATCATCTTCTTCGACCAATGTTGAGGTCTTCATTTCGAAACCTACGATGGTTCGGTCTGCCTCGGCGATGATGTCGATTTCACGTCCTTTATCATATCGCCAATGGTAGAGCCGCCATTCCTGTTTTTGGAACGGGAGAGATTTAGCCAGTTCGTTGTGGACGAAATTTTCAAACAGCCCTCCCAAGGCCGTCGGGTTCGCATCGATATTGAAGCTCTGCGAGTTCATGCTCCGCAGCGCAGACGCGATACCCGTGTCGACAAGATGGACCTTAGGATGTCTGATGTCCCTTCCTGTCTCGCCAGAGGTCCAAGCGGGAAGTCGCTTCAAGAGCGATAGCTTGGTTAGAATATCCATGTAGGTTTCGATTGTTTTTCTCTGAACCCCATTAAACTGGTTGTTAAGGCTCTCGACATTCAGCTCGTTTCCAACACGGGCGGCAAGTTGATCGACTAGTCGCCGCATGGTGTCCGACTTTCTGATCTTCAGTACATCGGCGACGTCACGTTCCACCACGCTGTCGATGTAGTCGCGATATCGACGCCTCCTTTGCGGTGCGTCAAAGTTCCGTATTTCTGGAAATCCTCCCGCTAAAATCATCTCGATGTAGTCCGCTCGGGACTTTGCCTCTGGCTTTGGTAAAGCTGTCGGCGCGGGGCCATCCTCGGCGGATGCCCAATCAAGGATACGCGCAGGTCCCATGCGTCTTGCTTCCGCCATGCTTAATGGAAGCATCGTCATTGTCTGAACTCTGCCCGCAAGCGAGTCGGCTACCTGTGAGGATGTGAAAATATTGGAGGAGCCCGTCAGGACGAATTGACCCATATTTCGATTTTCGTCGACCGTCCGCTTTATGGCGAGCGCGAGTTTCTTCGATCGCTGGACTTCATCGATGATCAGAGGGCCTGACGGCATTTCGGCAATCAAAGCATCTAGCTGTCCCTTTGGATCAGCTTCTAGGGCGGCAAGGACGTTCTCGTCGTCAAGAGTTATGAAATTTCCTGTCTTTAAGAGGTCTCGGACGAGAGTTGTCTTGCCTACCTGCCGTGGACCAACAATGTTCACGACTTTAGCCGATCCTAGCGCATGCTCCAACTCTGCTTCTAAATGACGCGGTAGCAATTCGCTCATAATTTCCATCCACTTACGACGTTGTGATCATCATTAGATTAACGGCGTGGAATTAGCAATAGAGATGGCGCGGAATTGGTATTAGATATGGCGTGGAATTAGCAATAGAGATAGCGTATATTTTGCAATAGGAATGGCGGGAAACTGGTATTAGATGCAGCGCGCCCAGCAGCTAGGTAGAGCCAAAAGATTGCGATAGTGAGAAGTACGAGCTCTGGTGGCATTAGTCCGGAAAAATCTTCGGAAATACCGTCTCCGAATGTGGCCAAACAAGTGGCCACGGCGGCATCCTCCTACGCTCAATTGAGATCAGCACTCGGGGCCAAGAGCTTGTGGGCGGTTTCTCGCGGTCTCGCTTTGCTGAAAAAGGAAAACATCGCGCATCTCCAGTCATGCGACGAGCCGCGTTGGGAGTACCGTCAGTCAGCTTAGGATCCTGCGACGAAACCTGTTGGACTTGCCCAAAGCTCCACGTGCAGACCCGAAATTTCGACGCCGACAACCGTCGATCCCGCGTTTCAAACCCACCGATGGCCGGCGCCTATATGCAATTGAAATCACTGCAGAATTTCTGTAGACAAATCTAACGGCACAAGATGGACAAATCTGATGACGTCGACCGCAAAAAAGGCGTTAAAAAAAGGCCTTCAGAGACATAACAAAAGAGCAGGATCACACGCGACCTACCGGGCTCGTGCAAAAGCCGCTCCGCCTCCATGGATAGGCGGCCATCCGGTTCTCAATGACGTCAGATTGTTGGTAGGCCGGCCGAGGCAAGACCGGCAGAAGAGAAAACGCTCAAAAAGGGATAAGACACGGCCAAAGCTGCGCGAAGGCTCGATTTGGCGGGATTGCTTTCGGCCGTGTCGTGCGTCAGGCCTAGCGTCCTCTGTTTTCCCGCGATGCCGGCAGTGTCGTGCTCTCCCAATGCCATTCGACATTTCCGGGTACGAAACCGAGCTTGAGGTTCCTGCGACCAATAATTCGACGGCTTCCGGTGTTCGGCGCCAGATGATCAATATCCGTCAGGAACGCGTCGAAACTGTCGCGCCAGCGTGGATCGATATGGTGGTCAGACGCAAGCATGCGTCGGTATTGTTCCCGCAGGAACTTGTGCTTATGAGTTTTTGGCATGGCGCTCAGATGGGAATGTTGGGGTATGGGAGCAATAGCGAGCGCGCCGTATAATTTGAGTTTATGTTCGTTGTAAAGTGCCTCTTGTCCTAAACGTAGATTAGCCGCCGCTTTCATCCGGCTCGCAGCGTCGGGTGGAACTTGGCCGCGAAGCGACATAGGCGGCACAAGTCAGGATCAATGCACCGACGATGATCGCAATAGAAATCGATGGCTTCGAAGTAACGAAGAATATCGCATATCCGGCCAACATCCCCATCAAGGCTAAAATCTTGGATTTCCTGGAAATCGCGCCATTTTCACGCCAGTCGCGCAGCGAGCCGCCAAATCGACTGCGCATCAGATAGGCCTCCAGGCGTGGGGATGACCGGCTGAAAAACCACGCAGCCAGGATCAGGAAGATTGTCGTCGGCATGAGCGGAAGGATGGCACCGATAATTCCAAGACCGACCATCAGCAGACCAAGGCAAATGTAGACCGCCCGTTGGAACGAACTGCGCGGCGGGTCAGGCATAGAACTCAATTCACGCACTCCTCATCGGATCGTCAGCCTCACGATGGCCTGCAACGAAAAGATCAAAATCTCCTGCTGCCTCACATCTTGGAGTCTCGGCGCCATATTTCACCACACACCCATGGAAGCCCGAATATTTCACGTCGACGGTTGCCCAACAGACGCGTAAGTTCGTCGAACCAGGACATCACCCTGCGCGCCCACTCCCAACACCCGAGCGGAACACATAGAATGACGACCCACCATTTCGTCGCAACTGCCTTTTACAACGTTATTGGAACCATGCCTCCGGCTTTGAAGATCGCGAGCGGCGACACAGTCGTAACCCGCACACTTGACGCTTGGGGTTATGACGAGAATGACGTCCGGCAGGCACACGGTCCAAATCCCATGAACGGGCCGGTCTTCGTCGAGGATGCCGAACCCGGAGATGCCCTCAAGGTCGAAATCCTGGACATGAACCCCACGAGGGACACTGGGTTCACGCGCAGCGTGTTGGCGGCAAATGTCATTGATCCCGAGGCCGTTCGCGACCTTCCAAGATCTGAGAAGACGCTGTGGGATATCGACCGGCAAGCGATGACTGTGAAACTGAAGGAGCCGGTTGCCGGCATCGAAAATCTGGTCCTGCCATTGTCACCGATGATCGGATGTTTCGGCGTGGCGCCGAGCTTTGGCCAGGCGATCTCAACGGCGACGAGCGGTGCGTATGGCGGAAATATGGATTATCGCGTGCTCGGTCCAGGTGCAGCGATCTGGTTCCCCGTCTTCGCGCCCGGCGCATTGTTCTTTCTTGGCGACTGCCATGCGGTCCAGGGTGACGGCGAAATCGTTGGCACCGGTGTTGAGACGACGTTCGAAGTCACTGTCCGGCTGACGGTTGAAAAGGGAAGGCCAATGTCCTGGCCGAGGGCTGAAACTGCTGATGACGTCATCACCATCGGCAATGCGAGACCGCTCGACCAGGCTCTGCAGCATGCGACGACCGAAATGTTGAACCTGCTTGTTATAGACTACGGCCTGACCACGGTGGCGGCCAGCCATCTGCTCGGGCAGGTGATCCGTTACGACATAGGCAACGTCTTCGACCCCGCATATACGGTTGGCTGCCGGGTTGCGAAGAAATGGCTTCCAGCGCGCTGACCGATCGCCACCGGCGAAGGCAGCCAGGGATCGAAAGCTCGTATCATCGTCGATCCGGCCAAGATCCGGCAAGCCTTAGCTTCTGACCCATCACGAGGAAACCAGACAAATCCATGCGGGAAAGTGATTTCGTCAGCGGCTTCGCCCGCGGTCTCAAGGTGATCGAAGCTTTCGGCGAAATGCATCGTCGGCTATCAATCACCGACGCGGCGAAACTCACCGGCCTCGACCGCGCCACCGTGCGTCGCTCGCTGCTGACGCTCGCCGAGCTGGGTTACGCCGATTACGACGGCAAGTTCTTCACCCTGACGCCGAAGATCCTGCGGCTTGGGCATGCCTATCTGGAGGCGACCCCGCTGCCGGTGCTCATCCAGCCGCACCTCGACGCACTCTCCGAGAAAGCCGGCCAGAGCGCATCCGCATCAGTGCTCGACGGCACTGAGATCGTCTATGTCGCCCGCGCCTCGCAGCGCCGTGTCATGTCGATCAACCTCACGCCCGGCAGCCGCCTTCCCGCCTATTGTGCTTCGATGGGTCGTGTCTTGCTTGCAGCACTACCGGAGGTCGAAGCCCGGGCTGTGCTTTCCAGGAGCGAGCTGAAAGCGAACACCCCGAACACGAAGACCGATCCTGGGGAATTGATGGCCGAGTTCCGGAAGGTCCGCGCAGAGGGTTATGCCCTGATCGATCAGGAGCTGGAACTCGGCCTCTGCTCCATCGCCGTGCCCGTTGAGAACGATCGCGGCCAGACGGTCGCCGCCATCAATATCGGCGCGCCGGCCGCCCATGTGCCGGCGGCTGAGATGGTCGCGCGCTACCTGCCGCTGCTGAAGGAAACCCAGACCACGCTGCGCACCGTCCTGCGCTAACGCGTGTCGCGCAACGCTTTAGAAATGCAGGACCATCCAGCCGGCCGAAATCAGCGCGCCGTTCCAGATGAGGCAGCCGATGAATGTGGCAACCGCAAAACGGATGGCATCGATCGAGACCATCGACGAAGCAAGGCCCAAATAGACCCGTGCGGCCGGCCCGAGCTGCACCAGCGCCATGCACGTCATGCTTTCCGCGTACCAGCCCGAAGCTCTGCGCGCTACCGTGAAGTGCCCCAGCCATGCCGACAGCGACCGAAGGCCCGGAGAGGCGCGCCAGATAGTTCCAGCAAAGCGACCCGGCCATCGAACCGAAGGCGGAGCGTCACTCCGGCCGGCGCGAGATACGGAAAACACTGGCGGGCGGGATATTTAAGCGCACCCGGCCGAGCCTCTCTGCCCGCAGCCCGAAGTCATCGAGCACGTCTGGAGGTACAGAGCAGGCATGGCCGTAGGTGAACTGGTAAAAGGCGCCGCCACGTTCCAGCAGGCCAAAGCTGCCGCCGACAATGGCGCGGATGATTTCCGGGGGCATATTGCGAAAGGGCAATCCGCTGACGATTGCCGCCTGCACTCCAAGCTCCGCCTTGCAGACGGCAAGCTCGCGCGCATCGCGCTGGAGTATCGTTACGTCAGGAAACCGTTGTTGCAGCGGAGCGATGAAGCGGGTTTCGAGTTCTACCAGCGTGAGGTCTCGCGCCGGCAGGCCGCGTTTCAGAAGCGCCTCCGTGAAAACCCCTGTGCCGGGACCAAGCTCCAGCACCTTGCCTGCGGAAGGTTCAATTTCGCTGGTCATCAGCCGTGCCAGCCGCCCTCCCGAGGGCACGATCGCGCCGATTTTCCTGGGCTCGGCGAGAAGCGCACTAAAGAAGGCGGCCAGCGGCGGCTGTTGCATGCGGGTCTCCAGCATCGATTGTCCGCTTACGGTATTCCCCTTTCAATGATGCGAGCATGACGTGCACCCGCGCCATCCGAAAGATTCACGCGGTCTGGACCGTCGGCTCGAAGCTCATGTTGAAGCTTGCCCCACCACCCTCCGCATTCGACACCCATACGCGCCCGTGGTGCAGCTTGACGATCTCTCGCACGAGATGGAGGCCAAGCCCGATGCCCTGGCTGCGACCGTTCGCACGCTGGAAGGGCTCGAAGATCCGCTCCCGGTCCTCAGGCGCGATACCAGGGCCTTCATCGCTGACGGAAATTTGTGCGGGGCGTTCGACGGCGATGGTAATCGTACCGCTCCTGCCGCCATGCTGGATGGCGTTCTGCACCAGATTGGCAATCGCCCGTTCCAGCGCCGTCTCATCGCCGAGGATGCGCTCCGGCATCGAACGCAACTCGAAATTCGCCTGATAGCCAGCGGCAATGATCAGCGGTGCAAGCTCGGCGGCCTGCCGCCGCGCGATGGTCGCAAGGTCGATGGAGCAATCTGGCACCGGCTCCTGATTGAGCCGCTGCAGGTCGAGCAGCTGCTGGGCGAGCGTCGAAAGGCGTGCGACATCCTCCAGGAGCCGGTTGGTCGCCTCGGTCGGCGGCATGGTTTCCAATCGGTTCTGGAGGATGGCAATCGGCGTGCGCAGTTCATGAGCGGCGGCCAGCATGAAGCGACGCTGCTTGTTGTGATCGTCGTCGAGACGCTGCAGCGTCTCGTTCATGGCGATCACCAGCGGCGCGACTTCTTCCGGCACGTTTTCGAGCGGCAGGCGGTAGCCGCGTGTCGTCCCGTCGATGCCTTGTGCTGCCTGGGCCACCTCGTTCAATCCGCGGTGGATACCGCGCGCCACGAAGGGTGTGACCGCCAGTGTGATCAGGCCCGTCAGCAAAATGACCGGCAGCACGATACCTGACGCGATTGCCATGAAGACGACCAGAAGTTTGCCGGCCGAGAGGCTGCCCTGTCGGCCGACGATGACGAGCAGATCGCCGTGATCCGTCTTTATTTTCTGCAGGCGTGCGGCAATCGTCGCGGGATTGTCTTCGTCCCCATTGAAACGGGCTTCGGCGATATCGGTACCCGACGCGGCGATGGCGAGATATTGCGCCGGCACATTGCCTTCGCTGACCATGCGGCCCTGCTGATCGCGCACCAGAAACCAGAAGTCGGCCGCCTTGTCGCGCTGATAACCCAGATCGTCGGTGTTGGTGATACGCATCGAACCGTCGGCGTTCCAGGCAATCGATTCCGTGACCGCATCAATTGCATGTTCATCGGGTGCGAAGATGCCACTCATGCCCGAAATCCAGAAGACGAAGGCAAAGGCGATCGCAATCAGCACCAGGGTCGCTGCCTGCAGCGCCACCAGCCGGCGGATCAGCCTCCATTTCAGCGAATAGAACTTCATCTTCTTCATGGCCGGGCCTGCCGGATCAGGTAACCGACGCCACGGATCGTATGGATCTCGACCCCGGCGCACGCCGCATCGAGCTTGCGGCGCACGCGCGAGACATGCGCGTCGAGGGCATTGGACTGGATCTCGTCGTCCATGCCGTAAACCGCTTCCTCGAGGCTGGAGCGCTCAACTGTGCGGCCGGCCCGGCGCATCAGCGCTTCCAGCACCAGCAATTCGCGGCGAGGCAGTTCAAGCGCCATCTCGCCGACACGCGCCTCGCGGTTGCGCAGGTCGAAATGCAGCCGGCCGAGGCACAGGCTTTCGATCTCGATATTACCCGGACGGCGCAAAATCGCCCGCAAACGCGCCATCAGCTCCTCGACCGCAAAGGGTTTAGCGAGATAGTCGTCGGCACCGAGATCGAGGCCTTCTATCCGGTCCTTCAGATCGCCGCGCGCCGTCAGCATGATAACCGGGACAGCCGGCTGGATACGGCGCGCGTCGGCGATCAGCTCCAGCCCGTCGCCGTCAGGCAGGCTGCGGTCAAGCAGCAGGACATCATAGCTGTTCAGCCGCACGGCCTCCTCGGCCGCCTCGATGGTCGAAACGTGATCCGTGATGATATTGTTGTTGCGGAGCGCCGCAACGAGCACGGCGGCCATTTCCGGTTCATCTTCCGCCAGCAAGACGCGCATTTAACCGTCCAACTTCAAAAGCTGCTCTCTGCACAGGCAAGATTGCGTCAGCATGACGCCAAATGCCAGAGCGGTGTGGCGTCAATCCCCGAAGGGCAGGCTGATTGCCTCGGTTCGCGCTTCAAGGGCGTGGATGACGGCCGCCATATCCTCGCGCCCGAAACCCAGGTTTTCGGTTTCGGCATAAAGCGCATGGCAGGCATCGAGCAGCGGCGAGGCGACGCCCGCCTGCCGCGCCGCTTCGGCCACCAGCCTGTTGTTCTTCAACACGTCAGTGATCGCTGCCTGCACGGAGAAATCCCGCTCCACCAGCTTGCCGCTCTTGATCCGCGATATGCCGCTCGCCATCTGGCCGGCATCGACGACGGCCCTGAAAATCCCCATGTCCAGCCCCTGCCTGCCGGCAAAATGGGCCGCTTCCGCCAAGCCCGTCACCGACGTGATGAGAAAGATGTTGACGGCGAGCTTCATCAACAGCGCATTCGGCACCGCGCCACAGACGACCGTCTCCCGACACATGGGCGCCAGCAGCGGACGGACCTCATCGACCACACCAGCCTCTCCGGCGAGCATGGCCACAAGCTGGCCCTCTTCTGCCGGCCGGCGCGAGCCCGAAACGGGCGCCTCGACATAGCGACCGCCAGCCACACGGATATCCGCTTCAAGCGCTTTCGAATAGGCCGGCGCCGTCGTTCCCATATGGATGATGACATGCCCCGCGACACGTGCGGCAAAGTCAGGCGTGCCACGCCCGAGAACCGTGTCAATCACCGCCTCTGTCGCGAGCATCAGGATTACGGTTCCGGCCTTGCCGAACACCGCATCCACATTGGCAGCCACTTCAGCGCCTGCCGCCCGCAACCTTTCCACACTTTCCGGCGAACGGTTCCAGACGATGAGGTCGGTGCCTGCCCGCGCGAGATTGAGCGCCATCGGCGTGCCCATCACGCCGAGACCGATGAAGCCTGTTTTCATTGCTGCCGCCTCCTTGGATAGCCAAGAGCGACAAGTCTACGAACAAAGGTGGCGGCTGTCTTGAAGGTTAGTGCGCAGATGCGGTCTGACCAGAAACTTCCAGCGCCGCCTCGCGGATCGTCTGCGTGAGGATCGACAGCGGCAGCGAAGGAATGGAATCCGTGCGTACCGTCAGCCCGACCGGACCCTTCGTCTCGCCGGTATCGATCGGCAGGGCGGCAAGTACGCCATCGGTAATATCGCGTGCGACTACACCATTGGAAATGATCCAGATCGCGTCGCTGTCGCGTACGAAAGCGCGGCCAAAGGCATCGGAAACCGTTTCGATCTGGCTTGGCAGACTGGCGACGCCATTGGCGATCAGAAAATTCTCAACCACCGGCCGGATAATCGAACCGCGGGTCGGCATCAGAAGCGTATAGAGGCCGAGCTCAGCGAAGAGCGATTTGCCGGAGGCAAGCAGCGGATGGCCGGCGCGCACGGCAAAGACGACCTGTTCGGAATAGAGATGCTCGAAGGAAAAGCCGGCCATCCTTTCCGCTCCCGCCAGACGCCCGACGACGAGGTCGAGATCGCCGATGCGCAGTTGCTCCAGAAGCACGGCATTGTCGCCGGTGACGATCTTCACCCGGCTCCAGGTATTTTCCTTCAGAAACAGGTCCATCGCCCGTGGCATGACGCGCGTCGAGACCGTTGGCAGCGCGCCGATACGGATCGGCGGAGCGTCGCCGAACTGCTCCTGCGAGACGGAATCAAGCCCCTGCCGCAGCGCCGTCAGCGCAGCACCCGCATGGCGCAGGAAGACCTCGCCGTAGCGCGTGATCCGGATGCCGCGCCCATCGCGCTCGAAGACGCCGACACCGAGCGCCTGTTCCAGCTCACGGATCGTCTTGGTTACCGCCGGCTGGCTGACATGCAAAAGCTCGGCCGCCTTCATCACGCTTTTCTGCCGCGCCACCTCGACAAAGGCCTGCAGATGGCGAAACTTGATGCGGCTATCGATCATTGTTTTCATAACCCATGAGTTATTGGAAAGCCGGAAAATATCATTTTACTTAACCGGATCAACTCACCAAATTGGGTATGGAGGAGATTTAAAGTGCAGTTTGCCAGTATCAACGATGTAACGATCCACTACCAGCTCATCGGGGCTCCGGCTGACAGGCCGGTTATCGTCTTTGCCAATTCGCTCGGCACCGATTTCCGAATCTGGCGCGACGTGATCGTCCGTCTTGCCGGCGACTTTGCCATCATCCTCTATGACATGCGCGGCCACGGCCTCTCCGATGTCGGCCAGGTGCCCTATGCCATGGAGGATCATGCCACCGACCTTGCCGGCCTTCTCGACCTTCTCTCGGTCAAGGATGCGGTCATCTGTGGTCTCTCGGTCGGGGGCCTTATCGCCCAATCGCTCTACCAGCGCCGTTCGGATCTGGTGAAGGCGCTGATTCTCTGCGACACAGCCCACAAGATTGGCACGGTCGAAAGCTGGAACAACCGCATCGCCGCAGTCGAGAAGAACGGTATTTCCAGCATTGTCGACATGGTGATGGAGCGCTGGTTCACACCAGCCTTCCGCCGACCGGAAAACATCGCCTATACCGGCTACCGCAACATGCTGATCCGCCAGCCGGTGGAAGGTTATGTCGCCACCTGCGCGGCGATCCGCGACGCCGATTTCACCGAAGCCGCGCGCAAGATCAAAGTGCCGACCATCTGCGTAGTCGGTGATCAGGACGGCTCGACGCCGCCGGATCTGGTACTCTCAACGGCAAAACTGATCCCTGACGCGCGCTATGAAGTCATCAAGGACTGCGCCCATATTCCGCCCGTCGAGCAGCCGGAAGCGCTGACGGCGATCATCCGCGCCTTCCTCTCATCCGTTGGAGAAAAGAGCCCATGAGCGACACAGCGTCCGAACGCTATCACCAGGGCATGGTAACCCGCCGCTCCGTTCTCGGCGATCCTCATGTTGACCGCGCGCAGGCGGCCTCAACTGAATTCGACAGGCCGTTCCAGGAGCTGATCACCGAGGCCGCCTGGGGTCATGTCTGGTCCCGGCCTGAACTGACGAAGCGCGAGCGCTCGATGATAACAATCGCGCTGCTTGCCGCACTCGGCCAGGATGACGAGGTGGCGATGCATGTGCGCGCCACCGCCAATACCGGCGCCTCTCGGGAGGATATTCGCGAAGCGCTGCTGCATGTGGCAATCTATGCCGGTGTGCCGGCGGCCAATCATGCGATCAAGATCGCAAAGCAGGTTTTCGAGCAGATGGACGCCGGCAAGGCGGCCTGAGGGGGAGAGAATGTCCGACTTACCGAACCGCAAGCCAGAAACCGGGGCCTTTTTCGCCCGTGACCGCGCTTGGCACCCGCCGGCATATGCGCCAGGCTACAAGACCTCGCTCCTGCGCTCGCCCCAGCGCGCGCTGCTATCGCTCGATGGAACGATCTCGGAAATCACCGGCCCGGTCTTCGGCCATTCAATGATTGGCGAGATGGATAACGACTTGATCCATAATTTCGCCCGGCCCGGCGAGAGCGCCATCGGCGAACGCATCATCGTGCACGGCCGGGTGCTCGACGAGCGCGGCCGGCCGCAGGCTGGCGTTCTCGTGGAATTCTGGCAGGCCAATGCCGGCGGCCGCTACCGCCACAAGAAGGAAACCTATCTTGCCGCCATCGACCCGAATTTCGGCGGCTGTGGCCGCTTCATCACCGATGAGGAAGGCCGCTATTTCTTCCGCACCGTGCGGCCCGGCGCCTATCCCTGGCCGAACGGCGTCAACGACTGGCGCCCGGCCCATATCCACTTCTCGCTCTTCGGCCACGGTTTCTCGCAGCGCCTGATCACGCAGATGTATTTTGAGGGCGATCCGATGATCTGGAAATGTCCGATCGTCGGCACGATCCCGGACAAGGCGGCGATCGAGCAGCTTATCGCGCCGCTCGACTGGGGCAATACGATCCCGATGGACAGCCGCGCCTATAAGTTCGATATCGTGCTGCGCGGCCGACGCTCGACCATGTTCGAAAACAAGCCGGAGGGGAACTGACATGCAGGAACTCGGCTACCTCAAGGAAACCCCATCCCAGACCGCCGGCCCCTATGTGCATATCGGCCTGACGCCGAATTTCTGCGACATCACCGGCGTCTATGATACCGACCTCGGTATTCAGATGGTCAACGACAAGACGCTCGGCGAACGCATCACCATCAGTGGCCGCATCTTCGACGGCGCCGGCGCGCTGGTGCGCGACGCTGTGATTGAGATCTGGCAGGCCGACAGTGCCGGCCTCTATAACAGTCCCTCGGAAATGCGCGGCACAGCCGATCCGAACTTCACCGGCTGGGGCCGCTGCCCCACCCGCGCAGAAGACGGTGTCTACAGCTTTGAGACCATCAAGCCCGGCAAAGTGCCGTTCAAGGACGGGCGCAAGATGGCGCCGCACATCACCTTCTGGATCGTTGCCCGCGGCATCAATATCGGCCTGCACACACGGATGTATTTCCCGGAAGAGCAGGAAGCCAACGCCGCCGATCCGATCCTGGCGCGCATCGAGCACCGTGATCGTGTGCCCACGCTGATCGCCACCCGCGACGGTGCGAACCTGACCTTCGACATCCATCTTCAGGGGCCGAAGGAAACGGTGTTTCTCGACATCTGACCCGCACGCAGACGCTACTTGTCCACAATGTGCCGGGCAAGTAGCGTCGTGCTGCCCTAACTGGTCCTTGAGCTTGATGGCGCGACAGGCCAGACGGGCGGTTATGAAACGAGACTCCGAATGACCACTTCACCTTTCGATCATCCCTTCCTCTCCGGCCTGCTCGGCGACAGTGAAATAGCCTCGTATTTTTCCGCCGAGGCGGATATCCGGGCAATGCTGTCTTTCGAGGCAGCGCTTGCTCGTGCCGAGGCCACACACGGCGTCATTCCGGCTGAGGCCGCTCGGGCGATCGGCGAGACCTGTGCAGGTTTCACCCCCGACATGAAAAGCCTGAACGCCGCAACCGCCCGGGATGGCGTCGTTATTCCCGATTTGGTTCGGCAGCTTCGGGAGGCAGTAGGGGAAGAGGTTGCGAAGCACGTCCATTTTGGGGCGACCAGCCAGGATGTCATCGACACCAGCCTCATGCTGCGGCTGAAATCTGTGAGCTTCCTCTTTGGCGCACGCTTGCATTTGGTGGTCACGGGACTTGCCGCACTCGAGCGCCAACTTGGCAACAACCGCCTGATGGGCCATACGCGCATGCAGGCCGCGATCCCTATCACCGCTGCCGATCGCATAGGCGCCTGGCGGCTGCCGTTGGAGACCTATCGAGACCGGCTGACGGAGCAGACCTTCCCCGTTCAGTTCGGCGGTGCTGCCGGCACGCTCGAAAAACTCGGAGCCGAGGCATCCGCCGTGCGCGCCTCGCTGGCGCTGGAACTAGGGCTGACCGACGAGCCGCAATGGCAGAGCCGGCGGAGCCGCCTTGCCAATCTCGCCAACCTCTACTCATTGATCTCGGGCAGCCTTGGCAAATTCGGGCAGGACGTGGCGCTGCTCGCCGAAGCCGGAGGCGAGATCGATCTTGCGGGCGGCGGCACTTCTTCGGCGATGGCTCATAAGCAGAATCCTGTTGCCGCCGAAACATTGGTCGCGCTTGCCCGCTTCAACGCCACCCAGCTTTCGGCAATCCACCACTCGCTCGTCCACGAACAGGAGCGATCGGGCGCCGCCTGGACGCTCGAATGGCTGGTGCTGCCGCAGATGGTCATGGCGACTGCCGCGTCATTGCGGCTGGCAAAGGAACTGACAGGGAATATCAAACGTCTAGGGATAGACTGATCGCCTTTGCGCAGCAGCGGTAAAACCGGCTATGCAGGGATGGTGATTTCAGGAGTGATCCCGTGACCTTTCCCCTCTTCGATCTTTCTGGCCGCCGCGCGCTCGTGACAGGCTCTAGCCAAGGCATCGGCCATGCGCTGGCGCTCGGGCTTGCCGAGCACGGGGCGTCAGTCATCATCAATGGTCGCAATGCCCAGAAAGCGGAAGCGGCAGCCAAAGCGATCCGTGAAAACAAAGGCCATGCCGTCAGCGCTGCCTTCGATGTAACCGATGCCGAGGCCTGCCGTTCGGCGATCGACTATATCGAAGCGGAAATCGGCCAGATCGATATTCTCGTCAACAATGCCGGCATGCAGTTTCGCACGCCGCTGGAGGACTTCCCTGTCGAAAAGTGGGACGAACTTTTCCGCACCAACGTTTCCAGCATCTTCTATGTCAGCCAGCCGGTCGCTCGGGCGATGATCGGCCGCGGCCGCGGCAAGATCATCAACATCGCCTCGGTACAGGCTGAACTTGCCCGCCCAAATATCGCGCCCTACACGGCGACCAAGGGCGCTGTGCGCAATCTCACCCGTGGCATGGCGACGGACTGGGCAAAACACGGATTGCAGGTCAATGCCATTGCACCCGGCTATTTCAAGACACCGCTCAACCAAGCGCTTGTCGATGATCCGAAATTTTCCGCATGGCTTGAGGCCCGCACGCCGGCCGGCCGTTGGGGGGATGTCAAAGAACTGGTGGGTGCGGCTGTCTTCCTTGCGTCGGACGCATCGTCCTTCGTCAATGGTCACATGCTGATGGTGGACGGCGGGATTACCGCCTCGCTTTGAGGCTAATGGCCGCCATAACCGCCACTGTCGCTATGGTGAAATCCATCGTAACTCTCGTAGCTGTTACCGATATTGGCTGAGCTGTCGTGAGCGGGATGGCCTGCCGCAGGGAATATTTTCGGCCAGACTCTATTCCCGGACAACGAAATGGTGATTGCCGACGTGATCAGAATGGCGCCGGCGCCAAGGCCGATGAGAATTTCCGCGAGTGTCGTCATGCCGTACTCCCAAAGCCACCACCGAATTGTCTCAGCGATCGGCGCGGGACACAAGCGCCAGTTAAACTGCCTTCAGATGGGTCCTAATCCGCAACCAGATTGCCGCGGCGCATCAGTCCCATCAGGATCAACGGCAATAGTGTCGTAATGCAGATGGCGATGAAGGCCATGGCCATGCCGAGGCCGATCGAACCCTGTTCGAACTGACGCCAGATGAAGGTCGCGATCGTTTGCATGCCGACGGGTGCGACGACGACCGAGGCAACGAGTTCACGCGAGGCCAGCGCAAAGACCAGCAGCATCGAAGAGGCAAGGCTCGGAAAGACGAGCGGCAGGAGGATACGGCGGAAGGCAGTCACGCCGTTTGCGCCGCAGACGCGGGCTGCAGCTTCGAGATTGTCGCCGATTTGCTGGAATGCTGCCGTCGTGTAGCGCACCGGTTGTGGCAGTAGAATGCAGCAATAGGCAAGCAGCAAGATGAATGCGGTGTTGTAGGGCGTGATAGGCAGGCCCGGCATGTTCCAAGCGAGGATGAGGCCGACGGCCACGACGATGCCCGGCAGCGCATTCGGCAGAATGGTCATGACATCGATCGCCGTCCGGCCGGACATCCTGGTCTTTACCACTGTGTAGGCAGCAGTCACGCCGATCAGGCCTGTTATCAGCGCCGTGCCGATGCCGAGGGAGAAGCTGTTGATCAGGGCCGTGACGGCGCCAGCGCTATTACCGAAGACCGCCATGAAATTGTCGAGGCTGACATTGTCGAAGGCGAGACCGCCAGAGATCGTGCGCGCCAGCGCCGTCGCAAGGATCGCTAGCAGCGGCACGCCGGTCGCGAGAGACGCCACGACGCTGAATGCGATCATGACCGGCACCTTCAGCGTGCCAAGCGGACGCTTGTCCTTTGCCGTCGGTTTGCCGCCGACCGTCTGGTAAGAGCGGCGCGCCAGAATCCAGCGCTGCAAGAGGAAGGTGACGAGCGACATGGCCACCAGCACCAGCGACAGGATAGCTGCACCCGGCAGATCGATCGGCCAGTCGGTGACACGCAGGTCGATGCCGGTGACAAGCACCTGGAAACCGGCGCGGCGACCGAGCGCTGCAGGCGTGCCATATTCCTCAATCGCCGCGGCAAAGACCAGCATGAGGCTTGCCGTCAAACCGGGGGCCGAGAGCGGCAGCGTGATGCGCCAGAAGGCGCGCGCTGGCGAGGCGCCGAAGACACGACCGACATCGGCATAACGCGCGCCGACGGCCTCGACCGTGCGCGACACCGCGAAATAGACGACCGGGAAGGTGTTGAAGGCCATGACAAGCGTCATGCCGAAGATTGAAAACAGGAAGGGCGCCAAATTGAAACCGGCGAGCTGCTGCAGATATCCGCGCGGCTGCAGCGTCATGATCCAGCCGAGTGTGGCGATATAGGGCGGGATCATGAAGGGCACGAGCAGCAGCACGTCCCAGAGAGGCGCGAAGGGAATTCTGTAGAGCGCACGGAAGACGCCGAGCGGTACGGCAACGAGCGCCGAAGCGAACACCACGCAAGCGCCGAGCAGGATGGAATTGCGGCCCATGCGGATCAGCGAACTATCGGCGAGTGTCGCATAGAGGGAGGAGAAAGGGCTCGCGAACGAGCCCTGTCCGAGTTCGGGGAAGATGCCTTGCAGCACCACCGCGATGAAGGGAACGGCGACCACGAGAACGAGGCCCGCTGTTGCCAGCCAGGCGGCCGGAGCCGTGCCGCCGATGCCGTTTCCTCTCATATGCTAGACCTTACTTGGCGCCGTAGAGATCGGCGAAGGACTTCAGCGTTTCCTTGCGCTTGCCGTAAACAGCAGCCGTGTCGTACTTCAGGAGCGTCAGGTCGCTAATCAGCGGACGGCTGGCGGCGACGTCGGTGCGCGCGGGCATCAGCATTTCGCCGGCAACAAGCGCCTGACCTTCGTCAGAAAGCATGTAGTCGATGAACTTCTTGGCGTCGTCCTGGTTCTTGGACCAGTTCATGATCATGGCCGGGCGCGGCGCGATAACCGTACCGGACTGCGGGAACACGACTTCGATATTCTCGCCCTTCTTCTGTGCGGCGAGAGCAATGTAGTCGACAGCGCCGAATACGACGGCCTTGGCACCCTGCAGAACCGGGTTCAGGGCGTCAGCATTTGCACCGGCGATGATGGCGCCGTTTGCCCGCAGAGCCTTGAAGAGCTTCCAGTCGTCCTGGCCGCCGAGAGCAGCGGTCAGTTCGAAGGATGAACCGGACTGTGCCGGATCCGGAATATTGACGAGGTCTTTGTATTCCGGCTTCGTCAGGTCAGCCCATTCGGCCGGCTTCGGCGTGCCGCTCTTGGAGTTCCAGACGATGCCGAGAGCCGAGATGCCCTGTGCAACGGCGCCTTCGGACTTCAGGAAACCCGGAACCTTGGCAGCGTTCGGGCTCGAATAGTTGACGAGCCAGCCGCGCTTGGCAAAGTCGTTGGCCGTATCCCAGGAAGCCGAGATGACGACGTCGACAACGGGATTTGCGGCTTCGGCTTCGATACGGGCCATGACCTTGCCGGTCGTTGCCTGGAAAACATTGACCTTGACGCCGGTCTGCTTGGTAAAGCCGGCCGACAGCTTGTCGATGAGGCTCTGCGGGCCGGCTGTATAAACGGTGATGTCGGCATGGGCGACACCGGCCACGAGGGCGGCGGCGACGACGCCAAAAGTGATGCTCTTCAATGACTTAAACATGTTCCAGTTTCTCCTCTATGGATTGGTGTATTTTCTGCTGAAACCAACGGATTTGCGTTGCGTCGATCGAAAGGCCGATCGTCTCGCCGGCACGCAGCTTGGCGCGGCTCAGAACCTGCAATTCCAGGTCGGGCAGACCGGAGAGCGAAACGCTTGCCAGATGCCCATCGCCGCGGAACTGCGAACGCAGCACGGTGGCTGCAAGGCGTTCGGCAGAGACTTCGCCAGCTGAAATAGAGGCGACCGGGATCAGCACGCGGGCGCCGCCGCCGGCAACTCCTTCGGCTTCGGTCAGCATGATGTCGCTGTCCTTGAAGTACCAGGCACGTCCGCGCCGCTCGATATCGGCAAGACAGCCAAGCCGCAGGAAGTCGGCAACCTCGGGTGTCGCCGGCCGCTCGATCAGGTCATCCGGCGAGGCAAGCTGCTCGATCAGACCAGCACGCATGACCGCAACCTCGTCGGCGAGCGTCAGCGCTTCACTATGGTCGTGCGTCACATAGATCGCCGTCAGGCTGAGTGTGGAAATGAGCTCGGCGAGTTCGCCCACCATGTTTTCCCGCAATTCGCGGTCGAGGTTGGAAAGCGGTTCGTCGAAAAGGATAAGCTGCGGCTCGGCGACGATGGCGCGCGCAATCGCCACGCGCTGCTGCTGGCCACCGGAGAGATCGCTCGGCCGCCGGTCGGCATAGGCCGAAAGGCCGACGCGCCCAAGGGCGCGCATTGTCCGGGTCTGGCGCTCCGCCTTGCCGACGCCGCGCATTTCAAGCGGAAAGGAGACATTGCCGCCGACCGTCAGATGCGGCCAGAGCGCATAGTCCTGGAAGACCATGCCGAGCCCGCGCCTCTCCGGGGGAACGAAGGCGCCGGTCGCACCATCGGCAACGATGGTGCCGGCAATCGAAACAGTCCCCTTGGTCGGCGCAAGCAGGCCTGCAACCAGCCTTAAAAGCGTGGTTTTGCCGCAGCCCGAAGGGCCGAGCAATGCCAGCGTCTTACCTTTTTCCAGAGAAAAATCAATGCCTTTGAGGATCTGCGTCGGCCCGTAACTCAATTCCAGACCCGCCGCGGCAACGGCAGAGGACGATCGAATTGAGGGGGCGTTCATGGGCAGACCAAATGTCGCTTTAAAGAAAGTATGGCGACATTTAGGCACCCCGGATGACAGCTATGCGACAGATCTATTTCAGTTTTGTGACAATATCTTCTGCAGAAGCGGACGTTGGCGTCTCGTGCCGGGGTCCACGACTAAGACACGCAGCCTTCCCGCCGGCGCGCTTTGCCACTGTCCACATTCGACGCATTTTTCAGGCCGTTCGGCGGCTTCAACACCTCCAAAAGCAGAGGATTTGCATTTTCGGTCGCGCGCAACCATTTAAGATGCATGATGCCGCGGGAAATGTCGCGACCTCGCATACGCCGGAACGTTTACAGAAAACGAACCATACCGGCTTGCATTCTGAGCCAAAAGCCGATTGCTTAGGAAAATCTACTTCTTCTTCGGCTAGCCGTTAGAAGAGTGCGAGGGGATATAGGCAAACCCGTGGAATTCTGCAGCTTCGCATCGGGATCGATGGTGACTACGATGACGAAGCGGGAAAGCTGGTTTGAAGGAAAATGAGTAACGATCTGTTTCAGGTAAAATTTTGGGGCGTTCGAGGAAGCATTCCCGTGTCAGGCCCGGAATTCGACCGATATGGAGGCAACACCTCCTGTATAGAAATTCGCTGCGGCGAGCACCGGATGATCTTCGACGCGGGCTCGGGACTGCGCGAGGCTGGCCTTTCGCTTCTTGCGGATGAAGTCCGCGATGTCGACCTCTTCTTCAGTCACTGCCATTACGACCACATCATCGGCCTGCCCTTTTTCAAAGCGATCTACTACCCGTCGATCAACGTCAACATCTGGTCCGGCCACCTGGACGGCAAGATGAGCACGCGCGAGATGGTCGAGCAGTTCATCAGCCCGCCCTGGTTTCCGGTAAAGACCGATATCTGTCAGGCAACGATGAACTTCCGCGATTTCCATGCGGGCCAGACGCTGACCCCGCACGAAGGCGTAGAAATGCAGACCTACATGCTGAACCATCCGGGCGGAGCGATCGGTTATCGCATCCACTGGAAGGGCCGCATCGTGGCGCTGATCTACGACATCGAGCACATTCCGGGCACGCATGATCCGGTGGCGCTCGAAATGATGAAGGACGCAGATCTCGTCGTCTACGACTGCACCTATAACGAAGACGAGATGCAGCGCTTCAAGGGCTTTGGCCACTCCACATGGCAGCACGGTACTGAACTTGCGAAGATGGCAGGCGCAAAGCGCTTCGCCTTGTTCCATCATGCGCCCTCGCGCACCGATGGACAGCTTGCCGTCATGGAAAGCGAGGCGCGGGCCGCCTTTGCCGGCGCCTTCGCAGCCAGAGACAATCAGGTCGTCGACATCTGATCCTGCACCAGCGTGCCTGCTGAAACCCATTCCACTGCGGGATGGCCCGCAGTCGCCTCGAAGAGTTCGGCAAGGAAATCCCAGGCGGCCGCGTCATGCACCAGATGATGCCCGAGCACGCCGATCGGCTCGCGGCTACCCTCGAACCTGTCCTGCAGCTCCGCGACCAGCTCGCCGATCAGGTCTGCCATCGGCCGGCCGCCGCGGGCGCCGTGCCAGTCCATCAGGTCGAGATGGGAGTTGACGATGGCGAGCGGGCTTTCGCCCTTGACGCGTCCGTAGGTGGAAAGGGATTCGAAGCCGAGCGCCGGCAGCTTGGGAATGAGACCCTTGTCGATCCGGTTCCAGGGCGGAACCAGCATCGACAGAAAGCGTTTCGGGTAAAGACCCTTCAGCTTCAGGAAGCCTTCATGGAGCTCGCGCAGAATGGTTTCTTCCAGACGTGACCCGCCGAGTTCCTGCTTCTTGTCGTCAGGCCCGGCATGATTGTAATGCGCCCAGCCGTGAACCGCCACGCTGACACGCGCCTCATCCGCAAGCCGCTGAGCGAGCGGTGCGCCGGTAGAGGCCGGAATGACCGCAAGCGTGACGGGGATGCCATAGTTTTTCGTCTCGGCGAGCAGTCGCTCCAGCGCCGCCGTCGGCTCGATTGCATCGTCATCCCGCAGCCAGAGCCGCGCCACGCGGCCAGCGTCGCGCCAGCGCTCCAGCTCCTGATACAACGGCTCGCGGATGGTGCTATCGATCATGTGCTGCTCCTGCATGATTGCGTAGGATCAAATCCAGTTCATGTGACGCGCCGGCAAGCGAACGCTCGTCGAGGACGAAGCGGCGGGCGGCGGATGCCATAACGTCACGGCGCTCTTGGTCATCCAGCAGTCCGGCAATGGCCCGCGCATAGGTTTCTATGTCGCCATCCGGCGTCAATAGTCCTGTCATATCGGCTTCTACCACGGCAGGCACCCCGGCAGTCGCCTGCGCCACGACAGGAAGGCCCGCCGCCTGCGCTTCGAGATAGGCAAGTCCATAGGCTTCGCCGCAGCCCGGCCACACATAGATGCCGCTCTTCGAAAGCTGGTCGGCTATCTCTTCCGGCTCCCTCTGACCGAGCCAGTCGATACGACCGGGCGCAAAGCCCGCAAAAAGCGCCTCCACCTCAGCCCTCAGCGGACCGTCGCCAATGATGCCGAGCGTCCAGGGCCGATCCTCGATCATGCGCAGTGCCGCAGCGAGCGTCTTGTAGCTCTCCATCTTGTCACCGGCCCGCATCATTGCCACGCTCACCAAGCGTTGCGGATCGGGAGCAGGCGTTACCGCCTCGAAGAGCGCTGTGTCAACGAAAGGCTTTACTCCGGCAATACGCGCTTCGGGAAAGACATCTTCCAATCCTTTCCGGTCGCGTTCGGTAAAGGCGATATTGACCGCCGCATGGCGGATCGCCTCGCCCACCGGTTTCTGGAACAAGGCCCACCCCATCCCGTCGCGCTTGCGCGAATAGGAGGCTTCCGCCGTAACGTAGGGAATTGTGAATTCCGCCGCGATCGCCGGTCCGAAGAGATCGGGGGACTTGTAATAGGGATGATAGCAGAACCAGAGCTCCGGCTTCGGCTCCTCCCGCCATTTGCGCCGAAGCCGCTCAAGCTCCTCTTCGGCCCTCGCCAGCGCTTCGGCCGCCGCTTCCGGCGTGCCGGCATGGATGCGGAACTCGGACACGATCTCGACCGAATGCCCGGCCATTTCCAGCGCCCGGATCAGCAGCCGCGCCATCAACCGGTCGCCTGAGGGCACCGGATGGTGCGGCGACTTCATCGGCGCGTAGAAGGCAATCCGCATCGCGACACTCCGCGTATGACAGTGTGTTTCCAATCGGCGCTCGCGCCGTAGGCGAAAATTTCCGCTATTGTCACTATCCTTGAACGATACAGACAGGCATACCGAAGCGATCGTGATTAGACGAGACGATAATTCCGCCCTTTTTCGTCTTCTCTAGTGCATTTGCGATTTGAGCTTCAAGAACAGGAATTGATGACGACAGTCTGGGCCACAGGGATTTTTTCGGAGCGCACGATCAGGAAGGCCAGGCTCGGTTCCGGCCTTGTGATGTTCGTCTTCATCATCCTGCATATGTCAAACCATGCATTGGGGCTCGTTTCGCTGACGGCGGCCGATGATGCGCGCCGGCTGTTTCTGGCGATCTGGCGTAATCCGCTGGGCACCCTGCTCTTCTACGGCTCGGTCCTCGTCCATATGACGCTGGTGCTGCGCGGGCTCTATATGCGCCGTAGCCTCGTCATGCCGAAGAACGAGATGGCACAGATCGTTCTCGGCCTTCTGATCCCGCTGCTGCTCATCGACCATGTCATCGGCACACGCATCGTCCATGCACTCTACAGCTATACCGATAATTACGAGACGATCGTTCGCACGCTCTGGATCAACTCACCGCAGAACGGCGTACGCCAGACTTTCGCACTGCTCGCCGTCTGGATCCATGGCTGTATCGGCATACATTTCTGGCTTCGCTATCGGCCCTGGTACGACAATTCCTCATCGCTGCTTCTGGCAATCGCCATCCTCCTGCCGGTGCTGGCGCTGCTCGGTTTCGTCGAGATGGGCCGCACGCTATCCGATCCCTCCTACATCGAGTCAGAATCCGGCCACTACGAAGAAACGGTCAATACCCGCTATTACAACAATCCTGAGGCGCGCGAGAAAATCGCGACGATCCGCGCTGGGCTCTATGGCAGCTTCTCCGCAGCGCTTGCCCTCGTCATTCTGGCACGGGCGCGCCGCAGGCTGAAAGAGCGGACGAACCAAGTCGCGGTTCACTATCCCGGCGGCGAGACCGTGCGCGTGCCACGCGGCTTCACAGTGCTGGAGGCAAGCAGGCTCGGCGGCCTGCCGCACTATTCGGTCTGCGGTGGCAAGGGGCAGTGCTCCACCTGCCGCGTGCAGATCCTCGGCGATTATTGGACCCTGCCGCCGCCCGACAAGCTGGAGCAGACGACGCTGAAGCGCATCAATGCGGCAGCTGATGTACGCCTCGCCTGTCAGCTCCGCCCGGATAAGGACTTGACTGTCGCGCCGCTGCTCGTGCCGCAGACGGAGGCTACCCTTCCCGCCAACAGCCAGGAAACTAGCCCTGGCCGCGAGCGCGAGATCGCCGTACTCTTCTGTGACATGCGCCATTTCACGACGCTGACTGAGACCCGCCTGCCCTTCGACGTCGTCTTCCTGCTCAACCGCTATTTCGGGATCGTCGGCAAGGCGGTGGAACAGGCCGGCGGACGGCTCGACAAATTCATCGGCGACGGCGCCATGGCACTATTCGGCCTCAACACCACACCTGAGGAAGCCTGCCGGCAGGCTGTGGCAGCCGCATCCGCGATTGTTGCCGAGGTGGAGAAGCTCGCCGCCGAACTTTCCGACGAACTGCCATTGCCGCTGCAGATCGTTATCGGCATACACACTGGCCCGGCAGTCGTCGGCACGATGGGCTATGGGCGCGTGCGCAGCCTGACGGCCGTCGGCGATACCGTCAACGTCGCAAGCCGCCTGGAGACGGCCGCCAAGGAGCTTAATGCTGCGATCGTCATATCCGAGCCGGTCGCGATAGGCGCCGGCATTGATCTGGAAACGGTCGAAAGCTGCGAAATCAATGTGCGTGGCCGGGCGCTCCCCTTGAAAGTCTATGTCATTCCGAGAGAGAAAGCCGCCGAACCGCTCAAGGAAAGACAATAATGTCCGGCCAAGCATGGCTTACTGGCAAATATTGGAAGCGCCGTTTGCGTAAGGCGCGCAATGCGCTGGCCACACGTTTCTTTGACACCCGCACCGGCCGCCGGCTGCTGATCGAGAATATCGGGCCGCGCGTCACCTCCATGACGGTCGATGCCGGCGATCACCTGATGAGTTTTTCACCCGCCGACTATATCGGCCGCAAGGTCTTCCGGAAGGGCCATTTCGAACGCGAGGCAGTCGACCGGCTGCTCGTGATCCTGCGCGAGCGCGGCCTGCTGAAGAAGGACAGCATGCTGCTGGAGATCGGCGGCAATATCGGCACACAGACAGTCTATTTTGCGCTCGCCCGCGCATTTGCCGGGATCGTCAGCGTCGAGCCAGATCCGCGCAATTTCCGCCTTCTGGAACAAAATATCCGCCAGAACGGTCTTATCGACACGGTGCGCCTCGTCAACTGCGCCGCCGGCGAAGGTGAAGGCGAGATCGACTTCTTTTTGAACAGCGCCAATCACGGCAAGAGCAGCGCCATCCGCCAGAGCCCCAGTGACCAGAAGATCAGCGTTCCGGTGCTACCCGTGACCGGCATCCTCGACGGACTCAACATCGACCAGACTGCCATTGGCCTCGTCTGGATGGATATCGAGGGTTACGAGCCGGTTGCCTGCCGCTCAATGCTGCCGCTGCTTGCCCGCCGCACGCCTCTCTATATGGAATTCACACCGCTCTTTTACGGCCAGGAGGGCACGAAAGCCTTCATACGCATGCTCGCCGGCTTCTACGAGGATTGCCTCGTGGTTTTCGAGGACGGCGAGAAGGAGATGAAAGTCCGTGATCTGCCGGGCGAATTCGATCAATATGACGTGCTGTTCCTGCCTTAGACCGAAGAAGAACTATCGGGTGGACTGCATCGCCAGCGATTGATGGCAATGCACACCGGCGAGCACGCCTGAAGCGGAAGCGAGCGTGGCGTTATGCATGGCGCTTGCCGCATCGCCGGCGGCAAAGACACCCTTGACGGTTGTTTCCTTGTTATCGCCGGTCCGGATGAGCGGACCGAACGGACCGTCGTCGAAGACACAACCGAGTTGTTCGGCAACCGGGCTCGCCATTGCCGTTTTCGGAGCGACGAACACGGCATCCAGCCGCAGGACCCGGCCATCGGCGAGGCGAACGGCCTCAAGCCTGGGAGTGTCCCCCAATAATTCCACGACAGGGCTGCGCTCGATCCGTACACCGCGAGCAGTCAGCCCTGCGAGTTGCTCTTCATCGGGCTCGAACAGCGCTTGGGTGAAATAGGTTGTCTCTCCCCAGTCGGGAATCAGCATGGCCGCATGTGCCGAATGCGGATGGTTTGCGAGAACGCCGAGCTTACCGCCGCTCACCTCATAACCGTGGCAATAGGGGCAGTGCAGTGCGGAGCGGCCCCATCGATCCCGCAGGCCGGGGATATCAGGCAGCGTGTCGCTTATGCCGGTTGCCAGGACGATGCGCGCTGCTCTTTCTTCGCCACCGCCCTTGATGCCGATAACGAATTCGTCGCCATCGGCACGTGCCTGAACAACTTCCCCGTCACGAATGGTGATGGTCGGATAAAGCGAAAGCTGCCTCTTTCCCTCCCGCATAATCGCTGCCGGCGTCTGGCCGTCCTGGCCCAGGAAACCATGTGACGCCTGCGAAAACCGATTGCGCGGCGCGCCCGCATCGATCAGCAGAACGCGGCGGCGCGCCCGGACAAGCTGCATGGCCGCAGACAGGCCGGCGAAATTACCGCCGATGACGATGACCTCGAATGACATGAAACTCTCCTTTGACGCCGCCCCGATCATGAAGCAACATAAGTTACATGAAACGGTGCGGTCAAGTATCATGTTACTTGTCTTGTTACGATCTGCTTGTGATAATGGCCCATTCGATCGACGGGAATAGAATCTCATGCGCAATGACAGCCGCCTTTCACGCATGCTGCACGTGCTGATCCACATGGATAGGCACGAGCATTCGGCTACCTCCGAAATGATTGCAAAGATGCTGAACACCAATCCCGTCGTCGTCCGCCGCACCATGGCCGGCCTTCGCGAACAGGGCTATGTCCGTTCCGAAAAGGGGCATGGCGGGGGCTGGACGCTGGTGCGTCCGTTGTCGGAAATCACCCTGCTCGATGTCTACAGCGCCATTGGCGAACCGCATCTTTTCGCCATCGGCCCAGCCGACGATCAGCCGAAATGCCTTGTGGAACAGGCCGTGAATGCGGCTCTCGAGGATGCGATGAAGGAGGCACAGGCCCTGCTCCTGCGGCGATTGGGCAGCGTGACGCTGGATGAAATCGCGGCCGACTTCGAGGCAAAATTTGCCGCGCTCTCGGCTACGTCCTATTTCTGCGCCTCATAAGCCCGGACTATTTCCGGCGGTAGAGAAAATAGCGCCCTTCCTTGATGCCGCCGGGCAGAGGCAGGGGCAAAAGCTCGGGATGTTCCAGCGGCAGGCCGCTGACGGCGATGCCGTGGTGGGTAAGCACGCCAGCCATCAATTGCGGCAGCCAAGTCAACGTCACGGCGTCGATCTCATCATGGCCGGTGCCGATATCGGCATGGGCGAGCGCGGCATTGATCCCGAGGAACGCCTGGCCGGTATCGCGGATATTGCCCGTCACCATATTTTCGGCTGGCGGCGTGGAGGCGGAATAGGAGCGTATTTCCCAATCGAAGGCGATAATGCGGCGGTCGGGAAAATGCTCGCGCAGATGGTCGTAGGTGCGGCCATTGCCAAGGCCGAATTCGAGCACCGGCCCCTCCACCTCTTCCACCAGATCGATGATGGCATTGAGAATATCGCGTTGAGCCGTCAATCGGCGAATGAAGCTGTCGAGGCGGCTCATCTTGTCCTGTCCGTCATAAAATATGTCAGTGGTGCTACCATATCGATGCTGTGTAAGTCGATTGCCGGAAACGCAAATTGCCGTTGCAGCGGCAACACGGGTCTGTGATAAACTCTGCTCCATGAACGAGATGTCCAACGACGCATTCTTCGCCAACGTACCGGTCTTCAGCGACTTCGAAGGCGTTACCGATGAGAGCAATTATCAGCCGCTGCCCGAAGGGTGGGTGCTGGCGATGGCCGATATTGTCGGCTCGACGAAGGCGATTTCCGGCGGCCGCTACAAGGACGTCAACATGGCCGGCGCCAGCGTGATCTCCGCGGTGCTGAATGCTGTCGGCAAGGGTGACTATCCCTTTGTCTTTGCCGGCGACGGCGCGCTGATTGCCTTGCCCGCTTCGCTTGAGAAGGAAGCGCGCGAGGCGCTTGCCGCAACGCAGGTCTGGGTGAAGGAGGATCTTGACCTCGATCTTCGTATCGCCATCGTGCCGATCGGCGATATCCGCATGGAAGGTCTCGATGTGCGCGTCGCCCGCTATTCGGCAAGTCCTTACGTCACCTATGCGATGTTTTCCGGCGGTGGCACGATCTGGGCCGAGAAGAACATGAAGATGGGCCGGTACGGCGTCGAAAAAGCCGCGCCCGGCACACGGCCGGATCTGAGCGGCCTCTCCTGTCGCTGGAGCCCGATCGAGGCCCGCAACGGCGAGATCGTCTCGATCATCGCCGTGCCCGGCGAAGACGGTCCCGGGCCGGAATTTCAGGCTCTCGTTGCCGGCATTGTTTCCATCACAGCCGAACAGAACCGCAGCGGGCATCCCGTGCCGGAAGACGGGCCAGAGCTTGCCTTCTCGATGAAGGGCATCAATCGCGAGGTGAATGCCACGGCGCCGGAGGGCAAACGCTTGCGGCAAAAGTTCTTCATTCTCCTGCAGATCGGCCTGACCGTTTTCCTGCACAAATTCGGCATCACCTTCGCCCATTTCAACGCGCGCCGCTACAAGAAGGACGTCTCGGGCAATTCGGATTTCCGCAAATTCGACGACGGACTGAAGATGACCATCGACGTCGACGCGGCCCACCTCGCCCGCATCGAGATGCTGTTGAAGCAGGCGCAGGAAAAGGGCGTGGCGCGTTACGGCCTGCACCGCCAGTCATCGGCACTGATGACCTGCTTCGTACCGACGCCGCTGTCGCGCGACCACATGCACTTCATTGATGGCGCTGCCGGCGGTTACGCCGTCGCCGCCAGCCAGATCACCGGTAAGCAGCTTTCCGGCGTGCTCGTTACGCCTTGATGATGTGATCGGCTGCAAGGCCGAGCCGGCTGAAGACGTTTCGGGTATCGACGATCAGTTTGGCGCTCTTCGAAAGAGCCGCATAGTCGATCATGTCGTGATCGGTCGCGATGAGAACCGCGTCGTATCCCGTAATGGCTTCCGGCGTCAGGTCGATAGATTTCCGGCCCTTCAGCGCCTGATATTCGCGGGTCGGCGGAATCTCCGCGACGAACGGGTCATGATAATCTGCCTTGCCGCCGCGCTCCTCGATGATTTCAATCAGGCGCAGCGACGGACTTTCCCTGATATCGGCAACGTTTTTCTTGTAGGCGAGGCCAAGCACGAGGACGCGTGAGCGGCTGAGCGCCTTTCCGGCACGAATATCCAGCGCCTCGGCGAGCTTGCCGACGACATAGCGCGGCATCGCCGAATTGATTTCGCCGGCAAGCTCGATGAAGCGTGTCGGCAGCTCGTATTCACGCGACTTCCAGGTGAGGTAGAAAGGATCAATCGGAATGCAGTGACCACCGAGACCAGGGCCGGGATAGAAAGGCATATAGCCGAACGGCTTGGTCTTGGCAGCGTCGATGACTTCCCAGACATCGATGCCCATTGCCGCATAGACGGTCTTCAGCTCGTTGACGAGTGCGATATTGACCGAGCGGAAGATGTTCTCTGTGAGCTTGACCGCTTCCGCCGTTGCATTGGAGGAGACCGGGACGACGGTCGAGACGACAGCACCGTAGAAAGATTTCATCAGGGACAGGGCCTGCGTGCCGTCGCCTGCAACGACCTTCGGGATCGTCGCGGTGTGGTAATGCTGATTGCCGGGGTCTTCGCGTTCCGGCGAGAAACCGACGAAGAAGTCTGAGCCGGATTTCAGCCCGGTCCCTTCGAGAATGACCTTCACGATGTCATCGGTTGTGCCGGGATAGGTTGTCGATTCCAGTACGATGAGCTGGCCCGGCCGCAGATGGGCGGCGATCGCCCGCGACGTCGCCTCCACGAAGGAAAGATCGGGATCGCGATGTTTGGTGAGCGGCGTCGGCACACAGATGACGATCACGTCGCAATCCGAAAGGCTGGCGAAATCGGTCGTCGAGGAGAACCGCCCCGCATCGATCTCGGCCGTCAGCGCCTCGTTCGTCACCGCATCGATATAGGAGCGGCGGGCGTCCAGCGCGACGATCTTCTTCGGATCGATATCGAAGCCGGTCACGGCAAAGCCGCTGCGCGCCACAGCTATCGCCAGCGGCAGGCCGACATAACCAAGACCGATGATGGCGGCGCGCGCAGTGCGGGCCTCAATCTTCTTTGAAAGCGTCTCGAAGGTGGAAGAGCGTGCGTCCAAGGCCATGCCTTTTGCAAAAAGTGAATCCGAACGCTGATCTAATGCATGATCGCGGCAAATTAAACCCAGCCCGTTCGCAGTGTCTGGCCGTGCCGCGCCTTGGATTCTTCAGCAGGTTTGGCCGAAATGACTCGGCGGTCGCCATCCCAGCAACCGGGACGCACAAAAAAAATCAGAATCCCATTGTTTCGCACTTTCAGCGTGCCTATTTTGGCAAATGATAATGAACCACTTTGCAAAGATTGCTCGCCCGTTTCCAGGAGGTCGGAAGCCGGCGGGTGTCATAGCCGGTCATCGGCAATCGTTGACACGATAATACCGCTCGTACATCCTGATTTCTTTGTGATCTGCTCATCGTGAATGGGCAGGTCTGGGTTGTTTTGCCTTTCGGGATGGACGTGCGCCATGAGGATAATACCAAGAATGAGCACGATCGAATCCAGCGTATCCTCCATTTTGTTGGACCGTGTTGCTGAATGGCTGACGAATTCTTCGCTGGCCGGTGACGACCTTGAAAACATCGTGCGCGGTTTCTGCGAGCGGCTTGCGGCCGCCGGCCTGCCACTCGCGCGCGTGCACCTGACCTTCTCGATGCTGCATCCGCTTTACGACGCGTTGAGCTTCACCTGGAAGCGCTCCAGCGGCGTGACCATCGAGGGCTTCCGCATGCCGGCCGGCCAGAAGCCGGACCGTTTCCTGCAGAGCCCTTATTTCCATCTTCTCGACAACAATCTGCAGCATATCCGCCGCCGCATCATGCCTGACGGCCCGAGCGAATTTCCGATCTTTGAGGATCTCCGGCAGGAAAAGGTCACCGATTACCTCGCCTTCGTGCAACCCTTCGGCGACGGTTCGGTGCAGGGCATGATGGGCTCCTGGTCGACCGATAGCCCGGTCGGTTTTTCCGACGATATGATCGACGCGCTGCTGCGCATGCAGAACCATCTGGCGGTTGCCGCCAAGATGGCGGTGCTTGCCAAGCTCGCCAACAATATGCTGACCACCTATCTCGGCGGCGATGCTGGCAAACGCGTGTTGAACGGCCAGGTTCGCCGTGGCGACGGTGAGACGATCCGCGCTGCTCTCGTCATGGCGGATATGCGCGAATCGACCATGTATGCCGAAAAGGAAGGCAGGCAGGCCTACATCGATACGCTCAACCAGTTCTTCGACGCGATCGCCGCGCCCTTCAACCGCAACGGCGGCGAAATCCTGAGCTTCCTCGGCGACGGCTTCCTGGCCGTCTATCCCTGCGGTCGCCACAAGGACCCGTCCAAGATCGCCTGCGAGGCAGCGCTTTCCGCAGTGCATCATGCGCAGTCGCGGGTTGCCGAACTGAACAAGGATCGCGAGGCGAAGGGGCTTCCGAAGATCGGCTACGGCATCGGCCTGCATGTCGGCAACGTCATGTTCGGTAATGTCGGTCTGAAGGATCGCCTTACCTTCTCCGCCTTCGGCTCTGCAGTGAACGAGGTGCAGCGCCTGCAGGTGCTGACCAAGAAATACAGCCGCGAGGTCGTCGCGAGCCAGGCCTTTGCCGGCTATTGCGGCGGCGAATGGATCACGCTTGGCGAGGAAAAGCTGCGCGGCATCCGCCAGAAGGTGACGGTGCTGCAGCCGCGGGCGCCGGCATCCGGCCTCCATGTCGACGAAGGCTTCCGCGAATCCGTTCAGAACGGCCTTTCGGAAGCCGAACAGGTCATCATGCTTCACCGCGACAAGAAACAGGTAAAACGTACGCCGATCGAAAAATTCATTCAGTAATCACGCGCGAACATTGCAGCCGCTTTACCCGCTGCACCGTACATGAGAACCCTCGCATCAAGCGCCTTGTAAAATAGGCGCCATGCGCCGTTTTTCCCCATGCCTGTCATCAACTAGACACCCCGTTTACGGTACGATAGTGTGCCTTAACGGGAACACAAAAGACTGGGGAATTTCGTTGGTATGGCGTCTGCAGCCGATCTGTTGCGTATTGAGAATCTGGACGTCGCCTTCTCCGTTTTCGGCGACCGACTGCGCGTCGTAAAGGAAGCCAATCTCCGCATCCTGCCGGGGAAAGTGACAGCCCTCGTTGGCGAAAGCGGCTCCGGCAAATCTGTTATCAGCCAATCGATCATGGGCATCCTGCCGGCACCGGCCCATGCGAGCGGCCGCATCCTGTTTACCGACCCGCTGGATGGCAAGGCGACCGATATTCTCTCCCTGTCACGTGATAGCGCCGAAATGCGCGACCTGCGCGGCCGCCGTATGGCGACCATCTTCCAGGAGCCGATGACGTCGCTCTCACCGCTCCACACGGTCGGTAATCAGATCGGCGAGGTTTTGCTGATCCACACGAATGCCGACAAGAAGGAAGCGCGCGAGCGCACCGAGGAAATGCTCGGCCTCGTCGGCTTTTCCAATCCGAAACGCACCTACGACATGTATCCGTTCGAGCTTTCGGGCGGCATGCGCCAGCGCGCCATGATCGCCATGGCGCTGATCTGCAAGCCGGCGCTCCTGATTGCCGACGAGCCGACCACCGCGCTCGACGTGACGATCCAGGCCCAGATTCTCGAACTGCTGCGCGACCTGCAGGCCAAGCTTGGAATGGCCATGCTGCTCATCACCCACGATCTCGGGGTCGTCGCCAATATGGCCGATGAAGTGGTGGTGATCTATCACGGCGAGATCATGGAAGCCGGCCCGGTCGAGGCAATCTTCCGCAATCCGCAACATCCCTATCTCAAGGCCCTGATGGCTGCGATTCCGCATTTCGACATGAAGCCGGGCGAGCGATTGAAAGCTCTGCGGGAGGTTCCGGTCAACCTGGAATCGATGATCGGCAAGAAGAAGCCGGTCGAAAAGGAAGCGCCCGGCGTGCTCCTTTCCGTCGCCAATCTTTCGAAGACCTACAAGACACGCAAGCGTAGCTTCTTCGGCGGCCAGGAAGCCACGGTCGTGCACGCTGTCGACGACGTCAGCTTCGATATCCGCCGTGGCGAATGTCTGGGGCTCGTCGGCGAATCCGGCTGCGGCAAAACGACCGTCAGCAAGATCCTCATGCGCGCGATCACGCCTGACAGCGGCGCGGTCGTCTTCAACGACGGCAAGGATGTCATCGACGTCCTCTCCGTCAAGGGTTCGGAACTGCAGGACCTGCGCACCAAGATCCAGATGGTGTTTCAGGACCCGGTTTCTTCGCTTTCGCCGCGCATGACGGTGCGCAATATCCTCAGCGAGCCGCTCGAAATCCACGATCGTGGCAATAGCGCCGAGCGCAGGGCCAAGGTCGAGGCGCTGATGGGCGCGATCGGCCTCGACCGGCGCTACCTCAACCGCTATCCACACAGCTTCTCCGGCGGCCAGCGCCAGCGCATCGGCATTGCCCGCGCGCTCGCCCTTGGCCCCAAGCTTCTCATCCTAGACGAACCGGTCTCGGCCCTCGACGTGTCTGTGCAGGCGCAGATCCTCAACCTTTTGAAGGATCTGCAGAAAGAACTGGGGCTGACCTATCTGTTCATCTCGCACAATCTCGCAGTCGTCGACTACATGGCGGACCGCATCGCCGTCATGTGCAAGGGCCGTATCGTCGAGATCGCCCCGCGTGAGATCATTCTGCGCAATCCGGTTCACCCCTATACGAAGTCATTGCTTGCCGCCGTTCCCTTCCCGGATCTCGACCGGCCGCTCGACTTCAAGGCACTGCAGGAAAACGGCGCTGCCGATAAGCAGAATTGGGGGCCCGTCTTCCGGGCGGACCATGATGACGCCTCCGAACTCGCTTATGCCGATCTCGGCGGTGGCCATCTGGTGCGCGCCCGCAAGGGCGCCGATGCGAAGGAACTGGTCTGATGGTGACTCGCCGCATCTTTCTCGGTGGCCTGATCGGTTCGGTCATCGCGCCTTCGGTGCTTCGGGCCCAGCAGGTCGCCGAGCCAGAATTTTTGAGGGCCAGGGTCGCTGACGGCAGTCTGCCGCCAATGGCTGAGCGCATTCCGACTGAGCCGCGTATCGTCAATCTCAAGGAGATGGGCCGCGTGCCCGGCACCTATGGCGGCAATGTGCGCACCATCATCGGCGGTGTGCGCGATATCCGCTACATGACGGTCTACGGCTATTCCCGGCTGGTCGGCTATGACACGAAGCTGCAGTTCCAGCCCGATATCCTGCGCGACTTCACCTCGGAGAATGACACGATCTTCACCTTCCGTCTGCGCGAGGGGCACAGATGGTCGGACGGTCATCCCTTCACGGCGGAAGCCTTCCGCTACTGGTGGGAAGAAGTCATCCTCAACAAGGAACTGACGCCCGGCGGCGGCGCTCTGGAGCTGCGTCCGCACGGCTCCCTGCCGCGCTTCGAAGTGCTCGACGAGCTGACTGTGCGCTATAGCTGGGACAAGCCCAACCCGGTTTTTCTGTCGGCGCTTGCCGGACCTCTGCCGCTCGTTATCTATGGCCCAGGCCATTACCTGAAACAGTTCCACAAAGGCTTTCAGGACAAGGCCAAGCTCGAAGAGCTGATGAAAAAGAACCGCGCCAAGAAGTGGGCGGATCTGCACATCAAGATGGCCCTTGCTTCCCGGCCCAATAATCCCGATCTGCCAACGCTCGATCCCTGGCAGAACCGCACGGCTCCGCCGGCCGATCAGTTCGTCTTCGAGCGCAATCCGTTCTTCCACCGCGTCGACGAGAACGGCATGCAACTGCCCTATCTCGACCGCTTCATCCTCAACGTATCCTCCTCCTCGATCATCGCTGCCAAGGCGGGTGCGGGCGAATCCGACCTGCAGGCGACCGGCATCGACTTCAACGACTACACCTTCCTGAAAGAGGCGGAAAAGCGCTTCCCGGTGAAGGTCAATCTGTGGAAGATGGCGCGCGGCTCGCGCATCACACTGTTGCCGAACCTCAATGTCGCCGACGAAGCCTGGCGCACGCTCTTTCGCGACGTGCGCTTCCGCCGAGCCCTATCGCTAGCGATCAACCGGCATGAGATCAACATGGTGGCCTTCTACGGCCTCGGCAAGGCGAGTGCCGATACGGTGCTGCCCGAAAGCCCGCTCTTCAAGCAGGAATATGCCGACGCCTATGTGAATTTCGACCCCGACACCGCCAACAAGCTGCTCGACGAACTCGGCCTCGACAAGCGCGACAGCGATGGCATCCGCCTGCTGCCTGACGGACGCCGCGCCGAGATCACCGTCGAGACAGCCGGCGAGAGCAATCTCGACACGGACGTTCTGGAACTCGTGCACGATCACTGGGCCAACATCGGTCTGGCGCTCTTCACCCGCACCTCGCAGCGCGACGTCTTCCGCAATCGCGCCATGAGCGGCTCGATCATGATGTCGATCTGGTACGGGCTGGATAACGGCGTGCCGACCGCCGACATGTCTCCCTATGGACTAGCCCCTACGCTGGATGACCAGCTTCAATGGCCGCTCTGGGGTATGTACTATCTTTCGGCCGGTCAGGAGGGCAAGGCGCCCGATCTGCCGGAGGCGGCCGAGCTTGTGAATCTCCTGAACCAGTGGGGCGCAAGTGCCACGACGGAAGAGCGTGAGGTTATCTGGCACAAGATGCTGTCCCTATATACCCAGCAGGTCTTTTCGATCGGCCTCATCAACAGCACGCTGCAGCCGATCCTCAGATCCGCCAAAATGCAGAACGTGCCGGAGCACGCGCTCTACGGTTTCGATCCGACCTCCTTCCTCGGCGTCTACATGCCGGACACCTTCTGGTTCAAGGAGGCCTGAGCGATGATCCGCTATATCCTCTGGCGCATCGCCGCCATGGTGCCAACCCTGCTCGTGATATCGGCGCTGGTCTTCGTCATCATCGAACTGCCGCCGGGTGACTTCTTCGAAAGCCAGATCGCCGAACTGCGCGCCCAGGGCGAGACCGCAAACCTGCAGGAAATCGAGGAACTGCGCCATCAATACGGCTTCGACCAACCGGAGATCGTGCGTTACTTCTTCTGGGTCGGGGGCATGCTGCACGGCGATTTCGGCTATTCCTTCGAATATCAGCTGCCGGTTTCCGACGTTGTGGGTGACCGCCTGTGGTTGACGATCCTCGTCTCCTTCTCGACCATCCTTCTCACCTGGCTGATCGCCTTCCCGATCGGCATCTATTCGGCGACCCATCAATATAGCTGGGGCGATTACGGGTTGACCTTCCTCGGCTTGCTCGGCATCGCCATCCCGAACTTCATGCTGGCGCTGATCCTGATGTATTTCGCCAATGTCTGGTTCGGGCTCTCCATCGGCCATCTGATGGACCAGCAATATCTGAACCAGCCGATGAGTTGGGAGAAGGCGAGGTCGATCCTTGCTCACCTCTGGATCCCCGTCGTCATTGTCGGAACGGCCGGCACAGCCGGCATGATCCGCCGCCTTCGCGCCAATCTGCTCGACGAGATGCAGAAGCAATATGTGACGACGGCGCGCGCCAAGGGCCTGCATCCGATACGCGCCCTTATCAAATATCCGCTGCGCATGGCGCTCAACTTCTTCGTTGCCGATATCGGCTCGATCCTGCCGTCGATCATATCAGGCGCCGAGATCGTCGCCATCGTGCTGTCCCTGGAGACGACCGGGCCGATGCTGATCAAGGCGCTGCAGAGCCAGGACATGTATCTTGCCGGCTCGTTCCTGATGTTCCTCGCTTTCCTGAACGTCATCGGCGTGCTGATTTCCGATATCGCACTCGGCTTCCTCGATCCCCGCATCCGTCTGCAAGGCAGGAGCACCAAATAATGTCGCCCCTACCCGCACCCGGTGCACCGCTGCCGCATTATGTTTCGACCGCCCCGTTCGATCCGATCGCAACGGAGACGATGACATCAGCGCAGTCGCGTATCCACCTCGCCTCGCAGAAGCAGCTCATGTGGTGGAAGTTCAAGCGCCACAAGCTGGCGCTTGCATCCGGCATTTTCCTTGCCGCCGTCTACCTGATGATCCTGATCGTCGAGTTCCTGGCGCCTTACGGGCTGCATACCCGCAACGTCGACTTTATCCATTCGCCGCCTCAGCGCGTCCGTCTTTTCGACAGCCAGGGCAATTTCGTCGGCCCCTTCGTGTATGGCCGGCAGATGACGCTCGATATCGACACCCTGCACCGTCTCTATACCGACAATCAGAAGGACATCCAGCCGATCCGCTTCTTCTGCCGTGGTGATGGCTACAAACTCTGGGGGCTTGTCGCTTCCAATTATCATCTCGTTTGTCCGGCAATCGGCGGGCAGATGTTCCTGCTCGGCACCGACCGTCTCGGCCGTGACGTGCTTTCGCGCATCCTTTATGGCGCGCGCATCTCGCTCACCATCGGGCTGATCGGTATTTCCATCAGCTTTGTGCTCGGCATCGTCATCGGCGGCCTTGCCGGTTATTGGGGCGGCGTCTTCGATCTCATCGTGCAGCGCCTGATCGAAGTGCTGCAATCACTGCCCTCGCTGCCGCTCTGGATGGCGCTTGCCGCCATCATGCCTGTGACGTGGAGCCCGATCGTCATCTATTTCGGCATTACCGTCATTCTCGGCATCATCGACTGGACAGGTCTCGCCCGCGCCGTGCGCTCCAAGCTTCTGGCACTGCGTGAGGAGGATTATGTCCAGGCCGCCCAGCTCATGGGTGCCAGCACCCCCCGTGTCATCGGCCGGCATCTCGTGCCCGGTTTCATGTCGCATCTCATCGCATCCGCCACGATTTCCATCCCGGGTATGATCCTCGGTGAGACGGCGCTTTCCTTCCTCGGCCTCGGCCTGCGGCCGCCCATCACCAGCTGGGGCATCCTGCTGACTGAAGCCAAGAGCGTAAGCGTGATCGCCTTCTACCCATGGCTGTTGTTCCCCATCGTTCCGGTGGTGCTGGTGATTTTGGCGTTCAATTTTCTGGGAGATGGCTTGCGCGATGCGGCAGATCCCTACAAATAACGTCGAGTTCGGCGGGGTGCTTCGCGTCCGCCGCCTCGTGGCCTCCGATTTACGGGGGTGGTAGAAGTATGTCGTCCACCTCAGAGGGCACCCACATGGCCAGACGCCTCGAAGATGCGCGCATCCTCATGTACAGCCACGATACATTCGGCCTCGGCCACTTGCGCCGTTGCCGCACGATCGCTCATGCCCTCGTCGAGGATTATCGCGGCCTGAACATCCTGATTATCTCGGGCGCGACGATTGCCGGCGCCTTCGACTACCGCGCCCGAGTCGATTTCGTGAAGATCCCGAGCGTCATCAAGCTTCGCAACGGTGAATATACGTCGCTCGCCAGCCATATCGATCTTCAGGACACGCTGAAGATGCGCGAATCGAGCATTCGTCATACCGCCGAAACCTTCCAGCCCGATATCTTCATCGTCGACAAGGAGCCTATGGGCCTGAAGGGCGAGATTGAGGAAACGCTTGCCTATCTGAAGTCGCGCGGCACCACTCTGGTGCTTGGTTTGCGCGAGATCATGGACGCACCACACCTGCTTGAAGCCGAGTGGAAGAGAAACAGCGTCATGCAGAAGATCGACCAGTATTACGACAGCATCTGGGTCTATGGGCCGCCGGATTTCTACGATCCGCTTGTCGGCCTCGACGTGCCCCCGGGGGTCCGCCGCAAGATGGATTTCGTCGGTTTCCTGCAGCGTAGCGTCTCCAAGGGCAAGAACTCGCTGAATGCCCGCAAGGATGACTATATCCTGGTGACGACAGGCGGCGGCGGCGACGGCTCCGATCTCGTTCACGACGTGATGAATGCCTATGAGGCCGACGAGACGCTGACGCAGAAGGCGCTTGTCGTGCTCGGCCCCTACATGCCGGCGGCCGAACGTGCAAAGCTGGTCAAAAAAGGGGAGAAGATCCCCTATATCGAGGTGATCGAATTCGACAATCACATGGAAGAGTTGATCGACGGCGCGACCGCCGTCGTCGCCATGGGTGGCTACAACACCTATTGCGAGATCCTCTCCTTCGACAAGCCGGCGCTCATCGTGCCGCGCGTCGCCCCGCGCGAGGAGCAGCTTCTGCGCGCCCGCCGCGCCAGCGAACTCGGTCTCATCGACATGCTGCTGCCTGAGCAGTCGGCCGACCCCTCCGTCATGGCGGAGACGCTGAAGCGCCTGCCCTCGCGGCTGCCGCCGTCGAAGAGCGGCTGCAACATGCACCTCGAAGGGCTGGATCATATTTCCCGCACCGTCGGCACATGGCTGGACAGCCGCGGACGCCATCTTTCCCTCGTCGGCGCAGAATAAAGAGCCATCCTTTGCCGCCACGCCGCAAGATCCTCGTTGTGCTGAAAGGCTATCCCCGCCTTTCGGAAACCTTCATCGCCCAGGAATTGCTCGGTCTCGAAAAGGCCGGCTTCGACCTGACGCTGATTTCCATGCGCCGGCCGACCGACAAGAAGCGTCATCCTGTCCATGACGAGATCAAGGCGCGCGTCGTCTATCTGCCGGAATATCTGCACGAAGAGCCGATCCGTGTGCTGAAGGGCCTTTTCGCCGGTTTTTCGAAACCAGGCTTCGGCGCGCTGATGAAGCGTTTCTTCGCCGATCTGCCGCGCGATATCTCCCGCAACCGCTTCCGCCGGCTCGGCCAGGCCCTGGTGCTGGCGCGCGAATGGCCCGATAACGGCGAATGGCTGCATGCTCATTTCATCCACACGCCGGCTTCCGTGACGGAATATGCGAGCATTCTGACAGGCACGCCCTGGACCTGCTCGGCCCATGCCAAGGATATCTGGACCTCGCCCGACTGGGACCTCGGCCAGAAACTTGGAAGCGCCCGCTGGGCCGTGACCTGCACCCGCAGCGGATACGAGCATATGAAAGCGCTGACCGGCCGCAAAGATGCGGTACATCTGAGCTATCACGGCCTCGACCTTGCCCGCTTCGGCCATTTCGCCGGCGAGCGCTCGAACCGCGATGGCAGCGATCCCGCCGACCCCGCTTTCATCCTCAGCGTCGGCCGCGCAGTGGAAAAGAAGGGCTATGACGTACTGTTGCGCGCCCTTGCCCTGCTACCGAAAGAACTGAATTGGCGCATGGACCATATCGGCGGCGGCGAGGAGCTTTCCAAGCTGAAGAAACTTGCGGCTGAACTCGGCCTTGCCGAGCGCATCACCTGGAAAGGCGCGCTGGCGCAGGAAGATGTGCTTGACCATTATCGCCGCGCCGATCTCTTCACGCTCGCCTGCCGCATCGCCGCCAATGGCGACCGCGACGGACTGCCGAATGTGCTGGTCGAGGCCTCCAGTCAGCGGCTCGTCTGTCTCTCCACCGATGTCTCAGGCGTACCGGAACTGCTGAGCGACGGTGAGAACGGTCTGGTCGTGCCACCAGAAGATCCGTCAGCTCTTGCAAAAGCACTCGAGACGGCAATCCGCAATCCCGATCTGCGCAAGCGGCTGGGCGACGCGGCCGAGGAGCGCGTACGCGGCCACTTCGATTATCACTCCAGCATCCGACAGTTGAGTGGCCTGTTCGAGGCAGAATGGCAGAAGGCGTCATGACGGCTCCCCGCATCTTCTTTTATGTCCAGCATCTGCTCGGCATCGGCCACATTGCGCGTGCGAGCCGTATCGCCAATGCATTGGTGAAGGACGGTTTCGAGGTAACGGTCGTTACCGGCGGCCTGCCCGTGCCGGGCTTTCCGGGCGAGGGTGTCAAAACGGTCGAATTGCCGCCGGTCGTCGCAAGCAATGTCGGTTTTTCCGGCCTTGCTAATGCCGATGGGAAGCCGGCCGACGAGGAATTTCTCTCCAATCGCCGCGAGCTGCTTCTCAAAGCCTTCGACGAGGAAAAGCCTGACGTTGTCATCCTTGAGGCTTTTCCCTTCGGACGCCGACAGATGCGCTTCGAACTGCTGCCGTTGCTCGACGCGATCGAAAAGGCCAGCCCGCGCCCGAAGCTTTTGAGTTCCGTGCGCGACATCCTGCAGGAAAACCGCAAGCCCGGCCGCGACGAGGAAACCGTCAAGCTGGTCAAGGACCATTTCGACGCCGTGCTCGTCCATGGCGATCCTGACTTCGTGCGTCTGGAAGATACTTTCCCTCTGACAGCTGAGATCGCCAACAGGCTGCGCTATACCGGTCTTGTTGCTCCGCCGCCGGCGCCCGAACCATCCGAGACATTCGACATCATCGCTTCGGCCGGTGGTGGCGCCGTCGGGCTGGAGCTGATCCGCGCCGCGCGCGATGCGGCCGCACTCATGCCTGCCGATCTTCGCTGGCTGCTGATTACCGGCCCCAACCTTCCTGCAGCTGATTTTTCCGCATTGTCGGAAGATGCACCTGCCAACGTCACGCTGGTACAGTTCCGCAAGGATTTCCCCTCGTTGCTGCGCGGCGCCAAAGTCTCGATCTCGCAGGCCGGCTACAACACGGTGGGTGATCTCCTGCGCACCCAATGCAGCTCGATCCTCATCCCCTTCGTGGCCGACGGTGAAACGGAGCAGACCGTGCGCGCCGAAAGGCTGCAGACACTAGGCCTTGCCGAAATTCTGTCGGAGAAGGCGCTGACCCTCGACGATGTCAAAACAGCGATCGAACGGGCGCTTGCCGCCCCACTGCGTCCGGCCGTTTCCCTCGATCTCGACGGAGCTGCAAAAAGTGCAGCCATCATTCGTTCAATGATCGGCTGAAACCCTCGCCTATTCTAAAATTCATGTGATATAAGAAAATTTCCGGCGAGAATCGGCGTTTCGACATCAGTCCGCTCCGCCTTGTTTTCGTTGCGATATCGGCGGTCTGACTGCATGGTCCTGTACTCGGAGATTCCCCCTTTCCCAGCATCAGGATCGCTGTCCGGACTTTTCCCACAGTCTGACGGTTAGCCATGGAAAAAAGCCTCGCGCGCTACATCTGGAAGAACACGCGGCTGCAGCAGCTCTGGATTCTGCTGGTCGTCGCAGCTTCCATGGTGCCCTACTTCCTGTCCTTCGACCTGCCGAAGCAGATCGTCAACGGACCTATTCAGGGTGACGGCTTCGAAGGGCCGGGTGCGCGACAGACCTTCATGCACATCGCCTACGACATCCCGCTGATCGGTCATGTCGAATTCTTCAAGGGCCTGGAGCTCAACCGCTTCCAGATGCTGATGGCACTGAGCCTCGTCTTCCTGGCGCTGGTGGTGTTGAACGGCCTCTTCAAGTTCTATATCAATACGTATAAGGGTAGGCTCGGCGAACGCATGCTGCGCCGCATCCGCTTCGAGCTTATCGATCGCGTGCTGCGCTTCCCGCCCGCCCATTTCAAGCGGGTGAAATCGGCCGAAATCGCCACCATGATAAAGGACGAGGTGGAGCCGATGGGTGGCTTCACGGGCGACGCCTTCGTCTCGCCCGCCCTGCTCGGCGGTCAGGCGATCACCGCGCTTGCCTTCATCATCATCCAGAATTTCTGGCTCGGCATGATCGCTGCAGGCATCGTCGGCGTCCAGGCGATCGTCATTCCCCGCATGCGCAAGCGTCTCTTGGAACTCGGCCGTCAGCGGCAGCTGACCGCGCGTGAACTGTCGGGGCGCGTGGGGGAGATCGTTGACGGCATCGGCACGATCCACGGCAACGACACCTCCAACTTCGAGCGCGCCGATATCGCAACCCGCCTCGGCCGCATCTTCTCGATCCGCTACGATCTTTATCAGTGGAAGTTCCTGGTCAAGTTCATCAATAACTTCCTCGCCCAGGTCACGCCTTTCCTCTTCTACGCGATCGGCGGCTATCTGGCTCTGCAGGGCCGGCTCGACATCGGTCAGCTCGTCGCCGTCATTTCCGCCTACAAGGACCTGCCAGGCCCGCTGAAGGAACTGATCGACTGGGACCAGATGCGCCAGGACGTGCAGGTCAAATACGCGCAGGTCTACGAGCAGTTTAATGTCGAGCCGCTGATCGACAGCCGCATCCAGGAGCTTGCAACGGCGCCGGTCGCGCCGCTGACGAGTGCCTTCGTCGTCACAAACCTCTCTGTCAGCGACGACAGCGGCGCCCGCCTCGTCGACCACGTCTCGGTCGAGATCAAACCGAACGAGACGGTTGCGATCGTCGGGCCGAACGGCAGCGGTGCAGAAGCCTTCGCCGAAGCCCTCGGCCGTCTCGTATGGCCGGATTCCGGCCGCATCACCATCGACGGGCAGGACCTGCTGGATCTGCCGGAATCGATCACCGGCCGGCGCATTTCCTATGCGTCCGCCGAAAGCTATTTCTTCCACGGCACGCTCCGCGACAATCTGGTCTACGGCCTCAAGCATGCTCCGATGAAAGAGCCTGAATATGACGGCAAGGCTGCGCAGGAATATAAATGGCATGTGGCGGAATCGCAGAAGGCCGGCAACCCGACACTCGACCTCAACAGCGACTGGGTCGACTACAATGCTGCCGGCGCAAAAGGACCTGAAGACCTGCTGAAGGCGATCCGGCCGGTGCTCGACGCCGTCATGATGTCGCAGGACATTCTGGATCTGGCGCTGCGCTCCACCGTCAATACCGAGGTTCATACTGCCCTCGGCAGCCATATCGTCAAGCTTCGGACGTCGCTGCGCGAGCGGCTTGCCAGGGAAAACCTCGACGCCATCGTCGTGCCCTTCGATTTCGATGCTTACAACACGCAGGCGACCGTCGGCGAAAACCTGCTGTTCGGCACGATGAAGCGGCCGCTGATGAACAACCGCCGGCTTGCCGGCCATCCCTATTTCCAGCAGCTCTTCCGCGATACCGGGCTCAGCACAGATCTCTATGCGATGGGCCTGGAAATCGCCGAGAACGCGGTGGAACTCTTCCACGACCTGCCGCCGGATCACCCCTTCTTCCAGCAGCTCACCTTCATGACGGCGGACGACATTCCGACCTACCAGGCGCTGCTGCAGAAGCTGCAGGGCAAGCGCTTCGAGGATGCGACGCCGGAAGACCGGGCAAGCATCATCCGCCTGAGCTTCGCCTATATCGAACCGCGGCATCGCTTCGGTCTCTTGACCCAGGTGCTGATGGACAAGATCGTCAGTGCCCGCAAGCAGTTCCACCAGAACATCCCCGACGATCTCGCCGAGCTGATCGAGCGTTATGACGTCAGCCGCTTCACGGCCTCCGCGAGCCTGATGGACAATGTGCTCTTCGGCCGCATTGCCTATCAGCAGGCCGATGCCTCCGACCGCATCCGCCTCATCATGGGTGAACTGTTCGATACGCTCGATCTCTATGACGACGTATTGTCGATCGGGCTCGAATTTGATGTCGGGTCGGGCGGCAAGCGCCTGACGGGGGTGCAGCGGCAGAAGCTCAATCTCGCCCGCGCCCTGCTCAAGCGCTCCGACTACTTCATCTTCAACCGGCCGATCCCGGCGCTCGACCAGCGCATCCAGGACCAGATCACCCACAACATCATCGAAGGCCTGCACGAGGAAGGCAAGCGCCCGGCGATCATCTGGGTATTGTCCAACGCCAAGCTTGCGGAAATCTTCGATCGGATTCTGCTCTTCGATCGCGGCGATCTTGCCGAGGCGGGCAACTATCCGGAACTTTCCGAGAAAAACGGGATGTTCAAGGAACTGTTATCGTAATATTCTATTGGGGCGGCAGAGACGGCGCTCGCAAGGCGCTTGGAATTGGTTTTTAGCGCATGATCAAGGACCATGCGGCAGGGGGTTACAACGCTCATGCTGTTGAGAGATGAAGTCGAAATGCTGCGGCGGGTGCCGATCTTCTCGAGGATCGCACCGGCGAAACTCAAGCTCTTGGCGTTCACCTCCGACCGTATGACCTACAACGCCGGCCAGAACCTGTTCCGTCAGGGCGATGTTGGCGACGCCGCCTATGTCGTACTGTCAGGCACCGCCGATATCATCGTTTCCTCACCTGCCGGCGAAATCAAGGTCGCCGATGTTGAGGTCAATTCCATCGTGGGCGAAATTGCCATTCTCTGCGATGTCTCGCGTACCGCGACCGTGCGTGCCACCTCGCCGCTCGAAGTCCTGCGCATCAGCAAGGAACATTTCCTCAAGCTTCTGAGCGATTTCCCGGAAATGGCCGTGGAGATCATGCGCGTGCTCGCCGACCGTCTCAACCACACGACTGCCGAACTGACCGCCGCGCGCGCTGCCAAGCAGCCGCAGATGGCGCAGTAAAGCCCGAAATAGATCCCAAACAAAAAGGCCCGCCTAGTTTCCCAGGCGGGCCTTTTTGTTCTGCCTATGCGCTACTCACGCTGCTCCAGCGCCCTGCTGAAAGCAAGAGCCGCCAGCGTGCAGATTGCACCCGAGAGCAGGTAGTAGCCAACGAAGGGCAAGCCGAACTGGCTCGACAGACTGAGCGCCACCAGCGGTGCGAAGCCGGCGCCGATCAGCCAGGCAAGGTCGGAGGTGAAGGCCGCACCGGTGTAGCGGTAGCCGCGGCCGAAGCGCGACGAGATCGAGCCGGTCGCCTGGCCGAAAGAAAGGCCGAGCACGCCGAAGCCGATGATGACGAAAGCGTCATGACCGGTGTTGCCGGCGCCAATCAGGTACGGGCCGATGAAGCTGAAGATCGCAATCAGCACAGCGCAGATCGCAAGTTGCTTACGCCGGCCGATGCGGTCAGCAATCACACCCGAGGCAATGATGGCAACGAAGCCGACCACGGCGCCGATGACCTGCACCACCATGAAGGCGCCGATCCGCTGGTTGCCGTAAAGGCTCATCCAGCCAAGCGGGAAGATGGTGACGAGGTGGAACATGGCAAAGCTTGCAAGCGGCACGAAAGCGCCGATCAGGATATCGCGGCCGTGGACGCGCAGCACCTCGAGGATTGGTGCTGCTTCAAGCTCATGCTGTTCCAAGAGCGTGCCGAAATCCTTGGTCATGACAAGCCGAAGACGGGCAAAGAGCGCGACGACGTTGATCGCGAAGGCGACGAAGAACGGATAACGCCAGCCCCATGAGAGGAAGTCTTCCGGGGAGAGGTTGGCGACGAAATAGCCGAACAGGATGCTCGCCAGCGCAAAGCCGATCGGTGCGCCGAGCTGCGGGATCATTGCATACCAGCCGCGATGATTCGGTGGCGCATTGAGGGCAAGCAGCGATGCAAGGCCATCCCACGCGCCGCCGAGGGCAAAGCCCTGCCCGAGCCGGAAGAGCGCCAATAGCGCAATCGACCAGTAGCCGATTTCATCGTAGCCCGGCAGGAAGGCGATCGATGCCGTCGAGCCGCCGAGCAGGAAAAGCGCAATAGTGAGCTTGGTGCCACGCCCGTACAAACGGTCGATCGTCATGAAGACAACGGAGCCCACGGGACGGGCGAGGAAGGCCAGCGAGAAAATCGCGAAAGAATAGAGCGTGGCCGTCAGCCGGTCCGGCGCGAAGGGAAAGACGAGCTGCGGAAAGACGAGAACGGATGCGAGGCCGTAAACGAAGAAATCAAAAAACTCCGACATGCGACCGATCACCACGCCGATCGCGATGCTGCCGGGCGAAACCGGCTTGTCACCATGAATGCGCCGCGCATCCCGCTCCAGCGATGAAGATGATGGTCCTAGATGTGTGGCAGTAGCCATATGAAACGCCTCCCTCGTTTAAGGTGCTTTTGCAAAGCACCTCAAGCTGATCTTGTTCCATATTTTCAGCTTATCAAGTCCTTGTTGCGCAAATAGTTGACGCCGAATTCTCAAAAATCGATGCGATGGAAAAATCGCGTGATACCTATCCCGACCTATTCCAGAGTTTTATTGGGCAAAGCCACGCTTTTCAGCTATACACGAGACGGCGCCGGAAAAATTTCCTTCTGACTTTTATCAGGATTTGTGGGCGCCGTGGAAGCTAACTTCTCCCGCGGTGCAAAATGCATGTTGCACTGCGACCAAAGACCTCATATCGCTCATCGTGCCAGTGCTTTAGTCGGCAATCGAACGAAACAAAAAGAGCTTAGAGACGTGCCAAAACTGCAGAAGTTTTCCCGCCTTCTATTAATCTTGCCGCTGTTTTTTTTGGCGGGATGCAACATGGTGGTCATGTCGCCTTCGGGCGATATCGCCACCCAACAGCGTGACCTCATCATCGTCTCCACGGTGCTGATGCTCTTGATCATCATTCCGGTGATCTTCCTCACACTGTTTTTCGCCTGGCGCTACCGGCGCTCCAATACGGCCGCGGACTACGCGCCCGAATGGCATCATTCCACACGCCTCGAAATCGTGATCTGGTCGGCGCCGCTCGCCATCATTATCGCGCTTGGCGCCGTCACCTGGATTTCCACGCACAAGCTCGATCCCTACCGCCCGCTCGACCGTATCGATGCGGACCGCGCCATTCCGGCAGATACCAAGTCGCTGACCGTCGAAGTGGTGGCGCTCGACTGGAAATGGCTATTCTTCTATCCCGACCTCGGCATTGCGACGGTCAATGAGCTTGCAGCTCCCGTCGACGTGCCGATCGACTTTAAGATCACTGCCTCCTCGGTGATGAACTCCTTCTTCATCCCCGCCCTTGCAGGCCAGGTCTATGCCATGCCCGGTATGCAGACGAGACTGCATGCCGTCATCAATAAGGAAGGCGAGTATGACGGCTTCTCCGCAAATTACAGCGGTGAAGGCTTCTCGCACATGCGCTTCAAGTTCCACGGCATGAACCAGCAGGGCTTCGATGCCTGGGTTGCGCAGGTCAAGCAGCGCGGCACGATGCTCAATCGCGACGCCTATCTGAAGCTCGAAAAGCCGAGCGAGAAGGAGCCGGTGCGCTACTACGCCGGCGCCGATGCCGATCTTTACGACGCGATCCTCAACATGTGCGCCACGCCCGGCAAGATGTGCGCGAGCGAGATGATGCACATCGACATGATGGGCGGCGGCGGCAAGGAAAGCGAAGAAAACCGCGAAAAGCTGACCTACGACAATCGCCATGCGGACGAAGGGATCGTCGCGCCTGCGGCGACAGTGCCTACAACGGGCGCACCGGCACGCAGCGAGCCGGCCGAAAGCACCGATGGCAACAGCATGCAGAACATGCCCGGAATGGACATGCAGCATGAGGGTCATTCCATGCCCGGCATGAGCAATGGCGGCACTCCGGCGCCGGCTCAGCAACAATAACAATTAACCTGGCGCTTTGCGTCGCAAGACATAATGAACGGGTTGTTCCATGTTTTCCAATCCTGACCTCCTGAAGTTCATCTTCGGCCGGTTGACCCTCGACGCGATCCCGTATCACGAACCGATCCTGGTCGTGACCTTCATCGGCGTCGTCATCGGCGCCATCGCGGTGCTGGGCATCATCACCTATTTCAAGTTCTGGGGTTCGCTCTGGAGCGACTGGATCTGCAGCGTCGATCACAAGAAGATCGGCATCATGTATGTGATCCTCGCCGTCATCATGCTGTTGCGCGGCTTCTCTGATGCCATCCTGATGCGCGTGCAGCAGGCGATCGCCTTCAACGGCAATGAAGGCCCACTGCCGCCGCACCATTACGACCAGATCTTCACCGCCCACGGCGTCATCATGATCTTCTTCGTGGCCATGCCCTTCGTCACCGGCCTCATGAATTTCGTGGTGCCGCTGCAGATCGGTGCCCGCGACGTTTCCTTCCCATTCCTGAACAACTTCTCGTTCTGGATGACGACGGCAGGCGCGATCATCATCATGATCTCGCTTTTCATCGGTGAATTCGCTCAGACAGGCTGGCTCGCTTATCCGCCGCTGTCGGGTGCCGCCTACAGTCCTGGCGTCGGCGTCGACTATTACATCTGGGGCCTGCAGGTCGCCGGTGTCGGCACGACATTGTCAGGCATCAACCTGATCGCGACCATCGTGAAGATGCGTGCTCCGGGCATGACCTTCATGAAGATGCCGGTCTTCACCTGGACGGCGCTCTGCACCAACATCCTGATCGTCGCTTCCTTCCCGATCCTGACCGCAACGCTCGCTCTCCTGTCGCTCGACCGCTATGCCGGCACGAACTTCTTCACGAACGACCTCGGCGGCAATCCGATGATGTATGTCAACCTCATCTGGATCTGGGGCCACCCGGAAGTCTACATCCTGGTTCTGCCGGCCTTCGGTATCTTCTCGGAAGTGGTCGCAACCTTCTCCGGCAAGCGCCTCTTCGGCTACGCTTCGATGGTCTACGCCACCTGCGTGATCATGATCCTGTCCTACCTCGTCTGGCTGCACCACTTCTTCACGATGGGTTCGGGCGCTTCCGTCAACTCCTTCTTCGGCATCACCACGATGATCATCTCGATCCCGACGGGGGCGAAGATGTTCAACTGGCTCTTCACCATGTATCGCGGCCGTATCCGCTACGAAGTGCCGATGCTGTGGACAGTCGGCTTCATGGTGACCTTCGTCATCGGCGGTATGACCGGCGTCATGCTTGCCGTCCCGCCGGCCGACTTCGTGCTGCATAACTCGCTGTTCCTGATCGCCCACTTTCATAACGTGATCATCGGGGGTGTTCTCTTCGGCATGTTCTCCGGCGTGAACTACTGGTTCCCGAAGGCCTTCGGCTTCAAGCTCGATCCCTTCTGGGGCAAGATGAGCTTCTGGTTCTGGCAGATCGGCTTCTGGTTTGCCTTCATGCCGCTCTACGTGCTTGGTCTGATGGGCGTCACCCGCCGCATGAGCCAGTTCGAGGATCCGTCGCTGCAGATCTGGTTCATCATCGCCGCCTTCGGCGTCGGCCTGATCGCGCTTGGCATCGCGTCCTTCCTGATCCAGATCGTCGTCTCCTTCATGAGGCGCGAAGAGCTGCGCGATGACAGTGGCGATCCGTGGAACGGCCGCACGCTGGAATGGTCGACCTCTTCACCGCCGCCGGATTACAACTTCGCCTTCACGCCGGTCGTGCACGATCACGACAGCTGGTACGACATGAAGAATCGCGGCTACGAGCGTCCGCTCGGCGGTTTCAAGCCGATCCATATGCCGAAGAATACCGGCACCGGTGCGATTCTATCCGCCATCAGTATCGCGCTCGCCTTCGGCTTGATCTGGTACATGTGGTGGCTGGTGGTCGTCTCCGCCGTTGCCATGCTCGTCGTCGCGATTGGCCATACCTTCAACTACAACCGCGACTTCTACATCCCCGCGGATGAAGTCACCGAAACGGAAGGCAAGCGCACGCAGTTGCTTGCCGAACAGGTGTAAGAGACCATGAGCGATCATACTATCGACACGGCCGAAAAGCCTGAATTCTATCTGACGGAAGACCATCATCCGGAGAACAGCACCAATCTGGGCTTCTGGCTCTATCTGATGAGCGACAGCCTGATATTCTCGGTGCTGTTTGCCACCCATGCCGTGCTCGGCCGCAGCTATGCAGCCGGCCCGTCGCCGGCCGACCTCTTCGATCTGCCGCTGGTCGCCATCAACACCTCGATGCTGTTGCTCTCCTCCATCACCTATGGCTTCGCCATGCTGCAGATGGAGCGAAACGCAAAGGCCGAAACGCTGTTCTGGCTGGCCGTGACCGGCCTTTTCGGCGCGGCCTTCCTCGGCCTCGAGCTTTACGAGTTCGTGCACCTTATCCACGAGGGCGCCGGTCCGCAGCGCAGCGCCTTCCTGTCGTCTTTCTTCACGCTGGTCGGTACGCACGGTCTGCACGTCACCTTCGGCATCATCTGGCTGATCACGCTTATGGTGCAGGTCTCCATGCATGGCCTGCATGAAGCCAACCGCCGCCGTCTGATGTGCCTTTCCATGTTCTGGCACTTCCTCGACGTCGTCTGGATCGGCGTCTTTTCCTTCGTTTACCTGATGGGAGTTCTCGGATGAGTTCGCAAGCACCCGCACATGAGGATGCCCACGAGGCTCACCACGGCCACAGCCATGGGCACCAGGCCGGTCACGGAAGTTTCAAGAGCTACGTGACGGGCTTCATTCTCTCCGTCATCCTCACGGCCATCCCCTTCTGGCTGGTCATGGGAGAGGTCTTCGAAAATCATGTCGTGACCGCCATCTTCGTGATGGTGCTCGGCGCCGTGCAGATCGTCGTTCACATGATCTTCTTCCTGCACATGAACACGAAGTCGGAAGGCGGCTGGACGATCATGGCGCTGATCTTCACGATCATCATCGTCGCGATCGCTCTCTCGGGTTCGCTCTGGGTCATGTATCATCTGAATGCGAACATGATGCCGATGAGCCCTGAAATGATGAAGAATATGCCATAAAGGCAGAGGAACGGGCGGCGACAACGCCGCCCGTTGCGGTTTATCTATGAGCGATATCTCTTCCGACCAACAGGACAGGCCGCGTTCAGCCGTCACCCTTGCCATCTTGGGGCTCGGCCTTCTGGCCCTCATCGCCGCCTTGCTCGCGCTCGGCACCTGGCAAGTTTATCGACTCTCCTGGAAACTCGATCTCATCGCTCGCGTCGATGCCCGCGTCCACGCCGAGCCAGTCGCCCCGCCGACTCGCGGCGACTGGGGCAAGGTCAACTCCGCCGATGACGAATACCGGCGAGTGACGGCTACAGGCACTTTCGAAAACGACAAGGAAACGCTGGTCACGGCATCGACAGCACTCGGCGCCGGCTATTGGGTGCTGACGCCGCTCAGGCTCGCGGACGGCAGCGCGATATCAATCAATCGCGGCTTCGTACCGACCGACCGTCGCGACCCGGCCTCTCGACCGGAAAGCGAGATCGCCGGACCGGCTAATGTCACTGGGCTGATGCGCATGACCGAACCGAAGGGCATGCTGCTACGCTCCAACGATCCGGCTGCCGACCGCTGGTATTCGCGCGATGTCGCAGCCATTGCCGAGAAGCGTGACGTTGCGGGCGTTGCCCCCTTCTTCATTGACGCAGACGCGACACCCAATGCCGGCGGCTTGCCCGTCGGAGGGCTGACGGTCCTCGATTTCCCGAATAACCACCTTGTCTATGCAATCACCTGGTATGTGCTGGCGATCATGGTGGCGGGGCTGCTCATCTATATCGTGCGGAACGAAGCCAGGCTTCGCAGAATCTCTTAACGAGAGATCTATTGGGCAATGCGGCTGATCGCCTCTGCAAGCTGCGCCTGTGAGAAGGGTTTACCGAGGCGCGGTATATCGATAATGCCCGAACCCTCGGGAATCTCGGCAAAACCAGTTGCGAGGATGATCGGCATCTTCGGCCACTCTCTGCGGATTGCCAGCGCAAGTTGCGAGCCTGTCATGCGCGGCATGGCATGATCGGAGATAACGAGATCGACGTTTTCGTTGCGAAGAATATCGAGCGCGTCGGCGCCGGCCGTCGCCTCGATCACCGTGTGGCCGAGATCCTGCAGCATCAGCGCGGTATTCATCAGGACCAGCCCGTCATCATCGACGGCAAGAATGCGCAGCGGCCGTGAGTTATTTGCGGCTTCGGGCACGGATTGTTCAGGCTCTTCAACAGTGTCTTCGGCTCCCGTGACAGGAAACCAGAGTTCAGCTGTCGTACCTTCACCGAGCCGACTTTTCAGCACGAGCCTGCCGCCGGACTGACCGGCGAGCCCCTGCACCATGGAAAGGCCGAGACCCGTTCCCTTGCCGACGCCCTTGGTCGTGAAGAACGGGGTCACCGCCTGTTTCAGCGTCTCTTCGTCCATGCCTTCGCCCTCATCGGCAACAGCGACGCGCACATAATGGCCGGCCGGCATGGTACCGCCGCCAGACACGACCTCTTCAGTGGCTTTGATCCTAATAAGCCCGCCGCCAGGCATGGCGTCGCGGGCATTGACGACGAGGTTGAGCACTGCCGTCTCAAGCTGTGCCGGGTCAGTAGCGATCGTCGGCAGGCGCTCGGGAAATTCGGTTTCAAGCGAGGAGACCGGCCCGAGGGATCGCGCGACCATGTCCATCATGCCACGCAGAAGCTCGGAAACATCGATCGTCTCCACCTGCAACTCCTGGCGGCGGGAAAAGGCGAGCATGCGCTGGGTCAGCGCCGCGCCGCGCTGGGCGCCGAGCATGGCATTGTCGACAAGCGGCGACAATGCAGGGTCCTGCGGCATGCGCTTCTTGAGGATTTCGAGGCTGCCCAGCACTGCCATCAGCAGATTGTTGAAGTCGTGCGCGATGCCGCCGGTTAATTGGCCGATCGCCTCCATCTTCTGCGCCTGGAAAAGTTCTTCGCGGGTCCGCTCCAGCGCACGCTGTGTCTCCATCTTCTCGGTAATGTCGCGGGTAATCTTCGCAAAGCCGATAATCTCGCCGAAATCGTCCTTGATCGCGTCGATCACGATACTGGCCCAGAAGCGGGAGCCGTCCTTGCGCTGGCGCCAGCCCTCCTTTTCGAACCGTCCGTCGCGGCTCGCGGTGGCCAGTGCCTGCTGAGGCAATCCGTTAAGGCGATCCTCATCCGTGTAGAAAGTGGAGAAGTGTCGGCCGATGATCTCTTCCGACCTATAACCCTTGATGCGTTCGGCACCGGAATTCCAGCTCGTCACGTTGCCTTCGGGGTCGAGCATGTAGATCGCATAATCGGAGACGCCCTGAACGAGAAGGCGAAACTGCTCTTCGCTGCGCTTCAATGCGTTCTCTGCCGCCTTGCGCTCCGTCAGGTCACGGGTGATTTTGGCAAAGCCGATCAGCTCGCCCGAGGAATGGCGGATCGGATCGATGATGACATGTGCCCAGAAGCGCGTACCATCCTTGCGCTGGCGCCAGCCCTCACCCTCGAAGCGTCCCTCTTTCGTGGCAATCGCCAGCGCGCGGGCTGGCAGGCCGGCTCGACGATCGGCATCGAGATAAAATCGGGAAAAATGCTGGCCGAGGATTTCGGAAGCGCGATACCCCTTGAAACGCTGGGCGCCGGAATTCCAGCTCGTCACATGACCTTCGGGGCTCAGCATATAGATCGCGTAGTCGGTGATTGCATCGACGAGCACCCGGAAACGTCCCTCGTCCCGAAGGGACGTATCATATCGATCCACCGCTTCCATCTGCCCCTCTAAACGATCTACCAGCGCACTATAACGCCGGCTCGGGCCGATGGTTCCCGCTGAAACGACGAATTCCCTCAGACGGCCTGGCTCTGCGGATAGAAGCGTTCCGCAATTCGTTCTGATGCCGAATAGGCCTGCGTGACGATCTCAGGCACGAGATCGATGTCCGGCAGGCTGCCGAGGCCGAGCGGGCCGACCGCAAAGAGCCCATCGATCGACGAGCCGTCGTCCAGAAACGTTTCGCCGCGGGCATTGACCGCCAGTCCAAGCGCAAGCTCATCAGGCACGGCGAGACGCGCCGCGAGCAAGCTCTGGATCAGAGGAGCAGAAAGATCGGGCGCATGGCAACGGCAATCGATGATGCGTTCGGTGTGGATGACCTCCTCGCTCGACGAACCGGCCGGCGTGAAGAACAGGCCGCTGAAACCTCGACGCCCGGCGCGGCCGCGCCTGAGCACCGTGCGGCCTTCGGCAAGCTCCCGCCTGAGACGCAGATGCATGGTCTCCGGCAGGCGGTTGCGGTGACTGTCATAGATCGCCCGCAGATGCCGGTTGAACTGACGCTTCTCGCGCGCCGGCAGCGATCGCCAGAGCGAACGGGCGTGCCTGCGAAGGCCGTTCATGACCGACTGCCAGCTTCGCCCCTCCTCTTCCGCCTCGCGGCAGGCCTGGCGGATGAAGCTGACAATGTCAGGCAGGCTTTGCGGTAGCGCCTCTGCCGGGAAGACCGGATCGGCGGAATTCGGCGTATGGCTCTGCGGCAGGAAACCGTGCCGTGAAATAATCGTTACCTGCCCGGTATAACCCGCGTCGCGAAGCTGCAGCAGCTGGTCCACGACGCGAATGCCGCTGCCGAGCAGCACTGTGTGCGGCCGGGCGACGAGGCGCTGCGTCCTGACGGGTGAAACCTCCTGCTCCTCGGCCTCGGGTCGAGGCAGGCCGTAGCCTGTCGCGAGGATCACGGTATCGAAGAGCGGATTGGACGGATTGGCGCTTTCAAGCAGGAAGCGGCTGCCATGGCTCCTGCGGATCGCCACGACCGGATCATGGCAGACCTGTACGGTGATGTCCCGGCGGGCGGCAAGCGCTTCGGAAAAGCGCTGGTAGACGTAGTCGCTGAAGATTTCCTTAGGCACGAAGATCTGCCGGAAGCCAGGGATTGCGGCTGGCACGGCGGCGCGGAATTCGGCGTTGCTGCAGAGCCAGTCGTTAAAATCGTCGGGATCGCCGAGCGAAACGGAGAGATCACGCACACGCGTATTGAGGATGGTTGAGGACCTTGCTGAGGCCAACGCCTGGCCGCCGTTGACCGTAGAGTTCGGATCGAAAAGCTGGAGGTGAAACGGCGTGCGCACGGTGCGCATCAGCGCCACCGCCATCATCATGCCGGAAAAACCGCGGCCGACGATCGCAATGCGCGGCACGGCGGAAATCTGCGCCGCCGCATTCGCCTTGCCGGAAAAAAGTCCCTGAACCGTCATCTCAACTCCCTTGCGGCTCATCCGCATGTGTCTCGATCAAGGTTTCAACGCACAACATCTGAAGCCCTGCGTTGGGCAGGTTCATGCGGCCATGGAAAACGTTCGCCGCTAAATCAGGTTCCGTTCGGAACCATTACAGGCCGGATAAGACATTCTCAGCCCGCCCCATAGTCTATTAAACTAGTCGTGTATGAAAGCGCGAAAAGCCCAAGGTGGCAAGAAGTTTATTTTACCACCTGCCCAACACCCTGATCCAAAACGGAAAATGAGTCCGGCCTATTCGAGGATTTCGGCGCTGAAGGAAAAACGCGCCGTTTCGCCGGGAGCAAGCACCTTCGTATAGGGGCGCCCCTCCAGATCGTCCGGGCCGCCATTTTCGGCGGCCGTCCCGTGCCAGGGCTCGATGCAGAGGAAGGGAGCGCCAGGCTTGGTCCAGAGCGCCAGATTGGGCATGTTCTCAAAGCTGAAATGCATGGATGGGCCGCCTTCAGCCTTATAACGCAGGCTGGGGCCTGCGCCTTCCGGAAAGATCATCGCATCCTGCTCGAACATAGAATGGTCGAGCACCAGGCTGCCGGACTTGAAGGGCGAAGCAAGTTTCTTCGGCGAGATCAGACCCCCTTCGAGCCGGACGAGCGCCGGCTCGACGCCGTTGTCCAGCGTGACCATGTGCGGCTTGTTCTCAGCACCCGGCAGCGGCCAGCGGAAAGCCGTATGAAAGCCAAGACCGAAAGGCATCGGCCTGATATCGCGGTTGGTGACTTCGGCAGCAACAGTCAGAGCACTTCCTTCGACGCTATGGATGACGGCCAGCAGGAAATCGAAGGGATAGACGGCCTTGGTCGCCTCTGAAGCGGCAAGCTCGTAGCGGCAGCTCGCTTCGGACGAGGATGCCAGCACAAATTCACTGCGACGGGCAAAGCCATGCTGGGCCATCGGCGCGCTGTGACCGCCAACCTTTAGAATGTCGTTCGGTGCCTTGCCAACCATCGGAAACAAGATCGGCGAACGGCCTGTCCAAAAGGCGGCATCGCCGTTCCAGACCCAGGAGCGGCCGTCGCTGGATGTTAGCGCCTGCATTTCGGCGCCGAGCGAGGAAACGTCAACAGTGAGAAACTGATTTGCGATCCGGACCGTGGATGACATCGAACGCCCTCTTCGTGCTGATTGGCGAGCGGACCATACATGCGCCGCACACAGATTTCCACTGGCGATGCGCCGCTCCGAGACTTTCGTTTTCTGGCAGAAAAATGCGCCTGCTGCGTGCAGTCGGCAGGCCATAACGGCAGCGTTACCGTCCAATGCGAGGAAGGCTCACGTAAAAATAACCGACTGGTGAATTCTTTACTTGAACCCCCTGTCGGAATCGGCAAATGTGGGTGTGCTATCAATCCCTTCATGGATTTGCCTTCTTTCCGGACCACTTGGTCCGAGCACACATCTATTGGAAAAAATACCGTGAGCAGCGATGCGTCTATACGCGCGACGAAGCCTTCGGCTTCGATGGCGCTTGCAACCGCGGCAGGGTGGGGCAAGGGCCTCTACACACTGTTCCGCATCACCGTCATGGCCTTCCGCCATCCCTGGCAAGCCGGCCTCGCCATCGGCGCTACCCTGATCGCCTCCACCTTCCAGCTTCTGATCCCCCGCCTGCTCGGCCAGGCGGTCGACCATACGCAGGTGGCGCTTCACGGCGGCACGCTCGGCCAGCAGGCGCAGGACGCGCTGTTGACAACGGCGTTGCTTCTGCTTGGCGCCAGTGTGCTGCGCGGCATCTTCACGATGGTCCAGAACTATTACAGCGAATCCGTCGGCCACCACATGGGCTACGAACTGCGCCTCGCCTGCTACGAAAAGATCCAGCGTCTCTCCTTCTCCTTTCACGATAGCGTGCATTCGGGCGACCTCATCACCATCGGCCTTCTCGATCTGGAAGGCGTGCGCATGTATTTCTCGACTGCGCTCGTGCGCGTCTTCCTGTTGACCATGCTGATCGGCATCGGCGCCTATATGCTACTCTCGACCGACGTTCTGCTCGGCCTGCTGGCGCTCTCCTTCGTGCCCTTCGTCGGCTGGCGCTCTTCTGTGACCCAGCTTCGCCTGCGCGCCACCTGGCTCGACCTGCAGCAGCGGTTGTCGGTGCTGACGCGCATCATGGAAGAGAACCTCGGCGGCATCCGCGTCGTGCGTGCTTTCGCAGCCCAGGACCACGAACTGTCGAAGTTCGAAGAAGCCTCGAAGAATGCGCTGGAACTTGCCCACCAGCGTGTTGGCATCCGCGTCATCAATACCAGCGCCATGACCTTTTCCTTCTTTGTGGCCATGGGGCTGGTGCTTTGGGTTGGCGGCGGCAAGGTGCACTCCGGCGAGATCACCGTTGGTACGCTGGCCTCGTTCCTTACTTTCATGACCATCCTGCAGATGCCCGTGCGGCAACTCGGCCTGATGGTCAACGCCTTCGCCCGTGCTTCGACCTGCGGCACACGCCTTTTTGACCTTCTGGATCTCGAAATCGCCGTTCGCGACGCGCCGGATGCGAAGGAGTTGAAGCTAACAGACGGCACGCTGCGCTTCGAGAATGTCAGCTTCGCCTATCCGAGCTCGCCGATGCACGAGGTTCTGCATGACGTGAGCTTCGAGGCGAAGCGCGGCGAAACGATCGGCATCGTGGGCCCGCCCGGCAGCGGCAAGTCGACGCTCGCGCACCTGATCCCTCGCTTCTATGACGCGACCGGCGGCAAGATCACCATCGACGGCCAGGATATCCGCAAGGCGACACTGCAGTCGCTGCGCCGCTCCGTCGCCGTCGTGCAGCAGGATTCCTTCCTCTTCACGACGACGATCGAAAACAACATCGCCTATGGCGATCCCTGGGCCAAGGAAGGCCGCATCGAGCGCGCCAGCGAAAGCGCGCAGCTCCACAACTACGTGCTCGGCCTGCCGACCGGCTACGGCACGGTCGTCGGCGAACGCGGCGTATCGCTCTCCGGCGGCCAGCGCCAGAGGCTTTCGATCGCCCGCGCGCTGATGCTCAAACCCGCCGTGATGGTGTTCGACGATTCGACCGCAGCAATCGACGCGGCGACCGAACAGCGTATCCGCAGTGCCATGCGCCGCTATGCCGCTGACCGCGTGACGATCATCGTCGCCCATCGCCTGAGCTCGCTGATGCATGCCGACAAGATCTTTTTCATCGAGGACGGCCGCTTCGTCGAGCAGGGCACGCATGACGAGCTCCTGACGCTCGGTGGACGATACAAGGCACTTTACGATTTGCAGGTGCGACCGGGCGACGACGCTTTGAGCGCGTAAGAAACCGGCGCAGGAGGAAACAGCATGGCCGAGGAACTGGAAACCGAACGTCCGGACGTTCGCGAGGATGGCAGACGCCCGCCAAGGGCGGTCGTCGGATCGCAGCGCGTCGAAGAGGAAATCTTCGGCAAAGTCTTCGATACCAACATCGTCAAGCGCATCTGGGCCTTCGTGCATCCCTACCGGCGCGATGTCATTCTGTCGGTGATTTCGGTGTTGGTCTTCACCGGCATGCAGCTTCTCATTCCGCTGATCATCCGCTATGCCATCGACCATGGCATGCAGCCGGACGACAGCGGTTCCGCCCTGACCTTGGCGATCGTCGCCTTCCTGATCGCCATTCTCATCAATTACGGCGCCAGCTATTGGCAGGAAACGCTGGTTGGTGGCGTCGCGGAAAACGTGCTTTTCGATATCCGCAAGGCGATGTTCTCCCATCTCCAGCGCGTATCGCTCTCCTTCATGGACAAGACTGAAGTCGGCCGGTTGATGTCGCGCTTGCAGGGCGACGTCAACTCGATGCAGGAATTCCTGGAAACCTGCGTACTCTCGGTCGGCGATATCTTCCTGCTCTTCGGCATCGTCTTCGTAATGCTCTATCTCGACTTCAAGCTCGGCTTGCTGACGCTGTCCGTACTTCCGGTACTCTTCGTCGTGCGCCTGTTCTGGCTGCCGCTCGCCCGCAAGTCCTTCATGGCGGCGCATGAGACGAACTCAGTGGCGAATGGGGCGCTGGCCGAAGCGATCCATGGCGTCCGCGCCGTCCAGAGCATGGACCGGCAGGAGGTCAACTTCACGCTTTACGATGACAAGGCGCATGCCAACCTGCTGACGCATCTAACGGCAGCCCGTTACGCCCAGATCATGGTGCCGATCGTCGACACGCTGACAGGCATCGCCATGGCGCTCGTCATCGTCGTCGGCGGTGCGCGCGTGTTGAACCAGGCGCTTGACGTCGGTGTGCTCGTCGCCTTCCTCTTCTACATCCAGCGCTTCTTCGACCCTATTCGCTCGCTGACGCTCCAATATTCGGTCATGCAGCGCGCCATGGCATCGGGCCAACGGTTGACCGACGTGCTCGATGTGCCGGTCGAAATAAAAGATGCTCCGGATGCCAAGGTGCTTTCACCCGACATGGACGGCTCTGTCGAATTCCGCGATGTCGTTTTCGGCTACAATCCCAAGCATCCGGTGCTCAAGCATGTGAGCTTCAGGGTCAATCCCGGCGAGACGGTCGCTCTTGTCGGCCCGACCGGTTCGGGCAAGTCGAGCTGCATGTCGCTGATCCACCGCTTCTATGAGGTGCAACAGGGACAGGTTGTGGTCGGCGGCCATGACGTGCGCGAGCTGACGCAGGATTCTCTCGGCCAGCAGATCGCCATGGTGCTGCAGGAGCCCTTCCTCTTCACGGGCACAGTTTTCGAAAACATCCGTTATCACAAGACGGAAGCCACCCGTGAGCAGGTGATCGAGGCTGCCAAGGCCGTCGGTGCGCACGACTTCATCATGCGCCTGCCCTTGGGCTATGACAGCATGCTCGGCGAGCGCGGCGGCAATCTTTCGCTCGGCCAGCGCCAGCTTCTCTCCTTTGCCCGCGCGCTAGTGGCAGACGCCAAGATCCTCGTGCTCGACGAGGCGACAGCCAATATCGACAGCTATACGGAGATGCTGATCCAGAGGGCATTGGTAAAGCTGCTCGAAAACCGCACCGGCCTCGTCATCGCCCACCGCCTGGCAACGATCCGCGAAGCCGATCGCATCATCGTGCTGCAGAATGGCGAAATCGTCGAAAGCGGCAATCACCAGCAGCTCATGAAAAACGGCAAGCTTTATTCAAAGCTCTATAACCTCAACTACGCTTCCTTCGACGATATTCCCGAGGATGTGCTTGTAGGGAGCCACGTGGAAAGCGCCAACGCCACTGATTTACGACACGCAACATGACACTGCGACATGAAACATGACATTTTTGCCATCCGGCGAAGTCGCCGATGCGGAACGCCAAAAACGATCGTAGAGAGGTCACCAGCCGGACCGGTGACTGATTATCTGAGCCAAGTATCGGCCGCCAAAGCGTCAGGCCAGCCCCGGTCAAATCTAGGTCTGGTCTCCTACCGTCACCTCGATCAGCTGTTGATGCCGCAGCGAGGATCGACAAGACACCCCATCTCCAAGTAGATGCCAGCGATTCTCCGGGCCGCGAGTCAGGCTGGTCTTGCAGACCCGCCTGCAGTGACGGGGGATGGTCATCCCAATGCATTGCGTACCCCTCGGCCCCTACGCTCAGCTTGTTTGCCCCTTACCGGCAGCGCCTTGATTCTAACGCGACAACCCTGAGGCGCAAACCTGATTGGGCCCGCGGCCCGATGCCATCGGCGGGGAGGGTTGCGTCCCACGATGGTCAGCACAGAAGTGTCGGGCTCCCGTAATCATCGAGCTGGTCGCAAGCGTCGGTCTGGGTCGCGTTGAGAGAAAAGCGGCTTGTCCGGGTCTTCTGCTTGAATATCTTCGAGACGACATCGGCAGCATGAAGCTCTCGTGCTATATAGGCGTCCAGCTTGCCGAAAATCCTGCCATCGACCTTCACCGGCACCGGCGGCTCGGATCCAAGTTCGAACCGCCGCCCCGCATAGTCATTGAACGAAAGCAAAGGCCTCCCCGTACCGGCATCTTCTACTTTCCACTGGACTTCCTGATCCCGCAGTCCAGTCATGACCTCGTCCCAGATGTCAAATGCGTCTCTCGGAACGATCTTATTGGCCGGGCTGTTTTTCAGCTCCAGTTCGGTGTTGCGAACGTATTCGACAATCTTCGAGACGAGCCCGTCCACTCCATCGCGCCATGCGACCAGATAGACATCATCAGCAGTACGGTATGCCCAGTCGACGTGACGTGTTCGGAATTTGAAGCGTTGCTCATCTGCCTGCTCGATCCGAGTTCACAGCAACTGCTTTTATAGGAATGTAACCTGTGGCGCGGGTCAGTCTGCCATACGCCCCAGCCGAGATCGAAATCCGGTTCGCGCGTTGATCGCCATGAACATCGGGCCACGGCAATCGTAGACTACGCTGAACGCACCGAGGACTACATTCCGATGCTTCACGCCCATTTCGACGTTGTTCTCGAGGCAGTCGCGGTGGGCCGGACGGAGCTCATACGACTGCATCGGTCAGGGGAGATCGATGACGACACCCTCCGCGAGCTGGAGCGTGACCTCGATCTCGAAGAACTGAGCGCCATCTCCGCCAAGGACTGAACCATCCTATCCGGGTTGCAAACGGGGAGGCTGTATCCCGTTTTGGTCCCATCGGCGTCCACAAGTCGGCGTCCGAGCGCTGACACCCGCCGGAGCCTTGCGAACGTAGCGCTGGCGCCGTGCTTCTTGACCAGTCGGCGCGGATATATCTGCCTGTCCGGCCGCAGGCCGGCACTCCACTTCGATGATTGGATCGCGAACCTGACGCACAGTCGAGGAGAGGTCGAGGGGCATTCTTGGCTTTCCGGGCAAAGATGCTTCCATGACGAAACGACCGCCGGGGCGCGGCCTGCCGTGGCCGCAAACCCGCGTGAATGCCAGTCACTTCGTATAGAAGGTCATATTTCCGTTGCGTGCCCGCGAAACCCATTCGATGTCGTTCGCGGTGAGCTTCTTGGTCTTGAGCTGGGCCGTAAGCCATTTGTTCGCGCGAATTGCATCGCGGATGGCTTTGACGTGCTCCTCGCTTCCCTGTGTCGGGTGTGAGCCGGTCTCGGAAAAATCGGCCGTCCGATAGCTGACGATCGTAAACCGTCTGTCGTGATAGGTTCGCACCGCCTCAGGCAGATTCTCACTCCAGTTCATTCGTCGAAATTCGCGTCTACTTTGCTGGGCCTCTCCGGGCGCAATCCCGGCAGCGGCAGTCACGAGGGCAAGTCCAATGATCATGGCCATCTTCATCGCAGTAACTCCGCAGGACGAAATGTTGCTTGCTTGCCAAAGATAGTGCATGCGCGGGCGTCAGGCATTGCGCACAATCAATGCTGTTCAGAACTGCGCCCCGACTGCTCGCGCCCGCCAGAGCGAGATGCTGAAACGACCGTCGACATCATCACGAAAGACGGCGACGACGGCCTCCAATGCGAAGACGATTGCCAGAGGGCAGAGCTGCGAACCGCCAAGAAGTCGTGGCCGACATTCGGCGACGAGGTCTGGTACTCGTTCAGCTTCAAGATCACCGGTGACGTGCCATCCGCGGGCAGTGCAAGATCGGTCATCGGACAATGGAAAGGTCCGGGGGACGGCAGCCCAATGATCGCCCAGCGCTTCGACAATGGCGTCTTCTATATCACCGTCCAGGACAACGATGTCCGACGTGTGGTCGCCAAGGCGGAGGGTGATCCCGACGCTCTTCTCACCGCACAGAACCTTCTTGGGAACCTTGAGTTCAACGAGCGGAACGTGAACGCGATCAAGTCCCTGCAGTCCCTCGATCTGATCAGCAGGAACGCTCCGGAAGTCTCGCAGCAGTTCTTCAGCCAGAATCTCAAGCAGAGCATGGGGCCGGAAGCGAAGGATAGGGACGACGAGCAGGAAAAGAGGTACGGTGCCCCAGCGCCGATCGTCGGTCGCGATTAAACTCGTGGGGGCGGGATGCGAGGAGTTCAACAACCACTGCTGACCAGTTTCGGGGCCGCCACGTCGGCTTCCCAGGCGGTGCACGCCTGGTATCGCTTCTACTAAGTCGATTGGAACGATGAAGCTTCCTCGTTCCTATGTTCGGCAGCGATCGAGCTCTACAACGAAGGTTGTCGATCAGTGGAGGAGATGGCGACGACACTCATTGGAAACTATGTCGGACTTCCGGCCACGCGGGTGAATTCACGGTCGTCGCAGTCGGTGCACTGAATAGGTGGCAAACATTTTGCCGGGGTGAATTTCATACCGCGCAACATCATAGGATCCGAAAATGACTGAGGCATCATTCGCTCCCCTAACAGGCGGCTGCCAATGTGGAGCAGTTCGTTTCCGATGTGATAGCCCTCCAGATAATGTCCATGTTTGTCATTGCCGTATGTGCCAGAAAGCCGTCGGTGGCCCGTTCGCGGTCATTTGTCCCATATTGAAGAGGGATTTCCACGTGACGCGAGGTGAGTTTTCATGGTTTCAGAGCTCGGGACTGGCGCGCCGTGGTTTCTGCAGCAACTGCGGAACTCCCATGATCTTCGATTATCCGGAATATCCCGACATCGGGGTGTTGGCCGGGTGTCTCGACAATCCGGATCTGGCGCCCCCAGTTGTGCAGTACGGCAACGAAAGCCGAGTTTCCTGGTTCAAGGACATTTCTGCGATCCCGGGTAATTCGCCGACTTATTCCGTCGATCCGAAAGGCTTTCTTCCGCGGATAAAAGCTTCCAACAGACAACATCCCGATCACGACACTGATTGTTGGCCGCCCCAAGCGACCGTGTGACGAAACCGTCAGCGCATTCCGAAACGTGCCGCCAAGCGATAGGAGTGCCCCGTCATCAAGCGCGCGTTGGTCTCATCGACGCAACGCTCTCACGGCGAGCCTCTGTAGCCCAAGGAATGCGACGGAAGAGAACGATCCGCCAACCAGGCAGGCAAACCAAAAACGATTGAAACGGCGTGGTCCCAACAAGAAATCGCCGAGCTTGCATTTCACGGTGAAGCAATACCCTGGGGCGTACGAAGCACCGCCCCATCATCCTCCGGTGAGGCATCAAACAGCCGGCAGCTACCGGAAGATTGACCTGAAAGACGCAGGAATTTGGAAAGCAAGCATCAATGCGGCTAGGTAACAGCTGAAGATGTGGATCATACTCACCCAGATGTTCTGGCCTATTGCTAAGGTGAAGTTCATCCCAAAACGTGAATTACTATCACTTGGACCGATGAATCCTGTCAGGAAGGACGCAAGCAGGAGAATGATAAGGACGGTTCCGTATCCTTGCACGTGAGACCTTTCGGATTTGAACGACTGCCAAATGAAGATTATCACGGCAGGTAGCATTGTCATGCTTGCGAAGGATCGCGTTGCAATAAACAAACACTGGTCTGCGTGCGAGTATCGGCTGTTTTTCAGGGCGTTCATGATTGTCACGTTTGGAGGCCAAAACCATAGAAGCGTTTCATTGTCGAGGAATACGCAGCTAATGGCTGGATTTCTTCCGAAAAACACGAATGCAATTAAAACTGAAATTCCGGACGTCGTGAACATCGCAAGGATGATGGATCCCTGTCGGTTTTTAATCGCTTTTTCTGCCTCCAACTCTTTCGCCATTCGATCGAATGCTTCTTCCTCAGTCTCGTTATTCATCTCGTCACTTCCAATGAACTCGACAGAGCGAAATAACATCGCGGGAATCGCGATACAATGAATACGATCGGCGCAAGGCCCCATCATCAAACGGACGGCGGGAGTAACGCATTGCTCAACGAAACTTTGGTACACATTCCACTTCATTGGGTTGACCAAAGCCGCCGCCCGTGACGAGCTTCATCTCCGAGGGCGGGCATGAATCGTCCGTGACGATTACCTGTTCCCCTTGCCTGAGTGCGCCCTTGTCGGGAACCTTGTCAACAAGCGGGGGGGCGCAACCGACGAGCGCAGATAGACACAATATGAGTATCCGGTACGAGGATGCCGATCATCCCGTCCGAGTATACGATGACGTCCTCAAGGTGCAGAATGCAGTTGTTCTTCCCGCCGCGAGACTTCCCCAAGGTTATGAGACGGGTCAGCCGGGAATAGGCGGCGCGATCCGTCGGGTAGACGAGGATCGACATCCCGTCCTGCAGGTCGAGCCGACAGCCGACGACCAGCCGGACGCCAGTCGATCGAGACGCTTCGAGGGCACGGACGATTCCGGCCAATGAATTCCGATCGACAACGCCGACAGCTTCAATGCCCAATAGCTTTGCGGTCTCGAACAGCTCCTGTGCTGAACTCGCGCCTCGGAGGAAAGAGAAATGTGTCGTGACCTGAAGCTCCGCGTATCTCATGCGAAAACTCCATGTACGAACCACTTGTGGCTGCCTGTCTCCGTATCCACGCCATCGCCGGATCGATAGATCCAGAGCCGTTCGCCCGCATCGTCTTCGACCACGAAATAGTCGCGCACCGCCGCCATCTCGGAATTGCGCTCCCACCACTCTCCGAAGATGCGCTCCGGCCCGTCGGCGGCCTTCACCTTCCGTCGCTTGCCACGCCACATGACCCAGACGGGCGGGTGGTCTGGCATCAGCGCCATGACATCGACCTGTTCGGGTCGCGCCAGCAGGCGGACGGGTCGCTTCCAACGGGTTACCCAGGTTGCCTCCAGCGGATCGGATGCGGCAGCAACTCTCTTCACAGACCGCTCAGGAACGTCGGAGGCGACAGGGGCCACCCGATAGACCCGCGCTCCCCGGTTCCCGAAGATGTCGATCAATGGTGTCACATCAACGACCTCGTCTTCGACCAGCGACGACGATTTCTGCGCTTCCCCCAGCGGCTCTGCCATCACTGCCACCAGCGTCATTTTCTCGATGCCGAAGCCAGGTTCGATCTTCTCCGTTCTGTCCTTGAAGAGCTTGGTCAGCCAGGCGACATCACGGGCGGGCTTGGCGGTGCCGGCGCGGATGGCTTGCCGGGTGCCGTCGACCTTCTCGACAACGAGGTCAGTGCGGCGGACACCGAGGCCCCTCTTCTGCAGCTCGGCGACAAGCTGGATCACAAGTCGGGCGACATACTTGTTGATGGTCTCGGCGGCACCGATCGGTTCTGCGAACGAACGGGTGACTTCGATCAATTCGTCGGTGCGGATTGGATCGATAGGCTCCGGCGTTCGGCCGAACGTCTGGTCGAGGCGGCGTCCGATTTCCGGGCCGAAACGAAGGGCCAGCGGCGCCCGGGGTGTGTTGGCGAGTTCACCGATGGTTTTGAAGCCCAAGGTTCGCAGATCGTTGACGATCTTTTGTGGAAGCCGGAGCAAGGAGATCGGAAGCTTCTCGACGGCCCGAACGGTTTCACCTCTAGGAATGATAACGGTGTCGCGGCTGGTCGCGCGAGCGCAGGCGTTGGCCCCGCCCCAGGTGTCCGCAATCGCGACCCTAGCTGTCAGTCCCTTGGCTCGGAACTGGTTGGCGATCCGCGCCAGCATCGGCTCCTCGCCGCCTTGCAGATGGTCAGCGCCTTCGGTGTCCATTACGATCCCGTCGAGACCGTCGACGGCGACGATCGGCGAATACTGGGTCAGCGCCCAGCAGGTGATCCGTTCGAGCGCGGCGGCATCCGCTGCAGGATCCGCGTCGATCATCGTCAGCCCTCGGAAGAGCGCCTGGGCTTTTGCAGCCTGCATGCCGACGTGCACGCCCGCCTTTTTCGCAGCAGTGTCGACGGCGGAAACCCACCGCTTGGATCCCGACTTGGCAATCACGGCAATCGCCTGCTCAGGCGGAATAGTTGAATCGGCTCGACGAATGCGATCCGTCGGCAGGTCGGGCAGATAGATGGATACGACCCTTGTCATCGCAGGCTCCTACAAGAAACTCGGCACACTCGCCCGCACGCGATCTCATCAGTTCAAGAAACCATCTCGGCCGTCCAACCCCCGGCACCGGAAGCTCTTCCGACGGCCTGACACTCACCCTCCATCGTGTGGTCGACGCCGTCGGCTGGCCGAAGTCACTGGCCTCGGTCTGCCGCCGCCACCGCCTGACCGCCAATGCCATCGTTCCTGTCTTCTCCGCCGCAAGCTGCAGACGGCGCGATGCCGTCGTCGGAAGCCGGACGATCTCGCCGACAACGGCTCCGAGGCCACCAAAGGCGAGTGCCTCTTCCATGTTCGCCAGCACGTCTTCTTCCTTGTCGGACTCCACGAAGATCACCCGGTCTGCCTTCAAGCCGACCTGCGCCAGCGCTGGGAAGAACAGATCCGGCCTCGTCAGGCACCAGACGATCGGCCCTATAGTGCGGGTCGCGATCCCCGCCACGAAGAGCGCTGCCGCGGCTCCATCAACTGTTCCTGCGCCGCCTCCAGCGAACTCGTGGAGAGCACCGTGGGCCAATCCGCCTCCCGGAAGAACGGCATCAATCTCGGGCACGCCGAACTCCAGGCACCCAGCCTTCTTCACCGCATGGCTCTCGATGGAGCTGATGCGTTCCCGAAGATCGGCTATGACGTGCGCGCGGACAGCGGACATCGATCACGAATCCTGTTCAGATCGTTGAGACTGACGACATCATGTCGCTTGAATGTAGATGTTCTTGTAATGTTCCTTCCGGAAATCCGAGTCAAGACACTGGAAAATAGGAAAACGATCCCATTACTTTAGTTAAACCGAAGATTATTTCGATGAATCAGGGACGTAGCCGAATCTCGTAAGTAACCGGCTTTATTGAAAAAATTTTGTCGGCCCTCTAGGGATTGCCTTTGCATCGCTGGCCGCATATTGACCCGCCGTCTCGTGATGGAGCCATCGTTGCCCGGTAAGCCAAGAAAGCCCCTCGATCTGTCCTCGACCCTTCGTCAGGTTCGCGATCCGATCATCGAAGTGGAGTGCCGGGCCTGCGGCCGAACAGGAAGCTATGTCCGCGCAGAACTCGTCAAAAAACACGGTGCCAGCCGCCACTCTGCGCGCGGCGGATGTCTCCTTTTGGCGCGCAGCAGCCCTCGTAGATTAGCAGAGTCCACCCGCGATCACGTACTTCAGCAGGCCGCCCGCCGCTTTAATCGGGCTGCTCTCGCCTCGCATTAAAAACCACCTTTGCAGGCGGCGTGGAGCGCCTACGCGTCTCCATGCCGATGCAAATTGCTCGATGCGTCAGTACAGCAATCTCGTTCTGATCGTTCCCGGTATCTCGCGTAGCGCCTGAAGAATATCGTCGGCTGTCTGGGACATGTCCTCGACTTCGATAACCACGTACCCCGTGTCGCCATGCGTCTGCAGGAATTCGGCGACGATATTCAGCCCGCGGGACGAGAAGATCTCATTCAACTGGATGAGCATGCCGGGACGGTTTTCGTGAACATGGATGAAGCGCGTACCGTTCGGGCGCTCGGGCAACTGGACCTGCGGAAAGTTGACGGCACCCATCGTCGAGCCGATGTCGGAATATTCGACCAGCTTTCTGGAGACTTCCCCGCCGATGCGCTCCTGGGCCTCTTCTGTCGAGCCGCCGATATGCGGTGTCAGAATGACATTGCTCAGGCCCTGCAGCGGCGTTTCGAAACGCTCCTTGTTCGATGCCGGCTCCTTGGGAAACACATCGACCGCCGCACCTGCCAGATGGCCCTCTTTCAAGACCTTTGCGAGAGCGCCGAGATCGACCACCGTGCCGCGGGAATTGTTGATGAAGATGGCGCCCTTCTTCATGCGACGCAGTTCGGCCTCGGTGATCATATTGTGCGTCGATGGCGTTTCCGGAACGTGCATCGTCACATAATCCGAGATTTCCAGAAGCTCGCCGAGCGAAGCCATCGATTCTGAATTGCCGCGGCGCAGCCTATCGGAGAGATCGAAATAGCGCACCAACATGCCCATGCTTTCCGCAAGAGCACTCAGCTGCGAGCCGATATTTCCGTAGCCGACGATGCCGAGGGTTTTTCCACGGACTTCTCGGCTGCCGACAGCAGATTTCTCCCATCCGCCCTGATGCGCCGACGCCGAGCGTGGGAAGATCTGCCGCGTCAGCATGATGATCTCGCCGATCACAAGCTCGGCCACCGAGCGCGTATTCGAATAAGGCGCGTTGAATACCGGAATCCCGCGGCGGCGTGCCGCTTCCAGATCGACCTGGTTCGTGCCGACGGAGAAACAGCCGACCGCGATCAGCTTCTTGGCAGATTCGAAAACCTCTTCCGTCAGTTGCGTTCGGGAACGAATGCCGATGATGTGCGCATCGGCGATATGTCTCTTGAGATCCCTGTCATCAAGCGCTTTCGGCAGATGCACGAGGTTGGTGTATCCGCAAGACGAAAAATAGTCCACGGCGCTCTGGCTGATGCCTTCGAGCAGAAGCACGGAAATTCGGTCACGGGGCAGGGAAAGCTGGAGAGGCATAGAGAGACTTTCGTTTTCCGAATTTAAATAGGTCAATGTCGATTGCGGCCTTGCGGCGCATTACAACATGGCTTTGCGACCATCCGACAACCAGCGCAAGCACAAATCCCGATATTCTCTGCTTCTGTTGAATGCGCTTCCGCGATTAATCTCGAATTGCGCTAGTCAACCCCGCGACGTCTGCAAGCGGCGTGCTCGCGCCCCTCAAAATGTTGCGGCTGAAACTGGTGCTTGGTCTCCCCCTCACATCATGCGGGTGGAACGACTGCAATTGGGGCGCGAAGCAGTCATTGTAGGTTTGCAGGATTCATCCGCGAATCCCGCAAACCCGAAGGCCGCCCGCTTAATCGGGCTTTCTCCCCCGCATGGAATTTCAAGATGGCATTTTAGCATTTCCGAAACGTCGTCCTTGACTCCTTTAAGAATGAGAACATAATAAGAACATCACCACCAAGAAGGAGGATGACGGCGATGAGCAATCTGCCGAACGATAACCTGTGCGAAGAGGAGCCCTATGAGGACCCGACTGGCACTTATTGGACACCGCCAGAAGCTTTGAACATTCACCAGATCCATCGCGACATTCGCACGGTCCTAGTCGGGGCTTTGGGTCGCCGCGGTCCCGCATTCCTAGTGACGACAGACGGCAATGGAAAATATGAATTCTATGGCGCAGGCACCGTCGACATGGCGTCGTGCATCCCTGTCGGTGCCTTCACCATCGCGATCGACAGAGAGAACAATCGTGCTTGCGGTGTCTGCCATTGCGACGGCGAACTCGGTGTGACCGAACCGATGAAGTTTCCATTCAAGGGTGACATCGATGTCGCTTTTGCGGACTTCTATTGCCTCGCCAGAGATGAAGGCCATGTGCTTTGATGGTCGGGACCCAGTTCGGGCCGATTGTTCGCAAAACATTGAAGCCCGCAGGTGCTCCAAGGACAGATGTGCGGTGAGCAACCGCGACGCAACTGATTATTGATGGTCACTCTCGCGAACACCGACCACAAGGTTGACGACAATCACATCTGAGCCGATGCACTCAGAACAGATGCCGAAAGCATCCTCGTCGAACTCGTCCTTGCTCTTTCTTTGATGGCAGCAATCGCAGACGACGCTTCCGCAGTGCGAAAACCGCGCCGGGGGCAGGATCTCGACAAGCGGACATTCTCCCGCGCGATTGGCAGGTTCTGGCATGATAACCTCCCTGAATTCCTATACGACATGAAATAGGAACGGTTGTCGGCGCTTTCCAGATCGCGGGTGTTGGCACCCTTATTCCGGTCGGCTACGTTGCGCATCCCAACCGACGGGAGGTGTGGCTTGTGCAATCTTTACCGCATGGACGACATTGATTGGGTTCGGAAATGGGCGATCGATGCCGAGAGCATGATCAACCCCATGCCCAGGTATCAGATGAACCCTGACCAGATGGGTCCCATCGTCCGCAACACCGCGGACGGCCGCAAGCAGCTCGTCCATGCCCGCTGGGGACTGCCATCTCCGACGCGCGTCCAAGAGGAAGCTGCCGAGGGCCGGGCCGCGAAACTCGCGGCGAAGGGGAAGCCCTTCGATATGGACGAACTGATCAGGATGGAGCCAGATCGCGGCGTGACGAACGTCCGGAAGCTCCATCTCAAGCACTGGAGGCAATGGTTCGGCATCGAACACAGATGCATCGTGCCCGTGACGACTTTCGCAGAACCCGATCCCGCCAGTCAGGAGCCGGGAGGGAAAGTCCCGAATGCCTGGTTCGGAAGGGATGAAAGCCAGGAGCTGATGTTCTTCGCCGGGATCCATGTGCCGCAGTGGACCAGCGTCCGAAAAGTCAAGGACGGGCTTACGACGGACGACCTTTACGGCTTCCTGACGACGAACCCCAATGAGGTCGTTAGGCCGATCCACTGGAAGGCGATGCCCGTCCTGCTGATGACGAAGGAGGAGACGGATATCTGGATGAACGCGCCCTGGGAAGAAGCGCAGCATCTCGCGCGCCCGGCACCGGACGATGCAATCATGATCACGTCACGCGAGCCATACGGATCCACCATCGTTTCGAAAGAGGGCGAACCCGTTTAGGCAATTTTTCTATGACAGCGGGGATGCTGTGGGTCGAAACGACGACCAACGAAGAGGCTCGAGCACTCAACCGCCAGATGTGGGACTGTCGCTCGGCGTCCATATTCACCATCATCGGCATACAGTTTTAAAAGCGTCCGCAGATCTGTGAACGAGAGATCAACAAGCTGCAGGATGACCACCTTGATTAATTCCGGGCCTACTGCGTTGCCTCGTATTGTTGCCACTCAAATCCGTAACCGTCCAGTTCACGTCCGTCAGACGCCTTGAGTACTACAGGTAGCAGCACCTCGTGGCGCTTGCTGTCCACCATGCTCGCCTTGAGTTCCCCAGGTTCGAACGTGTGCCTCTCCCCCACTGCCAGAGAGCGACAATGATCACATGCAGATCCCTGCCCTTTTCGGTCAGCACATACTCCTGATAAGCGCTGCCATCCGAAGCTGGGATCATCTCAAGGATTCGTTCGTCCACTAGCTTCTTGAGGCGGGCTGCAAGAATGTTCTTCGCTAGACCCAGTCTTTTCTGGAAGTCGCTGAATCGACGCGTGCCATAGAAGGCGTTGCGAACGATCAGCAGAGACCACCAGTCTCCGATTTCGCCCACAGAGCGCGCTATGGCGCATGCGCTTTTCTCGAAACTCGTGCGCTTTCCCTTCAAGATGTCAGTTTCCTTCAACACGAGGGCGACGCCGCCCACACCATCTTACAGACCATACCATGAAAAGAAATCAGTTGCAAAGTTAAACCACTTGCGTATAGCTAATCCAGTAGCAAAGTTAAACCACCTGCGGAAGTCCGCCTTAGGCTCCAAGCAACATTTATCCCCGCACACAAGGAAATTCGACATGAAAGCAGTCCAGTATCAGGCTTACGGCGACTACCATCAGAATCAGGTGGTGGACCTGCCGAAGCCCCACGCCGCCGACGGCGAGGTTCTCGTCGACATGAAAGCGTTCGGCATCAATCCTCTCGACAACACATTCCGATCGGGCCACTTTTACGCAGCAACCCCTGAAAACCTGCCGCGTATCGGTGGCCAGACGGGTGTGGGCATCGTTGCCGAATCAAAATCCGCGGACTTCGCAGTTGGTGACCGGGTGTTCGTGACCGGACGTGGCTTTGGTCTCGTCGCTGACGGCACCTGGCGCGAATACGTCGCTGCTCCCGCAGCCGGACTGGCCAAGGTCCCGGTCCATCTTGACGACGCTCACGCTGCTGCCTTCCTAGCGGGGGCGGGATACCTGACTGCCTATCTGGTACTCACCGAATTCACGCAGTTCAAAGAGGGCCAAACCATCCTTGCTCCGGGCATCGGAGGTGCAGTTGGCATGGAAGCGGTGCAGCTCGCAAAGGTTTTCGGAGCTTCGAAAGCCATTTCCACGGCCAGCACGACAGCCAAGGCCCAGCAGGCCAAGGCCGCGGGATACGAGCACGTCATCGATCTCTCCAAGGAGGGCATGAGGGACGGCGTGATGCGCATAACCAAAGGGAAGGGTGTAGACGTCGTTATCGACGGCGTAAGCGGCACGCTCACGAAGGACTCGGTGGGGTCACTCGCACAGGGCGGAATGCTCGCAGTTGTCGGCTATGCCGGAGGCCGTGAAGCGGAAGTCGATGTGACCGACATTATCTGGAAGGCCGCCACAATCCGAGGCTTTACGATGAGACTGTTCACTCCGGAAAAGCTGGGCGCGGCCCAGGCGAAACTCCGGGAATATCTGGCGGAGAAAAAGCTACAGCCCACCGTCGCCAAGACGTTCCCGCTCGACCAGGCGCCCGATGCTGTTCGCTATCTGATTGAGGGGCGTCCCTTCGGGCGTGTAGTGATGACCGCTTGAGGTAGTTGCTCCGGGTCAGCGAAGCCGGATCGTTGATTTGCACTGAGAGCTGGCCCGGAATTTGCGCCGAGAAGTGACCCGCCTTAGATATCGTTCGTGTCGGTCGTGGTGGGCAAGTTCCGCCCGCGCCCGCCTTGATGCAGCCCCCGGTCAAGCCCGATGCTGTGTGCGATATTCAGGCCAGGCCCTTAAGCCTCGTCCGCGATCCATGCGAGCGAAGCTCCATGCGGGTCGGTCCAGGCGACAGGAGAGCGGTTCACGGACAGGAGGAAGCGCCCGGGTGGCCAACTTGTTCCTGCGCGCGTGGCGATGGACGGGAATGCGCGGGGGAACTCGTTCGATACCCAATATGGAGCGAGACGCATCGCCTGGTCGGCGAAAGCCTCCCTGTCTGCGGGGTCGGAGATGTAGTCGAGGACGGCAGTGTGAAAGACGACAAGGGTGGCGTCCTTTGGAGCTTCGCTGCAGAGCCGAACGAACTCGCTCCCGCGCAGGTCACCCTTTACGATCCGTGGCTTGACCGTGGCGGCGATCTTCACGGCCGCCTGCAAATTGGCAAGCCGTTCCGGCTGCTCCGGCCAGACTAGTGTCTCAAGCCATGCGACTTGCGCAGGATCCGAAACATCGATTGGACTGAGGTCCAACCCCGCCCGCCAGACGACGTGCGGCGCGGCCGTCGGCAATGGGGTCGTCTCGCTGGCGGAGCAACGGAAGACAGGCGGCTGCGAGGCCATCTCGGGTGCGCGGATCGCCTTGTGGCCGTAGTCGTAACCATAGAGGTCCGGCATGAGGCAGAGCCCTGCGGAGGTCCCGACCTCGAGGAGCGCCAGCGGCTGCGGCAATCGCGCCAGGACGGGGAGCAGCGAGGCGCACCTTCCTGGTTCATTGGTTTGTGTCGAACGCTCGAGCATCAGCGAACGGACAGCGTCGGGATGGGCCAGGAGCACCTGGCGGAACTCAGTCCAGTCCGTCGGCGTGCCGAACAGGTGACGCACTGCAGCAAACAGAAGGTTCGGTTGCCTTTTCATGTCCGGGAGCGTCGATAGAAAGCCGAGTGTCTCCCGGTCCCCAGCGACCGCATGGGCTAACGCCTCGTAGAGCGGCGAACGTCCGCAGGCTTCTTCATCCGCGAAGCGAACATAGCGGGCCGATATCTCAGCCAAACCCTCCTCGTCCATGTCAGCTGATCCTCGATTTCGACGTCTGGTCACACTACAGGATCTTCGGATCGGATGGCAGTCAAATACGGACTCCTGATACGCAGTGGTCGAATGATCAAGGACTAATCGCATCCCTATTCGTGCCGATTGAACTTCCGGAGCAATTCTTTGAACTGGGCAAGCTCGGCGTCGCTCCATCCGTCGATGCGGGAGTAGAAGGCCCCGGCCTTCACCTCGATAGATGCCTCAACCCTGGAGATTCCGTCTACCGTCAACCGATAGATTGTCGAACGGCGATCATCGGGATCGGTTGCCGATTCCGTCAGCCCCAGATCGCATAGGGACTTCAACAGCCTGCTGACCGCGCTCTTGTCCATATCGAGCAATTCCGAAAGCTGGCTGCCCTTTGCGCTGCCTCGTGCCGACAGGATCATCGCAATCTGGTAGGCAGCCGGCTGAAGCTTCGGGTTAAACCGTTCTGCCGACGCGATGGTGATGGCCCGTGAGGCAGCAAGCAGCGCATTGAGCTCCCGGCCCAGCTCCTTGAGATGTTCGACGCGCGTTTCTTCCATAAATACCTGGGCCCTAATGTGGTGGACATATATCAACTAAAAACGCATAGTTGATATATGTCAACCAAATACGGTCTTGCAAATGCCTCAGCGTCCGAAAGTTCTCATAACAGGTGCCACCGACGGTATCGGCCAGCTCGCAGCGATAGAGCTGGCGCGCCAGGGAGCCCATCTCATCCTGACGGCAAGAAGCCAGTCGAAGGCGGCAACCACGAGCGCGCTGATTGAGGCTGCCGCACCGGGCGCGGCCATCGATGTGTTTTACGCGGACTTCTCCGATCTTCGAGCGGTGGTCGCGGTCGGCAGAGCAATCGCCGCCCGGCATCCGCATATCGATGTGCTGGTCAACAACGCTGGTCTGCATGCCTTCGAACAACGCATTACCAAAGACGGTTTTGCGGAGATGATTGCCGTGAACTATTTCGCGCCGTGGCTTCTGACAATGACACTGCGCGACACGTTGGTACAGTCGGCTCCTGCCCGTATCGTCACCGTTGCGTCGGAGGCGTCCCGTCAGAGTGGCAGTCTCGACATCAACAACGACCTTCTGGATACCGCCCCCTTTACCGCTCGTGGATCCTCCAGGGTCTATGGCCGCACCAAGCTTCTGGGCATCATGTTCTCGATGGAGCTGGCACGACAGCTTGAAAGCACCGGGGTGGCCGTAAACTGCCTGGATCCAGGGTTCAATGTTACGAGCCTCGGCCGTGAACTTGGGTTTTCAGGTCCCCTCGCGAAAGCTCTGAACTGGCTGGGGATCGGAAATCCGGCGAAAGGTGCCGGCATCATCGTGCGCCTCGCAACCGATCCGAAGTTCGGCGCGAACACTGGGCACTACGTCTCCGTCAAAAACGCAAAAAGGCTCACTCCCATCGCGCCAGGGGACAGTGAGGAGCTGCGTCGAAGTCTGTGGAAATTGACTGTAGATGTGACGAGCCGTTTCCTCGAGGGCTGAAACGCCACATACTCCTGCCTGTCGCGATGGGGCAAATCGAATACGCCTATACCGAAACGCGGCGCGGCACGCTCCGTCGCTGACGGCTTGGTGTTCTTCACGCTCTACGTCGAGGCCATCGTGGGGACGGACAAATGAAGCCTCGCATAAGATCACTGTCTGGAATGCTCACGCCGGTTACCGACGAGGTTTCCGGTCTTCCTGCGTTTCAATTTCTGGAGAAGATCAATACGGCGGCCGCGTTACGGCATATGAAGCGAAACCCCGGGAGGAGCGATCTTTCACGCCTGTCCCGGAATCCATCGCTCGCTCTCACGGCCGTCCGGCTGATTTCTCCGCCGACCCGGTTGTCGTGATTTCATGATGACCCGCATATCGAGCCCGAGACGCAAAATCAAGGTGAGACCCTAAGGCCATGCCACTTGGGCCGCCGATCCCGATAGAAGGCATACCTCATCCTTTCATCGCCAGAGACGTCCAGCCATTCGGCGCTGGCAACTGAGATTGAGATGAGCGCGAAGCGTTCGTAGGGCTCCATTGGATCCGTGTCGTCCTCCCACGACATCGGTCTTCCGTCATCATACAGTGAAATTCCAGGCGGCAAGGCTGCCTCGAACTGTTTGCGGGTATGCGGTTTAAGCCGATCCCACATCGAGCGCCGGGCGTCCTCGTTCTCCACGACCGCGGCTCTGCCAAGTAGCGTGATCTGGACGCGGCTCTCGAGGTCGTAGGCAATCGCACTGACCATCGGATGATTTCGGATGTGCTTAACCTTCGTCGACCGGATGTCCGTGACGAAGGAGACCGTTGCCTGATCGAAGTTCGCGTCGCGGAGAATGACCGTTCGCAAGCCCGGAAAGCCAGTGTCGCCGATCGTCGCAAGCTGCACGGCGGCCGACCCTGCAGATCCATCGGCCATCGCATGGAGACGTTCCCAAATGTGATCGAGGTGGCGCATGTCTTTCATCGGGATACTCCATTTGGTCAACCGTCGCGCCAGACGCCATCCACAGCGGTCAATGGTCGCCGCCGGCTCTTATCCATAAGCGCGAACCATAGGATTTCCTTGCTCGCCGCCCTCACACAAGTTTCCTAACCTGAAAAGGGAAACTCGGCGACTGTATCCAGTGAGCCCGCAACTGCCCAATCTAAAGCGCCTGAACAATGTCCAGAAGCGCAACAGTCACCGCGTGGATCGAACACTTCTCAAGAGCCGCCCGGATTATTTCGGCACCCTGTTTCCTAAGCGGAACGCGAACAATCCTTCGGAGCCTCGGCTCCGGATCAGCCACGAGCACGTCGAAGAAGCGTTCGACATCCTAAGGGCGTCCGGCCCGACGCGCTAGGTTTCACATAGCCGGACCGCCACAGCGGCCAATCCTCGCAACTACGCGCAGCGATTGGCCGACCAAGCATCGCCGTCCTCATGCGCTGTACCTAAGTCGGCGAGCCGGTAGCCTTCGATATTGAGTTCGCATCCTGAACCACGATCCCCGGACTTCCTCGCCGCGAATCACTTCACGTTCCTCCAGCGCGGCCACAAGGCGATCATTCCGGCTCGATTTCGGTTGACTATTTCACATGCTCTTGCGAGCTGGTCCGAGAGAACGCGCTCAACCTGCTGCCGCACGTCGGTCGTTCTCCCGAAGTCTCTGAAGAAGTTCCGGGCTCGGTGCGTGGGTGTAAGCGCTCTGTCGCGCAGGGGGTGTTTGGGGGCATGACAGAGGTTACAAGATTCGGTCCGCGCGAGCTTCTCCATATAATGCTTCAAATACAGCAAATTAGTGCGATGTAGGCGCGAGGAATGGCTCCGTCCGATCGAGATCGCCGACCAGTTCCTGGAGGCGGCATCTGACGACCTGACGCTGCTCATTCTCGATAGAGGGGACGCTGCCGGACGATCGATGTGAGTGATTGTCATTGGAATTTCTGCTATAGCCCCGACTTCGCGTGGGAGTCGGGCGGGATGTCTGTAGTGAGTTGCCGGGACTTTGGGCAAGGTCTCTCCGAAGTCCTTCATCTCCCTCCCTTGTTCCCGAGTTGGACCGACTGGAGACGACCTGCAGTCCTGCGCGGTCGATGACGGCGACTTCTAGCGTGCCGCCGTTGCACCTTTTTTCGTCGAAGGACGATATTGTCCGGCGGGATGGCAATTCGGCAGCCTGTCGCTTTCGCCGAAGATTTTTCGTCGTAGGGAGCCGTGCTCGTAGCGTGTCTTGTAGAGGCCGCGATCCTGCAGGGCGGGCACCACATGATCGACGAAGTCTTCGTAGCTTTCCGGAACGACGGTACGGGTTAGATTGAACCCATCGACCTCCCCCTCTTCGATCCAACTCCCCAGTTCATCGGCGACCTTCGAGGCGTTGCCGACGATCGTCGGATAGCGTCCGCCGATGTTAAGTTCGCCGAGAAGCTGGCGTTTTGTCCAGCCACGCTGCTTAGCTAGCTGAGTCGCCGACTGAATTGCGTTGGACGTCCCGTAGACGATCGGCTCGTCAAGATCGTATTTCGAAAAGTCGATCCCCGTGCTTGCCGAGAAATGCGCAAGTCCAGCCTCGGGGTTTGCATATCGAATATATTCGGCATGCCTGTCTTCGGCTTCCTTCTGTGTCGCGCCCGTGACGACAGTCGTCCCGACGAAGACCTTGATATCGTCTGGGCGACGCCCGGCTTCGACGGCCTCTTGACGAAGAGCCCTAGCAGCGGCTCGGGCAGCATTTTTGTCCGTTGCCGTGATGAAGACGCACTCCGCGTGGCGGGCCGCAAACTGGCGTCCCCTGCCCGATGTTCCCGCTTGGTACAGAACGGGGGTCCTCTGACGAGATGGCTCGCTCAAGTGATAGCCGTGCGACCGATAGAATGCGCCATCATGTGCTATGGGCCGTATCTTGCCGGGATCCGCAAAGATCCGGTTTGCCTTGTCGAGCAAGACCGCGTCGTCGTCCCAGCTTCCCTCCCACAGCTTGTAGAGCACTTCGAGGTATTCGTCGGCCCTGTCGTATCGACTGTCGTGCTCTGCCTGGGCGTCCTGCCCGAGCGCTCTGGCCGCGCTGTCGAGATATCCGGTAACAATGTTCCATCCTATCCTTCCATCGGTCAGATGGTCGAGCGTCGACATCCGCCTGGCGAATAGATAGGGCGCATCGGAGTTGACATTGACGGTGACGCCAAAGCCTAGGTTCTTCGTCACTGCGGCCATGGCCGAGACCAGCAAAAGCGGATCGTTCACTGGTAACTGGATCGACTCCCTGACGGTCAGATCGGTAGAACCCTGGTATATGTCGTAGACGCCGATGATGTCGGCTAAGAACACACCGTCGAAGAGGCCACGCTCCAATGTCTGGGCAAGCGAAGTCCAGTAGTCGAGCGTCTTGTAGCGATGCGACTGATCACGCGGGTGGGTCCACAGACCGTGATTGATATGGCCGACGGAGTTCATGTTGAACGCATTCAGCAGAATCTGCTTCTTCTCAGTCAAGGTCTCTCTCCGCCTTTGGCTGCTTTCAGATTGCGCCGTGGCGCGGCGGGAGCTTTCCGCTCAAATAGTAGTTTCCGATCGCCTGGTACTTCCAACGAACCGGGTCATGCAGGGTATGCGTTCGCACGTTGCGCCAGTAGCGGTCGAGGTTGTCCTCCGAGAGAGTGGACGAAGTGCCCGAGAGCTCGAACAGCTTGGTCCCGGCCAACAGTCCCGCCTTTGTCGAAAGTATCTTCGCCTCTGCGACCGCGATCGATGCGGCTGCGACAGTCCCTTCCGTCATGTCGAGCTGTGCGGCGTCGACGAGTGCCGCAGCCCTTGCAACCAGGGCCTCCGCAGCACGAAGCCGCAGCTTGACCTCGCCGACGCCAAAAAGGGTCAGCGGGTCGTCGACGGCACGCTCGACCTTGGCGTCGATCCAAGGACGCGAGCGCTCCTTGATGAACTTGAGCATCTCGCGGTAGGCGCCCTGCCCGATCCCCAGATCGATCGCGGCATGCATGAGCTGTGCCTGCGGGCCAATCGTCGTCGCCCGGTCGAAAGACGCCTGGAACGGGACGATCCATTCAGGTTGGACCCGCACATGCTCGAATTCTGCCGAACCGCTGCCTGTAATACGCTGGCCAAACCCATCCCAGTCGTCGGTGATGGTGACACCTGCAGCGTTCCGGGGGACGAAGACCAGATAGCTAGTCTGCCTTCCGTCCTCTTCCGCCACGGTAAGGGTCGGAATCCAGTGCGCATAAAGCGCACCGGTGCAGTAGAACTTGCGTCCTTCGACGAAGGCGCCGTTCTCGTTGCGAACCAGCCGCGTCCGCCGCGTGAAGTCGCGCTGTCCGACTTCCGCTAGAGCGTTGCCGAACCGATCACCCGCAAGAACGCGGTCGTAGAAGAAGCGCTTCTGCTCCTCGCTGCCGCCAACCCGAAGCACCTCAAGGGCGTAGTAGTGGTTCTGCGGGATCTGAGAAAGCGAGCCGTCAGCCGCGCCGATGATAGCGATGACCTCAGCAAGCGTTCGGCTGGAGACCCCCGGCCCGCCATACGCCCGAGGTATAGTGATGCCCCAGAGGCCGCTGCCGCTAAACGCCTCCAACTCGTTCCAGGGCAGCAGCCGGTCGCGGTCGCGTTCCGAGGCGCCCACCGCGAACTCGTCAGCAAGCCGGGTTGCGACCTCAATCGCCTCTTCGTCGCTGGCAATGGACGCAGGGCGTAGCTTGAGGTCGGCATAAGATCCAGGTACTGCGTTCGTCATCGACGCCTCAATTCCACTGGTGTCTGGCAGGGTAAGCACCGGTCAGCTCGTACTTGCCAATCAGGTGATACTTCCAGCGAACAGGGTCATGCAGGGTGTGGACGCGCGCGTTTCGCCAGTGGCGACCGAGATTGTGCTCCTCCCTTGTCGCCGACGATCCCCCGAGATCGAAAAGCTGCTCGGTCGCGGCAAGCGCGATCTCGGTGGTTAGTATCTTCGCCTCGGCGACCGCGACTGACGCCAAAGCGCTGGAGGCGTCGGTGACTTCGTCCCTGGCAACACGATCGATCGTCTCAGCCGCCTCGTATAGGACCGCCTGCGCTGCATGCAGATCCGTGTAGAGACTGCCGATCGAGTGAATGATCGTTGGATCGTCAATCGCCGATGAGACACCCGAGTTGACCCATGGCCTTGCGCGATCACGCACGAAGGCGACGGCGTCGCCGATGGCTGCCGCTGCAATCCCCGAGTCGATGGAAGCCTGCACGAGCTGCGAGATCGGTCCGGCAAGCCCCGGACGATCGGTATAGGACCAGACGGGGAAGACGAGTTCAGGGTCGACCAGGACATCGGCGAATTCGACGGAGCCACTTGCCGTCGTGCGCTGCCCGAATGACGACCAGTCGTCGATGACGGTCACGCCGCGCGCATCGTAGGCGGCCCAGACCTGGACGGCTCGCCCTTGGTCGTCGATCGCCCTCGTCGGTATCCAGTGAGCAAAGATCGCCCCGGTCGAGTAAAAGCGGCGGCCGGTCAGGCGAAGACCATCGGGCGTCGACTGCAGCAATGTCGTGCTGATGGCCACCGACTTCGTCTTCTTCTCCGGCCCCGCATTTCCAATGCGGAACCCATTGAGGACGTCACCGAAGATTCGAGTCTTCTGGCCGTCTGAGCCCACGTCCCTCAGCAGTGCGAGCACACCGAACTCGTTTTGCGGAATCTGGCCGAGGGCTGGATCTGCTGCACAGAGAATCTCGAAGACCTTTGCCAGGGTGACGTTGGACACTTCGGCTCCGCCAAACGCCTTCGGGACGGTGATCCCACCCAGGCCGCTCGCAGTGTATTGATCGATCTCGTCCCACGGTAGGAGTCTCTTGGAATCACGCTCGGACGCGCCGACCACGAAGCGCTCCGCCAGACGCGATGCCACGTCCAACGCTTCCTGATCGCTCCTGATGAGGTAAGGTCGCACGGGCGACGATGGGCGACGTCGGGTTACGTCGGGAGCGTGTGAACTCTGGTCAATCATGTCGTATCGAACTTTCAGATCAGCGGGCGCGCAGATAGCGAACGGCGCTGTCGCCGGCGAATTGTACCAGGCAAACCAACGCGATCAGGACGACGATCACGGCCGCCATGACGGTCGTGTCGAAACGCTGGTAGCCATAGCGGATAGCCATGTCTCCCAACCCGCCAGCACCGACTGCACCAGCCATGGCGGAGGCGCCGATGACGCTGACGAGGGTGATGGTGAAACCTCCGATGATGCTCGGGAGTGCTTCGGGGATCAGCACGTGTCGGACGATATGCCATCTCCGACAACCGATCGCCTGCGCCGCTTCGACGAGGCCCGGATCGACCTCGCGAAGACTGACCTCGGCTATTCGCGCGAAGAACGGGGTGGCGCTGATGGACAGTGGCACGGCGGCTGCCCAGACGCCGATGGTCGTCCCCGTGATCAGACGAGTGAGCGGTAGCAACGCCACTAGAAGCACGATGAACGGGGTTGCGCGAAAGCCGTTGATGACCGCTGCGAGCACCCGCTGCGTCTTGGGCGCGTCGATCAGCCCGCCGGGTTGGGCGAGCACCAGAAACACCGCGAGCGGAATGCCTGCCGCAAATGCGATCAGCGACGACACGCCGACCATGGCAATCGTGTCGAGCAACGCCTGCCACAGGCGTTCATACATCATCGCCGACATACCCAAGTATCCTGACCTGATGGGCGAGTCCGTCGAGGCCCGAAGGCACCGTGGTTCTCGCCTCGTTGACGGAAATGAGCAGGCGGCCGCTCACGTGTCCCTGAATACGGTCGAGCGAACTCTGCAAGACCCGCGTCGACGCACCCAGCGCATCTGCGATAGCTGCGACGTCGGGTTCGAGCCCGTCCTGCCCGGTGTAGGCAAGTTCCATGACCGTCCTCGTCGTCTCCCCATCGGGCTGGCCACGAAGTCGACTTCGAACGTCTTCGGGGATGTCGCGGTTCAATGGTTGGAGCAGTGCTTGCGTTGCCGGGTGGGTCGGGTTTCCGAACACCTGCCATACTGGGCCCGCTTCGGCGACGCTTCCTTCGTCAAGGACCAGAACCTGATCACAGACTTCTCGGATGACGCTCATCTCGTGAGTGATCAGGATGATCGTAAGATCGAGTCGGTGGTTGATGTCCTTCAGCAGCGCGAGGATCGACAATGTCGTTTCCGGATCGAGTGCGGACGTGGCCTCGTCGCAAAGTAGGATTTCCGGTCGGTGAACCAGTGCCCTCGCAATGCCGACGCGTTGCTTTTGTCCGCCCGACAATCGCGACGGGTAAGTCTTTTCCTTACCCACAAGTCCGACAAGCGCCAGAACCTCGGCGACACGCTCCTCGATTTGGCGCTTCGGAACGCCAGCGACGACCAGCGGAAACGCAACATTGCCCCAGACGGTCTTCGATGACAGGAGGTTGAAGTGCTGGAAGATCATTCCGATCCTGCGGCGAAGCCCAACCAGCCCGTTCTCATCGAGCGAGGAGACATCGACGCCGTCGACCGTGACACATCCGCCAGTCGGCCGTTCCAGACGATTGATCGTGCGAAGAAGGCTGGACTTTCCGGCACCGCTTCGACCGATGATCCCGTAGACCGATCCGGCGGGCACGTCGACAGAAATGCCGCGAAGCGCATGCACTTCGCCTGCTGAGGACTTGTAACGCTTCTCAACATTGACGAACGACACAGTGCCGACGTTATGCAGTGGCCCCGGCAGAGCCTGCTCTACCGGGACTGCTGTCAACGCTGGTCCTTCCGACCGGTCGCCTTCCGTATCAGACACGCGTCGTGCCGTTGCATTCAATGTACCCATGGGAGCGTATAGAGTTTGGGATCCGACGCGAAAGCCTTGTCGATTGCGCCTTTCACGGCGTCCGACTTCTGGTACAGGTCGACCAGTTCCTTGATGCCAGCATCATCGACCTTTGCCGACTGGACCGCGAAGACGATCGCGAACTGCTTGTCGTCGACGCCCGAGTACAGCAGTCCCGAGCTCGGATCGAAAGCCTTCGAGGCGACGATGAAGTGGGGGTAGCCCTGTGCAAGATCGACGTCGGCCGTCACGCGGGAGAGCTGCGGTCCTTCGACCTCGTTAAATGTCAGGTGCTTGGGATTGTCGGTGATGTCGTCGAGCGTTCCCTTGAAGCCGACGCCATCCTTGAGCTTTAAAAGGCCTGCCTTTTGCAGGAGAAGGAGGCCGCGTCCCTGGTTCACCGGGTCGTTGGCGATCGCGACGGTGCCCTTGTCAGGGATCTCGTCGAAGCTCTTGTGCTTGAGAGAATAGAGGCCGATGTTCGCAAGCACGCCGATTCCGGCGCTCTTGAAATCGTAGCCGCGTTCCTTGATGGCGTTATCCAGGAATGGCTGGTGCTGGAAGTAGTTCACGTCAATGTCGCCCGACTGCAGAGCTATGTTGGGCGTAGTCCAGTCTGTGAATTCGACGACCTGGATGTCAAGACCCTTAGCCTTTGCCTCAGGAACCAGCGCCTCGATCGAGTCGGCATATACACCGGGGACGACCCCCACCTTGATCGTTTCGGCGCTGACGCTGCCCGCCAATGTCAAAGCCGCGAGCGCGACGATTCCAGCAATGTACTTTCTCATGAACGTCCCCTGTTGTTCTGAGACGTAAGCTATTGTCCATCAAAGACGTAGACAAAGCAGATTTTATCGATGGGAGCGGTGAGAGGAGAAAAATTTTGCGGCACTGCAGCAAACCAGGAGGCCGTTGATCAGGTCGGCCGGGAGGCAGCGCGGTAAACGGCTCCGGTTCATCGTCATTGATGCCCGTGGGTGAGGCTTTCGCTCCGGCGGACGCCAAACCCCACTCTGGCTTTTCGTTCTAGCTTCGAAGGCTTCTGGCGCGTTTGTACGGCTGACCAGCGGACACAGAATTTTTTTCCTGTAATCGCCGAGAAGCTGGCAAGCACTTTCTCGATAAACTCTATATAGTTTGTAGTCTAATTCGCAGATGCGAGGGACCATGAGCGTGACAGCAGGCAGACTAGATACGGACGTACTCGTCGTTGGTGGTGGCCCAGCGGGCTGCTGGGCAGCCTGGAACGCGGCCACGAACGGTGCCAGCGTCGTCCTGATCGAGAAAGGATACGTCGGGACGAGCGGCGCGACGGCTGCAGGCAATACTACCACGATCTACACAAGACGCGGCACAGCCGAACGCGCGGCGACGGTTGACCAGCGGGTTCGTTTGGGTCACGGCTTCACTGAAGCCGAGCGCGTCGAGCGCGTACTGGATCGAACACTCGAGAACCTCGATCTCCTCGCCGAGTGGGGCTATGACTTCCCTAGCTACGAGGACGGCCGTCCCTATCGCGGAATGCTTCGAGGACCCGACTACCTGCGCTTCATGCGCCAGAAGCTTATCAAGGCGCGGGTTAAAGTGATCGATCACTGTCCAGTAGAGGAGCTGCTCCTCTCGGACGGTGCTGTCGCCGGAGCAATCGCCCGGTTCCGTCGGACGGGCGAGACCGTGGAGATTCGGTCTGGCGCCGTTGTCATCGCGACGGGTGGGTGCGCGTTCCTCAGCGGAGCGCTGGGCACCAACAACCTGACTGGCGATGGCTACCTGATGGCCGCCGAAGCGGGCGCAGTTCTCTCCGGAATGGAATTCTCCGCGCAGTACGGGATATCGCCCGCCTACTCCAGCGTGACCAAAGGCGTCGTCTATTTCTGGGGCACCTTCAGTGACGAGCAGGGCAACGTCCTGACCGCACCAGGAGATCGACAGAGCGCCGTCGCCAGCGAACTGATCAAAGGCTCCGTCTACGCTATTCTCGACAAGGCGTCGCCACGCCTGCAGGAGGGCTTCCGTCGCGGCCAGCCGAATATCTTCGTACCCTTCGACCGCATGGGCATCGATCCATTCAAGGAACGCTTTCCGATAACGCTCCGGCATGAGGGCACTGTCCGTGGAACGGGTGGTCTCAAGATCGACGATCGCTCGACGACGACTGTGCCAGGCCTGTTCGCCGCCGGAGACGCGGCGACCCGGCAAGGCATGTCGGGAGCATCAACTGGTGGCGGCGGCCCGAATTCAAGCTGGGCGATGGCGACCGGATCGTGGGCTGGAGAGGACGCGGCAAACTACTTTCGCACTCTCGGTGCAAGCTGGAGATCGAGAGCTTCTCGCCCGGCAAACGAGCGTGGTGCAGTGCCGTCATCTAGCATCCGTGGCGATCTGGACTCTGTTCTGGACCAGGCGAAACAGCAGGTCCTGCCCCTGGACGGCGGCTACTTCAGAAACCACGAGTCATTGTCCGATGCGTCTGGCATCCTGTCCGATCTATGGAACGACGGGGCGTGGCGCTCGGGAGATAGGGCAAAGGTGCGCGAAACCGAGGCGCTGATCGCGACAGCGCGATGGGCGACCGAAAGCGCCCTTCTGCGCAAGGAGAGCAGAGGCCTGCAAAGGAGGACGGATTACCCCGGTGCGAATCCTCTGCTTGCCCGTCCGATCAACTCGGGAGGGACTGACAGCCTCTGGGCATCCTTCCAACCTCAGCAACAAATGAGCGCAGCATCATGATCGAAATCGTCAGCGAGGATCGCTGCGTCAAGTGCGACCTCTGTGTCGACGCATGCCCGGACAACGTCTTCGACGCGGTTCCCGACGGCGCGCCTGTCATCGCCCGGCAATCCGACTGCCAGACCTGCTTCCTCTGCGAACTCTTCTGTCCGACGGACGCCTTGTACGTGTCGCCCCTCTCGGAAGCGATCGAGGGCTCGACGGAGGCCGAGCTGGTCGCGAGAGGCGTCATGGGAAGTTTTCGTCGCGAGATGGGCTGGAAGAATGCGAAGCCGCGGGGGACCGCAGGCGACATGAGCTACCGGATCTTCGAGACCGGAACGATTACACCTTAACTGGAGAGACGCATGAAACGACTTATCTCAACCATTCTGCTCGCAGCGACTGTGGTTTTCTCCGCTGTTGGGGCAAACGCGGAAGACGCTCCCGCCACCATCCGTTTCGGCGACGTCGGCTTCGGCTTTGGCACCCCCTTCGGCGTCGGGCTTCAGGCCATTGCGGACGCCAAGGGATTCATCGCGGATGAGTTCAAGGGCACTCCAACAAAGCTCGAATTCACGTATTTCACCGGAACAGGTCCAGCCATCAACGAGGCACTCTCGAATGGCCAGCTAGACTTCGCATCGTATGGCGCGGTACCGAACATCATCGGCAAGGCAAATGGACTAGATACTGTAATCCTAGCCTCGTATGGCGGCACGACGATCTTCGGAGCCGCCCGCCCGGATCTCGACATCAACTCCATCGCCGATCTCAAGGGAAAGAAAGTCGCGATCCAAAAGGCGACCATCATCCACTGGGGCCTCATCACGGCACTGAAGAACGCTGGGCTGTCCGAAAAGGACATCACGATCGTCGATCTCAAGAATGCCGACCAGCTTGCTGCGATCGCGGCCAAGAGCGTCGACGCTGTCTTCGGCGCCGACTTCTTGCTGCCCCTCGAGGACAAGGGTGTTGCCAAGATCTTCTACAAGTCTTCGGACGCTGGAGCTTCCGGCGATGGCTTTGGCGCGTTCCTCGTGACCGACAAGTTCCGCAAGGCATATCCGGAAGCCACTCAGAAAGTCGTGACGGGATTCGTCAAGGCGGCTCAGTGGCTGGCAGACGACAAGAACCGGGACGAAGCCTTCAAGATCTGGTCACGTGCCGGATCGCCGATCGAAGTGATCAGCAAGTCGAATGCCGGGAGCTCGCTGGGGCAGAAATACAATCCCCGTCTCGATGACTTCTTCGTCTCCCGGTACCAGAGCGGCATCGCCTTCGACCGCGAGCAGAAGCTCATTCGCCGCGACGTCGATCTGGATGCGTGGGTGGACCGATCCTACGTCGACAATGCAGTGAAAAAGCTGAACCTCCAGGCGCTGTGGCCTGATCGTTCCGCCACCGGTGCACTTCAGAACTGATCGGGAAAAACATGGCAACGGTAGGAGCTGAAGAAGACATTCGCGTCGCTCGCAGCGCACCGGATGTACGCATTACGAAGTTCAAGTCGTTCTTCGTGAGCTCCATTCTCGTTTCCATGGGTCCGGGGGTGTTGCTCGCTCTTTGGTGGGCAGCCTCCAACGAGGGCTGGGTGTCTCCGCAAGTCTTGCCGCAGCCGGATTGGGTCCTTCAGACTTTCATCGATCTAATCGTAAGCGGCGACATCATCGCGGCAGCGATCGTCAGCTTCCGCCGTATCGCCGAAGGATTCGTGATCGGGGCATTCCTCGGCTTTCTATTCGGTCTTCTAATCGGGAAATCGAAGACGGCCGAAGCCTATCTAGGACCGACCTTCAGGGCGTTGGCCGCTGTTCCTTCGCTTGGGTGGCTGCCGATACTAATCCTCCTTCTCGGGATCGAGGAGAGCTTGAAAATCGTCATTCTCGCCAAGGCATGTTTCGTGCCGATGGCGATTAGCACGGCCGAGGGCGCAAGAAACGTACCCAATGCCTTGAACGAAGTTGCCGACGTGCTGCGTCTGCGCGCGCGCACTCGGTTCTTCAAGCTGACCATCCCTGCAATGGCGCCCTTCATTGCCAGCGGTGTCCGACTGTCGCTCAGCCAGGCTTTCGTCTCGCTGATCGTGGTGGAGATGCTCGCGGGAACCGACGGCCTTGGCTACATGATGGTCTGGGGACGCACTCTCTTTCAGCTCGACATCGTCATCGTTGGCATGGTCGTCGTTGGTGTCGTGGGCTTCGCGCTGGATTCGCTTTTGAAGCGCGTCGAAGCCCTGATCCGTCGGGGGAGCGGCGCCAATGGCTGATCGGTCGTTGCGGACAATGAGCGTACCTCAGGGAGCGGTTTTGCCGTTGGCAGCGGCTGCACTCTGGTTCATCGCTTCATCGACCGGAATACTCTCCGGCCCCATGGCGGTAAGCCCGATTACAGTCATTGCCACCCCCTTTATCGATTCCTCCGGTCGAGAACTCTGGTCGGCTTTGCTCGCAAGCATTGTTCGTGTGCTCTCGGGAGGCATCCTCGGTGGCCTGATTGGATTGGTGCTCGGTTACATTGCGGGAATGTATCGGACCGCCGCCCTTGGATTTGCGCCCACTGTTCACACAGTTCGACAAGTCGCCCTATTCGCGTGGATTCCCTTGCTCACGGCTTGGTTCGGAAACGGCGAGAGCACAAAACTGGTCTTCACGGCGTTGTCGACGTTCTTTCCGCTGTTCCTGGCGACAGAACAAGGTGTCGGGCAGGCTCCAGTCTCCCTGATCGAAGCCGCCCAGACGCTCGGCCTCAAACCATGGACCCGGGCTCGCAAGCTTTACCTCCCTGCGGCGCTGCCCAGCGTCTACGTTGGACTGCAGATCGCCGTTCTTTCGGCATGGATAGGAACCATCGGCGCCGAGTATGCGATCGGGAACGGCAGAGGACTGGGCAGCTACATTGCCAGCGCTCGGGATCAGTTCCGGATGGACATCGTCATCGTGGGGGTCTTCGCACTCGCTGCTGGCGGAGTTGTACTCTGTGCTGCTGTCAGACTCGTCACCGCAAAGATATCACCATGGAGCCAGGAAACCCGATGAACGCTCTTGCGCTTGAGCACGTCAGCAAGTCCTATTTCCTCGAAGGCGTCGAGCGACAGGTCCTTAAGGACATAAACCTCCAGGTCGCCCACAATGAGATCGTCGCGATTGTCGGCGCATCCGGATGCGGCAAGTCCACACTGCTCCGGCTGGTGGTCGGTCTCGACGCGGACTACCGGGGAACCATTGCGTGGGGCACCCCCGAGGGCGGTTCAAACGCGAAGGTGGGGATGGTGTTCCAAGACCACCGTCTGTACCCGTGGTTGACCGTGCAGGGAAACGTCGATCTGGCTTTCGACAACACCAGTCTTTCGCTGCAGGAGCGGAGGGAACGGACTACTCACTATCTTCAGCTCGTCGGCTTGGCTGATTACGCCAAGGCATATCCGCGACAGCTATCAGGCGGCATGGCCCAGCGCGCAGCCATCGCACGTGCCTTGGCGCAGGAACCGGAAGTCCTCCTGATGGACGAGCCGTTCGGCGCGCTGGATTCCATTCTGCGGATGAGGCTCCAAGACGAACTATTGTCGATTTGGGAGAGGAACAAGGTGTCGATCGTCATCGTGACTCACGATGTCGAGGAGGCATTGTACCTCGCGGACCGGGTGCTGGTTATGGAACCGAATCCGGGGCGTATTCGGGACGTATTCGATGTCGACCTTCCGCGGCCCCGTGATCGCAGTGATGCGACCCTCGCGGACCTCAAGCGTAGGTGTCTTGCGACACTCGTGTAAACAACCGTTATCGCCATGCCCCGATAATCGAGCATCAGCTTCGACCGCTGTTCAGGCACTTTATGGTCCAGACCCTTGCCACTTCGATATACTCGTCTGCAAAGGATTTTGACCAGTACAAGATCCAATCCGAAGAGCTGTCGCGCCGGGTTGAAGAGGCGATGAGCGATCTTGCATCGATCGTCAAACCCGATGCACCGAGGCACGTACTCGATCTCCCAGGTGGCGGCGTATGCTGATCACACAACTCCGTTGCCGTTGCCCCACCGTTGGGCATGCGCGCATATCAGCCGTCGAAATCCCCGAGATCGGTGAGAGTCGGATATGCCCCAGAGAGCGCGGCTGACCATCCGTCCAAGCGGGTGCGTCGAATGACCCGCGGAGCTGGATTTCGATCCCGCAGACGGAACGCCGCGCGTAGAAGGTCGCCACTCGGGAAGGATGCCTTGCAGGCATGACCGCCAACTAACTAAGTCTTTTCCAAGCTTCGAAAGACCGCCTAGACAACTCCTGACAGGTTGAACGAGCTGCTGCGCAAGGGTTTCCCCGGCATCTCCGAGACGCGCCAGTGGCATGCACTGCGCAAAGGATGGTCAGGATGAACGTCGTAACCAGACAGGTATCCCCACGCACGGCGACGCCGATCACTCAAATGCATCTCGGGATGCTCGACGAGCTATGCGACTACGGGGACATCCGCCTTTGCACCGCGCCGCGGTACGAGGGTGCCACCGTCGACAAGCGTTACTCCCGCTCATGGAACGGAGTGGCCGCAACACTCGACGCCGTGTCTTCCCACAACGAATATCGCGCACTCTTTGACAACTCGAAAACAACCTTGGTCGTCGTTCTTGAAGAAGTCGGAGGAGCGCTGGTCCTCCACGACCGAAATAGCCCATTGCGTCACGGAGGGCATCCGACAAAGCGTGGTCCCATCAGCCTTCTCGCGAGCGGACACACCGTGGATGCAGCTGGCAGGGACCTGAGGCATCTGAGACTTCTTGTGCTTCGTTTGGACCCGGTTTTGCCGCTCGAGGAACCCCGGCCGCCGGCACTCTCCGCGGCCATCACGATGACAAGACTTTCCTTTTCGGATCCGGACGTGATGCGACTTGCTGAGCTCATTGCTGACGAGCTGCGGGCGCCGGGACTCAACGATGAGATTTATCTCGAGAGCCTGACCACCGCGCTACTCGTCGCGCTCACGAGACTTGAGCGCCGGAGAATGAAGCCGCGATATGTTCGCGGCGGTCTCTCCCCCACCCACCTCAGGCGGGCGCAAGAACTAATGCTCCATGAAGACGCACAGCCGTTGAAGCTTCAGGACATTGCGAAGGAGCTACATATCTCCCAAGCGCATCTGAGCCGCGCCTTCAAGACTTCTACCGGGCAAGCGCCTCACCAATGGTTGATCGAGCGCAAAATTGAGCGGGCCAAGACGCTGCTGATCGATGGAGGCATCGCTCTTTCCGCGATTGCGCTGAAGCTCGGCTTCTGTGATCAGGCCCACTTCACCAGGGCCTTCCGCAAGAGCACCGGGATGACGCCTTTGTCTTGGCAGCGCCTGTAGGAATAAGTCAGGCTGGCTTAAGGACGTGAACTTTGAGCGAAGCCAGCTGGGGCTTTACAGTATTTACAAAGGCAGCGAGATGCGCGGACGTGTTGTGGGCATCCAAACTCGCGAGAGTTTCCCACTTCTCAATGACCATGAATGTGTCCGGCCCGATCAAGTCCCCGTTTCCGGTGTCAACGACCGGATCGTATTGAACGCATCCTGCCTCCTTCAACGTCAGCAGGCGCATCTTCTCGAACTCATCCAGCACAAAGGTCCGCCGTCCAGGATTGGCGGCGATAATTGCGACGACATGGATCACGGCTGAAACCCTTTTTGTGGTAATGCCAAACCATATCGTCTCGGAGACGATCTCGATTGTAAAATCGTGACAGATTCACAGCCCGCCAAAGCGTTCGTCGGGTGATGGGCAATCACCACTTCTTAACGGCCAGTTGTTCGCAATCTCGACCACCGTCCCATCATTAGATGCGGGGATGAAATTGTTTACCGCGCTTGAAGCGTTACGTTGCCAATCGTACGGAACGCGTCGATTTTGAAAGTTGGTTCAAGGAGAGTGTCATGTCGGTTTCACGGATGAGGAAGTCGCTGCGGAACTGAAACGACGCGCTCGCGCTCGAAAAGGAAACGGCCCGAGAGAATCTCAGACCCACGGGACTGCGTGTGCTCACTGTGGATCTCCGATGCGCCCGAGCTATTCCGAGTTTCCGCTCCGACGCATGTGACAGCGACTAGCAGGGCTGGCTGGCTTGTGCCCCTTCTCTATATGGCATCGATCCCAATATCCGGATGGCTCTAACCTCACGCGAGATCGTTGAGCATCGATCCGTTTTTTGGTTCAATCAGTCCACCGACTGAAACAGCGTGATAGACTTTCCGTTCGAGCGAGTTCCGTGGACGGCAGATCGGGCCTTCGTTAAGCCCACTGAAATCACCAGACGAAATCTGCAACAGGCTCCAGCATCTTTGCTCCGGCTGTCACGTGACCGCCGCCATCCCTCGCCGATCCGCGGCAACGCCACAGACGTCAGCTCGGCGCTCCTGGTAAACTGAGACGACCGCGAGATTCTCAAGAAGACGTGCGGCATATGCAGCTACCTCTGGTTCCTTCCTGCGGCGCTCAAAAGAAACTTCGTCGGCCCACCGCAGCACTACTGACACCATGTCGCTGTCCGTGACGGGCGGCCGCCGGGGCTGGTCGTGATTTCGAATGCCAGGCATTCGGGATCCTTTGAGATGACGCTGGAGATCTCGGCCAGCATGCGCAGCGTAGTGCCCATCCTGCCGCGTCTCACTCGGGCGTCCGCCACAAGCTGTATCATTGAAATCTCCGTTGCCTTGCGACGAGCCTAAAGCTTCGAATGTCACCGTTATTGTAAAATCCTGACCACAAGGTCAGCCCGAGATTTCACACGCCAGGAGCAGGCCGCGCCCTCCGGCCGGACGGGCAAACTTCGCAAGAACGCGGGGCGTGCGTGCGGTGCCTCCGGATAGGCCAGCTCCATCACTGGTCAATAGCTTGGGGTCGATGTCAGCCGCCTGATGTCGCGGTCGCACGACCATGCCGATCAGGCATGACCGATGACGCACAAAGTCTTTCCCTAAACGACTGACAAACAATACATTTCTCTCATGCGAGACCGTCAAGGTCCGCCTCAACATATAGAAAGCAACTATGCCATGGGTAAGCTCTCAGGTAAAACCGCGCTCGTAACCGGCGCGTCTCGCGGCATCGGCCGCGCAGCGGCATTCGCCCTCGCAGAGGCAGGCGCGAAGGTGTTCGTCCACTACAGCCAGGCAGCCGATGAGGCCGAAGCTGTAGTCGCGGAAATCCGCGGCAAGGGTGGCGAGGCGGAGAAGTTCAAGGCAGACCTCTCTGAGGCAACGGGTCCGCATCAGCTGGCCGCGGAGGTGGCAAAGGCCACAAAGAAGCTCGACATCGTTGTCGCAAACGCAGGGATCTCTACGGCGGCGACGATCGAGGAGACCAAGGTCGAAGATTTCGACCGACAGTTCGCCGTCAACGTGCGCGCGCCGTTCTTTCTCGTGCAGCAACTGCTACCAGTTCTGGGTGACGGATCGAGCATTGTTCTCGTGTCCTCGCTTGCCGCTCGGACCGCGGTCGGCACGCTTTCAGCCTATGCGGCCACCAAGGGCGCTATCGACACGCTCGTTAAGCACTTCGCATTTGCTCTTGGAGGGCGCGGCATCCGGGTGAACGCCGTTGCTCCGGGTGTCGTTGCAACGGACATGTCGAACTTCGCGAAGACGGATGCTGGCAAGGAGTTCGCCCTCGGGATCCAGGCGATCAAGCGTGTTGCGCAGCCGACGGACATCAGCGGCGCGATCGCGTTTCTCGCGTCTGACGACTCGCAGTGGGTTACAGGCGACACAATTCGTGTCGACGGCGGCTCACGGCTCTAAGCGGGCGTGTCGACAAACGCCCTCCCGCCGTCGCTTCGATCGGGAGGGCGTTTGTGTTCGGGCGTCCTGGTCCACTTTGGGTGTGGACGATCGGCTAAGTTGGCGGACTGAAGAGCCAATTCTCGGAGGCTGAGGGGGCCTCTCGAACGCCCAGTAGCCACGGGGAAGCTACCGTCTCCCAAATTACTGCGAATTATGCCGCCCCGATTGTAGGATCGACTCCTTCTTTGACTATTCGAATATCAAACTGTCGACCTAGCTAGCCGGAGCAACCGCACCCCGAGTTGCTGGACGCGCGCGGGCTGCAGTCGATCCCCTGGTGATCGTCGCTTTGTCCATGTACTTCCCCGGTCCGCCATAATAACTTGATGCCGAGGTCGGCATTGCCAGCATGGGAAATGATACCACGAAAGACTTCTAGTGGTTTGCACGGGCAAAGGAGATCGGATGCACACCTGCCGACGCCGATGATCCGGCCCCGGCAGGCGGCCTCTTGTCGCACGCCTGGTTCGTGTTGTTATTGGGCGGCGGCAGATTGCATGAACGGGTAGTCGACGTATCCCTTTTCATCGCCCCCGTAGAAGGTATCGCGATGATAAGGTTTAGGGCCGCTCCAGCTCGCAGCCGTTCCGGCAAGTCGGGGTTTGCGATGAAGCTCCGGCCGAAAGCCACCAGGTCGGCATCCCCCGAGCCGATTACCGCGTCGGCCTTTGCACCATCGTAGCCCCCGGCAGAGATAATCGGTGCGCGGAAAATCTTGCGGATGCGGGTGGTGGCGATCGGTTGCTCCATCCCCTCGACGTCCATCGAACCGATGACGCGCGGTTCGACCACATGGAGGTAGGCGAGTTCATGCTGGTCGAGGCGGTGAGCAACGTGGTCGAACAGCGCTTCCGGGTCAGAATCGCCCATCCCGTTGAATGTGCCGCTGGGCGATAGGCGGACTCCGTAACGGTTTGCGCCCCACACCGATTTCACTGCTGCGGCGACGTCCAGCAAAAAGCGCGCACGGTTTTCGATCGAGCCGCCATAGCGGTCCTCGCGACGATTTGACTTGTCTTGCAGGAATTGGTCCGGAAGATAGCCATTGGCCGAGTGGATCTCGACGCCGTCGAAGCCAGCAGCAAGCGCCCGCACCGACGCAGCGCGATATAGCTCGACCACCTCGCCGACTTCCCGCTCTGACAGTTCGCGCGACGGGGTTGCTGGTACCCGGCCATTCTTGGTGTAGGCCAGGCCATCATACGGGACCTCGCTTGGCGCGACAGGCGTGTGGCCGTTGCTTATGTCCGAATGGGCGGTGCGACCTGTGTGCCATAGCTGAAGGTACATGTACCCGCTTTTGGCGTGCACTGCGTCCGTGATCTTCTTCCACGCGGCAACCTGCGCCTCATTGTAGATGCCCGGTGCGCCGAGGTAGCCCTTGTTGTCGGGCGTGATTGTAGTTGCTTCCGAGATAATCAAACCGCCTGGCGTCGCACGCTGTGTGTAATACCGAAGCATGAGGTCGGTCGGAACGTCGGTGTCCTGATTTGCGCGCATCCTCGTCAGGGGCGCCATGACGACGCGGTGCTGCAAGTCCATCTCGCCCACGCGAAACGGTGAGAAGAGCCCATTGGAGTTTTCGATGGTCATAAGTTCATACCTTGTTTTGGGAGGAAGGTGTCGCGGCACCCCGCGTTGGCATCTTGCTCCGAGCAACGAGGATGGATTGTCAGGAAGCCGTGCGCGTAGAAGATTCTTTGCCAAAATGTCGAACTAGCCCTCGCAGCTAGACGGTCATGATCGCTTTCTTGGTGATGAAGCCTCCGACGGCGCCGTCGACCGTCACTGAGAGCTCATCCACGTCGTGCGAAATCATCTGAGACAGAGCCTCTCTGAGGTTCAGGGACGCAGCAATGCTCCTCGAACCAGCAACCTGCAGGCCTCCCCTGGTCATGACATCCGAAACCCGGAACAGGCTTAGCCTCCGGACGGCCCTATCGGCGCCGACGAAATCTTCGACGAACTCGTCAGCGGGGTGGGATAGTATCGCTTCCGGCGTCTGGTACTGGATCAGCCTTCCTTCCCTCAATATCGCGACGCCGTCGCCCAGCTTGATTGCTTCGTCCAGATCATGGGTAACGACAATCACGGTCTTACTAACCTTCGAGAGAATGAGTTTCAGCTCATCCTGCAGCCGTGCCCGCGCAATCGGATCGATCGCCCCGAAAGGCTCGTCCATGAGAAGGACAGGCGGATCGGCTGCCAGCGCGCGCGACGCCGACGCGTTGCTGCTGCCCACCAGAAAGCTGTTTCGGATAACGCCGGGCGAACTCACCAGCATCCAGGCCTACGATGTCGAAGAGTTCCTCCACGCGCCGCAGGGTCTTTTTCCTGTCCCAGCCGAGGAGCGAAGGTACGGCGCCGATGTTTTCAGCGATCGTCATGTGCGGAAACAATCCGACCTGTTGGATGACATAGCCGATGCCTCGCCGATGCTCGACCGGGTCGGATTGCGCGATGTCCCGGCCGTCGATCTCGATTTTTCCCGAGCTTGGATCAACCAGACGATTGAGCATGCGCAGAAGAGTAGTCTTGCCACATCCCGACGGGCCTATGAGAGCCACGGTGGTGCCCTCCCGGACTGTAAGCGACACATCGTTCACTGCCGCGTAACTGCTCTGCGCGTAGGTCTTCGTAATATTCGTCAGAGTGATCATGAGTGTTTTCCTCGGAAAGCGATCCGCTCGGTCACCGAGAAGACCAGCTCCGATGCGAGTGCCAGCGCCGCGATCGGAACGGCGCCGACCAGCAGACGTGAGAAGTTCATCGCGCTGATCCCGGTTGCTACGAAGTCGCCAAGACCTCCTCCGCCTATGAAAGGTGCCAGGGTCGCCCCGACCAACACCTGGATTGTCGCCGTCCTCATGCCCGAAAAGATCGCTGGGTAGGCGAGAGGAAAGCGAATCTTTAACATCGTCTGCATCCTCGACATTCCGATGCAGGTCGCGGCCTCGACCGCGACGGGGTCGGCATCGCGCAGGCCGACAAAGGAATTGATCAGGACCGGCGGAAGCGCGAGGATGGTGAGTGCCACGATAGATGGCCCGAGGCCGATGCCCATGAGCGGCATCGCGAGAGCAAGTATAGCCAGGCTTGGGATCGTTCGGAGCGCATTGGCCGTACCGATCACTATTGAAGCGGCCTTCTGCGAGCGGACAACGAAAGCCGCAAGGGGTACTCCGACAGCGATCGCGATCAGCATCGCCAAGGCTGACATGACGAGATGACGGTACAGCGCGACCTCGAAATCGGCCGGATGCTGCACGACCCAGTTGAGAGCTTCGCTGAACATCGATCCTCCCTCATGGCCACTTTACGATTTTGCGCTCAGCAAAGAGCAGCGCTTTGTCGAACAGGAGCGCCATCGCAGATATGAGCAGACTGCCAACGACAATTTTCTCCGCCCGGTTCTGATCGAGCCCTGTCAGGATGATCGAACCGAGGCCGCCACCGTCGATGAAGGCGCCGACGGTCGCGATGCCGACGATGGTGACGGAAGCTATCCGTAGACCGGAGATCACATAAGGGAGCGACAGGGGAAGCTCGATACGGAGCCATATGTCCCGCGGGCGGAACCCCATCCCCCTCGCTGCCTCGATAGCGTCCGGGGGCACCGAGTTGAGACCTGTGACCATGTTCCGGATAAGCACGATCAAGCTGTAGGACGACAGCCCGACGATCACGGGCTTTTCCCCAAGACCCAAGAATGGAATGAGGAATGCGAAAAGCGCCAGGCTCGGTATCACGAAGAGCAGATTGGTGACCACAAGCGCGGCCGCATAGGCTCTCGGCCGATGAGCGCAGAAGATCGCGACGACCCCGGCGACCAGGAAGCCGATCGCAACGGAGACGGCCGACATCCAGACGTGCTACGCGGTAGCCAGCATGATGTCCGAGAGGTGTCCCAGGGTCCATTTCATGGCGCCCGCCTAGAAGCCGTTGTCAGCGAGGAACTTGGCAGCGACGTCTTCCGGCTCTTCCTCGTCTCGGTCCACCTCGGCATTCAACTCGCGCATCTTTTCGCTGCTGAGGAGAGGGTCGACCTTGTCGAGAACCTCTGCGATCTTCGGTTCGCTAGCGACCGCGTCCTGTCGCACGAACGGGACGAGATAGTAGGGAGGGAAGAGATGCCTGTCGTCTTCCATGACGACGAGGCCCTGGTCCTTGATCTGCCAGTCGGTGCCGAACCCGAACGAGACGTCGAGATCGCCACTCTGCAGGGCCGAGTACCGAAGGCCGAGCTTGGCGAGCACCTTGTAATCTCTAAACTTGATGCCGTAGACGTCCTTGAGCCCGACGAGCCCATCCTTGCGGTCTTCGTACCCGGCTTCCGCTCCGAACACGAGTTTTCCCGACGCGGGTCCGAGATCCGTAAGAGTCTTGAGATGATACTTCTCGGCCGTCGTCGGCAACATCATGATCGCGTAGCCGTTGTCGATATTGGATGACTTGAGGAGCGTCACCTTGAAATGCTGTTCGTAGAATTTTTTGACGGTTCCGTAGATCTCGTCGGCACTGCCCGAAAGATCGCCCTTCACGACGTCGGCAAGCGCGGTTCCCGTATATTCGGGATAGAGGTCGATCTCACCCGAGACGAGCGCGGTATGAGCGATTGCGGTGGTCCCGAGGTTGAAACGTCGCTGGACCTTCACGCCCGCCTTTTCAAGCGCCTGGGCGTAGATTTCGGAAACAATGAACTGCTCGGTGAAGTTCTTGCTGCCGATCTTGATGGCATCGGCGGCGTGCGCGGCCCCGGCGAGCAGCAAGGCCAGGGTCAGCGTCAATATCTGTTCAATCTTCATGGCGATCTACTCACTTGCGATCGGGGTTGAATACGTTTGAAGGACGGCGGAGACCGAGCCGATCTCGGAACGTGCCAGGTTGGTATTCCTTGCGGAAAAGACCGCGGCGCTGAAGTTCCGGGACGACTTCCCGGCAGAAGCCCAGCCAGTCGCCAGGCAACAGGGGAAACATGAGGTTGAACCCGTCGGCCGCGCCAGCAGCAAACCACTCTTCGAGCTGGTCGGCGACCTCGCTTGCAGTACCAGCTACGGTCGGCACCGCTCCCGTGTTGGCTAGAGCGGTCGCTATTTCCCTGATGGTCGCGCCTGACTCGGCGATCTTGCGAACACGGTCCAAGGCGGTTCGACCACCATTGTAGGTGCCTTCATCAGGTAGTTCCGGCATCTGGTCGTCAGGCGAATAGCCGCTGAGGTCAACACCGCTCCAGCTCGACAGCAAGTCGAGCTGCATTCGGTCTGGGATGTAGGTTTCCAGAGACGCCTGGCGTTCAAGGGCCTCGGAGCGTGAATTCGCGACGACCGGAAGGATTCCCGGAAGAATCTTGAAGCTGCCGGGTGACCGCCCGAATTTCGCCAAGCGTCTATCGATGTCGGCCCGGTAGGCGGCGCCCTCCTCCTTGCTCTTCAGAATGGCGAAGTGAAGGTCCGCGTGCTCGGTGGCGAAGTCCTTACCAGCGTCCGAGGAACCCGCCTGGACCACCACGGGATGACCCTGCGGGGGTCGCGGCACGTTGAGCGGTCCCCTCACCTTGAAATGTTCGCCCTTGAAAGCGAGCGAATGAACCCTCGACACGTCAGCAAAGTCGCCGGACGCCTTGTCGAACAGAATGGCCCCGTCCTCCCAGCTATCCCACAACCGTTTCACGACCGATATGAACTCATCGGCCCTCTGGTATCGTGTCGCGTGCTCCTGGTTTTCGTCGCGGCCGTAGTTCATCGCCTCTTCGGGCATCGCGGATGTAACGAGGTTCCAGGAGGCGCGGCCATTACTGAGATGATCCAGCGAGGCAATTTGGCGTGCGACGTTGTACGGCTCCCAGTAGGAGCTCGAAATCGTGGAGATCAGCCCAATGTTCCTGGTGCTCGCAGAGAGCGCCGAGAGAAGCGTGACCGGCTCCAAACGCGGATTGGCGAAGTGAGCAAGCCCGCTCGGGAGTAGATCCCAGATTGCCACGTGGTCGGCGATGAAGATGGCGTCGAGCTTCGCCTCCTCGGCCGCTGCTGCCAGTTTCTGATAGTACTCCAGTCCGAAAACCTCGGTCGTTGGAGCGGCAGGTTGACGCCACGACATCCGGTGGTCGCCCTGGGGATTGAAGAAGAAGGCGCTCAGGATCATCTGTCCGGCGGGCATGGGATTTCCTTTTCGAAACAGTTGGGCTGCCGCCAGCTCCGCGCTCGGCGTCGACGAAACGAAGCAGTCGTTGCGACCCGGCTCCATTCGACCAGTGCGAGGCTTGGGATAGAGTAGGTATCCCACCGCGGGCGGCACCGCTGGGGGGATCATCCCCCAGCATTACGAAGGCAATCGTCGCAGGGACGTCGCCAACATTCCTCCAGCCGTGCCGTGTCCCCTGCTGCACAACGATGTCTCCGGCCGACAAGGCCAGCCTTTTGCCGTCGTCGACTTCGAGCGTCAGCACACCGTCCAGTATGATCGCATAGTCGAGGGTGGGTGTTGTGTGCATCTCGGAACCGTTCCGCTCGAAGGTCTCGGCGAGACCGGGAAGACGTGTGGCGTATTCGCGGCCGATATCGGCAGGTTCGGCCGTCGTCTTGGCGCGCTCGGCTGGCGGCGGGAACGTCACGATCTGAACCAACGACCCTCCTGGTGCAGGAAGCGCGGACTTCGGCGTTTCCTGGTCGACGACGGCAGGATCGCCTTCGGCGATACCCTTCGCAGACCAGACGTAGGTCTGCTGGAATCCTTTGACTGTCTCGAAGACGTAAGCCTGCCTTTTCTCATCGGAAAGAATGACCGACTTGCCATCCTTATGTCCGGTGACTACCCGGCGGTGTAGTTTTGCGGCGCTGCTCATTGGGGATCCGTTTCCGGCCTTTTCGGCCTATCGGGTTCTTTTGGCTTCGAAAGGCGGCCGGACGAGTCCCCCGCCCGGCCTTGCTTGTGTCAGGCCACAGCCCGCGCTTGCTTCGGGGTGTGTATCCGACCGAAGAGGACTACGGACGCCAGGGAGAGGAACGACATCAGGCCGCCGAAATACATCGCGTCGAAAAGACCGAGGCTGTCGACCACCACGCCGCCCGCGAACGATCCGACCGCGATCGAGATCTGGAAGTTGGCGACGAAGAGGGCCATTCCGCCTTCCGCGACTTGCGGAGCAGCCTTGGCCATCCACATCTGCAGGGCGACGGGCATCGCGCCATACGAAAGCCCCCAGATTGCGAGCAGGAGGAGCGTGCCAGACTGGGAAGCGCCAAGCACAGGCAGAAGCAACATTGGAATCATGAGGAAGATGATCGTGGCGATGAATGTCTTGCGGATGCTGCGAGAGGCGCCGGCGCCGCCCAGGAAGTTGCCAAGCAGACCGATTGCCGTATAGCCGAGAAGGATCGACGATATCGCCGCGCCGCCGAAGCCGGATTTCTGGGCAAGGAAAGGAGTGATGTAGGTGTAGGTTGCGAACTGGCCCACGAGCACGAGGAACATCGCGATGATGCCGACGCGGCCCTGATGGGTCTGCGCAATGCCAAGCAAGTCTGCGGGGCGCACGCGCTGCTCGACCTCAAGCTTTGGCAGGGAGAACAGCTGCGCGAGAAATGCGATTACCGAGATCGCCAACGCGGCGCCGAAAGCTGCCCGCCAGCCAATGACATCGCCTATGATCGCGCCAGCAGGGCCACCGATAAGCATCCCGAGCGAGACACCTGCGAAAATGGTCGAGGTCGCGCGCCCGACCTGCCTCTCCTCGACAAGACGTGCCCCCAGGCCAGCGCCGATGGCCCAAAAGCCACCTATGGCGATGCCAAAAAGCACCCTGCCTACGATGAGGACCGCGAAACTGGGCGCGACCATCGAGAGCAAGTTCGAGATGACGAGCAAAAGCGATAGTCCAAGAAGCACCAGGCGGCGATCATGGTTCTTTACCGCAACAGTCACCCCCGGGGCGGCCACGGCCGCAAGTAGACCTGGCGCCGTCACCATAAGGCCAGCGGTACCCTCCGATACGCCCAATCCTTCCCCGATATAGCGCAGCACGCCGACGGGAAGAAACTCGGTAGTGCAGAATACCGTGGCACTCAGGGCTACGGCGAAGACGCCAAGCCAGTTCGAATCCTTTTGCTGCGACATCGCAGTATTCCTTTCTGGTGTGGGACGGAACTCGGTCCATCCATTAGAGCTGGGAGCCGCCGTCGGCCTGTACGACCTCGCCCGTTATCCATCGGGCCTCGTTGGAGGCCAGAAATGTGACGACGCTCGCTATGTCCTCCGGTTGGCCCATTCGCTTGATCGCCTGCATCGCGAGCGCCTGTTCGGTTCCCTCGTCCGTGCGGGCGAAGGCGGACATCTCGGTCTCCATGACTCCGGGGGCTACGGCGTTGACGCGGATCCCGTGAGGCCCAAAAGCGGACGCGAGATATTTTACGATCGTCTCCAGAGCGCCCTTGCTCGCAGCATATGCGGCGAAGCCACCAATCATCGATCTCACGGCTAGCGACGAGACGAAGATCACGTTGCTCTCGACGCACATGATGGGGCGGAGCTGCTGGACGAGAAAGAGCGGCGCCCGGACGTTTACAGCGAAGAGCTTGTCGAACTCGTCAACTGTCAGGTCATTGACTGACGAGGGCACGAATATTCCGGCGTTGGCGACGAGTATGTCGAGCCTTCCGCCGATGATCTCCTTGGCACGTTTTGCAAGCCTATGCGGGCCATCGGGCGCTGCGAGGTCGACGTTGATCTTCTCCGCACGCGAACCGAGGGCGCGTATCTCGCCGACGACCTGGTCGGCATCTCTTGCGTGGCCTCCGAAGTGAACGATGACCTGGGCGCCTTCCTTGGCGAGAGCCAGGGCCGTAGCCCGCCCGATACCTCGGGAGGCTCCCGTCACGACTACGGTTTTTCCTAGCAGACTTGCCATTGCGCACGCCTTTCATTGACCGTGGACGCGCAAAACCCTTGCTGGCCATCCGATCGGATGGCCAGAGCGTCCGCCTTGGTTCCCGTTTGGATCGCTATTGGCTACGCGGCGTCGAGGAATGTCGCCACGTGTGTCACGAACAGCTCCGGGTATTGATACTGCGAGCCGTGGTTGCTGTCGGGGTAGAGGATGAGCTGCGCCTCAGGAATGTTCTGCTGCAGGATGTAGGAGTTGACCGAGTAGATGATGACATCGTTGCTGCCGTTGACGACCAGCGTCGGTTGCTTGATGGCATTGAGGTACGCATACGGGTTCTCGCGCGGCGCGCCCCACTTGCCGAGGGCCTCGATCTGAGCCGGAGCGACCTGCTCGCTGACCTCCGGATCGCGGCCTTCGCTACGGAGGCGGAAACGCTTCAGGAACTCGCGACCAGCGGCCTGGCTCTTTTCGGACGGGGTGAAGAACACGCCTAGCCAGAGGTCGTCAGGGTTTTCGTACGAGGCGCCAAAAATCGCCTGGGCTTCGGGCGTCAAGGTAGCCATGCCCTCGCCGCTGCGGGGACCTGTGCCGACGAGCACAAGCTTGCGAACCAGATCAGGGGCGGCAAGTGCGATTTCCTGTGCGATCAGGCCGCCCAGTGAAAAGCCGAGAACATCGACCTTGGTCAGCCCGATTGCTTTGATGAAAGCCACTGCATGCGCTGCCATCCCTTCGATGGTTGTCGGAACTTCGCCGGAGGTGCTGGAGATTCCGGCGTTGTTGAAGAGGATTACTTCGCGGTTCTGCGCGAGGCCATCCGTTACCAGCGGGTCCCAGTGGTCCATCGTGCCAGTGAAGTGCATGTTCAGGACGAGCGGCACGCCGCCTGCTCTTCCGAAGCGACGATAGGCAAACTTGATGCCGTTTGCTTCGATGAATTGAGTCTGCGCGGTCTGATGGTTCGTCATCGATAATGTCCCTTTAGGTGAGTTGGTAAGAAAAGCCTGTCGTCATGTTCGGTCGACAGTGGCTTCCGATCCTGACCCCGCGGCGTGTGCCACTAGCTGTCTCTCGTCGCCTCCGTTGCCAATCGGTGTAGGCTCCTTTCGCGCTGTTGAAAAAGACTTTGCAAGTTGGTAGACATGCCTCCCAGGCATGGGAGTCCGCGTATGGAACTTAGGCATCTTCGATATTTCGTGGCCGTTGCCGAGGAAGGGAGCCTCACGTTGGCGGCCGAAAGGCGCCTTCATACGGCCCAGCCGTCGCTGTCGAGGCAAATCCGCGATCTCGAGTACGAGGTCGGCGTGCCACTGCTCTCGCGCAGCGCAAAAGGTATTGACCTCACGCCAGCAGGTCGGGCTTTCCTCGATCACGCGCGCCAGGCGATAGCCGAGGCGGAGGCCGCTGTGGAGGCGGCAAGGCGCGCAGCAAAGCCTGACAAGCCCGTATTTTCGATGGGCTTCCTCACCGGAATGGAGGTTGATTGGCTTCCAGTTGCCTCGCGGATTCTCCGCGACGAACTTCCCAACATAGAAATCCGCGTGGTTAGCCAATATTCCCCACAACTCGCGGACGACTTGCACAGGGGCAAGCTCGACGTCGCCTTCTTGCGCGCCGAGGAGAAGGCGAACGTCGAATATCAAAAGGTTGCCAGCGAGCCGCTGGTTGTCATGCTTCCCAGCGATCATCGCCTCGCAACCCATGATGAAATCGACCCGCGGGAGCTTGTCGGCGAAATCTTCATAGGCATGTCCGACATCGCGCATGTGTTGCGGGACGTTATCAATCGCTATTTCGAAAGGGTCGGCATACAGCTTAAGCCCACGCACGTGATCGAAAACTTTGCGATGGCGATCTCGCTCGTCGCATCTACGCGGGGAGTCTGTCTGCTTCCGGCGTACGCGGAGAACTTCCTCTCGTGGTCGGTCGTTAGTCGCCCCCTGAAGGGAGAGATCCCGACCATCGATCTTATGCTGGGGTACAACACGCTGAACACGTCGCCTCTGCTGAAGCTGTTCCTGGCGCGAATGGAGAACCATCGGAGCGAAGTTGGCGACTAGGCGGCCCTCCGTCGTCTGCACTGTGCTGTTCATGGCTCTCAGCGTCCTCGTAACTGCGCTTCCGGCGCTTGCAGGTGATCGCTGACCGCTCCCCGCCCTGTGGGAGATTATGACGCGGCGGGGAGCGGCGGCCATGATCGTGGGAGGGGCGCGACCATGACTGTGTCTGGTTATGCGCACTCAGAAGACCATGAGGGTCGTGTTCGTTATTGGATCATACTTGCCGTTTTGGTCTGATCCTGCGGAAAAGCCGCCAGCGGAAAACGGCGTTAGTCTTGAGCGCCAGCTAGGCGACGCTCAATACGGGAGCGTTGCGGCTCCAGCCAAGGCGGTAGCGCGAGGCCGTTGTCTCCGGCGGGTCTGTCGCTGGCTTCAATGCCGAAAGTGTCGGCGACCATGCCGAGACGGATGCCGCCTGGAATTCCGAAGTAGATGGCGGAAAAATAGTAGCGGTCCAAGACAGGCGTCACATCCAGACCCAAGGCCACGGCCCGATCCCTGTATTGCTGTAGATCTGCGACCTCGCCTACGTTGAAGGCAAGGTGGGTAGCTACCCCCGCACCTCTTTTCCCTGCGCGATGACCGGGCGCGGACAGCAAGTCAAGTATCGGGCTTCCCATGTAGGTTGAGTCACTAAACCGGGTCACCGCTCCCTCTCGCTCTTCGCGGTTGAAGCCTAGAAGATTTGCGATGAAGCGGGCGGTAAGCTCGTATCCTTGGAGCTGCAGCTCTATCGACCGCAGCGCGCCCAGGCGCATCTGCTGTCCTTGTGTGTACGTAGGTCCATCTCGGTCATATTCGACCAAGCAGATGGGCAGACCGTCAGGATCGGAAAAGCACAGGCATCGTTCGCCGAAACTCGACGCGAACCCAGCCATCCGGACTCCCCAGCTACGCAACCGTTCAGACCATTGTTCCAGCGTGCTGGCGTGGACCTGGAAGACGAGGTTGCTGATCTGTCCGGTGCCTTGAACACCCCGAGGTGCCTTCGGATCGACGAGAAACGTCATGAGAGACGCCGAGCTAGTTTCCACGCCGCAGAACTGGATCTCGAGCATTGTCAGCTCGTCGTAGTTCACCGTTCGACGAAGGAGCCTCATGCCCAAGCCGAGTGTGTAGAAGCTCGTCGTCCGCTCTTCGTTAGAGCAGACCGCTGTGACGTGGTGAAAACCCAGCTGTCCTGTCATTCTGAAGGTAACCCCGCGGTGCGTACCGGAAGTAAGGATTACCACGGCGTGCAAGTTTGCGGCGACGCCACCAATTCATCTGGAAAAATTTACGCCGTGATTGTTCTACGCGAACACGATTGTTCAATAGCCTCGCACCATTGGCAGGCGATCACTCCAAAAGAAGGGGATGCCTCACAGGCATGTCGACCAACCAACGAAGTCTTTCCGCTCTCCTTTTGACCGCCCTATGGTGCGGTCCGATCCAGTCACAACAACGGAGCAAGCACATGGCCGAGCAGCAGGCGACAAGGACGATCAAAATACCCGGTCCGGATCATCCGATCAGCATCGAACGGAGCAGTTCGCGCGTGGTTGTCAAAGTCGCGGGTGAAACGATTGCCGACAGCAGAGACGTTCTCGTTCTCAAGGAGGCGAGCTATGGTCCCGTCTTCTACATTCCCCGCGAGGACGTCGACATGTCGACGCTCCAGAGAACCGATCATTCGACCTACTGCCCGTACAAGGGCGAATGCGCCTACTTCTCAATCCCCGCAGGTGGCGAGCGATCCACGAACGCGGTCTGGACCTACGAAAGCCCTTACGAGGCAGTCGAGAAAATCGGCGGGCACGTGGCATTCTATCCAGACCGCGTGGACTCTATAGAGGCGATCTAAGGCGTGCGGGGCTGGGATACACGGTCCCAGCCCGTTCACTTGGTCCATTCAAAGGCCGACTAACGGCCGAATTTGCACGGTCCGTCTAAACCGCGCTGACAATCTTCAATACAGGCTGAGGCTACCCACCCACCTTTGCCTCGACAATTCACGATGCCTTTGCGGGCTGATGCAGCTACGGCTGGAAAATGGAGTTTGAGATGACGACCCCAGAAGAAAACAAGGCACTTGTGCTCAAGGCATTCGACACGCTGTTTAACAAGCGGGACTACGACGCGGCATGGGACTTTTGGTCTGATAGCTACATTCAGCACAGCGCCCACATCAAGCCAGGCCGGGAAGGCCTGTTTGAATTGATCCAGTCTGCCCCGGATACCCTGAAGTACGAGCATCAAGTCATTCTGGCGGAGGGCGACTACGTCATCGTCCACGGTAGGTTCACGGGCAATGGACGAGGCGTCGCCTGGGTCGCAGCCGACATCGTGCGGATCGAGCACGGCAAGCTGGCCGAGCACTGGGATGTTCTCCAAGACGAGGTAACACGCGCTGACTCACAAAGCGGCAACCCGATGTTCGGGGAATCTTTCCCTGAGGACTGATATGGCACCCACACCTCGGCCTTCGGTCGGTCGCGCACAGCGTTCGGCATGATTGACGCATGGTAGGCGGCAAAACTCGTTGCAGGCGATCGTCACGAATATCCAAAAAGGCTGGTTTGAGACAATACAGCGCAGATCAGGAAGTTAGGCTCGCGGCTCCGCCTATGGCCGAATAGACGGCTACCAGGAGTCCGCGATGCCTCTCGCCAAGCTTTATCTTTCTGACGGTTGCCCATCCGGGCGGCTCGAACGCTGCGGCCGTAAGATTCGCGATCGAGTTGCCGTCCGCCACGACGATGTCACGGACGCCAGGCACAGCCTTCGCCGCAACCGCGTTGTATGACTTCAGCTTTCCGCCTTTCATAGGCGATAGCGCAAGCGTGCCTATCTTCATCGATGCCGAACTGCGCGCTGCCATTCACCTTGGCTGGGGTATCCAGTCTCTTGTGACTCTTGCCGACAAGACGAAAGTCCTTCGGGTCCTTGAGAGGTCCCGTGGTCGGCACTGGCTGCGACACCGCCTCGGTGGCGAGTTCTCCGTAGGGCTTGAGATCGAGCGCCTAAGAGCGCTTGGACACAAAAATCCCGAAGACCTTGTCATCTGGACATCGAAGACAGACGTGGGTGCCGACCACGATATCCGCTCGATCGCAACAGACGGAGAGCCGTTGTTCATTGAAGTCAAGTCGACGACCGGAACGGATGGTCGCTTCAAGCGGCCCAGACGCGAGTTCGAGAAGGCGCTGCGGGAAGGAGCACACTACGAACTGTGGCGTGTGTACAGCGTCAACTCCACGACGCCGGTGGCGAAGCCTTTCCCGAATCCCGTCGAACTCTTGGGACGAGGCCTTCTTCGGCTCGAGCTGTCAACGTTGCGCGCGTTCGTCGAAGGCAAGCAAGGCTGACGGTGGGTTGGGAAGCGAAACGGTGGAGCCGTCGATAGTGCGCGCTAATATCCGCAGCAAATTTCTCGCGCAGAAGCTCTCGCTGAATTCGAGTTTGACGCCAGACTGAGAATTCGATGGCTCCGCCCGAGACCAAATGACGTTCCTCTCCAGATCAACGCCATGAAAGGTGAGAAAGTGCTTTCCGCCGCGAGCCTCACCGGTTCATCCACCCCGAGGTGGTGCTGCCCGCAATTGCGGGCAGCACTGTAGAAGCAACACCTTCCGAGGGCAGCCGGCGGCGTCGCGTCTACCTACGCATCATACAGTTACGACGATTTTGCCGAACTGATTGCTGGCCTCCAGGTAACGATGTACCTCGACGATATCCTCGAACTTGAACGTCTTGTCGACGACGGGTTTGAGAACGCCGGACGAAAGTCCCTTGGACACGAATTCGACCGCAGCTTTGCGTCGCGTTTCGTCTCCACTGGTCAGCCAGATGTTGTGAGCCTTGACCGAAGTCACCTTCGCGATCATGTCAAGAACCGGGAGCGTCGTCGGCTCGGTGGCCAACAGGCCGTAGATGTAGGCGACCCCGCCGAAGTTCAGCAGCGATACGAGCTTCTCGAAATTGGGGCCGCCAACCGGGTCGAATACTACCCTAACCCCGGCGCCCGCCGTGATCCGATTAATCTCTGCTACGAAGTCCACCTCGTCGGTTGCCAGGACATGCTTGGCTCCGAGGGCAATGAGCTGGTCCTTCTTTGCGGAAGTCCGTGTGAGCGCGATAGTCGTTGCACCGGACAGGTTCGCAATCTGGATCGCTGCGATGCCGACGCTGCTCGAGGCGGCAGGGATCACGACGTAGTCGCCCGGACCTACCTTGGCATCCTCGATCAAAGCTCCGTACGGGGTTACGAACATCATCCAAACAGATGCCGCTTCCTCAAAGGAGAGGCCCTCCGGCTGATGGACCACTGCGTATGCAGGAACAACGATCAGCTCACCGTAGGTGTTGTACTCGTTCATCGAAAACGACGGGATCACGTTCACCTTGTCGCCAACGGAAACCGCTTTTACGTTCTCGCCCACGGCCTCGACAACCCCCGCTGCCTCATAGCCAAGACCAGCCGGAAACTTCACGGGCTCGATGTAGACGTCGACCCGCCACATTGCTTCGGCCCGGTTGATGCCGATTGCATGAACCTTCACGCGAACCTCATCCGGTCCTGGAGCGCGGACGTCGAGGTCCTCAAACTTCAGTACTTCAGGGCCACCTGCCCGATCGAACTTGACGACTTTTGACATGCTGATTTTCCTTTTGGATCAATGGAAAGAACTATTCGAAAACTGTGGCTGCGCTTGCCTATCGACTACGGACCATTGTGTGGTTTCGCGCCCTAGCGGAGGCGAGCGCCACACCAAGCGCATTTGTCCGCGCCGCACCCGATTGTCGTATCCTCCCTGACCCGGCACGGAAAATACTTTGTAGGTTCGCTGGCATACCTCATGGGCATGGCCCGTGAGCCCATCCGCGCTGTGATTGTAGAAAGTTCCGCACGGCTCGATTGTTTGATCAGAGCATTTTTGCAAATTCGTGCCGAAGGATTCGGCACAGGGCCGCCGAGCGTGTGGCCTCGTCGGCCGCGTCGGCATGGTTTTTAGCCAGGGGCGGCCCAACGCGAGAGGTTACGGGGCTCCGGGTACGCTGCATTCGCCCCCTGCACCGCAGGAATTTTGGGACGCACGGGCCCAAGGCTGGGCTGTACAGGGCATCGAGCGCGCACGCATCTGGCGACAGGCCGGACTTCCGACTAGCAAAGGGCCTTTCGGCCCGCGTCTTGCGTGGATGCCGAGCCCGCCATCTTCCGCTAAAGTTTGAGACCCAATCCTATACGTCGGCTCCCATGCTCATCCGGTATAGCTGAAAGCCTTCTCAGCATTGTCTTCGGCACGCGTCCCGCCAGGTCGGGCAGCGCTGAGCAACGCTGACTTCCCAACACAGCTGCGGTTCACAGACTGCAGGCAAGCTGCGCCAGAAACCGTTCGATCTCATCGTCGAGCCTGCGGTAAGTCGTCCACTGCCCGATCCGCAATCCTTTTATCAGGAGTGCGTTTTCGAGTATCCGGAGATGAGATGAGACCGTCGATTGGCTAACGCCCAGGTGATGCTCGATTTCCTTCACGCTCCGCCCCTCGGCAAACAGCACGCAGGAGCCGTCAGGCCTGAGAAAGCGGAGTATCCTTAGTCGCACAGGCGACGCGATCGCCCGAAGGACGTCTACTGTCGTTGGCTCGGCTGTGGTTTCGGGGAAGGCTTCCATCGGTCCTGTCTAGCCAAGGCCGGAGGCTGCGTATTGAAAAAAACTGACGGGATTGGACCCATGGCGCGGCGCACTCGCGTCAGGATTTTGCAAAAATGGCAGGTATCCGACAATCGCACTCGGACAGTCCGAGGCTAACCTGGGGCACAGGGACAGGGCGCGACCAGCGACGGCTCGATGACGGGCATCAAGTGCACTGGTGCGGACAACATCCTCAGCGCATGTCGCGCTGCTGCAATACGATTTTCGACCCTTCGCCTAAAACATCAGAATCCGGAGCCAGGTCATGCCAGATATGGAAGCAACCCTCTCGCCTATGAACACCTCAACCGCAAAACTGTACAGTCCCGCAGCTGTCGGAAGATACCAGTTGTCCCACCGTGTCGTGCTCGCTCCAATGACGCGGCTGCGCACTCTCCAGCCAGGCGACATTCCAAGTCCGATGATGGCGGATTTCTACGGACAGCGAGCCTCAAACGGCGGCTTGGTGATAATCGAAGGAACCAGCATCTCCATCCCCGCCCGATCCTATTACGGTGCAGCCAGCTTCTTTCATGACGGCCAGATGGAAGGATGGCAGGCGATATCGAGCGCAGTTCATTCGAAGGGTGGCCGGGTCTTCATGCAGCTCATTCATGGGGGGCGCCAGAGCCACGTTGAGATGACGGGCGGGGTCGCGCCTCTCGCTCCCTCGGTAGTGCCCTTCGAAGGGTTGGCGTTGATACGGGATGGCTGGGTTGCTGCATCTCCACACCGCGAACTCGCTCTCGAGGAGATTCCCGGCGTGGTGGAAGAGTTTCGGGTTGCCGCGCAACGAGCATTTTCCGCCGGTTTCGATGGCGTGGAACTCCACGGGGCCAACGGGTACTTGGTCGATCAGTTCATACAGGACGGAACCAATAAGCGAACGGACGCCTACGGAGGCACACTGGAGAAGCGATGCCGCTTTCTGAAGGAGTGTGTGGAGGCTTTGGGAAGCGTTTGGGGGATGGACCGCGTCGGAGTGCGGATTTCTCCATCCGGAGAATGGGGGGGTATTTCGGACAGCGATCCGGAAACCACGTTCGCCTACGTCGCCGACACTCTTGAGGCATATGGGATCGCATACCTGCACGTGATCGAGCCGCGGATCAAAGGCGACGACACTCTCCATGAAGGCCATGCACCCGTCGCCTCCGAATACCTCCGTCCCCATTTCCGCGGGCCAATCATTGCTGCCGGCGGTTTTGATCGTGAAGGAGCTGAAGCAATCGTCGAAAGAGGGGACGCTGATCTCGTAGCCTTCGGACGCCACTTCACCTCGAATCCCGACCTGCCCTTCCGCCTCAAGAACCGGATACCGTTGACACCCTATGTGCGCGATGCGTTCTGGGGTGGCTCCGAGAAAGGCTACACGGATTTCCCGACCGCCACGCCTGCCGAGCTTCAAGCGTAGTCAGCGACGCAGCACGTCGAACGTTGCCGGGACGGCGCTTCGACGTGCGTCGCGCTCCTTGAGCGATCTGAGCGTTGACAGAATGTGCTCCACGCCCAGTCGTTGTCGATAATCCGCGTCCACTGAGGACAAAACGACTCGTCCGGAACGGTCGATGACGAACGTCGCCGGAATCGCGACCTGCCAACGCGCTGCGGGCGAGAATCCCAGGGACAAGTATCTCGGACGATCCTCAATCGGCAGAACCACGGTCAAGCCGAACGACCTGGCAACCGAGAGCGACGGGTCCAACCCCGCTGTGATGCCGAGACCATCAAGGTATTCCCGCTCGCGCTCGTCGGCAGGGGGCGCACCTACGGCGAGCAGGTTTGCGCCGAGATCCTTGACAGCCTCAGAGATGCTCGAGAGACTCTCAAGGGCATCGCAGCAGTAACTGCACCATGTTCCGCGATAGATGCTGAGGACCAGCGGGCCGCTCCGGATCAAACCGCCGAGCGACACCTTCTGACCGTCTGTGGTCCTAAGATTGAAGAGGGGCGCTTCCGCCCCTGCTTTTACTGATGAGCTCTTGGCGACCGACATCAATTCCATAAACGTCTCGCTCGGACCGTCGTCCGTAGAGCGAGCACCTTCACGGTCGAGAAAGTCGGACGTGGTCATAGCGATGTACCTCTACGACGCCTTGCTTTGAAGGAAGAACGTGTAATCCGTATATCCCGCGGCCGTCCCACCGAAGAAACTCTCGCGATCATAATCGTTCAGGGGCCAACCGTTGCGCAGTCGCTCCGGAAGATCGGGGTTCGATACGAAGTGACGTCCGAACGCGACCAGGTCTGCATCGCCCGAGGCTATAATTTCCTCAGCGGACAGCCCTGTGAACCCACCCGCCGCGATGATGATGCCCGGATAGAGTTTCCGCAACGACCTGGTGGCCACGGGTTCCTGGCTCCGGCTAAGATCGGCGTCATTCCCAAGTACGCGCGGCTCGATCAAATGCAGATATGCCAGATCAAGCTTTGCCAGTTCGCTGACCACATACTCGAAAAGCTCGCGGGAATTCGTGTCGGACATGTCGCCGAACGAGCCGCTCGGTGCCAATCGGACAGCAACCCGGTCATAACCGAACACGGAACTGACGGCTTCGATCGTTTCGTTGAGGAAGCGGAATCGGTTCTGCTGCGACCCGCCATATCGGTCGGTTCTCTTGTTGCTGCCATCCTGAAGGAACTGGTCGAACAGGTACCCGTTGGCTGCATGAAGTTCGACGCCGTCGAATCCAGCAGCAAGAGCACGATCCGCCGCAAGCTTGAAGCCTGACACGAGATCTTCGACCTCTTCCGTCCTGAGCGCCCTATTCGGCGTGTTCGGAACCCATCCCTTCTCTGTATAGGCTACCCCACCGTGTGCGATTTCAGAAGGACCGACAGGTGCGCCTCCACCGGGCTGGAGATCCCTGTGTGACTGTCGTCCGGCATGGTAGAGCTGAACGAAAATCGTGGCCCCCTTTTTGTGCGCAGCGTCAACGATGGCTTTCCAGCCATCGATCTGACTGTCGTCGTAGAGCCCTGGCGCACCGAGATAGCCGTTGCCACCGTCGATAGCTATGGTCGCTTCGGTTATGACCAGGCCGCCGCGGCTGGAACGCTGTGAGTAGTATTCCGCCATCAATGGGCCAGGGACGGCCCCCTCTTCGGCGCGCATTCTAGTCAGTGGGGCGAGGACGACCCTGTGGTCGATCTGGAGCCGACCAATCCTTACAGGAGAGAAGAGCTTGGACATTGAAGGATTCCTTTATGTTGTCGAAAAGTTGGAGCCTCGGATTTCGCTGCAAAACCCGCCGGGGTCGCTGCTCCTAAGCCCGCCTTCCCTTCGGGAAACCGTGGACGGATGCGCGCCGGGCGATCACGAGAGCAAGAACAGCAAGAATGGCGACAGATGGAGCAAAGGCTGCCGGACCCAGCGTCTCAAGTAGCAGGCCGCCGCCTACTCCCCCGCTGGCAATGGCGGAATTCCAAATGGTGACGATCAACGACTGCGCTATGTCGGCATCTGCACCCGCAGTGTCGGCCGAAGCTGTCTGGAGAAGCGTGGCGGCCCCACCAAATGTCGCGCCCCAGACGAAAGTGGCGCCAAATGTGACCGCCGTCACGTCGCCCGCCAAGATGGATACCGCGGAAGAAACGGCAAACAGCGCGAGGCTTCCAAGAACGAGGTGGCGCAGGTGGCGGTCAACCATCAGTCCGATCAACCAGATCCCAGCCAGCGCTCCGGCTCCGAAGACGAGCAGAACTACCGCTACGTCTTGCTCCTGGCCGTTGAAGCGAAGAAAGGGTGAGACATAGGTGTAGAGAATGTTGTGGGCAAACATCCAGACGAACACGACCGACAGTATCGAACCAATACCCGGAATGGTCAGCACGCGACGAACTGAACGCGAACGTCCGTCAGTCGAACCCGGGAAGTCGGGCACCGAAGCGAGGATCCAGCCCACTAGAACCAAGGCGACGCCGGACATCGCGAAAAATGGCACCCTCCAACCCAACACTGCCCCCGCCAGTGTTCCAAGGGGAACGCCGAGTGATAGCGCGAGGGGCGTTCCGACGAGTGCGATTGCCATCGCGCGCCCTTCGGATCCGCTGGGCGCCATAAGCCGGGCATAGACGGGCACCAGGCTCCAGGTAACCCCTGCGGCGGCACCCGCCATGAAACGCGCGACCAGGGTGACAAGGTAATTGTCGGAGAGCGCGGTAAGGGAATTGAACAGCAGAAACCCGAGGACGGCGCTGAGGAGCACCGTCCGGCGCTGCCATCCTCGTGTAAGCACCGCTCCGGGAATGGCGGCGGCGACCGAACCGATCGCATATGCGGTCACGAGTTGCCCGGCCTGCGCGTCTCCGACGGAAAGGCCGGAACCGATTTGTGGCAGCAGGCCAGCGGGCAAGGTTTCGGTTAGAATGGCAATGAACCCGAGCAGCCCGAGAGCAAGGAGACCCCAAGTGGGCATCCGTTCGCGCTTTTCAACAGACGAGGTTGCAGATGTCAGCGTTGCGGTAGACACGATCAGTCTTCCTTCAATACCCGATGGTGTCGGGTGTTCTCACCGTAGTCCGGACGTCGGGAAACCAACGTCCGGAGAGGCCTGCTAAGCGGCCTTTTCTGTATGCCCGGCGACGGGGTAGTCCGTGTAACCAACTTCAGTGCCGCCCCAGAAGAACTCGCGTTTGTACGGAGTGAGAGGCAGGTCGTGTTCCAAGCGATAAGGCAGGTCTGGGTTCGACGCGAAAATGCGGCCGAACGCGACGATGTCGGCGACACCGGACTCGACGATTGCCTGAGCACCTTCGCGATCGAAACCACCTGCCGAGATGATCGGACCGGAGAAGGACGGACGCAGGTACTGGCTTGCGACTACGGGATGGCCCTCATGCAGAGTTGAATCACCCTTGATGCGGGGCTCGATGACGTGGAGGTACGCCAGCCCATACTGGTCAAGGAATTTCGCCACGTAGGAGAAAGTCGCCTCCGGATCGCTGTCGGAGATTCCGCCCCATTCGCCGGACGGCGAAATGCGGACGCCGACGCGATCAGCTCCCCAAACCGAAATCAACGCTTCGACAGCTTCCTTGAGAAACCGAACCCGGTTCTCGATAGGACCGCCGTAGGCGTCTTCCCTCTTGTTGGTTCCGTCCTGGATGAACTGATCCACCAGGTAGCCGTTCGCGCCATGAAGCTCGACACCGTCGAAACCAGCATCCTTGGCTCGCTGGGCCGCCACGCGGAACTCTTCGATGATGCCCGGAATCTCCTCGATCGCCAGAGCGCGATGCGGCGAAGCAGGCACGAAACCGTCCTTGGTCAGTGCGACCCCCTCGAACGGCACGACGGAAGGCGCCACAGGATCGACTCCTCCGGTCATCTCAACGTGGCTCTGGCGGCCGCCGTGGATGAGCTGCATGAATGCGACGCCGCCCTTGGCGTGAATAGCGTCAGCGACGGCCTTCCATCCTTCGGTCTGGCCATCGTGGTAGAAGCTTGCTGCACCGAGATACGAGCGGGCAGTGATCGAGATGCTGGTCCCTTCAATGATGACCAGTCCGCCCTCGGATGCCCGCTGACCGTAGAAATCGGCCATCATCGGGCTGGGGATATCGCCCGGCTGGATGGTGCGAAGACGCGTCATCGGGGCAAGAGCGACGCGGTGCGTGAGTTCATATCTGCCAAGCTTGACTGGCGTGTAGAGTTTTGACATCGAAATCTCCAATAAGAGCGGGGCAGTTGCCCGACGACGTCTATTTGCTCCTTCTCGTCTGTTGGCAGAAGAAGGTCAGGTGGATATGGTCTATTCCAAAGGAGAATAAGTCGTGGACCGGTTGTTAGCGCTCGAAACGTTCGTAAGGGTCGTGGACACCGGGTCGTTCTCGACCACGGCCCGGCTTCAAAACATGGGTCAGCCCGCTGTTTCCAAACTCATTGTCCAACTCGAGGACTGGCTTGGAGTTCGACTGCTGCTCCGGTCCACGCGCGGGCTCAAACCGACGGAGGCAGGCGAAAACTTCTATCCCTACGCCAAGCGGACGATAGAAGATGCCAGCGAGGCCGTGCTGGCCGCGCGGGGTGTAGCCGCGGGCCTCTCTGGCAGGCTTCGAGTAACAGCTTCGGTCTGCTTCGCGCGCCTCCATGTCGTACCCAAGCTTCCGGCTTTCATGGCGCGCCACCCCGATGTCGAGATAGATCTGCTGCTAGAAGACAGAAATGTCGACCTGGTCGAGGAAGGAGTCGACGTTGCCCTTCGCATGGGGCCACTCACCGATCCAACTATGACCGTTCGAAAGATCGCGCAGCGGCGAAGACTGGTAATGGCGACACAGTCCTACTTTCAGCAACATGGGAAGCCTAGCGTCCCGAGCGATCTGATCGGACACGAAGTCGTCGTCTATACAAGAGATGGAGGCGGTGAGAGCTTCACCTTTCGAAAGGGCGTGGCAGAGATGGCCGTAAGCGTCAACGGCCGACTGAGAGTAAACGCCACGGAAGGACTTCGCGCTGCGGTTATCGCGGGCGCCGGGCTGACCATCGCATCGGAGTTTGCGTTCGCCCCCGAGCTTCGGTCGGGCGAAGTCGTGACCGCGCTGGATGACTGGGGATTGCCACCCATCAGTCTTTCGGCCGTCTTCCCAACTGGACGAATGACAAGCCAGAAGGCGCGTGCATTCGTCGAATTTGTCGAAGGCTGCCTCCAGGAGGACTACGAGAAGTAGTCTCAACGGCGCCCTTCATGAGAGCGGGTCGCAGGGTTTGCCGTCAGGTGCGCCCTCTGCCATGCCAAGGGCGTGGTTCCGACCACCTTGAGGAAAGTGCGCGTCATATGGGCTTGATCGCAGAAGCCTAGGGCGACTGAGATCTCGGCAATCGGGAGTGGCTCTTCGAGCAGATATGCCTTGGCCTTTTCGATGCGCGCGGCAATGAGCCATTGATAGGGCGATTGCCCGGTGGAGCTTTTGAATGCCCTCGAAAAGTGAGCCAGCGACACGCCTGCAAGATCCGCAAGTGTTTGAAGTGGTATCGTTTCTGAAATGTGTTCGAGCATGAAGGTTTGAGAGCGTCTTAGCTGCCAGGGTGCCAGGCCGCCCCGAGGAAGTTTCCCCGAAGGCTTGCGGCGCCACCTCGCGACGCCAACCATTAAAGCGAATACGAGACTGTCCGAATACTGCTCGGAGTTCGTACCCGGTTCTGAGCACTCTTCCGCCAGCAGTCGGCACAGGCGCTCAACGCGGTCATCTGCCACCATCAGACGCGGAGACAGAAGATCGTCACCTCCGGCAAGCCCCAGTCTCTCAAGGAGGCGTCCAAGCTCGCAGGCATCGAACTCAAGGACCATGCGGCGAACAAACTTCAGCGACGAGGAGTAGCCGGTGGCCATACTGCCACCAGGCAGGAATGTCACGCAGCCCCGCCCGGCATCGGCAAAACCCACACTGACGCCTCCGCAAGTTTCGAAATCCAGCTTTCGACCAACTTCTTCGAGGATCAGGACGAGGGTCGGAGCCCTCGCCTCGACGCTCATCGTTGTTGCACCGTCGCATTTTATATCATCGACCGTTGCGCTCGCATGTGTCCATTCCTGCGTCCGCCTGTCCAGAATTGTTCCGTTGTCGCGAAGGGCGAACTTCTTTGCCCTGGTCGCTGATGGGAGGTTCGTCCGAGGTTGCGACACGGTATGAAGACGAGGGCCGTAGCTTGATTCCTTCGGTGCAGGAATGCCCGTGGCTTCCGTAGCGAGGAGCGGCCTTTCCGGGCTGGGTGATGGCTCACCCCAGGTAACGTCGGAAAAATGGCGTGCATTCCCGGTCGACATCTCTGGCTATCCCCGGACGGTGACAGGTTTGACGTCTTCAGAGGCCCGGAAAGTGGTCTTTCCAGCAGCAGGTCGGGCAGATGGACAGACAAGGAACCGAGCGCGTGGAACGCTAGCGGCCCGATCGCAAGCATTTGAATAGCCTGTAAAAGGTTTGATTTGCCCGGTCATTGGAACGCCCTCCTTCTCAATTCGGTGTTCTGCAAGGAAGTTCCGACGGCGACATTGGTCACACGCCCAAATTGTTGGTCTCTCCAGCAGTCCTTCAAAGGAGGCCCAACGCCCGCCAGTTGTTCGCCATCAGCAACAATCCTATAAATGCCAGGAGCATGTGGGTCCTGAGATCGAGGTGAAAGAGTCTGATATTTCGCTGAGTTTTTGGTGCGTGGAAACGAGCGCTGTTCTTGCAACCTCATTCCAGTGGGTGCATTCTCGCGAGTGCATTTTACAAGGGCTCGAAGCGCGCCCTGAATACTTGGAGTGACCTGTGACCTACCTTCCGAAAATGGAAGGATCCCACGATCTAAACGTAGTGGATCAATTGGCGATTGGCGATCTGACGCTCGATCTCAGAAGGCATGAGCTGCGAGACGCCGCGGGCGCACGTATCGACTTGCGAAACAGGTCTTTTGGGGTGCTGCGGCATCTCGCGGTCAACATCGGACGCGTCGTCAGCAAAGACGAGCTGTTGGCAACGAACTGGCCCGGCCTGACGGTGACCGAAGACTCGCTCACGCAGTGTATTTCCGAAATTCGACGTTTGGTCGGCGACGGCGGGCGCGACCTCATACGAACCGTGCCACGCCAAGGCTACATGATCGCCCCCGTCGAGGAGAATGATCGGGCGACTGTTTCGGGCTCCTGCGGGCCTACCGTGGCGGTTCTTCCGTTCGAGAGTAATACCGACAACTCAAGAGGCGACCTGTTTGCAGATGGGTTGACGCGACAGATCATCTCGGCGCTCGGCCGTTTCGGCGAGCTGCGGGTTCTCTCTCGAAGCGAGACATCGGTCTTCAAGGGACAAGTTCACAGCGCCACGAAGCTTGGCCGCACTTTGAAGGCTGATTATCTGGTGGAAGGCGATCTGAGGCGAGACGGCGAGCTTCTGCGCGTCGACATACAGCTGTCGGATGGACGGACAGGCGCGCAGGTGTGGAGCAAGACCTTCGAGGCGGACTTGAGGGAATCCAACCTGTTCGCTGTACAGGACGAAATCTCTGGCCAGGCCAGCGCCATGATCGGCAGCTACTGGGGAGCCATCGGAGCGGCGGAATACAAGCGGATCCAAGCGAAGCCGATCCCCGAAATGACGCCCTACGAGTGCATCGTGCAGGGCGTCTTGGGAACGCCGACCGACGCCACCATATTGGAGCCTCTTGTGAAGGCGCGAGAGTGCCTTGAGCGCTTGACCGCCTCCGACCCGAGGAATGCCGCTGCGTGGGCGGCGTTGGTTCTTGTCTTCAACAATCAGAGAACGTGGGGCGTCTCCCTTCCCTCTGCCGAGGCGAGCAGTGTCACCACCCGCCTTTATCTGGCCGACAAGGCGGTGGAGGCGGCAAACCGGGCTGTTGAGATTGCGCCAAACGACGCTTTCGTTCGCGGCCTCGTGGCTCGTGCCGCTTGGATGGCCTGCCAGCCGGATCTGTTGAGGATCGAGACGAGGCGCGCCATTGCACTCAACCCTAATGATCCACAAACCCTCGGCCCGCTTGGAAACTTGATGGCCTACGCGGGTTTCTGGGACGAAGGCGTCGAGCTCGCCAAGAAGGGCATCGCGCTTACAGCTCCCAGCACACCGCGTTGGTGGTGGTGGGCTATCGCCAAACGGGCCTGGGCACATGACGAGTACGATCTGGCGTTCGACGCCTTTCGTAAATCCTACGTGGAGCAATTGTGGATCAGTCACCTTCACATGGCGTATACCCTGCCCTTCCTTGACAGGACTGCGGAAGCAAAGGCCCATGTTGCAACGCTGCTGAAGTTGAAGCCCGGCTTCAGCGTTCAGGAAGCGGACGCCTATTATAAGATGTGGTGCTTCGCGCCTTCTTACCGCGAGAAAATGCGGACTGCCCTGGAGACTGCTGGACTCCCGGTCTCGAATTAGCTCGCCCAAGTCAGCTGCCGCCGCTCGTTCGAGTGGCAGGCTGCTTCACGTTTCGAAGACAGAACTTATGGGCGCGCTCAAGGCGCGGGAAGCAGAGCCCCCTGGCTTGCCGACTGCTGGATCGTGTCAATCAGGCGCTGGAAATAGATTGCATCGTCGAATGTGGGCACGCCACCCTCATTTGAAAGTATGTTCCGCGCAATGGCGGCGTAATTGTAGCCCAGTTCGGTAACGCTCGAGGGAAGGCCGGACGATTCCAACAGCGGGTGGGTTTGGGAGATTGCCATCCTTTGAAGAGGTTGGCGGTCGCCTCGGGCACCTTCCAGAACGTAGTCCTCACCGACCTCTCCGAACGCGGAAGTGTTCGTCATGACGAGGTCGCCTTCGAACCCGGTCACGTCGAGGCGGACGCCGCTATTGTTGTGCTTCGCCCCTTCAAGATGAAACGAAAACAGGGCGCCCGTTTCGAGTACGAAAGTAATCATGATCTCGTCAGCATTGCTTGTGACGATCGTCTCCCCGGTTTCGCGCACCGTAACCTCCGGGAAGTTGTTCTTCAGGGCCGCGAAGAGGCTTTTGGGCCTCCCGGTGACACCGAAAATCATGTCGAGGAAATGCCCTGCATAAATCGCGAGCAAACTTGAGAAGTTTTCGGGAGGCGCGGTCCATCGGAGAGCGTATGGCAGCACTTTTTGGAAGTAGTTCACGCTGACGTGGAGTCGGACCGAACGAACGTCTCCGATGTATCCGGCATCCAGCAGGGAGCGCATTTCCCGAGCGACCGGAGCAAGACGTCGCTGAAGCCCGACGTAGTGCTTGACACCCTTGCCGTTGGCGGCGTTGCGAAGGTCGAGCGCGACCTCAGTGCTAGTTGTCAGTGGCCACTCCGAATAGACGTGCTTGCCCGCCGATACAGCCGCCCGAATTGCTTGTTCATGTTGTGGCGCGGTGTTCAATACGCAGACCAGGTCGACGTCGGGACTAGCTACGAGGCTTTCTAAATCCTCGAATGTCTTCTCGACGCCGAAATCACGCGCTGCGTCTGCTGCTGCCTCAGATCTGCGTGCGAAGATCCCTCTCACTTCGAATTCCGGAAGCAGGGAGAGAACAGGGAGATGTCCGCGCCGTGCCCAGTTGCCGGCTCCGATGATCCCTACGCCGATTTTCTCATTCTGGCCCATGGCAACCTTCTCCATTTTCGATTGTTCGCTTCTACTCGGAACACATCAACCGGATAGGATTTGGAGAACACTTTTGAACAAAACGCGCATTTTGATCCCGGGAGGCGAGGCCGCTCCTGTCAGGCGCCTTGCGGGTTCGGATTGCAAAAGCCGCCACTCTTCCACAGCGGGCATATCGCAGCAGCAGCCAAGCGCGCGTCCCTTGGGGCGTTAGCGATAGCCCGAAGCGGTGCGTGTTTAGTCAAGACATTCCAAATTATGTCAGTAACTTACAAGGCGGCTCGCGAGGCCGCCGCTAGCATCTCCCGGTCAGCGTCCAGGAATTAAGCGACGCATCCTCCATGCCTGTCGGGCATGGAAGTGCACTTTAAAAGCATTACCAGCGCTCGATTTCCACACCTAGATAGACCCGGTCCACCGCAGGGTGGCTTAACAGCGGCGATCTACGCCCAAGGATTTGAGATATGACTCAGCATACCCATCAGACATCGCCCACGCAGTTCGTTGAAGCCAACGGCATCCGTTTTGCGTACCGTCGGTTTGGCAAGCCAGGCACGATCCCTTTGGTATTCAATCAGCACTTCACTGGCACCATGGATTACTGGGACCCGGCGGTCACGGACGGGCTTGCGAAAGACAGAGAAGTGATCCTTTTCAACAACGCGGGGATTTCGAGCAGTTCCGGCGAAGTCCCGACAACGATTGATGAGATGGGCGCCAACGCGATTTCTTTCATCAAGGCGCTCGGTCTCGAAACCGTCGACGTTCTTGGCTTCTCCATCGGAGGCATGGTAGCACAGGAGATCGCCCTGCAAGCACCTGCACTCGTGCGTCGTCTGATCCTTGTGGGTACCGGTCTGCGTGGTGGGGTCGGCATTGCTCCGATGACCGAAGACGCTGCCAGGATCTTTGGCGCAACCTACGACCCACCTGAGCTTCTGTGGCTCTCAGTCCACTTCTCGCCGACGCCAGCGAGCCAGGCTGCAGGCCGGAGGTTCCTCCAGCGCAAGCACATTCGGCAGCTCGACCGCGACCCTGAAGTCGATGAAACGGTAGCCCCTCGCCAGATCGAAGCCCTGGGGAACTACGGCAAGCAGTTTGAAGGCGCGTCTGACTATCTGGCGAAAATCACACAGCCTACGTTGGTTGTGCAGGGCCATAACGACGTGATTGCCCCGACAATCAACTCCTACACCTTGCAGCAAAAGCTGCCGAACGCCTCGCTTATCCTCTACCCCGATGCCAACCATGGTTCGTTCTACCAGTATCCGGAGCTCTTCGTGGCTCAGGCGGAGCAATTCCTAAGCTGGGAAACGGAGGCTTCGGACACCGCGTCTGCCGCGGAACTTCAGCGATATCCGGCTATACCCGCATAAAGGGGCGAACAGCGGAATGTTGGCGAGCGGGAGTTTGGTGTCCGCCCGCCAACGTTGCGAGCGCCGGAGTTTTCGAATGATGCCTGGCCGGACGCGTTACATGTCGCATCCATCAACGCGCCATACGAACCTGGGGGCGGCGGGACCGAAATGAAGTGGCATAACCGAGGCAAGCAGAGCAGCGTCAAACAAATGTATCTCGCCAGACCCCGTCCGTCACCGTCCCCTGCAAATGACAACCGCTGCCCCGCTGACTGCGATTTTGGACGTCTTACAAAGTGGGAGGCAGCGCTAGTCACCGCGATGCTCATTGTCATAATCGCGGCCGTCGGCATCGCATAGATGATCACTGGAACCGACAGCGCAGGCGGACAGCGTGATCGCAACTTACGACCGCTCGGTTGCAATTTTGACCGCTTCGAGATCCGGTGAATGCGGATCCTCAGTTGATGGAGCAATACCTGGTTTCCGGAACGCCAATGAGGCCGACCATGAATGAAGCTCCTATGAGGACTACGGAATACCACAGCCCGTCGTAGATGTTCCCTGTGGCTGACGATATCAGCGTCGCGAAGTACAGCATGAACCCGCCGAAATAGGCACCGATATGATAGGGCATCGATACCGAAGTGTAGCGGATGTTTGCGGGAAAGAGTTCCGCCAGATAGGCGGCGAGCACCCCGTAGCACGCGCACACTAGCAGAGCGAGGACGAACAGTGTGGCAAGTGCCATCGGATAGTCCACTCGCGCAGGGTCAGCCTTTTCCGGATGCGGCGCCCCCATACTCTCCGCCGATTGCGAAACCTTGAATGCACCGGAGCGTGACGAGCATGATGGTCGCGCTGACGCCTGCGGAGTCGTACGTAGGAAGCAGGCCGATCATGGCAGTCGATACGCCCATCAGCGTGATCGTCACAATGAAAGTCTTCTTTCGCCCGGAGAGGTCGCCCAGTCTGCCGAAAACCGCGGATCCTAGTGGCCTCGCCAGAAGACCGGTACCATAAGTCGCGAAGCTAGCAAGCAAAACTCCAGTTTCGCCAAGTTCCTTCGAGAAGAAGAGAGGCCCAAGAACGGTCGCGAGCGTCCCATAGACGAAGAAATCATACCATTCGAATGCCGTCCCCAGGGAAGAACCGAATATTACACGACGAATATTTCGCGATGCGAAGCTGTTTTCGTCACTACCGATGGTAGTTGTCGCGTCTGACACCTGCATCACCTATCTCCGCGCAACAATCGACGAGCTGCATTGCGACTATACATCGAAAATCAGAGGTCGTCCTGCCCGCAATGGTCAAATGGACCGGGAATAGTTTCCGCCGTCCGGGTGACCTCGCTGATCCGGCCGACCCGGATATTTGAACACTTGTCGGCGCACGAACCGAACGAGAAGCTTTAGCTGCTCCCCGCGAGGAATAGATGATCGTTCGGCAGTCAGGGTCAGAGAAGAGATACCACACAAGGCTTTGCCGACCACCGCTGCTCCTCGACGTACCAACTACGGCAAAGTGTGGTGAGATCCGCTTCATCAGAGCCTAGCAGCTCTCGTCGTCGTGAGCCACGAAGGTAGCCGCGCCCGTCTCGGCGAGTGCCCGGTCGATTGCTCGGGCGGCTTCGTCAGTATCGATCACTATGACGACAATGCCTTCAACCGGTGCCGATGAGCGTCCCATGTTTTCCTCGATAAGTTTGCGAGCGCTCAATCGTCGGGAAGACATTTCATCCAGGCTAAAAGACGCAGACAAAATGGACGATTGATCGATTTTTATCGAATCCTTTCCCTGAGGCTTAAACCAGTACCGATATGAGACACGCGACGCGTGTTGTGAGAGCATAGCAATGGACCGATGTCTTTCCGTTCGTGTCGCTCTCTCCAGATTGCTTTCGCCTGGGTGTCAGACCGAGATATGCGCCAACCGTCGCGGCCGATCGGAACCGACTCGGATCGTCGATGGTGTGACGGAACGTCAGTGCTGTGACGACGCCGATGCCCGGTACGGTCATCAGCCGACGGGTTGTTTCGTCGGAGCGTGCAAGAGCGGCGATCCGCTTGTCGAGCTTCTCCTGTTCGCCGCAAACTTGTTCATGAATGGAAAGCAGCGGGGCGATAACATCGTTGAGAGCGTGTTCGGCATCGACCAATTCCCCCACCTTACGCCGGAACATCGATCCAATGGCGCGATCGAAGAGCAGTCCATACTCCTTCACCATCGCTCGTATTTGGTTTTCTATCGCCCGTCTTATTTCGATCAGGCGCGAGCGGGTGACGAGGAGGGAGCGAACCTGCTGGCTCTCGGCACTCTTGACCTTCACCTCCCTGTACCAACCGATGCGAACCAGCTCCGCTAAGCCTCGGGCATCATTCTCGTCGCTCTTGTTCATGCGCACCGATAAGGCGGCTTTCGCGTGCCGTGCGTCGATGCAGACGACAGGTAGGTCGATACGCCTGAGCTCATGCCACAGCCAGCTCGACATAGCTCCAGTTTCGAAGCCAATGCGTTCCGCAAACGGCGCGCTTTCCTCCGGATCAGCTCTGCCAGGGCTCCGGGATTCGACTTAGCCCTACCTTCGAAGATCAGTCTTCCGGTCTCATCCACGATGCAAACGGCTGTTTCCCGTTGCGATACGTCCAGGCCAACATAGTGTTTCATGAGAGTCTCCTTCGAGAATGGGGCTCAACTATTGAGCGTCATTCGAAGAACGAAGGCGAGCAATTACGTCATCGTATCCAAAATTTTGGACGCCGGAACACAGTCAAACTCCGTGTCGCAAGTCACCTGATGCTATCACGCGTCAAGCGACATGACACAGCGTCACCAAACATGACATTTTCCGACCCTGCCCGGTAACAGCTCGCACTCACCGGCTTTTGCTGAAGAGTTCGTCCCGCTTCCCACCAACGGACCCCATCGTGTTGCCCTGCTCGGGTCTATCGGCGGCGAAGTTTCGGTGAGCGCCGCGAATGCAACGATTTCAATAGGATACCTAGACACTTAATTCTAGACGCGGCAAAAACGGCGCATTCTCACGGGTAACTGCCAAACGACATGTGCCCCATTCTGCGATGAGCATGAAGTGGCGCGAACGTTTCAGTGTGCGACGCCTGGTTCCTCATGTGCCCTCACGATGGCGTCCGCTTCCTTGCCGTATAGCTCCTCGAAGTGATCGAAGGTCTTGGAAAAATAACCAATGCCCTGCGTCGCCGAGCGCAGCGCCCGCGCCAGATCGTCAAGTGCGCCGCCCGGAATGAGCGCCCGGAAGATGTCCCATCCCTTAGCGGTTTCATCCCGGTCGAAGCCGAGAACCTGACCCTTGAGAGCGGAGACGATCTGGACGAGGCTGCCGGAATAGATCGACGGAATGTGAATTTCGCTGCGGAAGACCGGTTGCATTAAAACTGCCGTCCCTTCGGAAAGCGCCTGTCGCACTCCCATTTTCGACGCAGTCCGGAAGGCGTGTTCCGAACTGTCGACGGCATGGTGCTGACCATCGTACAGCGTTACGCCGACATCGATGACCTGGAAGCCTAGTGGCCCTTTCTCCATCGCTTCGCGCGCGCCCGCTTCAACGGCAGGGATGTAGTTGCGCGGAACGACGCCGCCCTTGACCGTTTCGCTGAAGGTGAAGCCCCGGCCGCGCTCATTGGGGCGAATACTCAGCTTCACATCCGCGAACTGTCCGGCACCGCCGGTCTGTTTGCGGTGACGGTAATGAACCTCAGATGGTTTCGCAATTGTCTCGCGGTAGATCGGGCTGGGCGTTCGATCGGTTACGCCGATGTGAAAGACATCGGACAGCGTCCGGCAGAGATCACGCAGATGCACCGGCCCTTGGGCGCGGACGAGTTGAGCGCCCGTGCCTTCCTCCTGCAAGACTTTGAGACCGCGATCCGTCTCGGAAAGTTTTGCCAGCGTTTCGGAAAGCTTATTTTCATCGCGATCGCTGACCGGAACTAGGATCCTTTCAAGCATCGGCGTGGGTGGTTCCGTCCACTCAGGCGGGGCGACCACCGCGTTTGATGTCAACAGCGAAGGGACGGGCAAGTGGTCGGACTTGACCGTCGCAAACACATCCCCCGGCGCAGCCACAACCGCCGAATTGGACCGCCCGTTTGCGAGATCCTGTACTGCGCCGAGGCTGGAGCCGCCCAGTGATGCGCCCTGCCGCAGTCCCTCGCCAAGCGCGCGCACGAGCACTGTCTTACCGACATTCTGGCGATGATAGGCATGGAAGCTCACGGCGGTCAGCTTGTTTTCATCGACATTGCCTGCACGAGCGAGACGCTGCCGAAGAACCCCTACCGGCGGCGCCTCGTGGCGCAGCACCTTCATCATCCTCATCATGCCGTTGCCGTGACTTGCGGCACCGATCAGGACTGGAATAATCCTGTTTTCCCTGAGAACCCGCGATGAGATGGCATAGAGCGCGTCGCTGGGCGGCTCGCGATCTTCGATCAATTCCTCGAGAAGCCAGTCATCGAATTCGGACAGGTGTTCCAGGAGCTCGCTGCGCGCTTCGTGCTCGCGCTCGGCGGCGCTTTCGGGGATTGCGATCAGCGCCGAAGTCTGGCTTTCCCGGTAGCGCCACGCCCGTTCCGAAATCAGATCGCAACTGCCTATGATCCTGTCCCCCTCGCGGATCGGGATCTGGCGAAGCAAAAGCGTGTGGTTGGCGTAGTCTTGAAGCGCGGCGATCACGTCCCTCAGCCGCCCTCTCGGTTCGTCCATCCGGTTGACGAAGAGGATGCAAGGCGTCCCCGAGGCTTCGACTATCCGCAGATAGGGCGCGGCGAGCACAGCTTCCTCGGGTGCCGATGAAACGCACAGGATGCAGGCGTCGCTGGCAAGAAGCGCGTGCTGTGCATGCGCCAACGCTTCGTTGGGTCCTGGCGCATCCAGCGCACACCACGCCTCGTTTCCAAAGGTGAATTTTGTGAGGTTCAATCCATAAGGGGAGCTGGATTTTCTCGGCGCCCCCTCCAGGGAGCCGAGCTTTTCCACGACTGTTGATTTTCCGGTCTGCGAGGGTCCAAGCACGGTAAAGCAGCGCATCGGCATTCCTCCAAGTGCCATAAACACAATTTTCAGCCATCACAGGATGCCCTGAACCGCTGCAAGGCGCCAGAGGTGTTCGGTTTCACAACGCTTTGACCTGGACTTGCATTTGAGGCTGTTCCATTCAGTGGCTGATGTCGTTTTGCATTTAATGCATGAGATTCTGTCTGCAACGACTTCAAGAGGATACCTCGACACTTAATTCGAGACGCGGCAGTTAGCGTGAGAATGCCGTTTTTGGCACATTACTTGAGAATCGCAGTGATTAGTGTGTCGGCTGTCGGAGGCTATCTCTTCGAGAAATTGCCTCCATTTCAAAACGTTGCTGATGCATTAGAAGCGGTTAGTGGCCGATAATCGCCCCCGCGAATCTCAGATTAAATGCCATTGGTAGCGTGAAACGGCGCATTCTCACGGTTAACTGCCAAACGACATTCTGCTTCGTGAGTACGAAAGTGAAAAACGGCAAGGTCGAAGGCCTGCATTTTCTGCGCATTGGGCATGATGCAGCTTTGGGCAAAATGGCTTCAAGACGAACGATGACGGGCAGGTCTCACCGCCGCAGAGAATTTGGCTTTCGCCCAGTCGTTTATCATGCCCAGAGCAGCACAGGATCAGAACCTCGTCATGTTTGCCGCAGGCGGATTGGGAGATCGTTGGAGGGTCATCTTGTATCCCTCCACTGCCTTCAATATCGGTCCGAGAACCCAGTCGTACATCGCGCCGATATTGTGCTCCTCCTGCGGGTCGGCCTCGATGTTGAACACCTGGGGATAACCGTTCATGGGTGCAGCGCTCGCGCCCACGCCGCCCATCAGAGTTGCGCCGCCCGCACCGCTGCGGCCCGGCGCTACGTCGGCAAAATAGGCCCGGAACTGTTTCCAGCGGACTGCGACTAGTTCCGATCCGACGAAGGTCAGCAAATGCTGGCGCGCTCCGCCGTCATCTTCGCCGAGCAGGAGCTTGCCCTGGTCGACGCCGTCGATCGGCCGGTCGTCCGGAACTTTGCCGCCTGCAATGCGGGCGAACGTCGGGAAGAAGTCCATGATCGAGAACATCGCATATGAGGTTCGCGGCTTGATCCTTCCCGGCCAGCGGATCATGGCGGCGGTGCGGATGGCGCCTTCGCTTACTTCGCCAAGCGCGCCGCGGTAAGGTCCCGAGGCTCCCATGTCTGGCATGTCGGCGCCGAACCTGATCACGCCCGGACCGTCCGGCCCATTGTCGGAGGCGAAGACGACGATGGTGTCTTCCTCTGCACTAAGCTCCTTCAACGCGTCCAGCATCGTGCCGATAATGGCATCGCCCTCCACCAGGGAGTTGCCGAACTGGCCGATCCGGGACGCGCCTTCGAACCGCTTCGAGGCCAGGTTCGGATAGTGGGTTCGGGAAATCGGCAAGTACAGGAAGAACGGCTTGCCTGCCGCCTTCTGACGTCTCATGAAGTCGACACCGTGATCCACCAGCTCCCAGTCGATCTCGCGACGCACTTCCTCGGTATATGGTTTCACGGATTTGAGTGGCTCGCCTCGGTTCGCCTCGACAATTTGCGGACCCTTGTCGAGAGGGATATCGAGCGTGTTTGTCTGCTTGCCCTGGCGGATCATTCCAAACGCGTCCCAGGTGTCGCCGGGCGGAATTCCGTAGTATTCATCGAAACCCTGGTTTTGCGGTTGACTGTAGGTTTGCGCGCCGAGGTGCCACTTGCCGAAGATAGCAGTAGCGTAGCCGGCGTCGTGCAGCATCTCCGCCATGGTGATCTCGTTCTCAGGCAGTGAGAATTGAGTGCCGGGAACCGCAACCAGTGACAGTCCGGAACGGATGGAATACCGCCCTGTCATCAAGGCGGCGCGCGAGGGCGTGCAGGAAGGCTCGACCAGAAACTGCGTCAACCGCAGTCCCTCGGAGGCGAGCTGGTCGATGCGCGGCGTCGGCGACCCGCGCAACTCCCCCCCTCCGTAAACTCCGATGTCGCCGTAGCCGATATTGTCGCCGAGAATGAACAGGATGTTGGGCTTCGCTTGCTGCGCAGATGCCGTTCCGACAAGAATCGGATGCACACTAAGGCATGATGCCATTGCCAGCGCTTCGGCCATCGGCCGCCAGTGTCTGAGCCATTCCATGTTCAGCCTCCCTGCCAGGGGTGAATAACTGGTCCGCCTTTTGACCTGCCGTCGTGGCGGTCTCTCCTCGATCAAGAACTCATAATCCGAGCGCCTTCTTGATTGCGTCGATGAGTACGGATCCCGCGAAGGGCTTCCGCAAATATGCGATACATCCAGCCTGCTCCGCCTCGGTCTGCAGGCGCATGTCTTCCAGGGCGGTGATGAAGATGATCGGCAGCTTCGCTCCAGCCCCTTTCAGCCTGCGCTGCAGTTCGATGCCGGACATGCCTCCGAGGTCGATGTCCAGCACGAGACAGTCGATCGGCGTCTTCGGATCGCGGACGAGAAAAGCTTCCGCCGATGCATATTCGACAGCCACAAATCCGTAGGCATTGAGGAGCCGACCGACGCTTCGACGTAGGCTCGCATCATCATCGACGACAGCGACAGTGCGGCGCAGCTTTCCCACCTCATGCCCCCATGCGTGACAGTGCGCGTGATACGCAACTGTCTGTCATTCTAGGCGTGTCGGCGGTCGGTTGATATTGCCCTTAGGGGAAGATCGTCCGATCACTGGGGGTCGCGGTACGACCGATGTCGGCGGCGATCGATACGACCTCCGCCAGCGATTTTGCTGCGAGCTTCTCCATGACCTTATGGCGATGCACCTTCACCGTTCGCTCCGATATGCCAAGGGCATACGCAATCTGCTTGTTGAGATGGCCACGGATGATCAGCCCAAAGACTTCGGCTTCACGCGCGCTCAAGCTAGCAATCAAGGCTCTCAGTTTCTGCAGACGGTCGTGCTCGGCCCGTCGCCTCTCATATTGCGCTAGCGCTCGCTCGATCGCCTCCATCAGCACCGCCGCCGAGCCGGTCTTTTCCAAGAAGTCCTGTGCGCCTGCTTTCATCGCGTCGACGCCTGCCTTTATGTCACCTTCGCCCGTCAGGAATACGACCGGGATAAGAGGTGCAAGCGCGGAGAGTCGATGTTGAACTTGCGGTCCGGATAAGCCGGGCATCTGCAAGTCCAGGAGAACGCAGCCGGGCTCGCAAGTTGGGAGGCGGTCAAGAAACTGATCTCCGGACTCATAGGCTTCAACCTTGAGACCAAAGGCTGAGAGGAGCCGTGCAGTTGCCGTTCGGAAGGATTCGTCGTCATCGACGATGTGGATGACCGGTTTCATCAACCTTGGCTCCCCCGTCGGGCGAGAGGCAGGACCACGCGGAAGATGGCGCCGCCTTCGGGCTGGTTATCTGCAGAGATCGTGCCGCCGTATGTTTCGACAATGGCGCGCGCGATGGAAAGACCCAGCCCCGTGCCCGCCTGCTTGGTCGTGTAGAACGGCTCGAAGATGCTGGACAACCTGTCTTCGGGAATGCCGTTGCCTGTGTCCGCGACACAAAGCTCCGCCTTCTCGTTCGCCACTCCTGTCGCAAAGGTGAGCATTCTTTTGGCTGGAGCGTCCGACATGGCGTCCATCGCATTGGTGGCCAGATTGAGAACGACCTGCTGCACATGGACCTTGTCCGCCCGCACCGGCAGCTCCGTCGTCGGTCGATTTGTATTGAGTGTGATCCCCCTGCGTTCGGCCTCGCCATGAATGATATGGATTGCACTCGAAGCCACGTCGTTCAGGTCGAACTCCTGCCAATCGATCTCGCTTCTCTTCTTGAGCAATCCTCTCATCCGGCCAATGATGTCGCCCGCACGCTGATCGTCCTCCTGGATGTCGAGAAGTATCTGCTGGATCAACTCCAGATCGGGGCTGCCACTTCGCAGCAGCACCGACGCAGCCTCGGCATTGTTTCGGATGGCCGCCAGAGGCTGGTTCAGTTCGTGGGCGACCGACGACGACAAGGCGCCGGCCGTTGCGGACTGGTTGAGATGGACAGCTTCGAGCAGGTGAAGGCGTGACCTGCTCTCCGCATCGTGGCGACGGCGTCGCTCGAGCAGCAGCGCGGCGATGATGCCCGCCTGCATCAAAACGAGTCCGAGCGTCGCCGCTGCCGCCAGCCAGTGTTCTTCCCAGAGGCTCTTTTCTTTGTGCATCTGGATGGTGCCCGCAGGCAGGTTCACCTCCGAAAGCCCCCAACGCCGGAGCTGCCGGGCATCGACAACGTATGTCTGCGGCGCTTGAATATCCGAGACCGCCCGCCCGGCTATGAGATCGAGGACAAGATTTCCGACGGTGACGCCCAAAGTGTCGAATGTGACGGTATTGCCGCCGACGACGCCGTAGCCGATGTAGGTCTGATAGGGGGCATAGACTGGAGCGCTGGCCGTTGTTGCTATTTGCCTGATCGCCTCACGCGGGATGAAATTCCGCCCTGCCCGATCTTTGAACACCGTCAGCGCCAGGATGATGCTGTCGGGGGGACATGGGCTGCACGATCGATGAATTCATCGATCGTCAAATCTTCGAGGTATGTCGTTTCGTACGACTTGGAGAACTCGTCGAGATCGGCGCGCGCCGTCGCCAGCCATCCTCGGTCGAACTCCGACGATCCGCCGATGATGTAGAGATGACGGGCACTGGGCTGCAGGCTGCGGGCCATTTCAGCCGTCTTCAGAATGTCGAATGTCGTGAACGCCCCGATCACGTCATCGGGTAGATCGATGTTCTCCGCAGTGGAGTTGCCGAAGCCTGCCGCCACTATCTTCGCATCGGGAGCGATCGTTTCGCGGCTGGTCGATATGAAGCTGGCAGACTCCTTGCCGAGCGCGACAACCACATCCGGGCGGTAATTGGCGTACTTCTCCGCAAGGTATCGCGCCATGCGCGCGACGTGATCGGATTCCGGGAATCTCGACAGATCGAGGAACTCCGAAAACAGGTCGATCCTGCTGTCTGTGGCTTGCAGCAAGCGGCTTCGCAACGCCTCTCCGGCAACGGTCGTCGCCACGAGCCTCTCGTCGTATGGGTAGAGAATGAGAACCCGTGGAACCCGATCAACGATTGCCTGCGACGTCTCCGACGCGATGGCGCAGCAGTTCGAAGCGATCAGCAAAACCCACGCCAGCAAGACACCAGCGCACCGCAATCGACCTGCCCCCTGGCCCAAGGCCATTGGTCGTCCCCCCAAACTGCGCGACGATAACACCTTTTTGGTGTGGCGTCATCCGCTGCAAGCACCACTGTTGATTGCCGCTGGAGTTCTTCGATTCCCCAAAGGGCAATATCGGTGGGAGAACGCATTCGGTAGACTTGGAAAGCGCTGGTGGAGTGCAACTCGCCGGGCCGGACTCTCACTGATGGGGTACATCCAATGTTTAATGTCCGCCACCTCGTCAACTTGGCACGGAGCGCGATCTCGATTGTCATCGCAGCGCTTTTCCTCGCGGCTTCGGCACAGGCCCAGAGCGATCCGCTGCCGTCGTGGAACGATACAGCGCCCAAGGCAGCTATCGTCTCCTTTGTCGAGAAGGTTTCCAAGCAGGGTTCGCCCGACTTCGTGCCGGAACCCGAACGCATTGCGGTGTTCGACAATGACGGCACGCTCTGGGTCGAGCATCCCATGTACACGCAGCTTGCCTTCGCTCTGGACCGCGTGAAGACGCTCGCTCCGCAGCATCCGGAATGGAAAAATGTACAGCCGTTCAAGGCAGTGCTCGAAGGCGATATGAAGACACTTGCCGCTTCGGGCGAAAAAGGCCTCCTGCAACTCATCATGGCCACCCATGCGGGAATGACAAACGACGATTTCCAGAAGGTCGTCACGGACTGGCTTTCCACGGCACGCGACCCGAAGTTCAAGCGGCCCTACACCGAACTCGTGTACCAGCCGATGGTCGAGCTGCTTTCCTACCTGCGCGCGAACGGCTTCAAGACGTTCATCGCGTCGGGTGGCGGCGTTGAGTTCATGCGGCCATGGACGGAGAAGGTCTATGGCGTCCCACCGGAGCAGGTTATCGGTTCCTCGATCAAGACGGAGTTCAAGATGCAGGACGACACGCCGACCTTGCACCGTCTGCCGGAAGTCAACTTCATCGATGACAAGGCCGGCAAGCCGGTCGGGATCAACGAGCAGATCGGCCGCCGGCCGATTGCCGCCTTCGGCAATTCCGACGGCGATCTCGAAATGCTGCAGTGGACGACGATGGCGGGTGCGCCTGCGCGTCTCGGCATGCTCGTTCATCACACTGATGCGGAGCGCGAATATGCCTACGACCGCAATACCGAATTCGGCCGCCTCGACAAGGCGCTCGACGCGGCGGCGATCACCGGCTGGACCATCATCGACATGAAGGCGGACTGGAAGCAGATGTTCAAGGACTAAGGATGATGCGCCTCAAAGACTTGTGACAGCAGATTCCAAATGGGTTCATCAGGCGACGGCATGCCGCCCGTCGCCGCTGGGAGGATATCACCATGAAAATCGATCGTTTCGCTACGCTGATCTTTGCAGGAAGTTTTGCGCTGACCTCCGCGGTCTTTGCGCAGGACACCCCGAAGAAGCCGCACGTACCGCTGGAAAAGTCTATTGGGATAGTCACGCCAACCGGCCCGGTGCCGTCGCTGGCGGTCATCAATTCGGCCGGAGCCAAAATCGAAAACGGCAAGCTCGTTCTGACCGGTGTCTCCGCAAACTCGATCGTCTTTGCTGACCGACCGGTGCGAGCCGCCGGTCATGTGGCAACCGAACAGTTCATCATGCAATGGGATGAGGGGAAGGACAATTTCGCAGTCGATCCACCGAATGCGACTGTGTCGGTGCTGGGCGGCGATGGATCGGACGTCAGCGACGCCGTCGTGACTCTGAAGACTCCGAAACTCGATGGCACGACGCTGACCTTCGACATCACCATTCTGGAGGGCACCCTAAGCGGTGTGTCTGGGCCGGCCGCGCTGTTCATCGATCACTTCGGGGGTGGAGGAGGATTTGGCGGCGGGGGCTTCGGTGGCTTCCATGGCGGCGGCAGCTTCGGGGGCGGCGGATTCCACGGCGGAGACTTCGCGGGAGGTAATTTCCGCGGCGACTTCCGTGGAGACGACGTGCATATTGGCGACACCAACATCAACCGTGTCGGAGGCACCTATTGGCACGCACCCGTCTACCACGGCGCCTGGTATCGCGGTGCTCCGGTCGCAGCCGGCGTGGTCGCCGGCGCCGCTATCGGGGCCGCTGCAGCCCGCCCCTACTATCCCTACTACAACGACCAGCAATGCGGCTACTATCCGTACCCGCCTTGCTATTGATCTTCAACAGGGAAACGCCACTTTGACCGCGTTTCCCTCTCCTCCCAGCGGGAGACAGGCCTGATGCCGGCGGGCCACACCCTTAGGTTTTCCCTTCTCGACAGCAACCCCAACAGTTGTTTCATGTTGCGGGAATCCATTTCCCGCCACACAGTCCTCACTCGAAGCAGTGCTGCGTTCAAACGAGATCGGGGGATTCTCATGAAGACCATTCACTTGCATGCGATAGTCTTGCTGGCCGGTGTTTCTGCCGCATCGATCGGCAATGCCGCGGATCTCACACCGCTCACGCCCGAAGCGAAAACGGTCGAGACCCAGAGCGGCTGGGAATTCACGGTCGCTCCATACTTCTGGGCTGCCGGGATTTCAGGGGACGTACGGCAATTCGGGCTTCCCGAGGTCGACATAGATGCCGATTTCGGCGACATTCTCGACAATCTCGACTTCGCCTTCATGGCGACAGGCGAAGCACGATATGATCGCTTCAGCATCGTCGGTGACGTGATCTACACCAAACTGGGTGCGGATGCGCATACCCCCCGCGGCATCTTCGCCGACAGCGTCGACGTGACATCGAAGACCTTCGCAGGACTTCTCGGCGTGGGTTACGCGGTGCTCGAAGATCAGAATGGCCACCTTGACGTGGTCGGCGGCGTGAAAGTCTGGTCGGTCGAGACAGACATCTCCTTCAATGGCGGACTTCTGGCCGGCGTGGAGCGGGAAGACAGTGCCACGTGGGTGGATGCCGTTGTCGGCCTGCGCGGGAACTACTTCTTCACCCCGGAAATCTATCTCACGGGATGGGGTCTGGTGGGCGGTGGTGGCGCCGACGTTGACTGGGACGTGGGCCTCGGCCTCGGCTACAAATTCAACGACACCATCTCGGCAGTGGCCGGATACCGCGCACTGGGCGTCAACTACGAAAACGATGGTTTTGTCTTCGACGTCGTCCAACAGGGGCCGATCGTCGGGGTGTCCTTCCATTTCTGATGAGGCGAGAGCGCCTTGAGCAATTCGGCGATCATCGCAACTGACGGTCGTCGTGCTCAGCTTGCGACAGCCTGATGTCCTGCAGAAGCCGGAAGAGCGACGCACCCAGGAAACAGAGAGCCGCCCATGAACAATGCGGCGGCTCCCGGTTCGTGGCGGTATCTCATGAAGGCGACACCGAAGCCAAACAGCAGCAGAACCGTCACGCCAATTCCGGCCAGAACAGACAGGTGCAACGCACTGTTCAAGAGAAGTTCTCGTTTCGTCAGCTCCCCGAGCCAGGCTCGGGCGACATCGTTTTCATCAATCTCGCGGAGGCTCCCGATCCGTTGCGTACCGATAGCATAGAGGCGATCGGGGGAGCCAAGGAACTGACAGGTGAAGCACAGAGCGGACGCCACGAAGGGGGCCCGCTCCGACGTCGTTACGAAACTGCGCGCGTCAATCGTGACCTGTCTTCATCTCCCGGACCTGCTGCATGACCTGCTCCAGATTGTAGCTTGCAGGGCTCTGAAGCGGCGGGAAGTCGATGTAGGTCTCGAGATGCTTCAGCCACAACTGCTGCCCGATGGGCAGGATGTTCCAGTCATAGACATAGGCGGTGGACGGCGAAGCGATGGCACCGCCCATACCGAAGAGTGTCTTGATCTGCTGCCCGACCGAGGTCTCGAACGGGTCGCGCTTGATGTTGACGACCTGTGTCCAGGCGTACGGCATCACCCCGCCAATAAAGCCAGCCGGATCGTCGGAGACCATGGCGAAATACATCTTCCAGTTCTTGTAGCGCACAGCCGACGGCTCCTTGCCAGAATAGTACAAGAAACTGTCGCGCGCGGATGGAGACTTGCCTTCCAGGTAGTCACGCTGGTCGATGCCGTCGAGCGTGGTCTTGACAATCCCGGGATACGTACCCGCCTCGATCTCTTTCTTAAGACCATCGCCCTTCGGGCCGCCTGCGATGTTCACAAACGTCGGCAGCCAGTCGAGCGCCGAGAACATGTCGTTCTTGACCGTACCGGGCTCGATGTGCCCCGGCCAGCGAACCACAAGCGGCGCCCGCATGCCGCCTTCCCAAGTGCTGAGCTTTCCGCCTTTGAACGGGGTCGTGCCGCCGTCCGGGAATGTGATCGTCTCGGCGCCGTTGTCGGTGGTGAAGACGATGATCGTGTTGTCGAGTTCTCCTATCTCCTCGAGCTTCTTCAAAACGTAGCCGATGTTGTCGTCCATCTGCTTCATGCCGGCTTCGTTGACGCCCCAATCCTTGCCGCCGACTTCGCCGACCATGTTCAGATATTTGTCGGGCAACACTGTCGTGATATGCATGCGGGCCGGATTGTACCAGACGAAGAAGGGCTTGTTGGTCTTCTTCGGGTCATTCCTGTCTAGGAAGTCGATGACCTTGGCCGAGATCTCCTCGTCAATGGTTTTTGAGCGCTCCAGCGTCAGCGGCCCTTCGTCCTTACAGGATTGATTTGCCGGGGATCCGTCGGAGGATGCGCATGCGAGCATTGGGCGCGGCGGCGTGAGACAGGTCGTGGTCTTGGCGTCCACGGAAGCCGGGTCTTCCCTTAGGCCGGGGATCGGCGTGTTCTTGCAAGGTGGTGCGATCCCCTGCTCGGTTGCGGTCTTGTTGATGTCGGGGAAGCTCACCCCCTGCATGGCATCGAGGTGATAGAGGTAGCCCCAAAATTCCTGGAACCCGTGTGCCGTCGGCAGGGATTCGGTGGTATCTCCGAGATGGTTTTTGCCGAATTCCCCTGTCGAGTAGCCGAGATCATACAGGAACTTGGCAAGGTGAGGCGTGCCGGCCCGCAGGTAGGACGGGCTTCCGGGAATCTCCGGTAGAACCATGCCGACTCGCACCGGCTGCATGCCGGTGATGAACGCGGTCCGCCCTGCCGTGCAGCTCTGCTCGGCATAGTAGGTCATGAACTTCGCCCCTTCCCGGCCGATGCGGTCGATATTGGGTGTTTCACCGACCGCGAGACCTTGGTGATAGATGCTCGGCTGCATCCAGCCGATGTCGTCGCCCATGATGAACAGGATGTTGGGTTTCCTGCTCTCCTGCGCATGTATTGCCGCCGTGCTCGCCAACAGGCTGCCTGCGACCGCCATTGCTGCTGTTATGAACTTTGTAGTCCGCCTCATTTCGAATTCCTCCCTCACGGGGCCGCATTGGCGGCCAAGGTTAGTTGAAAGACAAGTCAGAGCAAAAGAGGGCTTGTCGGCGACGTCCAAGTTTACTGACCAGCAAATTGGACCAGATCTTTTCGGTAAAGACGCGGCTCCTCGGCCCGCACGGTGACCCTCGACTTGCGGAAGAGGGATTTCCACTCTTCCATCCATTTTCTACATTGTATTGGCGGGAGCAGATATTGCCCTTTGGGGAATCCGTCGAGGCTAAGAGTTGCCAGTTATGGGAGCTGTCCGCGCCGCATTTCCCGCGCCCCCGCGTCGAGACCTCCCTAAAGGACAATAGGCAGCAACCGCGACCGCGTGTCATAAGATGCTCGCAGGGGGAGGTTCTAGCGATGGGCAGGACCATGAGTGCAGTGGACGCACACGAAACGGAATTTGAAGGCTTCGCCTGGGTGCCTGCCCGAACGTTCACCATGGGATCGAACAGGCACTATCCTGAAGAAGCCCCCGCCCATCCGGTGAAGGTTGACGGCTTCTGGATCGGCGTGACGCCCGTGACCAACCATCAGTTCGCCGCGTTCGTCAAAGCCACCGGCCATGTCACCATCGCAGAAAAGACTCCAAAAGCTTCCGACTATCCCGGCGCGATTCCCAGGATGCTGCGCGCCGGATCGCTCGTATTCACCCAGCCGAAAACCGTCGTCGGCGCCGACATCAGACAGTGGTGGTCGTTCAAGTTCGGCGCCGACTGGCGGCATCCTTATGGCGGCCGCAGCGATATCCGCGGGAAGCTCGACCATCCGGTCGTCCATGTTGCCTATAGTGACGCCCTAGCGTATGCCCACTGGGCCGGGAAGGACCTGCCGACCGAGGCCGAATGGGAGCTGGCCGCCCGGGGAGGTCTCGAGGACGCCGAATTCGCATGGGGCGACGAATTGATCCCCGACGGAAAGCTCATGGCCAACATCTGGCAGGGTGCGTTTCCCACAGTGAGCACAAAGCCCACAGGAGCGGATAGAACATCACCTGTCGGATCGTTCCCGGCGAACGGCTACGGCATCCACGACATGATCGGCAACGTCTGGGAATGGACGTCGGATTTCTGGTCGCCCCGCCATTCGGAGCCTGCGGCGAAATCATGCTGCATTCCGCGGAATCCCCGAGGCGGCGATCGAGAGGCGAGCTTCGATCCCCGCGAGCCGGAAATACGAATTCCAAGGCGGGTGCTGAAAGGCGGATCGCATCTTTGCGCGCCGAACTACTGCCGGCGCTACCGTCCCGCCGCCCGCCATGCGGAACCAGAGGACACGTCCACCAGCCACGTTGGCTTCAGATGCGTCAAGCGAATCCTGAAGGACTAAGGCGAGGCATTCGGACAGTTGGGAGGCTGGCCAGTCGTTCGATGGTTCCTCGATCACGTCATCCGATTGATCCTCCGGGGTATCCGGGTCGCGGTCGTACGCGGCTCTTAGTGCGTCGAGTGCATTCTGGATGGCGTCAAAGACGTCCGGCGCCTTTGCGCCCTTCACCACGAATGTGTCGACGACATCTTCCAGCCTCATGCTCAAATCGTCACGCCAATCCTTGCTCATTGCCGTTCCTCCGGCTGAAGATGAATACCCCTGCAAAGAAGGCCCACGTCGGGCAATGGGCGGAATACGGTTTCGGACCATACGGGCGAGATCAGTGATCGGGAGGCAATCCGGCGGATCGTAGAACAGCTCTCGCGGACTTCCTGATGCCCGCAGTTGCGATTGCGCGTTTGACTCGGTGGAATTCGCCCTGAGGATTTCAGTGCAAAACATAAATTGAGGCCCGACGCACCGTTTCTTGGCGGGCTTGCCTCAAAAGGTGCAAGATTTGAACGAACAAACGCGGCCGTGGAGCATTTTATGTTCTATAGGGGCGATTTGCGACTAAGGAGAATGTTATGAAGAGAATTATTAGCAGTCTGTTGATTGCGACGGCCCTTATAGGCTCGGCTATTCAGCCGGCTGCGGCGCGCGATCATCATCACCACGACAATACCGGCCGTGCCATTGCCGGCGGCCTTGCCGCAGGGGTCGTTGGCGGCCTGATTGGTGGCGCGATAGTCAATAGTGGTCCTCGCTATGTCGACGGCCCTCGCTATTATGATGCAGGCCCACCGCCGCCGAGATGCTGGTACGAGGACCGTGACGTTCGTAACCGTTACGACGGCGGATATCACACCGAAACCGTCCGGGTCTGCGACTAGCGGCTTCGAGACCACCAATACCGTACAGCCCAATACCGTACAGCATTGAAGCGGCGTTGACCTGATCCTTGGTCATCGCCGCTGCCTTTCGCCCCCGGCCGGGATCGCAGTTTGCAATCTCGGCCATGCTCCCCAGAATTGACGAAAGCTGTCGGCAACATCAGTTGTGACCCATCCGCCCAGGCGGAAAAATCCTCCATCTGTCATGCGTCTGCAAAGAACCGCCGTTAGTTGTCGGCCCGGGCAATTGCACGGCTGTGCGACATGATTGCACCTGTGCAACGGGCAGAGAAATGGACCGGGACAGATTCCTGAAACGGCAAAACATGGCCAGCCTCTCCGGCGCGGACCAATGTCAACTTACTGCCATCGCTCCTCTATACATGTGCTGGCGGAGACTGCCAGATCGCATCACCCGTCCTTCTGCGGCTCGTCCAGCATCAGTTTTCAATGCTGATACCGGGCGGTTTTGGGAGGCGGATGTTTTGTCGCGCGCGGGGCATTGAGGGAAAACGATGAGGGATGGTCCTGTGAATGACGGCAAGACGCCGAAGAAGGAACGAATGCGCTTCGTGAGCGCCGAACAGGTGGCGCAGCTTGCCGGCGTTTCCCGCTCGGCCGTATCACGCACCTTTACGCCGGGAGCTAGCGTTGCGCCCGCGACGCGCGAGAAGGTGCTGCGTGCGGCCCAGGAGCTCGGCTACCACGTCAACGATCTTGCGCGCGGCGTGCTGGCCAATCAGAGCCGCCTCGTCGGCATCGTCGCCACGAAACCCGAAATCGGCTTCCGCGCCCATCTTGCCGCCGCCCTTGCCAAATTCCTGATCCAGCGCGGCAGCATTCCGATCCTCATCAACACCGGCCAGACCGAGGACGAACTGCTGGCCGCCCAGAAGATGCTGATCGGCCACCGCGCCGAGGCAATCATCATCCTGTCGGGCTCGCCGCCGGCGAGCTTCTTCGATCTTGCCCAGCGTAATGGCCAGCCGCTCGTCGTCATCGGCCGTTCCGAACCGGATGCAGACCATGTGCGTGCCGGCAATTCGGAAGCCTCCCGCAAGGCGGCGACGGTGTTCTTCGAGGCCGGACGGCGCCGGCTGGCGGTTGCCGGTTCCAACACCGGTACGCCGAGCATTATCGAGCGCGAGAGCGCCTTTCTGTCGACGGCGGAAGGGCTCGGCGCCGAGGTCTTCATCGGCCGTGGCGCGGATTCCGACTATGGGAGCGGCATCGCCGCGGGGCGGGCGCTGTTTTCGAATTCTGTACGCCCCGACGCCGTCTATTGCGCCAACGACCAGATCGCCTTCGGCCTGATGGATTATGTGCGGCAGGAGGTGAAGCTGCGGATTCCGGAGGATGTTGCCATCATTGGTTTCGACGACGTTCCCGAAGCGTCCTGGCTGAGCTATCAGCTGACTACCTTCCGCCAAGACCCGCTCGTCATGGCGATGCGCGCCGTCGAACTGATGGAGCGACGCCTTGGAAATCCGGACTTGCCGCCGGGCTATGAACGCGTCATTCCAGAGTTCGTCATCCGCCAGAGCTTCAGACCCTGATTCCCTTCCGAAAGATTCCCATGCATTGCGAATTTCCTGATGATGCCCGCTTCCTACTTGCCAAAGACGTGATCCTCGATGCGGCGGGAAAGGCGCTCTCCTACTTCTCCGATCTTTCGTCACTGGAAACCGGCCATAAACTGAACGGCCAGGATGTCGTGAGCCAGGCCGACAAAGCCGTGGAGGCGATGATCCGCGACCGCATCACCGCCGCATTTCCCGATGATGGCGTGCTCGGGGAGGAGGAAGGACTGGCGGAAGGCCCCTCGGGCTACCTCTGGGTCGTCGACCCCATCGACGGTACGAGCTGCTTCGTGCACGGCATAGACCAGTGGTGCATCTCGATCGCCATCATGAAAGGCGACGAGACGGTGCTTGGCCTCATCTGCCAACCGACATCGGGCGATCTTTTCGTGGCGAGGAAAGGCGAAGGTGCCTTTCTGAACGGCAAGGCAATCAGCGTCGACAAGGCCACCAGCATCGGCACCGGGCTTATCGGTGTGGGCGCCAATTTCCGCATTCCGCTGAAGCAGGTGTCGATCTTCATCCACCTGCTGCTGGAGGCGGGCGGCATGTTCATCCGCAACGGCTCCGGTGCGCTCATGCTGGCGCAGGTCGCCTGCGGCCGGCTCGCTGGCTATTATGAACCGCATATCAACGCCTGGGACTGCATGGCCGGGTTATTGATGATCCGTGAAGCCGGCGGCTGGACCGAAGCCTTCCCCGGCAAGGGCACACTTTTGACCGGCGGCCCGGTCATCGCCGCAGCGCCCGGGCTAAGAGACGATCTCCTGACGCTTGTCAGCTGCTCTCTGCAGGATGAATTGGCCTAAACCTACTGGGTTGTTCGCCCAGCCTCGCTGGTCGCGGACGAGCTCGATGCGATCTTCTCCGTCAGATCGACGAAATTGCGGATGAGGGCAAGCCGCGCATCGGCGCGGTGGGCGACGTATAATGGCAGGGGCGGTAGTTGGCCGGGCAATAGCGGCCGATAGACCACAGACTCCCGATGAAGCACGCGCATGGACGCCGGCACCACCGTCAGGCCACGGCCGCCGGCCACCAGATTGATGGCGGCGATGATTCGAGAAACCTCATCGACGATCCGCGGTGCAACGCCGGCAGTCTGGAAGGTTTCCATCAGCCGTTCGAATATTCCAGGCCCGTCCGTGCGCCGGTAGACGACCATATCGACACCGTGGAGCATATCGAGCGTCAGCGGTTCATCTTCCGCCTCTGCATAGGCGTGGCTGCGCGGGACCGCGACAAGCATGTCCTCTTCGGACAGAGCCCGTGCCGTCAGTTCCGGACAGCGCTTCGCGTCGATGTGCAGCAACGCGACATCGACGCGCTGTTGCTGAAGGGCCAGAATGAGCTCATAGGTCTCGCTCTCCTCGACCACGATCTCGGCAAGCGGGAAGGCCCGGCGAAACTGCTGGAGGAACTGTGGTGCAAGCACGTGCAGAGAGGCCGAGCTTGTAAAGCCGACCGATAGCCGGCCGCTTTCGCCCTGGCTGAAGCGTCGTACATTGTCGATCGCCAATTGCGACCTTCTCAGAATATCGCGTGCCTCTTCAAGGAACAGCTCGCCCGAACTGTTGAGTGCGACCCTGCGCGGAGACCGGTCGAACAATTGGACGCCAAGCTCATATTCGAGATCACGGATCTGCTGGCCAAGGGGCGGTTGCTGGATATGCAGGCGCTCGGCAGCGCGATTGAGGCTCCCCTCCTCGGCGACGGCCACGAAATATCTGAGATGTCTGAGCTCCAATGGATACCCTAGGACTTTTGAAGTTTAAGTGTTGAACAATATAAATATTTTACATGCTGATGTCACGCCTCTAGGCTCTTCCCAACTTGACCGAGACACGGAGGAGACGACATGGCCAAGAGCAAACCGAAGATCGCAATCATTGGCGCCGGCATGGGCGGACTTGCCGCTGCGGCGACACTGCGCAAGGTCGGTATCGACGTCCAGGTTTACGAGCAGGCGCCGAAATTCGCGCGCGTCGGCGCCGGCATCCAGATGCTGCCCAATTCGTCGCATGTGCTACGCGGCATCGGCGTGCTGGATCGCCTCAAGAAGATTGCCTTCGAACCCTATTCCCATCTCAACCGCGTCTGGGACACCGGCGAGATCAAGCGCGAGCTGCCGATGCCGGAGAGCCTCTACGGTGCGCCGTTCCTCTGCATGCATCGTGCCGATCTGCATGAAGCGCTTTACTCGGTGCTTCCGCCTGAGATCGTTCATCTCGGCAAGAAGCTCGTCGGCCTCGATCAGAAGAACGGCGGCGTCAGCCTTTCCTTCGCCGATGGCACCAAGGTTGAAGCCGATGCGGTCATTGCCGCTGATGGCGTTCACTCGCTGGTGCGCGAGATCATCGTCGGCCCGGATGCGCCGCTGCACAAGGGACGTATCGCCTATCGCGCAGTCTTCGATGCCAGCCTGATGAATGGGGGCAAGATTGCGCCTTCAAGAACGAAATGGTGGGGCGTCGACCGGCACATCGTGATCTATTACACAGCCGCAGATCGCAGCTCGCTGTATTTCGTTACCAGCGTTCCGGAGTTGGCCGACTGGATGACGGCCGAATCCTGGTCGGCAAAGGGTGACGTCAAGGAGTTGAGAGCTGCTTATGAGGGCTTCCATCCGGAAGTGCAGATGGTCCTTAACGCCTGCCCGGATTGCCACAAGTGGGCAATTCTCGAACGCGAACCGCTGCCGCGCTGGAGTGATGGCCGCGTTGCACTTCTCGGAGACGCCTGCCATCCAATGACGCCCTATATGGCGCAGGGTGCGGCAACCTCGATCGAGGACGCCGCCGTGCTGGCGCGTTGTCTTGAGGCCGTCGACAATGACGACATCGAAGGTGCCTTCCGCCGCTACGAGGCCAACCGCAAGCCGCGTACGTCTCGCATTCAGGCCATCTCCAGCGCCAATACATGGATGTCGGGCGGAAACGAGGATACGACATGGCTCTACGGCTATGACGCCTGGAACGTGCCGCTCGTCGGCGAAAACGAACTGGCCATGGCCGGCTGATCGGAACAGCGCAATGTTGCAGCAAGAAACCCGCATGATGGACGGTCACTACGAGTTCGTGACCGTCTCGGATGAGGCAACTATCGCCTTTCGGCGATACGGCACGCCGGGAAAGCCGCGCCTGCTGCTGATCCATTCGCTCGCCCTTGACGGCAGCATCTGGACGGATGTTGTCAACGGATTGAAGGCGCGGGCCGAGATAATCTGTATCGACTGCCGCGGGCATGGCTGGAGCAGTCGCGCGCCCCTTTCCCACGCAATCGAACGCTACGCCGATGACATTGCAGAGGTTCTTGACAAGGTCGGCTGGGACAAGGTGATCGTTGCGGGTTGTTCCATGGGCGGCTGCATCGCGCAGGCTTTTGCCGCCCGCCACCCGAAACGGGTGTCGGCAATGACCCTTATCGATACCACGGCCTGGTATGGGGAAAAGGCACCGCAGGAATGGCCGGAACGGGCTCAGAAAGCGCGGGCCCAAGGCCTCGCCTCGATGGCCGCCTTCCAGGCAACCCGCTGGTTCGGCGACCGCTTCAGGGCGGAAAATCCGCGCAAGATCCAGGAGATGATGGAGATCTTTGTCCGCAACGATCTCGATGCCTATGAGGCGACCTGCACCATGCTCGGCAATGCCGATCTTCGCAGTGCGCTTTCCGGTTTTCATTTCCCGGTCTCCGTCATTGTCGGCGAAGAAGACTATGCGACCCCGGTCGAGAGTGCCCGCCAGCTTGCAAAGGCAATCCCCGGGGCGTCCCTGACGATCCTGCCGGGCGCCCGGCATCTGACGCCAATTGAATGCAGCGATGTCATCGCAGAGGCGATCGCCAAGATGATTGAAGCTGCCGCCCACTAGGGCGAAGCCGGCGGCAGGGGGCGCCGCCGGCGTGTTGAACCGTGCTGATCTGGGAGGATGATATGCACGATAACAATAGTATACTGGTTGCCGGCCCGGTTGCAGGCGAGGTCTCGCATGACGACCCGCAGCAGACGCGGTTGGCTGGCCGCGCCGCGGTTTTGACTGCACGCTTCGAAGCGATCCCCTTTACGCCATGGCACCGCCGGGCACGTATCATCATGGGCAGCGCTACATTCCTCGATGCCTTCGATGCTCTTTCGCTGGCCTTTGTTCTGCCGATCCTGATCAAGCTCTGGGCACTGACGCCGGCTCAGATCGGCTGGATGATTGCGGCAAGCTACATCGGCCAGCTCGTCGGCGCCCTTCTCTTTAGCCGCCTAGCGGAGACGCTCGGCCGCGTTCACATGGCCGCATCCGCGACAGCGCTGATGTCGGCCATGAGCCTCGCCTGCATATTGGTCGGCGATTTCCAGATGCTGTTCATTTGCCGACTGATCCAGGGTATCGGGGTCGGCGGCGAAATGCCCGTCGCGGCCACCTATATCAGCGAGCTTTTGCGCGCCAAGGGTCGCGGGCGCAATTTCATGCTCTACGAGTTGATCTTTCCGATCGGCCTGATGGTGACCGGCCAGGTCGGCACATTGATCGTGCCGGTCTTCGGCTGGAAATCACTGTTCCTGCTTGGCGGGATTCCCGGTCTGCTGATTGCCTATCTCCTCTATCGGCTGCCGGAATCACCGCGCTGGCTGATCGGCCAGGGCCGGCTCGACGAAGCCGAAAAAGTGATCCGCCAGGCCGAGGAAAGTGCACGGCGCAAGGATCCCGGCTATTCCTTCGACGATCGCGCCTATAACGAAGCGACGCTGGCGCTCGGCGGTCAAAGCCAGGCCGCTGCACCGCGGACACGCAGCCGCTGGCGGGAACTGTTGTCTCCGACCTTCCGCATGCGCACCATCGTCGCCTGGATCCTCTGGGCAAGCTCGTTCTTTGTCGCCAACAGCCTCAACAACTGGATGCCGACGCTCTATCACACCGTCTATTCGCTGGAACTCGGCAGTGCGCTGCGGGCAGCCTCGATGACTAATGTCGCACAGGTCGTCATCCTGCTCGCCTGCGCCTTCTGCATCGACCGTATCGGGCGACGCACCTGGGCTGTCGTCTCGTTCCTCGTCGGTGCCGTTCTCTTGGCCGCACTCGCCGCCGGTGGTGCGAGCAGCCTCTGGTCGCTCATTCTGCTGGCCACACTTGCCTATGGCGTCGTCGGCTCCGTCAACGCCGTACTCTACCTCTATACGCCGGAAATCTACCCGACGCGCATGCGCGCGGTCGGAACAGGCCTTGCGACATCATGGCTGCGTATCGCCTCGGCCGTCGGTCCGACGACGGTCGGCTACATGGTCGGCGCGCAAGGCATCAAGTCGGTCTTCATCATGTTCGGGATCGTCGCCGTTATCGGCGCGCTTGCGGCAACGCAGATGATCGAGACCGGTGGACGCAAGCTTGAGGAGATTTCCTCCTAACTCATGCCCCGTCCGGAAGCATTCGCGGAAAGAAGCCCCGGTAACCTTTGATGCCGGGGCTTCGATGTCTCCAAGGCCTCAGGCGCCGCGCAGCACGGCATCATGCTCCTTGCGCGCGATCACCGTAGCGACGACAAAGACGAGCAGGGCGCCGACCGCAAGGCTGACGGCCAGAAAGAACATCGGCGCAATCGTGCTGCCGGTTTCGTCCTTGATCCAAGGCACGACGTTTTGAGCGACGAAGCCGCCGAGATTGCCGACCGAATTGATGGCTGCGAGGCCCGCCGCAGCACCCGCACCTTTGAGAAAGCGAGATGGCAGGCTCCAGAAGACCGGCTGTGGTGCGAAGATGCCGGCCGCGGCAATGCACAGGAAGATGAACTGCAGCGTGTTGTTCGGAACAAGCGCCGAGAGCAGCAGGCAGGCCGCACCGACGAAGGCAGGAATGACAATATAAGGCGTCTTCGCCTTCGCCTTGTCGGCGGCAGTCGGCACCGCCCAGAGCGCAATCGCCACGAGTACCCACGGGATGATGTTGAGCAAGCCGTTCACAGTGTTGCTGACGCCGAAGGCTTTCACGATGGTCGGCAGCCAGTAGCTGAGACCATAGGCGGCAAGCGGGAAGGCGATGTAGCAGAGCGCCATCAACAGGACACGGGGGTCGATGAGTGCCTTGAAGCCGTTCTCGGCATTGTGATCCATGCCGGAATTTTCCGACGCGAGGCGGTCTGTCAGCCAGCCCTTCTCCTCGTTGCTGAGGAACCTCGCGTTTTCGGGGCGGTCATAGAGATAGAAGAAGGTAACGACACCAGCAATGACGGCCGGAATGCCGGTCGCCAGAAAAACCCATTGCCAGCCGGCATGGCCGAGGAAGCCGTCGAGATCGAGCAACATGCCTCCAACAGGCGCGCCGACGGCATTGGCAAGTGCGCTGAAGATCATGAAGAGACCCACCATGCGGCCGCGATAATCCGAGGGGAACCAGAGCGTCAAAAGATAGAGGACGCCCGGAAAGAAGCCTGCCTCGCAGACGCCAAGCAGGAAACGCAGGATGTAAAACATTGTCGCATTCTGCGTATAGGAGAGCAGGATGGTAACGATGCCCCAGGATACGAGAATGCGGGCGAACCAGACGCGTGCGCCGAACCTGTCGAGGAATAGGTTGCTCGGTACTTCAAAAAGGAAGTAGCCGATAAAGAAGAGCGAGGCGCCAAGGCCATAGGCATATTCGCTCATGCCGAGCGCACCGACCATTTCCAGCTTGGCGAAGCTGACATTCTGACGATCGATATAGGCAATGAGGTAAAGGATTCCGAGGAATGGCATGAGCCGCCAGGTAATCTTCGAGATCAACTGCTGTTCGTTGACCATTGCAAATTCTCCAAATGATTGTTGCTTTTCTCGCCAATAGATAGCCGCCTCCGGACGATTATCAATCACACCGAACGGATGGGGACGGCTCCTGCATTGACAAGCGATATGTCGACAGCCATGCCTAGGAGCGTGGAAAGCCATCCTTTCTGCCCGTGTCTCCAGAGAGATCATCATGTCCATGCCCTCCCCCCGCGATTTCCTGACTTCGCTATTTTCCGCCGCCGTGCGCGCCGCCGATCCGCTGACAGGTATTACCGCGCATTTGCCGGAGAAACCTGATGGCAGGACAGTCGTAATCGGCGCCGGCAAGGGGGCCGCGCAGATGGCACGCGCGCTGGAAAGCGTGTGGGACGGACCGCTCGAAGGCGTGGTGGTCACCCGCTATGGCTACGGTTGCGCGACCGATCATATCGAGATCATTGAAGCTGCTCATCCGGTTCCCGATGCCGCCGGCCTTTCCGCCTCCAGACGACTGATGGAAACCGTCGCCGGCCTGGGTGAAAACGATCTCGTCATCGCGCTGATCTGCGGCGGCGGCTCGGCGCTCCTGCCTTCCCCACCCGAAGGGCTGACGCTGCAGGACGAGATCCTCTTGAACGAGTTGCTTCTTGCTTCTGGCGCACCGATCTCGGCCATGAACGTCGTGCGCAAACACCTCTCCACCATCAAGGGCGGGCGGCTGGCGGCTGCGACCAAGGCCCGCGTCGTCAGCCTGATCGTCTCTGATATTCCCGGCGACAATCCCGCCCATGTTGCCTCAGGCCCGACCGTTCCCGACGGTTCGACCCGGCACGATGCGCTTCAGATCATCAAGCAGTACAGCCTCAAGCTGCCGCAGGCGACTATCGATCATCTGAACTCCCCAAAGGCCGATGCGCCACGGCCGGACGATCCGGCCTTTGCCGGCCATGAGCACTACATCATCGCATCGGCCGGCGTATCGCTGGAGGCAGCCGCCGAACTTGCACGTTCGCAGGGAATCACACCGGCGATCCTGTCGGATTCTGTCGAAGGGGAATCGCGCGACGTGGCGCTGGTACATGCGGCGATCGCTCGCGAGGTCGCCGGCCGCGACCGGCCTTTCACGAAGCCGACCGTCATTCTCTCCGGCGGGGAGACGACGGTGACACTGCGTGCCAAGGGCGGCAAAGGCGGCCGCAACGGTGAATTCGCGCTGGCGCTCGCATTGGCAATCGACGGGCACAACACCATCCATGTGCTTGCCGCCGACACCGACGGCATCGACGGCTCGGAAAACAATGCCGGCGCATTTTCCGACGGCGGTACCGTCAAGCGACTGCGCGCCGCCGGCTTCGACCCGCGCCGCGTGCTCGACGGCAATGACAGCTATTCCGGCTTCAAGGCGATCGGCGACCTCTTCGAAACCGGCCCGACCGGCACCAACGTGAATGATTTCAGGGCAATCCTGATCGTCTGACAACTCTTCTATGAAAGGGCCGCGCGACTTACCGATTTATCGATGCGTCCTCGGATAGGGATTTCGCTCCGGCGGCGTCCAGTTGGCGAGTGTCGTGGGATCGGGCTTCCATATCTCGACCTTCAACGGATAGCATGCGGCCATATCGCTGGAATGGCTTGCGCCGCAATCGCCACCTGGGCAGGCTGATAAGGCGCCGAGAAGATCGATCTCCGCAAAGAATTCGATGAAATCTCCCGGCCTGACGGGGCTGGCCTTCATGAAATACTGATGCGTGTCCCTGGTGAAGCCGGTGCACATGAAGACGTTGAGCACGTCATGCACATGCATCTCGGCCTGCTCGAGCGGCATGCCGCTGTCGGCAGCGAGCGCCCGCGTCAGGTTCGAATGGCAGCAATGGTGGTAGTCGCTACCCTTCAGCAATCGGTTCGTATAGGGATCGCAGCGCGTGCCGATGACATCATGAATGCCGGCACCGTCGTCATCCCAGCCATACCAGCCGAGGCTGTCATAGGTGATCGTCGCCATAGGGCGCAGATACGGCAATGTGCTCCAGAGACGATCGCCGACACCGACATGGGTTGCGTGCAGAGCCCGTGTCTTGCCGCTGAAAAACCGTTCGGTGAGATTGGCAGCGTTCCACAGATTGAGGTCACCGACCTGCGGACCGTCGATGCTGACGATGCGAAAGAAATGCCCCTGTGGAACGTGGAAGCTGCCTGCCTCGCGCGGTGGCACGATCACCTCGCTGACCTTCGTCAGCGTTTGACGGGCGGCCTCGAGCAGACCGAGATCGGCAGACGGCAGCGTTTCGACGGGATAGACGACCACGGGCGGTGCTGACCGCCGCTCGGCTGCGTCAGATGGAATTGGCACTATCGACTTCTTCGACATCCGGTTAGTTCCGCTCCGCTGGCGATCTTCCGGTGCTGCGCCCGGTGACACGCAATAAGTCGCCGAGCACTCTTAGCGAGGTTGCGCCATTGGGCAACCGAGATGTTTCTTGCCCTATGGGCAAGTTTTGCTTAGTCATCCTGGCATGAGAAACCTTCCCCTCGCATCACTGCGGGCATTCGAAGCCGCCGCACGCCACGAAAGCTTCGTCCGGGCGGCTGCCGAACTGAACCTGAAACCGGCCGGCATCAGCCAGCACGTGAGGGCGATGGAGAATTGGCTCCGCATCCCCATGTTTTTGCGTCATAGCCGGGGCGTGACGCTGACAGCCGCCGGCAGGGAATTCGGCGCAGCCGTCACGCATGCGTTGGCGCATATCGAAGTCGCCGCCGGGCAGTTGAGGCTGGAAGCAAACAGCCGCCCGGTCAGCGTTGCGTGCATTCCCTCGATGGCAGTGCGATGGCTCATTCCGCAGCTGCCGAGACTGAGAGTTGCTTATCCTGATATCAGGATCAACATCGTCTATGCGCTCGATGCCAGGACGCCCGAAGCGGCAGGTGCCGATCTCCTAGTCTGCCACGGCGTGCGACCAGGCCCCGGCGCCATCAAGCTCCTGGATGCAGCAACCAGACCAACCTGTTCTGCGGAATTCCTCGCCCGGCATGGCCCCTTTCACAAGCCAGCTGACCTGCTTGCCTGTGAAATCCTGCATGACGAGACGATCGATGCCTGGGCGCGCTGGTTGTCAGGCGTCGGCATCAATTCCGCACCGAAGGCCGGACCTGTTTTTGCCGACTTCAATCTCATGATCGGCTCGTTGATCAGCGGCCAGGGTATCGGACTTTGCCCAACCGCGCTGATCGCAGAGGAGATCGCGGCAGGTTCGCTCGTCTCCCTCTTCGAGAGGGCTTCCGATATGGACAAGGCGTACTGGCTCATCGAGGCAAAGGGCCTCTCGCGCGAGGCAAGAACGTTTCGCGATTGGCTGCTTGCAGCAAGGCAGGACGAGAGCTGACGGACCGATCAGGCTTTGGCCCGCTTCGGAACAGACAGATCCTGAAGTGTCATGCGCCAGATGTTGCGACCATCGGCCTTGGCGCGATAGAGCGCCCGGTCCGCCTCCTGCATGAGCGCTTCGTGGTCCACTCCGTCAGCTGCAGCAATGCCGACGCTGATGCCGAGGCGGATGGCAAGACCATTGATGGTAAAAGGCTGCTCGAAGGCGCCGATGCAGCGCTCGGCGAGATCAATCGCTTCGCCTCTTTCTCCCGTCATCAGGATTGCGAATTCATCGCCCCCGAGCCGGGCGACCAGATGACCTCGCGCATGCATCTGCAGCCGATTGGCAACATTTTTCAGCACTTCATCCCCGGCAGCATGGCCAAACGTGTCATTGACGGGCTTGAACCCATCCAGATCCAGACAGCAGATAATGACCTTTTCCCGGTCCTCCGATGCAAGGGCTTTTTCGAGCGCTTTGTAGAATTTCATCCTGTTTGGCAGACCTGTGAGAATGTCGTGATGCGCCAAACGATTGGCTTCAGTCTCGGCAAGAATTCTGTCGCTGACATCGGCCACAGTGAGCAGCAGCCGATGCTCGGCCCCTTCGTGGAGCTGACGAACATAGATCAGCACGTGGCGCTCCGATCCGTCCCGCGTCGTCTGTCGCCAGATCGTTCGCGCATCACAGTCACCGTCGGGATGAAGGAGGACTTTCTCAAATGCCTGGAGTTCGCCGTCGACATGCATGTCGCAGGCTCGCTTCGACAGTAGCGTCGCAGGTTGGAAGCCATAGAAATCAACAGCTGCCTGGTTGGCCTGCAGAATGGTAAGACTATCGCCATTGCACAAAAGCATGGGCATGGGGTTGGCGTTGAACAATTGGCGAAGCCAGTCTTCCCGCTGTTTGAGGCCGGTAATATCGATGCGCATGCCGATCGCGCCGCCGTCGGGCGTGCGCCGGTCGTCGTGGCGCAGCCACCGGCCATCCCGCAGCTGCTGCTCTTCTTGCGAAACAGGCTGACGAAATTTCTGCATGCGGGCGCTGAACCACGCCTCCTTGTCCTCGACGAGCTCGCACATCCCGTCGCCGGCGAGACTGGTCCTCAATATATCCTCAAAGGCGACACCGGGCCTGAGATGCTCGGCTATATCAGCGTAAAGCTCGGCATATTTCTGGTTCCAGAGAACATAGCGGTCGTTGGCGTCGAACACGCAGACCGCCTCCGGCAGCATCTCGATGACATAGCGCAGGCGCAGATTGGCCTCGCGCGCCGCATAACCAGCAGGACGCTCGTCATCCACCGGCTCGAGGAAAGCAGCCGTGACCGTCTCCGTGCCAGTAGGCCAGCTCACGACCTGTACGCGGCATAGCCGACGATGACCAGAATGATCGCTGATGAAGGCAGTGGAGACACCCGAGAGCAACGGCCATTCCGGCATGAGTTCGGTAATACCTACGCCGTGAGCCCGGTCTTCAAGATGGAGGAGATGCCCGGCTTCGGCATTGGCAAAGATGACGTGACCGGTGGTGTCGAGCACGATCACCGCCATCGGACATGCCTCCAGGAATGCAAGGATCTCGGCACCAAGCATCATTAGTCCAACCGTAAAGTCGCTTCAGCAGATCTTTCGGATGTGACTTTAACAGCGGAACGTAAAGGAATGTAACCAAGCCTCACAGTGCGAGCATTTCATACACACTCCGAAGCAAGACAAGGTTTCTGCAAAGTTAACAGAAGATCCTGATGTAATGTTCCACGACGAAATGGCTTGGGTATTGCATTGGCTTCACTGCTCTGCCCTCACCACATCACAACGCAAGGCCGCGTCTTCTCGCCTGAGCTGGAAATCGCCACGCGCTCAACAGGCAACACGCGCGTCTGTCACGCCTGCACAATTGGTAGGATTTTTCATGAACCGGCGAACGAAAGAAATAAATAGTCTACAGATTTTATAGAGAATTCGACACCCTTCGCGTCATCGCTTCCTGACATTGCAACCTCAAACGGGAAACATCAACAATGACATTGGCAAAAACATTGGGAACGGCTGTGCTCAGCCTCATCTCCCTCGGCATGTTCAGCAACGTGGCAGTGGCCGAGACGGGCGCGCCGTTGCTCGACAAGGTGCCGTCGGGAACGGTTCTGACGATCGGCGATCCGGTGACGCAGAAGGCCCTTGAGGTTTCCGGCCTCATCAAGGAACTCACCTTCGAGGTCAAATGGGCCAATCTCAGCGGCGGCCCACAGACCTCCGAAGCCTTCCGCGCGCACGCTCTCGATGTCGGCTCCGTCGCCGAAATCCCGTCGATCTTCGCAACATGGAACAACCTGCCCGTCCGCAACATCGCCTATCGCGAACGCAAGGACCCCATTGCCAATCCAATCTACCGTTTCGGCATCGCGCCTGGCGTCGACGTCAAGTCGCTCACAGATTTCCGCGGCAAGCGCATCGCTTTCAGCCCCGGCCAGGCCCAGGGCACGCTCGTGCTTCGCGCGCTCCATGCCGCAGGCCTGACGAAGAAAGACGCCACGCTGGTCGAGCTGCCGAGCACCGGCGATGTCTATCCGAAGGCACTTGCCAGCAAGCAGGTCGATATCGCGCCGCTCGGCGGTGTCAATATCCGCCGCTACATCAGCCAGTATGGCTCCGATGGCGCAAGCCTCGTCGAGCACGGCCTGCGTGATGACCCCTCCCATCTCTACGCACCGCAATGGGTGCTGGACGATCCCGCAAAAGCAGCCGCCCTTGCCGAATATGTCCGCCTCTGGGCGCGCGCAACCGAATGGGTCGATCAGAATCCCGAGATCTGGATCAAGGAATATTACATCGGCCAGCAGGGCCTGAGCCGCGAGGATGCCGAATTTCTTATCGAGCTCGCAGGTACCCAGGTCATCCCCGATAGCTGGGCGGACGTGAAGAAGCGCCATCAGGAAACCATCAACCTCTTGGCTACCGAGCTTGGCTACAAGCCCTTCGATGTTGAACAGATCTTCGACAACCGCTTCCAAAAAATCGCTGCAGGCGCTCTGCCAAGAAGCCAGTGATCGCGCGTGCCGTTCGATAGCGAAGAGAGGAGATCGCATGCATGGCAACCACCTGGGATGCAGATAACGTCAAGACATCGCGGATATCGCCGCGCGAAAGCGCTGGCGTAAAAGCGACGGCAAAACCCGCGGCCTCCCGCGCCCGCCGCAGGCTCGGCCCCGGACGCGAGATACCCTTCGGACTGCAGATCGGTCCGGCACTGCTGGTGCTGGCCTGGGTTGCCGGATCAGCGTTGGGGTGGATCGATCCGCGCATTCTCTCGGCGCCCTGGACGGTCGTCGAGGCCTTCGGTCGGCTGATCGCCGAGGGCCGCCTGCAGGACAACTTCGTGACGTCTGCGACGCGCGCGCTGCTCGGCCTCAGCATCGGCCTTGTCATCGGCACGGCTCTCGCGGTCATCGCCGGTCTGTCCCGCATCGGCGAGGCGCTGATCGATGGCCCGATCCAGATCAAGCGCGCCATCCCGACGCTGGCGCTGATCCCGCTTTTTATCCTGTGGTTCGGGATTGGCGAAGGCATGAAGGTCACGACCATCGTGCTTGCCGTCATCATCCCCATCTACATCCACACCCACAATGCACTGCGCAGCATCGACAGCCGTTACGTCGAGCTGGCCGAGACGCTGCGCATGAGCCAGAAGGACTTCGTCTTCCAGGTCGTACTGCCCGGCGCCCTGCCCGGTTTCCTTCTCGGTCTGCGCTTTGCCGTCACGCTCTGCTGGGTGTCGCTCGTGGTGGTCGAACAGATCAACTCCACCAGCGGCCTCGGCTACATGATCGATCTTGCCCGCACCTATGGCCAGACCGACGTCATTCTCGTCGGCCTTGTGGTCTATGTGCTGCTCGGCCTCATATCGGACGGTCTCGTCCGACTGCTCGAACGGAGGGTTCTGTCATGGCGCCGCACTCTGGCCAATTAAAGCCTGCCGTCCACGTCGCAAATCTCGTGCGGCGTTTTGCTGCAAAGACGATCCTCGACGGCGTGGATCTCGATATCGGCGAGGGCGAGTTCGTGGCCCTGCTCGGGAAAAGCGGATCAGGCAAGAGCACTTTCCTCAAAGCCCTTGCCGGCCTCGACCACGAAGTCGAGGGAACGGGTACGCTCGAGACGCCGGAAAAACTCTCGGTGGTCTTTCAGGATGCCCGCCTGCTGCCCTGGCGCACGGTCATCCAGAACGTCACGCTCGGCCTGCCGGGTGAAACCGGACAGGAAGCCGGACGCAAGGCGCTCGCCGAAGTCGGTCTCGGAGGACGGGAAACTGCCTGGCCGAACCAGCTTTCCGGTGGTGAGCAGCAGAGGGTGGCGCTCGCCCGCTCGCTGGTGCGCGAGCCGGCCCTGCTGCTGGCGGACGAGCCCTTCGGCGCGCTCGATGCGCTGACCCGGCTGAAGATGCATGACCTCTTGCGGGAGCTTTGTGCGAAACACCGCCCCGCCGTTCTGCTCGTCACCCATGATGTCGATGAGGCGATCTCGCTCGCCGACCGGATCCTGGTGCTCGACGAGGGCCGTTTCGTGGAGGATCTGCGCATCGACCTGCCGGCGCCGCGCGATCACGGCGATCCGCGCTTCGCACAGATCCGAACCCGTCTTCTGAGCCAACTCGGGGTTGATGCCCCCGGCCGCCGCGCCGCCTGAAACCAACGGAGATCGTCATCATGGCCAGTCAGAAAAGACAGATACGGCTTGGCGCATTCATCATGGCAACGGGCCATCATATTGCCGCCTGGCGCCACCCGGACGCGCAGGCCGATGCCGGCTTGAATATCGATCACTATCGCGAACTGGCTCAGACCGCCGAACGCGGCAAGTTCGACCTGGTTTTCGTTGCCGACAGCCCCGCCGGCTGGGAGCGCGCCAAGGATCCGGAAGCCTTGCGCCGCACGGCCCAGGGCGCTCATTTCGAGCCAGTGACCCTATGGGCGGCGCTTTCGCAGGTGACGAGCAATATCGGCTTTGTCGCGACTGCCTCCACCACCTACGAGGACCCCTATCTGCTCGCCCGTAAATTCGCCTCGCTCGACTATATTTCCAAGGGGCGTGCGGCCTGGAATGTCGTCACCACAGGCGCCGATGTCTCCAAGAATTTCTCTATCCCGGGCCACCCGGCCCATGCCGACCGTTACGCACGGGCCGAGGAATTCGTCGACCTGGTGAAGGGCTTATGGGATTCCTACGAGGATGATGCCTTCATCCGCGACAAGGAAAGCGGCGTCTACCTCGATCCGGACAAGGTGCATCAGCTCAATCACAAGGGCCAGTTCTTCAGTGTCAGCGGGCCGTTGAATGTCGGACGCCCGGTTCAGGGTTACCCCGTCATCGTCCAGGCCGGCGCATCCGAGCCCGGACGCGAGCTCGCAGCGCGCACCGCCGAGATGATCTTTACCGCCAACCAGACGCTGGAAGACGCTCAGGAATTTTACTCCGACGTCAAAGGACGTCTTGCCCGCTACGGCCGCAGCCCGGACGAGCTACTGATCAGCCCCGGCATTTTCCCGGTGCTCGGCGGCACGGAGGCTGAGGCCAAAGCAAATTACGACTACATCCAGTCGCTCGTTCACCCCTCGGTCGCCTGGAACATCCTGTCGCGGCACTACAAGGGCGTCGATCTCTCCGCTTATTCGCTCGACGATCCTGCCCCGCCGCTTCCTGATAACACCGAGCTCAACAAGAGCCGCCTGAAGCTGGTCACCGATCTGGTCTCCCGCAACAATATGACGCTGCGCGAATTCTATCTGGCGGTCGCGACTGCCCGCGGCCACCGCTCGGTGGTCGGCACGCCGGAACAGGTGGCGGACGCGATGCAGGAATGGTTCGACAATGGTGCCGCCGACGCCTTCAACATCATGCCGCCTGTCCTGCCGACAGGTTTGACGGATTTTGTCGATCAGGTGGTGCCGATCCTGCGCAAGCGCGGTCTTTTCCGGGAAGAGTACGAGGGCACGACACTGCGCGAGAACCTCGGCCTTCGCCGCCCGCCGAATGGCTTGGCGCTCAAGGCGCAGCAGGGCGAAGCCGCCCGGGCCGCCGGGTAATACATCACCGCAGAGACACGGGACAGCCGGGCTCGCAGGGAAACCCGGCTATCCTATCCAATCATAGAAACCGCAGGCGCATCGCATGAGCAGCAATCCGGAATTCCTCTGGTACATCCCCAATGCCGTCAAACCCGGCCACCGCGGCGATTCAGCAGCAGAAAACCACAATAGCCTGGAAACGCTGACGAGCCATGCCAAGGCACTTGAAGAGCATGGCTGGAAGGGCGCGCTCATCGGCACCGGCTGGGGCCGGCCGGACACCTTTACTCTGGCAACTGCACTTGCCGCACGGACAACGACCTTCGAGCCGCTGATCGCGATCCGCCCCGGCTACTGGCGACCGGCGAATTTCGCATCGTCGGCCGCCTCGCTCGATCATCTCACCGGTGGACGTGTGCGCGTCAACATCGTCTCCGGCAAAGACAATCTGGCCGCCTATGGTGACAGCGAAGGCGATCAGGCGCATCGCTATGGCCGCACCAAGGAATTCATGCGGCTGGTGCGAAAACTATGGACCGAGGAAAACGTCACCTTTGCCGGCGAGCATTTCGGGGTCAGCGAATCCACCGTCGTTCCACGCATCGAGGCTCGCGGCGAGCGCCGCCATCCGAAACTCTATTTCGGTGGTGCATCGGAAGCGGCCGAGCGCGTCTCGGCCACCGAAGCTGACGTCCAGCTCTTTTGGGGTGAGCCGCTTGATGGCGTGCGGGAACGGATCGATCGCTTGAAGCGGCTGAGCCGCGACCTCGACCGCGACCTGCCGCCGCTTCAATTCGGGCTGAGGATTACGACGCTGGTCCGCGACACGACAGAAGAAGCTTGGGCCGATGCCGAGGCGAAGGTCGCCGAAATGGCAGAAAATAGCGGTGCCGGCTGGCACGACCACCAGCGGGCCGTCGCCGTCGGCCAGCAGCGCCTGCTCGACCTTCATCAGCGCGGTGAAGTGCTCGACGACAATCTTTACACCACGCCCGGCAAATTCGGCGGCGGCGGCGCGGGCACGACTTGGCTGGTCGGCTCCCCCGCAGATGTCGCCCGTTCGCTGCGCAAATACCAGGAGCTCGGCATCACCCATTTCGTTCTGTCCGACACGCCCTATCTTTCGGAGATCAAACGGCAGGGCGCACAGCTGCTGCCCTTGCTGAAGGCGGCATGACGGCGTCTGAAAAGCATATCCCCATCGCCGGTAATCGGTCCGCATGAGACGCAACAAAAAAACAGGCCCGGTGGGCCTGTTTTTGTTTCGACCGGGCGCCTCAATGCGCGCCTGCGCCTCCACCAGCCTGCGGCTTTTTGGTGAAAAGCAAGGCAATTGCTGCCAGCGCCAGCACCACGCCGATGACCGCAAACGTATCGGAGAAGCCCATGATCAGCGCCTGGCGCTTGACGATCTGACCGAGGGCAACGACCGCCTTCTGCGATGCGACGGCCGGATCGGTGACACCATGCTGCGTGAAATAGCCCGACAGTTGGGTCAGCCGATCGCGCACCTCGTCACGGGTCAATGTGATCGACTGGCCGATGATGTTGGAATGGAACTGCTCGCGCTTGGTCAGGATCGTGCCAAGCGAAGCCGTGCCGACCGCACCACCAAGATTGCGCAGCATGTTGGTGAGGCCCGAGGCAGCAGCGGCATCTGCGGGCGCAATGCCGGCTGTGGTGATCGCAGTGATCGGGGTCAGCACCAGGGCCTGGCCGATGGCGCGCACGATATTCGGGATCAAGAACTGGTCACCGGCATTGTTGGCCGAGAGCGTGATGTTCATGAAGCAGCTGATTGCGAAGATCGAGATACCGAGAAAGCCGATATAGCGAGCATCGAAGCGCTTCATCAGAACAGGCACGAGCGGGATCAGCAAGAGCTGTGGCAGACCGGTCCAGGCAAGCACGTTACCAATCTGCTCGGCATTATAGCGCTGCACCTGACCGAGATATTGCGGCAGGATATAGACCGTACCGAAGAGCGCCACACCGACCAGCACGTTGACCAGCACGCCGATGCCGAAATTGCGCTGTGTGAGCAGGCGCAGCTTTACCAGCGGCTTTTTGACGGTCAGCTCGATCCAGATGAAGGCGGCCAGGAAAACGAAGGCCACGATGCCGAGCTTGACGATGAAGGGCGAGGAGAACCAGTCGTCCTTGTTGCCCTCTTCCAGTACGGTCTGCAGCGCCGAAAGGCCGATTGCCATAGTGACGATGCCGGCCCAGTCGCCCTCCTTCAGAAGGTGAAGCTGCATCGGCTGCTTTTCAAGCGTCAGAGCGAGCGCCGCCGCCATGATGAGGCTCGGGATAGTGTTGATGAAGAAGATCGTCTGCCAGCCGTAGTTCTCGGTCAGGTAGCCACCGATCGTCGGGCCGATGGCCGGGGCGAAGGTGACCGACAAGGCAAAGACGGCAAGGCCAAGCGGCTGCTGGCTCTTCGGCAGCTTGGTCAGCACCATGGTGAAGGCCATGGGGATCAGCACGCCGCCGGCAAAGCCCTGCAGGCCGCGCAGCAGGATCATCGTGCCGAGATCATGGGCGAAGGCACAGGCCATCGAAAAGATCGGGAAGAGGATGGAATTGACGAGGATATAGCGGCGGAACGAGAAGACATTGCTGAAATAGGCCGTCAGCGGAATGACGACGATCTCGCCGATCAGATAGGAGGTGGAGATCCAGGCGCCGTTGTCGACGCCTGTGCCAATGCCGCCTTCGATATCAAGGAGGGAGGCATTGGTGATCTGGATATTGAGGATCGCCATGAAGGCGCCGATCATGCCGGCGAGAACGGCAATCCAATCCCTTGTGCTGGCCTTGGTGCTGGCGCCCGGCTGCGGGATAGCGCCTGATGTTGTTGCGATACTGGACATGACACGATCTCCTGCCCCTTCGCTTAGTTGCTGGTAGCATCGACCTTAGTGTCGATGCTCGGCTGGACGGACATGCCGGGTCGCAGATCGCCCTTTTCGGCGGCATCTCCGTCAAGCACGATCTTCACCGGGATGCGCTGAACAACCTTGGTGAAGTTGCCGGTGGCGTTGTCGGGCGGCAGCAGCGCAAATTCCTGGCCGCTTGCCGGCGCCAGGCTGTCGACATGGCCGCGATAGGTGCGGCCCGGGAACATGTCGACCTCGATAGCAACAGGCTGGCCGGCATGGACATCGGTCAGCTGTGTCTCCTTGTAATTGGCAACGATATAGGCAGCTGTCGTCGGCACCACTGCCATCAGTTGGGTGCCGGCCTGAACATATTGGCCGACGCGCAGCGTACGGTTACCGACCGTACCGTCGACGGGCGCAACGATCGTCGCATAGGAGAGGTTGAGCTCAGCCTGATGCATGACAGCCTGGTCATGGGCAAGTGTCGCCCTGGCCTGGGCAAGCTCGGCATTCAGTAGCTCGACCTGCTTCGTTGAGGCGTCGAGGGCAGCGCTGTCGCGCACGATCGTAGCCTGGGCGGCGGCGATTGCCGAAGCCGCCTGCTGGGCGGTCTGAACTGGTGCATAACCGTTGGTGGCCAGGTTCGTATAGCGCTTGTTGTTCTGTTCCGCGAAGGTCTCGTTGGCCCGGTCAACGTCGAGCGTGGCGCGAGCGGCGGCGATGGTCGACTGCTGGATATCGAGCGAAGCCTGCTTGGCGTTGACGGTGGCTTCGGCAGCGGCGACATCGGCTTTCGCCTGATCGAGCGCAGTGCGGAAATCTCGGTCGTCAATGCGGGCGAGCGGCTGGCCGGCCTTCACCGCCTGATTGTCGGCAACAAGGACCTCCATAAGATAGCCTGAAACCTTCGGGGAGACCGTGGTGCTGTCGGCCTTGACATAGGCATCGTCGGTCGAGACCTCGAAGCGGCCGACCGTCCAGTAATTATGGCCGTAATAGGCGCCGGCGGCGATAATGGCGATGGCGGCAACGCCGATCAGCAGCGAGCGGCCGCCGCGCTTGCGGACCGGTGCCTCTGTAGCGGGCGCGGCGGCAGGCTCGGTGACACGCGGCGTCTTGCCGGCGTCAAGCGTTGCAGGTGTGGCTTCAGCGGTGGTTTCGGCGGCCGGCATATCGGCCGGAGCGGCGTTGTTGTTCAGGGCATGCAGCTTCTTGACGGACATCGTCTCTCTCCTTGTGGAAGGTCGCTGTCGTCTTGGCCGCGGCCTCGAAATTCGGCTCAAGCCTCATTTAGGAAACTTGATGTTTTCCAAAATATAAGTTAAAAAAGAGAAGTCAACAAGAATTTGGAAAATCGCGATGGTCGAAAATCACAATATCGAGAAAAAGCCGCGCGGCAGGCCGCAGGTACGGTGTGACGAGGATACGCGCGGTGTGCTCATCGAAGCCGCCAACAGGCAGTTCCACGAGAATGGCTATGCCGCGGTCAGCATCGCTGCGATCGCGCAGGAAGCCGGCGTTTCAACCAAGACGCTCTATCGCCTGTTTCCGACGAAGGCAGATCTGTTTTCCGAGATGGTCTCGGATCGCACCGGACGCTTCCTCTTGGCGCTCGACCCCGGCACACTGGCGACGGCCGAGCTTCGCCAGGGACTGGAGCGCATGCTGATGGCCTATGGCATGCTGACGCTTTCGCAGGACACGATCACGATTACCCGCCTCGTCATCGGCGAATCCGACCGCTTTCCCGAACTCGCCACCTCGTTTTACGAGAAGGCGATCGTGCGCACGAACACGTCGATGGAAAACTGGCTGCGCCGCCAGGTGGAACACGGGCTGATCAAGCTCGAAGACCCGCACGCCGCCTGCGGCATGCTGCGCGGCATGATGATCATGGAACCCCAACGCGCCGCCATGCTGCGCCAGCTGCCGGCGCCCAACATCGAAGAGATCGCCGCGAGGGCGAGAATGTGTGCGGATATCTTCCTGAAGGGATGCGCTGCTTAGGGACATAGGACATGCGGGATTGAAGGCGGCTCTCCCTGGGGTGGACGGCAGTTTTCCCACTCTTGAAGATCGCCTCCGGTGTTTCCACTTGACGATACGACAGATCCTGTCGACAAACCCGGTCTCGAGCTCGAATGGTCAGGCTCGAAAAATCAGGAAGAAACGCGCATGCGCACCCCGAGACGCCCCGCTAACCCGCATGAAGCGGCCGAGGCCCTGTTCAAACCTGTCAAGAAGCCGGCGACATCGGCCGTCGAGCGGCCCACTCTGCCGAATGTGAAGGAACTTGTGACCTTGAAGCTCGACAGCGAGGTTCTCGCCTACTTCCAGGCCGACGGCTCAGGTTGGCAGGAGCGTATCAACGACGCGTTGCGGGCAGCCATGACGAACAAGGACTGACCCGCATCTGGGTGAAGGCGCGTCGAGTGCCTTTATCCTGGAGCACCGCCGCGAGAATCGCGACGGTACCGAAAGCGAATTTCCGCGACGTGTCAGGCCGCGAGAACCCCTGCCTTTTTCGCCGTCCAGGTGGCGATCAAGTCCATCAACCCGGGCGACAGGCAATCGTAAGGCTCAAGCCCAACTTCCTTGAGACGCGAGCGTACGGCGCCCATTTTCCCGGGGTCGTATCCGCTTTCGATAATGGACGACACGAAGGCGGCAAAGCCGGGTGCTGCCCAGCCTCTTTCCTGGAACCGTTCGGGATGGACGAAGGAGAGCCCCTGAAAGGCATGATCGCGCTCGACAGGCCCGTACATGTGAACCCCGCAATCCTTGCAGGCATGGCGCTGTATCAGCGCGGACGCGTCGACGACCGCGAGCTTGTTTCCGTTCTCCAGAACCTCGACGTTCGCCGTTGGCGCGACGGCAACTACGGAAAAGACCGCACCCTGCGGCTTCCAGCATTTCGTGCAGCCGCAAGCATGGTTGTGGGCAATATCGCCCTTGACGCGGACTTTCACCGGATTGCCTGCGCAATTGCATACTAGCGTGCCGCCGACAAATGACGCATCGGTCGCCCGGTATCCTGAATCCACGATTGGGTGGATCGCTACATTGTTCATGCGTTGTCTCCTTCCCTTCCTGGGCCGAGGCGGGATGCCGCGGCCAAGCCCTGTGTCATCGCGCAAACCCTCGACTGCCAGCGCGAGACTTCCTCCTGGGGTGAGTATATCACCACACGGTTGATATCGTCCGCCCCTCTTCTGCTCATGCCACGGGATCAGGTACGATATCCGAGCCCGACTTTAGGGATGCTCAGTCAGCGGTCGGCTCGACGACCGCCAGGAGAAAGGTCGCGAGCCATTCGATGACCTCGGATCGTCGGGCATACCCGATACGCCGTTTGCGCTCTCAACCCGCTATCCCAATGCAGCCGCCTCTCAATCCTTGATTCACAAAATTGCAGCACTGATACCTTATGGGACCGAGCAGATCCGTCTGGATTGCTCCCCGCCAGCTCCTTTGCCCATGCCAACCTTTGCCCGGCATATCGCGATCCTCCTGCCTCTCGACGAATGGTCGCCCCGCTCTAGCTCTTTAGCGTTTCTCATAATTTATGTTGATCCGGATAATGGTAACGAAAAGACATCCCCTGCCGACTATCGGCGCCGCGCTGCTTTCGCTTCTCCTCATCGCCTTTCCAGCCGCCACCGGCCAACATCGGTCCGCCGAAGTGCGCGCAGCAGAAATTGGACAGCAGGTCAACCAGCTATCCGATCGCGATCCGAATGCCGGCCGTACGCTTGCATGGTCGGCAAGTCAGGACTTCCGCAAGGAGGGCGAGCGCGTTTTGGCGGGGCGTTTCGGCCTCCAGGCCTTGAAGCTCGATGCAGAGGTGAATGCCTGGCAGCGCTTGGCACGAGACGCGCTCACGGCTCGTGACGAGCTGTCGAAAGAGCTGGACGGTGATGGAATCGCCCTGTTCTACAACCTGCTCCTGCACGCGCAGGGCATGGTTGGCGATCGTGAGGGCCAGCAGAAATCGGTCAAGGCCTATATCGAAAAAACCGTCGCCATGTCGGGAGAGGACAGCAAGTCCGAGATCATGGCCCGCATCATCGGCGCCTATAGCTTTCTGGAAACCGGGGACACGCAGGAAGGTTTCATCCGTTTGCAGTCAGCCCTGCGCCATGCCGCCGCCGGCAAAAATTACGGCCTCACGCTTTCGGAATACACGACGGCTGCACAGTCCTTTGCAGATAGCGGGCAAATGGCGGCAGCCGAAGCCTTTTATACGGAAGGCCTCGGCACGAATGCAGCGAAAATCGAAAGCCGCGAACTCGCCACGCTGTGGTTCGAATATTCACGATTTCTGCAGAGGTCCGGCGGCGACATCGATGCGACACTCCGGACGGCCCAAACAGCCCGCGAGATGCTGCAACGGCAATACGGCGAAACATCCGAGGAAGCGATCTCAGGCGGCGACAATCTGGCTTCGTTCCTCGTCAATAATGGCGCCGTCGCATCCGGCCTCAACATCCAGGAGGAAATCTATCAGACAGCCCTTTCGTCACTCGGAAATGACGTGCCGCTGACCTGGCGGACCGCCAACAATTATGCCGAGGCATTGCGCATGGTCGACCATCCTGAGGTCGCCCGTGGTATTGATGAAGCCCTCCTCAAACTGCGTATCACCCATTACGGACACGCCAGCATCCAGGCGCTGGTCAGCGCCTCCAATCTCGGTCTTGATCTGCTCGCCCTCGGCGACAGGGATGGAGCGCTAAAGGCCTTCGAAGAGCAGCGCAAGATCGGTTTGGAAATCGCCGATCCGCACTCGGAGCACGCCGCACAGGGCGAAAGGTGGAAGGAATACACGCAGGCCTATTTCCTTCGCTACGCGCGGATGGACAACAAGTCGCTGGAGGATATGGCAGCGATAAAGGACTGGCGCAGCGCACCCGACCTGATGCGGATCAAAACAGCGCAGCTTGCGGCCGAGCAGTTCGAGATGCGGGACGACACCAAGCGTGCCCTTGCCCTCCGCCAGGAAGCCTATGAGATATCAAAAGGAGCCTTTGGCGAGCTCCATCCCCTGACCTTCGATGCATTGCTGGAGGTCGCGACAACCCACATGCGCCGCAAGGATGCCGAGACGCTCCAGAGTTTCCAGCAGCTCGACGAGAGGATGTTCGACTGGATGCTGCGCGAGGTCGGATCATCAGGCAACCGCTATGTGGCGGAGACAACGCGTCGCCTCGCCGATGATATGCTGCGCACATTCGGCGAATTCGCGCTATCCAGTCCGGAAGCCGCAACGCTCTATGCCGATTCAGTGGCGCGCTGGAAAACCATGGAGAGCGGCGAGCGCACCCGCCTGCGCATGGCAGCAGAGACAACCACCAATCCCGATATGCATAAGCTCGCCGAAACCGTTGTGCGGCTTTTGGGTCAACAGCAGGAGCTGCTTTCTTCGGGCGATGTAGACACCGAAGTCCGGCAGATCCTGACCGAACTTAAAGCGACCCGCGACCGATTGCCGAAATCACTCGGCCAAAACATCGCCACGCAATCCGTGGAAGACGTTCTCGGTACAAACGCAGCGATGGTCGACTTCTTCGTCAGTTCACGGCGCGCACGTAACGGTGATGCCAACAGCGCGGATTCAAGGCTTCAGGCGATCGTGCGTCGCAAGGGTGAGGCACCCGCCATCTTCGATCTCGGCGCCCTCGGCACGATCGTCCGACAGGCAGCAGCGGAAGAGAATCCGGACAGGCGCTTCGGTAAGCTCTACCAGTCGCTTTTCGGCCCACTGAAGGGCGTGCTCGAAGACAGGACGCAGCTCTATATCGTTCCCGACGGAGCACTCTACAGCATCCCATTCGCCATGATGAAGACGGATGACGGTAGACATCTTGACGAGGCATTCGAGGTACACATGCTGACGCGTGAGGATGCGATCTTCTTCACACCCAAGCGCGACCGGCCGGCACCGGGCGAAAAGGCGCTCGTCGTGGGCGATTTGAAATACTGGCACCAGCGCCCCCTGCCCTTTACGCGCCGTGAGATCCATGACGTGGGAAATAATCTGAAAGCTGCCGGCCTCGACGTAGTTTCGTTGAGTGGAACCACCGGTATGGAAGTACCGATCCGCAAGGCTTCAGCCGACGCTTCCATCATCCATCTTGCGACCCATGGTTTCTTTGACGCTGATACCGATGAGGAAACCACTGACGCCCTATGGCGCAGCGGCCTCATCGTTGCCGGCAAAGTCGCAGCGCAAGAGCCGGATGCCAATGACAATGACGGCATTCTTTATGCACGAGAACTGATGAACTGGGATCTCTCCTCAACCGATCTCGTCGTGTTATCGGCCTGCCAGACTGCACTTGGCGATCCAAGCCGCATAGGCAATGTTCGCGGTCTGCCGACGGCGCTTGCCATTGCAGGGGCCAGGCGCTCACTGCTCACTCTGTGGTCGGTCGATGACGAAGGCACCGCCAATTTCATGGCGCGCTACTATCAGATATTGACGGAAGACAAGCTCGATTATGCCGCAGCACTCCGAAGGACCCGCATCGAGGCCATAAGCGGCAAAATCGACAAGGCCAGCGATCCGTCGCTATGGGCAGCGTTTGTTCTCTTCGAGGGATGATCAGCCTCAGCTCACGCAGGTATCGCAGTGGCTCAATCAAACAACCAGCAAGATCGCGGATCATTACGCCGAAGCTGGTTTTGTGTTAAGACTTCGCGCGGTCAGGATGGGCAGCCTGGAAGGCTGGCAGTTTGGCGCATTTGCCATCGATATCAACAATGCGCTTGAAATCGGTCATGTCCACTCCCCAGCGGCGGGCATTGTAGACCTGCGGAACAAGACAGAGGTCCGCCATCGTCGGTGTATCCCCAAAGCTGAACCCTTTGTCGGCTGGGTCGATCATCGCTTCCAGTTTACGAAGTCCGTCCGTGATGAAATGCTTCATCCATTCCTCGCGGGCGTCGGTCTTGTCCGCTACGGTCATGAGGTGCGCCACGACATGCGTGTTGCATATCGGATGGATGTCCATGGCGACCGCGTATGCGAAGGCGCGCACTTTCTGGCGATCGGCAATATCCGCTGGCAGCAATCCGCATTCCGGCCGAACCTCGGCCAGATACTCGATGATTGCCAGCGACTGGGTCAGAGTGTTCCCGTCGATCACCAATGTCGGCACGAACCCCTGCGGGTTGAGCGCCAGATATTCCGGCTTCTTATGCGCTCCCTCCAACAGGTTGATGGACACTGTTTTGTAGTCGATCGCCAAGAGATTGAGCGCAATGCGGACGCGATAGCTCGCCGATGACCTCCAGTAATCGTAGAGAACGACCTCGTTCATTGCAGCCCGGCTCCCCTGTATCTTTCGACCGTCTGCTCGATCGCCCCGAAGATCGAATGGCCGGCACGATCCTTCATCTCGATGCGGACCTGATCCCCGAACTTCATGAACGGAGTCTTCGGCGATCCGGTCTCGATCGTCTCAATCATCCGTATCTCGGCGATGCATGAGTAGCCGTCTCCTCCGTCTTCGATGGGCTTGCCCGCTCCGCCATCCAGCTTATTGGAAACCGTTCCCGAGCCGATGATCGTTCCGGCCACCAGATTGCGGGTTTTGGCGGCATGGGCGATGAGCTGGCCAAAATCAAACCTCATATCGATGCCCGCATTCGCCTTGCCGAATGCCTTGCCGTTCAAGCTCACAAGCAGCGGCAGACACACCTTGCCGCCGTCCCACGACGCTCCGAGTTCGTCCGGCGTCACCGCGATCGGAGAAAATGCCGATGCCGGCTTGGACTGGAAGAAGCCAAATCCCTTTGCCAACTCGTCCGGTATGAGACCGCGCAGCGACACATCATTGACGAGCATCACCAGACGGATGGCATCGCGCGCTGCTTCAGGACCGGAACCCATAGCAACGTCACCGGCGATGACGGCAACCTCACCCTCCATGTCGATCCCATAAGTCTCGTCAGCCACCACGATCGGATCTCGCGGCGCGAGGAAACCATCCGAACCACCTTGATACATCAGCGGATCGGTCCAGAAACTCGCCGGCATCTCGGCGCCCCGCGCCTTGCGTACCAATTCAACATGGTTGAGATAGGCCGAACCGTCAGCCCATTGGTAGGCCCGCGGCAGGGGCGATGCGGCGTTGTGTTCGTGAAACCGGATCGTCGGCTGGGCACCTGTCTCGATACCTTCGGCAATCTGCGCGAAGTCTTGGAGCCACGTGCTCCCAGCCATCGAGAGCCGCCTGCAACGTGCGGGCAATGTGACCGACTTCGGAATAGCGGGTAAGGTCACGGGAGACGACAACGAGCCGGCCATCTCTCGTGGAGTCTTTCAACGTCGCAAGCTTCATATCCCATTCCTGTGCCAGAGGATGCCTGACCGATCCTCACTTGAGGCCATCACTTGATACCGGGGGTTCCGTCGAACTTGCGTTCCAGGCCGTCCCAGCATTCCAGATAATCATCCTGCAGCGTTTCAAGCTCGGCTGCGTATTTCGTCAATTGCTGAGGGTACCGGGTCTCGAACATGAAGGCCATGGTGTGATCCAGCTTCACCGGCTTGAGCTCGGCATTGGATGCTTTTTCGAAGGCGAGGGCGTCCGGCCCGTGGGCGAGCATCATGTTGTGCAGGCTCATGCCGCCGGGGACGAAGCCCTCCTCCTTGGCGTCATACTGGCCATGGATCAGGCCCATGAACTCGCTCATGATGTTGCGGTGGTACCAAGGCGGACGGAACGTGTGCTCTGCCACCAGCCAGCGCGGCGGAAAGATCACGAAATCGACATTCGCCGTACCTGCATCTTCGGTGGGCGCGGTCAGCACCGAAAAAATCGACGGATCGGGATGATCGAAGCGGATCGCGCCAACAGGAGCAAATGTCCGTAAATCGTATTTAAACGGGGCGTAGTTGCCGTGCCACGCTACCACATCGAGCGGTGAGTGGCCGATATCGGTAACATAGAATTTTCCGCACCACTTCACATGGACGCGACAAGGCTTTTCCTTGTCCTCGAAAGCGGCGACGGGCGTCTTGAAGTCGCGCGGGTTCGCCAGGCAGTTGGCGCCGATGGGACCACGGTCCGGCAGCGTGAATTTCGCGCCGTAATTCTCGCATATGTATCCGCGCCAGACCGCCTGCTCGCCATTACGGAGAACCTTGAACATCATGCCGCGCGGGATGAGGCATATTTCCAGGGGCTCCACGTCCATGATGCCCATTTCGGTGAACACTCTGACGGCGCCGAGCTGCGGCACGATCAGCAGTTCACCATCGGCGTTGAAGAAGTAATCATCCACCATGTCCTCATTGAAGACGTAAGCATGTGCTGACATGCCCACCTGGGTCGTGACATCGCCTGCCGTCGTCATTGTCCGCACCCCCTGAAGAAACGTCAGCTTCTCGGTGGGCGTGGGAACGGGATCCCAGCGAAGCTGCCCCAGGGGAAGCGAATGCTCGTCCAGGCAAGGCGCGGTTTTCCAGAGCGGATAGGACGCGTTCGAGAAGCGGCTTGTGTGACGCACGCTCGGGCGAATGCGATAAAGCCAGGACCTTTCATTCGTCCCGCGCGGCGCGGTAAACGGCGAGCCGGAAAGCTGCTCGGCATAAAGACCGTAGTTGCATTTCTGGGGGCTGTTCTGGCCCTGCGGCAGGGCGCCGGGAAGCGACTCTGTTTCGAAGTCGTTACCGAACCCCGGCATATATTTCAGCTTGTTTGTCGTCGAGGCTTCACCCTCGGAAGCCTGGATTGATGTCTGGTCCATTGCTCAACTCCTCCCCGGAAACTCTCGGCGTCGCGCGTCTTTTCAGACGCGAGGTGGCCCCGAGAGTTTACTCCGCCGCAGTACCGATGACACCACGCTTGATCTGATCGGCCTCGATCGACTCGAAGAGAGCGCGGAAATTGCCTTCGCCGAAGCCCTCGTCGCCCTTGCGTTGGATGAATTCGAAGAAGATCGGGCCAATCACGGTCTTGGAGAAGATCTGGAGCAGGATTTTCGTCATGCCGCCATTCACCACGCCTTCGCCATCGATGAGGATGCCGTGCTTCTTCATGCGCTCGACAGGTTCGCTATGGCCGTTCACGCGTTCGTAGGACATGTCGTAATAGGTTTCCGGCGGTCCCGGCATGAAGCGCAGGCCGTTGCCGGCAAGCCTGTCCGTGGCCTCGTAGATATCTTCCGTTCCAACGGCGATGTGCTGAATGCCCTCACCCCTGTATTTCTTCAGATATTCCTCGATCTGGCTCGTGTCGTCCTTCAATTCATTCAGCGGGATGCGGATCTTGCCGCAGGGCGACGTGATGGCGCGGCTCACCAGGCCAGTGATGCGCCCATCGATATCGAAGAAGTGGATCTGCTTGAAATTGAACAGGTTGCGGTAAAAGTCCCACCACTTGTCCATGTTGCCACGGAAGACGTTGTGCGTCAGATGGTCGAGATAATAGAAACCGATCCCCTGCGGATGCGGGTTAGGCTCGCCGAGCCAATCAAACTCGGCATCGTAGGCCGATCCCTTTGCACCATAGGTCTCGACGAAATAGAGCAGCGAGCCGCCAATGCCGACGATCGCCGGGACGTCGAGCGCCTTGTCATCCGCTTCATAGGGAACGGCGCCTTTCGACACCGCGTGATCAAAGGCGTGTTTGGCGTCGACGACGCGCCATGCCATCGAGGGAGCGCAGGGACCATGCTCTGCAACGAAACGAGCGGCATGGCTGCCGGGTTCGGCGTTCAGGACGTAGTTGATGTCGCCCTGCCGCCAGACGGTGATGTCTTTCGTCTTGTGTTTGGCGACTGGGATGTAGCCCATGCGCGTGAAGAGTTCGCGCAGCTTCTCGGGCTCAGGATGGGCGAATTCAACGAATTCGAATCCGTCGGTGCCGGCCGGGTTGTCGGCGGTAATTTCCGAGGGCGGCGCATCATGCGGAAAAGGGCCCATTTTTTCCTCCTGGGAACTGGACTTCGATATGCAAAGTGTGGCCCAAAACGCATGCAAAGTTCTTGCATTCTTCATGCCAGAGGAAGAGATTATGCACGGTTCGTGAGGGTTTTGGAGATTCCGCGCAATGGATGAACAGCTCGACAAATTGGATTTGCGCCTGCTCCAGGAGCTTCAAAAAGACGGCCGTTTGACGAACAATGAGCTGGGGGAGCGGATCGCGCTTTCACCCTCGCAATGCTCGCGCCGGCGGACGAGACTGGAAACTGAGGGATATATTCGCAGCTACCGGGCCTATCTGGATCAACAGAAGCTAGGCCTGGATATGCTGGTGGTCATTTCCGTGACGCTTGCCACCCATAACAGAGACAATGCCCGCAGATTTTCGCAGTTGATCAATGGACTGCCGGAAGTTCTCGAAGCCTATGCGCTGACAGGTGAAATGGACTATCACTTGAAGGTCGCGACCCGCGGGCTCGCGGACCTCTCCAAATTCGTCAACGACGTCCTGTTACCCCACGAGTCGGTGCAGCACGTAAAAACCTCGATCGTGCTCGACACGCTGAAGACATTCGAAGGCTTTCCGATACACATGCCGGGTCATCGGCATGGCGACAGCACGCGGTGATCTGGCACCAAGCGTCAGAGCGGCAGTTCGGTCGAGAATTTCAGCTCCCGCAGCACAAAGCTCGATACGACTGTGCGCACATGCGGATTGCGCATGAGGTAGCGGGTCATGAAGGCTTCGTAGCTTTCCACGTCCCTCGCCCTTATCTTCAGCATGTAGTCGAAAGCGCCTGACAAGGCATAGCACTCCATGATCTCCGGCCGCTCCAGAACCACCGAAGCGAAAGAGGCGACCGCCTCTTCGTGGTGATCCTCCAGCGTCACATGCGCGATCACGCAGAGCTTGAGATCGAGTTTTCCGGGATCGAGTAGTGTCACACGCTTACGGATGACACCGTCGGCTTCCAGTTCCTGGATCTTCCGCCAGGCCGAACTTTGCGACATGCCGACCTTTTCCGCCAGGTCTGCCAGAGAAAGACTGCCGTCGGCTTGGATAAGTTGCAGAAGCTTGCGGCGAAAATTCCCAGGTTCTTTCATTTTCTGTACCACATTTGGGAATATTTGCCATCACTATGGCAATTGGCAGCACGAAAGAAAAGAAAATCCTCCAAATCCGGGGGATAATGGCAGAAACGCTATCCCGGGAGGATCAGAATATGACCAAGGAAAGCAGCTACACCGCCAAACTGCCTGGCCCGCACGGTTTATATGCCTATACCCCTGAGGAAGATGCGATTTGGGGCGAACTCTACCGGCGTCAGATGAAGCTGCTCGCCGGTACGGCCTGCCGCGAATATCTGGATGGCGTGAAAATGCTAGGGCTGAAGCCCGACAAGGTGCCTCAGCTTCTCGATGTGAACAGACGCCTGAACGAGACCACCGGCTTCGGCGTGGAAGGCGTGCCGGCGCTCATTCCGCCCTCTCGCTTTTATGAACTTCTGTCACAAGGCAAATTCCCGCTCGCAACCTTCCTGCGCCGTCGCGAGCATATCGACTATATTGAGGAACCGGACCTGTTCCACGAGGTTTTCGGCCATTGCCCGATGCTCACCAACCAGAGCTATGCTAATTTCGTACGGCATTTCGGCGAAATAGCTGTTCGTCTTGGCAAAGGCTATTCTTGGCATCTGTTCCGCATCTTCTGGTTCACCGTCGAGTTCGGCCTGATCAATACGCCGCAGGGCCGCCGCTGCTTCGGCGCAGGGATCGTCTCATCGCCAAGCGAAGCGAAGGCGGCGATGGAAGGCAAGGCATGCGAATTTCGGCCGTTCGATCTGCTGAGCGTGCTCAGGACGCCCTACCGGATCGATATCCTCCAGCCGATCTACTACGTCATCGACAGCTTTGCCGATCTCGAAGCAATCGTGGGGCAGGATATCGAAGGCACGATCCTGAAGGCGAAATCGCTGGGTGATTTCGCCCCAACTTTCGAGGCCAAAGCTTCGTGAATCGTTGACACTATCGCGGCCGGTCCCGACTCGACCTTGTATCCGATGGCGACGCGCGGGTTCCTGGCGATCGCACAAGACAGCGCGATGATGTCAGGAAGGCTTTACAAACGCCCAATCGCTCAGGTCGGGGACGTCCGCACCGGTCCGGTGGACTCGCGCAGGATGAGTTCAACCGGCCACAATTCGTGAATCTCCGTCGGCGAACGCCCGGCCAAAAGCTGCAGGACGAGATCGGCGCATCGCGTACCAGCCGCACGCATCGACGACCGGGTTGCCGACAGCGAGGGGACCATGTTGTCGGCTGTCAGATACGGAAAGACGTCATCGTGGGCAATGACCGAGACATCGCTGCCGATCTGGAGCCCCAGCGAACGTGCGGCGCGGTAAATGCCGAGCGCCGTCATCATCGACCCCGCGACAAACGCGGTCGGCCGCTTCGGCTGCTCGAGAAATGACCGCGCAAAGCGGAAACCGAGCTCGTCGGTGAAATTGCCGTTGGCGATCAGTTGCGGATCGACCTCGATCCCGTGGCTCTGCAAGGCGCTGCGGTAACCGATGTCGCGATGCAGCGCGTAAGTTGCGCCCTCGCGGCCATTGATCATCGCAATCCTGGTATGACCGAGATCGATCAAATGCGAGGTCGCGCGGCGTACAGCCCCTTCATTGTCGATATCGAGCCAGGGGTGCGGCACGTCGATGTCTGAACGGCCATGAACGAGGAACGGCATTCCCAGCTCATGCAGCAGCGCGATACGCTGGTCATTGGGTCGAGGCGAATGCACGATGATCGCATCCACCCGCTGACTTTCCGCCAGCCGTCTGTAGAGTTGCATCTCGGCATCATATTCGGGATTGGCCATCGGAATGACCAGGATATCGGTGTCTTCCGTGATAAGACGCTCCGCCATACCGGCCATGAATTCCGCGAAATGAAACTCGCCGGCACGCCCCATGACGACGCCAATGGCACCAACCCGCCCGGTCTTCAGTCTGACCGCATTGACGTTCGGCCGGTAGCCCAGCCGCACCGCCTCTTGGACGACGCGGGCGCGCGTCACCTCGCTTACCTCGGGATAGCCACTGAGCGCACGGCTGACGGTCGTTGGAGACAATCCAAGTTGTTTTGCGAACTCTTTGAGTTTCATTGACCGAAATAACTTTCATCGCCTGCGCTGCCGGGCATCTATACCATCGGCCTCGCAAATTCCACATTCTATGCCGTCGATTATATTTTCTCAAATCGATTTCAATTTCATCTGCCGCCAGATGAACACTAGCGCGAATTAGGAAATCACGGCATTTGGGTTTTCAGTTGATTTTAAACGATATTCCGCATTTATGAACAAGTATAGGTCGCAATCAAGAACCTCCCTTGACACGGTATCGACCTTCTGACAGTTTTTCACAACCAAATCGATTTCAATTTGGTCTTTGGGAGGAGAAAATGAAGTTTCGTTTCACTGCGGCCGCCCTCGCGGCTGCGCTTATTGGCGTGTCAGTTCCGTCCTTTGCCGCCGAGATCAGCATTTCAGCGAGCTCTACCGGCAAGAACCTCGATCTGTTCCGCAAGCAGCTCGATGCCTTCGAGAAGGCGACCGGCAATACGGTCAAGATCGTCACCATGCCGCCCTCATCCACTGAACAGTTTTCGCAATATCGGCTCTGGCTCGCAGCCGGCAACACGGATGTCGATGTCTACCAGACGGATGTTATCTGGGCCCCGCAGCTGGCAGACCAGTTCGTCGATCTCAAGGATGCCACCAAGGACGTCGTCGGCGACTTTTTCCCGGCGATCGTTGCCTCCCAGACCGTGAACGGCCGTCTGGTCGCAATGCCGCTTTATACGGATGCGCCGGCCCTCTTCTACCGCAAGGATCTGCTTGAGAAATACGGCAAGCAGCCGCCGAAGACCTGGGACGAGATGGAGGCAACCGCCAAGGAAATCCAGGAAAAGGAACGCGCCGCCGGCCAGAAGGATCTCTGGGGTTACGTCTTCCAGGGCAATGCCTATGAAGGCCTGACCTGCGATGCACTGGAATGGGTCAAGTCCTCGGGCGGCGGCCAGATCATCGAGACCGACGGCACGATTTCGATTAACAACGAGAAGGCCGCGGCAGCACTCAATCGCGCCAAGGGCTGGATCGGGACGATTTCACCGAGCGGTGTGCTCGCCTATCAGGAGGAAGAATCCCGCGGTGTCTGGCAGACCGGCAACGCCGTCTTCATGCGTAACTGGCCCTATGCCTATGCGCTGGGCAACGGCGCCGACAGCCCGGTCAAGGGCAAGTTCGACGTGACGACACTTCCCGTTGCCGCAGAAGGCGACAAGCCCTCCTCGACGCTCGGCGGCTGGAATCTCGCCGTCTCGAAATATTCGAAGAACCCGGATGCGGCGATCGAACTCGTCAAGTTCCTGACGTCGAAGGAAAGCCAGAAGCAGCGTGCCATCGAGCTTTCCAACCTGCCGACCTTGTCGGCGCTTTATGACGACAAGGACATTGCTGCTGCGCAGCCGTTCATGCCGAATTGGAAGCCGATCTTCGAAAACGCTGTGCCGCGTCCGTCGGCTGTTGCCAAGGTCAAGTATAACGAGGTTTCCGCCAAGTTCTGGACCGCCGTGCACAATACGCTCTCCGGCAGTGGGACAGCCGAAGAAAATCTAGAGCTTCTCGAAGCCGATCTGACGACGCTGCAAGGCAGCGGCTGGTAACAGATCGAGGCGGCAGCGTCGGATATCTCGTCGCTGCCGCTTCCGATACGCCGTCGTCGATTGTCTCATGAAGCGGATATTCCATGAGTGAAGTTGCAGTCTCCCAAAATCTGAGCACGGGCGCGCGCACGAAGGCAATCTCTTCGGATCTGCGCTCGGAACGTGTCCGATCCGCCTGGATCTTCCTGGCTCCGACCCTGCTGATCCTGGCCATCGTTGCCGGCTGGCCGCTGTTCCGCACCATATACTTCAGCTTCACCAACGCGTCGCTGACGAACCTCGGCGATGCTCAGTTCGTCGGCTTCGACAATTACCTCTCCTGGGTTACCCTGAAGAGCGGCCGCACGATCTATAGGGGACTGCTGGCCGATCCCGCCTGGTGGGGCGCGGTCTGGAACACGGCAAAATTTACGCTGTTGTCGGTGACGATCGAAACCGCGCTCGGCCTCATCGTCGCCCTTGTGTTGAACGCGCAATTCGTTGGCCGCGGCGTCGTGCGCGCCGCTATCCTCATTCCCTGGGCGATCCCGACCATCGTCTCCGCGAAAATGTGGGCCTGGATGCTCAACGATCAGTTCGGCATCCTCAACGACATGTTTCTCAGCCTCGGGCTCATCAGCCAGAAGATCGCGTGGACCGCTGATCCCCAGACAGCGATGATCGCCGTTCTGATCGTCGACGTCTGGAAGACAACGCCCTTCATGGCGCTGCTGATCCTCGCCGCCCTGCAAATGGTTCCGGCCGATATTTACGAGGCCGCAAAGATCGACGGCATCAACCCCATCAAAGTGTTCTGGCGTCTGACCCTGCCGCTGATCCGCCCGGCAATCATGGTCGCCGTGATCTTCCGCATGCTCGACGCCATGCGCATCTTCGACCTGATCTACGTGCTGACACCGAACAACGCCCAGACCAAGACAATGTCGGTGATGGCGCGCGAAAACCTCTTCGATTTCGACAAGTTCGCCTATGGCGCAACCGCCTCCACTGTTCTCTTTCTTATCATCGCCTCCGTTACCGTGCTCTACATCTGGCTCGGCCGCGTCAATCTCGGTGGAGGCGAACGCTGATGCTGCTCACAGCCACGAAGAATACGCTGTTTTATCTGCTGGTCGCGGTCATCGTCATCATCGCGGTCTTCCCGTTCTACTACGCGATCCTAACAAGCTTCAAAGTCGGCACCGCGCTCTTCGAGGTCACCTACTGGCCGACCTCGATCTCGCTGGAAAACTATACCGGCGTGTTGACGACCGGCAGCTTCATCCGCAGCCTCGGCAATTCGCTGCTCATTGCCTGCCTCGTGGTCGCCGCCTCTTTGCTGCTCGCCGTGACCGCATCCTACGCGCTTGCCCGCGTGCATTTCCGGGGTCGGGCCCTCTTGATGCTGACCATTCTGTCCGTCTCGATGTTCCCGCAGATCGCTGTGCTCGCAGGGCTATTCGAACTCATCCGCTGGATCGGCATCTTCAACACGCCCTTCGCGCTGATCTTCTCCTATATGATCTTCACTCTGCCTTTCACGGTGTGGGTGCTGACGACTTTCATGCGGGATCTGCCGATCGAGATCGAGGAAGCGGCCATCGTCGATGGCGCCTCCCCCTGGGTCATCATCACGCAGGTGTTCATGCCGCTGATGTGGCCGGCCCTGGTCACCACCGGTCTGCTTGCCTTCATCACGGCCTGGAATGAATTTCTGTTCGCCCTGACTTTCACCTCGTCGGATGCGCAACGGACGGTGCCGGTAGCGATCGCTCTCCTTTCGGGCGGCAGTCAGTTCGAAATCCCCTGGGGCAATATCATGGCGGCATCGGTCATCGTTACCGTGCCCGTCGTCATCCTTGTTCTTATTTTTCAACGCCGGATCATTTCCGGGCTGACGGCCGGCGGCGTCAAAGGCTGAGGAAAGCGCGACATGGCACAAATTAGATTAGACAATATCCGCAAGAGCTTCGGGGCATTCGAAGTCATCAAGGGCGTTAGCATGGACATCCGGAAGGGGGAGTTCATGGTCTTCGTCGGCCCGTCCGGTTGCGGCAAGTCCACCTTGCTTAGATTGATCTCAGGACTGGAGGACATAACGTCAGGCACGCTTTCCTTCGATGGTCAGCCGGTCAATCGTCTTTCCCCGTCGAAGCGCGGCATCGCGATGGTCTTCCAGTCCTATGCGCTCTATCCGCATATGACGGTCTACGAAAACATGGCCTTCGGCATGAAGCTCTCCGGCCGAACCAGAGAAGAATGCAAGGCGCGCGTCGAACAGGCAGCCGGCATGCTGCAGCTCTCACCCTATCTGGAGCGCCTGCCGCGCCAGCTTTCAGGCGGCCAACGCCAGCGCGTAGCCATTGGCCGCGCCATCGTTCGTGACCCGAAGGTCTTCCTGTTCGACGAACCATTGTCGAACCTTGACGCCGCTTTGCGCGTTGCCACAAGACTGGAGATCGCCAAGCTTCACCGCGGCATGCATGACACCACGATGATCTATGTCACCCACGATCAGGTCGAGGCCATGACGCTTGCCGATCGCATATGCGTTCTTCGTGATGGCGTCGTCGAACAGATCGGAACTCCGATCGAGCTCTACGAGACCCCGAACTCAATCTTCGTCGCCGGCTTCATCGGCTCGCCGAAAATGAACTTCCTCTCCGGACCGTTCGCGGCTCCCTATAATGCCCATACGATTGGGGTGCGAGCCGAACATATCGAGTTTAGAGATCAGGATCCTGCCTGGACGGGCACTGTCATCCACTCAGAAATCCTCGGCTCGGACAGTTTCGTCTATCTCGACATCGGCTCCGCCGAGCCGCTGACCGTGCGAGAGACCGGCGTATCGAGCCACCAGCCCGGCCAGCAACTGGGCGTGTCGCCGGTCAAGGATCGCATTCACCGTTTCGACCAATCCGGACGCGCACTCGAAAAGGTCCCTTTCAAGGGCGCAGCCTGACCACCAATCAAACAAACAGGATCCGACCGCTTCCCATCGGTTCCGGTCCGCTACTTGCTGTGAAGGAGCAGAAACTTGTCTATTCGCACCATCGTCTGGGGTGAGAACATCCACGAAAATACCAACGCCATTGTCCGGGAGATCTATCCTGATGGCATGCACACCACGATCGCCAAGGCGCTGAACACCGATCCGGCGATTTCCGCGACCACGGCAACGCTGCAGGAGCCGGAACATGGCCTCAGCGAAGCCCGGCTTGCCGAGACCGACGTTCTGACCTGGTGGGGCCACAAGGACCATGGCGCAGTCTCTGACGTCGTCGTCGAGCGCGTCGCCAAGCGGGTCTGGGAAGGCATGGGCCTGCTCGTTCTGCATTCCGGCCATTTCTCCAAGATCTTCAAGCGCCTGATGGGCACGCCCTGTGCACTGAAATGGCGCGAGGCGGGCGAGCGCGAGCGTCTGTGGACGATCAATCAGCGCCATCCGATCGCTGCTGGTCTCGGCGAGCATTTCGAGCTTGAGAACGAGGAAATGTATGGCGAGCAGTTCTCGGTGCCGGAGCCGTTGGAAACGGTGTTCATCTCCTGGTTCCAGGGCGGAGAAGTCTTCCGGTCTGGCCTCACCTGGCGCCGCGGCGCCGGCAATATCTTCTATTTCCGCCCCGGCCACGAAACCTATCCGACCTATCACGATGCGAACGTGCAGAAGGTGCTGATCAACGGCGTGAAGTGGGCCTATAACCCGCAGAGCGACCTGAAGAGCATCACCGATGCCCCAAATGTGCCGGTAGAGAAGGCACTGGAGCCGATCGTCGAGCGTGGTCCGAGACTGCATCAAGCCGGCGAAGCCGGTTACCGCTGAGGAGAAGAGCAATGCGTCTACTTGTTCTTGGCACGGGCATGATGGCCAAAAACCAGGTTGCCAACTTCCTCGCCATCGATGGTGTCGAGGTGGTCGGCGCCGTCGACACCGATCGGACCCGGCTTGATGAGTTCGCTGATCATTTCAACATCGCAAAGCGCTTCAGCACGCTCGAGGAAGCGATCGCCTGGGGCGAATTCGATGCCGCCACCAACGTCACGCCTGACCGGATACATCATGCGACGAGCTTGGCGCTGATCGCCGCCGGCAAGCACGTCTTCTGTGAAAAGCCGCTGGCAGAAAACTACGCCCATGCGCTGGAGATGACGGAAGCGGCTGAGACCGCCGGCGTCGTCAACATGGTCAACCTCACCTATCGCAACGTCGCACCGCTGCAGCGCGCCCGCGAGATGGTGCTATCAGGCGAACTTGGCACCATCCGCCATGTGGAGGCCTCCTATCTGCAGAGCTGGCTGGTGTCTCGCGCCTGGGGCGATTGGCGTACGGAATCGCGCTGGCTGTGGCGCTTGTCCACCGGCCATGGATCGAACGGCGTGCTCGGCGATGTCGGCATTCATATTCTCGATTTCGCCGCTTATGGCGCCGCGACCGATATCGACCATGTCTTTGCGCGCCTCAAGACCTTCAACAAGGCGCCGGGCGGACAGATCGGTGAATATATGCTCGACGCCAATGACAGCTTCACCATGTCTGTCGATTTCGCCAATGGCGCCCTCGGCGTCATCCATGCGACACGCTGGGCGACCGGTCATCTCAACGAACTGAAGCTGCGCATCTATGGCGAAAAAGGCAGCCTCGAAGTCATCCATCGTCCTGACGGCTCAGATCTTCGGGGCTGCTTCGGTGACGATATTGAAAGCGCCACCTGGCGTGACATCGAGGTGCCGGCAGTGCTGACCAACTACCAGCGCTTTGCCGAAGCGGTCAGAACCGGAAAGCAGGACGATCCCACCTTCCGCCATGCCGCCAACCTGCAGAAGGTCATCGACCTCGCGATCGTATCGGAGAAAGAACGTCGGGAGTTCAATCTGCTGGCTTCCGAGAGCCTGGAAGGCACGGCCGGCCAGGAACGCAAGACGGACGATCAGGGACCGGCGCTAGCACTCGTCGTCTGAAGGCATGGTGAAACATCGAAGGCCCGCGTGATCGGGCCTTCGTCGAGCTAATAGCTCACGCGGCTTATCCGTGCCAGAGCGCGAGTGCCTCGTTGCAGACTACACAAACGGCACCCACGCGATCTTGGCTCGCCGTGGCTCTTTTACGCCAGGCCAAGACACGCTTACTAGGCGGCCTTAACAGGCGCTCTCACGCCCCGATAAGCAATGAGATCCTCGATTGTGATCAGATGGAGGCCGTGCCGTTCGGCAAACTGCTCAAGCTCGGGCAGGCGTGCCATCGTGCCATCATCATTGGCCACCTCGCAAATGACACCTGACGGCGACAGGCCGGCAAGCCTTGCGAGGTCGACAGCCGCCTCGGTATGACCTGGACGAGAAAGCACGCCGTTCGGATGCGCACGCAACGGGAAGATATGGCCGGGCCGCGCAAAATCCTCGGGGCGGGACGTCTCGGCAATGAGTGCGCGAACCGTCGCGGCGCGGTCAGCCGCCGAAATTCCGGTCGTCGTTTCAGGAATATAGTCAACCGACACGGTGAAAGCCGTCTTCAAAAGTTCGGTATTGTTGGGGACCATCTGCGGGATCTGCAGCTCGTCCAGCCGCTCGCCTTCCATTGCCACACAGATGAGGCCGCGAGCATAATTCATCATGAAGGCGATCGCCTGCGGGGTGATTGCCTCGGATGCGATGACGAGGTCGCCCTCGTTTTCACGATCACGATCGTCGACGACGACCACGATCTCGCCACGCGCAATCGCGACGATCGCATCTTCGATTCTGGAAATTGCCATCTTCTCTGCCTTTCAAGGGTTAGCCGCAGTGTGCGGCGTACATGGCCTGTCAAAAGCCACCATTTTCCCTTGGGCGAACAAGCATATGAAACACCGCGTGCCGAGCGGTGTCCTCTGCGTTGCTCTCTTCCATCCGGACTATGACCGTCGGCTCCGGCATCTCACCGGATCTGCTGACCCTTCGCTTCCACGAAGGCGCTCGCGGGCTCCGAGTTGCCTCGATACCGCCGGTGGGGAATTGCACCCCGCCCTGAGAACATTACTTAGATAGATGATGAAGGCCTTGTTCTGCAAGAGGTTGAGTGCAGATCTCGCCGCGGGAACTGCCTCGCAGAGGTGAAAGCACCGTTTCCTATTGCCGAACAGAGCTAGGACATGATCAGGCCGCCATCGACATTGATGGTCTGGCCGGTAATGTAGGCTGCATCGTCGCTGGCAAGGAAGGTGACGAGGCCGGCGACGTCTTCGCCGGAACCGGCGCGCTTCATCGGAATGCCTTCGACCCATTCCTTCATCAGTTCGCCGGGGCCGTAATTGCCGAGCAGCTTGCCCCATGCCTGGTCGTTATAGGCCCACATGTCGGTCTCGATGATGCCCGGGCAGAAGGCGTTGACGGTGATGCCGTCGGTCGCGACTTCCTTGGCAAGGCTCTGGGTGATGCCGACGACGCCCATCTTCGAGGCGGCATAATGCGGCGTATAGATGAAGCCGTCGCGCGCCTGGCCGGAGGCCGTGTTGATGAGACGGCCGCCGCGGCCGTGCTTGCGCATGCGGGCGATCGCTTCCTGGGCGCAGAGGAACACGCCCTTGGTGTTGACGGCCATGACCTTGTCCCACTCGCCCTCGGTCATATCCTCGATGCGGGCAATGGTGATGACGCCGGCATTCTGGATGGAGACGTCGACAGCGCCGAATGCCTGCTCGGCTGCGTCATAAAGGGCCTTGACGCTTGACTTGTCAGTGACGTCGCCAACGAAGGAAATAGCCTTGCCGCCATCTGACTTGATCTGTTCTGCCACGCCATGCACGCTGTCTTCATTGGCCGAAACGACGAGATTGGCGCCTTCGCGCGCAAAGCGTTTGGCGATCGCTGCACCGATACCGCGGCTTGCGCCGGTAATGACGACGGTCTTGTTTTCAAAACGTTGCATTCTCTTTTCCTTTCAACGGCGCCGGTGTGAGCGCACCGATCTGCACCGGCGACACTTGTCTCCGCACTCAGAGTTCAAACGGCTGCCGAAATAATTCCTGCGAATTCCGAGGCCTTCAGCGAGGCGCCGCCGACCAGCGCTCCGTCCACATTGCGAAGCCCGAATATCGCCTCTGCATTGGATGCCTTGACCGAGCCGCCATAGAGGATCTTGACCGAACGGCCATCGCTGCCCAGCCGCTCTTCGAGCATCTGCCGGATCGCCGCATGGACCTCCTCAATCTGTTCGTGGGTCGGCACCAGTCCGGTTCCGATTGCCCAGACGGGTTCATAGGCGATGACAAGATTTCGGCTGGTAGCACCCTCGGGGACGGATCCCCGCAGTTGTTCGCCGACGACTTCGATTGCCCGGCCTTCGTCGCGCTCATGGCGTGTCTCACCGACGCAGACGATCGAAATCAAGCCTGCCCGATGCGCGGCAAGCGCCTTCCCCAGCACAATCTCATCGTCCTCGCCGTTCAGGACACGGCGTTCGGAATGTCCGAGGATGACATAGCGCGCACCGAGATCGGCAAGCATTTCGGCAGAAATTTCGCCGGTGTGGGCACCCGACGACTGCGCGTGGCAATCCTGCGCGCCGATGGCGAGATCCGTATCCTTGACCCGCGCCACGGCGCGGTCGATCAGCGTGAAGGGCGGGCAGACGACGATATCGCACGTCGCACTGCCCGTTAGCCCCTTCAGCGCCTCGATCTCAGCTTGGGAGGAGACGAGACCGTTCATTTTCCAATTGCCTGCGATCAGCTTACGCATGTCATCACCAGCAGCAGAAGCCGCCGTCGACGAGCAGATCGACGCCCGTCACGAAACTTGCAGCATTCGACAGGAGGAAGACCGCAGGACCGACCATCTCGTCGACACTGGCCATGCGCTGCATCGGCGTCTGTTCTTCGAAGAGCTTGGTCTGATGTACCATCTCCGGCCGGGTGTTCATCGGCGTTGCGGTATAGCCCGGCGAAATCGTGTTGACGCGGATGCCACGCCCGACCCATTCCATCGCCAGCGACTTCGACATATGGATCACGCCCGCCTTGGAGGCGTTGTAATGGGCCTGACTGAGACCCCGATTGACGATGACGCCGGACATGGAGGCGATGTTGACGATCGAACCGCGGCCGCTCTTCAACATGGCCCGCGCTTCGGCCTGGCAGGACAGGAAGATGCCCTTCAGGTTGATGTCCATCAGTGTCTGGTACTGATCCTCTTCCATCTCCTCGGCGGGATTAGCGTTGGCGATACCGGCGGCATTGACAGCAAGCGAGAGCGCACCGAGATCGGCTTCGGTGCGGGCGACGGCTTCGGCAAGCGACGATTTACTGGTGACGTCGGCGGCAATCTCGATCGAGCGGCGACCGGCAGCCCTGATATGGCTGGCAGTCGTGGCAAGACCGTCATCAGTGCGGCGATCGAGAAGCGCCACGTCGGCGCCGCACTGGGCAAGACCGATGGCGATCCTTTGCCCGATGCCGCTGCCGGCGCCCGTCACGATGGCGACCTGGCCGCTGAGATCAAATAGTTTCGGTGCGTTCAGAGAGATGTCGGACACCGCTCTTCCTTTCTGCCTTTGCCTAGATTGTCGCCAGTTCCATGACCGAGACGTCGTTCGCCTCGTCACGCTTCAAAATGCCTGCCTGCTTGCCCTGAGCCAGTACGAGAATGCGGTTTGATACGCCGAGAACCTCCTCGAGGTCGGAGCTTACGACAATGACCGCGACACCCTGCTTGGCCAGGTTGACGATGATATCGTAGATGCCGGCGCGGGCTCCGACATCGATACCCCGTGTGGGCTCGTCCAGCACCACGACCTTCGGATCGCGCATCAGCCATTTGGCGATGACGACCTTCTGCTGGTTGCCACCCGAGAGGTCGGAGGCAAACTGCTCCGCACGCCCCTTGACGCCGAATTTCGCCACCGCCTTTTCGGCGAAAACGCGCTTCACGCTCGAAGTGAGCCAGCGCCCGCCAAGCTTGTCGAGATTGGCGTAGATGATGTTTTCGCTGATCTTGTGTGCAACGACGAGCCCTTGATCCTTGCGATCTTCCGGAACCATCACGATGCCCTTGGCGATCGCATCTGCAGGGCTGCGCAGCTTCAGCGCCTCGCCTTCCAGCCGGACCGAGCCGGCGCTGATTGGATCGGCACCGGAAATCGCCCGCACGAGCTCGGTGCGGCCGGCACCGACGAGGCCGGCGATGCCGAGGATCTCGCCCGCGTGAACGTCGAAACTTACATCCCGGAAGGAATCATCCGGCGACGTCAGGCCGGACACTTCGAGCACGGGCCTGCTGGTCGGCTCGGGAAGGGTCGGAAACATGCGATCGAGCGAGCGGCCGACCATGCTTTCGACGATCGTGCGTACCGGCGTCGAACTGTCGGCAAATTCATGGACGCGCTCTCCGTCGCGAAGCACGACGATGCGATCGGTGATCTTTTTGATCTCTTCCATGCGGTGGGAGATGTAGATGATGCCCACGCCCTCGGCGCGGAGCTTGCGCACCTGCTCGAACAGGGCTTCCGTCTCCGCCCCGCCAAGGGCTGCGGTCGGCTCGTCGAGGATCAGGAGTTTTGCATTGAGCGCCAGCGCCTTGGCAATCTCGATCAGCTGCTGGTTGGCGGTCGAAAGACCAGTGACCTTTCGGGTCGCGGGAATGTGCAGGTTCAGCCGTGCGAGCTGTTCCTGGGCGCGGCGGACCATCTGGGTGCGGTCGACCACGCCGTTCTTCATCGGCCAACGACCGATGAAGACATTTTCAGCGATCGAAAGGTGCGGCAGAAGCTGCAGTTCTTGATGGATCAGCACGACGCCCTTGTCGATCGCCTCGCGTGGAGCGGCTGGGGCATAAGGCTGCCCCAGCCATGTCATCGTGCCCTCGGACGGTGTGCGTGATCCGGCAATGATGCCTGATAGCGTCGACTTGCCGGCGCCGTTTTCGCCGAGAAGTGCCACCACCTCGCCGGGATAGACGTCCAGGTCTACATTTTTCAGAACCTGGAGCGGTCCATAGCGCTTGGATATGCCCCTCAGGGAAAGAACCGGCTCGGTCACAGCACACCTCCTCGAGATTTCGACTGATTACGGGTGGTTGGCGATGAAGCCTGCCACGTTTTCCTTGGTCGTCAGCGTGGCATCCATCAGCTGGACCGGCGGCACCTTTTCCTTGGCAGCGAGCTTGACCGCGTTCTCCACCGCATCGCGGCCCATCTTCTGCGTCTGCTGTGTCGCGGTCACGTCGAACACACCCTTGCTGAGGGCCTCGAGTGCAGCGGTGTCGCCATCAAAACCACCGACCACGATCTTTTGCGATGGATTAGCGACCTTGATCGCTTGGGCCGCACCGAGCGCCAGTCCATCTGCCTGGGCAAAGACGATCGAGACATCAGAATTCGACTGGAGCATATTCTGCATGATCTGGAAGCCCTCGTCCTGGCTCCACATGTTGGAATATTGCTCGGCGACGACGCTCACGTCCGGATAGGCCTTCAGGGATTCCTGGCACCCCTTGGTGCGGTCCAGTTCAGGCGTGGTGCCCTTCTGGCCATGGATGATGACCATCTTGCCCTTGCCGCCGGCTTCCTTGAGGATGTAGTCGCAAACCGCCTTGGCGGAGGCGACGGAATCGGTCGCCAGGAAGGTATCGCCCGGAGCGCCTTCAGCATTCCGGTCGACGTTGACAACCGGAATGCCGGCCTGCTTTGCGAGCTTGACCGGCACACTGGCTGCAGCAGCGCCTGCCGGGATGTAGATCAGTGCATCGATATTCTGGGTCAGCAGGTCCTGGATCTGGTTGACCTGGGTCGGGCCATCGCCCTTGGCGTCGACGGTGAGGACCTCGATGCCACGCTTCTTGGCTTCAGCTTCGACGGACTGCTTGATCTGGTTGAAGAAGTTTGCCTGCAAATTGGCGACGGCAAGGCCGAGCTTCTTGACTTCGGCCGCCTGAACGGATCCGAGGCTGAGGCCAAGCAGGGCGGCAGACGCGAGCAGAGTGCGCGCAAATTTCATGTCAGTTCCTCCGTTGTTAGTGAACCCTCGGGTATCCTCCCCCTCGGGCAATAGCTCCGCTCCAAACCTCTCGGAGAGGAATTTCTTCACGCCCGCATCGTCTGCGGGCGGAATGATCAGGCAGCCCGCCGCTTCCGGATCGTTTCTGCGCCGACAGCGAGAACGATGACGACGCCGATGATGACCTGCTGCAGGAAGGGCGAGACGTTGAGAAGGTTGAGGCCATTACGCAGCACGCCGATGATCAGGACGCCGATCAGCGTGCCGCCAATACCGCCTGCGCCTCCCGACAGAGAGGTTCCGCCGATGACGACGGCCGCGATCGTGTCCAGCTCGTAGCCAAAACCGCTGGACGGCTGAACCGAGTCCAGACGGGCCGCAAGAACGATACCGGCAAGACCTGCAAGGACGGCACTCGCCATGTAAACAAGAATAGTCACGAGCTGGACGTTGATGCCGGCAAGACGAGCAACTTCGGGATTGCCGCCGACCGCATAGAGCATGCGGCCTTCTGCGCGGAAGTGCAGGAAAACCCAAGCAGCGGCGACGACAGCCAGCATCAGGAAGACGGTTGCAGTCAGAATGCCGAAATGGCGATCAATGGCCAGCATCATGAACCAGTCGGGGAAGCCGACGATCTGCTGGCCGTCGGTGATCATGTTCGCCACGCCGCGCGCAGCCGACATCATCGCCAGTGTCGCGATGAAGGCAGGCACCCTGAACCAGGTGACCATGATGCCGACGATCAGGCCGCTGATCATCGAGGCAATGAGCGCCACTACGATGCCGATGCCGAGCGGCAGGCCGGCGACATTCGCCGTCCAGCCCATCACCATCATCGCGAGAGCCAGGACCGAACCGACTGAAAGGTCGATGCCGCCGATCAGGATCACGAAGGTCATGCCCACTGCCATGATCCCGAGCACGGTGATCTGGTCGAGAATGTTCAGACCATTGCGGACGGAGAGAAATGCATCAGTGCTGAAGGTCAGGAACAGGCAGAGCAAAAGCAGCCCGATGAGCGGGCCGGTTGCCCCCGTGAGCTTGCTTACCCACGTGCCGGACGGACGGCTCTGTTCATTCACGTCGATCGCCACCATCGTTCCTCCCTGGGATTAAGGCCGGCGGGCAATATTTCTTCAAGCAAGAATATTTATTCATGCCTGCTGGAAAATTCATTAACAACTTGCTTAGATGCTGTCAACCAGCTTTTCGGCTTATGATGGAAGCACAATGACCAATAAGGGGCTTGACTAAGGCAGCCTGTATGCAAAAATATAACTGGATGAATATTTATTCACAAGAGGAAACGATGGAGCCTTCCGAACTTGAACGTGTTGCTCGCCAGATACGTCTGCGCGACCTCCAGGCCGTATACGAGGCAGGCGCCGGCCATATTGGTGGCGAGATGTCGGTGATCGATCTCCTCACCGCACTTTACTTCCGTGTGCTGCGTATCTGGCCCGACCAGCCCAAACATCCCGATCGCGACAGGTTCGTGCTGTCGAAGGGCCATACGGCCTGCGCGCTCTATGTGACGCTCGCCAAGCGGGGCTTCATTCCGGAAGAGGAAATCGCGACTTTCCTGAAGCCGCATTCCCGGCTGAACGGCCATCCGAACTGCAACAAGGTGCCGGGTGTCGAAACCAATACCGGGCCTCTGGGACACGGGCTGCCTGTCGCTGTCGGCATGGCGAAGGCGGCGAAACTCTCGGGCGCGAAATACCACACCTATGTCATCACCGGTGACGGCGAGATGCAGGAAGGCTCCAACTGGGAAGCCATCATGGCAGCATACCAGTTCCGCCTGGACAACCTGACGCTGGTCATCGACCACAATAGGTTCCAACAGGGCGCCTCCCTATCGGACACCAACGATCTCGCGCCGCTTCGCCCCAAGCTCGAGGCCTTCGGATGGGAGGTCAGCGAAATCAACGGCAATGACATGCACGCGATCGTGCCCGCTCTCGAGCATCGCAGTGACCACCCGCATTGCATCGTAGCGCACACCAATAAGGGCCATGGCATCTCGTTCATGCAGGATCGCGTCGACTGGCACCACAAGGTTCCGAGCAAGGAACAGTATGAAACCGCATTGGCAGAACTGTCGGAGGCACTCTAATGAACGCGCCCGTAAACCCACCGAAGCTCTATGATTGCCGCGATGCCTTTGCCGCGACGCTCGAACGGCTGGCGACCGAGAATGAAACCATCGTCGCCGTCTGCAACAACTCGGTCGGCTCCTCCAAGCTCGGCGGCTTCAAGTCGAAATTCCCTGATCGCCTCGTCAATGTCGGCATTGCCGAACAGAACATGGTCGGCGTCGGCGCCGGCCTCGCCAATGGCGGACGCCTGCCCTATGTCTGCGGTGCTTCACCGTTTCTGACCGGCCGGTCGCTCGAACAGATCAAGGCCGACATTTCCTACTCCAATGCCAACGTCAAGCTGGTCGGCATTTCCTCAGGGATGGCTTACGGCGAACTTGGCCCAACCCATCATTCGATCGAGGACTTCGCCTGGACGCGCGTGCTGCCGAACCTGCCCGTCATCGCACCATGCGACCGGATCGAGACTGCCGCCGCCGTCGAATGGGCCGCAAGCTACAATGGTCCCTGCTTCCTGCGCCTGTCGCGCGTCGGCGTTCCGGATCTGCTGCCCGAAGGCCATAAGTTCGAAGTCGGCAAGGCGAACCTGCTGCGTGAGGGCTCCGATGTCACCCTGATTGCCAACGGCACGCTGACCCATCGCATGGTGAAAGCCGCCGAAATCCTGGCCGCGCGCGGCATCAAGGCACGCGTGCTCAACATGGCGACCGTTCGTCCGATCGACGAGACCGCCATCATCGCCGCAGCCAACGAGACCGGTGCTATCGTGACGGCGGAAGAACATTCGATCTTCGGCGGCCTCGGTTCAGCCGTCGCCGAAGTGGTCGTCGACAACGCGCCCGTGCCGATGAAGCGTCTTGGCGTTCCCGGCATCTATGCGCCGACGGGTTCGGCCGAATTCCTCCTCGACGAATTCGGCATGGCGCCGACGGCGATCGCCAATGCGGCAGAGGCGCTGATCAAGCGCAAATAATCTGATAGCAGGTCTATTGAGCCGGGGCGTGCATCCGCCCCGGCCATTGTCTGAGGAGAAGACGATGCGGGTTATTCTGGCAATCGACCAGGGCACCACCAATTCGAAGGCAGTTCTGGTTTCCGAAACAGGAGAGGTGCTCGCTAGAGGCTCGGCCGCCGTCGGCATTTCCTATCCGCAACCGGGCTGGGTCGAGCAGGATCCTCGCCGGATCTTTGCCTCCGTTTGCGAAGCGATCGCGGCATGCCTGAAAAATGCCTCCGGCGCGACCGTCGAGGCGGTGGCGGTGTCTAACCAGCGCGAATCCGTCACGGTGTGGGATGCTGAGACCGGCGAAGCGCTCGGTCCGGTGCTCAGCTGGCAGTGCCGCCGTACCGCGCCTGACTGCGAGCGCCTCATCGCCGAAGGTCATCTCGACCGCGTACAGGCGCTGACCGGTCTGCCCCTCGACCCGATGTTTCCCGGATCGAAATTCCGCTGGCTGCTCGATCGCGTTCCGGCCGGACGCCGCGTGCGTCTCGGCACGATCGACAGCTGGCTAATCCATTGCCTGACGGGTGGACGCCGCCACGTCTGCGATGCCTCCAATGCCGCCCGCAGCCAGCTGTTCGACCTCAATGGCCAGGTCTGGAGCGAAGAACTCGGCCAAATCTTCGGCGTTGATATCGCTCTGTTGCCCGAAGTGCTCGACAGCTCTGCCGATTTCGGCACGACACAGGGGCTTCCCGGCATTGCCGATGGCACGCCGATCCGCTCCGCCATCGGCGATAGCCATGCGGCGCTCTTCGGTCACGGCGCCTTCAAGCCCGGCGACGGCAAAGTGACGTTTGGAACCGGCTCCTCCGTCATGACGACATTGCCGTGTTTCATCGCGCCGCAAAACGGCATCACCACGACGGTCGCCTGGCGGATCGCTGGCGTGCCGACCTTCGCCTTCGAAGGCAATATCCTCGTTTCGGCCGCAAGCCTTCCCTGGATGGCCGGCATTCTGGGCCTTCCCGATGTGGCCGCCCTCGTCGACCTTGCGGCGACGGCCGAGCCGGGCGGACCGGGATTCGTGCCGGCCTTCGTCGGCCTCGGTGCCCCCTATTGGAGCTCCGACGCCCGTGCTCTCTTCGCTCAGATCAACTTTTCCACGACCCGCGCCCAGATGGCCCGCTCGGTGACGGATTCGATCGCCTGCCAGGTGCATGACGTGATCGCCGCCATGCACGCCCAGAGCGGCGGTAAACTCGGCGCTCTCTATGTCGACGGCGGCCCGAGCCAGAACCGTTTCCTGATGCAATGCGTGTCGAACCTGATCGAGCATGCCGTGATCCAGTGCGAGGCACCGGAGGCTTCCGCTCTCGGTGCCGCCTATCTCGCAGGGCTTTCGCTCGGCCTGTGGAAGGATCTCGATGTGATCGAGGCACTGCCCCGAAGCACCGAAGTGATCCGCCCCGAAGAGATCGATCGCGTCGGCCTTCTCAATACATGGAATGATGCGCTGGCCCGCTCGACGTCGCGACCGACACCGGTTAAATGTGAATAAAAATTCAAGCCGGTATCGCCCATGTCCCGCCTCAACGAACTCCGCCTGATTTCCAGGGTTGCCCAGATGTACCACATCGAGGGGCGTCGGCAGGCGGAGATCGCGCAGCATCTGCGGCTGTCCCAGGCGACGGTCTCGCGAATGCTGAAGAGGGCCGAGGCCGAGGACATCGTTCGCACCAGCGTCATCCCCCCGGTCGGCACCTACAGCGAGCTCGAGGGGACGCTGCGACAAAAGTTCGACCTTCCCGAAGCAATCGTGGTCGAGTGCAGTGAGGACCGGGACGGGGCCATCATGGCCCGGATCGGTGAAGCGGCAGCCCATCTTCTGGAGATCACACTTTCGCCTGGCGAGATCGTCGGGGTGTCGAGCTGGAGCCAGACCATCTTCAAGATGGTCGAAAACATCCATCCGCAGAAAAGCGCCCAGGTAAAATACGTTGTCCAGACCCTCGGCGGCATGGGCGACCCTTCGGTGCAGACACATGCAACGCAGCTCACCACGCGGCTTGCGCGCCTCACCGGGGCCGAACCCAAATTGCTTCCCGTGCAGGGCGTGACGACGTCGAGGGAAGCCAGGCTCCTGATGCAGTCAGATCCCTTTGTCCGTGAGACCATGGATCTCTTCGGCAGCATCACGCTCGCCATCGTCGGCATCGGCGCGGTGGAGCCGTCCGAATTGCTTGCCCGCTCGGGCAACATCTTTTCGTCGCGGGAACTCGCCGATCTCGCCGAGGCCGGCGCCGTCGGTGATATTTCACTGCGTTTCTTCGACAAGGATGGCAAACCGGTGAAGACGCCGCTGGATGACCGGGTCATCGGCCTGCCGCTCGAGGACCTTGCGCGGGTGGATCGGGTCATCGCGCTGGCTGGCGGCGCGAAGAAGACGGCAGCGATCTCAGGTGCCCTGCGTGTTGGCGTCATCGACATGCTGGTAACCGACAAATTTACCGCTCAGCGATTGATCGACGCAACGGCGTGACGTGGCCGTCGAACGCTGTGCCCGGTGGCATTTCTGGAAGCGACGGTTAACGAACTCTTAGATTATTCGACGCAAATCTAGTCGTCAGTTGCCCCAGGAGAAACAGGCCGGAAAACGCACAGCGTTTTCGGAAGTGCTTCTTCGACTTCCGCCTCCTGTTCCGGATCAGCTCAATGAGTATCATCTCCCGAATTCTGAAGATCAAAAGCCGGTCCCACATCCTCGTCGCACGTCAGAGGATCGGCGTTGACGACAAGATCCCGGGCACAAGAAAGAAGCGAAGCGGCCAGGCAAGGCAGCGCCTGGGAGTCTTGATCAGCGCCTTCATCTGCGGGTTCCTTCTGATCGGCGGGCGTCTTGTCCAATACGGGCTTGCCGAGGATCCCACCACCAGCTCGCTTGGCAATCCCAACAGCGTCGCTTCCCGGCCCGACATCATCGATCGCAATGGCCAGCTCCTGGCTACCGACCTGAACATGGTCTCCCTCTATGCAGACCCCCGTCGCATCGTCGACGCCGACGAAGTGGTGGAGAAACTCGCAGCCGTCATACCGAGCCTCGATTGGAGGGAGACCCACAAGAAGCTCAAGACGGACAGCGGCTTCCAGTGGTTACGGCGCCAACTCACGCCGAGGCAGCAAGCTGACATCCTGGCCCTTGGCCTTCCCGGCATAGGCTTCAGACCGGAAAAACGCCGCTTCTATCCCGGCGGGCGCGCCGCTTCGCACATTCTCGGCCATGTCAATGTCGACAATCAAGGACTGGCTGGCATGGAGCGGTATCTCGACCAGCAGGGCCTGGCCGATCTGAGGGCTGTCGGACTGACGTCTGGAGTTCCACTTGAGCCCGTCAGGCTGTCGATCGACATCCGCGTCCAGAACATCGCCCGAGAGGTCGCCGCCAAGGCGATGAACGCCTATCAGGCAGAAGCCGCCGGCGCACTCATTCTCGACGTCGAGACGGGCGAGGTCCTGGCTATGGCCTCGGTGCCGGACTACGACCCCAACGAGCCGTCGCGCGCATTGGCGGACGGCAGACCGGACAAGGATTACGAGAAAGGCTGGTTCAACCGGATCAGCAATGCGACATTCGAAATGGGCTCGACCTTCAAGAGCTTCACCTTGGCAATGGGCCTCGACGCGGAAAAGATCACTCTAAACTCCGTCGTCGATGCATCCCGTCCGATCCGCATAGGCGGCTTCACGATCAAGGACTTCAAAGGCAAGCACAGGCCACTGTCGATCCCGGAAGTCTTTCAGTATTCGTCGAACATCGGCACCGCCGCCGTCGCGGATATGGTCGGCATTGAGGGGCATCAACAGTTTCTGACCAAGCTCGGCCTTCTCTCCAAGATGGAGACGGAGATGCCGGGTGTCGCAACGCCGACACAGCCACGCACGTGGAAGAAGATCAACTCTGTCACGATCTCCTTCGGCCACGGCGTCGCGACAACCCCGCTGCAGACGGCGTCTGCGGCCGCATCTCTTATCAATGGCGGCAATCTCATTTCGCCGACCTTCCTGCCGCGGTCGCCGGAACAAGCCGCAACATCGTCGCGAAACGTCATCAAGCAAAGCACGAGCGCGGATATGCGCTACCTCTTCACCTGGAACGGGCTGAAGGGCTCCGGCCGCGGCGCCCAGGTCGAGGGCTTCAACGTCGGCGGCAAAACTGGAACTGCCGACAAGGTCGTCAATGGACGCTATGCCAGCGACCTGAATTTCAACGCCTTCGTCGCGGCCTTTCCGATGGATAAGCCGAAATACATGGTTCTCTCGATCATCGATGCCCCGAAAACCGGCGAGCATGGCGGACGAACTGCAGCGTCAACCGCTGCTCCGATGGTGAAGGAAATCATCGGTCGAGCAGCCCCGCTGCTCGGCGTCCAGCCTCGCTTCGGTTCGAATGATGCTCCCTATTCACTGATCGCTTACTAAGCTCTCCGCCACGATCTGCGAGAGACAATGAAGCACATCGGGCGTTGATCATACCGCCGCGCTCGCGCGGGAAAGCGGGAATTCGCGTCACACGACGGTCGGGAACAAGGGCAGCCGCGGCCCCTCGGCCGACGGACTTAATCTATCTTAATCGATCTTTGCCGATCTTTGACCGCACGCCATATTCGATCCGATAGATCCCGTGCAGGAAGAACGGGACTGTGAACATAGCGGTGAAAGTAGCCCATCCGAAAATCGAGCGTCACTTCAGGGTTTGCTCAAAAGTCGATCCGACCGGCAAGACATGCGCGGAAGGTGATGCCGCCGCAAACGCGCCTGGTCACCGGACGACTGATTGGCACGACGGCGAGGACTATGATCTAAAGTACCGCGCCTGTCGGCAATCTCACCAAGCGCGTGCCGCCGTGCAGCCTTCCGTGTTGCTTGTCCTTATCCTCGGGATAGCGATTGTCTGCCAGGGAGGGCCGGCGTTCTCACAACAGACCGATGGCGCAGCGCTCACCGTTGCTACGGCAAAGCCTGTCGAACGACAATGGTCCGAAACGGTGCCCGCCAGCGGCTGGTTGAAGCCCTGGCATGAGGCTATCAGTGCTGCGGAAGTGAGGCCACCCTCGGGCACGAGGTCCACCTTGTTGTGCCGCGCGGCCTCCCGCTCGCCGAGCTTGTCAACCGGCAGGTCGTCCTTCACCGCTTCACGACACCGTTTCTGCGGCGCATGCGCCTGCGACGGCTGATCGCCGTGGCAGGCATCGATATTGCTCATGGTCATCTGAGCTCGGGCTGCAAGGCACTCGCGACTGTTCCCGACACCGTCACCAGGGTTGCGACCCTGCATGTCGGGTTCAAAGCCAAGCAGCATGCGCGGCTTGACGGGGTGATTTGTGTGAACCGGGCGCAGTTGCCGCGCCTCGGCGCTTATACCGGACATGCGGGCCTAGTTTGGAACTGGTTGCCGGAGGTCAAGCACGGCAGGGCTTTGGATCTGCGCTCCAAGTTGAATGTCCCGCCTGGAACTAGGCTCGTCGGTGCGGTCGGTCGCCTTCATCCCAGCAAGGGAAACGACGTTCTGATATCGGCCTTTATGCGGGCTGCGCCCGCAGACGCTGCCTTGGTGATCGCAGGCGATGGACCGCAGCGCCCTGCGCTGGAAAAGCTCGCCAAGAGCGACAGCCGCGTCCATCTGCTCGGCCATTGTAACAATGTGCCGGGGTTCCTGCGCAATCTCGATCTCTTCGTATCGCCGTCACGCGAGGAATCGGCGGGGCTTGCCATTCTCGAGGCAATGCATGAGGGGCTGCCGATCATCGCCACGGCGACAGAGGGCCCGTCGGAATATTTGCGCGACCATCCGGTGCGTTTCGTCGAACCGGGCTCCATCGAAAACCTGTCTGAAGCTCTAGCGGATGCGCTTCGATCCAACGCCGGCACCGGTTTGGCGCGTGTGGACTACGACATGGAGCCTTTCTCCCGAACGACGGGCATCGCCAACGTACTGCATTTTTACACCGAGGTTGCCGCATCGCGGTGCGCCGCAGCGCCCATGGTCGGGTCGTCGCAAAACAGAAGTGTCAGATGAAAGTCGCTTCGAATAGCTCACGCGCATATTCGTCGTGCGTTTTTCCATCCTGCAAATCCCGTTTCGAGAGCTCGTCGATGAAGCGACCATCCTTCATGATCAGCACGCGATCGCACATATGGGCAATCACCGCCAGATCGTGACTGACAAGCACGTAGGTCAGCCCCATCTCGTCGCGCTGGTCCGCCAGCAGGTTCAGGATTTCCGCCTGTATCGACACATCGAGCGCCGAAGTCGGCTCGTCGAGAAGCAGGATCGGTGGGGAGAGGATCAGCGCCCGTGCGATTGCGACACGCTGGCGCTGGCCGCCGGAAAGTTCGTGGGGAAACCGGTTTGCAAATGCGGCCGGCAGGCCGACTTGGCGCAGAGAACGCTCGACGGTTTGCCAGATCTCCTGTCTGCCCATCGCCCGCAAAGGCTCGGCAAGTGCCGTGCCGATCCGGTGGCGCGGATGTAGCGAGCCATAGGGGTCCTGAAACACCATCTGGGCACATTTCAGATCATCGAGGCTTCTCGACTTGCCGACGGTGCGACCGGCAAGCGCGATTTCGCCCGACCAGCCTTTTTCCATGCCTGACAGGCATCGCAAGACAGTGGACTTGCCGCAACCGGATTCGCCGACGATACCCAGCGTTTCCCCACGCGCGACGCTGAAGCTGATATCCTTGACGACATGGTTTTGCTGTTTGCCGGACGAGAATGTGACGTTGAGGTCGCGGACTTCGATCATCATGCTCTCTCCAGGTCGATCTTCGAGCGGTCGAGAACTGCAAGCCGCCGGACGGGATGTCGTGGATCCGGCATCGCGGCGATCAGCCCCTTCGTATAGGGATGGCTGGCATCTTCCAGCCTCGTCAGCGTCTCGACGATGCGCCCCGCATACATGACGATGATCCGCTCGCAGAAGGCGGAGACCATCCGGATATCGTGACTGATCAACAGCAGGCCGGAATCGTTCTCCCGGACGAGTTCGTCCAGCAGGGTCAGCACGTCCTTGCGCACGCTGACATCGAGCGCCGAGGTCGGTTCATCGGCGATGACGAGCTTTGGCTTGGCAAGCAGCATCATCGCAATCATGACACGCTGCCCCATGCCACCAGATATCTGATGCGGATACTGCGCCATCACGCGCTCGGCGTCCTTGATGCGAACGCGCCCGAGCATTGCCTTGGCGGCGGCGGTCGCCGCTGCGCCACGCAGGTTGAGATGCAGGCGAGCCGCTTCGGCGATCTGCTTGCCGACGCTGAGCACAGGATTGAGCGAATAGCGGGGGTCCTGCATGATAAGCGCAATATCCTTGCCGCGTATCTTTCCCATCTGCCTCTCGGACAGAGACAGAAGCGGACTGCCATCGAGTTCGAGACGCCTTGCCGAGACGGTGGCGCCTGCCGACAGAAGGCGCATGATCGCGCGACCGGTCGTCGATTTTCCGGAGCCGGACTCGCCGACAATGCCGACGCGCTCGCGCCCAACTTCGAAGCTGACATGGGAAACGGCAGGCACAGCGTTCCTGCCGAAGCTGACATTGAGGTCTTCGACGGAGAGAACTGGCTTCATATCAGGACCTGGCATGACGGGGATCCAGAATGTCGCGAAGCGCATCGCCTGCGACGTTGAAGGCGAGGCTGGTGACGAGAATGGCAACACCTGGCATCACGGCAACCCACCAATAGTCGAGCATGAACTTGCGCCCGCTCGATATCATCGCGCCCCATTCGGGCGCCGGCGGCTGCGCGCCCAATCCGAGGAAGCCTAGCGAGGCAGCCGTCAGAATGATGCCTGCCATGTTCAGGGTCAGACGTACGATCACCGACGGAATGCACATGGGAGCGATATAGACCAACAGGATGCGCAGGGGCGAGGCACCATAGAGGCGGGCCGCGGCAACATAGTCGGCATTCCTGACGACCAGCGCCTCAGCGCGCGCCAGGCGCGCAATAGGTGGCCATGCCGTGAGTGAAATGGCTATGATCGCCGTTGTCAGTCCAGCTCCGAGTGCGGCGGCGAATGCCAGCGCCAGGATCAGCGAGGGAAAGGACAGGACGATATCCGTTGCCCGCATCAAAAGCGCGTCCGTTCGACCTCCGAAGAAGCCGGCGACGACACCGATCAGCAGACCGATCGGGCCAACGATCAGGGAGATCGAAAGCACGGTCTGGACGGTGATCCGCGTTCCGTAGATCAAGCGGCTCAGAATATCCCGGCCGAACTCGTCGGTGCCTGCCCAATGCGCGGCACTCGGCGGCTGCAGCGCGTCGGACAGGACCTGGATGTTGGGATCATAGGGCGCGAGCAAAGGCGCAAGGATCGCGACGACGCAAAGCACCGCCAGAATGACGAAGCCGGCCATGCCGAGCGGTTCCTGCCCCAGCCTTGAGACGATCCGCATCGTTGAGCCTGATATCCGTGCGAGCAGGCTCGGTGGGCGCACAGGAAGGTCCGTTTGGATTGCATCGCTCATTGCGCAGCCTCCCGAGTCCGCGGATCGAATATCGCATAGGCGATGTCCGCCAGGAAATTGAGGAACATGAAGATGAAGCCGATGATGATGGTGGCGGCAACGACGGCGTTCATGTCGCCGATCATCAGTGCGTTCGTCATGTATTGACCGATACCCGGCCAGGAAAAGACGATCTCCGTCACGACAGCGCCTTCCAGGAGGCCACCGTAGGAAATAGCCAGGATAGTGATCAACTGGACGGCGATATTCGGCAGGACGTGACCGATGACGGTGCGTGCCGGGCCGACACCCTTTGCACGCGCGGCAATCACGTAATCCTGGCTCAATTGCTCAAGCGTGAAACTGCGGGTCATGCGGGTGATATAGGCCATGGCGGCATAGGCCAGGATGACAGCCGGCAGGATGATGTGACCAGCCGCGTTCCAGAAGATCTCCGTTTCTCCCTGCAGCAGACTGTCGACGAGCAGCAGCCCCGTCTGCGGCGTCACCATGCCCTCGTAGAAGACATCGACACGGCCGGGGCCTCCAACCCAGTTCAGTCCGGCGTAGAAGATGACCAGGCCGACGATCCCGAACCAGAAGACCGGGATCGAATGACCAACAAGCGCCACGATCCGGGCGATCTTGTCGATAAAAGTGTCTCGAAAGAGCGCCGCCGTCAGCCCAAGCGGAACGCCGACGAAGGTCGAGATCAGGATCGCCAGGGTGGCGAGTTCGAAGGTCGCGGGAAATGCCTGGGCAAGGTCCGAAGAGACCGGATTGCCTGTCAGCACCGCCGTTCCGAAATCGCCATGCGCCAGGCCATTCAGGTAGATCAGGAACTGCTGGTAGATCGGCAGGTCCAGACCAAGCTTCTGGCGCATGGCGGCATAGGCGGCTGGATCTGCCAGCTCGCCGACGATCGCTCCGACCGGATCAGCGGGAAGAATACGGCCGATCACGAAAGTGACGCACAGCAGGATGAACAGGCTGACGGCGAGGTGTGCCACCCGGAGCGCCAGTTCCTTGACGGAGAGTTCCTTCATGATCGGCGACCTTGCTTAATCGGTCTCGACTTTCGTGACGCCCTCAAGGCGCGTCGTCTGGTTCGGATGACCGACATAGCCATGGACGTCACCATTCAGCACGATGGGCTCGAAGCGCTCGAACATCGGCAGGACGGCCGGTTTCTGATCCACGAACATCTTCTGCATCTCGACGTAGAGTTCGCCGCGTTTCTTCGGGTCTGCCTCGAGCGAGGCTTTTGCCGTCAGAGCCGTCAGTTCGGGAATGTCCCATGCCGAGCGCCAGACGAAGTTACCTGCATTGTTTGCCTCGAGAGAATTGTCGGGATTGGAGGCGAACTGCTCCATTGCCCCGAGCACATTCGGCATGTAGGCGCCTGTCTGCGGAATGAGGAGATCGAAATTCCGGGCACGGTGGGCTGCGATGATGTCGGATCCGTTGCCCTGCTGGATGTCGACCTTGATGCCGATCTGACCGAGCGAAGCCTGGATTGCAGTGGCAAGATCGATGCGGGGCGTCTGTGCGATGGTCTTCAGACTGAGTGTAAAGCCATCTTTGAAACCGGCTTCTGCAAGAAGCGCCTTGGCCTTGGCAACATCGAGGTGCCAGTCGGGGCTCGGGATTGCATATTCGAAGTTCTCCGGAACAGGCACGGTACGCGCACGCCCGTAAGGACCCATGATGGTCTTCTCGATCCCCTTGTAGTCGATACCGTAGGCGATCGCTTCGCGCACCTTCGGGTTGGACAGGTATTTGTTACCGGCATTCATCGACAGCACGTAGAAGCCGCCTGTGGGCACACGCTGGATCTCGAAGCCCTTCTTGTTGTCGAAGGTGGCGAGATCCGACGCGGTCATTGCGCTTGCTATGTCGATATCGCCGCGCTCCAGCATCAGGCGCTCCACCTGGCTTTCGGGAACATGGCGGACGATGACGCGGCGCATCTTCGGAGCACCCCCAACATAATTCTTGTTGGCGTCGAGAATGACAAGTTCATTGGGCGCCCAGCGGTTCAACGTAAACGGTCCGGAGCCGGCCGAATGGGTTCTCAGCCAAGCGTTGCCATAGTCGTCGTTGGCGACATGCTTCTGGATTTCAACGCTGTCGACGACGCTCGCAATGACCATGGCCAGACGGTAAAGCAGAAGCTCCGATGTCACCTGGCCCGAAAGATCGATGCGCACCGTCTTGTCGTCGACGGCTTTGACCAGTTGATCGACATTGTCCTTCGTATAGCCGACGCGCTTGAGGTTGGCGGCTGCGGCCTGATCGAGCTTCAGCAAACGGCCGAGCGAAAAGACGACGTCCTTGGACGTCACCGGATTTCCGGAGGCGAAGGTCGCATCGCGCAGTTTGAACGTGATCCCCTTGTCATCGACCTGCCAGCTTTCAGCAAGCTGCGGCACGATCTTGCCGTCAGGCGTCGAGGCAACCAAGCGGTCGTAGAGATTCGACATGATTTCGTTGGCCTTGGCCTCCGTCGCCTGCTGCGGGTCCAGCGAAAGAACCTGGGCAAGCGAGGTGCCGATGACCAGCTGATCGGCAGGCGTGGCCGCCCGAAGTGCCGGCGCCGCCAAGGTCAGCGCGCAGAATGCGACGCCAACAAACAGGCTTCTAGAAAATTGCTTCATTGCAACTCCTCCCTGAGTTACTATACAATACATAATATGTCGTCCGTATGTCGTATTATGATTTTTCAAAGAAGTTTGCAAGCGCCATGCGGACGAGGACGAGAAAATGGGGAACAACGAAATGGTGGCGGGCACGCGTGGCAGACAGCGTTTGGCGCAGCAGGTCATCGACCAGCTGCGCATGCAGATCGAAACTGGAAAGCTTCGCGAGGGAGATCAGCTTCCAACCGAACCGCAGCTTGAGGCGGCCTTCGGCGTCAGCCGTACGGTCGTGCGGGAGGCGATCGCCGACCTGCGCGCGGCCGGATTCGTCCGTCCCATTCAAGGCAAGGGTGTCTTCGTCTCCGATCCCAAGGCACATGGCAGGCTGATCCTGACGCCGGTCGAAGTCAAGAGCATTCCGGAAACGCTGGAATTGCTGGAGTTTCGCATGGCTGTCGAAGGAGAAGCTGCCGCTATTGCGGCCTATCGCCGAACAGCCGAACAGGAGGCGGCAATTCGGCTTGCCAACCGGAAAATGGCCCAACTCATCGAGAGCGGTGAGCCCACAGTCGAGGCCGATTATGAATTCCATACCGCCATAGCCAATGCTTCTAACAACAGATTCTACATCGATGCCCTGCGTCATTTCGGAGCGCGCGCGATCCCGCGCGGCCAATTCCCGACCTTGCCGGAGGCCAATGACCGCGCCTATCTCGAAAAAGTCCATGCAGAGCATGGTGAGATCCTGGCGGCTATCGCCGAGCAGGATCCCGACCGCGCGAGACAGGCCATGCGCGCGCATATGATGGCGAGCCAGCGACGATACCGGATGCTTGCAGAGCAGCAATGAGGCTCGACAATCGCAGAAATTCATATTATGTCATATGACATGATTTGAATGATCGGGAGGTTAATCGTGTATTTGGGAACCCAGGTCGCTGCGCGGGACGACGATGATTTTCGCGTTTTTGCTCAGCTAGGCGTAAAGCATATTTCCGCTGACCCGCCCGGTGCGCCGTCGAGCTGGACGCTGGAGGACCTCGAGCGTCATCGTGATCATGTAGAGAGCTTCGGCCTCGTTCTGGACATGATCCAGCTTCCCCTCCCCTCCAAGCCGATCGAAAACGCGTCCTATCCCGATATCCTGCTCGGAGGCCCGGAACGCGACCGGCAGATCGATGCCGTCTGCCGGATGATCGAGAATTGCGCAAAGGCCGGGATCCCCGCCACGAAATACAATCTCAATCTCATCGGCATTCCCAGGACGGAGCGCGAAAAAGGCCGCGGCGGTTCTCTGAACGAAGCCTTTCGCTGGGAAAGGGCCGATCAGCAGGCCGCGCCCGGTCTTGCCGGCGTCCTCTCAGAAGATGAGAACTGGGAGCGCATCGACTACTTCCTCGAGCGCGTGGTTCCCGTTGCGGAAAGCAACAGGGTGCGCCTTGCCTGCCATCCGCACGATCCCTATACGCCACCGGGCTATCGCGGCGTCACCAGGGTCCTTGGCACTGTGGATGGACTGAAGAAATTCGTGCAGATGCACGAAAGCCCCTATCATGGCCTGAATTTCTGCCAGGGCTCGATCGGCGAGATGCTCGACAATCCGCGCGAGGAGATTGACGACATCATCCGCTGGTTCGGCACGCGCGGAAAGATCTTCAATCTGCACTTCCGCAACATCAGTGGCGGCAAACTCTCCTTCATGGAAACGTTTCCCGATGAAGGCGACATGGACATGGTGCGGTCGCTGAAGGTCTACCGCGAGGTCGGCTACAAATATATGGTCATGCCGGACCATGTGCCGCGCATCAGCGGCCGCGACGCGACGGGCGTCGCCTTCAGTTTCTGCTACGGTTACATAGCCGCGGTGCTCGAGGCGATGGAAGCCGGTCATATGTGAGCGAGGCGCTCACCTTCAATCAGCAATTATTCAAGGAATTCAACATGGATCCCAACGCCATCAAGAAAGCCGTGGGCGACGGCCTCCTCTCCTTCCCGGTGACGCATTTCGACAGCGAGAACAAGTTCAATGAAGGCGCCTACCGCGACCATGTGAACTGGCTGGCCGGTTTTGATGCAAGCGCACTTTTTGCCGCTGGCGGCACGGGCGAATTCTTCTCCCTCAATCCGGCCGAAATCCCCGCCGTCATTCGCGCCGCCAAGGCTGCCGCAGGCAAAACGCCGATCATCTCCGGCACTGGCTATGGCACGTCACTTGCCATCGATATTGCGCGCGATGCCGAAAAGGCCGGTGCCGATGGTCTGCTCCTTCTTCCGCCCTATCTGATGTTTGCCGAGCAGGCCGGGCTTGTCGCCCATGTGAAGGCTGTCTGCCAGTCGGTCGGGATCGGCGTGATCGTCTATAACCGGGACAACGCGATCCTGTCGGCCGACAGCATCGCTCAGCTTTGCGATGAGTGCCCCAATCTCGTCGGCTTCAAGGACGGTGTCGGCGACGTCGATCGGGTCATCGAGATCACCACTAAGATTGGCGACCGGCTTGTCTATGTCGGCGGCATGCCGACCCACGAAGTCTACGCTCAGGCCTATTTCGCCGCCGGCGTTACCACATACTCCTCGGCCGTCTTCAACTTTGTGCCGGCTCTTTCGCAACGGTTCTACAAGGCGCTCAGGGCAGGCGACCAGAAGACCGTCGACCAGATCTTGAAGGATTTCTTCTTCCCCTTCGTTGCGCTACGCAATCGCAAGAAGGGCTATGCAGTCTCCATCATCAAGGCCGGGCTGAAAGTCATCGGCCGCGATCCGGGCGCCGTGCGCGCTCCGCTCACGGATCTGACAGCCGAGGAGCTTTCCGTGCTGCAGTCGATTGTCGAGGCCAACGGCCAGGCGAAGCTGGCCGCGGAGTAAGACCGCGGCCATCGGCGCTGAGATTCATCGTCGCGTTGCGGCGACGATCGGCTTGACCGCCGCTCTCATGCTCTCCGGCGTCGTGCCGGTCACGATAACGCCAAGCAGAGGGGCCGCGATACCCGCGTCCCTCAGCTTCGGCATATCAGCCGGCACAAACTTCTTCTGGCTTGGCGCGATGACCGGAATACCCGCCTTGCTCGCGATGGTCCGGTAGCGATCAAGATCGGTCCCGTCGAGCGGCTTTCCATAGCCTGCAAAGGAAGCGACCGAGGCTTCCATCATCGCACCGGGAATGTCGAGAATCTTCGTCAAGTCCTCGTCGGTACTCGCCTCGCCAAGCGCAGGAATGGGACGTAGCTTCGATTGCAGCAGATGCGGCTGCATGTCGCTGACATAGATGTTGAATCCCTCGAAACCTAGTTCGGCGAGCGCGTCCATCTCTTGCGGGCTCGGAACCCTTTCCTGCCCGGCCATGACAAGAAGCGGCACGCCGAGCGTTGCAAGATCCTCGAAAAACGGTCGCTCTTCGGCAAAGCTGCCGAAGGTGGTGCCTGTGGCGCGATGATAGGCGTTGAGATGGACCTTGATCGCAAAGGCACCCGCGTCGATAGCAGCCCTGGCGAGGTCGAGATCGTGACGCGCGAGCGAGACGATGATCGGGAATTCGCCCTCGCGCAGCGCTTTTGTTAGCCTGGTTTCCGGATAGGAAGGCATGGGAACGGCCTCAGTTCAGACGCTGGCCACCATCGGCGGCGAAGAGGTGGATATTGGAAAGCTCCGGCCGGACGCGGATCCTCACGCCAGGAGACATCGATATGCGCTCACGAAAGACGCCGGTAACCTGCGTCTCCCCGAGCTTCATCGTCACCTGGGTTTCCGAACCCATCGGCTCGACCAGGACAATCTCGGCCGGCACGCCAGCGTCGTCGAGCGAGAAATGTTCGGGCCGGATGCCGTAAACAGCCTCGCGGTCACTCAATTCAGGTGCAGTCTGTGGCAGTGGCAAGACAATGCCGGGTGCTGCGAAGCCCTTGTCGGTGATTGTGCCGTTCAGGAAATTCATGGATGGCGATCCGATGAAACCGGCCACGAACTGGTTGGCCGGGCGGTCGTAGAGGTCAAGCGGCGCGCCAATCTGTTCCACTCTGCCAGCGTTCAGCACGACGATCTTGTCGGCCATGGTCATGGCTTCCACCTGGTCATGGGTGACATAGATGGTCGTGGTCTTGAGCCTCTGGTGCAGGCTCTTAATTTCGCCACGCATGACAACGCGCAGTTTGGCGTCGAGGTTCGATAAAGGTTCGTCGAACAGAAAAACTTGCGGATTGCGAACGATCGCTCGGCCCATGGCGACGCGTTGGCGCTGACCGCCGGAGAGCTGGCGCGGATACCGATCGAGAAGCTGAGACAGGCCGAGAATATCGGCCGCCCATTTCACCCGCTTCGCGATCTCCGACTTGCTGGTGCCGCGATGCTCCAGTGAGAAGCCCATATTGGTCGCGACCGTCATATGCGGATAGAGCGCGTAGTTCTGGAAGACCATGGCGATGTCGCGGTCCTTTGGGTCGAGATCGTTGACGACCCGTCCGCCGATCCTGATATCGCCGCCGGTAATCGTCTCGAGCCCGGCGATCATCCTGAGCAAAGTGGACTTGCCGCAGCCGGATGGCCCGACGAGCACGACGAATTCGCCGTCGCGGATGCCGAGATCGGCGCCATGAATGATGTCGAGCGCACCATAACTCTTGCGGACACGGGAAAGGGTAACGTCAGCCATGAGGAAAATCCGGTTCTTCAGCCCTTGAGGCCGGTATGCGCGAGCCCTTCGACGAATTGCTTCTGCGCGATGATGAAGACGACGAGAACGGGCAATGCTGTGAGTGTTGCCGCGGCAAGCTGGATATTCCACATCGGCCCGCCATAGGCGTCGGTATATTGGGTGAGAGCCTGGGGCAAAGTGAACTTCTCCGCGCTCGACAGGAACACGATCGGTTCGAGATAGAGATTCCAGGAATGCAGGAAGGTGAAGATCGCAACGGACGCCAGTGCCGGCCTGGCAAGTGGCAGCGCGATCTTGCGGAAGATTTTGAAACGTCCGAGGCCATCGACGCGCGCTGCCTCTTCCAACTCGACCGGCAACGTCACGAAAAACTGCCGCATGACGAAGGTGGCGAAAACACTCGGCGCACCGAAGATCGGCACGAGGATCAGCGGCCAATGGGTGTTGACCATGCCCGCCTTCAAAAACATCTGGAAGAGCGGCACGATCGTGACTTCCGACGGGATCAAAAGGCCGAGCAGCACGACCATGAAGATCGTGTTGGCGAAGGGAAACCTGATGCGTGCGAAAGCGTAGCCGGCCATCGACGAAACGATCATCGTGCCGATCGTCACCAGGGCGGCGATATAGGCAGAGTTCCAGTATTGCTTGACGAAAGGCTGCAGCTCGAAGACCTTGCCATAGGTCGTCCAGTCATAGCTCTGCGGGAAAAGTTGCGGTGGAAAGGCGAAGATATCGCTGATCGGCTTCACCGAAGACGTGACCATCCACCAGGTCGGGAAGACGAAGGGGATGAGCAGCACGCACATCAGCCCGTAGAGAATAACCCTCATCCGCGGTGAGATCTCAGCTTTCATAGAATACGATCCTCTTGCGCAATTGCCACTGGGCGAATGTCAGAATGGCCACGATCAGGAAGAGCAGGATCGAAAGCGTCGAACCGTAGCCGAAGAAATGGAACTGGAAGGCTTGCTGGTAGAGGTAATAGACGAGCACCGTCGTCGAGAGACCCGGACCACCCTGCGTCAGCACAGCGATCTGCGCGAAGACCTGCAGAGATCCGACGATGGTGATAATCGAAGTCAGAAGGATAGTCGGGCTGATCAGCGGCAGGGTAATGCGGCGAAACTGCTTGAAGCGCGGGGCGCCATCGATGCGGGCCGCCTCATAGAGCTCGTTCGGCACGCCCTGAAGGGCTGCAAGAAACAGGATCATATTGAGGCCGACATTCTTGAACACCTGCACGACGATGACCGAGATCATCGCGGTGGTTTCGCCCCGCAGCCAATTCGGACCCTCGATGCCAAACAGCAGCAGCATGCCGTTGATGCCGCCGTTCTTCTGCAACAGAAACCCCCAGACGATCGTCCAGGCCACCAGCGACACGACAACAGGCGAAAAGAACAACGTCCGGAAGATTGTGATGCCCGCGAGTTTCTGGTTCAACAGCACCGCCAGCAGCAAGGCCAGCGACAGGTTGAGAACCACAAGCCCGGCGGAGAAGATGGCGGTCGAACCGAGCACCTGCAGCAGGTTCGGATCCTCAATCAGCATCTGATAGTTCTGCGCACCCGTATAGGTGAAGGTATTGGCAAGCACGTTCCATTCGTGCAGCGAATACCAGAAGACCAGACCGAGCGGGATCAGCACGAAGACGATGATGCCGATCAATTGCGGGGCAATGAACAGAAAGCCGGCAAGGCTGTCGCGCCGCGCAACCGTCCAGAACGGCGACGAGGAGCGGCCTTCCGGTATTGCGTTATCCTGCGTGACAGCCATCTCTTATCTCCTCAGCGCTTGAGCAGCGGGCCGATCTGGCCGCAGATCGTCTGGAGCGTGCCGGCGATATCCGCATCCGGACGCCAGACGGCATCGAGGCCGGAGCGAACTGTCTGCTGGATCTGGGCAAAGCCGGTATGGCCGGGAATGACCTTGCCGGTCGCGATGCCCGCGATGACGACCTTGTCGATCTGTTCCTTGCTGAGCAGCGGATTGGTCTTCTTCAGCACCTCGGCGTTAAGTAGCGACTTGCGGGCCGAGGGGAAGAACTGGCTGAGCTTGGCCGAGTTTTCCGCGTTCGTCATATAGGCGATGAATTCAGCGGCTGTCTTGGCGTTCTTGCCCGACTGCATGACGCCGATGCCGGCCTGGCCGATCAGCGCGTAATCTCCTGCCGGTCCCTTCGGCAGCGGCACGAGATCCCAGGAGAAGGGCTTATCCTTCGGCAGCAGCGAGGCGCGGCTGATCTGAGTGATGGTCATCGCCGCATTGCCGGCGAAGAAATCGACATTTTCACCGGGACCGGGGATCGCCTTCTTCTTGAAGATCGCGTCATGGACGAAGGTGAGCGCATCGATCATCGGCTTCTCGGTCATTGTGCAGGTCTTGCCATCGGCGCTCCAGGGGGCCGCACCAAAGCCGTTCCAGATCGAAGCAAGGTTCTGCCAGATCTGGTAGTTGAAATCGCGCACGATCAGGCCACCCTTACCCTTCTCGCCAACGGCCGAAGCGGTAGCAATGGCATTGTCCCAGGTCCATTCGCCAGCCGCGATCAACTCGGCAGGTGTCTTTGCCCCTGCCGCCTTGATCAGGTCGTTGTTGACGAACACCGCAAAGGGTGAAGTGGAGAAAGGATAGGCATAGAGCGTGCCGTCCTTTTGCCAGCGCTCCGTGGCAGTCGCGCTCACCTCGTCGAGATTGTAGCCTGGCGTCGCCTTCAGCGTATCGGTGAGCGGATAGAGCGCGCCGGAATTGACGAAATCATAGGCAGCTGTCTCGAAGATCCAGGCCATATCAGGCGCATTGCCGCCGGCAATCTGGGTGGTCAGCGCCGTCGTATAGGTGTCGAATGGCAGCGACTCGAAGATCACGGTGACGTTGGGGTGGTCCTTCTTGAAGCCGGCAGCGATCTCATTGAACAGCTTCAGATGCGCTTCTGCCGCACTCCAGATGGTCATGCGCAGCTTGATCGCGTCCTCAGCCTTGGCGATGCCGCTCCAGGCGAGCGGCACGGCAACGGCAAGCGCCGCAATTGCCGTTTTCAGTGTCCTGTTCTTGTTCATTCCCGTTCCTCCTCCAAAGATGGGTTGCTGAGATGGCTGCTTAGTAGGCCCCGATGACCGGCCAGCGGATTTCGATGCCCTCCCGGACGAGTTCCTGCTGGAAGTCGTGGAGATGTGCGTCGTTTTCCTGGACCTGGTGAGGCTTCAGCCCCTTGTCGAGGCAGTGGGCCGCAAGTATGCCGGCCGCTTCGCCGATATTCCATTCGACCGGGTGCAGGCGGTAGCAGCCATTGGTGATATGGGTGGTGCCGATATTCTTGCCGGCGGCAATGAGGTTCGTCATGCGCTGCGGCAGCAGCGCGCCGAGCGGAATCTCGAAGGGGCAGGACGGCACGTCGATATAGTTGTCGCCACCGGTCGAGGGATGAAGGTCGATGCGGTACATGCCGATGCCGATGCTGTCGCGATAGCTCATCGCGCCCTTGTCGCCGCGCACCGCATAGGAGAGATCCTGCTCGGTAATGCGGGTGACTGGCTTGATGCGGCGGCCTTCACGGATATAGGGCGCCATGGCGAGGCCGTGCTCGGTGCCGGTGATGTCGCCGCGAAGCCTCAAGCCCCGGTAACCCTGGCCGCCATCGATGCGTGGCGCCTCGGTCTGCAGCCAGTAAAAGACCGAATAGGAAAGATCGGCGGCCGCCTTCAGATGTCGGGCCTTGTCCTCCTCGGACACGTCGATAATCGTTCCGTCCATGTAGTCGATCATCGGCCAGTTTACGAAGCAAATGTCCGACTGGTAGAAGCCGGGCTCAAAATTGCGCCGTGCCGCAATGCGGCGGAAGAGCCAGAGATTCTCGTCACCGCCACCCTTGCGCTGATCGGCATCGACGAGCAGCGGGTTGTCGTCGACATTGGGCGTGAAGCTGCGCGTGGTGGATTCCAGCGTGCGCGGGTGGGGCGCGGTGAAGCCGAGCAGTGGGCCGCCCCAGAAATGCGGCTGGTATTTGCGCCAGTAGTCGTAATTGTCAGGCTTGTCGATCGTCTGGTCGCCATCGACGCAATCGACCGCAAAGCAGATCGAGACTGCCTGAACATTGTCGGGCTGCGCTTCGGACGGCGCGCTCGGTTCGCCGGTATCGGATTGCGCCTCGAAGCCTTTGACATACTCCGTGCCGGTCATCGGCAGCAGGTCGCCGAGCTCGGTAGCGTCAAGGATATAGTCGGCCGAGATGAAGACCTCACGGTTCGTGTCGCGATGGCGGACGGTGACGGAGCGTACGGTGTCGCCGTCGACATCAGCAGCGACGGGACGATAGGGCTGGAGCACCCTAAGGCGGCCGGCGCCCCGATAGGGCATCAGCATCGCTTCCATGACCGCCAGGCTGACGCGCGGCTCGGCGCAGATGCGGCTCACCCAGCCGCCGCCGGGATTGAGATCACCCCAGGCGCGGGCGCCCTCGGTCAGCGGATAGTTGTCGCGATAATATTGCCGCACGCCGTTGCGCAGCCTGCGATAGGAGCGTGTGATGCCGAACTGTTCGACCCAGCTATGTTCGTCGGATGGCACACCCTGGCTGGTCGACTGGCCGCCGATCCATTCGAATTCCTCGGTCATGATGACGCTCTTGCCTGCCCGGCAGGCACCGAGCGCCGCCGCCACGCCGCCGAGGCCACCGCCCACCACCAGAATATCCGCTCGCATCTCTTTTGCCGCCATGTCTGTCACGTTCTCAGGTCCGTTTCTTTGCTGGTCCAAGGGTTTGGCCCTCGACGGGTTCGCAGGTCAGAAGAATTTGTTCGACGGGCGCGGCATCCTCGATGCGGCGCACGAGCATTGCGGTCGCCTGCCGCCCCATCTCCTCGCGAGGAATGTTGAAGGAGGTGAACTGCACATGGCTGCGCTCGGCCCGTACGTGGCTTCCGAGCACCACGGCCGAAAAGTCGTTCGGAATGGACAGGCCGCGCTCGCGCGCCGCCGCTTCGACACGCACCGCGTCGGCCAGTTCGACGAAGAAGACCGCGGTCGCGCCGCTTCTGACAATCGCATCGAGCGTATCGGCAGCGCCTCGGCCGACCTCGTCCACATGCAAGACCAGTTCGGCGCCCCCCGTGATTGCGTCTGAAAATCCGCGCCAGCGATCAACGATGGATTCAGCCGATCCGCTTGGACCGATGAAGGCCAGCCGATCATGACCGAGTGCGCGCGCCTTTTCGACCAGCGCCCGCGTGCCATTCGCGTAATCACCGCCGACGTAAGGAACGGGTCCCCCAGCGTCCTCCCGTCGGCCGATCGCCACGAAGGGATAGTCGCCGGTAACCAGCCGCTTGAGCTCGGCCCGATCGAATTCGCGGCCAAGGACGAGGCAGCCATCGGCGATCCGCAGCCGGTTGCCGTCGGCAAAAATCTTCCGCTCCCGGCCGACGCCGGCGCCGGTCAGAAGCAAGAGGTCATAATTCTGCGCCTGCGCTTCTTCTTCGATGCCGAGCAGGAAGGGCGCAAAGAAGTCTGCCTGCTCGCTTGGAAAAGCCGGCTCGTAGGTGAAGACGCCGAGAATGCGGTTGAGGCCCTTGGCCATCCGCCGGGCGATCGGATCGGCCACATATCCCGTCGTGCGGATGACCTGCTGGACGCGCTCGCGGGTTTCCTGGGGAATACGCGCCAAAGCCGTCGGCGCACCGTTCAGCACGAGCGAGACGGTCGCCTGGCTGACGCCGGCCAGTTTGGCAATATCGTGCTGAGTCAAGCGCTTAGTGCCTGCCACGTCGCATCCTCCGGATCTCCTCTTGACTGCTAATGCGTATTAGCAGCTAATACGTATAAACGGGATTTTCCGAGTTGCTGTCAAGCGCGAAAATGTGTGACGATCGATGACATTTGCAGAGCATCTGAAATCGCTGGGGATTTCCGGAATCCGCGTCTTCGGCGACAGCATCACCGCCGGGTTCAACGCCAGCCAGCCGCATCTGGCCTGGCCGGCGCTCTTCGCAGCTGAGCTCGACGCCTTACCGCTTTACAATCACGCAATCCCGGGGACGGTGCTGCAGGCCTCACTGCTTGCCGATGGCAAAGCGCGAGCAGACAACGGCGTCAGCCGATTTGCCGGGGCGCTGCTCGATGCCCCGCATCGCGACGCGATCCTCATCCTCTACGGCTATAACGACGCCCGCTATACGGCCGCGCCGGACAGCATGAACGCGAAGAGCTTCCGTCGTGATTATGCGAATATGCTGGAGAAACTGATCGAGGCAGGCCATGCGGAAAGGCTTGCGATCGGCAGCCCGCCCCATATTCCCGATCGAGGTTTTTCGGTAGGAAGCGCTGGCTTCACCGGGCAGACACGCCAGGGCTTTGAAGTCTATGTCCAAACCGTGCGAGAACTGGCGCAAAATTTTCGCATCTTCTACGCGCCTGTCTATGAACGAATGAAAGCATATGGCGATGGCGCACTGGCCTCGCCTGATTTCACACACCCCAACGATGCCGGTCATCGCGTCATCTGCGAGGCATTTAGAGATGCCGTCGTTCATGAGAAACCGGTCTAGGCCTCTCAATAGATCGGGGCGACTTTGGGTCGGGCGCGACACCGCGGAGACCGGCGAGAAGATTTCGTCCGCAGGGGAGATTCTAACGGCGAAACGGACTTGATAGACCCGGCCCTACCACGACCGCAGCCATCGCCTGAAGCTGAGGTTGATCGTGATGACGACGCTGATGCGCTCGCAGCGGCCGGCGGATAGCCGGCCGCTTGCGTGACGCTCTCAACGCGCGCTGTATTTTGCGTCGAGCTCATCGATCGCGGAGACATTGCCGGCCGAACGGCCGTTCTGGTCGAATGTCTGAGCGAGAAATGCGTCGGCGATCGACTTTGCGAGCTCAGGTCCAATGACGCGCGCGCCCATCGTGATGATCTGCGCGTTGTTGGAAAGAGCAGCACGCTCGGCCGAATAGGTGTCGTGCGTCAGGGCAGCACGGATGCCAGGCACTTTATTGGCCGAGATGCAGACGCCGATGCCGGTGCCGCAAACCAGGATTGCCTTGTCATAGGTGCCATCGATCACGCCCGAGGCAACGCGATCCGAAAGGTTGGCGTAGAACGGGTCGAGCCCGTCGTTGATGCGTGACACTTCATAAACGTCGAACCGATCCTTGAGGTGTTCGGCGAGCACCTTGGCGAGACCTTCGCCGGCGCTGTCTCCAGCAATTGCAAGCTTCATTGTCTTTCTCCTTGGAGTTTGGCGGCGCATTTCGAAAGGATGTCGAGATAGCCCTCGACGTTCCAGGCGGAACGGCCGATGAAGAGCCCGTCGATATGCGGGCTCGAAATTAGTTCTTCGCAGTTCTGCGGATTGACCGACCCGCCGTAGAGGCAGGGGATTTTCCGCCCGAGCGCTGCTTCGGCGACCGCGATGATCTCGGCCTGGCGCGCATCGGCATAATCGGCCGTTGCCGGAATGCCTTTTTCGCCGATCGCCCATACAGGCTCATAGGCAAGGAGGATTTCCGCCGATTTCTGCTCGTCGGAAAGCTTCGAAAGCGCCCCGTGCACCTGGACTGCAAGGATTTCCGCGGCTTTTCCGCTCTCCCGGTCGGCAAGGGTTTCGCCGATGCAAATGAGCGGGATCAGGCCATGGCGAACAGCCGCCTCCGTCTTCAGCCCGACAGTCTCGTCCGTTTCGCCGAAAAACTCACGGCGCTCGGAATGCCCAAGCTCGACGATATCGAGATCGCAATCCTTCAGCATCAAGGGGGAGATCTCCCCCGTCCAGGCGCCCTGATCCGCCCAATGCATGTTCTGCGCACCGACCTTGACTGAGGTCTTTGCAAGCATGCACTTGACCTCCCGCACGGCTGTAAATGGCGGGATCACGAAGCGCTGGATGACAGGGTCGCGCGCAGCGTCAGCCGCCGCGAGGCCGCGGGCGAAATGCTCGGCCTCCGCGAGCGTCTTGTTCATCTTCCAGCTGGTGCCAATCCAGAAGCGCGGTTTCTCCGTCATGCCTGATCCTGTGCTGGAGCGATGGTGAGCTTGATGCCCGCCCGATCGAATTCGTTGAGAACAGCGCCCGTCGGCGCGCTGTCGGTGATAATAGTGTCGAAATCAGCCAGGTCCGCCATGACATGCAACGCCGTGTGGCCGATGCGCTGGTGGTTGACCAGGAGGCAGCTTCTGGCCGAAGACGAGATCATCGCTCGCTTGGCGCGAACGACATTATCGTCCATGTGATAGGCGAGCCTGCCGCTGACCGCCGGCGTCGAAATGAAAGCGATATCTGCCCTCAGGCGTGACAGCGCTTCTTCTGTGACGACGCCGAGATAGGCGTTGAATTTCGCGGAATAGATGCCTCCGAGCGCAATCAGGGTTATGCCGTTTTCACCCTTCAACCGCTCCATGATCGCTGCGTTGTTGGTAATCACCGTCAGCGGCCGCTTACGCAGCAGCATCTCGCCGAGTACCGCGGCCATCGAGCCGTCATTGACCATGACCGTCATGCCAGGTTCGACCAGGGCCAGCGCTTCCTGCGCCATCGCAACCTTGGCTTCGCCGCCCTGACGTTCACGAATGCGAAAATCGCTCTCGAATTGCGTTCCGGCATCGATCGTCGCGCCACCGCGCACCTTACGCAGCACACCTGCCTGTTCGAGGTCGTCGAGATCGCGGTGAATGGTCATCTTGGAGACGGAAAACCGTTCGGCAAGATCGTCCACTTCGACGGTCTTGCCCTCAACGAGCAGATTGACGATCAGCTGCTGGCGCTCTTCCCGTTTCATACGTCTCAATCCCAGTTCAATAACAATATAACATCTAAAATGTTAATTTCAACACTATACAGTGTGATTATGCGCTAAGACATGTGGCAGAAATCATCAATCCAGGAGCGCACGCGCGGTCCGTTCATCAGTAATGAGCCCGTGAAGACGGCGGCTGCGCAGGATGGCCCGTATCGCGGCCACCTTGGCCTGTCCGCCCGCCAGGGCCACGAGGCGCTCCTTCGTCGTCGTCGGAAAGGACGCCGAAAGCGTGCGACCGGTCAGAGCCGTATCGAGGATCTGGCCATCCGCATTGAAAAAGTGGCCGAGGATTTCGCCGACGCCACCAGCGGCGGCGATGTCCTCGATCTCACCCGGCTCGACCAGGCCGGAGAGCACCAGCTGGGCCTCGGCGTCCACCGTCCCCAAGCCGACGAGCTTCAGGTCGGCGTCATTGGCGAGATCGAACACTTCCTTGACGCCGCGTTGCGCCCTGAGCACCTCCCGGTCCTCGGCAGTGTTGGCGAAGAACGGAACCGGCATGACATAGGCATGTGTGCCGGTCTTTTCCGCGATACGGTGCATGACGTCATAGGGATTGGCGCCGTAGTTTCGCGTGAGGCCGCCAAGCAGGGAAACGAAGCGCATATGCTTGGCATTCGTCCGCGGCATATATTGAACGGCAGCCGAAAGCGTGCGGCCGTGGCCAAGGCCAATGACTGCGTGTTCACCGTGTTCGATCTCGCGCTTCAGATAGCCAGCTCCTGCATGACCAAGCGCGCGCAGCGGCAGGCCCTCTTCGCCAAGATCGGGCGCGACCTCGCAATATTGCAATCCGAAGCGCTCGGCGAGCCGCGTCTCCAGTTCGACGCATTCGACGATATCGCCGTCGATCGTGACCTTGACGACGCCATCGGCGACGGCCCGCGCGATCAGTCGATGCGCCTTGACCGAGGGAATGCCGAGGCGCCGGGCAACGTCGGACTGCGTCAGTCCGCCGGCGTAATGAAGCCAGGCGGCCCGCACGGCAAGCGTATCATCGGCATCCGTCATCGCCGCACCTTCCCATTTCTTCGACGGCTATGCCGCCTGACAACAACCAGCCTTTGTAAATCGCCGGATCATATCTTCAAGTCTGCGGCGCCGGTGTCGATATGCGGCGCCCAGAAGGCGACGCTTTCGGCAATCTGCGCGATAACCTCGCGATCGTTCGGCTCACGTTCCTTGAAGGAAAGTTCGAGGCAGATCTCATTGTCATCGGCGCCGCCCGCCGCGAAAGCTTCCAACAGCGGCGCGGGTTGAATCCGCCCCTTGGCATTGAATTCCGCCGTGAACGGCCGGTGGCCGCCCTTGTCCATCAGGCTCTGCTTGATATGGATGATCGGCGACAGCTTCGGCACGGCGCGCGCCCAGGCATAGGGATCGTAGTCGTCGGGATTGGCGGAGGTGACGTCGCCGTGGTCGATATCCGCCATCATCCACATCGGCACCGCCATATCGGCGGCAGCCAGTCGTGCCTGCAACGCAAGGCAGGACTCGATCGTGTCGCCGAATTCGCGGCCGATGCTCATTGGCTCCCAGAAGACATAGGAAAGACCGGCGGCCCTGGCATGCTCTGCGACTTCGCACCAGCAGTCGATAGCGATATTGATCAATTCCTCGCGCCGGCTTGCATCGTCGAAGTCCTTGTAGGTGAAGATCGCAAATTGCGTGCCGACGGAATGCCCGCCGAGATCAGCGGTAATGTCGGCGAAGGTCTTGAACCAATCCACGTAATAGCGGCGGACTTCGGCATCCGGGTGCCCGAAATGGTTCAGCCGCCCATAAGGTCCAGTCATGCCCGAGGTAACGCGAACGCCGGTGCGCTCCAACGCTGCTTTCATCTGGCGGGTCAGACGGCGGATAACCGGGGCCTGCCAGCTCGGATTGATGAATTCATGTGTCAGCTGGAGGTCGCGGATCCGCAGATCCCGAGCGACCGTCTCGATCAGGTCGTCCGGATCGGCAAAACGGTTCACCAGCGGATTGGTATTCAGCGAAAGCGAAAGCGGCATCAACACCTCCTCAGGCGGCGGCAAGATGGGATGAAGCAAACCAGTCGGCAAAAGCTGCCCGCTCTGCCTCGCTCAGATGCAGGTAGTGCTTGGTGCGGCGATAGAGGATGTCCTCGGCCGTCTCCGCCCATTCGGTGGCAGCGAGATAACGGGCTTCCGCTTCGTAGAGCTGCCCGCCGAAATGGCGGCCGAGACCTTGCAGGTCCGTTGCCCCGGCAACCAGGTTCTTCGTGCGCGTGCCATAAAGACGGCCATAGTGATGGACGAGTTTTCGCGGCATCCAGGGATAGGTGTCACGCAGGCTGTTGGCGAAGGTCTCGTAATCGGCATTGGGCATCTCTCCACCCGGCAGCGGTGCCTTTTCCGTCCAGTCGCTGCCCATGTTCGGGAAAACGTGTTTGAGGCGCTGCATGCCACGTTCGGCAAGCTCTCTGAATGTGGTGATCTTGCCACCGAAGACATTGAGAAGCGGCGCCCCCCCGGTCTCGTCAAGATCGAACACGTAGTCGCGGGTCACCGCCGATGGATTGCCCTTGCCGTCGTCAAACAGCGGGCGCACGCCGGAAAAGCTGTGCAGCACATCCTGACGGCGCAGCTTCTCCTTGAAATAGCGGTTCACCGCCTTCAGCAGATAGTCGATTTCCGCCTCATCGGCCGCCACATCCTCAGCCCGGCCCTCATAGGCGATGTCCGTCGTCCCGATCAGCGCCTTGTCGCCCTCATAAGGGTTGATGAAGATGACGCGTTTGTCGTGGTTTTGAACCAGGTAAGCGTTGGAGCCGGCCCAGAACTTCGGCACGATGATGTGGCTGCCCTTGACGAGACGCACATTGCGGCTGGAATTGGAGCCGGCGACCCGGTTGATGATGTCGGTGACCCACGGGCCGGCGCAATTGACGAGACATTTGGCACGGAAGGTCCGCGTCTCGCCGCTCGTGCTGCTTTTCGTCGTGATCGTCCATTTGCCGTTTTCCCGGCGCGCCGACACCGCCGGCGAGCGGGTAAGCACCAGGGCGCCCTTCTCAGCCGCACTCACTGCATTCAAGGTGACGAGGCGGGCATCATCCACCCAGCAATCCGAATATTCGAAACCGCGGGTATATTGATCGAGTATCGGTGTTCCTTCGGGATCACGCAGCAGATTGAGCGTGCGGGTGCCAGGCAACTTCTTGCGACCTCCGAGATGATCGTAAAGGAAGAGGCCGAGCCGGACGAGCCAGGCGGGGCGATCCTCGGGACTGTGCGGCAGCACGAAACGCATCGGCCAGATGATATGCGGGGCCGCGTTGAGCAGCACCTCGCGTTCGATCAGCGCCTCCCGCACCAGGCGGAATTCGTAATACTCCAGATAGCGAAGGCCGCCATGCACGAGCTTGCCCGAGCGGGAGGAGGTGCCCTGAGCCAGGTCGTCCTTTTCGCATAAGGCGACTTTCAAGCCGCGCCCGGCGGCGTCGCGCGCAATTCCCGCGCCGTTGATACCGCCGCCGATGACGAAAAGATCCAGGATTTGGGGTTCGGTCATGTCATGCTCCCTCGGATGCCTTTTGCATCAGCGATTCATTTTGCGGGCGACATCGCCGCGGTTCGGGCCAGTGTCTCCCAGGCGGCGGGCATGGCCCTTCGGATATCGGCATAAGCGGAAAAAAGCAGATCGAAGCGGGCGGCTTCCTCACCGATCGGCTCCTCGGCCTCGCCGAGCAGCGGCGTGACCCAGTCGGCGATGCAGTCGTCCATTGTCTTGTAGGCGCCGATTGCCACAGCGGCCATCATCGCGGCGCCAGCCGCTCCGGTTTCTTCACGGCGAGACAGTCGGATCGGCGCCTTGAGGGAGGCGGCCAGGGAGCGGCGCAGCGCGCTCGAGCGCACGGCGCCGCCGGTGACGCGCAGCTCTTCCGGCATATCGCCCATGGCGGCGTAACAATCGCGTGTCGCCAGCGCCAGACCTTCGACAACCGCGCGAACGAGGTCTGGAAACCCGTGGCGAACCGAAAGACCAGAAAAGCCTGCCCGGGCCTGGGCATTGACGAAGGGGCCACGTTCACCAGCCTCGGAAATATAGGGATGATAGACGACCGATCCCGGCTGGCTTTCGAAAAACCAGCGGTCGATCCTGGCGACGAGCTCGGCGTGAGTAGCAGGCTTTCCGACCTCCGCCATCAGATAGGCGGCCATCTCCAGCAGCCAGTCGATATTGATCGTCGCACCCATATTGGTCTGCACCTGAGTAACGGTGCCCGGAATCGGCAGGGCAATAACATAGCCCGTCCCCTCAAGGTTGAGTTGAACGTCAGCGACTGATTTTGCACGCAGATGCACGCCGGTCGAACCGATCGTCGAACAGGCCGCGTTGCGCCCACCGCTGCGAACACCGGCGCCGAGCGCCGTCATCACCATGTCGACATAACCGAGGCTGACCGGCGTGCCGGCCAGCAGGCCGCAGGCCCGCGCCGCTTCCGCCGTCAGCGGATGGTTGATTTCTGTTCCATCGACAATATCGGGTAGAAGCGCGCGGCGATGCGTCAACCCGAGCGCGTCGATCGCAACGGGCGAATATCGCCGCGTCCTGAAATCGCCGAAGGTGAAGCTTGCCTCCGAAGGGTCGGTCGCTCGCACACCGGTAAAATTGAGGTAGAGCCAATCCTTGCAGTGCAGCGCCGTTTCCGCCCGGTCCAGAAGCTCCGGCGCCACCCGATCCATGTGAGCGAGTTGCGCGCCCTGCTGGCAGGTATTTAGTCCCGTGCCTGTCTGCTCGAAACGCGCCCTGTCTGCTTCCTGTCCGGCAAGTGACACCACGGTCGGCGCGGCACGCGCGTCGAGCCAGAGCCAGGCATCGGCGACAGGCTGATTTCCGGAGCCGACCAACCATGTTCCGTCCCCCTGCCCCGTCACTGCGATCGCCGCGGTGCGCGATGCAAGATCCTCGACCTTCCCGCCAAGGCCGCGAAGCGCACCGACGCAATCCTGCCATGTCTGTGCGAGCGATTGGGTGGCCGAACCATCGCCGCCGCTTGAATATTTGTTGCGAACGGATGCAGCGGCGATCTGGCGGCCGAAAAGGTCGAAGGCGACCGCCTTGATGACCGATGTTCCCGCATCGATACCGATGATGACCTGGTGGCTGACGTCCATCGCGGATTATCCGGCAATCACGTCGAGCGTTGCGAGGGGCAAAACGCGCGTCGATTTCATGTCTCATATCCTCCCGGTCGGCACAGCCCAGCAAAGGGCGCAGGCGACCACACTTCGAGTTCACGGGCAAGTCAGCTGGCGCGCAGATCGCGCTCCGAGATCTGGAGACCCGATCCTTTTCAAAACCTCCCATAAGCCTCATCAAAAAGATAACACAAAGATATCATTGTTCCAGTAAGATTTTTCTCGTAATGAAATTTTTTTCAGATAAAATGTAGCTCGTGGACGCGATGGGTGCTGATGACAGCCTCAGCCTTTTGCGGCGATGGCCGTGCGTCGAGTAGACGTACTCGTTGTTGTTTTACCTTTTTAAATCAATCATATGTATTCGTGCATCGCGGTGAGCAAGCGCCTTTCAGGTCGGGGCGCACGCTCAAGATCAGACGCCTTCTCGTCGCACTATGTACACTTCGAGCGTGATGTTGTTAGCGCCAATTCACAAAACGCCTGTTGACAGACGAATGATTTGATAACATGATTTTTGGCATAAACACCATTTACCTATCACGCAGGCATCGCTGCTGAGAGGAATTGCGGCCCAGGCGGTTGGAGGAGACAAGCGCCGGTCCGACATGGAGGAGGTTCGGATGCGCATTTTTCCCGCTCATCATCACGCCGCTTGGCTCGGCAGGTTTCCGCACCTCGATGCGGTTTTCGAAGCGCCCCGTCTTCGATGAAGCAGCCGCGAGGCTTTCGCCAGGTTCATCCTCCCGACGTAATCCGACCAGCCGCAAAGGTCGCCAGTAATGAATACTCAGTCCGCTCACGCAGCATCAGCGCCAGGCAAAGGCAACTTGAAGATCATCGTCAGTGCCATTGCGACAATCGTGGTCATCGGCGCAATCGCGCTCGACACCAAGGTCGTCAAGATCGGCTCGGAGAGCGATGTGCGGCAGCAGGCCTTTTCTCCGGAAACCTTCGGCGCCGAGCAGTTTCCGAAGATCCAGGCGGATGTCGAAAAGAGGGCCGTGGCTGCGTCAGAGCTGGCGACGGCGATCGTGGCGGACAAGAAGGCTGCCGGCGAGAAATACGGCGTTGCCACGAGCACCGGTCCGGTCATCCCGGTGACGCTGAACGGCACCTTCGGGGCGCGCAAATCCAATACCAACGAAATGAAGATCGACGGCTTACCTCCCGAGACGGTGGTCCGTGTCCAGACCGGTCCTGCGGTCAATGGCACGGACCTCCGCGATGCCACAGGCACGATCGAATTCGGTCAGTTCACCAATCAGATTCAGTATCAGGATGCTGGCTCGGCCATCAATAACGAGATGAAGAAAGCCGTATTCGCCGGCCTTGATCCGGAACAGCTGGATGGCAAGAGGGCAACCGTCGTCGGCGTCTTCAAACTCATCAACCCGAAAAACTGGCTCGTAACTCCGGTCAAGGTCGACGTCAAATGAGCGAGCCGATCTCCACATCCGAAGTCCTTGGCGAGGTCGTCCTGGCTGCCCGCAATATTGCCAAATCCTATGGCAGCGTGCATGCCCTCAAGGGCGTCAATTTCGATATCCATCGCGGCCAGATCACCACGTTGTTCGGTGAGAATGGGGCGGGCAAATCAACGCTGATGAAGATCCTTTCGGGCGTCGTCCAGCCGACGTCGGGCGAAATCATTCTCGACGGCGCACCGATCAGCTTCAGCTCTTCGACCCATGCACGCGAATGCGGCATCTCGATCATTCACCAGGAGCTCAGCCTCGCGCCCAATCTCAGCGTGCGCGACAACATCTTCATGGGCCGCGAGATCATCAAGGGAGGCGTGGTCGATTTCGCGGAAGAAGAGCGCCAGACGCGCATTTTGATGGAAGAACTGGAAGAGGAGATCGATCCGCTGACCAAGGTGGAGGATCTGCGTCTCGGCCAGCAACAGATTGTCGAAATTGCCCGAGCGCTATCCGTCAATTCGCGTATCCTGATCATGGATGAGCCGACCTCGGCGCTCAGCGCGGCTGAAGTCGAAGTGCTTTTCAAAGTCATCCACGATCTGACCAATCGCGGCGTGTCGATCGTCTACATCTCACATCACCTTGAGGAAGCGCTGCAGATCACTAACCACGCCGTCGTCTTGCGTGATGGCACCATGACGGCCTATGCGCAACGCAAGGACATCGATCTCGAATGGATCGTCCGCAACATGGTGGGCGACAATTTCGATCTCGGCAATCCGCCCGAAGGCTATGACTTCGGCAAGGCTGCGCTGTCGATCGACAATCTGACGGTTCCAGGCCTCTCCGGATCGGCCTTCAATTCCGTCGACCGTCTCTCGCTGGACGTGCGCGCCGGGGAGGTCGTCTGCATCTACGGCCTGATGGGCGCCGGCCGCACCGAGCTTCTGGAATGCGTGGCCGGACGGTTGCGCGCAAGCAGCGGCACCATTCGGCTTGAGGGCCGGGATGTCGGACATTTAAGCATCGCCGGACGCATCGCAAGCGGCCTCGTGCTGGTGCCCGAGGATCGCCAGCGCGACGGCCTCGTCCAGACGATGACGGTCGGCTCCAACCTGTCGCTCGCCAGTATCGGCGCCTTTACCAAGGGGCTGTTCACATCCGGCCGTCGAGAGCGCGAGCTTGTCGATGCCTCCATTCGCAAAGTCCGCGTCAAGACCGATGGAGGAGAGGCCGCCATCGGCTCGCTGTCGGGCGGCAACCAGCAGAAGGTTGTCATCGGCAAGATGCTGGCGACCGACCCGAAGGTCATTCTTCTTGACGAGCCGAGCCGCGGCATCGACATCGGCGCCAAGGCGGAAGTCTTCAAGCTGCTGGCCGAACGTGCCCGGCAGGGTCTCGCCGTCGTCTACTCGACTTCCGAGGTCAACGAATGCCTGAGCATCGCGCACCGCATCATCGTCATGCATCGCGGCCGGATCTCGGCTGAATTCGGTGCTGACGTCACCAAGGAAAAGATCATGGCCGCCTCAGGCGAAGCTGTGGTCGCGCACTAGCCCGGAATTATGGAGCACTGATTATGTCAGTCACGAACATCACCGAAAAGAAGTCAGTGTCGCATGGGCAGAAGCGCAACACCAACCTCGTGCGCCTTATCCTGGAAGGCCGCGCCTTCTTCGCGCTGATCGTCATCATCGCCGTCTTCTCGTTCCTGTCACCCTATTACTTCAGCCTGAGTAACTTCCTGACCATGGCCTCGCATGTTGCCATCTTCGGCATCCTGGCGATCGGCATGCTGCTGGTGATCCTGAATGGTGGCATCGATCTTTCGGTCGGCTCGACGCTCGGGCTTGCCGGCTGCATTGCAGGCTTCCTCATGCAGGGTGTGACGCTGAGTTCGTTTGGCGTCATTCTTTATCCGCCGGTCTGGGCCGTGGTAGTCATTACCTGCGCCCTCGGCGCTGTCGTCGGCGCGGTCAATGGCGTGCTGGTCGCCTACTTGAAGGTTCCGGCATTCGTCGCCTCGCTTGGCGTACTCTACGTCGCCCGTGGTATCGCGCTGCTGATGACCAATGGCCTCACCTACAACAATCTCGGAGGCCGTCCGGAGCTTGGCAATACCGGCTTCGACTGGCTCGGCTTCAACCGTCTCGCGGGCATTCCGATCGGCGTCATCGTGCTCGCCGTCCTCGCGATCATCTGCGGCATCGTCCTCAGCCGCACGGCCTTTGGTCGCTGGCTCTATGCCTCTGGCGGCAACGAGCGTGCGGCCGATCTCTCGGGCGTGCCGGTCAAGCGCGTCAAGATCATCGTCTATGTTCTCTCGGGTGTCTGCGCGGCAATTGCCGGCCTGGTCCTGTCGTCGCAGCTGACCTCCGCCGGCCCGACTGCCGGTACGACCTACGAATTGACGGCGATCGCGGCGGTCGTCATCGGCGGCGCGGCGCTGACGGGCGGTCGTGGCACGGTACGCGGCACGATGCTCGGCGCCTTTGTGATCGGATTCCTGTCGGACGGCCTCGTCATCATCGGCGTCTCGGCCTACTGGCAGACAGTCTTCACCGGCGCGGTCATCGTCCTCGCTGTCCTCATGAACAGCATCCAATACGGGCGCCGGGCAAAATCGTCCTGACGTCCGCAACAGAACTTATCCGCGAAGGCAACTGGATTTCCAGAAGGCCGATCGCGGAAAGCACCGCCGGTTTCCGGTAGCACCTGAACTCACAAATGGGAGAGAGACTATGTTTAAGAAAGGCATGCGCATTCTTCTGGCAGCCGCGGCTGTCGCCCCGATCCTCGTCAGCTCCGCCTGGGCGGCAGGCCAGATGACGATCATCGTCAATGATCCGTCCAACCCCTACTGGCTGACGGAGGGCAACGTCGCCAAGGCAACAGCCGAAAAGCTCGGCTACACCGCCTCGGTCAGTGCGCATAAGGGCGACACCAATACCGAAAGCAACATGATCGATACCGCCATCACCAACAAGTCGGTCGCGATCATTCTTGACCCGGCAAATGCCGACGGTTCCATCGGCGCGGTCAAGAAGGCAGTTGCCGCCGGTATCCCGGTCATTCTCGTCAATGCCGAGATCAACCAGGAAGGCCTCGCCAAGGCGCAGCTCGTTTCGAACAACGCCCAGGGTGCCGCAATCGGTGCGCAACAGTGGGTCGAAGCGGTCGGCGACAAGGGCAAGTATGCCGAACTCTTCGGCGCGCCGTCGGACAACAATGCCGCCACGCGCTCTAATGGCTATGAGACCGTTCTGACCCAGTACCCCGATCTCCAGAAGGTCGCCAAGGAAGTCGCCAACTGGGACCGCACCCAGGGTCACAACAAGATGCAGTCCATGCTGCAGGCCAATCCCGACATCATCGGCGTGATCTCCGGCAATGACGAAATGGCGCTCGGTGCCATCGCGGCGCTGAAGGAAGCGGGCAAGCTCGCCAACGTCAAGGTCGGCGGCTTCGACGGTTCGCCGGATGCGGTCGCCGCGATCAAGGCAGGCGAACTGCAATATACCGTCCTTCAGCCCGTCGCCGTCTTCTCCGAAGAGGCCGTCAAGCAGGCTGATAACGTGATCAAGACGGGCAGCACCGGCGCCAAGAGCGAAAAGCAGCTGTTCGATTGCCTCCTGATCACCAAGGACAATGTCGACAAGTACACCGGCCCGTTCGTTCTGTCCCAGTAATTGAGTGAGAAAGAGGGCGCTCGACCGGGCGCCCTCCTTGACCTTTTCGACCGCATCAAGCCGCTTTCGCCTTCTTTGCCTTGGCATGGCAATCACTATACGAAGCTGGGATATGGAATTCAGCGACAAGGGTGACCCGTGACACAGAAGACCAATCAGGGCGATGAGCTGTTGGACCAGCTGACCAGCGACAGCCGCCAGACACGCCAGGTTGCGCGCCGGCGGATGATCGCGGAGGCCGTCATGAGCGAAGGTTCTATGCGGATCGAGGATCTGACCGATCGTTTCGGCATCAGCCTGATGACGGCGCATCGCGATGTGGATGAGCTCGTGAGCCGCGGGATCTTCCGGAAGACACGCGGCATCGTCACGGCGGCTGCCACCAACCTTATCGAATCCAGCGATGTCTACCGCTCGAGCCGGCAGTCGGCGGAAAAGAAAGTGATCGCCGAGGCTGCCATGCAGTTCGTCGAACCGGGACAGGCCATCTTTTTCGACGATTCCACGACTGTCCTGCAGATGGCATCGCATCTCTCCTCGAGGGTGCCGATCACCGCCATCACCAATTCGCTGACGCTGATGAATGCGTTGACCGGCATGCACGACGTCACCCTGCTCGCGCTCGGCGGCCAGTATTACAACTGGTGCAATGCCTTCATGGGACGCATGACGATCAACGAGATCAGGGGCTTGCGGGCGGATATCGCATTTATCTCCATGTCGGCCATTAACGACGGCATCGTGCTGCATCAATCGCCCGAGACCGTCGATACCAAGCGCGCCATGTTCGACTGTTCTGTCAAACGCATCCTGCTTGCCGACCACACCAAATTCGAACGGCGCGCGCTTCACAGCTTCGCGGCGCTCGATGAATTCGACGTCGTCATCGTCGACGACAAGACCCTCCCCGTTCACATCGACCGGATGCGGTCCAGGGACATCAATGTCGTGATTGCCAGGACCGGCAACGGGCGCATGTGAGCGGACCGCCCGGTCGCGATAGAAAGGTGAATGTGCATGCCGAGCCTTCTCGGGATTGATAGCGGCCTGACCGTCACGAAAGCCGTCATTTTCGATATCGACGGCACGCCGATCGCCGTCGCCCGGCGGCGCGTTAGCCAGCTCATCCCGCGGCCGCGTTTCGTGGAACGGGACATGCGCGCGTTGTGGACCGCGACGGCTGAGGCGATCCGCGAGGCCGTCATCCTCAGCGGCCGTCCGGCAAGCGATATCCAGGCCGTGGCGGCAACGGCGCATGGCGATGGCATTTATGTGCTGGATCAGGCGCAGGAGCCGCTTGGCAACGGCATCGTATCCTTGGACAGCCGGGCGGGTGATATCGTCGATCAATGGACTGCCAACAAGGTCGCCGACGAGGCGATCGCGCTCACAGGTCAGGTGCCGCATGTCTCCGCCCCGTCGGCGCTGCTGGCCTGGATTCGGGATCATGAGCCGGAACGGTTTAAGCGTATCGGCCACATCATGAGCTGCAAGGACTGGCTGCGATTTTGCCTGACCGGCACCGTCGGCACCGATCGCACCGAAGCAAGCACGTCCTTCACCGATGTCAGGACACAAGACTATAGTGAGGACGCACTGCGCCTGTTCGGCTTGCAGGCGCTTGCCAAAGCTCTGCCGCCGGCCTCGCGTTCGGACGAGATCGTTGGACGAATAACGGCCGATGCAGCGCGGTTGACAGGCCTCCTTGAGGGCACGCCCGTGGCTGCCGGATTGCATGACGTGACCGCTTCGGCGCTCGGCGCGGGTGGTTATGCCGACGGCATCGTCGCCGTCATTGCCGGAACCTATTCGATCAATGAGACGCTGTCTTTCGAACCGCGCGTCGATCGACGCTGGTTCTGCCGCAATGGAATTGCGCCAGGCGTCTGGAACAGCATGTCGATTTCGCCTGCATCGAGCGCGAACTACGAATGGTTCATCGAAAAACTATGTGGCCGAGAATGGACGGACTGCGAAACCAAGGGCATGTCCATTCACGCTTTGCTGGCATCGGAGATCGAGGCGGCTTTTGACCGGCCGTCGTCGGTGCTTTTCCATCCCTATCTCTTCGGCTCTCCTTACGGTGCATCGGCAAGCGCAAGCTTCTTCGGGCTCGGCGGCTGGCATGACCGCGGCGACATGCTGAGGGCCGTCATGGAAGGCATCGCGTTCAACCATCGCATCCATGTCGATGCCCTGCGTGACGGCTTTGCCGTCAAGGAAGCGCGCCTTGCCGGCGGCGTGTCACGCAATCCCGCAGTCGCACAGCTGTTTGCGGATGTGCTTGCAATGCCGGTGACGGTAACCGGCACCGACGAGGCGGCGGCTTGGGGGGCTGCCATTTGCGCTGGCGCAGGCGCCGATCTTTACCCGGACCCGCAAAGCGCTCCAACAAAGGACAAGCAGGGCAAGACCTGCAAGCCGGACGCTGCCCGCAGCGCCGATTACGAAAAGCGCTACCGCCTCTTCCTCGAAATTGCAGAAACAATGACGCCGCTTTGGCCGAAGATCGCCGGCCTTGCGCAGGACAGCGCGGCAGAGGCCGCAGTTTAGGACAACAGCACCATGACCCCCGACACGCTTGGGCGCAGCCCGGATATCCGCGAGCACGATGTCGACGTCGTGATCCTTGGAGCAGGCATCAATGGCGCCGGACTGTTTCGCGACCTCGCGGCTCAGGGCGTCAGCTGCATGATCGTCGACAAATCGGACTTTGGTTCCGGGACGAGTGCTGCGCCGTCCCGCCTCATTCACGGTGGATTGAAATATCTGGAAACCGGAGAATTCGGCCTGGTTGCCCAATCCACACTGGAGCGTAATCTGCTCTTGAAAAACGCGCCGCATTGCGTCGAAGCGCTGCCGACATTCATTCCGATCTTTTCGTGGACACGCGGCATCTGGGCGGCACTGCAGACATTGTTCGGCTCAAAGACTGCGCCCCGCAGCCGCGGCGCCGTTCTCATCAAGATCGGTCTTTCCCTTTACGACTTCTTCGGTTCACGCGACCGCGTGATGCCGCGCCACCGGCTGATCCTGAAAAAGAGGGCCAGGCGAGAAATGCCGCATGTGACTTAGGCGATTGTCGCCGGGGGTATCTACTACGACGCAAAAATCAGCCGGCCGGAACGCCTCGTCTATGAACTCGTCAAGGATGGGCTGGAGGCGAACCCGCATTGTACCGCGGCAAATTTCGTCACACTGACCGCCTGCGCGGAAGGCCGTCTGAACTTCCAACGGGAGGATGGCGGCGAATTCTCGGTGCGTCCGAGGCTCGTCGTGAACGCGGCAGGCCCGTGGATCGATCATGTCAACGAAGCGCTCGGCGCGCCCTCGCACCTGATCGGCGGCACGAAGGGTTCGCATATCCTGATCGATCATCCCGAACTGGTGCGCAGCCTCAACGGCCACATGATCTATTTCGAAGCCGACGACGGCCGCATCTGCCTGGTGTACGGCTATCTCGGGCTTGCGCTCGTCGGCTCCACGGATATCCCGAGCCGGGATCCCGACACAGTGCGCTGCGAGGAACCCGAAATCGATTACTTCCTGCAAAGCCTCAGATCGCTGCTGCCGACATTGCGCTTCGATCGCGACCAGATCGTCTACACCTATAGCGGCATCCGGCCGCTTCCCGCCTCCGACGGAACAGCGCCCGGCCTGATCAGCCGCGACCATTCAGCGCCGGTCATCGAAGCGGATGGCAAGCGGCCTTTTGCCATCATGTCGCTGGTCGGCGGCAAGTGGACGACGTTTCGCGGTTTTGCCGAGGAGGTTGCCGACAGTGTTCTTTCCCGGCTGGAGCGTTCGCGCAAGCAATCAACCCGCTATCTTGCGATCGGTGGCGGAAAGGCTTTTCCAGCCGACGCGCAGGCAAGACGGGTCTTCGTTGACAGGATCGCGAAGGCTGCAGGCATGACGGCCGCGCGCGCAGAACAGCTTCTGAACCGCTACGGAACGACGGTCGAGGCGGTGGCAACATTCTCCTCCGAACATTCCGACGAGCGGCGCCTGTCGGGAGCCGCACATTACAGCTTTCGGGAAATAGACTGGATCGCGCGCAATGAGCTTGTGGTCCATCTCTCGGATATCGTTTTGCGGCGCACGACGATCGCAATCGAGGGCCAGCTGACCTACGAAGGTTTGGTCGATATTGCAGGCATCGCTGCGAAAGCGCTCGGCTGGGACGCCCCGCGTGTCGAACATGAGATCAACGATGTCGTCTCCCTGCTCAAGGCGTTTCACGGCCAGACGCTGGCAGCCGGCACACCAGACATCGAACCGGAAAAAAGCGCCCGCCCCGTCAGCCGATGAGATCTAAAGCATGTCGCGCAAAAACTGTGCAGCGGTTTGCGATAGCGACATGCGCGCCACGCTTTAGGAAAAGACCGGATCGAGCGCACCGGACGCATAGCGCTTTGCCATCGCCGAAACAGGGAGGGGCGTAATCCGCTCCGCCATGCCGGCGGTGCCGAACTGCTCGAAGCGCTCCTTGCAAAGCTTGGCGAGCGCGGCCATTGCTGGCTTCAGATATTTGCGGGGATCGAATTCGCTCGGATCTTCCTGCAATATCCGGCGGATCTGCCCGGTCATGGCCATCCGGCCGTCGGTGTCGATATTGACCTTGCGAACGCCATTCTTGATGCCGCGCTGAATTTCCTCGATGGGCACGCCCCATGTGGGTTCCATCCGGCCGCCATATTTGTTGATGATCTCCTGCAGCTCGATTGGAACTGACGACGAGCCGTGCATGACGAGATGCGTGTTTGGCAGCTTGCGGTGGATCTCTTCGATGACATTCATCGCCAGCACCGAACCATCTGGCTTGCGCGTGAATTTGTAAGCGCCGTGCGAGGTGCCCATGGCGATCGCCAGTGCATCGACCTGCGTCTCGCGCACAAATTTCGCCGCCTCGTCCGGGTTCGTCAGCAGCTGATCGTGAGACAGTTTGCCTTCGGCGCCGTGCCCGTCTTCGGCCTCTCCCATGCCCGTCTCCAGAGAGCCAAGCACACCGAGCTCGCCTTCAACGGAAATGCCGCCGAGATGCGCCATCTCGGTCACTCTTTTGGTCACGCCGACATTGTAGTCCCAGTCGGCGGGTGTCTTCGCATCCGCTTTCAGCGAGCCATCCATCATCACGGAGGTAAAGCCCGCCTGGATAGCCGTCATGCAGCTGGCCGGATCGTTGCCGTGGTCGAGATGCACGCAAACCGGGATATGCGGGTAGATTTCGACGACCGCATCCATCATGTGCTTGAGCATGATGTCATGAGCATAGGCGCGCGCGCCGCGCGATGCCTGCATGATGACGGGCGCGCGAGCCGCATCCGCGGCTTCCATGATGGCGAGCGCCTGTTCCATGTTATTGATATTGAAGGCGGGAACGCCGTACCCCTCCTCCGCCGCGTGATCCAGCAACTGCCTGAGCGTGATGCGCGCCATTGAACACTCTCCCCTCACACGTGAGACACGTCGAAATCGTTGGCTTCGGTGCCAGAAAGGATCGCATAATCACAAAATTGGAACAAGCATAAATCACAATATCACAAATTTGGTGATGTTTTTCTTGGCGCCTGAATGTTCAGCCGTGATGGGCGGAGAACCGGTCTTACGAGTTGGCGTCCTTGGAGGCTTCAATCCATCCAGTCGCTGTAACCTGTCTCAAGCGCGCCTCGGGCAAGCGACAGAACCGGTTCGTAGTCGGCGTCCGTAAGCATCGCGATATCGATGAGGCCGAGAATATCGCGCGCACCGGAAAGCGATGGTGCGGTGATCGCTGCGACAAGTGCCTCGCGCATCAATGCCACGTCCGCATCCGAAACCTTACCTCCGGTAATGAAGGGCAGACCTGGCGTTGCAGGTGTGTCTGCAAGGATGCGGACGCCTTCCACACGATCTGGCGCAAAGCGCAGGAGATTGGCAAAGGTGATGCAGTCGATTGCTGCGCAATCCGCCTGCCCGCTCGACACCGCATCGATGCTGCCGCCATGGCTGCCGGTCTCGACCGTGCTACCGAAGAAGCGGCCATTGCGAGCAAGTGGAGCAACCGCCGCTCGAAGCAGATTTGCCCCGGAATTGCTGTCAGGACTGTTGATGGCGGCTGTCGCGCCGCGCAAGTCTGGAACCGAAGCGAAGGTGGAAGCGCGGCGCACGACGATGAAGCTGCGCATCAGGGGACCGTTGCAGCCAGGATGGGCGTAGACAGGCGTGGCAACGAGGCGCACCTTGCCACGCAATCGCTTTACATAGGGATAGCCGCAGGTCTGAGAAAAGAGCAGGTCCTCACGTAGCCAGGCCTCGTCATAAGGGACCGTGATGTCGAGGCTCTCTGGCAGATCCGAAAGCCCGGCCTGCGCAAGATAGTGCCGAAGGAACGACCAGAGTTCGGCCGTGGCCTCCGCAAGCGGTTGCGACGTGACATACATTGCAAGGCTAGCAAGATGCATGCTCTTCACTCGCCGTACTGTTCGTCGAGCAGGTGCGAAGCAAGGACAGCTACGTCTTCGCCGAGCGAACGATCCTCCGTCATGACCGGCGCGAGGCCTCGAACAAAGGCATGAGTCCCTTTCGTCTCCGCACCGCAGCGGTGTCCGGGACGCTGGTCGACAGCCTGGGCAGCCGCCAGCATTTCGCAGGCGGTGATTAGGCGCCACAACTCCAGCATCTCGCCGAGCTTGCGCACGGCAAGGGACGATTGCGTTGCATGATCCTCGACACCTTCCGACACGGCAAGGAAGTCGAGCATGACAGGATTGGCCTTGTGCCTGATATCGGCCATCAGCGCCGCTACTGTCTTCTGCATCGGCACGAAACCCGCCGATGGACCGCCGAGGGGGAGAGATAGCGCGGCAGGCCGTTGCGACCCGAGCCCGTCAGCTGGATGAAACGTGCGGCGGATGCCGCAGCTGTCTGAGCGACCGCGAGCCCCAATGTCTCGAAGGCAAGAGAAAGCGCTGGCGTCTGGAAGTTACCTGATGACAGCACCTGTTGCTCTTCCAGGAGAACAACGGGATTGTCGGCCGCGGCATTCAGCTCGATCTCGACGGCTTCGATCGCCTTCGACAGCGCATCGGCAAGCGCCCCATGGATCGGCGCAAGACAGCGCAGGCTGAGCGGATCCTGGATGGCGGCGCTTGCGTCGAAAAGTGTCGAGCCCTCAAGCATCTGCAGCAGCCGGCTGGCTTCCTCTGCCTGCCCCACTGCTGGCCGGGCGCGTTGGATGGCCGGCGAGAGGATGAGTGGATTGCCGGCAAGGCCCTCGAAGCTCAAAGCAGCCGCCTGGCGCTGGGCATCGAGCAGTCGTTTGGCGTCGTGCAATACGAGGGCGCCACGACCGGCAGAGACGGCCGATGCATTGAGAAGCGAAATCCCGTCCTTTGGCTGCAGGCTCGCCGGTGCAATGCCCGCAAGCTCAAGGGCTTCATTCGCCGGATAGACGATGCCGCGATATTCGGCTTTTCCTTCGCCGACCAGGGCGCGGGCCATGGCAGACAGGAGCACGAGGTCACCCGCACCGATCGAGCCGATTGACGGCATCACCGGATGAACGCCGGCATTCAGCATGACAAGCAGCGCCTCGAAGACGGGCAGCGAAATGCCGGATCCGCCAAGGGCCAGCATCGAGAGCCTGGCGGCGATCACCGCACGGGTCGCGTCGCGCGGCAGTGCTTCACCGACCGCCATGCCGCGGCCGCGGATCAATTGAAGCTGGAAGGCCTCGAAATCTCCAGTCACCGCCGTCTTCAGATTGGCGCCGAGCCCGGTATTCATGCCGTAGATCTGCTGGCCAGCCGCTGCGGCACCTTCCAGGATGCGCCGCGCGGCAATCATCCGCTCACGGACCGCATCGGAAGCCTCGACGGTGGCATCGCCACGGGCGATCGCCACGATGTCGGCAATGGTGATGCCGGAGCCGGTCAGCAGGATTTCCGTCATGCGAAGCGCAGCCTCTGGCCGATACCAGCCGAGCGCGCCTTGGAAAGCAGCGCGTGGCCAAGCGCGATGTCGCTGAGTGACAGGCCGCGGTGCCAGAGCAGGATGGTCTCGTCCTCGCTCTCGCGGCCGGGCTTCAGGCCGGCGACGACCTGTCCGAGTTCGGCATGCAGCGTCTCCTCGGAAAGCCTGCCGGTCTCGACATGGGCGCGCAGCGAGCCGAATTTGCCGGTCTTGCACTGACCCCAATCGTCGACGACGAGTTTGGCCATGATGTCGGTCAACGAGAGTTCGACGGCACTCATCGTGCCGTAGGGCACGACGAAGGCGCCCTTCTTGATCCACTCCGTCTTCAGAAGCGGTTCGGGTTGCGATAGGCGTGATGCCTCGACGACGATATCGGCCCCCTCCACGCAATCGCGCCAGTTGTCGACCACGATGATCTTCTTGCCGAGGTCGGTCTCCAGCTTGGCGCCAAAGGCATCACGGCTTTCCGGCCGGCGCGAATGCACGCGGATCTCGTCGAAATCGAAGAGATGATCGAGCAGGCGCACGTTCCAATACGCGGTGCCACGCGCACCGATATGGCCGAGCACCTTCGAACCCTTGCGGGCGAGATGCCGGGCACCAAGCGCGGTGACGGCGCCCGTGCGCATGTCGGTGATGACGGTTGCATCAAGGATCGCCTTCGGCACGCCGGTGCGCGGATCGAAGAGGTTGAGCACGCCGAATTCGGAGGGATAGCCGAGCTTGTAATTGTCGACATAGTCGCCGACGACCTTCACACCGGCAAGGCCGAGCGGCGCTACATAGCCGCGCAGGACATTGAAATGGCCGTGAAAGCTCGCATCCGGCTCAAGATGAACACGCGGTTCGATGACCGTTTGGCCCCTGCCCTGGGCGGCTAGCGAGGTTTCGATCGCCGCCAGGATTTCATCGTTGGTCAGGTCGAGCGCCTCGATGTCGAAGGCGTTCAGATAGTCGATATAGATCGGGTCCATTGTCATCTCGTTTTATCGTTTGGCGGGTGTGCCGAGACCGAGGTTCTGGCGAAGCGTGCGGCCCTCATAGTCATGCCGGAAGAGGCCGCGGCGACGCAGTTCCGGCACCACATGGGTGACAAAGTCCTCAAGCCCCGAGGGAAAGAGCGGCGCCATGACATTGAAGCCGTCGGCAGCGCCTTCGGCAAAGCGTTCTTCCATCGCATCGGCAATCTGCACCGGCGTGCCGGCAACCTGCCAGTGGCCGCGGGCGCCGGCGAAATGGCGTGCGAGTTCGCGGATAGAAAGGTTCTCGCGCCTGCCGAGATCGATGATCAGCTGCTGGCGGCTCTGGATGAGGTTGGTCTGCGGCATGTCCGGCAGCGGCCCATCGAGCGGATAGGCCGAGAGGTCCTGGATGCTGAGGTAGCTTGCAAGCAGGGCGACGCCGACGGCGTCCGGGATGAGTTCCTGCAGCGCGCGGTATTTTGCCTTCGCCTCGGCTTCGGTGGCGCCGACGATCGGCGATATGCCGGGCATGATCTTGATGTCGTCGGGCTTGCGCCCGTATTTGGCAAGACGCGACTTCACATCGGCATAGTAGGCCTGGGCTTCGGCAAGCGTCTGGGAGGCAGCAAAGACGACGTCTGCCGTGCGGGCGGCGAGCTCCTTGCCGACGTCGGAGGCACCAGCCTGCACCATGATTGGCCGGCCCTGGGCTGAGCGTGGGCTTTCGAGCAGACCCTCGACTGTAAAATGCTTGCCGCGATGATGCACCGGATGGAGCCTGGTGCGATCGGCAAATTGAGCCCCGCCTTCAGGCAGATGGGCCCCCTCCTCCACGCCGTCCCAGAGGGCGAGTGCTGCATCGGCAAATTCCTCGGCCCGTTCGTAGCGCTCGGAATGCGGGCGAAGGCCGCTGCTTGCGAAATTCTCGGCCTCAAGCTCGCTTGCCGACGTGACGAGGTTCCATCCTGCCCTGCCGGCACTCAACTGATCGAGCGAGGCGAAGGTGCGGGCAAGGCCGTAGGGTTCGTTATAGGTTGTCGAGGCGGTTGCCACGAGGCCGATATGCGTGGTGCTCACGGCAAGGGCAGCAAGCAGGCTCAGCGGCTCGAAAGCCGTCGAACGCGCCGCCTGGCTCGCCATCTCAGGATTGCGCTCGCGGATGGCGGCGGCATCCTCGACGAAGAGCATGTCAAATTTGCCGCGCTCGGCGATACGGGCAAGCTCGATGAAATGGTCGATATCGACGCCGGCCGGGGCATGGGCGTCAGGATGACGCCAGGCCGCAATGTGATGGCCGCCCGCCATCAGGAAGGCGCCAAGTCTCATCTTGCAATCGCCGCTCATGATGCACGCTCCAATGGTGCCGCCGGATGGACCGGACGGACGAGACCAAGACGATCGCGCAACGTCACGCCGGCCGTCGCCTTTGTCAGCCCGAGGCGGCGCAATTCCGGAACCACTTGCGTGAAGAACAGATGTCCGATCGCGACCGTCGGCGGCAGGATCGTAAAACCGTCGATCTGACCAAGCCCGAGCCATTGCTGTAGAGAGCGGGCGATTTCGGCCGGCGTGCCGACCAGACGTGCGGCAGACAGCGGCTGGCTTGCCCGGTCCGCCTCGCCAAATCGGAGCGCATTGCTTGCCGCCTGCGCCGCATCGGGAGCTTCCGCGACGATCGGCACGACATTAGCCAGTATCCGAACATCCTGTCGTCGACGGCCGACCGCTTCGAGCCTGCGGACGAAGTCGGCGGCGGTTTCGTTGGCACTTTCCGGCGTCGGGTCCTGAAGAAGAACGATTTCAGCGTGGCGCGCAGCCAATGCTTTGCTTTCTCCGCTCAGAAGCTGGGCGATAACCGGCTTGCCCTGCGGCGAGCGATTGACGTTGAGCGGCCCACGCACCGTGAAATGTTCGCCCCTGTGGTTGAGCACGTGCATTTTGTCCTGTTCAAAGAAACGTCCCTCAGCCTTGTCGTAGATGAAAGCGTCGTCTTCCCAACTGTCCCAGAGCCCGCTAACGAGACCGAGATATTCCTGGTCGCGTTCGAATTCGCCGGATACGGGAAGAGCGACCCAACCCGTTCGGCCGCCGCTGATCTGATCCAGCGACGCAAAGCGCCGGGCGAGATTATAAGGCTCGTGCTGACTGGTTGCAGCAGCCGCCAGGAAGCCGATCCGGCGCGCCTTCGTCGCAAGAGCTGCGACCAGTGTCGTCGGCTCGAAGGGCGTAGCAATGGGCGAGAGATCATCGATCGGCCGCCCGCCGAGCCGGTCGGAAAGCACGACGAAATCGAAACCGGCTTCCTCCGCCTTAGCAACTTGAGACAGCAGCGCATCGAAACCGAGATGTTCAGGTGCTGTGGCCTCACGCCAGGCGGAGGGGTGATGGCCGAAAGGTGTGAGGGAAAAGCCGAGATGCATCAGAAACTCCTGCACTCAGATCGAGAAAATCGCGTCGCGTGTCAGCTGCCCGGTAACAATGCCACCGCCATCGACCACCGAAAGCACATCGCTGTTGGCGGCGACCATCAGCGACAGCGCATCGCGCAGATTGGCGCTTGCAGTGACACTGGCAGAAGGTGAGGAGGGAGCACCGGGCCGCATCGCATCGGCAACCGAAAACAGGCTGAGCCGCTTGATCGCACGATCAATGCCTACGAAATTCGCGACGAACTCGTCAGCCGGATGGGAGAGGATCGCATCCGGCGCATCATATTGCACGATCCTGCCGGCACGCATGATGGCGATCCGATCGCCAAGGCGGATCGCCTCGTCGAGATCGTGAGTCACTAGCACCACCGTCTTGCGCACGCGCTTGAGGATCTGTCTGAACTCGTCCTGGAGACGCGTTCTGGCGATCGGGTCGATCGCGCCGAAGGGCTCGTCCATCAGCAGCACCGAGGGATCGGCGGCAAGGGCGCGCGCCACGCCGATGCGCTGGCGCTGACCGCCGGAAAGCTGGCGCGGATAACGCTTCAACATTTCCTTCGGATCGAGACCGACGAGATCAAGCAATTCCTCGGTGCGCTTTGCGATCCGCGGCTGGTCCCAGCCGAGCAGGTTCGGGACGGCAGCGATGTTCTCGGCGATCGTCATGTGCGGAAAGAGGCCGACATTCTGGATGACGTAACCGATATGGCGGCGAAGCTTGACCGGATCGGCTTTTGTCACGTCCTCGCCATTGACGAAGATGCGCCCCTCAGTCGGCTCTATCAGCCGGTTGATCATGCGCATCGTCGTCGTCTTGCCGCAGCCCGACGGACCGATCAGCGCGACCGTCGAGCCCTCAGGCACATCAAGCGTCAGGTTGTCGACCGAGGGCGCAGCGCTTTCGCCATAACGCTTGGTGACATTTTCCATGCGGATCATGCGGCGGTTCTTTCTGCAAATAGATACTTCTCGGCGCGGCCGAGAATGAATTCGGTGGCAAGCGCCAGGATCGCGATCGGCACGGCGCCGACGATGAGCCGCGACATGTCCATCATGCCGATGCCCGTGGCGATGAAATCGCCGAGCCCGCCGCCGCCGATGAAGGGCGCGAGCGTCGCTCCCGCCAGTACCTGGACGGCCGCTGTGCGGGCGCCGGCAAACATGGCGGGGGCTGCCAGCGGAATGCGGATCTTGCGTAGAACCTGGCTTCTGCTCATGCCCATGCCGATCGCCGCCTCCACCGCATCGGCATCGACATCGCGCAACCCGACATAGGCATTGAGCAAGATCGGCGGCAGGGCAAGCACCGTCAGTGCAACGATCGACGGCAGGATGCCGATGCCGAGAAGCGGCAGCATGATTGCCAGGATCGCAAGGCTCGGAATGGTCCTGAGGCCATTGACGATGTTGATGACACCGAAGGCGAAGCGGCCGTGATTGACGATCAGGATCGCCAATGGCAGCGCAATGACGAGTGCGATCGCCAGTGACACGCCGGACATCAGGAGATGGCGGCCGAGGGCGCGGAAGAATTCGTCCTGGTGATCGACGATCCAAAAGAAGGCAGTGCTCAGCATCGCCGCGCCCTCACTGCCAGCGCACCAGGGCCTGCTCGGCCCGGGTGAGAATGAAATCGAAGATGATGGCCAGCAGTGCCGTCAGAATGCCGCCGACCAGGATCTTCTCGGCATATTCCTGATCGATGCCGATCAGGATGATCGTGCCGAGCCCTCCGCCATCGATAAAGGCAGCGACCGTCGCAATACCGATGACGGTGACGAGCGCGATGCGGGCGCCGGAGACGATCAGCGGCAGAGCGAGCGGCAGTTCGATGCGGAAGAGCCGCTGCCACGGGCCGTAGCCCATGCCGTCGGCAGCGTCGAGCACATCGGCCGGAACGCCGCGGATACCGGTAACGACGTTGCGCAGCAGGATCAGCAAGCAATAGGAGGAAAGCCCGATCAACGCCGGCTTCATACCGAGGCCGACGAAGGGGATCAGCAGCGCAAAGAGCGCCAGACTCGGAATGACGAAGATGATGTTCGTCACCGTCAGCGCGAAGGCATAGAGCCTCGGCCGGCGGGCGCAGACGATGCCGAGCACGAGCGCGATCGCAAGGCCGATGAGCACGGACGAAATCGACAGCACCAGATGCTGCCAGACGGCAAGCGCGATTTCCGGAATATGCTTGGGTGCCCAGTTCAAACGCGAGAAATCCTGTCTGCACGATCACGACAAAGCGGCGAAGCTGCAAGCTTCGCCGCATTTTTTCTTCAGGGAAAGCGAAACTTGCGCGTCGCTCTCGATCAGATGCCCTTGGCCTTCAGGAATTCCGCGGCGACGTCTGCCGGCTCTTCCTTATCGCGATCGACCTTGGCGTTCAGCTCGCGCATGGTCTCGTTGTTGAGGAGCGGGCTGATCTTGTTCAGAACCTCGGTGATTTTCGGGTTCTTGGCGAGTGCATCCTGGCGCACGACCGGCACGAGGTAATAGGGCGGGAAGAGATGCTTGTCGTCGTCGAGCACGACCAGCTTGTTGTCGGAGATCTGCCAGTCGGTCGCAAAGCCGTAGGAAACGTCGAGATCCTTGCTCGTCAGCGCACTATAGCGGATGCCGAGTTTGGCGAAGATCTTGAATTCCTTAAACTCGATACCGTAGGTCTGCTTCAGCCCCGGCAAGCCATCCTTGCGCTCGCCAAAGCCGCCCTCCGCGCCAAAGGTCAAGTTCTTGGAGACCGGACCGAGGTCGCTCAGCGTCTTCAGCTTGTACTTCTCGGCGGTTTCCGGAAGCGTGATGATCGCATAGCCGTTGTTGATCTGCGTCGGCTGCAGAAGCGTCAGCTTGAGGTTCTTCTCGTAATAATCCTTGACGTCGGAATAGATCTTGTCGGCAGAGCCCGACAGGTCACCCTTGACGACGGCGGCAAGCGCCGTGCCGGTATATTCCGGATAGAGATCGATATCGCCGTTCGTCAGCGCCGTATGGGCAACAAGCGTGGCACCGAGGTTGAGGTGGCGCTCGACTTCGACGCCGGCCTTTTCAAGCGCCTGCGCGTAGATCTCGGCGACGACGAACTGTTCGGTGAAATTCTTGCTGCCGATCTTTACCGCATCGGCCTGTGCCGGTGCGCCCACGAAGGCGGCGAGGATCGCGCCGGCAAAGAGGCCGGCGAAGGATTTCGAAAGCATTGCGTTCCCTCATTTGACATTCGAGTTGTTCAGGAGAGGTGATAGCGGTTTCGCGTGATCCGAGCGCGGAATGGAATACCAATTTTCTACCAATTTAGATGAAAATTAATCTCCAAAGAACGCCCGACCATCACATTCCAGGATGGGCGTGGCAAAACCGGAATAGACAACAGGACAGCCCGATCACCGAAGGTCGGAGAAAGCAGAGCCGGTCAAGATCGGCCTTCATATGATCTCAAAAACAAATCGTAGAAAAGCGGCGCGATGCCGTCTACAAGTCAATGGACTGAAATGCGAAAGAGACAGAAGGTAGGCCATGAACGTCAAGACACCGAACGCGATTGATACCTATGTCGGCATGCGTATGCGCAGGCGCAGACAGCTTCTCGGCATGAGCCAGGAGCGGCTTGCCGAACAGATCGGCGTTACCTTCCAGCAAGTGCAGAAATATGAAAAGGGCATCAACCGCATCGGCGCAAGCCGCCTGCAGAAGATCGCCGAAGTGCTGCGCACCTCGCCAGCCTTCTTTTTCGAGCAGGACGATTTGGAAGCGCCGAGCCTTGCCGGTCTCAATTTGTCTGCCCCTGCCGATCCGGTCACAGAATTTCTGCGGTCGAAGGAAGGTCTCGTCCTTAACAGGGCCTTCGTGAAGATCGAGGACCGGCGCATTCGCGAGACGATCATCTCGCTCGTCAAGGCGATGGCGCAGGCCGAAAGCAGCGACATTCCGCTGAACGCGCTGAGAATGGACGAGCCGGAATCCCGCACAGAGTAAAAGCGGACGATACCGTCCCATGTCCCTCAGGCTCGAGTCATTCGGTACATTGCGGCTGCTGAACGCGGCGGGGGAGCCTGTATCCTTCCCCGAAAAGGGTTTGTTGACGCTTTGCTATCTGCTCGACAGACCTGACAGCGAATGTCCGCGCGGCCCTCTTCCGCTATAGGGAAGCGCTGGGTGTGATCAGCAGAATGGATGATCGCACGCCGGCCGACCGGGTTGCAGCCGCCTGCTGGGCGATGCTCGGCGACGTGAAAAAGGCCCGCCTCTACATGTGCAAGGCACGCGAAACCAATCCCGATTTCGACGTCGATAGATGGCTGACGCTCGTGCCCTTCAAAGAGGCGTGGCAGAAGGAACAGTATCGCGAGGCTCTGCGAAAGGCAGGCTTCTAGCTCTGTCGGCCTGGCTCAACTGTGTTGCCGCCTCCCGATACGCCATCCAAACTGGTGTCACGCCCGTGTCACGCGCTTTCCTCGACCGCATCCGCTAGAACTCCTTCCAACACGTCTGGGGAGCTCAGTGAGAATGGCAACGGAAGACATCATCGAACTCGGCACGTCGAGAAGGATCAACGACTGCGCGATATCGCCTCGCTCGCGCGGCTCGTTTCCTACGCCCGTCAGAACGCCCGGGAACTCAATGCCGAGTTCTCCGTCTATTGCCTCGATCTCGCGCTTGGCGCGCTGCTGCAGGATCTCGCCGAGAGCGGCATAAACCTGCCCGTCGAGGGAACGATCGAAGATGTACCGGCAGGCCTGGTGCACTGAAGATCGATAGCTTCAGCCTGCCTGGCTGCGATAGCGGATTGGGCGCGGCAAAATGGCAGGCTGAGAACTGGTTCGGCGAGACTTCGCGCAGCGCCGGCCGATTGATCTTGCAGATGTCTTTTGCGATCGGACAGCGCGTATGGAAGCTGCAGCCCGGCGGGACGCGGGAGGGGCTTGGAACGTCGCCCTGCAGCACGATGCGGTTTGCCTTGCGATCGGGATCGGGCTCGGGTGCTGCCGATAGCAGCGCCTGCGTATAGGGGTGCTGCGGCATGGAATAGACGGACTTTTTCGGTCCGATCTCGACGATCCTGCCGAGATAGATCACCGCCACACGGTCTGCGATATGCCGGACGACTGCAAGATCGTGGGCGATGAAGAGATAGGAAAATTCCGCTCCGCCTGCAAATCGTGCGCGTCGTCGTCGAAATGATCGAGGGAGATACATCGGCGCTGCTGCGGGCAACCACGACCATCCGCCTTTCGGGAGAACTCATCGACCGGCGCTCGACCGGCGCGGAACCTGACGCAGAGTAGCCCCCACTATCGGCAGGCGGCGAGCGGCTCAAATGTGAAGAGCGTTCCCCAGGGCTTTCAGTGCCGCTTCCATGACCGCTTCGCCGCGCGTCGGATGAGCATGGATCGTGCCGGCGATATCTTCCAGCCGCGCGCCCATTTCGATGGCAAGCGCGAAGGCGGCCGAGAGCTCGGAAACCCCAGCGCCCACCGCCTGCAGGCCGAGGACCAGATTGGTGTCGGCCCGCGCCACCACCCGCACGAATCCCTCCTCCGAGAGCATGGTCATCGCCCGCCCATTGGCGCTGAAGGGAAACTGGCCGGTCCTAATATCATAACCCTGGGCGCGTGCTTCCGACGGGGACAGACCGGCGCTGACGATTTCCGGATCGGTAAAACAGATCGCCGGAATGCAGCGCTTGTCCCAGGCGCGTTTCTTTCCGGCAACGATCTCCGCCACCATTTCCCCCTGCGCCATGGCCCGATGCGCCAGCATAGGCTCGCCGGTAACATCACCGATGGCATAGATGCCGCGCATGGACGTGCGGCAGCGATCGTCGATCCTGAGGAACGGACCGGCGCGGTCGAGATCAAGCTCTTCGAGGCCTGAGCCAGCCGTTCTCGGACGGCGGCCGACAGTCACCAGAATACGGTCTGCGGCAAGCGCCTGTTGCCGGCCGTCAGGCGTTTCGACGACAAGTCCATCACCAGCATCGGAAAGGCCGATCGCCTTCGCACCGGTCAAGACGCGGATGCCGCGCTCGGTCATCTTGCGCATGACAGGCCGAACGAGATCGGCATCATATTGCGGCAGCACCTGCTGCGTTGCCTCGACCATCGTCACCTGTGACCCCATCTTCGCGAAGGCTATCCCGAGTTCCAGCCCGATATAGCCGCCGCCGACCACGACGAGATTTTTCGGCAACTCGCCCAACGACAACGCCTCGGTCGAAGAAATAACGCGGCCGCCAAAAGGCAGGTTCGGGAGCTCCACCGGATCGGAGCCCGTGGCAATGACGACGGTCTCGGCACGAATGATCTGCTGGCCGGTCTCCGTCTCTACCTCGACCGTCTTGCCATCGCGGAAATGAGCGCGGCCGTGGACGATCTTCACGCGCGCCTTCTGCAACAGGCCGGAGACGCCGCTCGTCAGCCGGCCGACGATACCGTCCTTCCAGGTGATTGTTTTTGCCAGATCGATCGAGGCGCCCTCGACGCGGATGCCCATCGGATTCTTGCCCGTCAGCATTTTCTGCGTGGCGTCGAATTCCTCTGCGGCATGAATCAGCACCTTGGAGGGAATGCAGCCGACCGTCAGGCAGGTACCGCCCGGCTTACCGGCCTCGACGATGACAGTGTCGATGCCGAGCTGGCCGGCACGGATGGCGCAAACATAACCGCCGGGACCTGCACCGATGACGAGGAGCTTGCAGACAATCTCTTTCATGGCTCAGCCTTCGATGAAAATGAGCGCCGGGGTTTCGAGCAGCGTGCGGATGCGCTGCACGAAGGTCGCCGCGTCCCAGCCGTCGATGATGCGGTGATCGAAGCTGGAGGAGAGGTTCATCATCTTGCGCGGCACAAATTGCGCACCGTCCCAGACCGGCCGTATCGCGATCTTGTTGACGCCGATGATCGCCACTTCCGGGTGATTGATGACGGGCGTGGAAACGATGCCGCCGAGCGCGCCGAGCGAACTGATGGTGATGGTCGAGCCTGAGAGTTCGTCACGCGTTGCGGTACCAGAACGCGCCGCTTCCGCCAGCCGGCTCATTTCGACTGCGCAATCGAAGATGCCGCGCGCTTCGGCATGCCGCACGACGGGCACGGTGAGCCCCGCCGGCGTCTGCGTGGCGATGCCGATATGCACGGCGCTATGGCGCGTGATGATGCCGGCATCATCATCGAAGGTGGCGTTGACATAGGGCTGATCGGAAATCGCCTTGACGAGCGCCCGCATCAGGAAGGGCAGCACCGTCAGCTTGGGATGCTCGGCCTTGCGGTCGGCATTCATGGTGGCGCGCAGTTCCTCGAGCGCCGTCATATCCACTTCCTCCACATAGGTGATGTGGGGAATGCGTGAGGTCGAAAGCACCATCTTTTCGGCGATGCGGCGCCGAAGACCGGTCAGCTTGATCTCCTCGGTCGTCGTCTTCTTTGCCAGGCCGGCACGCGCCGGAGCGGGTGCTAAACCCTGGTTCAGGAACTGTTCGATATCTTCGCGCAGGATGCGGCCGGCCGGACCTGTGCCCTGCACCTGCCTTAGATCTACACCGCTCTCGCGGGCAAACAGCCGTACCGATGGCGCAGCGAGTGGCTTTTCGGTCGGCGGAGCTGCCGGCGCCGGTGCCTTTGGAACGGGTTTCGGAGCTTGTGCTTTCACCGGCTCAGCGGGCTGCGGCTGAGGAACCGTCTCGGGTTCCTCCTCTCCGGCGCCGCTTGCCGTCTCGATGCGTACCAGCGGCGCCTTGACGGCAATCCGATCGCCGATCTCACCGGCCAGCCAGGTCACCGTGCCGCTGACGGGCGAGGGAATTTCGACGGTGGCCTTGTCGGTCATGACGGCGGCGATCACCATGTCCTCGCGCACTGGATCGCCGGTCTTCACATGCCATTCGACAAGCTCTGCCTCGGCGACACCTTCGCCGACATCCGGCATCTTGATGATGAATTCGCCCATGATTCAGGCCTCCATCACTTCGGCAAGCGCGCGCCCGACGCGGCCGGGTCCGGGAAAATAATCCCATTCCTGTGCATGCGGATAGGGCGTATCCCAGCCGGCGACACGCACGACCGGGGCTTCCAGATTATAGAAGCAATGCTCCTGAACCAGCGACACGACCTCCGCACCGAAGCCCGAGGTTAGTGTGGCTTCATGCACGACGACGCAGCGCCCGGTCTTGGTGACGGATTTGACGATCGTATCGAGGTCGAGTGGCAAAAGGCTCCGGAGATCGATCACTTCCGCATCGATGCCGGCATCTTCGGCGGCGGCGAGCGCCACATGCACCATCGTGCCGTAGGCAATGACCGTCACAGCCGAGCCCGTGCGCCGTACCTCAGCCTTGCCGATCGGGATCGTAAAATGTCCCTCCGGTACCTCGCCAAGATCGTGCTTCGACCATGGCGTCACCGGCCGCTCGTGATGGCCATCGAAAGGTCCGTTATAGAGCCGCTTCGGCTCCAGGAACATGACAGGATCGGGATCCTCGATCGCGGCAATCAGCAGGCCTTTGGCGTCATAGGGATTGGACGGCACCACCACTTTCAGGCCGCAGACATGGGTGAAGAGCGCTTCCGGGCTCTGACTGTGGGTCTGGCCACCAAAAATGCCGCCGCCGGTCGGCATGCGCACGACAATCGGGCAGGTGAAATCGCCGTTTGAGCGGTAGCGGATACGCGCCGCCTCCTGCGTCAGCTGGTCGTAAGCCGGATACATATAATCGGCGAACTGGATTTCGACGCAGGGCTTCAGCCCATAGGCCGCCATGCCGATCGCCGTGCCGACGATGCCGGATTCGCTGATCGGCGTGTCGAAGCAGCGCGTCTTGCCGTATTTCGCCTGCAGGCCCTGCGTGCAGCGGAAGACGCCGCCGAAGTAACCGACATCCTCGCCGAAGACCACGACATTGTCATCGCGCGCCATCGAGACATCCATGGCGCTGCGTACGGCCTCGATCATCGTCATCCGGGCCATGTCAGTACCCCGCCTTCTGCCGCTGGCGGCGGATATGCGGCGGCATCTCGGCATAGACGCCTTCGAAGATATCGCGCACCGAGGGCTTGCCGCCGTCATGCAGCGTGCCGTGCCCCTCGGCCTGACGTTGAGCCTCAATCACCTCATCCAGGATCTCCGCTTCGGCCTGAGTATGGCGCTCCTCTGACCAGACGCCCCTGACGATCAGGTGTTTCTTCAGCCGCAGGACGGGATCGCCGAGCGGCCAGGCTTCCGATTCCGTCTTCGGGCGATAGGCGCTCGGATCGTCGGAGGTCGAATGGGCGCCGACGCGATAGGTGACATATTCGATCAGCGTCGGGCCAAGATTGCGCCGGGCGCGCTCAGCCGCCCAGCGGGCGACGGCATGGACAGCGAGATAATCGTTGCCATCGACCCGTAACGCCGGAATACCGAAGCCGAGGCCACGGGCCGCAAAGGTGCCGGAGCCACCGCGGGCAATACCCTGGAAGGTGGAGATCGCCCACTGATTGTTGACGATGTTGAGAATAACAGGCGCCTTATAGGTGGAGGCAAAGACCAGCGCCGAGTGGAAATCCGATTCCGCTGTCGAGCCATCTCCGATCCAGGCGGCGGCAATGCGGCTGTCATTCTTGCTCGCCGAGGCCATGGCCCAGCCCACCGCCTGCACATATTGCGTGGCGAGATTGCCCGAGATCGTGAAGAAGCCGTGCTCCTTGGAGGAATACATGATGGGGAGCTGGCGCCCGCGCAGCGGATCACTCTCGTTCGAGTAGATCTGGTTCATCATCTCGACCATCGGGTAGTCGTCGGCGATCAAGAGGCCGGCCTGGCGATAGGTCGGGAAATTCATGTCTCCCTTCTGCAGCGCCTTGCGGAAGGCGCAGCTGACCGCCTCTTCACCGAGATGCTGCATGTAGAAGGAGGTCTTGCCCTGCCGCTGCGCCATCAGCATGCGGGCATCGAAGGCGCGCAGCTTCATCATGTTTCGAAGCCCGGTCAGCAATTTCTCGTCCGTCAAAGACCCTGCCCAGGGACCGACCGCCTCGCCGTCGCGGTTCAGCACGCGAATGATCGAATAGGCAAGCTCGCGGATGTCTTCAGACGCGACATCGACTTCCGGCCGTGGCACCGACCCAGCCTTGGCGATCTTGACATTGGAAAAATCGGGATGGCCGCCCGGGCGGACGGCGGGTTCGGGGACATGCAGGCTCAAACGAGCAGATTCCACCATGTGGTCTTTTTCCTCCCTCTATCGGCCCCGCTCCTCTCCTCCAGAAGCCGGACCTTATCGTTATAGGTTGCGGGCAATCACCATGCGCTGCACGTCGCTTGTTCCCTCATAGATCTGGCAGATGCGCACATCGCGATAGATCCGCTCCACCGGATAGTCGGCTATGTAACCATAGCCACCATGGATCTGGATCGCATCTGAGCAGACACGCTCGGCCATCTCAGAGGCAAAGAGCTTGGCCATCGAAGCCTCCGACAGGCATGGCTGTCCCGCCTCCCTTAGCGAGGCCGCATGGAAGACGAGCTGGCGCGCCGCCTCGATCCGCGTCGCCATGTCGGCGAGCCGGAAGGCAACGGCTTGGTGTTCGACGATCGGCTTGCCGAAGGCAGTCCGCTCACGTGCATAGTCGCGCGCCGCCTCGAAGGACGCCTGCGCCATGCCGACGGCCTGCGCTGCAATTCCGATCCGCCCGCCCTCGAGATTGGCAAGCGCGATACGATAGCCCTCGCCCTCCTCACCGAGCCTGAGCTCGGCCGGAATGCGCATGCCGGTGAAGGCGATCTGGCAGGTGTCGGAGGAATGAAGGCCAAGCTTTTCCTCGACCCGGATCACCTCATAACCCGGCGTATCGGTCGGCACGATGAAGGCGGTGATACCCTTCTTGCCGGCCTCGGGATCAGTGACCGCAAAGACGATGATGACCTGGCCGTTCTTGCCCGAGGTGATGAATTGCTTTGAACCATCGAGCACATAATGGTCGCCGTCGCGCCGCGCCCGCGTCTTCAGGTTCGAGGCATCCGAACCCGCCTGAGGCTCCGTCAGCGCAAAGCCGCCGATCCATTCACCGCTCGCAAGTTTCGGCAGGAAGCGCTGGCGCTGCTCCTCATTGCCGAATTTCAGGATCGGCACGCAGCCGACCGAACTGTGCACGCTCATGATGGTCGAGCATGGCCCGTCACCGGCCGCGATCTCCTCAATGGCTGCGGCATAGGCGATGACACCGGTATCCGATCCGCCATAGGCCTCGGGCACCAGCATGCCGAGAAGCCCAAGTTCGCCCATTTCCTTCAATTCTTCACGCGGGAAAAGAGATTCCCGGTCGCGTTTGGCCGCGCCCGGCGCCAGCCGCTCGCGGGCGAAGTCACGCGCGAGATCGCGGATCTGCTGCTGAAGTTCGGAAAGGATCATCGGCCCCCTCCCCTAGTGCCGCTCGATGGCGACGGCGGTTGCCTCGCCACCGCCGATGCAAAGTGCGGCCATGCCGCGCTTCAGGTCGTAACGCTCCAGCGCCGACAGAAGCGTCACCAGAATACGGGCTCCGGACGCACCGATCGGATGGCCAAGCGCGCAAGCGCCACCATGTACATTGACCTTCTCATGCGGCAGGTCGAGGTCGCGCATCGCCGCCATGGCAACGACGGCAAAGGCCTCGTTGATTTCGAAGAGATCGACCTCGGAGAGCGGCAGACCGGTGCGATCCGAAAGCTTTTGCAAAGCGCCGATCGGCGCGGTGGCGAAGAGATTGGGGGCCTGCGAATGCGTGGCATGGCCGAGGATGGTGGCAAGCGGTCTCAGGCCGCTGCGATCCGCCTTCGAGCGGCGCATCAGAACGAGCGCCGCCGCACCATCGGAAATCGAACTGGAATTGGCGGCAGTCACCGTGCCGCCGTCGCGAAAGGCCGGCTTCAGGGTCGGGATCTTGTCAGGCCTCGCCTTGCCCGGCTGTTCGTCACGGCTTGCCACCTGCTCGGCCTTGCCGGATTTCACCGTCACGGGCACGATTTCGCTGTCAAAATAGCCTCCGGAAATCGCCTTCTGCGCCCGGGTCAGCGAGGCGACCGCATAGGCATCCTGCGCCTCACGTGTGAACTGATAGGCTTCGGCGCAATCCTCCGCGAAGCTGCCCATCAAGCGCCCCTTGTCATATGCATCCTCCAGCCCGTCGAGGAACATATGATCCACGACCCGCCCATGGCCGAGCCTGTAACCGGCACGGGCACGATCAAGGAGATAGGGCGCATTGGTCATGCTTTCCATGCCGCCAGCGACCGCCACGGAAGCGCTTCCCACCGCAATCAGGTCATGGGCCATCATGACCGCCTTCATGCCGGAGCCGCACATCTTGTTGACGGTGCTTGCCCCTGTCGCGAAGGGCAGGCCGGCATGGATCGCCGCCTGGCGAGCTGGTGCCTGCCCCTGTCCGGCAGGCAGTACACAACCGAAAACGACCTCCTCGATTGCATCCGCCTCGACGCCACTGCGCTGCAGGGCCGCGCGGATTGCGGCTGCACCGAGCTCAGGGGCCGCAGCATCCTTGAGTTCACCCTGAAAACTGCCGATCGGCGTGCGGGCTGCACCGACGATGACGATGGGATCCTGCAGGGCCATGTTTCCTCCTTCGGGCCTGGCGCTTATCGCGCGCCCATACGCAATGCGCCGTCGAGGCGGATGACCTCGCCGTTCAGCATGCTGTTTTCCAGGATATGACGCACCAGCGCGGCAAATTCCGCCGGATGCCCGAGACGCGGCGGGAAAGGCACGCTCTTGCCAAGTGCTTCCCGCACCTCCGCCGGCATGCCGGCCATCATCGGCGTTTCGAAAATGCCGGGCGCAATCGACACGGTGCGGATGCCGTGACGCGCAAGCTCGCGGGCGATCGGCAGCGTCATCGCTGCGACACCGCCCTTGGAGGCGGCGTAGGCTGCCTGACCGATCTGTCCGTCGAAGGCGGCGGCCGAGGCCGTATTGACGATCACGCCCCGTTCGCCCTCCGCATCCGGTTGCACAGCCTCGATAGCGGCGGCGGCAAGCCGGATCATGTTGAAGGTACCGATGAGATTGATGCCGATCGTACGGGCAAAGCTCTCCAGCCGGTGCGGCCCCTCGCGGCCGACAACTTTCTCGGCCGGCGCTACGCCGGCGCAGTTGATAAGCCCGCGAAGCGGGCCGAAAGCATCCACGGCCGCGGCAATCACCGCCGCACCGTCCTCTTCATCGGTCACGTCGGCCTTGATGAAGCGCGTATCCTGTCCCAACTCACGGGCGATCGCCTCGCCTGCATCGAGACTGAGATCGGCGATCGTCACGCGCCCGCCGGCTTCGACGAGCATGCGTGCCGTCGCCGCCCCGAGCCCTGAGCCGCCACCGGTAACGATGAAACCTGCGCCGCGGATTTGCACGGATCTCTCCTCCCTGCCCGACAGACATCTCCTCCAGAGTCCGCCTTAACAAGAATTCTATTCCCTCGCCCTATTGCAAGCGATGACAGAATTGCCCCAATATTTCGGCCAGTTTTGCCATATTGTTTGTCGGAGTGAAGCAGCGATGGCCGAAATCGAGCGACGCATGATCGCACCGGGCTTCGTCGAGGAAGCGCTCGACAGCCTGCGCCGCCTTGGGAAGCCGACCGCGTCTCTTCTGACCAAGCTCGGCCTGCCGCAACGGATCGATCAACCGGTTTCAGCTGAGGCCTATGGCGCATTGTGGCTCGCGATCGCCGCCGAACTCGACGACGAATTCTTCGGCATGGGCGCCCGACCGATGCGTAGCGGCAGCTTCACCCTGCTCTGCCATTGCGTGCTGCACGCGCCCACGCTCGGCCACGCGCTGCGGCGGGCCTTGCGTTTCCTCGACGTGGTGCTGGACGATCCGCGTGGTACGCTCGTTATCCGCGACGGGCTGGCTCAGATTGAGCTTCGCGACGCAGGCGAGCCGCGCTCGGCCTTCGCCTATCGCACCTACTGGATCATCCTGCATGGCATCATCTGCTGGCTTGTCGGTCGGCGTATCCCGATCCGCCTTGTCGATTTCCGATGCGAAGAGCCAAACCAAGGCGCCGACTACCGGCTCTTTTTCGGTGCGCCGGTGCGTTTCTCGCAACCGATCAGCCGGCTCGGTTTCGACAGCGCTCTGCTCGATCTGCCTATTTCGCGCAGCGAACAGGCACTGAAGCAATTTCTGCAGGGCGCGCCCGCCAATATCCTCGTGCGCTATCGCTATGATGCCGGCATTGCTGCTGGCGTGCGCCGTCGTCTCTCGCAAACCTCTCCCGCCACCTGGTCGAGCTTCCAGACGCTCGCTGCCGAGATGCGCCTGCCATCCTCGACGCTCCGCCATCGCCTGCATGACGAGGGCCAGAGCTATGCCGGCATCAAGGACGATATCCGCCGGGACCTTGCCATCGACATGCTACTGAACACGTCGAAGACGATCGGCGAAATCGCCGTGCAGCTCGGCTATTCCGAACCCAGCGCCTTCTTTCGCGCCTTCAGGAAATGGCTGGGCAAGAGCCCCGATGCCTTCCGCCGCGAGGAAGCGAAATCGGCGCAGTGGGAATAGGCTTCGTTCGAGAGAGCTTTGAAGCGGCAGCAACCCGCGCTACATATTGTAGCGGGAGGAATGCCATGTTTGATTTTTCGCTGGGCGAAACCGCGGACGCGATCCGCGACGCGACGGCGCGATTTGCCGCCGATACGATTGCTCCGCTCGCTACGGAGATCGACGAAAGCAATACGTTTCCACGTCAGCTCTGGCCGCAGATGGGCGCGCTTGGTCTGCACGGCATCACGGTGGAAGAAGAATTCGGCGGTGCCGGTCTCGGCTATCTCGAACATGTCGTTGCCATGGAGGAAGTCTCGCGTGCTTCGGCTTCCGTGGGCTTGAGCTACGGCGCCCATTCCAATCTCTGTGTCAACCAGATCCGCCGCTGGGCCACACCGGAGCAGAAGCAACGCTATTTGCCAAAGCTGATTTCCGGTGAACATGTCGGCTCGCTTGCCATGTCCGAAGCCGGCTCCGGCTCGGATGTCGTTTCCATGCGGCTCAAGGCGGAACGCAGGGGTGATCGCTACCTCCTTAACGGGACGAAGTTCTGGATCACCAATGCGCCGCATGCCGATGTGCTCGTCGTCTACGCAAAGACCGATCCGGCCGCGGGACCGAAAGGTATTTCGGCTTTCATCATCGAAAAAGGGATGTCCGGTTTCAGCGTTTCAAAAAAGCTTTCCAAGCTCGGCATGCGCGGCAGCGATACGGCGGAATTGGTCTTTCAGGATTGCGAGGTGCCGGCAGAAGCACTGATGGGCCGGGAAGGCGACGGCGTGAAGATCCTGATGTCCGGCCTCGATTATGAGCGTGCAGTGCTCGCTGCCGGTCCGCTTGGCATCATGCAGGCCTGCCTCGATGTGGTGCTGCCCTATGTGCGGGAGCGCAAGCAGTTCGGCAAGGCGATCGGCGACTTCCAGCTGATGCAGGGCAAGATTGCCGATATGTATGTCGCGCTGAATTCATCGCGCGCCTACGTCTATTCTGTCGCCCGCGCCTGCGATGGTGGCCGCACGACCCGCACGGATGCGGCGGCCGCGATCCTCTTTGCCAGCGAGAATGCCGTGAAAGTGTCGCTGGAGGCGATCCAGGCGCTCGGCGGTGCCGGATATACCAAGGAGTGGCCGGTCGAACGTTTCCTGCGCGATGCCAAGCTTTACGATATCGGCGCCGGAACCAACGAGATTCGCCGCTATCTGATCGGCCGGGAGCTCATCGCATCATGACGGTGATTTCCTCTGACATCGATCGCGGCAGCGAGACCTTCAAGACCAACACAATCAATAATAAAGGACTGATCGACGAGCTCTACGACCGCTCAGCGAAGACCCGTGGAGGCGGCTCACAGGCAGCGTGCGAGCGCCACACCGGCAAGGGCAAGCTCCTGCCGCGCGACCGCATCCAGTTGCTGCTCGATGCCGGCAGCCCCTTCCTGGAGATCGGCACGCTGGCGGCGAACGGCATGTATAATGACGAGGCGCCGGGTGCCGGCATCATTACCGGCATAGGCCGCGTTTCCGGCCGCGAGGTGATGATCGTCGCCAATGATGCGACGGTGAAGGGTGGTGCTTATTTCCCTGTCACGGTGAAGAAACATCTGCGGGCGCAGGAGATCGCCATGCAGAACCGGCTGCCGTGCCTCTACCTTGTCGACAGCGGCGGCGCCAATCTCCCGCATCAGGCCGAGGTCTTTCCCGACCGCGATCATTTCGGGGCGATCTTCTACAATCAGGCACAGATGTCGGCCGAAGGCATTCCGCAGATTGCCTGCGTCATGGGAAGCTGCACGGCGGGCGGCGCCTATGTGCCTGCCATGTCCGACGAGACAGTCATCGTTCGCAATCAGGGTACGATCTTCCTTGCCGGCCCGCCGCTGGTGAAGGCCGCGACGGGCGAGATCATCTCGGCCGAAGAGCTCGGCGGCGCCGAAACCCATGGCCGCCGCTCCGGCGTCGTCGATCACGTCGTCGAAAATGACGAGCATGCGCTGCTTCTCGTGCGCGATATCGTCGCCAGCCTCAACAGCGTGAAATCAGTCGACATCGACATTCAAGCACCACGTCCGCCAAAACTCGATCCGGAAGATCTGGGCGGTATCATCCCGGAGGATGTGCGCTCGCCTTATGACGTTCGCGAGGTCATCGGCCGCATCGTCGATGGTTCCGAACTGCATGAATTCAAGCCGCTCTATGGCGCGACACTGGTCTGCGGTTTTGCCCGTATCTGGGGCATGCCGGTCGCCATCATCGCCAATAACGGCGTGCTGTTTTCCGAAAGCGCGCTGAAGGGCGCGCATTTCATCGAGCTTGCCTGCCAGCGCCGCGTGCCACTGCTGTTTCTGCAGAACATATCGGGCTTCATGGTCGGCGGCCGTTATGAGGCAGGCGGCATCGCCAAGGACGGGGCAAAACTTGTCACCGCGGTCGCGACTGCCACCGTACCCAAGGTCACCGTCATCATCGGCGGCAGTTTCGGCGCCGGCAATTACGGCATGTGCGGCCGCGCCTATCGCCCACGTTTTCTCTTCACGTGGCCGAATAGCCGTATCAGCGTGATGGGCGGCGAGCAGGCGGCCTCCGTGCTTGCCACCATCCGCCGTGATGCGATGGAGGCGCGCGGCGAAAGCTGGCCGGTGGAAGATGAAGAAGCTTTCAAGGCGCCGATCCGCGCCGGTTACGAGGCCGAGGGCAATCCCTACTACGCCACCGCACGCCTCTGGGACGACGGCATCATCGATCCGCGCCAGACGCGCGATGTGCTGGGCCTTGCCTTTTCCGCCTGCCTGAACGGGCCGATCCCCAAAGGGCCGCGCTTCGGCGTCTTCCGGATGTGAGGTGGCGCGATGATGGAAAGCTTGCTCATAGCCAACAGGGGTGAAATCGCTCGTCGGATTATCCGCACGGCGAAAGCCCTCGGCATCCGCACCATTGCTGTTTATTCAGAGGCCGATGCCGGCCTGCCCTTCGTGGCAGAGGCAGACGAGGCTCTTGCCATCGGCCCAGCGCCTGCTCGCGAGAGCTATCTTTCACAGAAGTGTATTCTGGAGGTCGCCCACAGGACGAGTGCGGCCGCAATCCATCCCGGTTACGGCTTCCTGTCGGAAAATGCCGAGTTTGCCGAAGCCGTCGAGAATGCCGGCATTATCTGGGTTGGTGCGCCACCTGCCGCGATCCGTGCCATGGGGCTGAAGGATGCTGCTAAGCAGATGATGCAGGCCGCCGGCGTGCCGGTCACACCTGGCTATATGGGAGCGGATCAGAGCGGAGAAAGGCTTGCTGCGGAGGCGGATGCGACGGGCTATCCCGTGCTCATCAAAGCTGTCGCCGGCGGCGGTGGCAAGGGTATGCGCCGCGTCGATCAGAGGCAAGACTTTGCCGAACTGCTCGCCTCCTGCCGCCGCGAGGCGGCCTCGTCCTTCGGCGACGACCGCGTGCTGATCGAGCGCTATATCGCCAATCCGCGCCATATCGAGGTGCAGGTCTTCGCCGACCGTTTCGGCAATTGCGTCCACCTCTTCGAACGCGACTGCTCGCTGCAGCGCCGGCACCAGAAGGTGATCGAGGAGGCCCCCGCTCCCGGCCTCGACGCCGCCACCCGCGCCTCAATCTGTGAGGCGGCGGTCAGGGCTGCGAAGGCGGTGGACTATATCGGGGCAGGCACCATCGAATTCATTGCCGATGCCTCGGAGGGCCTGCGCCCGGACCGTATCTGGTTCATGGAGATGAACACGAGGCTGCAGGTGGAACACCCTGTCACCGAAGCCATCACCGGTGAGGATCTGGTACTCTGGCAATTGAAGGTCGCCGCCGGCGAGCCGCTGCCGAAGGAGCAAGACGATATCCTCATGAACGGCTGGGCTTTCGAGGCTCGCCTTTACGCCGAAAACCCTGCTGCCGGCTACCTGCCCTCGATCGGCCGCCTGGATCATCTGCGCTTGCCCCAAAATGTCCGGGTCGACAGCGGCGTCGAGGAAGGCAACGAGATCACCGCCTTCTACGATCCGATGATCGCCAAGATCATCGCTCACGGCCCAAATCGCGACGCAGCCCTCGCCAGGCTCACCAGGGCCTGCGAAAGCATCGAAGTCTGGCCGGTGAAATCCAATGCCGGCCTGCTCGCCCGCATTGCCGCCGACGCGGATTTCCGCGTGGCAAAGATCGATACGGGCTTTCTCGACCGTCACGCAGAGACCTTGCTGCCGAAGGAGCCCGACGAGACGACTATCGACAGGGCGGCGACGGCCTTGGCAGCAAAAGAAGGGACCGATCCCTGGTCGGCCCTCGCCGGCCTGCGCATATCGGGAGCAAGCGATAGCCGCGCGCGTGTTCGCATCGGCGACCATCTCTATTGGGGGCATGTCCGCTCCGGTCTCGACACCAATGCCATCAAGTCCGGCGATATGACGGTTCTCTTCGATGGCGGCAATGCCTGGCCGATCGGCCTTCCCGTCGCCAGTGAAGTCGAAGCGCATCAGGGCGCCGGCGATGGCGCAATCCTTTCGCCAATGCCGGGCCTCGTCATTTCCGTCGATGTCGCGGAGGGCGATCACGTTGTCAAAGGCGACAGGCTGCTGACGGTTGAGGCGATGAAGATGGAACATACGCTGCGCGCACCCTTTGACGGCCTGGTCGGCAAGCTGCCAGTCTCCGTGGGCGCCCGGGTCTCGGAAAACCAGCTCGTCGTCAACGTCATGAAGGAAGAGCACTGATGGCCGGCCGCTACTTCGACGAATGGACGGTCGGCGACCGGGTTGCCCACGAGATCCGCCGCACGGTCACGGAAACCGACAACCTGCTCTTCACGACGCTCTCCCATAATCCGCAACCACTGCATCTCGACGCCGATTATGCGGCGGGTACGGAATTCGGCCGCATCGTGGTCAACGGCACCTTCACCTTCGCGCTCACCGTAGGCCTCTCGGTCGGTGACACGACACTCGGCACGCTGGTCGCCAATCTCGGCTACGACAAGGTGACGATGCCGAAGCCGGTTTTCATTGGTGATACGCTTCGTGTGGAAACCGAAGTGACGGAGCTCAGGCGCTCCAACTCGCGACCCGATGCCGGGATCGTCACGTTCAAGCATATCACGCTGAACCAGCGAAACGAGATCGTCTGCCAGTGCCTGCGCACGGCCATGCTGCAGGTGAAGCCGTCATGAGGCTGCGCTCGCTGCTGTTCGTGCCCGGCGACAGGCCGGAGCGTTTTGACAAGGCTCTCGCCTGCGGCGTCGATGCCGTCATCCTCGATCTGGAAGATTCGGTTTCCGCGCGGAACAAGCCGTTGGCGCGAGACGCCGTACACGACTTTGTCGCACGCCGCGCAACTGATGCGACGCTTATTATTCGCATCAATCCCCTCACTACGTCAGCCTGTGAAGACGATCTCGTTGCGCTCGGCGATATCAATCCCTTCGCGATCATGTTGCCGAAGTCCGAAGGCGCAGCTTCGGTACGCCAGCTCGCAGGCCGCCTGTCATCCGCTGTCCCTATCCTGCCGATCGCGACGGAGACACCGGCCGCCATCTTTGAGATCGGCAGCTACAGAGATGTCGCCTCTCATCTCTTCGGGCTGACCTGGGGCGCGGAAGATCTTCCTGCCACGATCGGCGCTGCGACCGCCCGTGAGGCAGACGGACGTTATACCGCCCCCTATGAGCTGGCCCGATCCCTGGTGCTGTTTGGCGCGCACGCCGCCGCGGTTCCTGCCATCGAGACCGTCTATCCCGACTTCCGCGATCTCGACGGTCTCGCAGCCTATGCTGCTCGCGCCCGACGCGATGGTTTCTTGGGGATGATGGCGATCCATCCGGGCCAGGTCGAACCGATCAACCGCGCCTTTACACCGGACGCGGCGGAGATCGCCTGGGCAGAAAAGGTCGTGACCGCCTTCGCCGCTTCACCGGACACCGGCGTCATCCAGATCGACGGGCGCATGCTCGATCTGCCGCATCTGAAACTCGCAAAACGCATTCTGGAGGCCGGAAAACTGGCGCATGAAGGATGACTGGCCTCTGGCCCAGTCAGACGGCAGCGAGAAACTGGCAGGCGGAGGAACTTGGATACGCGGTTCACCGACACCGGAAGCGCCCAAGAAATAGGCAAAATGATCAAAATGTCGCAAAATGAATATCTTATGTCGTATTTTTGCAGCTCAACGCACAGCTGTGCAAAGCTATTTCCGAGGTCGAAATCTCCTGACAGTAGGTTGTTTCCGGTCGAGCATTCGAGAGATTTTTGAAATCGGCCTAATAATAATGGCTATTAATAGAATTGAATAGGCACGGTAGCTTTCATCGTTCGAGCTATATTTCATACATAAATGGAATATAGGCGATCACATCAGTGGACAGCGGGAACCTAAGGCATCAATGTCAGATGAAAAGTTCACAAAATTTGCACATGAATATTTTGTGACAGAAACTTTCTACTCTATTCATGTCATATAAACTTCATTGGTTACCGCAAATTGAACCAGTTAATAGGGCGTGCGCTCAAGAGGGGGCGTGTCCTATTTTTCGAGGGTTCTCATGCAAGCCAAGCTTCTCGGCGCCGTAGGCGCCCTTCTCGCTACAGCCTTCCTTGCTGCTGGTCCTGCCGCCGCCGCCGAAAAGACCAAGATTGATTTCTGGTTCGGTAACTCGGGCGACATCGCAAAGCGCGTTCAGGAACAGTGCGACCGTTTCAACCAGTCCCAGGGCGACTACGAAGTCGTCTGCACCAGCCAGGGCTCCTACGACGCCTCGCTGCAGAATACGATCGCCGCTTTCCGCGCCGGTAAGCAGCCGACGATCGCTCAGGTTTCGGATGCCGGCACGCTCGACATCATGCTTTCGGGCGCCTACTACCCGGCCAACAAGCTCATGAGCGACATGGGCTACAATGTTGACTGGAAGGACTATTTCTCCGGTATCGCCGGCTACTACGCAACGTCGAAGGGCGAGATGTACTCCTTCCCCTTCAACTCCTCGACGGCTCTGCTCTATTGGAACAAGGACGCCTTTGCCAAGATCGGCAAGGACCATGCTCCGGCAACCTGGAAGGAAGCAGGCGAAGACTTCAAGGCTCTCAAGGACGCAGGCTATGCTTGCCCGCTCGGCTTCGACATTTCCAACAACGAAGTCTGGCAGTACATTGAGCAGTTCGAAGCCGTCAACGGCGAAGCGATCGCTACGAAGAAGAACGGCTTTGAAGGCCTCGACGCCGAGCTGGTGTTCAACAAGAACCCGATGCTCGTCAGCTACGTCAAGGACCTGAAGTCCTGGTACGACAATAAGCTCGCCGTCATCAAGAACAAGGCTGTCGGCCAGACCTTCGTTGAAGCCTTCGCTGCTGGCGATTGCCAGGTCATCTTGACCTCGGTTGGCGACCACGGCAACGTCGGCCGTACCGCCAAGCAGGGCATGAACTGGGGCGTTTCGATGCTCCCGACCTATGGCGATGCGACCCGTCACAGCTCCTACGTCGGCGGCGCTTCGCTCTGGGTTCTGAAGGGTCATTCGGACGCCGAATACAAGGCTGCTGCTGCCTTCTTCAACTTCATCGCAAAGCCGGAAGAAGCTCTCACCTGGTCAACCGTTACCGGCTACATCCCGGTTCGTAATTCCGGCTTCGAATACCTGAAGAAGCAGGGCTTCTACGACAAGGCTCCCTATGCCGGTCGCGAACTCGCCATTCAGAGCCTGACCGCTTCCCCGGCTGGCGACACCTCTGCAAAGGGCATCCGTCTCGGTGGCCTGCTCCAGGTCCGCACCGAAATCGCTAACGGCCTGCAGGCAATCTTCGTCAACAATGCCGATGTCCAGGCTTCGCTCGACACTGCTGCCGATCGCGGCAACCAGCTCCTGCGTCGCTTCCAGCAGACCTACAAGGGCGTTCAGCTTCCCTAATCGACTAATGTGAGCCGCACCCGGACCGCTTTGGCGTGCCGGGTGCGTCTTTGCACATTCCCCTACCGGCTGCGGGAGCGACATCGCCGCCCGCGCCAGAACCAAACCAGGACGAAAACGACCACTCATGGAAAAGCGCGTCACTTTCTCCTCGACGACGATCGGCCTTCTCTTCGCATTTCCGATGCTGCTGCTGATCTTCGTCTTCTTCTACTGGCCAAGCGCGCAGGCGCTGTATTGGGCGTTCACGCTCGAGCAGCCATGGGGCGGCGGCAATGCCTGGGTCGGTTTCGACAATTTCAAACTGCTGCTGAGCGACCCGATCTATTGGGACTCCGTCACCCGCAGCATGATCTTCGGCTTCAGTTCGACTGTTATCGCCATGGGGCTGGCGCTCATCCTGGCGCTTCTGACGGATCGTGAACTGCGTGGCCATAAAATCTACCGGTCGGTCTTCATCTGGCCCTATGCGATTGCTGCTCCCGCTCTCGGTCTTGCCTTCCGCTTCATCCTGGCACCGGAGGCTGGTCTTCTGTCGGTCATCAACCACGTCTGGCCTGGCCTCTGGAACCCGGCGCTCGACGGCAAGGATGCCATGATCGCCGTGATCATCGCCTTTTCCTGGAAATATATCGGCTACAACTTTATCTTCTTCCTCTCGGCGTTGCAGGGCATTCCACGCTCGCTGATCGAGGCGGCCGCCATGGACGGCTCGGGGCCGCTGCGCCGCATGCTGGACATCCAGTTGCCGCTGCTTACGCCGACGCTGTTCTTCCTGCTCGTCATCAACATCACCGAAAGCTTCCAGGATTCCTTCGGTATCGTCGACGTCATGACCCAGGGCGGTCCGGCGCGCGCCACGGATCTCATGGTCTACAAGATCTATTTCGACGGCTTCAGGGGCCTCGATTATTCCGGCGCTGCAGCACAATCCATGATCCTGATGGGGCTCGTCATCCTGCTCACCATTTTCCAGTTCCGCTTCATCGAGCGGCGCGTGCACTACAAGTGAGGTCGCAAACATGATCGAACGCACGCCAATATTCAATTTCGTCTGCTACACCCTGCTCGCACTCGGCCTGGTGATCGCACTTCTGCCTTTCCTGATCGTCATCGTCGCATCGACGCTTGATCTCGAGACCGTCAACCGCGTGCCGCTGCCGCTGGTCCCGAGCAGCCATTTCTGGGAGAACGTGCAGACTGCCTGGGTTCGCGCCGATCTCGGCAACAAGCTGTTTCACAGCATCATCTTCGCTGCCACGGTCGGCGCCGGCAAGGTCATCCTCTCGGCCATGGCCGCCTTCTCGATCGTCTATTTCCGCTTCCGCGGCCGCTATCTGATCTTCTGGATCATCTTCATCACGCTGATGCTGCCGCTGGAAGTGCGCATCGTGCCGACCTATTCGATCGCCGCCAATGCGCTTCAGCCCTTCCAGGCGATCCTTGATGCCACCGGCATCAGCTGGCTTGTCGCCCAGGTCACCGGCATCCAGATCAAGCTTGAATGGGGTCTTCTGAACTCCTATCCGGGTCTCGTGCTGCCGATGGTCGCCACCGCGACCGGTACCTTCCTCTACCGCCAATTCTACCTGACGGTTCCCGATGAGCTTGCCGAAGCATCGAAGATGGATGGCTCAGGTGCGGTTCGATTCTTCTGGGACGTGCTGTTGCCTCTGTCGCGCCCGAACATGATTGCACTTTTCACTATCATGTTCGTCTGGGCCTGGAACCAGTATCTCTGGCCGCTGCTGATCACGACCGATCCGAAGTTCGGCATCGCCGTCACTCAGCTCAAGACACTCATCCCCTCCGAATTCGGCCTGCCTGACTGGAACGTCGCAATGGCCGGAACATTGATCATCATGTCGCCACCACTGATCCTCGTCATCCTGATGCAGCGTTGGTTCGTGCGCGGCCTTATCTCCACCGAGAAGTGAAAGGAACAGACCCTTGGCACCGATCTCCATCCGTGGCGTGAAAAAGAGCTATGGCAAGAACGCCGTCGTTCATGGCGTCGATCTCGAAATCCAGTCGGGCGAATTCATCGTCATCCTCGGCCCGTCCGGCTGCGGCAAGTCCACGCTGTTGCGCATGGTCGCCGGCCTGGAAGAAATCACCGGGGGCGAAATTGCGATCGACGGCCGCGTGGTCAACCAGCTCGAGCCGCGTGAACGCGGCTGCGCCATGGTCTTCCAGAACTACGCACTCTATCCGCATATGAGCGTTGCCGAGAATATCGGCTATGCGCTGAAGGTCGCTGGCGTGCCGAAAGCCGAGCGGGACCGCCGCATCGCCGATGTCGCCAAGGCGCTCAGCCTCGAGCCCTTCCTGGAACGCCGCCCAGCCGCTCTCTCGGGCGGTCAGCGCCAGCGCGTCGCCATGGGCCGCGCCATGATCCGCGAACCGAAGGTCTTCCTTTTCGACGAACCGCTGTCGAACCTCGACGCCAAGCTGCGTATCGCCATGCGTGCGGAAATCCGCCGCCTGCATCGCCGCCTCGGCGCCACGTCGATCTTCGTCACGCACGACCAGAACGAGGCCATGACGCTTGCCGACCGCATCATCGTCATGAACTCCGGATATGTCGAACAAGTCGGCACGCCGGAAGAGGTCTATCACTTTCCCGCAAGCCGTTTCGTAGCCGGTTTCGTCGGTACACCGGCGATGAACTTGCTGGAAGGCCGCGTCAACGAAAACGGCACCTTCATCTATGATGAAGGCCGTACCGTCGCCCTTCCGGCCGAGCGTGGCAAGCAGCTCGCCGGCCAGCGTGTCGTTCTCGGCGTACGCGCCGAAGCTGCCCGCCTCGTCTCTCCGGATGCACCGGGTGCGCTTGTTGCGACCGCCGACTTCATCGAAGAACTGGGCGCAAGCCGCGTCGTGCATGCCGATTTCGATGGCCTACCCTTCGCCGTCGCCATGACCGGTTCGGTCTCGCTGAAGACCGGCGACCGGATCGGCATCGCGATCGATCAGGATTCGATCCATCTCTATTCGGCCGACACCGGCGCAGGTCTCGTCGCCCCGGCTCGCACCGGCGCAAAGACCGTCGACGCCTGAGCCTGGCAGCGATGAACAGCTTTTCCGATCTCGCCGCCGGCGACCGCAACCTCGTTGCGGTCGCCGTGGAGACGCTTGTCGCACCGTCAACCGCCTTCTTCGCCGAGGCACGGGCTGCACAGCTGACGCAGGCCGAACATGACCGGCTGGCGGCAACGCAGCCGGCCCTCTCGACGATCGAAGTGGTCCATATCGAGAGCGGCACTCATGCAGGCAACGACCTCGTCGTCGCCGCATGGAATGCCGAACGGCTAAAGTATCCTGCGCCCTCCATCGAACTCGTTCGCCAGAGCGGCGCCGATATCCTGCTGTTGACCGAGGCAGATCTCGGCACAGCACGCGCCGGCAACCGCCATACCGTTGCCGATCTCGCCCGCGATCTCGGCATGTCTTATGTCTTCGGCGTGGAATTCATCGAGCTCGGCCTCGGGGATTCCCGCGAGCGCGAATGGCACAAGGGCGAAACGAATTCGGTTGGTTTCCACGGCAATGCGCTGCTCTCCCGCCTGCCGCTCACGGATGCCGCACTCATCCGCCTCGATGATGGCGGCACATGGTGGACGGATGCGAAGGATGGTCAAGGCCGCATCGGCGGACGCATGGCAATTGCAGCAAGGGTCGAAACCGCCGTCGGTCCAATCCTCGCCGTCAGCGTGCATCTGGAAAGCAAGACCGATGCAGAGGATCGCGCCAGGCAGACAAGCCGGCTGATCGCGGTGGTAGAAAAGCTCGCCGGCGATCTGCCTGTCGTGATAGGCGGCGACTTCAATACCAATGTCCTTCCCGCCGGAACGCACCAACCGGAAGCGCACGAGCCGCTGTTCGGCCTGCTTGCCGAGGCAGGCTATCACTGGGAAACGGCCAATGACTTCGCTCTCTCGCAGCGCACGCGCCCGGACGGAACGCCTCAGCCACCCTTTGCACGCCTCGACTGGCTATTTGCCCGCGGCCTTGCGGTAAGCGACGCCGCAACCGTTCCGGCTGTCGATGGCGACGGCGTAGCAATCTCCGATCACGAACTGGTCAAGGCGCGTTTTTTCGCGTCCTGACCGGCAACCCTTCGTCATGGCATGTCGTCACGCAAGCGCGCGCGGGGTCGGGTCGCATTCATGCTCGCTCATTGCTCCCGGACGATAAGCAGCGTCCGCGAGCGGTCATTCATCAGAAACCTTTCATGATGTGTTGCATTCGCGCACTAGCGGGGCTGCTTTAGATATTGCTAACATTCTGCGATTGGCGGGGGCCGGTTGCAAGCGTCAACGAGGGGGCGCTTGCTCAAATGGGATGGCTGCGCGTTGCGTATCTGCGGCCATCCCATACTCGCTTGAATCGAACGCCTCATCGGCAAGCCAAACAGCAACAAATACGTCTCGTAACAGGCCGTTCCGGCTTCGGCGCCGACAGAGCCCCCATGTCTTCCGCCGGCGAGATGAGAATCTCCTGGAACAATCCACACGACCGGATAATCCTGTGACGGGCTGTTGACCTTTCGGATTGGCTCGCCCGCGCTCAAGCATGATCCGACATAAGAAAGTCGCGTCAGTACAATTTCCTTTTAGCAAACAACGGAACAGTCGGATCTCGCCATCGTTATGTTCGCAGCAAATGGAGGACGACATGTCTAACGTGTCACGAACAGGAACGGACGAGATCAACAACGCGACAAATCCGAACACGTTCGGGCGATCGGTCGAGAGCAGGGCGCAAATGGAAGACGCTGCGGCGGAAAGTTCAACGCACCCTACCGGAGAGCCTCTCGGCATCTATCGGCTTGAACCGATCGCAACAGCAGATGATCCGAGATGGGTGAATTCGCCGGGCCATGGCGTGGTGGTAGTCGCAGCGAGAACGGCAGGTGACGCACGGATCATTGCGGCCGGGCGCGAACTTGACTTCATGGAGGTTGATGCGGCACCTGCCGACGATGTCACCACGACAAATGCCAGTTCATTTCGTGACGACAAGCTTTACACGGTTGTCGAGATTGATCGGAATCGAACCGATGTTATGCGAGGTGTGCTTGAGGGTGAGATTGCGGTGGATACGATCCGGCCCGTGCAGCCCGATTGAACGAAGCGATCCAAGGATTTAGCGATTCTGGTTTTCTGCCGCAGCCGGCTTCCGTCGGGACGGTCACCGCTCAATAAATCCCTGGATCAATCCGCTATTTCACCCAGCGTGTCGGCAACATAGGCGCCGCGCATACCCATCACCCTCGGTTTTCCCGTCGTCGTATCTTTTGCGGTCTGGTGTTCAAGTTCGGCATTCAGTTCTGCCCCGACGATCAGGATCGCGACCGAAAGCCAAATCCAGACAAGGAAGCCGATCAACGCGCCGAGCGTTCCGTAAGTCGCGTTGTAGTTCGCGAACCGGTCGAGGTAGACAGACAAGCCGAGCGACATGAGAAACCAGACAAATGTCGTCACCAGAGCACCCCATGTCATCCACCTCAGACGAGCCGGCTCACGGCTGGGACCGAACCGATAGATGGCCATGACGGCGGCAACGACCACGGCCAGGAATAGCGGCCATCTGAGAACGAGCGCCATCTGCTCCTGGAAGCGATCAAGCCAGAGGAAAGACAGCACCACGGGCATCACGGCTACCAGTCCGATGAGAATGATCGCGGTGATGATGGCGCAGACCGTGAAACAGAGCGCGATCAGGTTCAGGCGGACCAGGCTGCGTTTCTCCCCCTCTCCATAGGCCACGTTCATGGCATCGAAGAGCGCAAGCGTGCCGCTATGTGTGCTCCACAAAGCGATAGCCAGTCCGATGAAAAAAGCTATGCCGAGCGCACTGTCGCGTCGCTCCACGAGAGAACGGATCTGTTCCGAAACGAGCTCGAAGGCGCCTGGCGGCAGCACCGCTGCCAGTTCGTCCAGATGTTCCGACATGGTGAGAGGATTTGCGAAAAGACCGTAAAGGGAAACCAATGCCGCAAGTGCCGGGAACATCGCAAGCAGAAGGTAGAAAGTCACCCCGGCGGCGATCAGCATCACCCTGTCCTCTAACACCTCATGCACGACACGCCAGAATACGTCTTTTAACCCTTTCCTTGGAATGGATTCCGGGACCGAGGCCTGCCGCCCATGACTGTCGCCGCCTGTTGACACATCAGCCCGCGTGGCCGCCTCCGGACTGATGTCGAAACGGCGCATCGCAAGCAGGATGCCGGCAAATGTAGCGAGCGACAGGATCGCTGTTGATCTCAGGCTGACTTGAAAATTCATGCGCATCGCCTCTCTGCCTTCGTTCGGCATAACGATGAACGCGCGATCACGCCTAAAGGTGCAACTCCGCAATTGATATTGTGGACTGATAGGCAACTGATCGTCATGCAGGTCGCGCGTCTATGGAACTTCGGTCATCGCCCGTTGTTTCCATCTGATTGGAGGACGCCTGATGACATCAATGTCAAAAGAAGAGCTATCCAGGCACTTGAAGAAGCTGGATTTCTGCATGTTTTCGACACGCGGAACCTCGAAACGGATGAACACTCGCCCGATGAGCAACAATGGCGACGTCGAATATGACGGTGATTCCTGGTTTTTCTCCTATGCGGACACCCGCAAAATATTGGAGATTAGGAAAGACAGCGCAGTGCTGCTGACCTTTACGGCGCCCCCGCACCTGCTCGGCAAGCCGGGGATCTTCATGCAATCGATGGTGACGCCTCTCTCATCGAGGACATTTCACAATTCGAGAACCATTGGGCCAAGGGGCTGGAACGATGGTTTCCCGAGGGCGTACACACGCCTGGGCTTATCCTGATCAAGGTTGCAGCGCTTTCGGCTCAATACCGGGACGGCGAAGAGAACGGAAAAGTCGACCTCTAATATCTTCAAGCTATGATCTGCTCTGATGCGCGCATAAAAGCCAACGCTCCGTAAGCATGCCCAAGAGGTGATCGACACAAGAAATCACCCTTGCGCGGCCAGGTGGAAAAGCTGGCCGCGAAAATATTTCAGCTATCTTCGAGCAACGCCAATTCATGGCAAGACCGCCTACAGACGCGCGATTGCTTCTCCAAGTTCCTTTCGAAGCTTTTCAAGCCGAGTGCGCACCTCGTCGCGTTGCGCCCGTAGCTCTTTGATGGACCGCTCTTGTTCCGTCAGGTCGTGAAGGAACTGCTGCTTGAGCGGCGTATCACCGACAGAGGCGAGCATTGCGGATATACGCGAAGACTCCGATGTTGCGTCCTCGATCGCCTGCATAACCGTCGACAGGTCCCTTTCCGCTTCCTTCTGAGCCGTCCTCGCCGTCACAAGGCGCCGAAGCTTCTCGGCAATTTCCGGGGACGGCCCTTCGTCGAGCCATTGCAGGATCACCGTGTCATCGATATCGGCAATCGCCTGCGTCTCGCTCTCGGTCATGCGCCAGTCGATGGTCGTCGAAACCTTCTTGCCGGCGGGCACGATGACAGTCGCCCGTGCACCTTGCGGCGTTTCCTCCACATTCTCTGATGGAACGAGCTCCCACTCTGCCATGCCTAGGTCTTCCGCGATGAACGTCCTGTCGGCATCCGCGCCCCAGGCGGTGAAGGTCTTTCGCATGCGACGTTCGAGCGTCGCGTCGAGATAGCCGTCCTTAACGACAACCGTTCGGAAGGAGCTAGACGTGGTGGTTGCCATTTCCTGCTCGATCTTCTGATCAGCTGCAAATGTCGCCGTTTCCACTCCGCCGGGCTTCATGTTACCTATGCGTGCATCGCCGACATAGCGCCCTTTTTCGTCATAGACCGCCGCGATCGCCGGCGGCAACGAGCTACCCGTGTCGTTCGTCAGCACCAGCGCGGCATCCGGATGTTGGGCTCCTTCACGATAGAGAGCAACGAACTTCGCCTCGATCTCGCGATCGAGGATCGGCACGGAAATCGTCTCGCCGTTCTTCAGGTCGTATGCGCCAGGAAGATCGAAGTTTGCGACCACGTCACCTTCGTTGGCAGTGGCCGTGACAGTGGCGGCCGGAGCGGCCATAACGGGTGCAGGAGCCTCGGCGGCCGGCCTATTCAGCAACGCACCCTCAACCATACTCCGTTTGGCGCCTGCTCCGTCCAGAAATGCGGTCGAAACCTCCGGACGTGATGGCCATGTCCTTGCGTACAGTCTCTGGCGAAGCGTCACTGGCTTGCCTGATGTCAGGGATATCGAAACCCCGTGCCAGTCTTCGCCGGACGCGTTCTCCAGCACGGCCCATGCCTGCAATCGCGCTTTGCCCTTGGCGTCGACAATGATCCTGTAGGAGGGCTTCCAGAGCGGGGCTGCGACGACATAGGAGATGTCTACTGCCGCGGACGCCTTGCCATCGAGCGCAATGGTGACCGTTCGCGTCCCCTGCACTCTGTCGCTCGACAGCAGTTCCGCTGCCCGGGCAATCATCTCGGCATCTTTGGCGTCGTCGAGTTTGTAAGCCATGGCGCCACCGATCTCGGCAACGTCAAACGCGCCGCTGTCAAGCATCACGATCAGCCGAGCGCGCTGCTTCTCCGTCGGAGGTTCTACCCCGACGATGCGTCCCTTCACCCCGTTCGCAGAGACAGGCGCGCCTCTCAGAGCCCTCAGCACACCGGCGGCCGAATCCAGATCTTGCGGCTTGATCGGCAGCACCTTGAATGTTTCGTCGACCATGCTCGGGCCGGTGGTCGAAAGCCCCTTCACGGGCGCCGGTCCCGATACGACGAGAGTCTTCAGGAAGTCATCCATCTGGTCTGTCGGCACCTCGACGACGGCATTGCCGTCGTCCCCGACATTAAGACTGCGCACATATTCGGCCACACCACCGGAGGACAGCCGGATCGACTTAATCGTTCCGCTTTGCGCCGATGCGGTTGTGGACAGCAATACTGCGGTAAACGCCGCACAGACAGCGGATGCGTATTTCATGTGGCCCCCTCGATATTTAATCCCGCCGCAGAATGAGCGTAAAAAAGGGGCGGCATTTCGACAGGAAATTGCTTTTGCGTGCGCCGTCGTCTACCCGTTCGGCGAGGCGACCAAATCTCTGCAGGAGATGTCCATCTTCGATGCGATATCGGGCAAAGATGTCGTGAAAATGAGAAGGCGAACGCCTATATACGTGGCTCGAGTCTGTTTGAAAGGAAATCCGTCATGACTATCAATGGAAGCCTGCTCGTCGCGGGATCGGAAAAGCGCGGCACGCGTGGCGAGCTCTACGGCGTCGAGGCAGCCACAGGGACGGCACTGCCCGTCTCTTTCGGTGGCGCCTCCGCCGAAGACGTCGAAGAGGTAACCAGGCTTGCATGGGAAGCGTTCGCCTCTTACCGGGAAACCGATCTGGAAACGCGCGCTGCCTTTCTTGAAACGATTGCCAGTGAGATCGAGGCTATCGGCGACGAGCTGATCGTGCGGGCGATGGCGGAAACCGGACTTCCGCGCGGACGTCTCGAGGGCGAGCGCGCTCGCACGATGGGACAGCTTCGGCTGTTTGCGAAGGAGGTTCGCGAAGGCCGGTTCCAGGAGCTTCGTTTCGACGGCGCGGATCCCTCCCGCAAGCCGGTTCCGAAGCCTGATCTGCGTCTTCGCAATGTTCCGCTCGGCCCCGTCGCCGTTTTCGGCGCATCGAACTTTCCGCTCGCCTTCTCGGTCGCCGGCGGAGACACGGCGTCTGCGCTCGCGGCAGGATGCCCTGTTGTCGTCAAGGCCCATTCCGCCCATCCGGGCACGTCCGAGCTTGTTGGCCGCGCCGTACAGCGCGCCGTCGCCAAGGCGGGCCTGCATGCCGGCACATTCGCGCTTCTCTTCGACACCGGCTTCGAAGTCGGACAGAAGCTGGTGGCCGATGCCAGAATTCGGGCCGTCGGCTTCACCGGTTCGCGCCGCGGCGGTACTGCGCTGATGAAGATCTCGTCCGAGCGCAAGCAGCCGATCCCGGTCTATGCCGAAATGAGCAGCATCAACCCGGTCATCTTCTTCCCGAATGCCCTGAAGAGCCGCGCGGCAGAAATCGCAACGGCTTTCGTGAGCTCGCTGGTCCTGGGTGCCGGACAATTCTGCACCAATCCCGGCCTCATTCTCGCCGTCGACAGCGAAGGTCTGGACACTTTCATTGCCAAGAGCCGGGAGCTTCTGCCCGATGTCGGCGCCCAGACGATGCTCACGGGCTCCATCGCCAAGGCATTCTGCGATGGCGTCGCCCGGCTGGAAAAGCATCCCGAAGTCCGTCTCGTTGCCAATGGCAAGCCGGGCAGTCAATTCGAAGGCACGGCCGCTCTCTTCGAGACGACAGCTTCGGCATTTCTCGCGCATCACGAGCTTCAGGACGAGGTCTTCGGTGCAGCCGGCCTCATCGTTCGCTGCCGCGATCTTGCAGAACTCGAGCGCGTCCTCGATGGCCTCGAAGGCCAGCTGACCGTTGCCCTGCACATTGCGAGCGAAGACGAGCCGGACGCAAAGCGCCTTGTTCCCAAGCTGGAAATGCTGGCCGGAAGACTGCTCGTGAACGGCTTCGGAACCGGCGTCGAAGTATCGCCTGCCATGGTGCATGGCGGCCCCTATCCGGCAACTGCCGACGGCAGATCGACCTCCGTCGGGACGCTCGCTATCTACAGGTTCCTGCGGCCCGTTTCGTACCAGGATTTCACCAGTAACCTGCTTCCGGCTCCGCTGCGTTGATGTACCGGAGCTTGCCAGACTTCAGACGGCGGTGTCTCTAAGGGGACCGCCGGAGAGATTGGCAAGCTCCCGCACCGGCTGCAAGCAGACACCAGCTCGACTGACGACAGCTGTCTCCAGTCGGCGCGTCGGCGCCAGGTACGGATTCTTGTTCGTAAGACCGTCATTTTGCCAGTGACACCGGCATCATTCTCTGCAAGAAAGAGTGCCGTTGAGAGACAGGGGCGCCCGTTCACAAGACTGGCTGAGAAGCACCCTTCGAACCTGAACCGGATAATGCCGGCGGAGGGAGTCGCTCGGGTCGAAGACTGCTTCATCGCACAATCGTTCCCGCGCCTGCCCCGCCTGAAAGGGGTACTATGGAGAACAAGACACCCGGAGCACTGTTGACGGCGATGCGCGCGAAACCGCCGCTCGTACAATGCATCACCAACTACGTGGCCATGAACATCGCCGCCAATGTGGTGCTTGCGGCCGGGGCATCGCCCGCCATGGTTCATGCCGCCGAGGAAGCGGGAGAATTCGCCGCGATCGCCGGCGCATTGACCGTCAATATCGGCACGCTCTCCACCCAATGGATCGACGGCATGCATGCCGCGGCAACGGCGGCCAGTGCGGATGTCAAGCCCTGGGTCCTCGATCCGGTCGCTCATTACGCAACATCCTTCCGGCGCAAGGCTGCTGCCGATCTCCTGGCGCTTCGCCCGACGATCATTCGCGGCAATGCTTCCGAAATCATCGCACTTGCCGGCGGCGAGAGCCGTGGCCAGGGCGTCGACAGCCGTGACCCGGTTGAGCAGGCCGAGGCATCCGCGCGGCTGCTTGCCGAACGGCATGGCGCGGTCGTCGCCGTCACCGGAGTCGTGGATTTCGTGACTGACGGCGCGCAGGCCTTGCGCGTCGAAGGCGGCTCGCCGCTGATGCCGCAGGTGACCGCGCTCGGCTGCTCGCTGACCTGCCTGACAGGCGCCTTCGCCGCCACCATTGCCGCAGACCCTTTCGCAGCCGCTGTTGCTGCACTTGCTACTTTCGCTGTTGCTGGCGAGGAGGCCGCGAAAAATGCGGATGGTCCCGGCTCCTTCTCCTGGCGCTTCCTCGATCAGCTTGCCGCGCTCGATGGCGCGACACTCGATGCAAAGGTCAGGATCAGCGCCGCATGAAACGCTTCGATCTTTCCCTCTACCTCGTTCTCGACCCCGATCTCTGCGCCGGAATCGGCATGGTCGAGACTGCGCGGCTTGCCGTCGCCGGTGGCGCAACAATGGTGCAGCTGCGCGACAAGCATGGCGGAACGACAAGGATGATTGAGACCGGTCTGGCGCTCAAAGATATCCTAAAGGGTACCGGCGCTTTGCTTGTTATCAACGATGACGTCGAGGCAGCCGTTGCGATCGGCGCCGACGGTCTGCATATCGGCCAGGACGATGCGGGACCCGTCGCCGCCCGTGCGATGATCGGCCCGGACATGATCCTCGGCCTGTCGGTCGAGACCGAAGCGCTGGCAGCAGCCATCGACCCAGCTGTTGTCGACTATGCCGGCATCGGACCGGTCTTTGCGACATCCACGAAGACCGACCACAAGCAACCGATCGGTTTCGATGGGCTGGCGAAGCTGGTGAAAGCCGCACCCGTTCCGACGGTTGCGATCGGCGGACTGAAGAGCGAGCATGTCGCTTCCGTCTTCGCGGCAGGTGCCGATGGGTTTGCTGTCGTCTCGGCAATCTGCGGTACGCCGGATCCGCGAGCAGCGACGATCCGCATCGCCGAGGGAATCCGAAAGGTTCGCCGATGATCCGCAACGTCTTATCCATCGCCGGCTCCGATCCCTCTGGAGGTGCCGGCATTCAGGCCGATCTCAAAGCTTTCTCGGCGCGCGGCGTCTATGGCATGGCGGCGCTGACGGCATTGACGGCGCAGAATACCCAAGGAGTGACCGGCGTGCATCTCGTGCCGCCGCACTTCGTCGCTCAGCAGATCAAGGCGGTCTTTGCCGATGTGCGCGTCGACGCGGTCAAGATCGGCATGATCGCCAATGCCGGCATTGCCGAAGCTGTTGCCGAGGCGCTGGCACCTCATCGCGACATCCCTATCGTCGTCGATCCGGTCATGATCGCCAAGGGTGGAGCAGCGCTCCTCGACCCGCAGGCCGTCGATGCGCTGACGCGGCACCTGCTGCCGCTCGCAACGCTGCTGACCCCCAATCTGCCGGAGGCGGCCGCGCTGCTGCACGAAGAGGTTGCTGAAAGCCGCGAGCAGATGGCGTCACAGGCTGAGCGCCTGCGTGCGTTCGGCCCCACCGCGGTGCTGGTCAAGGGCGGCCATCTCGACAGCGACCAAAGCCCCGACGTGCTGTCGACCGCCTCTGGCCTTCACTGGTTCGAGGCGAAACGCGTACCGACCAAAAACACACATGGCACGGGCTGCACCCTTTCCAGCGCGCTTGCCGCCGAGCTCGCAAAGGGCGCGTTGCCGCAAGTGGCCGTCGCGACCGCGAAAACCTATCTTGCGCAAGCGGTCGCTTTCGCAGGCGAATTGGAGGTCGGTTCCGGCCATGGACCTGTCCATCATTTCCATGCCCTGTGGATAGACGCCGGGATCTGAGCCGGATCACAATTTAAAGATTGCCCAACGGCCCGGTCAAACCGGGCCGTTTTGTTTTACCTACCCTCAGTTGAACCGAGCCTGCCTCGTAAAAAGCCTGTTGACATGGCCGCCCATATATCCAAAGCTATGTCATTAAAAGGGGATACATTCCGTAATAGCGGAACAACTGGAGGAATTCGGGTGTCGGACCTGCTTGTGAGCTTATATTCCACGAAGCTCGCGGAACTGAAAGAAAAAGCCGGCTCCGTCGGCATCACAATCCGTCCGGCTCTGCCGCCGGAACTTCACGTCGTGGCCGGCTGGGTGCGCGAGCACTTCAGCGAAAACTGGGCAAGTGAAGTCACCGTCGCCTTCTCCCGCCAGCCCGTTGCCTGTCTGATCGCCGTCGAAAACGGCAAGCTCGCTGGCTTTGCCTGCTATGACACGACGGCACGTGGCTTTTTCGGCCCGACCGGCGTCGATCCCACGGCGCGTGGCAAGGGCATCGGCCTCGCCCTCTTTTCCGCCTGCCTGCAAAACCTGAAGACGCTCGGCCACGCCTATGCCTTCATCGGCGATGCCGGCCCCGCCGATTTCTACGTCAAGACCGCCGGCGCGGTCGAAATTCCCGCCCCCGACAAGGGCATTTACGAAGGCATGCTGCGAAGCCAGCCGAAATGACCATCTGATACCGGAGTTTTGAAATAGTGTCCTCGACCCCGCTCGCTCTCTTCGTCGGCCTTCCCAATCCCACACTTTCGGACGACGAATTCGCCCTCTTCCGCGAGACCAATCCGCTCGGCCTCTTCGTCGGTCGCCGCAACCTGCGCAATCCGGAACAGGCAAAGATCCTGATCGATCGTTTCCGCGAGGCCGTCGGCCGCGAGGATGCTCCCGTCTTCACCGACCAGGAAGGCGGTCGTGTGCAGCATATGGATGCCGGCCCCTGGCCGCTCTTCCGCAGCTTCGGCCAGTTCGCCGAGCTTGCTCGCCACGATCTCGACCTCGGCAAGAAGGCGCTGCGCCTTTCCACCCAGGCCATGGGCGCAATGATGAGCGAACTTGGTCTTTCGAGCGGCTGCTCGCCTGTTCTCGATCTCGTTTTCGAGACGACGAGCGCTGTGATCGGCGCCCGCTCCTTTGGCCCGGATCCGGATTTCATCGCCGCACTGGGCCGCGAAGTGGTCGATGGGCTTCTCGAAACCGGCAACATGCCGGTCATGAAGCATATTCCGGGTCATGGCCGCGCCACGCTCGATTCCCATAAGGAGCGCCCGGTCGTCGATGCCTCGCGCGAGACGCTCACTGCCACCGACTTCAAGCCTTTCGTGGCGCTGAAGGATACGCCCTGGGCGATGGTCGCCCATGTCGTCTACTCCGCCTATGATGCAGAGCTTCCGGCCTCCATCTCGCCGATCATGCGTGACGTGATCCGCAACGACATGGGCTATGACGGCGTGCTGATCTCCGATTGCATCTTCATGGAGTCGCTGCAGGGCACCCTGCCGGAACGCGTCGCCCAAGTGCTCGATGCCGGCTTCGACGTCGCACTCCACAGCCACGGCGATGTCAAGGAAAGCGAAGCCGCAGCCAAGGCCGCGCGCCCGCTGACCGACGCAGCGCAGAAGCGTATTGCCGCCGGCAAGGCCCGCCTCGGGACTCTCAAGATCGACTATCGCGCGGCCCAGGCGGAAGTCGAAGCCATGTTTGCAAGCGCGCTGATCTCCTGACCGTCGCCGCCATTTTTCACCGCATAAGAAAAGGGGAATTTGACATGAAGAAATATATCCTAGCGGCCGCGGCCCTGACCATGCTGTCAGGCTCGGCCATGGCGCAGACCATCCTGACGGCCAATATCGAGCCGGCCACGACCTGGGTGCGCAACTTCAACCCGTTCAACCAGACCTCGTCGCGCCAGTCGACTCTCGACTTCATCTATGAGCCGCTGGTCATCTTCAACCGCTTCGACAGCAACAAGCCGGTCTATCGTCTGGCCGAAAGCTTCAAGCTCTCCGACGACCTGAAGAGCATCGACTTCAAGCTGCGCCCGAACCTGAAGTGGTCGGATGGCAAGTCGCTGACCTCTGCCGACGTCAAGTTCACCTATGACTATCTGAAGAAATTCCCGGCGCTCGACTTCGTCAGCATCTGGAGCTTCATCACCGATGTGCAGGCTGTAGACGCCCAGACGGTACGCTTCACGCTCGCCAATCCGAGCTCGCTTGCCGCCGAGCAGCTGTCGCAGCTGCCGATCGTGCCGGAACATGTCTGGAAGGACGTTGCCGATCCGATCACCTATGCCAACGAAACCCCTGTCGGCAGTGGCCCGCTGACGGAAGTGCCGCGCTTCACCGGCCAGACCTATGACCAGTGCCGCAACCCGAATTACTGGGATGCAGAGCACCTGAAGATCGACTGCATGCGCTTCCCGCAGCTTGCCGACAACAACCAGATCCTGACGGCGACTGCCGACGGCACGCTCGACTGGGGCGTTTCCTTCATTCCCGATATCGACAATGTCTATGTCTCGAAGGATCCGGCTCATTATCACTACTGGTATTCGCCGAGCAGCATGGTTGCCTTCCTGTTCAATCTCGAGACTTCGAACGAGGCCAACAAGAAGGCCTTCAACGACGTGAAGTTCCGCCAGGCGGTCTCCATGGCGCTTGACCGCAAGACGATGATCGATGTGGCCGGCTACGGCTATCCGACGCTGAACGAAGACCCGGGCCTGATGGGCGAGCTCTACAAGAGCTGGGCGGACCCGTCCATCAAGGCCGACTTCGGCAAGTTCGGCGCCTACGACGCCGATGCCGCCAAGGCGCTGCTCGATGCAGCCGGCTATGTCGACAAGGATGGCGACGGTCTGCGCGACAATCCTGACGGCTCGAAGATCTCCTTCTCGATCATCGTTCCGAACGCCTGGACGGACTGGATCGACACGGTCAACATCGCCATCGAAGGCATGCAGGCCGTCGGCATCGACGCCAAGATCGAGACGCCGGAAGAAGCCGTCTGGACCTCCGACCTCATCGACGGCAAGTTCGATGCGGCAATCAACAGCCTGCCGGCATCGGCATCGCCCTACTACCCCTACAAGCGCGCCTTCAGCGCATCGGATAAGGGCAAGACCCGCTTCACCGCGCAGCGTTGGTTCAGCCCTGAAGTGGAAGATCTGGTGACCCAGTTCACCCACACGGCCGACCTCGACAAGCAGAAGGAAGCGATGAACAAGGCTCAGCGCATCGTTGCCGAAAACATGCCTGTCATCCCGGTCTTCAACAATCCGAACTGGTATCAGTACAACACCAAGCGCTTCACCGGCTGGTCGACCAAGGAAAATCCCTTCGTCAATCCGTCCATCTCGCGTACCAACCCGGCACGTCTTCTGAACCTGCTGGCGCTTGAGCCGGTCAATTAAGCCACTAGAAACGGCAGGAGCGGCGCGGCAAGCGCCGCTCCCGTTTTGACGGAGTCCCCATGGCTTTTCTGCTTCGCCGCCTCGCCTTTTACCTGGCGGCCTTCATCGCGGCAGCGACGATCAATTTCTTCCTGCCCAGGCTGATGCCGGGCGATCCCGTGCGCATCATGTTTTCGAGTGCGGGCGCCGAACTGCCGCCGGAAAGCCTGCAGGCGCTGAAGCTCACCTTCGGCTTCGTCGACGGGCCGCTCTGGCAGCAATATCTGACCTATCTCGGCAGCATCTTCACCGGCGATCTCGGCCGCTCGATCAAATATTTCCCGCTGCCGGTCACGTCTGTGCTCGGCCACGCATTGGTTTGGACCGTCGGCCTGATGGGCACGGCGACGATCATCAGCTTCGCGCTCGGCACCTTCCTCGGTATCGTCGCAGCCTGGCGGCGCGGCAGCAAATTCGACGTCATCGTCTCGATCGGCGCGATCTTCGCGACGTCGGTACCGGCCGTCGTCACCTCGCTGATCGTGCTCTTCTTCTTCGGCTTCACCCTCGGCTGGTTTCCGAACGGCTATGCGGCCGATCCGTCGCTCGATCCGGCCTTCAGCTTTCAATATATCGCCAGTGTAGCCTATCACGGCATCCTGCCGATGATTACACTCTGCACCGTGCTGGTCGGCGGCTTCACCGTCACCATGCGCAACAACATGATCAACCTGCTCGGCGAAGACTATATCGTCATGGCCCGCGCCAAGGGCCTGTCCGACCGGCATGTGATGCTCTGGTATGCGGCCCGCAACGCACTGCTGCCGACCGTTTCCAGCCTTGCCATCGCCATCGGCACCATTCTCGGCGGCTCGCTGGTGACCGAGGTCGTCTATAACTATCCCGGCCTCGGCAACATCCTCTATCAAGCGATCCTCGCCCGCGACTATCCTGTCATCCAGGGCCAGCTTCTCATCATGACCGCGACCATGCTGATTGCCAATTTCGTCGTCGATGTCAGCTACGTGCTGCTCGATCCGCGACTGAAGGGAGCGTGAGATGAAGAGCCTGCTCCGCAATCGCAAGGCGCTGATCGGCCTCGCCATCATCGCCTTCATCATCATTGTCGCGGTCGCCGCACCGTTGCTGACGCATTATGATCCCGCGGCCCGTACCGGCCGTCCGCACCAGCCGCCGTCCGTCGATCATATTCTCGGCACGACGCGTATCGGTCAGGACGTCTTTGCCCGACTGATTTATGGCGCGCGAACCTCGCTTGCCGTCGGTTTCGGCGCAGGCCTGCTGATCACCGCAGTCGGCACCGCACTCGGCATTATCTCCGGCTATCGCGGCGGCAAGACGGATGAGGTCATCAGCTTCTTTACGAATATGGTGCTGGTCGTGCCGAACCTACCGCTGCTGCTCGTTCTTGCAGCCTTCATCGGCCAGGCGAGCCCACTCGTCATCGCCCTCATCCTCGGCGGCACATCCTGGGCCTGGGGTGCGCGCGTGACCCGCGCCGAAACGCTCTCAGTCAAGCAGAAGGACTATGTCAAATCGGCTGAGATGATGGGCGAGCCGCAATGGCGCATCATGACATTCGAGATCTTCCCCAACGTGATTTCCATCGTCGGCATCAATTTCATCGGCAGCGTCATCTTCGCCATCATCACCGAGGCGACGCTGGAATTCCTCGGCCTCGGCGATCCGCGCGTCGTTTCCTGGGGCACCATGCTTTATAATGCGCAAAAGGCTTCCGCACTTTCGGTCGGGGCCTGGTGGGATATCCTCACGCCGTGCTTTGCGCTCGCCTTCCTCGGCATCGGCATGTCGCTGCTGAATTTCGCCGTCGACGAAATCGCCAATCCGCGCCTGCGCACCGGCAATCATCTGAAGCGCTGGTCCCTGCTCATCCGCTCCGGGGAGGGTCGCCTGTGACGCAACCCTTGCTTTCCGTGAAGAACCTCACCATCGACTATATCGGCGAGGAGAAGGACTTTCGCGCCGTCGACAATGTCAGCTTCGACGTGGCACCGGGCGAGGTCTTCGGCCTGGCCGGCGAATCCGGCTGCGGCAAGAGCACGATCGCCTTTGCCATCGGCCGCCTGCACAAGCCGCCGGCGCTGATCCGCAAGGAGAGCCAGATCCTGCTTGCCGGCCGCGATGTGCTGGAACTCGACGCGAAGGCGCTTGCCGCCTTCCGCTGGCGCGAGGTCGCCATGGTCTTCCAGAGCGCCATGAACTCGCTGAACCCGGTGCTGCGCATCGAAGACCAGTTCTACGATGTGCTTCGCACTCACAAGGGCATGACGAGGGCCGAGGCGCGTGAGCGCACGGCCGAGATGCTGCGGCTCGTCGATATCGCGCCGGATCGCATGCGCAACTATCCGCACCAGTTTTCCGGCGGCATGCGTCAGCGCATCGTTATCGCCATCTGTATGGCGCTCGATCCTAAACTTGTCGTCATGGACGAGCCGACGACGGCGCTTGACGTGGTGGTGCAGCGGGAAATCCTGCAGCGCATCAACGAACTCAGGAAGCAGTTCGGCTTCTCGGTGCTCTTCATCACCCACGATCTCGGGCTGATGGTGCAGTTCTGCGACCGCATCGGCATCATGCTTCAGGGCAAGCTCGTCGAGCAGAACGGTGCCGAGGCGATCTACAAGGTGCCGCAGCACGAATACACCCGCAAACTCTGGGCCTCCTTCCCTTCGCTTCACGGAGGCGTGCTGCTATGAGCGATGCCATCCTCGCCCTCGACAAGGTCACCAAGACCTTCGGTCTCGGCGCTTCCACGGTTCATGCCGCCCGCGCCATCTCCTTTTCGCTGCATGCCGGCCGTGCGCTGGCGCTTGTCGGTGAATCCGGCAGCGGCAAGACGACCTGCGCCCGCATGGCGATGCGTGAATATTCGCCGACCACAGGCCAGATTCTCTACAAGGGCCGCCCCGTCGAAGGCGCCAAGGCGGACGAGATCGCCCGCTACCGCCGTTCGGTACAGATGATCTTCCAGGATCCCTTTGCCTCGCTCAACCCGGCCCACACGATCGCCCATCATCTGCAGCGGCCGCTGAAGCTGCACCGGCCCGATATCCGTGGCAATCAGATCAACGCGACGGTGCGTGAACTGCTTGAGCGCGTGAAGCTCGATCCCGATATTGTCGCACCGAAATATCCGCATGAGCTTTCGGGCGGCCAACGCCAGCGCATCAATATCGCCCGCGCCCTTGCGGCCCAGCCGGAAGTGATCGTGGCCGACGAACCGACTTCGATGCTCGATGTCTCCGTGCGCCTCGGCGTTCTCAATCTCCTGAACGAGATGAAGAAGGAGATGAATCTCGGCCTGCTCTACATCACCCATGATATCGCCACCGCCCGCTATGTGGCGGACGATATTGCGGTCATGTATTCTGGCCAGATCGTCGAATGGGGCAACACCGCCAAGGTGATCGACAATCCACTGCATCCCTACACCCGCCTGCTGCTCTCTGCCGTGCCGGATCCGGATGTGCGCTTCGACGATCCGCGCATGCGCCTGCAGCCGCAGGAGGTTGAGGATATCCGCCGCCGTTCCGCCGCGCCGCGGGACCAGGTGGTGGAACATGAGCCGGACCATTTCGTGCGCGTGGTCTGAGCAAGGCTTGCTGGCTTCGACCGTCACCCTATGCTAGGGGACGGTCCCTTTCAGCGAGACGAAACTGCCATGCTTCCCTGGATCCAGCTCGATTCCGCGACCATTCCTGGCGACGGCGGTGAACTACGGCTGAAGCAGCGCGGATCCGAATTTTCCATCATGCTCGGCACCAACGAGCTGATGAACAGCCGCCTCAGCGGCTCGGAAGAAGCGCTCGCCACGCTGTCATACGAGCGGATCAAATCGCATCCGAAGCCGAAAATCTTGATCGGTGGCCTCGGTATGGGCTTTACGCTGCGGGCAGCACTGGCTGTAGTGCCCGAGGATGCCGGTGTCGTCGTCGCCGAACTGGTGCCGGCGGTCGTCGCCTGGGCGCGGGGTCCAATGGCGGAGGTCTTCAAGGGCTGCCTCGACGATCCGCGTGTCTCGATCCATCAGGGCGATGTCGGCAAGGCAATCAGTGCCGGAAAGGCCGGCTATGACGCTATCCTGCTCGACGTCGACAACGGCCCCGACGGGCTGACCCGCAAATCCAACGACCGGCTTTATGATTTTGCCGGGCTGAAATCCGCTCGCGAGGCGCTCCGCCCCGGCGGCGTGCTCGCCGTCTGGTCCTCAGGGCCTGATCCATCCTTCACCCGCCGGCTAAAGGATAGCGGCTTTGCGGTCGACGCGATCAATACGCGCGCCAACGGCAAGCGCGGCGGTGCACGGCATGTCATCTGGCTGGCGGTGAAGCCCGGCCACTGATCTCGCAGTCTCCGGGGCGAGGGCTATTTCGGATCGCGGTCCGATAATAAAATAAATCCTCATCGACAAAGATGCCCCCTAAAGAGCTTGGGATTGATATTCTCGAGGGAGTAAGAGTGTTATCCCACCTGCAAGGCTTTCCTCTCGTTCGCGCATATGTGGCATCACGCGCTCTCGAATTGGTCATCAACCGCAGGGCCGATAATTATTGCAATGTAACGCATTCTGCATTACATTTCCTCTTGAGAAAGAGGAAGAGATATGCCCATCAATGCCCGCAAGGAAACACCGGTTTCGATGCGCTTCCGTGATGACGATCTCGCGATTATCGATCGCGGAGCTGCACTGACCGGTCTTTCCCGGACCGAGTTCATGCGTCGAGCCGCCTTGCAGGAAGCACAGATTACAATGCTCAACGAGAGCGTCGTCCGCATTTCGGCTGATGCCTTTGAGGCCTTTGTCGCAGCCATCGAAGCGCCCCCCGCTGCCGTACCCACCAAGGTCGCCGAACGTCTGCTCCGCCAATTGCCCAGGGAACATTAAACCAGTGGGTTTGTCGAGGATCGAGCCGCTTTCTGAGCGTCATCGCCTGGACGCATTCAGTTGCGGTAAACCGGCCCTCGACAATTGGCTTGCCACCTTTGCAAGGTCCAACCAGCAACATGGCTTCACACGGGTCTTCATCATGCACGATGATGATGTGATCGTCGGCTACTATGGCCTGGCCCCGACTGTGATCGCTCCAAATGTTGTTAGCCGCAAAATCCGCACCGGTCAGCCACCCGACCCGATCCCATGTCTGCTCATCGGTCAGCTTGCGGTCGATCGCCGCTATTTTGGTCGCGGTATCGGGACAGCGCTGGTCCGGGATGCTTTTTATCGCTGTATAGCTGGCGCAGATCTCGTCGGCGGCCGAGCGATCGTCGTTCGCGCCATTGATGAGGAAGCCGAAGGTTTCTGGCAGAGCTGGGGCTTTATCCCTTCACTAGACAATCCAACGATTCTCGTTCGCTCGATGAGCGACATCAGAGTGTGGATGGAAACAATCCGCTAGTTGTTATTCAGGAAGGCGTCCATTGGAACTGGCGCTTTTCACAACGAGCGCCGGCTCGGACGACAGTCCTACAATAAAAACAGCCTTCACCGACAAAGATGCTCCTGAGAGAGCTTGAGATTGGTGCCATAAAGATCGTATCCCATACGCGCTGGGTCAGGAGGAGGCCGATAAACGGATCTCACATGGCCTATTTATTGGCCGCCACGGCACCGTGTGAAAGCATGACGCGGCGGCGGCCTGAAAACCTTGGACTCGATCATGCGCCTTTCCGATTGCCACAACTTCCATGACTTCCGTCGCCTAGCCAAAAAGCGCCTCCCCGGCCCGATCTTCAACTATATCGACGGCGCGGCGGACGATGAGGTTACCTACAGGCGCAATACATCTGCTTTCGAGAGCTGCGATCTTCTGCCGAGCGTGCTGCGCGGCGTCAGCGAGGTCGACATGTCGGTTACCGTCATGGGCCAGAAACTTGCCATGCCGGTCTATTGCTCGCCGACGGCCCTGCAGCGGCTCTTTCATCACGAGGGGGAACGGGCGGTCGCCCATGCCGCCGGCAAATTCGGCACGATGTTCGGCGTGTCGTCGCTCGGCACGATCAGCCTGGAAGAGGCGCGTAAGATCAGTAGCGGACCGCAGGTCTATCAGTTCTATTTCCACAGGGATCGCGGCCTCAACAGAGAAATGATGGCGAGAGCCAAGCAGGCCGGCGTGCAGGTGATGATGCTGACCGTCGACAGCATCACCGGTGGCAACCGCGAGCGCGACAAGCGCACCGGCTTTGCCATCCCTTTCAAGCTCAATCTGTCAGGCATGGCCCAGTTTGCCGTAAAACCGGCATGGGCCATCAATTATTTCACGCATGAGAAATTCCGCCTGCCGCAGCTCGACAGCCATGTCGACATGGGCAGCGGCACCATGTCGATCAGCCGCTATTTCACCGAAATGCTCGATCCCGCCATGAACTGGGACGACGTCGCCGACATGGTGAAAATCTGGGACGGACATTTCTGCCTGAAGGGCATCATGACGGTCGAGGATGCCAAGCGTGCGATCGATATCGGCTGCACTGGCATCGTGCTTTCCAATCACGGTGGGCGTCAGCTCGACGGTTCGCGCAGCGGCTTCGACCAGCTCGCGGAAATCGTCGAGGCCGTCGGAGACCGGATCGATGTGATGGTTGATGGCGGCATCCAGCGCGGCACCCATGTGCTGAAGGCACTGTCGCTTGGCGCCAAGGCCGTCGGCGTCGGGCGCTACTATCTGTTCCCGCTTGCAGCGGCTGGCCAGGCAGGCGTCGAACGGGCGCTCCTGCAGATGCGAACCGAAATCGAGCGCGGCATGAAGCTGATGGGTTGCGCCTCGGTCAGCGAACTTTCGGCCGGAAATCTGCGTTTCCGCGCCTCCTGAGACCGAGAACATGGCCGCGCCCCAGGTGGCGTGACCTTATCAGGCGTTGACGATCTCCCGATGCGCAAGTGCGCCGGCATCCTGCTGGCGCTGGCGAATGATCGTCGACGCCTCACGAGGATCAGGCGGCAGCACGGCATTCTTCAAAGCGATCGAATATTCGTGCTGCGGATTGTCTAGCACGGTGCGTGCATCGCCGCTTTCGACCACCACGCCCTTGCGCATGATAATGACCCGGTCGGCGATGTAGTAGGCGGTCGCCAGATCATGCGTGATATAGATGATCGACACCTTCAGCGTATCACGCAAGTCGCGGAAAAGATTGACGATCGACATGCGCAGCGATGCATCCACCATCGAGACCGGCTCGTCGGCGACGATCAGCTTGGGTTCGGGAATGAGCGCACGTGCCACCGCAATGCGCTGGAGCTGGCCGCCCGACAATTCGTGCGAATACCGTCCGCGAACCTCCGCAATGGAGAGGCCGACCCGCTGCAGCGCCATGTCGGCCAGCGCCTCCCTGTCGGCGCGGCTCTTCGCATCCTTGAAGCGATGGGCGGTGGCATACAGATATTCGTCAATGCGCGTCAGCGGATTGAACGCTTCGAAGGGATTCTGGAAAACCGGCTGAACCCTGGTCATGAAGGCTTCGCGGGCGTTGCGGCTGCGAATATCACCGATATCCGCACCGTCGAAGCGGATGGTGCCGCGATCAGCCTTCTCATTGCCAAGGATCATCTTGGCAAGCGTCGATTTGCCGGAGCCGGATTCGCCGACAATCGTGAAGATCTCGGGTCTGTCAGCCTCGAGCGCGAAGCTGACCTCGTTAACCGCCGTCATCTTGGCACGCGAGAAGAAGCCGCCGATCGGAAAGAGCTTGGTGACGTTTTCAAGTTGGAGAAGGTGTTCGCCGCTCATTGGATTTTGTACTCCCCCGCCCTGAAACATGCGACACGCCCGCCGGTCGCGCTTGGCTGCATGACGGGCACCTCCTTCGAGCATCTGTCGATCGCAATCGGACAGCGCGGGTGGAAGCGGCATCCCGAAGGCGGGTTCGAGAGCGCCGGCGGTTTGCCCGGTAGGCTTTTTCTGGTTTTCGTATCACCGATCCGCGGCAGACTGCCGATCAGGTGGACCGTATAGGGATGTTGCGGATTGTCGAAAATCCCCTGCGTCGGCCCCTCTTCGGCCAGCCGCCCGGCATACATGATCGCGAGGCGATCGGTGATTGCGGCATGGACGGACATATCGTGGGTTACGAAGATGACCGAGGCTTGCATGCGCGTCTGCACCTCCTTGATCAATGCCAGAACATCCTGCTGCACCAGAACGTCGAGCGCTGTCGTCGGCTCATCGGCGATGATGAATTCCGGTTCGCAGACGGTCGCGAGCGCAATGGTCAGTCGCTGGCGCATGCCGCCTGAAAGTTGATGCGGAAAGGCTTCGAGCACATGCGGATCGAGATGCAGGCGGGCGAGATGCGCCTCGATCCGCTCACGAAAGGTAGCCGGATCAAGGTTCATGTGCCGGAAGGCGAAATCGTTGAAAGCGTGCTTCACGCGCCGGACCGGGTTCAGCACGTTCATCGAGCCTTGCATGATATAGGACAGGTGGCGCCAGCGCGCAGACCGCATTTTCTGCGGTTCGCCGTAGACGTCGATCAGCTTTCCATCGAAGTTGAAATTGACGGTGCCGCCGACGACCCGCATCGGCGGCCGGATGGCCCCGGCAAGCGTCTTGATCAACGAGGTCTTGCCGCTCGAGGATTCTCCGGCGATGCCGTAGATCTCGTTCTTGCGTACCGTCAGGCTGATGTCATCGACGGCGCGAATCTCGCGCCGGACGCCGAAATAGTCGTTGACGTAATAGCATTTCAGCCCGTCGATCGTCAGCGCGTCTCGGGAGTTTTCGACGAGGGTCAAAGGCGCTTTCCTCAAAAGATTCTGCATCGTCTCAGGCTCCCATCCGAGCCAGCCGCGAGCGGGGATCGATATATTCGTTGACCGACATGGCGAGCATGAAGAGGCCGAGGAAGAGGATCACCACGAAGAGCATCGGGAAGGCCACCCACCACCAGATGCCGGCGACCATGGCGGAATGGGCATTGGCCCAATAGATCATGCCGCCGATCGTCGGCCGGTTGATGTCGGAGAAGCCAAGCACGGAGAGCGTCACTTCCAGGCCGATCGCCCAGATGAGATTGTTCATCGTCGTGAAGAAGACGATCGGCATCACATAAGGAAGATGCTCGCGGATGAGGATCTGCGACGTGCGCATGCCGGCGAAGACCGCATGCCGGGTGAACTCGCGGTGGCGGAGCGAGAGCGCCACTGAGCGGATCAGCCGGCTGTCATGTGTCCAGCCGAGCAGGGCCGCGACGATCGCCAGCATCGACCATGTCATCTGGTCGCGCAGCACGAAGACCAGGAGAAGCAGGATCGGAATGTTGGGCAATGCGCCGAGCGTATCGTTGATGCCCATGATGATCTGGTCGGTGCGTCCGCCGATATAGCCGGAGACCAGGCCGACGACCAGCGCAATGAGGCGGCTGATGACGGCAACGATGATGCCGAAGAGGAGCGTGTTGCGAAGCGATGCGGCGATCTGCCAGAACACCTCCTGGCCGCGCGATGTCGTGCCGAGCCAGAATTCGGCAGACGGCGGCATGTCGGGGGCGACGACATAGATGGCATTCTCGTCATAGGGAGAGAAGAAGGAGGCCACGATCAGGCCGAGGATGATCAGGATCAGGATCGTCCCGAACAGGAATTCCTTGTTGTAGCGGAGCAGGTCTCTGAGGATCTTGAACATCGCAATTATCCCAGTTTCACGCGCGGATCGATCAACGGATAGATGATATCGATCACGAAGACGGCGGAGGCGACGGCGATGATGGCAATCGTCGTCACGCCGAGCACCAGGCTGTAATCACCGGAATAGATGCCTGAAATCAACAACTTGCCGATGCCGGGGTAGTTGAAGACGAATTCGACGATGACGGCGCCGCCGAAGACATTGCCGAGGCTTAGCGCGAGCCCTGTGACCTGCGGCAGCATGGCATTGCGGGCCACATAATGCGAAAAGATGCTGCGTGAACGTACGCCCCCGAGCTCGGCATAGACCACATGGTCGTCGGTGACGATGTTGGAGACGAGCGAGCGCATGGAGATGAACCAGCCGCCGATGCCGACGAGCACCAGCGTCAGCGCCGGCAGGATGCCGTGTTCGATGACCGAGCTGATGAAGACCCAGTTGAAGGCAGGCGCGAGGTTGACCTGCGCGCCGTCACTGATCGGCAGGATCGGCCAGATGAAACCGAAGAGAATGACGAGGCTGAGGCCGATAATGTAGGTCGGGATCGGCTGTAGTGCCATGATGACGATGCCAGCGAGCTTGAGAAGCCGGCTGTTGCGGAAATAGCCGGCAAGCGCGCCGAGCAGATTGCCGATGATCCAGGCGATGATGGTTGCAAGCGTCAGCAGGCCGACGGTCCAGGGCAAGGCGCGGCCGATGACCGTCATGACAGGCGTCGGGAAGGACGACAGCGAGGGACCGAAATCGCCGGTCAGCACCCGCTCCCAGAAGGTGAAATACTGATCGAGAAGCGGGCCGCCGGTTCCATAGAGCTCCCGCAGAGACTGTCGCAGAATTTCGACTGCCTGCGGGTCGGTCGAGCCGAAGCTCGTCAGCAGCGACACCGTTTGCTCCACCGGATCGACCGGCGAGAAATGCGCGATCAGGAACGCAAGCGTGATGCCGATGACGACGACGAAAAGGAACTGCAGGAAACGCTTGCCCGCATAGATCAGAAAGCCATTCATGGCATCCACCCTCCAATAGCAGAAGGGGAACGGCCGACTGCCCGGCCACCCCCCATATCGACACGGTCAGTTCTTGGGAGCGGCCGGATTGGCCTTCAGGCCGACCACCATGTAACGGATGTTCGACCAGTTCGGACCCGAGGCGGAATAGGGGTTTTCAGCACTCGGATAGTTGGTCCAGTAGGTCGTGTCGAACGGTGCAAACTTGTTGTAAGCCATCAGCGGGATCATCGGCATCTCTTCGACGGCGAGCTTCAGAAAGTCCTGGCCGACTTTGGTGACATCGGGTGAATCGAAAGCGATGGACCGGTTTTTCGCGATCAGCTGATCGAGGCGCGGATCCTGCCAGCGCTGCAGGTTGCGCGGCGGCTGGATCTGGCCGAGCGGCTTGATGAACTCAGAATGGTAGCTGTCCAGGAAGAAGGACAGGTCCGGATGACCGCCCCAGGTCTCGATGCTCCAGTAGATCGCCGCTTCGAAATCGCCGGTGCTGAGGCGCTGGCCGTTGGTCGGGCCGGCAACGTCGACCTTGGTTGCAATGCCGTTCTGGCTCCATTGCTGGGCGATGACAGTGCCGGCACGCGCAAGCGTCGGAATGGCATCGCCTTCCACCTGCAGGCGGATCACGAACGGCGTGCCGTCAGGTTTCAGCCATTGATTGCCGCTCTTCTTGAAACCGGCTTTCTGCAGCAGCTCGGTCGCAGCCTGGATGTCCTGCTTCCACCAGCCGAAACCGAAGGTGCGCTGCAGCTGTTTCGGATCGGTCGGGATCTGATCGCCCCACTGTCCGCGGACCATGGTGGCGATCTGGGCCGAGATATTGGGGTCGTAGGGCTTGATCTTTCGGCTACCGGTATCAAGCTCGAAATTGGTCAGCCAGTCCTGCATCGGCGCATAATAATCGTCCGGTGCTGAGCCGGTCGGCGGCGTGGCAAGGGCTGCAAGATTGGCAGCGCCTCGGTAGGAACCGAGTGCCACGGCGCGGATATCGATCATCAATGCCAGCGCCCAGCGGACATCCTTGTTATCGAAAGGCGGCTTCTTGGTGTTGAGCAGTACCGACGGCAGGGTCGGATCGGGATGGGCGAAGGGGAAGCCCTTCAGCCAGGAGGCGACGCTCTTGCTGTCGCGCATCATCGCAAACATGCCCTCGGGTGCCATGTCGTTGATGACATCGAGATTGTGATTGCGCTGTTCGATGACACGGGCCTCCGGGTTACCTGCAGCACGGTAGACGACATATTTGACCTGCGGCGGCTCCTTGGCGGCCATGCCGATCGAAGTGCGCTGCCAGTCGTCACGCAGTTTCCAGATGGTCCAGTTGCCGCCCTTGTCGTAGCTCTGCAATACATAGGCACCGAGCGATACCGGCGGATTGTTTTTGAATGCCAGGGGATCGCCGGCCTTTTCGAAGACATGCTTCGGCATGATCCAGGCAGCGTTCCAGCGCACGGTAAACAGCGTGTGGAAACGCGAATTGGGTTTCTTCAGATGGAAGACGACCGTCTGCGGATCGGGGTTCTCCACGCTGGCGACATTGACAGTGAAGGGCGCGCTCCAGGACATGCCGGGATGGTCGATCTGCGTCTGGACCGTATAGGCCACGTCATCACTGGTGAATTCGACGCCGTCGCTCCAGTAGATGCCCTTGCGAAGCTTCACCGTCATTTGGGTGAAATCGGCATTGTAGGCAGGCGGCTCGGTTGCGAGCGCGTTCTGCCAGGCATCCGGACCACCCTCCGGATTGATGAACCAGAGCGTGTCGGTCGTCAGCTGCTGCAGGCCGTTGACATTGGCCGCGCCGCCACCGCCGGGCGCCCAGACGTTGAACCAATCCGCATTCTGCTGCGGCGTGCCCTGGATGATCAACGTTTCATTGCGCGGGATGCCGGCAATGAAATCCTGCGCGTAAGCAGGAAGGGCAGCGAGAGATAATAAGACAATGACTGCAAATCTAGGGAACTTCATCGGACGCTCCTCCTCCTTGGCCCGCATGGGCGGGCGCTTCCTGTAATCCGTTATCGATCGCGTTCCGGCAAAAGCGCCTGCATAGGGGCCTTGAGACCCTTATGTCTCCTCCAGACACTCGGCTTTTCCTCAGCATTTATCGACAATTTTTCAGCAAACGGCAACAGGTAATTTTTAAAATGTTAAAAACTCGCAGATTTTCAGGCGTTTTTTAACGTCGCCTAAGTGTGACTTTTTTGTATTATTGACAAAATGGTCATTTCGCTTAGCTTTTGCGACGAGCGCGGCGCCCTCCCAAGACGGCCGCTCTTCATCAAAAAATTGGTCGGTTGGCCTTCGGGAGGAGGCTGAGGCATGACCGTTCAAGAGGAAAAGACGATGACGAGTTCCTATGACGTGACCATCAACGTTCACGCCGGCAGGCCGACAGGCCCATATAAACCGCTGTGGAACTGGTTCGGTTATGACGAGCCGAACTATACCTATTCCCCGCACGGCAAGAAGCTCCTGAAAGAGCTAACCGAACTCAGCCCCGTCGCCCCGCGCATCCGCGCCCATAATCTCTTGACGAGTGGAGACGGCAAGCCGGCCCTGAAATGGGGCTCGACCAATGCCTATACCGAGGATGCAAACGGCAATCCCGTCTACGACTGGACGATCATCGACCAGATCTTCGACGCCTATGTCGAGGCTGGCAACATTCCGCTGATCCAGATCGGCTTCACACCGGAAGCGCTTTCCGATTTCGATGGCCCCTACAAGCATCATTGGGAGCCGGCAGACCGGTATGCGACTATCACCACCGGCTGGACAGCGCCGCCGAAGGATCTGAAGAAATGGGGTGACCTGATCGAAGCTTGGGCGCGGCACCTCGCCGATCGCTACGGCGAAGACGTGGTCTCGTCCTGGCCCTGGGAAGTGTGGAATGAGCCCGACGGCCACTACTGGACCGGCACGATCCCGGAATTCTGCGCCATGTATGATGCGAGCGCCCGCGCAGTGAAACGGGCCTTGCCGAAGGCGCGTGTCGGAGGCCCGCACACCTGCGGCGCATTCGCCAATGAAAAAGCGCAGACCTTTCTGCGCGCCTTCCTGCGCCACGTCGTCGAGAACAAACCACCGCTCGACTTCATCGCCTTCCATGCAAAGGGAAATCCGGTCATCTTCGACGGGCATGTACGCATGGGCCTGCACAAGCAGCTACGCGACATCGAGACCAATCTTGCCATCATCAACGAATTTCCCGAGCTTCGGCACCTGCCCGTCGTCATCGGCGAATCCGACCCGGAAGGCTGCGCTGCCTGCTCGGCGCGCGTCCATCCGCAGAACGGCTATCGCAACGGCCCGCTCTACGGCGTCTATGTCGTCGAAAGCATGATCCGCACCTATGAATTGTCGCGCCGCGCCAATATCGAGATCGAAGGGGCCGTCACCTGGGCCTTCCTCTTCGACGACCAGCCCTATTTCGACGGCTTCCGGGATCTTGCCACCAACGGTGTCGACAAGGCGGTGCTGAACGGCTTCCGCATGCTCGGCAAGCTCGGCGGCCTGTGGCTCGAATCGGAGAGCGACTATCGCCGCGATATCGAAGACATCATGAGCCACGGCGTTCGCGACAAGCCCGACGTCAATGTCGTGGCGACCCGCGACGACAAGGGCGTCTCCGTTCTCGTCTGGCACTATCATGACGATGACGAAGCAGGCCCCTCCGCCGAAGTCAGTCTCTCGATCGACGGTTGGGGCAACCGTCCGGCCGCGCTCAAGCACTTCCGGATGGACGAGCAGCACTCCAACTCCTTCCGCATCTGGAAGGAAATGGGCAAGCCGGAGCATATCGAGGGCGCCGATTACACCACGCTCGAAGCCTCCGGCAAGCTGGCTAAGATCGACGACAAGGCATCAGTTTCCGTCACGGACGGCAAGATCGATCTCCGCTTCTCCCTGCCGCGTCAGGGCGTTTCTCTCCTTCGCCTGGACTGGTGAGACGGCAGGAAAAGAGGGAGCGCAACCCTCCAAGTTGCGCTCCCTGACTGCCCTCAAGCAATTCGGCGCGCGGCCGTCACCTTATCGGCCGCGCGCCATAACCGGCATCTCCGGAAACATTCCCCCCTGCAGCATTGCCGGCATGAGCCATCTGGGCCGAGGCGCGGTGCTCTAACAATCCACAGTCCCAGAACATCGAATGCAATATTCATCACAAACAGGTTTACAGCCAACAACTGACATGTTAGTCATTTTTCACTGACATTGAGGAGGTATATTGGTGACGGGGTTTGGTTTGTCGGTCGCATTGGCGACGCCTTTTGAAAGCAGCGGCGCCATTGCCGCCGAGGTCATGATCGCCCAGGCGAAGCGGAGCCTCGATTCGGGCTGCGCCAGTGTCACGCTGTTCGGGACGACGGGCGAAGGAGCATCCATCGGCAGCCAGGAGCGCGAGCGAATCCTCGAAACGTTCACTGCCTCCGGCATCCAGCCTCGACAGATCGTTGTCGGCGTGCTCGTCGATGCCGCCGAGGATGCCGCCCAGCAGATGTCGCAGGCCTTGTCCAAGGGCGCGCGCAATATTCTTCTCGCCCCACCCTCCTATTTCAAGAATGTGAGCGATGACGGCCTCTTTGCCTGGTTCGCCGACGTCTTTGCGCGGCTGGGCAGTGCAGCACGCGACGTTCTGGTCTACAATATTCCCTCGGTGACGATGGTCACGTTGAGCGTCGACCTGATCACCCGGTTGCGAATAGCGTTCCCCTCGATCGTCACCGGCGTCAAGGACTCCTCCGGCGACTGGCCCTACACCGAAGCGCTGCTGCGCCAGCATGGCGACCTGATCATCCTGATCGGCGACGAACGGCATCTCGCCAAGGGTGTGCGCATGGGCGGCCAGGGCGCAATTTCCGGCATGGCCAATTTTGCGCCGCATGAAGTGCGGGCCATGGCCGTCGACGGCAATGACGATCCCCGCGCCGAACACTTCGTCGCCGAGCTTCTCAAGCATCCCGTGACACCGGCTGTGAAAGTCATGGTGGCAAAGATGACAGGCGATGATACGTGGCTTGCGGTTCGCCCGCCTTTGACGTCAATCTCCGCCGACGGCAGGCGCGAGCTTGCTCTTGCCTTTGACGGACTTTTTCGCGCAAAGGCAGCATAGCGGTCATGTACGAGGAGAACCCGATGGATGGAGCCGACGAGCCGCCGACGCTGAGAGAGAAAGCTTATGAGAGCTTTACCCGGCATCTGCTTGCGCGTGACGTCCGTCCCGGGCAATTCGTCTCGCAGCGCAGGCTTGTCGAACTGACCGGCCTGACGCTTGGCGCCATCCGCGAGCTCATTCCGCGGCTTGAAGCCGAGGGCCTCATCAAGACCGTGCCGCAGCGCGGTCTGCAGATTGCCCATATCGATCTCAACCTCATCCGCGAAGCTTTTCAGCTCCGGCTTTTTCTCGAAAAGGAAGCCGTTGGCATCTTCACGGAGACGGCAAGCGACGAGACGATTGCAGCACTCCTGAAGCAGCATCGCGAGATCGTCGCGGCAATCGAAGGCGGCAATCATTCACATGAACTGGAAGTCCACGCCCAGGCCGTCGACTGGGGCATGCATGATGCCTTCATCGATGCGCTGGGAAACACCATCATTTCGAACGCCTATCGCGTCAACTCCATCAAGATGCGCCTGATCAGCCAGGAGCGCTTCCGCATCGAAGGGCGCGTCGGCCCCGTCATGGGCGAACATCTTCGCGTGCTGGAAGCAATTGAGCAAAGGAACGCGCAAGGGGCCGTCGATGCGCTTGCCGCGCATATCAATCACGCGCGAAGTCGCGCGCTGAGAATTTAGACTGGCGCCTGCGGTGAGGAGATCGCAGGCCACACAAGAGGAGGAGAGCAGCATGTCATCATCATTCATTCGTCCCACACGCCGAAATTTCCTGGCGGGTACAGCAGCGATCGGTGCCGCCGGCCTGCTCGGCATCAAGCCTGCTTCGGCAGCGGTCGACTGGAAGCGCTTTGCCGGGACGACGCTCGAGGTGAATCTCGTCAAAAGCCCGCGCAGCGAAACGATCCTCAAATATCTGAGCGAATTTGAAGCGCTGACTGGCATCAAGGTCAATGCCGAAGCCACGCCCGAGCAGCAGCAGCGTCAGAAGACGACAATCGAACTCAGCTCCGGCAAGCCGAGCTTCGACGTCGTGCACCTCAGCTATCACGTCCAGAAGCGCCAGTTTGAAAAGGGCGGCTGGCTTGCCGACATCAGCGGCTTCGTCAAGGATCCGACGCTGACCGACCCGTCTCTGGTCGAAAGCGACTTTGCGGAAGCCGGCCTGCAATTCGCCAAGGATTCGCAGGGCGTGCTGCGCTCGCTTCCGTTCTCGGTGGACTATTGGATCGTCTACTGGAACAAGGAACTGTTCGAGAAGAAGGGCCTCTCCTACCCCTCGACCTTCGACGAGATGGCCAGCGCCGCTGAAGCCCTCACCGACACATCCACCAATACCTACGGCTTCGTCGCCCGCGGCCTGAAGAATGCAAACGTTCCCGTCTGGACGACCTTGCTGCTCGGCTATGGCTCGACGCCGCTCGGTCCTGATGGAAAGCTGCGCACGACTTCGGATGAAGCCGTGGAAGCAGCTAAGCTCTATCAGCGCCTGATGACGAAGGCCGCGCCCGTCGGCGTTTCCGGCTTCAACTGGGCGGAAGCACAGTCTGCCTTCCTGCAGGGCAAGGTCGGTATGTGGCTCGATGGCGTCGGCTTTGCTCCGCCGATCGAGAACCCGGAAAAGTCCCGCGTCGTCGGCAAAGTTGGTTACGGCATCATGCCGAAGGGACCGAAGGCCCAGGCCGCCGCAACGACCGGCGACGGCATCGCCGTTACCGCCGCCAGCAAGAACAAGGAAGCAGCCTATCTCTTCTGCCAGTGGGTCGTTTCCCATGATATGGGCGCGCGCCTGCTGCAGGCAGGCGCCGGCGTTCCCTTCCGCAATTCGATCCTGGAAGATGCGAAGGTTCGAGAAGGCGTCAAGATGCCGAGCAGCTGGGTCGATGCCGTTGCGGGCTCGGCAAAGGTTTCGCAGCTCGCGCTGCCGGTCATCATTCCGGTTACCGAGTTCCGCGACATCTATGGCGTCGGCCTGACCAACATGATCGGCGGCGCCGATCCGGCAGCGGAACTGAAGAGCGCCACCGCGCAGTTCGAACCGGTACTGGCCCGAAGCGAGGGATAATGACATCCGTGAGCATGGACACCACGCGATCGAAAAGCATCGCAAATGGGAGGAGCAAGCCTGGCAGGCTTGCTCCGAACTACTGGCCCTTCGTTGTCCCGGCGCTGGTCGTCATCGCCGCGGTTATCGTGTTTCCCTGGGTATTTACGCTGTGGATGAGCGTCAACAGCTGGACCTTGGGTCAGCCGGTGGTTTTTGCCGGCCTGGACAATTACACCCGGCTGCTGGTGGACATGCGCTTTTGGGAGTCCTTGTGGCACACGGCGCTCTATACGCTGCTTGCGGTCGTTGCCCCGCTATTCCTGGGCACACTCGCGGCCCTGATTTTCGACGCGCAGTTTCCGTTCCGCGGATTGCTGCGCGGCGTTTTCGTCATGCCGATGATGGCGACACCCGTCGCCATCGCGCTCGTCTGGACGATGATGTTCCATCCGCAGCTCGGCGTTCTCAACTACCTTCTGTCGCTCGTGGGCATCGGGCCGCAGGAGTGGATCTACAACCAGAACAGCGTCATTCCCTCGCTCGTGCTGGTCGAGACATGGCAGTGGACGCCGCTGATCATGCTGATCGTTCTCGGAGGCTTGGCAGCCGTTCCGCGCGAACCCTATGAAAGCGCCGAGATCGACGGCGCAAACGCCTGGCAGAAATTTCGATATCTGACCCTGCCGATGATCGCGCCCTTTCTGATGATCGGCGTCATGATCAGGAGCATCGATGCGGTCAAGAGCTTCGATATCATCTATGCGATGACACAGGGCGGCCCAGGCACCGCATCCGAGACGATCAACATCTACCTCTATAATACCGCCTTTTCCTATTACGACATCGGCTACGGATCGGCGATGGCAGTCGTCTTCTTCATCATCATCGTCGCGCTTTCCTTCGTGCTGATGATGATCCGGCAGCGCGCCAACTGGTCCGACACGGAGACACGCTGATGAAACGCAAGACGATCGACCGTATCGGGCTGCTGTTTGTCGCCCTCGTCATGGTCTCCCCGGTCATCCTGTTTTTCCTCTGGATGATCTCCCTGTCGTTGAAGTACGAAATCGACAACGGCGCCTATCCGCCGATCTTCATCCCCGAGCGCTTCGCCTGGTCGAACTACATGAAGGTCTTCGAGGAAAATAACTTCTTCCTCTACTTCTGGAATTCGATCCTCGTGACGGGCGGGGCGACCCTGCTCGCGCTGCTGATCGGCGTGCCTGCCGGCTACGGCATTGCGCGGCTGAAGGCGGAGCGTTCCGCCATGGTCATCATGATCGCGCGCATGACGCCCGGTCTGTCCTTTCTCATCCCGCTGTTTCTGCTGTTCCAATGGCTGAACCTTCTCGGCACGCTCTGGCCGCAGATCATCATCCATCTGGTGGTGACCGTACCGATCGTCGTCTGGATCATGATCGGCTATTTCGAAACGACGCCAATGGAGCTTGAAGAGGCCGCCAGCATCGACGGCGCAACATCCTGGCAGGTCTTCCGCCTGGTGGCACTGCCGATCGCCAAGCCCGGCATCGTCGTTGCATTCATTCTGTCTGTCATCTTCTCCTGGAACAACTTCGTATTCGGCATCGTGCTTGCGAGCCGCGAGACCAGAACCCTGCCCGTCGCGGTCTACAATATGCTGTCCTTCGAGCAGGTCAGCTGGGGACCACTGGCCGCAGCCGCGCTCATCGTCACGCTGCCCGTGCTGGTGCTGACGATGTTTGCACAAAAGCAGATCGTTGCAGGCCTGACGGCTGGCGCCGTCAAGGGCGGCTGACCCAAGGCATTCAAAGGACCATCAACATGGCAAATGTGAATATTCGAAACGTCCAGAAGCGCTTTGGTGCCGTCAATGTCATCAGAGACATCAGCGTCGATATCGCCGACGGAGAATTCGTGGTCCTCGTCGGCCCGTCCGGCTGCGGCAAATCCACCCTGTTGCGCATGATCGCCGGCCTGGAAGAAATGAGCGATGGCGAAATCCGGATTGGCGCGCGCGATGTCAGCGACCTGCGGGCGCGCGACCGCGATATCGCGATGGTCTTCCAGAACTACGCGCTCTATCCGCATATGAGCGTCGCCGACAATATGGGCTTTGCCCTGAAGCTGAAGAAGGCCGATACGTCGGAGATTTCCGAACGGGTCACCAAGGCTGCCAACGTCCTTGGCCTTGAAAAGCTGCTCGACCGATACCCTAAGCAGCTCTCAGGCGGCCAGCGTCAGCGTGTCGCCATGGGCCGCGCATTGGTGCGCGATCCGCAAGTCTTCCTGTTCGACGAGCCGCTTTCCAATCTCGATGCCAAACTGCGTGTGCAGATGCGCGCCGAAATCAAATCGCTGCATCAGCGCATCAAGACGACGACGATCTATGTCACGCATGACCAGATCGAGGCGATGACGATGGCTGACAAGATCGTCGTTCTGCATGACGGCGTCATCGAACAGGTCGGCGCTCCGCTGGAACTCTACGATCGTCCCGCCAATCTGTTCGTCGCCGGCTTTATCGGCTCGCCGTCGATGAATTTCATTGACGGCAGGATCGAAGAGGGTGTTTTCCGCACGGAGAAGGGCCTCATCCTGCCACTGCCGGAAAACATCAAGAGCGCACCGCCCGCCGGTGAGCTCGTCTACGGCATCCGTCCCGAACATATCCGCGCCAGCCAAGGCGGAATTGGTGGCCGTGCCGAGATCGTCGAGGGAACCGGATCTGAAATCTTCGCCAAGCTGGATTGCAATGGCGAACAGATTTCCTGCCTCTTCCGCGAACGGCTGGCAATCGCTTACGGCGATATGGTGTCGATCGTGATCGATCCGGCAAGTGTCCATCTCTTCGACAAGTTAACCGGCCGACGCATTTGAGCCCGACCTTCTCCAATGCCGGCGGCAAGCCGCGCCACGTGCTCTGCGTCGGTGCCGCCGTGCTCGATACGCTGTTTCGTGTTCGTACGATCCCGCAGACGCCGGGCAAGGTCCTGCCCTATGAAATGCTGCAAGTGGCCGAGGGCATGGCTTCCAGCGCTGCCTACGCGATCGTGCGTCTCGGTGGTCTGGCAAGCCTGTGGGGCGCGGTCGGAGACGATACGGCTAGCCAGCAGATTCTGTCGGAGCTCGAACAAGCCGGGATTGATGTCGGCGGCAGCGCCCAGGTTGCCGGCGCCCGCTCGGCCGTTTCGACAATCCTCATCGACGACGATGGCGAAAGGCTGATCGTTCCCTTCTACGATCCGCGACTGCACGAAGACGTCAGGGAGGTCACGACCGACGATCTCGCGGCGTTTGATGCCGTCATGGTGGATGTGCGCTGGCCCGCTCTCGCCCTGAAGGTCCTAAAAGCAGCAAGGGCGGCGGGAAAGCCCGCAATTCTCGATGGTGATGTCGCGCCGCCTCACGTTATCGACATGCTCGCGAAACATGCCAACCACATCATCTTTTCAGAGCCGGCAGCCAACAGCCTTTCGCAGATAGACGATCCCGCTGGCATGGTGCCGCTTCTCAAGAAGCAATATCCGCAGGCTTTGATCGTGGTCACGTCCGGAGAGCGCGGCAGCTATTGGTGGAACGAAGAAACTGCTGACGTCGCGCATGTGCCTGCATTTCGGGTCAAGACGGTCGACACGCTGGCAGCGGGGGATATTTTCCACGGCGCCTATGCGCTGGCGGTCACGGAGGGATTGACGACAGATGCCGCCATCCGGATGGCCTCTGCCGCCGCGGCACTGAAATGCAGCATCTTTGGCGGACGGCTCGGCGCACCGGAGCGTGCGGAGGTTTTGGCCTTGCTGGGGGATGCCGAGCGCAGGTCGATGGCGGCGGCCGACACGATCGCCAGTCAATCCGTCTAGGACCTCAATTCTCGCTCACATAGGCGAGGTAGCGCTTCTTGCTCGGCTGCAGGTGGTCGACGCAGAGCTGCGCCAGAACCCAATTGTCCCTGCCCTTCAGCATCTCGATCATCAGCCGGTGATGCTCGTGCGAGATCCGCAGCGATTCCTTGCTCGACATGGAATTGGCGCGCACCGGCAGGCTGAGACGCATGTAGAGCTCGATCGACTGGACGAGATGGGAATTGCCGCAGGCGCTGAAAAGCGTCAGATGGAACTTGTCGTTTGTCTCGTGCACGCCGCGAAGGTAGCCGGATTCGACGTGCCGGCCATGCTCTTCGTGCAGGGCCGTCAGTTCGGCGATCAGCTCGTCGGGCGCCGGCAACGGAATCCAGAGTGCCGCCTGCCTCTGCAGCAGCTCGCGCACGTCATAGATCTCCTGCACCTGTCTTGATGTCAGCGAGCGGACAGTTGCGCCCTTATTGCGTTCGCGCACGACGATACCCATCGTCTCCAGCTGGACGATCGCCTGGCGCGCGAAGTGTCGCGTCACATGGAAGCGCGCAAGAAGCGTATCCTCGGTCAGACGAGTACCAGGCGCCAGCCGTCCGAAGATGATGTCTTCTTCGAGCGCGCGCGCAATGCTCAGATCGTCGTGTTCGATCTCGTCTTCACTGATATCGTCGAGCGTCTGCATCAATACGTCCTCCGGGGGCCGGCCATCTTATCGCGGTTTGTCTTCAGCGTCGAACCGGCTCAGCCGATAGATGTCTTCGACCAGCGCCAGCGTCTTCAGATTATCGTCAGGCACAGTCTCCATCACTGCTCGGCCCTCCAGCCCGTCAAGGAAATGCGCGATCGTCGCATCATAGGCGCCTTGGTAGACGGCATCCGCATCGAATTCCTCCTTGCGCTCGGCATGGCCCGTTGCCGAAAGACGGCTTCCATACAATTCCAGCGTCGCCTGCGTGCCAAAAATCCGTAGATGATCGCGCGGCGCCGGCGGTGCGCCATGCACCGCCAGATTGGCGTTTACAGTGACGATCACCCCGTCGTCCAGGCGGCGTAAGACGACAGAGGCAACATCCTCGGCGATAATGTCGTCATTGCTGCGCTCAAGCCGCGCGGCAACCACCTCCATTTCGCCGAACAGGTAGCGCAGCGTATCCAGATGATGGATCATCACCTCCATGACCAGCAGACGCTGCTGCCTGCGGAAAAACGGCTGGCGGATGAGCGCTGGCCTGTTCCCGTCAGTATCGGCAATCATGCCGCTTGAGAAGAATTCGAACTGGACCTGCCTGATATTGCCGGCAATCCCCTCCTCCAGCCAGGCCTTCAGCCGGCGGTAATAGGCGCGAAACCGCCAGTTCTCGTGCACCATCAAGCGGATGGACGGCGGCAGACCGGCAACGAGAGCAACTGCCTGTTCGTAGTCGGGCGCCAGCGGCTTCTGGCAGAGAATATCGAGATCGTTTTGCGCCGCCAACCGCACAAGCTCCACATGTGCCTCGCGCGGCGCACAGATATCGACGGCATCGAGCGCTTCCTCCGCCAGCATCGCTTCCGCGCTCGCATAGTTTCTCGTAATGCCGAAAACCCCACTTCTGGCCGCCCGCGCCTCCACCGAAGGGTCGGCGATCGCCACGACCTCGGCGCGCGCCGACTGCTTCATCCATGCCGGCAGGTGATATTCGCTGACCCAGCCGGCACCAATGATCCCCACGCGCCTTCGCTTGATCTCTGCCATGAACCACTCCACCTCATTTTATCGATAATTTAGACATCATCACTGGAAATGCCAATGCGCATTCGGGATGGGAAAGTGGAAAAATCCCGATTTATCTTAGATTTTGTCTATTCAATTTTCCGAACATCGCGGTGAGCGGCATCGACTGCGCATCTTCTTTATTGACAATCCTACATATCCCACTAGGCTTGAACTCAATTTAAGAGACGAGGGAGGAACAATGTCGAGCGGTCTTCGTCGCAAGCTGACGAGTTACGGCGATCAGGGTTTCTCCCTTTTCCTGCGAAAGGCCTTCATCAAGGCCATGGGCTATTCGGACGATGCTCTCGATCGCCCGATCGTGGGGATTGCCAATACCTACAGCGATTTCAACCCCTGCCATGGAAACGTGCCGCAACTCATCGAAGCTGCCAAGCGTGGTGTCATGCTGGCCGGCGCAATGCCGATGGTCTTTCCGACCATTTCCATCCACGAGAGCTTCGCCTCGCCGACCTCGATGTATCTTCGTAACCTGATGGCGATGGAAACCGAGGAGATGATCCGCGCCCAGCCGATGGATGCCGTGATCCTCATTGGCGGCTGCGACAAGACCCTGCCGGCGCAGATCATGGCCGCTGCCAGCAGCGATATCCCGGCAATCTTCCTGCCGACCGGGCCGATGGCCGTTGGTCACCATAAGGGTGAGAGGCTCGGCGCATGTACGGATTGCCGGCGCTTCTGGGGGCGCTTTCGGGCCGGCGAGATCGATGAGGCCGAGATCACCGACGTCAACAACAAGCTCGCCAGCTCGATCGGCACCTGCACGGTGATGGGAACGGCAAGCACCATGGCCAACCTGACCGAAGTGATGGGCCTCTGCCTGCCGCGGGCAGGATCGGCGCCCGCCGCCGAATCCGAGCGCGTGCGGCTTGCCGAAGAGACCGGCCGCGTTGCCGCCGGACTGGCAGCCAACCCGGATGCGCCGACGGTGCGCGATATTCTGACGCCTTCGGCCATCCGCAACGGCCTTGTCGCCTTGCAAGCTATGGGTGGCTCGACCAATGCCGTCGTTCACCTTGCCGCCATCACGGGGCGCCTTGGCATTCGCCTCGACATGGCCGAACTCGACAGGCTCGGCAAGATCATCCCACTTCTCGTCGACCTACAGCCGTCCGGCCAGCATTATATGGAGCAGTTCCACGAGGCCGGCGGTGTGCAGACGCTCTTGAAGGCGGTGCGCCACGAGATCGACGCCAGCCAGCAGACGATCTATGGCAAGACGATCGGCGAGGTAATCGATGCGGCTCCCGACGAGCCCGGCCAGACGATCATCCGCACGGTCGATAAACCGTTGAAGCCCATCGGCACGATTGCCGTGCTCCACGGCAATCTGGCGCCTCGCGGCGCGGTCATCAAGCAATCGGCGGCATCGAAGGATCTACTGCAGCATGAGGGCCGAGCAGTGGTCTTCGATTCCGTCGAGGACATGACCCTGCGGATCGATAGCGACGACCTCGATGTCAGCGCCGACGATATTCTCGTGCTGCGCAATGCCGGCCCGAAAGGCGCGCCGGGCATGCCGGAAGCCGGCTATCTGCCGATCCCGCGCAAGCTCGCTCGCCAAGGCGTCAAGGACATGGTGCGCATCTCCGATGCCCGCATGAGCGGCACCGCCTTCGGCACGGTCGTGCTGCATATTGCCCCGGAGGCCGCTGCCGGCGGGCCGCTAGCGATCGTGAGAACCGGCGACCGCATCCGCCTCGACGTCAAGGAGAGACGCATAGACCTCGCCATTGACCAAGCGGAATTCGACCGACGCATGGCAGAGCTTGGGGAAATATCGGCTGCCGAGCCGGCGCGCGGCTATGCCAGGCTTTATCACACGCGCGTGCTGCAGGCCGATGAAGGCGCCGATTTCGATTTCCTCCAGCATGAGGATCTGGAACAGAAATGAGCCTGGTGGACAGTCAAGCGCCACTCTGCCTACCGCGCCTGCCGCTGACCCGTGCTCCGGCAACGCCGCTGCCGCAGGGCACGATCGATACGCATTTCCACGTCTTTCGGTCGGACGCGCCGCTGAATACGCCACGTAGCTACACGCCGGATATCGCAACAACTGCAGACTGGATCGCCTTTGCCAACCGGCTAGGCATCAGCCGGGGTATCGTCGTGCAGCCGAGCGTCTATGGCCTCGACAACCAGGTTCTGGTCGAGGCACTGGCCGCCTTTCCGGACCGGCTGCGGGGCATCGTTGTCATCGATCCCGAGACAGACCCTACGGAGATTGCCCGTCTCGACCGGCTTGGGGTACGCGGCGTTCGTATCAACACGCGCAACAAGGGCGGCCTACCGCTTATTGCGGCCGAAACGCTTGCGGCAGACATCCGCGATTTCGGCTGGTCGCTACAACTTCAGATCAGCCCGGACCAGATCGACGACCTTGCCGGACGGCTGCCACATCTGGGCGTCCGCTTCGTCATTGATCATCTGGGCTTCATACCACTCGCCGACGGCGCATGGCGCCAACATCTTCCTGCGCTCCAGAGGCTCGCCGATAATCCCGGCGGCTACATCAAGCTCACCGCTCCCTACAGGCTGACGCGCGAACGCGGTTATGCAGGTTTTGCCGAAGTGGTGCGGGCGCTTGCGGCCAGCCATCCGGACAAGCTGCTCTGGGGGAGCGACTGGCCCCATACCGAGCTCTGGAGCGATATGCCCGATGACGCCGAGCTGATCGACGGGATGCAGGATGCAATCGGCAACCCCGAACTTGCCCGCAAAATCTTCATCGAGAATGCCGAAACGCTGTTCTTTGGGCGTTGAGCGCAACGCGCCTTGACGATCGCCAGTGGCGTCTATGTCATTGTTGTCGCTCGCTTTGCCAGTCGATTGCGAGTCGGCGGATACCATCATCCCGGTTCGGAGGAAATGTGAACAAGACCTACGACTTCATCATCGCCGGCGGCGGATCCGCGGCCTCGGTCGCCGCCATGCGGCTGGTACGGGACTTTGGATTTTCGGTCCTCATCATCGAGCGCGGACCGCGCGAGACCGCAAGGCTGATGTCCTTTCCAGCCGGCTACATGAAATATCTCGCCCGCGACGATTTCCTCGAAATGCATCATACCGTGCCGCAAGCGCAGCTCGGCGGCCGTGGGCCGATCGTACCGGTTGCACGAGCGCTCGGCGGTGGCAGTGCGGTCAATGCCATGGTCTATATGCGCGGCCAAAAGGAAGATTACGACAGCTGGGCCGCCTATCTCGGCAACGGAACCGAATGGTCCTACGCGGACATGCTGCCGCATTTCAAAGGCATTGAAGCCAATAGCCGCTTCAACAATGAATTCCACGGCATTTCCGGCAATCTGCGTGTTTCCGAACCGCGCCATATCTCCGACACGACCGAGGATTTCATCCTCGCCGCACAGGGGCTCGGCCACCCCTATAATCCTGATTTCAACGGTGCCAGACAGAACGGCGTCGGCATCATGCAGCACACCTTTGCCAAATGGGGTCGCCGCACGGAACGGTCGGATGCCAAGAAGGCTTTCCTCGACCCGCTCTTGGGAGACAGCCGTCTCGACATCATCACCGAAGCGCGCGTCGACCGCCTCATCGTCAGGAATGGCCGCGCGGTCGGCATCGCCTATACGCGGGGTGGCGAGACGCGCGAAGCCATGGCTGAACGCGAGGTGCTGGTTGCCACGGGAACTTATAATAGTGCCAAGCTGCTAATGCTGTCAGGCATCGGCCCTGCCGATCATCTGCGCGAACACGGCATCGCTGTCATCGCCGATCTGCCCGGCGTCGGCGCCAATCTGCAGGATCATCACGAAGTTCCCGTCATCGCCACCACGAAGGGCAAGTCCGGCTACTTCGGCGAAGACAAAGGCTGGCCGATGATCCGCAACGGGCTGCAATATCTGCTCTTCGATTCCGGGCCGGTGACGACCACAGGTATCGAGTCCTGCCTCTTCTACGATCCGGACGGCGGTGATCGACCGACGATCCAGCTCTATTGCGCGCCGATCGTCTATCTCGATCGTGACGTCTCCTCGGCTAAACCGACCTGGGGCGTGACCTTTACCTCCTGCCTGCTGCGGCCGAAGGCGCGCGGCAGCGTGAAGCTACGCTCGGCCGACCCTGCCGACCAGCCGCTCGTCGACTGCAATTTCTTCGGCGATCCCGATGATCTGCGCCTGACGCTCGCATCCCTGAAGACGGCGCGGCGGCTTCTGGAAACGGAACCCTTCCGTTCGAAGATTGCGATGGAAATCCTGCCGGGGAAAACGCTGCAAGACGAGGAAGCGCTGACGAAATTCGCTGGCCAGACGGTGAAGACGAACTACCATCCTTCCGGCAGCCTGCGCATGGGGCCGGATAACGATCCGATGGCAGTCGTCGATGGCTCGCTGAAGGTTCGTGGGCTCGACGGGTTGCGGGTGATCGATTGCTCGATCATTCCCTTCATTCCATCGGGCAACACCAACGCGCCAGCCATGGCAATCGGCTCCAAGGCGGCTGAGATGATCGGTAACGATTAACGGCAGAACTTCAGCCATTGAACGCCGCTTATTTTGACGCTATATAACGTCAGTATAAACGGCATAGAGATGGATCATGGGCCTCGCACAATATGCAGATGACGGGCTGTTTGCACCGCGCAAGATCGCTGATGCCTTCCGCACGACGAGCGAGGAGATTGCCCGCACCGCCGGTCTCGGCAAGGATGCGATCCAGCGCAAGGACCGCCTCCGCTCCGACAAGACGCAGAAGCGCCTGCGCGAAATGATTGAAGTCGTCAACAAGGTCGAATCCCGCTTCGGTTCGGCGCTGATGGCCTATGCCTGGTATCGTTCCGAGCCCTTATCGGGCTTTTCAGGCCAGACTGCCATGCAGCTGGTTCGCGACGGACGGGCGGAGGACGTTCTCGATTATATCGATGCGATCGATGCCGGCGTCCACGCCTGATCCCCGATAATGCGCTACGAAGGGAAGCTCTATCGGGCGCTGAACCCGATCTATGCACGCCAGCCACTTTCCGGCCGGGGCGCCGAACTCTATGGCGGACGATTTAATCCAAAGGGAATGCCGGCACTTTATACGTCGCTATCCGTGCTGACGGCGCTCAGGGAAGCCAATCAGGTCGGCAGCCTGCAGCCAACCACCCTTGTCTCCTACGAGGCCGATATCGAGCGCGTCTTTGACACAAGGGACGAGGTCGCTCTTCAGGCGCTCGGCATGGATGCCGAAACGATTACCGCAGCAAGCTGGCGCGACGAGATGAAGGAAAAAGGGGAAGCAAGGACCCAGAACTTCGCACGTCGGCTCGTATCCGATGGCTATCATGGCCTCTTGGTCAGAAGTTTTGCTCCCGCGGCCAGACGCGACGATCTCAATCTCGTGCTTTGGCGATGGAGCGACACGCTCCCCTTCCGTCTAGCCCTAATCGACGACGAAGGCAGGTTATCCTGAACCATCAGGATCAGCGCCGGCGTATCGGGCAGCGCTGATCCTATTCGTGTGCCTCAGGCCGCGCGCACCTTGCTCGGCCGTGCCCATTCCGGCAGCCAGTCGCCATGGGTGGCGAGCAACTCATCCACCAGCGACCAGATCTGATCGAGGTCGAGCTCGGCAGCCGTATGCGGATCCATCATCGCAGCATGATAGATATGTTCCGGATTTTCCGTCATCAGTGCCTGAACCGTCAGTTCCTGGACATTGATATTGGTGCGGATCAGCGCTGTCAGCTGCGGCGGCAGGTCGCCGATATAGGTTGGCTGGATGCCGGAGGCATCGACCAGGCAGGGCACTTCGGCAGCGCAATTGGCCGGCAGCGAGGTGATGCAGCCATTATTGCGGACGTTGCCGTAGATAACCGAGGGTTCGCCGGTCCAGACCGAATTGATGATCGAGGAGGCATATTCCTTCGATTCATTGACCTCGATCTTGTCGGCCGAGCGATAAGTTTCAGCCTGGCCCTTCCAGCGAGCGATCTGCTCGATGCAGCGTTTCGGATATTCATCGAGCGGAATGCCGAATTTCTCGATGAGGTCCTCGCGACCTTCCTTGATGAAGTAAGGTGTGTATTCGGCGAAATGCTCCGAGCTTTCGGTGACGAAATAGCCGAGACGCGTCAGCATCTCGTAACGCACCTTGTTGGGGCAGCGCGGGTTCCAGCCGGGCTTCGGCGCACGTCCCTCGCGATAGGCGCGTACGAGATCCGGATAGAGGTTCTTGTAGGAACCATCCGGCTGACGATGCTCGAACTTCAGGTAGAAGGCCATGTGGTTGATGCCGGCCGAGCGGTAGCGGATTTCGTCATAGGGGATGTCGAGATCATGGGCGAGCTCCATTGCCGTGCCCTGCACGGAATGGCAAAGGCCAACCTGCTTGATGTCAGGATATTTCTCGGCGATCGCCCAGGTGTTGATCGCCATCGGGTTTACATATTGCAGCATGATGGCGTTGGGGCAGACGGCGCGAATATCTTCGCAGATCTTCCAGAGATGCGGCACGGTCCGCAGGCCACGCATGATGCCGCCGACGCCGAGCGTGTCGGCAATCGTCTGGCGCAAGCCGTATTTCTTCGGCACTTCGAAATCGGTCACCGTGCAGGGCTCGTAACCGCCGATCTGGAAGGCGACGACCACGAAATCGGCGCCCGACAGAGCCTTGCGCTGATCGCCGTAGGTCTCGGCCCTCGCCTTCACACCAAGTGTCGAAATCAGCTTGTTGACGACGATGGCGCTTTCTTCCAACCGCTGCGGGTTGATGTCCATGAGCGCGATCGTAGCCCCCGACAGCGCCGGACGCTGCAGGATGTCGCCGACGATGTTTTTCATGAAAACGGTGGAGCCAGCTCCGATGAACGCTATTCTGGGATTTGCCATATGAACCTCCGGCATTCTGAAATCAGGCTACCTCGAAAGCGGCTTTGACGAGCCGTTCGGTGTAGGGTGTCTTGGGATTGGAAAGGACTTCGTTGACGGGTCCCTCTTCCATGATCTTGCCGTGCTGCATGACGATGACACGGTGGCAGAGGGCACGCACGACCTTCAGGTCATGCGAAATGAAAAGGTAGCTCAGACCCCGCTCGTCCTGCAGCTTGCGCAGGAGTTCTATGATCTGCGCCTGGACGGAGAGATCGAGCGCCGAGGTCGGCTCGTCGAGCAGGATGAATTCCGGCTCCAGTGCGATCGCCCGCGCAATAGCGATGCGCTGGCGCTGCCCACCGGAAAATTCATGCGGGAAACGAGAAAGGATGTTGCCCGGCATGCCAGCGGAGACCAGAGCTTCGCGAACCCTGTCCAGACGTTCGCCCTTGTTGGCGCCGAGCTTATTGACGACCAGCCCTTCCTCGATGATCTGGCCGATGGTCATGCGCGGATTGAGCGACGAGAACGGGTCCTGGAAGACGACCTGCATGCGCGAGCGCAAGGGACGCATTTCCGCCCGTGACTTGCCGTGGATTGGCTGGCGGTCGAAATAGATCTCGCCATTGTCCGTGTCATTGAGCCTGAGAATAGCCTGACCGAAGGTCGTCTTGCCCGAACCGGATTCACCGACGAGGCCCAGCGTCTCGTGCCGCCGCAGCGTGAGATTGAGACTGTCGACGGCGACCAGTTCGCGCAGCTCCGGTCTGAAAAAGCCGCCATGGCGCAGCATGAAGGAGACGCGCACGCCGCGGGCGTCGAGAATGATATCCGATCCCTCCGGCAGCGGGTTGGCCTGGCCACGCGGCTCTGATCCCAGAAGATGCTTGGTATAGGGATGTTGCGGATTGGCGAAGAGCTGCTCGGTTATATTGTGCTCGCGCATCTCGCCATGCTGCATCACATAGACATAGTCGGAGAACTTGCGCACGACCGTCAGGTCGTGGGTAATCAGGATCACAGCCATCCGCAATTCCGTCTGCAGATTGCGGATGAGATTGAGGATCTGCGCCTGGACGGTCACGTCGAGCGCCGTCGTCGGTTCGTCGGCGATCAGGACGTCGGGGTCGTTGGCAAGCGCCATGGCGATCATCACGCGCTGGCGCTGACCGCCCGAGAGCTGATGCGGATATTGCCGCAGGCGCGCTTCGGGATCGGGGATCTGCACCTGCTTCAAAAGCTCCAGCGCCTTAGCGTCGGCCTGTCTGCGGCTCATCTTGCGGTGGACGCGGATCGCTTCGACGATTTGGCTGCCGATCGTATAGATCGGGTTCAGCGAGCTCATCGGCTCCTGGAAGATCATCGAAATCCGGTCGCCGCGCAGCCTGCGGCGGGCCTTCTCCGAAAATTTCAGGATATTGGCGCCATCATACTCGACGCTCGCGCGCGGCGAGATGACCGCACGCTTGGACAGCAGCCCCATGACGGTACGTGCCGTCACCGACTTGCCAGAGCCAGACTCGCCGACGATGGCAATCGTTTCGCCGCGGTATAGCTGAAAGGAAATGTCCTTCACGGCTTCGACGGTGCCATGCTCGACCTTGAAATTCACGCCGATATTGCGCGCGTCGATGATCGGGCTCTCCTTGCGGCCATCATGATCGTGACGGACGGGCGGGGCGAAGGAACTAACGAGAGCAAGGGCCATCTTCATCACCTCAATAGGGATCGACCGCATCACGCAGACCGTCGCCCAGCGCATTGAACGCAAAGACGGTGATCAGCACGAAAGCGACAGGAGCGAGAATCCAGGGATAGGTTCCGATGACCGAATAATTGGCCGTATCCTGCAGCATCAAACCCCAGGAAATCAGCGGCGGCTTTACGGCGAAGCCGAGGAAGCCGAGGAAGGATTCGAGCAGCACGACGCTTGGAATATGGATGGTGACGGCGACGATCACGTGGCTCATCACATTCGGGAAAATATGCTGGAAGATGATGCGCCGGTCGGTCGCGCCGACCGCCATTGCCGCCCGCACATATTCGATACGCGCCAGCGCCAGCGTCTTGCCGCGCACCTCGCGCGACATCTGCGCCCAGCCGAGCGCCGACATGACGAAGATCACGAAGGCGAGAAAGACGTTGGTCGGCGCGGTGATCGGGATCAGCGATGTCAGCGCCAGATAAAGCGGCAGCTGCGGGAAAGCGAGTACCAGCTCGACGAAACGCTGCACCCAGACATCGAAGGCGCCGCCGTAATAGCCCGAGACCATGCCGACCGTCGTGCCGACGACAGTGACGATGAAGACTACCGTCAGTGCGATCATCAGCGAGATGCGCGAGCCGATGATGGCGCGCGACAGCACGTCACGACCGAACTTGTCGGTGCCGAGGAAATGCACCGGCTGGCCATCCACCGTGCCGAAGAAATGACGATTGGCCGGGATGAGACCGAGCAGATTGTAGTCCGAACCCTTGACGAAGAAGCCGAGCAGACGCGGATTGTCGTAATCCACTCCGACGACCGGCTGGAAGGTAACCGGATCGAGCTCTTCGGAATCCGCCAGCGCATAGACGCGCGGCCAGACGAGACTGCCTTCCTTGTCATGGATGCTGATGAGCTGCGGCGGCGCAAAGCCGACATCGGTCGCCTTCGGGTCCATCGGCGCAAAGAAATCAGCAAAGACAGCCATGATGATTAAGAGGCCAACGAGGATCAGGCCGATCATGCCGGTCCAGGAGCGCCGCAGCCGGCGCCAGACCAGCGCCATATAGCTCTCATTGCCATGGTGGGTATTCTTGACCGCTTCTTCATGCGGTGGCGGCGGGGAAGAGTCGAAGGCAAACATATCAGGCTCCTCCATATTGACGGACCCGCGGATCGAGCATGGCAAGCAGCATGTCGGCGATGATGTTGCCGACGATCAGCGTGGCCGACAGCACCAGCATGAAAGTCGCTGTGACATAGACGTCGCCGATCGCCATCGAGCCGACGATTGCCGGCCCGACAGTCGGCAAGGCGAAGATGATCGCGGTTTCGATCTCGCCGGTCAGCATGTAGGGAAGCACGACGCCCTGATACATGACGAGCGGATGCAACGCGTTTGGAACGGCGTGACGCATGACGACGGCGCCGCCCGAAAGCCCCTTGGCGCGCGCTGTCTCAACATATTGAGCATTGAGCGTGTCGAGCAGATTGCCGCGCATGACGCGCATGTTGTAGGCGAGCCCGCCGAAAGTGGCGATCGCGACGACCGGCCAGACATGGCTGACGAGATCCATAAATTTGCCCCAGGACCACGGCGCCCCGCCATACTGCGGCGAGAAGAAGCTGCCGATTTCCGTGACGTTGAACTGGAAGACCAGCAGATAGACGATGATCAGCGCCATCAGGAAGCGCGGCACCGTCATGCCGAGGAAAGAGATGCCGGAGAGCAGGCTGTCGATCCAGCTATATTGGCGGGTCGCCGCCCAGATGCCGAAGGTGATGCCGAGGATGGACGCAAAAATGTGGCAGACCAGCGCTAAGGCCAGCGTGCGGGGCAGGCGCTCGCCGACCACGTCAGCAACCGGCTTGTTGTAGAACATGCTGTAGCCGAAATCGCCTTTGGTCACGATTCCCGTGATCCAGTTGACGTACTGGACGACCATCGGCTTATCGAGGCCATGTTCGATGCGGTAGGCCTGAGCCTGGGCATCGGCTTGCGCGAAGGAAGCTCCGCCCTGATTGATCAACTGCGAACGGATATAGTCGGCATAGTCTCCGGGCGGCGCCTGGATGATGGCAAAGGTCACCACACTCAGGATGAAGAGGACGGGGATCGCCGAGGCGATGCGCATGAGCAGGAATCGTAGCATCAGACGGTTCGCTTCTCCTTGCCGCCAGTCGCTCGTCTCAGCGCGGCCGGCTTGTTGATTCTGACCGGCCGCGCGCAGCACGCGCGACCGGAAGCTCTTGTCGTTCGGGAGGGAGCTCCTCGAACATCTCCATTTTTCTTCGAGCCATGGAGATGCTCGATCTCTTTGTTTTTATGCAATCCCAGACGCAAAACCGCTGCGCACTTTTGCTGGGAATTGCTCTTAGTTTATTGGACCCTTGTCTCCAGGCTTGCCGGGAAGCTGTTGAGGGAAGAGTTCGTACTTGCCCTGCTTGTCGGCAGCCACCCACAGACGCTCGCGGATGACGGAATCCTCGGCCCAGTTGAACATCATGATCGGCGTACCCGCGGGAATGTTCGAGAAGCGCTTGTTGATGATCAGCGCGCCTGGATATTCCGTCAGTCCGACGGTATCCACATGTTCGGTGGCCGTCTTCTGATACTGCTTCATGAGTGCCACGCGTTCGTCATTGTCCTGGCTCGTGCGGAACTTGTTGACGATGTCGGCGAGCTCCTTTTCATAAGGCAGGAGGTCGAGCTGATTATCCTTGCCGGCACGGTGGTGCCAGCTGGTGCGTGGGCCGACAGCGGCAAGCTGTTCGGTGTTCTGCACCACGGAGGCGAGCTCGGTCGTGTTGCGCTGGATCAGCCAGTCGAACTGGCCGGCATAATGCGCGCTATCGCGCTTGGGACCAGCAAGAGCATTGATGATGATCTTGATCCCGAGCTTCTCCATCTGACCGACGACGCCTTCGGCAAGGCTCTTGTCGGTGGTATAGTCGTTGTTGACGAGGAGCACGATCTCGACGTTCTTGCCATCAGCTGTTCCGGCCGGGAAGTTCACGAAGCCATCGCCATCCGTATCCTTCAGACCGACCTTGGCGAGCAGCGACTTGGCGCCCTTTAGATCGAAGGGATAGTAGACGGTCGAGTTGCGATCATAGAAGCTCGTGCCGGAGGAAAGCCCGCCTGCATAGATCGCCGTAAACGGTCCCTTGACAAGGGAGTCGCCGATCGCCTTGCGGTCAACCGCCATGGTCACGGCCTTGCGGAAGTCCTCGTTGCGGTCGAGTTCGCGGATCGCCTGACTGCGGGCATCAGGATCACCCCAGCCGTTGGCCGAAAGGTTCATGCGAAGATTATAGCCGATGAGGCGCGGGCCGAAGGCGAGACGCGCCGGAGCGGTCTTTTCGGCGGCACGCTTCAACGAGGCCACGAAGTTTTCCGGCTGCTCGAGGTTCGAGAAGTCGGCAGAACCGGCAACGGCCTGCACGTCACGGTCGGCCCAGGTCGAGAGCTTGTAGTGCAGCTCGTTGAGATAAGGGAGCTGATTGCCCTTCTCGTCGACCTTCCAGTAGTAGGGGTTGCGGCGCATGACGATGATATCGTCAGGCCGGTATTCGACGGGCACCCAGGCGCCCATGACCGGCATGTTCATGTATTCCGGCGGGAAAGCGTTCTTGAACTGATCGTAGGTGTTCTTCGAATATTTCGGGTGCTGGGGCTTCAGAATATGCGACGGACCCGGGCAGAAGTTCGGATAGGCCATCGTATAGAGGTACTGCTTCGGGAAGGCTTCCTTGAAGGTCCATTCGACTGTGTAGTCGTCGATCTTCGTGAGCGTCGTTCCCTCGCCGAAGGCTTCCGGCGATGCGCCGCCGCCGAGTGGCGAAACGTTCGGATCGATGACTTCGTCTTCCCAATAGAACATGAGGTCATCGGCATTGAAGGGCGCGCCGTCGGACCACTTGGCGCCTTCGATCAGATGCATGGTCAGCTTGTGACCGTCCTGCGACCATTCCCAACCCTTGGCGAGGTTCGGCAGCGGCTCGGTATCCTTTGCTTCCACCTGGAAGAGCGGCGCCGTGCGTGTCAGGCATTCGGAGAGGCCGATATCGATGCCACCCCAGCCCTGCGTCTGGCCGGCGCCATAATTCCAGCCTTCCGGCCGACCGCCGATGACATGGCGCATCACGTCGCCATAGCCGCCGATACCGTCAGGCATGTTTTCGGTCTTGAAGACCAGCGGCTCCTTGGGCAGGCGATCCTTGACCGCCGGCAGCTTGCCGCTGTCGACGAAATTCTTCGTGACCCAGTCCGGCTCGTGATATTCCGGCAGCGCCTTGAACTCCAGGATGGAGTCGCGGGATACATATTTAATCTTGCCTTCCGCCGGGAAAGCCGGCGGTGCCGGCGGCACTGTCGGCTCGGACGCATAGGCATTCAGGGCCGCGACTGAAACGCCAAGCGCCAGTCCTGCCAGGATGCCGATCTTACGGAAATTCGTCATCGTCTCTCCCTCTTGTTCCGGAGCGCTTGTACGCGTCTCCGCTTCTCCTCAAACGACAATGAAGGAAGCTTGTGTGCGGGCGACCTTCCTCCCGAAGAGCCGCCGCAGCCTCCCTCATCCTGATTTTAGACGGCCTGCTTCAGCGCCGCCTTTTCAACACGAAGCTCCTCGATTGAGCGGACATTGCGGCGCGCGGCCCCTTCCCACTCTCTCGTTTTGACCTTGGAATTGGCGAGCCGCTCCTTGGCGGCTGGCACGGCATGCGCATATTGCGGCAGCCAGCGGGCCTGGGCAACGACCATCTCGTCGACCATCTGCCAGACCTCTTCCGGCGTCGAGACGGCACCGACCAGCGGATCGTGCAGCACGGCGAGCTTCAGGAGATCGATATCCCCGGAAATCGCTGCATGCACCGACATGCGTTGGACATTGATCGACGAGATACAGGTCGCAGCACAGGCTTCCGGAATGGTGATGCCGGAGACCATGTTGATGCCGAAGCGATCGACGAAGCCGGGCGACTCGATGATGGCATCGGATGGCAGGTTGGCGATAACGCCTGTATTCTTGACGTTGAAGTGACCGCGATAGACGCGACCGGTTTCCAGCGCCTCGAGAATGTGGCTCGCGTGCTCGTTGGAGCGCTTGGCCGGATCGATCGGCTTTTCGGCCGAAGCGAGGAATTGCGGGAATTCGGTCTCGAACCAGTTGCGGGTCTCGGTCGAGTGACGCAGATAGCCGCCAGTTTCGCCGTGGATCCAGTCGGACATGTCGATCCAGCGGGTAATTTCCTCCGGCCGCTTGCGGTACCAGGGCAGGTATTCGGAGAGATGGCCGTTGCTCTCGGTCGAATAGACGCCGAAACGTTTCAGCACGTCGATGCGCAGCTTCTCTTGTTGCGAATAGACGGGATGGGCCTCGAAGGCGGCGATCAGCTCGTCCTTGCCGATCTTGCGGCCGTTGAGACGCAGATCGACGAACCAGGTCTGATGATTGATGCCCGAGCAGATGTAGTCGAGTTCGCTCTGCGACTTGGCGCCGAGCACTTCGGCAATCTGTTCGGCGCCATGCTGGACCCCGTGGCAGAGGCCGACCGTATCGACCTTTCCGTATTCGATAGCCGCCCAGGTGTTCATCGCCATCGGGTTGGCATAGTTCAGGAACTTCGCACCTGGTGCAGCGACCTCACGGATATCCTTGCAGAAGTCGAGAATGACGGGGATGTTGCGCTGGCCGTAGAGAATGCCGCCGGCGCAGATCGTATCGCCGACACACTGGTCGATGCCGTATTTCAGGGGAATTCTGATATCATCGGCATAGGCTTCTAGGCCGCCGACACGTACGCAGCTGATGACATAACGCGCGCCTTCCAGCGCCTTGCGACGATCTGTCGTCGCCGTCACCTTCGTCGGCAGCTTGTTTGCCTCGACGATCTTGTCGAGAATTGCCTTGATCATCTGGAGGTTATGTTCGCTGAGGTCGGTCAGCGCGAATTCAATGTCCTTGAATTCCGGCACACAGAGAATGTCCGTGAACAGCTTTTTGGTGAAGCCGACGCTGCCTGCTCCGATAATAGCGATTTTGAAACTCATATCCTTCACCTCGTTCCGATCAAATGCTAGGTAGAAAGACAGCTAAGGAGGGCCAGGCGGCGTGCTTGCGCATACCGTCTGAAAATACCGGAAAATGGTGCCTGTATTCCTCCCGGCCGTTCTTTCGACCGCGATCTCTTCCTCTTGTGGAAAAGGATTATGCGCATATTCGCAGGAGCGGCCAGAGAAGGATTATGCTTTCGAGGGTAATTTTGTGCTGCAGGATTTGATCGCCAACGGCCAGTCGATGAGAACCGTTTCGCTGCCGCGCGGACGCCAGCGCCTGCATGCGATGCCGACAAGCGCCGGTTACGAGGTGCGTGAAAACGAGACCTATGATTGGGATGGCAGAAAGCGCGGCCTGACGCCCTTCACGGTGCTGCAGCATACGATCAGCGGCACCGGCCGCCTACGCTACCAGAATCGCAACTACAAGCTCCAGAGCGGAGACACGATGATGGTGCTCGTGCCGCACAATCATCGCTACTGGCTGGAAAAGGGAGAGCGCTGGGAATATTTCTGGATCTCAATGAATGGCGAAGAAACGCTGCGCATCCACAAGATGGTGCTGGCCCTGGCGGGCCCGGTCTTTAAGCTACAGCAATCGACCATCGATCATCTGGCGGACTGCAGCCTGCGCCTCGTCAAAGGTGCAAACACGCCAGGTTCAGCCTCGGCGGTCGCCTATGAAGCCGCTATGGCGCTCTATGATGACATCTTCGGTGCTTCCGCCTCCATGGCCGAACAAAGCGCCATGCAACCGGTGACCGACCATATCAACGCCAATCTGGAAAAACCGCTGCCGGTCAGCGAGCTTGCAGCGATCGTGGGCCTCAGCCGCGCCCATTTCTCGCGCAGCTTTGCCGAAAGCGAAGGCGTGCCGCCCGCCGAATATGTCCTGCAGCAGCGCCTGCAGCGCGCCGCAAAATTATTGACCAAGGCGGATTTCCTGCCGGTCAAAGAAGTCTCGATCATGTGCGGCTTCGAGGATGCAAACTATTTCGCCAAGGTCTTCCGGCGCGTCTACGGCATCACGCCGACCGAATTTCGCACGACCGGCATGTATGCGAGCATCAGCCGCGGCCGGTAAGAGATCGGTTGAAGATAGAATGTATCCGGCGACAGACCCAGTCACCATGACCGGTCACGGAAGAGATCGCACCGATCCGACCGTCCCGAAATTTTGTGATGCCGGCAGCTTGCTCTCAAGACACTGACCGTCTTGCCGCCCGGCAGCAACTCGCTAAGCTGTTGCTCTGCGCTTACGGGAGGTGGGCTTTGGCAGCTGGAGGTTACTCATGCACGAGCAGGTCGTGAGCGTTGCAAGTTACGGCGCCGAGCCGGGTTTGCGTTTTGCCGTGCTTCTTGACGGCAACGGCGGCTGTCGCACCCTTGATATGGAAGCAGTGCGTCGGTGGACGCCGGATGACGGCGTCGTCTGGTTGCATTTCGAGCGGGATCATCCGGCCGCTGCCGAATGGGTCACGACGAGAGGCGGCTTCGATCCGCTGGTCGCCGACGCCTTGCTGCAGGAGGAGTCACGCCCGCGCGTCGAAAATATCGATGACGAACTCATGATTATTCTTCGCGGCGTCTGTGCTGCGCCGCCGGAAGAAGCGAAAGCCGGGCCTGCCGAAATCGATCTCGTTCCCCTTCATATATGGGCCGACGAACGCAGGCTGGTGACCCTGCGCGACAGCGGCCACTATATAACTGCCTTGCGCGATATTCGCCTTGCCCTGGACAAAGGCAAGGGCCCAAAACAGACGGGCGAACTTCTTGCTCTCGTCAGCGAAAAGCTGGTCCGCGACCTCGAGCCGGTGCTCGACACGATGGACGAAGAGGTCGACGAGCTGGATGAATTGATCTTTCACGGCGAAGCGAGCGAAGTACGCGAGCGGCTGAAGCAGCTTCGCCGCCGCTCCGTTCAGCTTCGCCGCTACCTTGCCCCTCAGCGCGACGCCTTGAACCGTATCGAACATGACGACGCGCCGTGGCTGAAGGAGCGTGATAAGCTGCGTTTCCGCGAGGTCATCGACAAGCTGATGCGCTTCATCGAATATCTCGACGCCATCCGTGACCGTACCGGCATTCTTCATGACGACCTGTCCACGGTCATCAGTGAGCGCATTGCCCGCAATTCCAATCGTCTCGCCGCACTCGCTGCCCTGCTGCTGCCGCCGAGCGTCGTGGCCGGTCTTTTCGGTATGAATGTCGGCGGCATCCCCGGTGTCAACGACACCTGGGCTTTCATCATCATCGTTGCCTTCGTCGCGATCATATCGGTTGCGACGCTGATGATCCTCAAGCGGATCAACTGGCTTTAAGTGGCTGGAGGCAAAGATCCAACGTCCGCCCTTCCGGACGGCTTCAACACAAGGCGATCATCGTATGAGCGTAATGGATCGCTCAAATCCCTGCGTACCACTCATAGCCGCGGTCTTCCCAGAAACCGCCATTGCCGCCCCACAGACCGGCAAAGCTGTCGACGATCTCAATGCGCATGATGTATTTGGCCTGCTTGTAGCCGAGTTGCCGTTCGACCCGCAGACGCAGGGGCGCGCCATGTCCGACGGACAGATCCTTCCCGTTCATTTCATAGGCAAGGATGGTCTGCGGATGGAACGCGTCGATGAGGTCGATGCTCTCATAGTAGCGGCCACTTCCATCGAGTGTCTTCTCCAACTCGTCGGCGCAGTGAAAGACAGCAAATCGCGCGTTGGGCCTCAGTCCTGCCGAGCTTAAGACAGCCCCAAGCGGTACGCCCGTCCACTTCCCGATCGCGCTCCACCCCTCGACACAGTCGTGACGGGTGATCTGAGTGCGAGCCGGAAGCCTCTTAAGGTCGCTAAGGGACAATTCCTGGGGCCGATCGACGAGACCGTCGATCTTCAATCGCCAGTTCGCGAATTTGCCTTCGACGAGTTCGGCATAGTCCTCACTATCCGGCGCGCTCGTGCCGTTCACCCTGAAAGACGGAGAAATATCCGTCTCGGCAAATTCGCGGGCGAGAGCATCGCGCCCCTGCAGCAGCCTTTGTGCCTTCATCGTCAGATTTTCGGCCGAGCGGATAACGCTGCCCACAGCCGTATTCTGTTCCAGTATGTCGCAGCCGGCGAGGGTGAGTGCGGAGGCGCCGAGCGTGCTGCCGATCAGGAAACGCCTGCGGGTAAGGAAGCTACGCGTCATGAATGCGGACCTTTCTCTCTGATGGCATAGCGACCCGTGATCATCGAGCGCATGTTGTTCCAGGTTCCCGACAGCACGACCATCGCCACATGCATGAGCACGAAGAGAACGAGAAGCGTTGCGGTCATGAAGTGGATCGTGCGCGCCGACTGACGCCCACCGAAAATATCCACCAGGGCCGGCACGATGGCATCGAAGCCGGGGGACATTGTCAGGCCCGTCAGCAGCATCGTCGGCAGCAGGACGATGATCACGGCGAGGTAGGTGAGCTTTTGGAGCACGTTATAGTGCCTTGCTTGTTCCCCTTCCGGGAAGCGCAGACGCGCGTGGTCGAGAATTTCGTGCCACAGATGACGCGGGGAAAGGTCCCTGCGCGTCGGGGCCAGGTCACGTCGAAAATGGCCGGTCAGGACGCTGAAGCCGAGGTAGAAAATGCCGTTGACGAGAAATAGCCAGGCAAAGAAGAAGTGCCAGCGGCGGCCGGTTGCGAGATCCTGAAACGACGGGATCGTCGCCCAGGCCGGAAACGCCCGCGGCGTTGGATCTCCCTCAAAGGTCGAGACGCCAAGAACACCGGTCGTCGGCACTTCGACACCAGCGATCCGGACGAAACCGCGCATATCCTCGCCCTGTCCGCTCGAGCCGATCGTCAGGACAGATGGATCTCCGTCTGCACCATAGTGGCCCCAGTAAAGTTCGGGATGAGCGTTGAAAATCTGCAATCCGCTCAAGAGCAGGACACTCAGGCAGATCACGTTCAGCCAATGCGCCAGCCGCGTGACCAGCGAATGACGATGGATCATCAGGGTCCGGGGATACTGCATATTGTCGTTGTCGGGACTGTCGCTCATGGATGCGGCCCTCCGGTCAGCTGGATTGTTGCTTGTTGCAATGAACAGCGGGATGCCGCCGGTCGGCCAATGGGCGGAAGCTGACCGGCGGCGACGTGCTCACATAGGAGGCACCACGCCATTCTTGCCAACGATAACGCGATGCGCGACTGTCCCGCTCGAAGCCTTCTCGGCCGGGATGAACACGACCGCTCCTGCGACCAGGTCCTCCTTGGTTGCCGGGGCGATGGTCACGACCGGCGTACCGTCCGGAATGGAGATCTTCTTTTCCTTGCCATGGTAGGACACGGTAACGGTCCTCCCGTCGACGTCCTTGACCGAATCGGCGACGGTGGCATTGGTCATGCTGCTGTTCGGCTTGAGGTCCCAGCCGAAGCTTCCCTCGCCGGCTCCCCTGAGTGCAGGTGGAAAGATCAGAACTTCAAGAGCGCCGTCTCCACCCTGCTCCTTCGGCAGGGAGGCGATGCCCACATAGTCTCCGGGCTTAATATCGGAGACCTTCGCGTTGGCGACACTGGCGACCTGCCAGTCGTCGGCAAGAGCGACGTCAACGGTTTCTCCCTCGCGCGTCTTCACCTTCAAGGTAGAACCGGCGAGGTTGACAACACTGCCCCGGATGTTGAGTACGGCCTTTTTTTCTTCGGCCTGGGCAGACGCCGGCGAAACAAGCGTTACTGGCACGCCAGCCAAGCCGGCGACCATGATGACTGGAAGAAGTCTGCGCAACATTTGAGGTTCCTTACCTACTAGTTGGGAGTTTCGACGACGCTGTTTTACCATGCATTTTTCCCATCGACGCGCCGCCCCGTCGCAGGGAATTAGATCACCGCGGCCGCAGCCGTTGAAGACTTGGCTCAAGAATCAGCTCAAAGACCGCAGGCGTTCCATAGGCTCGGGCCGATAGCATTGCGCCATGAACGGTGGCCATGAAAGCCTCTGCCTCCACGCGCGCCGGGCAAGAGATCACCAGGGCTCCTTGCTGATCACCACGCTCGATGACCGATGTCAGCCATCCTGAGAGATGGTGGAAATAGGCACGCACTTCGACCGCGACCTCCAAAGGAAGGGCCGGCAGCTCGCTTGCAAGAAGCGCGCAGACACAAAAGGGACGGCTTGCATCCCGATGCATTGGGCCCAAAAACCGGCATAGGTCTTCAGCAGTTCGAGCGGATCGCTAAACTTGTTTTCGACCTCGGCCAAGCCAGTCTCGGCGTTTACGCGGTAGCGGGCAACAAGAGCACGCACCAGATCGACCTTGCTTGGAAAATGATGATGGATGCTGGCCTTACGGATGCCAACAACGGCAGCGATGTCGGCATAGCTGAACCCGTTGTAGCCGCCTGATACGATCAGCTTTTCCGCACTGTTCAGGATCTCGTCATAAGTATTCGAAAGACCGCTCATACACCCTTGTCTACCTTCTAGTAGGAAGATCGTCAACCGTGCATTCTATTCTAATTTCGGAAGGTGCCCCAAAACTCATGAACGGCGGCAGAGAGCCGCTGTGGCCGCATCGATCACGGCAACAAGCATGGCTGGCCGGGTGATCTCCCGTAGCCTTGGCTATCTGCTCGAGGAGGAGGCGCCCGATGAGAAAGGGCCCATGTCTTTACCGGAGGCAACCGTTCAACGAATAACTTCGCAGATCTATCGGGCACTCCCTCAGGGGCTTGCCCGACATATTCTTCCCCGGGGTGCAAAGAACGTCGATGACGGTCAGGATCATTCGATGGCTGCAGCGCTACTGCCGCTTGGCTGCGAGAGGCTGACACCCGGCTGGACGAGAATCTTTCCGCCCTCCGTCGTTGTGGCTATGATCCCGTCGCTATAGATTTTGACGGAAGCAATCGTACCTTTGACCGTACCGTCTGCGCTTTCGATGTAGCTGCCGATGTAGCTGCTGGCCTGGGCGAGATTGGAGCCTGTCAGCAGGGCATCCAGTTTCTGATTCGTCTGGATCGTCTGTTCGACCTGCAAGAAGCCGGCGAGCTGCGCCAGTTGTTCACTGGCATCCACGGGGTCGGTCGGATCCTGGTTTTTCAGTTGCGCGATGAGAAGTTGCAAGAAGTCGTCATAGTTCACCATCGCCTTCTGCTGCGCGGTAGCTGGGCTACCCGCCGTGGAGGAGCCGAGGCCTGTGAGAGAATTTGTCGTCATAGTCGATCTCGGTTGTTTGGGTTAAGTTGGAAGTCCACCAAAGTTTGGGCACCATCTGCCTACTAGTCGGTAGATAATGAAGCACGTCTTCGGCATGAAGACAGTGTTGGCTCAGTTCCTTCGCGCAAACGAACGACGCGCCGATGATGGGGATGACGCGCCAGATTTTGTGAAGCGCACCATCACCTACCTTCTAGTAGGTTTTCTGTCAATGCCGATTATCACGGCCGGATGCTCCGCGTTCCTGCCGCTGTCGAATGGCTGACAGCCACATGCGGAAGAGCCCAGGTCTCCTGGCGAATTCACTTATACACGGTGATCGGCAACCGCATTTCGGGACCTGAGTTCACGACTTCCGACAAGTGCCGCTTATCGGAAACGATCTGTACAAACGCGTTGTACGCACTCCAGATCGGCGCATGATATCGGCCAGATCGGATCAGTGCCTGGTGACGCTCCGGGATGCCTTGGTCGGCTTTGGAGGCGGGGTTGTCGTCGGAACGCTCTGGGCACCGCCCTTAGCCTTCGTTGCGCCTTTCGGCTTCGCCGGAGTGTCAGCCGTCGTGGCTTTTCTGGAGCGAGGCTTCTTGGCAGACTGACCGTCCGTCTCAACACTCGCGGCGATTTCCTGAAACGCCAGCAGCCAATGCTTCAGATCCTCGCCGTGTGGCCGACCTTCCTGTTCCCAGATTTCGTAAGCACGTTGTCTGATGCGACCCTCGTTCGATGCCATCTGTCTCTCCTGTGAAGCTGTTGCCAGGAACAATCAGATGGCGCATCGCGCCCGAAGGACAATGGCTGCGTGCGCATTTCCCGACGCCACCGAGTGGAACTGCTGCCAGCACGTCTTTCGAAGACCAGTTCCCGTTGTGGCGTTTGTACGGAATGCTTACGAAAAAGATCGGCCATCGCCGGCCAAGGGCTCATAATGATACGCGCGGCAACAGGGTCGCCCGGAAGAGCGGCAGCGATTGCTTTGACGCCGTGGTGGAGATTTGAAGAGCCTTCGATAGCAGATTACCGCTCGCCCTTCATTTCGGTATTGCCACGACAACGCTGAGACCGCGCGGGTTGCGCTGCCGCAGTTCCAATGTGCCTTGGTGGGAGTGAATGATGTCTGCGACGATCGACAGACCGAGGCCGAAACCGCCTCCAGCGCGAGACTGGTCCGACTTGAAGAAAGGCTCGAGTACCCGCTCTCGAAGCTCCTGCGGAATGCCTGGGCCGTCATCTTCGACAGTGATCAATACGGTCTCCAGTCGCTCGGCCATCGTCACGTCGACCTTGTCTCCAAATTTAACGGCGTTATCGCAAAGATTGGTGACCGCGCGCGTGATGGAAAGCGGCCGGCATCTGGCAAGAAGCCGGTTCGGCCCGGTGTATCGGACGGCGTGGCCGATATCGGCAAATTCGCTGCAGACCGTCTGCAGGATGCTTGCGACGTCGACGAGCTCGATCGTCTCGGTCGCATAGTCGTTTCGAAGATAGTTCAGGCTCTCGACGAGCAAGCTTGCGATCCGATCGATGTCGGAGAGCAGGGCGTCCTTCTGACCGCTCTCCCCCATCCGCTCCACGCGCAGCTTCAGCCGCGTCAGCGGTGTGCGCAGATCATGGCCGATGCCGCGCAGCATGCGGGTGCGGGCTTCGATCATCAGACGGATCCGCCGGCGCATGCCGTTCAATGCCCGGGCCAATGCAACGATCTCGACCGTTCCCCTCTCCTCGAAGACCGGAGAACCCGTGGTGATGTCGGAAACCGCCGCCGCTTGGGCGATGCGCTGTATGGGTTCCGTGATCGCCCTGATCGCGAACATGAAAAAAAAGACGATCAATACGAAAAAGGCGACGAAGAAATAGGGGCCGCGTCCCAGGAACGCGCTGCTCAGCATGGAATCCGGAAAACCCGCGGTGATGACGATCGAGTCGTCGTCGACGCGTGCGGCGATCACGCGCCGGTCGTCGAGAAAGGTCTGCCAGCCGCCGATTGGCGGTTCGTTGTCTGGCGGAAACAACCGGGCAGCGACGATGTCCAGAAAGCTCTGGTGGCTCGAAGACTGCGCAAACCGGCTCGCGGTCGCCGTCGGCGTGAGTTCGATGTCCCAGCCGGCGCGACGTGCGTTGGCGAGGATGATCTGTCGGTCTTCAGGAGAGGCGGGCCCGAGAAGCTCGGCGATGGCGTTCAGCTTTTCGGCGATGTTTTCGAGATCCGGGGCGGCAAGATCTTCCCTGGCCCAGCGCTCCACCGCATCGCCCATGGTGATGATGGTCACCAGCGCCACCAGAATAATGATGGTGATCTGGCCGCGGATCGTCATCGTGACACGACGCAGGCGTCTAAACATCGGCCTCTTCCACCTGCGCGGTAAAGACGTAGCCGCCGAGCCGGACCGTCTTGATGAGGAGCGGATCGCGGGGATCCTTCTCGATCTTCTGCCTGAGCCGGCTGATATGCACGTCGATGCTGCGCTCGATCGGACCGGCAAGGCCGGCATGCGTCACTGCAAGCAGCTGCTCGCGGGTCAGAACCCGGCCGGCGTTGCGGCAAAAGGCCAAGAGCAGATCGAATTCATGGGTCGTCATGGCAATCCTGGCCTGGGCCGGATCGTGGACTTGACGCCGCGCCGGATCGATCCGCCAGCCCTCGAAACGTAAAAGCCTGTGTGCGGGCCTTACCTCCCGCTGCGCAGACAAGCCCGACCGGCGCAGGAGGCCTTTGATCCGGGCCAGGAGCTCACGCAGAACGAAGGGTTTGGTGACATAGTCGTCCGCGCCGATCTCCAGCCCCACGATCCGGTCGATGTCGGTGCTCAAGGACGTCAGCATCAGGATCGGGATGCCACCGCCTGCGCGCAGGCGCCGGCAGAGACTGAGACCATCTTCGCCCGGCAGCATGACATCGAGAACAACGAGATCGCAGGGCATCATGCGCATCTTCGCGTCCATCGCTGCGCCATCGGCCGCGACCTCCGCATCCATGCCTTGCTCGACAAGACTGTCCCGCAGCATTTCGGCGATCTGACGATCATCCTCGACGATTAGTATCCTCGGCCGCTCGACGGCCGCTCGTGCGCGCTCATCAACCAATCACGCCACCTCCGTTCTTCCGTCTCACCCTTATCATGGCAGGCGAGGCCGTCCTCGCCCGCGATTATGAAGAAATGTTTCTACAGCGCAGAACGGCCGCCCAGGCAGAAACAACTCTTAACAACATCCAACACGCGGTGCCGGCCGCGCATGGCACTGCTGAGGCGTGGCGTGCTTCCAGGTCGGTCTCGGGGGATGCGCGCAAAGTTAACCTCGGAGCATTCATGTCTGCCTCTTTAAAACTGACCGCCGATCGGTCACGGCTGCTTTCCATCGCCGTGGCGTCGCTGTTCCTATCGCCCTTTGCCGCGCAAGCCGCCGACTTCACAAGCGACGGGCAGACCGCGCAGGAACCGCCACCGCCGGACCCGGAGCGTTTCGGCCCGGTTCGCCAGGCATTGCACGATTGGCACGTCGTCATCGGTGCCGGTGCTGTCTTCAAACCGAAATACGAGGGAAGCGACGAGTTTGAAGTCTCGCCCTTCCCCTTCGTATCGGCCGAATTCTTCGACCGGATCACCATCGATCCAAGCGGTATCGAAATAAAGGCCTTCGAGAAGGATGCTTTCCGGTTCGACGTCAATGTCGGCTACGACTCGGGCCGCGACGAAGACGATGCCGACGCGCTGCGCGGTATGGGCGACATCGATTTCGGCGTGACGGTCGGCGGCAAGGCCACCTACACGTTCGGGCCTGCCAGTCTCTTCGTCTCGGTCGACAAGACGATCGGCGGAAGCGAGGGCCTGCTCGCAACCGCCGGCGCGGCAATCTCGCAGCCCCTGTCGGAGCATCTCATCCTCGGCGCCGAGGCCTCCGCCACCTTCGCGGACGACAACTACATGGAAGCCTATTTCGGTGTCGACGCCGCCCAGTCGGCCCGCTCCGGTCATGCGCAGCACAAGGCTGGGGCCGGGATCAAGAGCGTCGACCTCTCCGCCTCGGCCACCTACCTGATCAACGAGAACTGGGTGGTCAGGGGCGAGCAGGGCGTGAGCTTCCTGGTCGGAGACGCTGCAGACAGCCCAATCGTCAAAGAAAAGGTTCAGGCGAAAACCATGCTGATGCTGGGCTACCGTTTCTGATCCCAGTCGGCCAAAGCATCATTGCCAGCTGTTCAAAACCAAAAGGGTCGCCAACGCGGCGGCTCTGCAAATCCCGCAATTAAACAAGAATCGCGCAGGGAATGAATTGATGACCTCCTTCACGCCGCTCTCTCGCATGCGCTGCCTGCTACAGGGCGACCGCCCGTCGCCAAACGCCAGAACGGGTCGCCTTGTATCGATCTTCCTGCTGTCTGCGACCACCGGGCTTCCAATACACGGTCTCGCCGCCGACATGGAGGGGCCGAAAGTGTCGGTTATCGCTGCCAGAAACCAGGTACTCCAACAGAGCGTGTCCGTCGTCGGCACGGTCGTTGCGAGGGAAACGACACTGGTCAACACCGATCTCTCCGGAGCCCGGATAGTCTCTATCGCCGCCGAAGAAGGCGATCTCGTCAGCCGCGGACAGCTGCTTGCGACACTGGATACGTCGAGGATCGATGTCGAGCTTCAGCAAAACGATGCGCAGGCGGCGAGCGTGGCAGCACAACTCGGACAGGCCTCAAGTGCGCTCGACAATGCCCAGATTTCAAAAGAGGAGGCCGAGGCGGATCTTACGCGCGCACAAAAGCTCGTTCCCAAGGGATTGATGTCACAGGAAGCGCTTGAGCAGAGACAAAAGACGTTCGCCCGCGCGGAGGTGAGCGTGCGGGCGAGCCGGCAGGCCGTCCAATCGGCAGAAGCTGCCGTCAAGACCGTCGCTGCGGCGCGCAAGGATATTGAATTGCGACTGAGCTATACGAGGATTGTCGCGCCGGTGGCAGGCCGGATCATCAACCGGTCCGCCAAGGTCGGCGCGACCGCCTCCTCATCCGGCGAGCAGCTCTTCATCATCGCAAATGACGACCAGTTCGAACTGGAAGCAGAAATCCCGCAGGCTCAGTTCGATGCCGTGCCCGTCGGCGCCGTCGCCCATGTTTTTCTCGGCGACGGTGGTGACGGTTTGACAAGCTCCGTTCGCTTCGTCGCACCGGCGCTCGCCGACCGGACACGGCTCGGACGCGCACGGATCACCCTCCCCCGTGGATTGATGGCCCCGATCGGTGCCTTTGCCTCGGCGCGCATCGAGATCGGCAGCAGCAAAGGCATATTCCTGCCCGCCTCGGCGATTGCCAACTCCGGTGAGGAACCATCGATCAAGATCCTCAGGGACAACCGCATCGAGCGGAAGCCGGTTTTGCTCGGTTTCCGCCAAGCCGGTTTCGTTCAGATCCGCTCTGGCGTCGACGAAGGCGATCTGGTGGTGACGAAGTCGGGCGGCTTCATGGAGGCCGGTGACCAGGCAGTCCCGGTCATGGAGCAAGCCGATGCAAGCCCGGTCTTCGAGGGCAACTGAGGTCATCCGATGAACATCTCCGCATGGGCGATCCGCACGCCGCTGCCCGTCATCCTCCTGTTCGTCATCCTCACCGGCCTCGGACTGAAGAGCTATGCAACGTTGCCGGTCACCTATTTTCCGGCCATCAACGTCCCGGCAGTCGGCGTGACCGTCGAAGAATCCGCTTCAGCACCCGACCAGATTGAAATCCAGATCACCAGGCTCGTCGAGGACAGCGTCGCGGCCCTTCCCGATATCAAGCACATCGAGTCCACAATTTCGGAAGGTCGATCGGAGACCACGGTCGAGTTTGAAATCGGCGTGCCGGTCGACCGGGCCGTCTCCGACGTCAGGGACGCGGTCACGAAGATCCGCGATCGACTGCCAGCGGCCATCGATGAACCTGTCATCGACAGGATCGATTCCGAAAACCAGCCGGTCGTCACCTATTCGGCCCACAACGGCTCGATGTCGGCCGAAGATCTGTCCTTTTTCATCAACGACGTCGTCGTGAGGAAGCTCCAGGGGCTGGCCGGTATAGGCCGCGTCGAACTCGTCGGCACCGTCAACCGGGAAATCCATGTTCTCCTGAAGGCGGAAAGGCTTGCACCTCTCGGCCTGACGGCGGCCTCCGTCAGCGACCAGGTCGCCGCAAGCCAGTTCAATCTGCCGTCCGGGCGGGGCAATGTCGACGCGCAGGACATGACGGTGGCGACCAAGGCAGCCGTTTCCTCCCTCGACGAGCTCCGGGCCATTCGTCTTACCCTGCCGCAGGGAAAAAGTGTTTCGGTCTCCGATGTCGCCGTGGTTGCCGACACGACGGAGAAGCGGCAGGATTTCGCGCGTCTCGATGGCGAGCCGGCGATCGGATTTACGGTCTATAAGGCGGCGGGCGCAGGAGATGTCGCCGTTGCCGAAAAGGTTGCCACGGCTCTTGAGGAAATAGCGGGCTCGAGGCCCGGAACGCAGTTCAAAATCGTCGACGACAGCGTCACGCTGACACTGGCAAACTTTCTGTCTGCCCGCAGCACGCTGATCGAAGGGGCCATCCTTGCTGTGGTCGTCGTCTTCCTGTTCCTGCGCGACTGGCGCGCCACGCTCATTGCCGCCGTCAGCCTGCCGCTTTCGGCGATCCCGACCTTCTGGGTGATGGAACTGGCCGGCTTTTCGCTCAACATGTTGAGCCTGCTTGCGATCACGCTGGTGACGGGGATTCTCGTCGACGATTCCATCGTCGAGATCGAAAACATCGTCCGTCACAAGAGGCTCGGCAAAAGCGCCTACAAGGCTGCGATCGACGCGTCCGACGAGATCGGCCTCGCCGTCATTGCGATCTCGGCCGCCATCATTGCCGTCTTCGCCCCTGTCGGGATGATGGCTGGCGAAATAGGCCAATATTTCCGCCAGTTTGGCCTGACGGTCGCGATTGCCGTCTTCTTCTCGCTCCTCGTCGCACGGCTGGTAACCCCGCTGATCGCTGCTTATTTTCTGACCTCGCCAAGCAAAGCGCACGTGGAAGGGCGACTGGTTGCGCGCTATCGCGCGCTCGTTGGCGTCGCCATCAGATGGCGGTGGATCACAGGCGGACTGGCAGCCGGCCTCTTTGCCCTGACGATCCTGCTTGCCGGTTCCCTGCCGAGCGCCTTTCTGCCGGCGCAGGATACAGGCCGGATCACGGTGTCGATCGAGTTGCCGCCAGGCTCGACGCTTGCCGACAATGAGGAGGTGAGCGATCTGGTTGCCCGTCGTCTCAAGGGGATCGAGGATATCAAGACCGTGTTCGTGCGCGCCGGATCAGGGTCCGACGGCGTGCGCGACATCCGCAAGTCGACCATCGTGATGTCCATTGCAGACCGTAGCCAACGCAAGCTTCCGCTTGAGCAAATCCAGGAAAAGGCCGAGGTTCTATTGAAGGCCGTTCCCGACCTTCGCTTCGAATTCATCAACGACCGCGGCGGTCGGGATGTGTCGTTCGCAATCCTGAGTGCCAATGGTGAACAGGCGTCGAAGGCCGCCCGGGCCATCCTGACCGAAACGCGCTCCAACACGATGTTTGTCAATCCGGCTTCGTCGGAGGCAACGCGCCAGCCGGAACTGGGGGTGCTCGTGTCGCCGGAGCGGGCTGCCGATCTTGGCGTCAGTGCGAAAGAGGTCGCGACAGCAATCAGGGTCGCGACGTTGGGAGATGCCGATTCCAGGCTGCCATCATTCAAGGACAGCGGCAGACTAATCCCGATCCGCACGCTCGTCGAGGATGCCGGAATAGACCGTTCCGAGAAGCTGCGCCAGTTGCGGGTCATGACGTCGTCGGGGGTGCTTGTGCCGCTCGAGGCAGTCGCACGCCTGGAGGAAAGCGAAAGCGTGTCCGTCATCCATCGCATGGAGCGTCAGCGTCGGGTCGAAATCGGCGCGGACCTTGCGGCAGGGATCACGCAAGGCGAAGGCATCGCAGCGCTCAAGAACTTGCCGTCCGTCAGGGCGCTGCCAGCGGAGGTCGAAATGCGGGCAACCGGCGATTCCGATTCCAAGGACAGCGTTTTTACGAGTTTTGTCTTCGCCATGATCGCCGGGCTGAGCCTTGTGGTGGTCGTGCTCATCTTGCTTTTCGGCAGCCCTCTTACACCGCTGACGATCGTCACCCCTCTTCCGCTTGCGCTTTCAGGTGTCGTTGCCTCCCTCATCCTCACCGGCCATCCCGTGTCGCTGCCGGTCGTCATCGGGATCCTCATGCTGATGGGCATCGTCGTGAAGAATTCGATCATGCTTGTCGATTTTGCAATCGAGCTCGAGCGGTCGGGCCTGTCGCGCATCGAGGCGACCATCGAAGCCTGTGCCGAGCGGCTGCGCCCGATCATCATGACGACGCTAGCGATGGTAGCTGGCATGGTGCCGGCGGCATTCGGCCACGAGATCGGTGGCGAGTTCAGAGCACCCATGGCTGTAGCGGTCATTGGCGGACTGATGGTTTCAACGGTCCTCTCCCTCGTCGTCGTTCCTGCATGCCATGTCCTGATCGCCGACCTCGGCGATGCGGTCAAACGCCTGGCGCAGAAGATGCCGGGTGGCGAAGCTGCCGTCGATGGCACAGGCGACGCCTTCCTCGAAAGCCCAGACAGTTTGCGCGGCTAGTGCTGTCGGACAATTCGACAGCCGGGATTCCTCGGCGACCCGAGATCGATGGCATAGTCGATGGCCGTATGCAGATGGCGGCACCATCTGCACCTCAAATTCCCGGCGCTTCAGCCAACCAATATCGGGCTCGGCACTGACGCCGCCATCGCATGGTTGCGGGGGCGACGACGAGGCTTACGCTAACGACTTACGCTGCGTCGAGTGCCAGGGTGAGATCGGCAATAAGGTCGTCTGGATGTTCGATGCCGATCGACAGCCTGATCGTTGCATCAAGGACGCCAATACGCTGGCGCACCTCGGCTGGCACGCCGGAATGCGTCATGGTTGCCGGATGCGATGCCAGGGATTCCGTTCCCCCGAGGCTGACGGCAAGCTTGAAGATTTTCAACGCGTTCAGAAACCGGAACGAGGCTGGCTGGCCGCCGTGGATATCGAAGGAGAACGTCGAACCAGCGCCGCTGCATTGGGCCGCGAATGTCCTGCCGACGGCGGAATCGGGATCGCTGTATGGAAGGTAATGGATTGTCTCGACCTTGGGATGCTGCTTCAGGAAATCCGCCACCGCCTTGGCATTGCTGTTGGCCCGCTCCATGCGGATCTGTAGCGTTTCGAGCGAACGCCCGAGCATCCAGCATGAATGTGGATCGAGCTGAGTACCGATGGCGCCGCGAAGCGCCTTCACCTGCTTGATGAGCGCCCGGCTGCCGAGCGCGGCCCCAGCGATCAGATCCGAATGACCGCCGACATATTTGGTCAGGGAATAGAGGGAAATGTCTGCGCCGTGCTCGATCGGGCGCTGAAAGACCGGGCCGAGCAGCGTGTTATCGCAGGCGACCACAGGCTTATGGCCTTGCTTCTGACCGATCGCATCGGCAACCCGCCGGATCATCGCGACGTCGACAAGGCTATTGGTCGGGTTTGCGGGCGTCTCGATGAGGATGACCGAGACGCGGCCCCTGGCCATTGCTTCCTCGGCCGCGGCCCTTACCGAGATTTCGCTGACGCCGTCGGCAAAACCGACGGCGGAAACGCCAAAATTGAGGAAGGTCTTCGCAAGCAATGTTTCCGTCCCGCCATAAAGCGGCTGTGAGTGGAGGATGGCATCTCCCGGACGGACGAAGGCAAGCAGGACCGTGGCGATGGCGGACATGCCCGATGAAAATACCGCGCCGCTCTCGGCTCGCTCGTAGACCGCCAGACGATCTTCGATGATCTCGCTGTTTGGATGATTGAAGCGCGAATAGACGAGGCCCGCCCCCTTGCCTTCCGGCGGTTCTTTCCGACCAGAGACGTAATCGAAGAAATCGCGACCGTCTTCGGCGGAGTTGAAAACGAACGTGGACGTCAGGAAGACGGGCGGCTTGACCGCGCCTTCGGAGAGTTCCGGATCATAGCCATAGTTCAGCATCTGGGTTTCCGGATGCAGGGGATGATTGCCGATATGGGTTCTTGGAGGATGCGGTGCAGTCATGGAACGTCTCCCTCAATTAGCGGCTTGCAGGCATCAATGTGCCCGCGCCTTGTTCTTATCTGGAGCGCTGCGGCGACAGAGAAACACCCGTTGGCAGATGGCCAGGTAAATTTGCTGAATTGAACGGCCTGTGCGAGGTGTGCAGGTTCGCAGGCGCCTGCATTCGCTATCACCTTCCGAGCTCTTCAACGTGACACCAGACCGCAAGAAGCGGGGTGGTGGTGCAACGCATGGCAAATGACTGTCCCGCTTCCGCAGCAAAGACGCCGCCTATTCCGGTCGAAAACCAGCTGTCTCCGGCTATTGAAAGTTCGCATGGAGAAAGCAGCAGGAAGGCCCGTGAAAACCGCTGTACGTGATCCGGAAAGCGGCTATAGGGTTCCATATAGGTGAGGCCGACCCGGATATCCGCCCGGTCTTCCAGGCCGCCGGGACCGACAATCACGCTGTGTGCATGGGCCCTCTCAAAGTTCAGACTGGCAAATGGTCCACTTCTGCCTCTGATCCACACGAGTGATTCAGCCAAGCGCCAAACGCTCTGCGCTACCTCGGCGTAAATGTCTCGAGCGGCGATTGCATTTTGAAGAGCAGCCTCAAGGCCGGAAGGGATTCCGGTATCGTGGAGCCGCTTGTCGCGCAGCGTTCCCGTACGTTCAAGCTTTTGAAAGACTTTACCTGCGACAAAGCTCGCCATCGTCGAAGCCGATGGATGCAGCATCGCGCGGGCCAGCAAGTTCAGGAAATTGTCGAGCTCCACCGGGCGTTCCGCGGCGCCTCGTTCGCGCAGCCTGTGTTTCACCGGCTCTTTCTCATCGGTGATGAGTAGATCTGCGTCTCGTTTGATTGTCCTGCCCATGACGTTCTCCGTGCAGAACCTTCCCTACAGTGCCCCGCCTAGATCCGGCAAGGACTCTGATCAATCTGCAGAGCGCCTGTTAATCTCATCCGATAGTTTCGTCTTGAAGACTTCCTCTCAAAACTTCGCGCCAAGTCTGCATGAAGGCTCGACGATGTCTAGAATTGGCAGAATCGCGCTGGAACGGGAACGGGATCGGGCAGCAGGCCTCACCACGGTATCGGCGTTCCGTCATAGGCCCAATGTCTGCCGCTGTGTTCTCGGTTTGCTGCCGTTATGAAGGACCGAAAACCGGCTGCAACGCTATCAGTATCGGGGAGGCCCTGATCGTCGGCGTTCGAAACGCGAAACTTTCCAGGTTCGAGGAGCAGGCAGATGCAGCCCCAAGATCTCCATTCGACCGACAGGTTGCGCCACATCTGGTTCAGAGCGGATTGGGATGCGCGATAGGCGAAGCGGCGCGGCTCCTGGAACCTGCTGATCGAGGCAGCATGGCTCGACACCGCCGTAAGGATCTTGAGCTCGCCTTTCCTAAGGTTTGGTTCCAGAAAGCTCGCGAGATGAAGCGGCGCGAACGTGTTTGCGACCATGATCGGCCGCCAGTGCGCCAAGGTGATCGCTTCGGGCAGCAGGCCGTCTTCGTCGGATATGCCTTCATTCAGAATGACGACGTCGATGGCGCGACCGTCAAGGCAGTCGACCAGGTTTCGCGCCGAGCCTTCCTCCAGAGCGTTGTAGGGCAAATCGTTGATGAGCTCTCCGAATTTGTCAGACAGGCGCGTGTCGAGGGGATCGCTGCAGGCGGCCATCACCTCCCAGCCGATCGTCGCGTATTGGATCGCAAGCTGCAGACCGAGCCCTTCATTCGCTCCGGTAATCAATACAGTTGGCATCGCGTCGCTATCCTCCTTCTCACCAGGGCACATCGGTACCGTCATAGCCGATGATGCGGCCGGAATCGGCAATCGTCAGCCCCGAGAGGACCTTCTTCATGCCGGCCACACTCGTTTCCACGGCGATGCCGTTGAAGTTCGTCATCCGGGTCGCGACAAGACCCGGCCGCAACAAGGTGCAGATAATCCCGTCGTCCTTCCATTCCCTCGCCAATGCCGACCAAACTGCGTTCAGGCCGGTTTTGGAAGCGCGGTAGGTATATTGCGTTCCCCAGTCATTGGCGCCGATCGAGCTCATCAGGCTCGACATGGCAGTGGCGATCCTGAGCTTTCCCGCAAGCAGATTCGGTTTCAGCGCCGCAGCAAGCGCAAGCGGTGCGAAGGTGTTCGTCTCGACCACCTTCAAAAAGTCCTCCTGCGTCACCTCTGCCGGTTTGGCTTCGAGATTGACCGCAATACCGGCATTGGCGATCAACGCATCGATCGGAACGCCATCGAGATCGACATAAAGAGCCTCGATCGAGCTCTTCTGCGTGACATCCAGGGTAAACACTTCTGCGCCCGATATGCTGGCAAGTTCGGACGCGGTGCACGGATCTCTGGCGGTTCCGAGGACCGTCCAGCCGTCTGCCGCAAACTGCCGGGCAAGCTCGAGGCCGATGCCCCGATTTGCGCCTGAGATAAGGATCGTTGACATTCGATTTCACTTCATGCGATTGGAATATCAACGGTATACCAAAACAAGAATCGCGCAACTCCCTCCGACAATTTTTTCGTTGAGACGGCGTGCAGCATCAGCGACACGCGTTCACAAAAGACGTCAGAGGCCTGCCACTCGCTAAAAACGGATCATCCAATGTCCCTGATCAGTACCAGCAGCAAGGGCGTTTACGTCATCGCTGTAACCCCATTTGCCGAAGACGGAGCGATCGACACTGCGAGCGTCGACAGCGTCACCGACTTCTATCTCGAGGCAGGCGCCGACGGGTTGACCATTCTCGGCATGATGGGTGAGGCGCCGAAGCTGACCTATACGGAAGCCCTGGCCGTGACGAGACAAACACTCGCACGCGCCGCAGGCAAGCCCGTCGTCGTCGGCGTATCGGCGCCGGGGCTTGCGGCAATCAGCGAATTGACCAAGGCTGTGATGGATCTCGGAGCGGCGGGCGTCATGGTGGCGCCGCCCGGCAATCTGAAAACCAACGAGCAGATCATAAGCTATTATCAGCAGATCGTGGACGCGCTCGGCAGCGACGTTCCCGTCGTGCTGCAGGACTTTCCACTATCCACTGGCGTGTCAATCAGCAACGATAGCCTTGGCCGCATTATCGAAACCTGCCCGAGCATCGTCATGATCAAACATGAAGACTGGCCGGGGCTTGCAAAGATCACTGCGCTCCGCGAAGCCGAAGTCAATGGCCGCCGCCGCGTCTCGATTCTCTGCGGTAATGGCGGCATCTTCCTGCCTGAGGAAATTGCGCGGGGTGCGGATGGTGCGATGACCGGCTTCGGATACCCTGAAATGATGGTCGAGGTCTGTGCACTTGCTGCTGCGGGAGACATTGACCGGGCACAGGACATATTCGATGCTTACCTGCCGCTCGTTCGCTACGAGCAGCAGCCGGGCATCGGGCTCGGCGCGCGCAAACACGTCCTTGCGCGACGCGGCGCAATCCGCAGTTCAGCGCAGCGCCGCCCCGGCACACCGCTTTCCAGGACTGCGATCGAGGAGATCGAGCGGTTGATCCTGCGGCAGGAGCGACGTCTGGCCGCGCTTAGTCGATAGGCTGGTGTCAGCCTCTCCGCCGCCCGAGGATGAAGTCGATGATGGCATCGCGCACATTGTCGAGATGATCGCCCATCAGCCGGCGCGACAGTTGGGGATCATCGCCGGCAACCGCATCGATCAAGGCCATATGCTCGCTGCCGCCCGGCTGCAGGCGATGGGGCATGCGCGCCGTATTGAAGATATGGGTGCGGCGGCGCAGGTCTCGGATCGCCGCGGCAACCATCGGATTTCCGGCAGCTTCGGCGATCGTTCCGTGCACGAGATCATCGACGGACCAGTGGTCGGCCGGCGTGATCTTAGGAAGCTGCAGCAGCCCGCGGATCGCGACGCGCACCTTCTCCGCTTCATCAGCCGCCAGTTGCCCAGTGGCGCGCGCGGCTGCCTCAACTTCGAGAATCCGGCGCATATCAAGCAGGTTCATGTAGGTTTCGATGCTCACATCCGCAACGACGAGCATCCGGCCCTGCCGGCGCATGGCAAGCGATTCCGTTTCCAGCCGGCCGAGCGCCTCGCGCACGGGCGTACGCGAAATCGACAGCATCTCGGCGAGCTTGCGTTCCTGCAGGACGGCACCGGCCTGGAGGCGCCCGGACAGGATCAGATCCAGGATCTGCGCATAGGCAAATTCGCTGAGGCTGGGCTCGCCTTCTGCTGAAAGCGGGAAGACACGCCCCGCCGCCGCCGTATCGGAAAATGTCATTCGAACCCCGTTAGTTGGTGGACCGGCGATATACCAACCTTGCCTGTGAAGCAATCGATTTTGCTTGCACAGTCACCGCGCGTGGAAGCCACGAACCATATTGACGACTGCGTGCCATTGGTATTCCATTGGAACACCTATATTACTAAAGGAGATATTAATGTCGATTCAACCGTGGAGAGCAACATGCATCCAAATGGACAGCAAGATCGCCAGCAATGCGAAAACGCGGGAAGAAGCATGGCAGATCATCGAGGAGAACCTTGATGAGGCGGTCCGGCTGATCGAAACAGCATGCAAAAGCGAACTGCCGCCCAGGCTCGTTGTTCTGCCGGAATTCGTCTTTCAAGGCCCGCCGCGCGCAACGCCCGTCAGCGAATGGATCGATCGCGCCTGCACCACCATTCCGGGACCGATCACCGAGCGCCTTGCGGCCATCGCACGCCAGCACGACATTTACATTGCCGGCAATCACTTCGAGGTCGATCCGCGCTGGCCCGACCGCTATTTCAATTCCTCCTTCCTGCTCGATGCCAAAGGCGAGATCATCCTGCGCTACCGGCGCATCAACACGGCAAGCTGGACCTCGCCGCATGATATTCTCAGCCAGTATCGCGAGGCCTATGGCGAAGACGGGATCTTTCCTGTCGCCGATACCGAACTTGGCCGGCTTGCCATCTTCCCCTGCGGCGAGGTCAGCGTGCCGGAACTCTCACGCGTCTTCATGATGCGGGGTGCGGAAGTCCTGCTGCATCCTTCCAATGAACCAGCCAATGCGCGGGCCGACGCCGCCAAGATCTGCCGTGCCGCGGAAAATATGTGTTACCTCATCAGCACCAATGTTTCGGGGCAGATCGGCTTTTCGGACCAGGAGCGCGGCGGGCATTCGCAAATCGTCGACTTCAACGGAAACTATTTGGCCTTTGAGGGATCCGACGCCGAAAGCCTCGCGGCGAGTGCCGTGATCGATATCGGCGCGCTGCAATCAGCCCGCCGGGATACGAATATGGGCAATGCCCTCCTGCGAACGCGCTGGGAAATGTATCGCGATTATTTCTCGGCTGCTGAATTCTATCCGGTCGATGCGCTCGCCAAGAAGGCTTTCGAAACCTATTCCGAGCTCTCGCCCGTCCACGAAAAGGCGATTTCCAACCTGACGGCCGCACGGATCATTCGCAATATCGACGCCTGAGCGTCGCCGCCATCACGACGGGGACGGCCAGACTTCTGGCTGCACCGGTATAAAGTCCATGGAGGGCTCATGAGGAGCGCGCTGAGGCGCCAACCTCGCTGCCCCTACTTCAGAACCCGACACGAACAATTGCGGGTCGCAAACTCGGCCACTTTGCGGCCCTTCAAACGTTGCTTTGCATATAAAATAATCACAAAGTGATGGTGCTTAATATTGCAACATCGACACATTGACACGCGATATTCCCTTGGCATACCATCTGAATGCCAACATAAGAAATGGGGATCGAGATGAGGAAAAAAATGAAGCATCTGGTGATGCCGCTCGTCGGATTGACGATGCTCTGCGCGCCCGTTGCGAGCAACGCTCTCGCACAGGATCATGAGAAGATTAACCTCCGGCTGGCCTGGGTCGCCGGCGGCGTGGATGCGCCGATTTTCGTTGCAGCCGCCAAGGGATACTTCGCCGAAAAGGGCCTCGACGTGAACATCGTCGACGGCAATGGCAGCACCGGCACCATTCAGGCCGTCGGAAGCGGTGATTTCGAAATCGGCATTGCCGGCCTCGGCGCGCTGGCGCAGGCGCAGCAGGCAGCCGGCGCCGACACAATCGTTGCCGTGGCCGGTCTGCTCCAAAAGGACCCGACATCGATCATCAGCCTCAAGGGCTCCGGCATCAACAGCCCGAAGGATATCGAGGGCAAGCGGCTCGGTACCGATGCGGGTAATTTCGAGGACGGCATGATCAAAGCCTTCGCCGAGGCCAATGGCGTCGATATGAACAAGGTCAATGTCATCATGATCAATGGCGGCGGCGACCGGGTCGCGCTTTTGAAGGGCGATGTCGACTTCATCAACGGCTGGGCCAATCCAGATGGCGACAAGGTCGCCGAACGGGCCGCCATCGAGCCGCCCATGCTGTTTGCCGATTACGGTGTGAACATTTTGGGTTCGAGCGTCATCGTTCGAAAAGACTATCTGACGAAACACGGGGATGCCGTTCGCGGTTTCCTGGCCGCTCTGCAGAAGGGCAAGGCCGAAGCTGCGGCCAATCCCGACGAAGCGCTGAAGATCTTGATGGAAGCCCGCCCTGACTCCAACGAAGAAGGGATGAAGGGCGAGATTAAGAACATGCCGAAATACGAGCATACGGCCGCTTCCGAGGGCAAGCCCTATGGCTGGGTCGCCGAGCAGGACATTACTCTGACGATCTCGCTTCTTGAGAAATACAGCGGCATGGCCCCCGGCCTGACCCCCGCCAAGATTTATGACGGATCCTACCTGCCGGCCAATTGATGCGCTCCCGGGTGGCGCGCGCGCCACCTTCATCTCATCGAAATGCCCGCAGGGGCGCGGACTTCCCCATGGATCTCGGACTGAACAACAAACACGCGTTGGTACTTGGCGCCAGCCAGGGGTTGGGCCTTGCTGTCGCCAAGGCGCTTCTTGCCGAAGGCGCGAGCGTCACGCTCAGCGGCCGCTCGCCCAATCGTCTCGAAGCCGCGCGACAGAGCCTGCCCGAGGATCAGCAGGCCAGGTGCTATCTCGCAGTAGCGGATCTTTCCGATCCCGATGCTGCCAGCAAAATCAGCGAAGCCGCACGCAACAAGGGTAGGGTTGATATCCTCGTCAACAATACCGGCGGCCCGCCACCTGGCATTCCCTCGGGAGTCGATGTCGATATCGTTTCTGCGCAGTTCGACGCCATGGTTCGTCCCGTCCTGTCGCTGACACTCGATCTCGTACAGGCAATGCGGGCGCAGAAATGGGGCCGGATCATCACCATTGCTTCCAGCGGCGTCGTCCAGCCCATCCCGCATCTGCCGATTTCCAACGCGCTTCGTTCGACGCTCGTCGGCTTCATGAAGACCCTCGCCGGTGAAGTGGCGAAAGACGGCGTGACCGTCAACATGCTGCTACCGGGGCGGATCGCAACCTCAAGAACGCGATCGCTCGACGCGGCCCAGGCCGAACGCAGCGGACGACCGGTCGAGGATATCAGCGCAGAATCAGCCGCAACCATTCCGGCCGAACGCTACGGCACCGTGGAAGAATTCGGCGCCGTCGCAGCATTTCTCGCCGGGGTACCGGCAAGCTACGTCACCGGCAGCATGCTGCGTGTCGATGGCGGCGCCATTCGCTCGATCTGAATGGGCGGCTCGCCCGTACGGAATTTCTCGGCCCCGGGGCCTCACAGGAGATGGGTCAGACCCAGATGCAGAGATGAACGCCATTCCATCACAACACAGCATTCCCAAGGTGACGTCGAAGCACATCGCCATTTCCGGCGTCTCGAAAACCTTCGAGACCCGCAAGGGTACGGTGCATGCGCTTCAAGACATCAATCTGTCGATTGGTAAGGGCGAGTTCGTCTCGGTGCTCGGACCGAGTGGCTGCGGCAAGAGCACGCTGATGATGCTGCTTGCCGGCCTGACATCGGTATCGCTCGGCCGCATCATGGTCGGCGACAAGCATATCGACGGACCCAACGCAGAAGCAGGCGTCGTCTTCCAGCAAGACGTGCTGCTTGAATGGCGCACCGCCCTGCAGAATGTTCTGCTACAGGCGGAAGTCCGCAAATCCGATATGGCCCAGGCGAAAGACAGGGCGCGTCAGCTGCTCAAGATGGTTTCGCTCGAAGACTTCGAGGACGCCTATCCGAAGGAACTGTCCGGCGGCATGCGCCAGCGCGTATCGATCTGTCGGGCGCTCTTGCACCGGCCGCCGCTTCTGTTGATGGACGAACCTTTCGGTGCGCTCGACGCCATGACCCGCGACCAGTTGCAGATCGATCTCCTGCGTCTCTGCGCCGATAACGAGATGACGGTCTTCTTCATCACCCACTCGATCCAGGAAGCGATTTTCCTCAGCGACCGGGTGGTCGTCATGTCGCCGCGTCCGGGCCGCATCGAGCGGATCATCGATATCGACCTGCCGCGCCCGCGGCGACTTGCCATGCGCGAGGATCCGAAATTTTCCGCCTATACGCGGGAGCTGACGGCAATCTTCAAGGGACTTGGCGTTTTTCGCGAGGAGTATTGATCATGGCACCGATTGCCGACACTCGCATCGAATACCGCCAGAACCTGGTTTCACGCGCCCTCGGCGCAGTTCCTCCGGCACTCTGGGCCCTTGCCGGCCTCCTCATCATCTGGGAGCTCTGCGTCCGTATTGCTCAGGTTCCCGCTTTCATTCTTCCTCCGCCCTCGGACATATTCGAGGAAATCGTCAAAAACGCACATCGCCTGGCGCCGAACGCGCTGGTTACAATGAGCGAAGTGCTGCTCGGCTTCCTGTGTTCCGTCGCCGTCGGCGTGCCACTGGCGGTCATGATCGTCTATTCACGCTTTATGGAAAAGGCGATCTATCCGCTGATCGTCGCCAGCCAGACGATTCCGAAGGTTGCCATCGCGCCCTTGATGCTGACCTGGTTCGGCTACGGAATGGCCCCGAAGATCGTCATCGTGGTCCTCTTGTCCTTCTTCCCGATCGTCATCAATTCGGTCATGGGACTGAAGTCTGCCTCGCGGGAGATGATCTACCTGTCACGCTCCATGGGTGCGAGCGGCTGGCAGACCTTCTGGAAGTTCCGCCTGCCGCAGGCACTTCCCAGCATCTTTGCAGGTCTGAAGCTTGCAACGGCGCTGTCAGTCATCGGCGCCATCGTCGCCGAATTCATCGGTGCGGATAAGGGTCTCGGCTACCTGATCCTGATTGCCGGCGCGAATTTCGACATTGCTCGCCAATTCGCCTCCGTCGTGGTGATCTCGCTCATCGGCGTCATGTTCTTTGCCGTGCTGGAACGGATCGAGCGGATCGCCATCCCCTGGAAGGAGAGCACGGCCGTTGCGGACAGGGGATAGGGCTGCAAGCTAGGTGTAGTGAGCGCGCCGCCCAACGGGCGGCGTTTTCTTTTCGGCTGCACTGATCGCGGATCGCCAGTGACCGACGAAGCACCCAAACGACGAAGCCCAGCTCTCTGGCCGGGCTTCGTCGTTAATGCTTGTCGGATTATGGAATCAGAGATCGAGAACAAGCCGGCCGCTCCTAGCGCCCGAGCAGCAGATCATGATGAGCTTGTTGGAAGCCTGTTCGCGCGCTGAGAGAACATTGTCCTTGTGATCCGGCACACCCTCGACAACACGAGTTTCGCAGGTACCGCAGACGCCCTCCCGACAGGAATAGGCGACGCGAATGCCGGCGTCCTGCAGGACGTCCATGATCGTCCTGCCCGCCGGGACGAGAAATTCCTTACCAGAACGCTTCAGAACCACCGTGAAGGAGGTGGCCGACTGCTCGACCGTGGCCGAAAAATGCTCGACATGAACCGTCTCGTCCCGACGTGCTGCCGCCGCATTCTTGAAGGCGTCGATCATCGGGGCCGGGCCGCAGCAGTAAAGATGCGCATCGTCAGGAGAGGATGCGACGAGGTCCGCAATCTGCAGGACTGCACCCTTCTCGTCGTCGAAATGGAACAGGACGCGGCCGGGCTCGATTGCCTCCAGGTGCTCGAGTTCTCTGACGAAGGCAGCGCTTCGGCGGCTGCGTCCGGCATAGATGAGCTTCCAGGCCTTCGAAAGCGCTTCCATGCGACGGATCATCGCGACGACAGGTGTAATGCCGATACCACCGGCGAAGAAGACGGTCTGATCCGCGTCTTCTTCCAGAGCGAAATTATTGCGTGGCGGCTGAACCGTGACGATATCGCCGACCCTGGCGGTCTCGCAGAGATAGGCCGAGCCACCACGGCTCGACGCGTCCCGGTTGACGGCGATCACATAGCTTTTCGGCCTATGGCCGTCGCTCGTCAGCGAGTAGCTGCGGGAGAGATCGCCGGGCAACGCAAGATCGATATGGGCGCCCGGCGCAAAGGAAGGCAGCAACCCACCATCGGGCGAGACGAGTTCGAAGGAGCGGATCGTTTCCGCTTCATAGCGGATCGCCAGGATCCGCAGGGAAAGAACCGCGGGTTCAGCCATATCGCTCCTTTGCTCCTGAACGGGCTCGCTCGTCGGGATGGATGGGACCGGCGCGTTTGCCGCACCGCTCACATGGGGGTAGCTGCCGTCCATCATTCGGCGGCCGACAGCTTCGGTCGATAACCCTTGATCGCAGCCATCTTTTCCTCATAGCCCTCGAGCCAATCGGTACCGTGGGGCACGACGATGTCGCCGCCGCGGGCATCACGCGCCAGTTCCGGCTGGCGGACGATATCTGGAAGCTTGCCGCTTTCGGCATATTCCTTGGCTGCGTCGAGCATGACGCGGCGCGTCAGGATGACCATGCGGTCTGAAGCGGCGAGATGCTCCATATCGCGATCGACGATAAATCCCATGGACTCCTGGATGGCCTGGTCCTGCAGCGGCACACCGACGATGCCGGTATAGCTGTCGCCATTACGCTGCCACTCGCGGTCGATCCCGTAATCGTTGGAGCGATCCTTGACCGGGCGCCAGCGACCTTTCCAGTCGGTGGTGTTGGGATGGTATTCAAGCGGCCGGGCAAGGCCGCCGACGGGCGTCCCATCCTTGTATTTCAGGTTCTTCTTCCGGCCATCCTTGCGACCAAGATCGATGTTGAAGATCATGGTCGAGGTGTCGTCGATCGGAACCCAGGCGTTGGCGGTAATATTGCCTTCGATCTCGCCACCCGGATAGGTGACCCAGAAGGGGAAGACATAGCTCGCGAAACGGTGGTGTTCGGTTCCCTCATAGGCGTTTCGCTGCGCCGAATACATGGTCCCGAACGGCATCACCGAGACGTTGATCTTCGGCGCCTTCTCGGTGACGGTGAAGACTTCCGGATCGCTGAGATCGAGCTTCTCTCCATCGATACCGCCGACATGCAGGAAGCCCAGATGCGATGTGTCGATATCGCCTTCGAGCGCCTGCATGTAATTGCAGTCACGGTGGGTCAGCGCGATGTTGCGGTCGTCGCCCTCGGCCATGATGGCTTCGAGCTCCGGCAGTTCCGGCGGGTTGGCCTGCTCCTCGCCCATATAGGCAAAGACGAGACCGCCGGATTCCTTGACGCGATAGGCAATCGCCGGCGTACCGGCCGGATATTTCGACTTGTCCTCGAGGTTCGGCTGGTCGAGACATTTGCCGGTGACGTCGAATTTCCAGCCGTGATAGGCGCAGCGAATGCCGCCCATTTCATTGCGCCCGAAAAACAGCGATGCACAGCGGTGCGGGCAGCGATGGTCGAACACGCCAACCCTGCCCTCGCTGTCGCGGAAGGCGACGAGCTTTTCGCCGAGGATCATCAGGCGTATCGGATCGCCGTCCGCCTTCAGCTCCGACGACATGCAGACCGGTATCCAGAACTGGCGGAAGAAATTGCCCATCAACGTGCCCTTATCAACGCGGCAGAGCTGTTCGTTTTCCTCGGCAGTGATCATGCTTGTCTCCTTGATGTCATCGGCTGGAAAGAGGTTCGAGAACGCGCACGCGTTCCAGGTTGGCCCGCGAGATGTCGACGGCCGCTTTCGTCTCCGCAGCATTCATCATGGGCACATCGCGAAAGTGGTCAGGCGGATAGAAGGTCGCCTGCTGGTAGTAGGGCCGGTACATCTCGAAACGGGCGCGCAGCAGCGGATTGTGAGTTCCGGTATCGGTGCGGCGATCGAGGCGGAGCCTCTCGATGTCGATGATGCCGGAAACGCCGACACCTTCCGCAGCACTTTCCTCAAAGGCGAGGGTGTCGCCGAAATGATCAAGAATATGCGAGCGGCCGCCGAGGATGGAGTTGTCGGGAGAAAAGCCGATCGGTCCTGCGACATTGGCGCTGATCAGATAACACATGTTCTCTGCCGCGCGCGCAACCTTGGCCGCCTCTTGGCCCGTCGTGAACTTGGAGTTGGTCGGATGCAGGATCACTTCAGCGCCCTGCATCATGTAACAGCGGGCCACCTCAGGAACATTAATTTCGCCGCAGGGGATCAGCGCCAGCCGCCCCAGTTCGGTATCGGCAATCGGGAACACCTGGTCCTGGGGTGTCGCACGTAGATAGTCGGACATGAAATCATGAACCGAGGGAAAGGCCGCCGTATTGACGCGGCGGTAATTGACGACGATCTCGCCGTCGCGTCCGATCAGAAAGGACGAATTGAAGTAACGGCCGGGCCACTCGGGCGGCGCTTCGAACATGTTGCCGGCGATATAAATTTCTTCGCGCCTGGCAAGCGCCTGCAGCGGGGCGGTCAAAGGACCGGGGATCGTCGAGCAGGCTCTCTGGATCCAGGGGGTCACGGTCATGGAAAGCGGTGGCCCCTGCAGGGCAAACTCCGGAAACACGACGAGATCCGGCTTCTCGTTCGACGCGCAAGCCGTCTCGATCAGGCCGATCAACCGGTCGAGATTGCGCCTAATGACGGCACGCGCCGCCTCGTCGTCGGATGCCTGTGTTGCCCGTTCACTTCGCATTTGGATACTGGTTGCGCGCCAGGGTTTGACAGCCACTATCGATCTCCATTTGTTGGCAGACACACTGCACGCCATTGGTATACCAAGCTTTTAGCGCGGCTTTTACCGTTTGCCAAGCCCTGTTTCACAACGGATTTTCGCGAAAAGACGCAGGTTGGTGGGATCCTTCGCAGAAAACAGGGGTTTGGAATACCAAGATTATTCCTATCGTCTTCCAGTGGAGCACAAGCTGGGTTAGTGGATAGAAGATTTTGATCGGGGGTGAGCATGACCGAATCTGACCATGACCAGTTTGCCGAAGCGCTTTCGTCAGAACGCGCGAACCTGACCGGGCAGGTCTACGAGCAGCTGATCGACATTCTGATCCGCGGTGAGCTGCGGCCGGGCGATGTCATCGTCGAACGGCGCATGGCCGATCGATTGAACGCCTCGCGCACGCCGATCCGGGAAGCTCTTGGCCGACTTGAAGCGGAAGGCCTTGTCTACAAGCAGCCGGGCCGTGGCGTCACCGTCAGCCCGTTTTCGACGGAAGCTTTCGTCGAGCTGCTGCATGTGCGCCAGCTCCTGGAATCGGAGGCTGCTCGACTTGCCGCAGGCCGCATCCCCCAGGCACGCATCGAGGAGATCCGCGCAGCACTACAGGAGCTCGGCAACAAACCGGCCCCGTCACTCAGCGAGATCTGGGAAATCGACGACATGTTGCACGGCGAAATCGCCGACGCGGCGGGCAACGCGCTTTTGGCCGGCATGATCCGCGACCTGCGCCGGCGCACCCATGTCTTCAACGCCTATCGTAATCCGTCGAAGTACAAGTTCGGCGTAGAGGAAAATGCGGCACTTCTCGATGCCATTTCGAGTGGCGATCAGGAAATGGCCCGCAAGGCGATGGCCCACCACATCGAAAGCGTCAAACTTGCCATCATCGACCGGTTGGCAGGCAGCGCCCGCTAGCCTGACAATCGCCCCAGAATATGTGGTGCCTGGTATCGTGTCATCCTCGACGCGGTATATAGCGGCCGTAGCCCGGCGTTTCGGTTACGGCGGCGCCGTCGAAGACCTTGCGCCCGCGAACGAAGGTCGCCGAAGGTCTGACCAAGAATATCATGCCCTGATAGGCGCTCCAGCCAGGACCGTCCGGATTTGCGTTGGCGTCGTAGACATAATTCTCTGGCGCGAGCACGGCGATGTCGGCATCAAAACCCGGAGCGATGCGCCCCTTTTTTGAAAGCCCGAAGAACCGCGCCGGGCGATCGGCAAGATAGCTGGCGGTCAGCAGCGCAGCTTCGACATCGCCCTTGCGCTTTGCCGCCGCAGTAAAGAAGGCCGGCAACATCACTTCCAGTCCCGGCATGCCCGCTGCCACGTCGAAGATCGAATCATTGGTCTTTCGCTCCAGCGGCCAGGCGCTGTGATCGGAAGAGACGAAGCTGCAGAGCCCCTCCTCCAACACGCACCAGAGCGCCTCGATCTGCCATGGGCGGATCGGCGGGTTGACCTTGAGCAGCCCTTTCAGGCGCGGCATGTCGATATCGGCGTCGAAGAGGAGATAGTGCACGCACATTTCGGCGGTCGCTTGAACACCTCTGTCGCGATAGGCGCGCACCATCTCGAACCCCTCAGGTACGGAGATGTGAACGATATGGGCGTGGGCGCTCGTCGAGGCAGCGAGTTCGAGAAAGGTGCCTGTGGCAGCAAGCTCGGCCACCGGCGGACGGCTCTGGCTGTGAAATTCGGCACTGATCTTACCCGCCTCCTTCAGGGTTTTCGTCGCATGCGCCACGATTTCCTGATCCTCATTATGCAGGCCGAGCGGAAGGCTCGTGCCCTCCAGCGCATGCAGCAAGGTTAGCGTCGCGGCATTGTCGATGCGGGGAAAGCGATCCGGGTGCGCCTCGAAGGACGAAATCTTGAAGGCGCAGACCCCGAGATCGACAAGCCCTCTGATATCGGAAAGGTCAGGTATCGGCGGGACCGTGCCATACAGGGCGACGTCGCAGACGGCATGCTGGTGGATGGCGCTGACCTTTTCCTGGAGCACTGACGCTGTCGTGACCGGGGTTGGATGGTCGTATGGCATATCGACGATCGTGGTGACGCCGCCGATCACGGCAGCCTTCGTCGTCGGCGCCATGCCGGGAAAGCCGATCTGGCTTCCCGCATGGGTCTGACCGTCGACCGCTCCCGGCAAAAGCCAGGCCGCGCCAAAATCCTGCGTTTCAGGCGCCGCTGGCGCCCTGCCGGTCCCGACCGCCGCGATCATCCCGTCGGCAACGGCAACCCAGCCGTTCTCGATGAGACCCGACGCCGCTACCACCCGACCTTTTAGAACCAGTTCCGTCATTTCGCCGACTCCTCTGCTCTTCCGCCGCGTTTTATTTTTTGGCGTGCAATTGGCATTCCTTTGGTGTACCAACTCGGAAACACCTTTAAAAGACCCCTTCAAAATTTCAGGAAGAGCGAGACTGAAAATGATCTATGACCTGACGATCCTATCGCTGCAGCCGAATACACTCGGCGTCGTCATGCCCGTATTGCCGGAGACCTACGCGAGCTTTTCTGCGACCGGCAGGCCGCTCGGGGCCTTTGCCTGCGAGTTCGGCACACTGAATCGCTTCGCCTTCTTGACGGCCTATGAGGGGGTAGAGGCGATTGCGGAAGAGCGCGCCAGACTGATGACGGCAGAAGATCCCTATAAGATCGGCGCGCATCTCGCGGGTGTGACGAGCACGGCCTTCAAGCCGCTGTCCTTTGCAAAGCCGATTTCGCCAGGGACCTACGGTCCTTTTTATGAGTTCCGCACCTACACGCTCGCCCCCAACGGCCTAGCCGAGACGGAAGCTGCCTGGGCCAAGATCATCGATCGCCGCTATGAAATGTCGCCGCTCCTAACCAACATGGCATCCATCGAGGAAGGACCGCAAAAGATGGTACATATCTGGCCGTACCAGACGATCGAAGCCCGCATGGCGGCGAGAGCGCAGGCGAGTAAGGAAGGCATCTGGCCGCCGCCAGGCGGCTCCGGCAGACTGACCAACCTGCAGTCGGAACTGTTTGTCGCAACCTCTTTCTCGGATCTGAAATAGGCATGGGCATCGCAGGTCGTCTCCGCGAACTCGGCATCGAACTTCCCCCTCCACCTGCTCCGATTGCCCGCTTCCTTCCGTCCGTGGAAGCGGGCGGGCTTCTGTTCTTGTCCGGACTTGCTCCCCTCGATAAGAATGGGAAACCCTACACAGGCGTCGTCGGCCGCGATCGAATGATTGCGATACAGAAAATCTAAATTTCAGCAAAATGTTACTAGCGTCGCAGCGCTGATCACGAAAATTATTATATTACTTTCGGTTGCATTTTGACGCAAACCTCGCAATGATCATCCGTGACCGGAGGTTCCAGCCATGAAGGCCAAGTCGCCCACATCGATCGATGCCTATGTCGGCAGCAGAGTGCGGGCGCGCCGCAAGCTGCTCAGGCTATCACAGGCCGGACTTGCCGAACGGATCGGCGTCACCTTCCAGCAGATCCAGAAGTATGAAAAAGGCATAAACCGCATTGGCGCGAGCCGGCTGCAAACGATCGCCGAGACATTGGGCGTACCCGTTCAGTTCTTCTTCGAAAATGACACCGAGCCGACCACCTATAACCTTGTCAGCAACGGCAGGGATGATCTGAATGCGTTTTTGGCGTCGAAGGACGCCCAAGCCCTCAATCGCGCCTTCATGGCGATCGAGAGCCCGGCTATCCGCCAGAAGCTCGTCGCCCTTGCCAAGAGCCTGGCCAGGAACACGCACCCTGATATCGATGTCATTCGTCCAGAAACCGGCGCCTGAGGGCTTTCGTGATCCATCTCCAGACCTTTGGCGAATTGCGACTGACAGACGGCCTGGGAGCGCCGATCCGCTATCCGGTCAAGGCTCTGGTGATGCTCGCCTATCTGTATTGCTCGCCGGATTACCAGCGCAGCCGACAAGAGCTCGCGCGATTCTTGTGGAACGAGACCGGAGATCATCTTGCCGATCTCAATTTGCGGAAGTTGATTTCACGCATTCGCGACACAGCGACAGGACCCGACGAACAGATACTGAATTTCGGGCCACCTTTCGTCAGCCTGAACAAGAACGTCCTGTCGGTTGATCTCGACATCTTGCGCAAGGAAGAGCAGCCGGTGGCGCAATTGGCGGCCGTCAGCGATCTCGTGCAACGTGGCTTCATTGCCGGTCTCAGCGCATCGACCAAGGCAATCGATGGATGGATTGAGCGCGAACGGCAGCTGCACCTGCTCACCTTAAGGGATATTTTCGTCAGGGCTGCAGATCATATTCGTGATGACGAGGAACGTCGCCTTCTGCGCCGCTCGGGACTTCAACTTCTTGAAGTCTTTCCCGGTGACGAGCAAATCCGATCGATCCTTCGTGGCACGGCAGAGGATCATCCGCAACGCCGCCCGCAGGCGAGAGCCGTGGCAATGGCACGCAGTCTCATCGCCGAGCAGCAAGACGCCGGCATGCCGCAAATCATAACGGCGACATCTGTGCCGCGGCTCGTACTGCTGCCCCCCGGTGCGGCGGCCCTGACACGGGAGTCGGCAATTGCCGACGCCCTTATCGAGGACGTCACGATCGAGCTCTGCGCCCTGCGCAACATATCCGTCGTCGCACCCCATACAGCCGAGCAGATCCGCCGCGACTCCGACAAGGCTACCATCGTTCAACGGCATTCGATTTCCTACCTCCTGGACACACGGCTTTCCGGAGAGGGGCTTTATGCACAACTCATCTATTTTCCAACCGACGAGATCTTGTGGGCAGCCCGATTTGACATGGCGGTCGAAACGCTGCCGACACAGAGGCGCTTGATCGCCCAGAAACTTGCCGACGCCGTCTCAGGACAATTGAAGCGGAACGAAAGCATTCGCCTTCGCAACGAAGCGGATCCGCAGGCCTACCATTCCTATCTCCTCGGTGCCGGTCTGCTTACCAAGCTGAGCTTACCGGATATCCGGCGTGCACGGAAATCCTTCAAGCGCGCACTGCATTTTTCTCGAGACTATGCCCCTGCTTTCACAGGCCTGTCGCGGACATTCACCAGCGAGTGGCTGTTGACCACGCAAGGCGATCCCGCCCTGCTGCAGCTTGCGGAAAATCAGGCACTTCGGGCGATAGAGAGGGATTCAGAATCGGCAGCCGGGCATCGGGAACTTGGCGTAACGAAACTTTACCAGGGTGCTGTCGATGACAGCGTTGCAGCACTCGACCTCGCCGAAAGCCTCAGCCCGCATTATGCCGATGTGATCTATAGCCATGCGGACACGCTGGTCCATGCATCGCGGCCGCAAGATGCGCTGGAGAAAATCAAGAAAGCGATCTCGCTCAATCCGATCGCACCCGACGCCTATCTCTGGTGCGCGGCTGGGGCGAGCTACTTCCTTGAACAGTACGAAGAGGCGCTCACCTATGTCGATCGGATGAAAGACAAGGCACCGGCCTATCGCATCGCGGCCGCCAGTTGCGCGATGATCGGCGATCGAAAACGGGCACAGTTTTATCGGCAACGCGCCGAGCTCCTCAATCCTGCTTTCGAGGTCGAGAAATGGCTCGCCTTGGTGCCCTTCAAGGAGCAGTGGCAAAAAGAGCTTTACCGAGACGGTCTTTTCAAGGCCGGTTTTTCAAAAACCTGAAGGAGAATATTATGGCAAAAGTTGTTGTACTGGGTGTATCGGGCGACAAGGGGCTCTGGCTCGTGGATATCGACGCGGGCACCGTAACACCGGTCCAGGTGCCTGCCAGCGGCGATCTGGCGGCAGCCGTCAAGCAGCGCGACGCCGGCGGCGTATTCATCAAGAATGTCGATTTCGCAATTGCCGTCTCCTCGGCTGATACGGTCTTCTCCGGCCACGTGGATGGCTGAAGGCGCGCGACGCTGACCGGTCATTCCGATCTTTATTCCGACCGAACAATTGCACCGCGGGACACATTGTCCCGTGTCGCTCCTTATTTAGAGGCAATGGGCATCACGCGCCTGTCACGACAGACTGATCTCGATTGTGTCGGTCTTCCGGTCTGGTGCGCCTATACACCGAACTCCCGCTCCATTGTCATCGCGCAAGGCAAGGGACTTGAGGATATCGACGCCAAAGTCTCGGCGGCGATGGAGGCCCTGGAACGCGCGGTGGCGGGCGAACCCGTCACCATAACTACGGTTTCGTCGGCACGAGACCTGCGACGCCGGGGCGATTGCGTCGAACCGCTCGATTGCCTGATCGCAAGCGGCGAGCAGGTCGTGGGCGAAGACGAGGAATTGGCCTGGAGCCTGGCAAGCGAGTTGCTTCACGACCAGCCGATCCATGTCCCGCAGGATGCCGCCCTCCTCGATCGAACGCGGCAGAACCGGTTCTGGATGTCGTCGGATGGTCTTGCCTCGGGCAACACCATGGAAGAAGCAATATTCCATGGCATTCTGGAGCGCATCGAACGCGATGCCCATGTGCTTTGGCAGATTGCCAGCGATGACAAGCGCTGCGCATGCTGCGTCGATCCCAGGAGTTTTGCCGACGCAGCGCTCTCGGGCCTGATCGACAGGATCGAGGCCGCCGGGCTCATCTTGAAACTCTTCGAGATCACGAGCGACATCGGTATCCCCTGCTATACCGCACTCGTCGCCCCATCAACGATCGACGGCAAAGTGCCGCTCCGGTTCGTCGAGGTCACCAGCGGCAGCGGCGCACATCCCTGGGCCGTGCGGGCGGCAATCCGCGCCGTAACGGAAGCGCTTCAGTCCAGACTGACTTATATCAGCGGCGCCCGCGACGATGTCTGGCCCGAATTGTTCACAACGCCGCTTCCGGCACAAACCCGCGCCACCTTTCTTGCCGTCCCTGCTTCTGTATCTGCGGCCACCATCACAAGACCGGCTGGAAACATATCCGTCCTGCTGCATGACCTGCTGACGCGACTTCGCGCCGGCGGAATCGGCTCGGTGATTGCCCTTCCCCTGACACCTGCAAACCTGCCATTTTCGGTGGTGAAGATATTCATACCCGATCTTGAGAACCCCGAGGGCAACAGGCTCCATCGTTTCGGCCAACGTGCCCTTGCAAGGGCGATGCGCTGGTGAAGGTCGTCTTCATCGGCCCGAGCTTGCCTAACGCAGCAAGCCACGCCGCGACGGATATCGTTCTGAGGCCGCCCGCTGTTCAGGGAGATGTGTTAAGGGCGGTGGAAGATGGCGCAAACGTCATAGGTTTGGTCGACGGCGGCTTTGAAAATACCGCACCGGTTTGGCATAAGGAAATTCTCTTCGCTCTCTCCCTCAATGTCACGGTTCTGGGCGCGGCCAGCATGGGTGCCTTGCGCGCCGCCGAATGCCAAGCATTTGGAATGATCGGCGTTGGCCGGATTTTCAACGACTATGTCAGCGGAACCATCGTCGATGACGCCGATGTCGCGCTTCTGCACGAACCGATGGAACTGGGCGGCAGACCGCTGACCGTGCCGATGGTCAATGTGAGCAGCACTTTGGACGAGATGGAAAGGCAGCAGCTCTTTGATAAAGCCTTTCGCCTGGCTCTCGAACAAGCCGCGGCAAATCTCTTCTTCAAGAAGAGAAGCTGGGCTCTCATCGTTCGAACATGTACGGCAATACCGGCATCGCAAAAGCCGCATTGGCTGAACATGGTGAAGACCCACGCAATCGATCAGAAGCGGATCGATGCCCTGGCTCTCCTCGAAGTTGTTCGCGATGCGGATGATCAGCGAGTGCCGATAAATCGCCATTGGGAATTCAGGAAAACCACGCTTTGGCCCGAACAACTAGCCCGCTCAAAAGCCCGGATCCCATTGCACCCATAAAGTGTTTCACGCGTTTTTCACACACTTTAGTACCGAACTGTCCCTATAGTCATCTATGCAATCTGGAGAATTGATATGACGGTCATAGGGTCGGGAAAACTTCAGCACGCAGCGGCGGCAGACATGGATGATCTTGACGAGCTCATGGCTTTGGCTCGGATGATCAGCTATGCAAAGGCGTTGGCGGAAGATTTGAAGATCGAACTGGGCGCTCAGTCTCTCGATCTGGCATTGACGGCGGTTACGCGGGAGCTGCGCAGGGCGACGGATGCCGATCTTCCCGGTTTGGAGCCGTTGCTCGCGGACATGAATATCGAGCTGCACTGATCGGCCCTGTGGCCAATGCCTCAGTCGTTGTTTCACTAAAGGTCGTTGAATGTCCTCTCATCCAAGATTCGTAGGCGCGGAAACAATGTTCGCAGAAACGAACTGAGACTCGGCAGGTGATTTCGCGCCTGTCGATGCGGTCAGCCGAAAGCTGCACCCAAACAATTCAGAGAGAGCCGATCGCGAGAATAAAGTCAGGTTGTCAATTTCGAGTTCACCGCGATACTTTCACGGCGAATGAACCGGCTCGGAATGACGACGCGCAGTTCTCGCCTTTCATCCGACTTTTCCATCCTGGCAATCAGGAATTCTGTCGCGGTCTCCCCGAGAGCCTCCATGGGTTGCTTGATCGTCGAGAGCGGGGGCGCACAATATTCGCACACCGGAGATCCGTCGAACGAGACGATCGACAGGTCCTCTGGTACGCGCCATCCCATCTTCTGAACCTTGCTCATGAAGGAGATTGCCATGTCGTCGCTCGTCGCCACGACAGCGGTCGGCTTTTCATCGAGCTTTGCAAAGTCTTCGGCAGCCTGCAGACCCGTTTCAAAGCCAAACTGGAAGGTGAATTGGCCACCGGCGCGCGTGACATGCTGTTCGGAAAGCCCCGCTTCCTGCAAGGCTTCGACGAGACCGGCATAGCGTTCGATGTCGTGATAGTTGCCCGTCGGGCCGGCGATGTAGAAGAAATGGCGGTGCCCGAGCGCCAGGAGCTCCCGACCAGCCTCTTTCACAGCCTGTCTGTCATTGGTGATGATGCTCGGAACAGAAGTATCGCTCATGTCGAGCAGAAGCGAAACGATCGGCAGTCCCGCCTCGGCAAGCGATCTGTTGGCGACTACCGGCAGCTGCGATGACAGGATCAGCGCGCCCCTCACCGTCCCTCCGAAGGCAAGATCAAGGATATGCCGCTCGGAACTTTCGTCACGATCGAGGTTGGCGATCATCAGATTATAGCCGTTGCGGATAACCGTGCGATTCACCGCCTCCAGAACCTGGGGAATGATCTGGGATGCGCCATAATGCAGCGAGCCCGGCAGGATGATCATAATGACGTTCGACTTGCCGACACGCAGGTTGCGGGCAGCGGCATTGGGCGTATAGCCGAGTTGTTCTGCTGCGGCTGCAATCCTTGCTCTGGTCTTTTCGTTGACCCGCCCCGGATTGGCCAAAGCGCGGCTGACTGTGGAAGTTGCGACGCCCGCCAGACGTGCGACATCGGCCATCAGGGCGGATGATCCCTCTGTGGATAGGCTATCTTCAGTTTTCTTCATCATTCCATCCACTTAGCCCAGTGCAACCAAATCCTGATCGGCTCACGAATCCCGTTATAGCAAACGATTGCCAAAAACTCGAAGAAAAGCGTTGCATATTTTATCGGCTTGACTAATATCCAGGCATGGCAATCGATTGCCAATTGTCAAAACATTGAATTCAATGGATAAAATTCGACGCGTGAGACACTCTTCGCGACGGATGAGCTATGCCTGGATGAAGGGGCTGAATAATGGCTGAGAGTGACAATCTGCGTTTTGGTGTGGACCTGGTCACCTTCTTTCACCCGGGCTTCTGGGGCGTCGACAGCTATGACGCAATCGTGGAACATGCGAAGTCTCAGCCGCGGCAGTTCTGGGACAAGATCCTCGATAGCATCCAGGCCTCGGGCGTGACCGGTGTCGAGCTGACCTTCTCTCCGTTCAACTGGCAGGATGCGATCAAGACCTACGGGTCTGTGGACACCTTCGGCGCCGAGCTTTCTGCCCGCGGGCTCCAGCTCGCATCCGGCTTCTTCGCGGAGCTGGAGGCATCGGGCGACTTTACCGAGGCCGCCGCGCAGGCAGCCATCATCGCCAAGGCCGAACAATATGCCGATTTCATCAAGGCCTGCGGCGGCGATATCATGGTCATTGGCGCACCGATGCGTCAGACGCCAGGCGAAGAGCCCGTGCGTTTCCGCGATTTCGAACAGGCCAAGATCATCGCCGATTTCCTGAATCGGCTCGGAGCCATCCTTTACAAGAAGGGTGTCAAGCTCGCCGTGCATACGGAAGCGCATTCGATCTTTGCCGCTGCCCGCGACGTCGATCTTCTGATGCTGCTGACGGATCCGGCTTACGTGCACATGTGCCCGGACACGGCGCATATCATTCTCGAGGGTTCCGACCCGATCCAGCTCGTCGATCGCCATCACGAGCGCATGATCATCGCCCACTGGAAGGATGCGGTCGGCAAAATGCCGGCAGACACGCCGATCGGCACCGACATCCACGAGCGCCACCGTCCCTTTTTCTGCGGCTTCGGCCTTGGCCGCGTCGACTGGCCGGCCTGGATCCGCCTCTTGCGGGATCGCCAGTTCAATGGCTGGGCAATTCTCGAACTCGACGCCGCAGCTGATCCCGTTGGCGACATTGCCAACGGTCTGACCCTCGTGCGGCAGGCGCTGCTGCCGATCTATCGCTAACCGTAGCTTGCAACCAAACGGCCCCGCAAAGAGGGCCTATTCAAGAGGTGGAACAATGAAGAAAATGACGCTCCTGCTCGCCGGTACCATGCTGCTTGGCGCTGCCGGCCTTGCGAATGCAGACGACAGGCTGAAGGCCGAGGTCTTCACCTCCTGGACATCAGGCGGCGAGGGCCGCGCCGTCGAGGCCATCAAGAAGGAATTCGAAAAGCGCGGCGGTGTGTGGGAGAGCTCCACGATTGCCGGCTTCGAAAATGCCAATGCCGCATTCCAGAACCGCCTCGTCGCCGGTGATCCTCCGACCGCAAAACAGGTCGTCGTCGGCAAGGATCCGGCCGAATTCATCGAGCAGGGCCTGATGAACCCGATGGATGAAGTGGCGGCTGCCGGCAAGTGGAAGGATGCGCTTCCGAAGGCACTCTATGATTACATCACCTATGACGGCAAAGTTTATCTGACGCCGACCGGTATCCACGGTGAAAGCTGGATGTTCTATTCCAAGGACGCCTTCAGCAAGGCCGGGATCACCGAAGAGCCCAAGGACTGGAACACCTTCTTCGCCGACATGGACAAGCTGAAGACTGCCGGCCTGACACCGATCGGCTGGGGTGGCCAAGGCTGGCAGGAGGTGAAGGTCTTCAACATGGTGCTTCTGTCCCAGGTGGGCATGGACGGCTTCATGAAGATCTATGCCGAAAAGGATCAGGCAGCCCTGACCTCCGACGGCGTCAAGAAAGCTCTCGAAATCTTCGGCAAAATGCGGGCCTATGTCGATGAAGGCTCTGCCGGCCGCAACTGGAACGACGCCACCGCCATGGTTATCACTGGCAAGGCCGGCGTGCAGTTCATGGGTGATTGGGCCAAGGGCGAATTCACGGCTGCCGGCAAAGTCGCCGACAAGGATTTCGGCTGCGCCATCTCTCCCGCTTCCCCAGGCCTGATCTATATCTCCGACGCTTTCGCTTATCTGAAGACGAACGACGCCAACCAGGACGCAGCGCAGAAGCTGCTTGCCGAGGTCGTCATGGACCCCGCAGTTCAAGTCGAATTCTCGCTGAACAAGGGCTCGATCCCCGCACGCATCGATGTCGACAAGTCCAAGTTCGACGCCTGCACCCAGAAGGGCATGGCCTTCATGGCCGAGGGCAAGATCGTTCCCGAACACGCCATCACCACGACGCCGGAGCAGGTGGGTGCTCTGACAGACTTCATCGGCGAATTCTGGGCCAATCCGTCCGCCGATGTCGATGCATCGGCTGCGCAGTTCGCCGCGATCTTCGAGTAAAATCAAACAAGCCTGTCGCCTGCACCGCACCACTGGTGCAGGCGACTTTCGAAGCCCCTTGCAAAGACGCTCTGATGAAACGGAAGCATAACCGCTCGAAGGCGGCGCTCATCGCTCTCATCCCGACCTGGGCTGCGGTGGTCGTCGTCTACCTCGGCACCATGGTCTGGTCGGTGACCCTGTCCTTCACCAATTCGCGGCTGTTCCCGTCGTGGAACTTCGTCGGATTCGAGCAATATTCCAAGCTGTTTCAGACCGCCAAATGGCTGGTCTCCTTCCAGAACCTCATCATCTTCGGCGTGCTTTACGTCCTTGGCTGCCTGTTTGTCGGCTTCCTGCTTGCCGCCGCTCTCGACCGCAAGGTCCGCTTTGAAAACGCCTTCCGGACGATCTTCCTTTATCCTTATGCTATGTCCTTCGTCGTCACCGGCCTGATCTGGCAATGGATGATGAACCCGACGCTCGGCGTTCAGGCGAGCGTGCGTGCGCTTGGCTGGCAGGGTTTTTCCTTCGACTGGATCATCAACCGGGATCTTGCGATCTATGCGGTGGTGATCGCGGCCCTCTGGCAGGGCGCGGGCCTCGTCATGATCCTTGTGCTGGCCGGCATGCGCGGCATCGATGGCGAGCAGTGGCGCGCTGCCCGTATCGACGGCATTCCCGTCTGGCGCACCTATGTTTCGATCATCCTGCCGCAACTGACGCCGGCCTTTGCGGCGGCCGGCACGCTGCTCTCCATGGGCGTGATCAAGACCTACGATATCGTTGTGGCGCTCACCAATGGCGGACCGGGATCGGCAACAGAGGTGCCGGCGAAGTTCATCATGGACAATCTGTTCCAGCGTCAGAATCTCGGCCTTGCGACAGCAGCGGCGACCGTCCTGCTTTTAACCGTGCTGATCATCGTCGCACCCTTCCGCTATGCCCAACATATCCGCGCCCGGCGCCAGGCAGGTACGCTATGATCCATCCCCGCGGCCCCAGGCCGACGCAGATCACCGTCGCGCGCATCGGCCTATACGCCTTCCTCATCTCCGCCGCGCTGTTCTTCGCCGTGCCGCTTTACGTGATGATCGTCACATCGCTGAAGACCATGGACGAGATCCGGCTGGGGCAGATTTTTGCCCTGCCGCTGCACCTGGATTTTACCGCCTGGAAGACGGCCTGGGCCGGCGCCTGTGCCGGGAGCGAATGCACCGGCGTGCGCATGGGTTTCCTGAATTCGGTGAAGATCACCGTACCGGCCGTTGTCATCTCCGTCCTGATCGGCGCAATCAACGGTTATGCACTTTCCTTCTGGCGCCCGAAGGCAGGACGCCTGATGTTCGGCCTGCTGATGGCCGGCGCTCTGGTGCCCTACCAGATCTTTCTCTATCCGCTGGTGCGCGCCATGGCGGTGATGGGCTTCTACAACAGCCTCGGCGGCATCATTCTCGTGCATGTGCTGTTTGGCCTGCCGCTGGTGACGCTGCTTTTCCGCAACTACTTCGTCACCATTCCAGAAGAACTCTTCAAGGCAGCGCGCGTCGATGGCGCCGGCTTCTGGCGGATTTTCATCGAGATCATGCTGCCGATGGCGCTTCCGATGATCGTGGTCGCCTCGATGTTCCAGTTCACGGGCATCTGGAACGACTTCCTGCTCGGCGTCGTCTTTGCCGGACGCGACAATCTGCCGATGACAGTACAGCTCAACAACATCGTCAATACGACGATGGGCGAGCGCAACTACAACGTCAACATGGCGGCCACCATCCTCACCGCCATCATTCCGCTCGCCATCTATTTCCTGTCCGGACGCTGGTTCGTCCGCGGGATCGCGGCCGGCGCCGTCAAGGGGTAAGGCTGAATGCACTCTGCTGTTTCCATCAAGGACCTGAAGATCAGCTACGGCGACCATACGGTGATCGAGCAAATGTCGCTCGATATCGCACCGAAGGAATTCCTCGTCCTGCTCGGCCCGTCCGGCTGTGGCAAGTCGACCTTGCTGAACGCGATCGCCGGTCTTTCCGACATCACCGACGGGGAAATCTGGATTTCGGGGGAAAACGTTACCTGGGAAGAACCGAAGGACCGTGGCATCGGCATGGTGTTTCAGTCCTATGCGCTCTATCCCCGCATGTCGGTTCGCAAGAACCTCTCCTTCGGCCTCAGGGTCGCGGGCCTGCCGAAGCCGGAAATCGACAGCCGGGTCGAGCGAGCGGCATCGCTCCTGCATCTTGAAAAGCTGCTCGACCGCCGCCCGGCCGAGCTTTCCGGCGGCCAGCGCCAGCGCGTTGCGATCGGCCGCGCGCTGGTGCGCGACGTCGACGTCTTCCTGTTCGACGAGCCGCTGTCGAACCTCGATGCCAAACTGCGCAACGAGCTGCGCGTCGAGATCAAGAAGCTGCACCAGCAGCTCGGCAACACGATGATCTACGTCACCCACGACCAGGTAGAGGCGCTCACACTTGCCGATCGCATCGCCATCATGCGCGATGGCGTAATCCAGCAATTGGGCACACCTGCGGAGATCTATCACCGGCCTGCCAATCTCTTCGTCGCCGGCTTCATCGGCGCGCCCTCGATGAATTTCATTCAAGGCAGCATCGAACGGGACGGCAATAAGGTGCTATTCAAGGCGGGCGACCTCACCCTCGACATGTCTGGTTACGCTTTTGCCGCAAGGCCGCCGCAGGCCTGCCCGGTAACGCTTGGCGTGCGTCCGGAACATCTGAGTATCCGACCGGAAGCCGGGGACGCCGCGCTTCATGCAGCCGTCTCAGTCCTGGAGCCGATGGGTTCCGATACGGTTGTCTGGCTCACCTGGAAAGACACGACCCTGTCGCTGCGGGTGATGGGCGATCTCTCGCTCCAACCGGGCGATGTCATCGGCATCGGTCTCGATCTCTCCAAGGCATCGCTTTTTGCGAGCGACGGCAATCGCCTCTGAGCCGTGCTCTCCCGGCAGCAGAGAGATCGCGCTGCCCGTCCCATTCCATTGATGAAGTCAGGTTTTGAACGACATGTCTGAGAAAGTGTATGATGCGCTGGTGATCGGCTCCGGCGCGGCCGGCTCCTTTGCTGCCATGGAATTGACGGCCAATGGTCTATCCGTCCTGCTTCTCGAAGCCGGCCCTGAGATCAGCAAGAAAGATTTCGATCCCACCCGCAAGAAACCGCCCGCAAGCGCCATCAATATCTGGGAGCGCGCACGGGCGACCATCAAGGGCCAGCCGGTGCAGGCGCGTGCCGCCTTCTTCACCGAGCGCTTCAGCCGCTTCTTCGTCAATGACCGGAATAACCCCTATACCACGCCGCGCGGCGAACCCTTCCTGTGGATCCGCGGCCGGCAGTCGGGTGGGCGACTGCACAGTTTCGGGCGCGTGCTGCTGCGCTGGAGCGACGACGATTTCAAGATTGAAAGCCGCAGCGGCCGCGGCGTCGACTGGCCCGTCTCCTATGACGAACTAGCCCCCTTCTATGCCGAAGCCGAAAGCCAGCTTGGCCTCTACGGCAATCAGGATCATGTCTCGACCTTGCCGGACGGCGTCTATTCCCGCCCCGCCAAGCTGACACCGGCCGAAGAGCTTTTCAAGAAGACTGTCGAAAGCCAGGCGCCCGAACGGCATGTCGTATCCTGGCGTTATATCGCGCCGGACGCCGAGCGCGTGCCGCGCCCGCTGCGCGAGGCGCTCGCCAGCGGCAAGTTGACCATCCGCCACGATGCGATCGTGCGCCGCATTACCACGGATGCGAAGACAGGTCGGGCGACGGGCGCAGAATACGTTGATCGCAATTCCAGCAGCGTCCATGCGGTCAAGGCCGAAAACGTCGTCCTCTGCGCCTCGCCGATCGAAAGCGTTCGCCTGCTCCTGAATTCGGCATCGGCAAGGCACCCGAACGGGCTTGGCAATAGTTCGGGCACGCTCGGTCGCTATTTCATGGACCAGCTGCCCTGTCTGGCCTTTGGAACCTTTGCGCCTGCCCGTGGCTGGTCGCATGACGATTCGGCGCCGCAGGATCCGTTCTACAATCCGTCGGGCGGGATCTTCGTCCCGCGCTTCGACAATGTGGAAGGAAAGGCGCCGCGCGGCGACTTCGCCTATCAGGGCAGCGTCGGCCGCGCGCCGGTCGGCGATAACGAGCCATCGAGCCTTGCCTTCTTCGGCTTCGGCCTGATGCTGCCGCACGCCGACAATCGCATTACTCTCGATGCCAGCCACAAGGATGCCTGGGGCATTCCGGTACCGCATATCCGCTGCGTGATGCATGAGCCCGAGCAGGAACTGATCCGCAAGCAGGAAATGACCCTGATCGACATGGTGAAGAGTGCCGGCGGCGAGCTAGACTTCATCGGATCCCCGCTTGGCCTGAGAGAAATGGGCCGTGGCGCTTTCCCGGATGCCGACCCTTTAAGCCGTTTCCTGTTCCGCAAGTGGTTCCGAAAGACCATGTGCATGGGTGCGGCAATCCATGAAAGCGGCGGCGCGCGCATGGGCACTTCGCCGGAAAACTCCGTCCTCAACGAATGGAACCAGAGCTGGGACGTGCCCAATCTTCTTGTGACCGACGCGAGCGCCTTTGCCGGTGGCGGAACGGCGGGTACGACCTTGACCGTCATGGCCCTGACTCTTCGCGCCTGCCGGAAGCTCGCGGCGCAGTACCGCGGATCTGCCGGCGTCTCCAAACGCCGTGAGGTGTTGGGATGACTGGAGCGACACCGAAGACTAGGCCGGGCTGGCGGCCAGCGCGATCGAGTCGGCCACGTCGTTTAGCCGATCAGACAATATGGCCGTCGCCACGCGAAGATGTGCGCTTGGAAGGATGGAAAATTTAGCACCGGGATGAACCGCAATACCTCGCGCCGCCAGCGTGACCATCGCGAAAGGTTCGGATGCGACCGGCACCCAGGCACACAGGCCGCTGCCATGTTGCACTTCGATCCCACGTCCCCCCAGGGCGTCGACCAGATCGGCCCGACGCTGGAAATAGATATCGCGAGAGTGTTGCAGCGAGGTTTGCGTCACGGGATCCCGCAGAAGCCAGGCGGTGGCCGCCTGAAGGATGCGGCTTGTCCAGCCGGCGCTGAAGCTACGGTAGGACTGGATCTGTTCGACGATCGCCCGCGAGCTTGAGAGCACAGCAAGCCTGAGATCCGGACCATGCGTCTTCGAATAGGAGAGAATGTGAATGGTCCGGTCGGCAAACCGGCCACCGAGCGAATGACGCGGAGCCGTGGAAATGTCGGCAATGCCGTCATCTTCGACGATCAAGGTGTCCGTGCCGTCGAGAATGTCTCCAAGTCGTTGCAACCGCTCGCTGCTGACGTGCTGGCCGGTCACCGAGTGAAGCCGCGGCTGGAAAATGAAGGCGACCGGCCGCAGCTTCATTGCGGCCCCGAGAGACGAAGGCAGCGGCCCTTCCCGATCGCACTGGACCGGAATGATCTGCACGCCGCGGTCCTCCAGAATATCAAGAAGCCGCATGGCGGTCGGATCTTCGATTGCAACGGACGCACCGGGCATGACGAGCGCCTGGATAAGCGTGTAGACCGCATTATAGCCTCCGTTCGTCGCCAGCAATGCCTCCGGTTCGTATGGCCAGGTCTTTCGGACAGCCTCTTCGAGTTCCGGAAGAATGCGGCTTCGCTCGTAGCTGTTGAGATTTTCGGCCGACGCTCCATAGGCCATGGCTTCGGTAAGCTTTGGCAAAAGCCGGACATCCGGCACCGCCGATGTCAGGTCGAGGACGTCGGCTCCATAACGGCCGGAACTGCCGAGCCGTTCGGGTTTCGCCACGAAACGATCGCCGCTCACCCAGGTGCCGTTCCGTCCCCTGCCGGTAATGATTTTCTGGCGTCTCAGCTCGCTCCAGGCCTCGGAGATCGTCGCCGGACTGATCCCGAGCGCAAAGGCGAGATCGCGGATCGGTGGCAGCTTCGTTCCGACGGGGAGCGCCCCGGCGCGGATCAAGGCACTGGTTTCAATCGCAATTCCTCGAATTGTCCGATCGGTCAATTTTTGGGCAAACCATGCCGCGTCGACAATATCGCTCATTTTATCGCCACTTTTAATGTTCAATAACGTAATAACATTTGATCAGATAATTTTGAACATTTAATTGTTCCGAAAACAAGGTCTTTGCGAGTGAATGCCGATGCCCCTTAGCCTCCGACTTGCCCTCCGTGACTGGGACTACATGACGCCCCTGGTTCTCGGCGATGTCTCCTCTCCCAAGCTTGACATCAAGGTCGACCGCGTCGGCACATTGCTCTCGCATCTCGGAAAAAGCGACCACTACGATGTCGCGGAAATGTCCTTCAGCCGCTATACGCAGCTGCGCATTGATGGCGACGAGAGCGTCGTCGGCATTCCGAACTTCATCATGCGCGGCTTCCGTCACCGCTGCATCATCACCCGCAAGGACGGCCCCATCACCGAACTCGGCCAACTGGCCGGAAAGCGTATCGGCGTCACCGGATGGCGCGACTCCGGAAACACCTGGACCAGAGCAGCACTGCGCCGCGAGGGCGTCGGCGTCGAGGATGCCATGTGGTATGCGGGCCGCCTGACGGAAGCGCATCCGGTCGTCGATCGCCTGGACGGGTTCGGCCGGCCCGGCCGCATCGAAGCGGCTCCTGGCGAGCGCCCCATGGTCGACCTGCTCAAGGAAAGCTTCCTTGATGCGATCTTCACGCCTTTCATGCCTGACGGCTACTTCGGCGGAGGATCGCCGTTCCGGCAAGTCGTTTCCGATTTCAGAGGTGCCGAACGTCGATATTTCGATGATGTGGGCTATGTTCCCGGCATGCATCTGATCGGCATCAAAGCGGACATCGTCGCGCAGAACCCGTGGGTGATCGAGGAGCTCAGCAAGCTGATCGATGAATCGCAGCGGATGTGGCTGAGCAAACGCCGCAAATACGCCGACACCTCGCCCTTCATGATGGACGAACTGTTGAAGTCGGCAGCCGAGCTTCCGGTCGGCTGGGAGGCCAGCGGCTTTGCGGTCAACCGCAAGATGATCGCCGACTTCGCCAGCGAGCTTCACGTCCAGGGCATCCTGCCGCAGCTGATGACGCCGGAAGACCTCTTCTCCTTCGATGTGGACGGTAGCCGCATCGGGTGAACGCAACACGAAACGCATAAATTCGAACCAAACAGGGGAAATGAACAATGTCGATCAGGAAAATTGCATGCCTTGCTCTGACGAGCGTAGTGATCTCGGGAACGGCCTTCGCTGAAGATGCGGCCCTGCCCAAGCTTTCCGTCAACGACGCGCTTCATGCGCAGTTGCCCGAAGCGATCCGCACGTCTGGCAAGATGATCTCCGTCAACAATGGCTCGTTTCCTCCCTATGAAATCGTCACGGGCACCGAGATGACAGGCGCCAGCGCCGATCTGACCGACGCGCTCGGCCAGGTTCTCGGCGTCAAGATCGAGCATGAGACCGTCGGTGGTCTGCCGGCGCTGCTGGCTGGCGTCAACTCGGGCCGCTATCAGTTTGCCTTCGGTCCCGTCGGCGATTTCAAGAGCCGCGAAGAGTCCAACGACTTCGTCGATTGGGTGCAGGAATTTGTGGTCTTCTCGGTGCAGAAGGGCAATCCGAAGAGCATCACCTCGCTCGATACCGCCTGCGGCAACCGCATCGCCGTCATGGCCGGCGGTTCGGCCGAAAAGGTCATCCAGGTGCAGGCCGAAAAGTGCAAGACCGATGGCAAGGGCGCGATCGAGGTACAGTCCTTCACCGACCAGCCGAGCTCTATCCTTGCCGTCCGCTCCAAGCGGTCTGATGCCTTCTTCTCCTCCCAGGCGCCGCTCACCTATTTCGTGTCGCAGGCCAACGGCCAGTTGGAACTGACCGGTGTCGGACAGAAGAACGGCTTCGAGAATCTCTATCAGGGCGCGGTTGTCGCGAAGGGCTCGCCGCTTGGCCCAGTCCTGCGCGATGCAGTGAAGGTGCTGATGGACAATGGCACCTATGCCGCGATCATGAAGAAGTGGGGCCTTGAGAACAACATGATCAAGGAGCCCGGCATCAACCTCGGTGGGACGCTTCCGAAATGAGCACACAACTACAAACACTCGCATCGCCCCCCGGCGATGCGAGAAGCCGGGATGTGGCCCATGCCCACAAGCCCTTCCCCAAAGGCCGCGTTGCGGCCTGGGCCATCACGTTTGCGATCGCCGCCTACTGGGCTTGGTCGGTCGCGCTTAATGAGAATTTCGGCTGGCCGGTCGTCGCACATTATTTCTTCGACCCCACCGTCATCAGCGGCCTTTACGTCTCGCTTGGCCTGACGGTCGTCGCGATGATCATCGGCATCGCGCTCGGCCTCGTGCTGGCCGTCGCGAGAATGTCCAGCGATCGCCTGGCAAGTTCGCTTGCCTCGCTGTTCATCTGGTTCTTCCGCGGAACACCGCTCCTGGTGCAGCTGATCTTCTGGTACAATCTTTCGACGCTCTTTCCGACACTGTCGATCGGCATTCCGTTCGGCCCGACCTTCATGAGCTGGGATACGAATTCGGTGATCAGCCCGATGACGGCTGCGATTGCCGGTCTCGCACTCAATGAGTCCGCCTATATGGCCGAAATCATCCGCGGCGGGTTGCTTTCGGTGGACAAGGGTCAGTTCGAGACGGCGGAAGCCTTCGGCATGACGCGCATCCGCGCCCTTCGCCGCATCATCATTCCACAGGCCATGCGCTCGATCGTTCCGCCGACCGGCAACCAGCTGATCAGCATGATCAAGGCGACCTCGCTCGTCAGCGTCATCGCCATGGCTGATCTGCTCTATTCGGTGCAGTCGATCTACAACCGCACCTTCGAGATCGTGCCGATGCTGCTCGTTGCCGTCCTCTGGTACCTGCTCATCACGTCGGTCCTGAATGTCGGCCAGGCCTATATCGAGCGCTACTACAGCCGCGGCGATCGCCGCACGGGCGCCGCCAAGCCTGTAAAGGAAGCGGCTGTCATGGCACAGGCAACGGAGGCAGGCGTATGAACGAGATCTCCACTATCGAGCCTCTCGTCAAGGCACGCAATGTCCACAAGTCCTTCGCGGATCTGGAAGTGCTGAAGGGTATCGATCTCGACGTCGCGCCCGGTGAGGTCGTCGTTGTCCTTGGCCCCTCCGGCTCCGGCAAATCGACATTCCTGCGCTGTATCAACCACCTCGAATCCATCAACCAGGGTTCGATCGAGGTGGACGGTGAACAGATCGGCTACCGCCTGCACAAGGACCGGCTGCTGCAGCTGTCGAACCATGCGATCGCCCTGCAGCGGCGCAAGATCGGCATGGTGTTCCAGCAGTTCAATCTCTACCCGCATATGACGGCGCTGCAGAACATCATCGAGGCGCCGGTCGGCATACACGGTGAAAGCCGCAAGGCCGCGACCGAAAATGCGCTGAGGCTCCTGGAACGGGTCGGGCTTTCAGCCAAGGCCGACAGCTACCCGCGCCAGCTTTCCGGCGGCCAGCAGCAGCGCGTGGCGATTGCCCGCGCGCTCGCCATCAAGCCGAAGCTGATGCTCTTCGACGAGCCGACCTCGGCACTCGACCCCGAACTGGTCGGCGAGGTTCTCGCCACCATGCGGGATCTTGCAAACCAGGGTCTGACGATGATCGTCGTCACCCACGAGATCGGTTTCGCGCGGGAAGCGGCCGACCGCGTCGTTTTCATGGATGACGGCAAGGTCGTGGAACAAGGCAAGCCGGAAGACGTGATCGGCAACCCGCAGCACCCCCGCACCAGAAGTTTCCTGTCGCGCTTTATCTAGCGCGGCGGCTCCTCGATGCTCTTGCCCTGCGGGCTGGCTTTACCGTGAGCCGGCCGGCGATACCGCGCCCATGAAACTGGAATTGCCATGTCCCTCGACAATGATTTTGCCCGCCTCTCCGATTTCGAACCCATGGAAGCGGAGCTGACGGCCGTCCGCCGGCATCTGCACGCCCATCCTGAGCTCTCCTTCGAAGAGGCCGAGACCGCGCGTTTTGTTGCCGAAAAGCTCGAATCCTGGGGGTATGACGTCACCCGCAACGTCGGCGGCCATGGCGTGGTTGCGCGCATGACGGTCGGCGCCGGAAAGAAGAGCATCGCCATCCGCGCCGACATGGACGCTCTGCCGATCACCGAGGAGACCGGCCGTCCCTATGCCAGCACGGTTGCCGGCAAGATGCATGCCTGCGGACATGACGGCCACACGACGATACTTCTCGGTGCGGCCGAATATCTGGCGCGCACGCGCCGCTTCAACGGGACAGTCAATCTCATTTTCCAGCCGGCCGAGGAGGCAGGTGCGCTGAGTGGTGCGCCCGCAATGATCGCTGACGGGCTGTTCGAACGCTTTCCCTTCGATGTTATCTTTGGTCTGCACAATCATCCCGGCGCACCCGAAGGCACCTGGTTGATGCGGTCGGGCCCGCTGATGGCGGCTGCCGACAGCGCCGAGATCATCATCAGGGGCAAGGGCGGGCACGCCTCGCGTCCGCATCTGACCGTCGATCCGGTGGTCGTTGCCTGCAACCTCGTCGTCAGCCTGCAATCGGTCGTTTCCCGCAGCATCGATCCGACACAAACCGCGGTCGTCACGGTCGGGGCGATCCACGCCGGCGAGGCCGCAAACGTCATCCCCGAAAGTGCAAAACTGCTGCTCAGCATTCGCTCCTTCGACCCGAAGGTGCGCGAGACGCTGGAGGTCAGGATCCGCAGGCTCGCCGAAACGATCGCCGACGGTTACGGCGCAGCCGCCGAAATCGAATACACTCGCGGTCACCCCGTGGTCGTCAATTCGGAAGCGGAAACGGAATTCGCCCGCATGGTCGCAGAAGAACTCGTCGGTGCTGACAAGGTCGCTCTCTGCAACCTCATTCCCGGTAGTGAGGACTTCTCGCATTTCCTCGAGCACAAGCCCGGAAGCTTCCTGCGGCTCGGCAACGGTGTGGAATCCGCGATCCTGCACAGCGCCAAATACGACTTTGCCGACAAATCCCTGACGGTGGGTGCCGCGATGTGGGCACGCTTGAGCGAACGCTATCTCGACGACTGAGGCATCTCGGCACAGGCCGTGAACTCTCGCGTCCATGCGTTCGTGGCGCAAACGTTGCAACCTGGCGCGCTACCAGGCCGGGAACGGATCTTCGAGAGTTGACCATTCGCGCGGGTCCGCACTGGCGAGGCAGTCGTCCAACGCGGTCCGCACACCTGTCTCGTCCATGCCAACGCCGATGAACACCAGTTCCTGCCGGCGGTCGCCCCAGGCGCTGTCCCATCGGCTCTGCAGGTGCTGATGAAACTGCTGATGGCTCGGCCAGTCTTGTCGCGGAACGGCCGCCCACCAGAGCCCCATGGGTTCGCAACGCCGCTGCACCCCTGCAGCCGACATAAGGCCTACGTGACGCGGGCGCGTGGCAAGCCAGAAATGGCCCTTGGCGCGAAGCACTCCAGGCCAGGGCTCGTCCAGGAATGCCCGAAACCGCTTGGGGTCGAAGGGGCGCCTCGTGCGGTAGACAAAGCTCGATACCCCGTATTCCTCCGTTTCCGGAACATGCTCGCCCGGGCTGTACAATTCCTTGTGCCACAAGGGATGTGCGGCGGCTTTTTCTTCATCGAAGAGGCCGGTATTGAGAACGGTTGCCAGAGAAACTCTGCCGAGATCCGTCTCTACCTGACGCGCATCCGGGTTGAGAGACGCAACAATCTTGCGGACCTCCGCGCGGACCTCTTTGGTCGCATCCGAGATCTTGTTGATCACAACGACATCGGCAAACTCGATCTGGTCGACCAGCAGGTCGATTAGGGTGCGCCGGTCCTCACCGTCCCGTTGCAAGCCGCGGTCGGCAAGCAGATCGGCGCTACTGTAGTCGACTAACAGGTTTGCAGCGTCGACCACCGTGACCATCGTGTCTAGTCTGGCAAAATCGGAAAGCGAAACGCCGTTTTCATCGCAGAAGGAAAAGGTTGCCGCGATGGGGCGCGGCTCGGCAATGCCGGTGCCTTCGATCAACAGATAGTCGTATCGCCCTTCTTCGGCCAGTCGCCGCACTTCCGTGAGCAGATCGTTGCGCAGGGTGCAGCATATGCAGCCATTGCTGAGCTCGACCAATGTCTCCGTCGTATGCGACAGGTTGCAGCTACCGTCTCGAATGAGGCTTGCGTCTATGTTCACTTCACTCATGTCGTTGACGATGACGGCAACCCGCAGGCCTTCACGATTGTTCAGGACGTGACTGAGAAGCGTCGTCTTACCAGCGCCGAGAAAACCGGCGAGCACGGTTACCGGGAGCCGCTCGATGCTGTTCATCGGCATGCCCTGAATGTGAGCACTCGGAGCCGTCGGTATTTGCGTCGTATGAGCCTCATTCGAATCCCGTTCGTAGCCTCCTTCCCGATGCGTCATGCGGCAAGCTGAGGGCGGAAGACCACATCGGCATAGTAATTCGCTGAATCATAGGTGTTGGTCGGGAAGAGCCCCGCGGTGGCGGACCCGCCATAGGCATAGACGCCATTGCCACCGGCCAAAGCGCTTGACTGAGCCGTCAGAGGCCCATTTGTCACCGCATTGTTGAAGAAGCCGTCCGTCGCCACATAGGCACCTGTCGTGTGATAGGAGGCGACATAGTTGGTGTTGGCGGTGATGGTAACCGGTGTTGTAAAGTTCACGGTTTGCCAGCCGCTCGCCGTGGTGTTGGTGAAGGTGGCGGTTGCGAGCTTGGTGCCTGTCGTGGTCCACAGGTCGACGACATTCTGGCCGTTGTCGTTGGCGCTGCGGTAGAACTTGATGCCGGTAATGTCGCCGGCAACGTTCGACTGGAACTTGACGCCGAGTTCAACCTGCTGACCATCGTTGAGGTTCGTCTGGGTCGGCGTGCTGGAGGCGGAAAACAGGCTGTAGGTCGTTGGCGCCGTCGATACGGCGACATTGAAGGTCTCGTTGGCCGCAAGGCCGCCGAGGTCGGTCGCCGTCACCTTGACACCGTAAGTGCCTGATGTCGTCGGCGTGCCGGAGAACGTGCGTGTCGTGGCGTTGAAGGCCAGCCAGGCGGGAAGTGCCGTGCCGTCGGCAGCAGTTGCCGTATAGGTCAGCGTCTCGGTGCTGTCGACATCGGTAAAGGTCGTGGTCGGCAGCACGAAGGAGAAGGCAGAGCCGACGGTGGCATTCTGGGTGGCCGTCTGGACGGCCAGCACCGGTGCGTCATTGGCACCATGGATGGTGACGGTCAGGTTTGCCGTGGCGGTGGCGCCGGCCGTGTCGCGCATCGTGTAGCTGAACACATCGCTCAGCGTGTTGGTCGACTGGCGCAGCGCCTGGACGGCGGCATTGGTCTCGTTGACGGCATAGCTATAGACGCCCGATGCGCTGAGCACGAGACTGCCATAGGTGCCGTTCAGCGCCGAACCGAGCGTGCCTGATGTCGCGCCGAAGACGACGGCCGTAACCGTCTTGGTATCGCCGGCATCCGGATCGGTGTCGTTGGTCAGCACATTGCCACTCGCAACCACCCCACCCGAACCATTAGCAATGCCACCCTTCTCGGTCGCGTCGCCTGCATCGGCAACTGCCGTCGGCGTCGTGTTGCCAGGCGTCGACACGGCAATGTTGAAGCTCTCGTTGGCCGCAAGGCCGCCGAGGTCTGTCGCCGTCACCTTGACGCCATAGGTTCCGCCTGTCGTCGGCGTGCCGGAGAATGTCCGTGTCGTGGCGTTGAAGGCCAGCCAGGCGGGAAGTGCCGTGCCGTCGGCAGCAGTTGCCGTATAGGTCAGCGTCTCGGTGCTGTCGACATCGGTGAAGGTCGTGGTCGGCAGCACGAAGGAGAAGGCAGAGCCGACGGTGGCATTCTGGGTGGCCGTCTGGACGGCCAGCACCGGTGCGTCATTGGCGCCATGGATGGTGACGGTCAGGTTTGCCGTGGCGGTGGCACCGGCAGTGTCGCGCATCGTGTAGCTGAACACATCGCTCAGCGTGTTGGTCGACTGGCGCAGCGCCTGGACGGCGGCATTGGTCTCGTTGACGGCATAGCTGTAGACGCCCGATGCGCTGAGCACGAGACTGCCATAGGTGCCGTTCAGCGCCGTGCCGAGCGTGCCTGATGTCGCGCCGAAGACGACGGCCGTAACCGTCTTGGTATCGCCGCCATCCGGATCGGTGTCGTTGGTCAGCACATTGCCGCTCGCAACCACCCCACCCGAACCGTTCGCCACACCACCCTTCTCGGTCGCGTCACCCGCATCGGCAACCGCCGTCGGCGTCGTGTTCGACGTCGATGCCGGGCGGAAGACCACATCGGCGTAGTAATTGGCAGCATTGTAGGTGGCATTCGGGAAAATGCCTGTGGTGGCGGATCCGCCATAGCGGTAGACGCCGTTGCCACCGGCCACCGCACTCGACTGGGCAGTCAACGGGCCGCTGGTGACGGCGGCCGTATAGAAATTGTTGGTCGCCACATAGGCACCTGTCGTGTGATAGGAGGCGACATAGTTGGTGTTGGCGGTGATGGTAACCGGTGTTGTAAAGTTCACGGTTTGCCAGCCGCTCGCCGTGGTGTTGGTGAAGGTGGCGGTTGCGAGCTTGGTGCCTGTCGTGGTCCACAGGTCGACGACATTCTGGCCGTTGTCGTTGGCGCTGCGGTAGAACTTGATGCCGGTAATGTCGCCGGCAACGTTCGACTGGAACTTGACGCCGAGTTCAACCTGCTGACCATCGTTGAGGTTCGTCTGGGTCGGCGTGCTGGAGGCGGAAAACAGGCTGTAGGTCGTTGGCGCCGTCGATACGGCGACATTGAAGGTCTCGTTGGCCGCAAGGCCGCCGAGGTCGGTCGCCGTCACCTTGACACCGTAAGTGCCTGATGTCGTCGGCGTGCCGGAGAACGTGCGTGTCGTGGCGTTGAAGGCCAGCCAGGCGGGAAGTGCCGTGCCGTCGGCAGCAGTTGCCGTATAGGTCAGCGTCTCGGTGCTGTCGACATCGGTAAAGGTCGTGGTCGGCAGCACGAAGGAGAAGGCAGAGCCGACGGTGGCATTCTGGGTGGCCGTCTGGACGGCCAGCACCGGTGCGTCATTGGCACCATGGATGGTGACGGTCAGGTTTGCCGTGGCGGTGGCGCCGGCCGTGTCGCGCATCGTGTAGCTGAACACATCGCTCAGCGTGTTGGTCGACTGGCGCAGCGCCTGGACGGCGGCATTGGTCTCGTTGACGGCATAGCTATAGACGCCCGATGCGCTGAGCACGAGACTGCCATAGGTGCCGTTCAGCGCCGAACCGAGCGTGCCTGATGTCGCGCCGAAGACGACGGCCGTAACCGTCTTGGTATCGCCGGCATCCGGATCGGTGTCGTTGGTCAGCACATTGCCACTCGCAACCACCCCACCCGAACCATTAGCAATGCCACCCTTCTCGGTCGCGTCGCCTGCATCGGCAACTGCCGTCGGCGTCGTGTTGCCAGGCGTCGACACGGCAATGTTGAAGCTCTCGTTGGCCGCAAGGCCGCCGAGGTCTGTCGCCGTCACCTTGACGCCATAGGTTCCGCCTGTCGTCGGCGTGCCGGAGAATGTCCGTGTCGTGGCGTTGAAGGCCAGCCAGGCGGGAAGTGCCGTGCCGTCGGCAGCAGTTGCCGTATAGGTCAGCGTCTCGGTGCTGTCGACATCGGTGAAGGTCGTGGTCGGCAGCACGAAGGAGAAGGCAGAGCCGACGGTGGCATTCTGGGTGGCCGTCTGGACGGCCAGCACCGGTGCGTCATTGGCGCCATGGATGGTGACGGTCAGGTTTGCCGTGGCGGTGGCACCGGCAGTGTCGCGCATCGTGTAGCTGAACACATCGCTCAGCGTGTTGGTCGACTGGCGCAGCGCCTGGACGGCGGCATTGGTCTCGTTGACGGCATAGCTGTAGACGCCCGATGCGCTGAGCACGAGACTGCCATAGGTGCCGTTCAGCGCCGTGCCGAGCGTGCCTGATGTCGCGCCGAAGACGACGGCCGTAACCGTCTTGGTATCGCCGCCATCCGGATCGGTGTCGTTGGTCAGCACATTGCCGCTCGCAACCACCCCACCCGAACCGTTCGCCACACCACCCTTCTCGGTCGCGTCACCCGCATCGGCAACCGCCGTCGGCGTCGTGTTCGAGCTCGGCGTCGTAAACATCACATCGACCCAATAATTCGTCGACGCGAAGGTGCTCGTGGGGAACAGACTGGCGCTGCCATAGGCGTATACGCCGTTGCCGCTGGCCGGCGCCGTCAGGGGGCCGCTCGTCACATTGGAGACGAAGTAGTTGGCGGTTGTCGAATAGTGGCCGGTATTCGTATGGTAGGACGCCGTGTAAGTCTGTCCGGCCGTCAAGGCCACCGGGCTCGAGAAATAGGCCGTCTGCCAGCCGCTGGCAGTCTCGTTCGTGAAGGTGAGGGTCGCAATCCGCGTACCCGTGCTCGACCAGAGTGAGCCGGTATGCGTGCCGGTGTCCTGGCTGCCCTTGTAGAAACGAATGCCGGTGACGGTCCCTGCCGCGGAGGTCTGGAATTTGACCCCGAGCTCGACGGCCGACGTATCGTCGGTGTTGACGACAGCAGGCGTCCCCGCGCCGAAGAGAGAATAAAAGCTCGCCCCGGTCACGGTGACCGTGCGCCCTGCCGAGGCTGCTTCAAGGTTGATGCTGTCGTCGACGGCCCGTGAGCGGATCGTGTAATTGCCCGCGATCTGCGGCGACCAGGTATAAGTCCAGTTCTCATCGCCTGCCGCCGGATGCCAGCTCGCTCCATTGTCGGTCGAAACCTCGACGCCGGCAATGACCCCGCCGCCCGTGTCGGTGGCGGTACCTGTAATCGTGACTGTGGAGCCAACAGTCGCCGTTGACGGCGCCGTGATGATGGAAGTCGGTGCAACATGATCCGTGGAGCCGGTCGTGGCGACGAGCCCGGATTGCAGCGTCCCGGGCTGAATGCCCATGTCGGCCAGCAGATTGACCATTGCCTGCTGCACGCGGGGATCGGTCGGGGTCGCCTCATTATCGTGATTGTTGCTTAAGCCCCATGTCCAGTAGACAGTACCGGCGCCAAACACCAATGCACCGCTCGGGGCACGATAAAGCGTCAGATTGTGGGTCGCGGTCGCGTTGCCGGTCGTGTTTCCATAATCGAGCAAATAGGTGCTGACCGGAAGCGTCGTCGAAGACAGCTTGACGAGACCGGCCGGATCGAAACCGTTATCGGTCGCTTCGTCCCACTCGTAACCAAGATAGTTCTTGGTCAGCGTTGCGGTCTGGCCGGGCTGGAGATTGGAAACGCTCGTATTGCGCCAGAAACGCAGATTGGCGTCATCATATCCAACCGTGATCGCGGCAAGATTGCTGCCGACATCATCGACCTTGAACAGCTGCCCGGTCAGCGAGTTTTCCGGGTTTCCGCCGCCGATAGCCGGTGGGCTGAGACGCGGATCGCGGAATGTACCCGTCCATTCGTTGGAAGGGTCGATGCTGGCGCCGGGCGACCATGTCTCCTTGTAGGAAATAAGGGTGCGATAAGGCGTGCCGTCGGCGCTGTAGGCATTGCCCCAACGGGTGCGCCAATAGACCTCGTTACCGCTCCAGAACATCAGGTTGACGCCCGCATCGCGTGCGGCTTCGACATTCGTCCTCTGCTGTCCAGACCAGTATTCGTCATGCCCGGCATCAACATAGGTTTTGTGATTGAGCAGCAGGCTGCCATAGCGGTCGACGTCGACACCCGACAGGTACGAAACATCATAGCCGTTCTGCTCCAGCCAGTAGATGCCCGCATATTCGGCGCCGAACAGATAGTCTTGCGGACCGGCATAGGTGCCAACCCCGCCGCGGGTCGCAATCGGCCTGTTGTAACTGACCGCATAGGCGCGACCAGCGCCCTGCCCCGTCGCCGGACCGTTGCCACCGTAGAAGTTTGCGCCACCCCAGCCGTTATAGGCTTGCCAGGTCTCGTCAGCGGTCTGGAAAACGATATCGCTGTGGCTGTCATCGTCGCGCACGATGAACGGAATCTGATTTTCGCCGAAGGTGCCATCCTGCCGCACGAGCTTGGCGATATAGACGCCTGAGACAGCATCTTCAGGTACGGCCCACGAAGCCGACACTGCCCAGTTGCCGGCATCCACGGTGCCGGTCGTGGCATTGCGCAACGGATTTGGTTGATTCTGCACGCCGGTGTGCTGAATGGTCGTGACCTTGCGCGCGCCCATGCCGCCATAATAGCCGAGGCGGTAGATATCGATCCGGTAGTTGTTGGAATCCGTATCAATCTTGAAGCTGACCGTCTTGCCGTTGTCGACACTGATGTCGGTCGCAAATCCCTCGATATTGGAGCTGCCGGCGCCATCGATGCCCCACTCGCTCTCCGGATTGCCCGGCAGCTGGTTTTCCGCCACGGTCTTGTTGACAGGCGCCGCTGCCGCTGCGGCTGCCAGATTTTGGGTCGTTAACGACCGCTGCGTGATCGGCGGTGTGGTGACCGAACCGGAAAGGATGCCGACGCCCTTGGTGCCGGTTGCCGTTCCCATTTCTCCGCCGCCGGGCAACGATCCGTTCAAGTTCGTCGAGCCCGTCAACTTTGCGGTTCCGCGCCAGCTCGAGAGCGGGGATAAGTCACGATCAAGAAGCGGGTCGCTGACTGAGGCACCGATGGCCCGCTTGATCGTTGCTGCATAGTCCGGCCCTTCGGTCAGCCTCGTCCCCGGCAATTGACCATCCTGTTGAAGCATGGCGCCGCCATGGGCCCAATCGAGGATCCGCGTAGGGGATGTAAAATAGCCACATCCGCAGACACCAAAAGGCATGCCAAACGCCAATGAATTCGATCCACCGTGGTGCGCAGCAGCCGCTGCTGACGGGCTCGATTCGAGAATGACCACCTTGCCGGAGTGAGCGCGTGCACCCGCTACGGTGGCGGAACCTTGCCCTGACGCTGTCGGTGCGGGGCTCTGCGGCAGATACGGAGCCAGGGGATCGTCGCCTATGGTGCCCATGCCAGCATAGGTGCGATAAGGGGGCAATGCGGCGCCGTTCGCGTTCCGCTCGAAAGGTGCAAAAACCGGATTATGGGCCGACAGAACAGACGCGGCAGAATTTCCACTTCCAACACCCGTTTCGCGCGCCGCTGCGAAAGCATCCGCCAAGGATGGGGACACTTGGTCAATATCGCCCCGACCGTCTGCTTCGCCGACCGTTTCCGCTCTCGGTTCGTCATCATGTCCGCTGAGCACAAAATTGTTGTCGGGACTGCCGACAAGGGCACCCCCCTTGCTTCCACCCGCTGTCTGCGCGGATGTCGCAAGTTGAGCACTATCCTCGGGCCGATCGGCGCCCTTGCGCGGCCTTGCCTTTCCACTGGCGGCCAGCCACCGGGGAACCCACGAATCCATCATGAGTGAGCGCGAAGCCCACCGGCGAGCGTTGCGATACATGGTGTGCCCTCTCGCGAAATTACCAGGATCAAATCTATGAGGATCGTTCGATACGCGGACCTCCGATTATAATCGAAAAGTGGACGAGTATGTCCTACCCCTTTCGACCTACAGGCTGCATCCTTTAGGCAAACGGGCTTTTGCGTGGACGCGCGACTTGCCTTTCGCGAGACAACAAGCGGTACGGTCGTCGGATCTGCTTCGCATCACGCACGGCTACTGGCGCACCCCGCCAAGCTCGCTGCCTTGCACACGCAGAAACTGACAATCCAGTCGCTGTCGATTGCCAACTCCTCTTGGCAGAGCATTTTGTCGCTCTTCCGCGGCAAACGGGATCGCGGAAAATTACCTGCTAGGTAACCGACCGGGCCTATACAAATCGAACCGCGCTTCGATGGAGCGCGGCTTTTGACGACGGCGACCTCGCAGGCTCTCAGAGGCAAGGAACGGGCCACGAGACGATGTCCTAGGACCGGTTCGAGCGCGCTGCGCCCGACCCCTTCTTCCGAGACGCATTCCAAAATCGACGCACGGCCTCAAAATTGAGCACGTCAGCACATCCGGGGTCTTTCCCATCCGAAAGAGCTATCGTTTGGCGCAATCTTCGCCCGTTCGGAGTATTGATGCTGCGCCGTAACGATATAGGCTCTGCGCCGCCGTGACAGCACGCCGAACCGAAAGATATCGGTTGCAAGGGAGGGAGTCCTAGCGCGGTCAAAATCTGGAAAAAGCGAGAAACTGACATGAGACAATCCATGGAGAGGGTCATGGAGCGGCGATTGAGTGCCATCCTCGCTGCCGATGTGGTTGGCTACAGCCGGCTCATGGGCATGGACGAGACGGGCACGCTGCAGGCTTTGAACCGCCATCGCTGCGAACTGGTCGACATCCGCATATCCGATTACAAGGGCCGTATCGTCAAACTGACGGGCGACGGCATCCTGGCCGAGTTTCAGAGCGTCGTGAATGCCGTGGCTTGCGCCGCCGAAATCCAGCGCAGCATGGCCGTGCGCAACGAAAACGTGCCGAAGGAAGAGCGCGTCGAATTCCGCATCGGCATCAATCTCGGCGATGTCGTGGTCGAAAATGACGATATTTTCGGCGACGGTGTCAACCTTGCCGCGCGCCTGGAAGGCATTGCTCCAGTTGGCGGCATTGCCGTATCGGCAACCGTTCGGGATCAGGTCGGTTCACGCCTCAATCTCGGCTTCGATTTTTTAGGTGAACACGTGTTCAAAAATATCCGCCAGCCGGTGCAGGTCTACACGGTTTCCTTCGAGAAGCCGAGTTCTGCCCGCCTCGTCGCGCAGAACCGCAACACCTGTTTCATCGCCGTCCTGCCCTTCACCAATATGAGCGGCGATGCCGATCAGGATTACTTCTCGGACGGCATCACCGAGGACATCATCACCGATCTTTCCAAGGTCTCCAGCCTGCATGTGGTGCCGCGCAACACCGTCTTCACCTATAAGGGCACATCGGTGAAGGTGAAGCAGGTCGCCCAAGAGCTTGGCGTGCGTTATATGCTGGAAGGCAGCGTGCGCATCGTCGGCAAGCGGGTGCGCATCTCCGGCCAGCTGATCGATACGACGAACGGCGATCATCTCTGGGCCGAACGCTATGATCGCGACCTCACCGATATCTTCGCCATCCAGGACGAGATCACCAACGCGATCGTCGGCCAGCTGAAGGTGCGGCTGCTGCCGGAGGAACGCAAGGCGATCGCCGCCGAGCCGACGGCCAATGTCGAAGCCTATACCTATTACCTGAGAGGAAGGCAGCTCTCCCATACCTGGACAAAATCCTATCTGCAGCTTGCCCGGCGCATGTTCTACAAGGCCGTCGAGCTCGATCCGGACTATGGCCGCGCCTATGCCGGCATCGCCGATTGCGATGCCGCGATCCGCGACTGGGCACCTGACGACGTGCCCTTGGAGCGTATCCTCGCAATGAGCGCCAGAGCCCTGGAACTCGATCCCGACCTCGCCGAGGCCCATGCCTCCCGCGGCCTGGCGCTGCATCAAAACGGCGAGGACGACGAGGCCACGGCATCCTTCGAACGCGCGCTGGCGCTCGATCCCAACCTCTATGAAGCAAATTTCCACTATGCCCGCATCTTCTTCATGCGCGGGAATTTCGCCGAGGCGGTGCATTACTTTAGCCGTGCCGCCGAAATCCGCCCCGACGACTATGTTTCGCCGATCCACCTGATGTCCTCGTATCATTCTCTCGGACGGACGGTGGACAAGGAAAGCTGGGCGCGCATGGGCATTGAAAGAGCCGAGCGGGCGCTCAATCAGAACCCGGAAAATTCCGGCCCCGCCCATCGCGGCGCGCTTGCCCTTGCCCATCTCGGTGATGCAGCGCGGGCCTGCGATTGGGCCGCACGGGCAAGCGCCATCGATCCCGATGATATCGTCGCCCAATATAATCTCGCCTGCGTCCACTCCGTACTCGGCCATGTGGAACGGGCGATCAATATCCTGGAGGGCTTGCTGCCCCGCAGTTCAGTCTACCACATCAAATGGTTCACCCATGATTCCGACCTGGACAACCTGCGCCGGCATCCGCGCTTCATGAAACTCGTCGCAGAAGCGATGAAAGAGCGGGAACAGGTGGAAGCATAGGTCACGGCAGAAGAAGGACGTCAATGGAGAGCGCGAAGCGACCCCTATACTCTCGGCTGATAGGCTGCGTCCTGCGGTATCGGGCAAACGGGCTTCTTCTCTGCCGGCACCTACACCAAGGTCCAGTTTGGTGTCTCCGCCACTCTGATAATTCTCCGGGTTGAGAAGCGTAGAGCGAGGCCTAGCTTCCTTTTACCATCCACCTGAAACCCAAAGCCCGGGAGCCTTTCGATGAAGTCCAAAGTAGCTGATGTCCTGACAGAGGTGCTGCATTCGGCCGGGGTCAAGCGGATATATGGCGTAGTCGGAGACAGTCTGAACGGGCTTACGGAAGCGCTTCGAAAAAGAGGCGACATCGAGTGGGTCCATACCCGTCATGAAGAAACGGCAGCCTTCGCGGCGGGGGCCGAAGCCCACCTCAGTGGCGAACTGGCCGTGTGCGCCGGAAGCTGCGGCCCGGGCAACCTCCACCTCATCAACGGCCTGTTCGACTGCCATCGCTCGCGTGTCCCCGTCCTGGCCATTGCCGCGCAGATACCTTCGGCCGAAATCGGCAGAGGCTATTTCCAGGAAACGCATCCCGACCAGCTTTTCCGGGAATGCAGCCACTATTGCGAACTTGTCAGCCATCCGGAGCAATTGCCGGCAGTCATCGAAACGGCCATTCGCACGGCTATCGGAAAGCGCGGCGTTGCCGTCGTGGTCATTTCCGGCGACGTGGCATTGAGCGATTTCACCGCGAAGATTTCGACACCGGCCGCACTCACGCTGTCCCAGCCGAACGTCGTGCCGGCGGACGATCAGATCGATCGATTGTCGGAGCTGCTCAACAACAGTTCGAAAGTCACCCTTCTGTGCGGACGCGGTTGCGAAGGGGCGCATGACGAATTGATCGCATTTGCGGATCGGCTCAAGGCGCCCATTGTCCACGCGCTCGGCGGCAAGGAACATGTCGAGTGGGACAATCCCTTCGATGTCGGCATGACCGGTCTGATCGGCTTCTCTTCGGGTTACAAGGCCATGCTGGAGTGTGACACGCTTCTTATGCTCGGCACCGATTTCCCATATCGGCAGTTCTACCCGACCGACGCCAAGATCGCGCAGGTGGACATTCGCCCGGAAAATCTTGGCCGCAGGGCCTCGCTGGATCTCGCAATCGTCGGCGACGTCAAATCGACACTGGCGGCAATGCTGCCGAAGCTGACGGAGCGAACGGACCGGGATCATCTGGATGCCTGCCTTGCCGCCTATAAGAAGGCGCGGGAAGGCCTCGACGACCTCGCCACCGGCAGAGAGGGCGGCAAGATTCATCCGCAATATGTTGCACGCCTTCTGAGCGAACATGCCTCCGACGACGCCGTTTTCACCTTCGATGTCGGGACCCCCACGATCTGGGCTGCACGCTACCTGAAAATGAACGGAAAGCGTCGCCTGATCGGATCCCTGGTTCACGGGTCGATGGCCAACGCCCTTCCCCAGGCAATAGGCGCACAGGCAACATATAAGGAACGCCAGATCATCAGCATGTCCGGCGATGGTGGCTTTGCCATGTTGATGGGTGACTTCCTGACGCTCGTTCAGCAGAATCTGCCGGTGAAGGTCGTCGTCTTCAACAATTCCGTTCTCGGATTCGTGGCGATGGAAATGAAGGCTTCCGGCTTCCTTGAGACCGGCACCGAACTCAAGAATCCGGATTTTGCGGCGGTTGCCCGCGCAGCCGGAGTCCATGGCGTTCGCGTGGAGGATCCCGCCGAACTCGACGGTGCCATCAGGGAAATCCTGGCGCATCCCGGCCCGGCACTGCTCGACGTCGTTACCAATACGCAGGAATTGTCGATGCCGCCCAGGATCGAAGCAGCGCAAGTGAAGGGTTTCGGTCTCTGGGCCATTCGCGCGGTGATGAATGGCCGGGGAGACGAACTCGTGGACCTGACTGTCTCGAATTTCCTGTCTCGGTGAATGGGACGCTACAGTAGATGGAAACCCTGCCGACGGCTTCGACCCCGGCCGGCAGGTTGTAGAAGCCGATGAAGCTTGATTCAATTCAGATAGGCATCGCGCCAATCACTGCCAGAACCGATCGTCATGCCAGCCTCGTTGAACAGATGAACGAAAGGTTCTCGTATGACGATCGGGATCCGTTCGCCCGAGACTGCCCGGCTGATGCCACGCAGTGCCACGGTGAAGCCATTCCCGGTCGCCGTCCCGGCATGGATGATCGTTTCCGAACCGAGGACTTCGGTGTCGCCGACCACGATCTGCAGGCTGCCCTCTCCGATTTCGCAATGTTCGGGCCTTATGCCGAATGTGACCGGGGCGCCATCGGGCAAATCGACTTGGCGACCGGGCAAGGGAATGTGGGTGCCGTCCTCAAGCGAAACGCCCATCGTGTCACCACTGCGCGCGATCCGGCCCGCGAGAAGGTTCATGGGCGGTGCGCCAAGAAAGCGGGCGACGAAAAGGTTGGCCGGGCGCGCATAAAGCTCGATCGGCGGGCCGACCTGTTCGATGCGGCCTTCGTTGAGCACGACGATCTGGTCGGCCATGGTCATTGCCTCGACCTGATCATGCGTGACGTAGACCATCGTCGACTTCAGCCGCCGATGCAGGCTGATCAGTTCCCCGCGCATCTTTACACGCAGTTCGGCATCGAGATTGGAGAGCGGCTCGTCGAAGAGAAAGGCCTTCGGCTCCTTGACGATGGCGCGGCCGATCGCAACACGCTGGCTCTGGCCGCCGGACAGCTGGCTCGGGCGACGGCTCATCAGGTGCTCGATCTGCAGAATATTGGCCGCCTTGGCGACGCGGGCGGCGATCTCCTGCCTGGCAAGTTTCTGGTTCTCCAGGCCGAATTTGAGGTTCTGCTCGACATTCATGTGCGGATAAAGCGCATAGGACTGGAAGACCATCGCCATGCCGCGCGCGGATGGCAGAAGATGGTCGCAGCGCTGGCCATCGATGCGGATTTCCCCTGACGTGACCTCCTCCAGCCCTGCCATCATGCGCAAGAGGGTCGACTTGCCACAGCCGGACGGCCCGACAAAGACGGTGAACGAACCGTCGGCGATAGCGAGATCAATACCGTGTATGACTTCGAGACTTTGAAAGGCCTTGCGGACTGCCTTGAGTTCAATGCCGGCCATTATGCCACCGTCTTAAGTTCAATCGACTGGCCCGCTTCGATGGGCGTGTTCCCAGCAAGGCGATGCTTCAAATCGTCCACCGAGATTTCAGCGACCCTGAGGCTGCCTCCGAGCACGGCGAGAGTGAGACCATCGCCCTTGCGGGTCAATGTGCCGAATGCGCTGCCGGCTGACCAAAATAGACGATAGTCGCCTTGCACTTTCGGTGCGAAGGCAAGCGTGCCGGAGACGAAATCGGCGCTGAGCCCCGAGAAGGCGTTGACCAGCTGCCAGGCCGACATCGAGCGTGCGTAATAGGAGCCGCATTCGATATCGTTCCAGGGGTTGCGGCGCGAACCGTCATGGCGGTTGCGGGCGCCGCAGACAATATCCATGCCCTCCTCGATGAGGCCATGCATGATGAGGTGCGAGGCGGCCATATATTCGATGCCGGTCCAGACCTCTTCGGCATAGGGCGCAGCGACCATCGGCTGGCGAATGCCTTCGGGATAGGTTGCGATCAACAGCCCGGCCTCGTCCTCATACGCGTAATTGCGGCAGGGGTTGAAGTGATCTTCCAGCGTCGGGCGGAAGTTGTTCCTGTGCACCGATTTCAGCGCGATCCTGACCTTGTCGGCATCGAGGAACCCGCCGATCCCGGCGACCTCCGCATGCCATTGGCCGAGGATCTGATCGGAGATGCAGCCCTCGCCCATCTGGTATTTGAGCTCCTGGAATTCCTCCGACCAGTAGGTTTCCATGAAACCATCGGCGAGAACGCCGGCGGCGCGGCCGACATCGAAGGGTATCAGCACGTCCTTGTCGGAGAGATCGATCTTCTGAGTGAACCAACGGCCGTTGAAGAGTTCGGAATTGATATAGGCCGCACCGGCTTTGCCCATGCGCGCCGTCTTTTCCGAGAGCTCGGTATCGCCGAGGACCGCCGCCATTTCGGAAACGCCGAGAAGGGCCGCCACATACATGGAGGCGAGCCACGAGTTCGGCCCGAACAGTTCCATATCGAGGGTCTGATGCTGGCGGCCTGAGAGAATGCCGGTCCGATCGGGATCCCAACGGTCAGGATTTTCGGGCGACCAGGCATATTCGATGGCTCGTTTGACATTCGGCCAGTAGCGGCGCAGCCACTCGGTATCGCCGCAAAGCTTCCAGTCTCGATAGGTCTTGATGATCGCGCCGAAATGCCCGTCGGCGCAGGGGCCGATAATATCGAAACCTGAGCCGAGCGGCAGCTTCTGGCGGAAAGTCAGCCCGCCGGTCGGCAACTGATTGTAGCTGAATTCGGTCTCGCGCAGCGTCCGCTCAATGGCAGGGAAAAGATGCGAGACCGCCTGCTGGTAATTCCAGACATGGGTGCAGGTGCCCTCGCAGGAGCCATCCTGGGTATGTTGGCCTTCCCAGGCCCAGAGTTCGCCATTCTCCAGCCGGATGCAGGTCGCGGTGCGCAGCAGCGCCAGCGTCGCGCTCGCCGCGTCCTTGACTTCTGCCGGAAGCGTCGTTTCGAAAAGTCCGTTCCGGAAGGCTTCGGTTTGCAAGTGCAATGCGTCCCAGCGCGTCAGGGCTTCAGTAGCGCTTGCGGTCGAATCCGCCCATTGCGTCGCATAATAGTTCGTCCAGCTCGGCGTTGGCCGATCGGGAATGGCCCCATCAGGCTTGTCGCGATAGGCCCAGTAGACATCGCCTTGCGGGAAGTTCCAGGTGATGACGAAGCGCAGCTTCTTACGTCCTCCGGGTGCCAGGACGAAGCGGGCGCCGAGCGTGCCGTGTTCCGGCTGCAGGCTCATGTGCCGGGAGCTGCGCGGTTCATCGTAGTGTCGCTTCGGCAGACGACCGGGCCTTGCAAACTCCTTCCAGTAGACCGAGAGATCGTCGAACCACTGGCCCCGATAGTGATGGTCGGTATGCTCGACATCATCAGCATCCGTTGCGATCGTCAGATCGCCGCGTTGCGTCGCCGGCACCGTCGTGTCAGACGAGGTCAGATGCAGGCTGCTGATCCCAGCTTCCTGTCTGAACGTGTGGATGCCGCTGTTCGAGCCGTAATTGCCGAGCGTGCCGGCAAGCGTATAGGTCAGTTCGTCCGCGGTATCGTTGACAACATCGAATTCGAACATCGCAACCGGCATCGAGGAATCGCGGTCGTTGTGGGGAATGAAAGGGCTCAGCGCCGTCAGCCTGACGCCGCCGGGGAAACGCTGATCGTTAAAGACGAGATCGGCGATCGGGAAACGCCCGTAAAAATCGACCTCTTGGAAATGCGGCACGCCGACCAGCGTCTGGCGGTTGGCGCCATGGCCAAAACCGTCGAACATCTTGCGCAGGCCCGGCGCGCCGGAAGGGTTCAGATCATAGGGGCCGTTGAGCACACGGGCATCGACCAGTTCCCCACCCTTCTCGGCCTTGATGGCGAAATGCGAGTAGCCGTTATAGCCCTGCAGCGCCGGCCGGTTGCGGATCGACCAATCGATCAGCCGGCCGCTGCCGGAGATCGACAGCCCGCCGGAGCCGATGCCGCCGAGAGGAAAAGCAATATGGCGCGTGCGCGCGCCTTTATAGGCAAAGCGAGGTTCGATGGAAGCGAGATCATCCCACATGAAATCAATGTCCCTGATGTTAGTTCTTGATGCCGCTCATCGTGATGCCTTCGATCACGAATTTCTGGGCGAGGAGAAAGAGGAGAACGACGGGCAGGATCGACATGCTCATCGCCGCCATCACCACCGAGAGATTGCCGGAGGCCATGTAGCCGCGCAGCACGTCCATCGCGACCGGAAGCGTCAGCGATTCATTCGAGCTCAAAAGCACCTTAGCCTGGAAATAATAGTTCCAGGTCTGGGTGAAAGTGATAATGCCGAGGGCCGAGAGTGCCGGGCGAAGCTGCGGTAGCGAGATCCGCCAGAAGATCTTGAAATAGCCGGCGCCATCCATCAGCGCCGCTTCCTCCAGCGCCTTCGGCTGGCTGAGCATGAATTGCCGCACCAGGAAGATGCCGAAACTGGAGGTGAGATACATAAGCGCCAGCCCGATCGGCTTGTCGAGCAGGCCGAGCCGCGCATAGCCGAGATAGATCGGCAGGATCGTCACCTGGGCTGGAAACATCAGTCCGATAAGCAGGATGAAGAACAATGTATCGCGTCCGCGGAAGTTCAGCCTGGCGAAGGCGAAAGCCGCGAACGTGCAGGTCACCATCTGGCCGACGGTGACGATGACGGCGATCATGACCGAGTTGAAATAGATCTCCAGGAACGGCACGCGCGAGGCCAGCACCTGCCGATAGTTGGTGAGGTTTAAATTCGGCGGCAGGAAGCTCGGCGGCAGCTTGTAGGCATCCGAGACCGGCCGGAACGACATCGAAAACAACCAGAGGAAGGGCAGCAGCATGCCGATCGCCATCACCACCATGGTGGCGATGATCGCCCAGTCGATCCAGCGCCGGGCCGCGCGTGTCTGCATCATACTGTTCATTGCTGCACCCACTTGCGCGAGAGGACCTGCTGGATGGCGGTGATGATGAGGATGATCACGGTCATGACGACGGAAATCGAGGCGGCATAGCCGATCTGGAAGCTGCCGAAGCCCTCCTCGACGATCTGGATCGACAGCGAGCGCGTGGCGTCACCCGGACCGCCCTGCGTCAGGATGACGATCGATTCGAACACCTGCAGCGCGCCGATCGAGGCGTAGACGATGCAGAAGAAGACGACTGGCGAGATATAGGGCAGCGTGATGCGGAAGAACTGGCGCCAGGCAGGCGTCCCGTCCATCACCGCCGCCTCCAGGATATTCTTCGGCACGCCCTGCAGGGCTGCAATGAAGATGATCATGAAGAAGCCGGTATTCTTCCAGACGTCCATGATGATGATCGAGGTCATCGCCTGGCCGGCATCGGTGAGCCAGCGTACACCCGGCAGACCGATCAGCCGCAGGTAATAATTGATGACGCCGAGATCATCGCCATAAAAATAAGTCCAGACGATCGAGACGAAGGCGGCAGCGATGATGACGGGCAGAAAGAAGGCGAGCCGGAAGAAATAGAGCAGCCAGCCCGGCATGGCGCGGTTCAGCGCCAGCGCCAGTACAAGCCCGATCGAAACGTTGAAGGTGACGGCAAAGAGCGCAAAGCGCAGCGTGTTCCAGAGGATCTGAAGCGAGCGCTGATCGGTGAAGAAGCGGACGAAGTTGTCGAAACCAACCCATTGCGAACCGAGCATTGGATCGTAATAGGCAAAGGCGAGGATCGTTGTGACGATGACAGGCGCGATGACGAAGGTCAGGTAAAGCACCGTTGCCGGCAGCACGAAGAGATAGCCGGTCGCTGCCTGTGCGCGGCGTAGCTGTGAAGGCTGGTGTCTTTCGAAAGTGGCGGTCATGGCATCTGCTCGAATGGCGGACATGGTTTGTCATCCGCCGCGCCCGGAATGGCAGATGCCTGTATGGCAACATGCCACCCGGCCGCGACGGCGGGAGGGCGATCGTGAGAACCCTAGATCGATCAGCCGCCCATGCGCTTCTTCAGCCGCTCGAAGGAGGCGTTGAGCTCTGCATCTGCCTGCCTCACGCCATCGGCAATCGAGACCTCGCCGGCCATCATTGCCGTGTAGTAGCGGATGAAGATCTTCTCGACTTCCTGGAAATTGGCGGGAGACGGCACAGCCTTGGTGTTCGGCAGCGTCTGGTAATAGAGCGCGGCACTCGGCGGGAAGCTCAGGAACCCCGGGGTCTCGGCGGCCGACTTGCGGCCGGGAACGCCACCACCCTTTTCGCCCTCCTCCTTCTGCGTCTCCTCGCTTGTCAGCTCAAGGATCAGCGCCTTGGCAAGATCGGGCTCTTTGCTCGTCTTGGCGACAGCGTAACCGCCGAAGCCGATCACGGTCGTGTCGGTCACCTTGCTCGGCGGAATGGCGACATCCATGTTGAGCTTGTTGTTCTTGGCGCTCTGGACGATCCAGTGGCCGCGACTGATCATCGCCACCTGGCCGGCCATGAACTGGTTGTCCATCATATCCTTGCCAGGGATCGGCGAGACGCCGTCGACATGGATGAGGTCATGGAGGAACTGCAGGCTTTCGGCGACCTTGGGGTCGAGCATGTTGGATGCCGTCCACTCGTCGTTGATAGCGCCGGTGCCATTCGAGAAGAACCATGGCTGGACGAAGAAGTTCTGGTTCGGCACCTCATAACCGAACTGGGTGACATTGCCCGACGCATCCTTGACCGTCAGCTTCTTGGCGACGTCGCGGAATTCGTCCCAGGTCCATTTGCCGTCCTTCGGATAGGCAATCCCGGCCTTGTCGAACAGATCCCTGTTGTAGTTGATCATGATGTTGTTCCAGCCGATCGGGATATAGTTGATATCCCCCTTGTAGCTCGACTGCTTGAAGAGGCTCGGCGCGAAGTCGGAAAAGCCCGGGTTGGCGGCCACGAAATCGTTGAGCGGCAGAAAGAGAGAGCGCGACGAGAAGCTCTGGAAGGTCTCGATCGCCGTGCCATAGACATCGGCCTGCTGGCCGGAATTGAACTGGCTGAAGACCTTGGTGACATAGTCGCCCCAGCCGGTCGAAATCGGATCGACGGAAAGCTCGACGTTGACGTTGGGATATTTCTTGTTGAAACGCGCAATCGCGTTGGTCATGGCCGATAGTTCGGCGTCACCGCCGAAGCCCTGCATCTTCAGGGTCGCCGTGACATCCGATTGCGCGAAGGCACGGCCGACACTTGCGCCGACGGCAAGAGCGGCAGACGAAATCAGCAGCGAACGCCGCGAGAACTCATGCATGTGATCCTCCCTTTGCGCCACCTCCGGCGCGTTCCCATATGTCCCGGCCTCCACCGGTCGAAACGTTTCGTATGCTCTTTCTCAGATATCGCGGACCCAGTTCCTCTCCGGTTCCGCGTTGCGTCATTTGCTTAGTCGAAACGTTTCGTATAAGAGCATCAGAACGCTCTCATGGCAAGAGGGCCCGAGAAAAAGCTCCGGAGGGACGGGATGGCCACCATCAAGGATGTGGCGAAACGGGCGGGTGTCGCCATATCGACGGCTTCAGCTGCACTCAATCGTTCAGCTCCCGTCAGCGACGAGGTGATCGCCAAGGTCGAGGCTGCCGTCCGCGACATCGGATATATCCCGCATGGCGGCGCGCGCAGCCTGCGCATGGGCCGATCGCGGCTGATCGGCCTGATATTGCCCGATATCACCAACCCACATTTCGCCAAGGTCGCCAAGGTCGTCGAATCCGCCTGCCTCAATGCCGGTTACATGGCGGCGGTCTATTCGACAAGCGAGGATCATGATCGCGAGCAGCAGATCCTGACCATGATGCGCATGCAGCGCGTCGAAGGGCTCATCATTATTCCGACACGCTCGGATGCCGAACATGGCGCCCGCATGGTCGACAAGATCCATGTGCCGACGATCCTGCTCGACAGCTTCATCGAGGGCTTGCCCTATGACGTGATCAAGCTAGACAATATCGCCGCCGGCCGCATCGCCACGGAGCATCTGATCGGCCTTGGTCACAGACGGATTGCAGTGACCGTCGGGCGCAACAACATCATCACCGGTGAAGATCGTCTTGCCGGCTATATGCAAGCCCATGCTGCCCATAACCTGCCGGTTGATCCAGGTCTGCTGCTTCAGGGGCGTTTCGACCAGGCGCTCGCGCACGACAGCACGATCGGGCGCATGCGCGAGCCGGATCCGCCGACCGCGATTTTTGCACTGTCGAACATGATGACGCTCGGCGTCCTGAATGCGCTGCGCGAATTGGGTATTAGAGTGCCTGATGACGTCTCGGTCATCGGGATAGACGATTTCGATTTTGCAAACATCATGAACCCACCGCCGACAGTCGTTGCGGCCCCGGTGCTTGAGATGGCCCAAAAGGCGATCGCCACGCTTCTCAGCGAGATCTCCGACAAAACGCCGCCAAATGCCGCGCGGACGATCTTTTCCCCAAAGCTGATCCTTCGCGAATCCTGCGCGGCACCCGCAGCCGAGCGGGCAGAGAGCATAACCTGAGAAGCAGCAGTCGATTGAGATCGGCGCGGCGTCGCATACCATTGTGTTCGCTTCATAAAAGCATCATGCGCATTTGCAATGAGAAGTACTGAACTGCTCGCCATCCTCAGTCATCACACGGATTGTCTTCATGAAATTGTCTTCGACCGCCGCGCGTCTGTCACCAACAGCCTCGCCTCGCCTTCTCGTACTCGCCGAAACAGCCCTCAAGGCAGGAGAGACGGCGCGCAATGCGCTCAGACGACGCACGGCCGCCGAGATGGTCCACAAGGCGCCGCGCGATTACCAGACGGAAATCGATGTCGCGGTTGAACGGATCATCGTCGAGGAGATGATGGGCGCATTCCCCGCCTATGCGATCCAGGGCGAGGAAGAGGTCGGCAACCGCCAGGCCGGCGCGGATGCACCGGTCATCTATATCGACCCGATCGACGGCACGACCAATTTTGCCTGGGGCATCCCGCATTTCGGCATGACGATCTCGATCGCCGAGGCCGGCGGCCGTGTCGTTGCGGGCGTCGTCTATGACGCCATGCAGGACGAGCTCTTCAGTGCGGAGGCCGGCAGCGGCGCCTGGCTGAACGGCGAACAGATCCATTGCGCCGCGGTTGCCGATATCCAGAACGTGCTCGTCGGTGCCGGCCTGCCGATCCCCGGCCAGGTCAAGGCGGTCCCGGAAGAGCTTTATTTCGATGCCGTCAAGCGCCTTATGGCCAATACCGCCGGCGTGCGTCGTCTCGGTTCGGCAGCGCTTTCGATCGCCTATGTCGCCTGCGGCCGGCTGGACGGCTTTTTCGAGGACGGCCTGTCGGTCCATGACTTTGGCGCCTCGGCACTGATGGTCGAGGAAGCGGGCGGTATCGTCACGAGATTTTCAGGCGCCGCCGTCACCGGCAAAGGCGACATCCTGGCGGCAAGCAAGGCACTCTATCCCTGGCTGCAGGAAGGTTTTCAGCCGAAGGCCTGAGACACGTCAGGCCGTAAAGAGCGGCTGCACGGTTGCAGCCGTTTGTGCCACTGCCGACTGGTGGATCAGCGCATTGTCGCGAAAGGCGAAGAAGCCGGAGCAGCTGGTGGTGACGACCATCCCGGCTCTGATCATGTCGGTCGGCGCAACCATTGCCTTCAGCCTGACATGATCGGCAAGGTCGATATCGACAATCTTGTGCGTGCCGAAATCGCTGACCCGGTGGACGGTCGCGTCTGCCGCCCGGCTGACAGGGCGCACCGTCAGGGCTTCCGGGCGCATCGCCAGCGTCACCGGACCATCCGCAGCGGGAATGGAAAAGCCGAAAAGCGGATGCGTGCAGACCCCGTTGCGGATCTCGCTCTCAACGAAATTCATCGAGCCTATGAAGCCCGCGACGAAAGCCGTCTGTGGCTCGCGATAGATTGTGCTCGGCGGAGCCACCTGTTCTGTGCGGCCATCGCGCATGACGACGATGCGGTCGGCAAGTGCCAGGGCCTCGTCCTGACCGTGGGTGACGAACAATGTTGTGATGCCGAGCCGCTGCTGGATGTCGCGGACCTCCTCTCGCAACCGCTCGCGCAGATGCTGGTCGAGGCTGGCGAAAGGCTCGTCCAGCAGCAGGATCTTCGGCTCAAGAACGAGCGAGCGGGCAAGTGCGACACGCTGCTGCTGGCCGCCGGAAAGCTGAGTCACTGCGCGCCGCCCGTAATCGGCAAGGCCGACGAGGGCGAGAGCGTCCTCGACGCGCTGGCGGATTTCGGCCTTCGGCAGGCGCCGCAGCTTCAGGCCGAAGGCGATATTGTTGAAGACATCCATATGCGTCCAGAGCGCATGGCTCTGGAAGACCATGCCGGTCGGGCGCCGCTCCGGCGGCAGATTCGTCACATCCCTGGCGTCGATGCGAATGCTGCCTTCGCTCGGCCGCTCGAAGCCGCCGATCATGCGAAGCAGCGTCGATTTGCCTGAGCCTGATGGGCCGAGCAGGCAGACGAGTTCGCCGTCTCCAACCTCGAGCGAGAAGTCACGGACGGCAAAGGTGTGGCCGAAGCTCTTCGCAACGCCTTCGATCGCCAGATGTGCCATTCTTGAAACCCTTTCTGCCGGCGCTCAGGCGCCGAAGCCCCGCGCGAAGGCGCCCGTCCCGACGACGCGCCGCGCAAATATCAATGCCGCAAAGGACGGCACCCACAGCATGACGGAGAGGACCGCGCCATATTGCACGACGATCTGGTTGTTGATGAAGCTGATCATCAGCACCGGCATGGTACGGATCTCCGGCGCACCGATCAGCCAGGCGCCTTCCGTCTCATAGAAAGTGCCGACAAAGGTCAGAAGCACTGCCGCCGATATCGTCGGCGCAGCCTGCGGCAAGGTGATCGACCAGAAGACGCGAAGCGGCGTGGCACCGGCGTCGCGTGCTGCCTCCTCCATGCGCCGGTCGACATTCTGGAAGGCGGCAACGGGAATCCAGATCATCAGCATCAGCGTGCCGACGAGCTGGATCAGCACCACGCCCCAGAAGGTGCTGATCAGCCCCATCTGCAGGAAGATGCCGGCAATCGCCACCAGCAGGCCGAATTTCGGAAAGGCATGTGAAGCGAGGAACGACAGGAACAGGATATTGCGGCCAGGAAACGCATTCTTGCGAAAGCATAGGCGGCCGGAAGGCAGATGATTGCCGAAAGCAGCGTCACCGTCGCCGTCAGCCGCAGGCTGAGAAACAGCGCATCCCAGACATCCTTGCGCGCCAGCGTCTGCGACCAGAAACGCAGGCCGAACTGCTGGGGAATGACGGAAGGATAGCGCCAGACCTCGGTGAAGGCCCAGGTGGCGACAACCAGCAGCGGCAGTGCGATGAACAGCGTGAGCAGGAGCGAAAGAGCAAAGCCTGCCCAATCGAATTTCAAGGCGGTCGACTGGCGCATCATCGGCCCTCGCGATTGCGGGCGATCGACCAGACGTAGAAGATGCCGAAGAGAAGACAGAAGCCGAAGGTGATGACCGCTTGCGTGAGCGCACTCAGCGGATCGTTCATGTCGGCAAAGGTGCGCTGCATGAAAGGCCCCATCATCTCCGGCGAGGCGGGACCGAGCACATAGGGCAGTGTGAAGGCTGAGAATATGCCGAGAACGGCAAAGGAAGCGGTGACCAGCAGGGAATTGCCCATGCGCGGCAGAATGATCGAGACAAAGACCCTGAAAGGCGTCGCGCCGACGTCGCGGGCCGCCTCGATGGAGCTATTGGAAACGGACGTGAGCCCCGCCGTCAGCATCAGCACGGTCAAGGGCAGATTGTCCCAGACGAGGCCGATGACCGGTCCCCAGGGCGTCAGATAGGGGCTCGGCAGCTTGGGAAGGCCGACGGCATTGAGCAGGATGTCGACCGTGCCATTCGGTCCGATCGTGCGGATCAGCGCATAGGAAAGGATGATCGAGGGCACGAACATGGGAAAGATCGCGAGGCCCTGCACATAGGCGGCAAGGCGACCGCCGGAAAAGCGTAGGTAGAGGGCAATCGGAAGGCCGATCACAAGCAAAAGCAGGCCGCAGATGAAAGTCGTCCACAGCGTCAGCCAGAGGTTGGCCAGACTGTAACCATCAGTGAAGAAGAATTGGTAGGAGGCAAGCGAAAACTCGGTCGTCCCGTCCGGCTGACGGACGAAGATGGTGGTCGTAATCGCCGAGAAGATCGGAAGGATGATCAGCCAGCCGACCAGAAAGACCGGCATGCCGACGAGGAGGAGCCCGTAAAGGCTCCCCCTGCCTGGAGACTGAGCGCGGCGCGTGACCGCAGGCTGCGCGGCATCCAACGCCATCAGGTGCGGCTGATTCCGGGAGCGACGTTGCGATACCAGCCGTCATTGATCGCCTTTTCCCAATCGCCGCCCGGGAAGGTCGGGATGGTCGCCGGGATGACGTCGGCATATTTCTTGCGCAGGTCTTCAGAAATGTGATCCCAGGAAACGCCCGGGAAGCCGCCGATCTCGGTGATGATGGCTTCCTGCATCTCGCTCGTCAGCATGAAGGCTGCGAGCTTGAGGGCGGCGTCCTTGTTGGCGCCGTTCGTGAATATCGTCATGGCGGAAAAACCGCCGCAGAGCGCGAGGTCAGAGAGCTGCACGAGGCCGGTGGTCTCGGGCAGAACGCCCTGGGAGATCGCCTGCAGGACCTGGTCGGACCAGACCGGAGCGATGGTGACGACGCCTTGGGCGAGCAGCTGGATCGACTGCGTGTTGCCGGCGGTATAGGCGCCCTTCTGGTAGAGCGACGGCGCGAGATCGTTGAGGATCTGCCAGGCCGGCGTCAGCGTCTGGCTGGCATAGTCGGCAGTAAAATTGTCGATCTTGAACTTCTTCGGATCGCGGCCGTTGGCTTCATGGATGGCACGGCGGACGAAATTGCCGCCCGAACCGCCCTTGTCCGGACGATTGTAGATGAACTGGCCGGGATTGGCCTTGATCCAGGCCGTCAGCTGTTCCCAGGTCTTCGGCGCATCCTTCTGGTCGAGCTTGGTCTTGTCATAGGCAAGCAGAACCTGCGAGCCGCGATAGGGCAGCGCGTAGGGCGTATCGAAAGCGAGCGGGTTGACGCGGTCGAAGCCCTGGACATTCTCAGCGGAGAACTTCACCCAGAGACCGGCATCAATACCACCGGCCGGAAGGCGCGGATCAAACTGTTCGAAGAGATCGGCCTGCGGATCGGTCTTGGTCTTAAGTGCTGCAAGAGTACGGTCGGCAATGGCGCGCAGGCCATTATTGTCGCCGGCATCGGTGACCTTCAGCGTGACGTCCGGATGAGCTTTTTCGAAAGCCGGACGGATGATGTTGTTCCAGAGGTCGATGATATTGGAATCCGAGCCGCTGTAGAGGTCGATCGTGCCTGCGGCGGCCGAGGCGAAGCGCGGAAGAGCCAGAAGGCCCGCAGCCGCCGACGATGTGATCAGAAATTCGCGTCTATTCATATCCTGTCTCCCTTCGCTATCGAGGCTGCGCCCCAGATGAGTTCTGAGACTTGCTAGCCCTGGCGCGTAACATCGGAATGACAGAAGCGAAGAGAAATGCACACGTGTGCCAGGCCGCCTCCCGATTTTCGTCGGGCATTCCCCGACGATGGCATCTTCGACGAAGGGGCGGCAAAATTCCAGGCGCCGCCGGCCGGATCCGGATCATCAACCCGATCGACAGGACATCAATTTTGTTTGCGGCGGCGACGTCTTGTCGGGTTGGGGTGGCCCTCGAGCGAGGACCACCTATTTCGACGTCGTCAGCGTAGTGACTTGAAAGCCGCTCTCACTTCCTCGGCGAAGAGCTGGGGCTGCTCCCAGGCGGCAAAATGCCCGCCTTTTTCGACCTGATGATAGTATGTCAGCGAGGGATAGGCCTGCTTGGCCCAGCTTTCCGGTGCACGATAGATCTCCTTCGGAAATACCGTGATGCCAACCGGGATTTTGATGTCCTTCGTCTTCTGCGCCTCGGCGCTGAAGTTGTTGTTGTTGTTCTCCCAATAGAACCGCGATGACGATGCGCCGGAATTCGTCAGCCAGTAGAGCGTGATGTCATCAAGCATTTCGTCCTTGGAAAAAACGCGCTCGGGAACGCCGCCACTGTCGCTCCATTGGGCAAATTTCTCGTAGATCCAGGACGCCAGGCCAGACGGCGAGTCGGCAAGCGAATAGCCGATCGTCTGCGGCCGGGTCACCATTATCGCGCCATAGGCAGCATTTCGTCCGAAGAAGGTGCTCAAGGAATTATACGCTTCTCGCTCGGGCGACGACAGGCTCGCGGGGGCCGGGTCTCCGCTGTTGATGGCCTTCATGAGGTCGCCCGGAACCGTCGCGGGCATATTGAGATGGATTGCCAGCAAGCCCTTCGGCGCCTGGCGCGCCAACGCGTCGGAGATCACCGAACCATGATCGCCACCTTGAGAAACATAGTGGTCATAGCCGAGCCGCTTCATCAGGACGTCCCAAGCGCGGGCGACCCGCTCCGGTCCCCAGCCCTGATCGACCGGATGCCCCGAAAATCCGTAGCCCGGTATCGAGGGGATGACCACGTCGAACGCATCTTCCGGCCGGCCACCATATGCCGTCGGGTCCGTAAGAGGACCTATGGTCTTGATGAACTCAAATACCGATCCGGGCCAGCCATGTGTCAGAATGATAGGAAGAGCGTTGGGATGGCGCGAACGAACATGGATGAACTGGATGTCGACACCGTCGATCGTGGTGACAAATTCCGGCAATGCATTGAGCTGCGCCTCGGCCTTGCGCCAGTCGTACTGAGTGCCCCAATAGCGAACCAGTTCCTGGACCTGTGACAGCTGGATACCCTGAGAGGCGTCGTCGACCGTCTCCTTATCTGGCCATCGGGTGTCAGTGATGCGTCTGCGCAGGTCGTCGAGTTGCGACTGCGGAACGTGGATCTGGAACGGACGGATGCCGTCGTCTGAACTCGTAGCTTTCGTGGCGGCACCCGAAGCAAGATCGGCGGCATGGGCCGGCAATGCATAGGCTGCCGGAATGAGCAACAGAGAACCAAACGCTATGGCGATTACTCGATCGGCGATGCCACGCCGCGTTGAAACATTGTCGGTCTTCGTCATGAAACACTCTCCTTCGATTGCGGCCGCATTCGCAGCGCCTGTTAACGAAGAGCGGTTTCAAGGATTGACGTGTCCCGCATATTTCGAAAATCGGCTGAAGTGTATCAGCGTGTACCGGCGGCGCAGATTGCCGGCAGTCCTCACCAGGCGTATCCTTCGAATGATCCGCGGTCGGCTGCATTGGCAGGGGCACCCATGACGCCCCTGCGAACAGCGAAAGCACGACTATTTGCTGTCCCGAGGATTATGGCCGCAAACGCAGGTTGGAGATCCCCTTGGAAGATCGAACAGTGCAAAGGACATTGGAGCGCCATTGGGAGGCTTCGGACGCAAACGATTTCGACGTCGAACACGAAATCTATCACGAAGATGCCTTTTTGGATTATCCGCAATCAGGGGAGCGGATCCGCGGCAGGCACAACATTCACGAAAGCCGGTTCGTCCAGCCAAACAAGAAGCAGTTTACAGTCCGACGAATTATCGGCAGCGGAGATCTGTGGGTCACCGAATTCACACTCACCTATGATGGCACGCCCTCTCATGCCGTCAGCATCATGGAATTTCGTGACGGGCTGGTGGCCCGTGAAACGCAATATTTCGCCGATAGCTTCGAGCCATCACCTTCTCGGGCACATCTTACGGAGCGGATGACGAAATAGACTTTTCCTTGATGGGGCAAATTCCCGCTTAATTCACGACGCAAGCATTTGCGCGTCATCGAGAGCCGGGAAAGTGGCCATGTTCCCCGCATAGCTGGGAAGTGCGGAAAGCGCGATCACGATCTGTGGCGCGCACTTCCCTAGCGTTAAAGCAAGCTTGTCATTTCAACGGAACCAATCAGGGATAAGCCGTCGATCCATCCGGCTTGCGGGTGATTTTCCGCTCCCAATGAATGTAGTCTTCCCTCTGCAATGCCTTTTCATCGATTTCCAAACCCCAACCCGGACGGTCGGGCCGCAATTCCATATGGCCATCGACCGGCATATACGGATCGGCCGCCCATGGCGCGTGGACATGGGGCTTGAACTCAAGGACCTTGAAGTTCGGCTGTGCGGCGCAGAAGTGGATATTGACCGCGGTCGCGAGCGGCCCCATCGGGTTATGCGGCGCGACGGTTACATAGTGAGCCTCAGCGATTGTTGCGATCCTGCGCATTTCCGTTACGCCGCCAACAACGCATATGTCGGGCTGGATTATGTCAGCGCCACGGGCCGACAACAGGGAGAGGAATTCGAAGCGATTGTAGAGAGATTCTCCCGTCGCCAACGGGACGGAGACCTTCGACTTCAGCTCGGCCCATGCCGGAATGTGCTCCGGCCGGATCGGCTCCTCGTAGAAAAGCGGATCATTTGGGGCAATAGCCGCAGCGAGCTGCACCGCCTGATAGGGCTCGAAGATCTTCGCATGAGCGTCAAATGCGAATTCGAAATGCGATGGCGTAATCTCGCGTATCTTGGCGAACCAGTCACCGGTTTCCTTTACAAGCTCGCCCCAGCGACCGGCATGCAGGTCGCGGCGGAAGGGGCTGAGCTTGAAAGCCGTGTAGCCGTATTTTTCGTTCAGCTCGAGGGTCTGGTCCTGCGCCGTCTGCGGGTCCGGCGCGGTATAGACACCGCAATAGACGCGCACCCGATCCCGAACGTTGCCGCCAAGCAGCATGTAAACCGGCAGGCCGGCGGCCTTGCCGGCGATGTCCCAGAGCGCGTGATCGATCGCCGAAATCGCTGCAAGCCCCAGCGCGCCCGGCGGAAAACGGCACTGCTGATTGAGTTTCAGCACAAGGAATTCCACTCGGCGGGGGTCCTCCCCTTCGATCTGATGGAAGAGGTAGTCGAAGAGCGGCGGCAGCGCCCAGTCGGGGCCGTGATTGTAGCACTCGCCCCAACCGGAAATGCCTTCGCTCGTCTCGATTTTCAGGAGCAGCCGCGGCCGGTCGTCGACGCGCTGCATGTAGGTCTTGAAGCCGGTGATATGCATGCGATTCTTCCTCAGGCGGCGCGGTTCTTGCCGCTTACATTGTCGACGATTGCGCGCAGTTCCGCGCGTTCCGCGTCCGTCAGACTTTCAACGCCGGGAAGGCGAACAGGGCCGACATCGGTTCCGAGCATGCCGAGCGCCTCCTTGACGACCGTGACATTGGCGCCGTTCAGATATTTGGTGCGCAGCGCTTCGAAACCGGCGATGTCATCGATAAGGGCACGGGCAGCCGCGTAGTCGCCGGCTTCCAGCGCCTGATGGATGGCATGCGAGCGCTCGGGGAAAACGTTGACGAGCCCCGAGGTAAAGCCGCGAGCACCCATGGCATAGAAGGCAGGCGCCCAGCCCTCGGCAAGCCCGCAGACCCAGATCGCCGGCGCATCCTTCGTCGAGCGGATCACCTCGGCAAGCAGCATCAGATTTCCGGATGCAAACTTGATGCCGGCGATATTGGGATGCAGAGCAAGCTTGCGGAAATCGGCGGCCGAGAACGTGTCGCTGCGGACATAAGCAATGACAGGGACAGTGGACGCTTCGGCAAGTTCGAGGAAATATTTCGCCTGGTAGCTCGGCCCGGCAAAGGGATCCATCGGATGGTGACCCATGATCGCGTCGGTGCCTTCGGCAATCGCGTGACGGGCGAGCGCCTTTGCTTCCGCCAGCGAACGCCCGACGGCGGCACTGATAAGAGCCTTGCCATCCGCAGCCTTGATCGTGGCGGCATGGACCGCTTTTACCTCGTCCATCGTCAGGGTGAAGAACTCGCCCGTGTTGCCGGCCGCCATCAGATTGTGGACCCGGGCGCTGGCGAGGCGCGCGATCAATGCGGAAAGCTTGGCGAGATCGATGCTGCCATCAGCCTTGTAGGGGGTCACCGGAACGCCGGAAATGCCCGTCAGGGCCTTGCGAATCTTGTCCATTCCCACGGTCACGTCAAATGTCCTCTTTCTTCCTGAATACGATGTTGAGATAGGTTTCGCCGGAGCGGACGACGTGATCGCGCATTACCCGCTCGGCCTTGTCGCTGTCGTTCGAGACGATGGCGGCAGCGATGGCGGTATGCTCAGCGAGAGCCTTGTCGCGCTCCTTGTTGTCGGAATGAATGACGCGGCGAATGCTCGCGTCATAGAATTGCTGGCGCTCGATCATGCGCGAGAGATACTGGCAGCGCGAGGCGATGTGGATCTGCTCGTGAAAGGTCTCGTTCAGGGCAATGAGATCGTCTGCACCGCCATCGGCCGTGGCCGCCTTCATCAATGCGACCGTATCGCTGAGCTTCCTGGCTTCTTCGTTGGTGATCCGCTTGGCGGCGAGATGCGCGATCATCGATTCCAGAGCAGCGCGAGCCAGGATCATTTCCTCCGCCCATCCGGCGTTGAACCGGATCAGCACCCCACGGCGCGGCAGGGTTTCAACCAGTCCTTCGGTCTCGAGCTGCCGGAGCGCCTCCTTGATCGGAGTTGTGGAAACACCAAGCTGCTCGGCGAGCTGGCGCTCGTTGACGCGCTCGTCGGCGCGAAAGCGACCGGACAGGATCGCCGCCCGCAGCGTCTTATGAACATGATCACGAAGGGTCGTCAGGAATCGCGGATCGATCTTTTCGATGCGGTCGTCGCCCGCCCGACCCTCCATCTTATTTTCCATAAGCCGAAAATTCTCCCGTTGACGACAAAATCGTTTTGTGAGATCTGATATACCAGATTTCAGATCGATGTCGATATCAAAATTCGCTCTGATGTGTTTGCAGAGATGCTTGGGAGGAAGAAAATGAAGATCCAAAGACGCGGGCTATTGATCTCGTCGGCGCTTGTTGCCGTGAGCCTGATGATGCCACTGGCTGCGGCCGCAGCCACGCCGAAGGACCAGCTTGTCATCGCGACGAACATGTCGTCGATGCGCGGCCTCGATCCAAACGAAATCAATCAGTTGGAAGCGGCTGAAATTGTCGCGAACCTTTATGAGCGGCTGATCGTGTTGCCGGCCGACGATATTACCAAGCCGGCTCCGGGCGTCGCCGAAAGCTGGAGCGTCTCGCCGGACGGCAAGACCTTCACATTCAAGATCCGCTCCGGCATCAAGTTCCATTCCGGCAATCCGCTGACGGCAAAGGACGTCGAGTGGTCGCTGCGGCGTCTCGTCAAGTTGGGGCTCGCGCCATCCGTCGACCTTCGCCAATGGGGCTTTACGGACAAGAATGTCGACGATCTGATCAAGGCGAGCGACGACACCACCGTAGTCCTCCAAACGCCCAGCCTCTGGAACCGCAACCTGATCCTCTATTCGCTGGCGAGCTTCTCGACCTCGATCCTAGACAGCGAGTTCCTGGCCGAGCATGAAAAGGACGGCGATATGGGGCGCGAGTTCCTGCAGGCCAACGACGCCGGCTCGGGGCCTTATGCACTGCGCACCTGGCGCGTCAATGACCTGCTGATCGCCGATGCCAACAAGGATTACTGGCAGGGCGCCCCCAAGATGCGACGCGTCGTTCTCCGCCATATGCCGGAATCTTCTGGCCAGCGCCTGCAGCTTGAGGCGGGTGACGTCGATGTCGCGACCCGTCTGTCCTCCACGGATCTTGCGGCCGTCGAGTCCGGCGGCAAGGCCGACATCCAGAAGACACCGGGTTTCGGTTTCTATTACCTCGCCCTGAACCAGAAGGACGAGATTCTTTCCAATCCCAAGGTCCGCGAAGCCTTCCGATACCTGATCGACTATGACGGCCTCGCCAACACCGTTATGAAATATTACGGCATCAAGCAGCAGACCATCATTCCGGCCGGCCTGCCGGGTGCAAGCGAGGTCAATCCCTACAAGCTCGACATCGAAAAGGCCAAGCAGCTGCTCGCCGAAGCCGGCTATCCGAATGGTTTCTCGAAGGTCTATTACGCAACGCCGGTCACCCCGGAATATGAGGTTGCGCAGTCCCTGCAGGCGAATGCCGCCAAGGCCGGCATCAAACTCGATCTTCAGGGCGGCGATCATATCGGCAAGTTCCGCACGCGCGAATTCGAGATCTTTTCGGCGCGATCGGGTGAACGCCTGCCGGATCCTCACGCGGTTCTCCAGTCCTATGCAACCAATGCCAATAATTCCGACGACGCCAAGCTGACGGGCCTGAATGCCTGGCGCACCGCCTGGGATGTGCCGAAGGATATTCAGGATATGGTGACTGCGGCCGCCCACGAGACGGATCAGCAGAAGCGGGTCGATCTCTATGCGAAGATCAACAAGGCCTATCTCGAATCGTCTCCGCCGCTGATCACCTCCTTCCTGCGCACCGACGCGAAGGCGGTTCGCAAGGAAGTCAAAGGCTATATCGGCCATTCGACATGGCTGACGCGCTGGGACACGGTTTCCAAGGGCGAGTGACCTCCTCCAAGGGAGAATGACGTGAGCATTTCACAAACATCCGAGGCCGCATCGGGCGGCGGAGCAGCCGTGCTCGACGCAGTGCGAAAGGTGGCGACATCCTTCAGCGTTATCCTGACGACGCTGCTCGGCCTGCTGATCATCACCTTCGTCGTTGGCCGCATGGTCCCGGCTGATCCGGTCATTGCCGTGATCGGGGACCAGGCCGACCAGGCGACCTATGAGCGGGTCTACAAGGAGATGGGGCTGGACCAGCCGCTCTATGTCCAGTTCGCGACCTATCTCGGCAATGTCGCTCACCTGAACTTCGGCCAGTCACATGTGACCAAGAACCCCGTGGCAAGTGATCTTGCCCGGGTTTTCCCGGCGACACTGGAGCTTGCGACGCTCGCAACGATCATCGGCGCCGGCCTCGGCATTCCGCTCGGTATCATCTCCGCTGTTCGCAAGGGAACATGGGTCGATCATCTCGCGCGTGTCGTCGGGCTGCTCGGGCATTCAACGCCGATTTTCTGGCTCGGCACCATCGTCATCCTGGTCTTTTACGCCAAATTCGGGCTCATCCCCGGCAGCGGCCGACTGGACGTCTATAATGAAGGGCTGGTCGAAGGACCGACCAACTCCATTCTCGTCGATGCGATCATTGCCGGCGAATGGGAGGTTTTCCGCGATGCCTTGCTGCATGTCACAGCCCCTGCCCTGATCCTCGGTTATGCGGCCATGGCCTATCTCAGCCGCATGAGCCGCAGCTTCATGCTGGAACAGCTTCGGCAGGAATATGTGCTGACGGCGAAAGCCAAGGGCCTCGGCCAGCGCGCCATCGTCTGGCGACACGCCTTCCGCAATATCCGGGTGCAGCTTCTGACCATCGTGGCACTCGCCTATTGCGGCCTGCTTGACGGCACGGTTCTCATCGAGACGGTCTTTGCCTGGCCCGGCCTCGGGCAATATCTGACCTCGGCTCTCTTCTTCGCGGACATGAACGCGATCCTCGGCAGCGTGCTCCTGATCGGCATCATTTCGATCGTCATCAACCTGCTGTCCGATATCGCCTACCGCTTCCTCGATCCGCGTACCCGGTGACATCATGGCGACACGCTATTTCAACGATCTCCACAATTGGCTGATCAACGAGGAATTTTCCTCGACCCGGCAGGCACGCTTCCACAAGGCCTATGTCCTGTGGCTGAGCCTGCTTGCAAATCCGCTGGCTTTTGCGGGTTTTTTGGTTGTGCTTGCGCTGGTGCTGGTCGCCGCCTTCGCGCCGATGCTCGCCAACTACGACCCCATTGCCCAGGATCTGACGATGGCGCTGAAGCCGCCATCTGCCGCGAACTGGTTCGGAACCGATGAGTTCGGCCGTGACGTCTATTCGCGTCTCGTCTACGGCGCACGCACAACGCTCTATATCAGCATTCTGGTGACGGTCATCGTGGCGCCGATCGGCTTTGTGATCGGTGCCACTGCCGGCTATCTCGGCGGCTGGGTCGATGTCGTGTTGATGCGCATCACCGATATCTTCCTGTCCTTCCCGAGCCTCGTTCTCGCACTCGCCTTTTCTGCGGCGCTCGGACCTGGGATTGAGAATGCCGTCATCGCCATTGCGCTGACCGTCTGGCCGCCGATTGCCCGCCTGGCGCGCGCCGAAACATTGACGTTCAGAGCCGCCGACTTCGTCGTCGCCGCCGAGCTACAGGGCGCCGGCATGGGCCGCATCCTGCTGCATCACATCGTGCCGCTCTGTGCTCCCTCGATCATCATCCGACTGACGCTCAACATGTCGAGCGTCATCCTGACGGCGGCCGGCCTCGGTTTCCTCGGTCTCGGCGCCCAGCCGCCGATGCCCGAATGGGGTGCAATGGCAGCGTCGGGCCGGCAATATCTGCTCGACGCCTGGTGGCTGACGACTGTTCCGGGCATCGCAATCCTCGTGGTCAGCCTTGCCTTCAATCTGCTGGGCGACGGCCTGCGCGACATCATGGATCCCCGAAATGCCTGATCAATCCCAGCCGATCCTTTCGGTCAAAAACATGTCGGTCCAGTTCCCGACCCTGTCGGGCGTCGTCACGGCCGTGAAGAACGTCTCCTTCACCGTCGGGCGTGAGAAAGTCGGCATCATCGGCGAATCCGGCTCCGGAAAGAGCACGACCGGACGCGCCATTATGCGGCTGCAGCCGGCGACCGCCAAAGTGGTTGCCGACGAAATGCGCTTCGAGGATGTCGATCTCGTTCGCGCAAGCGAGGCCGATATGCGCTCGATCCGAGGGCGGCGCATTTCGATGATCCTGCAGGACCCGAAATATTCGCTCAACCCGGTCATGACGGTCGGCGAGCAGATCGCCGAAACCGTCATCCTGCATGAACGCGTCAGCCGCCGCGAGGCGCGCAAACGCACACTCGCCATGCTAGAACGAGTTAACATTCGCGATCCAGAGCGCGTCTTCAACCTTTATCCGCATGAAGTCTCGGGCGGCATGGGACAGCGCATCATGATCTCGATGATGCTGATTTCCTCCCCATCGCTGATCATCGCCGACGAGCCGACCTCGGCTCTCGACGTAACCGTGCGCCAGCAGGTCCTGTCGATCCTCGACGACCTGATCACCGAGCGCAACATCGGGCTGATCTTCATTTCGCACGATCTCAACCTGGTGAAGAGCTTCTGCGATCGAGTGATCATCATGTATGCCGGGCGTATCGTCGAAGAGCTTGAAGCCGCAAAGCTCGAAGAGGCAACCCATCCCTACACACGGGGTCTCTTGCAGGCGTTGCCGAGCCTCGACCACCCTCGAGACCGCCTTGAGGTCCTAAGGCGAGACCCGAGCTGGGCGGAGGCATGAGCATGATGATGTCAGTCAAAAATCTTGCCGTTTCCTTCGGCAGCGGCCACTCCGCCAAACAGGTAGTCAAGGATGTTTCCTTCGACGTTGCTGCGGGCGAGACGTTCGGCCTCGTCGGGGAAAGCGGATGCGGCAAATCCACTGTTCTCGGCGCGTTGGCCGGCAGGATCAAAGCATGGGATGGCTCGATTGCGATCGACGGAGAGGCAATCACCGCCAATCGCTCAAAATCGCAGCTCGCCAAGCAGCAGATGGTCTTCCAGGACCCATTCGGCTCGCTTCACCCGCGTCACACGATCGGCCGCACGCTCCTCGAACCCCTTGAAATCCATGGCGTCGACCGGCGCAGGGAGCGCGTAGAACAGGTGTTGCGTGACGTCGGCCTGCCCCCATCCTTCTATCATCGTTTTCCGCATCAGCTCTCGGGCGGTCAGCGCCAGCGTGTCGCAATCGCACGTGCCCTGATACTGAAGCCGCGTGTGCTTCTCCTCGACGAGCCCACATCCGCACTCGACGTGTCCATCCAGGCCGAGATCCTCAATCTGCTGAAGGACCTGCGCGAAAGGGAAAAACTGACCTACATTCTCGTCAGCCACGATATGGCTGTGATTGCTCATCTGTGCAATCGCGTCGCCGTCATGCAGGGCGGGATGTTCGTGGAGATCGCTTCAAGAGAGGCTTTGCTCAGCGGAAATGTCGAACATTCCTATACACGCACGCTTCTCGACGGCAGCAGGGGCTACCAACCCACGCGCCGCGCCGGCTAGAGCCGGAATTCGCGTCACATGAGGGCGTGGCCAAGGGCAGCCGCAGGAGCTTCGGCTGCACCATGAGCAGTTAGAGACCGCAAGCCGTCCGCGATTGCCGATCACTCATCGACGACGGAAACCCAGTGCCCCTTGCGCGGCTTTCACAACGGCGTCCGTGGTGATGTCGAACTTCTTGTAGACGTCGTCGATCTTGCCCGACGCCCCGAAGCTGTGCATGCCGACGAACCGGCCGTCGAGCCCGAGATATCGGTCCCAGCTATCCTGGACGGCAGCTTCCACCGCGACACGCGCAGTTCCGTCTCCGAGAACCTCACGCTTATAATCCGGTGCCTGTGCCTCAAACAGCAGACGGCACGGCATGGAGACGACCGCGGTTGGAACGCCTTCCGCCTGGAGCTTCGCCCTTGCCTCAACGGCGAGGTGCAATTCCGATCCGGTCGACATGATCGTCAGCTCGCGAGCGCCACCCTCAGCCTCAAGCAGAACGTATCCGCCCCTTGCCGACAGGTTGCGAGAGCCAGGCTCCTTTCTCAGAAGCGGCATGGGCTGGCGGGACAGTGCGATCAAGGCTGCCTGCCGTGGAGCATCAAGGATTGCCTGCCAGCATTCGGCCGTCTCGATCGGATCACCCGGGCGGAACACGGCAAGACCTGGAATGGCGCGCAGGGCCGTCAGATGTTCGACAGGCTGGTGGGTTGGGCCGTCCTCGCCGAGACCGATCGAATCATGGGTCATCACGAAGATTGAACGCACCGCCATCATCGCCGCCAGCCGGATTGACGGCCGGGCGTAATCGGAAAAGGTCAGGAAGGTGCCGCCATAAGGGATCAACCCGCCATGAAGGGCAATGCCGTTGATGGCAGCCGCCATCCCATGTTCACGCACGCCGTAATGGACATAGGATCCATTATACTGACCGGGCGCAATCTCGATCATGGATTTGGCCTTCGTGTTGTTCGACGGTGTCAGGTCCGCCGATCCTCCGATGAGCTCGGGGATGGTCTCAGCAAGGTGGTTGAGAACAATCCCGCTCGCCTGCCTTGTTGCCAGGTCCTTTTCAGCAGACAGAAGCTCCTGCTTTGCCGCCTCTATTGCTCTGGTCCAGTCCGAGGGCAGCTCGCCTTTCATGCGGCGTTCAAATTCCCCCCGGATATCCGCCTTCGCCGTCTGGACCCGAACCGCCCAGGCCATCCGGGTGTTGCGTCCCTTGGCGCCGATCTTTCTCCAGTCATCCAAAAGGTCGGACGGGATCTCGAAGGGTGGTGCGTTCCAGTCGAGAAGTTTGCGGGCGCCAGCGATCTCCTCTTCACCCGGAGCATCACTGTGGGCTTTCTGCGTGCCGGCGCGGGTCGGAAAGCCGAAGCCGATGATGGTTTTGCAGGCAATCAGCGACGGGCGATCGGTGATCCGTTGGGCTTCGACGATCGCGTTTCGGATTGCGTCAGTATCGTGTCCATCGATCTCCTGCACATGCCAGTTCGATGCGCGGAACCGCGCCGGCTGATCGTCGGATTCCGCCAGACTTGTGGCTCCGTCGATCGATATCGAATTGTTGTCCCAGAACGCGATCAGCTTGCCGAGCTTCAAGTGGCCCGCAAGCGATATGGCCTCCTGGCTGATGCCTTCCATCAGGCATCCGTCGCCGAGGAAGACATAAGTGTAGTGGTTTGAAAGATCGTCACCAAACCTGGCGTTCATGATGCGCTCGGCAAGTGCGAAACCAACCGAATTGGCAATGCCTTGTCCGAGCGGACCCGTGGTCGTCTCGATGCCCGTGGCATGGCGATATTCGGGATGACCGGCCGTCTTACTGCCGACCTGACGAAAGTTTTCGATCTGGTCGATCGTCATATCCCGGTAGCCGGTCAGATAGAGCAGGCTGTAGAGCAGCATCGAGCCGTGCCCGTTGGAGATCAGGAAACGGTCCCGATCGAACCAGTAGGGGTCTTCGGCATCGAATTTCAGGAAATCGGAAAAGAGCACGACAGCAATGTCGGCCATGCCCATCGGCATGCCAGGGTGTCCGCTCTTGGCCTTCTCGACGGCGTCCATCGAGAGGAAGCGAATGCAATTGGCCATGTCGCGCAGGTGCTGATCGCGGGGCGCAGGTACGGACTTCACGGATTCCGTCATGATCGTTTCCTCGGGAGCTGGTGAAAGACCAGCCGGAAGATAGGGCCCGGCGCGAGCCGGGCCACTGCGACAGGTTGAATCTTTTCCCGAGAGCGATCGACAATGAATTCGGAACGCGTAGCGACAACTTTCCAGATACTGACGCGATTAGCTTCGCTGCAGCCTCCAGGTCCGAATTTCAAACGGCATGATGTCGGCAGGCCCTGCACGCTCGATCGGCTCTTCGAGGATGTTCAGAGGTCCCGAAGCCTCCCAGCCCGAGGGCAAGGCGAGCGAAAGCCGGCCGCGCCGGCCCGCCGGTTCGTAAAGCCGCAGGATAAGGCCTTCTCCCTCCTCCGCCGGCTTCAGTCCCGAAAAGGCGACTGGTATGCCTTCGACGCCGAGAGGCGACAGCGTGCCTGCCGAGAGGCCACTGGCCTCGGTGGTGACGAGCGGCTGATTGAGATCGATCGCTTCCTGGAGGACATCGCCTTCATGCCAGGCGCCCTCATGCGGCATCAGCGCGTAGGTGAAGTTCTGCTCGCCTTCATCGGCGAGTGGATCGGGATAGATCGGCGAGCGCACGAGGCTCATGCCGATGACATTGCCGCGCGCACTGTGCCCGTATTTGGCATTGTTGAGCAGAGCGACGCCGAAACCCGGTTCGCTGAGATCGACAAAACGATGTGCGGCAGCTTCAAACATTGCCTGCTCCCAGGACGTGTTCGTATGCGTTTGCCGCTCGACGATACCGAAGGCGCATTCGAAGGTGGCTGTGCGTGAACGCACGGCGACCGGGTTCAGCGTTCTGAGCAGAGTACGCCGGTCATGCCAGTCGATCGTCGTTTCGATATCGAGCCTGCGGGCGTTGGCCGTCAGCACGTAGAACTGGGTGACCGTCGAGTTCCGGTATCGGTAAACGACGCGGATTGCGGCACGATGTGGCCCCTGTTCGGCAAGTGTAATGCTCGCGGGCCTGTCGAGGCGGACAGCCTTTTCGGCATAGTCGGCATCGACATCCCAGGCGTCCCAATTGCGAGGTTTGTCGGCCGGATAGACCCAGAGCTGATTGGCGCCGCCCTCCACCGCCTCCCTGCCCGTTGCCTTGTGAACAAGGCTTGAGACGGCGCCATTCTTGCCGATGACAACAGACAGATGCTCGTTTTCGAGGCTCTGCGTATCGGCTTTCAACATGCCGGCGGGCTTGAGTGTCTTGCGATCAAAGACCGCAACGGAAAGAGGCGCGACGATTTCGGCAGATGACAGGACCGTCCCGTCGGAAAGCTTGGTGGTCAGCGGCCGCGGCGCAAGCGACGGGTTGACGGCAATCAACGCATCCGTCACCCCACCTGCCGGAAGATGAGCTGATAGCGTCTTCAGAGACTTGGCCTTCTCCGCCTCGGCATTGTCGATGACGCCGTCGAGCTCCCGCTCGGCGTCGATATAGACTTCGCGGATGCTTGAGCCCGGCAGGATGTCGTGGAATTCGTTCTTCAGGACGACGCGCCAATCCGCTTCCAGGCTTTGTGGTTTGCCGGCACCCAAGAGATGCGCGAGCGAAGCGATCGTCTCGGCCGTAATCAGCGACCGCTCGGCCTGCCGGTGCTTGCGCTTGACGCCGCTTTGCGACGTCAGCGTCGCGCGGTGCAGTTCGAGGTAGATTTCCCCGTCCCAGACGGGAAGCTCTTTTTGCGCCGCAGTGCGGTGGGCCTCTTCGTAAAAGCCCTTCACCGTGCCCCACCGGGCGCTCGGGATTGCCGGGAAGTCGCGCAGTTGCACTTCGCGTTCGACCATTTCGGGTGTCACGCCACCACCGCCATCACCGTAGCCGACAGCGAGCAGCGATGTGTCATGCTGCGTCTTGCCGCGGAAATTCTTCCAGGTCGGCACGAAGCAATCCGGCTGCACGAAACCGTTGTAGCCATGCATGGGGTTGTCGAAAGTATGGGTCAGAACCTTGCTTCCATCGAGCCCCTTCCACCAGAACAAGTCGGATGGGATGTGATTGGTCTCGCTCCAGTTCACCTTGATCGTGAAGAAACTGTCGATCCCCCCAAGCTGGAGGACCTGCGGCAAGGCCCCGGAAAAGCCGAAGCAGTCCGGCAGCCAGCAGACCGTGTGGCGCAGGCCGAAGTGTTTCTCGAAATAGCGCTGTCCGTACAGTACCTGCCGCGCAAGGCTTTCACCCGTTGGCATGTTGGTGTCGGGTTCGACCCACATGCCGCCGACAGTTTCCCACTTGCCCTCGGCGACCTTCTTCTTGATCCGTTCGAGAAGGTCGGGATCATCCTCTTCCATCTGCGCATAATAATGGGCGGTCGATTGATTGAACCGGAAGTCGTCCGACCGTTCCATCAGCGAGAGCGCGGTGTTGAAGGTGCGACGCATCTTCCGACGCGTCTCGTCGTAGGGCCAAAGCCATGCGAGGTCGATATGGGCATGGCCGGTCAGCAGCAGTTCACCGTTCGGCGGAAAACGCTTCTGAAGCTCTTTCAATCGCGCGATCAGCTGATCATAGGCGGCACCGGCCGAAGCGCTTTGCGCTTCATTAAGGCCGGCCGGGTTTGCCTCAAGCTCCGGCAGTTCCCAGATCTTCTGCTGCATCACCGCACCGGCTGTGCGTGAAATATAGGCTGACGTGTCCGAAGGCCAGTCGAGGCTGCGCAGCGACTGTTCGGCCGCCTCGATCAGGTGCGTCACGACCTCATGGCTTTCGAGCACGTCGGCAGCCTCGCCGATCTGCCGCAACAGGAGGTGCAACCTGTGCACCGGTTCGTCCAGCCAGATCAGCCGCGCCTTGTTGAGCTTCGGTGCCCGGTTCGGCTCACCGAAGGGAAAGCGGGCAACGCTGTCAGTGGTAATCGAGAATTCCCTGGCTTTGATCGGAAACTCCTGATGATAGGGGTCGAGCCCGAATGTCTCTGCCTGGCCGCCGGAATAGTGCAGCGTGATCAGGCTCTCGCCGCCGAGATCGAGCTGCAGGCGAACCTTTCCGATTGGCCAGTCGCGCGGCACTGTGGCCGATGCCGCGAAATGCACCGTCCCCTTGCGGTGCGGCCAGTCCTGATCATGGGCGATCGGCTCGCCGTCGAAGGTCCAGCCGTCGATCACGATGCTTTGCCTGTCGCGCCAGTGAGCGAGCTCGGCTGTGCGAACCTTCAGGCGATCGAGGCGTTGGGCAATGGTGAGAGACATGGCGGGTCCTATTAGAAATTAAGCAACTGACGGATGGGGAGAAAACCTGGTCGCGCAAATAGGCCGCAGGCCACCGCGTCCCGTCTCCTCCAACCGAGGCGCGTGGCAGCTCTTAGATTAAGTAACTTTGTTTTGCAGTCAAGCGCACAAGAAATAGGTTGCGAGAGTTTTACCTGTGATACACAAGCATCCAGGTGCTTAGGGAAGACGGTTATGCGGTATCTTCGATCCGGGCCGCGGCGACGTCAGACAGAGGAAACGGCCGTAACGCGGGGTAAAACAATCGGTCTGCGATCGGGAGAAATCGCCGACAGAAATATCCGCGTCATTCTGGAGGCTATCCGCCGGCACGGTCCATTGACCCGCATGGAACTTGGCCAGCATTCCGGGCTTACCGGGCCGGGCATCACCAATATTCTGCGCCGCCTCGGCGAGGGAGGGTTGGTAACGTCGCACCGCCGCAACGGCGCGGGCAACAGCGCGACCGCCACCGAATTTGCCCTGCGCCCTGACGGCGCGTTTTCGATCGGTGTCCGGGTTCGCCAGAGCCGAGGCGAAGCCGTCCTTATCGACCTCAGCGGCCAGGTCCATGATCGGGAATACTTTTCCCTCAACGCGGCAACGCGCGTGCCGTCAATTCTTTCAGCCACCCACAAGATGATCGGCCGGCATGCCGGCATGCCGATCATAGGCCTGGGGATCGGGTCTAACGACTGGACCGCGCAGGAAAGCGAAGAGCTCGACGCAGCATCCACGCTTCCCGTCAGTCACGTGGAGAACGAGTGCACCGCAAGCCTGCTTGCCGAGCGCACCATCGGCGCGCCTGCCCCCGAAGGCGGACTGGCGATGATCATCATCGACGAAGATGTCCAGGCCGGCTTTCTCGTTCGCGGCATTCCTTATTCGGGCGTCCACGGACGCGCAGGCAGCATCGGTGAGATGCTGACCGGCCCCGATAATGTCCGGCTGAACACGGTGGTCGGTTTCGGCGCGCTGCGCGCACTGGTCAGCGATGACGAGTTCAAGCGCCTCATTTCGGGCGAAGAGCCGTCCTCCCCTCAGTTGACACAGTGGATCCGTGATACGGCAAGCCACCTGCTCGACCCGATCATCGCCATGGCCGGCTTTATCGCGCCTGGTGTGATCATGATCGGCGGCGACCTGCCGCGAAGCGTCGTCGAAGCACTGATCCACCAGCTCTCCGTCGAGCGCCGCGACACATCCAAGCGGCCCTTCCTGACACCGTGGATTTCGCCGATGAAGCCGGCAAGCTTCAGCGGCGGCGGCGTGGCGCTGGGGGCGGCACTGCTGCCCTTCCTCAACACCCTGCTGCCACCGGTTTCCGCCTGACGTCCTAGTATCAAATCAGGCAAGCGCCTCGTCCGTGTGGCTGACATCCGAGGCAAGCGCCTTGTCGAGCACTTTCTGGATATTCGCCGCCCTGCGGAACGAGGGTTCCTGCGTCCTGCCTGCCCTGACGGCCTGCACGAAGCGCTGATAGTTCGTTTCCACCGGATCGAAGGGGATGTCGCGCCATGTTGCGGTGTGAACATCTTCGCCGAGGCAGGCGCGAAGCGTCGACTTTCCGGTGTCGTAGATCATCTCGATCGAACCGGTCTCGCCATAGACCCTGAGACGCAGCTGATCCATCTGGCCGGCCGCGGTTCGCGTCGCCTGGATGGTGCCGATCGCACCCGTCGTGAAGTCGACATTCATCGTGAAGCTGTCATTCGCATCGAGATCATATTCGCCGATCTTGTCTCCCGGCGCCTTGTTGAAGGTCTTCAGCCGCGCGAAGACGTGGGCGACATCGAGCCCCGAACCATAGGACGCAAAATCGACGATATGGATGCCGATATCGCCGAGCGCGCCGTTCGAGCCGTGCTTCCTGCTGAGGCGCCACAGCCATTTGCTCTCGCTCTTCCAGTCGCCCCAATGACGCCCCACAAGCCAGCTCTGCAGATGCGATGCCTCGACATGCCTGATCTCGCCGATCTCGCCGGCAAGCACCATTTGCCGTCCCTTCTGCAGGGCGGGCGAATTGCGATAGGTGAAGTTGACCATGCCGACCTTGCCGGCTTTTTCGATGGCATCCGTCATTTCCATTGCCTTGATGGCATCGGTCGCGAGCGGCTTTTCGCAGAAGACATGTTTGCCCGCCGCAATCGCCTGTAGCGTCGTCGGATGGTGGATGCGGTCGGGCGTGACATTGGCAACGGCATCGAACTCGCCCCAGGCAAGGGCTTCCTCGAGTGTGCTGAAGTGATTGGGGATGCCATGTTCCAAGCAAAAGGCCGTCAGCCGCTCGGGTACGACGTCAACCCCGCCCACGACGCTCACGCCTTCGATCGCCTTGAAATTTGCGGCATGCTGGTTGGCCATTCCGCCAGTGCCGAGAATGAGTAAGCGCATCTGATCCTCCATAGATGTCAGGTTCGGCCACCTTCACGTAGCCGAGGCAAAACCTCACCGCGCCATCGCGGATGCCCGAAATGGCTCGATTTTTTGTGATCGGGAAATGCGGCTGCGGTCCGCTAACTTGTGTTGAATGTCGCCGGCATCTCAATCCTCCCAAGCTGCGGCTTGACATCAAATCAAAGTAACTTAATCTAATTAATGCAGCATGGAAATGAGGAGAGGTCAACCGACCACCAGGCTGTATCCGTTTAAAATGGGGAGGAGACCCATCATGAAGAGAGCGTTCATCAGCGCGTTAGCGCTGAGCACAATGTTATTTTCAGTGCCTGCCGCATTTGCCCAGGAGCTTGCGACAAAGGACAGGATCGGCGCTGCCGATGCGCCAAAAACCCTTGTCGTCCGGCTCACGAACGACAGCCCGAACAATTCCGACCCCAACATCGCAGAGGGTTACCAGAAGCTCTTTGTCGACTTCATCAAGAAGCACCCGGACTGGAAATTGCAGATGCAGTTCATGTCCTCCGACATCGGCACGGAACAGGCCAAGATGCTGGAGCAGGCCAAGGCCGGCAATGCGCCGGATTGCGCCGCCGTCGACTCCTTCGTGCTCTCGCAGTTCATGGTCAATAAGGTGCTGGCGGATTTTACGCCCTATTTCACCAAGGAAGAAGTCGACGATCTCTTCCCCTTCATCCGCAGCGGCATCACCGACAAGGATCAGACGATCCGCGCCTGGTGGTGGGATACGGACCTTCGCGTCCTCTACCGCAACAAGTCTGTTGTAGCCGATGCGCCGCAGACCTGGGACGACCTGAAGAAGGCCGCACTTGCCTCCACCAAGGAAGGCATGGAAGGCGTGCTCTTCAACGGCGGGCGCTGGGAAGGCACCACCTTCGACTGGCTGGCGAACTACTGGGCGCTCGGCGGCAAGCTCGTCGACGACTCGGGCAAGCCGGTCTTCGGCGAAGGCGAGAACAAGGAGAAATTCCTGAAGGCGCTTAACTACTTCAAGGATCTCGTCGATTCCGGCGCGGCCCCCAAGCGCGTTACCACTATCGCCAATTACGACGACATGAATGCCGCGGCAGCTGCGGCGACGACGGCGCTCTTCATCGGCGGCAACTGGCAATATGCGCAGCTGAAGGCGACGCTCGACGAAGAGGAATTCAAGAACTGGACCTTCTCGCCGATCCCCGGCCCTTCGGCCAATGAGCGCTCGACCGGCACCGGCGGCTGGACGATCGCGTCCTTCAGCAAGGACAAGGAGAAGATCGAGATGTGCGCCAATCTGGCTCGCGACGTCTATATGGGTCCGGCAAACGCGCTGCAGCAGCAGCTGCCGACGCGCAAGTCGCTCTTCGACAAGTATGAGGTCTTCTCGACGGAAGCCAACAAGACCTTCGCCAATGCGCTCGTCGACGGCCAGGCGCGTCCCGGCGTGCCGATCTATCCGGAGATCTCTAACCAGATCCAGATCATGATGGGCGACGTGCTCTCGGGAACGAAGAAACCGGAAGAAGCCCTGGATGCCGCATTCAGCGCGGCGATGGAGGCCTACAAGCGGCTCTGATCCCGGGCATTTTTTGACGCTTCAGATAACGACGGCGCCTGCCTTTTAGGCGCCGTCGACAGTGCCAAACCCGGACAGAGAAGCCAATGAGCCCTATTGCCATCGAGGCTGACAGCCCGCCTCAAAGCAGAACGTTCATGCGCCGGTTCGCTGGTGCGCCCCTGCCCTGGATCATGCCCGTGATCGTCGTCATCGGCATATTCTACCTGTATCCCGTCATCGACGTTTTCCGGCTTTCCTTCACCAATGCGACGCTGATCGGCGAAAACCAGGACTATACGCTGGGTTCGATCGCCAATGCGCTCAGCTCGCCGCAATTGCCTGACATTCTCTGGGCGACGCTGATCTTCGTCGGCGGCAGCGTCATCGGCCAGCAGATTCTCGGTCTTGCAGTCGCTGTCACTGTCATCCGCGGCGAAAAGCGCGGCCTGTTCGGCACCACGATCCTGAGGACGACGGCGCTGGTCGCCTGGGTCGTGCCAGGCATCGCCGGCGGCATCATCTGGCAGATGCTGTTTTCCGAAGCGCCTTATGGCGCGCTGAACAGCATTTTGAGGCTGATGCACATGCCGACAGTTGCCTGGCTTTCCGATCCGGCGATGGCGCCCTGGTCGACGCTGATCTCGAACATCTGGCGCGGCACGGCCTTTTCGATGGTCGTGATGTATGCGGCGCTGAAATCGATCGATCCCTCGCTCTACGAAGCCGCCGAGGTTGACGGTGCCACGGCTTCGCAGCAGTTCTTTTTCGTGACACTTCCGCAGCTGCGCGCCGCAATTCTCGTCAACATGATCCTGATCACCATCCAGACGGTTAACACCTTCGACGCGATCATCACGCTGACAGGCGGCGGACCGGGACGCGCGACCGAGGTGATTTCGCTCTACGTCTTCAACATCGTCTTCCGAAACTACGATCTCTCCGGCGGCAGCGTGCTTTCGGTGCTGATGCTGATCATCAGCCTCGGCCTGGCCTTCGTCTATGCGTCGTTCCTGCCGAAGGAGGAAGAGCAATGAGCGGACGCACCGGAACACGGCTCGGCGATGCCATAAGCTATCTCTTCATGCTGGTGATGTTCGTCTTCTTTGCCGGCCCCCTCACCTATCTCCTGTCGATGGCGCTGCGTGACAAGCGTGAGGTCTATCGCGGCGCGGCGCGTTATATTCCCGACAATCCCACCATCCAGAATTTCATCACCGTTCTCAACAACAGCTATTTTCCAATCTATCTCTGGAACGGCCTGAAGCTTGCGGCCTTGAGCGGCTTCGGCGTGCTGATCGTTGCCTTGCCTGCCGCTTACGCTTTCTCGCGCTTCCAGTTCCGCGGTAAGGGCCTCTCGATGATGGGGCTCCTGCTTTTCCAGATGATCTCGCCGCTCGTCATCATGGTGCCGCTCTATCGCTACATGAACCGTCTCGGCCTCCTCGACACGCATTTTGCCGTCGTCATGGTCTATATCGCGCTCGGTGTTCCCCTTGCGACCTGGCTGTTGAAAGGCACCGTCGACGGCATTCCGCGCAGCCTGGACGAAGCCGCGATGATCGACGGATGCAACCGCTTCTCGGTCTTCTGGCGCATCATCCTGCCCCTGTCGGCGCCGGGCATTGCCTCGGTCTTCATCATCACTGTGATCGCCGGCTGGTCGCAATTCCTGGTGCCTTTCCTGCTGCTCACCAAAAATGACCTGATGCCGATCGGCGTCGGAATCTTTAACTTCCGTGGCATGCAGACCGACTCGTCCATCCAGCTGCTAGCCGCCGCCTGCCTGATTTCCGTCGTTCCGGCGATCGTGGCATTCCTGTCGCTTCAACGGCTGATCCTTGGCGCCATGACCAGCGGCGCGGTGAAAGGGTAGGGTCGGTTTGCGTGTCCGTGGCAGATAGAGGATCTCAATCCATGAACCAGATGAACGGCGCCAGACTGTCCCCCGATCTGACGGGGGCCAATGTCGAGGATGCGGGCGAGCACAACAGGGCCGTCGTGCTGCGTTGCGTTCATCGGCAGGCGCCGATTTCGCGCGCCGAGATTGCCCGGCAGACAGGTTTCACGAAGCCGGCGATCGCCAGGATCGTCGATCGTCTGCTCGACGAGGGCCTGATCATCGAAGCTCGCCGGCGGCATGGGCTGAGGGGCCAGCCGGCAATCGAGCTCGAGATCAACCCCGATGCGTTCTTTGCAATCGGCATCAACATCGATCGCGATCACCTGACGATTGTCGCTGTGGATGCCGTCGGCAACGTGCGTGCCCGGGTCCACCACGAAAAACGCTATGTGCGTCCGGCCGAGTTCATGCAGCTGACGGCCGATGCGATATCGCATTTCCAGCGAAGCCGCCTCATCGACGATGCCCACCTGGCCGGCATCGGGCTCGCCATGCCCGACTGGCTCGGAGAGATCCCCTTCCTCGGCATGCCCGACGATTATTCGGAATGGATGGAATTCGACGTACGCGCAGCAATAGAAAACCTGACGCAGCATCCGGTCTTCATCGAAAATGAGACCAATGCCGCAGCACTTGCCGAGCTTGACTACGGCCTCGGGGCGGAAAGCCGCAGCTTCTTTTATATCGCCATCAACGCCTGTCTCGGCGGAGGGCTCGTTCTCGACGGCAACGGCCATCGCGGCGCCATGGCGCTGAGCGGCGAAATCGGATGGCTGCCGATTGCCGACGACCGGGACAAGACCGCGCCGAAAGTCGATCTTCTCGGCGAGATGGTGACGATGTTTTTTCTCTACAAGTTTCTTGGCGAACATGGCGTCCATGCAAGCGTGCCTCAGGACCTTCTCACACTCGATGCACGTGGCAAGGCTCTAGTGTCGAAGTGGCTGAAGGAAATGAGCGCTCACCTTGCCGTTGCGGTCAAGCATATCGGCATGATCGTCGATCCCGATGCCATCATCATCGGCGGCCGATTGCCGATCCGCATGATCGACGAGTTGCTCCGCTACGTTCACGAACATCTGACGGCCGGAGACACCACTCTGCCTTCGCTGCATCGTGCCTCGATCGGCGAGGACGCTTCGGCGCTCGGTGCTGCGGCGATGCCGATGGCGGCGGCGCTGATGCTGGCATCCGCGGACGCCATTCAACGCACCCGTTCGCCCCTCAAATTCATGGATCGCCTGAACAACTGAAACAGCCGGCAAGGCCGCTGGGAGGATATTGATGAGGATTGGTTTTTATACGTCGACATTCAACGACCGGCCGCTAGAAGAAGTGGTGAATTTCGCTGCTTCGGCCGGTTTCGACGCAATCGAAATCGATGTCGGCGGCCATATCAAGACGCCGGACAAGGTGCAGGCTGCGGTGGCACTTGCCCGCGACCAAAACCTCTTCGTCTCCTCGGTCACCTATTTCGGCAATCAGCTCGATGCCGACAGCGGCAAACGCGGCGAACTTCGCGCCCGCACGGAGGAATTTGCCGAAGCGATCGGCGAAGCGGGCGTGCCGATCTTCGTGATCTTTCCCGGACGTAACGACAATGCCGACGACGAAGCCAATTACGATGATTTTGCCGATTTCGCCAACCGGCTGATTGGCAAGACGACGTCGAGCGGTCTCGTCTTCGCGATCGAAAACTGGCCGGGGCCCAAGGATAATTTCGTCGGAACCACGCCGAAGGGGTGGCAGGAACTCTTCAGGCGCATACCCGACCGGCGCTTCGGTCTCGAATTCGATCCTTCGCACCTCATCCGCATCGGCGTCGATCCCTATGCCGCAATGGACGCGGTCAAGGACCGCATCGCCATTCTCCACGCCAAGGACACCGCAATCGATGCGGCCACACAACAAGCGGTCGGCTATCACGGCAAGGGCTGGTGGCAATACAAGCTGCCGGGCCACGGCCTTCTCGACTGGCCGCGCTTCCTGCGTCAGGCACGGACCAACGGCTTTGACGGCACCCTTTCGATCGAGCACGAGGACGCCGCCTATGGATGGCCGGGCAAGGATCTCGAGGCGCGAAAAGAAGGTGAACGCCTTGGGCTCGCCTACCTCAGAAACGTCTTGAACAAGCTTTGAGCGCGACCGGGGAGGACGAAAATGGCTCATGTTAGAGTGAACAATGCGCGCAAGGACTATGGCGCGTTCAAAGCCATCAAAGGCGTATCGGTCGATATCCGCGATGGCGAGTTCGTCGTCCTCGTCGGCCCCTCCGGCTGCGGCAAATCCACCCTTCTCAGAATGATCGCCGGTCTGGAGGATATAAGCTCGGGCGAGATCCAGATCGGTAAGCATATCGTCAACGAGCTGGCACCGAAGGATCGCGACATCGCCATGGTGTTCCAGAACTATGCGCTTTACCCGCATATGACGGTCGCCAAGAATATGGGCTTCTCGCTGCGGCTGAAGCGTATGCCGAAGACTGAGATCGATCGGCGCGTTGGCAATGCCGCGAAGATCTTGGGCCTGGAGGCGCTCCTGCAGCGCTATCCGAAGCAGCTGTCAGGCGGCCAGCGGCAGCGTGTTGCCATGGGCCGCGCGATCGTCCGGGATCCCGCCGTCTTTCTGTTCGACGAGCCTCTGTCGAACCTTGATGCCAAGCTCCGCGTCCAGATGCGATCCGAGATCAAGGAACTGCATCAGCGGCTGAAGACCACGACGATCTATGTCACGCACGACCAGATCGAGGCGATGACCATGGCAGACAAGATCGTCGTGATGAAGGACGGCCTGATCGAACAGTCGGGCTCGCCGCTCGAACTCTACGACCGCCCGAACAACCTGTTCGTCGCCGGTTTCATCGGCTCTCCCGCCATGAATTTCGTCAAGGGAAGCATGACGAATGAAGGTTTCCGAACTGAAGACGGGCTTATCCTGCCGAGCGAGCGGCGCCCGTCCGGCGCCGTCACCTACGGCATTCGTCCTGAGCACATCACACTCGACCCCGACGGCATCGAAGTGACAACCGCCGTTGTCGAGCCGACGGGGTCCGAGACATTGGTGGTTGCCCGTCTCGGCACGCAGACGATCAGCTGCGTCTTCCGGGAGCGGATCAGAGCAGCCCCCGGCGACGTGCTGCGGATTGCTCCGCTCCATGATGCCGTCCACCTGTTCGACGAGGGCGAGCAGCGCATCACTGCTGGCGAACCGGTGCTGAACTGATGACGTGTGACAGGGCATCGGTACACGCCGCTATCTTATGCGCCTTCACGAAGTCATCAGGGATTAATGAGGGTGGCAAGCCGGGCTTCGATCAGCCCTGCTTGCCGGGCCAATTCGGTCCCGAAAACCTCGACCAGCTGCGACTGCGGCCGATGGATCGGGCGCACGATGTTGACGGAAAAAGGGATCGAGAACGATAGCCGGCGAAGATGTAGGCCGTGGCCGGCATAATCCAGGGCCGTCAGGGGATTGACGATGGCCAGACCAATTCCCTCCCGCACCATCGAACAGACGGATGCCGCGCTATGGGTCTCGATGATCATGCGCCGCCTGATGCCGGCGTTTCGAAAAATCTGATCGATCTGCCGCCGGTAGCTATCCATCGCCGACAGGCTGACAAAGGATTGCCCCTCGAAATCACCTGGTGAGAGAACGGTCTTTTCAAGAAGCGGGTGAGCGTCCGGCAGCACACAAATCTCGTCGAGCGTCAGGAGTGGGGTTACCTCCGTACCCTGCGGGACATGATCGACCTCCGTCAGTCCGAAGTCATAGCGTTGCGCCGACAACCATTCCTCCAGCAGAGGCGACTCCTGCGGAACGATACTGATGCCCACGTTCGGGAACCGCTCGATGAAATACCGGCAAGTCTGCGGCAGGAGCGATTGAGAAAAGACCGGCAGGCATATGATGGAGAGCTGCCCTTGCTCGAACTGGCGCAGCGACGCCGCCGTCCTGATGATCCGGTCCAGCCCGAAATAGGCGCGCTGCACTTCCTCGAACAACTGCAGAGCGTGCGCAGTCGGGCGGAGGCGGCCGCGCACACGCTCAAAAAGCTTCATCTGGATGAGATGCTCGAACCGTGCCAGCTCCCGGCTGATCGTCGGCTGGGAGGTGCTGAGCATAGCGGCCGCATTCGTGACGCTGCCTGTCGTCATCACCGCCCTGAAGACCTCGATATGCCGTAGGGTAACAGCCATGCCCACCTCATATCACAATTGAGTATAGTTTGGAAAAATTGATATTTTTCATATGCCCGGTTTCGTGGTCAACCCGTACGTGAAATCCCCATTGCCCAACTTGAAACGATCTTTCGGTTCGGAGGGCTGCCATCTACGGACAATCAGCGCCATGCCCATCATCTCTGCCAATGACCTCACCCCTCTCGCCCACCAGCATGGGACGCCCTTATGGGTCTACGACGCGACGACGATCCGCGATCGGATAAGGCAGCTCGGCGCCTTCGACGTGATCCGCTATGCGCAGAAGGCGTGCTCCAACATCCACATCCTCTCCCTCATGCGTGAGGAAGGTGTGCTTGTGGACTCCGTGTCTCTCGGCGAAATCGATCGCGCGCAGCGGGCCGGATTTTCCGCCGGCCCTACCCTCTCAGGTGCTGCGGGCATCGTCTACACCGCCGATATTTTCGACCGCCCGACTTTGCGCCGCGTCGTCAACGACAAGGTTGAGGTGAATATCGGCTCCATCGACATGCTGCACCAGCTCGGGGAGCTGTCGCCCGGTCACCGCGTCTGGCTTCGCGCCAATCCGGGTTTCGGCCACGGCCATAGCAGCAAGACAAATACGGGTGGCGAAAACAGCAAGCATGGTATCTGGCATGCGGAGTTTAACAAGGCTGTCGAATTGGTTCGCCGCTATCGCCTGCATCTCGTCGGGCTTCACCTGCATATCGGCTCCGGCGTCGACTACGGCCATCTCGAGCGGGTCTGTCATGCGATGACCGGTCTCCTGAGCGATCTGGATCACGATGTCGAGGCGATTTCTGCCGGGGGTGGCCTGTCAGTTCCCTATCGCGACGGGGACAGGGCGATCGATGCCGCGCATTATTTCAGCTTGTGGGACAGCGTGCGCAGGCAAGCAGAAAGCAGGCTCGGCCATGCCGTGCGCCTGGAGATCGAGCCGGGGCGCTTCCTGGTGGCAGAAGCCGGTTCGCTGTTGGCCGAGGTCCGCGCCACCAAGCAGGTTGGCAGAAATCACTTCACCCTCGTTGACGCCGGTTTCAACGACTTGATGCGCCCTGCCCTCTATGGCAGCTACCACGAGATCTCGGTGCTCCCGCACGATGGTCGAAGCCTCAGCCCATCTAAGCTACGCCCTACTGTCGTAGCAGGCCCGCTCTGCGAATCGGGCGACGTATTCACGCAAGGGGCCGATGGCGTGGTCGAGACGCGTGCGCTCCCTCCTGCCGAGGTCGGCGACTTGCTCGTTTTCCACGGAACGGGTGCCTATGGCGCGTCGATGTCGTCGAACTACAACAGCCGGCTTCACGCTGCCGAATATCTCATGGACGGGGAGAACTCCCGGCTTATCCGCCGTCGCCAGACTATCGATGAGCTTTGCGAGCTGGAATTGATCGCGGCTCATTCTACGGATGCGGCGTGAGCCCTGAAAAATCCAGGCAGGATTACAAAAAGCGCAAACGCCCTTCCGCACGGGTACTCGAAGCCTATCGTCAGAGGTCGAGCAGCAAATCGCCAACGCGTTGATCGCGCCCCCGCTTGCTGACTTCGGGTGGCTTGGGGCTTGTTGCCTCTTTGCGCTTCCGGGAACCCGGCTTTCTGCCTTTCGCAGGAAGCTCCTCGCCTGATAACTCAAGGAGTTTTGCGGCAGGCCCGGCAGGTCCTGATGTCGTCGTGGCAGCCTGCCCGTCTATCTTGTCGGTTTCGTTCTTAACGGCAGCGCTGGAAGTGTCCGAGAGCTCGATGTCGGATCGTATCTTGGCGTTCGGCTTTGCAATTTTGATTGCTGGGGCAGCGTCCTGCTCTATCTTCGGCGCGAAACGTATCATGAATGCTCACCTTCCCGTTGGTTCGCTCTTTGTTCTCATCGACGAGCGCGCTTGTCAAGCTCGCTCACATCCGAATGGCCAGACGTTCTCCCCTTCCAGGAGTTTCTTGACGATAGCAGCAGATTGCTCCGGCTCGTACCCTGCCAGCCGCCCCAGACGAGCACGTCTGGCGTCATGCAATCCTTCTGGCTGACGACCGGATGCGGTTCCGGATTCTATTTTCGATCAAGCCCGTTCGCCATTCTCGAGCCACCGCACTTCTTCGGGCGAAAGCCGGACCGCGGAGGCCGCCAGACTATGGCCGTTGCCCATCGCCTTACTCGGCAGAACTCTGCCGGATCTCGCTTAGGAGAAAATCGGCCAGCAGATCTGACGGAGAGGCCCGCACGGACCGGGCGCTTCCCTCGCCTGTAAACAGCGACCTCCTCGCTTCGTGGTCGCGCGTTAGGCTGCGCGCCCAAAGTCTGGTGTCTTCGTCCTGCGAGGTCAGGTCGGCCCGCTCGACGACGGCCCTGTCGGCAGGCATTGGTCCTGCACTCGACAAGGCATTTGCTGCCGGCGGCTGATCTGAAGCCCCTCGCCTGCGACTGGATCAGTGGCTTGGACTTAAGCCCCTTGCGACCGCTTGTCCGGATCTGAACCTGCGGCAAGCTGCAATCGATCGAGGCAGCCTCCGGATCCGAGATTCTCGACGAGTGCCAGCACGGCACGACGCTGCAAGTCGGTCTCCACATTTCCTTCGAGTGTGATCTGCCCGTTATGGACGGAGACGTGGATCCTTTGCGGCGTCAGGCCGAGATCGTATTTCAGGCGTGCGCGAACCGCCAGAAGGATCGCGTCGTCCTCGCGCGGTAACCTGAGCGTCGGTGCGTCCGCTAACAAAGCGAGGATATCGCGCCGGCTGACGATCCCGACGAGCCGTCCGGCGTCGACGACCGGAATACGCTTGATGCGATGGGCCTCGAGGCTTTCGGCAATATCCGAGACCTCACTGTCGGGGCTGGCGACGATGACGTCGCGTGACATGATATCTCTGACGGACCAGCCGTTGCCGCGAATGTAGCGGTCGAGATCGACATCGGACGTGATCTCCGCATGATGCGCGGTTCGCGGCGCAAGCCGGATCTCGCGCCGCGACAGCAGATCGCCTTCGGTCAGAATTCCGCAGATCCGCCCTTCGTCGTCAACGACAGGCAGCCCGCTGATGTTGTTTTGCATCATCACCGCGACGGCATGGCGGATCCCTGCCGCAGGGCTGATCGAAACCACATTGCTCGTCATAATATCCTTGGCCTGCATGCGTGCACCTCCCTTTCCGGAAACATCTGGTGCCATGAGAGTAGGATGGCTTGGACGAACTGACCTTGACCTCCGTCAAAGTCGCGGTGTCGGATTGAGCAACTCGGCGAGCTTCGCCTGCTCTTCGTCCGTGAGTTTGCTGCCGGTGGGTTTGCCTACCCGCTTGCGGGCGAAGACGATGAGCGAGGCCCCGCCGGCGAGGATCAGCAGCACGGGTGCGCCCCAGAGCAGCAGCGTTCTGGCGCTGAAGCGCGGCTTCAGCAGCACGAATTCCCCGTAGCGCGAGACGATGTAGCTCAACACCTGCTCGTCGCTGTCGCCGTCGGTGATGCGCTCGCGCACCAGCAGGCGCAGGTCCTTGGCGAGATCGGCATTGGAATCGTCGATCGACTGGTTCTGGCAGACCATGCAGCGCAGTTCGGCCGACAGTGTTCGCGCCCGGGCTTCGAGGGCGGGGTCGGAGAGCATCTCGTCCGGGTTGACGGCGAAGGCCGGTGCCGCCGCCAGCATGAGCGCCAGGACGAGGAGGAAACGCCTTATCATTCCGCCGGCTCCATGGCGGGTGCCGCCGGTTTGGCCTTTGCCTTACGGCTTGGCGCACCGACACGCAGGCGCCGGTCGCTGAGCGACACGAAGCCGCCGAGGGCCATGATCAGCGTCCCGCCCCAGATGCACAGGATGAAGGGTTTCCACCAGATGCGCACGACAATGGCGCCGTCATGGGTGGCGTCACCCAGCGAGACATAGAGCTGGCTGAGGCCGAAGGTGAGGATACCGGCTTCCGTCGTCGGCATCTGCCTTGCGGTATAGAGCCGCTTGGCCGACCAGACATCGGCGACTTGCGCGCCGCCGCGGCGGATCGAGAAATGGCCGCGGTCCTCGGTATAGTTCGGACCGGTGGCCGGCTGCATGCCGTCGAAGACGATGCTGTAGCCGCCGGCATCCGTCGACTGGCCCTGCTTCATCTCGACCACATGTTCGGTCTGGAAGGTGGTGACCGCGACAATGCCGAGCACGGTGACGCCAAGCCCGGCATGGGCAAGTGCGGTGCCGAAGGCCGAGCGCGGCAGGCCGGAGAACCGGCGCCAGGCGATATCCGCCTTCACCTTGCCGATACCGGCGCGATACCAGAGGTCGGCCACCGCACCTAAGATCAGGAACAGGCCGGCAGCAAGGCCGAGCACGGCCATGACCGGGCCGCCATGTTCGAGATAGAAGAAGACCAGCGCTGCGACGAAAGCGAGACCGGCAACAACGTACAGCCGCTGCAGGGCGCCGAGCAGGTCGCCGCGCTTCCAGGCAAGCAGCGGCCCGAAGGGCACGACGATCAGAAGCGGCGCCATCAGCAGGCCGAAGGTCAGGTTGAAGAAGGGCGGCCCGACGGAGATCTTGTCGCCGGTCAGCGTTTCCAGCACCAGCGGATAAAGCGTGCCTGTTAACACCGTGCCGCAGGCAACCGTCAGGATCAGGTTGTTGACGACGAGCGCCCCCTCGCGCGAGATCGGCGCAAACAGGCCGCCGGCCGACAGAAGTGGAGCGCGGAAGGCAAAAAGCGACAGCGCCCCGCCGATGAAGATCAAGAGGATGCAGAGAATGAAGACGCCGCGGCTCGGGTCGCTGGCAAAGGCATGCACCGAGGTCAGGACGCCGGAGCGCACCAGGAAGGTGCCCATCAGCGACAGCGAGAAGGTGAGGATGGCCAGCAGCACCGTCCAGATCTTCAGCGCCTCGCGTTTTTCCATGACGAGGGCGGAATGCAGAAGTGCCGTGCCGGCAAGCCAGGGCATGAAGGAGGCATTCTCCACCGGATCCCAGAACCACCAGCCGCCCCAGCCGAGCTCGTAATAGGCCCAGTAGGAGCCCATGGCGATGCCGAGCGTCAGGAAGGTCCAGGCGGCCAGCGTCCAGGGCCGCACCCAGCGCGCCCAGGCGGCATCGATGCGGCCATCGAGAAGGGCGGCAACGGCAAAGGAGAAGCAGACGGAAAAACCGACATAACCGAGGTAGAGCAGCGGCGGATGGATGGCCAGCCCGATATCCTGCAGCACCGGGTTCAGGTCCTTGCCCTCGGCAGGGGCCGGATCAAGGCGGACGAAGGGATTGGAGGTCAACAGGATGAAGAGGATGAAGGCGACCGAGATCCAGGCCTGGACGGCGAGAACATTGGCCTTCAGCGTATCGGGCAGATTACGGCCAAAGACGGCGACCAGGGCGCTGAACAGCGAAAGGATCAGGAGCCAGAGCATCATCGAGCCCTCGTGATTGCCCCAGACGCCGGAATACTTGTAGATCAGCGGCACCAGCGAATGCGAGTTCTCCCAGACATTCTGCACCGAGAAGTCGGAGACGACATGGGCATAGGTGAGCACGCCGAAGGAGAAGGCGACGAGGGCAAAGAGCAGGACGGAACCGAGCGGGGCGACATCCATCATCGCCTGATCGCCGCGCCGCGCACCGATCACGGGCACGACCGACAGGACGATCGCGGTTGCGAGCGCCAGAACCAGTGCATAATGGCCGATCTCGATGATCATGGCGTCGCCCTTGTCTCTTGCGCCTGGACTTCCTGGCCCTTGGCTTCCTGAGCCTTGGCCTCGCCCTTGGCTTCAGCACCTTGCGGCACCTCACCTTGCGATGCCGGGCCCTTGCCCTCTTCCCACAGGCCCTGAGCCTTCAGCCTGTCGGCCACTTCCTTGGGCATATAGGTCTCGTCATGCTTGGCAAGCACGGTATCGGCGGTGAAGACAGTGCTGCCCGTCTCGAAGGCGCCTTCGGTCACCACCCCCTGCCCCTCGCGAAACAGATCCGGCAGAATGCCCTGGTAACGGACGTTGACGATCTGACCGCTCGGATCGGTCACGGCAAACCGCACGACAGAACCTTCGCCGCGCATGACGCTGCCCTCGCCGACGAGGCCGCCGAGGCGGATGCGGGTGCCGGGCGCCACCGGCGTCTTGGCGAGATCGCCCGGCATATAGAAATAGGCGACCGACTGGCTGAAGGCGAACATCACGAGCAGCACCGCGACAAGGATGAAGCTCATGCCGCCGGCAATCACCGCCAGGCGTTTCTGCTTGCGCGTCATTCCCTCAATCCTTCCGTGGCCCTCAATCCTTCCGTCGCGATGCCGAGTTCTTTTGCCAGCGCGAGCAACTGCCTGCCCTCGTCACCCGATGCCGGGAAGGCGGCAAGCCCCCGCTTCAAGGCGCCGGCGGCGCGATCCTTGTCGTTCAATACGGCGTAAGAGCGGACAAGACGCATCCAGCCCTCGAAATTATCAGGATCGGCAGTCAGTTTGGCATCCAGGCTTTCCACCATGCCGCGGATCATCTGCTGCCGGTCGCCGCTATTCAGATTCTCGGCCGCCGCCACATCCTCCGCCGTCGGGCCGCCCGGAACTGACGGTCGTGCGGCAGGCTTGGCTTCAGGCTCGGCTGCAGGGGCGACCGCCGTGCCGCCGTTCCTGGCGATATGCTCGTTGACCAGCGGCAGCCACGGTGCATCATCAGGCGATTGCCTGGCGAGATCCTCGAAGGCCGTGCGCGCCTGATCCGGTTGGCCCGCCTGCTCCAGGCTCAATGCAACATAGAAGCGCGCACGCGGGTTGTTCGGCTCAAGAGACAGGATTTGCTTGAGTTCATCAAGCACGTCTGCGGTCACCAGGCCGTTTGACGTGGCCATCAGCGTTTCCGACAGTCCTTCCAGGCGGGAGACATTGGTTCCGCCGAGGCGAAGCGCCGCGCGATAGGCTTTTGCCGCGTCATCAACCCTGCCCATCTTGAGGTAAACCGGAGCGATGACGTCCAATCCCCGGCCGTCCTCGGGCTGAGCAGCCAGGTGATCCTCCATCTTTTTCACGAGGATTGCGAGATCCTCGCCGGGCTCGGCGAGCCTTATGGCCAGCGGACGGGAGGGGAGATCGGGAGAGCCAAGCGAGACGTAAAGAGCGATGCTGAGCAATGGCAAGAACACGGCGATAGCGTGTTTCAGCCATCTGCCGGAGCGGTGCGCGATCTGCGCCGGCCGGCGGTCATCTGCAGCCTTGAACAGGCGTCGCGCCGTTTCCGCTCTGTCCAGCTCGTATTCGTCCGGCGAGATGCATCCGGAGGCAACATCCTCGTCGAGTTCGAAAAGCTGGTCGCGATAGACCTTGCGGGCATCCGCTTCGATGCTCGCCGCCTTCCGGCGGCCCCTCGAAAGCGGGTGAAGCACGATGGCAGTCGCTGCGGTCGTCATCACCGCGAAGAGTATCCAGATCGTCATTGTTGCAGCCATAGTGGCTCAACACATAGCGCCAGCGGCGGACCGGACATTGACGAGGATCAATTATCTCGGTGTTCGTCCCGGTCGGCCGGTGAAGACATAACCGACGCCGCGCACCGACTGAATGAGATCCGGGCTCTTCGGATCATCCTCGATCTTCTTGCGCAAGCGTACGATCTGGGCGTCGATTGCGCGATCGAAGGCTTCGAGATTCCGGTTCCTCGTCAGATCCATGAGGGTTTCGCGCGAAAGAACCCGGCCGGGATTGCGCACGAAAACAAGAAGCATGTCGAACTCGCCCGTCGTCAAAGCAACGTCGTCGCCCTGGGGTGAGGTCAGTCGCCTCCGTGACACATCGAGGCGCCAACCTTCGAAGGCGAGCGTTTCGTCTTCTCCATTGGCGATGCTGCGGGTCGCGTCCGAGGAGGTGCGGCGCCGCAGGATTGTCCTCAGACGAGCCAGCAGTTCTCTCAGGTGAAAGGGCTTGGCGATATAATCATCGGCACCGACCTCAAGGCCGACGACCTTGTCCGTGACATCGTCCTGACCGGTCAGCATGAGAACCGGCACGTCGGATGCGCTTCGAAGCTCCCGGAGCAATTCGAGACCATTCTCGCCGTTCGGGAGCACCAGATCGAGAAAAATTGCCGCGTAAGAGCCCTTGGCGAGTTCCGAACGCATCGCCGCACCGTTTGCGACCGCGTTCACCTTAAATCCGTTGTCTTCGAAGTAACGCACCAGCATATGCCTGATCCGCGCGTCATCATCGACCACCAGAATACGGTCCGGTTCCATTGTCCTCGTTAAGCTCGTTTCGACTTGCCAATCAGATAGCGCAGGAATTCTGCAAACGCCACCGCTACCGGCGCCGTATGCGATGGTTCCCAAAGAAACCTGGTGATGTCTGCCTCGGCTGGCGGCTTCATTACGATAGCGTCCGGCGGAATCGCCTCGAAAAGCCGGCGCGTTCGTTATTAACAGACCTGGCGTAGCAAGACGACGTTTTCGATGCGGACCGTTCGACCCTTCACATCGACGCCGCACTGTGCGAGAGCGGCAAACGCCCGGGACAGCGCCTCGGTCCAAGCCCGAGTTTTCCAGCCAGAATCTGCTTCTTGTATGGGAGGTGGAATGTCGCCTGGAGAGCTGTTTCCGGGCATTGGCGCAACAGGAAATTCGCCACGCGCTGGGCTGCCATGTGCAAACCATCGCCGGCTATGCAATCGAAGGCTTCAAGAAGATGGCGGCCTGATATTTTCAGCAGGTTGCGCTGGAGCTGAGGGCATTTATCGGCAAGTGTCCGAAGCGCCGCAGCCTCGAAGAGCGCGAGCTCACTCAAGGCGCTGGCACACGCGCCGTGCGCATAATTGCCGCCGAGCGCAATTACACATTCGGCAATGAAATCGCCTGGCTCGCAGACGCGGATATCGGCATCACGCCCGCTCGATTCCGTTCGTGTCAGCCTCACGACGCCACTTGCGACGTAAACCACGTGGATGCCAGGCTCGCCTTCTGCGAAAATCTCTTCGCCGGGCACGTATACGCGCCGGCGCGCGAGGGTCGCAAGTCGTCTGACAGTATCGCTCAGCCCGTCAAAGAGGTCCGACCGTAAAAGCTGTTCGCTGTTGAAGAGCATCAATCTTTTTCTGGCTGACGCGATCACGTAGCGGTCGGATCGGAATCATCATCGGCAATCACCCGCCAGGAAGCGCCCTCCAGATCGTCATACTGACCGCTTTTCAGGGACCAGAGGAACGCCGCCAGCCCGAGGCCGCCCATGAAAAGTGCGATCGGGATCAGATAGATGAGCATGTTCATGCGGCTTCGACCTCCTGATCGTGGATCGGTCTCTGCAAAGCCGGCAGAAGAGCGCTTCGCGTCGTAAAGGCGTTGAGACGCAGGGCATTGGTGACAACGATGATCGAGGAGGTAGACATCGCCACGGCCGCGATCAGCGGCGTCGCAAAGCCGGCGATCGCAATCGGCACGGCAAGGATGTTGTAGCCGATCGCAAGGGCGAAATTCTGCCGGATGAGCGCGGCCGAGAGCCTGGCGATCCGGATCGCATCGGGTACTGCATCGAGCCTCTCGTTGAAGAACACGAGGTCGGCCGCCTGGCGTCCGATGTCGGAAGCGGTGGACGGCGCCATCGAGACATAGGCCGCGGCTAGCGCAGGCGCGTCATTGATGCCGTCGCCGACCATCAGAACGCGGTGCCCCTCCTCTCGCAGGGCCTCGCAGGCTTCCACTTTCTGCTTCGGGGTCAATGCGCCAAGGGCGCGGTCGACGCCGAGGCTGCGTGCGGTGCTTTCGACGACTGACTGGCGGTCCCCCGAAAAAATCAGCGTCTGGAAACCGGCCGATTCCAGATCGGCGACCGCCTCGCTTGCTCCCGGACGAAGCGTGTCATCGAAGAAGAAGCGTGCCAGCGCCATCCCGTTTGCCGAAAGCACGACTTCGGAAAGCGGACTGTCTGATGTCGCGATCTCGGCCTCGCCGCAGGCGAAGGACGCGTTTCCGAGCCTATAGACGACATTCCCACGCGAGGTTTCGAGACCGCCGCCTGCAACCTCCACCACGCACTCGAACTGATCGGCCACGACCGTCTGACGGGAAAGCGACTGTGAGAGCGGATGCCTGGAATGCTGAGCAAGTCCCGCTGCGATCGCGATACTCCCGATATTGTCGGCCTCCGTCCGCACAAGCCTCGGTCGCCCGAGCGTCAGCGTACCGGTCTTGTCGAAGGCAACGGCATCGACCTCGGCGAGCCGCTCGAGCGCCGAACCGTCCTTGACCATGACGCCCCTGCGAAAAAGCTCGCCGGCTGCAACGACTTGCACAACCGGAACGGCCAGTCCGAGGGCGCATGGGCAGGTGATGATGAGCACGGCGACACCGACGAGCATCGCCTGCTTCCAGTCTCCGCCGATGATCCCCCAGCCCAGAAACGACACCAGCGCAAGCAGGTGCACGGCAGGGGAATAGAGTGCCGCAGCCCTGTCGGCGATCCGCCGATAGCGCGCCCGTCCGCCTTCTGCAGCCTCCATGAGGCCGATGATTTCGGCAAGCAGCGAGTTGCGCGCGAGCTTGGTTGCACGCACGATGAGCGAGCCTGTCAGGTTCATGGCCCCGGAATGGATTTCCGCGCCGGGTTTGACGGCAACCGGGCTGCTCTCGCCGGTTACGATCGACAGGTCGAGATCGCTCTCGCCGCTGGCGACGATGCCGTCGACCGGGATGCGGTCGCCGGCCGCCACGGCTATCTCGTCGCCGACAGCGATCTCCTCGACCGCCACGTAGCGTCTCGAACCATCGGCGGCCAGCACCAGCGCCCCACGCGGGGCAAGCCGCGCCAGCCCGTTGATCGCTGCGCGCGCCTTCTCGCGCATGACGTGGTCGAGGGTCCGGCCGATCAGCAGGAAGAATAGCAGCGACACGGTCGCATCGAACCAGGCATGCTCGCCATGATGCATCGTCTCCCAGAGCGAAACCGCATAGGAAAGCGTCACGGCAAGTGAGATAGGCACATCCATGTTCGTGCGCCCGCGCTTCAATGCGTTCCAGGCCGATCGAAAGAAGAACCGGCCGGAATAAACGAGTGCAGGAGCTGCGATCATCGCCGATATCCAATGGAACATGTCGCGCGTCGCGGCATCCGCGCCGGACCAGACGGATACCGAGAGCAGCATTATGTTTGCCGCGGCAAAACCGGCCACCCCGACTGCAAGAAGAAGCTGGTTCCGTGTCTTGTCGCTTTCCGGCGCAAGCGGTGCGAAGAGATGGACCCTGTATCCGGTCGCACTGATCGCGGCAGTGATGCCGGTCGGATCAACCGCTTTGTTGTCCATCTCCTCGGCATAGACGCAGCTCACGCGCCTTGAGGAGAGGTTCACCCTGGCTTTTCGCACATAGGGCAGGCCCGCCAAAGCCCGCTCGATGGTCGATATGCAGGCGCCGCAATGGACGTCAGGCACGCTGAGATCGAGTTGACGAAGGCCGCCGCCGAGCGCGTGGCTCGCAAGCCCGATCTCCTCAGCGCTGAAGGAGGTCGTGCTCATCGCCAGGACGCCGTCCGCATTCATTGCGCAGCAGGTCATTGGCCGAACTCCGCAGTGTCGATGCGCACGGCCTCGTGCATGACGATCTCGCCGCCACGGCGCGAGGTCAACTCGACGATCCAGTCGCCTGCCGCGATCGCGTGATCCGCCTTAAACCGCCCTTCCGAGAGCTTGGTCAGGGCAACGCGAAAGTCCTCATGATCGCCGACCGGCCGCTTGAAGTTGGCCACGACGTCGTCGACAACAGCCGGCGAGCCGTCCTTGTTGCTGATATCATAATGGATTTCGTCGCTCTTCAGCGACAGCTTGCCCGCGATCCCAGAGGCAGCCATTGCCTTCATGGCGGCCGCCTTCTCATTGAATTCCTGGCTGGCGACATAGGTGTTTTCGACCACGAGCCCGCTCCAGCTCGACGAAGCGTACCAGGCCATCGTAAAGTTGACGGCTATGATCACGCCGAAGAAGGCGCACGTCGTCAGCAACATATGCGTGCCGGTGAATCCTTGCGTGCGGGTGCTCATCTGACGTCTCCTGGGGCGTTGAATGCGGCGCGATAGGTCGCGCGGTCGGCGTGACCGGCATCCTCGATCGAAAAGAGGAATTCGTTGACGGCGTCGCCCGTCGGCTTGCGGGTGACGAACACCTTAAGCGTCGTCGCTGCGTCGGGGACGGCATCGATCGTGAACCGACGTCCCTCCTCCTTGCCGAGCTCGGGGATCCGCATCGTCGCACCATCGATGCCCGACAGGGTCAGTTCGATCGTGCGCGGCTTGGGAACCATGTTGAGCACACGCAGCGTGTATCCGTTGCGGATCGATCCGTCGCTTTCCAGCACAAATTGGGGGTTGCGGTCATGGACGACATTGAGCTCCAGCCGTTCGCGCATCGACAGATGCACGAGCATGGCAATGCCGATACAGGTCCATACGCTCGCGTAAAAGACGACGCGTGGCCGAAAGATGATGCGCCAGTTGAAGTGGCGAATGCCGTCGACAAAGGAACCGTCCGGATTTCTGACGCGCCCCGGCTTGACGGGTGTCCTGCCCCCGTCGGTGGCAATGTTCATGTTGCTCGCATATTCGCTGAGCGTCGCATAGGCGATCAAGCCGCGCGGTTTGCCGATCTTGTCCATGACATTGTCGCAGGCGTCGATGCAGAGCGCGCAGGTGATGCATTCCATCTGCTGTCCATCGCGGATATCGATGCCCATGGGACAGACCGCAACGCAGGCATTGCAGTCGACACAGTCGCCGACGGCCTGCCCCTCTGCTTCTGCCTTCTTGGCATGGCGCGAGCGTTGCTCCCCGCGCCAGTCATTGTAGGTCACGACCAGCGAGTTCTCGTCGAGCATGGCGCCCTGGATGCGCGGCCAGGGGCACATATAGGTGCAGACCTGTTCGCGCAGCAGCCCGCCGAAGACGTAGGTGGTCGATGTCAGAATGGCGACGGTGGCGTAGGCGACGGCTGGAGCCTGCCCGGTGAAGAGACCTTTGACGAGGGTTGGCGCGTCGGCGAAATAGAATACCCATGCACCGCCGGTGAGAACGCCGATGACGAGCCAGGTCGCATGCTTGAGCAGGCGCTTGCGAAGTTTGTCGAGCGTCCACGGCGAGGCGTCGAGCTTCATTCTGGCATTGCGGTCGCCTTCGATAGCGCGCTCGACAACGAGAAAGAGGTCGACCCAGACTGTCTGCGGACAGGCATAACCGCACCAGGCGCGGCCGACGGCCGAGGTGACCAGAAACAGCCCGAACCCGGCCATGACCAGCAATCCGGCGACATAGTAGAATTCCTGCGGCCAGATCTCGATGAAGAAGAAAAAGAAGCGGCGCGACGCCAGGTCGATCAGGATCGCCTGGTCGGGCGCGTAGGGCCCGCGATCCCAGCGGATCCAGGGAGCAAGATAATAGATCGCCAGCGTGATCAGCATCACGATCCACTTGAACCGGCGAAAATGCCCTTGGACCCTCTTGGGGAAGACCTTCTTGCGCGCTGCATAAAGTGGCTGACGGTTGCGGCGGGCGTTGACCGGCTCGGCGTTGACACGTTCCACTGATTTGGGATCGGGTGCTGTGTAGAGGTTCATGGGCCTGTTCCGATTTGTGACTGCCCTTCTCCTCCGTTTCCAGCTGACGATCCTTGATTCATATCAAGAACATGGTTTGGACGAAGAAGCCGCTGCCCGGGCAGGATGCAGCCCTGAAGGAGCCGGGCAATCGACAGGCATAGGCGGTTGCGTCCCATCATTCTTTGCGCTTGATCAAAGAGAAAGGGCCGCGCCCAGAGAGGAGGGCACGGCCTGGAGGACAACGGGGAGAAGCCGCTGGGACGTCCTCGTTTGCAGATTTAGCGGCTGGTCGGGTTGTGATCTTTGAGGCAGATCAAACTTACGATCGAACTGCCGATCTTTGCGGGATCTTCCTGTTCGCAGGCCGGCGGAGCGGACGTTGCGCGCATCGACACACGCGAGCGGATCGCCGCACGCGGAGTGCCATAGAGTGCAAGGAGCGCGTTGTGATCATGGTTCGCCATTCTGTTGGCCTCTCATTGGCCGCCGCCGAGCGAGTGGACGAAGACGGTGAGTTCCTTGACGGTCGTGTCTCCGAGGCGCGTCGACCAGGCTGGCATGACACCATGCTTGGGAGCCGCAACCTGGCGACTGATGGCGTCCTCACCTCTACCCTTCAGCCAGATGGCATCAGCAAGGTTCGGCGCGCCCATCTCTGGCTTGCCCTTTGCATCCTCGCCGTGACAGGCCGCGCAATTGTCGAGAAACACCTGCTTGCCGGGTTCAACGAGGGCTTCGTCCGATGGCTTGTTCGTCAGGCTCCAGACATAGGCTGCAACCTGCCGGATCTGATCCTTGTCGATCACGTCGGCGAAAGCAGGCATTTCGGAGACATGCGTATCTGTGTCGCCGTCGAAACGGATGCCGTGGGCGATTGTCGTGCGGATGGAATCAAGGTCGCCGCCCCAGAGCCAGTCGTCGTCGTTGAGGTTGGGGAAGCCCGGTCCGCCACTCGCGCCGGAACCGTGGCACGGAGCGCAGTTGACCTTGAAGGCGGAGGCCCCGCCGGCGATCGCGAATTCGCGAAGGGCGGGATCGGCATCGATTTCCTGCACGGTCTTGGCGGCGATCATGTCGTGGAACTTCGTCTGCGATGCCTTGGCCAGATCGAGGTCCTGCTGCAGCTCGGCACGACTGGAAAAGCCGAAATAGCCTTTCGTGGCCGATGTGATCATCGGTATGGCCGGATAGGCGATGGCATAACCGATCGCCCACAGGATCGTCGCGTAGAAGGTCCAGACCCACCACCGGGGCATTGGATTGTTCAGTTCACGGATGCCGTCCCATTCATGGCCGGTCGTCTCGACGCCGCTGATTTCATCGATATGTTTTTCCGACATCTCAATCGTCCTTCAGAGGAATGTTGGCGGCGTCCTTCGCGGCCTGCTTGCCACCGGGCCTCAGCGTGAAAATGATCGCTCCGATGAAGAAGGCCGTCATCGCCAGGAGGCCCCAACTGTCGGCGAAGTGCCGCATTGCGGTGTAGGTTTCCATGTTTCACCTCATCGGTAGCCGGTGGCGTCGTCATAGGTCGAGAAGTCGACGAGCGTGCCGAGCATCTGCAGATAAGCCACAAGGGCGTCCATCTCGGTGAGCTTCGAAGGGTCGCCGTCGAAGTCGCCGACCTTGGCCTTGGGATATCGCTCAAGAAGCGCGGTCGTATCGGCATTCGGATCGGCCTGCGCCTTCATGTCCGCCTCCGCATTGGCGATCATGTCGCCGCTATAGGGCACGCCGACATCCACATTCGCCTTGAGGTCCATGCCGACGTCCTTGACGTTGACTTCATGCTCCCTGAGGAAGGCGTAGCTCGGCATGATCGATTCCGGCACGACGGCTCTCGGGTTCGACAGGTGCTGGACATGCCACTCGTTGGAGTAACGGCCGCCCACGCGCGCGAGATCCGGACCCGTGCGCTTCGAGCCCCATTGGAAGGGATGGTCATACATGGATTCGGCGGCCAGCGAGTAATGGCCGTAGCGCTCCACCTCGTCTCGGAACGGCCTGATCATCTGGCTGTGGCAGAGATAGCAACCCTCGCGGATATAGATGTTGCGGCCTGCCAGCTCGAGCGGCGTATAGGGACGCATTCCCTCAACCTTCTCGATCGTGTTCTGCAGGTAGAACAGGGGCGCGATTTCGACGATACCGCCGATGCTGACCACGAGCAGCGAGCCGACCAGAAGAAGGGTCGCGTTTTTCTCGAGGATCTGATGTTTGTCCAGGATTGATGCCATGTGTCACCTCACTCGGCAGCCTGTGCCTGCGGCACAAAGGCGGAAGGAATTTCGGCTTCGTCGCGCAGATGGCCGCGGATGGTCATGAAGACGTTCCAGGCCATCACGATGCCGCCGGCCAGGTAGAGACCACCGCCGATCGTGCGCAATACGTAATAGGGGAACATCGCCGCCACGGTTTCGGCGAAGGAGTAGACGAGGAAGCCCTGGGAATTATATTCGCGCCACATCAGGCCCTGCTGGATGCCGGCGACCCACAGGACCGCCGCATAGACGACGATGCCGAGCGTTGCGAGCCAGAAGTGCCAGTTGACCATGCGCAGGCTGTAGAGGCGTTCGCGGCCCCACAGCTTCGGCGTCATGTAGTAGATCGCACCGAACGTGATCATACCGACCCAGCCGAGCGCGCCGGAATGTACGTGCCCGATGGTCCATTCGGTGTAGTGGCTGAGCGAGTTCACCGTCTTGACCGACATCATCGGGCCTTCGAAGGTCGACATGCCGTAAAAGGCGATGGCGACGATCATCATGCGGATAATGGGATCGGTACGGATCTTGTCCCAGGCACCTGACAGCGTCATCAGACCATTGATCATGCCGCCCCAGGAGGGCATCCAGAGCATGACGGAGAAGACCATGCCGAGGGTCTGCGCCCAGTCGGGAAGCGCGGTATAGTGCAGGTGATGCGGCCCTGCCCAGATATACATGAAGATCAGCGCCCAGAAGTGGATGATCGACAGCCGATAGGAATAGACGGGACGGTTAGCCTGCTTGGGCACGAAATAATACATCATCCCGAGGAAGCCGGCGGTCAGGAAGAAGCCGACGGCGTTGTGGCCGTACCACCACTGCGTCAGGGCGTCCTGAACGCCCGAAAAAAGCGAGTAGCTCTTCGATCCGAGGAAGGAGACCGGCACTGCGAGATTGTTGACGACGTGCAGCATTGCGATCGTCACGATGAAGCCGAGATAGAACCAGTTCGCCACATAGATATGTGGCTCCTTGCGCTTCAGGATGGTGCCGAGGAAGACAAGCAGATAGGCAACCCAGACGATCGTCAGCCACAGGTCGACGTACCATTCAGGCTCGGCATATTCACGCGCCTGGTTGATGCCGAGGACATAGCCGGTCGCCGCCATGATGATGAAGAGCTGATAGCCCCAGAAGACGAACCAGGCGAGACTGCCGCCGAAGAGGCGCGCATGGCAGGTGCGCTGGACGACGTAGAAGGACGTCATGATCAGCGCATTGCCGCCGAAGGCGAAAATCACCGCTGAAGTGTGGACAGGCCGGAGCCTGCCGAAATTCAGATAGGGAGCGAGATTGAGATCCGGGAACGCCAATTGCGCCGCAATGACAACGCCGACGAGGAAACCGACGACGCCCCAGAATACGGTGGCGATCAAACCGTAGCGGATGACCTCGTCGAAATAGCCAGACGGATCGGCTTTCGGAAGCCGGCCCGCCGGTGAGAAATCCACCTTTCTGACGAGAAGCAGCGTTCCCGCAAAAAGGCAGAAGCTCAATATCCCCATGTGGATTGAAAATAGATGGTCGTGGGCGAAAGCAGCGCCAAGCAATGCCAGGAATGCTCCCACGGCGACCACCATGGTTTCCGTAGTATAGTTCATGATGACGTCCCCAGTGCGCAGACGACCACAGCGCGGTCGCCTTTCTCGTACTTTGAGGAACGACTGTCACGGAGACCCCTCCTGTTCCTTGATCCAGGTCAACGAAGGTGTGGCTTTGGCCGTTGTTACAGACTGTTACAGAACCTTACCCATTGGCACCGTCCGCTCATTCCGCTGTGACCGAACGCCTTTCTATTGGCCTCACATTCAATCAGGGCACGGGGATCATTGAGATGTTGATGCAGGGCCAACAGGCATTCGAGAACGTCGATTTTGGCGCAAAAGCGGTTCAGGACAATTCGTTGTCGTCGCTTTTCCAGATGTCGGCAACCGAAACGGTCGGGGCAGGAAAGGCGATCTGTTGGGAGGGGGATGCCGCACGGCATCTGTTCCAGATCACCGAAGGCGTCGTACGTCTTCATCGCATCATCGGCGACGGGCGCCGGGTCATAACCGCCTTTCACTTCGCCGGCGATGTCGTCGGCTCTTTCCTGCAGGGCGATTTCCTGTTTACCGCCGAAGCCGTGACGGATTGCAAGATTCGCCGCCTCTCGCGCAAACAGTTCCAGGAAGAGATTGAGCGTTCCGAATTTCTGCGGCCGGCCTATATCAGCCTGCTCTGCAGGGAAACCGCGTCGGCTCACGACCAGCTCGTGCTCCTGTCCAGGAAAAATGCCGAGGAACGCCTCTGCACCTTTCTCATGAAGCTTGCGACCCGTGACGGCGAATCGCTCCACCAGGGGCTGCTCGAGGTGCCGATGAGCCGACAGGACATCGCCGATTATCTCGGCCTGACCATCGAGACCGTTTCGCGCTCGATCAGCAAGCTCGCCCAGAGGAAGATCGTCATTCCGGACGGACGGCACAATCTGCGCATCGTCAATCTAGCCCGCCTCGCACAGTTGTCGGGCAACGTGGATGATTTTTCGGACAGAACCTGCCATAGGGGTAGCGTCCACTGACTACGGAACGAATGTCTATGCCTCACCGTCTGATCTCGCCGCGCATCGCATCGCCCCAGGAACTGGACGCGCTCGTGCATGTTCTCGACGGGGCCGACATCATCGTGCACCGGCTCGAAGGCACGATCACCCATTGGTCGATCGGCAGCGAGAACATGTACGGCTGGACCCGTGAAGAAGCCGTGGGCGAGACCGTCTACTCTTTGCTCGATACGCGCTTTCTGGAGCCGATGGACGCCATACGCGCGCATCTGACGACGCGGGGCTTCTGGCAGGGCGAGGTCGTTCATCGTCACAAGAACGGTCGCGACATGTATGTGACGACCCGCTGCGTTCTCGTCAATCTTCCAGACGGCGATCCCGTCGTCATCGAGGCAAACAGCGATGTCAGCGCCCTGCGCAAGGCGGAAGAGGCTGTGCGGACGCGTGAGGCACACCTGTCATCGATCCTCGACACAGTGCCCGATGCGATGGTCGTCATCGACCAGAACGGCAATGTCATGTCGTTCAGCAAGGCGGCCGAGGCGCTCTTCGGCTTCAGCTCCGAAGAAGTCTGCGGCCAGAACGTCAAGAAGCTGATGCCCGAACCTTATCGCGCGGCCCATGACGGATATATCGACCATTACATGCAGACGGGCGAGAAGCGGATCATCGGTTACGGTCGCGTCGTGACGGGCCAGCGCGCTGACGGTAGCCAGTTCCCGATGGAGCTCCATGTCGGCGAGGCAACGGCAAATGGCGAACGGATCTTCACCGGCTTCGTTCGCGATCTGACCAGCAGGTTCAAGATCGAGGAGGACCTTCGCCAGGCCCAGAAGATGGAGGCCGTGGGTCAGTTGACCGGCGGGCTGGCGCACGACTTCAACAATCTGCTGACCGTGATCAGCGGCAATCTGGAGATGATCGAGGACAAGCTCCCGTCAGGCCCGCTGCGCGACATGCTGCAGGAGGCGCAGGATGCCGCGGCCGACGGCGCAAAGCTCACCGGACAGCTGTTGGCATTCGGAAGACGTCAACCGTTGAACCCGAAGCAAGCCGATCTCGGCCGGCTCGTCACCGGCTTTTCGGACCTGTTGCGAAGGACGCTCGGAGAAAACATCAAATTGTCGACGGTCCTTTCAGGATCCGATTTCAACGTGCTGGTCGACAGTTCCCAGCTGCAGAACGCGATCCTCAACATCGCTCTGAACGCGCGCGACGCCATGCCGAAAGGCGGCACTCTGACCACTGAGGTCTCACGTGTGCAGCTCGATGCGGACTACGCGAAAATGTATCCGGAAGTTCGCAGCGGCAACTTCGTCCTCGTCTCCATGAGCGATACCGGTGACGGCATGACCGAAGAGGTCAAGAAGCGTGCGATCGAGCCCTTCTTCACCACCAAGGAAGTGGGATCCGGAACCGGACTGGGCCTCAGCATGGTCTACGGCTTCGTCAAGCAATCCGGCGGCCACCTGCAGATCTATAGCGAGGTCGGTCGCGGCTCGACGATCCGCATCTACCTGCCAGCTCTTTCAAGCGCCAGCGCTAGGGACGAAGCGACGGCCGGCGGCAAGGTCGAAGCAGCACTGCCGGGTGGCGACGAACGCGTTCTTGTGGTCGAGGACGACGCGCGCGTGCGCAGGGTTGCCGTCGCCAGGCTTGCTGGAATGGGATATGCAGTGCTCGAGGCCGACAATGGCCGCCGGGCACTGGAATTGCTCAAGGGTCAGCCCGACGTCGCGCTTTTGTTCACCGACATCGTCATGCCCGGAGGTATGACCGGCGACGAATTGGCAAGGGCCGCCCGCGTGGAACGGCCTGACCTCGCCGTGCTCTTCACCTCAGGATATTCCGAGCCCGCACTGGCGGCAAACGAGGTCATCGCCGGCGCGCAATGGCTTCGAAAGCCTTACACTGCGCGCGACCTCGCCCTGAAAGTGCGTGAGCTCATCGACGCCCGGTGAGGCGGGGCGCGTAAACCTCTCAAAAAATCCAGCAATCCGATTGTCCGCCGGAGCCTTTGACGGTTCGGCAGATGCAAACCTGCATCCACGCCTGCATCGAAGTGGATGCTGAGGATGCTGTCTTCAATGTGCCTCGGGGCCGCTCTCCCGTTTCCCTGCGTGTCGTCGAAACAGGACAAAGAGAGCCACTTGTCGCCTGAATTGGCACCACCAATTTGACGGGCATCAAAGAGTGGCACGTTTGCATGTCCTAGAACCGCAGCCGAGGCCAAGATCGGCCCCGAACCATAGGAGAAATGCAATGCGTCTGAAATTTGGACTGATCGCTGCCGGAGCGGTTCTGATGGCATCGGCAGCGCCGCTCATGGCCGCCGACCATCAGATCCAGATGCTCAACAAGGGCGCTGACGGCGCAATGGTCTTCGAGCCGGGATTCGTCAAGATCGCACCCGGTGATACCGTTACCTTCGTGCCCACCGACAAGAGCCACAATGCCGAGACCTACAAGGGCCTTATTCCGGATGGGGCTGCAGAGTTCAAGTCCACGCCCAGCGAGCAATATCAGGCAAAATTCGACCTCCCCGGCGCCTATGTCATCAAGTGCACGCCGCACGCAGGCATGGGCATGGTGGCGCTGATCCAGGTCGGCGACAACCCCGCCAACCTCGAAGTCATCAAGACCGCCAAGCTTCCGAACATGGTGCGCAAGCGCCTCGATGCCGATCTCGCACAGATCGCGCAGGTCACGCAATAACGTTAAGGCACTCACAGGTGGCGGCGCCTTGCGCCCCACCTGCGGACCAGGAGACATGTCATGATCAGACATTTTGCGCTCGCAGTAACAGGCATGTTTTGCATTGTCGGATCGGCGCAGGCCCACAGCACTCTCGAGCAGGCCGAGGGAGGCCTCACCGAGATCCTGTGGCAAGGCGGCTCGCTTTGCCGACGACGAATATGATGAATTTGTGCTTCGCCACCGTAGCCAAGGAAATGCTTGTGGCTAGGAGTGACCGGCAGGCGCATCGTCGTTGATCACCTGCCGCTTGTCAAAAGGTGGCGGTCAGCCGGAGATCATGCCGCCTTGCTATGTGTCCGGCCGAAGGAGCCGAAGTAGGCGTCGAAAGCAGCAGCGACGGCACGGACCATGAAGCGATGCTCCTTCGAGACGGTGATGCAGCCGTTCTTTATCGTCACCACGCCATCCGACACGAGATTGTCCAGCCGATCGTTCCGCTCGAGGAGAAAGCCGACATCGTAGCCGGCCTCCGCACCAAGCATTGCGAGATCGACCTTGAAGTCGCACATCAGCCGTTCGATCACTCTCGCCCGAAACCTGTCTTCATCGGTCAGCCCATATCCCTTGGCAGTCGCGAGAATTCCCGAAGTGATCCGTTCTGCATAACGACCAAGAGCGACGTGGTTCTGGACGTAGCCGCCCGGCAGCCGCCCAATCGCCGAAGCGCCGAGCCCGATGAGAGTTTCGCATTCGTCTGTCGTGTAGCCCTGGAAGTTGCGCTGCAAGGTTCCCGAGAGGGAGGCGACGGCGAGCTGATCGTCGGGCAATGCGAAATGGTCGAGGCCGACACGAACATATCCGGCGCTCTCCAGCTCATCAGCGATCGCCTCGGCCTGCTCGTTGCGTTGCGCAGCATCGGGCAGCGCTGCCTGGTCGATCAGCCGCTGATGCTTCTTGAAGGCCGGCACATGGGCATATCCGAAGACCGCAAACCGCTCCGGGCGCAACTCGACAGCGGTTCTCACCGTTTCGATGCAGGATCGAATGGTCTGATGCGGGAGCCCGTAGATAAGATCGAAATTGATGCTCGTCACGCCGTAGCCTCTGAGCCCCGCCACGGCTGCCTGCGTCTGCTCGAAGCTCTGTATCCGGTTGATCGCTTTTTGAACGACGGGGTCGAAGCTCTGGACGCCGAGACTTGCGCGATCGACGCCGTTTTCGCCGAGAGCGGAAATCATCGCGCTCGACAGCGTTCGCGGATCGATCTCGACCGCAACGCTGCTGTCGCCGGTAAACTGGAACGCGCTCTTGAGCTTGTCCATCAGGCTCGAGAATTCGTCCGGCTTCATGATCGTCGGCGTGCCGCCGCCGAAATGAACGTTCTTGACCGGAACCTCGTTTCGAGCCGCCTGCGACACGAGTTCGATCTCCTGGCTCAAGACGTCGAGATATTCGAGCACGGGCGCATCCTGGCGCGTGACCGTCGTGTGGCAGCCGCAATACCAGCACATCGAGCGACAGAAGGGAACGTGCAGGTAGACGGAGACAGGTCCAGAGGCTGCGATCTCTGAAAGACCGACGGCATATTGCTCCGGCCCGACGGCCGGCGAAAATGCAGGTGCAGTCGGATAGCTGGTGTAGCGGGGCAGGCGGGCCTCGCCATATTTGGCAACCAAGGCATCGGACATTTCGGCTTCCTTCATGAGAGTGTCACGATGCGCATATGCCGATGAGGGGCTGCCTTCCTTGTCCTGGATCAATAATGACCCGCGTGAGCCTGAAAATAGCAAGCAGGGCGCAGGAACCAGCTCGACACTTGCGCTCGCGCCGATACGACCGAGGGCGCCACTTTCAAAGCAGTTTAGCGGGACGACGATGAAGATCGACGGTGCGGTTTTGAAGTCACTGCCGCTTTTTCGAATGCATGCGGATGCCGATCTTGACGCCATGCTCGAGCACGTTACACCGCGCGGCGGGCATCCATATCCGTGAGTCCGCGGCCCCGGCAACCGCGGCCAGCGGTTGACCGCCAGTTTCACCAACATCATTGCATTTGCGCCAGATCAATCACGGCTGAGGCGGAAGGTCTAAGCTCGTCACATTACAAGGAGTGATTGGAATGGGAAGCTTTAGCACCTGGCATTGGCTGATCGTCCTTGCCATCGTCCTCATCCTGTTTGGACGCGGCAAGATCCCTGAACTCATCGGCGACGTCGCACATGGGATTCGGGCCTTCAAGAAGGGCATCGATGACGAGCAGGTCGGCGAAAAGGACAGGGGCGGCGATGCAGATCGGCCCTGATCCGGATCGACGCGTATTCGGTCATCCTGAACGTCAGGGGGAGCGCAGGATGGAGTATTCGATTATCTCGGCCCGGTTCGACGACGCGGAAAAATGCGGTCGCATCGATCTTCAAGTCGCTGACCAAACCAGGCCACTGATCGTCACCAGGAGATCGCTGCTGAGTGTCGCCTCGCCGCCGCGCGCGAGTGACGCGCGGCTTTTCCAGTTTCTGCATAGCTTTTGCGAGATCGCGCTCGCCTATGGCAAATGCGATCCGAGGCATGCGGAAACCCTGGTCGTCACAGCAACCGACGTAAGACGCTGGCGCCGCGGTCATTCGCAGTCAGAACCGCTGTGGACGTGGCAGGATATCGGCAGCACCATCACACCCTTTCCCCGCCCGACTGATCCCTCATCTCGGCTGCGCGCTTCGGCAGAAACGCTCGAACGCTTCGCGGGTGCATAGTTTCTGGAGATATTCCTCGTCCTGATCGCGCGCGACATGGCGAAGCACGAGCTTGAGCAGCTCCCATTCGGTGGCGCGGTTGCGATTGAACCACGACGCCTCCGCAATACCGTCATAGATGTGGAGAACGCGCCTGGCGGTGACTGGATCGAGATCTCTCAGGAGCATGCTGGGAGAGGCCGCTTTTCAAACATGGATTTCACATCCCTATGGTGATGCGAGAGCTTCGCTTGTCTTCGATGAGGCAGCACAACAGGGGTGCCGATGTCTTCGCTTGACGGACGAATATTGCATGCCGTTGCTATCGCCCCTCCGCTTGCTCGTCCTTGATAAATCTCAATCTGGCCGGGGCGGTACTCGAACTGATACAGATCAAGACCGTCCGTCAGAATTCATGAGAAGGGTGGCAGACGATCAAGGACCGGATTTGATGAACCTGCCGACATTCGTTATCGCCGTCTTCTCGCTGCTGATCCTGCCAGGCCCCACCAATGCGGTTCTGGCCTTGGCGTCGACAACGCTGACCGTCTGGCGGTCCCTGTCGCTCATCGCCGCGGTGGTGCTTGCCTATCTCGCAATCATCGTTCCAGTGTCGAGCATCGCCGCTCCGCTCCTTTATGGCCATCCAGGCATTGCCAGTATCGTCAAGCTGATTTCGGCGATCTGGGTTCTCTATCTTGCGCTCAAGCTATGGGTTGGGGCGCCGGAGGGCGGGCAGAACACGCTCGGCGTCGATCAGCTCTTCATCACCACGCTGCTCAATCCCAAGGCCATCATCATCGGCCTCACCCTCGTGCCCGCTGTCGAAGCGGGGGTACCCGCAGCGACAGCGACATTCGTCGTCTGCGTGACGGTGACGTCGGCGATCTGGCTTGGCCTTGGCAGTCTGCTTGTTGGACGCCAAGCGCAAATGCCACCTGTTGCACGGCGTTGCGGTTGCGCAGTACTGGTTGCCTTCTCCCTGACCCTCGCCATCAGCGCCCTTTGGACCTGAAAGCTACAGCATCGGCCCGAAAATCGGAATCGATTTTCGGAAAGCCTAATTCGTAGATTCAAAGAGTTAGAGCGTCCTTTGTGCGTCCGAATGGACGCACGGCGCTCTAAGTGAGTTTTTCAGGGTATCGGTTCGGCTGTTCCCTCGATGGCTTGAAGATACGGCACCGCCTGCCGCAGCCGCTCTGTCCCGCATCAGATATGATCTGGGACCGTTTCTTGATGTTGGTCAATGTCTGATCCATGCGGGAGGCTAAGATCGCATGACGATCTGGCGGACAAGGGTAGTGATCCGATATGTACCAAACGATAGTCTGTGCAATAGGCAATGGCCCTCGCGAAACGGCCGAGCGCATCCTGAACAAGGCAGCCGGCCTCCTCGACAAGGATGGCTCGATCTTCGTCGTTCACGCCGTCGAAACCGTGCCACACTATATGACGACGAGCCTGCCGGAGGACTTCGAGACCGCCGCCATAAAGGATGCCGAGGATAAGCTCACCTTGCTCTGCCGACAGATGAAGATCCCTGCCCTGGTCGAGGTCCATACCGGTAGCGCGGCCAGGGTGCTTTTGGCCGCCGCGCGGGAGAAGCAGGCCGATCTCATCATACTGTCGACTCATGTGGCGGATATTACCGACTATATTTTCGGGGCCGTGGTCGACCGCGTGGTGCGTCATGCCAAATGCTCGGTCCTCATCGATCGCAAGCAAAGTCCGGGGCATAAGCTGAGGGGCGCGGTGGAGACGGTCGCGCGCTGTTAACAGTGCGACCTCGCCAATGGCGCGCTGTGTTTTCCGCCTTTGTCGCGACCTTCTCCCCACACATGACGCAAAGGTACTGGCAGGTGCAGGCCACCGCACGCCATCACGGTATTGCCACGATCTCTACCGCGCATCCGCCAGCGCCCGCCGGAACCGCATGAGCGCGCTGCAAAAGAAGAGCACGCCGATCGCGATCAGCGCCGCCACCTCCTGCCAGACCGCATCGAAGCCAGCGCCGCGGTAGAGGATTGCCTGCGACAGGGAGACAAAATGCGGCGCGGGCGAAACCACCATCGCATATTGCAACCACAGCGGCATGCTATCCATCGGCGTCGTACTGCCGGAAAGCAGGTTCATGGCCATCAGGATCGGCATCGAGATCAGCCCGAATTGCGCCATCGAGCCGGACGCCGTGGCGATCAGAATGCCGAGCGACGTGACGGAGAACTGGTAAAGCACCGCGCAGAAGACGAAGAGCCAGATCGAGCCGGCGATCGGCACCGAAAGAAACCCTTCGACCACGACGACGAGCGACAGCACAGCCGCCACGACGATCACCAGCCCGTTCGCCCAGACCTTCGACATCATGATCTCCGCCGGCGTGACCGGCATGACGAGAAGATGCTCGATCGTGCCGTGCTCCCGCTCTCGGACCAGCGCTGCACCGGTCAGGATGACCGAAAGCATCGTCACATTGTTGATGACCTGCATGACCGCCGTGAACCAGGTCGATTGCAGGTTGGGATTGAATCGTGCGCTGACGACGAGATTGACCGGCGACGCCGCTGCGCTATTCGGCAAGGCCGTCGCCATCTCATGCAGGACGATGCTCTGAATATAGGAGGCTCCGTTGCCGGCCTGCGCCATGGCTGTCGCGTCGATATCGAGCTGCAGCGAAGGCTTGCGGCCGGCAATCGCATCCTCCTCGAATTTGGGCGGGATCTCCAGTACGAAGACGAATCGACCGGCATCCATTGCCGCATCCACCTCATCAGCGCCAATCAACACTGGCTCCTTGAAGAAGGGCTGCAGCATTGCGTCCCGTAGCCGTGTCGAGAGCATCGAACGGTCCTCGTCGACGACGGCGACCGAGGCGTTCTCAACCTCGAGCTTGGCGCCGGTCGAAACCGTATAGACGGCAATGGTGAAAGTATAGACGATGAGAACCATCATCACGGGATCGGCCTTCAGGCTGTAGAGCTCCTTGACGCCGAGGCGGAAGATCCGGTTGAGCTTGCCCCACATGTCAGGCGCTCCGCTTTCTGAGTGCCACAAGTGCGGCACCGACGAACACGACACCGAAACCGGCAAGGGCGATGAGGTTAGGCCAGAGTTCGGCAAGGCCGAGAGCCTTTGTGATGACGCCGACGCTCAGGGGCTGGTACCAGGCCGAGGGAAAAAGCAGCCCCATGAACCGCCCGGCCCCGGAGAGCGACGAGACCGGCACCAGCAGACCGGAAAAATTCACGGCCGGGACGACCGCAATGATCGCCGTTGCGAAGATCGCCGCCACCTGGCTGCGCACGAAGCTCGAAACGAAGAGACCGAAGGCAGTCGTCGCGAGGATATAGAGGACAGAGCCCGCCGCAAGCAGACCGACGGAGCCCTTGATCGGTACGTCGAAGACGATGCGCATCATCAGCACCAGCATCAGGAAACTGACGAAGGCGATCGCCACATAGGGAAGCTGCTTGCCAAGCAGGAATTCGATACGCGTGACCGGCGTCGCCTGGAAATTGGCAATCGAGCCGGTCTCCTTCTCCTTGACGATGCCGAGCGCGGTCATGATCGCCGGGATCAATACGAGCATCAGCATGATGACGCTCGGCACGATCGCATTGGCGCTTTTGAAATCCTGATTATAGCGGAAGCGGCTTTCGATATTGACGGGATAGGGTTGTTCGAAGCGGCCTGAGTGCCGCGCCGAGACATCAGCGAGATAGGAGGAGACGAGACCGGAAACATAGCCGCGCGCCGTCTCGGCACGGAACGGCATCGCGCCGTCGAGCCATACGGAGACCTCCGGCGCCTCCTGCCGCAGCAGGTCGCGGCCGAAATCGGGCGGGACCTCGATGGCCACCATCAGCTCACCATCCTGCAGCCGATGCTGCAGCTCCTCGGTCGAGGCAATCGGCGGCTGCTCCTGGAAATAACGCGAGCTCTGCAGGCTCTCCACCAGCTGTCGGCTTTCTGAAGATTGATCCTGATCGTAGACGGCGAAAGGCAGATGCTCGACATCGAAGGAGATGCCGTATCCGAAAGTGAGCATCAGCAGGACCGGCCCGAGCAGCGCGAAGACGAGCCGCGCCCGGTCGCGCAGGATTTCGATCGTCTCCCGCCGCGCGTAGGCAAAGAGCCGGCGGGGGTCGAAGAGACGCATGGGCTTGGCGGCGGCACCGGCGAGCTCAATGCCCCCGGCATCGGCGTCAACACCCTCTCCCATACCCGCCTCGCTCAGCACCTCGATGAAGGTTTCCTCCAGCGTCGCATTGCCCCGCTCGGCGCGGAGTTCGGCAGGGGTGCCGACCGCCAGCACCTTGCCGGCATGCATCAGCGAGATGCGGTCACAGCGCTCGGCCTCATTCATGAAATGCGTCGACAGGAAAATCGTGACGCCGTCGCGCCGCGACAGCGTTATCAGGGATCGCCAGAAGGCGTCGCGAGCCACCGGATCGACGCCGGACGTAGGCTCGTCGAGGATCAGAATTTCCGGCTTGTGGATGAGGGCGGCTGCAAGCTGGAGACGCTGGCGAATGCCGAGCGGCAAGTCCTCTGGCCGCTGGTCGGCGAAGTCGTCGAGATCATATTCGGCGAGCATCTCGCCGACGCGCCCGTCGATATCTGCAGCCGGCAAACCGAAAAGACGCGCATGCAGCCTGAGGTTCTGGCGAACGGTCAGCTCGCCATAGAGGGAGAACGCCTGCGACATGTAGCCGACGCGCTTGCGGGTCTCGATGTCGCCGGCTTTCAGCGGCTGGCCAAAGAGCTTTGCGACACCCTCGCTCGACGGCAATAGCCCCGTCAGCATTTTCATCGTCGTGCTCTTGCCGCTGCCGTTCGAACCGAGGAAGCCGAAAATCTCGCCCTTCGCAATACGGAAGCTGACATGATCGACCGCGACGAAATCGCCGAAGCGGCACGTCAGGTCTTCCGCCTCGATTGCCGGCGGTCCGTCGACGATCGCACGCGGCGTGACGATCAGCGGGCCGCGATCCAGCTTGCCGGTATTCGGCATCAGAGCCGTGAAGGCCGCCTCCAGGGTCTGCTGCCGAGCCTGCCGCATGATATCGCCGGGGCTGCCGGTCGCGATCAGCCTGCCTGCGTGCAATGCGGCAAGCCAGTCGAAGCGTTCGGCCTCCTCCATATAGGCGGTGGCGACGATCACGCTCATCTGCGGCCGCCGCGCACGAATGTGATCGACGAGCTCCCAGAACTGCCGCCGCGAGAGCGGATCAATGCCGGTCGTCGGTTCGTCGAGGATCAGCAGATCGGGATCATGCAGGAGCGAGGCACAGATGCCGAGCTTCTGCCTCATGCCACCCGAAAGCTTGCCGGCCGGCCGGTCGCGAAAAGGCAGCAAGCCGGTCATTCGCAGTAGCTCGTCCATGCGCGCCAGGCGCTGCCGACCGTCCTGGCCGAAAAGACGGCCGAAGAAATCGAGGTTTTCTGCCACGCTCAGCGTCGGATAGAGATTGCGTCCGAGGCCCTGCGGCATGAAGGCAAGGCGGGTACGGGTGTCACGACGATGGCGCCAATCGGCCATGTCGCCGCCAAGCACCTCGACATGCCCGTGCTGGATGCGGGTAATACCCGCCGCAAGACCGAGCAGCGTCGATTTGCCGACGCCATCGGGGCCGATCAGTCCGGCCATGCAGCCGGCGGGAACGGCGAGCTCGACACCATCGAGCGCGGCAATTTGGCCGTAACGATGCGTCACGGCCGTAAGGCGAACGGTCGGTTCGCTCATTGCGGCAGCTTCACTTGCAGCTCGGCCGGCCAGCCCGACTTGGGGTCGGTGCGGACATAGCCGATGCCCCTCACACCGGTCTTGACGCGCGATTCATAATCCTTGAGCAGATCGGGAGCGATCTTCAACTTCACGCGGAAGACCAGCTTCTCGCGCTCGTCTTGCGTCTCTACGGTCTTCGGCGTGAACTGGGCCTGCGAAGAGACGAAGGAGACCGTCGCCGGCACGACATATTGCGGCGCCGGATCGAGAATAATGCGCGCCTCATCGCCGATCGCCAAGGTGCCGGCTGCACGGGCCGGCAGGAAGATCGTCATCGACACGTCGGAGAGATCGAGCAGCGTGGCAACCGGCGCACCGGCGGCAACGACCTCGCCAGTCTGCGCGAGCTTGTATTCGACACGGCCCCGGCGCGGCGCCTTCAGCACAGCATCGTCGAGCAAAGTTTGAATGCGCACCACTTCCGCCTGCGCCGCTTCTGTTGCCGCTTCCGCCTCGTCGCGGCTTGCGAGCGCTGCCCTTTGTGCAGCCTCGGCAACGCTCAGCTGGCTGCGGCGCAGTTCGAGCTGCTGCATCGTTCCACTGCCCGTGTTGCTCATCGATCGCGCGCGTTCGAATTCCTGCCTGGCCAGTGCAAGCTCGCTTTGGCGCTGGGCAATTGAGGCCTCGGCTTCGACCTGGCTCGTCTCGCTTCGGCGAACCTGGGCCTTGGCGCCAGCAAGCTGGGCATCGAGATCGGCCGTATCGATCCGGGCGATCGGCGCGCCGGCGTCGACGATCTGGCCTTCATCGACGAGTACATCGGCAAGCCGGCCAGCGAATTTCGCCGAAATCAGCACCTGCTGGGCCTCGATGCGGCCATTGGACATGGAGACATTTTCGGGAAGTCCTCGGCCTGTCATCTTGTTCCAGAGGGCCTCGAAGCGAGCCGAGAAGACCGAGGAGCGATCCTGGGCAAGAACCGGCTGGCCAAGGCCAAGGAGAAAAGCGGCGGAAACCAGGACACAAAGCTGATGCTTTCTCAATTGCGGAGCCTCCAATCGAACCTGCGGACATTGCCGATGTTCGTCCTTCTATTGGCAATCCCGTCCGCCCTCCTTGACATATGTCATGAAGGAGACGGCAGGCATCTGTCGCGGTGGTGCCTGATCGCGGAGGGTCCGCAGACGTATCGTCGGTTCGGGAGCGATATAGAGGCCCTTCAGGCAGCATCCGGACGGGCGCGCCCCGACCTGCGACACCGGACGCGTCTGTCTTGCGATGGATCAATGCGCCGGTGGGCGTCCCCTTCATCATCACGCCGGACAATCATCGCGAAAGGATGAAGATCATGACGGGCAAGATGATGAAGGCGGCGGTGGTGCGTGAATTCGGCAAGCCGCTTGTAATCGAATGCGTGCCGGTGCCAGTTCCCGGACCGGGCGAAATACTGGTGAAGGTGGTCGCCTGTGGCGTCTGCCATACCGACCTGCATGCAGCCGACGGCGACTGGCCCGTCAAGCCGACGCCGCCCTTCATTCCAGGCCACGAAGCGGCAGGCATCGTTGCCGCTCTCGGCCCCGGCGTCACTGAATTCAAGGAAGGCGATGCCGTCGGCGTCGCCTGGCTGCACGACGCCTGCCTGCGTTGCGAATATTGCGAGACCGGCTGGGAAACGCTTTGCGAACATCAGCACAATTCCGGCTACAGCTGCGATGGCGGCTTTGCAGAATATGTCATCGCCTCTGCAGCCTTTGCCGCACGCCTTCCCGATGACGTCAATTTCGCCGAGATCGCGCCGATCCTCTGCGCCGGTGTTACGACATACAAAGGTCTCAGGGAAACCGAAGCCCGACCCGGCGAGTGGGTAGCGATCTCGGGCGTCGGCGGCCTTGGCCATGTTGCGATCCAATATGCCAAGGCGATGGGCCTCAAGGTGCTCGCCCTCGATATCGCCGCCGCCAAGCTCGACCTCGCTCGTGAGGTTGGCGCCGATCTTGCGCTCAACGCGCTTTCCGAAGACGTGATAGAGAAGGTGTTGAAGGCGACGGGCGGCGGCGCACATGGCGTGCTTGTCACCGCCGTCTCCCCGCCGGCTTTCTCGCAGGCGCTTTCCATAGTGCGCCGGAAGGGTACCGTCAGCCTTGTCGGACTGCCGCCTGGCAACTTCCCGACGCCGATCTTCGACGTCGTGCTGAAGCGCATTACCGTGCGCGGCTCGATCGTCGGCACGCGCCGCGATCTCGACGAAGCGCTCGCCTTCGCCGCCGATGGCCGCGTCCGGGCCGAGATCACCAGGGCGCCGCTTGACGATATCAATAATATCTTTGCCGGCCTGAAAGCGGGAACGATCGAAGGCCGGATGGTGCTGGATATCGCCGGAGAGACACCGGCGACGGCATGAGAAACAGCCGCGGATACGTCAATTTTGACTTTGATCAGGGCACATGGCTTGCCGCGTCGCCCTGGCTCCTTTGCTTTGGGGCACGCCGCAGTCGGCCTTTGGGCACGGTTGCCTGCGCGGTGCTGCTCTTCGTGCCTGCCGCCTGGACTGCCAGCCGGAAGAGGGGAACGGCCGGGGCCGGCGCTCCTGCCCACCGTAGGAGCTAGCGCTGTCCCTTCGAGCCAGGCCGAATGACAGGACGCTGCCCTCCTCCCCTCCCCGACATCGAACCGGCAACCTATATCAAGGCGGATTCCAGTCCGCAGTATTCGCTGCCCTTACACGGAGACATGTATGAGCCAAGATCCATACGAGCTTCTGGGCGTGAAACGGGATGCCACCCAGAAGGAAATTCAGGGGGCATTCCGCAAGCTTGCCAAGAAGCTCCACCCCGACCTGAACCCCGGCGACCAGAAGGCCGAGGCGAAGTTCAAGGAGATTTCTGCCGCCTATGAAATCCTGAGCGACGAAGAGAAGCGCGGTCGCTTCGATCGTGGCGAAATCGACATCACGGGAGCCGAACAGGCGCCCCGCAGTTACTATCGAGACTATGCCTCCTCGAGCGGCCCGGGCGGCGCCTATCACAACGACGCCGGCTTTGCCGATTTTGGAGACGCCGACGATCTCTTCGCAAACTTCTTCTCGCGCCGCGCTGGCGGCAGCAGCGGCGCTGCCCAGTTCCGCGCCAAGGGCGAGGACCGGCGCTTCTCGATGGAGGTGGATTTCCTCGATGCCGTGAACGGCGCGCAGAGCCAGGTGCGGCTGCCGGACGGGCCGGCACTCGACGTCAAGATCCCGCCCGGCACGCGTGACGGCCAGACGCTGCGCCTGCGCGGCAAGGGAGAACCCGGCCTCGGCGGCGGGCCGGCCGGCGATGCGCTGATCGACATCCATGTGCGCCCGCACCGTTTCTTCACCCGCGACGGCGACGACATCCGCCTCGATCTGCCCGTCACCTTAAGAGAAGCGGTACTCGGCGGAAAGGTGCGCGTGCCGACGCCTTCGGGGCCGGTCAACCTGACGCTGCCGGCGAATTCCAGCAGCGGCAAGGTGCTGCGCCTCAAGGGCAAGGGTGTTGCCAAGCGCGGCGGCGACGCCGGTGACGTCTATGTGACGCTGAAGATCATGCTGCCCGAACAGCCCGACGAACAGCTGACCGCCTTCGCCAAGGACTGGGCGGCAGCCGACACACAGGATCCGAGAAAGAACATGGAGGCCTGACCATGGACGATCGCGAATTCCGTCTCTACCTCAAAATCGACGTGACCGAGCTCGATCTGTGGGTCGAGCAGGGCTGGCTCGCCCCCGATATTTCCGAGGGCCGGCGCCGGTTCCGGGATGCCGATCTTGCCCGCGCCCGCCTGATCCTCGACCTCACACGCCAAATGGGCGTCAACGAGGCCGGCGTCGACGTCGTCATGGAGCTCGTCGACCAGCTCCACGGCATGCGCGGTGCGATGCGCAGGCTTATCGTCGCCATCAACCGGCAGGAGGCCGAGATCCAGAAACGCCTGCTTGACGCGCTCGAAGAGCTCGACGATAGCGCCCGCTGATAGCTTCGTTCCGGACTTTGACGACGATCAAGGTCAGGCTTTGCGCGGCATGGAAAATGGCGGGGCGGGCAAGCTGCCCGCCTGTTCTGGCGGAGCAGCCTCTCCGCCCTGCCGGGAAACGTCGTTGCGCAGACTTCTGTTGATTATCCTCCTTCTCATGATCGCCAGCGTATTCAGCATCCTCTGGATCAAGCCGCAGGCCGACAGCACGCGCCCTTCCACCCCTCAGAACTCGGTGATCCAGTAGCGATCCATTCCTCAATTTTGACGCCGATCATGGCGCAAGGCCTTAAAACCGCGCAACGACGACCATGCGGCGATATTCTATTCCATCAACACAGCAGAGGACGAAGGGAAGATGCCGAGAAACCTGTTCGGTTTCGTCCTCCTCATGGGCCGTCGCCACCAGACTGCGATCGCGGGCGTTGCGATGCTCCTCTTTCTCGCCGGCACAGCACCGCTGGAGGTCCAGAGGCGCATCATCAATGCCATGACGCAGGGCGCGCCCTATGCCGCCATCCTCCTCCTCGTCCTTGCCTATCTCGGCCTCGTGCTGCTGGAGGGCCTGACCAAGCTATTGCTCAACCTTTATCGCAGCTGGATCGGCGAAGTCGCGATCCGCTGGCTGCGCATGTCGGTGCTCGCTGTCTCAGAACGCTCGCGAGAGGCGCCGCTCGATGCGCTTGCCGAAGGCGTACAGCTCTCGATCATGCTCGCCGAAGCCGAACCCGTCGGCGGCTTCGTCGGCACCAGCATCTCCGAGCCGCTGCTGCAGGCCGGCATCCTCGTTGCCGTCGGCGGCTACATGATCTTCCTGCAGCCGCTGATGGCGTTTGCCGTCGCCATCGTCTTTTTTCCCCAGGTGGGCTTCGTTCCCATGATGCAATCGGCGATCAATCGCCGGATGGCGAGCAAGATCACCGTCATGCGCCATGTCAGCGAAGGCATGGCCGAGCACCTGGTTACCAGCGAGACGTTGAATGCTCAGAGCGACCGCGTCCAGACGCTCTTTTCGACCAATATGAGCATCTACAGGATCAAGTTCACGATGAACTTCCTGATGAACCTGATGACGCAGCTGGAATATGCGGGCATCTTCGCGCTCGGCGGATACTATGTCGTCACCGGCAAGACCGAGATCGGCACCGTCGTCGCCTTCATCTCCGGCCTTTCCAAGATAACCGACCCGTGGGGCGCACTGGTCGACTGGTACCGTGACTTGAAGGTCACGCAGGTCAAATACGCCATGATCCGCGATGCGAGCATCGATGCCGCTGCCTTGCAGGACGCTGGCCCGCCGCAAATGGTAGAGCCGGGACCGTGAGGAGTTGAACTCGTGGCCACCTGTCCGCCCGAACAGGTCATCGCGCGTCATTTCCGTGTTCAGGTTCGCAGCGAGCGTGGCCAGCACCGGACGGCTGATGCCACCTTAAGCCCTAGCGAATTTCATCAGGTCGCAACAGGTGGCTACGCAAGCATCTTGCCTGTCCGGCGCAGATTGTCGTGCCAGCCGAACGCTTCCTCAATCAGATGCGGTGTTTGCCCGCCGCGCAGCAGCGCCCGCTTGTAATAATCCGCCAGTGCCTCGCGATAATTCGGATGCGCACAGTTGGCGATGATGACTTCCGCCCGCTCCCGCGGCGCCAGGCCGCGCAGATCGGCAAGGCCGATCTCCGTCACGAGGATATCGACATCGTGCTCAGTATGGTCGACATGGCTGACCATTGGCACGACGCGTGAAATCGCACCGTCCCTGGCGAGCGACTTCGTCACGAAGATCGACATATAGGCGTTGCGGGCGAAATCGCCGGAGCCGCCGATACCGTTCATCATGTGCGTGCCGCCGACATGGGTCGAATTGACATTGCCATAGATGTCGAGTTCCAGGGCCGTGTTGATGGCGATGATGCCGAGGCGGCGGATGACCTCAGGATGGTTGCTGATCTCCTGTGGGCGCAAGATCAGCCGCTGCTTGTAGCGCTCGATCGCGGAAAATACCCGCAAATGCTTCTCCGTCGACAGTGTCATCGAGGACCCCGAGGCGAAATTCAGCTTGCCGGCATCCATGAGATCGAAGGTCGAATCCTGCAGCACCTCAGAATACATGGTGAGATCGTGGAAGGGTGTCTCGGTGAACCCCTGGAGCACCGCGTTGGCGATCGTGCCAATGCCTGCCTGCAGTGGCAAGAGGCGCTCCGTCAGCCTGGCATGGCGCACCTCGTTGAGCAGGAATTCGGTGAGATGACCGGCAATCGCATTCGTCTGCGCATCCGGCGCTTCCACCGTGGACGCGCTGTCGCTACTTTGCGTAAGGACGATAGCCGCGATCTTTTCCGGCGGGATTGGAATGAAGGGCACCCCGATGCGGCTGTCGGGTGCCACGACCGGGATCGCCTCGCGACTTGGCCGCCTGGTCGGGATATAGATATCATGGAGCCCTTCGAGCGCTTCCGGCTGCGACAGGTTGATCTCGACGATCACCTTCGGCGCCAGGATGGCGAAACTCGCCGAATTGCCGACGGAGGTGGTCGGCACGATGCCGCCGTCTTCGGTGATCGCGGTCGCCTCGATGACGGCGATGTCGACGGGTGCCAACTGGCCGCTGCGCAGGAACTCGACCGTTTCCGACAGGTGCTGGTCGATGAACATCACCTCGCCGGCGTTGATCGCCTTGCGCATGACGGCATCGGACTGGAAAGGCATGCGGCGGGCAATGGCGTGAGCTTCGACAAGCGTCCTGTCGAGATTGTTACCGAGCGATGCGCCGGTCATCAGCGTAATCTTCAGCGGATCACGCTTTGCCTTTTCCGCCAGTGCCAGCGGCACGGCCTTGGCCTCGCCGGCGCGCGTGAAGCCGCTCATGCCGACGGTCATGCCGTCGGTGATCAGCTTGGCGGCCTCGTCGGCATTGACGATGCGACCCCAGAGCGACTTGCTGCGAAGACGATCCTTGAACATGGTCGGTCAGTCCTTAATGCGACAACAGGATGGGCAGCGTGATATTGGTCAGCACGGCGTCGGTTGCGCCGCCGAGCACGAATTCACGCAGACGCGAATGGCCGAAGCCGCCCATGACGAGCAGATCGGCACGCCACTCGAAAGCCTTGGTCTGCAGGACTTCGCCAACGGGCTCGCTGCCTGCATGCGCTCGCACCGTCTCCGCCATCACCCCGCTCTTGAGCAGATTCTCGACAAGATGGTCGCCCGTATCGAATTTGACCGGCTTCTCGTCGATGACGGAGAGCAGGCAGACCTTGGATGCCCGGTCCAGGAAGGGCGAGGCGTCATGGGCAGCGCGCGCGGCGGCCCTGCTGCCGTCCCAGGCGATAGCGACGTGATCCAGCCTCCCGCCGAACGGTGCGGCGGGATAAAGGATGAGCGGCCTGCCGGAGGCAAACAGGACTGCCTCAACGATCGGGCGGGAGACACCCGCCGATTCCAGAAGCACGAGATCATAGGCACGCGATGCTTCCGCAAGCGCTTCAGCGACGAAAGGCTCACCCGCCTTGATCTCGCGCAGACGCACATCGACGGAAGCGGCCTTCGCCTGATCGAGCGCCTTTTGGGTCAGGACCGAGGCGCGCTTACGGCTCAGATCCTCGGCATCCCGTGCCATCTTCGCGGCGTCGATGATCAGCGACGATAGCGCATTGGAAACATCGGGAATCGTGATCTCCACCGCACAGACGGTGAGTGTCGCCTGCATGTGGTGAGCAAGTGCGACCGCATTGGCGATCATGAACTCGGAAGTCATATCCGGATAGGCGAGGAGTGGAAGAAAGAGGTGTTGTTTCATTGGGAGACCCCGAACGGAAAACGATGAGACCAGATCCTCATCACTGTCGCATCCCTTCGAAGCCCCGCATTGACATGTCTCAATTTTCCGAAGCAGTCCTCTCGGCGAGCACTCATGTCAGAAGAAAACCCAAAAGCCCGGCAAGAGCCGCCGCAGCGGTTGCGATCGCCAGACGAACCGCGTAGGCGAGGCTCCCCATGATTGCCGCCAGAACAGCTTTCGCGAGGAGATTGGCGAAGGCCGCGACCGCTATGGCGCGGGCGGCCGCATCCGCTGAGAGCTGGATCGACGTCAGTTTCGCAACCGAAAGCGTTATCGCGTCGAGATCGCCCAGTCCTGTCACGAAGGCGAGGACGGGCAGCGATCTTGTTCCGAAGACAACCAGGGTCGCCCGCGTCAGGATTGTCACGACGGCGAGAACTAGAGCAAAACGCAGCGCCACCATAACCTCGAGCGGGTTTCGCGGCGAGAAGTTGGAACTGTCTTCCGGACGCCGTAGCGCTCCGAGGAGGCCGCCACCGATAGCAAAGGCCGCAGCCGCTGGAGCGAGCAATGGCGCAAGTTCCCACAGCGCCGCCGGCGCAATCACGCCGCAGATCAGAAGCGCCCGGGTGAGGGATACCGCTCCAGCCAGCATCGCCCCTGCCGAAAGCAGGGACGAGAGCGCAGGCACCTGGATCGACTGGCGAGCAAAGGAAAGTGTCAACGCCGTCGAGGAAACGATGCCGCCGCTTGCGCCGGTCATCAGGATTCCAGCGCGTGCGCCGCTGATCTTGATCAGGATGTAACCAAAAAAAGAGACGGCGCCCACGAGGATCGTCATCATCCAGAGCTCGAAGGGATTGATCGCCTGCCAGGGATCGATCGGCTTGTCGGGCAGGATGGGCAAGATGACGACCGTCATCGTCAACAGGATCAAGGCGGCCCTGAGTTCGAGCCAGGTCAGCCGCCGAAGAAACCCATGCAACGGTTCGCGTGCCGCCAGAAGCACCGTTATTGCAACGGCACTCGCCGCAGTCGTCGTCATGTCGGCAACTACGGCGCTGAAACCAAGCACGAAAACCGATATCGCGGCAATGGCAGCGGTCGCGCTGTAATCCTCGTCGCGCGCCGCCTGCATGGAGTTGAAAACGAGAATTGTGATGCAAAAGAACACAAAGACCGTCGTCGGCAGGATCGGCCCCGTTGCGGGCTGAAGGAAGCCGCATAGGCCACCAAGGAAACTTGAAAGGCCATAGGTGCGAATGCCTGCGACCCTTCCGCCCGGTGCCGCCTCTCGCTCCTGCCAGCCGCGCTCGATGCCGACCAGGATGCCGATCGCAAGCGCCAGGCTGAGGCGCTGGAATGCTTCCGTTGTCATCAGCAATGTCATCATTGGCTGGTCCAGTCGCCGCGGCCTGTTCTTCAGCGGCGCTCGGACGGTTTCGTACCGTAAAGTGCCGATATGCCGAGGACGACGAGAAGAATGCCGCAGATCAACGCATTCCAAACAAAGGGCGGCTTTTCAACGTCGTGGAGCATCCATGGCGAAGCGATAAGCCAGATACCGATCAGGAGGTTAACCCATTCCTCCCATAAGCGGTAGGATGCGAGTGCCGTCGCGCCCAGGATGGCGACGGCAACTCCGTGGACCAGGAAATTCCACGCCGCCGCGCCGAGAGGAACGGAATCCGGGCTGAAGCTTCCGAGTGCCCAGGGGGCGGCGATGAGCCATATCCCGACGATAAAGGCGGCGTGGTCTTGCCTGCGACGACGATCCATTTCTAGGTCTCCCTGCCCCTGCAAAGCAAATCACGACACGCGGTTCGGCTCATTGAGCTGGATCAACATCTCCCGCGAGGGGAACTCTCCATAAGTGCGAGGAACGGGCGCCAGCCGTCTTTGACAGCCGTCAATGCCGGTTTGCCGCGATTTCAGGATCATGGCATCATGAAGATGAGGAACGGTTGATGAAAGCTATGATCCTTGAGGCAATCGGGATGCCCCTGCGTCCGGTCGACCGGCCGGATCCCGTGCCCGCAAAAGGACAATTGATGCTGAGGGTCGAGGCCTGCGCGGTGTGCAGGACCGATCTTCATGTCTGCGACGGCGATCTTCCGAACCCAAAGCTGCCGCTCGTTCCCGGCCATGAGATCGTCGGCATCGTCGAGACTGTCGGGGAAGGAATAGCGCCGTCGCGCATGGGGCAAAGGGTCGGCGTGCCCTGGCTCGGTCATACATGCGGCTGTTGCTCGTTTTGCAGGAGCGGAGAGGAAAATCTTTGCGATGAGCCGCAATTTACCGGCTATACCCGCGACGGAGGCTTTGCCACCCATGTCGTTGCGGATGCCGATTATGCCTTTGTCCTCGACAGCCGGGCCGATCCCGTCGCCCTTGCACCGCTCCTCTGTGCCGGCCTTATCGGCTGGCGTTCGCTGAAGAGGGCCGGCGACGGCAAGAGGATCGGGCTCTACGGCTTCGGCGCGGCCGCGCACATCATCGCGCAGATCTGTCACTGGCAGGGCCGCGACGTCTATGCGTTCTCGCGCCCCGGCGACGAGGCGGCACAAAGCTTCGCACGCGGTCTCGGCGCCGTCTGGGCTGGAGGCTCGGACGAGCGCCCGCCCGTCGCGCTCGATGCGGCGATCATCTTTGCGCCGGTAGGCGAACTAGTGCCGGCGGCGTTGAAGGTGGTGCGAAAGGGAGGCCGGGTCGTATGTGGTGGTATCCACATGAGTGACCTGCCCGCAATGCCCTATGCGCTGATCTGGGGCGAGCGAAGCGTGGTTTCGGTCGCCAATCTGACGCGGAAAGACGCCGAGGAATTCTTCCCCGTCGCCCACCAGGCAGGTGTGCGCACCCACACGAAAACCTATCGGCTTGCAGATGCCAATGCGGCGCTTGACGATCTGCGTGCCGGCCGCCTGAGCGGAGCGGCTGTCCTGACACCTTGAAGGGCACCGCTATCGCGGAGCGGCAATCGCGGCATCATCCGAATTCGCTCGATGCTTCCTGACCTGAAACCGGCGGAGAACTGCACCGAAGAGAAGTCGCGTCGTGCCTGTGACGAGTTCGGCCGTCGCCTTGAGCGGGATCGAACCCCAGATCAATCAACCGAAACCACCGAACGGATGCCGGAGATTCTGCAGGTCACATATGCGATAAGGCCTGGCGGTTACCCGCCAAGCCTTCTCGGGTCCTTCGAATGCGGACGGTAGATATTACGGCGACAATTCCTCCAGGACGCGCCCCTTGGTTTCGACCGCGAAGAGGGCCGTCACCAGGGCGCCGACCAGCAGGATTGCTGCGAAGACGGCGAAGACATACTGGATGCCCATCGATGACATGACCCAGCCTACCGCGATAGGACCGGCAGAGGACCCGAGACGCAGCCAGGCGCTGCCTGTGCCCGTGCCAATGGCACGAAGACGGGTCGGATAGATCTCCGCCGAATAGAGGTAGAGCGAGAACGTTACGGTCTGGACGATGGCGTAGGCGAGGCCGGCGAGGATGAGAACCTGTGTCGCCGACGTCGCACCCAGCCAGGCGAGGATGACAAGCGGGATCGGTGCAATCAAAAGGGCGCCTGTATACCAGCGCTTACGGCCGACCTTGTCGATGAGCAGTGCGCAGATAACGGCCGCAATTACGCCACCGACCGAGGTGACGAAGCCGTAGAAAATACTGGTTTCAAGAGGCAGGTTAAACGTCTGGCGATAGAGGGTCGGAAGCCAGGTGATCGTCCCATTGGCGACCATATAGGCGCAGAACCACATGGCCCAGATCGACAGCGTGCGCTTCAGGTAAATGCCCTGGAAAAGTTCGCGCCAGTCGGATCTGCGGCGGGCAGGAGCGGCCACGACTTTCGGCTCCGGCAGTTCCTTGCCGCCGGCACGGGCGCTGTTCTCCAACTTGGTGACAATACGGTCGGCTTCCTCATAGCGGCCGTTGGCGACCAGCCAGCGGGGTGATTCATGGAGGAACCAGCGCAGGGGGATCATGAGGATTGCAGGGACCAGGCCGACGACAAACATCGCCTTCCAGCCGTAGACTGGGACCATGAAGTAGCCGATCAGGCCCGCGCCGACGAGGCCGAGAAGGAACATGACCTCATACAGCAGGAAAAAGCGGCCGCGCCCCTTCGAGCCGATCAGTTCGTTGATATAAGCACTGGCGACCGGAACTTCGCCGCCGGTTCCGATGCCTTGGACGAAGCGGAATGCCATCATCATGCCGGCGCCGGCTGCAAAGAGGCATGCGATGTCCATGCTGACGAATAGCAGGATCGTAAATAGCAGCACTTTCAGGCGGCCGATCCGCTCAGCGAGCCAGCCAAAGCAGACCGCGCCGATCAATTGCCCGAGGTAACCCATCGACAGGATCATTCCCGTCTGTCCTGGCGTCAAACCCCATTCGCGGACAAGAACCGGCATCGCATAGGCGATGGCGATCACGGTGTAACCGTCAAAGAATGTCGCGGCGCCGACGATGTTTCGGGCCCAGAACACCTCCCGGGTCACTGGCAACCGTTCAAGGCGTGCACTGATTTCTGCTTGTGGATCGACAACCGGTGACGGCGCGGTTATGCGCTGTTCCATATTCATGTTTTCCTCCCTGTGCCCGGCCCTCTCCCGGCCTGGCTTCGAACCTACACGTTGGATGGCTCACTTCGGGATCCTCTTGGGTGCGGCTGTGGATCCGGAAGCTCTCTCGTCGGCGAGGTATGCATGTCGTAACAGACCGTGCGACTGCGGCGGCGCGTCACTCCCGATGCGACCGCAATTTTCCTCCCCTAAGAAGACGCCCCCGTTCGAACGACGAGGGCTTTCTCAGTCACTCCGCTGCGATCAACTGCTCGACCCGGCCGATGCCCGCGGCCTCGAAGGCGGCGAAGATTTCGGCTTCTGCCTTTTCGCCCAGATTCTTCAGCGGCTCGCGAATGGTGGCATGGTCAAGCACACCACGATGGACGAGCCCGAGCTTCAGGGCCACGGTTCCTTCCATATGGGAGCCACGGTGATAGACGGCACGGGTGACCGGAAGGAGACGTTCGAAGATCTGGCGGGCTTGCGGATAGTTTTGCGCCTTTCCTGCCTTGATGAGGTCGATCAGTAGCTCCGGTGCAATATTGCCGTAGCCGACAAGCAGGCCGTCAACGTCGAACATGGTCGGCAGCAGCCATTCGTCATGGCAGCTCAGGATCTGCAGGTTCGGGTTGGCCTTCTTGAGTTGCGGAATCTCGACGTACCAGCGCTTCATGTTGCGGACGCCGTTCTTGGTGGCAACGACCCCGTCCTGGGTCGCAATCGCAAGCTGCGTGTCGATATCGTAGGAAGCCTTTGTGGCATCCGGATACTGGAACAGGATGCACTGCAGGCCTGATTCTTGCCAAATCGCCTTGTAGCGATCCTGCGGCGCGCCTTTTTGAAAGCCGAAACGCAGCCAGCCGTGGTTCGGGTAGACCAGCGCACCGGTCGCGCCCGCAGCCTTGCACTTCTTGGCTTCTTCGGCGGCGACCCTGGTGCCCTCACCGGTGATACCTGCAATGATGGGAAGTTGACCATTGACCGCTTCAACATAGGTGCGGATGAGCTTCAGGCGCTCTTCCTCGGTCAGGAACGTACCTTCGCCGGCATGGCCAAGAATGACGAGGCTCTTCACGCCGTCCATGCCTGCAAGCCACTTGGCGATACGGGCATTGGCCGCGTAGTCGACCTCCCCGTCGCGCGTGAATGCGGTAACGGGTGCCGGGCTCAGGCCTCTCAAATCCATTGCTTGCATCGGGGTATCTCCTCCTAGATAGCCGCTGTCCGCCTATGCGACCAGCGATGGGATCGTTAATGGGAACGTTCCCACTATCGTTTCCGATTTTGCTGGAGTCAACATTTTTTTTAATGCATGCTTGAGGCCTCAATCGCGAGAACGCTGCAGATGGGAAAAAGTGAAATGGATTCAAAGGCCGAAGAAGGCAACCGCCAGACACGCGTCACCATCCTGGATGTTGCGTCGGCCGCCGGCGTTTCCAAATCCACGGTATCACGCATCCTCGACGAGCGGCTTCCCCGGTCCGACAACGAAACGTCGCGCCGCGTTCGCAAGATCGCGGAAGACATGGGTTATGTCCGAGACGTCTCAGCTGCGAGCCTGAGACGCGGCAACACGATGACGGTCGGCGTGATTGTTCCCCGGCTAACCGATACGGTCATGGCGATGCTCTACGAGGCCCTGGCGAAGGCGTGCAGCAAAAGCGGTCGCTTTGCCATTGTCGCGACGACCGATGACAAGCCCAAAGCCGATCGACTTGCCGCCGAGTCACTTCTAAAGCGTGGCGTTGACGGACTGATCCTGTCGACCGCGCGCGAGGACGATGACTTTCCTGATGAGCTGGTGGCCCGGGGCGTGCCGCTTGTCCTGGCTCTGCGCACCGACGGACGGAGCCTTTCTTCGATTGGCGACGACCGGCTGGGTGGTTATCTGGCGACGCGCCATCTCCTGGACCTTGGTCACCGTCGTATCGGCGTGATCGCCGGTCCGTCATACGCCTCCAGCGCGCTCGGACGCGTCGAAGGCTACAGGCAGGCCCTGGAAGAGGCAGGGGTGTTGAACCGTCCGGACTGCATTGTTCCGTCGACCTTCGGAATCGATACGGGCGCAGATGCGGCCGAGCAGCTCATGCGCTTGGACGATCGTCCTACGGCGATTTTTGCCGTGAACGACAATACCGCGATCGGCGCTCTTTCCGGTCTTTCGCGCCTTGGGATTTCCGTGCCCAACGATGTATCGGTCGTCGGATATAACGATATCCCGATCGTCAGCCATCTTGCGACACCGCTGACGACACTGCGCGTCCCCTTTGAGCAGATTGCATCAAACGCGTTGGATCTGCTCACAAGCGGTGCCGTTTCGGCAGAGGACCGGATCCGCGTTTCGGCGCCGACCCTCATACCGCGAAAGTCCTCCGCCAAGCCCCCCGCCTCCATTGCAACGCGATGAAGTCGCTGATCGGCCGGCAGTTCCAGTAGTCAATTTGGGAGCCGCCCCCGATCGAGCCTATTCCTCGTTTTCTCAAGCAGCTCGGCCGTTGGGGGAACGGGAGCCAGCATCTGCCATTGCCAAAGGTGACTGCATTACTCTTGTTTTTCCTCGGGCAAGTGGGTTATACCGCCCGCGCCCTTAGAATCCCCATCTTGGGGGCTCGAAGAACAGGAAGTTTTCATGAAAGTTTTCAAGTCCCTTACGGTTCCCGGACTGCTCACCGTCCTCGGCCTGATCGCGACGCCGGCATTGTCCGCGCCGACCACGTATCCGCTGACGCTCGACAATTGCGGCGCGAAGGTTACCATCGCCAGGGCTCCGGAGCGAGCCATCGGACTTGGCCAGAACAGCGCGGAGATCATGCTGCTTCTCGGTCTGGAAGACAAAATGGCCGGCACCGCATTCTGGCCGAGCAAGGTTCTGCCGCAGCTCGCCGAAGCCAATGAGAAGGTTAAGCTTCTGTCTGTCGAGTTTCCGACCTTCGAGTCGATTCTGGCGCAGAACCCGGATTTCGTGGCAGCGGCTTTGCCAAGCCTGATCGGACCGACGAGCAAGGTCGCCAAGCGCGAGGACTTCGACAAGGTCGGCATACCAAGCTACATTTCGCCCAGTACCTGCCTCAGCACCGAAAAGGTCAAGAACGAGTACGGCAGCCGCGACCAGCTCTGGAACATGGATCTGCTGTACAAGGAGATCGACGAGCTTTCGCAGATTTTTGACGTCGCCGATCGTGGTCAGGCGCTGATCGCCGACTTCAAGAAGCGTGAAGCGGCATTGCGCACCAGCGTGTCCAAGGATGGCAAGCAGCTTTCCTACGTCTTCTGGTTCTCCAGCCAGTCTCCTTCCGCAGACGCCTATCTCGGGGGCAAGAACGCCGCATCCGGCTTCATCGCCGATCTCCTCGGCGGCAAGAATGCCGTCACTGCGGAAGCCGAATGGCCGACACTCGGGTGGGAAAGCATCATAGCCGCCAATCCGGATGTCATCGTCGTGGCCAATCTCGACCGCAACCGCTGGGAACTCGACAAGCCGGAGGCTAAGATCAAGTTCCTGAACAGCGATCCGGCCGCCAGCCAGATGCCGGCGGTGAAAAACAAGGCAATCGTCGTCATGGACGGCCAGGCCATGAACCCGACGATCCGCACCATCTACGGCGCCGAACAGGTGGCCGAACAACTGAAAGCGCTCGGCCTGCTCAAGTGACCGCCTCGAACCGCTCCTTCCAGCAGGCTGCCCCCTTCGGTGTCCTCCTGTTGGCCTCCCTTGTGGCGGTCGGCTTGGTCGTCGGCATCAGTGTCGGGATCGGCGACCTGCCGATCCCGCTTACCACGACGTTTGCCGCCGTCACGAACAGGCTGGGATGGACTGCGGTGGAACTCAACCGCATCCACGAGACCGTGATCTGGGATTATCGCCTCAGCCGCGCGCTCGTGGCCGCTTTCTGCGGCGCGGGACTGGCTCTGTCGGGTGCGATCATGCAATCGCTGCTTCGCAACCCGCTGGCCGAGCCCTATGTGCTCGGTATCTCCGCCGGCGCGTCCACCGGCGCAGTCGCCATCGTCATTCTCGGCGTTGGTGCAGGTGCGGTTTCGCTGTCGGCCGGGGCTTTTGCCGGCGCATTTGCGGCATTTTTTTTCGTGGCGCTGCTGTCCAACGGTACGCGTGGCGGCGCTGACCGGACAATTCTTGCAGGTGTTGCCGCTTCGCAGCTCTTCAACGCCGCCACATCCTACGTGGTCACGACTTCCGGCAATGCGCAGCAGGCTCGCGACGTCATGTTCTGGCTGCTTGGCAGCTTCGGCGGCGTGCGCTGGCCGGAGTTCATGCTGGTTTCCGGCGTCGTCGGCTTCGGGCTTCTCGTCTGCCTGTTCTATGCCAGGGTTCTGGATGCTTTTGCCTTCGGTGACGAAGCAGCCGCATCTCTCGGTGTCAACGTCGGAAGGGTCCGCATCGTGCTGTTTGCGCTTACCGCAATGATGACGGCTACGATCGTCAGCATGGTCGGCTCGATCGGCTTCGTCGGTCTGGTCGTGCCGCATGCGGCACGCTTCGTCGTCGGTCCGCTTCATATCCGGCTTCTCCCAGCCTGCGCCATTGTCGGCGCAATCTTCATGGTGCTTGCCGACATTGCCTCGCGCGCGCTCATCCCGCAGCAGGTCCTGCCGATCGGGGTCGTCACGGCGCTGGTTGGCGTTCCCTTCTTCTCCGTCATTCTCTACCGGTTCCAGCGCGCATCATGAGCATCAAAGCCGAAAACCTCGTCTGGAAAATTGGCAGGAAGACCATAATTGATGGCGTCTCCTTCGAAGCGCCACAGGGAAAGATGCTCGGCCTTCTTGGCCCGAACGGCTCTGGAAAGACGTCACTGCTGCGGCTTCTGGCCGGCCTGAAGCGCCCCAATTCCGGGCGCATCTCGCTCGATTTGAAGGACATAGGGACAATCGGACGCCGCACGATCGCGCAGCGCGTCGCCTTCGTTGAACAGAATTCGACAACAAACGCCGATCTGAGGGTCGTGGATGTCGTCAAGCTCGGACGCTTTCCGCACCGCTCGATGTTTTCCGGCTGGACGCTCGCCGACGATCAGGCGGTTGAGGAAGCGTTGAAGCGGGCCGGCATGACCGGCAAGCGACATGATCGCTGGCAGAACCTGTCCGGTGGGGAGAAGCAGCGCGTCCATATCGCAAGAGCTCTGGCGCAGTCGCCAAAAGAACTGATCCTCGACGAACCGACCAACCATCTCGATATCCAGCACCAGATCAGCCTCATGCGGCTCGTCTCCGGTCTGCCGGTCACCAGCATCATTGCCCTGCACGACCTCAACCATGCGGCCATGTTTTGCGACGAGCTCATCGTCATGCAGAGCGGGAAGATCGTTACGGCCGGCACACCGGCCGAAGTCTTGACCGAAGAGGTCCTCAGGGACGTTTTCTCGGTGGATGCGCGCGTCGAAGCCTCGCCCTATCACGCCCGGCCGCACATCCACTATCTCCGTTGACGACGCAGCGTGCCTGAGGCACGGAGCTGCCTGCTTGCAGACCGATCACCTCGTTTCACATATCCCCTTCGATTTCAGCTCGCGCAGAGCTTCTTCAGCGCCTTCTCCACACCCTTGCGAAGGGCGGCCGAAATCTCGGGTTCGAACGTCGTGACAACGTCACCAAACTCTCCCTCTGCCTCGATGATATCGATCGAACTTGCGTTCGTTATGCAGGTGGCGAGATTTGCCTGCAGGTGAATTCGGGCCTTTGCTGAAAAGCCGCCCTTGAGAGGGGCATCGTCCGACGTTTTGCATGCGAGCGTGCCGAGTGCGCTTGCCTCGGCCAAATCCCCGTTCACTCTGATCTCGATCGTGTCGATTTTGACGAAGTCGAGCTCGTCGATGCCCAGTTCGACCTTGACGCCCAAAACCTGCTGCCTGACCTTCAAAGGCTTGCAGGGCTGAGCGGCCTCGATCGCTCGTTCGAGAACATTGGCGGCGGACGCCGGCGAGCTCAAAGACGATGCGGCAACAATGATCACACCGAGCGCCATGCACCTCAAATGGTGCCGACCGTCCCGGCATGTCATGACCTGGCGCTTCAGGTCACCGGGCGAGCCGGCCAGGCCAGATCCTGTCTTCGAACGAATTTTAGAATGGTCGACACGCATACTCTTTCCTCAAGTCGAAGTGTGTCTGCGACATCAGAATACAATGTCTCCATACAAAGGAAAGAATGTTGCATCGGGTCGTCCCCTGCGACGCATTCCCGGCTGGGTCGAGCACTTGTCATCAGAGGCGAGTCGCCGTTCAGCGAGATCGTCAGGACCTGACGCTCCCTGCAGGCGAAGTGCAGGCGGGCAGAGCAATGCCTGGGGTTCCGGCGCTGTCTCCGCCCGTCCTCGACCAGCGAGGCCGGTCGATCTCCTTGGCGCCTCTTCCAAACCTTCGCGGAGGGCTGGATGGCGCCTGGGCTGGCACCTCAGTCAATGCGTCATTACAGGCTTTGACTTCCTTTCCGTCCACTGCGGCGGAGCGCCGTACTTCGAAGCGAGCACGCCAAGCAGTCCGGGTGCGCGGCCGAACGCATCGCAGGCAGCATATTTCGGCTTTCCGCCGAGCCAGGAGCGGGCGCGCTGCCTCGACGGAAGCGAAAGGTTCAGTCCCTTCGGTTCCTTTCCGGCGATCAGCACCCGTGAGAAGTCGCCGGCGAATTTCGCTGCGAGACCATAGGCGTCCCCGACCTCGGAAACGCGGGGATTGTCCTGAATGGAGTTTGCGCCACGCGCCCATAGCATTGCGGCATTTTGCATTCCCGTGGCGTCGACGGCTTCGGCTTCGATCGCCAGGCCGCCAAGGCCGAAGGGGAGGCGCGGTACGCTCACAGGCAGGGCAAAGCCCGAACCGACGCTGACGACGGTCGCGACCCCGGCAACTGCCTTGTTGGTCGGAACGATGTCGGCGACAACCGAGCGAACGGTCAGATCTGCCGGCTGACCGGCCGGGACCATCTGGTATTTGTCACTCAGTGCCGCGCACAGGGCCCGGTCGAGAGCATTGGAAACCAGGGACCGGTCGGCCTCGGACTTGATTTTGGACGCAGCACTGAAAGAGAAGACCGTCGGGACGATGGCGACCGTCTTTACCCGTGCCAGCTGCTGCCCGTCGACATAGAGCCGTTTCTTGGCGAGCGTCCCCTTCGACGGACCAAGGTTCTTGTAGGAGGCAAGCGTTCCTGCTTCCTTGAGCGGCACGGCAGAGCAGCCGGAAACGGCTGCCGTTATCAGTAAGGCAATAAATCCCAGGAACGATGCCCTGGATGGCTGGTTGAAAAGGGGCTGGTTGAAAAATCGACGGTGTGAATGCAAATTGATGGGCATGTTGCTCGTTGGCCTCCGGTCATCACGATGACCGGACATTCGAAGCGAACAATTGCGACACAATTACATGGACCTCCACGTACCGCATCTTAGATGCTGGATCGAAAATTTTTATTCCCGACGGACCACTTTCGAAGCCGACTTTTCCGCCATCGTTTTTGGCGACCTGCTTGACACGGTTAAGCCCCAGACCCGCGCCCCGGCTCTTCGGAACCGCGCGGTAAAATGGTTCGAAAACAAGGTCCTCATATTCCGGGGCGATGCCCTGGCCTTCGTCGGCGACGATCACTTTGCCGCCCGACAGGACCACGACCTCGATCATTCCTTTGCCGTTGCCGTGGTCGATCGCGTTGCGGATGAAGTTCCTGATCGCTCTGTCCAAGGACGGGCGTTGCCCTTGCGTTGAAGGCTCTCCACGTCGCTGTCGAAGGCAATCAGATACGCCGTGCCGAGCGCCAAAGCCGCAAGATCTGCGACCGCCGACCGTGCGAGGTCGACGAGATCAAACCCTTCGTCCATGTCGACAGCCTGATCGTACGGCGCGCCTGCTCCGGCATGCGGATAATGAAAAGGCCGCCCAAAGATCGGCCCGGATTGACGATAAACAGTGATGCGCGTAATCGACCCTCCGCCATGCTCAGCCCTGACGAGGTGCCAACGGGGAAGGCCCGGTCTGCACGAGGGACCGCGCCTCTGCCTTTTGCGAAATCTCCGACATTTTAAGGATATCTTCGGCCACCGACCGCTGCAGTCTTCCGTTGCGCCGAGGATGGGGCTGGTTACCCACGGCGAAGGCACTGGCGATCTCCCTTGGAACGGGTCGCCGGTGCCGCTACGGGTACGTGCCGGGTAGTGCTATGCGGCTTTGCGGGCTGTATCTCGCTTATCCACCAAGCCGGCAATGATCAGACATGCGCCGATAACCGTCATGCACATGAATGATAAAGTTACCAGAGACCATGTTTCGGCGCTGCTTCTCGGCCACAGCCCTAGGGCAATAAAAATCACCGTCACGCCTAACGCGATGGCGATGTTCTCTGATACGAATCGATGGCTCGGTTCTTTCCTCATCTCGCTGCGTTACTATTCCAAGCACATCGGCGCAATGTCGTTTTCACCGGAACCCGGATTGTAATTAGCGTTGAGTTCATGCCCGTTGCGGGGTCGTGTTGCACCGGGTAAAACTGCACCGCGCGTTTGGGAGGTATGATCAATGGCATGGACGCATATATTCGAAACTGAGATCGACGGACGAAGGGTCGAGGGCTTCAGGTACGAAGAGGGCGATCTGAAGGTAGTAACTGTTCAAAAGACGGACTATTTCGGCGACGTAATCAAGGACGATTCATCCATAACAATAGCGGCCCCAATTCTCGCCGGCGAAAAAATCGAAATTCATGCTCCAAACTCTAACGAGCTCCATCAAGAGTTGATCATCGACGGAGAGTTCTCAGAAGCGGACGCCGTAAAGATAATTGCACTGTTCGACTGAATTTGTCGGCCGGCTGGAAATGAGGAGGTTATTCGTGCCGCGGAAGAGGATTAGCGTCCCCTCAGATCCGAGGGTTAGAACTCCCGCCAGGACCGTGTTGTTCTCCTCACAAACAGGAGGCAACCATGAGAACGGCATCGTTTCAAGGGTGATGGATAGGGACGATTTTATCGACTTGATAACCACCGAAGCACAGGTCGGTCACTGACCCGAATGAACGATGGAAGTATGGGACCTTGGTCCGATTACAGACCGCGCTCCTTCCGCTAATCTCTGTCCTGCTGGCGCCTTCAGAGTCGGCACGAAAAGGGTGTCTTTCCCTGAACGGGAGGCACCTTTTTCAATTGGTTGTCAAGAAATCCGACAGGGCGCCGCCGATCGTAGGGATGGCGGGAACTGACCTACGCCCCCACACTCAGCCCTGACGAGGTAGAAAAAGGTGAGGCCGGTCAACACGAGGGATCTGGCCTCCTGCAAATGGCGAAATCTGGGACAATCTACGAATATCGTTTCGCCGGTTGCCGGCGCGGTATTGCTGGGAACACACGTATAACGTTTCGGAAACACTGACTTTTTATTTTAGTTGTAGCTTAGATCATTTTTTGGTGAAATGGTCCCGGGGACACGCGGCAAGCGTGGAGAGTTCAATCATGAACGATGGGAACTCCCTGATAGACGCTGTGATCGATGGCTTTGTGGCCGTCGTGCTCTTCTGCGGTTTGGCAACCCTGATTGCGCTGGCTGCAGCAGCTGTGTCTGCAATCGCTCACGTTGCAGGGCTCTCCCACGAACTGAGTGTGACAGGCTCGCTTTTAGCGACATCGGGCATTCTTTTACTGTCGACTATTTTTGCAGTTCTCGTTTCGATCGCTCTTCAACATTTCAGCTTCGACTGAGTGCCGGAATCTCCAGCTGGCAGTTTCCTGTCATGGAGACGTGGGGTGCGCTCGGCGGTCTCATGACCCGTCCGTGCGCTCCATGCGACCCCATCTGTTCCTTTCGCATTGCCGCAGCATTGCACGCAGAAAAGCAAATCCAGTCATGTTTCTGCAATTGTCGAAGCGCAAATGGAAAGCCATGCAACTTGGAAACGGCAGAGCATGACCTCATCCGACTTCATTTTTTGGTACAGAGCTATGGCTTCAAAACAGACAGCAAGACCAGCTGCGGCCCTGCTGGCTGTCGGATCCATTCAACTTGCCGTCATGGTCCTTGAGGCGGCATGCGGCAAGCCCGGCACCGGGCAATGGCTGATCATCCTCATCTTCAGAAGGGATGGAAGGATCTTCGATGTCTGGACAGGCAAGGTGCGGATGGCCGAGATGAAATTGGGGCCTGTGCGATTTGAATCCGAAAGACGGGCCGGCGTGCAGCCATGACGCGCAAGACCATGCTTCACCTGCTCGCAAACCTGTTCTTCGCGACGATCCTGTACGGTGCGCTTCTCGGCGGTCCGATCGTGATGCTCATTTTGGTTTCGGAAAGACTTGCGCTGTGACGATGCCGAAACGACAGTTAGGATATTTCGGTGCCCGGCGCTTGTACCAACTTGCGCTGCCGCAGACATGCCGAATGATCCCACCGGGTGACAGCTATGCGTAGACATAAGGCCTGGCGCGCTTAACAAATCAAAATAAATCTCGTGATGACTTTGCCGAACGCGTTGGCGATTATCGCGACAACATCACCACCGGCGGAGGAGCATGGCCACTTTCCGCCCGCTCAGTTTTATCCCTCGATCACCCCTAGACGGTCATACTCACGCAAAGGAATACGCAATGCGCACAGTTCGCTTGCTAAGCGACCGCTCTTCTTGCCGATTTTTCATGCCATTGATCGCCCTCGCGATTTTCGCCGGCGTACCGGCGCGAGCCGAAGAACATCTTTCCAGCGTCATCGCCGACGGCAAGCCGTGGGAGATGGTCGTCGTCAAACGAAAAGCCTCAAACATCCTTGTGTTTCGTCCGGATGGCGGTGGAACGATCAGCGATAGCCTGGTGAGCATAAATCCGACGTGGAGGGCCGCTCCGGACGGGATTTGCATAAGGCCGCGGCCGGGGGATGCCGAAAAATGCCTTCAACTGACCCGGACGAAAACCGGCATCGAAGCGTCGCAGAACGGCAAGACCGTTTGGGTGCTCAAGCGATGAAGCACACTCACGCAATTAGGTTTTCGGTGTTGGCGGCGGGAGGGAGCATATAGCCATTGACGCCCGTTCCCTGAATCCGACCTCGTCCTGTTAATGGGAAGGGCCGCTCGGACTCTGCGCCATCGCGGCGGCGATCGCACAGGCATCCGCCACGTCAATCTATAAGGAACGCCTTCTCAGAAGTTCCTCAGGCGAAGCTGGCAAGATATTGCCATAGAAATAGAGATATATGTGTTCGAGCCGATTGCCTACGCGACGATCTCGAGAGATTGCTACTGACATCAGCTCCTGTAATCGAAGCCGCACCCTTTGTGCGCTCGCCTTGGACCGCTTAAAAGCCCCGAAAATCCAGGTGATTGTTGATCTCTGGAGCATCTATCCGATAAGTGAAGCGATCAAATACGGATTCGGTGACTTGCCATCGGCAGGAGACCCGAGAAAAAGGTAGAAATGCGCTACTTCATTACGGGAACGGCAGGCTTCATTGGCTTTCATCTGGCCCGCCGCCTGTTGCAGGATGGGCATGAGGTAACAGGCTTCGACGGACTGACGCGCTATTACAATGTCAGGCTGAAGGAGATGCGTCATGCCGCACTGATGCAATACCCTGCCTTCCGCCCTGTCGTTGCCATGCTCGAAGACAAGGCAGCGCTGGAAGCCGCCGTTTTGGCAGCAAAACCGGATGTTCTCATTCATCTCGCGGCACAAGCCGGAGTGCGCTATAGCATCGAAAATCCGCAGGCCTATCTGCGTTCAAACATCGAGGGTTCCTGGAACATTCTGGAGCTGGCAAGCCGTATTGAGCTTCGCCATCTCATGCTTGCCTCGACCTCCTCGATCTACGGCGCCAATACGACCGTCCCCTTCCGCGAGACCGACCGCGCCGACGAGCCACTGAGCTTCTATGCCGCCAGCAAGAAGTCGATGGAGTTGATGGCGCACAGCTATTCGCATCTCTACAAGATTCCGACCACGGCCTTCCGCTTCTTCACCGTCTACGGCCCGTGGGGCCGGCCCGACATGGCGCTCTTCAAGTTCGTCAAGAACATGATCGAGGACAAGCCGATCGAGATATACGGCAAGGGCAATATGAGCCGCGATTTCACCTATATTGACGATCTGGTCGAAGCGGTGGTCAGGTTGTCAGACGTCATTCCGTCAGAAACCAACCGCGTCACTGAAATAGGAATTGAAACCCTTTCGCATCAGGCACCCTTCCGCATCGTCAATATCGGCGGCGGGCAACCGGTCAGGCTCATGGACTTCATCGAGAAGGTGGAGAATGCAATGGGGCACGAAGCAAAGCACGTCATGCTCCCCATGCAGAAGGGCGACGTGCCCCGCACCTTTGCAAGCCCCGACCTTCTCCTAGCCCTGACAGGCTACCAGCCGAACACCCCTTTAGAAAAAGGCGCCAAGGCTTTCGTCGAGTGGTATCTGGAAGCCAAGGAGGAACTCGGCACGATCGATATGTAAGCTGCTGAGGGCTATCGCGATGCGCTGATACGCTTGAGGCAGTAGGAAAAGTGAGCATCCGGCTCGAGCGTCAGAAATTCGAAGCGCCAGCCGTACTCCACGCAGAACTTGTTGACCGCCTCGACGACCCCGTAAACGACGGGTTTGACCGTGTTACCCGTGCAGAAATCATGACCGGCGATTCTGCCATTCGGCTTCACTTTGCGGTCCGCCAGCAGGAGCTCCTGCCATGTGAGCGCGAAGGAATGATCGGTGTCGATATAGACCCAATCGAACGTGCCGTCCTCGAACTGGGACAGCATATCGAGCGACGTACCCTGGCGAATGACAACGCTGCCCTCGGCGATCTCCCGTCCGAATTTGTTATTAATGATTTTGAGGCCTTCTGAGTATCGGTCCATATTCCAGGGATCGATGAGATAGAGCCGCTGCGGCTGGTTGCGTGCAACGATCTCCTCGCTAAAGGCGCCCTGTGCGACCCCCAACTCAGCCACGATCCCACCTTTCGGCAGCTTGTCAAGAAGCTTGCCGCGGTCGGGAAGCAACCTCGCTTCTTCCGTGTGGGCATAATCCAGAAAGGTCCGGGGGGTGCTCTGCCGAAGGGCCAGCCGCTGCTCTCGCGTCGTCATTTTCGCTCCGAATTTATTCAACCGCACCTCTACAGAGAATGCCCGCTATGGGGAAGAGCGGCGCCCACAAGCAAATTGCACGGAAACTCAAAAAGAGGCTTGCGGTTCTTTCTCAATATCGTTAGAGACGCTGCACCGAACGATGACACAGAGCATCGAGGGCGATTAGCTCAGTTGGTAGAGCGCCTCGTTTACACCGAGGATGTCGGGAGTTCGAGTCTCTCATCGCCCACCATTCCGATTTTCTCTCCTTGATTATGCATCGCTTTTTTCCTCGATTGTCTCATCTGAACTTTGAGGCTGCGAAAGTGAGACACTTTCCGTCTCCATGGACCGTCCTCGGCGGTCGAATGCGTTCGCCGTCATCCGCCTTTTGTTTGGTTTTTCGACGTAGATTTGCGCCTTGAGATCAAGCCGAAGATCGCCAGCAGTTCGGAAGCCGAGGCGCTGCTCTACGAAGGCCGTGCGACGAGCATTGCGGCAAGCCGGCCTCGTTGCACCATTCCCCCACGTTGTTGCTCAAGCCCTCAATCACGAACGGCTTAATCCGCAAGACATCAACGAGTTTAGCCTACGCCCAAGAAACCGGCAGCGGCGGTCAAAAAATTCGGGATCGTATTGCCGCAGACCGTGCAGTCAACTATGAAGCCACCGATCTCCTGCTCTGGATCTCAATTGACTAGAGTCTGGACACGGTCATATACCGACGCTCCAATTCCGGCCGATACGGGCGCAGGCGAAGTATTCATCCATTTTCCAGCATACAGTTGGCGACCGATATGCAAGATAGAACCATTGCCGTCTTAGTTCCCTGTCATAATGAGTCGCTAACAATTACGGCCGTGGTTAAGGGCTTTCAGTCCGCCTTACCTGACGCAACCATCTATGTTTTTGACAACAACTCATCCGACGAAACTGTTCTGCGCGCGCAAGCCGCGGGCGCAATCGTCAATAACGTCGGCGAACAAGGCAAGGGAAATGTCATTCGCCGTATGTTTGCGGATATCGAGGCAGACATTTACGTTCTTGTTGATGGCGATGACACTTACGACGCATCTGTTGCACCTGTGTTGGTGAACGAGCTTACGTCAAAGGGCCTTGATATGGTGGTTGGGTGCAGACGGTCCGATCATAACGCGGCCTATCGGCCGGGCCATCGCTTCGGAAACAAACTCTTAACATCCTGTGTCGCGACCCTTTTTGGGCGTCAGTTGACTGACATGCTGTCTGGCTACCGCGTATTTTCACGGCGCTTCGTGAAATCGTTTCCTGCGCACGCTGCCGGATTTGAAACAGAGACGGAACTCACAATTCATGCGCTAGAATTGCGGATGCCTGTTGCCGAAATAGATACCGTGTATCGAGCGCGACCGCTTGGCTCGACCAGTAAGTTAAATACTTATCGGGATGGTTTGCGAATATTATTGACCATAGCTCGGCTATATAAAGCGGAGAAACCGCTGCCTTTTTTCGCGTTTGGCTTCATGGTTTGCATTTTCATCGCGATCGTTTTAGCCGTGCCCCTGCTGGTGACGTATCTTGAAACCGGGCTTGTACCCAGGTTGCCGACCGCCCTTCTTTGCGCGTCAATAACGTTATTCGGAATGCTGTTGCTGACATGTGGGCTCGTTTTGGACATTGTCACGCGTGGCCGCACCGAAACGAGACGATTGGCTTATTTGTCGATACCAGGCTCGTGGAGAATCCATTCGAATGACTGAGCCGCTTCCCTTTCGCTTTGGCCTTGTGGGTATCATCGGGTTTACGGCGTCCGGTTCGATGCGGCTTGGCGATTAGTTTTGCTTTGAAAAAACGGTGGGTTTTCAGGCCTACCTACGGTTGGGGAACCTTGTGATTACGCAAAGACAAGAAGAGCTGAGGCGAAGCTTTATCCTTGCCGGGTTGAATAAACGCGAAGCCACGCGATACGCGGTCATCATAGTGCCGTTTCTGTTCGGCCTATATTCTGTTCACTTGGGCGCCGATGCGAACTGGGACCTGTACAACTATCATCGATATGGTCCATTTGCGCTCCTGAACGGCAAGTTCGGAATGGATCTGGGAGCGGGCGGCTTCCAAGGGTATTTCAATCCCTTTTTGGATTTTCTGCCCTATTGGCTGAATGAGTATCTTCCTTCGCGCTTGTCAGCCTTTCTACAAGGTACCATGCACGGGCTGGTTTTTGTGCTCGTTCTTGGCATAGCGCGCAAGGTATTGACGTCGCTTGCACCGGAGGATCAGCATAGGCTACCTATTTTACTCGCGCTTGCGGGGTGCCTCACCGCAAACTTCCGTTCTGAAGTCGGCAACGGCATGGGAGACAATACTACAGCACTCTTGGTTTTGGGTGCAGTATATTTGATTGTTTCGCAATGGAGAATGCTCGACCACTTCGACACGAGAGCCGTATGCCTACTTTTTCTCTCAGGTATATTAGTAGGGCTGGCTGTTGGCCTGAAGCTCACTAACGGTACTTCTGCTCTGGCGATCTGCATTTCTCTGCTTGTGTGCAGCCCGGGCGCGACTACGAAGAGGATTTGCACCAGCTTTCTATTTGGGGTCGCCGTACTCGCCGGCTTCTCGGCATCGGGTGGGATCTGGATGTTCCTGATGTGGAAGGAGTTTGGAAATCCGCTCTTTCCGCAGTTCGGCAATCTCTTCCCTAACCCTCTGGCCCAGCCGATAAATGTTGCCGACGTGCGCTGGCTGCCGCGTGGAGTAATAGAATACGTAACGTGGCCATTTATTCTGTCAATTAATTCGCGCCGCGTTGGCGAATTGCACGTCTATCAGATAATTTGGTCTGTCGTTTATGTTTTTTTTATCGCTTGGATCTCCCAGTCGCTGTGGCGAAGACTTGCGAGACGTCCCGGAAGGCCAATGGACGACCGCTCAAAATTCATAGTCGTCTTCGTCTCATCTGCTTTCTTTATCTGGATGATTGTTTTCAGCATCTACAGATATACCGTTGCTTTCGAAGTTTTGTCGCCGCTTGTCACATTCATTCTTCTTTTCCAACTGTATCCCTATTTGCGCGCCCGTCGGATTTGCGCCTGGGTTCTCACATTTGCTACAGCAATTGTAGTAATTGGCGGTCGCACATGGGGCCATGAAGGCTGGGCGTATCCCCTATACCACACGAACCTTACTGCCCTAGAACAACCCGAAAGGGCGACGGTCCTCCTTGTACCCAAAACCAATCCTTTGGGTTGGTTGGCGACTTTGTTTCCGCCGCAAACTGCCTTTCTTGGCATCAAGAGCAGCTTTCCTGAAACGGCGATTTATGCGGATCGTGTGCGCGAGACGGCGCAAAACCGTGGAGGCCCCATCTATGTATTTACCAATGGCGAGGACAATCGGCGCGCCTTGGAGATGCAATATTATAACGACATGGCAAGTAAACTAGGTTTGACGCGGACACCAAGCGGTTGCGAGTTTTTGCGGTCCGTTGTGGATCGCATGCACTTTCGCTCAACTGTCGATCCGATCGAGAATAGCGACCAGCTTTGCCGAATTGGGAACCGTCCCTCGGACGTCATTGATGTCGATCTCTCAAATCGCAATTACATACAGTTTGCCTCGGAATCGGTGGCGACGTACGGATTCGAGATAGAGGCGAATTCATGCAAGCCGTTTACCGCAGGTATTGGAAGCGGAACGAGGGCCTTCCAGTACTGCCGCGCTAAATTGCGCTAAACCCATCGAGCGAAGTTCCGTAGAACGCACCTCAGACCTAGCATGCACCAGAGCAGATCCTGTGATCGATGAATCGATGGTGAAGAGACCCAGTGAGCCGAAGCCGACAAATTCAGTCGAATAGCGCAACTATCTTTGCGGCGTCTGCGTCGGGGAACTCTCCATCGATAATTAACTCTCGATGGAGCTCGTCAGAGTTTGGAGCATGAATTTCGACTTTGTCGCCCGCGAGAAGCGGGTTCGTGATTGCTATAGATGAATCGTCCCTGATTACCTCGCCGACATAGTCCGTCTTTTGAACGGTTACTACCTTCAGATCGCCCTCGTCGTACCTGAAGCCCTCGACCTTTCGTCCGTCGACTTCAGTTTCGAATATATGCGTCCATGCCATTGATTATACCTTTCAAATACGCGGTAACGGGCATGAACTCAACGCTAGTAACAATCCGGTTCCGATGAAGACAACATTGCACCGATGTGCTCGGAATAATAACGGAGCGGGCTGAGGAAAAAACCGAGCCATCGATTTGCGTCAGAGAACATCGCCATCGACAAGCAGATCCTGTTCATTCCGGGTCATATCCGGCAGCCCTGAAGTAGTTGGCCCATTCTGCCCGTGTGAAGCGGGGGATTAGAGCACCGACCGCGTCCCAGAGGGCATTGATCTTTCGTTCTGCCCGGCCTCGCAACATGGCCTCCAGTTTGGAGAAGGCGTTCTCGTCATCGTTGCTCGTCATGGTTAAAGAATTTTTAGACCGTAAGTTGAGTAAAACTTTGCGGCAGAACGAGCAAACTGCCAGATATGCCAGGCTCCCTTCCTGCCCGCATTTCCACCACCATGTACGATTTTGACCGAAGGAACGTATGCGATCCGGGTAATCGCAGAAGCGCGCAGCGAGATATCAAAGTCTTCGAAGTATAGCATGTATCTCGGATCGAAGCCCTTCAGCTCATGAAAAACGTCCCCCCGGAACAGCATAAAGCATCCGCTGACGATGGGAGGATCCCACACAGGCTGCTCGCCAATCTCGTCGCGCATCTCGTAGCGATTCAGCCGCTCGTCAAAGAGCTGCCGGAGAAACGCGGGTGCAAATGCTCTAAGGAACAGATCAAAGACGGCGGGATAGCGTTTGCAGAGATGTTGACGGCCTCCATCTGGCGAGAATGCGGCAGGGGTCAGCAGGCCGCAGGCCGGGTTGGACAACATGAACTGTATCCCTTGCTGCAGTGCCGCAGAATCCATGTCGACATCGGGATTAAGTACGAGATGCAGTGAACTCTTCCACTTTAGGGCCAAATTGTTGGCTCTGCCGAAGCCAATGTTTCCGTGTCCCGAAATTATTGTCAGCTGGAAATCCGGCATACTCGTTTGAATCCACCGCGTAACATCGTCAACGGGAGAATTGTCCACGATCATGACATTCGCATCAATTGCAGCAAGATTAAGGGCAGTCTTGAGGCTTCTCAACGTCGCCTCCAGGACTGACCATCGCGGTTTGTAAGTGACGATGCAGACAGAAATGGACGCAGACTGGTGATGTCGCTTTCCAGGCAATTGATCACTCACGCTAACCTTACTTTCTTCCCATCCGATTTATAATCCCGTGGAACAGACCGATAACCATCATTCGCGCATGTTGAAGTCTAGGAGCAGTCATTATACTGAAGAACGCGATCTGGCGTCCCACCCGCCACAGAAGCACGATCCTCCAACGCTTTGTTAGCCACGGCTGGCGACATAACCAAATCGCATTACGAACGTGATAGTAGTGGCGAAGTGGGCTGTGAACAGGGACATGGCGCTTGCCGAACGAGATCGATTCATCTCCGAGTGCATGCTCCATGAGGGCTCCGCAAACTCCGTAGGAACGGTATCCCTTGCTCTGGGCCCGCAGACCCCATTCAATGTCAACGTAATCAATGAACATTTCCTCAACCATGTCACCCACTGCTTCGATGACAGAAAGAGGGATGAGACATCCAGATGCGATAAGAAAATCGACGTCGATGATTGCGGTTGGGCGCGCGCATGCCTGCCGCTTTAGCCGAAACCCCTCAAGCCTGACAAATGGCGCGGCGTCCAGCTTGCGGCTGTCGGTGTAACGAGGCCCTACACAGGCGACCTTTGAGCCCTCTGCTTCCTTGACCCAAATTGCAGTGAGAAGGGTCGCAACCATGTCGGATGCGGGAACGCTGTCCTGGTCCAATAGGAGCACATAGTCTGAGCCGTTGGTGCGAGCTTTCTCGATTCCAATATTCTGGGCCCGCGCGATCCCAAAGTTGGCGCCAAGCCGTATGACCTCGGCAGGCACGGCGTCGCCAAGTCCGACGTCCACAGAAGAGCCATTGTCGACTACCAACAGCTGATCCAATTGCGGCGCGACCGCCGCGGCCAAATGCCTTAATGCGTCCATATCGGGATTGTAACTGACAATCACGCCGGTGATTTTGGGCGGACAGGAAGATCTTTGCATACAACTTCGCGGGGTTATCGTCTGGTCCGGCGTCGGTAGCATATTGATCCCGGCGGTGAAACCAACTAGGTGCTTGAAATTAGGAAAATTGCAGCGACAAACAACGGCCGCAATCTATTGTTGGTGGGGATTGGATCGAAATGAAGGGCATAATTTTAGCGGGAGGCAGTGGTACCAGACTGTATCCTTTGACCATCGCGGTTTCAAAGCAGATCCTCCCTATCTATGACAAGCCTATGATTTACTACCCGCTGAGCGTTCTTATGCTAGCCGGAATCCGTGAAATCCTAGTGATTTCGACACCGCATGATCTACCGCTCTTTCAGAAGCTTCTCGGAGACGGAACGGAGTTCGGTGTGAAATTCAGCTACGCTGAACAGGCTCAGCCCAACGGGCTTGCCGAAGCCTTCATCATCGGGAGGGATTTCATCGGTGACGATAGCGTCGCAATGATCCTGGGTGACAATATCTACTTCGGGAGTGGCCTACCGGAAATCTGCCAGAGAGCTGCCAAACTCGATAGGGGTGGAGTCGTATTCGCTTACCATGTCGACGATCCCAATCGATATGGCGTCGTCGAGTTCGACAAAACCGGCAAAGCGCTTTCGATAGAGGAAAAGCCAGATGAGCCCCGGTCCAACTGGGCAGTCACGGGCCTCTATTTCTATGATAATGACGTTGTGAACATTGCCTCGTCCATAAGCCCGTCGGCTCGCGGCGAGTTGGAGATTACCACCGTCAACAATATCTACCTGGAGCGCGGCGAGTTGACTGTGCAGCAACTGGGACGTGGTTACGCATGGCTTGACACCGGAACGCACGACAGCCTGCATGAGGCTTCGTCTTTCGTGCGCACGATCGAACACCGCCAAGGGATTAAGATCGCGTGTCCGGAGGAAATAGGGCTGGATAACGGCTGGATATCAGTCGACAAGGTTCTGGATCGCGCGTCCAGGATGGGCAAGACTGAGTATGCAAGCTATCTGAAGCGCAGAGCGCAGGAACTAGGGAACGCATAATGGAAGTCATACCGTTGGGCCTTGAGGGTGTCCTCGAAATACGCCCACAAAAATTTGGAGATGCTCGCGGTTTCTTCTCCGAGACCTACAATGCTGAGCGTTTCGCTGCGGCCGGAGTTCCCCTCACCTTCGTCCAAGACAACCATTCCTTTTCCGCCGCGAAAGGCGTGATACGCGGCTTGCACTACCAACTACCCCCGCAAGCCCAAGACAAACTTGTCCGAGTGGTCAAAGGATCGATTCTCGATGTCGCGGTCGACATCAGGAGGAGCTCGCCAACCTTCGGTAAATGGGTGTCTTTGGTCGTTTCGGCAGCCGAATGGAACCAGATTTTGATCCCGAAGGGCTTTGCCCACGGGTTTGTCACCTTGGAAGAGAACACGGAAGTCATTTATAAAGTGACTGACTATTACTCGCCAGAGCATGATCGTTCCATTCGGTTCGACGATCCAGACATCGGCATAGAATGGCCGTTTCCCTCATCCGCGGTCCAGCTTTCTGATAAAGACAGAAGCGCGCGAAATTTGGCGGAATCGGACATTTTTGGGTAAGGGAAGCGCCTTTATGAATATTCTCGTTACCGGCGGCGCCGGCTTCATTGGCTCAGCGGTCTGCCGGCATCTGGTCAGCGATTCGGCCAATCGTGTCGTCAATGTCGACAAGCTCACCTACGCCGGCAACCTGCAATCTCTCCGACAAATAGAGAACCATCCGAACTATCGTTTCGTGAAGGCCGATATTGGCGACGAGGCTGCGATAATTGATATTCTGCGCCAAGAAAACATCGACGTTGTCATGCATCTGGCTGCTGAGAGCCACGTAGACCGCTCTATCGATGGACCCGCCGTATTCATCGAAACGAATATCGTTGGGACCTATCGATTGCTCAACGCCGCACTTACCTATTGGCGAGAGCTTCCAGACGAGCGGAAAGAGACTTTCCGATTTCATCACATCTCTACCGACGAGGTATTCGGAGATCTTCCCTTCGACAGTGGCATATTTACTGAAGAGACGCCTTACAAGCCCTCTTCCCCCTATTCTGCCTCTAAGGCGGCGTCCGACCATCTGGTAAGGGCGTGGCATGAAACCTATGGGTTGCCCGTCGTCCTATCCAATTGTTCGAATAATTACGGTCCCTTCCATTTTCCTGAAAAACTCATTCCGCTCGTTATCCTGAACGCTCTCGACGAGAAACCTCTGCCGGTTTATGGCGCGGGAGCAAACGTACGCGACTGGCTATATGTCGAGGATCATGCTCGTGCGCTTGCAACGGTGGCAACGAGAGGCGTCGTCGGTGAAAGTTACAACATTGGTGGTCGCTCTGAGCGAACTAACCTGTCTGTCGTCCAGACGATCTGCGACATTCTGGATCGGAAGCGACCGAGGACCAATGGCATGCCCTATCGCGACCTGATCACCTTTGTCACCGATCGCCCGGGACATGATCGACGTTATGCCATCGATGCATCCAAGATCGATCGTGAACTAGGATGGTCTCCGGCGGAATCCTTCGAGACCGGCTTGGCAAAGACAATTCAGTGGTACTTAGACAACCCCTGGTGGTGGGCCCCCATACGTGAAGGCAAATACGCTGGTGAACGGCTGGGAGAACAGGATGGCCAAGCACGAAAGGATGTTAGGTGAAAATTCTCGTCACCGGGCGTCAGGGACAGGTTGTTCAAAGCCTAGTCGAACGAAGCGTATACCATTCTGGATCCAGCATTATCCCTGTTGGCCGACCGGATCTGGATCTTGAACATCCAGAAGGGATTGATGCGTTGGTGCGAGCGGCCCGGCCGGATCTAATCGTTTCTGCAGCGGCCTATACTGCCGTGGATCAGGCGGAGGATGAACCAGACAAGGCTCATGCCGTCAACGCACTTGGTGCAGAAGCAGTATCCGCCGCCGCGGCGGCTATCGGTGTTCCGGTCATACACATCTCGACTGACTACGTCTTTTCCGGAGAGGCAGATCGTCCTTACGTAGAATCTGACCCGACAGGTCCGCAAAGTGTGTATGGCGCGACAAAACTTGAGGGCGAACGATTGGTGGCGACGGCCAATCCCAAGCATCTGATATTTCGAACGGCTTGGGTCTACAGTCCCTTTGGCAAGAACTTCCTGAAGACAATGCTACGTTTGGCAGAAACACGAAATGAGATATCGGTTGTGGCTGACCAATGGGGCAATCCGACATCGGCATTGGATATCGCGGATGCAGTGCTCCATGCGGCTGCAAACATTTGCAATGCGAGCAATTTCGCGGATTACGGCATTTATCATTTGACGGGCACGGGTGATACGAACTGGAGTGGCTTTGCCAGCCATATAAACGAATGCGCAGCAAGACTGGGTGCGCCCAACGCAAAAATCAAAGAAATAAGTACGTCGGAATTTCCAACTAAGGCGCGCCGCCCAAAGAACTCCCGTCTATCCGCTGAGCGTTTCGAAGGAGTATTCAATTGGCGGGCACCTTCGTGGAAGGACTCATCGGCGTCAGTGGTTAATCGGCTGATAAATCGTAACGGCTGAATTTGCAGACCAGGAGAGGCATCAACGCGCAGTTTGCGTGCCGACCGCTCGATGGCCTAGGATCTTTTAGAAGAACAGAAGAGTAGGATTCCGCTTTAAATGCTCAATCGGTCGCGACGCGTTATTAGGAAAGTTCTGCGATCTGCTTATCGACGGCTTCCGCCGAGCGTCCAGACGAGAATACGTCGCCTCTCTCGCATTCAATTGCGGATAGAAACCAACTCACACCTGATCCTTCAGGAGTACGGCGCCGGTTGGGCGCCTTTGCCGGTCTTCACGGATCGAGCCTCCCTTCCTACTTTGACGATTGTTACCGATAGCGTCGATTCAGACAGTCTGTTTGGTGGCGTGGGGACCGCCCTGGTTGTCGGCGCCGTCGCCGCTTCTCGCCTAAACGCACGTCTTCGGCTTGTCACGCGAACAACCGCGCCCGACCCCGCTGCCCTCGGTCAGATCATAAAGGCACACCGGTTGGAATTTAATGGGCCTGCGGACTTCGCGCATATGCCGTTACGAACTGAAAAGCCACTTCCATTGGGGCCTGACGACCTGATTCTTACGACTTCATGGTGGAGCACTCGCGCCGTACTTGGTTCTGTTAGTCCAGATCGAGTTATCTATCTTCTGCAGGAAGACGAGCGAATGTTCTACCCGTACAACGATATGCGTCTCCGATGCGCCGAAACCTTATGCGAAGCGGGAGTAAGGGTTCTGGTAAATACACAGCTGCTGTTCGACCACTTGGCTGAGGGACCAGATTCCCTTCCCAGTCTTCGTGAACGAGGATGTAGCTTCGAGCCTGCCTTCCCCGCCTTTAAGCGACCCGACGCGATCAAGCCACATGCCGATGGAAAGAAAAATTTTTTCTTCTACGCGCGCCCAAATCATCCTCGCAATCTCTACTGGCGCGGTCTTGAGGTCATCGACAAAGCCGTTCGTGAAGGATTGCTGCCGGCAGACAAATGGAATTTTCATTTCGCCGGTCATGATATTCGTGGCATCGAGTTGCCAGGCGGAATTAAACCAAAGATCTGGTCTAAGATGCCTTGGACGCTATATGCTGATCTAGTATCCCAGATGGACCTTGGGTTGTCCTTGATGGATACACCTCACCCGTCATATCCGCCGTTTGATCTGGCCGCTTCAGGCGCCGTCGTTATCACTAACACACATGGGCCGAAGGTTTCTCTCGACCAGTGGTCCCGTAACATCATTGCCGTTCCGCCCAGCGTTCCCGACTTGGTCAATGCAATAAGCAGAGGTGTAGCACTCGCTTGCGACACGGAAACGCGGTTTGCTAACTGTGCCGACGACCGAATCGCACGCGACTGGGAGTCATCGCTGCGTCCTGCCCTTGAACGGCTGCTATCCCTACGGAGCCGATAGAATTGTTCCTCCACATCCCCGGTCCATTGGAGTACCGAGACCCATGGACATCCACATATGACGAACGACTAAGGCAGCTTGTTTCGCAGCCGAAACGAATTGCATACTTCTATGAACTCCCCGACACGAGTACTTTTCGGTATCGCGCGTTTAATCCGGGCCTGACATTGTCGGCCCATCCTGAAGGTGGGGTATCGGGCGCTTGGTTCGACCATCGCGATCTTGCGGTCGATGATCGTTTCATCGATGCCGCAGACGCATTGGTGCTATGCAGGGTACGATACAATTCTGCTGTCGCACAAATGATATCGCGCGCCCGCGCTCGGGATATTCCCGTCTTGTTCGATTGTGACGACCTCGTCTTCGACACTGAACGACTTCATCTAATTGTGGACGCACTTAATCAAGACCAGCGCTCCGAGGCGGTATGGAATTACTGGTTTTCATACATCGGCAGGATGGGCGCGACGCTCCGACAGTGTGACGGTCTAATTACGACAAATAAATACCTTGCTCAACGCGCAAACGAATTCTGCGGCAGGCTTACGACCGCTGTCGTCCCCAACTACCTAAACCCCCAGCAACAGGCTCTATCTGAGAGGTTGCATGCTATAAAGCGTGATGCGAGCTGGGAACGGGATGGTCGTATCCACGTTGGTTATTTCAGCGGATCACCAAGCCACGCACGTGACTTTGCTGTTGCCGCTCCGGCATTATTCCGCCTTTTGGATGCGGATCCGCGGGTTGTTTTGCGTATCGTCGGCTTCGCGGACCTGGATCCGAGATTGACAAAGTATGGCAAGCGCGTCGAGGTCTATCCGTTGCAAGACTTTATGAATCTTCAACGTTTGATAGCTGAGGTCGAAATCAATATTTCGCCGCTGCAAGACAATGAATTTACGAACTGTAAGTCCGAGCTGAAGTTTTTCGAGGCAGCAATTTGTGGAACGCTTACGCTAGCATCACCTACATTCGCGTTCCGCAATAGTGTTCGCAACGGCGAGACTGGTTTTTTGGTCCCGTCATACATGTGGGAAGATGCTCTTCATGAGGCGGTATCGATTGTGGAGAACCGAGAGAGCTACTGCGATATAGCAGATGCAGCTTTCAAATACGTACGTGGTGCCTATGGCTGGGATCAGCATGCCACGACCATTGCTCGATCGGTATTCGGCGGCCCCTCTGATTTTCAGAGTAAGCCCACGGTGAATGCCGCGTTGTGAAGCGGTATTGAACATCGGGAGCCCCGGCGAATAAACAAGTGCGGCGTCATCCAGCCGGAACGGGTCGTTAACACACAACGAGATGGCGTCGCCTGCCACAGATATGACTGTTTTTGTTGTATCTCCATTCTGACTTGCTTTATAGGCTAAAGCCGCAAAATCATCTAAGGAGCGCTTATGAAAGCGGTAATTTTGGCCGGCGGTTTGGGAACGCGCATTAGCGAAGAAACAAGTTCTCGCCCGAAGCCGATGGTCGAGGTTGGAAATCGGCCAATCCTTTGGCACATCATGAAAATTTACTCTCACCACGGCATCAACGATTTTATCGTCTGCTGCGGCTATAAGGGCTATGTAATCAAAGAGTATTTTGCCAATTACTTTCTTCACATGTCAGACGTCACATTTGACATGCAGAAAAACAAGATGGAAGTCTTGCAGAACTCTGCCGAGCCTTGGCGCGTCAGCTTGGTTGATACTGGCGAATCCACGATGACTGGTGGAAGGCTCAAGCGGGTGCGTGACTATCTTGGTGATGAGGACTTCTGCCTGACCTATGGCGATGGTGTGGGCAATATCGACGTCACCGCCCTCGTGGGCTTTCACAAGGAACAAGGGCGTCTGGCAACGCTCACGGCGATGCAACCCCCGGGACGTTTCGGCTCCCTCGCTTTGGATGGTCATAAAATTCAACATTTCCAGGAAAAGCCGCAAGGCGATGGTGGATGGATTAACGGTGGTTTCTTTGTTCTTTCCCCGAAGGTGATTGACTATATCGATGGGGACGCGAGCATTTGGGAACGCGAACCTTTAGAGACTTTGGCCAACGACGGACAGCTTAACGCATGGTTCCATCATGGATTCTGGCAGCCGATGGACACCTTGCGCGACAAGAACCATCTTGAAGAACTGTGGGCATCGGGACAGGCTCCCTGGAAGATCTGGTAGATAAAGGCATGTTCAACAATATCTACCGTGGACGTAGAGTCCTCATAACCGGGCATACTGGCTTCAAGGGCAGCTGGCTCGCGCTTTGGCTGCAAAAGCTTGGCGCCGACGTAACCGGAGTGGCGTTGGCTCCGGAGCCGGAGCTTAATCATTGGGCGCTCCTAAAACTCGATTACGAATCGCACTTCATCGACATTCGCGATGAGAGCGCCCTTCGCGTGGCTGTGGCGCAAGCAAATCCGGAGATCGTATTCCACCTCGCGGCCCAGCCTCTTGTTCGCAGATCCTATGTCCAGCCGGTGGAGACATTCGCCACAAATGTCATGGGGACAGCCAATCTGCTGAACGCATGCCGCTCACTCACCAATCTCTCGGCAATAGTGGTCGTTACTACAGATAAATGCTATGAAAACAAGGAATGGGTATGGGGATACCGCGAAGTCGATCCACTTGGCGGCCATGATCCCTATAGCGCATCGAAGGCAGGGACCGAGATCGTTGCTTCGAGCTTCAGGCGTTCGTTCTTCAACTCGCCGGGAGGCGCGTTACTGGCAACAGCGCGGGCCGGCAACGTAATTGGAGGGGGTGACTGGTCAGAAGACCGGCTTATACCGGATCTTGTGCGTGCCATTGGTGGACAGCAGGCACTTGAGATCAGATCACCGCGATCAACGCGGCCGTGGCAACATGTTTTGGAATGCCTATCAGGTTACCTTACTCTTGGTCAGGCGCTTATAGATCGAAATGGTTTGGCTGCAGATGCCTGGAATTTCGGGCCCGACCGAGAAGGCAACCGTTCTGTTGAAGCGTTACTGACTGCGCTTGCGCGGGACTGGCCAAACGTCAAATGGCAACTAAGCCAAGATACGCATCCCCACGAAGCGCAATTACTGCAACTAGACAGCAGCAAGTCCCGACAGTTGTTAAAATGGCAGCCGGTTTGGTCCTTCGATGAGGGGGTAGATGTGACCGCACAATGGTACCGCACATGGCTGGAAGATGGCAGGGTTACCAGTGAAAGACAGCTCGATGCTTACCACGTCACGGCAAAGCAGCGAGATCTGGTTTGGGCATAGCTGACTTGAATCCGCCGAGTTTATAGATCGAATTCCTTGAGATCACGTAGGAAGAGTCGTATGAAATGTCGTCACTGCGCAACTGAACTCCAGCACGTATTTCTGGACCTGGGGTTTGCACCACCATCCAATGCATATCTGACTGCTGCGAAACTGCGTGCGCCGGAAACAACCTATCCGCTGAAACTGTTCGTTTGCAATGAATGCTGGCTGGTGCAGACAGAGGATTATGCCGAGGCCGGAGATCTTTTCTCCCACGATTACGCCTATTTCTCATCAACGTCGAAAAGCTGGCTGGATCATTCAGCGCGGTACGTCGAGATGATTACTAAGCGTCTCGGTTTGACAACCGATAGCTTCGTTATCGAAATCGCTTCGAATGACGGCTATCTTCTGAAAAACTTTGTGGAGATGGGCGTTCCATGCCTTGGCGTCGAACCGACACAAAGCACAGCAGATGCCGCAGAAAAGCTCGGCGTTCCCGTTCTACGTGAATTCTTTGGCGTAGAGACGGCTGGCTCTCTCGCGAGCCGGGGTCAAACCGCGGATCTCATTTGCGGGAACAATGTCTACGCCCATGTTCCCGATATCAACGATTTCACACGGGGTCTGAAAACGGCCCTGAAAAAGAACGGAACGATCACGCTCGAATTTCCGCATTTGATGCGCCTCATTGAGCAAAACCAATTCGACACCGTATATCATGAGCATTTCTCGTATCTGTCGCTGGTGGCCGTTCAGCGTATATTCAAGGCTGCCAGGCTGCGCATATGGGACGTGGAAGAGCTGCCGACGCACGGCGGAAGCCTGCGTATTTATGGTTGCCACGCAGAAGATGAGCGCCCGACCAGTGGGAGTGTTGAGAAAATTCTTGATCAGGAGAGCTCTGCGGGACTCGGGGACCTTACAACTTACAAGGACTTTCAATCCAAAGCAGACAAGGTCAAAGATGACTTTGTTGCCTTCCTCATCGAACAAAAACGTGCTGGCAAAACCGTAGCAGCCTATGGAGCGGCGGCAAAAGGCAATACGCTGTTGAACTATGGAGGCGTGAAATGCGATCTCGTTGCTTTCGTCTGCGATGCGGCGCCATCCAAGCAAGATAAATTCATGCCAGGTAGCCATTTGCCGATCATGAAACCATCTGCCTTGTCGGAACTAAAGCCTGATTTCGTTGTGATTTTGCCTTGGAATATCGCCCCTGAGGTCAGGCAGCAGCAAAAGCAGATCGCAGAGTGGGGCGGTCAGTTCGTAACCGCTGTTCCGCAGCTAACTGTGATGCAGCCTTGAGGCACTAGACGCTAGAGTGTTCCGGCTAGGGAGGCGGGCTGGTTGCGCGTCCCTAATTTATCAGTGCGATCGGCACCTTGGTGCCGATCGCACAAAGAGATCGTTCTTCGCTGTATAGTATCTTCACCAGGATCAGGCACGGGACCGGTGGGAACGCGAATATCGGCGACGAAGCTAAATCGGATCTGGTTGGAATTAGTGATTAGCGGTTGCTCGATTGAAAAGCGCTCTCATTTGCATTAGCTGAAGCTACCTTTAGTACGAGAATCAGATGACCTTGCCCCAAGAACGAAGCAGAGACATTGGTCTCGATCATGTCCGAGCACTTGCAGCGTTTATGGTCTTTGGCTGGCACTTTATGCACTTTGCCAATGGTTACCCTGTTCCGTTCGAGGGCGCTCCTTCGATTTTTCCACTTGCAGTCCTAGATGAGGGGCATACTGGGGTTGCCCTGTTCATGACGCTGAGTGGCTACCTGTTCGCCAAGATCCTTGACGGAAAGACCGTCAATTACTTCGCTTTTCTGTCGCGCCGGGCGATCAGAACTCCTTCCACTACTCTTTGCCATGCTGATTGTAGAGGGAATTCGTCAGTACATCGTGGGAGCAGACCTCCAAGCCTATTTTCGTAGCCTGGTTACAGGCATTGTTGAGCCAACGCTGCCAAATGGCGCTTGGTCGTTAACGGTCGAGTTTCACTTTTACGCCCTACTCCCCCTTCTCTTGTTTCTTGGCCGCAAATCGCCGACGCTCCTACTCGGGGTTGTCCTGGCGACTGTGGTCCTCCGGACAGCGCTCTTTCTAAAAGATGGGACGGTGTTTTGGCCCGCCTATTGGACGATCGTCGGCCGCCTTGATCAGTTTGTTTTTGGAATTCTCGGCTATCATTTCCGCGGATTGATTGTGAAGGAGCATCGTCGAGCCGCCGCCTTGGCCCTAGCCTTCTTCGTATTCTACTATTGTTACGATCGCCTTGGCGGTCTCTACCAAATGCCAAGTTGGCCTTCATCCTCGTCGGTATGGATCACAATGCCGGCAATAGAAGGTATCGTTTACGGCCTATTGATCGCTTACTACGACGGCTCCTTCAGCCACTCGAATGGTTTTATTTCAAAATCCGTGGGTAACATCGGCAAATACTCGTACTCGATCTACCTATGGCACTTCCTCGTTGTATTCAAAATGGCCGATTTCGTTCACAAGCACGTACTCGACATTTCCTATTATTACACGGGCCAGTTATGGGCCCTAATCTGCTTTTTGGCGCTAGTTCCTTTCGCTTACATAAGCTATCAGCTTTTCGAGAAGCCGTTTATGAGGCTGGGTCTGTCCTACTCATCTAACAAAGCGGCCTCCATCCCCGCAGACCAGGCACTCTCTCAATAGCACTTGGCGCAAGGTCAAAAGATCCAGATCGCGTGACACGAATTCCGTGCCTTTATCCACCCGTCGCCTGTGAAGAACGACGACTAGCCGATTGCGGGCGTTGCGTTTGACGTGCCCCCGTTAAATTAGGCCATTCGGACCTGGAATTTTCCACTTATGATCCCTGTTGGGAAGAAGAGGAGAATTCGATGAAGGCCTCGAAGTTTTCGGAAGCGCAGATCGCATTCGTTTTGAAGCAGGCGGAGGATGGGACGCCGATCGGTGAGGTCTGCCGCAAGGCAGGGATTTCCGATGCGACCTTCTACAACTGGCGCAAAAAATACGCGGGGCTGATGCCTTCGGAGATGAAGCGATTGCGACAGCTCGAAGAGGAGAACGCCAAGCTGAAGCGGATCGTAGCCGACCTGTCGTTGGACAAGGCCATGCTGCAGGATGTGCTCTCAAAAAAGCTTTGAGGCCTGCCCGCAAGCGGAAGCTTGTCGACACAGTCAAGGCCGACTGGAAGGTCTCGATACGGCGCGCATGCTCGGTGCTGAAGATCGACCGGTCGCTTTATGTCTACAAGTCGAGGCGCGGTGAACAGGCCGAACTGAAGCTGAAGATCAAGGACATCTGTCAGACGCGAGTACGCTACGGCTATCGTCGCGTTCATATCCTGATCAAACGTGAAGGATGGGCGGTCAATCCGAAGCGAATCTATCGCCTTTACAAGGAGATGGACCTTCAGCTCCGCAACAAGGTTCCCAAGCGCCGGGTCAAGGCGAAGCTGCGGGCCGACCGCACGGAGCCAACGCACTCCAACCATGTCTGGGCCATGGATTTCGTTCATGACCAGTTGGCCACCGGCCGCAAGATCAGGGTTCTGACGGTCGTCGATACCTTCTCCCGCTTCTCGCCGGCGGTCGATGCACGCTTCAATTACAAGGGTGAGGATGTGGTTCAGACGCTCGAGCGGGTGTGCCGCCAGGTCGGGTATCCAACGTCGATCCGCGTCGATAATGGCAGTGAATTCATCTCGCGAGATCTTGATCTCTGGGCCTATCACAAGGGCGTCGTGCTCGACTTCTCGCGACCAGGTAAGCCGACCGACAACAGCTACATCGAGAGTTTTAATGGCAAGTTCCGCGCCGAATGCCTGAACGCCCACTGGTTCATGAGCCTTGACGACGCACGGGCGAAGATGGAGGATTGGCGGAAAGACTACAACGAGTTCCGGCCACACAGCGCGATCGGCAACAAGGTGCCGATCTTGCTCATGAACGGCTCATCGGCACCCCCGCCGACCTGAGCCTTAACCCCGGAAAATTCCAGCTCCCGCTGGCCCAAATTCGGGGAGCACTTCACAAAAACCGCTGGAGCGAACTCAAAATTGGATAAAACTTGGGGGCAAGGTCACGACTACCTGACACGCTACACCAGCGACGGCAGGATGCCGATCGATAACAACATTCTGGAACGCGACATCAGAGTTTTTGCAACCGGAAGAAAATCGTGGCTGTTCAGCGATACCGCTGACGGAGCGAGGGCAAGCGCCGTGATCTACAGCCTGATGCTGACTTGCCGCGCCTGCGGCCTCGATCCACTCACTTGGCTGCGCCACGTACTCACTGAGTTGCCTCAGCGCGAAGAAGCCGCCGACATTGCCGATTTGCTGCCGTTCAACTTCTCCGAAACCTCCGCCGACTGATAGAGCCGGATATCGCTTCGCAACGGGGCCGGTTCGGTGATGCCGCCTACGTCAATGTGCGTGGAAAATCGCGCTTACAGAACTCTGGATAAAGACGCTGATTCAATACGTTACGCGTTCTTCACGGGGGACGCCGGCATACCCGTTCCAAGGTTTCCACGACATCTTCACCCCGATAGCTGTGCCGGGGGTCAAGCACCGGCACATAGCGCGAGAAGGTGTCGACCAACGTTAGCACCCGAAATTTCGTAAGGCCCCTGGGGCCGGCAGTGGACCTCTATTTGTGTAGGCCGGAATGGCGACGGAAGCTCGCATAGCCGCGTGTCGCCAATCCACCAGCCCTGTTCAGAGTAGCCCCAATTTTCTGGATTGCTCGGTTCAGCCCGTCGATTGGATCTGCCACAAGCAATCGCTCGTCTGTGACAAAGCCGCGCAGAAGGGGTTCATATGTCAGCGTCATCGATCTTTGGGCCGCAAACACGCCTAACCACAGGCCAAAGCTCCGGAGACCAAGTTCTGAAGGATAGGAAGCGAGAGCCTCCTCGATGAAAGCACGGCGCGCAATGAGAATATCTGGCGATAGCGCGTCCACGGAATGCGGCTTGAGCGCGAGAGAAAAATGCCCAGCGCTATTGAAATTCGCGCCAAGGAGCGGATCGACGAGCATAGTGTGATCGAGCAAGACTGGCGCTCCAGAAACGACAGCGCCCTCGAAGTCAATTATGCACCCACCCACCGCTGCACATTCATCGATAAGCTCGAAGTGCTTTACTGCCTGCCACAGGCCACTTTGATCGATTTCCGCAAGCGCTGAACCGAGCAGCATCACAAATTCACTGTCGCCATTTCCTATTGCTTTGCGAACCACCTCTATCCCTTCCGATCCTCGGAAAAGCTCTGAGCTGACAACCGAGCGGAAAGGGAATTCTGGGAGCGCCACCGAATCCACGCTCTTGCTCGAGTTGCCAACGCGAACCAAGTCGATCCCCGGGGGATCGATCGGCAGTCGCCTCAAATAGAAGTCGGGAGAACCGACGTCGGCAGGATAGCGGGCGACCTCTAAACGCGAACTCATGTCTTTTGCATCGGCAATCGAGGCCAAAACGCCTTGAATGGACCTTAGGCTTCCCCCGAACGTTTTTCCGCTGTTTGACAGTGACGATCTGTGTTGGCGCCAGTGATAGAGTACCTCTTGGATATGATCCGCTGCATGGCCAGCGAGGTAGAAACGAACCAAGGTGTCCCAGTCGACAGCATATTCGGCATCTTCTCTGGTGTAGACACCCAACTGGAGCGCAGTGCTCCGTCTATAGAGGATGGCGTGCCAGATATAGGAATGTGAGAGCAGAAGCGCTGGGTCGAAATCAGGGCGGTAATAGGGGTGCCGCAGAGTACCGTCGATTAGATGATCCTCATCCGAGTAAAAAATCTCGCCATTGGGAGCTTCAATCGTAGCGAGGGTAAGAATTTCGATGGCATCGAGTGTCAGGAGATCGTCTGCATCGAGTGAAATGACAAAATCACCGACCGCCCGTTCCAGGCAGTAACGCAAGCCTCCATGGATTCCTAAATTTGTCTCTGTTTGGAGGAGACGCACGACCCCTTCACGGGCAAGCAATTCCAGCGTTGCAAGAAGCTCGTCCGCTATTGGACCGTGAGCCAAGATGAGCCATTCGACTGGCGCGCGTGTCTGATTGCGAACCGAGTTTGCGGTCTCCACAAATAGTGCTGTATCGGTGTTTTTGTAGACAGTGGTAATGATTGTTATCGTTGGGGCTTCATCCCCAATCGGCCGGCTTTTGCTTTTCCGAAAAGCTATTCGGCTCGCATGGTAGTCGCCGTAGGCAGCAAGAACCGGGGTTTGCTCAAGCAGTCTTGGTTGGTACGGAGCCGTTCCAGATCGATCGAGGTGCTCAGCGTATCCGACAACATTGTACGACAGTTGGCCGAATTCAGCGTTGAACTGTTGCATCTCTTTATCTGACAGGCTCACCTTATGTGGTGTCACTGCCTCAATGTAAGGCGAGTAAATCACACGCCGCCCCCCTCTCGCAGCTAATGCCCCGAGCCATGGGCCCAACAGAGGTGCACGAATGTCAGCTGGCATTGACGACAGGCATTCCGTTAGGAAGTGGCGATTGACGACGCAATGGCGGGCCGAAACCGCACCAACGGAATGCGGCTTCCACATTTGCACGAAGTAGCCCGGATCGTTAACGGCTCGACCGGCGTCTGGACAACCGACGCCCCCACCGTATCCAAACACATACCCTGCCTCAGAAATTGCTGAGGCATCATGGATTCGGCCGCCGACGAGAACGCAGTCGGAGAAGAGGTCGAACATGGCTTCGGCCTCGACGCGCCATTCGTCGCTGGTCGGGTCGCAATCTAGTGCCAGAAAGTGGACGTTACTAACATCGTCCGGCAGCTTGTGAACCTCCGAAAGAAGTTCGGAGGGACTTGCTGTAGGCGACACTCGAATGGTAGCGACCTTACGTCTCCGGTCATTGTGGAGGATGCCGTGGTCGACCGGAACTGTAAGCTTGCTTGTTGCGTAGTCTTGGGCCGACGTAGGCAGAATCTTCGGCACAAAGCGATAGTCAGGCGTCCCCTCAAAGAGAGGGGCGAGTGCTACTACAAGACTTGACGATCGATCGTATGTGGCGAGAAATCGTTCGAGCACGAACTGATGCGAACCATAGATGAAGCTTTTTGACTTATAGTTCGCTGACGTGGATCCTGGATGCATTCGCCAGCTGTAGAGGACCTCAGGTAGATGGGAAGGCTCGATCCCCGACGCCATGAACCTAGCGAAAGTGTCCCAATCGTGACTGCCCTCCGCCCGTGGGTCAGCGTAACACTCTAGCTCAGTCGCTTTACGGCGGTCGATAACCGTGAGGTGCGCGATATAGCAGGAATGAATAAACAGGACGGGATCCCACGCGGGTTTGATATATGCGTCAACCTGGTTCGTCCCGTCCGTTTTGTCCTCGTTTGTATAGACGATAGGCGGGTAGCCGGCCTGCTCAAGAAAGGCAGCAATTGTCCGCAAGCAATCTGGGAAAAGCAAATCATCGCTGTCCAGGGGAACGATGTAGCGATTCGCCGCATTTTGGAGACACCATCTCATGCCTCCAACGATCCCAAGATTGGTTTCCACCCTCTCCAACCGGACGCAAGGGTGATCCCCGATACGGTTTAGAGCCTCAAGCGTTGCGGCGTTCGACGAACCGTTGTCCAGAATCAACCACTCAAACTTAAGCTCCGTGTCTTGGCCAAAGACTGAATGGGCCAAATCATACAAAAACTGTGCGTCGGTATCGTAAACAGTGGTCACGAGGCTCAGAAGATCGTCAGTCGAACCCTCGCGGTACAGCTTCCGGCGCTTCGCTAGCCGCTCATAATAGAAGGCAGGGGTACCTTCGACGTCATGCGTTCTAATATAGGTCCGTGGTGCAGGAAGATCTTCAGATCCAGGACCCTTCACGCATCCGGTCGGAAGCAACTGTTCGGCAATGGCTGCTGTCACCGACGACAAGCTCTCTTGCCATGCTCTAGGCATTTCAAGTGCTTCAGTCGCCCCGGAACCTCGGATGATCTTGCTCAGTGCGAGGCCCTTTGAAAGACCGCTAACAAGATCCTCGATACGCGGAGGCACGCCAATAATGTTAGGAGAGAGCAGCTTTAGCCGCTCCGCGGACTTGCTTCCGAACGTCGTTGTAACCGTCACACCGCCGCAAGCCGCCATTTCGAGCGGTGGATAGCTTGGGTGCGGAGAGAGCATCAGTGAGAGCAACACGTCGGCGCCACGCATCTGTGCTGCATAAGCGTCGAGATCATGCCAAGGGGCGGGCTTCAACACAAAGCCCCGTCCTAGATCGATCGGCTCGAACTGTTCGCCCATACCGACAAACTCCCAGCCGCTGTCGCCAAAATGCCCTCCTTTGACTGCGGCTTGCAGCGCAGCGACTCCAAGGCCAAACAGGTTGCGTTCCGCCACAGTTGGCCTGGCATAAAACAGGAGACGCCGCGGTTGACCGTCTTGCCGCTGGGTCGGATAGAACCTCGAGACATCGACAGCAGGCTCGAAGACCAGAGCTGAACTGGTAAAATCAGGATCGGCAAAGTGTCCGACACGATTCTCAATGAGGTGATCCCGTAGGAGATTCGTGTTTATAATTGGGATGGATGGCAGTCGATATGAACCCTCTGCCTCGGTATGTCTCTCCGACGCGCTATAAAAGAGGGTCTCGTAGTCCTGCACAAGATAATAGAAATGTGATGCTCGAGTGAGCCGCATGGCCGCAGCCGCCGCGTGCGCGGTCCACCAGGCGGTTGCAACGAAGATGTCGTTTATACCAATCGCGTAAGGTAATGATCGATCTCCCGCGTCTTCGAATTCGATCCCATGCAAATCTGGGTCGATGCCGGAAAGATGTTTGATATGCTGCTTGATCGGCGTCAGGTCGTCGTCGGGTGCAGTGTCGGTCGCGACGAATGTCACCCGAGCTCCCTCCTTCGCGAGAAAGGCGCCGAGAAGGTAGGCAGTGTTGGGACCGCCGGTAGCGTGCCTTTTCTTCACGCTAGGCAACAAAATACGGAGCCTCGGCCTGGCGTTGAGACGATGGTCGACTACCACGTTCAGCGGTCGATGCGGCTGGAAAAAACCTTGCAGGTTGGAAGGCCCGGCGACCTGCAGTCCAAACAGCGATGAAGCCGTGAGATCCCCAAATTCTGCGTAAAGATTCGCCATTCGCTGGGATCGCGGCTGCATCTGTGTCGAAGGGGCAGGCTGTCGGCCTTCAGCCTGCCCGTGCTTGAGAAAGTGTCTAAGCGGGTTAACGCCTGCAGCGGCGACATCCGGATTCTGTTGAAGATACCAACTGGTATTGAAAAGTGCGCTTGGGTCACGCCCTTCTTTTGCACCGAATCGAATGTAATGCGTGACTGGGTTTAGCCCTGCGGCCGCGACATCTTCATATTTGGACAGATACCATTGCGTGTCGAAAAACGGATTCGGATTGCGCCCCTCTTTCAGGCCGTATCTCAAAAAGTGCATCAGCGGATTGCGTTGGGCTGCTGCCACGTCCGGGTAGCTGCTCAAATAGTGGGAGGAGACGAATAGCCCGCTTGAGGCGATTAATTTTACTTCGGCGGTGTACCTGACCCACTTTCGAACCGGCGTTGCCTTAAGCGATGAAATGGATTTTCGCATTTTTCCCAGCACAGCGTAAAGCTCCCCTTCGGATAAGCATTTTCCTTATCGCTGCCGACAAGCAGCGCTGTCTGCTGGACGAATGATACCGGCCTAGCTTTAGGATTGCGGAAGTCATATAAAAAAGCCCGACAGCGTCAAGCTATTATCGGGCAGCCGTCCATAAAAACCGGCCCTTCCTACCCCTCCACTAAACAGACCGAACCATTCCCAAACGCCGCCAAGTTGGATAGCGAGGACAGTTACTGTCGTTTTTGGAAAGCTTAAGATTTCCGGAGAGGCCAATTGCGAATGCGAATGGCTTGATGTTAGATCGCCTAGAATTGTGTTCGCAGGGATTTCTCATGGCTTCCAGAATCGCCGTCGCATACTTGGCTCGTCTGGCCGAGGGATTTTCAGCATTTGAGGCTTTCGCCGAGAGTTATAGACAGCACCCCGCTGGTGAGCCTCATGATCTGGTGATCATCTGCAAAGGCTTTAGTAAGCCGGGTGAATTCGCCGGGCTGAACGCCGTTTTTGCCGGCATCCCCCACAGTATCATTTCCGTTCCAGATGACGTCGGACTGGACATCCATGCATATCGCGAGGCGGCGCGAAAACTTGATAACGAGTACATTTGTTGCCTTAACACGTTCTCGAGATTGCGAACTGACAATTGGCTGGCGAAGCTGTGGGGCAACATGTCACGACCTAGTGTCGGCCTTGTCGGCGCAACAGGGTCCTTCGAGAGCCTTTACACAAGCTACAAGACGGTGAATTTCGCGGTCTGGGCTGCGGCCAAGCCGACAAAGTTTGATCGGAGCTTCTTGGAAGGCTATCGGTGGCTTATCAAGAACATCAATCCTGGAACTGTCGCGGCGCTACGCACGAGGACGGCTCTGGTCCGGCGGCGACTCGGCGACCTTCTTAATCAGCGGCCACCCATCGATGAGATTCTTCCAGATTTTGGGGCCGCTTGGCAGGACTCTCTCAGCGTGGGGAACGGCAATTCTGTTTTCCGCGACTACCCGCATTTCCCGAACCCCCATATTCGAAGCAATGCCTTCCTCGTAAGGCGAGACGATCTACTAGCAGTTCCAGTAAGCGATAAAAGCAAGATGGCCGCGTGTGCATTTGAAAGCGGGAAAGATGGGCTGTCGATCAGTATATTGAAGCAAGGCCTCGATATACTTGTGGTAGGTGCAGACGGCACCGGCTACAGCATGGAACAGTGGCCTTCAAGCAAATGCTTCAGATCAGACGATCAATCGAATCTCCTTGTTTCCGATAATCAAACTTATGCTTATCAGGCTTATTCTGAGGCAGAGCAGAAAATCCACCGAGTGATGGCATGGGGAGGCTATTCCTCCGAATTTCCCGACGATATTGCCCTTCTCGACACCTCTTACGCAAAGACCTCAACACTCAAAGAGAGAGTTTCCGACCTAATCCCAACCTCGTCTAGCACTTCGAAGCAACGCCTTTTCTCCATCGCCATCCCGACGCACAACCGACTTGATCTAGTCTTGGATGCGATTAAAACCGTTACCCATCAAGACTACGAAAATTGGGAAATCGTTGTCTTTGATAATGCATCGAAGGAACCGGTCGCAGAGGCCATCAACGCGCTTGGCGACAAGCGCATCCGTTCCGAGCGATCCGATGAATTCCTGCCAGTCACCGGGAGCTGGAATCGCGCCATCAACATGGCGCGCGGCGACTACGTCACCATGGTTGGTGATGACGACGGAATTGCGCCCGGTTATTTCGAGCGTCTAAATTACCTAGCTGACCGTTTTGAAGACCCAGACTTGGTTATCTCGAACCTCTACCAGTTCATGCACCCTGGCGTAGTCCCCGGAAAGCGCGAAGGGTACGTGAATGGCCTAGTCATGGCCGATTTCCTGGTGGATAAGGATCGTCCATTCATCGTTGGCAGAGAAACGATCGATAGGTCGGTCAACAACTCGCTGCAGATGCGGCGATCGTTCATGTTCAACATGCCAGCTTTCTGCTGCAGCAAAAAGCTACTGGACAAGATGCGCATCGGCGGAGAAGTCCTCCATTCCCCCTACCCGGACTATTACTTTGCCAATCTAGCGATGCACTTTGCAGACAAGGTTGTCGGCGAGCCCCGATATCTAGCGTTTCAAGGCGTCTCCAAAGTCTCCTTTGGTTTCACGATGATGAATGCGAAGATTGGCGACGGATTTAAAGTGCTGAACCACGATGTAGCAAATGATCCTGTCTACAACGACGTATCAAAACACTTCTTGCCCGGTTCACGATACCATTCAGAATATATCGTCACGATGGCCTACGTCGCAAAGGTCATTGGAGATCCGGCGCGCAAGGCCGACATCCAACGGTACCGGAAGCATCAGATCTGGCAGTTCCTAAAGGCCCAGCGTTCTCTGTATCGCTGGATGCAAAGGGATGCCGGGCGCGAGTTTTTGCAGAAGCTTTCGGTGGAAGAACGGCGTTGGGCAATGAAGGTGAATACATTGCGTCAGCTCTCGGCCCTGAAGCCCCGATTTTTCGGCAGAGTTGGTAGTAAACTGGAGAAAGAGCTCAGCGCTTATGAGCTCCAATTGCCTGGCATTACATATCAACGCGGGGAACACGTTACTTTGTTTGATGTCTTTGATGACATCAAGACCGGGGAGTTCTTCAAGGCTTCGAGAAAGAACCTTCGAAATGTTCCGCTATACGAGCCGGTCGAGCGTCATTTATAGCCTCGAAGATAATTGGGACCGGCGAAAGTCCGTCTAGAAAAAAGCCAAGTTTTGGAAGGTAGACGCCATAGATTTGGAGGCCCGTCTCGACCGGCAGCCGGCATGATGTGACTGTCTAGCTCTCACGCTAGGCCTTGGCTCCCCGAGACGAAGTTTTCATCTGCGGCGTCTAGGAAGATACCGCTTTGCTCGAGACTGCAGCGCACTAGAGACAAGGATTTTGATCATCAAGAACGCGGTTTATGTTGTTGCCGCCACCAGTCGATTGCGTCCTGCAGTCCCTGATCCAACGAAATGCGCGGGACGAAACCAACCTCTTTGCGCAGTCTCGTAACGTCGGCAACGAGGCGCGGAGGTTCATTGGGGCGCATTGGCAGAGTACCGAGTTTCAGAAGGTCTGGACGTCCCGTAAATTTTCCGACACGTTCGATCACATCCCGCAGTGCAATGGGTTGTCCGGAAGCAACATTGACGCTGCCATCGACCTCGCAGTCTACGAGAGCAGAAAATGCCGCGGCAACATCGCGACTGTCCAGAAAATCCCGCAATTGTGTTCCGGCGGTGGTTTCCGCCGCACGCCCTGCAAGCAAATTTCGGATAATTGAAGGGACCAGCCGCTCCGGTCTTTCATGACTTCCAAAAGATAAAAACAAGACACCCCAGGCGAACGATAGACCGGTCTGGCGGGAATAGCACTCGATAAGACGGCGAGCACTGTCCTTTGCGGTTCCATAAAACGTTGCCGGTTCGCGATGTGCGCCTTCATGCACATAGTCGGGCAAGGTAGTCCAGTCATATTCAGCGCATGTTCCGGCAGCAACAAAACGTTCTCCGCCCGAGAGATGGAACGCGCGCATCATTGAGAGTGTGGTTGCCACCCACGAGATATTATCAGGTGCAGACCAGAATCCGGCACCCACGTCCCATGCAAGATGCAGCAAATGTGTCGGTCGCACCATCTGCACTAGTTCGACGCCCGCCCCGGGCTGCATAAGATCGACACTATGCCACTTTACATCCGGTTGATCGAGGACATGGCGAGCGCAAGCATGAACCTCATATCGACGAAGACGCAGTTCGTTCAGACAATGCCGGCCAAAAAAACCCGAGGCTCCTGTGACGAGGACGCGCTTCATGGCTGGAAATCCGGATAATTCGCGTCCCGGTCTGACAGACGTTCCGGCGGCAGGGGCCAAACGATTGCAAAGGCCGGATCGTCCCATCGAACGCCGCGGGCGAACTCTGGCTTGTAGGCTTCGCCCATGTGATAGAAGACCTCGCTATCTCCAACGAGAGTTTGGAAACCATGGGCGCAGCCCGCCGGGATATAGAGAGCATTGCGCTGATCAGCGTCCAACTCCACGCTGGTCCATTTCAAGTAGGTCGGTGAATCTGCGCGCAGATCCACCACGACATCCAGTATACGGCCTCTTGTGCAGCGTACGAGTTTAACTTCCGGATATGGCTCAGCTTGATAGTGCATTCCCCGCAATGTCCCTCGATGGGGATTCCAGGAAACGTTGCACTGCGGAAAATGGTCAATCAAACCGTTCTTGCTGAAAGTGTCGGCGCAAAATGTTCTGGCAAACAGGCCCCTGTCGTCGGCAATTGCGTCGACATTCACGATCATAACGCCGGGCAGAGTTGTTGGAGTGATTTTCAATCGCAGAGACCTTCCAAGTTGAGTTTCGTGGAACTGCCGATTTTTATCGCATGACCAAAACAATCAAAGGCACATCGTTCCCAGTATCAATGACCGAAATACGCGGTTGCTACGGCTTCGGCGTCCCCATCCATACGAACCTTGCCATGCTCGAGCCAAACTATCCGCGTGCAATTCTTCACGAGCAAGTCTCTCGAGTGGCTCGCAATGATTAGTATCTTGGTCTTGTTAACCAAATCATGCAGACGCTCGTTTGCCTTTTCCTGGAAGCCTTGGTCTCCAGTCGCTAGCCATTCGTCCATGATCAAGATTTCTGGCTGAATAATAGTAGATATTGCGAAAGCCAGGCGAAGCTGCATGCCAGTTGAATAGGTACGGACCGGCATATCGAGGAAATTTCCGAGCTCAGAGAAGTCCTCAATCTCTTTCTGATGCAGAGCAAGATCACGTTTCTTAAATCCCAGGAGGGCGCCCCGAATTGCAATATTTTCCCGCCCAGTTGCCTCAGGATCGATCCCCAACGAAATGTTGATCAGCGACGTGCATTTGCCATTTGTGACAATACGACCACCTGTAGGGTGATAGACGCCACTCATGACCCGCAGAAGTGTTGTCTTGCCGGAACCGTTGTGGCCAACGAGACCCAGTCGCTCCCCTTCCTTGAGGCTCAAGCTGACATTTTCAAGCCCCCGTATAATTACATGACCTTCAGAGTTGGAGCCGATTGTCCCCCCTGTCGCAAGACTGAATACCTGGTTCTTGAGCGATCTGCTTTTTGCGTTGTAGATCGGGAAATCTACCGTGACGTCTTCAAGATGCATGGAGGTCATGTTCGCCTGCGTGGGGTGATTTCGAAGGTAGAGATTCATAGCCAATACGTAATTCGGGAGCGGAAGCGGTTTAGGAATAGCAACGCGATCGCCCATCCTACGACTGCCATGACGATAACGACGATCCAGTTGACCAGTGTTCCGGGATTCCCGAGGAGAGGCTCGCGGACCACACTAATAAGATGATAGAAGGGGTTCAAGCCGAGCATTAGGGCGGATTTAGTGCCGTTTGGGAGATGACTCGGCTGCCACATAATTGGCGTTACGTATAAGGAGACCTGCATGACGTTCTGGATAATTTGCGTCAAGTCCCGATAACGGGTGCAGAGAACCGCCAATATCACCATTATCCATAGAAGATTCAGCGACGCCAGTATGAACCCTGGCACGACAAGAAGTGCATAAAGATTTACGAACTTTCCAAAGGCCAACAAAACAATCGGAAATATAAGGATATTGTGTGCCAATATTATCGTATTTCTCCACCACGTCCTGAGAATGTACGTAAAAAATGGGATCGGCAGCTGGAGCATTGTGTCGCTGTTTGCGATGAAGCTGACGCACGCCTCGTTGATCAATTGTGAGTAAAATCCCCAGACAATCAAACCGACGCATATGAAAGGCAAGAACTCGGACATCGGTGAATTGAAGATCGTTCCAAAGACCAATCCCAGAGCGCCGATCAGCACTCCCATATTGATCGTAAGCCAGAATGCCCCGACCCTTGAACGACGATATCGTTGCGCAACATCTTGCCAGCCGAGAAGTGCGGGTAGCTGAAAATTCGCTATTGAGCCGAACACGTCCCCCCAACCGGTGATTATTTGCGAGGTCGCTTTAGTCATGTGGTACCAGTCTCCGGGTCGGGCTCGATTGCTCGGCTCGCGGTTAGCACATTAGAATTGGACTTAATAGTGACTGTCGGTCGCAATCAGCGCATTCCGAAGGAGGTCGTTCGCTCGACCATGGCAAGCGCCAGTGCCGGCTTGGTCAGAAAGCCGACATTATCCGGCACATGGGCGCTGGCCATACGCTCCCGATCATCCGCCCAGACCTTCGGCATAGAGCGCCCGCTCGATGAAGGCATGACCATGGCGGGAGACATACGATGCGAACACACCGATCTGGCAATTGGTGATTTGCCCGCCGATCCTGTATATTGTCGGCCGACACCACAGGATGCCTTGCCCTGCTTGAGAAAGTCTCGTCGATCACCAGCACCGCGTCAGCATCGGCCAATGTCTCAAGCGCGTATTACGCACGATATCGCGCAAGGCATCCCCATCCCAATGACCACGGCCCAGAATAGCCTGTTGCCGCCATGGACCGGGATCGCCGGCCGCCTCCGCCCGCATCCAACCCGTGTTGCGCCGCTCTTCTCCCAGCAAACCGTCCAGAAATTGGCTCGCTGAATTCGCTACCCGCCAAAATCAAGCTTGGCCTTGTAGGCCATGTGGCCGTCAAATAGCTTTGTGTGCGCCTCCGGTGCCTGGCTCAGTGACAGAACATCGCTCTCAACACCGTACTTTTGCTTGCCTTCGCAATCGCATGGATAGTTCGTTCAACGCCGCCGAACGTATCCGGCCAATACGTCCTGAAGAAATGAAGGACTCTCATTCGCGCTTTCAATATCGTCCGGGACTGCTGGGGAGCCTAGCAATTAGGTAGCATAGCTCCTGCGGACGCCCCTGGATCTGATCATAGGGCCCGCGCCAACACCTACGTTCCGTAGCTTCAACCGGCCCAGGGCATTTTTTTAAGGAAAATATGTCGCGAAATCCACGCGACTGGAACAACTATCAGTTCGGGCGATTTCGTGTGCTCGAACTATGTAGTGACCTTCCCCTTCTTCAACATGATCCCGCAGGCAAACGCGACGGCGGAGAACACGAAGAAGAACGATTCGCCGATTGCCAGCCGGTTGTTGGAGTTGGACAGGATCGTTCCAAGGAAGAACAGCGTCACCATGCTATAGGCGAGTAGCGCGCTGAGGCTGATCAGCTTGGCTCTCCACGCAGCTAAAACGCGGCTGTACATGCCCGTTGCCAATATGGCGAAAACAATAATGCCGAACAGCCCATGACGGACAAGCATCTCGAAATAGCCGTTATGGAGCAGCGTATAGGGCACGCTGGCATAGGTGGTCGAGTTCCAGAGCGTCAGCCAGTGGTTGCCGGCACCAAAGACAGGAGCTTGGGAAAAGACTTCCCAGGAATTCGCCCACAACTGCAGGCGCTCGCTCATAGCAATCGGTGTATCTTTTGACGCGATCGCGGCAGCGACAGCATCCCATGCGCCATGCGCGGAGATTTCGGTCTCGATCCGTGCGGTTGCCTCATAGGTCGGGCCGGCAAACCTCCAGATATCATCGCCGCCGACAAAAAGCGCTGCTGCGATGAGAGCGGCGACAACAGCCCCTACCAAGGCGGCCCGGCGTCTATTTGCGTAAAGCAGGAGCGAGGCCAGCATGAGCGGCCCGACGAGGACGAGGCTCAGCCAGACGCCTTTCGCCTTGGAGCCAAAAATATTGAAAAGGCAGAGTGCGATGATGAGTGTTGCGACGGCAATAACCCAGCTGCCGGAACGGCGCGCGAGCTTGCCGGTTTCCCAGGCGTGCAACAGCCAGTAGAAAGCGCCGATCATCAGGAAGCCGCAGCCAATCGCGCCATGGATCAGGTTGTTATGGAAGAGCGGCGAAATACGTGCGTCGCCTTCCAGGATCAGCCGGTAGTCGGTGGAGATCAGCAGGGCGGCAAGGGCTATCGGGAAATAGATCGCAAAGACCGTTTCGACATGTTTCCGGCTAGAATAAAGCGCGATGCCAACCGCCGGGAAAAACAGCGGAAAAGCGTAGAGCCAGTCCGACGCACCCATTTCATGATTGACGAGCGCGCCATAGCAGAAGCGAACCAAAGCATATACGCCCCAGGCAAGGCAGGCATTGGCCACCCAGTCATTCCTCAGCAGCCATAAATTCGGCCTGAAATAGGCAAAGGTTATCCCGATCAGCAATAGCGCCGCATAGCGATAGCTATCGCTTTCCAGAATCGGAGCCGAAATCAGCAGCAGCCACAGGATGACGAGGACGGGTTTCAGGCGTGAGGGCGTGGCAATCGGCTCGTCGCTCGCTACCATAGAGAACACTTGATCCTTCTTGCATAATCGGCTGATCGAGATTGGCTTACTGCAGATCTGGTGGGTCCATCGATCCATTTTGAAGCGAACAAAGGTCTCCTCAGCGTCGCCAGTATTCGGCGACGAAGCCTACTCGATGTTCGTCAGCATTCGACCTCGTTGGCACAATTTGTGTGTATCACCAGATTCTTCCGATAATGAAGGATCACGCGTGCTCGTCAAGAGAACGATTGGCAGACATTTTAGTCCGGCTGCGGCGAAACAACGTCATTGTCTCGTGAAAATTTAGACCGCATTTGGTCTTTCGATCCTTGGCGTTTATCAACAATACCGGCGATTATCAGACACGCGCCGATAACGGCAATGCAGACGAATGATAATGTCATCACCGACCATACTTCAGCGCTACTTCCGATCCGCAGCCCGAGAGCGAGGATAATTATTGCCGCACCTATATTGATTACAATGTCCTCAAATGTGTAGTGGCGGGTAGGCTTTTCACTCATGCAGCGACCTAAAGAATGAGATATAGAAACGTTACATGCATTCTCTCTTGAGATGAAGCAAGCAGGCCCGCATAGTTTTAGGTCAACAAATAATGGATAGGCTAAAGCCAGATCCTCGTGAACGGTCCGAAGCCCTCCAGCTCTACAGCAATGGATGTAAAGACCCCACCAATCAAAGAACCTCGCTGTCAAAATGCCCGGAATGGTAGGCTCGCTTGGCAACTGAGGAGGTTGGGAGGCGGAGCTTTCGGTCGCTCAGTTCGTTGGTCGAATGGTCCGGCTTGAACGGGATTTGTTCAGTGCCACCAAGGGGACGCAAGATCATTTGCTGGATATGGAATCCAAGGCTTCTCCAGGACCTCCATGGGCGCTATGCAAACACCATCATTTGCGGTGGCACAACCGCCAGCATCCCGGCGCGGCGTGCGGCGACATATCTGAGGAGCTGTTCGACCACCCTTGGCATGACAGGTTTTTGAACCACGCCGAGCGCACCGCGCACGCCGTCTGCAACCACTTCCGGATTGGCAGTCATGAAGACGACGGAAATGCCGTGGTCTTCTGCGAGCTGCCGGCCGATCTCCGGGCCGGTCGCGCCATCTGAGAGATTGACATCGACAAAGGCGATGTCTGCGAGCGGCGCGAGCCTGAAGGCCCCCTCGCGATCCGATGCCAGGCCTGCGACATGCACGCCCATGTTCTCGATCGTCATTTCGAGATCGAGGGCGATCAAGAGTTCGTCTTCGACAATCAGCACTCGCTGTTCCATGAGATGTTCCCGTTGCCAGCTACGCATGACATTCGTGGCCATGACAGATCCCCTTTAGGGTTTACTTTAGGAGACTCCGCTTCGTTGAAGACAGACTGCTTCGACGAGGCTCGCAGGTTAAACGGGCGATGTGACGATATGTTCCGGCATGAAACGCAGTATTTCTCAATTAAACTTTTGTTAATATTGATAAATTCCTAAAAAGCTATGTAGATCGTAAAAGGCGGCCTCTCTGGCCGCCTTCCAAATTCTGATTTTGCAGGCTTCTCAGCCCTTGGCCTTCAGCACCAGAACCGGATCCTTGCTGTAGTCGGCCGGGAAGATCTCTTTCAGGTTTTCGATCTTCGGCAGGTCGTTATAGACGATATAGGGGTAGGTCGGGTTGAGCGTCAGGAAATCCTGGTGATACTGCTCGGCCGGGTAAAAGCCGGTATAGTCGGTGACCTTGGTGACGATCGGCTGTTTGAAGACATGCGCCTTGTCGAGCTGGGCGATATAGGCTTTCGCGACCTTGCGCTGTTCCTGGTCGGAGATGAAAAGTGCCGAGCGATATTGTGTGCCTTCGTCCGGTCCCTGGAAATTGAGCTGGGTCGGGTTGTGCGCGACCGAGAAGAAGACCTGCAGGAGCTTTCCGTAGCTGACCTGCTTCGGATCGAAGGTCACCTTGACGGATTCGGCATGACCCGTCGTGCCGGTGCTGACCGTTTCGTACTGGGCGGTTGCGGCTTCACCGCCAGCATAGCCGGAAATAGCGCTTTTGACGCCCTTCACATGCTGGAAGACGCCCTGGATACCCCAGAAACAGCCGCCGGCGAAGACGGCGGTCTCGGTGCCGGACTTACCCGCCTCGTCGATGGCAGGGGCTGGAATGACGACGGCATCTTCCGCCGCTTTGGTGGCGACAGAACCTAGGCCGAGCGAAAGGGCAGCGGCTGCGAAAAGCGCGGCAAGTAACTTGCCTGATGTGGATATGGGCATGGGGGCTACCTCCGGAACTACATGGCGCAATCCTCGCCGATCGACGAAAAAGCCGCAAATCACAAGCTGTTCACTCACACCGATGTGACGATTACACGAAAGCGAATGTGCGAAACCGGAACAGGCGGCAAGGCGAGTTGACAATTCTCTGGAGAGTGAGGACAGTGCCGCCCGGCTCAGAGCCAGCATCCGGGGGGAACCAATGTCTGTGCGCTCGTTCTTCGCTTTTTCCGTCATCGTCGCATCTATGATTTTTGCAGGCCCGTCGGCTTTTGCTGCCGACGCCAAGCGCGACATCGTCACCGTCAAGGACGCCGATTATTTCGGCTTCGACCTGCGCACCGAGCAGAATCTCTCGCTCGATCAGTGCAAGGCGGCCTGCATCGGCGACAAGAGTTGCAAGGCCTTCACCTATAATCCCAAGGTGAAGTGGTGCTTCCTGAAATCCGACTTCAAGACGATGAATGCCGCCCCCGGCGCGATTGCCGGCAGGATCGTCGAAACGACGGCTGCGAGCGTCCCGAAAGAGCCGGATATCGGCGCTGCTCCCCGCCTACCCTTCCTCTCGGACGATCTTGTCCAGCAGGCTCGCAATTTCCGCAACGATCTGGCGCTTGCCGACGACCAGCAGGGCCAGGGCGTCGACAGCCTGACGGCTGGTGCACGCCTGGATCTCACCGGGGGCAATCTTTCCGATGCGCTGAAGGCCTTCCATGGTGCCCTCTCGATCACCCCTGATGATGGCGACCTCTGGATCGAGACGGCGCGTGCGGCCACCTCGCTCGGCGCGCCTGACAGCGGCATCTTCGGTCAGGCGGTTATCGACGCGCTGAACGGCTACCAGCTGACGCGCACCACCAACAAGCGCGCCGATGCGCTGGCCGTGCTTGCCAAGGCCCTGGAAAGGAATGCCAACTATCGCGATGCGCTGAATAGCTACAAGGCAAGCCTTGCGCTCGTCAGCGCCAAGGATGTGCAGGCGGACTACCTGCAGCTCAAAGAGACGCAGGGCTTCCGCATCACCGAACATACGGTCGATGCCGATAGCGCCACACCGCGCGCCTGCGTCACCTTCTCCGAGGCGCTGGTCAAGACGGTCGACTATGCGCCCTTCGTGACGCTGAACGGCGCTGCGCCCAAGGCGCTGGAGGCCAAGGACAAGCAGATCTGTGTCGAGGGCCTCACCCATGGCGAGACCTACAAGATCGGCTTCCGCACCGGCCTGCCCTCCTCGGTCGACGAGGTTCTGGAAGCGCCGGTCACGATCGACGTCTATATCAAGGACCGCAGCCAGATGGTGCGGTTCACCGGCGACAGCTTCGTGCTGCCGTCGACGGCGCGCCGTGGCATCCCGATTGTCTCCGTCAACATGGCCTCTGCCAATCTGAAGCTTTACCGTATCGGCGATCGCGGCATAGCACCGCTCCTGACCGGCTCGCAGTTCCTGACGCAGCTCGACGGCTACAGCGCCCAGAATATCCAGGACCAGAGCGGCGAGCTCGTCTGGCAGGGATCGATCGAGATCGCGAACGAACTCAACAAGGATGTCGTCACCAGCTTCCCGGTCGACGAGGCGCTGCCCGAGCGCAAGCCCGGCATCTATGTGATGGTCGCAACCCCACCGACCGGCCCCGCGCAGGACTGGGATTCGCAGGCCACACAATGGTTCCTCGTCTCCGATATCGGCATCACCACCTATGCCGGCACTGACGGGCTGAACGTCTTTGCCCGCTCGCTTGCGTCTGCCAAACCGATGGCCGGCGTCGAATTGCAGCTTCTTGCCAAGAACAATGAAGTGCTCGGCACTGCCACGACCGATCAGAACGGCCGCGCCACCTTCACGGCCGGTCTGATGCGCGGCACCGCAGCACTGACGCCTGCCGTCATCAGCGCCAAAAACGGCACGTCCGACTATGTCTTTCTCGACATGACGCGCGCCGGCTTCGATCTTTCCGACCGTGGCGTGACCGGACGCGCCGCGCCGGGCGCCATCGACGTGCTGCCCTTCACCGAGCGCGGCATCTACCGCGCCGGGGAAATCGTCCATGCCGCAGCCCTTGCCCGCGATACGGACGGCAACGCGATCGAGAACCTGCCGCTGACCTTCATCTTCTCACGGCCGGATGGCGTGGAAGACCGGCGCATCGTCAGCCAGACGAGCAATCTCGGTGGCTATGTGGTGGACCTGCAAACGCAGGAAAACGCCATGCGCGGCACCTGGACGATGAACGTCTATACCGACCCGAAGGGCTCGGCGATCGCCACCAAGACCTTCCTCGTCGACGATTTCGTGCCTGACCGGACCGATATGGAGATCAAGACCGCCGCCAAGGAGATCGGCACGGATACGGCCGCGACGATCAATATTTCCGGCAAATATCTCTATGGCGCGCCAGCGGCGGGCCTGACGATTGAGGGCGACGTCGTCGTCAAGCCGACGCGCGAGAATGCCGCCTATCCCGGCTACCAGTTCGGCCTTGCCGACGAAGAGGCGAGCGAGGATTCGCGCCAGCCGATCGACGGCCTGCCGGCACTCGACGAGAATGGCGAAGCCTCGACGGATCTGACGATCGGCGAACTGCCGGCCACGACCCAGCTCTTGAATGCCACCGTCTATCTGCGCATGCAGGAGCCGGGCGGCCGAGCCATCGAGCGCTCGCTGGAGATCCCGGTCAAGACCGACGCGACCGCAATCGGCATCAAGCCGGAATTCGACGGCGATCTGCCGGAGAATGCGCTGCCGAATTTCACGGTGATCGGCCTCGATACCCAGGGCCAGAAGCAGGAGATGAAGGGCCTGCGCTGGAAATTTTACAAGCTGCGCCGCGACTATCAATGGTATCGCGAAGGCACAGCCTGGAAATATGAACCAACCTATACACCTGAAGAGGTCGCCTCCGGCTCGGTGGATGCGACGGCTGAAAATGGCGGCAAGATCCAGGCACCGGTCAACTGGGGCCGTTACCGGCTCGAGGTCGAAAGCCCTGACGCCGACGGTCCGACCTCCAGCGTCGAGTTCGATGCCGGCTGGTTCGTCGCCTCGACTTCGACGGAAACGCCCGATGGTCTCGAAATCGCTCTCGACAAGGACAGCTATCATGTCGGCGAGACGGCCAAGCTGAAGGTCACGTCGCGTTATGGCGGCGAGTTGATGATCACGGCCGGCACGGAAAACCTGATTGCCGTTGAGAACGCCACCATGGGCGAAACCGGCGGCGAGGTCGATATTCCCGTCACTGCCGACTGGGGCGCCGGCGCCTATGTGACTGCCACGCTCTTCCGGCCGGGCAATTCGCTCGACACCCATATGCCGGCCCGCTCGATCGGCATCAAATGGCTGAAGGTCGATCCCGCTGAGCGTGCACTACAGGTCAAGATCGATACGCCGGAAAAGATGCTGCCGCGCGGACCGCTTGATATCGGCCTGCAGGTTACCGGCGCCGGCGCGAATGAGGAGGCCTATATTACGGTTGCCGCCGTCGATGTGGGCATCCTGAACCTGACCCGCTACGAGCCGCCGAACCCTGAGGACTGGTATTTCGGCCAGCGCCAGCTCGGCCTCGAAATCCGCGACCTTTACGGCCGCCTGATCGACGGTTCGCTGGGCGCGACCGGCAAGCTGCGCACAGGCGGCGATGGCGGCGCAATCGCGCTGCAGGCAAGCCCGCCGACGCAGAAGCTTGTTGCCTTCTTCTCCGGTCCAGTAAAGCTCGATGCCGAAGGCAAGGCGAAAGTCAGCTTCGACATTCCGCAATTCAACGGGACCGCCCGAGTGATGGCGCTCGCCTGGACGAAAACCGGCGTTGGTCACAGCGCCAAAGACGTCATCATCCGCGATCCTGTCGTCGTCACCGCAAGCCTGCCGAAATTCCTGGCACCCGGGGACAAGGCCAATCTGCGGCTCGACATTGCCAATACCGATGCGCCGACCGGCGACTACAAGCTGACGCTCACCGGCAACAGCGCGCTCAGCATCGACGGGCCTGCGGAACAGACGCTGAAACTTGAGGCCGGCGCCAAATCCGATCTGACGCTGACGCTTGTCGGCGGCGAGCCGGGCGATGGCAGCCTCGGCATCAACCTGTCGAATGATCAGGGGCTTTCGCTCGACCAGGTGGTCGATGTGCCGGTACGACCGTCCTCGCTGCCGGTGACCGAACGGCGCGTCATTGCGCTTGCACCCGGCAAGAGCCTGACCATCGACAAGAACCTCTTGGCCGACAGCGTGCTTCCGGGTGCCTCGATCAGCGTCAACGTTACCCGCTCGGCTGCTTTCGACATTCCTGCTCTCCTGATGACCCTCGACCGCTATCCGTTCGGCTGCGCCGAACAGACGACGAGCCGCGCCATGCCGCTGCTCTATCTGGCCGAGGTCGCCAAGCAGGCCGGCATGAAACAAACCGATGACGACATCCACAAGCGCGTGCAGGATGCGATCTACCGCGTGCTGTCCTACCAGGCCTATGCGGGAAGCTTTGGTCTGTGGGGACCGGATTCCGGCGATCTCTGGCTCGACTCCTATGTCACGGATTTCCTGACACGGGCGCGCGAGCAGAAGTACGACGTGCCGGATCGCGCTCTGGTGCAGGCGCTGGAAAACCTGCAGAACTCGCTCTCCTATACGACGGACGTGAAGGGCAAGGGTGATGAGATCGCCTACGCCCTCTATGTGCTTGCCCGCAACAAGAAGGCCGCTGTCAGCGACCTGCGCTACTATGCCGACACGATGATCAACGACTTCCCGACGCCGCTTGCCAAGGCCCATATCGCTGCAGCACTGGCGCTCTACGGTGATGCAACGCGCTCGAAGAACATTTTCGTCGATGCGCTGCAAATGTCGAAACAGTCGATGGTGACCCGCGTGAATTTCTCGCGCACCGACTATGGCTCGGTGCTGCGCGACGGCGCGGCGATCCTGGCGCTTGCCGCCGAAAGCCGGCCGGTTCCGCCCGTCATTCCCGAACTCGCCAAGGCGGTCGCGCGGGAATGGGATCGCAGCAAATATACAAGCACCCAGGAACAGGCCTGGATGCTTCTGGCGGCGCGTGCCCTGCAGAACGGCGACGACGATCTGAAGGTCAACGTCAACGGCGCTGAGCGGACCGGCGCCTATATGGCGAAGATGACCGGCAATGCGCTGATCGACCATCCGCTGACATTGACGAGTGCCACAAGCGACACGGTCTCGGCTGTCGTCACTACGGTCGCCGCCCCCGTAAAGCCGCTGCCGGCCGGCGGCAACGGCTTTACCATCGAGCGGACCTATTACACGCTCGACGGCGAGGAGGCGAATGTCAGCGAGGCGCAGCAGAACGAGCGTTACGTCGTGGTGCTGCATGTGACCGAGCAGAACGACTGGGCCTCGCGTATTGTCATCACCGATCTCCTGCCGGCCGGCTTCGAGATCGACAATCCGAACCTTGTCGACAGCGCCCAGATGACGAATTTCGACTGGGTTGGGGAGATGTCCGCCGCCCATACGGAATTCCGCTACGACCGCTTCGTCGCCGCCTTCAACCGCGACGAAAGTTCAGCGCGTGACTTCAACGTCGCCTATGTCGTGCGCGCCGTAACACCTGGCGTCTACGATCATCCGGCAGCGACAGTCGAGGACATGTACCGTCCCGATATGTCTGCGCGGACGGCGACCGGCAAGATGGAGGTCGTTGCGGCACAACAATGAGGCGGTGGCACAAGTTTGCGATCGGGACAGCGGCCGGCATCATCACTGCCGGCGCAGGTCTTTTTGCGCTCGATGCCGCCGACCGCGCCTTTCCCCCGCCGCTGGAGCGGGCCGAAGCCGTCTCGCCCGAAGTGCTAGATTCCGACGGGCAATTGCTGCGCGCCTTTGCCACGCCGGAGGGGCGCTGGCGGCTGAAAACCGACGTTTCCGACGTCGATCCGCAGTTCGTTCGCATGCTGGTCGCCTACGAGGATCAGCGTTTCTACGAGCATTCCGGCATCGATGTCTGGGCGCTCGGGCGCGCGGCAGTGCAATTCGTCAGCAACGGCCGCATCGTGTCCGGCGCCTCGACGCTCTCCATGCAGGTCGCAAGGCTGATCGAGCCGCGCGAAAGCCGGTCGTTTTCGGCAAAGCTCCTGCAGATCATGCGCGCCGTGCAGATCGAGCGGCGGCTTTCGAAGAATGAGATCCTCGATCTCTATCTCACCCATGCGCCCTATGGCGGCAATCTGGAAGGCGTGCGGGCCGCAAGCCTTGCCTATTTCGGCAAGGAGCCGAAGCGGCTGACGGTGGCCGAAGTCGCGCTGCTCGTCGCGCTGCCGCAATTGCCCGAAAAGCGCCGTCCGGACCGGAACCTGAAGGCAGCGGAAGCGGCGCGCAAGCGGGTGCTCGACCGTATCGCGGTGGCCGAGGTGGTCGGCGATGGCGAGGCCGAGCGCGCCGAGGGTGTCGCCATTCCCGCCCGCAGGCTGCAGCTTCCAGCCCTTGCCGCCCATGTCGCGGAAGCCGCCCTGCGCAAGGACCCGAAAGCGATCCGATACCAGACGACGCTGAAGAAGCAGGTCCAGACGGGTCTCGAATCCGTCGCGCGCGCCGCGACGATGAAGCTCGGACCAAAACTGTCGCTCGCCATGGTGATGGCGGACGCCGAGACCGGCGAGATCGTCGGCGAGGTGGGCTCAGCTGATTATTTCGATGCCAGCCGCTCCGGCTGGATCGACATGACGCGTATCAACCGATCGCCCGGCTCAACGCTCAAACCCTTCATCTATGGCCTTGCCTTTGAGCAGGGACTGGTCAGCCAGGAAACGATCATCGAAGATCGGCCGGCCGATTTCTTCGGCTACCGGCCGCGCAATTTCGACATGAGTTACCAGGGCGACGTGACTGTGCGCGAGGCCCTGCAGCTCTCCCTCAACGTGCCGGCCGTCAAGCTGCTCGATGCGGTCGGCCCGTCTCGCCTTATGGTGCGTTTCCGCCGCGCCGAAGTGCGCCCCGTTTTGCCGCCAAACGAGACGCCGGGTCTGGCGATTGGCCTTGGCGGCGTCGGCATCACGCTGAAGGATCTCGTGCAGCTTTATACAGCGCTTGCCAATCGCGGCCAGCCGGTCAGGATCGGCGACGGCGTGACGAATGCGCCGGGCAAGATCGATGGCGAGCCCTTGCTGGAGCCGGTCGCGATCTGGAATGTCGCCGACATCCTCTCGGGCGTCATACCGCCGGCCGGCGCGCCGCAGCGCGGCATCGCCTACAAGACCGGCACGAGCTACGGCTACCGCGATGCCTGGTCGGTCGGTTATGACGGACGCTATGTGCTTGGTGTGTGGGTCGGACGGCCTGATAACAGCGCCGTACCTGGTTTGACGGGTTACGGTACGGCCGCACCCATCCTCTTTGAGGCGCTTGCGAAATCCGGCATCGCCACCACGCCGCTGCCGCGTCCGCCGGCAGGCGCTGTGCGCATAGCCCAGACCGACCTGCCGATCAGCCAGCGCCGTTTTGCCGTCAATCCCAATGGGCTGCTGGTCACGTCCGGCCGCGAGCCGTCACCCCAGATCATCTATCCGCCGGAGGGCGCTCATGTCGATCTTGGGGCAAAGGCGGGCGATCTTTCGCCGCTGATGCTAAAATTGCAAGGCGGCCGCGCGCCTTTCCGCTGGCTTGCCAACGGCAAGCCGCTGCCCGATCTTTCCCGCCGGCGCACGCAAAGCTGGATGCCTGATGGCGGCGGTTATTCGAAGCTGACGGTTATCGATTCCATGGGTCGGGCAGCAAGCGTCGGCGTCTTCGTCGACTAGAGCCTTACCTGGCCAGATTGAAGCGTTCTGTTGGCAGAGCACGAAACTTGACCTTGGCTCCCGGACGATGGCCCATCAGTAGAAGCCCAGCGTTCCTGATAAGCGCGGCTACAGAGGCACTCGATAGAGGATGACGCGAGCACTCGGTACAAGCTGCGACAGGAAGTCGAAATCCCGCACGTTGCCGGTCAATACGCTCGCACCCAGCTGCCGCGCCTGCAGGAAAATGAGGGCGTCATTGACGAAGCGGCGCTCATGTCCCTCGCCTTTGGGCAGATTGCTCAGGCGAAAGAGGAGCCCCGCCAACATGCCTGCCTGTCCCCAGATGGGCGCATCCGGGGCATGAAGCCGGTGGACCGGAATGTCTTCAACCGTCGCAGCGATCGCTGCCAGAGCCGCTTTTGTAGTGGGATGTTTTGGGTTCAGCCGACCGAAGGCATGGGTCAGCTCAGAAAGGCACACTGCGGAATGGTGGCAGAGGCGATAGGTCAGCAGCGTATCGACCTCCGTCGGCGAGCGCCCCTGAAGCACGTCCAGATAAACGCTGGTGTCCAGGAACAGAGGCCCGCCGATTGGCGGTTCGTCAGCAGCCCATGCGAGAGTTTCGTCGGGTCTGCGTTCGAGCGTTCCCATGTGCTTTTCGGGTTTTAACGCGCGAAGGCTTTCGGAAAGATCAAATCTCAAGATCGATATCCGCCGGGATGATGCCTTTTCGGTCCACCAGACGCACGCCAAAGTCATCTTCAAGAGCAAGGCGGGAAAGCGCCAATTCCAGCAACTCGGTGTCGGAGGTAACATGGGCACGCTTCTTGGCCGCCTCGATCAACTCTGAGGGGACGCGCCCGGACAGTCTCGTATTCTTCGCCGCGCCAAGAAGACCAATGGCCTTCGCTTGCTCGAGCACAAGTTTGTTGCGATTCAATGCGATCTTTGCTTCCGTTTCCGCGGCAGAAGGTGATCGGGCAGCCATGAAATTCTCCCTGTGTTGAACACAACATATATAACGTTGAACGTCGGGGCAAGATTTTATGGTGAGTAAGCGGTCCAGAAGTACGCGCTGGAGATTGGAACGGTCACGGTGCGGATACGATTCAGACGTCCATTCCTCATGGTTTCGAATTCACTACCATCACGAACCTGCCCTTAAGGGACGGGAACAAAAGCGCTTCACAACCGTTGGAAGATGTCTCCTCCAAAGGGCAAAAATGACCCATGACGCTCCCCTCCGCGACCTACCGGGTCCAGTTCCGCAACGGCATGACATTCGATCACGCATGCGGGCTCGTACCCTATCTGAAGTCGCTCGGCATCAGCCACCTCTACGCCTCGCCGGTCTTCACGGCCACCAAGGGATCGACGCATGGTTACGACGTGACTGACGCCAACGAGATCGATCCGGCCCTTGGAGGAAGGGCGGCCTTCGATCGCCTGACGGCGACGCTGTCAGAAGCAGGCATGGGCCTGCTCCTGGACATCGTGCCGAACCATATGGCCGCCTCACTTGAGAATGCCTGGTGGCGGAGCGTCCTGGAGTTCGGCAAGCATAGCCCGTTCGCAGGCTATTTTGACATAGACTGGAGCGAGCGGCTGACCCTGCCCCAGCTCGGCAAGAGCTTCGATGAAAGCGTTGCTGCCGGCGAACTGACGATCACCATCGACGTGGCGCACGGCAATCTGGCGATCAGCTATTATGACAGCCTCTTTCCGCTGAGCATGGAAAGCTACCCTCTGCTCTTAGCGGAACTGGATGATCCGGTTCTCGCCGGGATGGCGGAACTGACGGCCTCTGTCGATGGCGGTGACCTGCATCGTGGCCTGCGCGATGTGATCTTCGAGGCCGGCGATCTCAAAAGCCTGAGTGGAAAGCTTGCAGCGCTTTCGAAAGACCATGCCTTTATGACACGGCTGCACGGGAGACAGCACTGGCAGCTTCAGCGCTGGCAGGAGGCCTCGGAGCATCTGAGCTATCGACGGTTTTTCGAAGTGACGGGGCTGGTCGGCCTGCGGGTCGAGGATATCAGGGTCTTCGAAGAGAGCCACCGGCTGGTTATCGATCTCGTGCGTCAGGGCGAGGTGCAGGGCCTGCGCATCGACCATATCGACGGGCTGGCGGAACCGAGTGCCTATCTCGACCGCCTGCGGGAAGCGGTCGGCGCGGACACCTATATCGTCGTCGAAAAGATCCTCGCCGCAGGTGAGGAATTGCCCGCCGACTGGCCGGTGCAGGGAACGACCGGCTACGAGTTCATTACAGCCTTGAGCGGGCTTTTCGTGGACGGCAATGGTCTGCAGAAGCTCGATGAAGCCTATCGCCGACTGGCGGATGGCCATAGCGATTTTGAAGCCGGGCGGCGGACGGCCAAGCGGCTGATGGTCGAACAGAATTTCGCCGGCGAGACGGCCCGCATCGCACGCATTGCAGCAAGCCTCTTTCCCGAACTGTCTAAGGAGGAAATCACTGGGGCGATCTCAGAGCTTCTGATCACCTTTTCCGTCTACCGCACTTATGGGACCGATGGCCCGCTCGATACACGGGATGGCGATCTCCTGAAAAAAGCCGAGATGGCGGCCGCCGGACATCTAGACTATGCGCAGCCGCTGCAGAGCATCGCGGCCATCCTTGAAGGCACGATCGACAACGAGGCGGCTCGCGAATTCCGCCTCCGTTTCCAGCAGCTCTCCGGCCCCGTCATGGCCAAGGCAATGGAGGACACACTCTTCTATCGCTACAACCGGCTGCTGGCGGTAAACGAGGTCGGCGGCGAGCCGGATCACGTGCCAGAAGGCGTCGACGCGTTTCACCAATTCATGCAAGCGCGCGCACGCTCTCAGCCCTCCGGTCTTTCGGCAACATCGACGCATGACACAAAGCGCGGCGAGGATGCGCGGGCGCGGCTTTATGCTGTGAGCGAAGGCGCCGGCGTCTTTGCCGACGCCGTCGAACACTGGCGACGACTGAATGAAAGCCACCGCACCGAGCTTACGGATGGCGCAGCACCCGAGCCCAATCTGGAATGGATGCTCTACCAGGCGCTTGTAGGCGCCTGGCCCGAGGATTTCGACCGCCATCATGCCGATGCGCTACGCGACCGCTTCAGCGCTTATGCGGAAAAAGCCATTCGCGAAGCCAAGCTGCGCACCGACTGGACGGCGCCGAACAGGGATTATGAAGAGGCGGTGCGCAGCTATACGGCCGCGCTCCTCTCAACCGACAACGACGCATTCATCGAGGATTTCGCTCGCGTCCTGCAGCCCTTCATCGAAGCTGGCTACGTCAACAGCCTGTCGCAGACGCTGATCAAGCTGACGGCGCCGGGCATTCCCGACATCTACCAGGGGGCAGAAGGTTTCGATCTCAGTTTCGTCGATCCCGATAACAGGCGCGGGCCGGATTTCGAGACATTGAGCGGCTGGCTTGCCGAAGGGGGTGCGCTCGCGCGGCTGCAGGCCGCGGCATTGAAACAGCGCATCATCCAGATCGGCCTGGGGCTCCGGATGGAGCGCGCCCGGCTTTTTGCGGAAGGCGATTACCTGCCGGTTGCCGTCAACGGGACCAGGAGTGACCATGTCGTCGCCTTTGCCCGTCTGCATCAGGAGAACTTCGCCATCACAGTCGTGCCGCGACTGATGTTCGGCTGGCTCGATCCCGGCGTGCTCTTTGCCGGACCGGAATTCTGGGAGGATACGGCAATATCAGTGCCCTCGCCCATGCACGGTCTCAAGGCCGATCTGTTGACCGGCAAGATGCTGGAGCCGGGAAACAAGATCTCGCTTGCCACGCTACTTGGAGACCAGCCGGCGGCTCTGATCGTGCCGGCCTGACGGCAATCGCGAAAAAATCTGCACGGACGAAAAAAGACGTTGACCTTCCAGTTGCTGGAAGGTTCATAAAGCTGTCCGGATGCCAGAAAGGCATGAAAGGCGCAGTTTATGGATAACAAGCACGATCATCACCACGACCACGATCATCATGGGCATGGCCACGACCATCACCATGCCGACGGTGCGCAATGTGGTTGCGGCCACGACGAAAAGGCTGAAGTGGTGGTGCGCGATGCCGTCTGCGGCATGACGGTCGATCCGAACGCTGGAAAACCCTCCCTCGATTATGAAGGTCACACCTATCACTTCTGCAGCGACGGCTGCCGCAAGAAATTCGAGGCGGCACCGCCGGATTATCTGACCGCCAAGGACCCGGTTTGCGGCATGACCGTCAATCGCTCGAACGCGAAACACTTCCTCAAGCACGAGGGCGAAAAATTCTATTTCTGCTCGGCGGGCTGCAAGGCGAAGTTCGAGGCCGATCCCGAAACCTATCGCCATGGCAAAAAGCCAACGGCAGTCGCCATGCCGAAGGGCACGCTCTACACCTGCCCGATGCATCCCGAAGTTGTCAGCGACCATCCCGGCGACTGCCCGAAATGCGGCATGGCGCTGGAACCGATGGGCATTCCGCCTGAAGACGAAGGCCCGAACCCGGAACTCGTGGATTTTATCCGGCGCCTGTGGGTCAGCGCTGTTCTTTCAATTCCGCTCTTGATCCTTACCATGGGCCCAATGCTTGGCCTGTCCTGGCCGCGTGAAGCGCTCGGCGAGCCGCTGGCGAGCTATGTCGAACTGTTGCTGGCGACACCCGTCGTCCTCTGGGCAGCACTTCCCTTCTTCCGCAGGGCATGGGCATCGCTCGTCAATCGCAGCCCCAACATGTGGACGCTGATCGGCCTCGGCGTCGGTACGGCCTATCTCTACAGCGTCGTCGCGACCTTGGCGCCGGACCTCTTCCCGCACAGATTCCGCGGTCATAGCGGCTCCGTCCCCGTTTATTTCGAGGCGGCTGCCGTCATCGTGGCGCTCGTCTTCGTCGGGCAGGTGCTGGAATTGAAAGCCCGTGAACGCACCGGCTCTGCAATTCGCGCCCTGCTCGATCTTGCGCCAAAGACTGCGCGCCGCATCGATGCCGACGGCAGCGAGCGCGACGTGCCTGTCGATGAGATCCAGACCGGCGACCGGCTGCGCGTGCGCCCCGGCGAACGCGTACCGGTCGATGGCTCCGTCACCGAAGGGCAGTCGACGCTGGATGAATCGATGATCACGGGTGAACCGCTTCCGGTTGAAAAGGCCAAAGGCGACGCACTGACCGGCGGCACGATGAACAAGAACGGCGCATTGATCATGATCGCCGAAAAGGTCGGTGCCGATACCACTCTCTCACGTATCGTCGATATGGTGGCCAAGGCGCAGCGTTCGCGCGCGCCGATTCAGGGCGCCGTCGACCGTGTTTCGGCGATCTTCGTTCCGGCCGTCGTTGCCGCTGCCATCGCAGCCTTCCTCGTCTGGTCCTTTGTCGGGCCGGAGCCGCGGCTGGCCAATGGGCTGCTCGCCGCCGTCGCCGTCCTGATCATCGCCTGCCCATGCGCACTCGGCCTCGCAACGCCGATGTCGATCATGATCGCCACCGGACGCGGTGCGCAGGAAGGCGTCCTGATCAAGGATGCGGAAGCGCTGGAGCGTTTTTCCAAGGTCGATACATTGATCGTCGACAAGACCGGCACGCTGACCGAAGGTAAGCCCAAGCTGACGGACGTTGTGGCTTTGGGCAGCATTGATGAAAAACATCTGCTGGCGCTTGCCGCGAGCCTCGAACGTGGCTCTGAACATCCGCTTGCAGAAGCCATCGTCTCAGGGGCCGAAGAACGCGGCCTCACCTTTCACGAGGTCACAGGTTTCGAGGCACAGACCGGTAAGGGCGTAAAGGGCACGGTCGGCAGCGCGTCCGTCGCCCTCGGCAATGCCGCCCTACTCGCCGATCTCGGCACCGATCCGGCAGCGCTCCTGGACCAGACCGAGGTGCTCCGCGGCGAAGGCAAGACCGTCATGTTCGTCGTCATCGACGGTACTTTGGCCGGCCTCGTCGCCGTCGCCGACCGCATCAAACCAACGACGGCGGCTGCCATCAAGGCGCTGCACGACAGCGGCCTGAAGATCATCATGGCGACCGGCGACAACGAGCGCACGGCCCGTGCCGTGGCGAAAAGCCTCGGGATCGACGACGTCCGCGCCGATGTTCTGCCCGAGGACAAGAAGGCGCTCGTCGATGAACTGAGGGCAAAGGGCGCCGTCATTGCCATGGCTGGTGATGGGGTCAATGATGCACCGGCGCTGGCAGCCGCCGATGTCGGCATCGCCATGGGCACGGGTGCAGATGTTGCGATGGAAAGCGCAGGCATTACATTGGTGAAGGGCGATCTCAACGGGATCGTCCGCGCAAGACGGCTGGCTGAGGCGACGATGCGCAACATCCGCCAGAACCTCGGCTTCGCCTTCGGCTACAATGCTCTCGGCATCCCCGTGGCAGCCGGTGTACTCTACCCGATCTTCGGCCTGTTGCTCTCGCCGATGATTGCAGCGGCCGCCATGAGCCTCTCCTCTGTCTCCGTCATTGGCAATGCGCTGAGACTGAGGGTCGAAAAGCTGTAAAGGAACCAAGCGATGAATATCGGCGAAGCCTCGGAACGGTCCGGCCTGCCTTCAAAGACCATCCGCTATTATGAGGATATCGGCCTGATCCGTCCTGACCGGGGCGGAAACGGCTACCGCGACTATGCGGCCTCGGACGTACACAAGCTGCGCTTTCTGCAGCGTTCGCGCGGCCTCGGCTTTTCAGTCGAGGAGTGCCGTCAGTTGCTGGCGCTCTACGAGGACAAGAGCCGGGCAAGCGCCGACGTCAAGGGGATCGCCGAGGCGAAGCTTTCGGAAATCGATCGGAAGATCCGCGAGCTGACGGAGTTGCGACATACGCTCGAACATCTCGTTCATGCCTGCCACGGCAATGACCGTCCGGACTGCCCGATCCTCGAAGAGCTCTCGGATAGCGCCGCCTAACGAGGCCAGTGCCCCAGATCCAGGGCCTTTCTCATCCTCGCAATCAGGAAAGCGATTGGTCCTTGATGGCCGCGTCTGAGAGACTTTTCTGTTCCTCGACCTCCTCGTCATGCTCGTCCTCGACGGTGGTGTCATCCAGCCGGTGCTTGATCGCCAGCGTATAGATGACATCGAGGATATTGCGGTCCTTTAGATGCGGGTCGCTGAGCGCCAGCAGCGAGGCGCGAACGATCTTCTTGCTTGAGGCTTTCGGACAGCGCTTGCGGACAAAATCATAAAGCGCATCGCCCACAAGTCCATCCATTGCGCCGTCCACGAGAGCCTCGTAGAGCCGCTTCTTCTCTTTCATATTCCATGTTCCCCTTGCAAATCAGCGGGGCACATACTCTGTCATAGAACTGTCATAAACAACCGGCGAACGCGATCTGTCGACAATTGGTCAGCTGTGCAATCGTGGAAAAGCGATCGTTCGTGCGCAAGTCTTAGTCATCCATTCAAATGAGGGACAATACGAGGCGAGCACGGCGACAGTGCATCATGAAGCGGCGTGGATTGGAGATGGCGGTCAGTGGCCATTAAAGCCGATGAGGTGAGATCGGTATCCTGAGTCAGCAGCGACCATCAGGACCTATTCAAGGATGACCGGAAGGGCGATCGTGCCGTCGGACGTCACTCTCAATATGAATTCGGCGATTTATTGCAGAATCTTATTTTGGTTCAGAGTCCGACTTGAGCCTAACACCTATGCCGCCAGGAACCGTCTCCCCTTCATCCTGAAAGATGATGCCAGCAGATTCAAAAGTTAGCTTGATGAGCCGAAGATTGCTTTCCCGCATCTCTCCGCCCTTTTCGAACGCTCGTATAGAAACCGAACTGATAGCTGTGCGCTCGGCTAGATCACTTTGAGTCCAGTCTAGCAGCGCTCTCGCAGCGCGGCACTGAGGCGGCTTTATCATAAAACTTTCTTTTTCCGAAAGTTAGATATTGAAAACAAAAGTTGCGTGTGCTACGACGGGCCAACTTACCTTTTGCGAAGCGCGGTTGCAATTCAGGCACGCGTCAGAGGCGGGCTATGGACTAGCAAAGAGCTTTTGCTGGGGCGAGCAACGCCTTAACTGCGAGCCGTTGTTGCCGGATCCTGCGGACAAAGACAAATATCAAAAGCGGTCGGGGATCGGGCTACCGTTATGAGCGTCCGGAGCAACAAGTTCGACATGGCTAACACCAAGCGCCTGAGCGAGCTCGTAAATGGTAACAACAGTGGGATTGCGCCGGCCCCGCTCCAGCCCGCTTAGATATTGTTGACTGTATCCTGATCGCACCTCGACATCTTCCTGAGTCAGGCCCTTTTCCCGACGCAGGCGAGCAAAATTACGACCGACCAGCTTGCGCATATCCATGCGCATTAGATCGCAGTTTACACACTTTAAGTTTATCAACTATAATATGTAAATGGCGTCTTGAGGTGTCGATAGGAGCATGTAGACCATGGAACTACGCCAGCTATCCTACTTCGTTGCGGTGGCCGAGGAGCTGCATTTCGGTCGCGCGGCGGCCAAGGTGCATATCGCCCAACCGGCACTGTCGAACCAGGTGATGGCGCTGGAGAAGGAACTCGGCGTGCAGCTGTTCCTCCGCACAACACGGCGGGTGGAGCTGACAAGGGCAGGGGCAGCATTTTATGAGCGCTCGGTCAGGATCCTAAGCGAGGTGGATCTGTCGACCGAGATCGCCCGGTCGGTGGCCGGCAAGACGACACGCAGGATTGCGATCGGCACTGTCTATCCCGCCACCATCGGCGTGCTGCCGTCCTTCCTTGCGCGCATTGCCCGCAAATATCCCGATATCCGCATCCATGTCGAAAGCGGCACCACCGATGACATCATCCGCCATATCGAGGCAGGCCGCATCAATCTCGGCTTCATCCGGCCGGTGGAGAATATCGGCTCCTTACGCTTCTTCTCGATTGCCCATGAACGTTATCTGTTGGCCGTCGCCAAGCAGAGCCCTTTGTCATTGAAGAGCGAGATCGGTCTCGAGGATCTGCGGAACGAGAAGATCATCTCCTTCTCCCGCCAGAACCTGTCCTACAGCGAGCGCTATTTCGCGGAGAAATTCGAGGAACACGATCTGACCGACAATGTCGCCTATACATGTGATGACACCTTCTCGCTGGTGTCGCTGGTCTCCGCCGGGCTTGGCATCGGCTTCGTGCCGGAATGGACGCAGGATCTGCCGAACCGCGGCTTCGAATTGAAGAAGGTGAGGGGCGTCGACTTCAAGATCGGGCTCGGCGTCGCCTGGAACAGGGAAGATCCGACCGCCTCGCGTGACGACATCATCGATATCGCGCGGTCGTTGGTGCGGCCGCGACGATAAGATATCGGTCAATCGCTGTCGCGGTGGGCGATGTATCTGCCATGGATTGGCTTTGCGGACTGCATTCATCAATAGGCTATTTCAGGGATAGTCCTTGGCTCTTCGTCTGCCGCATTGCCTCCGCCTGCTTGAGTGCCATGACAGTACGCTCATGCGCAGACAGTTGTTGGACGGTCCGCATCGAGGCCCAGGCAGCCTTGATCTCCAGCTTTTGCGCAGTGCTCATTCCGGCGGTAAGGGTCTTGAACGCTTCGCCGTCAGCATCCTTCGTCGCTATTCCGAGAAAAGTACGCTCTCCGAACCGCTGAGAAACGGCGCGTGCGAACCCTTCGAGCTCGGCCTTTACGGCTCCGTCAGCAAGCACAGATTCCAGACCAGCGGAGTGATCGTTTCGATTGATCGCATCGCGAACGCGCTCAAGAGCAGCTTTCGCATTCGGCGACAGATCTGGGATTTCAACCGACAAGTTCTGCCGTCGAGCGTACTCTGCCATCTCAGCCCTCTGCGCGGTCTGAACGCGTATCTTCAGAAAGCGCTCCAGAGAGCGAGATAGGGCGGGAACATTGAGAAGAGCAGTTTCCCGATCGCGCTTGTCGCTCTTACCGGCCAACAAGCCTGTCTTGCCTCTGAGAGCGCCATATAGCTCCGGCGTATTCGCGATCTTCAATATTGTATTCGCAGCCACCCTTGCATCCCGGATCATCGCGTCGACATTGACCGCCTTGAATGCCGCCTCCGGTTGCCCATAGACGAGACGAAACCGCAACGAGACATCCTCCCACTCCTTCTGGAGGCCGGGATCGGCGCCGAGCCTGGCCTCTATGGCCTGTGCCATCGACTGAGGGAAGATCGTTATGCCGGATACCATCGGCTTTGCTGCCTTGTCTGCGCTGACAAGGTGAGCCGTCGATGCGGTTCTTGCGACACCGAGCCTTTCGCCGACAGTGGCCAGACGGGCGGCGAGGCTCATGAGCGTCTGCTTCTGCCTGACCATCCATTCCAGCCGATGCGCGACCAGCGTCCGCGCGACCCGAACGAGGTGCAGACCGCGGCTTTCGGCAAAACGAAGTGCCTGCCGATAGAATGAGCCGCCCTCGTAGTCGAGCGTCGTCTCCTTGGAATTCCTGCGCGACAGGATCGGTATGAGACCACCCGTCTTTTCGAAGGACCGGCGTCCGTAGTAGACGGCAAGATCCTCGCGGTGGCGCGTCATCGCCACATAGGTCAGGTGCCGGTCGAGAGACAGCGAGGCCAGAACCTTGACCTGGTCGACGGTGGCGCCCTGGCTCTTGTGGATCGTCGTGGCATAACCGTGATCGACATGCCCGTAGAAGCGCTGCTCCACGACCACCTGCCGGTTGTCATCGCCCACACCGATCTGGACGAGGATGCGGCCGGGCGCTGCCTCGACCACCTTGCCCAACATGCCGTTCTTGACGCCGAGCGAAGCCTCGTTCTTCAGGAAGACGATCTGGTCGCCGGAAGCAAATTGGCGTTTGCCCTCAGCCGTCGCAAAGACGAAGCCCTGTTCCACGATACCGCGCTCGACAAGCCGTTCGCGTGCCATCTCGTTCAACGCGCGCACGTCGCGGCGCAGATGCGCCAGGATCAGCGAGGTCTTGGCCGGATCGTAATCGCGATCCCAGTCCGCGATCAGACTGGCGACGGCCTGCGCCTTCAGCTGCGAGCCGATGATCTTGTCGTTGGCCCTATAGGCGTCGATGGCCCCACCGACATTGCCGCGGGCAAGGTCGAGCGAGGCGTCACGCATCCACTGTTCGCGCTGCCTGTAGATCGTGTCGAGTTCGGCATAGCCGATGCGATCGGCAATTGCCCGGAAGGCGGCACCCGCTTCGATCGGCTGCAGTTGTTCGGGATCGCCGACAAGCACGAGCTTGGCGCCGGCCCGCGTGACAGCTTCGACGAAGAATGCCATCTGCCGGGACGACACCATGCCGGCCTCGTCGAGAACGAAGACCGTCTTGTCATCGAGCGGGTCTCGGCCCCGGCTCCAGCGCTGTTCCCAGGACGACAGGGTGCGAGAGACAATACCCGCTTCCTTCTCCAGTCCCTCTGCCGCCTTGCCGGCAAGTGCTGCGCCGATGACACGATAACCTCCCGCCTCCCAGGCCTCGCGGGCCGCCTTCATCATCGTCGTCTTGCCGGCGCCGGCTCGGCCGATCACGGTTGCGATCCGCTCCCCGCCGGCAATATGCTCGATCGCCACCTTCTGCTCGTCAGACAGAGCCGAATGACGCGCAAACGTCGCCTCCAGAGCTCTTCGTCTGACACCATGCGATGAGCGCTGCGACAGCCAGATCGCCCGGTTCGCCATCTCGGCTTCCAGGCGGATCATCTCGCGGGTCGTGTATCTGGCCGGCGTACGCAGCCCGGTGGTAAAATCGGTCCGCTCCTCCTCGAGCTTCAAAGCACGCGGGCTCTGGACGATCCGCGCCATCAGGCTCTGAAACAGGCCAGGATCGTCGATGTAGCGATGCAGCACCTTGCCCACATCACGTTCGTCGAAGACGCTTTTCTCCCGCGTGACCAGGTCAAGCACGATATCGGGTGTCAGCTGGATACGGCGAGCATTCTCTGCGCGCCGTTCCTCCTGCAATTCCAGCCGGTCGAGCACAACGGCTTGACCGGAATTCGAGGCCTTTTGTAGGAGCGCCTTCGTGGCAACACCCAGATGGGCGGTTGGCGCCAGCTCGATCCCCTGCTTTTCGAAGGAGCGCCCATCGACCCTGACGTCGAGACCGGCAAGCGCCAGATGCCGGTTCTGGCAGGCAAACCAGCCGTCGCGGAATGCATTGAACTCGTCGATGTCGCCCACCCAGCGCTCGTACACGATTTTGCCTGCACCATAGCGGATCGGTTGACCGTCAGGACCACGCACGGCGACGATCTTGGGGCCGAATCCATCCTCGGTCAGCGGCCGCAGCGTCATCATCAGGTGCACATGCGGATTGCCGGGGGCATCGTGATAGACCCAGTCTGCGACCATGCCCTTCGCAGTCACATGGGTCGCCACGAAGTCGCGCATCAGGGCGATATTCTGCTCGGCAGAAAGTTCGATCGGCAGGCCGATTGTGACCTCCTTGGCAAGCTGCGCATTGGCGCGCTTCGAGGAAGACTCCACCTTGTTCCAGAAGGACTCGGATGCGCTGGCAACGGAAAGATCAGCGATCATCGACTGCAGCCATTGCGGCGCATCCGAAGGAATGGAAAACTCCTCGTGCAAAAGCCCCTTCTTGCGCGTGTAGTCGATAGTTCGCGCTTCCCGTTCGAATTCCATTCTGGCGCAATGGCAATAGGCCGCCAGCTGCACCGCGCTGCGTCCAGAGCCGCGGGCGACGATTCTGACGGAGAAATGTGATATGGCCACGTAAAAGCCTCTTGCGAACGAAACCTATGGGTTCGTCGAAAGCGGAGACACTCTTACGCCTGAACAAGACGGCGACGGATATCGCTGTTAGCTCCGCTCCGTCGGAACGGTCGCAAGGATGCGCAAACGTGTTGGCTGCGCCAACTCGCATTTTTGCTAGTAGATGGCACCAAGCTGTGGGCCTTTCATGCGGTTTAAGTCGAAACCGCATGAAAGGCATCCGGAGTCCTCGTCTACGATTTGCCAAGCTCCGGTGTAGTTAGATCGTGGAAAGGTTTGATCTTGGCGCAAGCGCTCTGGTGGCCCTTACGCAGTGACAAATCGACCCGATCCCGCTCACTCTGCGAACTGCAGCTTCAAGGCCGTGACACCGACGGCCAGATTGACGCCGACATCGCCTTCGAGCGAAACCGGCTGCAGCGAGACGGTCTTGCTCGTTCCGCCGACCAGCACATTAGCGCCGCCGCCGATACCGACGCTGGCATCAGCCGTGACACCGGCATAATTGCCCTCCAGGCCGGCGACCGGTTCGCGCGTGGCGCTAAAGACGAGCCAGACCATCCGGCCCTTCTCGATGGTGCCGACATCAAGGCCGAAATCGGTGATCGTGCCGACATAGTGCTGGCTGGCGTCGTCGGAAGCGCTCGGCGTGTAGGTGCAGTCGAGATCCTGCTTGGAGCCGACGATGACACCGATGCCCTTGGAAACGTCGCAATCCAGCTTGCCGACATCGGCCTGGGCGGCGTTTGCAACGACAGGCGCGGCCAGCATGCCGGCGACGAGAAGGGAAAGAAGGGTGGTTTTCATGATGGGTCCTGTTCGAAGTTGAGGTTGCTATCGGCAGCGCAGTTCATGGGAGCTGACCGCGGGTACTGCCCGACATCGTCGACGAGGGCTCGCCGATCGATCGAGAGAATAGGGGTGCGGCCGGACTGGATGAAATCGCGCGCTGGTCTAGGCGGGCCAATACGAAAGTTTAGTTCCGCCCGCTTCGAGATGGGCGTAACTTCCTTCCCATCGCCTGACGCCTCCTCCTGACAGGCGATAGAAATCTCGGTTAAGGCTTCCCGGTGTCCCTCCCCTCCGCCCGAAGTCACGGATTGCCCGAGGATCCGCAAATGGCCGCCTTTCCGTATCGGAAGGCGGCCTCTTTTTTTCAGCATTGCGCGATTTTCCGTCGCGACCGAAGTAGCATGCGAGCATGACAACAGATGTCCCGGCCTGTCCGGAGATAGCCTAGACGTAGGTATGATTCAGCGATGCGACTTGCGCGATTAACTTCTCGAGCGTCCGGGACGAAGCCCGGTTCGATCATCAAAGAGACGAGGTACTGTCATGTATCAGGATTCGATTGATCACTTTGCCCAGTCCGGCGAAGAGAAAGCCGAAGAGGTCCGTAGCCACCTTCCTGCCTTCCTGATCGGGGCGGCGATGGCCGGCGCCTATATCGGTTTCGGCGATATCATCATGTTTACCGCCGGCGCTCATGCCGATCCGGCCTGGGCGCATCTCGTCATGGGCGTGGTCTTCTCCTCTGCTCTGACAATCGTCGTCTTTGCCGGCAGCGAGCTTTTCACGGGAACGGCGATGTACATGCCGCTTGCCGTGTTGACGCGGCGCAGCCGTGTTGCCGATATGCTACTTGTCTGGATCGCGGCCTGGATCGGCAACCTGATCGGCGCCGTGGTACTTGCCGGCCTCTTCCATCTGGCCGGCGGCGGTGTGCTTCTCGGCGACGGAAGCCAGGCGTTCTTTTCGATTGTCTCGGCCAAGATGTCGGCGGGATCGCTGGAGCTTCTTGCCCGCGGTATTCTCTGCAACTGGCTTGTTTGCCTCGCCATCTGGATGGCTGGACGCACGGAAAATGCCGCTGCCAAGGTCATGCTGATCTTCTGGCCGATTACCATCTTCGTGGCCGCGGGCTACGAACACAGCGTCGCCAACATGTTCACCTTCTCGATGGCGCTGATGGGCGAGCATCCCGCAAACGTCACGCTTGCCGCCGCCGTCCATAATCTCGTCTGGGTCACGCTCGGCAACCTCATCGGCGGCGCGGTTTTCATGGCGCTTGGCTACTGGCTGCAGGTCCATGGCACCGGCCACGTCTCCTTCGTCCCGGCCCCGGTTCGCGTCCGCGCAAAGATTTCCGCTGACCGCGGCAAGAAGTGAGGCGCGCGTGGCCAAGCAGATCACCATCACCAGCCTCAGCCCGTCCGAGCCCGCGCGCTCGCCGCCGCCGGAAGCTCCCGCCGCGCCTTCTGCGCCCTCCCCGGGAGCCGTGGTGTCGTTGAGACGGCTTGCCATTCCCCTTCTCGCCATCACGCTCGTGGGCGCCGGAGTGGCAATCGTGACCGTCGACTGGAACCGTTGGGTGGCGGGCGCATCGCATCAATCGACGGACGATGCCGTGGTCAGCGCCGATGTCTCGACGCTGAGCGCCCAGATCAGCGGCATCGTCCAGAGCACCCCGGTCACCGACTATCAGACGGTGACGAAAGGCCAGTTGCTCGCCGAAATCGATCCGCGGGAATATGACGCGGCGGTCGCCGTCTCGAAGGCCAATCTTGCAGCCGCAAATGCGTCGCTTGCCAATCTCGCAAACCAGGTCGAATTGCAAAAGGCCGTCGTGCAGGTGGCTGAAGCGCAGAACGCATCGGCCCTAGCACAGCAGACCCAGACCGAGCAGGAGTTCCACCGCCAGACCAGCCTTGGCGGCGCAACCTCGCAACAGCTGCTGCAGCAGGCGCAGGCCGCCTATCTGCAAGCCCAGGCTTCGGTCAAATCGACGGCAGCCTCGATCGAGCAGCAAAAGGCCCAGCTGAACGTTCTCAACGGACAATCCCCGCTGCTGCAGGCGCAGGTGAATGCGGCTGAGGCATCGCTCGATACCGCCCTGATCCACCAGAGCTATGCGCGCATCTACGCGCCTTTCGATGGCGTCATCGGCCGCAGGCTCGTCCATGAAGGCGATTTTGTCGCGGCCGGCACCAGCCTCGTGTCGGAAGTGCCGCTTCCGAGCGTCTATATCACCGCGAATTTCAAGGAGACACAGCTTTCCCGGATCACGCCGGGCCGATCTGCGCAGGTTACCATCGACACCTTCCCCGGCCAGTCGCTGCATGCCAAGGTCATCGGCCTGTCTCCGGCAAGCGGCTCGATCTTCGCGCTGCTGCCGCCAGACAACGCGACCGGAAACTATACCAAGGTCGTCCAGCGCATCCCGGTCAAGATCGTCTTCGATCCCGGCCAGCCACTCGTTGATCGGCTGAAGCCCGGAATGTCGGCCGTCGTTACGGTGGATACCAAGCAGGACCCGGACCAATGAGCGCGGCTCCGCGCGCCTTTGGTCCGCTGACCAGCGGCACGACGACCAGCCATCCGTATCTTATCGTCGCAGCCCTGTTGCTCGCCTCCTTCGTGGTCGGCTTCGATACGCGCGTCTTTGCCGTCGGCCTGCCCGATATCCGTGGCGCCTATTCGCTTGGCTTCGACGAAGCCTCATGGCTCAGCACCGTCGCCAATGCACCGCAGATCCTCATTTCATCGGCGGTCGCCTGGATCGCCACCGTTTTCGGTGTGCGACGCGTGATGATCCCGACGACATTGGTCTATGCCTGCATTTCGCTCATTATCCCGATGGTCCATGACGGCGGCGCACTCTTTGCGCTGCATGCGGCGCGAGCCCTTCTGCTCGGCGTCTTCCTTCCGGCCACCATTATGGTTATCTTCCGCAATCTCGACATGAAATACTGGCTGATCGGCCTTTCGATCTACGCGCTTCGCGTTCCGCTATCGCAGAATCTCGGCTTCGTGCTCGTCGGCATCTACGATGATTATCTCGGCTGGCAGTGGGCCTATTGGCAGGATGTGATTGTCACGCCGATCATCGCCCTTCTCCTCATCATCGGTGCTCCCAAAGAAGAGATCAATTCAAGCCTGCTCAAGGATGCCGACTGGGGCGGCATGATGCTGCTCGGATGCTCGATGACGATGATTTATGTCGGTCTCGATCAGGGCAACAGGCTGGACTGGTTCAATTCCGGCATCGTCACCTCGCTGCTGGCAGGCGGCACGATTCTCTTCATCGGCTTCCTCATCAACGAGAGTGTCGTCGCCAATCCCTGGGCGCATGCGAGCGTGATCCTCTCGCGCAATATCGGCATCGGCTATGCGATCATCATTTCCTTCACCTTTGCCAGTTCCGGCGCCTCGATTTCCATTCCGGGCTTCCTGCAGTCGGTCGTCGGATTGCGGCCGATCGCCATATCCGAACTCTACATTTTCGGCGCGGTCATCCCGGTCTTTCTGTTCATCGCGTTTGCGATCTTCCTGCTGCGCCGGATCGATGCGCGCCTTTGCATCATGATGGGGTTGGCGGCGATGGCGCTCGGCTCTCTCTGGGGATCAAACCTCTCCATTACATGGGCGCCCTTTAACTTCCTGCCGGTCGTGCTCCTCCATACGGCCGGGCAATCCTTCGCCTTCTTCGCAACGGTCGTCTACCTGATCGCCAATTCCGACCCGAAACGCTCCACGGCCGTATCCGCCTATATCCAGGTAATCCGGCTCGGTAGCGTCGAACTGGCCCTGAGCCTCTTGAACACCTGGTTCCGACAACGCGAGCAGTACCATTCCAATATCCTGACGGGGCCGATCTCGGGATCGTCGAGCAATCTTCACGGCGTATTGGCAAAGCTGGAGACGCTGTTCGGGACAAGCCATCGCGGGAGTCTCGAAGCCCTCTCCGCAGTTGCGGCTGATATCCATGCGCAGGCAAGCGTGCTCGCCTATGCTGATATCTTCGTCCTGTCCTTCTGTTCTGCGATCGCCGGCCTTGCGCTTGTCGCCTGCATGGGCGCCATGCCCTTCGGACCGTTGCATCCCGATTTCCGCAAGAACCCGCCGGCCGCCGACGCACACCCGGCCTCAGCCGGCTGACCGGGCGACGCTCGATATTCCTTCGAATAAGCCTTGGTGCATCGATCGCGGCATGGACGGATTCCGATCTTCGATGCTGTTGGCTATGCTGTGGCGGCGCTGCAGCGAACAGATTTCGGGCGTGCGCATGCCACATGCGATTGAGGGCCGCGCGGCCCAGGCCGACCTCTGTCTGTTGCGCTGCGAATGATCGTGCCCTCAGCCGTCCCGCGATCGATGCACAAGGCGGCATGGAAGTCGAACGGGTGAGCTATCGCAACCGGCTGAACGATGCGCAAATTCGGCTTGCCTCCTACCGGCCGCGGCTCGGCGAGGACTTTGCCTTCACCGTCGAACTTGCTCTGAAAAAGGCCGAGCTTGACGGCAGGCAGCCGAGGCGACGGCGCTGCGGCCGCCCCTGCGGGCGATCGGCTTCATGCTCATATGGTAGATCGCCATAGCCCTCCCCTTGTCTTGCGGGCCGTCGGCCCGCGCGCTGAGTTGCGCAACAACTCGTAAGTGCCGCGCCAGCCTCGATTTCCCCCGCTAAGATTGCGACTGACCCTTAGCCCGAGCGAGGCGGATAAGCTCATCTGCCGTCTCGACCAGATGCGTCGGAGAAGCGGCTTTGAGCGCGTCGCGTCGGGCGTATCCCCAGGTCACCGCCGCTGACGCCACACCCTGGCTGGCCGCTGCCTCGACGTCTCTCACCTCGTCGCCAACGACGATGGCCTCGGCTGGCGGTCGGCCGGTCGCTCGCAACACACGTCTGATCCGTTTGCCCTTACCGAAGAGAGAGGCACCGCATTCGAAATGCGTGAACAGGCCGGCCGACGGACCGAGGGCGCGCTCAATGTTGACGCGGCTGTTCGAGCTAACGATCGCGAGCGAGACACCCTGCGCGGCGAGTTCCGAAAGGAGTTTCTCCGTGCTCGGGAAGAGCTCGACGGTTGCCGTGCCGGCGAGCTTGCGCATGTCCCGCGCGACGAAGGGGAGCCGCCAACCTGGGATCTCCAGCCATTTGAGGATTTCTCGATTGGAAAGACCGCGAAGATAATCGATCTCGGAATCGGTGGGCTTCCTGAACCCGTGACGATCGGCCATCTGCCGGAGCGCGCCGACCATCCAGGCGCCGCTGTCGGCCAGCGTGCCGTCAAAGTCAAAAAGAAAAAGCTGGTAGGTCGAGGCGATCATAAGTAGCTGAGTAACAGGTCCGGGCCTTCTGATCGAGGGGGCCAATCTCGACCTATCGTCACGGTAGCCCGTCGGACAGATCGAAGACAGTGGTGTTGTCCTCTACCTCGCCCAGTCCCTTGTAGGACGCATGGCGCGGGCTCCTTCATGCATCCAGCCGCGAAACTCGATCTCGGCAATCAACGTCGGCTCGCCGAAGACCAGGGTCTTCCCTTGAGCGGGACCGCCGGCGTCGTCGTCTTCAATGTGTCGTATAGGTGCAGTGAGCCGGTGCGACTGCTTTTCGCGCCGGTCCTTCCACGCGCCGGCGGCTATCCGGATGCGGGAGCGTATACCTATGGGGAACGGCGACTAGACCTGCGTATAGATGCGCCGATGCCCGCCCGGACGTAGCCTTCTCGCATTGAATTGATCTAGCAGGACACAGAAGCGCCGGTCGGCCTGCCGATAATCAGCAGTCTGACCCCTGGCTTCGGCACCAGCCCGTCAGTTCAGGAGACAGATACGGAGGCCGCCCAATGCCGGCGGCCGTTGCAGCATAATTCAACCTTTAGTCTATGGAGCCGGCAGTGACATCCATCCGTACCGTGATTGAACCCCGTCGTCGCCGGAAACCGGCGATCCTCGCCGCTGCCGCCATTCTCGCCATTGCGGGCGGATCGGCCGCAGCCTTCTGGTTTGCAGGAACCGGGCCGACCATTGCCGCCCCGGAGCCCGGCACGCCGGCGGTGCCGGTCGAGGTCGCGACCCCTGCCGTTACCGACGTGCCTGTCTATCTCGACGGCCTTGGCACGGTGCAGGCGAATTATACGGTCAATATCACGACGCGTGTCGACGGAGAGCTCCAGAGCGTGATGTTTGTCGAGGGACAGGCCGTCAAGAAGGGCGATGTGCTCGCCATCATCGACCCGCGCCCTTTCCAGGCAGCCGACGATCAGGCTGCCGCCAAGATCAAGCAGGACCAGGCCGATCTCGCCAACGCCCAATATCTGCTCGGCAAGGACCAGAAACTGGGCCAGCAGCAGATCGTCACGCAGGAAACCGTCGAGCAGCAGCAAAGCATGGTGGCAAGTGCACAGGCACAACTTGTGCAGGATCAGGCGGCCAAAGAGGCCGCTGACATCTCGCTCTCCTATACGCAAATCCGCTCACCGATCGACGGGCGCACGGGTATCCGCCGGATCGACGCCGGCAACGAGGTCCACACGACCGACACGACCCCGATCGTCACTATCACCCAGACACAGCCAATCACGGTTGTCTCCACACTGCGTGAGGACGATCTCGACGCGGTGCGCGACGCGCTGAAGGCCGGCCCGGTCGAGGTGACGGCGATGCCGATGGACCAGTCGCGGCAGCTTGCGTCAGGCACGCTCTCGCTCATCGACAACGAAATCGATCAGGCAAGCGGCACGATCCGCATCAAATCGATTTTTGACAACAAGGATGATGCGCTCTGGCCCGGTCAATTCGTGACGCTGAGGGTCAAGCAGCAGACGCTCCAGAAGGCCGTGACCATTCCTTCCGCAGCACTTGAGCGGGGAGAGGACGGCTTCTTCGTCTACGTTATCGATGCCACCGGAACGGCTGCCGTGCGCAAGGTCACCCCCGGGCCGATCGAGAGCGGCCACGCCGTCATCGAAAAGGGCCTTTCCGGCAACGAACAGGTCGTCACGTCGGGCCAGTATCGGCTGGATGTCGGCACTCATGTCAGCGTTCAACAGGCGGCCGCTACGCAAGCCGCCAGCAAGGAGTAGGCCATGTCGATCTCCTCCTGGTTCATCGAGCGGCCGATCGCCGCCTCGCTCATGATGGCAGGCCTCTTCGGCATCGGTATCGTCGCCTACCCTCTGCTACCGGTTGCGCCTCTGCCGCAAGTCGATTTTCCGACAATCCAGGTCTCGACACAGCTCCCCGGCGCCGATCCGAAAACGATGGCATCGGCGGTAACGCAGCCGCTGGAACGGCAGTTCGGGCAGATCCCCGGCGTCACCCAGATGACCTCGACGAGTACGCTCGGCTCGAGCGCGATCACTCTGCAATTCGATCTGTCGCGCGACGTCGATAGCGCCGCCCAGGACGTGCAGACCGCAATCAACGCAGCCGGGGGGCAATTGCCGACGGACCTGCCTTCGCCGCCAACCTATCGCAAGGTCAATCCCGCCGATCCGCCGGTCATGGTTCTTGCGCTCACTTCAGATACCCTGCCACTCACGCAAGTCGACGATTTTGCCGAAAGCGTGCTCGCGCAGCATGTCAGCCAGATCGACGGCGTTTCGCAGGTTCTGATCTTCGGACAGCAGAAGCCGGCCGTACGGCTGCAGATCGATCCCGGCAAGATCGCCGAGATGGGACTTTCGCTTGAGGATATCCGCAGCGCCGTGACCGGCATCACCAGCAACTCACCGAAAGGCAGTGTGCAGGGTGGAGAGCACACCTACACGATCTATGACAATGACCAGCTCCTGAAGGCCGCCCCCTGGAACGATTCGATCGTCGCTTATCGCGACGGCGCTCCGGTCCGCATCAGCGATATCGGCCAGGCGATCGACGGACCGGAAAACGATCAACTGGCGGCCTGGGCTGATGGCAAGAGGGCGATCCTCCTGCCGATCTTCAAGCTTCCGGGCGCCAACATCATCGATACGGTCGGTGCGATCCGCGCTGCCCTGCCGCAGCTGCAAGCGATCGCACCGGCCGCCATCCACCTCTCCATCCTCAGCGACCGGACGACCACGATCCGCGCCTCGGTGGCAGATGTCGAAACGACGCTTGTCATCACCATCGCCCTTGTGGTCATGGTGATCTTCATCTTCCTGCGCAATGTCTGGGTGACGGTGATCCCGAGCGTCACCGTGCCGCTGGCGCTTCTGGCAACATTGGCGCTGATGTATGTCGCTGGCTTCAGCCTCGATAATCTCTCGTTGATGGGCTTGAGTATCGCCGTCGGTTTCGTCGTCGACGATGCGATCGTGATGGTCGAGAACATCCATCGCCATATGGAGATGGATAAAACGCCGAAACAAGCGGCAATCGACGGCGCGCGCGAAATCGGCTTCACCATCATTTCGATCAGTATCTCGCTCGTCGCCGTCTTCATTCCGCTGCTCCTGATGGGCGGCATTGTCGGCCGGCTATTCCGGGAGTTCGCAATCACAGTGACGATGACGATCGTCGTCTCGGCAATCGTCTCGCTGACCATCACACCGATGATGAGCTCACGCTTCCTGAAGCCGGAAAAAGACGTCAACCATGGCAGACTTTATGCAATGAGCGAGAAGGCGTTCGACGGGCTTCTTGCCGCCTACCGCTACACGCTCGATATCGCGCTGCGCCATCACCGGCTGACCATGACAGTCTTCATCGCTTCGCTTGCGGCAACCGGCTTCCTGTTCGTCAATATTCCCAAGGGCTTCTTCCCAATCCAGGACACCGGCCTGATCACCGGTACACTCGAAGCCGCGCAGGATATTTCCTTCGCTGAAATGTCGCGCCACCAGCTCGAAGCAGGCAATATCGTTGCCAGCGATCCCGGAGTTGCGACCGTCGGCATGGCCGTCGGCAGCGGAGCGGGCCAGACCGTCAATAACGGCCGCATGTTCATCACGCTGAAGCCTGAAGACCAGCGCGATGCCTCGGCAAGCGAAATCATCAACCGGCTTCGTCCGAAACTCGCGCAGATGCAGGGTGCAGAACTCTTCTTGCAGCCGGCGCAGGATATCAATGTCGGCGGACGGGCCTCGGCCACGCAGTTCCAATATACGCTGCAGGACGGTGATGCAGGAGAACTCGACGACTGGGCAGCCAAGCTGCTCGCCACATTCAAGACGCTGCCGGAGCTGACCGATGTCGCCACCGACCAGCAGAATAGCGGCGCTACCGTGACGCTTACGATCGACCGTGACCAGGCATCGCGCTTCGGCATTGCGCCGCAAACGATCGACGATACGCTTAACGATGCTTTCGGCCAGCGCCAGGTCACCCAGTATTTCACCGACCTGAACAGCTACCATGTGGTTCTCGAGCTTGCGCCGCAGTTCCAGAAGTCGCCGCTGGCGATCAACGGTCTCTATATCAAATCGCCACTGACGGGCGAGCAGGTTCCCTTGAGCCAGCTCGTCAAGCAGACGACGGAGCCGACGGCCGTGCTCGCCGTCAACCACCAGAGCCAGTTTCCGGCCGTTACACTCTCCTTCAACCTTGCAAAGGGGACCGCGCTCAGCCAGGCGGTTGCCGCGATCAGCAAGGCTGAGGCCGATCTCGGCAAGCCGGCAACCGTCATCGGCACGTTCCAGGGCAATGCTCAGGCCTATCAGAGCTCGCTCTCAAGCGAACCCCTGCTGGTGCTTGCAGCGATTGCCGTGATCTATCTGATCCTCGGCGTACTCTACGAGAGCTATTTCCACCCGCTGACGATCCTGTCGACGCTCCCCTCCGCGGGCCTCGGTGCTCTCGCCATGCTCTGGGCCTTCGGCTTCGACTTTACCGTGATCGCGCTGATCGGCGTGATCCTGCTGATCGGCATCGTCAAGAAGAACGGCATCATGATCGTCGACTTCGCCATCGCCGCCCAGCGTGAGCAGGGACTGTCGCCGGAAGCCGCAATCCGCCAGGCCTGTCTCCTGCGCTTCCGCCCGATCATCATGACGACAGCGGCGGCACTTCTTGCCGGCCTGCCGCTGATGCTCGGCCACGGCACCGGCTCGGAGCTGCGCCAGCCACTCGGCTACGCCATGGTCGGCGGCCTGCTCATCAGCCAGGTGATGACGCTCTACACCACTCCGGTCGTCTACCTCTACCTGGAAAAGCTGAGCGAATTCGTCAGCCGGAAACGACCCGCCATCGCCGGCGCAGATGCCCCGGCGGAATAATCCACCCAATCGACACGAAAGGATTAAAACCATGGAACCTCTTTCTAGACGTACGGTTCTAGCGCTCGGAGCGATGGGCGGAACGGCACTTGCGGCGGGTGCTGCGCACGCAGCGAGCTTCGGCAATCCCGACCAGCCGGCCGAGGGTGCGATCAACGCCAATCCAGCCGGCCTTTCCGATCCCGGCCCGAAGAACCCAGCCATCAACGACCAGTTTCCCTCGTTCGGCAGCCCGCCGGCAACCGATGTCGGCGACATGCAGCTCTTCTGGGGCTCGTTCAACAATGCGCCCAAGCGCATCCAGAACGGCGGCTGGGCACGGCAGGTGACGAAGGCCGATTTTGCAATTTCCGAAGCGGTCTCCGGCGTCAACATGCGCCTTGGTCCCGGCGGCATCCGCGAGATGCACTGGCACCGGGCTTCCGAATGGGCGATCATGACCAATGGCCGCTGCCGGGTGACCGTGCTTGATCCGCAGGGCCGCGCCTATGTACAGGACGTCGAGGCTGGCGATCTCTGGTATTTTCCAGCCGGTTTCCCGCATTCGCTGCAGGGCCTCGGGCCCGAGGGCTGCGAATTCGTCCTCGTCTTCGACGAGGGCGACCAGTCCGAATACGGCACGCTGCTCCTGACCGACTGGCTGGCGCATACATCGCCGGAGCTGCTTGCCAAGAACTTCGGCGTACCGCAGGACACTTTCAAGAACATCCCATTGCAGGATCTCTGGATCTTCCAGGGCAAGGAGCCGGGTCCGCTTTCGGCCGACCAGGAAGCCGTCGCTTCTGCGGGCCTGCCGCCCTACCCTTTCACCTACCGGCTGACGGCATCGGCACCGCTGAAGCAGAATGCGTCGGGCACGATCCAGCTTGCCGACAGCAGCATCTTCAAGGTCTCAAAGACGATCGCTGCGGCGATCGAGACGATCAAGCCGGGTGGCGTGCGTGAAATGCACTGGCATCCGAATGCCGACGAATGGCAGTACTGGATCAAGGGCGAAGGCCGCATGACGGTGTTCGATGCCGGCCCGCGCAGCCAGACCGCCGATTTCCGACCCGGCGATATTGGTTATGTCAAACGCAGCCAGGGCCATGTCATCGAGAATACCGGCAAGACCGATCTGCAATTCGTCGCCGTCTTCAAGGTCGCCGAATACCAGGAAGTCGGGCTCTCCTCGTGGCTCACGCATACACCGCCCGCCCTCGTTGCCCAACATCTCAATGTCAGCGTCCAGGACATTTCAAAATTCCCTTCCGACCAGCCGGGGATCATGCCCGAGGGCTGACCGCGGTATCATGCGAACGGTTGATCCCTTGTATTAAGGCTGCGAGACACCACCTCCGCCATGGCAAATGGCGGAGGTTTTTGGCGTTGCCCGAAAGCCGGCACTCCCTTTCCGGCCGATACAAAAAATTCTGCATCGCTTCGGAATAAAATCTGCGATGCTTTCGTATACTCAATCATGGAACGGAAAGAACGCCCCTTCGATGTCATCGGTCAGCTCGCAGCGCTTCGTCGCTACGCGCGCTCGCTGGTGCGCAATTCGGACGAGGCGGAGGATCTTGTGCATGACGCGCTGGTCCGGGCCTTCGAGAAGCGCAAGAGCTTCCGCAGCGGCGGAAACCTGCGCACCTGGCTGCTTTCCATTCTGCACAATGCGCATATCGACCGCGTGCGGCAGACCCGCTCGCTGACCCGCCGCCATGACGAGGCGGCGGTCGAGGCGGAGCAGTCGCTGCCGGCCGGACAGGAGCATGCGGTGCGCCTGCAGCAGGTGCGCAACGCCTTTTTCGATCTGCCGGAAGAGCAGCGTGAAGCGCTGCATCTCGTGGCGATCGAGGATCTGTCCTATCAGGAAGCGGCCAATGCGCTCGGCATTCCCGTCGGCACGCTGATGTCGCGTATTTCCCGCGCCCGCGCCCAGTTGCGCGAGTTCGAGGAGAAGACACCGCGCATTGCGCATCTGAAATTAGTTGGAGGGAACGGCAATGAAGGCGATTGATCCAATCATCGATGCCGATCTCGACGCCTATGTAGACGGCGAACTCGGTGTCGCACGGCGCATCCAGGTGGAATCCTATCTGTCGGAGAATCCGGCGATCGCCGCCAAGGTCATGGCCGATCTCAGCATGAAGGGCGAGTTGCGGCTGGCGCTAGCAGGCGAAAGCGCCTTTGGCCGCCCCGAAACGCGCGATGCCGCCCGAAAGCTGGAACGCGGTCTTTCCTATGGTCGCATCCTGCATTCGATGCAGCGCATCGCTGCTGTCGGTGTTCTGCTTGCCGCCGGCTGGGTGGCGCATAATTCCTTCGGCGCCTTTACGGCAACGGAAGTCGCAGCTTCTGTTCCGGCACCGGCCTATGTCGAGGATGCGGTGCGCGCCTATCGCACGGCAGCGCTTCGTGAAACCATCCCGTCGCAGACGGCAATGACCTACAGCGCCGAGGAAATCCGCGCTGCAACCGCAATCGTGATGCCCGAACTGCCAAAGGGCTGGAAGGTCGCCGATGTGCAAATCTTCCCGTCGGATTTTGGTCCAAGCGTCGAAATGGCAATCGAGGAGACCGATGGCAAGCGCCTGTCGCTCTTTGCCGTCCGGCCGGGCGCCTTCGAGGTGAAGCCCGTCAGCCACGTTGCCCTTGAAAAGACAGAAGCCGCCTACTGGCAGATCGGCGAGGTCGCCTACGCGCTGATCGCCGACAACAGCGGCACCAATCTCGATCAGGCAGCCGAACGGCTTGCCCGATCACTCTACTAGTTCAACCGAGGAGATCAGTCATGAACCCGATCAATCCCCGCTATGGTTACGGCTCCGGCGCCCAAACACAGACCCTTTTCGACGAAGGTCTGCGCCAGCACATGCTGCGCGTCTACAACTACATGGCGCTCGGCCTCGTCATAACCGGCATCGTTGCCTTCATCGTCGGCTCGACGCCGGCGCTCTACGTGCCGATTTTCCAGACCCCGCTCAAGTGGGTGGTGATGCTGGCCCCGCTCGCCTTCGTGTTCTTCTTCTCGTTCCGCATCCAGTCGATGTCGTCGAGCACCGCACAGATGACCTTCTGGGCCTTCTGCGCTGTCATGGGCCTGTCGCTCGCCTCCGTCTTCCTGGTCTTCACCAAGACGAGCATCGCGCAGACCTTTTTCATCACAGCTGCCATGTTCGGCGCGATCAGCCTCTACGGCTACACAACGAAGCGTGACCTTTCGAAGATGGGTTCGTTCCTGATGATGGGCCTGTTCGGCATCATCATCGCCGGTATCGTCAACATCTTCCTGGGTTCGTCGGCCCTGCAATTCGCCATCTCGGTGATCGGCATCGTCGTCTTCGTCGGCCTGACCGCCTACGACACGCAGAGCATCAAGGAACAGTATTCGGAAAACTACGATCAGGAATCGAACCAGAAGCTGGCCGTCTTCGGCGCGCTCTCGCTCTACCTGAACTTCGTCAACATCTTCCAGCTTCTGCTCAACTTCACGGGCGAGCGGGAATAAGGACTGCGCTTCTGGGGGCAATGGAAGCGCAGAGCGCCCGGTTCGAAATCTGTGACAGGATGGCGGATCGGGTGCTCACCCTAAAGAAACGGCCGGGCTTGACGCCCGGCCGTTTTCGTTTGTGGCAACGGCCCGTGGTTTCAGATGATGCCCCAGGCCCGGTAACGGCCGCGACCGGTGATCTCGCGAATGCCGATCTCGTTGATCAGGTTCAATGCGCCGCGCTGCGTGACGCCAAGCTCACGGGCGATCATGGCGGCCGACACCATCGGCCGCGACAGGATGAAATCGGCAAGCTGCGGCAGGCTGCTATTGGAGCGTCGCCCGCGAAAGCGCAGCTCCATCTGCGTGCGCGCCAGCGACAGGCGATCGATCTCCTTGAGGCCAGTGATCGCACTCTCCCGCATCGCATCCATGAAGGCCTGCAGGCGCGTGACCCGGTCGCGGGAGCGCCGGCGCTCGTGGCGGATCTGCTTCAGCCCGGTGTGAAAGGAAAAGAGATGCGAGGCGACCTTGCCTCTGACACGCAGGCTACTGGCAATCAGCAGGCCGCCCAACCAATGTTGGCGGCGCACCGGTTCGATCCGTTCCCAGGCGTCGAAGAGGATGGCGGCGGCCAGACTGGGCGGCAGTTCCTCGACGAGCGGGATCAGACCACGCCATTCCCGAAGCCGTTCCTCCTCGTTCCATTCGTCGTCACCGAACAGGCCGAGCGGATCGTCATCGCGCTGCGAGGGCGCAGTCCGCTCCGGCTCCTGCGCAACAGGCTTTCCGGCATGACGGTCGAGAAGTTGTTGCGAGCGGGCGAGCAGCGCATCGAGCTCGGCGATTTCGGCGGCAAGCGGGGCCTCGTCATCCTCATCATCAGGCTCGCTCCCAGGCTCCGCACTTCCCGCGTCTGGCACCCTCTCCTGCCCTTCCAATGTGCTGGCAGTCAAAACACCAAGACCTACCGGGCTTAGCGCCCAGCCGGGATCGGCCGTCTCGATGCGCCTGCGGACACGCAGCACGGAATGGGCAATCGTCAGCTCATGGCTTGGCGCGCGGCTATCCATATGCGCATCGTGCAGAACGAGATCCTCGACATGCACAAGCTCGCCCGCCACCCACAGGGCGCCTGCCGCATCGAGATAATGGCTGCGCTCGGCAAAGCCCTGCCCCACCGGCGAGCGCGCTACCCGCTCATCAAGCCGTGCCAAGGCATCTTCCGCCCCGGCAATGGCTGGAAGCAGCGTTTGGAGCATTGCGGCGTCAATATCGTATCGCATTGTTAGGCTTGGTGGATTCTCACAAAGGGAAGCGAAACCCGCATTTCCTTCCGTCAGTTATCTCATGGCGCACAGACACGGACAATGACGCGATCCCCGCGCCTCGGAAGTTTCCACCGGGTTTTCGGATGGGACCATTTACGAGCGTTGATGAATTGCGCGCACAGGGCAAACGGCTCGCCCCCTCCATGCTGCCTCAACCGGCTTTCCCCGCCTTATAGGCGTCATAGAGCTCATCAAGACGACCAGAGAGATAGGCGCCGAAATCCGGCGCGTCACCGGTCTTCAGGGCGATGGTGAAGGACGTGCCGGAACTCTTGATGCGGCCGGCGATCTTGCCGCCGCTGGCAGGCTTCCAGTCATATTCCGTGCCCTCGGGCTTTGTCTCTTCCTTCTTCGAAAGCTCGGCGATGACAAGCTCGAAGCGGCGGTCACTCTCGACGGCGTTAAAGGTGGAAGAGCCAATCAGCTTGGTCAGACGTGATGCCGCGGCTTCGGTCCAATCCTGCGCAAGCGCCATCCAACGTCTGCGGCCGATACCGGGGGCGGCTCCGACAGCCTGGATGATATCCGCGGGAATAGCCCTTGCCACGGAGATGAGCTTCGACAGTTCCGTCTTGTCAGTCGAGAGCGCCTTCATGATAACAGGGCGATCGAACTTCTTCAGTTCAAGATTGAGCGCGAACACGGCGCGCTCGATATAGGACAGATTGCGGCGCGCAGAGTTTTCGATGCCCTGGGCGATGACGAGATCGGTATCGTCGAGCTTGCGGATGACCGCCTGCACCTTTCGGCCGAGCAGCTTGACGGCCTGGAGGCGGCGATGGCCATAGGCGACCTGGTAGCGCCCGTCGTGATGCGGATTGCGCCGCACCAGGATCGGCACTTCCTGGCCGTTCTCGGCGATCGACTGAACTAGTTCGTCTTCCAGATCGAGCGGCTCATCAGCGAGGCGATCGCGGATGAAGGACGAATCGATCAGCTCAGGATCGAGCTCGACGATATGTTCGCCGGACAGCAGAGCCTCCTCCATCGCCCTGCTCTCTTCCTCCATGCGGCCGAGTGTCAGGGCCATGGTGCGCACCGGACCGGCTGCACCGCGCGCAGCGGTTTCCTCGAAGTTGGCCGCGGCCAACTCCTGCGCCGTGTCGGTGAACAATCCCTTCAGTCGATCTCGTCTGCTCATGTGCGGCCCCATGCTTTATGGATGCTGGTGATAATTTCGCCATTGGCGGCGTTAACCGATTCCAGTGCCCGGTCATAGGTGGAGCGGCGAACCTGCCCCTTTTCAATTTCATAGAGGGTCTGTTTGGTCAGGCCCGCATCGGCAATCGCCGTCGACTTCAGGATGGTCGCCGTCAGCACATCATCGCCGAAGAGGCTGCGCAAGAGTGCCACGATCTGCGACTGCGGCGCGTCAAAAGGCTCATGGCGGGTGACGACATATTTAATGAAATCATGCTGCAGGTCACCGCCGGCCTTGCGCACCACCGACAAGAGGTCGGACGTCATCAACAGGAATTGCGACATGGAGGCGACATCAACCATCTGCGGATGGATGGTGATGAGAAGCGACGTGGCGGCGCAGACGGCGCCGAGCGTGAGATAGCCGAGCTGTGGCGGGCAGTCGATGACGACGATATCGTAATCCGCCTCAACCTCGGCGATGGCATTGCCGACGCGCCGAAAGAATAGCTCCTCCGGCTTGTGGCGATCACTCAAGGCACGCGGCGTTTCATGCTCGAACTCCATCAGTTCGAGATTGCCCGGGACCATATCGAGACCGTCGAAATAGGTCTTGCGGATAATATCCTTCAACGGGCGCCGTTGGGCATCGTAGCGGATCGCGCCATAGAGCGTGTCGCCTTCGCCGAGATCGAATTCCGGCTGGACGCCAAGCAGGGAGGAGAGCGAGGCCTGCGGATCGAGATCGATCGCAAGAACACGATAACCTTCCAGCGCCAGATGCTGCGCCAGATAAAGCGTCGTCGTCGTCTTGGCCGAACCGCCCTTGAAATTGGTGATCGCGATCGTCTGCAGCTTCTCGCTGTCGCGGCGCCAGGGCAGGTAGGAGAGCGCATCCTTCGGTTTGATCTTCGCCATATGTTGGCGCAACTCGTTGATCTGGCCGAGCGTGTAGGAGCGACGGCCATTCTGCGAGACATCCGGCTGCGGACCTTTGCCGTCCAAGGAAAGCTGGCGAAGATAGCCATCGGAGACGCCGATCATCTGCGCCGCCTCACCCGAGGTGAATGTCCTGAGCGTCTTTTGCGAAAGCGGCGGGAAGAGCCTTTCTCGCAGCAGCTTCAACTGGCGTGAGAGCTGCGTGGCGTGCCGTTCGATGCGAACGTCCGTCGTCGATACGCTAATGTTGTCCAAAACACTTGCCCCTTCTTAAAGCGCTTTTCCATCAACATAGCGTCAAAAAGCGTATCGAAGATGACATGATTCGGGAGGTGGCGACAATAAACGGATCGCTAACCACACAGATAGAAGGTTGGCCGCGGCCAACTTTTGCCTCCACCCTTGCCAAAGACCTGCTTTGGCGGCACAAACCGCTGGAAATCGCGAGGCAGAAAGCGTGCGGCATATCCACATCATCGGTATTGGAACGGGCAATCCCGAACATCTGACCATCCAGGCGATCAACGCCATGAACACGGCGGACGTCGTGTTCATCCCGACCAAGGGTGCCGCGAAGGCGGATCTTGCCGAGGTTCGCAGGGAAATCTGCGAGCGATATTTGACCCGCGAAACTGTGCGCATCGTTGAATTCGAGATCCCAAAGCGCGCGACCCAGGACCGGAGTTACGTCCAGAGCGTAGACGAGTGGCATGCTGCTATCGCCCATATCTATGAAGGACTGATCGGCGACCTGCCGGATACCGGTGCCGGCGCTTTCCTCGTCTGGGGCGATCCGAGCCTCTATGATAGCACGATCCGCATTATCGAACGGGTGCGTAACACCGGTTCCTGTTCCTTCGACTATCGTGTCATTCCCGGCATCACCAGCATCCAGGCGCTGGCGGCAAGCCATCGCATCCCTGTCAATCTCGTCGGCAAGCCGGTCGAGATCACCACCGGCCGGCGGCTGAGCGAAACGGGGCTGACGCGTGAGAGCACCGTCGTCATGCTCGATGGCGAACAGGCCTTCTCGAAGATCGACGATCCCGATGCGGAAATCTACTGGGGCGCCTATCTCGGCACGGAGAACGAGGTGATCCGCTCGGGCCGGCTTAGCGATATAGCCGACGACATCCTCCGGCTCCGGGCCGAAGAGCGCGAGCGGCATGGCTGGATCATGGATATCTATCTCCTGCGCAAGGGACGGGACTTCGAAGAGTAGCCATCCCCATATCCCACCCGATCTCGCTTTGCTGCATCCGGCGCGATCATGTAAGACATGGGCCAAAGGATGGATGAATGCACAGCGCTGCCGGCAAGATCTTGGAAGCAGAAACCCCTGATATAACGGGCATGCAGCGTGGCGCCTGCCCGGCGCTCGCAGCCCCCATGCAAACCGGCGATGGCCTGCTCGTTCGCCTGCGGCCAGCGGGCGGCGCACTCACGATCTCCCAGTTCCGGCAGTTGGCCTCGGCAGCGGCGCGACATGGAAACGGTATTCTTGAAATCACCGCCCGCGGCAATTTGCAGATCCGGGGTCTTCAAACCGGCTCCGTCGGGCCGCTGGCAGCCGAGATCGATGCTAGCGGCATCATTGTGCCTGAGGGCGTGGCGATTGAAATGTCACCGCTGCACGGCGTCGATGCCGACGAGATCGCCGATGCGGCAGACATGGAAGCGGGACTGCGCAGCAAGCTTGGCGACCTTCTCAGCTCTCCGCACCTTGCTCCGAAACTCTCCATCCTGATCGATGGCGGTGGTGAGTTTTCACTTTCCGCGCTCATTGCCGATATCCGCATCGCAGCACAGCCCGCCGGGCAATGGCTGGTCTCAATCGCCGGCGATGATGCGGGCGCGACCCCACTCGCCCTCGGCGGAGCAGATGCCGCCGTCAATGCGGTCGGCGATCTGCTCCAGATGCTGATTGCGCGCGGCAGCCGGACACGCGCCCGCGACATCGACGCAGCAATACTGCGCGCCCATTATCCGCAGATCGATAGCATCCGATCTACCCGGCCAGCGCCAAGAAAATCGTCCTTCGTCGGTGTCACGAGGCTGGGGAATGGCAGCACGGTGCTCGGAGTGCGCCTGAAGTTCGGTCAGGCAAGGGCCACTGATCTGCTTTCCTTTCTCACGTCAGCCGAAAGCGCTGGCGCAAGGGAAATCCGGCTGGCTCCGGATCGTGGCTTCTTCGTGATTGGTCTGACCGAGACGGCAATGCCGGCAATTCAAGAAGCGGCCATCGATCATGGCTTCAGCGTCACGGCGAACGAGCCGGCCGAGCACATCGCTGCCTGCGCCGGGGCAGGGGCGTGTGCTTCGGCCTTCTACGATACCAGGGCTCTCGCAAACCAGTTGATCGACCAAATTCCCACGCTCTTCGACGGCTCGCTGAAGCTTCATCTCTCCGGCTGTGCGAAAGGTTGCGCGCATCGGCGCGCAGATCTCGCGATTGTCGGTTCGGCCGAGGGTTACGACTTCATCGTCAACGGGCTCGCGGCAGACAGACCGGCTGCAAGGATTGCTGGCGAACGGATCGATTTCGCTATAGAGAGGCTCGCCCGGCTGATCAACGACAAAAGAGGCGCCGGCGAGTCGAGTGCCGATTGCCTGAAAAGGCTTGGGCCCAACGGCCTCGCCGAGGCGCTGCAACAGGAATAGCAATGCCAGACTACGATTATATCCGCAGCGGAGACGCAATCTACGAGCGCTCCTTCGCAATCATTCGCAGCGAAGCCGATCTCTCGCATTTTTCGCCCGAGGAAGCCGATATTGCTGTCCGCATGATCCATGCCTGCGGGTTGGTCGAAGCCGCACAGAACTTCGTCTTTTCACCCGATTTCGTCCATGCCGCGCGCATCGCCCTGCAGGATGGCGCCCCGATCTTCTGCGATGCGGAGATGGTGTCGCATGGCGTGACGCGGGCTCGCCTGCCGGCTCAGAACGAGGTGATCTGCACCCTGCACGATCCGCGCACCCACGAGCTTGCTCATCGGACCGGCAATACCCGCTCGGCCGCCGCCATCCATCTCTGGCTCGACCGGCTCGCCGGCAGCGTGGTTGCCATCGGCAACGCACCCACGGCCCTCTTCCATCTTCTCGAACTTCTGCGCGACGGCGCGCCGAAGCCGGCGGCGATCATCGGCATGCCGGTCGGCTTTGTCGGGGCTGCCGAATCCAAGGATGCGCTTGCGGAAAATTCCTATGGCGTTCCCTATGCCATCGTGCGCGGCCGGCTCGGCGGCAGCGCCATGACGGCAGCCGCCATCAATGCGCTTTCGAGGCCCGGCCTATGAGCGGCCGTCTGATCGGTGTCGGCACCGGACCCGGCGATCCAGAGCTCCTGACCGTCAAGGCCGTGCGCGCCATCGAGGGTGCCGACGTGATTGCCTATTTCGCTAAGCAGGGCAGAAGCGGCAATGGCAAGGCGATCGTCGAGCATCTCTTTAAGCCCGGCATTGAGCTTCTGCCGCTTTATTATCCTGTCACGACCGAGCTCGACAAAGACGACCCGCTCTACCAGAGCCGCATCACCGATTTCTACAATACATCCGCCGATGCCGTTGCCCTTCATCTCGAGGCAGGCCGCACGGTGGCTGTCCTCAGTGAAGGCGATCCGCTCTTCTACGGCTCTTACATGCATCTGCATGTGCGGCTGTCGCAGCGCTACCCGACCGAAGTCATTCCCGGCATCAGCGCCATGTCCGGCTGCTGGTCGCTCGCGGGCATGCCGATCGTCCAGGGCGACGACGTGCTTTCCGTCCTGCCGGGCACGATGGGCGAGCAGGAGCTCACCCGGCGTCTTGCCGATACAGAAGCCGCCGTCATCATGAAGGTCGGCCGCAACCTGCCGAAGATCCGCCGCGCACTGAAGGCGGCCGGGCGTCTTGGCGACGCGCTTTATGTCGAACGCGGCACCATGGCAAATGCCGCAATGGTCAAGCTCGCCGAACGGGGCGAGGGCGATGCGCCGTATTTCTCGCTGGTGCTGGTGCCCGGCTGGGAGGCCCGCCGATGATCGGGCGGCTATTCGTGATCGGCACCGGTCCCGGCAATCCGGAGCAGATGACGCCGCAAGCGCTGACCGCCGTTGAAACGGCCACTGATTTCTTCGGCTACGGTCCCTATCTCGACCGCCTGACATTGCGCGCCGATCAGACCCGTCACGCTTCCGACAATCGCGAGGAACTGGACCGGGCAGGGGCTGCTCTGACGCTCGCCACCAGGGGTGCGAATGTCTGCGTCGTCTCGGGCGGCGATCCCGGCGTCTTTGCCATGGCCGCTGCCGTCTGCGAAGCGATCGACAAGGGGCCGGCGGAATGGCGCAGCGTCGATCTCACCGTTCTGCCCGGCATCACCGCCATGCTCGCGGTTGCCGCCCGTGCCGGCGCACCGCTCGGGCATGATTTCTGCGCGCTGTCGCTATCGGATAATCTGAAGCCCTGGACCGTCATTGAGAACCGCCTGGCGCTTGCGGCGCAAGCGGGCTTCGTCATTGCCCTCTATAATCCGATCAGCAAGGCTCGCCCTTGGCAGCTCGGCACCGCTTTCGAACTGCTGCGCCAACATCTGCCAGGCACCACACCTGTCATCTTCGGCCGCGCGGCCGGACGGCCCGACGAGTGCATTACCGTGCAGCCGCTTGAAAGAGCCGATGCCGCTCTTGCCGATATGGCGACCTGCGTCATCATCGGTTCGCCCGAGACCCGGGTGATTGCCCGTGAAGGACAGCCGGATCTGATCTATACGCCGCGCTTCATGGCCGGAGAGACGAGATGATCGATCGCTTCGAGCGCCGCTTCCACCGTTTCGACCGACGTCATGATGGCAGCGGGCGCGCGGGCGATCACGACAACCTTGATACCGAGCAGGCGTGCGGCCTCGATCTTGGCATAGGCCGCCGTGCCGCCGCTGTTCTTGGTGATGACGGCATCGATACGATGCTTCCGCATCAGGTCGATTTCGCTCTCGAGCGTGAAGGGGCCACGGTCGAGGACGTAGTCGACATCGACAAGGGCAAGCGGCGGATCGACGGGATCGACGCTGCGCACCAGATAGAAATGCTGTGGGGCGACCTCGGCGTGATGGGCGCCCTGACGGCCGGTCGCCAGAAAGACGCGGCGCGGGGCGGGGCCAAGTGCCGCAATCGCCGCCGGGATATCCGCAGCGATATGCCAGTGATCGCCCGGTTCGGGCACCCATTCAGGGCGAACGAGGGCGAGCGCGCGGATACCCGTGCGTTCAGAAGCAATCGCGGCATTGGCCGAAATGCGTTCGGCGAAGGGATGGGTGGCATCGACCAGCAGGTGATAGCCTCCTCCCGTCAGGAAGTTTACAAGCCCCTCCGTACCACCGAAGCCGCCGATACGGACGGGAACCGGTTGCTGGGCGGGAGCCTGCGTGCGGCCCGCCAGCGACAGGAGAATGTCGAACTCTTCCCGCGTGGCAAGTTCTTCGGCAAGCCTGCGCGCCTCGCTGGTTCCGCCGAGGATCAGAATACGGGTCTTCTCCATGTCTGACAGTTCCCCCTCCGGCCCGCGCTGGCTCACTCTTATCGGCATCGGCGAAGATGGTCCAGACGGCCTTGGCGAGGAGGCAAAGCGCCTGATTGCTGCCGCACCCGCCGTCTTCGGCGGTGGGCGCCATCTTGAACTTGCCGATACACTGATCACCGGCGAACGCTTTGCCTGGCAGAGCCCCTTCGAAAAGTCGGTCGAGGCGATCGAGGCTCGGCGCGGCACGCCCGTCGTCGTGCTGGCATCAGGCGATCCCTTCCTCTACGGCGTCGGGGCGACGCTGTTGCGCCGCATCGCGGCACACGAAATGCACACCATCCCGGCACCCTCCGCGTTCAGCCTTGCTGCGGCGCGTCTCGGCTGGCCGCTGCAAGAGACGGCCTGTGTGTCGCTGCATGGACGCCCGCTCGAGCTCATCCGCCCGCACCTGCATGCCGGCAGGCATATTCTGGCGCTGACCTCTGACGAGAAAGGGCCGCAGGCGCTCGCCGACCTGCTTGTCGCCAACGGCTTCCCCGAAACACGCCTGACGGTCCTGGAAGCGCTTGGCGGCGGACGCGAGCGCATCCGTAGCACGACGGCATCGGGCTTCGATCTCGACACGATCGACCCGCTGAATGTCTGTGCCCTCGAAATCGTGGCAGCGCCAGGAGCACGCATCCTGCCTTATACTTCGGGTCTCGACGACGATCTCTTCGAACATGACGGACAGATCACCAAGCGGGAGATCCGCGCCGTTACACTGTCGGCGCTGTCGCCACGCCATGGCGAACTCCTGTGGGATATCGGCGCCGGTTCCGGATCCGTCGGTATCGAATGGATGCTGGCCGATCCGTCTCTGAAAACAATTGCCGTCGAACAGGCGCCGGAACGGGCTGCCCGCATTGCCCGCAATGCCGTCTCATTCGGCGTGCCGCAGCTTGCCCTCATCGAGGGGACGGCACCTGTTGCGCTCGCCAGCTTGCCCGCACCGGATGCGATCTTCATCGGCGGCGGCGGCAGCGGGGCCGGTGTCATGGATGCCGCGATCGCAGCTCTGAAGCGGAGAGGTCGGCTCGTTGCCAATGCCGTGACATTGGAAATGGAAGCGATGCTCTTGGCCGAATATGCGGCACGTGGCGGCTTCCTGACGAAAATCGAAATTGCCCGCGCCGCACCCGTCGGCGGCATGAGCGGCTGGCGCCCGGCCATGCCCGTCACGCAATGGCGCTGGATCAAGGAATAGAAGAATGGTCGTTCATTTCATCGGTGCCGGACCGGGTGCAGCGGATCTCATCACGGTGCGCGGACGCGACCTGATCGGCAAATGCCCTGTCTGCCTCTATGCCGGCTCCATCGTCTCGCCCGAGCTCCTGCAATATTGCCCGCCGGGCGCGCGCATCGTCGATACCGCACCGATGTCGCTTGACGAGATCGAGGCCGAATTTCTTGATGCCGCCAATGCCGGCCAGGACGTGGCGCGGCTGCATTCCGGCGATCTCTCTGTCTGGAGCGCGGTCGCAGAGCAGATCCGCCGGCTGGAGAAGCACGGCATCGCCTATACGATGACGCCAGGCGTTCCAGCCTTTGCGGCAGCGGCCTCGGCTCTCGGCCGCGAATTGACGATCCCGGCCGTGGCGCAGAGCCTCGTTCTGACGCGTGTCTCCGGCCGCGCCTCGCCGATGCCGAATGAGGAGACGCTCGAAAAATTCGGCGGGACGGGAGCAACGCTGGCAATCCACCTTGCCATCCATGCCCTGGCTGAGGTCGTCACGGAACTGACGCCTCTCTATGGCGCCGATTGCCCTGTCGCCATCGTGGTGAAAGCCAGCTGGCCAGACGAGCGTATCCTGCGCGGCACGCTTGCCGATATCGAGGCGAAGGTGGCAGCCGAGCCGATCGAGCGCACGGCCATCATCTTTGTCGGCCGCTCGCTCGGATCAGAGAATTTCCGCGAAAGCTCGCTCTACGACCCCGCCTATCAGCGCCGCTTCCGCGGACGCGAATAGGCTTTTCAGACCTTCGCGACGATATAATCCATGCTCGCCTTCAACGCGGCGCCGGGGTCCTTCAGCGCATGGATTTCGGACGCGAAGGGCTCAAAGGAGAAGGGGCCTTTGTAGCTTGCCTCCAGCAAAGCGTGGATCTGGGCGGCATTACCAAGCCGGTCATCTGCATCGACGAGAATACGGTGTGGATCGCGCATGTCGGAAACGGAAACGGCGGCATCGCTGACGCCGGAAATATGCACGAGCCCCGTCAGATGCGGGAAGAAGGGCGTTTCGCCGGCAAGGTGATGGTGGAACGTGTCATGCACCAGCCGGAAGGTCGGCTGCGCACCGAGCGTCTCGATCGCATCGGCCGCTTCCGCCTTGGAGCGCAGCGAGCAGATTTCGAAGCCGAGCGGCTCGACCAGACCGACAATGCCGGCGGCATCGAGCATGGGGCGGAGTGCCGTCAACGACTGGCGCAGATTGGCCTGGCGCTCGCCATCGGCGCGGCCCGTACCGTCATTCTTGGGAACCAGCACCAGCGCCTGCGAGCCGACAGCCCTTGCATAATCGATCAGCTCGCGAGCTTCCCGCTCGCGCGTCGCATTCCATTCGTTGAAGCGCTGCAGCGCGTTGATCGAGATGATCGCAACGCCGTGGCGGGCCGCCGCCTCCTTGATGACCTCAGGCTTTGTACCATCGAGAATGGCATTGCCGGCGAGATCGTTGCGGATTTCCACCGCATCGATGCCGAGCGAGGCGGCAAGCGCAAAGAAATCCTCGATCGAAAGCGAAGGTGCTGCCATATGGTTCAGCGCGAAACGAATGGATGCCATGCGAAATCTCCTCCTCGCCCCTCGTGAGTGAGAAGCAGTGTGAATGTCTGATCGAATCTCTACTGGAATTTATCCGCCAATCCATCTGTTGCGCGGCATCAAAGCCTATCATCGCTGATAGATTTTCTGGAGCGATGATAGAATTCCATCATTCGAGAACAGCCTGTTTCGCAATTCCGGGCGCAAAACCGCTACGCACTTGTGCTGGAATTGCTCTAGATATTCTCAGGCAGAAAGATCTCGAAGGGCAGGAAGGACTGGCCGGGGATGGCGATCTCGCCCTGTTCCAGCGCGCCGGTCATCAGCGCCACAACTTCCTTGCAGAGCGCCGGCAGCGGCGTTCCAATCGCCATGGTGACGATGCCGTCGGCAAGGCCTGCCTTGCTGTCGGCGGTCAGCTCGTTGACAACAAGCACAATGCGGCCGCCGATCTCCTCTTCCCGGAATGCCGAGATCGCCCCTTCCATGCCGCCGCCACAGACATAGAGGCCGACGAGATCGGGATGTTTCTGCAGGAGCGTCAATGTCGCCTCATGGGTGATCTCAGGCGTTTCCAGATTGATCAGCGTTTCGACCACCTCGAAATCAGGCGCCTCCTCGCGGAAATAGGAGCGGAAGCCCATTTCGCGAAGCTCGTGGCCATGAAAACGGTGACTGCCGACGAAGCAGGCGACCTTGCCAGGCCGGCGGGCAGCTTTGGCAATCATCCAGGCGGCGGAGCGACCAACCTTGCGGTTGTTGACGCCGACATAGGCGTCCCGCACCCCTGTCGCGAGATCGGACAGCAGCGAGAAGACCGGAACGCCGCGCGCCTTTAACTCCTCGACGGCTGCCGTCACGGCCGGATAATCCGGCCCGACAAGCGCGACCGCCTGGCTTCGGGCACCCAGCAGCTTGATCTTTTCGATGATGGCGGCGGGCGTAGCCGCAGCGGGATATTCCACTTGCGTCTGGATCCGCGCAGTCGTGACGTTGCGGGCCGCCGTTTCGATCTCGCGTGCGAAGGCCTGATAGAAAGGCTGCGTCGGCTTCTGCAACAGGAAGGCCAGGCGATATTGCGGCAGATCCTCGAAGACGCGCTGCCGGATCAGGCCGACGGCATGGTAGCCGATCGACTGGGCGGCATCATAGACGCGGCGCGCCGTTTCCTCGCGCACCCGATGGCGGCCGTTCAGCACGCGATCGACGGTCGCAACGCTAACGCCGGAGACCTGAGCGAGATCGGAGATGGTTGGGCGGCGCATAGCTATTCCTGATGGTTTTCAATCATGAATGAAAGCCGTCTTTGATGGCTTTTGATAGAATATATCAAGCCTGCATTGAGCGCCTTTCGAAGTCAACCTATTCTCCTGATCCAAGAGCTGATGAGGAGGAAGGCATGGCTGGCGAGGCAACGAAGCGCGATTACAGCCTTTTGGGAGAGAGCGGCAGGACGGCGGTCGAAACCGGTCTTGCGGCCGCGCAATGGTATCATACCGGTATTGCCCGCAAGGAGATGAAGGCGCTGATGCAGCGCTCCGACGACCAGGCGATCCGTGACACCGCGCTCTGGCTCGGCAGTATGGTGATCTTTGCCGCGCTCGGCATTTTCTTCTGGGGCTCCTGGATCGCCGTGCCTTTTTTCCTCGCCTATGGTGTGCTCTACGGTTCGGCCTCCGACAGCCGCTGGCACGAATGCGGCCACGGCACCGCCTTCAAGACGCGCTGGATGAACGATGTCGTCTACCAGATCGCCTGCTTCATGATCATGCGCAATCCGGTGACCTGGCGCTGGAGCCATGCCCGCCACCATACCGACACCGTCATCGTCGGCCGCGATCCTGAGATCGCCGTCATGCGCCCGCCCGATCTCTTTCGGCTGATCCTGAATTTCTTCGGCATTCTCGATGCCTGGCATGCCGTCATCGACATGGTCCGAAATTCGGCCGGCATCATCAGTGCGGCGGAAAAGACCTTCATTCCTCAGATGGAGCAGCCGAAGGCGATCCGCAGTGCGCGTATCTGGCTTGCGATCTACGCCGTCACTATTGCGCTTGCGTTTTACCTGGGCTCGATCCTGCCCCTGATGCTGATCGGCCTGCCGCGCCTCTATGGCGCCTGGCATCACGTGCTGACCGGCCTGCTGCAGCATGGTGGGCTTGCAGACAACGTCATCGACCACCGGCTGAACAGCCGTACAGTCTACATGAACCCGATCAGCCGCTTCATCTACTGGAACATGAACTACCACGTCGAGCATCACATGTTCCCGATGGTGCCTTACCACGCGCTGCCGAAGCTGCACGCGATGATCAAGCACGACCTGCCGGCGCCCAATCCGTCGATCTGGTCCGGCTATAGGGAGATGATCCCGGCCTTTCTGCGCCAGCTTCGCAACGAAGATTATTTCCTGAAGCGGGAACTGCCGGCGACAGCGCGACCCTATCGCGAGGAATTTCACGCCGAGCTGGCGCCTGCAGCCCAGTAGGCTGCTCAATAGAACAAGATCGAGGGAGGAAAAGAGATGAACGGAAACTGGATCGAGGTTTGCGGCAAGGACGAGATCGACGAGGAGGATGTCATCCGCTTCGACCATGGCGGGCGCACCTTCGCGGTCTATCGCAGCCCGGACGATGAGTTCTTTGCGACTGATGGGCTCTGTACCCATGAGCAGATCCATCTCGCCGACGGCCTCGTCATGGACGAGATCATCGAATGTCCCAAGCACAATGGCCGCTTCAACTACAAGACGGGCGAGGCCAAGGGCGCCCCCGTCTGCGTCAACCTGAAAACCTATCCCGTCAAGATCGAAGGCGGCGCCGTCTTCATCGCGATCTGAGGTGCGCCATGGCTCATTTTGTCATCCTGGGGGCAGGGGAATGCGGGGCACGCGCCGCCTTCGAGCTCCGGGAAAAGGGATTTGACGGTGAGATCACGCTCGTCGGTTCCGAACCGCACGCTCCCTATGAGCGCCCGCCGCTCTCCAAGGCTGGCCTTGCCGGCAATGTCGATCCCAAATTCATCGCAGCACGGGAGACCTTTGAGGCCGGCAATATCCGCCTGCTGACCGGTATGACGGCAACCGGCCTCGATGCCGCGGTCCATACCGTTACCCTGTCAGACGGCAATCGCCTCAACTATGACCGGCTGCTGCTTGCAACGGGCGCCAGCGCTCGCGCCTTTCCCAATGCGCCTGCTGATAGCAACCATATCCGGTCGCTCCGTACGCACCATGATGCGGTGACGCTGCGCGCCGTGCTGAGGCCCGGCAAGCGGCTTGCCGTCATCGGCGGCGGCTTCATCGGCCTGGAGGTCGCGGCCACGGCGCGTCAGCTCGGCGCCGATGTCGTTCTCGTCGAAGGGCTGGAGCGCGTGCTGAAACGCGGCGTTCCCGAGGATGTCGCCCATCTTGTCGCCGAGCGCCACCGTGCAGAGGGCGTCGATCTGCGCTGCGGTGTCTCCATCGAATCCCTGACCGAGCGGGAGGGCAAGGCCGTCATCCGGCTTTCCAACGAAGAGACGGTCGAGGCCGACATGGCGCTTGTCGGCATCGGCGCCCGGCCGAATACCGAGCTTGCCGAAGCGGCCGGACTTCATACCGACAACGGCATTGCCGTCGATGATCGGCTGCGCACCTCCGCCGCCGATATATTCGCTGCCGGCGACTGCTGCTCCTTTCCACTCACAATCTATGGCGGCCGGCGTGTGCGGTTGGAATCCTGGCGCAATGCGCAGGAACAGGGCACGCTTGCCGCTGCCAACATGCTGGGCGCCGATGAGCCGGTCTCCGCCGTGCCGTGGTTCTGGTCGGATCAGTATGAGATGACGTTGCAGATAACAGGGCTTGCCGATGGCGCAGTCGCCCATCTGCGCCGCGATCTCGGTGAGGGGGCCTTCATCCTTTTCCATCTCGATGCCGAGGGCCGGCTGATCGCAGCAAGCGGCATCGGACCCGGCAATGCGGTCGCCCGCGACATCCGTCTGGCGGAAATGCTGATTGCCGCACGCGCCCATCCCGATCCGGCCGCGCTGACGGCCAGCAACGTCAAGCTGAAGACGCTTCTCGCCGCCTGATCGCTTCCCCGAATACCGACCCAACGAATACTGGTCCAAAGGATATTGCGATGAAAAAACATAATCGCGCCACGGTTGCCGACCTCCTGGCGCTCAAGGAAAAACGGCGGCTCACGATGCTGCGCGTCACCTCGCTCGATGAGGCGGAAGCGGCGGAAAAAGCCGGCATTGACATGATCTCCGTGCCGCCAACCCTCTTGGGACCGGTCTTTCGCGAGGCGGCCCCCACACCCTTTGCCATTCCCGGCCTCGAATATGGCGACCATGTCTCGGCCGAGGACTATATAGGCGAGGCCTTCAAGGCGCTGAAGGCAGGCGGCGACGCCGTCTATTGCGCCGCAAGCCTGCAGACGATCCGCCGCATGCGCGACGAGGGTATTCCCGTCTGCGGCCATGTCGGACTGATCCCTTCGAAGGCGACCTGGACCGGCGGCTTTCGCGCTGTCGGCAAGTCGGCCGCTAGCGCCTTCGACGTCTGGCGCCAGACGAAGGCGCTTCAGGATGCCGGCGCATTCGCGGCCGAGATCGAGGTCGTTCCCGGCGATGTCGCGGCTGCGATTTCCAACCGCACCTCGATGCTGATGATCTCCATGGGCGCCGGGCGCGGCTGCGATGCGCAGTATCTCTTCGCCGACGACGTGCTCGGCACGACCAGAGACCACACGCCGCGACACGCCAAGGTCTACCGCAACTTCGCAGCCGAATATGACCGGCTACAGCGCGAGCGCATTGCGGCCTTCAGCGAATTTGTCGAGGATATCCGCTCGGGAGCCTATCCGGAAAAGCGTCACCTTGTCGGTATCGACGAAGCCGAATTGCGCAATTTCCTGCATCGGCTGGAAGCCGAGGGATAGAAGGCCCTCGGTCGCTGGGGAGAAAAGGAACCCGCCATTGGCATCGATGCCGGCCTATGTCAGAGAATAGAGCGATCACGAACAGATTCTCAGGCTCTGGTGACGATAGGCTTTGCACATGCGGAATTGATCGCGGTTCTCGTCGCGGTGACGGGCGATGAACCGCGTGTCATGACGATCCAGAGTGGCGATGCACTTCCGTCCGGCCCTTTCGAAATGGGCCATCGCACGCTGCAATCGGGCCTGCGCGAATGGATCCAGGAACAGACCGCCCATCCCGTCGGTTTTCTCGAGCAGCTCTACACATTTGCCGACCGCGACCGGAACAACGACATCCAGGGCGGACGCACCATATCCATCAGCTATCTCGGTCTCGTTTACGAACAGACGGGCGCCGGCCGGCCGGGCTGGCACGGCTGGTATGAATATTTCCCCTGGGAAGACCATCGCGACGGGCGACCGGCGGTCATGGACGAACTGATCGCACGCCTGCGCCTGTGGGCGGACGCCGATCCCTCCAGGCGCGAATATCGCCACCGCCGCGCCGATTTCACTTTCGGGCTCGACGGCGGCGGCTGGAACGAAGACCTGACATTGCAGCGTTACGAACTGCTCTATGAGGCGGGCCTCGTCACGGAAGCCGGCTCTAGCAAGAACGACAATCTCGGCCAACCGATGTTTGCCGACCACCGACGGATTCTCGCGACCGGCATTGCAAGGCTTCGCGCCAAGATCAAATACCGCCCGGTCGTTTTCGAACTTATGCCCGAAAGCTTCACCCTTCTGCAATTGCAGCGGGCCGTCGAAGCGCTGGCCGGCCTGACGCTGCATAAGCAGAACTTCCGCCGCCTGATCGAACAGCAGGAACTGGTGGAGGAAACCGGCGAGGCGACGAGCGAAACCGGCGGCCGGCCGGCCAAGCTTTTCCGCTTCCGCCAGACCATTCTCGAAGAGCGCGCGCTCGCCGGAACGAAATTACCGCTCTCCCGCAATTGACATATGCTCATAGTGAGAATATCTCTGTGCCCAGGATATGCTCAAATCGAGCATAATTGATGGAGCCGGCCATGAACCACCTTATATCCGCGTCTTCCCTCTATGATCGCGTCAGCCGCGTCATTCCCAAAGCCGAATGGATGATGTTCCAGGACGATGTCGATGCGATCCTGGAATTGAAGCGCAAGCGCAATGCCGTCATCCTGGCGCATAACTATCAGACGCCGGAAATCTTCCATGGCGTGGCCGATATCGTCGGCGACAGCCTGGCTCTGGCGCGAAAAGCCATCGAGGTCGATGCCGACGTGATCGTGCTGGCCGGCGTGCATTTCATGGCCGAGACGGCAAAGCTCCTGAACCCGGAAAAGACAGTGCTGATCCCCGATATGGGGGCCGGTTGTTCGCTGGCAGATTCGATCACGCCCGAGGATATCGCGCTGCTGCGCCAGGCTCATCCAGGCGTGCCCATCATCACCTATGTCAACACGTCTGCAGCCGTCAAAGCGGCCTCGGACATCTGCTGCACCTCGGGCAATGCCAAACAGGTCGTCGAATCCCTTGGCGTTCCCCGGGTGCTGATGATCCCGGACGAGTATCTTGCCCAGAATGTCGCCAAGGAAACCAATGTCGAAATTATCGCCTGGCATGGCCATTGTGAGGTGCATGAGCTTTTCACTGCCGAAGATGTTCGCCAATTGCGGGAGAACCACCCCGGCGTGACGGTGCTTGCCCATCCCGAATGCCCGCCGGATGTCGTTGCCGAGGCTGACTTCGCCGGCTCCACCGCCGTCATGTCCGATTATGTCGGGCAGAAGAAGCCGGCCCGCGTCGTGCTGCTGACCGAATGCTCGATGAGCGATAATGTCGCCGTACATCATCCCGATGTCGAATTCATCCGCCCCTGCAATCTCTGCCCGCACATGAAGCGGATCACGCTCTCCAATATCCGCGCGGCACTGGAAGAAAACCGCCACGAAGTGACTGTCGATCCCGCGGTCGCTGTCGCTGCCCGCCGCGCTGTCGAGAGGATGCTGGCAATATGAGCGAGATTGCTGATCAACTCACCGGCCGCACCGTCATCGTCGGTAGCGGCCTTGCAGGCCTGATGACGGCGCTGACGCTTGCGCCTGAGCCCGTTGTCATCGTTACTCGGGCTGGCCTCGGCGCTGAAACGTCAAGCGCCTGGGCGCAGGGCGGCATTGCCGCCAGTCTCGGCGCCGATGACACCGCCGACCTGCATCTGGCCGATACACTCGCCGCCGGCGACGGGCTTTGCGATCCCGTCATCGCCGCCGGCATCGTCGCCGAGGCGCCAGCAGCGATCGCCGCGCTGGAGCGAGCAGGGGTCGGCTTCGACAAGACGCCGGATGGCAGCTTTTCGCTGGGGCTTGAGGCCGCCCATAGCCGCCGCCGCATCGTGCATGCGGACGGCGACGGCTCGGGTGCGGCGATCGTCCGTGCACTGGTCGCAGCCGTTACCGCGACACCCTCCATCACCGTGCTCGAAGGGCTGGAGGCCCGCCGCATCCTGACGGACGAGAGCGGTGTCAGCGGCCTCGTCTGCGCGAGCGAGAATGGCGCCGTCATCCTTCCGACACGGCGGATCGTGCTGACGACCGGCGGCATCGGCGGCCTCTATGAGGCGACGACCAATCCGACCGGCAATTTCGGGCAGGGTATCATGCTTGCCGCGCGCGCCGGCGCCGAACTTGCCGACATGGAATTCGTGCAGTTCCACCCGACTGCGCTTGATTCCCGTCGCCGGCCACTGGCGCTGGTGAGCGAAGCCGTGCGCGGGGAGGGTGCCGTGCTCGTCAATGAGAGCTGCGACCGTTTCATGGCCGGCGTGCCGGGCGCTGAATTGGCACCGCGCGATGTGGTGGCCCGCGCCATCAGCGCCGAACTGGCGCGTGGCGGCAGGGTGTTCCTCGACGCGCGCGCAGCACTTGGCGATCGTTTCGCCACGCGTTTTCCGGTCATCGACGCTCTGTGCCGGGAAGCCGGTCTCGATGCGTCGCGTCAGCTGATCCCGGTGCGCCCTGCCGTCCATTATCACATGGGCGGGGTAGCGACCGATGCTGCCGGCCGCAGCTCCATTGCAGGCCTGTGGGTTGCCGGCGAGGCGGCCTCAACCGGCCTGCACGGCGCAAATCGGCTCGCCAGCAATTCACTGCTGGAGGCCGCCGTCATGGGCATACGTGCGGCACGTGACATTCTTGCGACCCCAGCCGCAAAACCCTCGACAGCTGAATCCATAGTAACGCTGCCCGCGGCGGCCGATCCTTCCCCCGTCCGACCGATCGTCTCGCGCCATCTCGGCGTATTGCGCAATGCAGGCGCCATCCATGGCGCCGTCGCAAGCCTGCTGCCGCTGGTCGAAGCCGAGGGGCCGGCTTCCGATCCGGCGATCGTTGCGCTGTTGATTGCCGTCTTCGCCAGCCTTCGGGCGGAATCACGCGGAGCCCATGCCCGCACCGATTTTCCGCTGAGGCGGGCCGAAGCCGCACGGCGGAAAATGACGCTGACTGACGCCCTGGAGATTGCCCGGGCGACCGCTTCCCATCCCCTTGCAAGGAGTGCCTGAGATGAACCTCGCTTCCCTTCCGCGCGTCATTGTCGAGCCGCTGGTGCGTGCCGCCCTTACCGAGGATCTCGGCCTTGCCGGTGACATCACCTCGGCAGCTGTCATCCCGGAAGAACATCGCTCGACGGTCGTCATGGCCGCCCGCCAGCCGGGTGTGGTTGCTGGTCTCGACGCCGCAGACCTTTCCTTCCAGCTCGTCGATCCCGCCATCACGATGAAGCGGCATCTGCCTGATGGGGCCGCCGTAGAGCCAGGCAGCCTGATCGCCACCATCGAAGGCCCGTCGCGCGGGCTGCTGACGGCCGAGCGCACAGCGCTGAATTTCCTCGGTCATCTCTCGGGCATTGCCACAGTGACATCAGGCATAGTCGAGGCGATCCGCAACACCAAAGCCGCCGTCGTCTGCACCCGCAAGACGACGCCCGGCCTGAGGGCGCTGGAAAAATATGCCGTGCGGGCCGGTGGCGGTATGAACCACCGATTTGCGCTCAATGATGCGGTGCTGATCAAGGACAATCACGTTGCCATTGCCGGCGGCGTGGCAGAAGCAATCCGCCGCGCCAAGGCAGGCGTTGGCCACATGGTCAAGATCGAGGTCGAGGTCGACACGCTTGACCAGTTGCACGAGGCCATGGGCGAAGGGGTCGATGCCGTCCTCCTCGACAATATGACGCCCGATGAGCTGCGCGAGGCCGTCAGCATCGTCGCCGGTCGCGCCATCACCGAGGCCTCCGGCCGCGTCACGCCGGCAACCGCACCGGCCATTGCCGCCTCCGGCGTCGACCTGATCTCGGTCGGCTGGCTGACGCACAGCGCCCCGGTTCTCGATATCGGTCTTGATTTCGTCGAAGCCGCTGCCGAAAGTGCGTCGCCGTTCCGCCGTCTTGCCCAGGCATTCTAGAGCAATTCCTCCCATACGGTAGCCGACCTCTGCCGGCTGCCGTATCAGGGCCTCAATTCACGCCCGTATTTTCTTTAAACCCCCATCAGGATTTGCCCGAAATTCTATCGGCGTTTTTCGCTGGACAGAGCCCCAAGCTATTGCAAAGCTCCATGAGCCCGCTGGAGGAGTGAGGCGAATTGGAGGAAATAGATTTGCAAAAACATGATGTTATTCCGTTGATGGGATTTGGCACCTTTGGGCGCAACGGCAAGGATGGTATCGATGCGATCCTGTGTGCGCTCGAAACCGGCTACAGGCACCTCGACACTGCGCAGACTTATGATACCGAATTCGAAGTCGGCGAAGCGCTGCGCCGCTCGGGCCTGAACCGAGACGAGGTCTTCCTGACGACGAAGATCTCGACCGATAATTTCGGTGCCGGCGCACTCGTTCCTTCGCTGGAAAAGAGCCTCGAAGCGCTCAAGGTCGATCAGGTGGACCTGACGCTGATCCACTGGCCCTCGCCCAATGGCCGCATTCCGCTCGACGTCTACATCACCCAGATCGCAGAAGCGCAGGCCCGCGGCCTGACGAAGCTGATCGGCGTTTCGAATTTCACGATCGCCCTTCTGGAGGAGACGGAAGCACTGCTCGGCAAGGGCAGGATCGCCAACAACCAGTTCGAGCTCAATCCGATCCTGCAGAACAAGAAGCTCGCAAACTATTGCCGGGAAAAGGACATTCTCGTCACCTGCTACCTGCCGATCGCCCGTGGCATTCTGTCCGACGAGCCGGTGCTGCGCGCAATCGGTGAAAAACACGATGCGACGCCGGAACGGGTGGCGATCGCCTTCGAACTCGCCAAGGGCTACTGCACCATCCCCACATCGGGCCGGCCGGAGCGCATCCGCTCGAACTTCCAGGCAAGCTCGATCAGGCTTTCCCCTGAGGAAGTCGCCCGCATCGAAACCATCGACCGCAATCACCGCGTCGTCGATCCGGACTGGGGCCCGAAGTGGGACTAGGTTTTTCCGACGATCGACGGTCGCGTGCGACTGGATCGAGCGCGGTCGCGATGATCGCTAAACCAAGCCGCGTGTCGGCGTGAAGGGCAAGCGTTGCACATGCAGGCAGTCCTTCGTTTTCGTTAGCCGGACTGGACCAAGCGTTCGTCCGACAGGCCGCAGTTGCGGCGCTTGGCCGCTGATTTCAGCCTTTACATCATTGTCTCAATCACGTCGTAACGTGCACGGTAGTCGGTCTGACAGAGTAATGAACCGCTGCTGCCGCAGTAGCGGAATGGCGCTTGCTTGAGTCTTCGGAGGCGATACAGAACGCCGGTGCCTCCCCGGTATCGGAACGCGCAGTGCCCTGATTTGGGCGACAGTTTGGAGATTGGGTGTGGGCGATCGTATCAACGATATTTTTGTCATTGGCGGCGGGATCGAGGAAGCCGCGGCATTGGACGAATACATGGCGGCAGCGCCGGTTCGCATGGCGGGATGATGCTCCGAAATAGAGCGGCGTCTCACGTCATATGCAGTATTCGTAAAGTGTGTTGGCAGCAAGCATCGGCCGGAGCGTAAATATTCGATGAAAATATTGCTCCAGCAAAGCAAAAGCGCTTCCCGTTGCCCGCTATTCACTCTAACATCATGTAATCGGTCGGTCCGTTCCAAGCGTTCCGGCTTTTAAAGGTGAGAACCCTGATGGACGGGTCAACCGGGGAAGTGAAAGCGAACAGATTATGTCTGCTCGGCAGGCCGCGATTGTTGGCCGCCGGGACTGAGCTTCCTTTGCCCGAAAAGTCCTATTTCCTGCTGGCAATGTTAGCGCTGTCGTCAGAACCGCTGGTGGACCGCGAAACCATCCGATGCCAGCTATGGCAATCCGAACTTCCCGAAAAACGGGCCGGCAGCCTTCGCCAGCTTCTGTCGCGCATCGAACAGAGCATTCCCGAGGGCCTGCCGCCCTTGCTCACTGCCACGCGCACCCATCTCGGCCTTGCGCCCGGCTGGGAGATCGACCTCAATATCCTCAAACAAAAGGATGTGTTGGGGCCGGACGAAAGCGGCATCCTGCTCGGAGAATTGCTCGAAAGCGTCAAATCTCCAACGCAGGGTGCCGAGGACTGGCTAACTTTCGAGCGCCAGCGGATTAACGAAGCGCGCATGGCGCATCTTGTCCGCCTGTTGGAAAGCAAGGACGAGCGTCCGGACGAGGAACAGGTCGCCTTTGCCAAGCGGCTGATCGAGCTCGACCCTGCCAACGAGATCGCCTGCCGTGCGCTGATGCGCGCCCACGCCCGCATGAATGACCTGCCGGCGGCGCGTCAGGCCTATCTGAAATGCCGCAGCCAGCTCAAGGACGATTTCGATATCGAACCGGACGAGGCCACGACGGCCCTTGCCCGCGAACTCGGCATCCTGTCCGCGGCACAGCCGGCGGCGACGGAACGTCCGCATCCGGTGTCGGAACTGCTGATCGATCCGGTCGGCCAGCCGCGTATCGTCATCCTGCCGCCCGAGAGCATCTTTACCGATCCGCTGATGGAGCGCGTCGGCCGCGCGCTGCTCGAAGATGTCACAATCGGGCTCAGCCAGCAGCGCGGCTTCAAGGTGATTGCCGCTCATACCAGCCTGGAAATGCTGAGCCGCGCGCTCGACCCGACGCGCCCGACCATCGGTCCGCTCGACCTCTCCTTCGACTATGCCGTCTATGTGACGATCCAGAGCCGCGACGAGGATGTCTATGCCACCTGCCGGCTGACGCGCACGGCAACCTCCGAAGTGCTCTGGGCGGTCGAAATTCCTTTTGCGATGCAGAAAATCAGCGAAGCCTTCAGCCAGCTGACCCGGCGTATCGTGATGACGCTTGCCGATACGATCGAGCGCTACGAACTGGCGATGCCGCTCGGCGACGTGCCGGCTTCCGCCTATCGCCTCTATCTCGAAGGCAAGCGGCTGATTTCACAGACAGACCTGCAGCACCTGCGCCAGGCGCGCAAATGGTTCAAGTCGTCGCTCAGCCGCTACGAACATTTCTCGCCGGCTCATGCCGGAATGTCGCGCGCCCTCGGCATGGAATGGCTGATCCGCGGGATGCGCGATCGGGAGCTGCTGGACGAAGCCTACAGTGCCGCAAGGATGGCGCGGCAGACCGACCCGAACAGCGGCCGGGCCTATCGCGAACTCGGCTTCGTGGCGCTCTATCGCCGCCGGTTTGAAGAAAGCCTCGATTCCTTCCAGCAAGCTCAGGATCTCAATCCCAACGACGCCGACATTTTGGCCGATTTTGCCGACGCACTTTCCCATGACGGGGATTTCGATCGGGCCCTCGAGCTCAGTCGCGCTGCCTTCAAGCTCAATCCGCTGCCGCCGGACTATTATTACTGGAACCTAGGCGGCATCCATTTCATGCGCGAAGAGTACGAAAAGGCGATCGATGCGCTGGAGCCGGTGAAGGCAAAACAGGCGACGGCGCGCCTGCTTGCGGCCGCCCATGCCATGGCGGGCGATGCCGCAAAAGCCAGGAACTACGCTCAGGTCGTGCTGGATAATTTCCCCGATTTCCGCAGCGAAGAGATCCGTCATTTCGTCCCCGATCGCGATCCGGCCTTCACTGATCCGTTGATAAAAGGCCTGCAACTCGCCGGTCTTCCCTAATGCAAGGCCTTTTAACGAAGCCTGTAACGCTTAAATGACGCAGGCAATGTTCTTTTTGAATGGTTAACGGCGGTCAGCCGCCCAACCATTTGGAGAGAGATCATGAAAACCGTTGAAACCAACGCTGCAATCCAGGCACCCGCACTCCGTTTCTCTGCTGCTGCCAAGGCAGCCGTCAAGCAGGACGAACTCCACGTTTCGGCAAACGGCCTTGAAAGCCTGACGCATGCACTGAGATTCCGCTAAGGAATCGATGAGCATGTCTGCTTTGGCCGACCTTGAAACGCTTGCCGCTGACCTCAACAGATCATCGGCAGGCATCAACAGCTACCACGACCGGTCGATGACCCCGGCGCAGACCTTTGCGGCGATCAAGCCGCATCTGCGCGAATTCGGCATCACCCGCGTCGGACTGCTGACCGGCCTCGACGTGCTGAACATTCCGGTTGCCTTCGCCACAAGGCCGAACAGCCACACGCTGTCGGTCTTCCAGGGCAAGGGTATCGACAAGGAAGCGGCAATGACCTCTGCCGCCATGGAGGCAATAGAGACCCGCGCCGCTGAAATTGCGCCAGCCAACCTGACGCTCGCCAGTCTCGAGACCATGAAGGCCGAACGGGCCGCGATGATCGACCTCGACAGCGTGGCGCGCTGTGCGCCCGACGAGATCGGCGATAGTCAAATCCCCTGGTGCTCCGGCTTCGACCTCCTCTCAGGCAGCACCACTTTCGTGCCCTGGTGGCTGGTCGGCCTCGACCATCGCGGCGAACGCCCGCCGGGCTTCGAACAATCGAGCGACGGTCTGGCCTCGGGCAATACGCCAGCCGAAGCCGTGTTGCACGGGCTCTGCGAACTCGTCGAACGCGATGCCTGGGCGCTGACCCAGCTGAAATCCCCTCAACAGCTCAAGCAGAACCGCATCGATCCGCTCGCCTTCGGCGATGCCGTGATCGACGTCTTGGTCGATCGCATCCGCCAGGCTGGCATGCGCCTGCTGCTAATCGACATGACCACCGATATCGGTGTCCCGGCTTTTCTGGCCGTCATCATTCCCGGCAATCTCTCGGACCGCGTCGATGCCCGCTGGGCTCAGGTGTGCGGTGGTTGCGGCTGCCATCCTGATCCGGTGCGCGCAGCTCTTCGCGCCATCACCGAGGCTGCCCAGAGCCGGTTGACGGCGATTGCCGGCAGCCGCGATGATTTCTCGCCGAAGATCTACCAGCGGATCGACCGCAGCGCCGGCATGCGCCAGGTCGTCGATCTCTGCAACAATGATGCGGCACTGAAACCCTTCCCCATGCGCCCGATGCGTCCGATGACGATCCAGGATACGATCCGCCACATTGCCGGCCGGCTGAGGGCTGTCGGCATCGGCCAGATCATCGCCGTGCCGCTGTCACACCCCACCCTTCCGGTTTCCGTCGTGCGCGTCATCGTGCCAGGCCTCGAGGTCGATATCAGCGGCCAGTACATCCAGCTCGGCCTGCGCGCCGTCAACGTCATCAGGGAGGCTGCGGCATGAAGATCCTCTTCGTCGGTCCGAGCCTTGCAAGCGAGATTGCGAATGCTCGTAAAAAGCATCCCGATATCGATTTCCGCCCGCCTGCCGCCTGCGGCGACATTCTAAAGGCTGTGCAGGAGGGGGCGACCGCAATCGGCCTGATCGACGGCTATTTCGGCGACCTGCCCTCCGTCTGGCACAAGGAAATCCTCTTCGCCTTGGGAAATGGCGTTGCCGTTGCCGGCGGCTCCAGCATGGGCGCGCTGCGCGCTGCCGAATGCTCCGCCTTCGGCATGATCGGCATCGGCTCGATCTTCGACGATTACGAATCCGGCGATCTCGTCGACGACGAGGCAGTGGCGCTCGTCCATGCACCGCAGGAGCTTGGCTGGCTGCCGCTTTCCGTTCCCTGGGTCGATTTCGAGCCGACGATCGAAGGTCTGCATGCGAAGGGTGAGATTACCGTCAGCGAACGCAAGAAGCTGCTCCTCGCCGGACGCTTCCTGCATTTCTCCGAACGGACCTATGCCAGGGTGGTCGAAGAGTCCCACTTTGCCCGCAAATCGCGCCGCGACCAGATCCTGGCGGCGATCCGTGCCAATCGCGTCGAACGCAAGCGTAGCGACGCAAGGCTCGTCCTGGAATGGCTGCAAAAGGGCGAGTTTGCGTCAACGAAGCGTGATTGGACCTTTGCTGCGACCTCGCATTTCGAGGTGCTGCAGGCCGAAGTCACGCAGCAGATGCAGCCTGTAACGCTCGAATAACGGTTCCAAGCCCAAGGTAAGTCGTGTGGGGATATGACTGTTGTCGAGGGCGGAAACAATGTTCGAAAAAAGGGACCAAGGTGCAGGCAGGGAATACGCAAGACTCTTCCGGCTGCTGTCGGCAGCCAAGGACGAGGCTGAAAAACTTCAGCTGCGCAATCTTATGCACCTGACAAACATGGCGCTGCTGCAGGTCGTCATCGATTGGGACGGCATCGACCCGGACAGGGAACTCGATGCGAACCTCGAAAAACTCATCGGTAGCAAAGCCAAGATCGCAATGAAGGACGCTGGCGAAAATCTGATCGTGATCGATCGCCATTAGCCCTGATGCAGGGTGCGACTGAGCGCTAGAAAATCAGGCCGACGCGTTATTCAGCAGCGTCGATTTCAGTCTGCTCCGTGCTGGCAATCGCCTGGACGAGCTTTAGGATTTTCTTGCGAAGCTGCTCGTTCTTGATCGAGAAAAAGGCAGCGTTGAGCTGGACGCCTTCACGCGAAATGATGAATTCTTCGCTCGGAGCGGGATTATCGTTTGCGTTGGCGGCGGGCGCCGTCAGGTCGTCGAAGAAGGTTCTGACATCGACGCTGAGAGCGCCGGCGATTTCGACGAGCATGCTGGCAGAGACGCGGTTGGAGCCCTTTTCGTATTTTTGGATCTGCTGGAAGGTCACGCCAACGCGATCGCCCAGCTCCGTCTGAGAAACCTTTCTCAGCAGGCGCTGTATACGGATCGTCTTGCCGACATGAACATCCACGGAATGCGGTTCTTCTTTCATCTGATATTCCCTCCTGCGAAAACCGGACCGACAACTTACACGGCCGGTAACAACAACTTTTAGCCGAGTTGGTTCAACCTAGCAATTGCTTGGATGTAGTTTAGGCTGGCCAAAACATCGCGCCATCCGAGAGCCGCTGCGGATTGCACCCAGCGACAGATCACTTAAAGCGAGAATCCAGCAGAATTAAACCCTAAAAGGGCGGAGCTGAGTGAAACTCAGAGCATCCACAGACGCTGTGCATTGCCGTGAAGGAGCTTCGAACGCTCCGTTTCCGCAGTGCCTGACAGCACCGCCTGGGTGGCCGCGACCCAGGTGGAAAGTCCGTTCGCCAGCGTGCAGACAGGCCAGTCGCTGCCCCAGACCACACGATCCCAGCCGAAGCTCGATATGACGTGCTCGATATAGGGCCGCAGGTTTTCCGCCGTCCAGCTTGCCGGATCGGCATTGGTGACGATGCCGGAAATCTTGGCGACGACATTCGGCCGGCGGGCGATTTCGGCAATGCCGCGGCTCCAGGGTTCGAAGGCGTTCGACTTGATATCGGGATTGCCGCAATGATCGAGGATGAACTGCACATCGGAGGCGGTATCGGCGAGCGCCACAACCTTGCCGACCTGATGCGGCAGCGTGCAGAGATCGAAAGTCAGGCCGGTGCCGGAAAGCCTTCTGATATTCTCGCGGAAGAGCACACTTTCCGAGACGTCGTCAGGTACCACATGCAGCACGCGGCGAAAGCCCTTGACGAAGGGATCGGCCTTCTGGCGCTCCAGATAGTCGGCAAAACCATCTTCTTCCGGCCGGCAGGAGACGATCGCGCCAGCGATCAGATCGCCGAGGCGGCTGATATAGTCGGTCTCGGCCTGCATGATGATCGGATCGACATCCACCTCCATGTGCAGCACCTTGGTGATGCCGCAGCGTTTGGCCTCGGTCGCATAGGTCTCGTAGAGAAAATCGCGGTCGAGGGCCGGCACATCGGCAAGCCAGGGATAATTCAGCACTGACCGGTCGATGACGTGCAGATGGGTGTCGATAAACACGCTCTTCTCCTCCAAAGAGTGGTGGCAGAACCTATCTTTGGTGAATGGATTATTCAAATAGAAATTCCGGCCGGTGTTAACCGGCCACGGCGATTGTGGCGCCGGCAAGCGCCGAGAGCTCGGCCGCCGTCTTCTGCACCATGCCGATCGCCTGGCTGATATCGGGTGCTGCCGGTGCATTCACCAACGCGATATAGGGGCAGGTCAGCGCGGCAATACCGCGCCCATCAGGCCCCAGGACCGGTGCCGAGAGATTATAGACCCCGGCCGTCTGGGCGCTTGCCATCATTTCATAGCCGCGCTCGCGGATCTGGTTCAGCCGCTCGTAAAATTCCGAGCCGAGATCAGCGTCTTTGCGGCTGCGCGCATGTTCCGAGATCATCATCTCGCGCTCTTCGTCGCTGCGGAAGGCAAGCAGCACATGGCCGGAGCCGGTGTCGAAGAGGCTGATATGGGAACCGACGCGGATCGACAGGCCCCAATAGTCCGGCGCCTCCTGCTGGGCGATGACGACGGCAGCACCCCGGTCGAATACGGCAAGATGGTTTGCCTGGCGCGAGCGCTGGGCGAGATCGCGCATCAGCGGCGTGGCATAGGAGGCAAGGCGGCGCACCGGCGCATGCAGCTGCGCCAGGCCAAACAGTTTCAAGGTCAGAGAATAACGGTCGCCATCGAGCCGCGTCACGTAACCGCGCCTCACGAGACGGTCGAGCATTCGATAGAATTCGTTCGGGCTGCGCTCCAGCCGCTTGGCGATTTCCGCCTGCGTCAGGCCGCTGTCGACGCTTGCCAGAAGTTCGAGAATATCAAGACCCTTGTCGAGCGCCGGAGCGCGATAGCGATCTGACTCGTCGGTCTCCATTCTTCCCTCCTGTGAATATCATTCTGCATATACGCAGGCGGGCACAGGGAAAAGAGAAAGTTCGCGCTTGACCATGGGGCTATCGTCTGTTTGTCTATAAACAGACAAATTAAATGTGAGGACGTTGTTCGGCATAGTCTCACGTCGGACGATCGCAATCCCGGAAAGGCTCGCCAAGGCGAGACAAAAATAAGATAACGGGAGAGGGAGGAAGGCCATGCAACGCATGGACATCGTGATCGCCTGCACAAAGGTGGCATCGCCTTGCAAGGCACGTGGCCGAGCGCGACCTTTATCCCGACCGATCCTTTTGAGATAGATTCAGCACAACGCCAGCGCGCGAAAAATCCCCAAAGAGGCCATGACATGACAAGCAATCTTTCCGGCAAAACCGTTCTCATCACCGCAGCCGGTCAAGGCATCGGCCGCGCCACCGCGCTTGCCTTCGCCGCTGCCGGCGCCAAGGTGCATGCCACCGACATCAATACCGACGCGCTGGCGACCCTCGGGGCGGAGAGCAAGATTTCCACCCACAAGCTCAACGTGCTCGAAGACGAGGCGGTCAAGGCGCTGGTGGCCGAAATCGGCGCCGTCGATGTGCTCTTCAACTGCGCCGGCACCGTCCATAACGGCTCCGTGCTCGACATGAAGGATACCGATCTGGAATTTGCCTTCGATCTCAACGTCAAGGCGATGATCCGCACCATCCGCGCCGTGCTGCCGGGTATGCTGGAGCGCAAGGATGGCGCGATCATCAACATGTCCTCGGTCGCCTCGAGCATCAAAGGCGTGCCGAACCGTTTTGCCTATGGTGTGACCAAGGCAGCCGTGATCGGGCTCACCAAGTCCGTCGCTGCCGATTACGTGACGCAAGGCGTGCGCTGCAACTGCATCTGCCCCGGCACTGTCGAAAGCCCCTCGCTGCAGGATCGCATGCGCGCACAGGGCGATTATGACACGGCGCGTGCCGCCTTCATCGCCCGCCAGCCGATGGGCCGCCTCGGCACGCCGGAGGAGATCGCCGATCTCGCCGTCTACCTCGCCGGTGCGACCTACACTTCCGGCCAGGCCTACGCCATCGACGGCGGCTGGACGATTTGAGCTTTTGCATGGCCGGCTTCTTCCAAGGAAGGATACCGGCCCCTCAACGGGAAGAACATCATGACCCGCATCACCGACCTCCGTGTTTTCGACCTTCGCTTTCCGACTTCGCAAAGCCTCGATGGTTCCGATGCGATGAACCCGGATCCGGATTATTCCGCCGCCTATGTGATCCTAGAAACCGACAAGCACGGTCTGGCCGGCCACGGCCTGACCTTTACCATCGGCCGCGGCAACGACATCTGCTGCGCGGCGATCGAGGCTATGCGGCATCTCGTCGTCGGCACCAAACTTTCAGACGTGCTGGCCCATCCCGGCAAATATTGGCGGCATCTGACCAGCGACAGCCAGCTGCGATGGATCGGTCCTGAAAAGGGCGCGATCCATCTGGCGACCGGTGCAATCGTCAACGCCGTCTGGGATCTGCTTGCCAAGGAGGCCGGCAAGCCGGTCTGGCGCCTCGTTGCAGACATGCCTGCCGAAGAAATCGCCGATATCGTCGATTACCGCTACCTCACCGACGTGCTGACGCGCGATGAGGCGATCGCCATCCTGAGACAGGCCGAAGCCGGCAAGGCCGAGCGCATCGCCACGCTCGAGAAGGAAGGCTATCCCTGCTACACGACCTCGGCCGGCTGGCTCGGCTACGAGGACGAGAAGCTGCGCCGGCTCTGCCAGGAAGCGATCGATGCTGGCTTCAACCACATCAAGATGAAGGTCGGCCGCGACCTTGAGGACGATATCCGCCGCCTCAGGATCGCCCGCGAGGTGATCGGCCCGGATCGCTACCTGATGATCGACGCCAACCAGGTCTGGGAGGTCGGCCAGGCGATCGACTGGGTCAAGCAATTGTCCTTCGCCAAGCCCTTCTTCATCGAAGAGCCAACAAGCCCCGACGATGTTGCCGGCCATCGCAAGATCCGCCAGGGCATTTGTCCGGTGAAGGTCGCAACCGGCGAGATGTGCCAGAACCGCATCATGTTCAAGCAGTTCATCGCCGAAGGCGCGATCGATATCGTCCAGATCGACTCCTGCCGCATGGGCGGGCTGAACGAGGTGCTGGCCGTGCTGCTGGTGGCGGCGAAATTCGGCCTGCCGGTCTGGCCGCATGCCGGCGGCGTCGGGCTCTGCGAATATGTCCAGCACCTGTCGATGATCGATTATGTGGCGGTGTCAGGCACCAAGGATGGCCGTGTCATCGAATATGTAGACCACCTGCATGAACATTTCCTCGATCCCTGCATCATCAAGGACGCGGCCTATATGCCGCCAACCCGGCCAGGCTTCTCGATTGAGATGAAACCGGCCTCGATTGCCGGCTACACATTCCGCGGCTAGGGCAGACGGCATTATACGCGCATGGCTTCCCCAGCTGTCTGCTGGGGATAGAAGCATGCCAATCATTGCAGAAACGTCCCGGATGCTTTATAAGAAACGTATGTGGAGATGGGCTCGAAAGAACCATTTTCGCGAGCTCGGACAGCCTGTTGGTGCGTTTACATCTCGCTGTTTTTTCTCGCATTTTTCATCGATACGGAATCTATTTCGCGGATTGATTCCGTCACACCCCTGTTCGATTTTGGGACGTCCTTTCGTCGAAAGCGGCGTCAGACAGCCTTTTGCTTGTATTCACTTTCCAGGCGGACATGGCTTGCGCGATCTCGTCTTCCGGATTTCGAAAACACAAGCGCGCCATCCGTCTTCGTCAACGCCCAGGTGATTGCGGCAAGAGGGCCGCCTCGCCCTTCGTCATCAGATCCTTTGCCGGCGAAGATTAGGAGTCGGTAATTGCTGATTCTTCTCAATGGGATGCGCCCGGGGGCGGTCTGCGGGTTCAAAACATCAGTTTGCCGCATCGATCGAAAAAATGATGTGAGGATGGCACAGCATTGCAAGCCGAATCAGATTTCTGTTAACTGGCGGAGATATCAGGGGAAATTGTAATCCTTCTGTCGTAAACTCATGATCGTGACCGCGGCCGCGAAAGCCCTGTTCTGCTGTGGTAGCTTGCCAGAATCGCTGCGATCGGTAATCGTCACGGATAAACAGCCGTTTCTGGTGTTTTTCCGTGATGAAAGATTAGAGCGTGAGCAAGCCACAAAGGACTTCTCGGACCCTTCAGCGTAGCGTCGATGAGACGATCGGCGCCCACGCGTCGACGATCAGTTCGCAGTTGCAGGCGATCAGCGAAGCCCTGTTTCCGCCGACCGCCAGCAAGACGCTGCGCCGCTTCACATCCGGTGAGGCGGCCAAGCTGATCGGCGTATCGGATTCAACCTTGCGAAAGATGACGCTTGCCGGCGAAGGCCCACAGCCTGATGTCGGCACCAACGGCCGGCGCCTCTATTCCTTGCGCCAGCTCAATGAGCTGCGTGCCCTGCTTGCAGCCTCCGCCCGTGGTCGCGAGGCGTATGACTTCCTGCCGCGCCGCAGGGAGAACGAACATCTCCAGGTCATCGCCGTCACCAATTTCAAGGGCGGATCGGGCAAGACCACGACATCGGTGCATCTTGCGCAATATCTTGCGCTGCAGGGCTACCGCGTGCTCGCCCTCGATCTCGACCCGCAGGCCAGCATGTCCGCCATGCTCGGCGTCATGCCGGAGACCGATGTCCGTTCCAACGAGACACTCTATGCGGCAATCCGTTACGATGAGGAACGACGCCCTCTCTCCGAGGTCGTGCGCAATACCTATTTCGACGGCCTGGATCTCATCCCCGGCAATCTCGAACTCATGGAGTTCGAGCATACGACGCCGCGCGCGCTGATGCGCGGCTCCCGGGACGGCGAAGGCGTGTTCTTCATGCGCGTCGCCAAGGCGCTCGACGATGTCGCCGAGAACTATGATGTCGTCGTCCTCGATTGCCCCCCACAGCTCGGTTACCTGACGCTGAGCGGCCTTTGCGCCGCGACCTCGATGATCGTCACCGTGCACCCGCAGATGCTGGACGTGGCCTCCATGAGCCAGTTTCTACTGATGACGCATGACCTTCTCTCCGTCGTGCGCGAAGCCGGGGGCGAGCTCAATTACGATTTCATTCGATATCTACTCACCCGCTACGAGCCGCAGGATGCGCCGCAGACGAAGGTCGCGGCCCTCTTGCGCAATCTGTTCGACGATCACGTCATGATCAACGCGATGGTGAAATCCGCAGCGGTCTCCGATGCCGGCCTCACCAAGCAGACACTTTATGAGATCGGCCGCGAGAACCTGACACGCTCGACCTATGACCGCGCGATGGAAGCCCTCGATGCCGTCAACAGAGAAGTCGAGACGCTGATCCGGCAGGCATGGGGGCGCACATGACGTTCTTGCTGATCGACAGCGATTTATCAGGTTTCAGCGGGACGCCCGACCTGTTGGGAGCTCCCAACAGGGGCTGGCGCGGTGTGAGCCCCTGGCAAAAACCCCTCCATCTATCGGCAGCCCATAAGCGTGTTGGGAGCTCCCAACTGCGCTCTTTCGGCTTGCCCGCCTTTAACTGGAAAGGAGAGAATTGATGAGCCGACGCGATACCGTCAATTCGATCTTCATGCGCAAGGCTGATACGCCGGCGCCTTCCGCTGGCGTCGAGAAGAACCCGGACCGCGTGCGCACCGGCGCCGTCTCGGCCATGGGTGCATCCCTGCAGGAAATGACGGAAGCGGCGCGTGCCGCCGGCCGGCTGCAGGCCCAGATTTCCTCCGGGTTCTCCGTTCTGGAAATCGACCCGTCGGATATTTCCAATTCCTCGATCAGCGATCGTATCCCTGTCGAGCGCGATGCCGATTTCGATGCACTGGTGACGAGTATTTCCGAACACGGCCAGAAAGTACCGATCCTGGTACGTCCCGACCCTGAAAAGGAAGGACACTACCAGATCGCTTATGGCCGTCGCCGTCTACGTGCCGCTGCAAAACTTGGGCTCAAGGTCAAGGCGATCGTCCAGAGCTTGAGCGACAATGAACTGGTGATTGCCCAGGGCAAGGAAAATCTCGACCGGCAGGATCTCTCCTTCATCGAAAAGGCGCTGTTTGCCCATCGTCTGGAAGAGGCGGGTTACCCGCGTGATGTCATCATAGCAGCACTCTCGACCGACAAGGCCGATCTCAGCCGTTACATCTCGGTCGCCCGTGGCGTACCGCAGAACGTAATTCTGGCGATCGGCCCGGCACCGAAGGCAGGCCGCGCGCGATGGCTCGCCCTCGTCGACGCTGTCTCTTCCTTACCGAAGAAAGTCGAGTCGATCATTGAGGACGATACCTTTGCCGATCTCGACAGCGATCAGCGTCTGCAGCGTGTGCTGTCGAAAATCGCAGCGCGCGATGCGAAGAAGGTGGCGGGCGATATTTGGAAAACACGGCAAGGACAGAAGGCGGCGCAAATCGAGCGCTCCGGCAACAGGACGCGCATCACTTTCGATGAGCGCATGGTGCCTGAATTTGCCGATTATCTCACGACCCGGCTGGATGAGCTCTTCGAAGAGTTCGGCGCCGTCAGGTCACAACGATAACTGTTGGCGGGCTAAGCCGCTGACGAGGATTTGACTGTTAGGAAAAGGAGCCAATAGGCAAAGAAAAAGGCCCCCGAACAAACATCCGGAAGCCCTCTTCTCTCGTTTAGCACCTAGAGAATCGCACTTCCCGGAATCGCTGTCAAGGTTTTTGAACGCCGTTTTGGCGGGCGCTGATGATTTGCCTTTGTATAAGGTGAACCAGGATGGATACGGGATTTGTGACGACGCCTTTCGGGCGGCGGCCGATGTCGCTTGCTTTGATGAGAGGTCAGCTTCAGGCCGAATCAGTTAAACCAGATAAGTCCGTCGACAAGTGGAAAGTGTTTCGCGACGTCTGCGAAGCACGCCCGCTGCTCGACATTTCCGACCGCACACTCGCTGTGTTGAACGCCCTTCTCTCCTTCTATCCTGAGAACCATCTCTCCGGTGAGGCGAGCATGGTCGTCTTTCCATCCAACCGGCAGCTGATAGTGCGAGCGCACGGCATTGCAGTCACCACACTGCGCCGGCATCTGGCGGCTCTTGTCGACGCCGGGCTGATCATCCGCAAGGACAGTGCCAACGGAAAACGTTTTGCCCGCCGCAAGACCTCCGGTGAACTGGAGGATGCCTATGGCTTCAGCCTGGCGCCGCTTCTTGCCCGCAGCGAGGAACTGTCCGCCATGGCTCGAAAGATCGAGGCCGACCGGATAGCACTCCGGCGTGCGCGTGAGCGACTGACCATCTGCCGCCGCGATGTCCGCAAGCTGATCGATGCCGCAATCGAGGACGGCGTTCCCGGTAATTGGGACGACATCGAGGCTGCCTATGCCCGTCACCTCGCCTGCCTGTCTCGCAACCCCGAAGCTTCCGATCTGGACGGCGTGCGACTGAACCTCGAAACTCTCCGCACCGACATCGTCAATCAGTTGACGAACTTCGATAATTTCAAAAAAACGAGCGCCACTGCGGTCCAAAATGAACCGCACATACAGAATTCAGATATAGAATCTCTTGAATTAGAATCTGTACCGGTGGTGCAAGTGGAAACGCTGCCGATTGCATCCGGGACGGTTCAGCCGAACGGATCTCAGAAGGTATTCCCTCTCGCCCTCATCCTGCAGGCCTGCCCGCAAATCAGCGATTATGCTCAGGGAGGAGCGATCAGGAGCTGGAGAGATCTCGTGATCGCTGCCGTTACCGTACGGTCCATGCTGGGGATCACCCCGGAGACTTATCACGCGGCTTGCGAAAGCCTTGGCCGGGAAAGTGCTGCTGTCGTCATTGCCTGCATGCTGGAGCGGGCGACCCATATCAACTCACCGGGCGGCTATCTGCGGGATTTGACCCGCAAGGGAGCGCGTGGAGAATTTTCGCTTGGACCTATGCTGATGGCGCTGGTACGGCAGAACAGCCCGGTTGCGCGCAGGGCTTGAAAGACTTGAGCAAGGTCGATAACTGGCTGCCGTGACCGTTCATTTCGAAGGAGAAAGCTACTGAATGGCCGTAAGACGCGTTTTGGGTTAGCGTCATCAGGACTATCCGAAAGGCACGTCCTTCTTCTTGTGCACGACAGGTGTCGGAAATGAAGGCTGGGTTCACTTCCGCAATGGAAGGAGAGCCACGTCTTATCAATGGCTTGACTGAAGCAGCGTTTCGCAAGGCGGTGGCGGAATTACCGCAAATGCTTGAGAAACAACGCATAAAGCGTCCCAAGGCCGGAAAGGGTCGTTGACGTGAATTGGCCGGAGACGATAGGGCAAGTCAGGCCATTGAAGGCCAGAAGAGTATGAGAAAGCCGAGGACGGACTTGAAGCGGGCAGTGGATCTTTTCCTGGCTCTGGTGGCAACCCTGATCCTAATCATTCCGATTATGGTCGTGGCGCTTTGCGTGCGCCTGACCTCTCCGGGGCCTGCGCTCTACTGGTCGAACCGGGTGGGGCGCCGCAACGAGATCTTCCGGATGCCGAAATTCCGTAGCATGCGGATCGACACACCGACGGTCGCCACGCATCTGCTCGACGATCCCTCCCGATATTTGACGCCGATCGGCGGCTTCCTGCGCAAGTCGAGCCTCGATGAACTGCCGCAGCTCTGGTGCATCCTGAAGGGCGAGATGAGCTTCGTCGGCCCGCGTCCGGCGCTCTATAACCAGGACGATCTGATTGCGCTGCGTACGGCCGAAGGTGTCGACGCCCTGCTTCCGGGGCTGACGGGCTGGGCGCAGGTCAACGGGCGCGACGAACTGCCGATCCCGGAGAAGGTGAAGTTCGACGTTGATTATCTGCAGCGCCGCTCCTTCTTCATGGATATGCGCATTCTCGCAACGACTGTCTCCAAGGTATTGGGCAGCAAGGGCATAACCCATTGAGGTTACGACTTAAGGTTATAAACAGATTGCGTGCGCGACCCTCGATTATTTTGGTTGCGCTTGAAATCGAAAAGGACAAGAAGAAGTCAGGCTGGAATGATGGGTGGGCAGTATAGACATGCATTATGATCCCTCAAACGACGGATCAAAGGCCAGCCGGTCCTGGATGTCGATGCAGGCACTGGTCGGCCCGCTCTTGGCGATGCCGCGTCCGGCCAAGCGCATTCTTGCACTGATCGTCGATTCCAGCCTCTGTGTTCTCACCATCTGGCTTGCCTATTGTTTCCGTCTCAATGAATGGACGGTGCTGACGGGCGTACAGTGGCTCGCGGTTCTCGTGTCGCTGTGTCTTGCGCTCCCGATCTTCGTCGTCATGGGCATGTATCGGGCGATCTTCCGTTATGCCGGCATTGCCGCTTTTCTGGCTGTGCTGAAGGCGATCGCGATCTATGGCGTTGCCTTCGCGACGATCTTCACCGCACTCAGCGTTCCCGGCATTCCGCGCACGGTCGGCATTCTGCAGCCCTTGCTTCTGTTGATCGCAATCGGCCTTTCGCGCCTCGGCATCCGCTACTGGCTCGGCGATACCTATCAGCGCATCCTTCACCAGGGTGCGATGGCAAAGGTGCTGATCTATGGCGCAGGCAGTTCCGGCCGGCAGCTTGCCGCTGCACTGACGAATAGTGCCGAGCTCAACGCCGTCGGTTATCTCGACGACGATCCGAAGCTGAAGGGCGGCATCATGGGCGGTCTGCCGATCTACGATCCCTCCGACCTGACCGAGCTCGTCCAGACGCTGAATGTTCACAACGTACTTCTGGCGCTGCCCTCGGTAACGCGCCAGCGCCGCAACGAAATCCTCGAGCAAATCCGCAAGGCACGGGTGAATGTGCGCACGCTGCCGGATCTGACCGCCCTCGCGCAGGGCCGCATCGCCGTTTCCGATATCCGCGAACTCGAAATCGAGGATCTGCTCGGACGCGAGGCCGTGGCGCCGCGCCAGGAGCTTCTCGACAAGGCCACACTTGGCAAGGTGGTGATGGTGACGGGCGCCGGCGGCTCGATCGGCAGCGAACTCTGCCGCCAGATCCTGCGCTGCGGCCCGACGCAACTGATCCTCGTCGATCAGAACGAATACGCCCTTTATGCGATCCATGGCGAGTTGTTGAAGCTTTCGGAGCTTTATGAACAGCAGGTACAGATCGTGCCGATCCTCTGTTCTGTGCGCGATCGCGACCGCATAGAACATATCATCATGAGCTGGCGCCCGCAGACGCTCTATCATGCCGCCGCCTACAAGCATGTGCCGCTCGTCGAGCAGAATGCCGTGGAAGGTATCAAGAACAATGTCATGGGCACGCTGATCACCGCGCAGGCGGCCGAAAAATACGGCGTGTCGAACTTCGTGCTGATCAGCACGGACAAGGCGGTTCGCCCGACCAATGTGATGGGCGCCAGCAAGCGGCTTGCCGAAATGGTGCTGCAGGCGCTATCGGCCGAAAAGCTGGCCGGTACGCACACCAATTTCTCGATGGTCCGCTTCGGTAATGTGCTGGGTTCCTCCGGTTCCGTCGTACCGCTGTTTCGCCAACAGATCAGGGATGGTGGCCCGGTGACGCTGACCCATCCCGAAATCACCCGCTACTTCATGACGATCTCGGAGGCCTCGCAGCTCGTCATTCAGGCGGGCGCCATGGCCGATGGCGGCGATGTCCTTCTTCTCGACATGGGCGAGCCGGTTCGCATTGCCGATCTCGCCCGCCGGATGATCGATCTTTCGGGACTGACAGTGCGCAGCGACGACAATCCCGAAGGCGATATCGAGCTTTCGGTCACGGGTCTGCGCCCCGGCGAAAAGCTCTATGAGGAACTGCTGATCGGCGACAATCCCGAGACGACACAGCATCCGCGCATCATGAAGGCACGCGAGGATTTCCTCTTCTGGCCGGAGCTTTCCAAGCGCTTGAAGGTTCTCGATGCCGCCCTCGACCGCAACGACATTCCCGCCGCCCGTCTGATGCTTGCCGAACTCGTCTCCGGCTATGCCTCGACCGGCGAGGTAACAGATCTCGCGCTGAGCGCTGCCGAGACCAATACGGCCGCGTGATCAAAGCCCGGTTTTGCGCCGGTCTTTTCCTTCTCAGTTTCAGGCATTCGCCCCATTGTCGACCGTCCACGCTGCACCCGTGACCGAGCGGGCGGCCGGCGAGGCGAGATAGGCAACGACATCGGCGATCTCGCCAGGATCGGCAAAGCCCGCCGGATTGGACATGAGGCCCTTCTGCTCACGCGCATGCGGGCCGTCTGCCGGGTTCATGTCCGTATCCGTCGAGCTGGGATGCACGGCATTGACCGTGATGCCGCGCGGGCCGAGCTCGCGGGCGAACGCCTGCGACAGGCCGGCAATCGCCGCTTTGCTCGCCGTATAGAGGCTGAGGCCGGGGGAGGTGGCGCGCACGGCAAGATTGCTGCCGATCGAAATGATGCGCCCGCCATCGGGCATGACGGATAGCGCTGCCTTCGACGCCACGAAGGCCGAGCGGACATTGATCGAGAAGGTCCGATCGAAATCGTCAAGTGACAGGGTCTCGATCGGCGCGGCATGGAAAATCCCGGCATTGTTGACGAGGATATCAACGCGGCCGAAGGTCTCCACGAACGCCCTCGACGAGGGGGAGACGATTGCAGCTGCGATCGAACACTTTCTCGCCAATACCGCCCGCGCCTATAGCCGCCCGGCTGCATGATCGTGCTTGGCTCCATCCGGTGGTCAGCGAAATCGAAGCGATCGGCGAGGATCTCAGGCAGCGCCGCGCCGAAAATATTAGCCAGCTTAGGAAAAGATTCGAGCGGGCCATCGGCGATGGGTGAACTGACCGACACCTTCGACTGCGGGGCCGCTGCCGTCTTCTTCGCCACGCTGCAGAATGGCATGTCGCTACTTGCCCGTGACGGCGGCGGAGAAGCGGCACTTATGGCTGTCGCCCGCAGCGGAAGTCCTGCCCTTGAAGGCATGATCCGCGATTATCGCCGCGGTTCAATTGCTGCATCCGCTTTCTGTGTCAACGCAGGCTATACGACCGGGTGGACATACGCAGAGCAAGGATCCCGTCGAAGTGTTCGTCTATGCGTCCGTTCGGTCGGAGGATCGTTCAGTCGACGAAGTCGACGATGACGCCGGGCTTGACCATGCTGGCAAGTTCCTCGACATCCCAGTTGGTCAGCCGCACGCAGCCGTGCGAACCAGCCTTGTCGATCAGCGAAGGCTCCGGCGATCCATGAATGCCGTAGGTCGGCTCGGAAAGATCTATCCAGACCGTCCCGACCGGGTTGTTGGGCCCGCTCGGCAATTCTAGCAGCTTCTTGTTATGGCCCTGCTGAAAATTTACTTTGGGATTATAGATGTATTTGGGATTGCGAGCGACACCGTTTACCTTGTGCCGGCCTGCAGGCGAGGGGTTGTCGTCGCTGCCGATTGTCGCCGGGTAGACCGCGAGAGCAGATCCATCGTCAGCAAAGGCCAGCACCTCGCCACTTTTCCTGCGGACCTCGATACGCTTGGCCTTCCCCATTCTTTGCGTACCGATGACCGCAACGGAAATCGTTTCGCCGAGGGCGAATTGGGCGCCAGGGTTCAGTGCTTTCAGCAGGTCGATGTCCATATGAAAGCGCTCGGACAGCCGCTCGGCGACGCTTGTGTAGCCGAGATGCGTCATCCTTGCCTGCTTTGCGTAATCCTTCGGAATGTCCTCGACGAGATCTGCGGCATCATCCTGCGCAATCACATAGGGACCGATAACCTTCCGATCGTCCTGGAGCCGGGAGAGCATCTGCGGGTCGGGTTTTCCATCGACCGGAAGGCGTTGCATGATCTCGAAGCCAGCGATCGCCTTTACGACGTTTTCGCCGTAGAAGCCGTCTATCACTCCGGGCGACGCGCCGGCGCGATCGAGCAGAACCTGCAGATGAATGATGGCTGGATCCGGCGTCGTTGATCTTTCACTCGGAGGGCCCGAGGAGATGGCATCAATCGACGCGTCATTGATGGTTTGAGCCGCAAGGGACTGGGCGTTCCCGACACCGTGGATTGAAAGCGAAATGAAGCCGCAAATGAGCATGGATTTGATCATGCTGTTTAAATCACGGAGGATAAAATGGTTCCTTCTGGACTTTTGCCGGACAGGGTCTTTTTGATCCGGCAAGGGCGGGCCGGGTGTGGCGGCGGATCGTCTGCAGCCCCCTCTACGGCATGACCGCGGGTAGGCCTGCCCTTCGCCCGTCCTACTCTGCCAGCCTCTCCGGCAGCGGTTTCAGCGGATAGGCCTGCCAGAAGAAACTGTCGGCGGCGGCCTGGTCGAAGGCGAAGTTGCGGGCTTCCCGGATCCTGCCGTCCTCAATGCGGAAGGCGAGCACCCAGATTGTATCGACATTGGTCCCGCCTTCGCGGTTGGACCAGCCGCGATGCATGTCGACCACCCAGTTCTCGTCGGCCATTAGCGCAATGAGTTCGGCGCGGAAGCCGGACTTTCCGAGTTCCCTGAAGAAGGCGACGACTTCGTTCCTGCCGCGTTTGGTACCGGCAAGTGGATGATGGCCGGGAATGTGCCATTCGATATCATCGGCAAAGAAGCCGGCGACACGGTTCATGTCGCCGCTCGCATAAGCGGCGTAATAATCGGCAACCACCTGCTTGTTCTCATCGGGACTGGCGGCCATGGACGCGCCCGCGGAAAACAGCGCGAGCGAGATGGTGAGAGCCTGTGAAATGCGCATGTCGATCTCCATGGGTCGAGAGGGATTGCTCAGCGGGAAGCCTTGGCACGCTCCGCGGCACGGTTCACCAGGCTGCGGTCGCCGGTTTCATGCGTCGGCGTCATCACCAGCCGCGTGACCTTCCAGGCGCCGTCGTATTTGGCGAGTTCGTAGCAATAGTGGCCCATCAGCGTCCAGGTTTCGGCATCGATGCGATGAACCGCCTGGAAATCGGCCTCGGCTGTTGCCGCCCTATCGCCGGCCGCGACGATCGCGTGATTGGTGACGAGATGCAGCGTCCGTTCGAAGCCCGGCAGGAAGCCCGACCATTGGGCAACGATCTCGTCGGCGCTCTGGCTTGTCGCTTGCCCGCCCCAGAGGCTGGTATAATCGAGCATCACCTGATCGGCGAAAGCGCCGCGCACACGGCTCCACTGGTGCCGGTCAGCGCCGGCGGCGATATTGGTGATCGTATCGATGATAGCCATGCGGTCGTCGATGTCGATCGGCTCGGCGCCTGCTATAACGGGGCAGGCAAAGGGGCGCAGATCGCCGTCATCAGGGTCAGGCGTTTCATTGGTCTCTCCTTGAAGGGCAGGCTTGAGGACGGTCCGGTCAGGGCTTGTTGAAGCGCCGGAAATGCTGAGCCGCGGCATCGGCAGCACGCGAGACATCCTCGGGATTGTCGTAGAAATCGAACTGGCTGACATTGTCGAGCCACAACTCGGAGGCGTCACCCGTCAAAAGCGAAAGGAAGGCATGGGCGCCCTGCGGCACGGCGGCCGCCTCCGAATGAACGATCAGCAGCGGCTTGTCGAGGCGGTTGCCGATCGCGACGGAATTATAGGTCAGCCATGGCTCCCAGGAGGCGAGGTTGAACCGGTTGTCATATTCGCGGATCAGCCCGCGGCCGGTCTCGGTGTAATAGGGGATCTGGTACATGAGCGCAGTCTTGTCCGTCATGCTGGCGGCCGTGATGAGCTGCGGCTCACCGTTCCGTTCGGCCTCTTCGGCCCGGCGTGACAGCGCGATCAGCCTGTCGACGCCATCCTTGCCGCCATAGACCTGCTCGACGATGCCGCCATTGTGCAGCCAGGGAGCGACCAGCGACACGCTCCGGAAATGGGCATTCCCGGTCGCGGCCGCCGCCATATAGCCAGCCGACGCACAAATGCCGAGACCGGCGATCCTGGACGCATCGATCTCCGGCAGGCTGGCCAGATAGTCAGCGGCGGCCGAAATATCCTCGGTCTTGGCGGCTGGGTCTTCCTTGAAGCGGATATTCCCGCCCGATTGTCCCCAGCCGCGGAAATCGAAGGCGAGCGCCACGAAGCCTCGTTCGGCCATCTCGCGGGCATAGAGGCCCGACATCTGCTCTTTGATCGACGTCCAGGCACCGGTGACGAGCACGCCGGGGCGCTTTGCTCCGGGCCGGAAATCGGCTGGCAGATAGAGCGTGCCGGCGAGTGTCGTTCCCTCGTTCTCGAAGGAGACCTGCCGCGTCTTAATATCGGCCGCAAAGGCGTTCGCGCTCATCAGTGCCGCACCGATCGTCAAAAGAGCAAGGCGTCTCATCGCAAATCCTCCATCCGCTCCTCATTGCGGTCGAAGGGAATTTGGCAGGGATGAGTGCCGGCAGCTGGAGCCATTCTTGGCGATGGGTGGGTATTTCTTGCGCTTTGTGGCTGTCAGTCCATTCGGAAGGCGGCTGGTGTGGTGCCGACATGGCGCCGGAAATGCCGGCCGAAGCGGGAGACGTCGTCGTATCCAACGCGGGCTGCGACCTCCGCGACTGGTAGCCGCGTTGTCTTCAGGAGGATCTTTGCACGCTCCATCCGTTCGTGGATGACATATTGGTAAGGCGATATGCCGAAAGCCTTCCGAAAAGCGCGCACGAAATGGAATCGGCTGATCGCGGCCTCAGAAGCGATCTCGTCCAGCGACAGCTCTTCGGCGATATTATCATGGATATAGGCGACGGCGCGCTGCAGGCGCCGGTCATCGACCGCTGCCGCCCCGTCCGTGCTCGACGACAGCAGATGCGCAAGATGGGCGGCAAGCGCGAGCTCCATCGTCTCGCGATAGAGCGATGCCGGCTCCCCGGCCGTCGAGACCGCCTGGCGCGCCAACTCTGCGAGCAGCGGATCGATGCGGCCGACAACCGGGCCTACATCCTGTGCCCGGTCGAAGCCGACATCGACAAGCAATGCATCGGTCAGTTCGAGCTTCAGATAGGAGAGGGCCGCATCATATTCGCAGATGCCGGATGTGCCTGCCGGCAGGATCCAACCGTCGCCCGCGGCAAGCGGAATGGGCTTTCGCCTGTCTGATCCGACGGCGATGCGGTGGCCCGGCTGATCGGTGAGGAAGAGGCCGACAGCCATGCGTGGCAAGACGAATGCACCACCGCCGGGCGGCACATCAAAGCTTTCGGCCATCAGTCGCTTTTGCGCTGTGCGCGCCCGCAATCCGCTCATCGAGCTGATGTTAGGCCGGACAGCGTGAAATTCAATCGGATGACGGTCCGTTCACGGCTTCGTCAGAAGTCTGAGCGTGAAAAATCGCGGCGCCTCGTGCTGGATATAAACGCGGGGACAAAGTCATGGCCGTGATAAATGAGCTCTAATTCCAGGCACAGAATTCGTCCGTAAGCCCTCGGTCGGGAAACCGGACCGAGGGCTTTTCATATTGGCCGGAAGCCGCTATCGGAGCGCCGGGCAGCCGCGGACATTGGCAAAGCTGATCTCGCCGGGACCTCGCCGTGTCCAGCCCTGAACGATCACACGCCGCGGCGTGACGTCGACGACGCGAGCGCGGCGGAAGCCGAAATCACGCGCCTTGTCCTCTGCCCATCGGGGATCGCAGCCACCGCGCGGTGGACGACCCCAACCGGGCGGCGGCGGGGGAGGCCTGCCCCAATCCCTGTCAGGTTCAAAACGGGGCGGCGGGCCTCTGTCGTAACCCTCGTAATATTGCGCAGACGCGATGCTCGACGTGGAGGCTACAGTGCCAAGGGCAAGCAGAATGCCGATGGCAGATTTCGTGAAGTTGATCATCAATCCAATTCTCGTTTGGGGCACACGCCTGCGGAGGGTAGGGCACATCGTGGCAAACTGATGGCCAAGCGTATTGTCGCCACGCGGCGAGATAATTCGCTGTGCAAGCCCAATGGGTTAATGTCGCCTTCCTGCTTCAGTGCAACGGCGTGCCGTTCTGTAGGGCACCGCAGATGGCCGGCATGATCGCGCTATCACGTCAGCAAAGTTATAGCAGGTCGCAGCGTTTGCAGACCCCGCCGAGGCCGGGCGAGGTCGCATTCGCTGATCTCAGCTCAGCGTTTCTGCAAAAAGTTCGAGCAGGCGCTTCCAGTGCCGCTCAGAACCTTTTTCGCTGTAGGTCTCGCCGCGATCGGGAACGGTCCAGCCATGCGACATGCCGATATAGTTCTCGATGATGTGGTCGACGCCGCCCGTTCGGAGCGCCTCGGCAAGCCGCGCGGACTGTTCGGGCGGGAAGCTGCCATCGACGCCTGCAACGCCAACATAGACGCGCGCCTTGATATCGCCGGCGAGGCGATGCGGGCTGTCGGGCGCCTCGCTTGCCAGATTGCCGCCGTGGAAACTTGCAGCTGCCGCGATCCTGTCGGCATAAGTGGCCGCTGCCGTCAGCGCCCGGCCGCCGCCCATGCAATAACCGACGGCGCCGACCGGACCGGAAACGCCTTCGGCTTCGAGCATGTCAAGGAAGGCTTCGCTGTCCCTCTTCGTCATCTCCTGCGTCGTTTCGCGGATCATCTTCATGATCTCGGCGCGCGAGGTCTCGTTGCCGAAGGAGGTGCCGTCGAAGGGGCCGTAGGAGCCGAACCGGTAGAAGAGATCGGGCAGCAGCACGATATAGCCGGCATTGGCCAGACGCTCGCCCATGATGTCGGTTGCGTCGCGCGGTCCGAGTGCATCCATATAGTAGAGAATGCCGGGCAGAACCTTGTCCTCGCTGCCGTCAGGGCGGAAAAGTGACGCCTTGGCAACGCCGTCAGCCGTGGTGATTTCAATATCGCGTTTCATCGACCAATCCCTTTGATCTTATTGCTGGCAGCCGCAAAGCCGCCGCCGCCAATCTGGCAAAGGCGGGCGACAGTCTCAAGACACGAATGCGTGGCGGAATCCTCGTTCCCTTATATCTGAGGGGCGTATCCGGCCCTCAAGCTCACAGGGATTTTATGGTCAAGCGGATCGCCCAGCCTATCAGGCTTCCGTCAAGCCAACCTACGCTCAGCCCGATGATTTTGAACACTTGAGTGAAGTTCGATACTGCGCGGCTGTGATGCTGAGAAGAGAGCGAACTCGTCGTTGGCGCACGACCCGCAACACTATTACGCGCCGAGCGCAGGCCGTTTGGAAAACGAAATCAGTTCCTTGACGTGAGTGGCAATCCGCCCTTCACGGCTGGCGTGTTCTGCTTCCCAACCGAATTTCCACGCGTCATGTCGCGCAAGCCAATCGCCGAGGGCGCTGGTGTCACCAATGGGTATCCTGTGAGCTTCGAGATACGGGTTCTCGTGCGCCTTCAATCCGAGCACTCGAGCTCGTGAACCCGCTTCCTGCAAATCGATCAGCTCTTCAATCGTCATACGCAACCCTCATCGATGCGATGAAGCTAACATTACGGCCCACTCATGCAAGCGTTCACTAATTAATAGGTTAATCCGCGACGATTTGGTTTACGGACGACGATCTGGTCGAATGAGCGAGCCAGCGGTTATCAAAGCCGGTTTTGCGGGGCAGCGGATCGATGTCCGATGAGGTAATCCAGACCCGTCCGTCATATGCCAGTTCGCCGTCCATGAACTTGCGGTCAGCGATACCCTCGTACAGGTCGAGCCTCTCGATGAGACCCTGGATCATATCACCAGTAGAGGAAGGAAGGGCATCGCCCGCGATGCATACGGCCTGATGCAGGTTCCCTTCCGCCATGACCAGAACAGCATGAGTGCCACAAAGGCGGATCTTACCGGGCACGGTTACGAGCGACATTTTGGCCTCCTACAAAGTTACGGGAGAGTGTTGCTGCGTCTCCTGAAGGCTAGGGAGCCATGGTTAATCAAAGGTTAACATCAATCAATTTGGCAATCGGTTCGTCCCCCACCTCAAATTGACGTAGCGCAAGCCTTGGAAGTTTATGTTCGCACTCGGAGTGACAAGGGTGCAAAAAATACTGCCAATCTGGTGACGACTGATGCGATTGCCGATCATCCAGATTTGCTGAGCTCTGCCGGATGTTCCACGCAGCCATGCAGAACTCGGGCGTGCATTCCGCCGCGATCAATGGCATGAGTGGCGGGAACACCGGGCCGGGGCGTTACCGGATCGATCCGTGCAGCGAGGGCGGCGCGCGATCAAGGGAGGAATTGGGTAACGCGCTTGAGGCCGGCGAGCTCCTGAGGGGACATGACATTGACGTTGAAAGCTGCCGCAGCCGCGAGGTACATTCTTGCCTATCTGTCTTGGCCACTGGTGTTTTTCTCCGGTCTGACGGGCGCCTATTTTGGCTTCGCAAGCGGGCATCCGATGGTCGCATTTGCAGCAATCTATGCGGGCGCGGTGCTGCTCCTCTTCCTGCTCGAGCGTATCATTCCCTATGAAGAACGCTGGCTCCAGGCAGATGGTGAAACGGCCAACGATATTGCCCACACCGTCCTGACAAAGGGGCTCGTCGAACTGGCAGCTCTCGCCGGGGTCATCTTTCCGATGCTTGCGGCAGCCCTGCTGCAGCCGCTTGCCGCCATGCAATTCAGCCTCTGGCCGGCATCCTGGCCGATGATCTTCCAGGCGGCCCTCGCCGTCGTCATCGCAGAATTCGGCCTCTACTGGGCGCATCGCATCGCCCACGAGCGGCTGTTCTTCTGGCGTTTCCATGCCCTGCACCACAGCGTCACCCGCCTCTGGGTCATCAATACCGGCCGTTTCCACGTCATCGATTCCCTGTTCAAGATCGCGTTGAGCCAGATCCCGCTCTACCTGCTCGGCGCCCCGCTGCAGGTCTTCTGGTGGCTTGGTGCCGTCACGGCCTTCATCGGCATCCTGACCCATTGCAACGTCGATATGCGGACGGGCCTTTTCGACTTCGTCTTCTCGACGCCCCGGCTTCACCGCTGGCACCATTCGAAGGATCTGCGCGAAGGCAATACCAATTACGGCGAGAATGTCGTGCTGTTCGACCAGCTGTTCGGCACCTATTTCAATCCCGACCGCCCGTCCTCGACCGATATCGGCATCAAGGGTCAGATCGCTCCCGGCTTCGTCAGCCAATTGGCGCAGCCCTTCACCAAGGACGGCGTGCGCCAGATCCTCGGCCGTCAGCCCAAACGCGGCTGAGACCAAAATCGACCTTTGGCCGTCATCATTTCATGACAATCCGCCCGTAAGAGCCTGCAAACCTCGACGGAGACGGACAGGACGGCGATGACGACGTTGAAACAGGTTGCGCTAAGGGCCGGATGTTCCATGGCGACGGCAAGCCGCGTGCTGAACCTCAGCGGTCCAGTCAGCCAGGCGGCCGCACTTCGCGTGCGCCGTGCTGCAGCCGAAGTCGGCTATCGGGCGGCCGCATCCTCTTCCCGCAGCGGCCGCCGGCCTGTTATCGGCGTGCTGGTGCCGAGCGTGACCAATCCGGTTTTCGCTTCGTCCCTCTCGGGCATCCAGAACCGCATGCTGGTCGCCGGCCACAGCGTTCTCATTGCCCAGTCAAATTACGATCCCGATCAGGAGGCCAATGCCGTGGCAGGGCTGCTTGGGGAGCGGCCGACCGGGTTGATCCTGACGGTCTGTAATGGTGAGACAAGCCCGGCATTGGCGCAGGACTTGCCGCCGACAGTACTGCTTGGCAGCTCTCCAACGGCCCGATATCCAGCTGCCGTCACCGTCAACAACTACGCTGCCGGCTGCCGGATGACCGAACATCTCTTATCCATGGGCCACCGGCGCATCCTTTATGTCTCGGGCAGCTTCAAGGCCTCGGACCGTGCGCTTTTGCGCTACCGCGGCTATCTGCAGACGATGGAGGCAGCGGGCGTGGCTCCGCTCGAGGCCGTAGAAGTGCCCTTCGTCAGCGGCTATGACCAGATGGATCTCGGCCAGGCCTTGCGGACATTTTCCCCGACCGCCATCATCGGCTCCAACGATCTGATCGCGCTTGGCGTCATCGGCGCCATCCATCGCGAGGGCTTGCGTGTTCCCGACGATATCTCGGTGGCCGGCTTCGACGGCATCGCCATCGGCAAGCTCATCAATCCGACGCTGACTTCGATCGAAATGCCCGATCTCAGCATGGGGGCGACGGCGGCATCGTTGCTGCTCGATATCGTCGAGAATGATGCACCGCTGAGGCATCTGGAATTGTCGCATGCCTTGCGGACAGGCGGCACGGTGCGAAACCTCCAAAACGAAGAAACCGCCACAACCCGTGGATGCGGCGGTTCCGGATCGAGACCGCGGGTGGCTTAACCCGCGACCAATTGCAAAAATTAGCTACGCGGCAGCATGCCTTCGACGTCGGAGGCGGCGTCGTCGAGGGCTTCCTTCGGCTGAGCAGAACCATCGACGATGCGTGACAGATTGTCGACGATCGTCTGGGTGACTTTGACGCCATTGGTGCCGGGGAAGGCATACCACGGGATCATCCGCGGCATCTGGCTGAGGCCAGCCTGGAAGAGTGGGTTCTTCTTGTAGAAGTCGCCGAGATATTCGGCGGACTTGGCGGCAAGCTCGTTGTTCGGCACATAACCGGTGCCGGGAACGACGACGGAGGCGCCATAGGGGCCGGCCGCGAACTTGGCGAACTTCCAGGCGGCATCCTGCTTGGCGGCATCCTTGGCGAGGATGACGACGGCATTGCCGCCTGTCGGCAGATGGCCCTTGTCGGGATCGATCAGCGGGATCTGGGCGGTGCGCAGATCGAACTTGGTGCCGACATTCTTGATCGTGTTGACGAGCGCGCCGGTCGTCTGGAATTCGAAGCCGACCTTGCCGGCTGCGAAGGCCTGTTCACCTGCTGCCTTGGTGAAGACCGGCATGCCGCCTTCCTTGACGAAGCGGCTGATCAGCTCGACGGCTTTCTGGCCCTCCGGACCGTTGAAGGCCACCTTCTGCTCGTCGTCGCTCAGCATCTTGCCGCCGGCACCGAAGAGCAGGGCGGAGAACATCCAGTCGTCGCCCTGCCAGCGGAAATCCATGCCGTCGACGCCGTTGCCGAGCGCCTTGATCTTGCCGGCGAGCGCGATGACTTCGTCCCAGGTCTTCGGCGGGGTGTCGGGATTGCCGCCGGCTGCCTTCACGAGATCGGCATTGTAATACATGATCGGGTTGGAGGTGGCGAAAGCAAGGCCCACCTGCTTGCCGTTGACCTGGGCGAGCTTCAGGATCGTGTCCGAAAAGCCCTGCTCGGCCATGTTACCTTCCTTCTGGACGAGCGGCGTCATGTCGATGGCGACATTGCGTTCGTTCAGCATGCGCAGGCGGTTGAGGCCGATGAAGGTGATGTCGGGCATTTCAGACGTGCCGGCCTGGCGCAGGATCAGCTGGATACCGTCTTCATAGGTCGCCGAGGGAGCGGCGAACTGGATCTTGATATCAGGGTTTTCTTCCATGAACTTCTTCGAGATCGTGTCCATCACGTCCTTGAAGAAGCCCGGCATCGGGTAGTGGATCGTCAGCGTCGTTTCGGCGTGGGCCGGCAGTGCTGCCGCCACGGACAGAGCCGCTGCTGCGAGGAACTGGGTGAAATGCTTCATCGCTCGTTCTCCTGGGTTCAGCCGGTCAGCCTTTGAGACCGGTCATGGTGATGCCCTCGACGAAGCGTTTCTGCGCCAGCAGGAAAGCCGCAACGAGGGGAATGGTGATGATGATGGTGGCCGCCATCAGCGCGCCGTAATCGTCGCCGGCTTCCGCGGCGCGGAAGTTCATCAGGCCGAGCGGCGGGGTGGCGTAACCCGGCTTGCTGATGACGATCAGCGGCCAGTAGAGGTCGTTCCAATGGGCGACGACCGAAAAGATTGCGAAGGCCGTGACCGCCGGCCAGGCATTCGGCACGATGACGCGCGAGACGATGCCGAGTTCGGACATGCCGTCGAGGCGGGCAGCATGGATCAGGTCGTCCGGCATGGCGCGGAAGAACTGCAGGAACAGGAAGATCGCAAAGACCGAGATGGTGAAGGGTGCGACCAGCGCCGTATAGCCGTTGAGCAGCGAGAGGCTATCGAAGGCGACATAGAGCGGAAGGGCTGTCGCATGGATCGGCACCAAGAGGCCGAGCAGCACGAGCACCATCATCATGCGGGCAGCGCGGAATTTCAGCTTCGCCATGGCGTAGGCGCAGGGGATCGCGACGAGCACCTGGAAGAAAAAGATCAGCGCGCAGACCACCACGCCGTTCCAGAGAAGCGTGCCCATCGCCACCTTGTCGAGCGCCTTGGTAAAATTCTGCACGTAGTAGAAATGCGTCGGGATCAGCGACAGTGCTGCGGTGAAGATATCGTCCTGCGACTTGCCGGCCGCCGATATCATGAAGATGTAGGGCGCGAGGAAGACGACCGCGCCGAGGATCAAAAGCGCCAGGCGGACGAGCCGGCCGAGGGTGAAACGGGAGCGCGTCTTCATGAATAGTGCACCCGCCGGTCGAGGAAGCGGTATTGCAGGAACATCATCACCACGAGAATGGCGAGGAAGACCACAGTCATGGCCGAGGCATAGCCAACCTTCATGTAGACGAAGCCCTCCTGATAGATGGTGAAGAGAAGCACTTCGGAGGCGTGATTGGGGCCGCCATCCGTCAGCGTCTTGACGGTCTCGAAGGTCTTTACCGCATTGATGACGCTGATCGTGGTGACGAAGAGCGCCGTCGGCCCGAGCATCGGCCAGGTGACGAGAAAGAAGCGGTCGAGCGAGGATTTGGCGCCATCGATCTCGGCGGCGGCATAGAGCTCGCGCGGGATCGCCGTCAGCCCGGCGAGGAACAGCACCATGTTGAAGCCGACCGTCTGCCACACACCGATGATCGAGAGGCTATAGAGGGCGGTCGACGAGGAACCGAGCCAGTTCGGCTTCGGCAGGCCGACGAGACCGATAAGCGCATTAAGCGGACCGATCGTCGGATGGAAGAGATACTGCCAGACGGTTGCCATGGCGACGATCAGCGAGACGACGGGGAGGAAATAGGCGGTGCGGAAGACGCTCTTTCCCCAGCCCTCGCTCTCGATCAGCATGGCCACACCAAGGCCGAGCAGGATCGAGACGGGTGCGACGATCGCCGTATAGACCGTGGTGTTCCACAGGGACTTGCGGAAGGTGCGGTCGCTAAAGAGCTCGGCATAGTTCTCGAAGCCGACGAAGCGGAACTTGCCGGCGCCGAGTTCGAAATCGGTAAAGCCGAGGAAGACGACGGCGACGATCGGCAGCAGCACGAAGAGGACGATCAGGATAATCGCTGGCAGCGTCAGCAGCCAGGCCGTCTGTGCCTCGCGTCGCTCATGCCTGACGGATGGTGCAACCGACCGGATCTCGCCTGCGGCAATGCTAGCCATGGGCCTTCTCCCTGCTGGTATCGGCGGGAAGTGCGGCAGTGCGCAGCCGGCGGCCGTCGGGTGCAAAGACCATGGCCTTGTCGGGCTGAAAGGAGAGGGTGACGGGCATGCCGGCAGAAAGGCCCGCGGCATCGGCCGGTGTAAGCTTGGCAAGTACGGTCTCGCCGATCGCATTCAGTCGGCAGAACAGGATCACCTCGGAGCCGAGGAATTCCATACGCTCGATGCGGCCGGGAAGAGAGGTCTGGCCCTCCGCCGCAAGCCGCACGAATTCCGGACGGATGCCGATCGTCACGTCGGGACCGGCAGGATTGGCTTCTTCCAGCGTGAGCCTGATATCGCCGAAGGCGATCGTTCCGCCATTGGCGCGCGCCGGTAAGAGATTGATGCGCGGCTGGCCGACGAAGCGGGCGACCTCGATATGGGTGGGATCGTCATAGATGACCTGCGGCGGCGCCAGCTGCAAAAGCTGGCCGCCGATCATCACGGCGACGCGGTCGGCCATGGAGAGCGCCTCGGCCTGATCATGGGTGACATAGACGGTCGGCACGCCGGCGCGGCGATGTAATTCGACGATTTCGCCGCGCGCATGGACGCGCAGGTTGGCGTCAAGGTTCGACAGCGGTTCGTCCATCAGGAAGACGCTCGGATGGCGCACCATGGCGCGGGCGAGCGCCACGCGCTGCCGCTGGCCGCCCGACATCTGGCCGGGCTTGCGCTCAAGGAGATGGTCGATCTTCAGGGCTTTGGCCGTTTCCTGCACATCGCGGGAAATGCCGGAACGAATGGCACGGTAGCCGGGCATGACAGGGCCGAGGAAGGGAAGACGCTGAATGCGGCTCAGCCGACGCATGGCAAGCGGAACGGCGATATTCTGGCCGGCAGTCAGATGCGGATAGAGCGCGTAGGACTGGAAGACCATGGCGATGTTTCGGTCTGCGGCCGCCACATTGGACATTTCCCGCCCGCCGATGACGATCTCGCCGGCGTCTGCATGGTCGAGGCCGGCAAGTATGCGCAAGAGCGTGCTCTTGCCGCAGCCCGAGGGGCCAACGAGGGCGATGAATTCGCCCGGCTGCACATCGAGGCTGATGTTTTTGAGAATGGCGTTGTCGCCATAGGATTTGGAAATGGCCGAAAGGGTCAGCGCGCTCATTACGCCGGCTCCTTCTGCACCTTGTGGGCCTCGTGCGGATAGACCTCGGCCACCACATCGTCGAGCACATGCGCCACCATGCCTGATATAGGGACGATCTCGCTCGTGACGTCGTCGCCGAGATCGTGAAGCACGGCTCCAACAAGCTTCTCGCCCGGCATCTCTCGCTCCATCGTGCCGATGATGAAGGCGGCGGACGGTCCCCAGGTGAGCGAGGTATCGTTGAAACGGCCCTTCCAGGCCCAGTGCAGGTGGCCGCTGGCGTAGAGCGCGACATCATGGGCGGCGATCAGATCATAGAGCCTCTGGCGCTGGGCCGGCCGGATGCTCCAGTAGCCGGTGTCGCCTTCATCGGGTGCATCGACGAAAAGCGGCTTATGGGCAAACATCGCGATCCGTCGGCCGGCGCGCTCGGCAAGCGCCTTTTCCAACCATGCGAATTGCGTTTCCTGCTCGTCATTCTCCATGCCCATCAGCAGGCTGTCGAGGCCGATGAGGCGCCAGTTGCCGGCATCCTCCAGCCAGTAGTCCGGGCCGACGAGGTTGCGCCAGCGGCTGAGCCTTGTTGCATCGACCGGCTGGAGCGAACCCGGCAGATGGCCGACATCGTGATTGCCGGGAACGATCAGCATCGGGATCTTCACCTGCTGCATCAGCTCCATGCAGAAAGTCAGATCCTCGTCCTTGTCGGCGCCATCGACGGCAAGATCGCCGGTATGGATGACGAGATCCGCGCCGCTGCCGTTGATCCAGTCCGCAAGCGGCTGCCAGTTGCCGTTGAAATGCGGTATCGACGGGCTGAAATGCGTGTCGGTGATCTGGACGATTTTCATGCCGGCGCTCTCCAATAAGGCCCGCGGCAGGTTTCCGGCGGCAGGCAATGCTGATGCCGCCTCTTTAGAGCGCCCCAATGTCAGGCGGGTTACAAGCGTTTCCACCATTGTTCCAATTGTGTCGTGCAATTGTCATGAGGAGCAGATCGCGTGGCCATGCCCTGCATCCTGGCGGCCGCGAAAGGTCGGTCGATGCATGTCGAGAAGAAGTTGGCCGCGGCCAATTCTTCTTGGCTGTGCAGTAGCTGTGAGTTGCGTCTTTCCGCATCGGGCTATCCGGGCGCCGGATAGTCACGAAGGCCTACGGGCCAACTATCGGGAAGAGATCACGGAACGGTTTCGATATCGGTCTCGCGAAACTCGTTATCGGTCGCCAAAATTGGGACGTCATAGTACCTCGCACAGGCGTAGTGGAGGCAGTCGCCAAGGTTAAGGCCTCTGCGGCTGGCGCGATATCGATGCGCAGCTGAAAGAGCGAGGTGCGTTGTTTCACGAGCCGGGGGAAGGTCGCGGATCTCGATCCTGCGAGCCTCCAGAAATTCCATCAGCAGCGCTTCCACTGTATCAAGCGGCAAGCCAAACTTGTCGGGTAGCGCGAGCCCCAAAGCCGCTTCGAGCATTGCGACAGGAGAGGTGAATGGGTCGCGCGCCGCCGCGATCGCATCGGATACCCGCTTGGCCTCCGGTTCATCCGACAGGAGGGCGATGATCGCGCAGACCTCGATGAACATCAGCCTTTGTCCCACGGGGAATCAATGACCTCATGGGAAAGCGGCTTGCGGGAGGAGGGTGTCAGGGAAATGCCATGCTTCTTCCTGAGCCGGGCCGCAGTCTCGGCCGGGCTCTCGCTACTGGTACGACGTTCGACAGCCTCTTTCATGGCGATCACAATCGCATCAGTAATACTGACCCCGGCCATGGTGGCGAACTCCCGCGTCAGAGCATCCGCCTCTGCGTTGTTGACGTTGATGGCCATCGCCAGCTCCATGTAGATAATTCCCTTAAATAATGCAGATCACTTTGTTCTTCATTCCAAGCTTTGAAGTGGGATGACAGATGGATCTGCGTCACAGATCGACTTTACGCCCTTCCTCTTCCGGTCTCGACAGATCAAGTTCGGACCCGACGAGCGGCGAACGGCGCAATGCAGACAAGGTCGTGTCCGATGGTTCGCCAGACACCGGCGCTTTGACTATCATCTCGCCGGATGCCGGAGGGCTGATCTTCTGCCGGTACCGGCCAATGAAAGCCTTGGTGGCAGGCGAACTTTCGCCCTTGCGGTAGGCGATCGCCACGTCCGACGTCACCGTCACGCTCTGAAGCGGCCGGTAGTGGATATCCGGCAGTTCCACGCGGCTCATCGATTGCGGCACGAGAGCGATGCCGGTGCCGATGCCGACAAGGGCGGCGATTTCGGTAAAGTCGTGTGCGATGGCCTTGACGGAGGGTTCGAAGCCCGCCTCCCGGCAGGCCTGCAGCGTGTTGCGGTGAAAGCCGACTTCCGGCGGTTGGCGTGGCGTGATGAAGGTATTATCGGCCAGTCGGGCGAGCGTATCGATGGCGCGCTCTGAGAATTCATGATCCGCCGAGACCATCGCAACCAGCGGCTCGCGCAGCACGACTTGCACGGAAACGCTAGGCGGTATCGGCGCCGGCGCGCGGATATAGCCGAAATCGAGCAGACCGTCGGCAATGCGCTGCAGCTGCTGGCGCAGCTCCATTTCCTGCAGTTCGACTTCGACATGGGGATAGTGGCGCTTGAAGTCCCTGATCGAGCCGACGACCGCGCCGGAATAGGCGGCGGACGCGACATAGCCGATCGAGATGCGCCCGCTTTCGCCGCGCCCGGCGCGGTTAATGGCGGCGACCGTCGCCTCAGTCTGGGCCAGGACTTTCCGGGCCTCCTGGAACAGGGTCTCGCCCGAATGCGTGAGCTGCACGCCGCGCCGGCTCCGATCGAGCAGCGGCGTGCCGACAATCTTTTCGAGGCTCCTGATCTGCTGGCTGAGACCCGGCTGGGCGATGCCGAGCCTGGCAGCCGCACGTTCGAAATTCCGCTCTTCGACCAGGGTCACGAAATACCTCAAGTGCCGGAGTTCGAAGCCGGGGTCGGTCAGCGCCACTCATGTTCTCCTAGAAGAATTCAAATCTATGACATCAGGCAGGTTTCATAACCCGCGCTTATAAAAAATTCGAGCCGCATTTATTGGACCTTCGAAAAATAACATGATTAGAAAAATCCAGTTTTACGGCATATAACGAGCCCCCAATGACTGGTTCTCTTCACCTCCTCAAATTTGCTTCGACCACAGCGCTGGCAAGCGTGCTTCTGGCGCCGCTGTTTCCGGCGACCGCGCAAGAGGCCAATCCGACGACGCTCGCCCCGATCGTCATCAGCGGCTCCAAGGGCGAGGACCCGACGGCGCCGGTAAAGGGCTTCGTTGCCAGGACGAGTGCTACGGCGACCAAGACCGGCACGCCGCTTATCGAGACTCAACAATCGATCTCGGTGCTGACGGCTGACCAGCTGAAGTCGCAGGACGCCGAAACCGTCGGCCAGGCGCTCGATTACGTGCCCGGGGTCGTCGGCGAGCCCTACGGCGCCGACCCACGTTTCGACTCGCCGCGTATCCGCGGTTTCGACAGCCGCCAGGCGCAGTTCCTGAACGGGTTGCGCATGATGCGCACGGCAGGCGCGCCCGCGGTCGACCCCTATCAGCTCGAGCGTATCGAAGTGCTGCGCGGCCCGGCTTCTGTCATGTATGGCCAGGGCAATCCCGGTGGCATGATCAATCTCATCAGCAAGCGGCCGGTCTTCGAACGCTTCGGCGAAGTCGGCATTCAGGCCGGCAGTTACGACACCTACGGCACCTATTTCGATTTCGGCGACATCATTCCCGGCAATTCCGATTTCGCCTATCGTCTGACAGGGCTTGCAAGGACGGCCTCGGCGCAGGTCGATGAACTCGACAATGACCGCTACTTCATCGCTCCGGCGCTCACTTGGCAGCCGGACGACGATACCAAGCTGACGATCCTGACCAGCATCCAGCACGACAATCCGAGCACGCCATCCGGCCTGCCGCCTTCACTCACTCTCAATGCGACGGGCGCCAACCGCCTGTCGCGGGATTTCTTCGTCGGCGACAAGAGTTTCGATACGTCCGACCGGACGTTGACCAATCTCGGCTATGAGCTGGAACACCGCCTGAACGATACCTGGACCTTCCGCCAGAACCTGCGCTACCAGAATTTCGACTGGAATTATAAGGCACTCGGCATGTCGACGATCGGCCTTACCGGCGGCCGGACGATCAACCGCAATGCCACCATCCAGGATGAGCTGCTGAATACGTTCAACGTCGACAATAACCTGCTTGCGGAATTCGACACCGGCGAGATCCAGCACAAGATGCTGTTTGGTCTCGACTATCGCTATTACAGCAACAATGTCGGCACGCAGTTTTGGCGCGCCACGTCGCTCGATGCCTTCAATCCGGTCTATGGCTCAGTCAGGCTGATCGCCCCGACGGTCAGCACCCATGTCGATTCCCAGATGACGCAGGTCGGCCTCTACGTGCAAGACGAGCTTGCCTATGAGAACTGGCGTGCAACGGCAGCCCTTCGGCAGGACTGGGCCAGTACCGATGGGACATCGACGAACCGGCTGACGGGCATTTCGCGTCCTGTCGATCAGGACGATCAAAAGCTCACCGGCCGGGCCGGCCTCAGCTATGTCTTCGACAACGGCATCGCCCCCTATGTCAGCTACGCCACCTCCTTCGAGCCGGTGCCGGTTTCCACGACGAGCGGTATTCTCCAGCCGACGACGGGCGAGCAGGTGGAGGTGGGCGTCAAATATCAGCCGGAGGGCTGGAACGGCTTCTTCACCGTCGCCGCCTACGACCTGAAGCAGGAGAACGTACTGGCGACCTACGCTCTGCCGGATGGCACGACGAGAACCGGTCAGATCGGCGAGGTTGCGGTCAAGGGCATCGAACTGGAAGGCGTTACCAGCCTTACCGACGGGCTCGATCTGCGCGCCGCCTACACCTACATGCAGGCAGAAATCGTCGGCGGTGTCGACGATGGCAAGCGCCCTGACAATGTGCCGGAGCATGCGGCCAGCCTCTGGCTCGACTACACCTTCCCTGAGGATACGGCGCTCGAAGGCTTCGGTCTCGGCGGCGGCGTGCGCTATGTCGGCCAGCGCTACGGAGATACCAAGAACACGCTCGATCTTGACGCCGTGACCCTCTTCGATGCAGCACTGCACTACAAGAAGGACAATGTGACCGCCTCGCTGAACTTCAAGAACCTTGCCGACAAGGATTATGTTGCAAGCTGCAGCTCCTTCGGCTGCACCTATGGCGATGGCAGAACGGTGATGGGTAAGCTGACCTTTCAATGGTGAGTGAATTTCAAGACGCATATGGACGGGGCATCAGCCGTCGGCAAGCGCTTACCCTGCTGGCGGCTTTCGCAATTCCCGGCAAGGCCTTTGCGGAAGCGTCCCAATCGCTGCCAAGGCGCGTCGCAGCAATCGACTGGGCCATGCTGGAAACGCTTGTGGCACTCGGAATTATGCCAGTCGCCGCGACCGAACTCGTACAGTTCCGCAAGGATGCGGTCGAGCCAATGCTGGCCGAGAGCGTTGCCGATCTCGGCCTGCGCGGATCGCCGAACCTCGAACTCCTGCGCCTGCTGCGTCCGGACCTCATTCTGATTTCGCCCTTCTATGTCAGGTTCGAGGCGAGCTTTCGGGCGATTGCGCCGGTCCTGTCGCTGCCCTTCTATAACAGGGGCGAGCCGCCCTATCAGAGGGCGATCGATGCCGTTTCGGCACTTGCAAAGGAGCTTGGCCTCGAAGAGCGTGGCCGCGAAGTCGTGGCTGAACAGGCAGCCCTTGTCGAGGAGGCGCGCCTCAGCCTGCAGGCTTTTGCCGCGCGCCCGACCTATCTCGTCAATATCGGTGATAGCAGGCACGTCCGCGTTTTCGGCGCCGACAGCATGTTCGGCGATATCCTGTCACGGCTCGGCCTGCCGAATGCCTGGACGGACCGTTCCCGCTATACGTTCGCCGCGCCGGTGCCGATCGAAAACCTCGCCGCAGAGCCTCAGGCGCGCATCGTCATCATCTCCGATATCCCGGTCGAAGCCCGCAACGGCCTGAAGAACAGCATGATCTGGCAATCGCTGCAGCCGGTGCGCTCCGGCCGCGTGCTGATGCTTTCCAATATCAATCCCTATGGCGGCATCTCGGCGGCCGCCCGCTTCACGCGGCTTTTCAAGGCGGCGATGCTGTCGTCTGGGGAAAGGCCGTGATGAGACCCGCCGCACTCGCCGTCGCGCTTCTCGCCTCCGCCGGCCTCTTCCTGTCGGCGGCACTCAGCCATCTGCCTTTTGCCGACTGGCCGTCCTTGCCCTTCGATGCCGGGCAGATGACGACGCAGCAGATCATTTTCGCCTACGCCGCCCTGCCGCGCGGGGCGATTGCGATTCTGGCCGGTGCGGCCCTCGGGCTTGCCGGCGCCCTCTTGCAGCGCCTCCTGCGCAACCCGATTGCCGATCCCTCGACGCTCGGCGTCTCCTCCGGCGCGCAGCTTGCGATCGTCGTTGCGACACTGTTCTTCCCCGAGGTGCTCGATGGCTACCGCGGGCTTGTTGCGCTTGCCGGTGCGGCCGCGGCAACCGCCATCGTCTTCCTGCTCGGCTGGCGGCGCAGCTTCGAGCCCATCACCATGGTGGTCTCCGGCCTGCTCGTCGGCATTACCTGCAATGCGCTATCGGCGGCGATGACGCTCTCGCAGGGCGAATATCTGATGTCATTGGTGACCTGGAACGGCGGTTCGCTCAGCCAGCAGGACTGGTCGGCGACGGTAAGCCTCGGCCTCGAACTGCTGCTCGGCCTCGCCATCACCCTCCTGTTGCTGCGCCCGCTGACCGTGCTCGGCCTCGGCGACAGTAGTGCCCGCTCGCTCGGTGTGGCACTTGCCGGCACACGCATTGCTATTGCAAGCCTTGCCGTGGCGCTGAGCGCCGGCGTTGCCGCCGTCGTCGGGCTTGTCAGCTTCGTCGGCCTTGCCGCCCCGGCGCTGGTGCGCCTGCTTGGTATCCGCACGACGCGCAGCATCCTGCTTTTGTCGCCTGTTGCCGGCGGCCTCTTGCTCTGGTTCTGCGATGGCATCGTCCAGCTCGTCGCCTCCTCGGCGGGCGAAACCTTTCCGACGGGATCGGTGACGGCCTTGATCGGCGGGCCGCTATTGCTCTGGCTGCTGCCGCAGGTGCGGGCCGTCGAGCCGCCGCAGCCGCCCGATAGCGTCGTCGTCTCCCGCGCGCCGCTGTCGCGCCTCGTCCTCATCTCCTGCCTGCTGCCGCCGCTTGCCTGGGCGGCCCTCTGCGTTGCGCGCCTGCCGGAAGGTTGGACGCTGCTGAGCGGCGATCTCTTCTGGGAACTCTTTCCCGCCCGCTGGCCCCGGCTGGTGGCATCGACCGCGGCCGGCGGGCTGCTCGCCATGGCGGGCGCCATGCTGCAGCGCCTCACCGGCAATCCGATGGCAAGCCCCGAGGTGCTGGGTGTCAGCGGCGGGGCCGGCGTCGGTTATGCCGTTGCCTTGAGCTTCTCCGCCAATGCCGGCGCGCCTGCCCTCTTTCTTGGCGCTGGCGGCGGCGCGATCGTCGTACTTGTCATCGTGGCACTCTTTGCCGCCCGCCGGCATCTGCCGCCTGAACGCCTGCTGCTCGCAGGCATTTCCGTCAGCGCCTTTTCGTCGGCGATCCTGAGTGCGCTTCTTGCCGTCGGCGATCAGCGCGCCTGGCAGATCCTTTCCTGGCTCGGCGGCTCGGCTGCAGCCGCCACGCCGCAAACGGCTGTGTTCCTCGCCGGGCTCACCATTGTCATCCTGATAATCGGCCTGATCTTCACGCGATGGCTGACAATCCTGCCACTTGGCGCGCCGACCGCGCTTGCGCTTGGCTTACCGCTTGTCAGTGCTCGCATGCTGATGGTGCTGACGGCAGGCATTGCGACCGCTGCCGCTTCGCTGCTCGTCGGCCCCTTGAGCTTTGTCGGCCTGATGGCCCCGCACATCGCCCACCGTGCCGGCTTCGAAAAGGCCGGCAGCAACCTGCTCGCCTCCGCCGTCATCGGCGCTGTGCTGATGATGATCGCCGATCTCGGCGCCCGCACTGTCACTTTTCCCTATGAACTGCCGTTGGGACTCTTTGCGGCCTTCGCCGGCGCGCCATACCTTGTCTGGATGATAGGCAAAAGGCAGTAAGAGCGGCCCGTCGAAATGGACGATCAGCCGCGCGGGGACGATGCGACAACCGACTGCGGCCGCGCGGCTTCGGCAGATGGCAATGACGACAGGAAATCAGCCGGAGGCAAGGGGCGGGAGAACAGGAAGCCCTGCAAGTCGTTGCAGCCGGCAGCAACGAGAAAATCTCTCTGCCCCCTCGTCTCGACGCCTTCCGCCGTTGTCGCTTTTCCAAGCGTGCGGCTCAAGCCCAGGATCGCCGAAACGATGGCGGCGCCCTCGGCCTGTGTTCCGAGCAACCGCACGAAGGACCGGTCGATCTTGATGCGGTCGATATTGAACTGAATGAGGTGACTGAGCGAAGAAAAGCCGGTGCCGAAATCGTCGAGCGCAATCCGGATCCCGTGGGACCGAAGCCTGCCGAGTGTCCCTTGCGCGGTCTCGTCGATGTTGAAGAGGGCTGCTTCCGTCAGTTCCAGCTCGAGGCGCGATGGCGGCAGGCCGGTTTCCGCCAGGATCGACAGCACGTGGCCGTCGAAGTCCCGGTGACGGATTTGCGAGGGCGAGACGTTGACGGCGACCGACATGTCGGCTGGCCAGCCTGCGGCTGCCTTGGCTGCATTCCTCAACACCCACTCGCCCAACTGGTCGATCATGCCGGCTTCCTCGGCGATCGGGATGAATTTGTCCGGCGACAGCAGCCCAAGGGTGGGGTGGCGCCACCGCACGAGGGCCTCTGCACCCGAAAGTTCTTCATGCGCGTCAGCACGATGCACGCCCTGAAAGAAGACCTCCAGATGGCCCGGATCACCTGAATGCGCATTCTCGACGCTATCGGGGATATACGTACGACCGTCCAGCACGAGGCGAAGATCGTTCTTGAGGTTTTCCCGTGCCTCGACCCGGTGATCCAGCGAAGGATCATATTCGATCAGGCGGCCGCGCCCGTTGGTCTTGGCTTCATAAAGGGCGACGTCCGCACGCCGCAAAATCTCGCTGGTTGCCTCAGCCGCGTCATGAAAGGCCGCGATGCCGATCGAGCATCCGATGCGGACGACGACGTCACCGCCACGAAGCTGGAACGGCTTGCTCAGGGCCTCGATAATGGCGTTGAAGAGGAGGATGTAACTATCGTCGCCCTCCCTGACAGCAGGAAGAAGCAGGGCGAATTCATCGCCGCCGAGCCTTGCAAGCGTGTCGCCTGGTTCGATCAGAGCATTCATCCTGTCGACGGCGCCGCGCAGCAGCTCGTCACCGGCGGCATGCCCATGGATGTCGTTCACTTCCTTGAATTTGTCGAGGTCGACAAGGGCAAGGACAGCGAGCTCGCCGGGCGATTTCATGGCCGCAAGGCATTGCTCGAAACGGGCTGCAAACAGCGCCCGGTTCGGCAGGCCCGTCAATACGTCATGCAGTGAAAGATGCCGTGCATGATGTTCGCTCGCGCTGAGTTCTCTGAGGCTGCCGCGCAAACGGCCCATCAGGGCGAAGAAGAGGCCGGCGATGATAAGGCCGGCCACGGAGAGCACCGGAACAAGCCGGCCGATGACGCGTGAGCCCGGCAGATCCGGCCTCCAGATGATGAAGCCGATCGGGTCGCCAGATGCCGTTGCCTCGATTTCGAACGCAACTTCATTCTGTTCCTGGTCCGCGGTGCGGGCATAACGAGCGCCGGCCAAACCCTGTTCGCGGCTTAGCGTATCGAGCGTGACACCGTCGAGGAAGCGGAACGCCACGAGGTAGAGCCTGTTTCCGTCATGTCCTTCCTGCGGATCCACTTTCGAAGAACCCGTGACCGAAACGACGCCGGCGACCGAAGGGCGGCCCTCAAGCCGCATCAGCTCCACCCGGCTGGGTTCCGGATCGGAACTCGGCCCCTGCGGCGCACCGTGGTTCCTTGCTTCCAGATCCTGGATCATCGGCTGAAGCAGCGGTCGCACCCATTTGAAGCGGCGTTTCGTTTCGGGATCGGACTGTAGCGCAAGCTCACCTGCCGGGGTCACGAGGAATGCCGCATTGTAGCCGAATACCGTTGTCGCGATCTTGCCGAATGTCGAGGCCGATGTCGTGCCTGCGCGCTCGCTCTTGCCGCCGGTCGGCGCCGAATCCGCCACCAGCAGCGAAGCATAGCCTGCGCCCATCAGCTGGATGTCCTGCGATACGCGCTTGACCTGATCCAGGAGGCGGCTGTTGACGAGTTGGCGCTGCCGATCGAGGGCGGCTGCGTCGCTTTCCCTACCGGCCCAGATAGCAGCCAGGAACACCAGGCCAAGAATTGCCAGGCCGCTGATGGCAAGCAGCACCAGTATCGACCCGGACGATGTCCAGGTCGCTCTGTGAGCGAATAATCTTAAAGACGGATCAGCAGGCACGCAGTCTTCTCCCGAGCGCCCTGATACTGACCGCGATTGTTTACAAAATGCTTTTCAAGCAGCATCAAAATTGATGGCCCAAAATGATGAGCTTTTTAATCGTTTTGTGATTGGCTGCTCATTGCGCAACGCTTGCCGATGCAAGGTTGGCGATCGAGCTCTACATCAAGGTGATTGATATGTTGCGATTAGGATCTCTCTATCGTTCGAAGTTCTTCGCATTTGCCTGTGCGGCCGTTGTTGCGGTCAGTATTTTTGAGCCCGCTATTGTCCGGGCTGCCGAAAACGACAACATCCGCATAGCCGTCGAGGGTGCATTTCCGCCGTTCAACTATGTCGATTCCAATAATCAGCTTCAGGGATTCGACGTGGATATCGCCAAGGCCCTTTGCGAGACCGCGAAATTGAAGTGCGAATTTGTCATCCAGGAATGGACGGCGATGATCCCGAACCTGCTCGACAACAAATATGACGCGATCATCTCGTCAATGTCGATGAGCGCGGAGCGGCGAGAAAAGGTTGCCTTCACCGAGAAGTATTATGACAGCCCGACGGTCTTCATCGCGCGCAAAAACGACGAGATTGCCGGCACGTCAGCCGATGATCTGAAGAAACTGCGGCTCGGCGTGACCGCAGCAACTTCCCAGGAATCCTACGCAAAGAAATTCTACAGCGGCGTCGAAACGACCGTATTCCAGGCATCGCCGGATCTCTACAAGGGCCTTGCCGACGGCAAGGTCGATATCATCCTGGAAGACAAGCTCGCCGTCTACGACTGGCTCGCAAACACCAAGGCGGGCGGTTGCTGCGAATTCAAGGGCGAGGATATCAAGAACACCGAATATTTCGGTGACGGAGCCGGCATCGCCGTGCGCCCGACCGACAAGCCTTTGCTGGACAAGCTCAATGCTGCGCTTGCAGAGATCGAGGCTAACGACATCTACGACACGATCAACGCAAAATATTTCCCGTTCAGCATCCGTTGAGGGCGCCGGGCCGAATTCCCTTGATTGTTGCGGCTGGTCCTATGGATCCGCCGCAGCATTGTTTGCCGCCTGCGGCATGCGTTCCCAATGTTTGCGGGCGCGCCACAGCACCGTTTCGTCCGCGTAACCCAGGACTTGCGCAAGCTCTTTCATTCTGACCGCGCCGTTCTGTCTCTGCAGTGTAAGGATACTTTGGCGGTATTGCCGCATCAGATCCCTCAACGATGTCCCCTGCTCGGAGAGCCGCCGTTGCAAGGTTCGCGGCGAAAGGCTGAGCTCCTGCGAAAGCCCGACGAGCGTGATGGGTTTGTGTCCGAGATAGATCCCGATCAATGATCGCACATGATCGACGGTCGAGTCCGACTGCAACAACTTGCCGCTCAGATCCGCGATATGGCGCTCCAGGACCGCCGCCAGATCGGGCTGCTCCTGCCGGTAGACACGGCGGGCGTCTTCTGCCGAAACCACGATGCGATTGGCAGACTCGCCGAATTTTAAGGGCGCCCGGAAAATCCGCTGCAAGGTCGTCGGATCGCGAGGCGCCCGATGTTCAAAATGGACTTCGACGGGTCTCCATCCGCGTGCGAAGCAGGCACGGACGAGCTGGCAGGACGCGGCCAGCGTGAACTCGCTGTCCTGCCGTCTCGGCCAGAGCCTGGGATCGTCGAGGCGGTAGCTCCAGACCAGATTGCCGTCTTCCTGAAAGACACCGGAATTGGTGCCGCTCTGGACAGTGTTCACATATTTGGCCAATCGTTCGAAGCCGGTACGGATCGTGCTCGATATCGAAAACAGCACGCCGATCGGGCCGATATCGCTCGGCTTGAACAGGGTTCCAAGCAATGCGCCGATCGTCGGATCTCCGACGATCGATGCCGCATCTTCGAAAATCGCCACATATCGGTTCATGGGGATCATGGCATAGGGATCGTCAAGCTGGCTGCGCAGAAGACCATGAAGGGCAAGCAATACATCTGCCTTGCCGGATTTCCGGTCGATTTGTTCGATGAGCGGCAGCAGTACAGACGCACGAATTGAAGCAAATATCTGCGCGGACGTGCCGGTTTGCTGGGCAGATGACATGTTTTTGTTCCCCGCCGCCAGTGATGGCGCAAATTATCGATTCATTGGCATGAACTGCAATTTTGAGGCCAATCGGTCGTGGCTACCGTGTTGATGAAAATCAAAAACAGGGGTTCTCATGACAACGCACACCACTTTGGGAAATCCTCCCGATCGCCTCGCGAAAAATTCCGTCGGCCTTGCCCATATCGTCTTCTTCGTCGTGGCGGCAGCAGCGCCGCTCACAGCCGTTGTCGGCGCGACGCCCGCAGCTTTCGCTTTCGGCAATGGACCCGGTGTCCCGGGTGCCTTCGTCCTGGCAGGGATCCTGTATCTCATCTTCTCGGTCGGCTTCACGGCGATGAGCCGGCATGTCGGCGGGACGGGCGCCTTCTACACCTACATCACCCAGGGCATCGGCAAGCCGGCCGGTGTTGGTGGTGCGCTGATGGCGCTTCTGACCTATTCGTCGGTACAGATCGCCATCTACGGGTTGTTCGGCGTCTTCATGAGCGGCGCCGTGGCATCGATCGTGACGCTTCCGTGGTGGGCTTGGTCCTTTGCCGCACTGGTGGCCGTCCATCTTTGCGGCCAGCGAAACATTGCCTTTTCAGGCACGATCCTTGGCATCTGCATGCTGGCTGAGGTCGCTATCCTTCTGCTTCTCGATATCGGCATTGTGCTGACCGGCGGTGGGCCGGAAGGTTTCAGCCTCTCCTCCTTCAGCCCGGCCACGGTATTTTCGCCGGGTCTCGGCGTCGCGCTCGTCTTTGTGGTCGGCTCCTTCATCGGTTTCGAGGCTACTGCCATCTTCGGAGAAGAGGCGGAAAACCCGGAAAAAACAATCCCGCGCGCAACCTATGCCGCCGTTTTGCTGATCACCGTCTTCTACGCTCTGTCGACCTGGGCCATCGTGCAGTTCTATGGCCCTTCAAAGGTGCAGGCGACTGCCGGCAGCGGCTTGGAAACCTTCTATTTCGTCGCTTCCGACGCCGTCCTCGGACGATGGTCGTCGCAGGTCATGAATATCCTGCTGATCACCAGCCTCTTTGCCTGCATCCTGTCCTTCCACAACACGCTGAACCGGTATTTCTACGCGCTTGGACGCGAAGGGCTCGCCGTCAGGGCTCTGGGCAAGGTCCATCCGGTCCATGGTTCGCCCCACATCGCGGGTGCCATGCAGAGCGCCATTGCCGCCCTCGCCCTTGTCTGCTTCATCGCAGCTGGCGCCGATCCCTATACGGTCGTCTTTTCCTGGATGTCTGCTCTGGCCGTCCTCGGGATCCTGGCCGTCCAGGCCCTCGTCTGCGTTGCCATCGTTCTCTTCTTCCGGGGATTGCCGCATCGCTACAGTCTATGGACCACGACGGTGGCACCGGTCCTGGCGCTGCTCGGTATCCTCGGCTCGATCGTCCTCGTTATCGTCAACCTGCCGCTCCTGTCGGGATCGGAAAGCGTGATTGTGAAATCCTTCCCGCTGCTGGTGGTGCTGACCGGCCTGATTGGGGCTGCCTTTGCAGTGCGCATCAGGACCGTGAAGCCCGAACTCTATGCTTCGCTTGGGAAGGCCTTCGAATGACGAGACTTCAACCTTTGACCCTCGTCGACCGGATGTCGCTGATGACCTTGATGGCTTTGACCATCGCCACAATCCTGATGGCGGCAGAAGCACACGCATTTTGCTCTGTCTTCTGCATCCATGGTGATCGCATGCCCGAAATGGACATCTGCTCCGGCCGCTGACGGCTGAGCCCTGCAGTGTGCAGCCAGATGCGCACTGCCACCACCCAAAGCACATGAAGGACTGACAATGGACGCCATTGTAGAAACGCTCGCCTATCCGCTCGACCCGTTGAGCCTGACCGAGATCTCGGAAGCCGTCGCAATTCTGAAGGACGAAAAGCAACTGCCGCAATCGATCCGCTTCCCGATCATTCGCCTAGAGGAGCCGACCAAATCCGACATGGCAATGCATCGCGACGGAAGGAAGCTTCCCCGGCTGGCATTTGTCCTGTCGCTGGATTCCAGCTCGGGCGAAGTCCATGAATCGATCGTCGACCTGTCGAAAAAAACTGTCGTCGAGCACAAGAGGCTGCCGCTTGAATCAGCGCCCTACGGACAGCCACCCGTCATGCTTTGCGAGTTCGAGACCGTCGAGGCGACAGTCAAATCGGACCCCCGCTGGATTGCCGCGGTCAAGAAGCGCGGTATCACCGAGGAAGATATTCCGCTCGTCCAGATCGACCCGTTTTCCTCGGGTTTTTTCGGACGCGAATTCGAGAAGGGCGCCCGCATCGTTCGCGCCGTCTCCTATTGGCGCGAAGATATCCGCGACAATGGCTACGCCCATCCGATCGAAGGGGTTGTTGCCGTTGTCGACCTCATCAGCAATCAGGTGGTCGATCTCGTCGACGACGAGACCGTCATTCCGGTGCCGAGGAGGAAGCGCAATTACGGACAGGAGTCCTTTCCCGATGTCCGTCAGGATGTAAAGCCGCTCAATATCGTGCAGCCGCAGGGACCGAGCTTCTCGGTCGATGGCTGGACAGTACAATGGCAGGACTGGTCGTTTCGTGTCGGTTTTACGCCTCGCGAAGGTCTCGTCCTGCATGAGCTCGGTATTAAAAATGGCGGCAAGCTTCGTCCCGTGATCTTCCGTGCCTCGGTGACCGAAATGGTCGTGCCTTATGCCGATCCGACCGCCAACCACTATTGGAAGAGCGCTTTCGACGCCGGAGAATATGGGCTGGGGCGGCTCGCCAACAGCCTTGAGCTCGGCTGCGATTGCCTTGGCCAGATACACTATTTCGATATCCCGTCGGCGGATGATTTCGGCCAGCCGGTGATGATGAAGAACGCCGTTTGCATGCATGAGGAGGATTTTGGGATCCTCTGGAAGCACTACGAGTTCAGAAACGGCATTTTTGAAGTGAGGAGATCGCGCCGTCTCGTCATCTCCTTCTTCGCGACGGTCGGCAATTATGACTATGGCTTCTACTGGTATCTCTACCAGGATGGCACCATCCAGCTCGAAGCAAAGCTGACTGGCATTATCCAGACCGCGGCTGTGGCGAGTGGCCAGAAATATGCCTGGGGTGGAATGGTCGACGACAATCTCGGCGGCCCGACCCACCAGCATTTCTTCAATGCCCGCCTGCACATGGATATCGATGGCGGCGGAAATACCGTCACCGAGCATGAGTTCCAGCCACGCCCATGGGGCGAGGACAATCCCTATGGCAATGTCTTCGATACGAAGACGAAAATATTGAAACGGGAGCTCGATAGTCCCGCCGTCGCCAACGGCGAGACCGGCAGGTATTGGAAGGTCCAGAACTCCAACGAGCAGAATTCCGTGGGCAATGCGCCCGGATATAAAATGGTCGTCATGCCAAGTCCCCTGATGCTCGCCCAGGAGGGGTCGACCGTTGCTCAGCGTGGCGGCTTTGCCAAGAAGCACATCTGGGTGACGGCTTTCGACGCGAAGGAAAAATATGCGTCCGGCGACTATCCGAATGTGCATGCAGGTGGGGACGGCCTGCCGAAATATGTCGAGAACAACCGGAATATCGAAAACGCCGATATCGTGCTCTGGCATTCTTTCGGGCATACGCATGTCTGCAAACCGGAGGATTTTCCGATCATGCCGGTCGAATATGCAGGCTTTACCCTGAAACCGAACGGTTTCTTCGACAGCAACATTGCCATGAACCTCCCCGCTGCCCGCAATGAGCATAGCCGTGACAACCACGGCTCGGCCGCTTCCGATCAGGGGGATGAAGCCAGCGGCAGTTGCTGCGGACATTGACGGGGATCGCATGCAGTATTGGGGCGACAGCAAAAGTCGCCCCTTATCTGCAGCCTACCCTTAGCTCTCGGTAATGCGCCGATCCTCGTCGGAGCCGACCGAGAGCTGTTTCCAGTCGAGATCTTCCTGCAGTTCGAGATATTGCGTCGGGCCGATCCTGTTCTTATCGCGCAGCTCTTCGAGGCGTTGGCGCTGGGCGATCACGGCGGCGATCGTCAGTTTGCGGCGGCGCACGAGCGGCGAGGTCTCGCCAAGGTCCGAGGGCACCGTCCAGTGATCCTTGCAGATCGTCCTGATGGCCTCAGCCTCGGCGCCACCTTCCTTCTCGAGCCGCTCAAATGCAGCTTCGGCAAGCGAGCGCCTTGCGGCTTCCAGTTCGTCGTGAACTTGCGCCTGCCGCCCGAGTTTCAGGAAATGGATCATCGGGGCGAGCGTCGCTCCCTGGATGACGAGCGTTGCCAGCACCACGGCAAAGGCTGTCAGCACGACGAGGTCACGTTCCGGAAAGTCGGCGGGCAGGGCAAAGGCGGTGGCGAGCGTGACCAGGCCGCGCATGCCGGACCAGCCGACCAGAAAGGTCTCCCCGTGCCTGAAGGGCGCCAGCAGATTGCCGCGCCGGTGGCGCGAAATGACGATCGCATGCAGCAGGAAGGCCATCGTCAGTCGCGCCAGGATGACGCCGACCACGACGATAGCGGCAAAGCCGAGCGACCGCTCGAGGGCCTCGGCCGACATGGATTCGACAATGCTACGCGCCTGAAGCCCCATCAGCAGGAAGGCGACCACGTTCAGCAGGAAGACGACGGTCGTCCACACGGCAAAGGAATGCACCCGCATGCGTGGGGAATCGTCGACCGTCGAAAGCGTGGCGATCGTCATGGCGCTCGCAACCGTCGCAAGCACCGCCGAAAGATGCAGATGCTCGGCAATCAGCCAGGTCGAAAAGGCATAGACGAACTGCAACAGCGTGCCGCCGACCGTATTTTCGGTAATCGGTCGGAGCCGCGAAACGAAAAAGCCGAAGGCGATGCCGAGGAGAATGCCGCCGGGTGCCGCAAAGCCAATCTGGAGCGCTGTCGCTCCGTCGAGCCCGCCGCGTGCCTGGACCGTCAATGCTGCTCCAAACAGCAACAGCGCCGTTGCGTCGTTAAACAGGCTTTCGCCCTTGAGCAGCGCATCCACACGCCGATCCACCGGCAGATTGGAAAGCACGGCGGTCGCTGCCGCAGCATCGGGCGGAGCAACGATGGCGCCGAGCGTCACGGCAACCGCAATCGGCAACCCGACCGTCAGCATGCTGATCGACACCACCACGCCTGTCGTCACCAGAACGGCAATGACGGCATAGAAGATCAGCGGCAGCAGCATGCGCCGCGCAGCCCCCATCGGGAAATCATAGGCGGAATCGACGAGCACCGGTGCGATGAACAGGGCAAGCGCCGTCGGCGGGTCGATCGGGATGACAGGCGCACCGGGCAGCATCGCCACGCCGACGCCAGCAGCGGCCAGAATGCCGGGATAGGGCAGATGCATGCGCCTGGTGATCTGCAGGAGCAGGATGGCGACGGCCAGCAGGGCAACGAGAGTTTCGAAGAAGGTCATGACGGCATAGTAGCAGGCTTTCGGGCGCATTGAAGCGGGTGCGGCTCCCATGTAAAGCTTAAGCCTATCAAGGTGATGACGAAACGCGGGGCGAAGCGGTGACGATGGACTACGATGTGGCTGTTATCGGCGCCGGCGCAGCAGGCATTGCTGCGGGACGAAGGCTGACCGATGCCGGACGCTCGGTCGTCATCCTCGAAGCCAGCAACCGTGTCGGCGGTCGGGCCTGGACGGTCGAACTTTCCGGCATGCCGCTCGATATGGGCTGTGGCTGGCTGCATTCGGCCGAGCGCAATCCCCTTGTCGCGATCGGCCGCGAGGCAGGCTTTACGATCGAGCGCGGGCCGACGGCCTGGCAGAACCAATGGCGTGATCTCGGTTTCTCGCCGGAAGAACGTGCGGCTGCTGCCGCTGCCTGGGAGGCGCTTGAAAAGCGGCTGCGGGGCAATCCCCCGGCAAGCGACAGGGCCTCGGATGCGCTGGAGCCGGATGGTGAGTGGAATGCCTATTGCCAGTCGCTCAGCGGCTATCTGAACGGCGCGCCGCTGGAGCGGCTGTCGGTTGCCGACTTCCTTGCCTATGACAACGCCGCAACCGATGCCAACTGGCGCGTGCACGAAGGCTATGGAAATCTGATCGCTGCTGCCATTCCAGACGTGACCCTGCGCCTCTCGACGCCGGTCCGCCGTGTCGCGCTAACCGGTGAGGGTGTCCGGGTTGAAACCGATCGCGGCGCGGTCACGGCAGGTGCGGCAATCGTCACGGTCTCGACCAATGTTCTCGCCCGCGGCATGATCGCCTTTGACCCTGAGGCCGATGATCACCTGCACGCCGCAGCGCAACTGCCGCTCGGCCTTGCTGACAAGCTTTTCATGGGGCTTCACGGCAATCATGGCCTCGAGCCGGAAACGCATCTGCTCGGCGATGCCAGGAACGACGAGACCGGCAGCTATTATATCCGGCCGCTCGGACGTCCGGTTGTCGAAGGTTTCTTCGGCGGTAAGGGCGCCGTCGTCATCGAACAGGCCGGCTTGCTCGACGCCTTCGCCTTCGCCCTCGACCAGCTGTCATCGCTCTTGGGGAACAACATCCGCCGCCACCTGCGTCCGCTCGCAGCCTCGTCCTGGTGCCACACGGATTGGGTTCGCGGCTCCTACAGCCATGCGCTGCCCGGCCATGCCGGTGCGCGCACCATCCTGGCGCGTCCGGTCGGCGACCGACTGTTCTTCGCCGGTGAGGCGACGCATCAATCGGACTTCTCGACAGCGCATGGCGCCTGGGAAAGCGGGTTGCGGGCCGCCGACGAGGTGATTGGCAGCATCAGTTAAGAGCTGCGATAAAAAAACCGGGCGGTTTTTCGCCGCCCAGCTTTCGGATGATGATGCTTTCACAGGCAATGCAATAAGGCGATCCTGTCGCCTTATTGCAACGTGCGGCCCTGGAGCTGCCCGGCGGCGAAGTCCGGCACGGCAGCGGTCGCTCCAGCGCCTTCAAGTCCGGTCGCGACGACCGAGACGCGGAACCTGCCGTCGAGGCTGCGGTCGAAGATTGCGCCGACGACGATTTCGGCGTCGTCCTGCACTTCATCGCGAATGCGGCTTGCGGCCTCGTCGACCTCGAAGAGGGTCATGTCGGAACCGCCGGAAATCGAGATCAGCACGCCCTTGGCACCTCTCATCGAGATATCGTCGAGCAGCGGGTTGGCGATGGCAGCTTCTGCTGCCTTCATCGCGCGTGCCTCGCCCTCAGCCTCGCCCGTGCCCATCATCGCCCGGCCCATGCCGCGCATGACGGACTTCACATCGGCGAAGTCGAGATTGATCAGGCCTTCCTTGACGATGAGATCGGTGATGCAGCCAACACCAGCATAAAGCACACGGTCCGCCGTCATAAAGGCATCGGCGAAGGTGGTCTTCGCGTCCGCAATGCGGAACAGGTTCTGGTTGGGAATGACGATGACGGTATCGGCCGCCTGACGCAGCGCTTCGATGCCGGCTTCCGCCATCTTCATGCGGCGATTGCCCTCGAAGGTGAAGGGCTTGGTGACGACACCGACCGTCAGTATGCCGGCCGAACGTGCCGCATGTGCAATGACGGGGGCTGCACCCGTGCCCGTGCCGCCGCCCATGCCGGCGGTGACGAAACACATATGCGAGCCGCTCAGGTGATCCATGATCTCGTCGAGCGATTCCTCGGCAGCAGCGCGACCGACTTCCGGCAAGGAGCCGGCGCCGAGGCCTTCCGTGACATGGGCGCCGAGCTGGATGCGGCGCGTCGCCTTAGAGGTTGCAAGCACCTGGGCGTCCGTATTTGCAGCGATGAAATCAACGCCCGCCAGTTTTTCGGCGATCATGTTGTTGATCGCGTTTCCGCCACCGCCGCCGACGCCAATCACCGTGATCTGCGGCCGTAGTCCCGTAATGCCGCTCTTGGCGTCTGTCATCGAACTCTCCTTTTGTCCCTCGTGCATGCTCCGCCCCGTCGCGGATAGCGAATCGCATAATACGTTAAGCGCGCAACAAGGCAGAGGCGGGGCGAGCTTTGCAATATCCAAAGGGATTTCAGCACTCGTTCATGTTCGAAAAGACCGCACGGTGAGATTGATCCGGAAGATCGCACCAGCAGCGATTGCTTTGCCTCGAGGCGAAGTTTGGCTAAAGATGAAAGCGAAACGAAGGGAGGGCGCATGTTTCTGTCGGATCGTCAGGAGAAGATCATCGCGCTTGCGAGGTCGTCGGGCCGGGTACTGGTTGATGATCTGGCGGCGCAGTTTGCCGTGACACCGCAGACGATCCGCAAGGATCTGAACGATCTTTGCGATGCGCAGCTTCTGACACGCATTCATGGCGGCGCAACCTTCCCGCGTGGGACGGAGAATGTCCGCTATGATGCGCGGCGCCAGATTGCCGCAACGGAAAAACAGGCGATCGGTGTTGCTGCCGCTGATCTCATTCCCAATAACAGCTCGCTCTTCATCAATATAGGCACCACGACGGAAGCTGTCGGAGAGGCGCTCTCCGATCATCACGAATTGATGGTGATCACCAATAATATCAATGTCGCCAATAGATTACGGCTGATCGACAATATCGAGGTGGTTATCGCCGGCGGTGTGGTACGCCAATCCGACGGTGGCATTGTCGGGGAAGCAGCCGTCGATTTCATCAGGCAGTTCAAGGTCGATTATGCCGTGATCGGCGCTTCGGCGATCGATCCGGATGGTGCTTTGCTCGATTACGATTTCCGTGAGGTGAAGGTGGCCCAGGCCATCATCGCCAATGCCAGACACGTCATTCTGGTAGCGGATTCGACCAAGTTCGAGCGCACTGCCCCCGTCCGAATCGGCCAGATTTCGCAGGTCCATACCTTCATCACCGACCAATGCGATTCGCCTTCTATCCGCAATATCTGTCAGCAGAGCGGTGTTGTGCTGGTCGAAACAGCGAAAGCTAATCGCTGATTTTAGCCGTGAATAACATTCGTTTGACATTCGAAAAATTTTCGGTTTAATCATCCTCACTTTCGCAATGGTGGGGGAACCGTTGCGCTGTCCTGGCTCAAAGAGGGGGAGCATGAGCCGTATCAACGATATTTTCGTCATTGGCGGCGGGATCAACGGCTGCGGCATTGCGCGCGATGCGGTTGGCCGTGGTTATACGGTAGCCCTTGCCGAGATGAATGATTTCGCCTCCGGCACCTCGTCGGGTGCCACCAAGCTCATCCATGGCGGATTGCGCTATCTCGAACATTACGAGTTCCGCCTGGTGCGGGAATCCTTGATGGAGCGCGAGATCTTATGGGCCATGGCCCCGCACATCATCTGGCCGCTGCGCTTCGTGCTGCCCTATCACAAGGGCGGCATCCGCCCGGCCTGGATGATCCGCCTTGGCCTGTTCCTCTACGACCACTTGGGCGGCCGCAAGCTCCTGCCGCCGACGGCGGTCTTGAACATGCGCACCGATCCGGCGGCAAAGCCGCTGAAGGCGCTGTTTTCCAAAGCCTTCGAATATTCCGACGGCTGGGTCGACGATGCCCGCATGGTGGTGCTGAATGCCCGGGATGCCGCCGACAAGGGCGCACTGATCATGCCGCGCACCAGGGTGGTGTCCGCAAGACAGGAGAATGGCGTCTGGACGATCGAGACGATCAATACCGTCACCGGCAAGAGTGAGCGCCATCAGGCCCGCATGCTCATCAATGCCGCCGGTCCCTGGGTCGACCATGTCATCCGTTCCGCCTTCGGCCAGAACGAGGCCCGCCATGTGCGCCTCGTCCAGGGCAGCCACATCATCGTCAGGAAGAAGTTCGAGGGGCCACGCGCCTATTTCTTCCAGAACCCCGACAACCGCATCATCTTCGCTATCCCTTATGAGACCGACTTCACCCTGATCGGCACCACCGATCGCGACTACACCGCCGATCCGAAGGATGTGAAGATTTCCGAGGAGGAGACGCTCTATCTCTGCAATGCGGCGTCGGAATATTTCAAGGAGCCGGTCAAGCCCGACGATATCGTCTGGACCTATTCGGCGGTGCGCCCACTTTTCGACGACGGCGCCTCGAAGGCACAGGAAGCGACGCGTGACTATGTCTTGAAGGTCGAGGGCAAGCAGGGCGAGGCACCGCTTCTCAATGTTTTCGGCGGCAAGCTCACCACCTATCGGCGGCTGTCGGAACATGCGCTCGAAAAGATCGGCGAGGCGATCGGCGTCAAGGGCAGGCCGTGGACGGCGGGCAGCCATCTGCCGGGCGGCGACTTTCCGGTGCAGGGCTATGAGGGCGAAGTCGGCAAGCTCAAGAGCCGCTTTCCGTTCCTGGTCGAGCCGCATGCCCGCCGGCTTGTCCGCCGCTACGGAACCAAAGCCGCCACGCTTCTCGGCAATGCCCAGAAGACAGACGATCTCGGCAGGCTGTTCGGGTCCGATCTCTACGAGGCAGAGGTTCGCTACCTGATCGAACATGAATGGGCCAGGCACGCGGAAGACGTGCTCTGGCGAAGAACAAAGGATGGCCTGCGTCTTTCGAAGGAGCAGGTGAGATCACTGGAGGAGTACATGGCTGCCATACCGGCACAGATGGCCGGATAAGGTGGCGTGTGGTCCCCGTTGCGAGGAGGCACGGGAATCGGAATGCTGGAGCTGCGAAACGCCGCCAAGATGGTGGGCGCGGACTATCATATCTATCCGACCGATCTGGTTCTCGAGCGGGGCACGCTGAACGTCCTGCTGGGGCCGACCTTGTCGGGCAAGACGTCGCTGATGCGGCTGATGGCGGGGCTTGATCGGCCGACCGAAGGCTCCGTGCATTTCGACGGCGCCGATGTCACCGGCATGCCGGTGCAGAAGCGCAATGTCGCCATGGTCTACCAGCAGTTCATCAACTATCCGGGGCTTACCGTCTATGAGAACATCGCCTCGCCGATGCGCATTTCCGGCAAGGATGGCGCCACGATCGACCGCGACGTGCGCAAGGCAGCCGAGCTCCTGAAATTGACACCCTATCTCGATCGCACGCCGCTCAATCTCTCAGGCGGCCAGCAGCAGCGCACCGCGCTCGCTCGCGCCCTCGTCAAGAATGCCAGCCTCGTGCTGATGGATGAGCCGCTCGCCAATCTCGACTATAAACTGCGCGAGGAATTGCGCGAGGAACTGCCGAAGATCTTCGCCCAGTCGGGGGCGATCTTCGTTTACGCCACCACCGAACCATCAGAAGCGCTGTTGCTCGGCGGCAATACGGCGACGCTGAACGCCGGCCGGGTCACGCAGTTCGGGCCGACGATCGATGTCTATCGGCGACCGGTCGATCTCGCCACCGCCGGCATCTTCGCCGATCCGCCGCTGAACGCCATCGAGGTCACTAAATCAGGTCCTATCTTTGTGCGCCCGGGTGGGGGTACGCTTCCGGTTCCGGCCCATCTTTCCACCGTGTCCGATGGACCCGTGACGATCGCCTTCCATCCGCACCATCTCGGGCTTGCGCCGCAAACCGGCGATGCGGCTCGCCTCAAGGCGCGCACGCTGGTTTCGGAAATCACCGGCTCGGAGAGCTTCGTTCATCTGGACTATGACGGCGTGCGCTGGGTGATGCTGGCACACGGCATTCACGACATCGATCCGGACATGGAGATCGAAGCCTATCTCGACACGCGCCACTTGATGGCATTCGGCGCCGATGGGCAGGCCATCGCTACGGTTGGAAAGGTTTAGGAGAGCACAATGGCACGCATCACGCTCGACCATATCCGCCACGCTTACGGCGCCAATCCGAAGAGCGATAAGGATTATTCGCTGAAGGAAGTCGACCACGAGTGGAACGACGGCGGCGCCTACGCGCTTCTCGGCCCTTCCGGCTGCGGCAAGACCACGCTGCTCAATATCATCTCCGGTCTTCTCCAGCCGTCGCACGGCCGCATCCTGTTCGACGGCAAGGATGTCACGGACCTTTCGACCCAAAGCCGCAACATCGCGCAGGTCTTCCAGTTTCCGGTCATCTACGACACGATGACGGTCTACGACAATCTTGCCTTTCCGCTGCGCAACCGCGGCGTGGCGGAAGCAGATGTCGACCAACGTGTACGCGAAATTCTCGAAATGATCGACCTTGCCGGCTGGGCGAAGCGCAAGGCGCAGGGTCTGACCGCCGACCAGAAGCAGAAGATCTCGCTCGGGCGCGGGCTGGTGCGCAACGACGTCAACGCCATCCTCTTCGACGAGCCGCTGACCGTCATCGATCCGCATATGAAGTGGGTGCTGCGTTCGCAACTGAAGCGGCTGCACAAGCAGTTCGGCTTCACCATGGTCTATGTCACCCATGACCAGACTGAAGCGCTGACCTTCGCCGAAAAGGTCGTCGTCATGTATGACGGCCAGATCGTCCAGATCGGCACGCCGGCCGAGCTCTTCGAGCGGCCAAGCCACACCTTCGTCGGCTATTTCATCGGCTCGCCCGGCATGAACGTCATGCCGGCAAAGATCGACGGCAGCACCGTCAGGGTCGGCGACGAGACGCTGACGCTCGACTACGCGCCGAAGACCGACGGTGCGGCCAAGACCGAGCTCGGCATCCGGCCGGAATTCATCCGGCTCGGACGTGAGGGCATGCCGGTCTCGGTAAGCAAGGTCGAGGATATCGGCCGTCAGAAAATCGTGCGCGCCCGTTTCGCCGGCCAGCCGATTGCAATCGTCGTGCCTGAGGATGGCGAAATCCCTGATGACGCCCGCGTCAGCTTCGATCCGTCAGCCATCAGCATTTACGCCGACAGCTGGCGCGTCGGCAGGGAGGCCTGAGCCATGCAGAAGACGTGGAACAACAAAGCCTGGTTTCTGGTCCTGCCGGTGCTGCTGCTCGTGGCGTTTTCGGCCGTCATCCCGCTGATGACCGTCGTCAACTATTCGGTGCAGGATACGTTCGGCAATAACGAGTTCTTCTGGGCAGGCACCGACTGGTTTGTCCAGACCCTGCATTCCGACCGTTTCTGGGAAGCATTGCAGCGCAATCTGTTCTTCTCCTTCATCATTCTGGCGCTGCAGATTCCGCTCGGCATCTTCATCGCGCTCAACATGCCGAAATCGGGGCCGGGCGTTCCTGTCTGCCTCGTCTTGATGGCGCTGCCGCTCCTCATTCCGTGGAACGTCGTCGGTACGATCTGGCAGGTCTTCGGCCGTGTCGATATCGGCCTGCTCGGCCATACGCTGGAAGCGATCGGCCTCGACTACAACTATGTGCGCGATCCGGTCGATGCCTGGGTGACCGTCATCATCATGGACGTCTGGCATTGGACGAGCCTCGTTGTGCTGCTCTGCTATGCCGGCCTCGTTTCGATCCCGGATGCCTATTATCAGGCGGCCAAGATCGACGGCGCCTCGCGCTGGTCCGTCTTCCGCTACATCCAACTGCCGAAGATGAAGCGTGTGCTTCTGATCGCCGTGCTGTTGCGCTTCATGGACAGTTTCATGATCTATACCGAACCCTTCGTCGTCACCGGCGGCGGCCCCGGCAACTCGACGACCTTCCTCTCCATCGATCTGGTGAAAATGGCGGTCGGCCAGTTCGATCTCGGCCCTGCGGCGGCCATGTCGATCATCTACTTCCTCATCATCCTGCTGCTCTCCTGGGTGTTCTACACCGTGATGACCAGCGGCGACGCGAACGGCTGACGGAGGGCGCAGACATGACCAAAAAATACAAACCTGCAGGCAACCTTTCCTGGCTCGTCCCGACGATCTACATCATCTTCCTGATCCTGCCGATCTACTGGCTCGTCAATATGAGCTTCAAGGAGAATGCCGAGATCACCGGCGCCTTCTCGCTGTGGCCGACGAACCCGACGCTGCGCAACTATGCGGTCATCTTCACCGATCCGTCCTGGTACAACGGCTATATCAACTCGATCATCTATGTGGTGATGAACACGGTGATCTCGGTCGCCGCAGCACTGCCGGCTGCCTATGCCTTTTCGCGCTACCGCTTCCTCGGCGACAAGCACCTGTTCTTCTGGCTTTTGACCAACCGCATGGCGCCGCCGGCGGTCTTCGCACTGCCCTTCTTCCAGCTCTATTCGGCCTTCGGCCTGATCGACACGCATATTGCTGTCGCACTCGCCCACTGCCTGTTCAACGTGCCGCTGGCGGTCTGGATCCTCGAAGGCTTCATGTCCGGCGTGCCGAAGGAGATCGACGAGACCGCCTATATCGATGGCTATTCCTTCCCGCGTTTTTTCATCAAGATCTTCATTCCGCTGATAGCGAGCGGGGTGGGTGTCGCAGCCTTCTTCTGCTTCATGTTCTCGTGGGTCGAGTTGCTGCTTGCCCGCACACTGACGACGACGGCCGCAAAGCCGATCTCAGCGATCATGACGCGCACTGTCTCGGCTTCCGGCATGGACTGGGGCGTGCTTGCGGCAGCCGGAGTGCTCACTATCATTCCCGGCGCCCTCGTCATCTATTTCGTCCGCAATTACATCGCCAAGGGCTTTGCCCTGGGCCGCGTCTGAGGAGGACCGGACATGAGCTTTTCCTGGATGGCCTGGACGCTGCCGACGGCGCTGTTCTTCCTGACGATCCTGGCGCTGCTGATCGGCATGAGCGTCTGGGAATATTTTTCGCCGGGCGGCTCGCCGCGCGTTGGCTTGCTTCGTTTCGAGACGACGCGCGGCGACCGGCTCTTCATTTCGCTGCTCGGCGCAGCATTCATTCATCTTGCATGGCTGGGTCTCATCGGACCCAACCTGTGGTGGGCTCTTGGCATCTCCGTGATCTACGCCATCGGCGTGTTCCGCTACGTGTGATGCCAAGGTAATACGGATGGCCGGGGGTACTGGCCGCCTGAGACGTGAGACCTGCAATCGCAAACCCTGGGAGGATATTATGCGAAAGCACTTACTGACGACGACAGCAGGCTTGCTGCTGGCGATGACTGCGTCGGCCTATGCCGGCATGGACGAGGCCAAGACATTCCTCGACAAGGAAGTCGGCGATCTCTCGACGCTTTCCCGCGCCGACCAGGAAAAGGAAATGCAGTGGTTCGTCGATGCCGCCAAGCCCTTCGCCGGCATGGACATCAAGGTCGTCTCGGAAACGCTGACAACGCATGAATATGAATCGAAGGTGCTGGCGCCTGCCTTCACTGCGATCACCGGCATCAAGATCACCCATGACCTGATCGGCGAAGGCGACGTGGTCGAAAAGCTGCAGACGCAGATGCAATCGGGCGAAAACATCTATGACGCATACGTCAACGATAGCGACCTGATCGGCACGCATTGGCGCTACCAGCAGGCTCGCCCGCTGACGGACTGGATGGCCAACGAGGGCAAGGATGTCACCAATCCGGGCCTCGATCTCGACGACTTCATCGGCACCAAATTCACGACCGCGCCGGACAAGAAGCTCTACCAGCTTCCCGACCAGCAGTTCGCGAACCTCTACTGGTTCCGCTATGACTGGTTCAACGACGAGAAGAACAAGGCCGATTTCAAGGCGAAATACGGCTACGACCTCGGCGTTCCCGTTAACTGGTCTGCTTATGAGGACATTGCCGAATTCTTCACCGGTCGTGATGTGAACGGCAAGAAGGTCTTCGGCCACATGGACTATGGCAAGAAGGACCCGTCGCTCGGCTGGCGTTTCACCGATGCCTGGTTGTCGATGGCCGGCAATGGCGACAAGGGCCTGCCGAACGGCCTTCCTGTCGATGAATGGGGTATCAAGGTCGACGAGAATTCGCGTCCGGTCGGTTCGTGCGTTGCACGCGGCGGCGACACCAATGGTCCGGCTTCCGTCTATTCGATCGCGAAATATCTCGATTGGATCAAGGCCTACGCTCCGCCGGAGGCAGGCGGCATGACCTTCTCCGAATCTGGTCCGGTGCCGGCACAAGGTGCGGTCGCCCAGCAGATCTTCTGGTACACGGCCTTCACCGCCGATATGGTCAAGCCCGGCCTGCCGGTCATGAACGATGACGGCACGCCGAAATGGCGCATGGCTCCGAGCCCGCACGGCGTCTACTGGAAGGACGGCATGAAGCTCGGCTATCAGGACGTCGGTTCCTGGACGCTGATGAAGTCGACGCCTGACGACCGCGCCAAGGCCGCATGGCTCTATGCGCAGTTCGTCACCTCGAAGACGGTGGACGTGAAGAAGAGCCATGTCGGTCTCACCTTCATCCGCGAATCCACCATCCGCGACAAGAGCTTCACGGACCGTGCTCCGAAGCTCGGCGGCCTGATTGAGTTTTACCGCTCGCCAGCCCGTGTCCAGTGGTCGCCGACCGGCACCAACGTTCCTGACTATCCGAAGCTCGCGCAGCTGTGGTGGCAGGCAATTGGTGATGCCGCTTCTGGTGCAAAGACGGCGCAGGAAGCCATGGACTCGCTGTGCGGCGAACAGGAAAAGGTGCTGCAGCGCCTGGAACGCGCGAAGGTGCAGGGCGATATTGGCCCGAAACTCGCGGAGGAGCATGATCTCGCCTATTGGAACGCAGACGCGGTGAAGAAGGGCAACCTTGCGCCGCAGCTGAAGATCGAGAACGAGAAGGAAAAGCCCGTCACCGTCAACTATGACGATCTCGTCAAGAGCTGGGCCGACGCCAAGAAGTAGGCGTCGAACTGGCCGGGCGCAGCAGCGCCCGGCCATCCCTAAATTTCCATGATCATATCGGGGACAGAGCTGCCGTTCCGACGGAACGATCGCTGCTGCGCGCAGGAAACAGATGTCATGAGCGGCCATATCCTTGCCATCGACCAGGGCACGACATCCTCACGAGCCATAATTTTCGACCCTCAGATGCGGACCGTTTCGTCGGCCCAGACGGAGATCACCCAGCATTTCCCGCAGACCGGCTGGGTGGAGCACGACGCGAACGAGATCTGGGACACGGTGCTTTCGACGGCCCGCGATGCCCTGGCAAAGAGTGGCACAGGCCCTGGCGCAATTGCTGCCATCGGCATCACCAACCAGCGGGAAACGACTGTCGTCTGGGAAAGAGCCACCGGCCGGCCGCTACACAAGGCGATCGTCTGGCAGGACCGGCGCACGGCGGAAATGTGCGACCGGCTGAAAGTCGATGGCTATGAAAAGCTCTTCACCGCCAAGACCGGCCTGCTCCTCGATCCCTATTTTTCCGGCACGAAGCTGCGCTGGCTGCTCGACAATGTCGAGGGACTGCGCGCCCGTGCCGAAGCCGGGGAGGTCTGTTTTGGTACCATCGACAGCTGGATCATCTACAAGCTGACCGGCGGGCGGGCGCATGTCACCGATGCGACCAACGCCTCGCGAACCCTGCTCTACAATATCGCCGAGAACCGCTGGGACGACGAGCTTCTAGAGATCCTGCGCATCCCGCGGGCGCTGCTGCCCGAGGTTAAGGACAGTGCCGACGATTTTGGCACGGTCGATCCTGACATCTTCGGCGCCGCGATCCCGATCCTCGGGGTCGCGGGCGACCAGCAGGCGGCAACGATCGGCAATGCCTGTTTCGAGCCGGGCATGGTCAAATCGACCTACGGCACCGGTTGTTTTGCGCTCCTGAATACCGGCGACGACCGCGTGCACTCGAAGAACCGGCTGCTCACCACCATCGCCTACCGTTTGAACGGCAAGACCACCTACGCGCTGGAAGGGTCGATCTTCATTGCCGGTGCGGCCGTGCAGTGGCTGCGCGATGGTCTCGGCATAATCGGGAACGCATCGGAAACCGGTGCTCTGGCTGACAGAGCCGATCCGCAGCAAAGGGTCTATGTCGTGCCCGCCTTTACCGGCCTCGGGGCTCCCTACTGGGATCCGGAGGCGCGGGGCGCGATTTTCGGCCTGACGCGCAACAGCGGCCCGGCCGAGTTGGCGCGCGCCGTCCTGGAATCGGTCGCCTACCAGACGCTCGACCTGCTCGTGGCAATGCGCAGCGATTGGGGCGACCATCCGATCGAAACGGTCCTGCGCGTCGATGGCGGCATGTCGGCCTCCGAATGGACCATGCAACATCTCGCCAACATTCTCTCAAGTCCCGTCGATCGGGCGGCGACCTTGGAGACGACGGCACTCGGTGCGGCCTGGCTTGCCGGATCGAAGGCCGGTGTCTGGCCGGACCGGAAGGAGTTCGCACGCGCCTGGGCGAGCGATCGTAGCTTTGAGCCCGATATGACCGACGTAGACAGGCAGGCGAGAATTGTCGGCTGGCGCAATGCGATTGCGCGAACACTCAGTACGGTGACCTGACCGGGGCGGACCACCATCGTAGAGAAAGAGCCGGGCGGTGTCAGGCCGCCCGGCTTATCGATATGTCTTGCTTCAAGCGTCGAGCCGGTTCTGTGTCTGCCGGTCGAAGAAATGCACTTTCGGGGTCGCAAAGGACAGCTTGATCCGCTGCTCGGGTGCAAGGTTCACACGCTCGCGCACAACCCAGGTGAGTTCCTTGCCCTCGACCTCGACGGCGACATGGGTTTCCGAACCGGTCGGCTCGATGACCTTCACGATCGCTTCGACGCCCTCATCGCCACCGAGCGAAATATCCTCCGGACGGATGCCGAGCGTCAGCGACTTGCCAGCGGAATTCTCCGGCGCTTGCGAGAGTTTGACGCGGGCGCCGCCGGGAAGAGCGAGGCTCGGGCTACCGGAATTCTCAAGCGTGCCCTCGAGGAAATTCATCGCCGGTGAGCCGAGGAAACCGGCGACGAAGATATTGCGCGGCCGGTCGTAGAGTTCGAGCGGGCTGCCGATCTGTTCGACGTGGCCGCCCTGCAGTACGACGATCTTGTCGGCCATGGTCATGGCCTCGATCTGGTCGTGCGTGACATAGACGATCGTCGTCTTCAGGCGCTGATGCAGCGCCTTGATCTCGGCCCGCATCTTGACACGCAGCTTCGCATCGAGGTTCGACAGCGGCTCGTCGAAGAGGAAGACCTTCGGATCGCGAACAATGGCGCGGCCCATGGCGACGCGCTGGCGCTGGCCGCCCGAAAGCTGGGCCGGCTTGCGCTCCAGCAGCGGCTGCAGGCCGAGGATAGCAGCAGCCTCTCCCACCTTTTTGTCGATCTCTGGCCGCTTGGCGCCGGCAAGCTCCAGCGCAAAACCCATGTTCTGGGCGACCGTCATCTGCGGATAGAGCGCGTAGTTCTGAAAGACCATGGCGATATCGCGGTCCTTCGGCTGCAGATTGTTGACGACGCGCCCGTCGATGCTGATCTTGCCGGCGCTGATCTCCTCCAGGCCGGCGATCATGCGCAAGAGCGTGGACTTTCCGCAGCCGGACGGGCCGACGAGGATGACGAACTCGCCATCGGCAATCTCGACATCGATGCCGTGGATGATGTCGACCGAACCGAAGGATTTCTTGACTTTGTTGATGCTCAATCCGGACATGGGGGGGCTCCTTCTATCCTTAGCGCTTCCTGCGCACGCGCAGTGCCTGATGCGGCTTGCGGGGAAGCTTGACGCCGAAAGCAGCATCCGGCTTGCCGCCGCGCACGATCGCGCCATGGCGGGTGGGATGCGGGACGGGCGCAGCGACCTTCTCGGCCGGTGTGATCGTCATCTCCCAGGTATCGATGATATCGACATCGTAATTGTCGTCGTCGAGCGGCAGGCCCGATGACCAGATGACCGGCTGGTGCTCGCCGAGATAGATCAACCGGAAATCACCATCACCGTCCCGTGCGCCCGAGACGCGCGACCAGGGCCATTCGCCGATGACGCCGAGCGGCTCCAAACCGTGCTTCACATCCGCCTCGAGCAGATCGCGCAGGAAGCCGATGCGCTTCCAGGCCTCGCCGCGCAACTGACCGCCCTTGGCCCACCAGATCAGGTCCTCGGGATGCGAATAGGTCTCGCCGTGGCCGGCATAACCGCCGCGCGCCATGGTGATCCAGTAGCGATGCACCAGTTCCTGAGCCGAAAGATTGCCCCAGGACTGCAGGATGTCGCCTTCATATTCCGGCTCGTCGTTGACGACCGGCTTGCCATAGGCGTTGCGCCATTCCTGCGTGCGCTTGACGTCGGGGTTCTGGATGCAGGTATGGGTGACCCAGGGCTTGCGATGGTCGAAATTTGCCGTCACGTCGCCATTATGGATCGAGCGCAGGTGCTGGTAGGGATCGTTTTCTTCCAGGATATGGAAGTAGCGGTCCCACTGCTCCATCGGCTTGGTATCAATCAGGAAGTCATATTCATTGGCAAGCGACCACCAGACATTCCGGTAAGCAGAAAGCCGCGCCGCGAGATAGGCGACATAGCGGAAATCCTGCTCGGCCGGCATGTCGGCATAGCCCCAGCGGTCATAGGGGTGAAAGATGATGATATCGGCCTCGATGCCGAGCGCGCAAAGGGCTGCCACCTGCCGGTCGAAATGCTGGAAGAGGGCAGGGTTCGGTCGGTCGAAATCTTCCTTGCCGTCAGCGCCCTTTTCGAAGCAGGCATGTAGCGGCTCATTGGTATTATAGGGATAGTCCTTCGGGAAGACGCCCATGCGGATCTTGTTGAAGCGGGTTTTCTTCAGCGTCTCCAGTGTCTGGTTCTGCATCTCCAGCGGCTGATGCGTCCAGGCATAGCAGGTCGTGCCGAAGGAGAAGAAGGGCGTTCCGTCGGCATAGCCGAAATGGAACTTGTTGCGCACGTGCACCGGCCCATGATTGCCTGCCGACGGCGCAGCTGCTGTAAACGAACCCGTCTTGCCGTCGAGTGCCGACGTCTTTGAGCGCGTCTTGAAGGACCATTCGCCCTCGACGTCGGGCATGAAGCGGATGCGGTAGGTGCCGTTTCCGTCATAAAAGCCCGGCACGCGGACCTCGCGGCTCTTTTGCGTGAACACGGCATCGAATGCCACGTCGAGATAGGGATTGCCTTCGGACGGGCCGGCAAAGGCCGCTTCGAACACGCCCCATTTTTCGACTGCTGCATCGGACATTCTGTCTCTCCTCGTAAACAAGATTTCGGTCAGCCCTTAACGGCCCCGGAAGTCAGTCCGGACACGAAGTAGCGCTGGAACATGAGATAGACGATCGTCGCCGGTAGCACGGTCATGACGATCGCGGCGTTGAGCTGGCCGTAATTGCTGGAAAACTGCCCCTGGAACGACATGAGGCCGAGCGGCAGGGTCCACATGTGCTGGTCCTGCAAAAGGACAAGCGCCATGGCGAATTCGTTCCAGGTGGAAACGAAGTCGAGGATCAGCAAGGCGGCGAGAACCGGCAGGCAGACGGGCAGGAAGATCCGCCGGAAAATAGTGAAATGCGTCGCGCCATCGATGAGGGCTGCCTCCGACAGCTCCTTCGGAATGCCCTTGAAGAAGCCGTGCAGGATGAAGACCTGATAGGGAACGCCGAAGGCGATATAGGGCAGGATGACGCCCGGATAGGTGTCGATGAGCCCGAAGGAATTCACCAGCGTGAAGAGCGGTGCGAGCATCACCTGGAAGGGGATCATCGTGCCGAAGACCACGAGCAGCAGGAGCGCCTTGCTGATCTTCAGCTTGATCTTGGCAAGCGCATAGGCGGCCATTGCCGACAGCGCGAGGCCGAGCGGCACCTTGATGACGGTAATGATGACGCTGTTGAAGAAGGAGCTGGCAAAATTGCCGCGGCTCCAGGCGTCGGCGTAGTTTTGAAAGGCGAGTTCGGTCGGCGGCATGAAGGCGCCGGTGCTGGTGACCGCGGCCGGCGTCTTCAGTGAGGTGAAGACGATGAAGACGAAAGGCGCGACCCAAATCAGCGCGACAAGGATGAGGGCGATCCACAAGCCGATGAGGATGGGGTCGCGCTTCAGGCGAAGGGGCTTGGTATCGATGTCGAGATCGTCGGCTTGCGCTCCGAGAACTGTCACGATTCGACCTCCTCATGCTTTTGCGTCCAGCGCAGATAGGGGATGACGATCGCCATGGTGATTAAAAGCAGCACCACCGAGATCGCAGCACCGCGGCCGAAATCGAAGATCTGCATGGCCTGGGTGAAGGCCCAGAGCGCCAGCATCTGGGTCGACTGGGCGGGACCGCCGCCAGTCAGGCCATAGACGATGTCGAAGGCCTTCAGCGACGAGATGATGGAGAGAACCAGAACGATGGTAATGGTGGGACGCAATGCCGGCAGCGTAACATGCTTGAAGACGGCCCAGCGGCCGGCGCCATCGATGCGGGCGGCTTCCACCAGCGTCTGCGAGACGTTCTGAAGACCTGCGAGGAACAGCACCATCGAGAAGCCGACGGTCTGCCAGAGATAGGCGATGAAGACGGAATAAAGCGCGATATCCTTGTTGCCGAGCCAGTCCTTGATCCAGGTCTGCATGCCCCAGGAGGTCAGCATCTGGCTGAACAGGCCGAAGAAGGGATCGTACATCCACTTCCACATGGTGGCGACGGCGATCGGCGCAATGATGACGGGCAGGTAGAAGATGGCGCGCAGGCTGTTGCGGCCGAAAATCTTCTGGTTGAGGCTGAGCGCCAAGAGCAGCCCGACCAGCGGCGGGAAGATCAGGCTCATCAGCGTCCAGATCACGGTATTCCGGAAAGCAACCCAGAAGACCGGATCGCGCGTGAAGATCGCCGTATAATTCGCGAGGCCGACGAAAGGCCGTTGCGGATCGAGCCCGTTCCACTTCTGGAAGCTGATAATAACCACGTTCAGCATCGGGTAGAGCGCGAAGATCGCGTAAATGGCCAGAGCCGGGACGAGCAGGATGAAGGCCTGCATGCGTGGATCATGAGTTGTTTGGCGCAATGACATGCTCACCTCCGGGCAGGGCACGACCCTGCCGGTCTTGCGAATGCGGCGCCAGCCGACCGACATTGTGTCGGCCAGCCGGCGTCTCGGGAGGAGTTAGGTTCTACCGGCGATGAAGGCCTGCATCTGCTTGGCTGCTGCGGCCGGCTCGATGCTGCCGGAGGCAACATCGTTGATGACGCGGAAATATTCCGTCGTCACGTCAAGCGGAAAGGCCTGGTCGCCATTCATGTAGATCTTGCTGTAGGTCTTGAAAATATCCAGCCACTCGGCTTCCAGAGGCTTCTGGTTGGTGTACTGGACATTCTTGTTGACCGAGATCGAGCTGATCTGGCCGACGAGATCCTGCTGCACTTTCGTCGACAGGAAATAGTCGATGAATTTCGCAGCCATGTCCGGGTTCTTGGTCTTGGTGCTGATGTAGTTGTACTCGGCGAAACCGTAGAGACGGTTGGTGTTGGTCGGGAAGGGGAAGATTCCGTAATCGTCGAGATTGACGCCGCTGCCGGACAGCTGGCCGACCAGCCAGTCGCCTTCCAGCATCATCGCCGCGCGACCGGCGGTGAAGAGACTATAGGACTGCTTGTTGTCGATGCCCATGAAAGGCTGCAGCGTATAGTCCTTCGTCCACTTGGCGAATTCGGTGAACGCGTCGGTCGCGCAGGGCTCCTTCGACCAGTCGAGCTTCATCAGCTTCAGCTGGTCGTGCTTTTCAGCACCGCACTTGGTTTCCAGGATCACATCCATCAGGCGCATGACGTGCCAGTTGACGGTGCCGCCGAAGGTGAAGCCCGGAATACCGGCTGCCTTCAGCTTGTCGGCTGCGGCCAGAAGCTCGTCATAGGTCTTCGGCTCTTCGGTGATGCCGGCCTGCTGGAAGAGCTTCTTGTTGTAATAGACGGCCTCACCCTTGAAGGTGAAGGGCGTGCCGTGCTTGCCGCCCGGATAAAGATCGGCAAAGGCAGCCGCAGAGGGAAGCAGCTCGTCGTTCCACTTGTATTCGGTGTAGTACTTGTCGAGCGGCAGCGACAGGCCGGCCTTCACGTATTCGCCGCCGAGGCCAAGGCCTGCCCAGCTGAAATAGATGTCCGGGCCGCGGTTGGAACCGGCAGCGACGCGTAGCGCCGTCTTGTGCTCGTCGACGGCGCGCTGGACGATCTCGATATGGGTTCCCGGGTTTGCCGCTTCGAAGTCGCTCGCAACCTTCTTCAACGCGACGTTGGCGGCATTATTGTCGAAGTTCAGCGTCCAGAGCGTGATGTCCTCGGCCTTGACGGGGGTGACCGCAACAGCCGCAATTGCGATGGCGGCCATGCATGAAGACTTCAATTTTGCAGAAAGCGTCAGCATTACGTCCTCCTCTTGTAAGCTGGAGCCTTTCTTGCCGGATGCTCATTGACATGTCAACTGGTATGATGAGCTAACCATAGGAATGGGCGTCTTATGATCGCTGCCAGTTTCGTTGAGGCCCTGGGGGCGGCCGCGGCCGGGGAGGATCCGTTTGTTGGAATGGTTATTTCAGGTTGGAAAAACCTGGCGCCTTCTAGCTTCGGCGTCCAGCCTCGATTGAGAGACGCCGAAAATCTGCGCCACGCCGGGGTGTGACTACGGTCGGACTAAGCCCTCCCTTCGTGGCGGGCGCTAGTCTAATCCTGACTGAGAGAGAATCCGACCTTGATCGCCGCTACGCATTAGCTGCCAAGCAATCGCGGAAACGCTTCAGTTTTGTTCGCGGTCACTTTTAGTGAGCGCTTCAGCAACGTGTGGCCGTAGCTCTAGCGCCTCTACATGCCTTCATGGGTTTGTGTAGGACCGGGCAAGCCGAGCAGACCTTCGTGCGGTCGAGGGCGGGGCGCCATGCGTCTCGACATGACGGACTTTGAGGCGTCCATCGTCGCGAGGCTGCACCAGCCAGTCATGGCCCGGACGATCTCGCCCGGCTCGGAGGTCGGGCTGCGTGATTGGACGACGCCCGGCATCCAGAATGGATAATTGCGTCGTTTCACATTTTGGAGATTTTTCCTACGATCTCTCACGAAATCTCGGGAGGATTTCGGCGTATCCACGGACATCGGCCTCTAACCGAGTAGCGTGATGGATCATCGCCAGGGGAGGTTGCTGATGATGTCGAATACGCTGACGACCGCTCTCCAGGATTGGCGCAAGGGACGGCGCGCGGAGGTCCTCGATCTCAACGGTCACGTGGTCGAAACCTCGAAAAGGGCGGGCCAGAGCGCACCTGTCAATCAACGGATCGTCGAGATCGCCCGCGCCATCGAGCGCGGCAGCCTTTCGGCGCAACCGCCAAACGCCACCCTTATCGAGGCATGAATGGCCGTTACCGGCCGGAGCAACAGTATGAGAGGAGAAGTTCATGGGTTGGGATGAGACGCGCGGTCCGCGGATTGCATTTGTTGGAACGGGCGCGCAAGGCGCGTCCATCGGGGCGGATTTCGCCTTGGCAGGCCTTGATGTCACCTTCATCGAGCAATGGCCGGAGCATGTGATGGCGATCCGTGAAAAGGGCATCACGGTGAACCTGCCGAAACGCACCATCAATGCGAAGGTCCCGGCTTTACACCTGTGTCAGGTCGCCGAAATCAAGGAACCCTTCGATGTCGTGTTCCTCGTGGTAAAAGCCTACGACACCAAATGGGCATGCCAGCTGATCGAGCCATGTCTGGCGCCTGATGGGCTGGTCGTCGGTCTCCAGAACGGCATGACGCATGAGGATATTGCCGACGTGGTCGGCCGCGAGCGGACGATCGGCGCCGTCATCGAAATCGCCTCCAATATGTTCGTGCCCGGCGTCACCAACCGGCAGAACGATCATGACACGTCCTGGTTTGCGCTCGGCGCGCTCGATCCGAAGACGCAGGATCGCGTGGAAGCAGTCGCCGATCTGCTGCGCAATTCCGGCACGGTCGAAGTGATGGACGACATTCGTTCCGCCAAGTGGATGAAGCTTGTCGTCAATGCCGCCGAACTTATTCCGTCGGCCATTATCAATCTGCCGCTCGCCGATGCAGCGCGCGCACCGGGCATGCTCGAGGTCATGCGGGCCGCCGGATATGAGGCGATGCGGGCAGCACTCGCCGACGGAGCCAAAATCGTTCCGATCATCGGCATGCTGCCGGTGACCACCAATCATCCGGAACGTTATGTCGATCAGATCTTCGACGAAGTGCTGAAGACCTTTTCACAGGCCGACACATTGACGACGTCGCTGCAGGATTGGCGCAAGGGACGCCGAGCGGAAGTTGGGGAGGTCAATGGCTGGGTTGTCGATATACTGCGCGTGCACGGACAGGAAGCCCCGGTCAATCAACGGGTCATGGACGTGGCTTTTGATATCGAAGCCGGTCAGATCGATGCGCGACCGGAGAATGCAGCACTACTGATCGAGGCATACCAGGCCGTGATGGCACACAGCTAGGATAAGAACAGGCGGCTTTTTGGGGCCGTGGTAAATATCCACGGCCACCCGTCGTCGTTCATCGCCGGTGCATTTTGATTGGCTAAACCGTGCTCTGCCGTGTCCAGCTCCTCTGCGTGGATTTGAGGCTTTCTTCAATTTGAGCGGCGGCGTGCTCAAGTGCAAGCCGCGGCGTCTTATTGCCGAGCAATGCCTCATGGATCTCTTCGCCGAGGACCTTCTCGATCGTCGTATATTGTGGGATCTTTGGGCGCTGCCAGGTCTGCAGAAGGTTCTTCTTGGCGAGCTGGTCCACGAAACGCACGATCGGCGAACTTGCGGCAGCCTCCGGATCGGCACTGACGGAAAAGCGCGGCGCGACCGGAAATCCGTTTTTCACATGCGCTTTCATTGCTTCTCTCGATGCCATCCAGGCGATCGCATCGGCGGCCAGTTCCACTCGTTCCTCGGGCAGATTTGTCGGAATGCAGAAGAGAAAGCCCCCGATCGGCGAGGCGCGCGTGCCGCCCGGGCCAGAGGGCTGAGGCAGATATTCGACCCTGCGCTTGACGACCGACTGGACGTCATATTCGAAGCGAGCCGCGCGCATGGTCCAGAAATAGCCGAGACTTGCTTTTCCTTTGAGGAACACTGCGAGCGTCTGGTCCCAGGCCATTTCAAGGATCTTGGGTGGAGAGATTTCGAGCAGCCTGCGCATATAGTCAAGCGCCGCAAAACCAGCGTCGGACAGAATCGTGCAGCTCAATTCTTCGAGGTTGACGCCCTCAAGCGTGAAGCCCGCGCGGATCTTGCGCAGCGAAATCGCCGGTTGACCGCAGGCGCCCATGAAAAACAGGAAGCTCGAGGCGATCGGCATGCCGCGCGCACCATCCCAGACCGCGCCGAACATTCCCTCATCGGGAGCGTGAAATTTGCGACCGGCATTGATCACATCATCGAATGTCTTCGGGAACGACAGGCTCGCATCGGCAAACAGGTCCTTTCTCGCTGCAAGGACCTCGATGGTGCAATAGCCGGGAACGCCATAGTCACGCCCTTCCCAGGTCGCTGAAGACCAGATGGAGGGATGGAAATCGAGCGGGTTGATGCCCGTCTTCTGGATATATTGGTCGATCGGCCTGATAACGCCGCTCTCGGCGAATTCGCCGAGCCAGGGCATGTTGATGGCGATGACGTCGTAATCGGAAAGCCGCTTGGCGCCATTTTCGCGCGCACGTCGATAAAGGTCGGGAAGCGGCAGAAGGTCGAAATTCTTGCGCGAAGCGAGGTTGCTGCGGAAGTCGGCCCACATGTTGCGCATCGCGGAGAAATAATTGTCGTCGTTCAGGAGAAAACGAAGCTCGATCTGCGATTCCGCGCGCTTCTGCACCAGCCGCATCGGTGGGATGATTTGCGAGCCGAGCGGTGTTCCGCCGAAATAATACTCATCCTCCTCCTCGCCTGCCCGCAGCCCCAATGTCTGCGCGAGCAGGGATTTCGTCTTGCGGGCATAAAGCTCGAAGGAGCGAAGCAATTGCTCGCTCGGCTGCAGCGCGAAGCTCTTTCCTGTCTGTCCCTTGGCGACCTTGAGAATGTAACCGGCATCGATGAGGCGATTGATCAATCGCATCGAGGTTGCATAGGGAAGACCGGATTCCTGCCCGAGCGTCGAGATCGAGACAGGCTGGCTCAGAATATGCGACTTGATCAGGAACGTGACGATAAGCCAGATCGCATCATCATCGGCCGCTTCGACGACCTCTCTGAAGGGGCGGCGTGTTTTCTCGATGAAATCGATGACGCGCAGCATTTCATATTCGTTCACGTCGGCCTCCCAACCGTCGCGCTGCCTGCAATCAGACTAGCCGGCAACTCTTCCGCTCGCCAGCCCCGTCAATGCGCTAAATGGCCTTGAGGGTGTGCGAAGCAGCAGCCTTTTCCCGGCCCAGGCCAGCAAGGCGCTCATATTGTTCGAAGAGCACGAAGAAGTCCTTTTCGGCAAGACCATCGGCGAAGGCTGCCTCGTACTGCTGGCGGATCATCGAGGCGAGATACATCGGAACATGATCGGATTTTGCCGCCCCAAGGATCAAGTCGAAGTCTTTCATCATCTGTGAGACGGAAAACGCGGGATCGAAATTGCGGTTGACCAGCAGGTCGCGCTTGTAGGCGATCAGCGGTGACGAGACAGCACTCTCGCAGATGACGTTGAGCATGGTCTCGACGGTCAGATTTCCCTTTAATCCAAGCGTCAATGCCTCCCCAAGAAGGGCTGCCGTTGCGCCGACGAGCGCATTCAGCACGAGTTTCAGATAGCGTGCCTGCTCGCCTTCGCCGAGATAGAACTGTTTCGCTGAAAAGCTCGCCAGAACGGGCTCGACCTTTTTATATGCCTGTTCGGGACCAGAGACCATGACCGAGAGCAGACCCGAGGATGCGGTGATCGTACTGCCCGAAACGGGCGCACGCACATAGTCGACGCCCTTGCGGTGAAGGGCTTCTGCAACTTCGGCCGAAAGCTCCGGCGAAACGGTGCTCATCTCCACCAGGATCTGGCCGGGCTTGAGCAGTTCGACAAGCGTGGAGGGTGCAAGTGTGAGCTGACGCAGCACCTCGTCATTCGGAATGGTCAGGATCACTATGTCGGATGCCTCGACCAGATCCTCCAGGCTGTGGGCGACGTTCGCGCCCTGCGCAACGACGGAAGCACGGTTTTCCGGAAGTGGCTCATAGACGGACAAGGCATATCCGTTCTCGAGGACGCGCCGGCTCATCGGCGCGCCCATCTTGCCGATGCCGGCCCATCCCACTTTCAACGTCTCGCTCATGCAAAACCTTCCTTCCCCGGAGGTGATCGCCAACCGGAATTCTCGATGCAGCTCTATGTCGAAGGAGCGCCAGCGAACCGGGCGAAAACATGCCTCAACTCGGCGCGAGCGCCGTCTCCTCCCGAAGAAATACTAGCGTCAGCCGAAGACCTATTGCTGCATTGAAAATATCCATTTCGGACAATTAAGGATTTGTCGAAGCGCAGGTTGATCCTCTAGCCTTCGCTTCGGATCGCACGGCGGTTCCTGTGGGAGGAATATTGCCGTCAATATGTTGGAGATGACGCGGAAGCCAGCGCTTCCGCGCTTGATCCCGCGTCCTCAGCGGTTCGGACAGTTCAGGGGAGGGGTAGATCAGATGAGGCGGCGGCCTGCCGTTCTGGTCGGATCCCCTCACACCGCAACCTGTCGCATTCGCCCTGTCCGTCACTTCTGACGGTCTCAGCTGAAGCGACGGGAGTTCTATTAGGAGGGAATGCCATGAGTGGCTTGGTCAACGATAAGGTTGTCGTCATAACCGGCGCGGCGCGCGGTATAGGCGCGGGCATTGCCGCCGATCTTGCCGAAAATGGCGCGCGCGTGGTGATTGCAGATCTCAATCTTGATAGCGCGCAACAAACCGCATCAAGAATTTCCTCTGCGGGCGGCAGCGCGGTTGCAATTGCCGTCGATGTCTCGAGCCGTTCCAGCGTCAGGGCGCTGATCGACGAAACCATATCTCGTTTCGGCCGGCTAGACGTCATGTTCAACAATGCCGGCATCAGTCAGACCTGCCCCTTCATGGAGGTGACGGATGAGGATTTCGACAGGATCATGGCGATCAATGGCCGCGGCGTTCTGATCGGAACCCAGGAGGCGGCAAGGCAAATGATCGCTCAGGGCGATGGTGGCAAGATCGTCAACACTGCCTCGATCGCCGGAAAGCAGGGCTACCCGTTGTTTGCCCATTATTGCGCTTCCAAATTCGCGGTTGTTGCGATCACGCAGGCGGCTGCCCGCGCGCTTGCAGAACACAAGATCACGGTCAACTGCTTCGGCCCGGGTGTCGTCAAAACCGAGCTGTGGGAACAGCTCGACCGCGAGTTCATCGAGCGCGGCCTGACGGAAAAGCCGGAACAGGCGATCAATGATTTTTCTCAATCGATCCTTCTGGGGCGGGTATCGCTTCCCAAGGATATCGCCGGCGTCACGACGTTTCTCGCCTCCCAGGCATCCGACTATGTCACCGGCCAGACCATCATGGTCGATGGCGGCATGGTGCTGATCTAAAAGGGCGAGCGCTGTGACAGGACCGACCGGAAAGCGTCTTGCTTTGGGCATCGGACCGGTCTGCGACGGCGGCTCAATAACAAGTTCATCATGAAAGGCGTGAAGATGAAGGCTGTACGGTACTATTCCAAGAAAGATATTCGCGTCGAAGACGTGCCGGCGCCAAGCGGCCGCCTGGGCGACGACATGGTGCTGATCGACCCCCTGGTTTGCGGCATCTGCGGTACCGATATCCACGAGTATATTGCAGGGCCGATCGTCACCCCGGCCACCCCCCATGTCTATTCCGGCGCCACGCTGCCGCAGATCCTCGGTCATGAATTTTCCGCACGTGTGCTGGAGGTCGGCAGGAACGTCACGCATGTTGCTCCAGGCTCGCGCGTCTCGATCCAGCCGCTGATCTCGCCGCGCGACGATTATTATGGCCGGCGTGGGCTCTTCCACCTCAGCGAAAAGATGGCCTGCGTCGGCCTGTCATGGGACTGGGGCGGAATGGGCGAGCGCGCCGTCGTCAATGGCTATAACGTCTTTCCGGTCCCAGACAGCGTCTCCGATGTTCAGGCAGCGATGATCGAGCCTGCTGCCGTCGCGCTTTACGGCGTCGATCGCGGTCGCGTCACCTCCGGAAGCTCGGTGCTGGTGTCTGGTGTCGGTCCGATCGGCGCCCTCGTGCTCCTGGCGACAAAGGCGGCAGGCGCCACGACGATTTTCGTCTCGGAACTCAATCCCAACCGCAGGGCGCTGGCCAAGACGCTCGTTCCTGAAGCGATTGTCTTCGATCCGCGCGAGACCGATACCGAAGCGCTGTTCCGCAGCCACACTGAGGAAGGCGTCGGTGTCGACGTCGCCTTGGAATGCGTCGGCGCCGAGGCGTCGCTCAATCTTTGCGCCAAGGCGGTCCGGCGTCAGGGCACGGTCGTGCAGGTCGGGCTTCACGTCCGGCCGGCGGCAATCGATGCAATGCTCTGGGCGCTCAAGGACATCACCGTCGAAGCCACCTGGTGCTATCCGGTGCAGATCTGGCCGCGCATCGCGCAGATGATCGGAGCGGGAATCTTCCCGGTCGAAAAGATCGTCACGGCGCAGATCGCCCCGGAGGACGTGGTCGAAGAAGGCTTCGAGGCCCTGATCGATCCGGCCGCCTCCCACATGAAGATCCTCGTCAACATGAAGGCCTGATCAAGGAACTTCCAAACGCCAAACCTTCGACGACCACGCCATTGCCTGAATTCGAAAGGAATTAGACATGCATTATGTTGTTCATTGCCTTGATCACGAGGGGGCTGTCGACAAGCGCCACGCCAATTACGACGCCCACAAGGCCTATCTGTCGACCGGCAAGACCAAGACTGTCATCTCCGGTCCGCTTCTGGCCGACGACAACGAGACCATGATCGGTTCGCTTTTCGTTTTCGAGGCCGATACCAAAGAAGAAATCGTTGCGTTCAACAAGGCCGATCCTTTCACCAAGGCCGGCGTTTGGAAAACCGTCAACATCCACCCGTTCAACAAGCGAGTGGACAATCGATGACCATGCGCGAAGATAAACCCGTCATCGCAGCGCTGGTCGGTCTCGGCTGGTGGGGTCGCAAGATGGCGAGCCTCGTCAATGCCGGGGGCGCGAAAATGCATTTCGTCCGCGGCATCGATCCCAATCCCGACGCAGCCGCCTTTGCTGCCGAGATGGGCTTGCAATATTCCCATGACATGGCGGAAGCGCTCGCGGATCCGACGATCGAAGCCGTTGTGCTCGCGACACCGCATTCGCTGCACCGGGAACAGATCGCGCGTGTCGTTGCAGCCGGAAAACACGTCTTCTGCGAAAAGCCGCTGGACCTGACCAAGGCTGGCGCGCAGGCATCGGTGGATCTCTGTCGCGATGCGGGACTTGTCCTCGGCATGGGCCACGAGCGTCGTTTCGAGCCGCCGATCGCTGCAATCCTGGAGGCTGCAAAATCGGGCAAGCTTGGCAGGCTTCTGCAGATCGAGGCGAATTTCAGCCATGACAAGTTTCTGGCACTCGATCCCTCCAATTGGCGGCTGAAGGCCGATCAGGCGCCAGCAGGCGGCATGACGGCGACCGGCATCCATCTGACCGACCTCTCGGTGAAGCTGATGGGCCCTGCCGCGGACGTGCGCGTCGTTTGCGAAAATCTCGCGTCCAGCATCCCGCAGGGCGATACGATGAGTGCGCATATCCGTTTTTCAGGCGGCGGCACGGCCTATGTCTCGGCAACCCTCGCCACCCCCTTCATCTCCCGCTTCGCCGTCTTCGGGACGGAGGGATGGATCGAAGTGCGCGACAGGGCCCATGTCGAGGCACCCGATGGCTGGGTGGTGACCGAAGGCTGGAAGAACGAGAAGATCACCGTTCGTGAGCTGCCGCCGGCCGAACCGGTCCGTGACAATCTGAGGGCATTCGCCCGGGCGATCCGTGGCGAGGCGGATTATCCGATCACCGGTGAGGACATGATCAACAATATCGCTCTGCTGGAAGCGATTGTACGCTCCGCAAAGAGCGGCACGCTCGAGAAGGTCTGAGGAGAAGGACATGAAAGCTCTGGTTTTCGAGGCTCCCGAAAAGCCCGTCGTCGCCGAAGTTGGAATACCGGACCTGTCGCCGAACGAGGTTCTCGTTCACACCAAGGCTGTCGGGATCTGCCACTCCGATTATGAACTGCTTGCCGGCCGCTACATCATCCCGATCTCCTACCCCGTCACACCGGGGCACGAATGGAGCGGCGAAATTGTCGAAGTCGGACGCAACGTCCAGGGCTTCAACAAGGGCGACCGCGTTGTCGGCGAATGCGTGGTGCGCACGCCTGAGCGCCTGCATCATTTCGGCTTTTCGATCAGCGGCGCTGACCGCGAGTATTTCACGGTCAATCCGGAATGGCTTCATAAGCTGCCGGACGCCGTGGACGACAAGAAAGCCGCGCTGATCGAGCCGTTTACCTGCGGTTTTTATGCCGTCCTTCGTTCCGGCGGGACAAATGCCAGCGAAACCGTCGTGATCTCGGGTGGCGGTACGATCGGCCTTGTGTCGGCTGCAGCCGCCATCGGCATGGGCGCGCGCGCGATCGTCGTCGATCCGCTTGCCTCGCGCCGGGACGTCGCAAAGCGGCTCGGCGCAGACGTCGCGCTCGATCCATCTGACGGGGGTGCTGCAGAGACGATCCGCGAGCTGACTGGCGGAAAGGGGGCCGATCTCGTCATTGAGGCCTCCGGTCACGATGCCTCGCTTGCGGCAGCCTTCGACTACGCGCGCGAGGAAGGCCGTGTGTCGATGGTCGGCATCAATATCGGCCGCAAGGTGCCGGTCGTGATCGGCCAGATTCAGATGAAGAACCTGACGGTGCGCGGTTGCATCGGCTCACCGGGTGTATGGCCGGCTGCTATTCGCTTTCTGGAACGAACAGGCATCGATCTGTCGCCGATCCAGACGCATGACTTTGCCCTGACGGAGGCGGTCCAGGCCTTTGCCTTCGGACAGGATCCGACCAAGAGTATCAAGATCACACTGTTGAACGGTTGAACCCATGACAAAGCATGCCCTGATTGTCGGCGCGACCGGCATTACCGGAAGCAACCTAGCCGAACTCCTGCTTGCCGCGGGTGACTGGGGCGTATCGGGCCTGTCCCGATCCGTCAGCCCGATCGCCGGGGTGCAAACGCTTCAGTGCGATCTCGTGGATCCGGATTCCGTCCGTGGTGCGCTGCTCGGTCTGCGGCCAAGCCACGTTTTCATCACTGCCTGGTCGCGCCAGGAGACGGAAGCGGAAAACTGCAAGGTGAACGGGGCGATCGTCCGCAATGTGCTCGATGGCTTGCAGGGCGCAAGTGTCGGCCATGTCGCGTTGACGACTGGCACCAAGCATTATCTCGGGCCGTTCGAATCCTACGCCAAGACACAGCCCGAGACCCCTTTCCGCGAAGAGCAGGAGCGCCTGCCGGGGGAAAATTTCTACTATGTCCAGGAGGATGAGGTGTTTGCTGCCGCAGCCCGCGACGGCTTTACCTGGTCGATCCACCGGCCGCACACGCTGATCGGCTATGCCGTCGGCAATGCAATGAATATGGCTGCAACACTCGCAATCTACGCATCGATCTGCAAGGAGACGGGAAGGCCGTTCGTCTTCCCTGGATCGCCGCAGCAATGGCAGGCGACGACCGATGTCACCGATGCGCGCCTGCTTGCCCGGCATCTTCGATGGGCCGCAACCACGAAGGAAGCGGCCAATCTCGCGTTCAACGTCGTCAACGGCGAGGTCTTCCGGTGGAAATGGTTGTGGCCGCGGATCGCCGCCTATTTCGGCATTGAGGCAGCACCCTATTCTGGTGCGCCCGACCCCCTCGAAAACCAGATGGCGGGCGCTGACGAGATCTGGAACGGAATGGTCAGAAAATATGACCTGCAGCCCAATGCGCTCTCGCGGGTCGCCTCCTTCTGGCATTCGGACGCAGATCTCGGTCGGCAGGTCGAGACCTTCAACGATATGGGCCGCAGCCGCAAGCTCGGCTTCATGGATTATCAGGACACGACCCAGTCCTTCACCGACGCTTTCGACCGCCTGCGCGCGGATCGCATCATACCCTGATTGGAGGAGGACCGCATGAGTGCCGACCTCACAGCACCGGTTTCGCCGGCGGGATATTTTACCGAGGAAAACTCGATCGAGACCGTCAATGCGCGCATGGCCAAGGACGTCAATCCGCGGCTCGCCAAGATCATGGCATCCCTCGTGAAGCATCTCCACAATTTCGCGCGCGAGATCGAGCTCACGCAGGAGGAATGGGAATTCGGCATCGATTTCCTGACCCGCACGGGCCACATCTGCACGCAGGAACGCCAGGAGTTCATCCTGCTCTCGGATACGCTCGGTCTTTCCATGCTGGTCGACGCCATTAACAACCGACGGCCACAAGGGGCGACCGAAAACACCGTCTTCGGTCCGTTCCATGTCGAGGGCGCTCCCGTACGCCGTATGGGCGATCAGATCTGCCTCGACGGCAAGGGCGAAAGCTGTCTGTTCACCGGCCAGGTGCTCGATCTTAACGGCAATCCGGTAGCGGGCGCCCGCATCGATGTCTGGTCGGACAATGCGGAAGGCTATTACGACGTGCAGCAGCCCGATATCCAGCCGAAGTGGAACAATCGCGGTGTCTTTATCACCGGCTCCGACGGAGCCTACAGCTTCGTCGGCATCAAGCCGGTTTCCTATCCCATTCCCGATGACGGACCGGTCGGCAAGATGCTGGCGTCGCTCGGACGCCATCCCTATCGTCCGGCCCACATGCACTACATGGTCCGCGCCGACGGCTTTCAGAAGCTCGTGACGCACACTTTCGTCGGGAAAGACCCCTACCTTCAATCAGACACCGTTTTCGGCGTGAAGAAGACGCTGGTCACGCCTTTCGAACCTGTCGAGAACGGCGACACGATATGGCGCTCCGATTTCGATTTCGTCCTCACGCGCACCGGGCAGGGGCGCTAGGAGGCCGGCATGGAACACTTCGTCTATACCGGAAATCCCGGCCGCGTCATTTTCGGCAGCGGCACGATCTCAAGGCTTGCGGAGGAGGCCGATAGGCTCGGTGCAAGACGCCTGCTCGTGCTCTCCACACCGGAACAGGAAAGCCAGGCGCAGGATATCGCCGCTCATCTCGGTACGCGCGTGGCCGGAATGTATTCCAAGGCGACCATGCATACGCCGACCAATGTGACGGCCGACGCCATGCGACAGGTCGAGGCACTCCGAGCTGATGGCCTGGTGGCGATCGGTGGCGGATCGACGACGGGTCTCGGCAAGGCGATCGCCTATCGTACCGATCTTGCACAGATTGTTGTTCCGACCACCTATGCCGGATCGGAGGCAACGCCGATCCTTGGAGAAACCGAGGGTGGACGAAAGGTGACGCGATCCGATCCTCGCATTCTTCCGGAAATCATCGTCTACGATGTCGACCTGACGCTCAGCCTGCCGGTTTCAATGTCCGTCACGAGCGGTATGAATGCGGTTGCCCATGCGGTCGAGGCACTCTATGCCCGGGAGGCAAACCCGATCATTTCGATGATGGCGCTGGAGGGGATCAATGCGATCGTTCGCGCCTTGCCCGGGATCAGCCAGAACCCTGGAGACAGGATGTCCCGTTCGGATGCTCTCTATGGCGCCTGGCTCTGCGGTATTTGTCTCGGGTCGGTCGGAATGGCGTTGCACCACAAGCTCTGCCACACGCTCGGCGGCATGTTCAACCTGCCGCACGCAGCAATGCATACCGTCGTATTGCCGCATGCCATCGCCTACAATGCCAGTGCCGCACCAGCAGCGATGGACATGCTCGGCGGCAAGCTTGGTGCCGCCGATCCCGCCCAGGCACTCTTTGATCTTTCGAGGCGGCTCGGTGCGACGATGTCTCTGCAGGAGCTCGGCATGCCACAAGGCAGTGTAGGAGCTGCCGTCGAACAAGCCATGTCGAATGCTTACTGGAACCCGCGTGCTCTGGAAAAGGAAGGTCTGACCGACCTGCTCGAGCGCGCTTTCCGGGGCGACGAACCCCGGGCAAAATAGGTTCGCCGCCATCCGGGAGCGTTGGACGCGACGAGGAGTTTTGCGTAGTGGGGGCAGGGAAATCCGGAAATCCAAAATGGATAATTCCACTGTTTCCTTTGCTCAGAGTGCGGTTACCATCACTATTGCGATGTTTCCGATATCCGAAATTGGACGGGAGACGGAGGGCCGATTTGGCTACCAGGGAGGGAGAGGTCATGCTTGCAGTTCGTGTCGCACTATCCAATCCCGGCAAGGCGGCCGAACGCGAAACCTATCTCGAGGACCACAAGCGCCATCTGCGGTCCGGTCGGGTCGGCATCGTCCAGTCCGGACCTATCGTGGATGAATTCGGCGAAGGCAGCGGAGGAGTTGTCGTGGCTGACGTCAGTTCGCTGGAGGAAATGCATCGCTTCAGCGCGGAGGATCCCTTTGTCCTCCACGACGTCTATGCAAGCGTCGCCATCTACGAGTGGCGGCCAACGATCGGCGGCCATCGCTAAGATGACCGCATCGGGATGCCCGCGTGTCCCGGCAGCAGCTGATTTTCTGAGGAGGAGGGAAAATGAAAGCGGCAGGTACAATCAACTGGGACGAGATCCGCGACTGGCTCGCAGAAGCCGGGAGCATTTGCAGCGGATTTCACGTCGAGTACCAGGAATCGCGAAATCCGCCCCACCCACTGTCAGCGCGTCGACGGCCTAGCCGCCTGCGACCTCCGCCAAAGGCCGGCCCATCGATAAGTTGGGTTTTTCCGAAACGGGATACCTGACGTCGGTCTCCTCTCTTGAACATTTGCCGAACGGGCCCTCCGGTTTTTGCCGGGAGCTCGGCGGCGGAGCCATGACATTCAGCGCGAAAGACAGACTTCGATGACGAACGCCTTTCCCATTGCTTCCAACAAGCATCCAAGGGGGACAATCTTGCCGATACCGCTGGCACGAAGCTTCGTGACCGTCGTCTTCTCGACGCTCGTTCTCCTTCTCGTATGCGCGGTCTTTGCGCCGTCGAGCCTGTCCTGGGGCGCGCTTTCGGGAAGCCTGCCCTTTGCGGCAATCATCGCCATTGTCGGTCTCGGTCAGTTGCTCGTGGTGCAGCAGGGTGGCTTCGACCTTTCCCTTCCTGGCGCGGTGTCGCTTGCCGTCGTCATCGCAACCCACTTTCCGCAGCAGAACGATGCGTTGCTCCATCAGGCAGTCCTTCTGTCGATTGGCATTTCGCTCGTCGCCGGCTCTCTGAACGGGCTTCTCGTCAGCATCTTCAGGGTGAACGCGATCATCACCACGATCGGCACCAATGCGCTGCTTTACGCAGTCGTCTTTGCTGTGTCGGGCGGCGTCCCCTCGATCACCACCAACCTTCTGGCCGAGATCGCGGGCGGCGAAAGTCTCGGCCTGCCAAACTCGGTCATCTTCGCGCTGGCGGGCATGGCGCTCGTGAGCTTCGCGCTCAAGAAAACGGTGGCGGGTCGACGGTTCGAGGCGATCGGTGCCAATCCTCTTGCCGCACGAGCTGCCGGCCTGAACGTGCGCATTCACCAGATGATGGCCTATGTCTATGCGCAGCTTCTCTATTGCATGGCCGGCACACTGATTGCCGGCATCACCCGCGAACCCACCGCCTTTCAGGGGGACAGCCTGCTGCTGCCCTCCGTCGCTGTCGTGGTTCTCGGCGGTACGTCACTTCTCGGTGGGCGAGGTTATCCCGTCTCGACGGTCATCGCTGCATTTTTCCTCAACCAATTGAGCCAATTCGCACTGACGGTCGGGGTGCCGTTTTCAGCTCAAACCATCATCCAGGCCTTGGCTCTGGGTTTTGGCATCGGTGTTTACTCGATCCGCTGGACGGTAAACCGCAAGACAACGACTGGGACAAGAAAAGTGGAGGACAAAACATGAAACATGCATCTCTCTCGAAATACCTGGCGCTTTCCGTTGTGGCCGCGACCATTGCATTCGCCACTACCGGTATCGCCAAGGCCGAGGCCCCATCCTGGTGCGGCCCGAAGAAGGCAACGCTCGGACTACTGGACGGTTATGGCGGCAACAGCTGGCGCCAGGTCACGACGGCCTCCGGCAAGCAGACCGTGGATCTTTGCCCCAGCATCACCAAGTACGAATATGCTGACGGTCAGGGCGACACGTTGAAATCGATCTCCGACATCAAGAGCATGGCGGCCAAGGGTCTTGATGCGCTTGTCGTCTTTGGCGATGCAGGCCCGGCCGTGCTTCCAGCCATTACCAGCGTCTTCAAATCCGGCAAGGTCGTCGTGCCCTATCGCGTCGCCGTTGGTGGCAAGGATAGCCAGAATTATTCGAAATTCGTCGGCGCATCCTTTGAAAACGATGGCGAAAGCTGGGGCAACTGGATCAAGAGCGTCCTGCCGAAAGGCGGAAACCTCCTCTTCCTCTCCGGGCCTGCCGGCAACAGCCAGGGCCTCGATGAACTCAAGGGCCTCAAGAAGGTTCTTGGCCCCGAATATGTGTTCGTCAATCAGGAGCCCTTCGCCGTCACCAACTGGGATCCGGCGCTGACACAGAAGGTACTGACGGCGGAAATCGCCAAGAACCAGAAGATCGATGTGATCATCTCCGACTTCGGTCCCTCTCTCGTCGGTGCGCTGCCGCTCTTTGCCAAACAGGGGAAGTCGATCCCGGCGCTTGCTACCTCTGATGGCAATTCGCTCGGCTGCTTCTGGCAGGACAACAAGGACAGCAATCCGGACTTCAAGCTCTTCACGGTCGCAACCGGCAACGACAATGTCAGGCTCGCGGTCCAATGGGCCGTCGCGCTTGCCACCGGCGGCACGCCGCCGAGCGAACAGGTCTTCAAGGCACCGGCCTTCGAGGATTCGGTATCCGGCAAGCCAAGCGCGGTGCAGTGCCGCAAGGATCTTCCGGGCGCGATCTACCTGTCCTCCGAACTTTCAGCCGAGGATCAGGCAAAGGCGGTGGGAAAGTAATCGTAAACATCCAGGACCTGCCCGAGCTCCGGGCAGGTTTTCTCTTCCAGCGGATGACAAGCTATGGCTGCAGCAGAAATCAATGCAATCGCGACACCGTTGTCGACCCGTTCCGACCAGACGATCTGCCTGACCGGAATCCACAAATATTTTGGGGGTGTTGCCGCGCTTCGCGACGTGAGCGTCGAATTCCGGCCGGGCGAAGTCCATGCCATTCTCGGTGAGAACGGTGCAGGCAAGTCGACATTGATGAACATCATCGCCGGCACGCTCCAACCGAGCGAGGGCGAGATCAGCTTCGAGGGCGAGCGCATCAGGCAGATGACGCCTGAGTTCGCGAGCACCATCGGCATTGCCATCTGTTTCCAGCATCCCGCCATCCTCAACGACCTGTCGATCCTCGAAAATCTGAGCGTTGCCCTGCCGCCATCGATGTTTTCCGGCAGGCCCATGAGCGAAGTCGCAAGGGAGATGCTCGACACGGTCGGATTGGCACTACCGTTACACATGCGCGCCGGCCAGATGACGGTGGCGCAGAAGCATTTGCTCGAAATAGGCAAGGCGCTCGCAATGAAACCGAAGCTCCTCATCCTTGACGAGCCGACGGCCTCCCTCGACCAGGAGGCAACTGACATGCTCTTCGGTCTTATCCGCAAGGCGGTGAAGGCGGGCACCTCGGTGATCTACATCACCCACCGTCTGGCAGAGCTGCGCCAGATCGCCCAGCGCGTCACTGTCATGCGAGACGGGCGCGTGCGCGGTTCGGCACTTGTCGATGACACGAGCGATGCCGAGCTCGTCAATCTCATCGTCGGCCGCACGCTGGAGGCTGCCTTTCCGCCAAAGTCGAAGCGGGTCGGCGGTGAGGCCAGTTTGTCCGTTGCGGGTTTGAGCGGCCACGGATTTACCAATGTAAGTTTTGATGTAGCGCGCGGCGAGATCATTGGCGTCGCCGGTGTCTCCGGCAACGGCCAGACAGAGCTGATGCGCACGCTTGCCGGTCTGCACACAGCAGAGGGGGCGGTCACGCTTCACGGGCAAGCCGTCAATCAACCGACGCTGTTGCGTCAATCTGCCTTCATGCCGTCTGACAGACATCTCGAAGGCGTGGCGAGCGGCCTGACGGTGCGCGAAAACGCCACCTTCTCTGCGCTGGAGAAATTCGCCGCAAGTGGCGTCATGAACAGTAGGAGAGAGCACGAAAAAGTCACCGCGATCTTCGGCGAGCTGGCAGTCAAAGCTCCCGGTCTCGAAGCACCGATCATGTCCTTGTCCGGCGGCAATCAGCAAAAGGTGGTAATGTCGCGCGCCCTCCTGTCAGAGCCTGGCATTGTCATTGCCGACGAGCCGACGCAGGGTGTGGACGTTGGCGCGCGCTTCGAGATCTATCGTATCCTGCGTGACGTCTCGGAGGCAGGAACGCCTGTTGTCGTCAACTCATCCGATGCGGTCGAGCTCGAGGGGCTGTGCGATAAGGTCATCGTCATGTCGCGCGGTCACGTCGTCGAAACGTTGACCGGTGATGATGTCACCGAAGAGCGCATCGTCGCGGCGGCCGTCAAGGCCGCAACTCACGATGTCGAAAGCGGTTCGATATCAGGGGGGACCGCACCGAACGGGCTGCGCCATTTCCTGCAGTCGGATATTGCGCCCGCCGTGCCGTTGGCGCTTGTGACTATTCTTCTCGGGCTTTTCGTCAATGGTCAGAACGACAACTTTCTGTCGATCTACAACATCTACAACATCCTCCTGCTGTCGACCGCACTGGGCTTCATCGCCCTCGGACAGACGATCGCGCTGCTCATGGGCGGCATCGACCTATCCGTCGGCCCGCTTGCCGGTTTTCTCGTCGTCGTCGCCTCGTTCTTCGTCACCGAGGATATGTCGAGCGGTATGATGTTGATTGGATTTCTGCTCATCCTGACGGGTGCGTTCGTCACGGGCGCCGTGAATGGCGTTTTGATCCGATACGCGAACTTTACGCCGATTGCGGCAACACTTGCCATGTATATCGCGATACAGGGTTTCAGCTTTCTGCTGCGCGAAAATCCGGACGGCTATATCAGCTCGACCGTCACAGATTGGATCAACTGGCAATGGGGGCCGCTTCCCGTCGCCTTCCTCATCCTCGTCGTCGTGACGCTGATTGGTGAATACGCGCTGCGCCGATCGAGACTTGGCTGGCGCTTGCGGGCGGTCGGTTCAAACGAGGAATCCGCACGCAGAATGGGCATTCGTGTCGATCTGACCTATATCAGCGGCTATATCGCTTGCTCCCTGATGACCGCCGTCGGCGCACTCATGCTGATGACACAGATCGGCGTCGGCGATCCACGCCAGGGCGTCAACTACACCTTGTCCAGCATCACGGCAGTCGTACTCGGTGGTACGAGCCTGACGGGTGGTCGCGGAACATTCATCGGCACGGTCCTCGGTGCCGTCCTGCTGACGGAAGTGCTGAGCGCGGTGACATTCCTCAGTCTCACGCAGACCTATCAATATCTGTTCCAGGGCATCCTGATTGTCGTCGCGGCGCTGATCTATTCGGCTGCCCGCAGGCGGACAGCAGACTAGCTGAGGCGACCTCCTCCGCGACTGATGGCAAGCCGCGGTTTCTATCAGCACACGCACGTCCGGCATTTTCGAGCGGCTCAACAAATTGGATAAGGTTATCATATGGCGGGCAGGGTCTACGGCATGCACCACATCGGCATTACGGTGCCGGATATTGAAGAGGGCATTGCTTTCTTTCGGGCGGTTTTCGGTGCAATCGAGGTCTTTCGTACTGGACCCTTCGATGTCGACCAGGATTTCATGGCAAAAAAGCTGGGCGCATCCGCACAATCGACCATACGCGATCTGGTGTTCCTGTGTTGCGGCGAAGGGACGAGTGTCGAGCTGTTTGAATATAGTGGCGAGGAAGACAGCCGACCGAAGCGATCCTCGGAGGTCGGCGGCATGCATCTTTGTTTTGAAGTCGACGACGTTCATGCGTGCGCGAATCGATTGCGAGCGCAGGGCATCGACATGCTGGATGGACCCAACTTAGTTGAAAGCGGACCATTGGCGGGATTCAATTGGATCTATTTCCGAGCCCCGTGGGGGTTGATTTTGGAAGTCGCGAGCTTCGCGGAACTCGGCTATGAGCGCAATTCGCCTCATCGGTTATGGAGAGTGGAGCGGAAGTGAACTTCGGCGCCAGCTGTTGAGTTGTTGGTGGGTCAAGCGCGCCGGTGCTAGTGCGAATGTTGTCCTCGCGTGACTGTCAAAGAACCGGACGTCTGCCAGGTTGGCGGCAGCGTCGATGCAACGGTCACATATTCGGATAGACCGGCCCTTCGCCACCCTGCGGCGGAACCCAGTTGATGTTCTGGTTGGGATCCTTGATGTCGCAGGTCTTGCATTGGACGCAGTTCTGGGCGTTGATGACGTAGGTTTCCTGGCCATCCTTCTCGACCCATTCGCAAACGCCGGCCGGACAGTAGCGGGTCGAGGGACCGGCATAGATGTCGTGCTCGGACGACTTCTGCAGCGCCATGTCCTTGACCTTGAGATGCACCGGCTGGTCTTCCTCGTGATTGGTGTTCGACAGGAACACCGAGGACAGCCGGTCGAAGGTCAGGACACCATCGGCCTTCGGCCAAAAGGCCGACTTTCTGCCTAAACTGCTCATAGTAGCGTTCAGCGGCTTGAGGTTGGTGAAGACCTATCTCGACATAAGTATTGATGACGCCGTCCTCGGCTTGAGGCGACCAAACGAGCTTAACCGCCATGATTGCGAGCGGCGTTCAGTTTCTGACGGGCTTTTCCGTGGGTTGCCTCGAAATTAATAGCTTGCGGCGCGCCGCTGGCTTTGCCCTGCGCTCACAATTCGCGGAGATGCACAATATCGTCCTTCCGGCTAGCCCATTTCGCAGACCAGTCACGCATGGCTTCGCGTACAACTTCGCTGCTGCTGCTGGCATAAGCACCGCTTTCGACCGCATCGCGCAAAAGCTCAGCTTGCTGCGGTGTTACTGCAATGCTGACCTTTGAGACGTTAGACATGATTGCTGCGCGGCGGCAAGCATGTCTTAGACCTACCAAAGGCCAAGCTCCCGTTATTCCTGCAGAATCTCCTGCAGATAGAATCGTAATGGCAGCGCTCTGGGTTCTGGTCTCATCAAGAGCAAGTACTCAAACAATCAGCGCTCGAGGATTCGATTACCGAGGACAAACTTATAGCGCTCCGGCCGAATAAAGAATTCAGACTTTTCGGCGCAGACGCCGTTATCGAAATAGGAGGTTCGTTCGAGCACGAGCAGGACGGTATTTTCCGTCGCTCCGATCAGCGACGTGATCCGAGGCGAGACAGCACGCGCCCCGATCGCAATCTCAGCGGAGACAATGTCGGTGCCGGCTTTGTCTTTGAGGAGTGCATAAGTCGGTTGCTGTTCTGCGACCGCTGGTTCTAGTTCCAATATGAAGGTCGGCAACAGGCTTCGGCCCAACGCAATTGGTTCATCATTCACGACATGAAGCCGTTCTAAAAGTGCGCATTTCGTTCCGAATAGCGGGATGAAGGCAGGTGGTGTTTCAATGGCGGTCAGTTCAACGATTCGCATGGTGGTATCGAAGCCCTGGACTTTCAGCGACTCATGAAAGCTACGCAGCGTATCGATCCGATGGCGCACCTGCTTGCCTGCTACGAAAGTGCCTTTGCCTTTCCGACGCTCGATCAGCCCGTCCTTGTCGAGCTGTTCGAGCGCCAGCCGGACGGTAACGCGGCTGACATTGAAGCGGGACATGGTCTGCGATTCTGACGGGAGCCGTCCGGAGGGTTCGTAGGCCCCTTCGGTGATCTCGCCACGAAGGCGGTCGGCGATCTGCAGATACATCGCCACCGGGTTGTTCCGTATCAGACTCATCTATCTTCCATTGGGTCGAAAAGACCACGAAGCAGCAAAGCTTTGGAATAGCGTTCCCTTTAGTCGCCAGACAAGGGGAACTCTTCACGTTGATAGCCTGTATTATAATGTATTAAATCTTGGGGCAACTCCAATCCAGGGTCATCCTCAGGCAACATGGCATCTCGATCTACACCACGGCAGATTTCATCCGGCGCCGCGTTCTCGGTGGACGGCATGGCTTTCGCCTATCCCGAAAGCCGACGCGGCGTATTCGAACGGTTTTCGCTGAAAGCTCGGCCGGGAGAATTCGTGGCAATCCTCGGTCCGTCCGGTTGTGGCAAGTCAACGCTCCTCAATCTTCTTTCCGGTTTCCTGCGCCCGCAATCGGGGCATATCACCATAGACGGTGCGCCTGTTGCGCCGGAGCATCCGGTTCTCGGATATGTATTCCAGTTGCCAAATCTCTTCCCTTGGCTGAGCGTCCTAGAAAACGTCCGCTTCGGCCTACGCATCAATCGCCGTGGATCGTCCCAAGAGCAGCGAGCCCTCGCGCTGCATTTTCTGCGGCTTGTCGGCTTGGAAGAGCAGGCGCATGAGCCACCTCACCGATTGTCGGGCGGCCAGCGTCAACGGGTTGCGCTAGCGCGCTCGCTGGCGCTTGAGCCGCGCCTACTGCTCATGGACGAACCATTTGCGGCGCTCGACGCGATGACGCGCGCCTCTCTCAATGACGAATTGCTTCGCATTTGGTCAGGCTTGGGAAAAACCGTGCTGTTCATCACCCATGACATCGACGAAGCGATCTATCTCGCCGACCGGGTTCTCGTCCTTGGGCTGCCGCCGGCAGGCATCACCGCCGAAGTGCCGATCGATCTGCCGCGTCCTCGCGACCAGCGTGGCACGAGAGCCAATCCTTTATTCGCACAACTGCGCGAACGGCTCTGCGAGGAAATAGCCAAGGTCACGGCCGACAATCAACCCGTTACGTGAAGGGGATCATCCGATGAAACGCATTCTACCTGCACTTCTTCTCGCACTTGCGGCGGCTTTGCCCGCCCACGCCGGGGACCCGCAGCCGCTTCGCATTGGCTGGGTTCAAGCCATGGCGAACGCGCCTGCGCTGATCGCCGAGGAGAAAGGCTATTTTCGGGAAGAGGGATTGAACGTCGAACTCAAGGGTTTTGGCGATGGTCCGATCATCCAGCAGGCGGTGGCTGGAGGCGAAATCGACGTGGCCTATATCGGTGCGCCGCCGGTCTATCAATGGGCAGCGCGTGGTCTCGATGCCAAAATCATCGCCAAGGTCAATTATGGTCAGGCAGCGCTGATCACGAGGACGGACGGCTCCATCCACGCGCTTTCCGACCTTAAAGGCAAAAGGCTTGCCGGCGTCAACAGGGGCAGCGGCATGGATGTGCTGCTGCGCGGCTACGTCCTGAAGGAGGCCGCCGGCCTCAGCCCGGACACGGATCTTGCGCTGTCGCAAATGCCCGTGGGCAACATGAACGCTGCTCTCGATACCGGTGTCGTCGATGCAGCCTTCTTGTGGGAGCCTTTCATCAGCCAATCGTTGCTGCGTGGTGCAGGTCGCGTCGTCTTTGACGTGAACGAAGCTCTGCCCGGCTATCCCTGGTACGTCATCGCCGCGCCTGCCAAGACGCTGAAGGAGCGACCGGAGGATCTGGTGAAGCTGTTGCGGGCGAATTCGAAGGCCATCGTCTTTCTGCGGGAGAACCCCGAGGAGGCCGACCGGATCATTGCCCGGAGCTTTAAGCTGGAATCTCTGACGGCCGCGGACGGAAGTGTCGTTCCGCCGGAAGCGATCGTCGTGGAGGCAAGGAAGCGCCTTGGGTGGTCGGCCGAAATCGAGCCTTCCGATCGTGCGTTCATCCAGAGGCTCATCGATTATTCCGTCGCCCTCGGCTTTCTCGATAAGCGTTTGAATGTCGACGATATCATTGATGACAGCTTCGCCGTCAAAGCGGCCGCGCAACGATGAGATCCGATCAATGAAGAAGTTGGCAGCGCGGCTGCATTTTCCGCAACCGTCCTGGCGCTGGGCAGCGCTCCCGTTCCTGCTTGTCGTGTGGTGCATCGCGGCAAGCCGCGTTCCCTCCTATGTGCTGCCGCAGCCATGGGACGTGGCGGCCGAAGGGTTTCGCTGGATCCGGTCGGGCGAGTTGGGCCGCCAGGTCATGGCGAGCTTGTTGCGGGAATTCGGCGGCTTCGGAGCGGCCGTCATGGCTGCTGTGCTCATCGGTGTATCCGCCGGACTCTGGCGGCCTTTCCGTGAATTCGTCCAGCCTCTGGTCGGCCTCTTCATGGCTATCCCGCCGATTGCCTGGGCGCCGCTGTCACTGATTTTCTTCGGCCTTGGGTATCTCTCCATTGCCGTCGTCATATTCATCGCATCGGCCTTTCCAATGGCCCTGACGATTCAGGAGGGCGTGCTCTCCATCAGCAGTGGCGAAGTGCGAGCGGCGCGCATTTTGGGTGCCAAGCGGCTGCAATTGCTGGCTCATGTATATCTTCCTGCCTCTCTCCCGTTCCTGACTGCCGCATTGCGCATCGGATTTTCCCAGGCGTGGCGTGCGCTTGTGGCGGCAGAGATGATCGGAGCATCCGAGGGGATCGGCTGGATGGTCGCCATGGGCGGGCAGCTGGGCAACTCGGCGCAGGTGCTTCTCGGCATCGCCCTGATCGGGCTCACGGCGTGGCTCATGGAGAGTCTCGTGTTTCGACGGATAGAGCGCCACTACGAAGGCTGGCGCGGACAATAAACGGACATTCCCCATGACAGAGATTTTGCCGCATCGGACTTTTCAAACCACCGTTCATTCTCCGAAGGGGCTTGCCGGTCATTTCGATACTCTGCCCTTTCTCGGCCGTCTGACCTGCCAGAGGCAGGTGTTGACGGCGGGCGAGTGGACCGAACTGGAGCTCACTTATGAGGTCGGCGCTGTCGGCCTCGCCGACGGCGCGTGGCTGAAGCTCGCCTTCAAGTTCTATTCCGACTGGGCGCTGTTCCAGACAACGGAGCCGACGGGCGCCAACTATGTCTCCGCCGAATACCACGCCGGCCCTCTGGTTTCGGGGCAAAGCCCAGGCACGATTCAAGCATTGAAGGTGCGTTTCGATCAAAAGGGACACGAGCGTCCCTTCCAAAAAGCTGTCATCATTGACGTCGTCGACGGCTATCTCAATCCCGGCGACAAGATCGTCATCCGCCTGGGCGATCGGCGGCAGGGCGGCGCCGGCACGCGGGTGCAGACTTTCGTGGAGAAGGCGTTCCGTTTCCGGCTGTTCGTCGATCCGCTCGGCAGCTCGAAATTTGCAGAAGTTCCAGGCGACTGCACTCTGGAAATCGCGGCCGGCGAGCCGTATGCGCTTCAGGTCATCGCGCCGCGGCTGGTTGGCCTCGGTCAAATCTTCGACGCTATCGTGCGCGTCGACGATATATGGGGAAACACTTGCCGCGGTCGCGACCTGCAGGGCTCGCTCGTCATGACCGCCCCGGATGGCACGCAAACAACGGAGCCAGTGGCACTCGCCGCGGAAGGCTGGACATTCGCGCGGATCTCCGGCCTTTCCTTCGCCGACGCCGGCGAGTGGAAACTAGAAGCACGGCTGAACGGCGAACCCTTCGTCGCCGCGGGCGTCGCCTATGTCCAGGGGGAAGACGGCGCCTTGCGCCCTCTCTATGCGGATCTGCACGTCCATTCCGACGACACTGTCGGCACCAATGACGCGACCTACAATCTCACCTACGGGCGCGACATCGCCGGGCTTGACGTGGTGGGCTATACCGTCAACGACTTCAACATCACCGAGGCGAATTGGGACAAGGCGGTGGAGATCATCCACGATCTCAACGAGCCCGGTCGTTTTGTCTGCTACCCGGGCACCGAATGGTGCGGCAACTCCGCTGCCGGCGGCGACCGCAACGTCGTCTTTCTGCGCGACGGCAAGCCCCGGTTTCCGTTCGACGAGAAGGGGCATTCCCTTCGCTCTTTCGAATGGAATGAGACGACGGCGGGCGCGATCCGTCCTGGGATATGGCCCGTCGACAGGCTCTATGCCGCCTATGAGGATGATCCGGAAGGCCATTTGCTAATCCCGCATGTGGGTGGCAGGCGCTGCATTCTGGACTGGAACCATCCGGAGCTGGAACGACTGATCGAGGTCGGTTCCGCCTGGGGACAATTTCATTGGCTTTACACCGAAGCCCTGGCACGCGGGTACAGGGTCGGCGCTTCCGCTGCGAGCGACGAACACCAGGGCCGCTGCGGCGGTGGTGCGCCGGCCACCGGAGCTTTCGGCGCGCGCGGCGGGCTCACCGGCGTCATCGCCGACCGCTTCGACCGAGCCGGCGTCGGCAGCGCGCTTCGGGCGAGGCGCACTTTTGCCACGACTGGCGAACGTAGTTTCGCCGTTCTGTCGCAAGGCAGGCATTTTATGGGCGAGGTATTCAGCGCCGAATCCAAAGAGCCGCTATCTTACCGCCTGCTCGGCGATGCCGGATGGGAGGAGGTTCAGCTCTTTGACGGAGATTGCGTCGTATGGCGTCGCGATCTTCATGCCGAAGCGGGCTTCAGCGCGCGGAGAGTGCGCATTCGCTTCGGTGGCGCACGGATCAAGGATCGCTATCGCGCTGCCTATTGGAGCGGGGAGGTGGTTGTGACCGGTGCAGCGCTTCTGGGTGTGCACGGGATCGGTTTCGATCATCCCGAACAAAGCGTGTGGCGCACTGGGCTCGGCACGCTCGGCTTTAGGACGGCAACGCATGGAGACGTCGACGGGATCGAACTTGAGCTTTCCGACCTTCGCGACGCGCGCATCGCTATTGCCGTGAAGCTCCATGGCTACAGCAAGATCGGAGATCCGCTCCAGCCGCCGCCGCATCTCCATGCCCCCGAAGTGTCGCTGGAGGCAAGCGGAAACGAGCTGATCGCACAGGGCTCCATCTCGGTCGATCTTGCCGGTGTTGAATTGCGCCTTCTGTTGGAGCGCGTCACCGATCACCCTCTTCCGCGCGACCTCTTGGGTGAGATCCCGCTTGCAGGACTTCCATTGAACGACGGGCCTGAACACCCGCTTTTCCTGACAGCAAGACAGAGGGATCAATCCCGCATTTGGACGTCACCGCTATTCATGACCGCCTGAACTGAGACTGAGCAACCGTCAGTCCCGAAGTTCGGCTAAGTGAGCGGGCGTCCACCTGGTTGGCCCGCAAACCGTGACCAACCGGAATGGGACTTCGTTTAGGGCGGGGCGTGTGTTCCAAGCAATGCAGTTGTAACGCCCACAATCAACTTTCCGGCATTGTAAGGCCTCTAGCGAGAACCAAAGGCCATTCGGCGCCGAAACCAAATGTCCTGTAGAGCTCGTGCACCGGCAGGTCAAATATCTGAACAACGTCGTTGAGGCCGATCACGGCAAGCTGTAGCAACTGATCAAACCGGTGAGAGGATTCAAGACGCTGAAAACGGCCTATGCGACGATCAAAGGTTTCGAGGTCATGCGCGCTTTGCGCAAAGGACAGGCTGCGATTTTCAACCTGACCGGCGACATCCGTGGAGAAGCATGCATCGTTGAACGTGCTTTCGGGATTGGACCGAGCGCGCTAACAAAGGCGGTAGCACTGCTCGCTAGGAATCTCGAAAACCGCGAGGCTGCCAGGTAATCGAAGCCTCAACCAACCGCCTTCAGTCGCTGGACCATGCATTCAGCCCGCCAGATCGCTGGTCAGAAGTCTTGCGTAGGGGAAGAGCGCCGGGGAGCCGCCGCAATGGACGAACAGCACCGAGCTGCTCTTGGCGATGGAACCGTTCTCGACACATCCCATGATGCCGGCGAAGGCCTTGCCGGTATAGACGGGATCGAGAAGCATGCCTTCGCGGTTGCCGGCGAGCTTGATCGCCGCATTGCCCGCCTCCGAGGGGATTGAATAGCCGGGGCCAATATAGTCGTTCTCGATGCGGATGTCGGCGCCAGTCCAGCGTTTCCTCAGATCAAGAAGCGCAGCGCCGGCGTTCGCCATCGCGGCGATGCGTTCGCTGAAGGGAACGGCGCTGCCGGTGACGGCAATGCCGACCACTTCCGTGGTCGGCCAATAGAGCGAGCAGCCGATGTGAAGGCCTGCCAGCGTGCCGCCGGAACCGACGGGAGCGACGAGATATTGCGGTGCCGGCGTGCCGACGGCCATGTACTGTTCCGAGAGTTCCTTGACGGCATTGACGTAGCCCATCGCGCCAAGCGCGCTCGCGCCGCCGAGCGGGATGATATAGGGCTTTTCACCGCGGGCTTCTGCTTCCGCGGCATGGTGATCCATGCGCGGGTTGATTTCGGTGAAATAGGCATCCGGATCGAGGAAATCGATCTCGGCGCCGAACAGATGATCCAGCAGAAGATTGCCCTGATACTGGTCCGGACGATTGCCGCGCAGCACGAGGATCGGCTTCATCCCGAACTTGCGGGCGGCGGCGGCCGTCATGCGCGCATGGTTCGACTGGTGTCCGCCGGTGGTGATCAGCACCTTGACCTCCTGCGCGACGGCATCCGCCATCAGGTACTCTAGCTTGCGGACCTTGTTGCCGCCACCGCCGAAGCCGGTGAAATCGTCCCGTTTAACCGACAGGGATATGCCGATTTCGGCGCCGAGGCGCTCCATCGGTTCGATCGGGGTCGGCAGGTAGCCGAGGGAGAGCCGGGGGATTTCTTCGAGCTTCATCTGCGGAATTCCTTCATCGCTGCCGAGGCGGACCCGCCCCGCAAAGGACGGTTCCGCCAGATCATGATATATAATATATCCTATATCGACCCTGGCAAGGTGCTTTTATTTGTGGCATTCAAGATATTGAGGCACGGGCATGCGGGTGCCTTTTCGCGATGAAAGGAATGGACATGACCGAACCTGTAATGACCGTTTCTGGCCTGAAAACCTCGTTCCGGCGCAAGGGTGTCTGGCTGCCAGTCGTCCGCGAAGTGTCCTTCGATGTCTCTGCCGGCGAAACGCTGGCGCTGGTCGGCGAGTCGGGCTCCGGCAAGAGCGTTACAGCATTGTCGATCATGCGGCTTTACGGACAGGACAACTGCCGGATCGAGGGTTCGGTGAGGCTGGAAGGGCAGGAGCTTTTGACGCTGCCGGAGCGGCAGATGCGCAATATCCGCGGCAACCGTATCGCCATGATCTTTCAGGAGCCGATGACCAGCCTCAATCCGTCTTTGACTGTCGGTGACCAGATATCGGAAGTGCTGGTTGCCCATCGCGGCCTGCCTTTCCGGGATGCGGCAAAGGAGACGCTCGGGCTTCTTGAGAAGGTGCGTATCCCTTCCGCCCGCACGCGGCTCACGGAATATCCGCACCAGCTCTCCGGCGGCATGCGCCAACGCATCATGATCGCCATGGCACTCGCCTGCCGGCCACGGCTCTTGATCGCCGATGAGCCGACGACGGCCCTCGACGTAACGATCCAGGCGCAGATTTTGGAACTCATCAAGCTCTTGCAGGAAGAAGATGGCATGGCCGTTCTCTTCATCACCCATGACATGGGGGTCGTCGCCGAGATCGCCGACCGGACGCTCGTCATGTACAAGGGCGAGGCGATCGAACGCGGTGAGACGGAAGCGATCTTCGATCAACCGCAGCGCGCCTATACTAAGGCGCTTCTTTCCGCCGTGCCGAAACTCGGCTCCATGCAGGGCGCATCCGGCCCGGCGCGTTTCCCGCTGATCGATGTCGAAAGCGGTGTGCCGGTCGATATGCCTCCGGTTGCCGATACCGTCTCCGTCAAACCGCTCCCACTTCTCCAGGTGCGCAATCTCGTAACCCGGTTCGATGTCGGCGCAGGTTTTCTCGGGGCGACGTCGGGACGCGTGCATGCGGTAGAAGACCTGTCCTTCGATCTGAAAGCCGGCGAAACGTTGGCGCTTGTCGGGGAATCCGGCTGCGGCAAGTCGACGACCGGACGCACGATCATGCGGCTGCTGGACGCCAATTCCGGCTCGGTCAAGCTCGACGGCAAGGAGATCCTTGATCTCAAGGGCGCGGAAATGCGTGCCATGCGGCGGCATATCCAGATGATCTTCCAGGATCCGTTCGCCAGCCTCAACCCGCGCATAAACGTCGGCGATGCGGTCGCGGAACCCCTGCTGGCCCACGGCATTGCGTCTGGCAAGGGCGACGCGCGAGACGGGGTCGCCGACCTGATGTTCAAGGTCGGCCTGCAGCCGGATATGGCAAGCCGCTACCCGCATGAATTTTCCGGCGGCCAGCGCCAGCGCCTCTGCATCGCCCGAGCGCTCGCCATGGCGCCGCAGATCATCGTGGCCGACGAGGCCGTCTCGGCGCTCGACGTCTCGATAAAAGCGCAGGTCATCAATCTGATGCTCGACCTGCAGGAAAGCCTCGGTCTTGCCTATCTGTTCATCTCCCACGACATGGCCGTGGTGGAGCGGATGAGCCACCGGGTGGCCGTCATGTATCTCGGCGAGATCGTCGAGATCGGGCCGCGCCAGTCGATCTTCGAAAACCCGCAACATCCCTATACGAAGCGGCTTCTGGCGGCGGTTCCGGTTCCTGATCCGTCGCGCCGCGGTATCCGGCGGGGCCTCAGCAACGACGAGATCAAGAGCCCCATCCGGCCGACTTCCTACGTGGTCCCGAAGCGGGACTATCTCGAAGTCTCTCCTGGACATAGGGTGCAGGTCTGGGGCGACGAATGGGGCACTGCTGCGGTTGCCGCGTAAAATCTGACAGGTTGGAGGGGCAGAACGATGCCCAACAACCTGCCCGGTGGCGATGTTCAGTGGCGCTTCGCGTGGGGAGGCGCGCCGATTGCAGCAAAACTGCTCCATGCGGGATGGGTTTCGGGATCGGGCGGGTGAGCGGAGCTGCTGGCGCAGATCGCCATCGGCGACAAGCCGTCTGTCGATCCGTCGCCATCCCGCCTCTGGTTCAGGACGGCAGCCCGATCGAAATCCAGAGCTGGCTTTAAACCTCTTCGGCGGGTCCGATCTCGATCGGCAGGGCAGCATTGCCGGCCCATTCGTGCCAGGAGCCGGTATAGATCTTCACCTTGTCGAAGCCGGCGAGCCTGAGGCCGTAGAGCGCGGTGGCGGCCCGGGCGCCGCGGTGGCAATAGGTGATGATCTGGCGATCCGGCGTCAGGCCGGCGGCCTTGGCGATTTCGCGGATCTCAGAGGCGGGGCGATATTTGCCGTCGCGCAGCATGTCCTCGTAGAAGGCGAAATGCGAATGCGGAATGCGGCCGGGTCGGGCGCAGCACGGATGCACGAAGGTACCTTCGAATTCCGACTGCCGTCGGACGTCGAAAATTTCGGTGTTGCGGTCCGAATGGCCGAGAACCTCGTCGGTCGAGGCGACAAGCTCGCGCCGAAACCCATTCGGAGAGGTATCCGACTGCCGGATGGCGTCGGTGGCGCCGGTCGCCGGTGCGACCTCACCACCGATTGCCTCCCATGCCTGGATACCGCCGTCGAGAACGAGGCCGCCATCGAATCCGGCCAGTTCATGAAACCAGAGGCCGCGCGGCGAGATCATGCCGGTCTGTTCCTCGAAGAAGACTGGAACGCGTCCCTGACCGATGCCGAGCCGTTCGAAGGCTTCGTGCGCGCCCGCCGCCATGCCTCTTATCCCCGTCTCATCGCTTTGGGGAATGAAGTAGTCGTAGACGTTGAGATTAATGGCGCCTGGCAGCGTCTTTTCGCGCCAGGCGGCTTCGGGGCGAACGTCGACTGGGACAAGTTGTCCTTGCGGTAGCACCTTCAGCAGTTCTTCGGCGGTGATGATCATGACCGGGTCCTTTCCTTGCAATAGGCATCAGATGGCCGGCATCGCGGTGCCGATCCCGAGTTCGTTTGCCCGTCGCAACAGACGTGCCGCAAAGGCAATGTCGAAAACGTTGAGGCCGAAGCTCGAGAAATACAGCGATGCACCTGTCGGTGGCTGCCAGCCATCGAGGACGATGGCTGGCAGGTCCGCCGCGACACGCGAGGGCGCAAACTGGCCGGCGCGATACATCTGGAAGAGGCTTTTTGCACTCTTATCGGCAAAATCGCCCCAGAGATCGACGGTGACGAGATCCGTCGCAGCGATCGTCTCGAACTTCACCTCGTTGAAACCGATCTGCATGATCAACCGGCCGGCGCCGACGGCGGAGGCTTCGAGAAACGGTTCCGGCGCCGAGGTGCAGCAGAGAATGACATCTGCATTTTCCAACGCGTCGTGCAGGTGATCATGCGGGATGAGCCGCGTGATCGCGCTTGGGATTGCCTGTTTGATCAACGTATCGAGATGGGCTCTCGTCCGGTTCCAGAGATGAACTTCGCCCAGGTCCGGAAACAGGCTGCGCAGCATGTCCAGATGCGTCTGCGCCTGTGCGCCAGCACCTAGGATAGAGACGGCTTTGAAAGCGTTCGGCATCAGGCCGCGGATCGCAGCGGCCGAGACGGCGGCGGTGCGCATGCGGGTCAGAAGCGCGCTTTCGACAGTGCCGAGCGGCGCGCCATCGGTCAGGGCGTTGATGAATGTGGTGCTGCTGATACTGGGAAGATCGTCCACCGGTTCGGTGCGATGGACCGTCCATTTCAGGCCGGCTGCGTCGTAGACGCCGCCGACGAAGGCGGGGAGACCATAGGCCTTGTTGCGAGGATCGGCGCCGAGCGGCATGACGCTTTCGGCGACCATGCCGGCCTTGCCGTCACGCAGAAGGCGTATCGTTGCCTGCACGTCCTTGACGGCTTCTGTCCAGTCAAGGGCACCGGCTTCGATCGCGTCGGCACGGGAGAGATGGCGGATAGTGTTCATGCGGCCTCCGCTTCGTCGGCGACAAGATCGAGCCAGAGGGCGATGGACTCGATGAATCGGCGATACCCTTCGAGCGTCATGAACTCGTCGATGCCATGCGCATTGCCGCCGCGACCGGCGCCGGCGAGAAGGAAGGACTTCGCATGCCGCGCAAAAGCATAGGCGGGGGCGGCGCCGATCGCCCAGGGCCAGACCTGCGGCGCGGCAAGGGCGGTCTTTTCGTAGCTCTTCAGAAGCGGTGCGACACCGGGCGCATCGGCGGAAAACCGATGGCCGGGATAACTGTCCGCAACATTCAAGACAGCGCCGGGCGTTGCCTTTAATGCATTTCGGTAGGTGGCCAAAAAATCGGCAGGATTGAGCGTCGGCGGGGTGCGTAGTTCGAAGCCAGCGCGGGCACCATGCGGTATGACTCCATCGGCGGTGAGCGGCATGCTTTCGAGGCTGGAAATGTTGAAGGAGGCCGCCGACAGGACATGTTCGAGGAGGGATCTGCCACCACCTTCGAGTGCGAACTTTTCGGTTCTGCGAAAGCGCAGTTCCGCCGCCGGATTGAAAGACGCGGCCAGCCTCGCGATGATGCCGGCAGCCTCCGCGTCGATCTCGATCCCGCCGAGTTCGCCGGTCGGCGGTTTGCCGATCAATGACAGGGCCTCGACCAACCGGCTGGCGGGATTGGCGATCCAGGGTGCGTTGCTGGAATGAATGGCCGCTTTCGGGCCACCCCATTCGCCGCCCTCGACACGGACCTCGCCCTTAGCGATGCCGGAAAAACCGAGATAGACCCGCGGCGGACCGCCGCCATATTCGCAGAAGGAGGGAAAGATCGCGGCTGCGCTCTGCCGCACCGGGCAGGCATCGTTGGCCAGGTAGTCGCGCATGGCGCTACTGCCGCTTTCCTCCTCGCCATCAACGAGGATCTCGACATTGACGCGCAGCTTTCCCGCATCCGCAAGCGCCTTGACGGCGAGCAGCATGCCGGCGAGCGGCCCCTTGTTGTTCTCGGCGCCGCGGGCGACGAAACTCGGACCGATCTCCGGCAGATCGACGATGCCGCCGCGGAACGGATCGACGGACCAGCCCTGCGACGTGGCAGGCATCACGTCGTACATGTTGTAGAGGATGACGGTGATTGCGGCTCCCACGTCGATGCGGGCGTGAACCACGGGCGGGCGGCCCCGCGACGAGTTGGAGCAGATGATCTCGGCGCCGAGCTGCTGCTGGAGCCAGCAGCGGATCTCGTCCGCCTGGACGCGCAGCGCCTTGTCGTCGCCCTTGACCGACGGGATGGCGCACCAGTCATGCGTCAGTTGCAGCGCCTCCTCGACCGCCCACTCGTCGATCATAGCCTGATCCTCGGGTTCAGCGAGACATAGGCGAGGTCGACCAGGAAGTTGACGACCACGAAAACCGCGGCCGCAAACAGCACGACCGCCTGGACTACGGGGAAGTCGCGGTTCTGGATGGCTTCGACGGCCAGACGACCGATGCCCGGCCAGGCGAAGATGATTTCCGTCACCAGCGCGCCCCCGAGCAGCGAGGCGAAATACATGCCCTGCACGGTGATGACCGGGATCAACGCGTTGCGCAGCGCATGGTGAACGATGATGCGCCAGGAGGAAATGCCCTTGGCGCGGGCGGTGCGAATATAGTTTTCGCCTAGAACCTCGATCAAGCTGGCACGCACCAGCCTTGTGATGGCGCTGAGATAATAGGCGCCGAGTGCGATCGATGGCATGACCAGTTGGGCAACCGAGCCGATACCGCTCGACGGCAGCCAGCGCAGTTTCAGCGAGAAGAAGATGATCAGCAGCAGCGCCAGCAAGAAGACCGGGATCGCCTGGCCGAGAAGCGAGATGACGCGAATGGCGAAATCGATGGCGCTGTTCTTGCGCACCGCTGCGATCGTGCCGAGCAGGAAACCGAGCAGCGAACTCCAGACGAGTGCCGTGCAGGCAAGCAGCGCCGTCGCCGGTAGGCGTTCGACCAGGAGATCAAGTGCTGGACGGTGGAAGCGCACCGACGTGCCGAGCTCGCCGCTCAGCGCGCCGGCCAGGAAACGGCCATATTGTACCCAGATCGGATCGTTGAAGCCCATGGCCTGGCGAAAGGCCTCGATTTCTTCGCGCGATGCATCGGGCGTCATCATAAGGGCGGCCGGATCGCCGGTCAGGAACAGGGCGAAGAAGACGATAGCCGAGACGCCGAACATGACGACAATGCCCTGCAGCGCTCGTCCGGTGATGAAGCTCGCTGGTTTCATATCGTCAGGCATTCCTACTGTCGGCACGCCGCACGAGCCAGTCACCGATGAGATTGCAGCCGATCACCAATGCCCCTATGACGAGGCCGGGATAGAGAATCAGCCAGTTGGCAAGCAGGATATAGGAGCGACCTTCGCCGATCAGATTGCCGAGCGTCGGTGTCGGCGGCTGCACGCCGAGACCGAGGAAGCCGACCGAGGCTTCCAGGATAATCAGGCGCGGCAGGTCCAGCGTCATCAGTACGGTCTGCGGCCCAATGATGTTCGGCAGGATGTGGCGGAAGATGATTGTCCTGTCCGGCAGTCCGATCGAGCGGGACGCATCGACATATTCCAGCTCGCGAATTTCCAGCGTCTTGGCGCGAGCGACACGGGCAAACACCGCCCAGCCGGTAATACCGAGCACCACGACCAGATTGGCCATGCTAGGTCCGATGACCGCGACGATCAACAGGATCAGTAGGATGAAGGGAATGGCGAGCTGAACATCGACGGCGCGCATGATGACGATGTCGAACCAGCCGCGATAATAACCGGCGATCATGCCGAGCGTCGTGCCGAGCACAACGGAGATGGCAGATGCCGCGGTCACGATCGACAGTGAGATCAACGTGCCGAGACCCAGCCGGGCGAGAAGATCCCGCCCTAGCTGGTCAGTTCCGAGCGGATGGAGTTCTCCGCCGACAACGGAGAGCGGCGGCTTGAATGTCGCGGTCAGGGTTCCGCGCACCGGATCGATCGGCCACAAAAGTGGCACGAAGAGGCAGAGCGCCAGAACCGTGACCAGAAGGAACGTCGCAAATATTGCATCCGCGTTGTCCCGGACATTCCAAAACCGCGCCATGCTGTCTTACTGCTTCCTGATGTCGAAGATCGGGATACGCGCGTCCGGACGCCCTTCAAAGGTAACCGATTTCGCCTTTCCGTAAAGCGCATCCTCCTGATACAGCGGGATGAGGGGCACGTCCTTGGCGGCCAGATCCTGGATCTGAGCGAGCACGGCTTCGCGTTTCGCCGGATCGACGATCGCCCGGCTTTCGTCGAGAAGCTTGTCCATCTCCGGGATCGAGGCCGTCGAGTAGGGCTCGCCGGTCTTCATGATGGCATAGACGGCAGCATCCGCATCGAGCGTCTGGGTCGAACCCCAGCCGAGCATGAAGATCGGGCCCTTGCGCGGCACCTGCTGCGCATAGACGGACCAGTCGAGCACTTCCTGGTCGATCTTCACGCCGATGTCGCCATATTGCTGAGCGATCGCCTGTGCCACTTCGCTGTCCTTGATGTAGATGTGCGAGGACTGCATCTTGATGCTGAAGCCGTTCGGATAGCCCGCTTCCGCAAGCAACGCCTTGGCCTTGGCAGGATCGTAGGCCGGAACTGGAACGTCTTTGTAACCGAAGTCGGCGGGGCCGACCTGGGTGCCACGTGGGGCCGCCATGCCTTGAAGAATATTATCGACGATCGATTTGCGGTCGATGGCTATGTTGAGCGCCTGGCGGACCTTCACATTATCGAGTGGCTTTTCCTTCATGGTAAGACCAAGATAGATGGTAAGACCGCCATTCTTCACCTGCACGAGATCGGCGTCGGGACTTTCCTTGATTAGCGGGAGCAAATCCACCGGGACTTTTTCGATAATATCGACTTCGCCGGTCAGAAGTGCCGTGACGCGAGCGGTGCCGTCCGGAATCGAGCGCCAGGTGACCTTGTCGATTGACGGTGCGCCGCGCCAGTAATCCTTGTTGGCTTCGAGAATGACATGCTGGTCCGGAATGAAGTCGACGAATTTATACGGACCGGTGCCGACCGGATGGGTGGCAAACTTGTCGTTGCCGACTTCCTTCACGTATTTCGGCGGAACGATATAGGCCGGGTAGCGGCTCATGCGGGTTGGAAGCAGCGGATCGGGGCCATTGGTCTTAATGCGGACGGTCGACGGATCAACGACGTCAACACTGGCGATGGTGCGGATGTAAGAGACCGTCGGCGACTTTGCCGCCGGATCGAGAACGCGGTCGAGGGTGAACTTGACGGCCTCGGCGTCGAATGCCTCGCCGTTGTGAAACTTGACGCCCTCGCGGAGCTTGAATTCCCATGTCGTGTCGTCGATCGCCGTCCATGAGGTCGCAAGTCCGGGTACGAGCTTCATGTCCTTGTCTCGCATGACCAGCGTGTCGAAAATATTATCGACGATGGTCGCGGCCTCGCGAAGGAAGCCAGGGTCCATGGCGGTAGTGGAAGCGCTACGGCCGACGACGAGATCGGCAGCCTCGGCGGTCGCTGTGGTGACTGGCAGCAGCATGGATGCCGCGAGAGCTAAAGCAACTAGTCTTTTCATTCGGCCTTCACCTTCTCCGGAGTTGACATTTCCCCCGTCCGGCAGGACGGCAGTTGATGACGTGACGATATATGATATATCCTGTATGAGCAAGATATGGGCAGTTCCGAATCTGTGATAAAAAACAGGCAAATTTTCCAATGACGAGGGTGATGTGAGTACGGCTTTGTTCAATGCAGCTCCAAGAAAGAGCCTAGTTACGCATGTCGAGGATGAAATCCGCGCGGCGCTTATCGAGGGCCGGCTGGAGCCCGGGACCAGGCTCGTCACGAAGGATCTGGCGCACTCGCTTGGCATTAGCATTACACCCGTTCGCGAAGCTCTGGTGCGCTTTGCCGCCTCGGGTGTCCTGGCCGCGGAACCGGCTCAATCTTTCCGGGTGCCGACGATGACGGTGGCGCAATATTCCGAGATCGCCGAGATCCGCAAATCTGTCGAAGGGCTTGCGGCCTATAATGCCGCAGGCAAAATTAACGGCTCGGAAATCGCCGAGATGCGAGGGTTGCTGAAGAAATACCTCGCCGCGAAGGCAGAAAAGAACCAGCATCTGGCGCTGACGCTGAATAAGGAATTCCGCTTCGTCCTTTACGCGGCGGCTCGCATGCCGACCCTCCTCGGCGTTATTGAAATGCTCTGGCTGAGGGCTGGACCGGGCTTCAACTACCTCTATCCGGAGGCTCAGTCCGGGTCCAGCGATCATCACAACTACGACGACCTGATGCAGGCGCTACAGCATAAGCGGGCCGATGCAGCCCGCGCGGCGATCGAGCATGCGATAGAGGACGGTGCGCGCATCGTCATCGAAGCCTTGCAGCAGCGCGAAGCGCAACGGGTGACCGTGAAGTGACGGGCCAAGGCAAGGCATCGAACAGCAAGATTCGCACTGCCGCCCATTGGGGTGTCTACGAGGTCGTGCCCCAGCCGGTGGGCAGCCCCTCAATAAGGGGCGCCGCAGAGGATTCCGATCCGTCGCCGATCGGCCTTCATATGGCGTCGGGCGATCTGAAGAAGGTGCGCATAGCAAGACCGTCTGTCCGCAGGAGTTGGCTGGAAAACGGACCCGGCTCGAATCCTCACTTACGAGGGCGTGAGCCCTTCGTCGAGGTAGAATGGGATGTGGCGCTTGATCTTCTCGCCCGCGAGTTCGAGCGGGTCTGCTCGACCTTCGGCAATGAGGCGATCTTCGGTGGCTCTTACGGATGGGCCAGCGCCGGACGGTTTCACCACGCGCAAAGCCAGGTTCACCGGTTTCTCAATCTGATCGGCGGCTATGTGAGCCATGTTGACAATTACAGTCTCGCGGCCGGTCGGGTGATCCTGCCGCATGCGGTTGCCTCGACCGAAATCCTGCTCGACCAGCATACGTCCTTCGACGTGATGACGAAGCATACGACACTGTTCGTCACCTTCGGCGGCGTGCCTACGAAGAATGCCCAGATGTCGCCGGGAGGCGCTGGCCGCCACCGGGTGACGGCAGGCATGCGGGCCATGGAAAAGGCCGGAACCCGCTTCGTCAATATCAGCCCGGTCTCCGACAATATGCCGGTCGATAGCGAGTGGCTGGCGGTCCGCCCCAATACCGACGTGTCGCTGATGCTGGCGCTCGCCTTTGTGCTGGAGACCGAGAACCTCGCAGACCGCGTCTTCCTCAACAGCCACTGTACCGGCTATGGCCGGTTCAGGCCCTATCTGCTCGGGCACACGGATGGCATTGCCAAGACGCCGGAATGGGCATCCGCAATCTGCGGCATCGATGCCGACCGGATAGCCTCGCTTGCCAGGGAAATGGCTGCAAGCCGGACGATGATCAATGTCTCCTGGTCGCTGCAGCGCGCCGTGCATGGGGAACAGCCTTTCTGGATGACGGTGACGCTGGCAGCGATGCTCGGTCAGATCGGTCTTCCGGGAGGCGGTTTCGGTGTTGGCTATGGCGCACTGAATTCCGTAGGGCACGATAATGCCCGGTTCAAGTTCGGCACTTTCCCGCAGAGCCAGAACCCGGTCTCGACCTTCATTCCGGTTGCGCGCGTCGCCGACATGCTGCTCAATCCGGGCGGCAGCTTCACCTACAATGGAAAAAACTACAGCTATCCGGATATCCGTCTCGTCTATTGGGCGGGTGGCAATCCGTTCCATCATCATCAGGATCTTAACCGCCTCCTGAAAGCCTGGGAAAAGCCGGAGACGATCGTCGTCAACGAGCCCTATTGGACGTCGACGGCAAAGCTCGCCGATATCGTCCTTCCAGTTACGACCTCGCTGGAACGCAATGACATCGCCGCTGCCGGCGGCGAGGATCTGGTCGTCGCAATGAAGAAGGTCGAAGAACCTTTTGGCCAATCGCGCAACGATTTCGACATTTTCGACGCGCTGGCCAAACGGCTCGAGATCAATTTCTCCGAAGGCCTCGACGAGGATGGGTGGCTGCGGCGCATCTATGCCGTGAGCCGAGACAATGCAGCCGCCAGAGGCATAGCCATGCCGGATTTCGAGACATTCTGGGAGGCAGGCCTGTTCGATCTCGGCCCCGAGGCAGGCCCGGTCGTCATGTTAGAAGCGTTTCGCCACGCGCCTGGTGCGAACCCAGTTCCTACGCCGTCTGGTCTGATCGAGATCTTTTCCGAGACGGTCGATAGCTTCGCACTCGCCGATTGCCCCGGCCACCCGATCTGGTTCGAACCGCCGGAATGGCTGGGTGCCGCATCGCGCGGCGAACAGGAACTGCATTTGATCTCGGACCAGCCGGTGCGCCGACTGCACAGCCAGCTTGATGCCAGCCCGCACAGCAAGGCAGGCAAGGTGGCAGGGCGCGAGCCGATCCATATCAGTCCGGCCGATGCGGCTGATCGTGGCATCGCTGATGGTGATCTGGTCGAAGTCTTCAACACCCGCGGCCGGCTGATCTCCGCGGCCGTCGTTTCAGACGCGATCATGCCGGGTGTGTTAAGGCTTTCCACCGGCGCCTGGTTCGATATGGACCGTGATAGCAATATTGAGCGGCATGGCAATCCGAATACCGTAACGCTCGACATTCCGGCGTCTTCACTGTCACAGGGCTGCAGCGCCCAAACATGTCTGGTCGCTATCCGTAGACTCGATTCCGACCCACCGCCGGTCGAGGCTTTCAACACTCCGGATTTTACATCATGATTTTTGGACCCGATGTCGCAGGTTTGGACTGAGAGTATCTATTTATTCGATTCATATTCACGCCGGCCCACCATATTCTCCTTTATTCCTCCACCCATTATCAACCCGCGATGACCGCGACACTGAGGCCAGCCGCTTTGCAGCGAGCAATCTTGCCGCGTTCGTAAAATCCAATCTGGAGATCGGTGCGTCTAATTGCGTCTTCCTTGCAATGCGCCAGCTTTCGGACCCGCGCGCGGTCAGCACCTTGTGCGACTGTTCGAAAGTTCTATTTGCTATGGTCTTTACTAAGGGCAGCGGCTGCGGGCCTGTTCGATGCGCCGTCGCTTTGGACGGGGGCATGCCGTCGGACCTGTGGTTGTCGGTCGTGACGGGATGCGATCAAGGAAATGACGGTTGCAACCAACATATCTCGGCAATCATGGGTTTGCCAAAAGTTGATCTCGTTGGGTAATGGTTCGTTCATGCAGAAACACCGTCTATTTCGTCGACGGAACTCCATCTCTGCGTTCGCAGCCAGCAACAGCTTCCTTTCTACGCACAGAAGCTGCGCGACATCTGCGTGGATATGCCGAGGCGGCACGGCACCCATGGGGCGGTGTATACCTGTTCATCGACTATTTGACGGGGCAGTGTCGAGGAGGTGATTGGGGCACATCCGCGAGCCGGTAGGCTACGAAATCGATCTCTGCAACATGCTCGCCAAATACATCGGCGTGAAGGCGCAGCTCACGCCTATTTCTCCTCACACCCGCGGCCGCACCCTCCGCTTAGGGAGCGGGCTGTCGCTTTGCTCGCGAGCGAGCCGAAGTGCGCACGGCCGAACTCACGGCAGGAGAGCGGCCTCAGGCTGCCACTACAAGTATCTTTCCATTAGCCTATATTTGCTGCGCAAGAGACGGTTTGGCCTTTGATAATGAAAGCGGCTAGGTGCTGGTGGCCCGACCGCTTCGCTTTTGGTTCGCGCGTTCAGACGGCGCCGCGAGTTTCCACATAGATCGCGTAGACCGAGTGGCTGCTCGCCATATAGAGGCGGTTCTTCTTCGGGCCGCCGAAGACGAGGTTCGGGCAACGCTCCGGCAGGCGGATGAAGCCGATCGCCTTGCCGATCGAGTTGAAGACCTTGACGCCGTTCAGATCCTCGGGCCTGGCGCCCGCAGCGCCGCTCGATCCCCAGCCGCACCAGAGGTTGCCGTCGATGTCGACCTTGAAGCCGTCGAGACCGCCATTGTCGTCGGCCGTCACCAACGCCGTCTTGTTCGAAAGCTTCACGCCGTCTGCGCCCATGTCGTAGCTCCAGATGATACGGTAGGGCGATGCGCGGCCTTCGACGATGTAGAGCTTCTTTTCATCGGGCGAAAACGCAATGCCGTTCGGGCCTTTCAGCTCGTCGGTGACAAGATCGAGCTTGCCGTCCGGCGAGATGCGATAGACCGAGTGCGGCAGCTCCGGTATTGCTTTCTCGCCTTCCCACTCGCCGGCGATGCCGAAAGGTGGATCGGTGAACCAGATGGAGCCGTCCGACTTGCAGACGATGTCGTTCGGAGAGTTGAGCTTCTTGCCGTTGTAATTATCGGCAAGCACCGTGATCGAACCGTCATATTCGGTGCGGGTGACCCGGCGTGTCAGATGTTCGCAGGAAAGCAGGCGGCCCTGGCGGTCGCGGGCGTGGCCGTTGGCATAGTTGGAGTTGGCGTTGTAGACGCTCCAGCTCTCATTGGCTTCGTCATAGCGCATGACGCGGTTGTTTGGAATGTCGCTGACGAGCAGATAGCGTCCGTCGCCGAACCAGACTGGACCTTCCAGCCAGCGAGCGCCGGTTGCGACCTGCTCGAGCGAGCTGCTGGCGACACGATACTTCGCAAAGCTCGGATCGAGAATCTGGATGGCCGGATCGGGATAGATGGGGCTTGGCGTAAAGCCGATCGCTTGCGCAGATGCCATTTTCGGGACGACGGTTGCCAAGGCGGCCGCCGAAAGCTTCATGATGTTGCGGCGTGAAAAATTCACATTGAAGTCCTTCGATTGTGATTTTTGATTTCATATCAATTTGCCCGACTTGGCGGGGAACCGAAACCACGGTTCGCTTTCCAATTAAAGGCAGCCCGTTGTGCGCCGCAACAAACCAGGATTACCTTCTGTCACCTTGGTTAAGCACCCGTGAAATGCAGATTGGAGATCGGCGTGCGCTTTTGTGCGCTGCGACAAGGGTAAGATTTTATTATGAAAAAGCACCTATGATCCACGAACAATCAAGTTTGATCGCTACCGCATTATGTCCACTGCGGCTCCTGCATTTTGCTTTTCAATACACCTTCATTCATTGAGCGTTTTTTGAGGTATCTGATGTTTAAGAATTTAAAGATCAAAACAAAATTCCTGATGGCGATTGCCGTCCTTGCCGTCATTTCGCTGGCAGGCCTGATGTATGTCACCAGCAAGTTCAGCGCTGCCAATGAGGCCTATTCCGGGTTCCTGCAGAAGGAAAGCAATGCGGCGACCTTCGGACCCCGCGGTGCGGCCGGCATGTGGACCGCGACGACATGGCTGAGCCGCGCGCTGGCACAGGACCCGGCAACGCCGGCTTTCCAGGATCTATCAGGCCGGTTTTCGAAAGAATTTGCCGGCGCCCGTGACCGGTTGACACAGATCCCGGCGCTAGTGCCAAGCCGCAAGACTGCGATCGACGAACTGCTTGCCGGAGCGGACGCACTGAAGGCAATCGGCGACGATCTTCTCAAGGCCCATACCGCAGGCGATCAAGAAAAGGTTCGCACGCTCTCCGCCAAGCTCGACCAGGCGATCGTCGATCTCTCGCCGAAATTCGGCGCCAATAACGGCGCCATGGCCGAAATCCTCAACAACGGCGCCAAGACGTTGAGCCAATCGGTCTCCAGCACGATTACCTATGCGATCTGCGGGATGCTTCTGGGGATTGCGATCGCCGCAGTCCTGTCCATGACTATCGCCCATAAGGGCATCACCGTACCGATGGCCCGCTTGCGTGAACGCATGGCTTCGCTGGCTGCCAGTCAGACGGAAGCTGCCATCGACGGCCTCGACCGCAAGGACGAAATCGGCCAGATGGCAGAAGCCGTGGCGGTGTTCCGCGACAATGCGATCGAGCGCCTTCGCCTGGAGCAGGAAGCGGAAGACAATCGCGGTCTATCCGAACGCGACCGCATGGATCGCGAAGCCCAGAAGACGCGGGAAGCCGCCGAGATCAAGTTCGCCGTCGACAACCTGGCGGAGGGACTGAGCCATCTCTCCGACGGCAATGTGTCCTACCGCATCGAAAAGCCCTTCACCGCGACGCTTGACGGTGTCCGCTATGATTTCAATACCTCGGCCAGCAAGCTGCAGACGGCTCTGGAGCAGGTGGCAGAGAATGCCCGCAGCATCGAAGCCGGCTCGTCCGAAATCAAGGCGGCTGCCGACGATCTGGCCAAGCGCACCGAGCAGCAGGCAGCTTCGGTGGAGGAAACCGCCGCCGCTCTGGAAGAAATCACCACCACCGTCAAGGACGCCACCAAGCGCGCTCAGGAAGCCGGCGCCCTTGTTGCCCGCACCCGCAGCGGTGCTGAAACCTCCGGGGAGGTCGTCCAGCGCGCCGTCAAGGCGATGGAACAGATCGAAAAGTCTTCTGGCGAGATCAGCAACATTATCGGTGTCATCGACGACATCGCCTTCCAGACGAATCTTCTCGCGCTGAACGCCGGCGTGGAAGCGGCTCGTGCAGGTGAAGCCGGCAAGGGCTTTGCCGTCGTCGCCCAGGAAGTGCGCGAGCTCGCACAGCGCTCTGCCAAGGCCGCCAAGGAGATCAAGGCGCTGATCACGACATCGAACGAGCAGGTCAATGCCGGGGTGCACCTGGTCGGCCAGACCGGCCAGGCGCTGGCGACGATCGTTGCGGAAGTGCAGGAAATCAACCGGCACGTCAACGCGATTGTGGAATCGGCGCAGGAACAGTCTTCTGGCCTTCAACAGATCAACACCGCCGTCAACCAGATGGATCAGGACACGCAGAAGAACGCTGCCATGGTCGAGGAATCGACCGCCGCCAGCCACGGTCTCGCCCGTGATGCCGCGTCGCTAAACGAGCTTCTGGCCCAGTTCAAGCTGTCTGGTCCGCGTCAGACTTCTGTCGTGCGACCCGTCAAGGGCCGGGACGTACCGGTGGCCTCGCCGGCTCATGCCCTTGGCCGCAAGGTCGCACGCGCCTTCACCGGTAATGCCGCGGTAGCCGTGGCCGGCGACGAATGGCAGGAGTTCTAAAAAAGACGTCGGAAAAATTCGCCATTTGCATCAAGGGCGAGGGATACGAGGCCACGATCAGCGCACCATTCGTGACCAGACACCGGCATCGAAAAGGCTATGAAGGCGGGCATTCCAGTCGATCTTTACACGGGTCTTATCGAGGCCGACACCGTCACCACGGAAATTCATGGTGGAGCCGGACACTTCGGCAATGTCATGGGCGACTTCCTCGTCAAGGAACTCAACGGCAGGGCAACATCTGGTCCTTCGTTGATCTGGCTGGACATTCGGAAGACACCCACGGCTGCAATGGTCCGATCTACGGCTCGGCCTACTGAGGATTACACCTCGCCTTCGACGAGCCGATTGGATATGTCGACCCGGCGGTCGTGGAGAAGACGACGCATTCCACAATCCGGGGCATCCGCATGGTCCGAAGGTTCCGGGCCGCTGATGGCCAGAGCAGGTAGATGCTGCCATCGGCAAGCATTGATAGCAGCTCCTGATGATCCGGCTCGGCGAGCTTGTGAAGAGTGGAAAGCCGGCGATATCGGACGCCCGTCCAGCAAATAAGCGAAAACAACGACGCCTTGGTCGTACCCTTTGAACGGCTCAGCCATCATCTCGGAAACCTGGGGGTGCAACAGTCGCTTTAAATCGGCGCTCGCACCACAAAGGAACAGCTGAATTTTGCTAGGTTTCAGGATCAAACTTGCGCGCAAGCCTCCGGCTTGTTCCCCTCAAGGCGGCCACACGGGTCGCCAATTAGCAAATGCTCACTGTACCTCATTGACATATCTGTGGTGCGCGGTCGTCGCGCGATGAGCGGATATGAGAATGGGGACCGCGAGTTGGTCATAGGCGACCTCGTCGATCGTTAGCACGGCAGCCGGCAGGGCAAGGTCTAACCACCGGGCATCGAAATCGGTCGCGAGATCGGCACCGATCTGTTCGCGTATGGCCGAGATGCGGATTCCGTACTTTTCCAGTAGATGCAGGTAGAAAAGCGCAGGGATTTCTTCTGCCCTCTCCGGGAAGTCCGGAACCCGTTCGCAGGAAAGTGTCAGCGTCTCGTGCATGATCGGTCGATCGTCGACGTAGCGCACCCGGTGGAAGGTGACGATCGGCGATCCTTCCTCGATCTGAAGTTTCCCCGCGTCGGCGGTGGAAGCAAAGCTCCTGTCGAGCGAGGTCACCTTGGTCACCGACTTGCTAAGCGAACCATCCAGCCCGTGCAGTCGAAAATACTGAAAAAACAATCGCAGGCTGTGCTGCGGTTTGCGGCCGGTCACGACGGTGCCGGTCTTGCGACGGCGGCTGAGAAGGCCGTCATTGGTGAGGTCCATCAGCGCTCGGCGAATGGTCCCAACGGCCACGCCGTAAGTTTGCGACAATGCCACTTCGCTGGGCAGAACAGAGCCCGGTTCCAGTTTGCCGATCATGATCGCTTCGGTGATCTGTCGCTTGACCACTTCGTAAAGCGGCAAGGACAATTCTGTCAGCTTGCTCGCTCCTGATGAATTATTGGGCAGTTCCGGCAATTATTTGCCTCTTCTTTGGAGTTGACTCATGGTCTCGATCTACCCACTATTACTATATAGTTTATATTAAAGCGCAAGCTGAGGAGGCTGGCGTACGGGTACCGAGGACACTGCCATGAACACCCAGCAGCCAGCATCTTCGCAACAAGGCTTTGAGTCTGCCATGGCAGCGATTGAGCTGGATGTCGAGGCTGCTGTCGATGATCTGGCGCGGATGATCAAAGTTGACACCTCATTCCCGCCGGGGCTGGGCTATAACGCTTTCGCCGATCTGATGGCCGAGCTTCTGGCGCCGCTGGGGTTTGAGTTCGAGCGGGTCGTCGTGCCGCGTGATCTCTGGTACGTAGCCGGTGGTCTGGCTTCTGGCGAGCGGACCAACCTCGTTGCCACCCGCGAAACGGGAAAGCCTGTCTGCGGCCTTTATTATCACGTCGACACGGTGCCGGTTGCGCCCGGCTGGACTCGTGATCCCCTGAGGCTGACGGTCGAGGGCGATGATCTGTTCGGGCTCGGTGCTGCCGACATGAAGGGCACGATCGCCGCAACCTTGCTGGCGCTGCGGGCCGCCAAGGTATGCGGCGTGCCGCTCGCCTATGATCCGATGCTGCTTTTGTGCACCGACGAGGAGGGCGGGCTCTATCCCGGTATCCGCTACCTCGCGGAGCAGGGCATGCTGAAGGACCATATCATCAATTTCAACGGATCGGCGGCACCGCGTGTCTGGGCCGGCTGTTTCGGCATATTCAATCTGCAGGTGACGATAACAGGGCATGCCGTGCATGCAGGCGAGGGCAATCGCACAGGCGCCGGCATCAATGCCATCGAGGGCGCCCTTCCGGTCCTCCACGCCCTGGTGAAGCTGAAACCGGAGGTGGCAAGCCGGACATCCAGGCTAACGCCGCCGCCGCATGCATCCGGGCCGCTTCGACCACAACTGACCATTTCGGCCATCAACGGCGGCACCGCCGGCGGACAGGTGCCGGCCGAGATCAAGATCCTCGTCAGCCGCCGTTATGCGCCGGAAGAAAACTACGATGAGGCACGCGCCGAAATCGAGACTCTGGTCCGAGGTTGCATCGCCGACACAGGGCTTGGCCTTTCTGTGGATCTTGTCGGGCATCTGGTCCCAACTGACGATCCCGATGGTCCGCACTGGCCACGATGGCAAAAGGCGCTGTCGCTGGGCTTCGGCTACAAGCCGGAAGACTTTCAAAAATGGGGCGCCGCAAGCTGTTCGGATTTCGGTTACGTGCAGAGGGCCGGTTTCGGGCCGGAAGTGCTGCTCGGCGGCCTCGGCCGGCCGGAAAGCTGCATCCACAGCCCCGAAGAACACACGACACGGCAGGACATCATCGCCCTCGCGAAGAGCATTCTCGCCTATCTCGCGGCCGACTTCGCCGCGGACTGCATTCCTGAAAACAGCAACTGATACGTCAAGGGGAACTACATATGCTGGAAATGAAACGCCGCTTCTTCCTGGCCGGCACGGCAGCCGTGTTGGCCGCACCGTCGCTGAGCTTTGCTCAAGCAACGCCGGCCAAGGGCGGCACGCTGAAAATCTCCGTCGACCAGGCGGCAAGCGTCATCCATCCGCTTCTCACCCGCGTCAACCCGGAATATTTGGTGACTGAATTGCTCTACAGCAACCTGACGCGCCTCAAGGTCGACATGTCGGTGGAGCCGGACCTGGCCGAAAGCTGGACACCGAACGAGGGCCTAACCGAGTGGACATTCAAGCTGCGCACCGGTGTCACCTTCCATGACGGTTCCGCCTTCACGGCAAAGGATGTCGTCGCCACGTTCAAGGCGATCCTCGACCCGGCGACGGCTTCGCCCGGCCGCAACAATGTCGGCCCGATCGCCGATATCGTCGCCGTCGACGATGCGACCGTACTGTTCAAGCTTTCCGGTGCCTATGCCGACCTTCCGGTCTCGATGGCCTACACCAACGCTCGTATCATCCCGGCCCATTTTGCCACCGGCGACTTGAAGAGCCTGTCGACCAAGGCTGTCGGCACTGGTCCGTTCAAGCTTGTGTCCTACGAGCCGGACCGCCTGATCGTCGTCGAGCGCAACGAGAAGTACTACGACCCTGCGCGGCCCTATCTCGACCGCGTCGAAGTGCATGTTTTCCCGGACACTTCGGCTGAAAGCTCAGCGCTGCTTGCCGGCGATATCGACATCATCTCGACCATCCAGCCGCCGGAATTCATGCGCGTCGATGGCAATGACGGCATCACCACGCTGCGCACGCCGTCCGGCCAGTTCTGCAACATCAACTTCGGCTGCGACACGGCTCCGTTCAATGACGCGCGCATTCGCCGTGCGATCGCCCTGACGGTCGATCGCGAAGCCATGGTCGGTTTCGTCACCGAAGGTTTCGGCACGGTCGGCAACGACACGCCACTCAACCCGTCCTACCAGTTCTTCAAACAGGTCAAGCAGCGGGAGGTGAATATCGAGGAAGCCAAGAAGCTTCTCGCCGAAGCCGGCCATGCGAACGGTCTGGAACTGACACTGATTGCCTCCGACCGTCCGGCGGTGCGCACCCAGCTCGCGGTAGCGCTCCGCGAAATGGCCAAGGAAGCCGGCATCACCATCAACGTCCAGACCATGCCGCATGCGACCTATCTGGAGCAGGTGTGGAAGAAGGGCACATTCTACGTCGGCTTCTACAACATGCAGCCGACCCCGGATGGCATCTTCAAGCTGCTCTACACATCTGATGCGGCCTGGAATGAGACACGCTGGAACAACAAGGCGTTCGATGCGCTGGTCGCGGAAGCCCGTGGCACGACCGACGAGGCAAAGCGCACTGAGCTTTACACCAAGGCACAGGAAATCATGAACGAGGACGTTCCCTCGATCATCCCGTCCTTCTTTGACGTTCTGGCCGCCAAGCGCAGCTGGGTCGAAGGCTTCGAAGCGCATCCGCGCGCCTCGGTGTTCCGCCTCGACTACGCCTCGCTCTCCGACAAGGCGCCGAAGCGCGGCTGATGTCGTGATCCCTTCGGGCGCGGCGAGAGCCGCGTCCGATACCTCTTTCTGCCAAGGAACATGACCTTGTCACCGAATTACATAGCCAAGCGGCTGGTGATGATCGTCTACACGCTGTTCGTCGTGTCGTTGATCGTCTTTGCCATAACCCAGATCCTGCCGGCCGACGCCGCCGTCATGATGCTGGGTGAGAACGCCACGCAGGATGCTCTCGACGCGCTGCGCCAGACAATGGGGCTCGATGCGCCTATCTGGCAACAATACGCAACCTGGCTTGGCCATGTCCTGCAGGGTGATCTCGGCACATCGCTGCGCACCGGTCAGCCGGTCGGCCCGGTGATGTTCGAGGCACTCGGACGCTCGCTGCTTCTTGCCTTCCTGTCGATCGGCCTGATGCTGGTGCTGGCCATTCCGCTCGGCATCATCGCTGCAATCCGCCGCGGCAAGATTGCCGATATGGTCGTCAGCCTGATCTCCTATGCCGGTGTCGCACTGCCGGAATTCGTCACCGCTACGATTGCCGTGCTTGTCTTTGCCGACTGGATGAAGTGGCTGCCGGCGACCGGTTACGTGCCGCTGACGGAAAATTTCGTCGATGGCATTGCCCATCTCGTCTTGCCCGTCTGCGTCATTTCTATCATCCTGATCGCCCATGTCTCGCGCATGGTGCGCTCCGAACTCATCGACGTGCTGCATACCGACTACATCCGTGCGGCGCGGCTGAAGGGCATTTCCCGCGGCCAGGTGCTGCGCCGCCATGCGCTGCGCAACGCGCTTCTGCCGACCATCACCATCGTCGCGCTGGACGTCGGTTATCTGCTTGGCGGCGTCATCGTCGTGGAAGAGATCTTCGCCATTCCCGGTATCGGCCGCCAGCTGATCGTCGCCATCCAGGCGCGCGACCTGCCTGCCATCCAAGCCGGCGTGCTGATCATGGCTGCCACCTATTCGCTCGTCAATTTCATTGCCGACATCCTCTATGCCTGGCTCGACAAGAGAATCCAGTATGACTGAGTTTATCAAACGTCTCCTGAAGACTCCTCAGGGCGCCATCGGCTTCGGCCTCGTGGTGCTGGTCCTGTTCATCGTCGTCTTCGGCCCGCTGGTCGCGCCCTACGACCCGGAAAAGCTGTCGCCGCTTGCCCGCTATAAAGGACCAAGCCTGACCTACTGGCTGGGTACCGACCAGTATGGCCGCGATATCTGCAGCCGCCTGCTGATCGGCGCCCGCGCCACCGTCGTGATGGCGGTGCTGGCGACCATTGCCGGCACGTTGATCGGCGCGCTGATCGGCACCGCATCCGCCTTTCTCGGCGGCCGCGCCGACGAGCTGATCATGCGCACGATCGATGCCGTGATGTCGATCCCGAGCCTGCTCTTTGCTCTGCTGATCGTGAACCTTCTTGGTTCCAGCACGGTCAACGCGCTGGTCGCCGTCGCCATCGCCTTTGCTCCGGGCATGGCGCGGATCACGAGAAGCGTGGCGCTGTCGGTTCGCAAGCAGGACTATGTCAATGCAGCAATCGCCCGTGGCGAGAGCTCCGGATATATCATCCGCCGCGAAATGCTGCCGAACGTGATTGCGCCGATCATCGTGGAGATGACCATTCGCATGTCGTTTGCGGTGATGCTGTTTGCGACCCTGAGCTTTCTCGGTCTCGGCGCCCAACCGCCGGCTGCCGAATGGGGCCTGATGGTGTCGGAAGCGCGCCGCTATATGCATCTTTCCGCCGGCATCTTGATCTGGCCGAGCGTAGCGATCGCCATCGTTGCCGTAGGCTTCAACCTTCTGGGCGACGGTCTCCGCGATGCCCTCAATCCGCGGACGTGAGGTGATGACCATGACCAAGACAGAAAACCGCTCGGTCGTTTCTCCGGTTCTCACCATCGAAAACTACTCGCTGGATTACGAGACCGCGAACGGCCCGTATCACGCGCTGAAAAACATCGGTATCGCCATCAACCGTGGCGAGATCCTCGGCCTTGTCGGCGAATCCGGCTCCGGCAAGACTTCGCTTGCCTGGTCGATCATGCGTTATCTGCCGAAGAATGCCCGCGAGCCGGGCGGCAAGATCCTACTTGATGGCGAGAACCTTCTGGAGAAGTCAGAGCGCGAGATGGAAACTTTTCGCGGGCGGCGCATCAGCATGGTGTTCCAGGATCCGAGCACGTCGCTTAACCCGACTTTGTCGCTCGGCACCCAGCTTGCCGAAGTACTGGTCCGCCATCGTGGCCTGACCCGGCAGCAGGCGTGGAAGGAAGGCGAGGCACGGCTTGCTCACGTGGGCCTCAAAACCCCAGCGCGGATGATGAACCGCATGCCTCATGAGGCGTCGGGCGGCGAGAAACAGCGCGTCGTCATTGCGTCGGCTTTTGCCTGCAACCCGGAATGCATCATCTTTGACGAGCCGACCACGGCACTCGACGTGATCACCTCGCGCCAGATCCTCGACCTGTTCGTCGAACTTCAGGCCGAGACCGGGGTTGCCTCGCTCTATATCTCGCATGATCTTGCTCTGGTGGCACGCACCGCAGGCCGCGTTGCCGTCATCAATCGCGGCGATATCATCGAGCAGGGCAACGTCCGCGAGATATTCACCAACCCGCAGCAGGATTACACCCGCGCACTGATCGCGGCCGTTCCCGATCCGGCCCACCGGCTGGTCAAGGATGATGGCGTTGCAACAGACAAGCCACTGGTGAAGGTCGAGAATGTCAGCGTCCATTTCGGCCGCAAGCCGCTCCTCGCCGCCCTGACCGGCAAAAAGACCGAGCGCGTTACCGGCAACAACGCCATCAGCCTCAGCGTCAATCCGGGCGAGATCCTCGGCATCGTCGGCGAGTCGGGCTCGGGCAAGTCCACGCTCGCCAAGGCGATGACCGGCCTCAACCGCTTCGAGGGCAAGATCTGGTTCGACGGGCGCGAGATCAGGAACCTCGGCGATATGGACAATGCCTATCGCAAGGATGTGCAGATCATCTTCCAGCATCCAGATGCCTCGCTCAATCCGCGCCAGAAGATTTCGGAAATCCTGTCTCGGCCGCTGAAACTGTTCGGCCATGCCTCCGATCTCGACAAGCAGATCGGCGACATGCTGGAACAGGTTCGCCTGCCGCGCACGCATGCAAGCCGCTATCCACACCAGCTTTCGGGCGGCGAAAAGCAGCGTGTGGCGATCGCCCGAGCGTTCGCGTCCAAGCCGAAGCTGGTGATCTGCGACGAGATCACCTCGGCGCTCGACGTCTCGGTGCAGGCCTCTGTCGTGGAACTGCTGCTGGAACTGCAGAAGGCGAGCGGCACCGCCTACCTGTTCATCACCCACGACCTCAACCTGATCCGCCAGATCGCCAACCGGATCGCCGTCATGTATCGCGGCGACCTGATTGAGGTGGTGAAGGCCACAGAGATCGATAGTCCTGATCGGGCGGACTATACCCGTCGCCTGATCGAGGCGGTGCCGCGCGCTGCCGCTCAATACCAATGATACCGCATCAAGGAGCATGACAATGGACCCGAAGTCCCTGTTGGACCGGATCGACGAAAAGGCCTGCCTCGATTTCCTGTCGAAAATGGTCCAGCACAAGAGCCATTCGGAAACTGAGGGCGAGAAGGATCTCGCCCGCTGGATGGCCACGGCGCTTGAAAAAATCGGCGTCGAAGCCGAACTCCAGGCCTTCGACGAAGGCCGCCGCTTCAACACGATCGGCCGCCTGAAGGGCACTGGCGGCGGAAAGAGCCTACTGTTCAACGGCCATCTCGACACCAATCCGGTTACCGAAGGTTGGACGGTCGATCCCTATGCCGGTCTTGTCGACGACAAGTTCATCTACGGCATTGGCGTCTCGAACATGAAGGCGGGTGACGCCGCCTATTTCTGCGCCGTGAAAACGCTACTCGAGGCCGGCGTCAAGCTGAAGGGCGATGTTGTCCTGACTTTCGTGGTCGGCGAATTGCAGGGCGGCATCGGAACGCTTGCGGCGATCCGCAGCGGCGTGAAGGCTGACTACTTCATCAACAGCGAGCCGAGCGACCTGGTTGCCGTAACCATGCACGCCGCGGCGCTGAGCTACGTCATCGAGCTCACCGGCGATACCCGCCACCTTTCCAAACGCGAAGAGTCCGTTGACGCGATCGCGGCTGCCTGCGACATCATTCCGCGTATCAATGCGATGACCTTCAGCGGCGCCAGGAGCGACGTGCACAGGTCGATCAATCGCGGTCATGTCGGTGTCGTCCATGGCGCTCTTGGACGCAACCTTGAGGAATGGCGCCCGCCGCAGGTCGCCGATTTTGTCCGCCTCAAGGGCTCGTGCCGCTACGCGCCTGGCCAGACACAGGAAGGTGTGCTGGCCGATCTCGAACGCGAACTGAAGGCGCTCGAAGGCCGCTTCCCCGGCCTCAAGGCCAAGCTGGTTCCCGAGATGATAGAGGGCCGCCCGTTGATGCCGCCCTTCGAGGTCTCGCCGGAATCGCGCATCGTCAAGTCGATCAACGCCGCCTATGAAGCCGTGCGCAGCGAAAAGCAGCCGACCGGTGCCATCACGCCGACGCGCTTCTACGGAACCGATGCTGGCCATCTCTACAAGGAGCTCGGCATGGAAGGCATCGTCTGTGGCCCCGGCGGCCGTTACAACACCATGCCCGACGAACGTGTCGACATCGTCGACTATCTCGACATGGTCCGCGTCTACATGCTGACCATCCTCGATATCTGCGAGGTTGCCTGACCATGTTCTCCCGGGCGGAATTTGATCGCCGTATCGCACGCGCCCGGGACGCCATGGCATCCGCCGACGTCGATCTGCTGCTCGTCGATAGCGGCGAGCTGCTGGCTTGGCTGACCGGTTACACCGTCTCCGAAACTATGTACCGTGCCGCCTTTTTGCCGCGCGAGGGTGACGCCTGGTTTACGTTGCGGGCGCTGGACGAGGCGCCATGTCGTGAAAAGAGCTGGATCACCGACGTCATCGGTTTCGCCGACACGGAAGACGCGCAGACGGCAGTCGCGGAAAGCATCCGCCAGCACGGCTTCGGCAAGGCGCGGATCGGTCTCGACACCAATTCATACTGTATAAGTGCGGCAACTTTCATGCGTCTCACCCAGCTTCTGCCAGAGGCGACTATCGTGCCGATGCCGGGCCTGAGCGATAGCTTGCGCTGGGTGAAGTCGGCTGAAGAAATCGCGGTCTTGCAGCAAGCATCGGTGATTGCCGACAAGGCCATGCTGGAGATCGCCCGGCAGGTGAAGCCTGGCATAACCACGCGCGACGCAGCAGCTATCGCCTCCGGCGTCTTCCTGCGCGACGGCGCGGATACCGGCGAGGTCGGCCCGGTGGTGAAGGCCTCCGGCAGCCATGAGTTCCTGCATGGCGTGTTCAAGACCGAGGCGATCGAAGAGGGCGATGTCCTACATGCCGAGCTGACCCCCCGCGTCGGAAATTATGGCGCGCGCATGATGCGGCCGATCATGGTTGGCGCACCGCCGGCAGAGCTTACGGCCGCGGCCGAAAAGCTGGTCGATTTGCAGGATCGTCAGATCGCCGCGATGAAGTCGGGTGCGATCGCAAGCGACGTCGACGCGATCATGCGCCAGGGCGCGCTCGGTGCGGGCTTGCGCCCGACCTACCAAAACGTCACGGCCTATACGCTTGGCCTTTATACCCGCACGCCGCGCACGAGCGATTTCTCCCGCGTCTTCCTGCCGACATCCAACTGGTTGCTGAGGGAGGGCATGGTGTTCCATCTCTATGCGACGGCGCAAGGTCTCGGCTTTAGCGAAACAGTTGCCGTTGGAAAGGACGGTGGTATCCGTCTCACGCAAAGCCCGAGAAGAATTCTGTCGGTTATGAGTTCTTGATCAGAGCAGGCCGGCGGTAGTGAGGGGCGGCGGCTTCGTTTCCCTTCAAGGCGAACAGACTACGAAAGACGTTCCCGGCAGATGATCGCGACCAGTCTTTGCAGGACCTTCACCCTTTCGACCAGCCATGCGAGGTCCTCTATAGTGATCTCATAGTTCGGCGAGTACCGGGCCTCGACGTCGGCGCGTGACGGGAGCTCGAAGCGCCGCCGTGCGATCCGGTTGTCGCGCGGCCAAGCTTCGATAATCCGCTTGTCGAGGTCCTCGGCTTTGAAGCGCAGAACCTTGATGCGGTGCGATTTCGGACTGTAGAGCGTCAGGGCCAGCAGCAGGCAGTGATACAGTGCTTCCGTAGCCTGATGAAGCAAGAAAGCGCGTTGCTTAGGGTACTCCTGTCCCAATGCGTCTTCTGCCTTCAGGAAACCTCTCGCGTTTTGGCTCCATTCATCGAAATACCGCTGCGTTTCAACGTTCGCCTCTTCCTTCGTCGGGGCCTTCGGCTGGACGAAGGGATGACCTTCCTCTTCGTAGAGGACCTTGCCGTCTGTGGCGATATCGACAAAGAACGGCCGGCCGCGCGACAGTTGGTCGTTGACGTCATGCAGGCTATGGACGATCGGAATGACCGGCGTCTCGATCCGGTGGGCATCTGTTCCTGCAGGAACCGTTCATCAAGCGAAAGCCAAAGCTCCTGTTCCTGCGCAAAGCTCTCTGAATTGACGACGATGAGAATATCGTAATCCGAGCGATAGCCACTCAGCCGGTCTTCCACCCAGTCGCCGCGGGCGTAGGAGCCGTAGAGGATGACCTTGAGGATCTTGCCATTGGCTTTCTTTGCAGACTGCTTGGTTGACCGAAACTGCTCGATCTCGAAGAAGATGATCTCCAGGACGCGGGCAAGTTCGCGCCGCTTGCTGGCCGGCAGATGATCAAGGGTGTCGGTCAGTGTCAAAGCCACATCAAAGCCTTCGGTGGGAATCGTATCCATCGTAACGGCTCGCCCGATATTTCGCATATAAACGTTTTACGAGAATAGAAACATAAAAGCAACCACAGAATGTGCGTGGCCTGGATTTTTAAACAGTGCATCCTCCACGGCACAGACACTGATGCCCACCGGTCTGCGCGATGTGCCCGAAAGCCCTAAACGGCGAGTTTGATCGACGCCGTACCAAAAGGCGCAAGTGCCATGCTCTTGCCTTGCGAGTCCGAGCCAAAGGCACTGATATCGATGCTTTGCTCTTGGGCCATCAGATTGACGATATGCAGCGTCGACCCCGACAGGAAGGCCAGAACCTTCGACGGATGCGAAGACGTGCAGCCAATCCAGGCTGACCCGGCAAGGCTGGACAGCAGCTTCACGATGGTAAAAAGCGGCCTGTTGCCGCCTTCTTCCGTTGGTTCTGCCTTACCGGCAACCAGGCCGAAGGGGCCGGTCAGCGCTGCGAGCGTCAGGCATTCGAGATCGGCATCCAGCACGCGGATGGCGTAGCCGAGCGCAAACGCTTCCGCGAAGCGGCCATTGTGGCGTGGATCGCGGTTTGCCATCGGAATGCGGCCGCCGGCGGGATTGTCCATGGTGCGGCTGCCATAGGGGTTCTGCCGCATGGGAATGGTCGATGGACCGATCCGGTAGGGCTTGTCGCCATAGATGGCGCGTACCGAGCCCGTGATGAAGGGCAGCGCTTCCAGCGTCTGCATGACGCTCAGATCATCGGCGGCATGGACGATCGGGTTGGTGCAGTGGCTGATAAAACCGAGGCGATCGGCCGGCACGCGCTTGCGGTTGAGCTCGGTGAAGTAGCTCAGCATGCCGCCGCCGATTCGAATGCCGGCAAAGGCCTCGTGCGCTGCGGCATAGACCTCTTCAAGCGGCGGGCATTCGGGCCACTTGCTGCCCGGAGGCGTCGACTGCCGGTCGACGGAAGGGGAGATCATGATGGCATCGGGGCGGAAACCCGCAGCCTGCATCTGTTTGGCAATTTCGGCAGTTTCGGATGCTGGCGACTGCTTGCAGGGCAGGGCGATCTCCAGCGTCGACTGTCCGCGGTGAAGCGCGGCAATCGCGGCAAAATCCTGCAATGCATCAGCGCCATGCCCGGCGTTAGGATCGAAGTGGAAAAGCAATTCCTGCGGGGCAATCCCCGAAAGCAGATCACGGGCCGCAAGCACGGCCTTGGCTTCATCAGGCGCGACGATCAGGCCAATGGCCGGCATGGTGCCGCTGTGCTCACCCGGTTCGAGCCGGATCGCGCCAGCAGCGGAGCCGGCGGCGGTCGTTTGTCCGCTCCTGGTGTCGCGGATGGAAAGGACGATCCTCTGCCGCACCGGTTCGTTGGCGGCGATCTGGTAGGGCCAGGGAAGCGCCAGCGGGCGCACATAGGTCTTGTAGGAGGCATCCGACCAGTTGCGCTGATCTTCCATCTCGAATGTATCGCCTTCCATACGGCATTCGGCTGAAACGCCCGGCAGCACATGATGGGTGATCGCCCGCATATCCTTGAAGGGCTGCCAGGGGTCGATCCGGTCGGGAAAGCGCGTCTCGTTCACGCGACCATCCACATGCTCGACCTTGGCTGGGTTTCCGGCAATGCCGACGATCGGGTGCAGGATGCAGAAACCGCAGCGATTGGTCTCGAAACCGGTCGGCGAGAGCGCGCTGGCTTCGAAGGTCAGTTCATGCTCCGTTGCCGCAACATGCACCGAAATGGCAAGCCTGCTATCCTCGGGTCCGCTGCAATGGGCGACATAGCGGACGGAAAAGGCACCGTTGCCCTGCTCGACCCAGAGATCTTCGATCCGGGGGCTATAGGTTCCCCAGTCGCGGTCGCGCACCAGATAGGAGACGGCGCGCAGCACCTCGATACCGTCATAGCGGATCGTGCGCAGATTGCCGTTGGCAAGATCGGCCGAGAGGCGCCCGGCGATCAGGCGGGCCGGATGCTCTTCGGCCTCATGCGTGCCGTAGAGGGCGAAGGCGTCCGTGGTCATTTCAGCATCGCCTCCACGTCGATCGTCTTTCCCGATGCGGCACTGTCATAGGCCGCTTCGACAAGGGCAAAGGTCTTGAGATTGTCGGCGCCCGACGTTGCCGGCTCGCCGCCATTTTTCAGCCGGTCGACCCAGTGCTTCTGGATTGCATAGACGCTCTCCTGAATATTGTGCCAGGGCCGGGAGGCCCAGGAGAGAAGCTGCGGCGAAGCGTCGGAAACGACGGTACCTGCCGCATTGGTCACTTCGAGCCGATAGCCGGCCGAAAGGCGGATCGTGCCATCGGTGCCGTCGAGCTCGATCAGCGTTTCCGGGAACGGCTCGGTGCCAAGCTTCGTCGCGTAGCTGACGTCGACGATGGAGGTGGCGCCGCTTTCGTGGTCGAGCAGGATCGTCGCGACATCCTCGCCCTTGATCTTTGGGTTGACGCGTTTCGTGCGCGCCGTCAGCGCTTTCACGTCGCCGAGGATGAAGCGGGCAATATCCAGTGTGTGGATGCCGAGATCCTCGATGATGAAGCGTTCGCCTTCGGCGAGATAGGGCTGGCCGGAAAATACGTCATAGCCGGAGCGGAAGGAGAAACGGCCCCAGAAGGGTATGCCGATCGCCTTGCTGTCCAAGAGCCGGCGCGCGGCCTGGATCGGCGTCTGCCAGCGGAAATTCTCGTGCACCATCAGCGGAATGCCGGCCTTCCGGCAGGCTTCGACCATCGCCTTGGCATCGGCAAGCGTCTTGGCGAAGGGTTTTTGGCAGATGGCCGGGATCGTGTGGCTGGCTGCCATTTCCACCAGCGCCCGGTGGCTCTGGACCGTGGTGGCGATATCGACGAAATCGAAGCCGCCATCGGCAAACATGGCCGCCGCATCCGTATAGCGCCTGTTAATGCCGAACTGGTCGCCGACGATCTTCAGCCGCTCAGGATCGCGGTCGCAGATTGCCACGATCGCGGCACCGTCAACATCCTTCCATGCATGCATCTGATTGATCGCAAAGAAGCCGCAGCCGATCAAAGCACCTTTCACGTCAGCCATTTCAACCTGCCTTTGCCATCTGCATGAGGGTCACGCGCTGCTGCAGCCGACGCTGCGCCTGGTCGACGACGACTGCGATGATGATCACCAGACCCTTGATGACCATCTGCCAGAAGGAGGAAACCCCCATCATCACCAGTCCGTCGGAGAGAATGCCGATGACGAAGGCACCGATGATCGTTCCCCCGATCGTGCCGCGCCCGCCAGACATCGAAGTGCCGCCGAGTACGGCTGCGGCAATCGCGTTGAGTTCGAAGCTTTCGCCCGTTGCCGGATGCGCGGCCATCAGCTCCGAGGAGATGACGATGCCGACGATCGCGGCGCAAAGCCCGGAGAACATGTAGACGAAGATCTTGACCAGATCCACGCGGATGCCCGACATGCGGGCGGCGCGCTCATTGCCGCCGACGGCAAAGATGTGGCGCCCGATCGGCGTCGAGCGCGCGACGTAAGCCGCTACCAGCGCCAGCACGATCAGGATCCAGATCGATACCGGCAGGCCAAGAACGCGGCCCGCACCGAAGAAATCGAAACCGGTCGTCGCATATTCCGGCCGCCCGACGAGGTTCGGAAAGGTCTGGCCGTCGGATGAAAGCAGCGCCAGGCCGCGGGCGACATAGAGCGTGCCGAGCGTGGCGATGAAGGGCGCGACATTGAGCTTGGTGATCAACAGGCCGTTGATCAGGCCGATGAAGAGACCGATTGCCAGCGTGATCAGCACGATCTCGACGAGATTGAAATAGACCGTATAGCCGATCGGCAGTTCGATGCCGTAGAGGATCAACCCGCCGGCGACCATGCCGCACAGGCCGACGATCGAACCGACCGAGAGATCGATACCGCCAGTGATGATGACGAAGGTCATGCCCATCGCCAGGAAGGCATTCAGCGCCACATGTTTCGACATGAGGATCATGTTCGCCGTCGAGGTGAAGTTCGGCGCGAAGATCGAGAAGAAGATGATGACGGCAAAGAGCGCGATGAAGGTTCGAAGCTTCATCAGCGTCAGGAGGAAGGAGCCGTTCGCGCCCTTCGGCGCGGAAGTGGATGCGGTAGCCGCCGTCATGACGCAAGTTTCCCTTGATGTTCGTGCCCCTTGGCGGAGGCCGCGATAATGGCCTCTTCCGTTGCTTGCGCGCGGTCGAAGACGGCGATGAGATGGCCGTTGCTGAGCACCGCGATGCGATCGGAAAGCGCCATGACCTCTTCGAGGTCGGATGTTGAAAACAGGATGGCGAGGCCATTGGCGGCAAGCCGGCGCATGGTGCGGAAAACATCCGCCTTGGCGCCGACATCGATGCCGCGGCTCGGCTCGTCCATCAGCAGAACCTTCGGATTGGTCATCAGCGCCTTACCGATGACAACCTTCTGTTGGTTGCCGCCGGACATCGAGGTCACCTCGAAGTCCGGGTTCGGCGCTTTGATCGAGAGATCGCGGATCGCCTCGACGATGGCGTTCTTCTCGGCCTTGGCATTGATATGGAAGAGGCGTGTGAAGCGGCCAAGGCTTGCAAGCGTCAGGTTCGATGCGATCGAGAGCACCTGCACCAGCCCTTCGCGCTGCCGGTCCTCGGGAATGAGCGCGAGGCCCCGGCGGATGCGCCGCGTCGTATCGCGCGCTCGTACCTCCTTGCCGTCGATGAAGATCTTGCCGGTCGAGTGCGCATGGCGGCCGATGACGCATTCGAAGAATTCGCTGCGCCCGGCGCCCATCAGCCCGTAAATCCCGAGGATCTCGCCTGCCCTGACCGACAGTGAGACATTATCGACTGCAAGCCCGCCGGTCGGCCGCGGCAGGCTGATATTTTCGGCGCGGAACATTTCCTTGCCGAGCGCATGATCGTCGGATTTCGCAAAATCCTTGGCATCCGAGCCGATCATCGAACGCACGATCCAGCGGGTGTCGATATCCCTGACCATGGCATGGCCGGTAATCTGCCCATCGCGCAGGACGGTGATGTAATCGCCGATCCGCATGAGCTCTTCGAGGCGATGCGAGATATAGACGATCGCGACCCCTTGCGCCTTCAACTCGCCGATCACCTTGAAGAGGATCTCGACTTCGGCTGCCGACAGCGCCGATGTCGGCTCGTCCATGATGAGGATGCGGGCATTCAGCGACATTGCCTTGGCGATCTCTACAAGCTGCTGCTGGCCGATCGGAAGGTCCTCGACCATGGTCTCGGCATCGATGCCGGCATCGAGACGCCCAAGGAATTCGTTGGCCTTGCGGACCTGTTCCTTGTGGTCGATGCCGAGCACGCCGCGGGTCAGTTCGCGCGTCGCAAAGATGTTTTCGGCAACCGACATGTTGGCGAAAAGATTGAGCTCCTGGAAGATCATGCCGATGCCATGCGCCTGCGCATCGGCGGGGCTGGCGAAGGAAACGGTTTCACCGTCCAGAATGATGTTCCCGAGCGTCGGCCGTTCGACGCCGGCGATGATCTTCATCAGCGTCGACTTGCCGGCACCGTTTTCGCCGACCAGCACGTTGACGGCGCCGCGGCGCAATTCGAGATTGGCACGCTTGACGGCGACGATGCCGGAATAGACCTTCGACACGTCGTCGAGGCGCAGGATGATCTCGTCCTTTGGAGCCTCGGCGATCGTCATGGTGCCACCGTCAGCGCCGAAGGGGTCACGAGCGGCAGATCGCTGCCCGAAGGCAGCGGAAAAGCGCCGGTCACGGTCACCGTCTTGCCGACCAGGCTGTCGCGCGGGATCGCCGACAGGAAGGCGCTATTGGCCTGCTCATTGAAGGACTTGCCGAACTGTGCCCATTCGATCTGGTTCTTGAACTCGTTGAAATTGACGAAATCCAGCGTGTCGCGCAGCGCCGTGCCGCGGATGGCAGGCCCGATCTGGACTTTTGCGTCGGCTTTGCCGTCGCCGTCGGCATCGACATCGAGCGTTGCTGCCCGCGAGGCGGTATCGGCGGCGACGACCTTGCCGCTGAACTTGACGGCATAGGTCCAGGGCGAGCTCGCCTGTTTGTGCGGATTGCCGTATTTCTCGCCGGCCTGGTCGGGGCTCGAAGCGGCAAGTGCTACGACATCCTTCAGCGCGCCGGCGCGCTTTTCATAATAGGGCACGACTTGCGGCTGCCAAATGGCATCGACCTTGGCATTCGGATCGAAAGCGCTCTTGGCCGCCGCTGCGGCTTTTTCTTCCGCAGTCGGTGTCTTGATGATCTTGCAGCCGGGCAAAGCCGCCGCGACGAGCGCGGCGATCAGGGCGCCCCTGATCCTCAACATGCGATAAACCTCGAAATGAAAGAGAATAGGCTGCAGGGAGCGCGGTCTCCCGCGCTCCCTGCAGCAGTCGTCCGCTTTACTTTGCGATGGCAAAGGTCTCGAGCTTGCCCGCATTGTCGGCATTGATGAGGACGCAGTCCATGAGCTGCTTTTCCTCCTTCGGTGCCGTCTTGTTCTTGATATAGGCATCAGCCTGTTCGACAGCCATCTGGGCCTGTGCATAGGCCGGCTGCAGCACGGTTGCCTTGATGCCGCCTGATTTGATGGAGTCGCGCACATCGTTGGAGCCGTCGAAACCGACGACGATCACGTCCTTGCGGCCGGCAGCCTGAAGAGCGGCGATTGCGCCCATGGCCATCGTATCATTGCCGGAGATGACGCCCTTGATATCGGGGTTCGCCTGCAGGATGGTTTCCATCTTGGCGTAGGCTTCCGTCTGGCTCCAGTTGGCCGACTGCTTGGCGACAGATTTCAGATCAGGATAGTCGTCGATGACGTCATGATAGCCCTGCGAGCGGATGCCGGCATTGGTGTCCGACTCCTTGCCGACGAGCTCGACATAATTGCCCTTCTCACCCATCAGCTTGACGAATTCCTGCGCGCCGAGCTGGGCGCCCTGATAGTTGTTGGAAACGATTTGGGCGACGGCAACGCCGGTCGCATTGATTTCGCGGTCGATGAGGAAGGAGGGGATGCCGGCATCCTTGGCCTTCTTGACGGCGGCAACCGATGCATCGGCACCGGCATTGTCGAGGATGATCGCCTTGGCGCCGCGGCCGATGGCGGTATCGATCATTTCCGACTGCTTGTTGGCGTCGTCGTCATGCGTCATGACGAGCGCCTCATAGCCAAGCTCCTTGGCCTTGGCTTCGGCGCCGACCGCTTCCGCCTTGAAGAAGGGGTTGTCGTGGGCCGGCGTGATGATGGCGATCAGGTCCGCCGAAAAGGCCGGCATCGCAACACCGAGCGACAGGGCGCCGGCGAAGGCTGCAAGGGTCAGTCTACGTGTAAGTTTCATGGTTTCTCCTCCCAGGTTTGACGCATGGCCGAACCAACCCCGGTTCGGTTCAATCCATGCGAGATCGAAAACCGGCCCGTCTTCAAAGTCCCCCCGGGCCGGCACAGGCGGCAAGGCTCGAGCCCTGCCGCGGCAGTATCAGGTGATGCGCCGGATGCTGTCGGCGATCTCCTGAGGTTCGAAGACCTTCTTCCAGTCGTCGCGCATGAGGGCCGGAATGCCGAACTCGATCGCCTTGTTGCAGGCATCCGAGAACACACCGTCGACTTCCTTGAAGATGACGGCGCCGAGCACGTTCATGTGGCCGAGCAGGAAGTCGCGGGCGGCTTCCGCTGGAACACCGCGGGCGACGCATTCGTCCATCGCCTGGCGCATGATCACGAGCAGCGAGGCGCAGACGGTTTCCGAAAGGCCGGGCTCCAGCATTGCCATCTGGTCGACCGTGACGCGGTGCGAGCGCATGACCGGCGCCCAGATAACCTTTGCGATCTCTTCGCCGAGGCCGTAAGCGCTTTCCGGACCCTGCATCAGGGAGGAGACGATGTGCTGCTTGGCAAAGAGGCCACCAAAATGGTCCTTCTTGGCCTGCATCTCCGTCTCGTCGTTGAAGATCGGCGGATGGCAGGGGTGGGTCACGAAATAGGTTAGGTCCGCGCGCTCAGGCAGATGGCCGGCAAAGGGGGCGGCGGCGTCGAGGGCGACGACCATCGTGCCGGGCTTCAGCTTGTCGACGATACCAGCTGCAACCTTGCCGATCGCGGTATCCGGTACGGCGAGGATCACGACATCAGCGCCATCGAGCGCGGCATCGGCCGGCGTACAATCGATGCCGAGATCGTTCTTCAGCCGCGCCTTGCCGGCGTCGCTGACCTCGACATGACGAACATCAAAACGGGAACCTTTGAGATTTTTGGCCAGCCGGTATCCCATTTTTCCGCCGGCGCCAAAGAGGGCAATTGCAGTCATGTTTCCTCACCTTCATATGCGGGATTGGTATCGTAACTGGTATGATGAGTCAATCACCATTCCATTATCGTTCGCGGACGAAGCCACCCGATTGCATCATGCCTTCCTTCCGTCCCGGATCTGCGCGAAATAGCCGTCGGCGCCGACTTGCCCGCCCTTCAGCGCAATCTGCAGCCCGTCCGTCGACGCGTAGCCGCCATGGGCGGTGCAGAGCGGCGAACCGGGGGTCTGCGGCAGCGGCAAGAGGGTCGTCAGTGCATCGACGCGCAATTCCTTCAGCGCATGGCTCGACGTGTCGCCGCCGGCAATAACGGCGCGCGAAAGCCCTTCGGTTTGGACAAGGCGGCGCAGGATGGTTCCGAGCGCGCGACCCAGCCGATGACGGGCGCCGGGTAGCTGGTCGATATCGGCGCCGCGATCGGCCGAGGGTCCAAGGGCGGTGTGCAGGATGACGCTGCGGCCGGCTTTCAGCGCGGCAAGGCCTGCGGCGACCGCGACGTCCAGTGCCGCCTCGGCATTGGTGCCGACCAGTGCCAGAGGATCGAGTGGAATATCATGAAAGCCGTCGGCAATTGCCGTGCGAATCTGCCGTTCCGTCGTCGGCGAGACGCTGCCGGAGACGACGGCGAGCCGATCCACCTTACCCGGCGACTGAAACTCGACGCCCTGGCCGATCAGGCCCTTTTCGCGCCACGCATCGATGAGCGCATATTCGACGCCGGAGGAGCCGGCGACGAAACTGCCCTTGGCAGCCGCGATGCGCTGCAGCTGCCGGCCGGCGGAAGCCTGGCTCTCGGCGGAATCGACATCGAGAAGCAGGATGCCTGACGCCTCGGCGATCAGCTGGTCGGTCCTCGCGTCCGCATCGGGTGCTGACAGCAGCGTCAGGTCGGCGAGCGAAACGGCAAGGTCGGTCTGTTTGCCGAGATGAACGGCAAGATCCGCCTCCTGCATGGGCGTGACGGGATGACGGCTCATGACCGGGTGGCGGTCGATGCGGAAAACGCGCCCCTGATAGGCGGCAAAGAGATTGCCGAAGGCCGTATAGCGCTTGAGTTGCGGCGCACCGACGATGATGGGCACCAGCTCCTGCTCGAAGATCTCTTTGCCGATCTCGATCGCCTTGCCGATATTGCCGACCTCGGGCGCGGAATCGAATGTCGAACAGACCTTGTAGTGGCAGATATTCGCCTGCAAGCCTTTCAGCCATTGGAAGGCCGGGGCAAGATGTTCCTGCATCCAGGCCGGGCTCTCGCTGCGGCTCGTTCCGGCAATGCCGACAGCCCGGCAATCTCGGAAGCGGTCAATCAGTGCCTGCTCGGGAATGCCGAGGAAGAGCACGGTTGGAATGCCGTTGCTGGCGAGCGCTTCCATCACATCGGTGGAGCCGGTGAAATCGTCGCCGTAATAACTGACGAGCAGGTCGCGCATCCTCACGCCGCCTTGCCGTCGCTGAACTTGGCAATCGATGCAGCAAGTTCGGGATGATCTTTGGCGTAGTCGTCGAGCGGAATGTCGGCGACTGCTGCCTGCCAGGCCTGCTGCACGGCGCGTACGCCGGCTGCCGGTCCCTGCGGATGGCTGACGATGCCGCCGCCGCAGAGATAGAGAAGATCGGTGGTGCGGCCGGTGCGCTGATAGGTTTCGGGTGCCTGGCCGCCCCATTGGCCGGAGCCGGCGACGGGAAGCGGGCAGTCGGAGGGGGTAAAGAGCGGCGTGCTGATCGCCTTGAAGGAAGCAACGAAGCTTTCGTCCGGCTCCCAGTATTTCACACGGATGCCGTTGATCTGGAACTGGTCGACGCCGAGCATCCGCCAGAGCTGTTGATAGACCTTGAAGTCGAGGCCGATGCCGGGGTGGCGCGTCAGCACGTCCCAGCCGTTGCGATGCGCATGCAGCACAAGGCCGGAGCGTTTGCGCAGGAAGCTCATGCCGCCAAAGCCGATCGAATTGATGTTGACGACGGCGCAGTTGCCGCCAGCCGCAAGCACGAGATCGTGGTTGCGCATCATCTGGTCGGGATCGGCATGCGAGATGCCGAACGCATACATGACCTTCTTGCCGGTCTTCTGCTCGTGATCGAGAATGCGGGGCATGATCGTCGCCACGCGCTCTTTCAGCGGCGAATAGGCGGGGCTCATCAGCTTCTCGTCGTCCTTGATGAAGTCGACGCCGGATTCGATCAGTTCGCCGACAAGCTCCGCCGTCTCGTGCGGCCGCAGACCGAGTGCCGGCTTGACGATCGTGCCGATGATTGGCCGGCCCTCGACGCCGGTCAGGCGCCGGCTGCCGGGAATGCCGAATTGCGGGCCGGGATGGGCTTGTCTGAAGGCCTCCGGAAGCTTCATGTCGACGACGCGCAGGCCCGTCATGCCCTTGATGGAAAAGGTCCCGCCGATCGCGATCGTCATCAGGGCCGAAAGATCCGTGCCGATCGCATCGAGCGGGAATGCGATATCGACATCGGCGCGCTGCAGCCGCACGCCATCTGGCGCCTCCGGCCAGGAGGGATGGCCCGCATCTTCCAGCGAACGGATGGCAAGCACCCGGGCGGCGACCCGCGACTTCAATTCCTCTGTCTCGCCCGGAACCGGAACGAAGGTGCCGGTCGATTGATCAGAGGCGATCTTGTTCGCCATCGCTTCGACGCTGCCGGGCGTCTCGATGCGGTAGGTGAGGGTTATCATCATGAAATTGCCGGTTGCTCCTCTCGCCACGTCAAGAAGCCATGGCGTCAACTTGTAATCTGGTATAATGAGTATTCCATTTTCTGCAATGGAAATTTTCAACAGGTGTGAATTTCGCTTGGCGCGCTTTGTCGTCGGTCGGTGAAAATGCTAAGGGAGAGAAGATTTGAGCCAGCGAGACGCCATGACCTCAGCCATCGAGCCAATTGTCCGTCGAAAACTGTCTGATGAAGTTTTTGACCGGCTGGAACGGCTGATCACATCAGGAGAGTTGCAACCGGGCGACGAAATGCCCTCCGAGCGCGTTCTGATGGAACGCTTCGGCGTCGGCCGCCCCGCCATCCGCGAGGCGATGCAATCTCTCGCCAACAAGGGCCTCGTCAGCATCTCGCACGGCGAGCGGGCGAAGGTCTTGAAACTGACTGCCCAGTCGATCTTTCGCCAGGTCGACCTGACGGCGAAGATCATGCTGTCGCAATCGGCGGATTCGCTGGAGCACCTGAAGAGTGCCCGTATCTTCTTCGAGCGCGGTATGGCGCGGGAGGCCGCCCAGCGCGCCAAGCAGGCCGATGTCGAAGCGCTCCGCGAGATCATCGACCATCAGCGCGCCTCGCTCGGCCACGCCGAAGAATTCATTTCCGCCGACATGCGGTTCCATACCCGCATCGCCCAGATCTCCGGCAATCCGATCTATGTGGCCGTCAGCGAAGCCATGCTGGCATGGCTGAAGGAATATCATACGGAAATGCTGATCTGGACCGGCAAGGAAAAATATACGCTCGCCGAACATGAAGAGATCCTGGAGCAGCTTGCCGCCAACGACGTCGATGGCGCCGAAGCGGCGGTGCTCAAGCATCTGGAGCGTTCGCGTTCGCTTTATATGAAGTAGAGCCAGCCGCTTGCGGCGAACGGCGCGGCAACGCCATTCACGCGCAAACAGAATGTCAGTGGTGACAGCAATCCTGAGCCACTTCAGGCGCTGGCGGAACGTAAGCGGCAAATTCCTGCTCAAGTGCCTTTATGACGCCGGTGCGCCAGCCATCGGCAACGCGTTCGGAATAGGGGTCGGGGAAGATATCCTCCTCGCCTCTTTCGAAACCGTCGAGTATTCCCGCTGCCACCAGGGCAGGCGGCGACTTCGGTACCTCGAAGCCGCGTGTCATGTCGGTATCAACCGGCCCCGTGAAACAGCTGTGCACCGCGACACCTCGGCCTGACAAGAGCGCTCGGAAGGCCTGCATGAGATTATGTGCCGCCGCTTTCGAGATCGAATAGGCCGGCGTGGACGCGACCGGCACGAGTGCCGATAGGGAGAGATTGTTGATGATGGCGCCTTTCGACCGCGTCAGTGCCGGCAGCAAAGCCTGGGTCACCCTCAGCGGCCCGAAGAAATTGACCGCCAGATGGCGATTGATGATGTCCGTATCGCCGAGATCGTCGGGCATGAAGATGCCGGCATTGTTGATGAGGATATCGAGGTTCCCGACAGTAGCGGCCGCCTTCTGGACATCCCACTCATCGGTAATATCGAGCTTTACGAAGGTGACGCGTTCATCGTCATGCTGTTGCTCGCCGCGCGATCCCGCATAAACGTGCTTTGCACCGCGCCGCAGCGCTTCGTCCATGAGAGCCCGGCCGATGCCGCGATTGGCGCCGGTGATCAGCACCGTTTTGTTTTCGATGTTCAAGACATGCTCCTATAATTGGCCATGTCATCAGGAGGGGTTCCCTGATGATCGCCAAGGAGCCTAGGCCCGGCGGCCAATGACGGGGAGTAACAAGTCTGGCGGGATTTCTGGAGTGCCGATGACGGCAACAGTCACCGGTTTTGCGTTGTGTAATGCGCCTCTGTTCTCAGTTTTTCTGCTGCTTGGGCAGCTCGCCCAATTGCTGCGCCACCGACGGGTCGATCACTACAAGGAACATCGAGGCGCCCGCAGGCGCAAAGGCATTGGCAAGACTGATGCCGAAAAAGGCTTTTCGTCCGCTGCCATCAACGATCCAGTAGCGAAAGCCCGGTGTGATTGACGACGTCATCTCGCCGACGAACTGGCTTGTCTGGAATGTCGCGAGCAACGGCTCTTCCTGAAAGCTGCCGCCACCCATTCCGAGAACCATGCAACCCTTTGCGGGCTTTTCCAGGACGGTGCCTTCGCTCACCTCCAGCAGAAAATCGTCGGGTGATTTCTTCGCCGGTGTTCCGATCTCCCAGAAGGTCTTGCTGGTCGGCATCATCATCGGAACGTTCGCCGGGCTGAGCCTATTGGTGGTGGTCGAGTTCGTGGAGGGGTGATAGGGCGCCATATCGATATTCTTGAAATCCGGAAACTGCGCGAGACAGGTCTTCGTGAAGACCTCGGCGACCCTGCCCTCGGCCATTGCCGGCGATGCCAGGAGAGCAAGACCAAGACATGCCGCAAGATGAGCCTTCACCGGAGCCTCCATCGTTTCTATCCGGATATTGCTCGAACTATCCCCGGAGGCTGGGGCAAAGTCCAGTTGCTGCTATAGCCACAGGGGTATGTCCGATGCCGCACATTCGCAATACGGTTCTGCGAGGATATGAAGCTGCGGGCATGCGGAGTAGGCCTCAAGCCATCCCTTCACCTTGCCGACACGAACACGCCGCATATATTCGCCTCGGTTGCGCCTTGGGGTTCCTTGATGAGACATGCTCGAATTATCGTCGTTGGGTTCAGTCTCTGCCTGCCGGTGAGCGCAAGCGCCCAGGCAGATTTTGCCGGGCCGCTGAGCCCCGGCGCCTTCGAGGCCACCTTGAATATGGGGCCGATCGCCGAGACGCTGCGCCGGCAGATGCAGCGCCCGGTGCCGCAATCGAACTCGGGAAAGCAAGCGCCTGCCGCCGCCAAACCGGTCAGCGTCGCAGACTTTCGCTATACACCGTCGAAGTCGCGCCGTTCCGCCAATCTCGAGAATTTCGTATCGAAGACCAAAGCCGTCGATCCGAAAGGTGCTGACACGCTCGCCAAACTCTTTGCCTCGCAGGATATCATTGAGGCGATGCGCCCACCACTTGCCCGCTACGGCCTGAGGATCGACAATGTCGTCGATGCCTATACCGTCTGGCTGATCAGCAGCTGGCAGGCGACGCGTGGCACGACTGACGACCCGAGCCCGGCATCGACGGCTGCCGTGCGCCGACAGGTCATGAATGCCATGGCATCGGCCGCCATCGTCACCACCGCAGACGACGCGTCGAAGCAGGAGATGGCTGAAGCCCTGCTGCTGCAGGCGGCGCTGGTCGAAAGCGCCGTCGAGCAGTCTCAAAGCGATCCCGACCAGCTCCAGGCCGTCGGCCGGGCAGCAGCCCAGGGCGCTCGTGGCATGGGCATTGATCTCGCCGGTATGACGCTCACTGATCGGGGCATGGTTCCGGCTCAGTAGCCAGGCGCTACTCGGTATCTCCAGCGCGCGCGATCTGCGCCCGCAAGGCGGCATTCTCGGCTTCCTGCTCTGCGAGACGCTGGCGAAGCGGCTGGACGGCGACGCCGATCTCCGCGTCGGTATAGCGTGGTGTGATATGCTGCGGGCAATTCCAGTCGAAAGCTTCGAGGCGAAGGCGGAAAAGGCGTTCCGGCTTTGCGCGATAGGACGGCGTGGCGACAAGCTCCGTCAGCGCAGGATCCGTATCGAGCGCCAGCTTCTCGGCATGCGCATAGATCTTCAGCCGCGCGCGGCGGGGATAATCCATGAGAAAGAGGCAGACCCGCTCATTGGCCGCCAGATTGCCGACGCTTATATACTGCCGGTTGCCGCGATAATCTGCAAAGGCAAGCGTGCGATCGTCGACCACCTTGAGAAAGCCCTGTGGACCACCCCGGTGCTGGACATAGGGCCAGCCCGTTTCGGAAACGGAGGCCATGTAGAAACTGTCGCGCGACCCAATGAAGGCGCTCTCGTTTTCCGTGAAGCGGTCGAAACTCCTGTCGGTCGGCAGGTTGGTCCAGAAATCCTGAACACCCATTTCGGCCTGGGCTGCGCGCACGCTGGGCGTCGAGGCTATATCGAGAAATCCGTAGGACATGATCCATCTCCTCAAGGTTGGGAGGGAGCGGAGCTTCAGCCCCGCTCGTCATCCATTAGGCGGCATTGGCAGCGGACACGACCGGGAAGTCGATATCGGTCTTGGCGACTTCGTTCAGATAATTGGTGAAAGAGTTTTCGGCGACCAGAGCGACGATTTCGACGACCTGCGCATCCGAAAAACCGGCGGCGCGGACGCTCGCGATATCGGCGTCGGAGACATGACCACGCGCCTCGGCGATCTTTGCCGCAAAGCCGACGGCAGCATTCGCCTTGGCATCGGCAGAGGCACCTTTCCTGTTGAGGGCGATTTCTTCCGGGCTGATCTTTGCAAGGTTGAGGCCGAGATAGGTATGGGCCGACAGGCAGTAGTCGCAGCCGTTCACTTCAGCGACGGCCAGAGCGATCCGTTCACGCGTCTTGACATCGAGTGTCCTGGAAAGGGCGTTCTGGAAGCTGGTGAAGGCGGTCAGCGCGGCCGGGCTGTTGGCGATAAGGCGGAAGATATTCGGAACCGAGCCCAGCGTCTTCTGGATGGCGTCGAGCGTTGGTTTTGTTGCTTCTGGTGCATCGTCCTTGGCGGGAATGATAATACGGGACATGGAGATCTCCTTCGCTGCCGCCAAACCGTGATTGGCTTGTTGACGCAAATGTGTCGATTTCCATTCACCAAGAGAATATACTTAAAATGAAAGTAATTTTACCGGAAAATGGAAGAGTGGTTTGGATCGGTTCGAAGCCATGTCGATGTTGCTGGAGGTGGTGGACAGGGGAAACCTGTCGGCGGCCAGCCGTTCGCTGAAAATTCCCCTGCCGACTCTGAGCCGCAAGATCACCGATCTGGAGACGCTGCTCGGAACCAAGCTCTTGACCCGCACCACTCGCAGGATCGCCTTGACCGATGCAGGCACGACCTATGTCGATGCCGCCAGACGAATCCTCGAGCAGGTGGAGGAGGCCGAACGTCAGGCATCCGGCGAATTCGCCATGCCGAAGGGCGAGTTGGTGATCACAGCTCCGGTGCAGTTCGGCCGCCTTCACGTACTGCCTGTCGTGACGGACTTTCTGGCCATCTTTCCGGCGATCAACGTGCGGCTGATACTGGCGGACCGCAATATCGATCTCGTCGACGAGCATGTCGATATGGCCGTGCGCATCGGCAATTTGCCCGACAGCGCCATGGTCGCCACGCGCGTCGGTACGGTTCGCAGGGTCGTCTGCGGCAGTCCGGCCTTCTTTGCCGGCCGCGGTGTGCCGAAGGAGCCAGCCGATCTTCTGGGCCTGCCCTGCATCAGCGTCGAGATCCTGACGCCAACCGCCGGCTGGCAGTTCCGGAAGGTCGGAGCAGCAAAGGTCATCGAGGTGTCGATCAGCCCGCGACTTTCCGTCACCACGACCGAGGCGGCGGCCGAGGCCGCCATCCGCGGCGCCGGCATCACCAGGCTGCTTTATTACCAGGTCGCAGGGGCAGTCGCGGCCGGCGCACTGAAACTCGTGCTTGAAGACTTCGAACCGGAGCCCGCTCCCATCCACCTGGTCCATCTCGCCCGTGGCCAGATGCCGCTCAAAATGCGCCACTTTCTGGATTTCGCCGCACCCCGGCTGAGGGCGAGCGTCGCTGCCCTGCAATCTTCCTCCAGGTAAGGCAATTCCTGCTCATCTCCATCCTGACGCCAGCTGTCTTCGGACATCCGTCGGGAGCAATTTCCGCTCGTTTTAGAATATCGTTTGAATCCTAACTATTTTAATGCTACTAGAATGACATGCAATCATTTACGTCCCTTCAGCGCGTTTTCACCGCGAACCTTCTGTCGACCGGCCGCAGCTGGCGCCGGGCGGTGGATCTTGCGCTGACCTCCCACGGCATCTCGGAAGCCTGCGCAGCGCCATTGCTGTGGATTGGCCGTTTGGGCGGTGGTGTGCGCCAGGTCGTGCTGGCCAATCACGTTGGCATCGAAGGGCCCTCTCTGGTCAGGTTGCTCGACCAGCTGGAAGCGCTCGGTCTCGTGGTGCGCAAGGATGATCCGATCGACAGGCGGGCAAAGGGTCTCTGGCTGACGGAGGAGGGCCAGAGCCTCGCAACCCGGATGGAGACCGTTCTCGATGACCTGCGCGGCAGGATCCTCGCGAATGTCAGTGAAGCCGATCTTGAAGCGGCGGTCCGCGTTCTGCAGGCCTTCGAAGAGATCAACCCGTCGCAGGTTGCGGCGGTTGCACAGCAGTTTGAGGAAACATCGTGACCCTTCCCTCCTGGCGGGACTGGCTTTTCTCGGCCAAGGCCTTCCTCGCCTCCATGCTTGCCCTTTTCATTGCCTTGTCCCTGGACCTGCCGCGGCCTTACTGGGCAATGGCGGCTGTCTACGTCGTTGCCAATCCGCTTGCGGGGGCGACAAGTTCGAAGGGCCTCTATCGCGCGCTCGGCACGCTTCTCGGCGCAAGTGCGGCCGTCTTCTTCGTGCCGCTCTTCGTCAATGCGCCGGAGCTTTTGAGCATCGTCATCGCGCTCTGGACCGGCACTTTGCTGTTCATCTCGATGCTGGACCGCTCTTCGCGCAGCTATGTCTTCATGCTGGCCGGCTATTCCCTGCCGCTTATCGCGCTACCGTCCGTCGGTTCGCCTGACACCATCTTCGACACAGCCCTTGCCCGCTCGGAAGAGATCATTATCGGCATCGTCTGCGCCAGCCTCGTCAGTGCCGTCGTCTTCCCGACCAGTGTGCGCAGCGTGCTCGGCCAGCGCATTTCCACCTGGCTTGACGATGCCGGCAGCTGGGCCAATGATATTCTGCGCGGCGAGGGTGCGACGCCGGCAACGCCCTTGAAACGGCAGAAGCTTGCCGCCGACGTCACCGGCCTCGACCTCATCATCAGCCAGCTTGGTTACGATGCGGGCAGCCGCGATATCGTACGCCATTCGCGTGAAGTGCGCGGCCGTCTCCTGATGCTGCTGCCGCTCTTCTCCTCGCTCGCAGATCGTCTTCATGCGTTGAAGACCGAGCGCGAGGTGCTGCCAAAAGATCTGATCTGCCTGCTGAACGAAGTCGCGGACTGGCTGAGCCTCGGCGCGAAATCTCAAGCTGACGACACGACTGAAAAGCTGGCGCAGCGGATCGAAAGTCTCCGCGAGGCCGACCCGGATCGGCGCTGGGGCGACCTGCTGCTTTCCAGTGCGCTGGCGCGGCTGAAGGAGATCGTGGATCTCTGGCAGGATTGCCTGACGCTGCGCGACGAAATCATCAGCGGCAAACATTCCGGTCCTTGGCGGCCGGCCTTTCGCCATCGCCAGATCGTCGGCCGTATCAGGCATTTCGATTATGCGCTGCTCGCCTTCCAGGCCGGCGCCGTCGTAGCCGGCATTCTGGTCGCCTGCCTGTTCTGGATCTATAGCGGCTGGCAGAATGGCGCCGGCTTCGTCACCATGGCAGCCGTTGCCTGCTCCTTCTTCGCAGCGCTTGATCGGCCGGCACCGTTCATCACCTCGATGTTCATCTGGTGCGGCATCAGTCTCATCATCTCCTTCGTCTATATTTTCGGCATCCTGCCGATGGTCAACAGCTACGAGCTCCTGGTTCTTGTCTTCGCTCCGCCCTTCCTGCTCTTGGGGTTAATGATCCCCAAGCCGCAGTTCAACATGTTGGCCATGCTCTTGACCGTAAACAGCGCCTCCTTCATCGCGTTGCAGGATCGTTACACGTCGGATTTCACCAGCTTCACCAATGAGGCGATCGCGGCCCTTGCCGGTATCGGCTTTGCGCTGGTCTGGACGCTGATTGCCCGTCCCTTCGGCGCCGAGCTTGCCGCCTGGCGGCTGGTGCGGGCGGGCTGGACCGATCTTGCCGAGACGGCGGCAGGCGAACGCCGCGCCGATCACCAGCGGCTTTCCGGCCGCATTCTCGATCGCCTCGGCCAGCTCGTACCGCGTCTTGCCGTCGTCGAGGATCGCGAATTGAAGAAGGTGGATGGCTTTGCCGAAGTGCGCATCGGCTTCAACGTGCTGATGCTGCAGAACGAACGCAAGAGACTGCGTGGCGCGAGCGCCGCATCGCTTGGCGCGGTTCTCTCCGGCGTCGCCGAGTTCTATCATGACCGTATTGCGGCCGGTCGGGCGCTCGATCCGCAGGACGGCCTGCGCCAATCGATCGACGACAGCCTCAAAATCATCGCGCTCGAAGACAACAGGCGCGGCGCCGACAGCATCGACGCCCTCGTCGGCCTCAGACGCGCTCTTTTCCCTGACGCAGCCCCGCCAGCAAGCTGGCACGCGGCCGAGGCTGCGCCGCAACTCCTCCCGCTTGCCGCCGAGTAATTGTCATGCCCGCAGAATTTGATGTTTACGGCGTCTATGTCCCACGCCTCCTCGTTCTCATGGTGCTGAGCCTGATGCTGATCATCGTCATCAGACGGATGCTGGCCTGGCTCGGTGCCTATTCCCTCGTCTGGCACCGCGGTCTCTTCGACCTCGCCCTCTACGTGCTCGTCCTTGGAGCCGTTTCCTCCTTCACACGCTGGTATTTCGCATGAACTCCCTGAAATTCATTGGTCGCCTCATCGTCACTCTTGCCATGGTCGTCGCTGCGGTCTTCGTCGGCCGCGGGCTCTGGGGCCATTATATGGACGAGCCCTGGACGCGCGATGCGCGACTGCGCGCCGATGTCGTCGGGATCGCGCCCGATGTCTCCGGCCTCGTAAGCGAGGTGCTCGTCACCGATAATCAGGCGGTGAAGACGGGCGATATCCTCTTCCGCGTCGACCGCGCACGTTTCTCGATCGCGCTCGCACAATCCGAAGCGGCACTCGAAGGCAGCAAGGCTGCGCTCGACCAGGCACACCGTGAGCGCGAGCGCCAGGAGCGCCTCGGGCAAGCCGCGTCCCTGCAGCAGAAGGAACAAGCGCAGACGGCCGAAGAACAGGCCGAGGCCGCCTTCCGCCAGGCGACCGCCAACCGCGATCTCGCTGCGCTCAATCTCGAACGCTCGGAGATCAAGGCGACGGTCAATGGAACGGTCTCCAATCTCAGCCTGCGCCCGGGCGACTATGTCAGCGCCGGAACCGCCAAGATTGCCTTGATCGATACCGATTCCCTGCGTGTCGAGGGCTATTTTGAGGAAACCAAGCTGCAGCGCATCCATCCCGGCGACAAGGTTTCGATCCATTTGATGGGCCAGTCGCAGAGACTTGGCGGCCATGTCGAAAGCATAGCAACCGGCATCGAGGACCGCGAACGCACCGCCGGTACCGGCCTTCTCGCCAACATCAACCCCACCTTCAGCTGGGTGCGCCTTGCCCAGCGCGTGCCCGTGCGCATCAGCATCGACAATGTGCCTGATGATGTCAGGCTGATCGCCGGGCTGACGGCAACCGTCGAGGTGGACAAGAGCTGATGGCAAGCTTTCGTGTGGCCTGCGAATCTGGATAATAATGCAGGCTGAACAAGATCGAAGGTGAGATCACCGGGGCTTCGCAGAATGATAAAATCCGCTTGCAGGCACGCAGTCCTTGTCGCTGCTGTGCTGCTGTCATCGGTGGTCGCCACAATGGCGCAGAGCCAGCCCGTCTCGGTCTGGAGCGACTTCATCCGGAACAGGCGCGATCTCGCCGCTCTCGATGAGCACAAACGGAAAAAAATCCTCAATGACCTCGGTGCGGCGATCATGGCCGATCCCGACGGCGTGAGTATCGAGATCGAAAGAAGCAGGGGCGCGCCGGCGCTTTGCCAATATATGCGCGTCATGTTCGCAAGCGACAGAACGCCTGAGGTGGTTGATCAGCTTGACGCCGTGCTCCATTGGGGCAAGCCGGATAAATCCATCCGCGAGATGCTGAGTACACCCGCCTATGACGACGGCAGCACCTGGTTTCCAAGGGCGAAGAGAGCTGGCTATTTCACCGGTTGCGTGGCCGGGGTGCTCGATGGAAAGAGGAGAAGCAGCACGAGCCTCGCGAGCCGATTACCTTTGCTCCTGAGTTCGAGGGATCAAACCATCATTGCCCTGCAGATTGCCGAGCGCTTGAAGATTGGACGGCCATCCAAAGGCGATAGCTATGCCAAGTGGATGCTGAATGGCCTATCGAAAAAAGACCTTGTCTCCCCGGATGTGATGGATTGGTTCGAGCTTGGTTTCGACAGAGCGTATTGAATGGGTTCAATAAGCAAAGCTGTCGCAATCGCGATGCGGCCCGGCAATTATCTTGCCTGCCGGACGTCGAGCAGCACCACCGCACTGACGAGAATGATCAGCAAGGATAGGGCGGGCCTGGGCGTGGATAGTCGGAAAATTTGCAACCGACCGACCCCGGCCCTGATGAGATCGCCTATTTAGATCAGCTTGCCTTCCACGTGTTCACGACCGCCAGGCCGATATTCTCGAAATCGGCTTCGTTGCGCGTCGCAAGCGACGCGCAACGAGATAAGGTTATGGCTGCGATTTGTGCATCAAATTGTGCTGATGGGGCGACCGGCAGCGCGCGGCCTAGTCGCTATAGTGGCATAGACGTCAGCTGCTTCGCGATCGAAGGGTAGGACACGCCCTGCAAGATCCTCATTGAAGATCGTATTATTGTGGCCTCTAGCTCCCGACGGCGGCGACCTCCGGGTAGTAAACGCAATCCGTACAGGATTTCTGCCTCGGTGATAGACGTCGTGAATACAGAAGCTGGGCCCTGCTCGGCCAACCGGTCGATGACGGCTGGACTCGGGGATGACACCAGCAGCTCGGAAAGAACATTTGTATCGAGGATGATCACTTTTCGAGGTCCGGCATGTCACGAATAGGCTCACGTGCGGGAATATCAAGGTCAACGCCACCAGTCGGTGCAACGCGTGCCCTGATGGATTGAACAAGGTTGCGTGGTGTCTCGCCGGTGGCCAGTGCCGATCGAAGAATATCGCGCGCTTCCTCTTCCATGGACCGGACGTGGCGCGCAGCCCGGATTCGCAGGCGCCGTTTCAGCGCATCATCGATATTGCGGATGGTGATGCTGGCCATAAAGGCCTCCTGATATCGTTGATTGCGCATAATGCAATGATGGCAGAATTGCAATTCAATGGATCCCGGAAGCGTTCTGTTTCGGGCGCCTGAGCAACGCCGGTTCAATCAAAGTGAAACACTTCCGGCATCATCGCCCACCACTCACCGTCCTTGCGCGTAGCAAGCGGCTTCTGGCAGGGCATGCAGGCCGCCCACCATTGCCGATTTGCCGGATCGGCGGCCATCTTCGCCATATCGGCTTCGAAATCGTCACCGACATATTCCCAATAGCCAAATAGCAGGTTTTCCGGCTCTTTCAGGAAGATAGAATAGTTGGTGATGTTGCAGGCCGAGATCAGTGACAGGATCTCCGGCCAGACGGCCACATGCAGTGCCTTGTAGTCTGCGACCCTGTCCGGCTCCAGGCCGATCACCATGCCCATGCGCTGCATATTGCTACCGCCCTTGGGTAATTTCTGTCGTGAATTCGGCGATGCTGCGTTTCTTGACGGCATCCCAGTCCCATTCGATGCCGATGCCGGGTTCGGAGGGGGCGATGGCGCGGCCGTCGCGGATTTCCATGCCCTTGGTGGTCAGATCGTCGAGCTGCGGAATGTATTCGACATATTTGCCGTTCTGGATGGCGCAGACCAGGCTGACATGCAGCTCCATCAGGAAATGCGGGCAGACCGGAATATCGAAGGCTTCGGCCGCATGCGCAACCTTCAGCCAGGGTGTGATGCCGCCAATGCGGGCGACATCGACTTGTACGATCGAGCAGGCGCCCTTCTGCATATATTCGCGGAAATGCCGGATCGAATAGATGGATTCGCCGACGGCAATCGGCGTCGCGGTCGAGCGCGACAGCCGGATATGGCCGTCGAGATCGTCGGCCGGCAGTGGTTCTTCGATCCAGGCGAGATCGAGTTCCCTCAGCCGTTCTGCCCGGCGGATCACTTCATCGATGGTAAAGCCTTGGTTGCAGTCGGTCATGATTTCGAAGCCATCGCCGAGGGCGGCGCGCACGGCAGACAGACGGGCATAATCCTCAGCGCCGCGCGGCTTGCCGATCTTCACCTTCGAACCGCTAAAACCCTTCGCTTTCGCCTGCAAGGCGTCTTCGACAAGCGCCTCCTTTTCGATATGCAGCCAGCCGCCTTCGGTCGTATAGAGCGGGCAGCTTTCCTTGGCACCGCCGGCAAGTTTCCAGAGCGGCAGGCCCTGCTTCTTGGCTCTCAGATCCCAGAGTGCGGTATCGACGGCCGCCAGCGCCAGCGCCGTGATCGCGCCGATCGTCGTTGCATGTGTGGCAAATTCCATTTTGTGCCAGATCGCCTCGATGCAATCGGCATCCTCGCCGATCAAGAGCGGCGCCAGATGGTTCGACAGAAGGCGCATGACGGAGGAGCCGCCGGTACCGATCGTGTAGGAATAACCGGTACCCGAAGCACCGTCGGAATCGGTGATGGTGACGATTGGCGTTTCCTGGCTGACGAAGCTCTGGATGGCGTCGGTACGCTTCACCTTCGGCGGCAGGTCCACCATGCGCAATTCGATCTTTTCAATGCGGGCCATGGTTCCTCCTAGCGTGCCGTGCGGGTTTGGGCGGGTTCGGCCGCGTGGATTGCCGACATGATGGCGCGGCTTGCCGTCTCATATTTGCGGTCGTTTTCATGTTCGTGGACGATCTTGAAACCGTGCATGACGAGGATGCGGTCGGCGAGCGCCACCATTTCCGGCATGTCGCTGGAGATCAGCAGGATCGCCATGCCCTTGTCGGCAAGCCCGTTGATCAGCTCGTGAATATAGGCCTTGGCCTTGATGTCGATGCCGACGGTCGGCTCGTCGATGAAGAGGATATCGACATCGGCGGCGAGCCACTTGGCGAGCGACACCTTCTGCTGGTTGCCGCCCGAGAGATTGCCGACGAGCTGTTCGAGATTGGGCGTGCGGATTTCCAGCTGCCGGGCAAGTGGTGCGGCGATCCGGCGCTCCTGGCCGGCGCCGATCAGGCCGAAGGTCGAGGCGATCTTGCCCCAGACGGTCATGGCGATATTCGAACGGATCGGATGAGCGAGGATGACCCCCTCATGTTTCCTGTCTTCGCTGACATAGCCCATGCGAAAGCGCTTGATCGCCTCCTCCACCGAGCCGATACGCACCGGTTTGTCGTCGATCAGAACCGTGCCCGACTTAAGCTTGTCCTTGCCGATGATAGCGCGGACGAGCTCAGTGCGGCCGGCACCGACGAGGCCGTAGAGGCCGAGGATTTCACCGCGACGGAGGCAAAAAGAGATATTGCCGTGGCCGGTCGCTGTCGCGACATCGCGAAGCTCGATCTTTGGTGCACCTTCCTGCGGCTTGCCGGAGCGGGCAATCACCGGCCGCTCCGCGCGGCCAATCATCGCCTCGATCAGCGTCTGCCGTGTCATGCCGGCCATCGGCGCGCCACGCAGTGTCGTCTCTCCGTCGCGCAGAACCGTGACCCGGTCGCAAAGGCTCAAAACTTCTTCGAGCTTGTGGCTGACGAAGAGGATCGCGGTTCCCTGATCACGCAGTTGTCGCACGAGCCTGAAGAGAATTTCGGTCTCAGCATCGGTGATCGATGCCGTCGGCTCGTCGAGCAGCAGAACCTTGGCCTGGTGGCTGAGCGCCTTGGCAATCTCCACCATCTGCATCTGGGCGACGCTGAGGCGGCGCACTTCCATTGCCGGATCGACATCGAGGCCGACTTTGCGAAGGTGTTCGCGCGCCTGTTCGTTGGCGCGGCGAAAATTGACGAGTCCGTTTCGAACCGGCAGCCCCTCCAGGAGAATGTTTTCGGCCACCGAGAAGCGAGGGATCAGGTTACGCTCCTGATGCACCGCCGAAATGCCGAGCGCGATTGCATCGCGGGGCGATGAGAGGGATAGAGGCGTGCCGTCCAGCGTCACTGTCCCGCTGTCTGGCCGATGGACACCGGTGATGATCTTGATCAGCGTCGATTTGCCGGCGCCGTTTTCGCCCATCAGCGCATGGATCTCGCCGCCATTGAGGGTCAGAGACGCATTGTTGAGCGCCCGCACGCCCGGGAAGGACTTGCCGATCCGGTCCAGAATGAGTGCCATCTCAATCCTCCCCGACCCGGACTGCGCGGTAGCGGTTGACCCAGACGGCGGCGAGGATCAGCGCGCCGAGCAGGAAGGTCACCCAGTAGGGATCGACCGCCAGCAGCACCATGGCATTCTGGATCAGCCCGACCAGCAACACGGCGATGAGAGTGCCGAGAATGGAGATCGAGCCGCCGGCAAGGCTCGCTCCGCCGATGATCGGCGCCGCAAAGGAAATGACCACCCAATCTGCGCCGATCGTCGGCTGCGCTGAGCCGAGCTGGGCGACGGCGAGCACGCCGGCAGTTGCGGCCAGCAGGCCGGAAAGCACATGCGCCATGATCGTCGCGCGGGCGACCGAAATGCCCGAAAGCTCCGCCGCATGGGCATTTCCTCCGACCGCCAGCATGTAGCGTCCCTCGACCGTGCGGGCAAAGAAGATGACGAGCAGCACGGTCACCACCAGTGGTACGATCAGCAGCAGCGGGAAGGGACCGAGGCGTCCATTGCCGAAGGCGACGAAGGCCGGCGACAGATTGTAGAAGGGAATGGCCTTGGTGATGCCGAGATTGATGCCGGCAAAGGCTGATCCGGTCGCGAGTGTGACGATGAAGCCGTTGATGCCGGTGCGCACCGTCAGCCAGCCATTGATAAAACCGGCAAGACCGCCGAAGGCGAGGCCGACAATGATTGCGGCGATGGCCGGCAGTCCCCAGACATCCATAAGTCCGCCGGTCACGACAGCGACGAGCCCGCCGAGCGCCCCGACGGAAAGGTTCATCTGGCCGACGCCCAGCATGACCATCTGGCTGAAGGCGACGAGCAGCGATACGCAGATGCTGCGCAGCATGACGAACCAATTGAATTCCGTCATGAATGCGGGGGAGGCGAAGGCGAGCGCGATGCCGCCGGCGATGACGCCGACCAGGATGCCGGACCATTGTGTCCTTGCGGCAAGGGAAATCAGCGTCTTCATGCGCGCCTCGTCTGTTCGCGGATTGCGAGCTTCGTCCGGTAGCGTTCGAACAGGATCGCCGAGAGCAGGAAGATGCCGAGGAAGAGCTGCAGCCAGAAATTCCCGACCTGCAGCACCAGCAGGCCGCTGCGGATGGTTGCGACCAGCATTGCACCGAGGATCGTACCAACCACCGACACCATTCCGCCGGCAAGCGCCGTGCCGCCGATGACGGGGGCAAGGAAAGAGGGCAGCAGCCAATCGTCGCCGGCAACGCCGGGCATGGCCGCTGACAGTCGTGACGTCAGCATCAAGGCTGCTGCTGCGGCCAGCATTCCCGAGAGCACATGCACGAAGACGGTAATCCGTCCGACAGGGACGCCCGACATTTCCGCCGTGCGCGCATTGGCACCAACAGCCAGGATCTGCCGGCCGAGCACGGTATGCTTGAAGAGCATGTAGAGCAGGGCGCCGATGAAAAGTGCTACGACCGCCAGCGACGGCACCGGACCGATGCCACTGCGGCCGAAGGCGCCGAAACTCGCCGGCAAACCGTTCAGCGGCACGCCCTTGGTGAAGATCAGCATGCCGCCGGAAAACAGGCTGGCGCTGGCGAGCGTCACGATGAAGCTGTTGACGCCGGTCTTGACGATCGCAAGCCCATTCAGCGCGCCGAGAAGGCCGCCGAAGGCGAGCGTCAGGATGATCGCAAGCGGAATGGGCAGGCCTGCCGTCTGCATCAGATAGCCCGCAGCCATGACGGAGCAGACACCGATCGCGCCGACTGAGAGGTTCATGCCGCCGGTCGCCAGCACTACCATCTGCGCGAAACCGACGACGACATCGATCGCGACCGAGCGGCCCATGGAATTCAGGTTGAAGCGCGACAGGAAGCCCGGCGCCAAGCTGGTGAAGACGGCCCACAGGATCAGAAGGATGATCAGCAGGCCGAGCTGCGCGGGCCCCCTGGTCAGCAATCCCAGCAGGCTGTGTCTGCCTGCATCTGGGACGGGGCTATCATTGTCGATGGGTGCCATGCGCTGGGATGACCGGTCTCGTGGAACAGGAATGATCGGGCGCAGGGCAGATTCGACCCCGCGCCGCTCTCGTTATTTGCAGGAGAGGTAGGTGTCCTTGAAACTCCCCTGCAGTTTCTTCGTCAGCGCCTTCAGATCGTCCTTGTAGCTGTCGACGTTCTTTTCCGAGATCAGCAGCGTGCCGGAATCGACGAAATGCGCCGTCTGAGGTGTGGCGATCCAAGGGGCGTCCGCCTTCACGCTGCAGCCTGCTGCCATCTGGTCGAGCACATAGGCGCCGATATAGGCCTGGCCATAGGGGTTCTGCGCCATGGTGCCGGCAACGAAACCGTCGCGGATGCCGTCAAGGATGATCTTGTCATCGTCGATGCCGACAAGCTTGATCTTCTTGTCGCCAAGGTTCTTGAGCGCGGTCGCAGCCACGACTGAGGAAATATAGCCGGTGGCGATCAGGCCGTTGATCTTGTCCTTTTGCGCGGCAAGCAGGGCATTGATCTTCTGGTCGCCCTGTTCCTGGCTGTCGGTATCGCCGACCGTCTGCAGCAGGGTGACGGCGCCATTTGTCTCGCCGACGGCCTTTTCGACCGCCTTGACGCGCAGCGTCGTATTCGGGTCGACGAGCAGGCCTGCGAGATGAACAATCGTGCCCTTGCCACCCATCGCCTCGATCAGCGCCTTGGTGCCGAGATAGGCCGATTGCGAAACATCGGTCGCCAGGCAAAGCCCGACATCGGTCGGATCCTGCGCGCAGCCGCCAAGTGCCACCGAGGGAATGCCGTTGCTCTTCATTTCCGACAATATGGCGTTGACGCCGACTGCGTCACCCGGAAACACGCCGAAGCCATTGGTACCCTGTGCCGCAAGGCTTTCCAGAAGCTCAGTCTGCGCCTCCAGCTTCCATTCGCTCGGCACTTTGTACTCGACTGCAGCGATGCCGAAATCCTTGGCGGCATCGGCGGCAGCCTGTTCCCATGGCGCGAAATAGGGGTGCGGACCGCCCGGAACCAGGGCGATCTTGTTGTCCGAGGCGAAAGCGCTGAGCGGCGCGACTGCCACGGAGCATGCAAGGCCTGCAGCAATGAGACTGCGAATTGTCATGACATCCTCCCGTTTTGGGCAAGTCCGGTCCTCTTCCAGCATTGCCATGTCCAATCGCTAACACGATCGAATATCGCATGCAATATTCGATTATTGACTTTTTTGTCATCTTCCCTTTCCATCGCACCAGGCAATCGGCGAGGAGGAGTTGATGGAGCCGCAAGAGAACGGGGCGCGTGTCGACCGATCGAGGCTTCTGCCGGAATATCGGACCATGCTGGAGGATCAGGACGCGCTTGGCGGAGCTGCGATGGAGACGCTCCCACCGCAACAGGCGCGCGCCGATTCCGAAATCCGGCTCGCCCTTCATTGGGGCGCGAAGGACGCGGTCTCCGGCATTGAGGATGTCGAGATTCCAAGCGGCGACGTCAGGCTGAAGGCGCGGCTCTACCGCGTGGCCGGCACCACGCGGACCATGTTGTTCTTCCATGGCGGTGGCTGGATGGTCGGCAGCATCGAGACCCATGACGGGCCGGTTCGCACGCTCGCCAATGCCGCCCACGCCAATGTGCTGTCTGTCGAATACCGCAAGGCGCCGGAAGCGCCGTTTCCGGCGGCCTTCGAGGACGCCGAGACGGCACTTCTCTGGCTTCAGGAAAATGGCGAAGCGCTTGCACTCGATGCAGGCAAGGTGATCCTTGCGGGCGACAGCGCCGGCGCCAGTCTTTCCGCATCGCTTGCGATCCGGGCGCGCGATCTCGCCATCCCGATTGCCGGGCAGGTTTTGATTTATCCGGCTACCGATCTCTCCGGCAAGACACAAAGCCGCCAGGAATTCGCGAACGGCTTTTCCCTGCAACAGTCGACGATGATCTGGTTTGCGGAACATTATCTTTCGGGCGACACGCTACCCTCCGACCCTCGCGTCTCGCCGCTGCTCGCCAGTGATCTTTCGCACCTGGCACCAACCCTGCTGATCACCGCTGACCACGATCCGCTGCGTGACGAGGGCCGCGCTTATGCACAGCGCTTGATTGCTGCCGGAAATGACGTCTGTTACGAGGAGTGGCAGGGAACCATCCATGGTTTCTTCATCATGGATCGTGCAGGAAAAACCGCCCGCAAACTGATCGGGCGCATCGGGGAATGGGCAGACGGCCTTTGGAACAGACATGACGATGGCAAGCGGGGTGGAGGCTGAAACCGCAGCCACGGCTGTGCGGTCCGAGCCGATCTATTTGACGATCTATCAGGTTCTTCGTGACCATCTGGAGCGGGGTGCGCTGGAGCCTGGCCTCATTCTCGGGCAGGCAAGCATTGCGCGCGCCTTCAATGTCAGCCGTATTCCAGCCGGTATCGCGCTGGCGCGGCTCCTGTCGGAAGGCCTGATCCGGACCTTCGAAGGGCGTGGTTATGTCGTTCCGGGCGGCGAGCCGCAGCGCGGCGACCTTTTTGCTGCGGGCCTCGACCTGCCGCATTCGCTGACCGTACCGGTCGTCAACCGCCGGGAGCAGATCTATCCGGAAGTCGAGCATGCCGTTGCCGTCTGTCTTGCCTATGGCCGTTTTCTGTTGAACGAGACAGCACTTGCCCAGCACTACGACGTCAGCCGTACCATCGCCCATGAAGTGCTGACCCAGCTTGAGCGCAGCGGCATCATCGAACAGGACAGCAATAACCGCTGGTATGCCGGCCCACTCAGCGCCAAGGTCTTCCGCCATCACTATGACATGCGCCGCCTGCTGGAGCCGGAAGCCCTGCGCCAGGCCTATCCTTTCCTTGAGAAGGAGGGTCTTGAGGAGCGCCGGCAGAGATTGGAATCCCTCGGCCCCTATCCACAGGCGCCGGAAAAGCTGGAGCGTGCGGAAGCAGACCTGCATCTCGATTCACTCGCGCCCTGCCCCAATACGGTGCTTCTTGCGGCCGTGCGCCGCAGCCAACGCGTTCTCATCGCCACCCACTCGACCTTCGCCAAGCTGCGCACCGAAACGGAAATTTTCATGATGATATCAGAGCACGCGCGCGTTTATGACGCGCTGCTCGCCGGCGATATCGAGAAGGCCTGCGCAGCACTTTCAGATCACCTGCGCCGGGCGCTCGACCCCAATCTGAAGATCCTCCAGCACTTGCCCGCCATGCCCTCAGGCCTGACACCACCCTATCTCATTCAGGTCAAAGGCGAGCGCTGATCGCTCCACTCAATCATGGGCTTGGGGTGATCGGCGCATAGGCAGCCCCATCGACCGTTGCCGGACGCCCGCCAAGCCGCTGAGGCTATCTGGCAGCTTGGGCATTCTGCACGATGAGATCAAAATCCATTCAGACGTCCCTGCCTCTCAAAGGACGTACCGAGTTCAGGACGATGCCAGCCGATGGAAGATCCGCTCGATTTGGCCAACGATCGCAAAGAAGATGATGCCGGACAGCGAGGCAAGCAACACCGCCGCAAAGAGCCTTTCGGCTTGGTAGTTGAACGTCGACTGGATGATTACGGCGCCAAGTCCGCGATCTGATCCGATCCATTCCCCCACGATCGCGCCTATCACAGAGGTCGTTGCCGAAATCCGCAGTGAGGCGAACAGAAGCGGCACCGATCGTGGAGCCCGCAGACGCCAGAAGGTTTCCCAGGGGCTTGCCGATAGAACATGCATGAGCTCCAGCTCGTTGCTTGTCGCCGATGTCAGGCCGCGGACCATGTTGATGAGCGTCGGGAAGAAACAAAGGAGGGCGGCGATCACGACCTTGGGTAAAATGCCGAGACCGAAGACGAGAATGATGATCGGCGCCAGGGCCAAAACCGGAATGGTATTAAAGAGCAGCACGACGGGAAAATATGCCGCCCGGACACGCGGGCTGTAGACGAAGACAATGGCAAGGATCACTGCAGTCAGATTGCCGAGAAAAAAGCCAAGAAGAGCCTCGTACCAGGTGGGTAGCGCGTTTTGGACGAGCCCCCGCCATTCACTGGCGAATGTGCGCAGGACCGAGAGTGGCGTGGGGACGATATAGGCCGGAACGCCGAGCGCCGGTAACACCCATTGCCAGACGATCAGCAATGAGAGCGCGCCGGCAACTGGGAGAGTAGTCGCTTCCATCAGGGAAAGTTGTTCTCTCTTCAAGGGATTACGCTCCACCATCGCGCAGCAGTTGGCGCAGTTGCGCTGCTATCTCCTGTGCCTGCGGGCTTTCCCTGCGGCAGACACCGTTTTCGTCCTTCAGTGATGCCAGATCGATGAGGGCCTGGCACCGGCCAGGGTTTGCTGCAAGCACCAGTACGCGCCCTCCGAGATAAATCGCCTCGGCAATGCTGTGTGTCACGAAGAGGATCGTCGCGTGTGTCCGACGCCAGATGGAGAGAAGCTCATCATTGAGCCGATCGCGTGTGATTTCGTCGAGCGCGCCGAAGGGCTCATCCATCAAGAGGATGTCCGGCTCGCACTGCAAGGCGCGTGCAATCGAAACGCGCTGGCGCTGCCCGCCCGAAAGCTGGTTTGGATAGCGATCCGATAGATGGGTAAGGCCGACCAGCTCCAGCCAATGGTCGGCCCTTGGCTCGACCGATTTGGCTATGCGGCCTTTTCCAACCTGCAATGGCAGGCAAACATTGTCTCGCACTGTGCGCCAGGGAAGCAGGGTAGCCTCCTGGAACACAAATCCGACTTCCCGCTGCCTCCTCGCTTGCGCCGCCGACTTCCCAAGCACGGAAAGCCGGCCGTTGATCGGCGGCAGCAGATCGGCAATTGCGCGAAGGAGCGTCGACTTACCGCATCCGGACGGGCCAAGAATGGTCAGAAACTCGCCTTTGGCGACGCTGAGATCAACTCCCTCCAGAACTGGCTGCATCGATCCCGGATAGCCGAGCCCAAGGCTCCTCGCCTCGATTGCAATTTCGTTTGTCACAGGGTTCATCCGATCTTCGGACGGTCTGCCGCCGTCATCTCCAGTATGGCGGTCGAAAAGCAGTCATCGAGCTTTGGTGGGCCGGACTTGAACTGGCCAACCTTGCCATAGACAGAGATCTGTTCGGCAATACCCTGGGGATCGAAGGTACCCCATCCATCCTTTGCCGTCGTCTCATCGAAGCTCAGCGACATGATCCGCGGTATCGTTTTCAACTCCACCGCCAGATCAAGCTGCGGATAGACTTCGACCGTGAGCTTCACCGCGTCTTCCGGATGCTCGTGCGTCCATGACCAGCCCTTGGCTATGGCTCGCATTGCCTTTGCAAGCGTGTCGGCGTGCTTGTCGATCGCATCGTCGGTTGCGAAATAGACGTTGGCATAAGATGGAAGCCCCGTATCCTTCATCATCAAATCGATCCGGTCAGGCCCGATAACGGATAGAGCCTGGGTGTTGGTGATCCAGCCCGTCACCGCATCGACTTGGCCCGTCGTCAACGGCGTCATGTCGAAGCCGATGTTTGTGATCGTGAGGCTCGACGGGTCGATCTCATTCTTGAGAAGGATTGCATCAAGGACGTAACGGGCGGTTGGTTGAATCCCGATGCGTTTGCCGACCATATCCTTGACAGCGCGGATTGGCGCCTTCGGCAGCGAGTAGAACGCGAAAGGCGCCATGCGAAATCCGCAGGCGATGATCTTGATCGGTACCCCTGAGGCGCGTGCGAGCAGCAACTGCGCCGAGTCCGAGAACTGGCCGAGCCCGGCCTGGCCGGTAACGACCGGAGGCACGGTCGCGGAGTTGGGACCTCCGGGGGAAAACTCCACCTCCAGGCCCTCAGCTTGGAAAAACCCCTTCTTCGCGGCGACGATGTCCCCGATCTGACCGTTGCTCATCAACCAGTCGTACTTGATGACAACCTTTGCGCTTTGGGCGTTCGCTCTGATGGGTGTAAAGATACTTAGGCCGCCGGATAGGGCAGCAAGCGTAAGCGCACCGTTGGCCAAAAATCTGCGTCGGTTCATCGTCATCGCCATTCCCCTTCTGTTAACGCCCTTGCCAGCAATCGGCGGCAGAGACTTGTTTAATCGAGATCGCCCACAGGGCCGCCCTCGGCCCAGGCATAGAGTTCCCAGAGATTGTCGTCAGGATCTGCGAAATAGCAGCAGCGCGCGTTCCAGCTGTAATCCTGTGGAGGCCCGTGGAAGGTGACGCCGGCAGCTGCCAATTCGGCGTAGGCTGCGTCCACGGCCGCGGGAGAAGAAAGCTCGATCGCGGCGCAGGCTTTGTGAACACCGTGCGGTGCCTTCAGGCCGGATACGCCGGTATTTTGAGCAATATGGTCGATCTCCCAAAGGGCGAGGGTAACGCCCGCACCCTTGAAATCGGCAAAGCCTGGAGCGCGCCGGCGTGGCTTGAAGCCGAGGCTATTGACGTAGAAAGCCACTGCCCGGTCAATGTCTTCGACCAGAAAGCAAATATCGGTGATTGGATTAACTTGCGCGAAGGCAGACATTCGATACTCCCTTGTTGTCGAGAGTGTGTCTTGCAAACGCGGGGTGCGATTTCAAAATCGTGCGCTATTTTTTCGCAAAGCTGCTTTTCTCTGCATCAGCGCCGATCATTGGAATGACCTGCGATAGTTAGCGGGAGTTACGCCAACCATCCGGCGAAATACGCTTGAGAAATGTGCCTGACTGGAAAAGCCGATGGCATAGGCGATCTCAGAGAGTGTTTCCTTGCCATCAGCCAGGTAAATTCGAGCCTTCTCAATCCTTCGATCGAGTATGAACTGGTGTGGCGGCTTCCCGACGGCCTTCTTGAACGCGCGGCTGAAATGAAAGTGGCTCATGTGAGCTATGCCGGCCAACTCGTCGACGTTGAGGTCGGCACGATAAAGGTAATCCTCGACATACTCGGTCACCCGCTTCAGCTTTTCCGACGTGATCGACCGCATCCCGACAGGCGCTTTTGGCCCCAGGAGCCTGACGACTGAACACGCGAGCGCCATGCCAAGATGCTCCATCAAGAGAGGGTCCGCGCAATCTGTTTGCTCGACGGCTGCAGCGAGCGAAAGGGCCACCTGCAAGGTGGTCGGGTCCGATGCGGCACTGAGTGCATCGTCATTGAGGCGGTCAGGATCGAAATCTCTCAAGCCCAGATTCTCGTAGAGCTTCGGAGCCTGGAAGATCGATATGTAATCTGCTGCGTCACCTTCAACTTCGAAATTTATCGAAGCCGGCTGGAAGCCTAGCGTGAAGGACGGTCTGTCGACAAATCTGAACTTCGCCGAACCATATCGGTGTGCATACCTCCGGTGAGCGGTGCGGTTGATCGAGATCCTGTGAAGTGAGCCTCGTGAGACCATTTCGCCGGCCGAGCTGTGGTAGGTCTCTATGATGAAGTCGCGCTGAACGAACGCTTTGTATTGCTGAAGCGACGGCCGGTTTATCGAGAATATTCGCGGGTCAATGTCGAGCATATGGTGTTCTCCATCGCTCATGAAAAGCAATTTTTGCGCCAAGTGAGGAAGTCCGCATCTGTCCCTGAGTCGAATGCGACGCCCCGACAACCGCAAAGGCGCGCCGCCTCGACCGGGCGAGAGCAGGCGCTCGGGGATCAGGATATGGTCGGACCGGCAACGGCGCTTCGTTCCTAAAGAAACCCGTTGTCAGCCCGGTAGGCTAGGATGGAAATCCGATGCGTCTAGCCGTGCCGGTCTGCCCTCGATCTCAAGTTCGCTCAAGCGAGGCATGCTTCGCGCGATGACCTTGCCGCGGCGGATGACGATCAGCCGGTTCGCTTTCAACCGCAGCGCTTCCAGCGGATCGCGCGCCTGAAGGATGACGAGATCGGCATTCTTACCCTTTTCCAGGCCGTAGCCTTCGAGGCCCATGGTTTTGGCGGAGTTGACGGTCAGCGCGTCGAAGATCTTCTTCTTGTCCTCGATGCCGGCCATCTGCGCCACGTGGATCGCCATATGGCCGACTTCCAGCATGTCGCCGGAACCCATCGAATACCAGGGGTCCATCACGCAGTCATGGCCGAAGGAAACGTTGAGGCCGGCTTCCATCAGTTCGCGCACCCGCGTCATGCCGCGCCGCTTCGGATAAGTGTCGTGGCGGCCCTGCAGCATGATGTTGATCAGCGGATTGGGAATGACGTTGATCTCCGCCTCCGCCATCAGCGGAATGAGCTTGGAGACGTAATAATTGTCCATCGAATGCATGGACGTCAGGTGCGAGCCGGCAACGCGACCCTGCAGACCGAACCGCACCGTCTCTGCTGCCAGCGTCTCGATATGGCGTGACAGCGGATCGTCGGTTTCATCGCAATGCATGTCGACGGGCAGGCCACGATCGGCAGCGATGCGGCAAAGAGCTGCGACGGAGGCCGCACCATCAGCCATGGTGCGTTCGAAATGTGGAATGCCGCCGACGATGTCGAGGCCCATGTCGAGGGAGCGGTTCAGAGCGTCAACACCGCCTGGCGAACGATAATAGCCATCTTGCGGAAAGGCGACGAGCTGCAGGTCGATATAGGGGGCGACTTTCTCGCGCACCTCGATCAGCGCTTCAGCAGTCACCAGCCTGGGATCGCTGGTATCGACGTGGCTACGGATGGCGAGAAGCCCCTGCGAGACGGCGAGATCGCAATAGCGCAACGCCCGCTCCACCAAGGCTTCGCGCGTCAGGATTGGCCGCAGTTCACCCCAGAGCGCAATCCCCTCCAGCAGCGTGCCGGAGCGGTTCATGCGCGGTAGGCCAAGCGAGAGCGTTGCATCCATATGAAAATGCGGATCGACGAAAGGCGGGCTGACGAGGCGGCCGCTCGCATCGATCTCCTCGGCCGCCTCGGCATCGATCCTGGAAGCGACCTCGGCGATCTTGCCCTTCTGAATGGCGATATCGATGCCGCTGCGGCCATCGGGAAGATTTGCGTTTTTGATGATCAGGTCAAACATGGCGGCACCGGTCTGTTGAGGATTTTGAACATGGCAATCAGCGCTCGCCGCGGCGATAGGGCTGCATAAGCGCCTGCGGCACGCGGGCGCGCCGTGCCATCACGGCAAGGGCTGCGATCGACAGGAGATAGGGCGTCATCAAGAAAAGCTGATAGGGCACATACCCTCCCAGCACCGTCTGCAGTCTCAGCTGAAAGGCATCGAAGAAGGCAAAGAGCAGCGCGCCGAAGAGGGCCCGGCCTGGCCGCCAGGAGGCGAAGACCACGAGCGCGATGGAAATCCAGCCGCGTCCCTGGACCATGGTTGGGAAGAAGCTGTTGAAGGCTGCGAGCGTCAGGAAGGCGCCGCCGACGGCCATCAGCGCGCTTCCGGCAATGATTGCGCCATAGCGGATCCTGATCGGATTGATGCCCTGGGCTTCCGCCGCATGCGGATTTTCGCCGGTCATACGGATCGTCAGGCCAAGTGGTGTTCGGAAGATCAGATAGCCCATCGCAAGCGCCAGGAGGATCGCCAGATAAGTCGGCGCCGTCTGTGCAAAGAGGGCAGGGCCGAGGAAGCGCAAGCCAGAGAGAAGCGGGATGTCGAGCGGTTGGAAGGGCACAATCGTCGGTGGGGTGCCGGCAAGCGGCACGACCAGGCGGAAGACGAAATAACTGAGGCTGGAGGCAAAGAGCGTGATGCCAAGGCCCGTGACATGCTGCGAGAGGCCGAGCGTCACGGTCAAAAGCGCATGCAGCAGCCCGAAGACCGCGCCGGCGAAGGCCGCGACGAGAAGGCCGGTCCAGAGATCGGCGCCGTGGAAGACCGCAAGCCAGCCGATCATCGCCCCGAAGGTCATGATGCCTTCGATGCCGAGATTGAGCACACCCGCCCTTTCGCTAAGCAGCGCGCCGAGCGTGCCGAAGATCAACGGTGTCGCGATGCGCAGCACAGCGGCCCAAAGGCCCGCGGATGAGACAATGTCGATGAGAGCCATCATCTGCGGATCCTGTATTGGGTGAAGAACAGGGCAATAAGCATGGTGAGCAGAGAAACTGCCACCGTCACGTCGGCGATATAGGTCGGTATGCCGAGTGCCCGGCTCATGCCGTCGGCGCCGACGAACATCGTGGCGGTGAAGAGGGCGGCGAAGATCACGCCGATCGGGTGCAGGTTGGCGAGCATGGCGACGATGATGCCGGAATAGCCGAACCCGGGCGACAGATCCGTCGTCACATAGCCCTTCACGCCCATCACCTCGATTGCGCCGGCAAGACCCGCCAGCCCTCCGGAAAGGCAGGCGACCTTCACCAACGTCATGGCGAGCGGCACGCCGGCAAAGGCGGCGCCGGCGGGATTGAGGCCGGCTGCGCGTGAGCGCAGGCCAAAGACGGTGCGTGACTGGAGGAGGTGAACGGCGAGCGCAATGACGATGGCGATGATGAAGCCGACATGCAGCCGCGAACGCGCCACCAGCTTCGGTAGCAGCGCATGATCGCTAACCGGCATGGATTGCGGCCAGCCGAAGGCGAGCGGATCCTTTAAGACACCATCGATCAGCATGGAAACGAAGAGCAGGGCGACGAAATTCAAAAGCAGGCTGGTCACCACTTCATCGACGGAAAAGCGCAGCCGGAGCCACAGCGGCACGAGGATCAGCACCATGCCGGCGACGGCGCCCGCAATCAGCAAGGCGGGGATAAGCAACGCTGCGGGCAGTCCGGCCAAGAGCTTGGAGCCGAGTGCGGCAACTGTAATGGCGCCAAGATAGAACTGGCCTTCGGCGCCGATATTCCAGAGCCGGGCGCGGAAGGCGACGGCTGCGGCAAGGCCGGTCAGCATCAGCGGTGTGGCCCGCGTCAGCGTCTCTGTCGCCGAAAGCCGCGTGCCGAAGGCGCCGGTGAGGATACGCCAATAGGCTTCGAACACGGGGGCGCCGGCAAGCGAAATCAGGATGCCGGCAATGGCGAGTGCGGCGATGACGGCGGCAATGGGCGCTGCCACGACCAGATAGAGCGGACGGTGATCGCGGCGTTCAAGACGCATGCTGGACCTCGGACGTCCATTCGCCTGACATCATCAGACCGAGTTTTCTGGGATCGGCACTTTCCGCATCGATCGATGGCGACAGGCGCCCCTTGACGATCGCCTGGATGCGATCGGCAAGGCCGATCACCTCGTCCAGATCCTCTGATATCAGAAGCACGGCCGTGCCCTCCTTGCGTGCCTGCAATATCCTTGCATGGACAGCGGCGACGGCGCCTTCGTCGAGCCCGCGTGTCGGCTGCGCCGCAATCAGGATCTTCGGCCTGTCATGCAGGTTGCGACCGAGGATCAGTTTCTGCATGTTGCCACCTGACAGAAGCCGCGTGCGTGTCGTCGGGCCGCCACCGCGTATATCGAATTCTGCGATGATCTCCTGGGCGAAGGCCATGCCGGCCTTACGGTCGACCAGCCCGTGACGCGAAAAGCGCGGCGCGGCGATGCGCTCCAGCACGGCATTTTCCCAGACAGCGAGTTCGCCGATCGCGCCTTCCTTGTTGCGATCCTCAGGTATGCGGCCAATGCCGGCGGTAATCAGGCTTTCGACGCCGATCTCGGTGACCGGCTGTCCGAACAGCAGGATCTCGCCGCTGCTCCAGCCGGCAAGTCCGCTGACGAGATGGCTGAGCGTCGCCTGGCCATTGCCGGAGACGCCGATAATGCCGAGCGTTTCGCCGGCATGAAGCTGCAAACTGATATCCTTCAGCCGCTCCTGGCCGCCGTCGTAAACGGTGACGCCGACGGCTTCGAAGACGACAGCACCGGGCGTTGACGCCTCGCGCACCGGGCGCGTCACCCGCCTGCCGACCATGAGTTCTGCGAGCTCGGACTTGCTGGTCCGACCGGTCAGCCGTTCGGCAACGACCTTTCCGCTGCGCAGCACGACGACGCGGTCAGCTGCGCTGATCACCTCGTCCAGCTTGTGCGAGATGAAGATCAGCGACAGTCCGTGGCGGGCCATTCCCCTAAGCGTCTGGAAGAGGCGTTCCGCCTCGATATTGGTCAGGACCGCCGTCGGCTCGTCGAGGATCAGGATACGGGCGTCGTTATAGAGCGCCTTGAGGATTTCGACGCGCTGCTGTTCGCCGACCGAGAGATCGCCGAGCCGGGCATCTGGATTGACGTCGAGGCCGAAGCGCGAAGAGATCGACATCAGTTTAGCGCGGCCGGCCGCCTTCTCCGACTTCCAGGACCAGAGCTTTTCCGTTCCCGTCATGACGTTTTCGAGCACCGTCAGGTTCGGCGCCAGGGAAAAATGTTGGTGCACCATGCCGATGCCGGCCCGGATCGCCGCCCGCGGCCGGCCGGCCGGCAATTCGGTGCCCTCGATATGGATGGTTCCCGCATCCGGTACATAGTGGCCGAAGAGGATGCTCATCAATGTCGTCTTGCCGGCGCCGTTTTCGCCGAGCAGTGCCAGCACTTCGCCCTTGGCGAGGCTCAGCGAAATATCCTCATTGGCCTGGATGGCGCCAAAGCGCTTGCTGATGCCGGCAAGCTGAAGCACGGGAGCTGATGTCATGGGGCAAGTCCCGCAATGGCATGGGGATGGATCCAACGTTGCTCCGCTTCCAGCCGCGAGGCAAGGGCAAGCAACATGGGTTCCCCGCCCATCGGTGCCATTAGCTGAAGGGGAAGCGGCATTGCGTCCGCATCGTGTCCATAAGGCAGGGTCAGCGCCGGAAAGCCGGATATATTGGCAAGGCAGGCGAGCGGCGCAAAGCGCGCCATGCGGTTCAGATGCAGCTCCGTGTCGTGATGATCGGTCGGAAAAGAGCCGATCGGCAGCGGCGCTGTGGCAAGCATGGGTGTGAGCAGGCAATCGATGCCGTCGAACAGCCGCCAGAGATCATGGCTGACATGCGGCATGGCGCTGAGGGCCTGCCAGAGCGCGGTTGGCTCAAGCGCTGCCCCACGCGCCGCAAAGGCGGCGGTCAGCAGCTCAGCTTTCGAAACGTCGAGATGCAGGCTTTCGACGAGCCATGCCAGATTGATCGAAATGATATCTGCGAAAATGGCAGCACTTGCAGCGACGCTTGCTGCAAGCCGCTCCCATTCAACGGTGACGATCTCATGCCCGTCCTGTTCGAGGCTGCGGGCCGCGGCTTCGACGGCTTCCTGGCGTGCCGGCTCGGTGGGGAAATCGCTGCTGGTCTGCGTCAGCAGGCCGATGCGCAGGTGGAGTTTTTCGTTCTTCTCGAGGGCCGGTTCCGCATAGGGACCGGCGGGTTTTCCGCGCAAGGCTTCGAAGATCGCACCTGCGTCGCGAACGGAACGGCAGACGGCGAGCTCGCTGGCGATGCCGCCGAGATGATTGCCGAACCCTGGTCCGCCGGGAATGGCGCCGCGACTGGGCTTCAGGCCGACGAGCCCGCAGCATGCCGCGGGCACGCGGATCGAGCCGCCGGCATCCGTTGCATGGGCGATTGCGACGATACCCGCTGCGACGGCTGCGGCCGCACCGCCGGAAGAACCGCCTGCCATGCGGGAGGGATCGAGCGGATTGCGGCAGACAGGCCCGCGGGTCGGCTCGCTCGCAAGCGACAGGCCAACTTCCGGGCTGGTGGTGAGGCCGAACAGCGTGAAGCCGGCCTGCCGGAAGCGCGCCGCCAGATCAGAATCAGCCGATGCGTCCAGCATCCCGTCGAAGAGCCGCGAGCCGGCGCGAACGGCCAGGCCCTTGAACGGGCCGCCGAGATCCTTGGCAAGCGCCGGCACGCCGGCAAAGCGCCTGATGGAAAAAGTCGCGTGATTGGCCCTGAATTCGTGGTCGAGCGCCGTGGCATTCGCCATGCCCAGCGCTTCGTCGAGATGACAGATCGCGCCAAGCGCCTCGTTGGTCCTGGCGGCTGAAATCGCCTGCTCCATCGCCTCGGCACAACCAAGTGCACCGCTCCCGATCCGGGCGGCGAGCGCAATCGCGTCGCCGCCCGGTATCGAGCCCTTGCTTGCATCAGTCCCGTTCATGCGGATGCCGGCTTATTTCGGCTCCTCGGGCATGATGGGCACTTCGAAGGCGCCGGACTTGATGGCGGCGCGCTTGGCTTCCATCGCCGCTTCGGCGTCCGCCGGTGCGACGCCCTTGACGTAGACGATATCGCTGCCGCCTTCCTTCATCAGGCCGAAGCGCGTGTAATTGTTGCCGGTCGGCTTGCCGGCCTTCACATCGGCGATCGCTGCATTGAGGATCGGACGGAAGCCCCAGATGGCGTTGGCAAAGACGGTGTCCGGATAACGCGGCGTATAGTCGATCAGCGAACCGACGGACTTGATGCCGCGCTCCTTGGCGGCGTCCGCTGTGCCGATACGTTCGCCGAACAGGATGTCGGCGCCGGCGTCGATCTGGGCGAGGCCCGCTTCGCGCGCCTTTGGCGGATCGAAGAAGGTGCCGATGAAGGCGACCAGATGCTTTGCGTCCGGGCGGACTTCCTTCACGCCGGCGGCAAAAGCGTTCATCAGCATGTTGACCTCGGGGATCGGCAGCGCGCCGACCGAGCCGACGATGCCGGACTTCGTCATTTTACCGGCGAGCATACCGGCGAGATAGGCGCCGTCATGGTTCCAGGTGCCGAAGACGCCGAAATTGTCGCCCGATGCTTCGCCGCTCGAACCCAGCATGAAGGCGGTTTTCGGATAATCGGCAGCAACCTGACGGGCTTCGCGCTCGACGGCATAGGCTTCGCCGACGATGAGTGCTGCACCCTGTTCGGCATATTCGCGCATGGCGCGGGGATAGTCGGTGCCCGAAACGCCTTCGGAGAAGACATACTCGATCACGCCTTCGGAAGCGGCGTCCTGCAGCGCCTTGTGCAGACAGGAGTTCCAGGCATTTTCCACTGGCGAGGCATGGATGCCGGCAACTTTGAGTTTTTCCTGCGCCCAGAGCCTGGGTGCAAAGGCGGTCGCGCCGAGTGCCATGCCGGAGGCGAGCACCGTGCGGCGGGAGATAGCGATCTGATTTTTCATGAGTTCCCCTCTTTTTTACCAGATGGATAAAACTCTATGGAGCGCCCAAAATTGTGTCAAGTAATGCTGCTGCGCAAAAACTAGACAATGGCTATGAGCGCTCACACCTGAGGCCACTGAGAGAGGAGAAAAGGCCCGCTATTATTGGTGCTGCATGACACTCAAGCCGCCGTCGATCGTCAGGCAGGTGGCATTCATGAAGGTGCATTCGTCCGAGATCATGAAGACTGCGGCCATGGCGATTTCCTGCGGCGTGGCGATACGCCCACCCGGATGCAGCTTCATCGTTTCGGCCTTGGCCTTTTCCGGATCAGGGAAACTGTTCCAGTAATCGATGACCTTCTGGGTCGAGACGTAGCCGGGAGCAATCGCATTCACCCGCACGTTTTGGGGCGCATATTCGATACCAAGAGACTTGGTCATGCCGAGCAGCGCATGTTTGGCGAGCGGGTAGGGGAAGGTGTGGGGAATGATGGTGAAGGCGTGCGTCGAGGCGATGTTGAGGATCACCCCGCTGCCTTCCGAAATCATGTGCGGCAGAACCGAACGGCAGCAGTGCCAGGCGCCCTTGAGGTTGATGTCGAAGCAGCGCTGCCACTCTTCGTCTGTCGTCTGCAGAGGCTCGGCAAAAATGTTGACGCCGGCATTGTTGACGAGGGCATTGATGCTGCCGATCTGCTCTTTCGCCTTGCCAACGGCCGCCTCTATAGCCGAAGCATCGGTGATGTCGGCCGCCTGAAAGCCAAGTACAGTGCCCTTTGATGCGAGTGCTGCGGCTGTCTCTTCGAGCAGCGTTTCATCGCGGTCGACGAGGAAGAGGCGGGCATCCTCGGCGGCATATGCCTCGGCGATCGCCTGTCCGATCCCTTGCGCTGCGCCGGTGATGAAGACCCGTTTTCCGGAAAGGCGGTTTGGCATCGTCTGTTTCCTCTTTATGCTCGTTCTTGGTGATCAGGAGATTTCGTGCGGCTGCATGCGGATCGAACCTTCCAGGCTTTCGCCCGGTTGCAAGGCCTTGAGATCGCCAAACCCGGGAAGATTATGCCCGTTGGCGAGATGGGACATCGGCTCGAAGCAGAAATAATCGCGGCGGAATCCGGGATCGAAGCGCTTGTCCGACAGGAAGATGACCGCATGGCGGAAGATCGGGTCTGCGGTCAGATCAAGCGTGGCACGGCTCTCCGGCCAAGTAATGCGCGCATTGCCGCTCCAGCCCTCGAAGCCGTTGTTGATCCAGTGGTGCGGCAGAGGCGCCGGCCGCGAGAAATCGAGATCGGCAGGAATCTCGGCCGGTTCGCCTGGCAGCCAGCCCTCCGTTTCGGTCCAGAAGCGCTGTGCCTCGGCAAGAAGTGTCGTGCCCTCCGTCAGCGGAAAGAACGGATGCCAGCCGAGTCCGAAGGGCAGGGCCGCCTCACCGGTATTCTCCACGCTCATATGCAGCTTCAGCCCCTCTCCCGACAATGTGAAGCTCTGCTTCGCCTCATAACTATAGGGCGTGCCGTCCGCCCGATGGCGGAAACCGATCTCAACGTCTGTGGCACTCTCGAAAAGAAGCGCCCATTCCGCCAGCCAGCCGTCTCCATGGAGGTAGTGCGGGTCCCAGGACGTGTTCGGCTGAAGGCTGTAGTCGCGTCCTTCGAAACTGAAGCGGTTGCCCCTCACGCGATTGCCGAAGGGCACAAGCGGATAGCAGGCGGTGGACAGCGCATCGGCATCATCGGCTGCCGGCCTCAGAAGCGGAATCTTGCGGCCATCCCGCATCCAGGAGAAATCAAGGAGCGCACCGCCGGTCGTCGAAACACGGGCCGAAAGTGCACCGTCCTGCAAATCGATGATCGCCATGAAACAATGCCTTCCCCACGGATCGAGGCTGATCCGGACTGTGGCGGCACCCTATTATCGGTCGATTGATTGTCAATATAGATAGGATTTATTTTTCTTATCCGGCGGCGTTCGGGCCTAAGTTTCTGCTGATTTCAGCGAGATGCGCCGCACCAATATGAATTTAGTCGGCTTTTCACCCGCTGAATCGCATAAATAATCATACACAAATCTTGACTGGTATGATGTTTCTTTTTATTCAATGGCTGCTGCCGAGTGAGCGGCAGATCGAGATTTTAGGGAGAGAGATTATGCGCTTCTTCAAAGCAGCCATCCTCGCTGGCGCCTTTGCCGTTTTGGCCGCCGGCTCCGTCTTGGCGGAGGATGTCAAGATTGGTTTCATCGTGAAGCAGCCGGAAGAGCCCTGGTTCCAGGACGAATGGAAATTCGCCGACCAGGCCGCCAAGGAAAAGGGTTTCACCGTCGTCAAGATCGGTGCCGAAGATGGGGAGAAGGTCCAGTCGGCGATCGACAATCTCGGTGCGCAGGGCGCTCAGGGCTTCATCATCTGCACGCCTGACGTCAAGCTCGGCCCCGGCATCGTCGCCAAGGCCGCCGCCAACCAGCTTAAGCTGATGACGGTCGACGACCGTCTGGTGGGTGCCGATGGCAAGCCGCTGGAGGACGTGCCGCATATGGGCATTTCAGCTACCAAGATCGGAGAAGGCGTCGGCCAGGCAATCGTTGACGAAATAAAGAAGCGCGGCTGGGACATGAAGACTGTCGGCGCAATTCGCGTCTCCTACGACCAGCTTCCGACCGCCGTCGACCGTGTCGAAGGCGCAATCTCGGTGCTGAAGGCCGCCGGCTTCCCGGCTGAAAACATCTATGATGCGCCGCAGGCAAAGACCGATACGGAAGCGGCACTCAATGCCGCGACGACCGTTCTCAACAAGCATGCCGACGTGAAATATTGGGTCGCCTTCGGCCTTAACGACGAGGCCGTGCTCGGCGCAGTGCGTGCCTCTGAATCGGTCGGCATTCCCACCGACAACATGATCGGTGTGGGTATCGGTGGCGCGGAATCGGCGATCAACGAATTCAAGAAGCCGTCTGCGACCGGCTTCTTCGGCACGGTCATCATCTCGCCGAAGCGTCACGGCTATGAAACCGCACTCGACATGTATGACTGGATTGCCAACGGCAAGGAGCCGGCAAAGGTGACGCTGACCTCTGGTTCGCTGGCGCTGCGCGGCGACTATGAAAAGGTTCGCAAGGACCTCGGCATCGAATAATCATCCTCTGATGATGATTTCATCCCGGCGGCATTTTCGGCCGCCGGGCATATTCTCGACGGAGCGACGATGGCTTTCCTCGAATTCAAAACCATTTCCAAGGGCTATCCGGGGGTCCAGGCGCTGTCCAACGTCTCCTTCGGCGTCGACAAGGGCGCCGTGCACGGGCTGATGGGCGAAAACGGCGCCGGCAAGTCCACCCTGATCCGCGTACTCTCGGGCGACCAGTCAGCCGATGAAGGCAGCATTCTCATCGATGGCCTCGAGCAGAAATACAGCTCCGTTCGCGATGCCTTCCATGCCGGCGTCATCGTCATCCATCAGGAGCTCCAGCTCGTTCCGGAACTGACGGTTGCCGAAAACCTCTGGCTTGGGCGCTTTCCCGGCAAGGCCGGCGTCATCAACGGCAAGACGTTGGTCGAAACCGTTCGCGCCAGGCTCGATGAGATCGGTATCGACGTCGATCCCTCGGCAAAAGTGTCTTCACTTTCGATTGGCGCCCGCCAGATGGTGGAGATCGCCAAGGCCGTCATGCTCGATGCGCGCGTCATCGCGCTCGACGAGCCGACCTCGTCGCTCTCGTCGCGCGAAAGCGATATCCTGTTTTCCCTCATCGACAAGCTGAAGGCCAAGGGCACCGTTATCCTCTATGTCTCTCATCGCCTCGACGAGATCTTCCGGCTTTGCGACAGCCTGACCGTCCTGCGTGACGGCAAGCTCGCCGCCCACCACCCAAAAGTCGCCGAGACGACCCGCGAACAGATCATCGCCGAAATGGTCGGGCGCGAGATCAACAATATCTGGGGCTGGCGCGAACGCCCGCTCGGTGAGGTATGCCTCGAGGTTAAGGCCCTCTCCGGTTCCAAGCTCCGCACCCCAATCAGCTTTTCCGTCCGCAAGGGCGAAATCCTCGGATTCTTCGGCCTGATCGGTGCCGGGCGAAGCGAAATGGCGCGCCTGCTCTATGGCGCCGACCACCGCCATCAGGGCAGTGTTGCGATTGATGGCGTGGCTGTCTCCCCAAGCAATCCGAAGGCGGCGATCAATGCCGGCATGGTTCTCTGCCCGGAAGACCGCAAGTTCGACGGCATCATTCAGGGCCGCTCGATCGAGGAAAATATCGCAATCTCCTCACGCCGGCATTTCTCGCCCTTCGGCGTTTTGAACCCGAAGAAGGAAGCTTCGGTTGCCGACCAGTTTATCGCCAAGCTCAGGGTGCGCACGCCCTCGCGCAAGCAGGACATCATCAATCTCTCCGGCGGTAACCAGCAGAAGGTCATTCTCGGCCGCTGGCTATCCGAGCAAGGCGTCAAGGTGCTGGTCATCGACGAGCCGACGCGCGGCATCGATGTCGGCGCCAAGTCGGAAATCTATGAAATCCTCTACGAGCTTGCAGCCGGCGGCATGGCGATCGTCGTCATCTCCAGTGAGCTGCCCGAAGTCATGGGCATTTCCGATCGCATCATCGTCATGTGCCAGGGCCGCGTTGCCGCCGACGTGGCGCGCGCCGATTTCGACGAACGCAGCATTCTGACCGCGGCCCTCCCCGACAAGAATGCCGCCGGTACCATATAAATCAGGAACAGCAGTGATGAACGCGTTGAAAAAAATCCTTCTCGGCGAACAGGGTCTGGTGGTGATCTTTTCGATCGCCTTCGTGATCGTCTCACTGACCGTGCCGAGCTTCCTGACCGAACGCAACATGCTGGGTCTGCTGCAATCGGTGGTGACGATCGGCATCGTCGCCTGCACCATGATGTTCTGCCTTGCCTCACGCGACTTCGACCTTTCGGTCGGCTCGACCGTCGCCTTTTCCGGCATGATCGCCGTCATGGTATCGAACGCGACCGGCTCCATTCCGCTTGGCCTGCTGGCAGCGCTCGTCTGCGGCAGCATCGTCGGCGTCGTCAACGGCGTCGTCATCGCCCGTTTCCGCATCAATGCGCTGATCACAACGCTCGCGACCATGCAGATCGTCCGCGGTCTGGCGCTGATCGCGTCGGACGGCCGCGCCGTCGGCATCAACGATCCGGCCTTCTACCAACTGGCGCTGTCGCGCTTTCTCACGGTCCCGACGCCGATCTGGATCATGGCTCTGCTCTTCATCGTCTTCGGCTTCGTGCTGAACCGCACCGTCTTCGGCAAGAACACGCTGGCGATCGGCGGCAATCCGGAGGCTTCGCGCCTTGCCGGCGTCAATGTCGTCACCATGCGCATCTGGATCTTCGCACTGCAGGGCTTCGTCTGCGCCATCGCCGGCATTCTGCTCGCCTCGCGCATCACGTCGGGCCAGCCCAATGCGGCAACCGGCTTGGAACTCTCCGTCATCTCGGCCTGCGTGCTCGGCGGCGTATCGCTTGCCGGTGGCCGCGCGGCGATGACCGGTGTGATCGTCGGCGTGCTGATCATGGGCATTGCCGAAAACGTCATGAACCTGCTCAACATCCAGGCCTTCTATCAATATGTGGTGCGCGGTCTTATTCTTCTGATCGCCGTCCTGCTCGACAATATGCGCTCGTCGGCCGCCGGGCGCGGCAGTCGCACGTGATGACTAGATTTCTTGGGAGAAGCCGGCTGAGCCTGCGGTTGCACATTGATGAGAAAGCATGGCGTTGCTCATGGTGACATCGAGACCAGCGGTACGGGGGACGTTATGAGCACGCGATCGGGACTTCTGCGAACGGGAAGTACATCAGCCAACCTGGAGCAGGGACGGCGCACGGTGCGCGAGGAGCTGTTGAAGAAGCTCATCGGGCAGATCGTATCCGGTGACATTGCCGAAGGCTCGCTGCTGCCGAACGAAGCGGAGCTTTCCGAGGTCTATGGCGTCAGCCGCACCAGCCTTCGGGAGGCGATGCAATATCTGTCGGCTCTCGGCATGATCCGCTCCCGCACGCGTGCCGGCACCAGCGTGCTGCCGCGCGAGAACTGGAACTATCTTGATCCGATGGTCCTCGATGCGACGCTCGAATTCAGCGACGACCGCAGCTTTTACGATTCGCTCCTCGATGCCCGCCAGCTTCTGGAGCCGGCAGCAGCCGCACAGGCCGCTGCGAACGCCACAGCCAAGCAGCTCGCCCAGATCGCCGAAGCCTTCGAGGACATGGTGGCTGCCAACGCCCGCGACAACGAGGCCTGGAGCCAGGCCGACCTCGAATTCCACACCGCCATCATCAATGCCAGTGGCAACTGGGTGTTCCGCCAGTTCGCCACCGCTATTCGCGCTGCCCTGCTCGCAAGCTTTCGTCTGACCAACCGGGCAAGCCAGAGCCATGATTACGCCATCGCCCGGCATCAGGACGTGCTTGATGCCATCCGCATGCGGCGGCCAGATGCGGCGCGTTTTGCCATGGAGCAGCTGATCGGCACGGCGCGGATGGAATTGAGTGACGCGTTGCGCGTCGGCAAGCCGGGCAAACAGGAATAGAGGCACCGCCGTCTCCCCGCCGAGGTAATAGGAACATTCAAAATTCCGCTTGCCGACAGAAAGTATATTAAGTTTGAAGTCCTTTTGCGGATTCGCTAGTAACTGGGTGTAAACTCGGCTGCTTGAAAGGACGATGGGCGCGTGGACGAGACCGAAAAACTGCAAACGCACAGGCGCGGCTCCGGCGTATCGACGGTCTATGAGACGCTTCGAAACGAGATCATCGAGCTGAAATTGCCGCCGGGCAGCCCGATCGATGAACAGCAGCTGTCGGATCGTTTTGCGCTGTCGCGCACGCCGATCCGCGAAGCCTTGGTGCGGCTTGCCGCCGAAGGCCTGATCACCACGCTCACCAACCGCGCGACGATCGTCTCGAACATCGATTTCCTCGGCCTGCCGGAATTTTTCGATGCGCTGACGCTGATGTACCGCGTCACCACCCGGCTTGCGGCTGCCAATCACGCCGAAGGCGATATCGCCGCTATCCTTGTGCAGCAGAAGGCTTTCGAGGCGGCGGTCAGCAACCGCGATGTGCTCGGCATGATTTCGACCAATCGCGACTTCCATATCGCGATCGCCCAGGCCGGCCGGAACAGATATTACGTCGAGCTTTTCACCCGGCTGCTGGATGAAGGTCGCCGCATTCTGAGGCTCTACTATTCCTCCTTCAACGATGTGCTGCCGCGCCAATATGTCGGCGAGCACGAGGAGTTGATCCAGGCGATCATCAATCGCGACGTCACGCTGGCCGACAGGCTGGCATCTGCCCACGCTGATCAGATCGTCGGCCAAATCCGCTCTTACATCACCGCCGATTCCCGCCAGAACGCGAAGCTGGCGCTCTAGCCGCCCGCAAAATTCTCGCACCACAAGAGCAGTGCCTCGTTCAGCATTGAAGGAAAATCGTTTCCTGTATTTTTCTTGTCGACAAGAAGTCGGCAGGATGCTACATGCCTCATCAACCCCGCTGTCCGGGGAGTTTTCCAGAGAACGAGAGATTGGCGATGACTGGTTCCGTATTCCAAGGCTGCATCCCGGCGCTCATGACGCCATGCAATGACGACCGCACCCCAAATTTTGACGCGCTTGCCCGCAAGGGCAAGGAACTGATCGACCTCGGCATGTCTGCCGTCGTCTATTGCGGTTCGATGGGCGACTGGCCGCTCTTGACCGATGAGCAGCGTCAGGAAGGCGTCAAGCGCCTCGTCGAGGCGGGTGTTCCCGTTATCGTCGGCACCGGTGCCGTCAACACCAAGTCGGCCGTCGCCCATGCCGCCCATGCTGCGGCTGTGGGCGCCAAGGGGTTGATGGTCATCCCCCGCGTTCTGTCGCGCGGTTCGTCCGTTTCGGCCCAAAGGGACCATTTCTCGGCGGTTCTCGAAGCGGCCAAAGGCCTGCCGGCGGTCATCTACAACAGCCCCTATTACGGCTTTGCGACGCGCGCCGATCTGTTCTTCGATCTGCGTTCGCGCTTTTCGAACCTCGTCGGCTTCAAGGAGTTCGGCGGCAAGAGCGACATGACCTATGCGGCCGAAAACATCACGTCGGGCGATGATGCGCTGACGCTGATGGTCGGTGTCGATACCGGCGTCTATCACGGCTTCGTTAATTGCGGCGCGGGCGGGGCCATCACCGGCATCGGCAACGCGCTGCCGAAGGAAGTGCTGCATCTCGTTTCGCTCTGCGAACAGGCAGCCAAGGGTGATGCGGCCGCCCGCAGCGCCGCCCGCGAGCTCGAAGAGGCGCTGATGGTTCTGTCGACCTATGACGAAGGTCCAGATCTCGTGCTGCACTACAAGTATCTGATGGTGCTGAACGGCGAGAAGGAATACACGCTGCACTTCAACGAGACCGATAAGCTGAGCAACTCGCAGCGCCGTCACCTCGAAAACCAGTATCGCCTGTTCAAGACCTGGTACGCTGCGCGTTATCCGACCGCCGCCTGAAGCTGTCAGGAACGCTTCGGCCTCGCAGCTTGCCTGCGAGGCCGCTCAATGAAGGGCGCCCATCAGGTGAGCGCCGCGCGTAGGCAAATGGATTGCTGTTGGTTCTCCTACTGGAGACGGGGTCAGTTCGCCACATCGGTGGCGGCCAGGGAGTGGATCAGCATCGTCAGATCGCGTCGGATCTTCAAATCCGAGATACGCTCGATTTCCCTGGCAAGATAGGCTGCCTCGTCCTCGACGCCAGCGCCCGCCTCGGTTTCGATGCCGTTGATGAACCAGCCGGCATTCACTTTCATGAAGTCGCATAACCGCAGCATGACCGCGACGGACAGGCGGTTTGTACCATTCTCGTATTTCTGGATCTGCTGAAACGCGACGCCGATATGCGCAGCGAGTTCGCTCTGGGTGAAGCCGCGAGCGGCGCGCACGGAGCGTAATCTCTGGCCGATTGCCAAATTCAGTTCCTGATCTTTCATGCCTATCCTTGAGAATACTTTCGTCGACTGCAGAATTTGCAGGTTCTCTTTACATGATCGGCTTTTGAGATCCACCTCCATCTGTCAAAAGCGTCAGTTGTTCTTTGAGTTGGCGCTGTTCTCTCTCGGACAGACGCGCAATCTCATTTTCGACGAAGCTCGCGATGGCCCGTGGGTCGTCGCCATACCGGCGTGCCCCTTCCGCGCAGAGAGCGATGATGGTTGCCATCGGATTGGCAGGGTCCGTCATTTTTGAAATCCCCCCTGAAATCTTCGTCCTTCGCGCCGCAGTCGTTCTGCGGTTGAAGTGGGTTGTGCAGAAAAAGAGGCCGACCGATGGTGAACAAATATCCCAATCTTCGATGCCAAGTCGCAACGACCCAGGACCATGTTCGGGATGCGATGATCTTGAGAAGCATCTGCTTTGTCCATGAGCACGGTATCTCGCCTTCCTTCATCTTCGACGGTAATGATCACCAGGCCACGCATTTCGTCTTTTATGATGGCGAAGAGCCGGTTGGTTCGCTTCGCATCCGCTGGTTCGCCGACTTTGCCAAGTATGAACGAACCTGCTTCCGCGAAAAGTACCGACACCCTTTTACGGTTAAGCGTTGCATTCAGATGACCTTCGATCACGTAGCGCGCAAGGGCTATACGAAAGTTCTGACCCAGGCCGAGCAGCGCCTCGCGCGGCTGTGGACCATTCTCTTCGATCTGGAGATCGTCGACAGCCCGCCGGTGGAGATCGCCGGCCATCCGGAACCCTATCTGACCGTTGTCGGCACGATCCCCGCGTCATCTGATCCGATTACCATGGAAAGCAGCAGCGCAATGCTGTTGCGCATCGAAGGTCAATGGGACGCCCCGAGTTCGTTTGAGACAGCATAACAATGGCAGGTTTTGACAACGCGGGCGACATGTCTGCAACGGCTGCGCTGCAGGAGGAAATTCTCACGCGCACGAAACTACACACCGAAATGGTGCGTCGGCTCATCAATGATCCGACAGTGCAGCCGGTCGAGCTCGCCGGCTTCCTGGAGGATGTCGCAAATGCCTATCTTTCGATCTCGGAAGAGCTCAGCCAAATTGTGAAGGCGGCGGAGGAGCGATAGTTTCGAGCATCTTGCGCAAGCTCTCTTCCTGTTCGTGCCGCCCGGACGGAAAGGTCAATCTGCTGCTGAAAGACGGGTTGGTCCTGAAAATATCGACGATCCAGTCATAGACGGCGGCCACCGGTCTCGATTGCCGGCGATTGGCAACCGAGGTCAGGTAGACGGGCAAGGCGACATGTACGCCGAGTTCGAGCGGTACGAGTTCGGGATCTGCAAGCACGTAATTGCCGAGCAGCCCCACGCCGGCGCCGTTGCGAACGAGGGCAAAGTAGGCAAGCGAATTCTCGCAGTTGTGGGTCTGGTGGCCGGCTTCGACAAGACCGCGCCAGCCATCCCAGATCTCGCGTTCGGAAGCATAATAGTTGCACTGCACGTAGACATGCTGGGAGATGAACTGGCGCTGCGGAACACCGGATTTCTTCAGATAATCACGGCTGGCGATCGGAATGAGATGAAGAGTGCCGATCTCGATGCAATCGACATCCGCCCTCGAAATCGGAGAGAGCGAGATCATCAGATCAGCCTGGTTCTTCTCGAAATTCACGAGCGACACCTGTTCCCGGATATCGAGATTGAGGCGCGGATAGCTGTCGTTCAGCCGGGGCACGGCGGGAGCGACGATGGCGACAGCGAGGCCGGAGGTCACGCTGATGGCAACCCGTCCGGTGACGGCGTCCATTTCATCCTTCAGGTCGTTGGAAAGGGAAAACAGCTGGAAATCGAGCTCTGCAACCTGGATGGCGAGCTTGCGCCCGGTTTCGGTCAGCGTGACGCCGGAAAAGGTAGAGATGACGAGTTGCGAACCCATCTGATCCTGGAGGCGCTTCACGTCACGGCTGACGGTTGGCGCACTGGTGCCGAGCAGCTCAGCGGCTTGAGCAAAGGAAGGGCTTTTGGCGACCGCCAGAAAGGTCCTGAGCTCGCGCCAGATCGGCTGCGAAAGCAGGCCTCTGATTTCAAGTGGCGATTTATCCAGATCGGCGCGTTCGCTGCCGAATGGAAGAGGAGGGAAGGGTTTGTTCACGGCCGCCTCGCGTATTAGTGGAGGCGCAACAATATACTTAATCAGGGATTACGGGCAATTGTTGAAGAATGACAGCTTATCGGTGCTGAGAAGTCGCCGTTTAACGATCGCGAGCGTCCATTCCGGTCGCTGGCTCCTCCGGAATACTACTCATCAGGTGTTCATTTCAATTCCGACGTTTCGATAAAGTGACGTTGATTTAGCCGTTTAAATCGATCTAATCGGGTCATTTACGCAACTGATGGGGTGTGTTAGCGTTTGCGGCGGGCAAGACCCGATTTCAACATTCCGTTTCGGGACCGATGCAGGCGGACCTGCCCGATCGCGAAACTTTCGCCAAGCTCGGAGGCAAATCAAGGCGATGGCCGATGGAATTTCTAATGTGATTGACAGCAACGAGCCGGTGGGATTCCTGCGGCTTTTTCGTCTTATTTCTGCAGCAAGAGATAGTGCTTCATCACTGGAGCTCATGGATCTCGTGCGTCTGGTGGATATGGCGCTCATGCAGACGGCGCTCGACTGGGAAGGGCTTGATGCCGAAAACCTGGATGAGCGCGCCTTCCTGAATCTCATCCGCGAGAAGCGGGAAATCGCTCATCAGACGCATATCCATGCCGTTTCAAATTGAAATGTCATGATTACTGACCAGTTGCAAGCGTGTCTTATGATCTAAATGCAGCCTCGCCAGGGTCGAAAGCGAGCGGAGAACGAGTTGTAGGCCATTGAGGTGGAGAAAGGCGCGCTGATAGGCCTTTATGTCGGAAATGCTTGAAAACCAGCGGATTTGGAGGAGGGCAGGGGCGTCAGCTCCGCTTGCCGAAGTTCGGGATCGCGCCTCCGCCGTGCTTGAAAAATTGGGCCTCACGGTATCGGATGCGGTTCGTATCTTGCTCGCCCGGACGGCCAACGAGGGTGCGCTGCCACTCGAACTTCTTTCAGGCAGCGAGGCCCATGACGCTTGGTTGCGGACCAAGGTACTTGAAGCATTGAACGATACTCGACCGGACGTCTCGGATGATGAAGTCGAGGCCCATTTTGCGAAACGTCGAGCGGCAGCCCGCCTTAAAGCGGATACACGCAAATCGTGAAGCTTACCTGGTCTGCGTTCGCGTTATCGGATCGCGACGCCATCTTCACATATATCGAGGCAGATAATCCTTCAGCCGCCGTCCTTGTCGATGAACCGATCATCGCTGCCGTTCGTCGTCTGATTGATTTCCCCGCGAGCAAGTCGTGTTGGCAGAATTGCTGGCACGCGCGAACTGGTAATCAACAGCACGGCGTATGTCGCGGCATATGTGGTAATGGAAGCATCTGTTCGTATTCTTCGCGTCCTCCATGGCGCGCAGGAATGGCCAGACACTTTGCCAACTAGCTAGACTTCGAGCTCGATGCCTGGAATCAACGGGTCGGTGGTTCGAACCGGTTCAAGACCGAAAAACTTACAACGCAGAATATCAGGTTATCTCTCAAAAGAGATTGGGGCACCCTTGCGCTCCACATACTATTTCACCCGCCGAATTGGGCTGCGCGCAAACCGCCGCTCAAGTCGGCCCTAATCCACGCGCGCATCGTAGCTGCGCTGACAATCCTGGATGACGTCGATATTCTCGACAGTCCAGTCGAACAGGGTTGAGAACGGCCCTTGCAGTGACCTGCCGAGGGGTGTCAATGCATATTCAACCCCGAGCACACGCCCATCCAGGATCCTGCGCGTCAGCATGCCGTTGCGCTCCAGCTTTCGAAGTGTCTGTGTCAGCACACGCTGGGTCACGCCATCGAGGCGACGCTTGATCGCATTGAAGCGACGGGGCTCGCTTAACACGGCCAGCACCATCATCGACCACTTGTCGGCGATCTGGTCGAGGATCACGCGGCTCGGGCAGTCGGCACGGTAGACCGGGCCATTTTCATCGGTCGGTTCATCCATCGGTATCCTCCAGCATCCCTGGGATGCTTCTGGTGCGTAATTGACGCTAGGTATCCAATGAATACTTTAGGGTCAATGGCGCATATGCGGCGCCAGAGGTTCCTGAAGAAACAGAGACTCACATATGACCGACACAGATTTCAGCCGGCTTCGGATTACTCGGACAGACGGCGTTGCCACGATCACGATCAACAACCCGCCGGTAAACGTTCTCGATGTCCCCCTGATGAGCGAGATCCGCCGCTTTCTCCTTTCTGTTCGCAACGATCCGGACACCCGTGTACTGGTTTTCCAAAGTGCGGACCCCGAATTCTTCATTGCCCATGTCGACATGACATTGATCGATGAACCGCACGCCTTCGACGAGATCGCCCGTGAAGCTCCGGAAGCCCTCAACCCGTTCCAGGCATTTGGCGAACTTCTACGAGAGCAGCCGCAAGTGACGATCGTCAAGCTCGCCGGGCTGGCCCGCGGCGGCGGAGCTGAGTTTGTCGCGGCGGCGGACATGGTGTTTGCTGCGGAAGCGCAGGCAGGGCTGGCTCAATGCGAGGCGTTGATGGGGATTACGCCGGGCGGCGGAGCCACCCAGTATCTGTCCAGCCGGATGACGCGTGGCCGAGCTCTTGAAGTGATCCTTGCCGCCGATCTCGTCGATGCGATGACGGCGGAGCGATACGGGTGGATCAACCGGGCACTGCCGGCCTCTGAACTCGACGGCTTCGTCGAGCGTTTGGCACGCAACATCGCCGCACTGCCCACCGGCGTCATCGCCGCGGCCAAGAGGGCGTTGCCTCCCGAAGACCTGCGGGATGGCTTTCAGCGCGAGCATGAGGCCTGGGCAGGATTGTTCGAACTCCCTGCTGCCGAAAAGCTCATCCGGGGCGGACTGAAAGCAGGAGCGCAGACCAAGGAGGGCGAGAGAAATCTGGAAGGCTTGCTTCGTGCATTGAAGGTGTGAGTACTGACTGATGAGAGAACAACGAAACCGCTGCAAGAAATTGTTGCATAGCGGTTTCGGTCTTTGGATGGCGCGTATGCGTTATCGGAAGCGCCCGCGCTGAATCACGACCTCGTTCGCACCACTGTCTGCCGCGGGAGGAGAACCTCTCCAGAAGATGTCTCCATTCCGCTAACGGCGAAGTGGAATATCATACCGCGCCGGGCACGATATTCCTAGTTTCGTGTGCAGCCTGGACTAGTCCCCGCCGAAGCCATCGACTTTTTTTCTTCCGTCAGCGGATAACGACTGGGTTCACCGCGCAAGATAAGCCACCGGCGCGCTGCCGAACATGCTCTTGTACTCGCGGCTGAACTGCGACGGGCTTTTATAACCCACCTCATACGCCACGCGCGACACATTGGTGCTGCCGCCGGCAAGGAGCTTCCGCGCCTCAAGCAAGCGGATATGGCGTTGAAACGCAAGTGGGCTGAACCCGGTGACTTCCTTGAAATGCCTGTGAAAGCTTGTAACGCTCATGTGAGAAGCCGCCGCCAGCTCAGGAATATTGACAGGCTCACTATGATTGGAAGCGAGCCAATCGGCCGCCGACTTGAGTTGTTGAAAGCGGCCGTTTCTCTGGCTGACCTGTCGCAGCGTGTCGCCCATCGAGCTCTGAAGCAGGCGATAATAAAGCTCAAACTCGTAGTGTGGTGCCAGCGCACCGATATCGTCGGGCGCGTTCAGCAGCCCGACGAGGCGAGCAAATGCGTCGCCGACGGGTCCGTCCAGACCGCCGGCGGCGACTGCGCATGTCCAACGGTCCTCACGCTTGGGGATATCGAGCATGACGCGCGTCAAAATATCGGCATCAAGATGAAGGCTGATGCCGACATAGGGGAAATTGGGCTTAGCGCCGGTCAATTGGTGGCTGTAGGGCAGGCCAAAGGACGATACCGCGCAAGCGCCTGTGGCCAGTTCGAACCGATTGGCGCCCATGATCAAGACTTTGGTTCCGCGCAACACCGCATAGAACATGGGTTCGAACACCGCCGGAGTGGGCGACGTGGCCCTTGTGCTTGTCCAAATCGTCAAGCGCGGAACGGAGGTGGGAACGCCGACTGTACCCGCATGCGCCGAAACAAACGGAGCAACGGCGTTCAGCAGAAGTGTCGATGGCTTCACAGGGTCGAACATCACGTCAGCATGTAGTGATTTGGTAGGATCAGGCAAGTGTCTGGGAAGATCAGGAATGTTGCCTGCGTCGCAATTGCCTATTTTGAGGCTCAACAAAAAGCCTGCCGGAGCAGCCCGTAGTGAGGAATGAACCTCCCAATCGGCGTCAAGGCGACAGGAATAGGAAAGGGTTCGACCATGCAGGAACTAGCTGGAAAGAATGCGCTCGTCACGGGTGGATCGCGTGGCATCGGGGCCGCGATCGCGATTGCTCTGTCGGAGAAAGGTGCGAACGTTGCGATAACGTACGAGCGATCCGCCGACAGCGCGGAGCGACTTTTCCGGACTATTGAAGGGAATGGGGGCAAGGCAATCGCGATACAGGCCGACAGCGCGGATCCCTCGGCCATCCAGCGGTCAGTGGACGAAACTGTCCGCACACTGGGCGGTCTCGACATTCTCGTCAACAATGCGGCGATCGCGCGATACAACAACATTGCAGATTTCACGATCGAGGACATCGACGCGCTGCTTGCCGTTAACGTGCGTGGGCCTGTTCTGACCGCAAAGGCTGCCATCCCACACCTCAAGGAGGGCGGGCGCATCATTACCATCGGATCAGCGGGCGCGGATCGCATAGCCGGGGTGCCTGGTACGGTCTATTATATGACCAAAGGCGCGCTCCAGGCATTCAACCGTGGCCTCGCCCGCGAATTGGGCGCCCGAGATATAACGGTCAATCTCGTCCAGCCGGGATCGACAAACACGGACTCGAACCCCGAGACGGGGGAATTCGCCGACTATCAGCGTGGTCTCAGCGCCCTTGGCCGCTTTAACCAGCCGGAGGATGTCGCGGCGGCAGTCGCTTTCCTCGCAACGCCGGCCGCCCGGCAAATCACCGGCACCATCCTTACGGTGGACGGCGGCGCTCTTGCGTAGTATGGGCACGACGCTCGCGATCGGGTCCGGCAAAGAGCCGCTGGCGACGGCTGCTGCGGCGCTGAAGGATCTGGAACATATCCTGGTGGCACGGATGGGCTGAGAGGCGGCCTGCAGCCGTTGTGACCATTTGAAGGCAGGACGTCCCATACGGGAAAGGAATAGCACATGAAGGCTGCAGTCTATGACAGCCCCGGTCCCCCGACAGTCTTAAGATATGCCGATGTGCCGGATCCCGTCTGTGGACCGGGGGATGTTCTAATCGCCGTCGAGGCGATTTCGATTGAAGGCGGCGATCTTGTCAATCGGCGCTCGACGCCGCAGCGCCCTTCGTGGATCGTCGGTTATGCTGCTGCCGGGACCATCGTCGCGATCGGCGAAAATGTGAGGGATCGGACGGTTGGCCAAAAAGTGACAGCCTTCGACATGCAGGGATCGCATGCCGAACTCTGGGCCGTGCCCGCCTCACGCACATGGTTGATGCCGAACGACGTCGACATGGCGCAAGCCGCGGCGCTACCAATCTCCTTCGGGACGGCCCGCCACTGCGTCATCACCAAGGGCAGGCTAAATGAAGGCGAAACAGTTCTGATCCAGGCCGCCGCTGGCGGCGTCGGTCTGGCAGCCATTCAGCTCGCGCATCAAGCGGGGGCGACGGTTATTGCTGTTGCCGGCGGTCGCGAACGACAAACGCGTCTGACCGAGCTTGGCGCCACCCATGTCATTGATCGATTTGAGCAGGATGTTGTTGGTGAAGTCCGTCGGTTGACCGATGGCAAGGGGGCTGATCTCGTGATCGACCCTGTTGGATCGACCTTGCAAAGTTCTCTTTCCTCACTGGCAGTCGAGGGGCGTCTCGTCTTCGTCGGAAATGCCGGCGGCGGCCTCGACGTCGATCTCTGGTCGCCCCTGCAGAACAATCAGACCCTTCATGGTGTTTTCATGGGATCGCTGTTCGAACGACGTGCCGTGCATCGGACGGTTGACGAACTTCTGGAGGCCGTGGCGGAAAGGCGTCTGGACGTCGTCATCGATAAGGCCTTCCCGCTGCGAGACGCGTCAAAAGCACACGAATATGCCGAAACGGCAAAGCCATTGGGCCGCGTTGTGATGACACCCTGACGCTGAGGGAGTCCGGCTATCGCCACCTTACCACCAACCGTCTGCTGTTCGTAAGCTACGCGAACCTGCTCGGCTTCGATGCCTTCAACCTCGTTCCCGAGCTGTTGTTTCAGCCTCTTCAGGTCATCGTCGGAGGTCGCCGCGGCGCTACCGGCCAATACGAGGCCGGCCAACGACTATTCGATCTTTCACCTGCCGATGAGAAGGACTTTTTCGTGGTCGAGGGCGCCGGCCATTACGACATGTATTACAAGCCGGAATATGTGGGTCCGGCAATTGACCGGCTGACGGCGTTCTACTCAAAGTATCTGCCGACATAATCGCAGGCCTGCGCGTCAGCTCCGGGACCGTCTCGATCTGCCGCTCTATATCCGTTAGATGGGCTGTTCGTTTCCTTGCCCGCTATGATCGAAACACTCGATCAGCATTTCGGTCAGGACGCGGACCTTTCTTGAGGGGTGCTGTCCCGGCGGACGAACGACATAGATTCCGGCCGGTGGCGGCGGATGATTTTTCATGACCGTCACCAACGCGCCGGAATTGAGATAGTCCTGGGTGAGGCCATCGGGGAGGGCCGCGATACCCAAACCGGCCGCGGCAGCGACGACGAGAGCTGCCCCGTTGTCAGCCTTGAAACGGCCCTGCGGGCGAATGGTCAGGATCTTGTCGCCGTCCATCACCTGCCACGTTTCCATCCCCTGCATAAGCGCCTGATGCGTGACGAGTTCCTCCGGTGTTTCCGGGGAGCCATGGGCTTTGATATAGGCGGGGCTCGCGACGTATTTTCCATAGAGGGGGCCGACGCGTCTTGCAATCAGGTTGGAATCCTGAAGTGTGCCGACCCGGATTGCGCAATCAAACCCTTCCGCGATCAGATCCACGAAACGGTCGCTATAGCTGGTCTGGATCTGAAGTTGCGGATGGCGAGATGCCATTTGCGCAATAACAGATGCAAAGTGGGTAGGTCCGAAGGAAAGGGGTGCGGCAACTCTCAGGCGCCCGCTCAGTTCGCCGGCGGGCAGGATCGTGTCTCTGGCGACATCGATCTCGGCGCTGACCCTGGCGGCATAATCCCGGAAAGTGGCGCCCGCTTCCGTCAAGGACGCCCCGCGTGTCGACCTTGCAAGCAGCTGGACGCCAAGCTCAGCCTCGAGCCTTACGAGCCGTCGGCTGACCATTGATTTGGAGACACCCAGCCGGAGCGCAGCAGACGTCACTCCGCCCGCATCCGCAACCTCCACAAACGTCCGCAGATCTTCGATGTCCATGCTGCGTTCCCCGTTCCGCGACACTGTTCGGCACAAACGATGACTACCGCATCGAAATTGGGAATGACAAGTTCCTTTCGCAGACGACGCTTCGGAGGGTGTTCGCCCCTCCTGCAGTGTGTCTCAATCAACCGCCAACACAGGATGTAAGTATGACCTTTCGTAACGGCCTTGACTCACTTCTTCGTCCCGAAGACTCCGTCCTCGTCATGATCGACCATCAGCCTTATCAGCTCGCAAACGTGAACAGCCACGATCCGCAGGCGGTCGTGAACAACACCACGGCGCTTGCGAAAGCGGCAAAGGTTTTCAACGTCCCTACGATCCTGACAAGCGTGATTGCCGGTCGCGGTGGTCTGCTCTTCAAACACCTCACCGATGTTTTCCCTGGGCAGGAGGTGATCGACCGTACATTCATCAACACCTGGCAGGACCCGAAAGTGGTGGACGCGGTCAAGGCCACCGGCCGCAAGCAGCTCATCATTGCTGGTCTGTGGACCGAAGTCTGCGTTGCGATGCCGGCTATCCAGGCTGCCGGCGAGGGCTGGGACGTTACGGTGATTACCGACGCATCGGGTGGCACCTCGGTCGAGGCGCATCAGGTCGCCATCCAGCGGATGATCGGGGCCGGCATCAACATGATGACCTGGCTCGCGATCGCCGCAGAATGGCAGCGCGATTGGGCTCGCGAGGAAACTGCGGCTGCGCTGACGGACGTCATCATCGAGCATGCCGGTGGTAGCGGCATCGCCTATCTGTGGGAGCAGCAGCTCCTCAATACGCCCGTACAGGCGGCCAGCCAGGCCGGTCTTTAAAAGCTGACTGGGATGGCGGAATCTCGAATTGATGTCACCGTAAAGGCCCCAAAGTCGAGCCTCGCCATCCCGACTCAAGCGAGTTCACGCTTGGCCCAGCCGTGCACCGACGCGAAAGATGCGCCTGCGACCACCGTGACGGCGACAATCTGAGGGCGGAAATGAAGCCGGCCTGGTAGCGACGACAACGAACCGCGCAATCAACTTAAGGACCAAACATGGAAATCGGTATCGACAGTTTTGCAGCCATCCTTCCTGATCCGAAAACGGGTAAGCTCCCTTCACCGTCGGATCGCATGGCCGAGCTTATCGAGGAGGTCGTTGTCGCTGATCGCGTCGGGCTCGATGTCTTCGGTATCGGCGAGCATCATCGGGCTGAGTTTCTCGACTCCGCCCCGACTGTCATTTTGGCCGCGGCCGCGGCCCGCACTACCCGTATCCGGTTGGCGAGCGCGGTCACGGTTCTAAGCGCGGCCGATCCGGTGCGTGTCTTCCAGGAATTCGCGACGCTCGACTTGATTTCCAGGGGGCGTACCGAGCTCGTGGTCGGTCGAGGCTCCTTCGTCGAGGCCTATCCGTTATTCGGGCTGGATACGCGTCATTATGACGAGCTTTTCGCCGAAAAGCTCGATCTGTTTCTCAAGCTCGGCGAGACGAGAGATATCACCTGGGAAGGCCGCTTTCGTCCGCCACTCAAAGGGCAAGGCGTCTTTCCGCGTCCACATCAATCGCGGCTTCCAGTCTGGATTGGCGTCGGCGGTTCGCCGGAATCCTTCGCACGCGCCGGTGCACTTGGCCTTCCCTTGATGGTGGCGATCATCGGTGGCAGCTTCGAGCGCTTCCGGCCACTTGTCGATCTCTATCGCGAAAGTGGCCTGCGCGCCGGGCATGATCGCGAAAAACTCAAGGTGGGAGTCCATGCAATGGGTTTCGTCGGTGAGACCGACATGGCTGCAAAGGATGCCTTCTTTCCCGGATGGGCGCATCTGACGACGAAGATCGGTCGTGAGCGCGGCTGGTCGCCACCGACGCGACAGCAGTTCGAGATCATGGCGGGTCCTGACGGTGCATTCCTGGTCGGCGATCCGAAAACTGTTGCCGCCAAGATGCTGCAGGCCAACGAAAGGCTTGGCGGTCTATCGCGCATCACCTTCCAGATGAGTACCGCTTCGCTTGAAACGGCCGCGATGAAGCAGTCGATCGAGCTTCTGGGCACGGAGGTCGCGCCGATCATCAGGGCGGCGCGATAGGACGGGTATCCACCGTGTCGCAACGGAGTAATGCCAAATGGACATCGAAGATCTGCGGGTATTCGTCGAGGTTGCCGATTCGGGAGGTATCACTTCGGCTGCGCGTAGACTTGGGGTCTCCAAGTCCATGGTCAGCCGCGCTCTCACCAGGATCGAGGGTGCGCTCGGCACCCAGCTTCTTGCGCGAACGACACGGGGAGCCGGTCTGACGGAAGCAGGGGTCTTGTTTCGGGATCATGCAGCAAAGGCCTGTGCCGAAATCGACATTGCGCGCGAGGCGATCCTGCCGGAAGGTGACCTTCGTGGACGTTTCCGGATTGCAGTTCCGCTGACATCGGGCCCGGTACATTTCGCACCGGTTCTGGCCAAGATGGCGCGCCACCACCCGCAGCTTCAGATCCATGCCGACTACAGCGATCGGTTCGCTGACTTGATCGTCGACGGGTTCGATTGTGCAATCCGTGTCGGCGCTCTTCGCGATTCGAATTTGATCGCAAAACGCGTCGGCCAGATCTACGGCAAGCTGGTGGCGAGCCCGGACTACATAAGATTGCATGGCTCGCCGGAGACGCCGGAAGACATCGCGTCGCACCAGGCTCTGGTCGGTGCGGAGAGCTGGCGATTCATGGATGGCGAAAAGATCATCACAGTGCAACCGCAGGGTCGCTTCAGGACCGACAACGGCATGGCGCTTGCGAGCGCAGCCGCTGAAGGGCTCGGCATCGCCTGGCTCCCCGATTGCGTCACCCACGACTATCTCGCTTCAGGGGCTCTCGTTCCGATCATGACCCGTTTTCCGCTACCGGTCGGCGGGGTCTATGTCGTACGGCCTCCCAGCCCGCATCCATCCCGAAAGGTGCGGATCCTCTCGGAATTCCTGATCGAATCCTTTGAGAAAGACGCGCATCTTTGGGGCGCCGAGACTTGATGCCGCGACAGCATGTTCCGCTTTCCGCGACACAGTGTAGCGTTTCCCAAACCTAGTCGCGGGTGCTGTAGCTTTCTAGTTTCGGTGGCGGCTTTGGCCAACCGGGTAGCAGAACGGAAGGGCAGCTCGGCGGCGCTAATCCTGCAGACTGAAGAGGAGAACATGCATGAGTTGGAATCCCGCCATTGCGCCAGCCTGTCCTGAAGAGATCGGCCTGGATGCGATCGACACCCTCATCATTCCACGTTCGCGCGACCTCGGTGGCTTTGAGGTTCGGCGCGCCTTGCCTGCGCCGAAGCGTCAGATGGTTGGCCCGTTCATCTTCTTCGATCAGGTCGGGCCTGCGGAACTTCTGACTGGTCAGGGCATCGATGTTCGACCGCACCCCCATATAGGACTCGGCACCGTCACTTATCTTTATCGCGGTGAATTCCATCATCGCGACAGCACAGGCGCCGACCAGATCATTCGCCCCGGAGCTCTGAACTGGATGGTCGCGGGCCGGGGTGTCACGCATTCAGAGCGCACTACGCCAGAGAGCCGCAGCGGGCCGCAAAGCCTGCTGGGAATCCAGACCTGGGTGGCGCTTCCCGACAGCCACGAAGACATGACGCCCATTTTTGAACATCATGGTAAGAACACGCTTCCGATGATCGAGGATCGTGGCGTCACGGTTCGGCTTATCCTAGGAAATGCCTATGGCAAGGCCGCTCCCGCGACGATGTTTTCCGAGACTTTCTATGCCGATATCACGCTGGAAGCAGGTGCTCGCCTGCCCATGCCCGACGATCACGAGGATCGTGGGATCTATATCGTCGAAGGCTCTATCTCGATCGCCGGCCAGGACTTCGAAGCGCCGCAGATGATGGTGTTCCGTCCCGGTGACAGGATCACGGTAACCGCAGGCGGCCAAGGTGCAAGGCTGATGGCACTGGGCGGAGCGACGCTTTCAGGACCACGTTATATCTGGTGGAATTTCGTCGCATCCTCGAAAGAGCGCATCGAAGAGGCCAAGGCCGAATGGCGGGCCGAGAACTGGGGGAAGGGGCGTTTCGATCTCCCGGTTGACGACAGGGATGAGCACATTCCCTTGCCCGATTGATTTTTGCCGATCAGCTTTAATTTGGAGACCATCTGAGGATGGGGCGGGTCGGCGCCTTAAACACGGAGGAAATGCGATGAGCGAAGAGGTTGAACGGGAAGATGGCATGTCCAAGGGGCGCTACCTGATCGTTGTTGATGGGAACGAAGCCGAAATGACATACAGTCGTGCGGGTCAAAAGCTGATCATCATCGACCACACGGATGTTCCTGCCGCGTTGCGCGGTCGAAAAATCGGCGAGCAATTGGTCCGGCAGGCGGTAGAGGACGCCCGGCGCGAAGGCATCACGATCATACCGCTTTGCCCATTCGCGAAAGCGCAGATAGAGCGCCATGCGGAATGGCAGGATGTTTTGAGAAAGTGATAATTTTGCCGAACGCGGAAGAACACCCACCTGTTTCAAGAGGCGAAGCAGGCCCTTCAAGCTGCTGCCGGAGAGATAAACAATGGCCGAAAACACTCCTGATCTAACTTTGGCAGAGCGCCAGATCGCCGAGGTCATCAGTCGCACCGACAAGACTCTTGCTGCCGCGGTCTCCTGTGCTCTGGAAGAGGCGACCAAACAAGCTGCCGAGGATATGCGAGCAATCGGCCAGGAAGATGCTGTGCCGGCGATGCAATATTTCGCGGCAGTTGTTCACCAGCGAATGTATTGTCTCATGTGTGGCGCAGACCCGGATACATTTGAAGGGGGAAACCCTGAAACTGCCTACCACGTCATCCGCAACAGCCAGAATATCGCCAAGCATTATTGGTCAGCAGACGTTGAGCCTTACCCAGCGAAATAGCGGTGGATCATCCATCGGCATCCAGCACCGCGCCATTATTGCATCGGCGGCACCTTTCGTTGCTGATCAACTCGGCACTAAGAGAAGCCATTTCGTGACGTTGGGGAGGACTGGCCGCGTCCGCGATCGCTGATGCAGGTCAGATTCCTGTATAATCGGGAATCCGCGGCGACCCGTTACCCACATGCTGATCATTCACCCTGCCTGCCGAGGCCTGCCGCGCCGTCCTTGACGGCCGCGGTTCCGAAACGTTCGATAAGCATTTCAGTGAGGATCCTCACCTTTCGCGAGGGATGCTGGCCGGGCGGCCTTACGACGAACATGCCGGCTGGCGGAATCGGATGACGCGTCATGATTGGCACCAGTGCGCCCGAACGAATATGATCCGCGACAAGCGGTTCCGGCAGGTAGCCGATCCCAATACCATCCAGAGCGGCAGATACGAGTGATACTCCGCTATCAGCTACGAAGCGTCCCTGGGGACGCACCGTAACAATTTTATCGCCATCCATGAATTGCCACCTCTCGTCGTCTCGCATGACGACTTGATGATCTACGATGTCGCCGGGTTTTTCGGGAGCGCCGTGAGCTTCTATGTATTCGGGGCTCGCAACCAGAATGCCGAAGATCGATCCGACACGTCGTGCGATTAGGACAGAATCTTGAAGGTGGCCAAGCCGAATAGCGCAGTCAAACCCCTCTCCGACGAGATCTACGAAACGATCGGTATAGGAAGAAAGGATTTGCAGTTGCGGATGCCTCCGCGCCATTTGTGAGAGGATAGGAGCAAAATGTGTTGGGCCAAAAGAAAGCGGCGCAGCGACACGTAACCGGCCGCGAAGATCTCCTGAAGGGAGAGTGGCTTCCCTCGCAACTTCAAACTCGCTGCAGATTTTTGCCGCATGCTCGCGAAATGTTGCGCCAGCTTCGGTCAAGGAGGCACCACGCGTCGTTCGCGCGAGCAACTGAACGCCCAGGAATTGCTCAAGTCGCGCAAGCCGTCGGCTGACGAGCGATTTGGAAACGCCAAGCCGGCGCGCTGCCTGTGTGACGCCGGTTGCGTCAGCAACCTCCACAAAGGTGCGCAGTTCCTCAATATCCATTGGTGTTTCCTTTTTGGCGACATGGTGTGTCAGTTTGATGGCCTACCGTAGCCGAAATTGCAATGGCACTGTCCACTTGGACGTTTTCACAAGGGTTTTGTCTTCCGACAAGTCGGCCTTCAACGACGGCATGCGAATAAAGTGATGACCTTTCGCGAGCGCTTGGACTCACTTCTTCGCCCATCGCGCGCATCCGCATGGCACCGGCTCCGAATGACCGCATTTCGTAAAATCAGTAGAACGAGGATAAAATGATCAGAAAGATATTCATCGCGTTTGTGACAACTTTTTCTTTCTCTGTAGTTCAGGCACAAACGACGCAGGAACAGCCCGGCGCCGATCTGATCGTTATCAATGCAAAGATCTTCACCGGCAGCCGTGTTCAGCCTGAAGCTTCGGCTTTGGCGGTCAAGAATGGCCGCATTTATTCCGTCGGCTCCGATGTGGACATTCTCGGTCTAAAGAACTCCAACACCGAGATTATTGATGCTCGCAGCCGCACACTCATTCCCGGCATCATTGATGCCCATATCCATGTCCTCAACGATCTGGCCTATAACTACAATGTTCGATGGGATGGCGTGCCGACGCTGCGCCGGGCGTTGACTATGCTGAGCGAGCAGGCCGCACGTACGCCGAAGGGCCAATGGGTCAAAGTGATCGGAGGTTGGTCACCCTACCAATTTGAGGAGAACCGCTTCCCCACGCTGGATGAATTGCGCAGCGCCGTGCCCGATCGCCCCCTGATCGTGCAATATGCCTATAACCAAGCCTTCTTGAACAAGCAGGCGATGGAGGCGCTTGGCGTGGGTACCGATCGGTTCCCAAAGGTGCCGGACACCGAATTCGAAAAGGACAGCCGCGGTAATCCCACTGGTGTGATCCACGGTTATACTTGGTTGTTTCTCGCCCTCGAGAGCATGGTGCCGCAGCCCACGTTCGACGAACAAGTGAGTTCGATGGTCTATAGCATTCACGGTCTGAACCGGTTCGGCGTGACCTCGATCATTGATAACGGCGGTAGGTGGCCCTACCCGGAGGCCCAGGCGAGGGTAGACGTGCTTGCGCGAGACAACCGTCTCAATGTGCGCATGCCCTTTGTGGACTTGCAACTCGGCGACGGCGGACCGGTGAACATGGTGGATCTGGAAATCGAGGCGATCACAAAAACGGCGCCGATAAGTCCAGGACAAAACCTGCATCCCACCCTGGCACATGGCCATGAATATCAAGGTGCCGGGGAGGTTCTGAGCGGGGAAGTGCACGATCATGAGAACTTCGACCGTCCGGCGGTCATCATCGAGCCCGAGAAGATGCGGCGCTTCGTCGAGCAGGATGTGATGAAGCTGGTCCAGCGGCGCATCCCGTTCCGAATGCACGTCAGCTACAACGAGAACATCTCCCCTTTCTCGACGCGCTGGAGAAGGTGAACAAGACGATCCCGCTCGATGGCCTGAAATGGAGTCTTGAGCACGCTGAGACCATCAGTCCGGAGAACATCGCTCGGGTGAAAAAGCTGGGTGGCGGAATTGCCCTGGACGCCAAAATGGCGCTCCACGGCGATGGCTTCATCAGGACATATGGTCGCGAGAAGGCGTTGGAGACGCCGCGTCTGCGCATGCTCGTCGATAGCGGCATGCCGCTGGCCATGACCACCGATGCATTCCGGGCAGCCACGTTCAACCCTTGGGTTGGTATAAGCTGGATGGTATCTGGCAAGTCTGTGTCCGGATCCGAAATTCTTGCCGAGGACAATCGCCTATCCCGCACCGAGGCGCTGAAACTGTTCACCAGTGGCGCAGCGTGGTTCATGAACACAGAATCAGAAATGGGCGTAATCGCTCCCGGATACCTGGCGGATTTTGTTGTGCTCGACAGGGACTACTTCGCCGTGCCGGAAGATCAAATCAGCTCTATATCTTCTGTACTGACTATTATGGACGGAAAGGTAGTGTTTGGTGCACAGGACTACATCGCTCTATCGCCAAAACTGCCCGACATCCTTCCGGCTTGGTCACCCGTAAAATACTTCGGCAGCTATCATGGGGAAAAATGAACCCGGCGGAATGGTTCCCCCTGCTCCACCGACAGTTCCATTGCAGGAGCTCATTGGACCGCGGTTTCGCCGCCCGGCCGTACCCTACCGCGGCGAAAGAACCATCGTCTACATTGACGGCGATCGTTCAATACCCCGTCGAAAACAACGCGCGTCAAGGGGTCTGTCGTTATATCGAGGTCCGCATACGGTACCGGTTTACAAGGATCTGGCGACAGCTTGAAGCATGCCAGTTGTCACTACTTCTGCCTGACCGGCGCCGATATCGAAGCCACTGTGGAAGAGCTGCGCCGCCGCAACGTAAAGATCCTCACCGAACCGTTTCAGGTCAACGAGATTCGCCGCAAGATTTCTTTCTTCGCCGATCATTTCGGGAACGTGGTTGAGTTGGCCGAAGTCATCTAGCAGCGCAGCCGCGCACGCCCCACGGACGAGCCCAAAACGATTTCACCATAAACGCGCCGGGTGACGGAATCCACCTTCAGCCGGTCGATGCGCAACTGGGGTGGCCGTGTGCGCCCCATGCTTCGCCGTGCCAATGGCGGACGGCGTCGACCACCCACGCAGGATGTGGCCACGTGCCGAAGGCTGAAAGGCGAGCAGATGATTGACCAACAGAGATGTTTCACCTCGCTTTTTTCAATGACGCTCAGCCTTCGGTTCGTATCCATGGTGCGGTCACTCCTGCTTTCGCTTTTCGCCCTTGCATTTGCTCAAGGGAGCTACCGGTCAGCCCTGGCGGCGGATGATTTTTCCTTGAAGCAGAAGAGGCCCTCGATAAAAGCCGACCGTTCGCAGGAGGACTGGTCGCTTCTCGCGGATCCGAAACTGCGGAATGAGCCGTTGGATGGTCTCAAATACATTCCGTTGTTTCCCTCCAATCCCGACAGCTACATCTCGTTAGGGCTCAATCTACGCGAAATCTTCGAAGTCAGTGATGCGCCGGCTTTCGGAACCGTGCCGGCGTATCCCAGAGATTCTTATTGGTTACAGCGTGCGCAGTTTCAGATCGACGTTCACCTGAATGAAAACTGGCAACTGTTTACACAGTTCGAGGATGTGCGTGCGTTCGACAAGACTGTGGTCAGCCCTAACGACGCAAACCGATTTGACCTTCGGCTCGCATTCATCGGCTATACGCAGGAGACTGACCTAGGAACCTTCAGAGCAAGGGTCGGCCGCCAAGACTTCGCGTTTGACCTGGAGCGGTTCGTATCGGTGCGCGATGGGCCCAATGTCCGCCAGGCGTTCGATGCCGTCTGGGCCGGGTGGGAGACGGAAGCATGGCGCTTCTATGGTCTGGTCAGCCAGCCGGTTCAGTATCGGGATGACAACCCCTTCGATGATCGATCAAGCGGCGATGCACTGTTCAGCGGCGCCCGCGTTGAGCGGCAACTCTCGCCGACGATCGAAGCCTCCGCCTATTACGCGCTCTATCAGCGCAAGGACGCCACTTTTCTCACCGCGTCGGGTGAGGAGGACAGGCATGTGCTCGATATCCGGTCGGCCGGCAAATATGCCGGTTTCGACTGGGATGCGGAAGCGATGGGACAGGTTGGCCAGGTCGGCTCAGCCGATATTCTGGCCTGGGCCGTCGGTGCGAGGACTGGTTACACCTTCGAGGATGTCCCCTGGTTGCCGCGGATCGGTCTGCAGTTCGACGTGGCGTCCGGCGACCGGGACGCAAGTGATGGCACGCTTGGCACCTTCAACCCGCTGTTTCCGAACGGCTTCTATTTCTCGCTTGGCGGCCATACCGGATATGCTAACCTCATTCACCTCAAGCCGTCGATTACCGTTCAGCCGACAGAAGACCTGACCCTGGTGGCCGGGGTCGGACTGCTCTGGCGACAGACAACACAGGACGCTGTCTACACCCTGCCAAGCGTTCCCGTCGCTGGCACGGCGGGTAACGGGCAGGCATGGACCGGAGCTTATGTGCAGGTCAAGGCGGACTACCGCTTCAATCCCAATCTCACGGGGTCGCTGGAGGCTGTTCATTACCAGGTCGGCTCGGCGCTCGAAGCTGAGGGCGGCCGCGACAGCAATTATCTCAGCGCAGAACTGAAGCTGGCCTGGTAACAATGCCGATGCTACAGTGTTCGCCGACGAAGGAAATCACCGATTGAAGCGGCGGCCAAGCTCCCTCCCATTACGCAGGCACGCACCTCACCTCATCCGCCCGCCAGCAACGCCCTTGCGCTCTCCTCATCCGTGATCAGCGCGGTTGCGAGTCCGGCGCGTACGGTGGCGGTGAGGATGGCGTGTTTGTGGATGCCGCCCGAGGCGACGATGCGGCAGGGGATCTTGCGGTAGTCGGTGAGGTCGGGGGCTAGCACCTGTGCGTTCAGCGGGTGGGCGACGGGCCGGCCCTCGGCATCGATATAGCGGCCGAGCAGGTCGCCGACGGCGCCGACGGCGATGAGATCACCGACGTCGGTTCCTGCCGGCAGGCCGTAGCGCACCTGCAGGGATTGCCTGGTCACGTCGCCGACGCTCAGGTAGGAAATATCCACTTCGCAGGTCTGGCGGAAGATGCGCTCGAAGACCGATTGCGTGATGATCGCCTCGCGCGATTGCGGGCTCTCCGCATAGATCGGTGCCGCGAAATAGTGACATTGCGCCTTTAGGACCTGCGCGAAGGCGCGCACGATCTCGAACGTGTTAATCTCCGAACCGCGTGTCAGCCCGCCCATCATCGAGCGCAGCTCGATCCCGGGCTCGCTTGCCGGCGTCATGTTGGTGACGGTCTCGCGCAGCGTTGCGCCCCAGCCCACCCCGATAGAACGGGGCTTGCGGGCCTGGATCAGCCGGTCGAGATAGGCGGCCGCGCCGCGGCCGAGCGCCTGGTGCAGAAGCTGCGGATCGGCAGGGGTGGGCACGACGACTGCCGCCTCCAGGCCGAAACGTTCCTGCAGGCGCGATTCCAGCTCCATGCCGGCGGCAAGCGGCGAGGCGAAGCTCACCCTGACGATGCCTTCCTCAAGGGCTGCGGCCAGGAACTCGTTCACCCGGCGACGGGTGAGGTACATGCGCTCGGCGATCTGCGCCTGCGTCAGCCCCTCCACGTGATAGAGCCAGGCCGCCCGGATTTTCAGTTCATGCGATTCCATCAATCCCCATCCAGATGTGCCCTAAACGCCTCGGCGTTACATATTTCACATTGGTGTAACATATGTAACGTAATGCCGTCTGCATGACGATAGAACTTCTGATCTTCGATTGCGACGGCGTATTGATCGACAGCGAGCCGGTGGCGAGCGGCACGCTGGCGCAGGCCCTGCAGCGCGCCGGCGTTCCCTTGAGCCACGCTGAGGTCTACCGTCGCTTCACCGGTCTTTCGGGGGAGGCGGCCGGCCGCCTCTGTCGCGAGGAACTCGGCCTTGCCGATCCGGACCGTGTCTTCGCCGATGCCAAAAGCGCGCTCTACGCGGAATTTTCCCGTTCGCTGCGGCCGATGGCCGGCATGGAAGAGCTGGTGCGGAATGTGAAGCAGCGCAAATGCGTCGCGTCCAACAGCGATATGGAGAGACTGCGCCGCAGCCTCGGTCTTCTGGATCTGTGGACGGAATTTGCCCCGCATATCTACAGCGCCGAGATGGTGGCGAGGCCCAAGCCTGCGCCTGACCTTTTCCTTCTCTGCTCCGAAAATCTCGGCGTGGCGCCGCACCGCTGCCTTGTCATCGACGACAGCGCGCTCGGGATTACGGGTGCCGTGGCGGCCGGCATGGCGGCGATCGGCTTCGTCGATCCGGCCGATCCGCGCAGCGGACGGCACGAGGCGCTGAAGGCGGCAGGCGCTCTGCAAACGGTGGAGGGAGCGGGTGAACTGGCGCGCGCGCTCGAAGCGTTTTCGGCGGGAACCGCCGCTTCGCCTGCAAGCAAACCGGTGGTTCCCGTCGCCGGCTGATCTCGTCGCGCGGGGCCCTGCCTCACGCGCTGGAACGGCTCTTCGCGGCATCCGCGACGGGCGCCTTTATTGAAAAATTCATGAAGCCGTCAATGCGGCGACATCTAGCTGATTTTAACAACACAGACCACGAGCGGGGGCTCGTCGGTCAAGACAAAAGGAGTTTCCGATGATTTCGATCAATCGACGCGGCGCGCTCGGCCTTATCGGCGCCGCCACAGCCGGCACGCTCGTTCTGCCGCGCCTCGCTTTCAGCCAGGGCAAGCGCCCGTCCATCACCATCGCGGTGCAGAAGATCACCAACAACAACTCGCTCGACGTCTACCACGAGCAGTCCAACGTCGGCGAGCGCATCTTCTTCCCCAACCTCTGGGAAGGCCTGATCCTGCGTGACTGGATGGGCAATCAGGGTCCGGTTCCGGGTCTTGCCACCGAGTGGAAGCGTATCGACGACAAGACGCTCGAGCTGAAGCTGCGCCAGGGCGTCAAGTTCCACAACGGCGATGAAATGACCGCCGAGGACGTCGCTTTCTCCTTCTCCAAGGAACGCGTGTTCGGGAACACGGAGCCCGCCGGCGGCAAGACTATTTTCGAAGCCGACCACAAGCCTGCGACCGCCAAGGAACTGCCGGCAACCGTTCCCGGCGTCGGACGTCGCCTGTGGCCGGCGCTCGCCGGCATCGAGATCGTCGATAAGTACACCGTGCGCCTGCACAACACGACGCCCGACGTGACGCTGGAAGGGCGCCTCTATTCCGGCGGCAGCCAGATCACCAACCGCCGCGCCTGGGATGAGGCCGCAAGCTTCACCGAATGGTCGCGCAAGCCGATCACGACGGGTCCTTACATGGTCGGCGAGTACAAGCCGGACGTTTCGCTGACCCTCGTTGCCTTCGACGAATATTGGGGCGGCCGCCCGCCGCTCCAGCAGATCCGCTTCGTGGAAGTTCCGGAAGTCGCCTCGCGCGTCAACGGCCTCTTGTCTGGCGAATACGACTTCGCCTGCGACCTGCCGCCGGACCAGATCGCCGCCGTTCAGGCCGCTCCGGGCTACGAGATCCAGAACTCGACGATCTGGAACCACCGCATTTCGGTCTTCAACACCCAGAACGAGATCCTCGCCAACCCGCTGGTTCGCCGTGCGATGACCCATGCCATCGACCGCCAGGCGATCGTCGATGCGCTCTGGGCCGGCAAGACGGTCATCCCGGCCGGCCTGCAGTTCGAATCCTTCCGCAACAGCGACATGTTCATCGATGGCTGGGCACCCCCGGCATTCGATCCGGCGCTCGCCAGGGACCTCCTGAAGCAGGCCAATTACAAGGGCGATGCGATCCCCTACCGCCTGCTCAACAACTACTACACGAACCAGACGGCCAACGGCCAGATCATGGTCGAGATGTGGAAGCAGGTCGGCCTCAACGTCGAGATCGAGATGAAGGAGAACTGGGCGCAGATCCACGATCCGGCCGGTGTCAAGGGCGTGCGAGACTGGTCGGCTGGCAACTCGATCAACGACCCGATCACGCCGATGGTCGTGCAATTCGGTCCGAACGGCGAAGTGCAGCAGAAGAAGGACTGGTCGAACGCGGAGATGAACAAGCTCGCCGTCGTCATGGAAACCTCCACCGACCGCGCACAGCGCAAGAAGGCCATCGCCCGCATGCTGGAAATCGCCGAGCGCGAAGACCCGGTCTATCAGGTCCTCCACCAGAATGCCGTCTTCACCGGCATGAAGTCGTCGCTGAAGTGGAAGGCCGCTCCGGCCTTCGCCATGGACTTCCGCGCCACCAACTGGTCGATCTGATCGGTCCGTCACTTCGGTCTCCGGCGGCTGAAGCGCTGCCGGAGATCCTCTTTTTGACGTAAACAAAGAGCGGGGATGAAAGATGGCCACGACCGGCTCCAATCTCGTGGAACTGCGTGACCTGGCGGTCGCCTTCGACGGGGTGCAGGTTCTCCACGGCATCGATCTCGATGTCGCCAGAGGCGAGGCGCTCGGCCTCGTCGGCAAATCCGGCTGCGGCAAGTCGGTCACGTGGCTTGCAGCCCTTGGCCTGCTGCCCGGCAAGGCGAGCGTTTCCGGCTCGGTGCAAATCGAAGGACGCGAACTGATCGGCGGATCGCGCACGGTGCTCGAAAGCGTGCGCGGTAGCCGCATCGCCATGATCTTCCAGGACCCGTCCAGCTCGCTCAATCCCGTGCTGCGTATCGGCCGGCAGATTTCCGAGGCGTTGTCGGTCCATCGCGGCCTCGTCGGCGAGGCGGCAAAGGTCGAGGCGCTGCGGCTGATCGATATGGTCGGCATTCCCGATTCGCGCCGCCGCTTCGATCTCTATCCGCACGAGTTTTCCGGCGGCCAGTGCCAGCGCCTGATGATCGCCATGGCGCTCGCCGGTCAGCCCGATCTTCTGATTGCCGACGAACCGACCACCGCGCTCGATGCGACGATCCAGGCGCAGATCCTCGATCTCTTGATCGGCCTGCGTGCCGAAACCGGCATGGCGACCGTTTTCATCAGCCATGATCTCGGCGCAGTCAGCCAAGTCTGCGAGCGCGTCTGCGTCATGTATGCCGGACGCATCGTGGAGGAGGGCAGTGTCGAACAGCTCTTCTCCGAGCCGCGCCACCCCTATACGCGCGGCCTGTTCGATGCCATTCCGCGCCTCGACGGCACCCGCGAACGGCTGATCCCCATTCCCGGCACCGTTCCCAATCCGAAACATCTGCCGGAGGGCTGTTCCTTCTCGCCGCGCTGTCCGCGCGCCGTCGAGGCCTGTCGCAGCGAGCGCCCGCCGCTCGTTTCCCTGGATGGCGGCCGCAAGCTCGCCTGCACGCGCCCGGTGCCCGTCGCGGGTGCCGTCGAGACCCGGCCGTCCCGTATCGCCGAAGGCCTGCTGCAATGACACCGCTCATCGAAGTCCACGATCTCGTCCGCATTTATCAGATCCGTCGCGGCCTCTTCGGCCGCCCGACGCCGGTGCGCGCCGTCGACGCCGTTTCGCTTTCGGTCATGCCGGGCGAAACACTCGGCATCGTCGGCGAATCCGGCTCCGGCAAATCGACGCTTGGGCGCATGCTGCTCGGCATAGATGACGCGCAGCAAGGAAGCGTGCGCTTCCAGGGGCAGCCGATGCCGGCGCGCCATACCGCGGAATGGCGGGCACTGCGCGCCAAGATGCAGTTCGTCTTCCAGGACCCGCTCGCAGCGCTCGACCGCCGCGTAACGATTGCGAAGCAGATCGCCGAGCCGCTTGATATCCACAAGCTCATTCCTAGGGAGCATCAGGGGTCGCGAGTGACGGAACTGATGCGGGCCGTCGGCCTACGCGATGACCAGGCAGACCGCTATCCCCACGAACTTTCGGGCGGCCAGCGCCAGCGCGCCGTGATCGCCCGGGCGCTGGCTTCGCGACCAAAACTGCTCGTCTGCGACGAGCCGGTTTCGGCGCTCGACGTCTCCATCCAGGCGCAGGTCGTCAACATGATGCGCGACCTGCAGGAAAAGAACGGCATCGCCATGGTCTTCATCAGCCACGACCTGAAGGTGGTGCGCAACATCGCCGACCGTGTCGCGGTCATGTATCTCGGCCGCATCGTTGAGGAGGCCTCTTCCGACGTCATCTTCCGCGCCCCGCAGCATCCCTACACGAAGGCGCTGGTATCCAGCGTGCCCATTCCCGGCAAGCCACTCGAAGGCCGCGTCATCCTGCAGGGCGAGCCGCCGAACCCGGCCAAGCGCCCCTCTGGCTGCGCCTTCCATCCGCGCTGTCCGCTGGCCCGTGACATCTGCCGTTCCGTCGTGCCGGAGCTCCAAGGGATCGGCGAGTACCGCGCCGCCGCCTGCCATGTCGTGGCGGGCGAGACCGCGCCGGTGGCCGCATAGGGAGGGTTCCATGATCCGTTTTGTACTCGTCCGCCTGTTCCGTGCGATGGTGACCATCATGGCGGTCGTCACCTTCGCCTTCGTGGTCCTGCGCATGTCGGGCGATCCCGCCATGGTGATGCTCGGGCCTGACGTGCCGCGGGAGGCGGTCGATGCCTTCCGCAAGGCATGGGGCCTCGACCAGCCGCTCTGGATCCAATATCTCGCCTATATCAAGTCGATATTCACCGGTGATTTCGGCGTCTCGATGCGTGACAAGGCATCCGCAATCCAGCTGGTGCTGGAACGTGTGCCGGCGACACTGCAGCTGACGGTGCCGGCCCTCATTTTGAAGCTCGTCTTCGGCATTCCGGCCGGCGTCTACGCGGCGCTGCACCGGCAAAGCTTCTCCGATCGCGGCGTCATCCTGCTAGCCGTCCTCGGCTTCACCATTCCCTCTTTCGTCATGGGATTGCTGCTCGTGCTGCTCTTCTCGGTCATCCTCGGCTGGCTGCCCTCGGGCGGGCAGGATACCTGGGTGCACGGCATTCTGCCGACGCTGACCATGAGCATCGGCGGCATCGGCATCCTCGCCCGCTTTTCGCGCAGTGCCATGATCGAGGTGATGGGCCAGCCCTATATTCGCACCGCCTCGGCCAAGGGGCTGACATGGCGCGACGTGGTCTGGAACCACGCATTGCCCAATGCGGCGGTGCCGATCGTCACGATCGTCGGCTTCATGGTCGGCTCGCTGATAGCAGGCGCAGTCGTGGTGGAATCGATCTTTTCCTGGCCCGGCATCGGCCGCCTGCTGGTGGTCTCCGTCAGCAATCGCGACCTCGCCGTCGTTCAATGCATCCTGCTGATCATCGCCGCCGTCATGGTCCTGTCGAACCTCGTCGTCGACCTGCTCTACGGCTGGCTCGATCCGCGCCTTCGCTCGCACGCGGCCGGACATTGAGGAGAAAGCCGATGGCAACTGTCGATCTCGCTGGTACGCCGGCTTCCGGAAAGCCGAACCGCCCCGTCTCCTTCCTGCGCCGCAACGTGCCGCTTTCGGTGGCGGTCTGCCTGCTGTGGCTTGCGGCAATGGTGCTGACCGCCATTTTCGCCGATACCATCCGCCCGTTCAACATCACGGCCATGGATCTCAGCAGCCGGCTTTCGGCGCCGGGCGGGCTCAAGCATCTGCTTGGCACGGACGAACTCGGCCGCGACGTGCTTTCGCGCCTCATCCAGTCGATCCGCGTCTCGCTCGTCATCGCCTTCGGCGCGACGATCCTGTCGGCACTCTTCGGCACGCTGCTCGGGTTCCTGGCGGCGCAGCTGCGCGGCTTTGTAGAGCATCTGGTCCTGATATTCGCCGATTTCCAGGCGGCACTTCCCTTCCTCATCATGTCGCTCGCGGTTCTCGCCTTCTTCGGCTCCTCGATGCTGCTGCTCGTCTGCCTCATGGGTTTCTACGGCTGGGAGCGCTATGCGCGCATCGCCCGCGGCCTCGCCATTGCCGCCGGCGCGCAGGGTTATGCGGCGGCGGTGGTGCAGCTTGGTGCCACACCTTCCCGCGTCTACCTGCATCATATCCTGCCGAACGTCGCCTCGACGCTGATCGTTTCCATGACCCTCACTTTCCCGGAAATCATCCTGATGGAAAGCGGGCTCTCCTTCCTTGGCCTCGGCGTGCAGCCGCCAGAAACCAGCCTCGGCAACATGGTGGGCTTCGGGCGCGAATATCTGACGCGCGCACCCTGGATCATGCTGGCGCCCGCCGCCGTCATCATGCTGACGACACTTTCGATCTCGCTCGTCGGCGACTGGCTGCGCGACAAGCTCGACCCGACGATCCGCTAACGCTTATGAAATCAACAGGTTGAAGGATATTTCATGACGCTTATCACCGGCCACCGCGGCGCCCGCAACCTCTGGCCCGAAAACTCGCTCGCCGGCTTCCGCAACGCGACCGCGCTCGGGGTCGACGCCATCGAATTCGACGTGCACCTGACGCGCTCGGGCGAACTCGTCGTCATCCACGACGCGACGCTGGAACGCACCGCCGAAGGTGTTGGCCCGGTGCAGGACCTGTCGGTGGAAGCCCGCAAGTCCGTCAGGTTGAAAGGCACGGACGAGGCCATTCCGACGCTCGCCGATGTGCTCGACGTGCTTGCCGTCAACAAGGGCATCGACCTACATGTCGAGATCAAGATCGACGAGACCGGTACGCCCTATCCTGACATTGCCGCGCGCGTCGCAGCCGAGCTTTTTCGCTTCGGTGTCAGCGAACGTTCCTACCTGACCTCCTTCGATACGTCGGTGCTGGAGGAGTGCCGTCTTCACGCGCCTGATGTTTCCCGCCTAGTCTCCGTCAACGCCGCCTGGGCCGAGAAGCAGGGCGGGCTCGCCGCCTTCATCGACCGCCTGAACGGGCTGGTGGAGATCGTTGCCATTCATCACGAGCTGATGGAAGCCGAATGGGACTTGATCCGCAGCCGGCTGCCGCTCGACCGCCTCTGTGTCTGGACCCTCAACGACGAGCCCGGCATCCGCCACTGGCTGGAGCGCAGCATCGGCAGCTTGACCTCGGACAGCCCGGATCTAGCGCTGAAACTGCGCGCCGGCATTGCTACGTGAGCTATGGCTTTGCCTCTTCGCCCCAGCGGCCCATTGAGGCCTGAAGCCGGCGGCAAGCTGGGCGTCGAACTCTGCCTGGTATTCGCTCGCGGTCAGACGTGGCGACCGATCTCGAAAAAGCGCTCGACCAGATCAACGACGGCCACGTTATCGAACTGCCGCAGCCTCGCCAGCGCGCTGGTTTTTCGTCGACGAAGTTCTTCCTTTGGCACTCAATTGAAGAACGCTGATTCGAATTGGTTCAGAGCGTTGTTAGATCTTGCTTCACTGCAAATGATACCTTATATGTAGGTACGTTCCTACATGGAGGCATTCTATGAGCTTAACGAGTTTATCTAGTCGGGAGCTGAACCACGATGTCAGCAGGGCAAAGAAGGCCGCCAAAAACGGACCTGTAGTTATCACCGATCGCGGGAAGCCGTCCCATGTGTTGATGACCTACAGCGAGTTCGAGCGCCTGACTGGTAAGCGCCGCAATCTGGTCGATGCGCTTTCAATGCCTGGTTTGTCATCCATTGATTTCGATCTACCTCGAGCCGAAATCGCGCCTCGCCGGATCGATCTGTCTTGAAGCATCTGCTAGATACAAATGTCGTCTCGGAGTTGCGCAAAGTTGGCGACGGGAAAGCCGATCCGAATGTGACGAAGTGGGTGGGTGCGCAAGACTCCAACGACCTGTTCATTTCCGCGATTACGATCCTAGAACTTGAGCGTGGGATACTAGGCATCCAGCGTCGCGACGCTGACCAGGGTTCTCGCTTGCGGCGATGGATGGATGGCCGGGTTCGCCCTGAATTTGCTGAGCGAATACTGCCAATCGATGACGCGGTAGCTACGCGTTGTGCCCATCTGCATATTCCAGACCGCCGCAACGAGGCTGATGCTTTGATAGCGGCTACTGCGCTGGTTCATGGATTAACTGTGGTCACACGGAATGCTCAGGATTTCGGTGGCACAAACTTGATCATAATCGATCCATGGCTGGACTGAAATCGGCGCGGACTCAGGCGAGGGGAGGCCTTTTCGCAAACACCAAGTCCACGGGGTACCGACAGCGTCGTCGCTTCGCGTCCGACGACTGGAGCGATCGAACTCAGTAATTGAGCTTCGGGTACCAGTCCGTACCGCGGCCGTCCGGCGTCATGTCCAGGATGTTCCAAAGCGGTGCGATATCGACCGCGCCCCTCGGATCCTGGCCGGGATCCGCCGCTTCAGCCGGCATCTCGGCATTGTAGAAGACCCGAACCTCATTCCTGATCTTCTGGTAGACCGTGAACCCAGGAGATTCGTAGCCCTTGCCGTCGAGCAGGCCCAAGTCTCGCGCATAGTCGTCGCAGACGGTCTGAACGAAATCGAGGTCGCGCCAGCCGCGTTCGATGGCGAACGCGCGCTGCCGATCCACTGGGCTGCGACCGATAATCTTGAACGCGACCCGCTGCTTGACATCGGCGCCGTTGCCGTTCGCTCCCCCGAGGAAGTTCGTGCACATGGGGCAGGGCCGTTCGCGCTGCGGGCCGAACATCCAGAAGTACGTCACAAGCGTATCATGATCCCCGAACAGGTCCGCGAGACCGACTTCGTCACCGTTTTCATCCTTGAAGCGATAGTCCTTTTGGACGACCGGGCCGGGAGGCAGGCGCCGGCGCTGCTCCGCAAGCTTGGAGAGATGTCGTCGGACTTCGATCTCCTCCGCCAAGAGGGCCTTCCTTGCCTCGGCGTAGTCCGGGGTTTCGGTCGTGAATCTGCTTGCGCGTTTCTCCGCCAGTTCCTTCGCAGGTCTCAACTCACTCGTGTCCATGTGCTTGCTCCCTTGATCCGTTCTGACCGTCTCGCTATCCGATCAGCCTTTCGGCGTTTTCGCGTCTTCTCTTCGAGGCTGGCGAGCGCGCATGATGATTTTCTACGGTCCCACCTCTAATAGACGTACGAGGAGATCCGTTCCCGACATGGACGAAGATTTTTTGCGGGGGTTCCTTCAGCGCAGACCGCCGCGACGACATCATCGATATCGCAAGGTCGCTCGCGCGGCCGGGGCGGTGAGGGGAGCGCAAGGCCGGTCGGTGTTACGACGAGCGCCAATGGTCGCAACGTCGGCCCGAAAACGGAACACGACGGCGTGCGGCAGTCGGTCCCGCGTCTGCTTCGCACCGCTAACGCTGACGCTCCTGCGGCTGCCTTTCTTCACGCCCTCGTGTGACGCGAATTACCGCTTTCCCGCGCGTGTCCGCGCGTCGCGACGCTGAAAGCTCCGCTACGCTCCTTTGTTTTTCTGGCCGATCTTTTGGATCGATGAGCTGGCAGTCCACCTTGCAGTTCCCCTGATTCCGCAGGGAGCGACTCGACGCATTCGAATCGCGTCCCATGTGAATCTGTCGAGATGTCGAGAGGTACTGCGTCATGGGCAATGTTCAGATCCCAACCCCGATTCGTCCGCTTCACGTCGAGATCGACGGAATGGAGAAATACCGCCAGGCACACAGCGTCGAAGATCTCGCTGCATTTCTTCTCAGCAAACAATGGCCGCATCTCGAAAACGATCCCGCCCTGTTCCACCATGCGCTGGCGACCTCGATGGACGCCATGCAGCTCTATGTGGACCCGGAAGTTGCCCGCAAGGCGTTCGTGGAGGCGGCACACGCATCGAGAATGCACATCCTGCCGGATGACATGAAAGGGAAAAAGAAGGCCGGCAAAAGACGCCAAAAGCCCCGCCGAAGCGGGGCAGTTGAAGGTCACCACGCTCAAGTCCGCACCCGGTAAGGTGACTGGCAGGAGGGTACCATCCTTAGCCATCAAGACAACCACTTCTTTCATGCCGGAACCGCGCAGGCACGCACGACGGCTGCAATCCGGACGACAGACGCTCCCTCTTCCAGTCGGATAGCAATGGAACCGATGATGATCTCGGGCCGACCGCCTTCGTTAGCCGACGGCTGCGAAACGGGCGGATCGACGATCACTGCCGCAAACTCTACCGCATCTTCAGGTGCGGGCAGAACCAGTTTGCCCATTCACCTTCGCACCGGACCGAAGGCTCTCCGAAACAATCTGCGCCTCAACATCGATCGTGCGCGTGTTTGCCGCGGTGTTGGGAATGAGGCGCCCGAGAGCGCCGTTCATGCACAGTTAAAGACTGACAAGCAGACGACCTAACTCAAACCGTTTCTCTATCTCAGTCTTTACCTCAAGGCCTATCGAAGGGAATATTATCGATTACTGCAAGAGGTCCGTGAACTGAAACGGCACGCGCTTAATGACTTCGAATGACGATATCCTTCGCGTCCTCCGCCGCGTCGAGGAGGGGGTGAAACGGATACGTGAGGACTTGCAAGAAGAAAAGCAAAACGCCCACGAGAGCGGGGCCGTCATTCATTCCAGGCTCGATGACCAGGCCAAGCCGATCGCCCACCTCGATACCACGGTTGCGATCAGCGGTGGCGTCGACGCCCAGATCCGGGAGGAGATCAAAGCCCTCAAAAACACCGTGGACAGGAACCAGGCATCCGTTCAGCCGGCGCCTGAGGAGTGGAAGCGCATGAAGACGCTCCCGGTTGAGGATCTCAGGACTGATCGCATTCGCCGGCCTGACGATCGGCGGCATTGTCGCCTAAATCGGTGACGGGACGTTCGCCGCGATCCGCCATTGGCTGAAAATCAACTCGACGCCACCCAATAATTCTTTCCAGATCCACAAGTGGGATCTTTGTGCCTTACAATCTTGCGATTGAATTAATTAAGACTCTGCACGCATTAAGGAGTACGATCCTCACGTCGGCCCGGTAGTACAACGGTAGTGGCCGCTTGGGAGACCATGGGTGCTCTTGCCGCAACACAAGGTGCCGGCGATGTCTCTACTCAATCTGCTTTCGTTGCATGACGAAGAAATCGATCAGATTATAGCAGTCGTTCAGAAATGGTCTTCCGCTCATAGTACGTCCATGGACAGCCAGCGTGGACGCCGTGCGATGTGTGAGACGGTGAGCATGGTCCTTCTTGCTAAGCAATCACATGAACTTCTCTATGAAGAGCTTAGCCGACACATGGACAAGCCAGTCATAGAGCGGGAAACTCCAGCTTCTGCTCCTTGATGCACTTCGTATGGTGGAACATGAATGCGCTGTCACGCGGCTTCTCGTTTGAAACGCCGAACTGCGCGAAAGCAAGCGCGTCGAGTGATAGCGGAAACCACCGATCGAAATGTTTCCGTGCCTCGGCGTTGGCTTCCTCTGTTGTCCGCGGTTTCGGCTTGGCCAGCGGATGCCCCTCCTCCTCGTAGAGGACCTTTCCGTCTCTGGCGATATCCACGAAAAAAGGGCGGCCGCGCGACAGCTGGTCGTTGAGATCGTGCAGCGAATGGACGATCGGGATGACCGGTGTCTCGATCTGGTGGGTGATCTGCTCCTGCAGGAACCTCTCGTCGAGCGAAAGCCACAGGTCCCGCTCCTGAACGAAACTCTCGGTGTTGACGATAATCAGGATATCGTAGTCCGAGCGATAACCACTCAACCGGTCGTCCACCCAGTCGCCGCGGGCATAGGAACCATAGAGGATGACCTTGAGGATTTTGCCATTGGCTTTCTTTGCAGACTGTTTGGTCGCGCAGAACTGCTAGACTTCGGCAAAGATGATCTCCAGTACGCGGGCAAGTTCGCGCCTTTTGTTGGCCGGGAGATGGTCAAGGGTATCGGTCAGGGTCAATGCCGCATCAAAGCCTTCGGTGGGAATCGTGTCCATCGTAATTCAAACCTTTTACGGGAATAATCGATTGGCTGCAATCACGGAGGGTGATGCGGACGCATCGATGTCGAAGCCTTATCCGACTATCAGGTCGAACGCGTCGCGGTCATCGGATCCGCCCGCATATCGAAAGCGACATCACCGATGACATTATTCGTCAAGTCTAAACTCGCCGCGTCAATCTCGGCTTCGCAAAGGGTCGGCTCTTCGCTCAGGGTGCAGCGGTTACGAACCGCTGCGCCAGAATCGGCGCAATATTGGTGAAGAATTAATTTCAGGTTGGCTCCTGCCAAGCTGGCGGTTCATGCGCGCCCCTCATTATCCCATATAGCTGGTCGAAAAAGCAACGCCACTTTCCTAGCCTCGCAATGCAAAGCAGAACGTTGCTCTTCCTCCGGTCCTTCCGATCTGCCTGGCGGTACTGTCCGCCCGAACAAGGGACAGATCAGTGAATTTGGCGTTCTGCGGTTCGATGAGATCGACGATCTTGAGATCATCCACGAGCTCTTCCCCCGTCGGCGGCTTACTCAGCCGCCGATACCTCCGGGCTGCCGCCCGCGGTTCTAGATCTTGGCAAAGGAAAAGGCGTTGATCGGCAGGTCGGTCTGCCCATCAATGGCAAGATCCGCCAGGATTTCGCCGACGACGCTCGTGAACTTGAAACCGTGGCCGGAGCAGGGCGAAGCGACGACAATGTTCTTTTCGCCTGGCACATGGTCGAGAAGAAAGTCTTCGCTCGGCAGCATCGTATAGCGGCAGGTCGTTTCCTTCATGCGAAGACCGGCCGCAGCCGGAACACGCTTCCTGATGAAGCTGTCAAGCAAATCCCGGTCGGCATCGTTGACGGGCGGGTTTGGCTTGTTAGGATCGATCGGCTCACGGAAATGTGCGTGCTTGCCGACCTTCACCCCGTCGACGCCGATGGCGGGAAAACCGAAATAGGTGCCTTGCGCACCTTCGTCCCGCAGGAAACAGGGCATGCGCTGCGGCTGAGTGGCGACATCATCCTGCGGCTGATACCAGGCAACCACCTGACGGATTGGCACCGCCGCTTGCTTCAGTTGGGGTACCAGTTCGGCAATCCACGATCCGGTCGCGACAACGATTTTTCCTGCTCGATATCGCCCGATTTCAGAGATGATCGTCACGCCGGCATCATCGGGCTCGATTGCCGTTACCTTCTCGCCGAAATGGAGGACTGCGCCGTCCTCGACAGCGAGCCTCAGGTAGCCCATCACAGCCGCCTCGGGACGAAGATAGCCGCCCTGCGGGTCAAACAGCGCCATCTCATGATCGTCGAGCTGGAAGGCCGGAAAGCGGCGCGCCATCACTTCCTTGTCCAGCGCCTCATAGGCCAGTCCGTGGAGTTCGGAGGAAGCGCGCGTACCGGCAACGATCTTGCTGTCCGGTGCGCCGATCTGCAACACGCCTGTTATCGTCAGGATCTCGGTGCGCAGTCGTGCCTCAAGCGACCGCCAATTCTGATAGGCGCGCTTGAGCAACGGCACATAAGAGGGATCTTCGAAATAACCGAGCCGGATCAGGCGGCTGTCGCCATGCGAGGAACTCAGCGCATGGGCCGGAAAATAGGCATCGAAGCCGATCGCCCTGACACCGCGGACTGCCAGAAAGGCGAGTGCAGCGCTCCCCATGGCACCGAGGCCGATAACGGCGACGTCGAAGCTGGCGGTCATGAAGTCTCCTCAGGGAATTGCTGGTGCTGCGGCCTTACGGATCAGTCCGCGTAAGGCCTCGATGTCGCGCGAAAGCGGCCGGTCGTCGGCATAGGCAGGCACGATCGTGCGAACGGCTTTGTAGATAGCATCCGTACCCGTCGCCCTCGACGCGGTACCGACGAGGAACTCGTGGGCCTGCGCAGCCGCCATCAATTCGATTGCCAGGATGTATTCGGCATTATCGATCAGCGTGAGAAGCTTGTTGGCGGCGGCCGTCGGGTGGGCCAGGAAATCCTCCTGCAGGCCGGATGTGATACCGCCATCGGTAGAGGCCGGTGCGGCAAGTCGCCGGTTCTCGTTGGCAAGGGCTGCTGCCGTATATTGCGCGATCATGAGGCCGGAATTGCTGCCGGCGTCGCTTGCCAGGAATGGCGGCAGGCCGCTCACGAGCGGATTGACGAGGCGGTCCATGCGCCGTTCGCTCATGGCGGAAATCTGAGCGAGAGCCGTCGCAAGACTATCGGCAGCCTGCGCAAGGGCAGGGGCTACGGCATGTGCTTCGGAGGATATGATCGGCTCCTCGGGCGTGCCTGACACGGCGGGATTGTCGGTGACCGAGGCAAGCTCCTGATCGACGACGAGGGCCGAAATATCGAAGACATCGCGCGCGGCGCCATGGGCATGCGGGATTGAACGCAGGCTGAGCGCGTCCTGCGTCCGTTTGCCTGTCGCAGCCGATATCAGCCCGCTGCCGGCAAGCCTGGCGCGCAGCGAGGCGCCGACGCTGGCGATGCCCTTGGAGGGACGCAGTGCCAGAACAGCCGCATCGAAGGCCCCCATCTGGCAGCCGGCCGCTTCAAGCGTGAGTGCCGCGATCGCATCGGCCCAGTCGAGAAGCCGCTCGGCGCGCGCCAGGGCAACGCTTGCGAGCCCGGTCGCGCAGGCTGTACCGTTGACGAGGCTGAGACCCTCCTTGGCACCGAGCACCAACGGTTCGAGCCCAATGGTGGCTAGCGCGTCGCGGCCGCTCATATGGCCGCCCTTGACGCGGGCGCTGCCTTCGCCGATCAGCACCAGCGCATTGTGGGCGTTGTGGGTGAGGTAGCCCGCCGAACCCTTGGAGGGAACGTCGGGAATACAGCCCTTTTCGAGAAAAATGGCGAGATGGCGGACGATCTCGGGACGTACGCCGGAATGTCCGTGGGCAAAATTGGCGATCTGCGCGGCGATGATGGCGCGCACTTCGCGCGGTGCCAGCAATTCGCCGACGCCAACCGCATGGCTGAGAATGATGTTGCGTGACAGTCTGCTCTGCGAGGCCCTGTCGACAACGGTATCAGAAAGCGCACCAACACCGGTATTGATGCCGTAGGCCCGCACGCCGGTCTCGACGATCCGCTCGACGATGCGGCTTGCATGCGTGACACGATCCCAGGCCGCTTGCGATAGGCCAAGCGCTTCCCCCTCGGCCACGCGCGCGATATCGCGCCAGCCGGCAACCCTGTCGATGGTGATGGTCATTGGCCGGTTCCGAAATGGCCGATGAACTGGCGGAAAGCCGGCGATGCGCCGCCGCCGAACATTTCGTTCGGCGTGCCGCTGCTTTCGACCAGCCCTTCGCGCATGAAGACGACGCGGTTCGACACATTGCGGGCAAAGCTCATCTCGTGGGTGACGACGAGCATGGTCATGCCTTCTTCGGCGAGCGCGCGCATGACGCGCAGCACTTCGCCGACCAGTTCCGGATCGAGCGCCGACGTCGGCTCGTCGAACAGCATGACCTTCGGCTTCATGGCGAGCGAACGGGCAATGGCCGCCCGCTGCTGCTGGCCGCCCGAAAGATGCGCCGGGTAGGCATGGCGCTTGTCGGCAATGCCGACCTTTTCGAGCAGCGCTTCGGCTTCGGCGATGCATTCGGCCCGCGGCCGCTTCAAGACATGGACGGGTCCTTCGATGACATTCTGCAGGATGGTCATGTGGGACCACAGATTGAAGGACTGGAAAACCATGCCGAGTTCCGAGCGGATATGGTCGACCTGCTTCTGGCTCGCCGGTTTCGTCTTGCCGTTCTTGTGGATCATCTGGATGTGTTCGCCGTCGACCCAGATTTCGCCGTCGCTCGCCACTTCAAGAAGGTTGATACAGCGCAGGAAAGTGGATTTGCCGGAGCCCGACGCGCCGAGAAGCGAGATTACATCGCCATCTTCGGCATCGAGCGATATGCCGCGCAGCACTTCATGGGTGCCGAAGCTCTTTCTGATATTGCGGACCGAAAGTCGGGTTACGCCGGGCATGGAAGCTCCAATCACGTTCAGTCGGGTTCAAGCCTTCAGCGCCGCCGGAATGGCGCGGCGATGTCGGGACAGCCAGTATTCCAGGAGGGACATGGCCTGCAGGATGATGAAGTTCAAAACGAGGTAGATGATGGCCGCACAGAGAAAGACTTCCATCGTGCGGTAGGTCTGCGAAATCAGCCGCTGTGCAACGCCCGTCACTTCCCAGACCGTCACGAGGCTTGCGAGTGCTGTCGATTTCATCATCAGCACGATTTCGGTCGAATAGGCCGGCAGCGCATGCCGGAAGGCGATCGGCGCCAGGATGCGGCGCACCATCAGGAAGCCGGACATGCCGATGGCGCGCGCTGCCTCGATTTCCTTCGGCGAGACGGCGCGAATGCCGCCGCGGAAGATCTCGGCAGAGTAGCCGGCGGTGCAGAGAGCGAGCGAGAGAACCGCGCAGACCATCGGCTCGCGCAGGAAGGGCCAGAGGAAGGAATAGCGGATGACGCCGAACTGGCCGAGCCCGTAAAAGACCAGGAACATCTGGATCAAGAGCGGCGAGCCGCGGAAGATGAAGATGTAGCCCTTGGCGAAGCCGGAGAGGATCGGATTGCCGCTGACGCGCATGGCGACGATGACGAGCGCCAGCAATCCGCCGAAGAAGATCGACAGGAAGAACAGGATCAGCGTCGTCGGCACGGCTTTCAAGAGCGTGACCATGGTGCTGAACAGGAAGGCGATATCCATCTGTCCCTCCTATGCCTGGCCCATGGCCGAAGCCGGCATGCTGCGATTGGCCTTGCGCTCGGCGCCGTTGAAGACGCGGTCAGACAGGCTGGTGAGGATCAGATAGAGCGCACCGCCGACGATATAGAAGAGGAAATATTGCCGGGTCGAACCCGCGGCGACCTGGCTCGAACGCATCAATTCTGCAAGGCCGGTTACCGAAATCAGCGCCGAATCCTTCAGGCTGAGCTGCCAGACATTGCCGAGGCCGGGAATGGCAAGGCGCAGAACCTGGGGAATGATGATGCGGCGAAACCTGAGACCGCGATGCATGCCGATCGCCGAAGCTGCCTCGAGCTCGCCCTTGGAAATGGCGTTGTAGGCGCCACGATAGACCTCCGCCTGATAGGCGCCCGAGATGATGCCGATGGCAAGCGCGCCGGCGGCAAAGGATGGCAGGCCGAGAAAGCCTTCATATCCCATGGACTGGCCGATCGCGGTAATGGCCGAAGAACCGCCGAAATAGATCAGATAGATGATCAGCAGTTCCGGAACACCGCGGAAAACGGTGGTGTAGATATGGCCGATCGTGACGAGCACGAAATTGCTGGAGAGCTTCGCGGCTGCGATGATCGCGCCGAGCACGGCGCCGATCGCAAGTGCGGTTGCGGTCACGCAGAGCGTCAGCAATGTGCCGAGGAGGAGGAACGCTCCCCACCCGGTTGAGCCGAATCCAATCAGTTCGAGTATCGCCATGGGCCTTCCCAGCGCTGTCTTCGTCGTGATGACGGGCGGTCAGAATAGCACGTGGTCTCCGATCGCAAAGCGGAGACCACGGAACGCGGATTCCCTCGAACGCTTAGTTCTGCGGGCTGACGTCGACCTTGAACCACTTCATGGAGAGGTTCTTGACCGTGCCGTCGGCAAGGGCCGACTTGATCGCCTCGCTGAATTTGTCGCGCAGGTCCGTATCGGCCTTGCGGATGCCAAGCCCTTCGCCCTCGCCCCAGATCGAGCCGACGATTTCCGGACCGGTAAAGGCAAGCGCGCCATTGGCGGCTTCAAACGCATTGTTGAAGTAGACGGCGTCGTCGAAGCCGAGGTCGATGCGGCCATTCTGCAGGTCGAGGTCGCGGTCAGCGCCCGTCTTGTATTCGCGGATCTCGGCGATGCTGCCGAAATTGTCATAGACGAACTTGGCATAGACGGTTGCTGCCTGAATGCCGATCGTCTTGCCCTTGAAGGCTTCCTTCAAGGCTTCGATTTCCTTCACGCCGGTCTGGCCGGGCGTCATCTTGATCGTCGCGCCGGTGCCGGAAGCGTTAGCAAGCGGGCTGTCCTTGGCGGTAGCGAAGGCTGCCGGCGTTGCAGCGTAGGGGATGGTGAAGTCGATAACCTGCTTGCGCTCTTCCGTGATCGACAGCGCGTCCATGATGACGTCGAACTTGCCGGCATTCAGCGCCGGGATCATGCCGTCCCAGTCGGATGCGACCAGTGTGCACTCGATCTTGGCGCGTTCGCACAGGACCTTAGCAAGCTCCGGTTCGAAGCCGCCGAGCGAGCCATCGGCATTGGTGAGGTTCCAGGGGGCGTAGGCGCCTTCGAGCGTGATGGTCGCCTTCGTCCAGTCCTTGGCCGAGGCAGGAGCCGCAAAGGCGGCTGCCGTCATCGCGCAGGAAAGAAGAATCGTGCTGAGCTTCATTGATGTGATCTCCTCTGAGATTGGACAGACCTTGCGGTATGAATGCCGATCTTCGCCGGCTTGCCTGTCCTGATCCTTTGTTTCATTTTTGGATCGGCAGGTTGTATAGGGTACCATATGAGATATTTTGTGATATGCAAGTGGAAAGTCGATTTAAAAGGCAGATTCCATTCATGCAAAGGGAATAGGCAATGAAGCGTTCCAGCGAGATGAAACGCGAACTGGCGGAAAATGACGGCGGCCCGCTTTATGCCGGCGTCAAGCAGGTCATTCTCGACCGGATCCGCAGCGGCGAATGGCCACCGCGGCACCGCGTGCCCTCCGAAAACGAGCTGGTGGTGGAGCTCGGCGTCAGCAAGATGACCGCCAACCGGGCGCTCCGGGAACTGGCGAACGAAGGCGAGCTCCTCCGCATCCAGGGCGTCGGTTCCTTCGTCGCGGAACGCAAGGGCTATTCGGCGCTCTTCGAGGTGCGCAATATCGCCGACGAGATCGCCGAGCGCGGCCATGTCCATGAGGCGACAGTCATCGTTTTGGCTGAAGAGCCGGCCTCTCCGGAGGTTGCCGATGCGCTGGAGCTTGAGATCGGCGCGCCGGTTTTCCACTCGCTGATCGTCCACAGCGAGAACGGCGTGCCTGTGCAGATCGAGGACCGCTTCGTCAATCCGGGGGCGGTGCCCGACTATCTGGTGCAGGACTTTTCGACGCTGACGCCGAATGCCTATCTGACGGCGGCCGCACCCCTCAGCGCATCGGAGCATATCGTCGAGGCGGTGGTGCCGCGCGCCTGGGAATGCAAGCTGCTGACAATCCTGCAGAATGAGCCATGCCTTGCCATCCGCCGCCGCACCTGGTCGGCCCGTCAGGTGGTTTCGACTGCCCGTCTCGTCTATCCCGGACACCGCTACCGGCTGGAAACGCGCAGCGGCAAGATGTTCGAGGAATAGGCCAGTTGTATATGGAACTTGTTTCGAAAAAGCGATCTCCCTAGCCCATTCCATGATCTTTACGCCCTCTCGATCGAGATGGCGTAGCAGAGCGCCTGGCCGGAAAGATCGAGCCTGCCGCCATCGTTCTCTTCAAGCAGAATTGCATCGCCGGCGTCGAGTTCGATGCTTGCCGCACCTGGTCTTGCCGCCAGAGTTCCGTTGGCGCAAAAGAGCAGGAAAATCGCTTTCGCAAATGCCAGGCTCTTCTTGCCATCGATGAAATGCCGCGCGACTGCGTGCCTCACGGTACCCCGCCTGCTCATCACGTTCAGGTCGGTGATTGTGCCATCCGGCAGCGTTGCCGAGACGGCGATATCGGCGGCAAAGGCGAGGGGTTCACTCTCCTGCGTCAGGAGCACCGGCTCACGCCCCTCGATGAAGAGCCGCATACCCTTGCCTTTCAGGATCGACAGCGTGCGGTCGATCCCGGGAAAGACGGAGAAGGGCCCGTCGGAGGCAACGGTTGCCGTGCTGACCCGCCAATCGAAATCGGCAAGTCCTGCGCCCTCTGGCGAAATGGCGATCTCCACCGTTTCGCCGCCACCGTTCTTCCACGGCATGCGTTTGTGACCGGCAGCGCGCAGGACCTTCATGGCTCAGTTTCCAAGAATGCCGGGCAGGCGCAGGCCCTTTTCCTTGGCGCAATCGATGGCGATGTCGTAGCCGGCATCGGCATGGCGCATGACACCGGTCGCCGGATCGTTCCAGAGAACATTTCCGAGGCGGCGGGCCGCATCGTCGGTGCCGTCGGCGCAAATGACCATGCCGGAATGCTGCGAGAAGCCCATGCCGACGCCGCCGCCATGATGCAGCGAGACCCAGGTGGCGCCCGAGGCGGTGTTGAGCAGGGCGTTCAGGAGCGGCCAGTCGGAGACGGCATCCGAGCCGTCCTTCATGGCTTCCGTCTCGCGGTTCGGCGAGGCGACGGAACCGGAATCGAGGTGGTCGCGGCCGATGACGACGGGTGCCTTCAGCTCGCCATTCTTGACCATCTCGTTGAAGGCAAGGCCGAGGCGGTGGCGGTCGCCAAGACCGACCCAGCAGATGCGTGCCGGCAGGCCCTGGAAGGCAATGCGCTCGCGCGCCATGTCGAGCCAGTTGTGCAGGTGCTTGTTGTCGGGCAGCAGCTCCTTCACCTTGGCGTCGGTCCTGTAGATATCTTCGGGATCGCCGGACAGGGCGGCCCAGCGGAACGGACCGATGCCGCGGCAGAAGAGCGGGCGGATATAGGCCGGCACGAAGCCCGGGAAGGCGAAGGCGTTTTCCAGGCCCTCGTCCTTGGCGACCTGGCGAATGTTGTTGCCGTAATCGAGTGTCGGAACACCGGCATCCCAAAAGGCGACCATGGCTTCCACGTGGGCCTTCATCGAGGCGCGCGCGGCGGTCTCGACCGCCTTCGGGTCGTTCTCGCGCTTGGCCTTGGCTTGGGCAACGGTCCAGCCGACCGGCAGGTAGCCATTACGCGGATCATGCGCCGAGGTCTGGTCGGTGACGATATCGGGACGCGGGCCGCCGGCCTTCATGCGACGAACGAGTTCCGGGAAGATCTCGGCGGCATTGCCGACGAGGCCGACCGACTTTGCTTCGCCGGCCTTGGTCCAGCGTTCGATCTTTTCCAGCGCCTCATCCAGCGTATGGGCCTTTTCGTCGACATAACGGGTGCGCAGGCGGAAATCGATGCGGGTCTCGTCGCATTCGACGGCCAGGCAGCAGGCGCCGGCCATGACGGCGGCGAGCGGCTGGGCGCCGCCCATGCCGCCGAGGCCGCCGGTCAGGATCCACTTGCCCGTGAGATTGCCGCCATAGTGCTGGCGGCCCGCTTCCACGAAGGTCTCGTAGGTGCCCTGCACGATGCCCTGCGTGCCGATATAGATCCACGAACCGGCCGTCATCTGGCCGTACATGGCCAGACCCTTCTTGTCGAGCTCGTTGAAATGGTCCCAGGTCGCCCAGTGCGGCACGAGGTTGGAATTGGCAATCAGCACGCGCGGCGCATCCTTGTGGGTGCGGAACACCCCGACCGGCTTGCCGGATTGGACCAGCAGCGTCTCGTCCTCGTTCAGCGTCTTCAGCGTCGCAGCGATGCGATCGAAATCGTCCCAGGTGCGGGCTGCGCGGCCGATACCGCCATAGACCACGAGCTCATGTGGATTCTCTGCGACGTCAGGATCGAGATTGTTCATGAGCATGCGCAGCGGCGCTTCGGTCATCCAGCTCTTGGCGTTCAGCTGATCGCCGCGCGGCGCACGGATTTCGCGGATATTGTGGCGCGGGTTTACGGTCATGATGATGTTCCCTTTCTAGCGTTTCAGACCAAGCGCGATCTCTTCGATCCGCGTCAGAATGGATTTGAGATGGATGCGCAGATTGTCGGCCTCCTCGCCGTCATAGGCGAAGGGTGGCGCTTCGGTTGCAAGATGCGTGGATTGTGCGAGCTCCATCTGGATGGCGTGCACGCCGGTTTCCGGCTTGCCGTAATGGCGCGTCGTCCAGCCGCCCTTGAAGCGGCCGTTCAGGATGCTGTCATAGCCTGCCGCAGTCGACGCAATGGCGATGGTCGCCTGCTCGATCGCCGGATCGCAGGTCCTGCCCATATCGGTGCCGATATTGAAATCCGGCAGCTTGCCCTCGAAGAGGAAGGGGATATGCGAGCGGATGGAGTGGCAGTCGTAGAGAACGGCGACACCATGAATGGATTTGATCCGTTCGATCTCAGCCGCAAGGGCGCCATGGTATGGCGCGTGAAAATCGCGCAGCCTGACGGCGATATCGGCTTCGGTCGGCGCAGCCCCATCCTTCCAGATTGCCTTGCCGTCGAAATCTGTCTGCGGGATCAGCCCGGTCGTGTTCTGGCCGGGATAGAGGCTGGTGCCCGAGGGATCGCGGTTGGCATCGATCACGTAGCGGTGGAAAGTCGCGCGCACCGTGGTCGGATTGTCGAGCAAGCCGTCGTAGAGCTGGTGAATGTGCCAGTCGGTATCGGCAAGCAGCCGGCCATTATCATCAAGGCGTTCCCATATATCGGCCGGAACCTCTGTGCCCGTATGAGGAAAGCCGAGGATGACGGGGGAGGTGCCTTGCTTGACCTCGAAAACAGACATGTCAAACCTCCAGAGCGGGCAGGATGCCGCTTGAAACGGATGCGTTGAGACCGCCGCTCGCAATGAGCACTGTCGCCGCCTTCAGATCGTTCGCCATGTAGCGATCTTCCTCTAGCGACGGGACAACAGCGCGGATAGCGGCGATCGCCTTCTTGAGTTCGGGGCTGGTCGCAAGCGGTGCGCGAAGCTCCACCCCTTGCGCGGCGGTGAGCGCCTCGATGCCGATGATGCTGAAGAGATTTTCGGTCATCGGCAGAAGCCGGCGCGCGCCGTGGCAGGCCATGGACACATGGTCTTCCTGGTTGGCCGAGGTCGGCGTCGAATCGACGGAGGCCGGGTGCGACATCTGCTTGTTTTCGCTCATCAGCGCGGCGGATGTGACTTCGGCGATCATCAGGCCGGAATTGAGCCCCGGCTTCTTGGCGAGGAAGGCCGGCAGACCGTAGGAAAGGGCGGGATCGACGAGCAGCGCGATGCGGCGCTGGGCGATCGCGCCGATCTCGCAGACGGCAAGCGCGATCTGGTCGGCGGCAAAGGCAACGGGTTCGGCATGGAAATTGCCGCCGGAGACGACGGAATTATCCGACAGAACCAGCGGATTGTCGGTCACCGCATTGGCTTCGATCGCGAGCGTGCCGGCCACCGAGCGCAGGAGATCGAGGCAGGCGCCGTCGACCTGCGGCTGGCAGCGGATGCAATAGGGATCCTGAACACGCTCATCGCCCTCGATATGGCTCTGGCGGATCGGCGAGTTTTCGAGCAGGGCGCGTAGGCCCGCTGCCGTGTCGATCTGACCGCGGTGGCCGCGTAGAGTATGGATATCGGGATGGAATGGTGCGGACGAGCCCATGGCCGCGTCCGTCGACATGGCGCCGGTAATCAGCGCCGATTGCGCCGCCCGGTGGGCGCGAAAAAGGCCGGCAAGCGCAAGAGCGGTCGAGGTCTGCGTGCCGTTGATGAGCGCCAGGCCCTCCTTGGCGGCCAGCACGACAGGTTGCAGCCCGGCTTTGACAAGCGCCGTTGCACCATGCAGTCTCTCGCCGCCGAAGAACGCCTCGCCATGACCCATCATCACGGCCGTCATATGGGCAAGGGGTGCAAGATCGCCGGAGGCGCCGACCGAGCCCTTTTCCGGGATGACCGGAATGACGCCGCGCGCCATCATCGCTTCGATCAGCCGCACAATGTCGAGCCGGACGCCGGAGGCACCACGGCCGAGCGAAACGAGCTTCAGCGCCATGATGAGACGCACGACATTTTCCGGCAGCGGCTCGCCGACGCCGCAGCAATGGGAAAGGATGAGATTGCGCTGGAGTGTGGCGACATCGGCGCTGTCGATCTTGATCGAGGCAAGTTTACCGAAGCCGGTATTGATGCCGTAAACCGGCGCATTGCCGGCAGCGATCTCGGCAATGCGTTTCGCCGCCTTGAGGATCCCCGCATCAAACGACGGATCGAGTTTTGCCGGAACGCTGGTCCAGTAGATGGTGGCAAGATCCTGAAGTGAAACGGAACCCGGATGGAGAGTGATGGTCATCGGTCGATCCTCTCGCCCTTGAAGATGTGCGCATAAAGCGGGTTGAAGCCGATGCGATAGACGAGCTCGGCCGGGCTCTCGATATTCCAGACCGCCAGATCGGCGGACTTGCCGGCTTCGAGCGTCCCTGTTTCGGCAAGCAGGCCGAGCGCGCGTGCGCCCTCGCGGGTTGCCCCGGCAATGCATTCTTCCACGGTCAACCCGAACAGCGTCGCCGACATGTTCATGGTGAGCAGCATGGACGTCAGCGGCGAGGTGCCGGGATTGCAGTCCGTGGCAATTGCGATATGCACCCCGGTCTGGCGCAAGGCCTGAACCGGTGGCTTCTGCTTTTCGTTGATCGCGTAAAAAGCGCCCGGAAGCAGTACGGCGACCGTGCCGGCCGCAGCCATTGCCCGCGCGCCATCCTCATCCAGATATTCCAAATGATCGGCCGAAAGCGCGCCGTAGGAGGCTGCGAGTTTTGCGCCGCCGAGATTGGAAAGCTGCTCGGCATGGAGCTTGACGGGAATACCAAGCGAACGGGCCTTGTCGAAGACACGGCCAATCTCGTCGACCGAGAAGGCAATGCCTTCGCAGAAGCCGTCGACGGCATCGACGAGGCCTTCCGCATACGCCCGTTCCAGTCCAGGCAGGACCACTTCAGTAATATAATCCTGATTGCGTCCCCTGTATTCGACAGGTGTTGCATGAGCACCGAGATAGGAGGTGACGACCCGCACGGGTCGGACATTTGCGAGCGCGCGAGCAGCGCGCAGCATCTTCAGCTCCGCCTCGATGTTGAGGCCATAGCCGGATTTGATCTCGATGGTGGTGACACCTTCGGAAAGCAGCGTATCGAGCCGCGGCAGCGCGGCCTCGACCAGGCCCTCGACGGACAGTGCATTGGTTGCTTTCACCGAGGAGACGATGCCGCCGCCGGTGCGCGCAATCTCTTCATAAGTCGCGCCTTCAAGGCGCATCTCGAATTCCCGCGCCCGATTGCCGCCATAGACGATATGCGTGTGGCAGTCGACGAAGCCCGGCGTGACCCAGCGGCCTTCAAGATCCGTGATCTCGGCCGTCTCGATCAGGGCGGACGGCAATTCGCCTTCTGGCCCGGCAAAAAGGATACGGCCGCCTTCGCAAACGATGGCGCCTTTGTCGATAATGCCGAGGCCCGTTAGATCCTCCCGCAGCGTCGCAAGGCGCGCGTTGCGCCAAAGCGAACGGGCGGCGGAGCCGCGACCCGATCCGGAAAATTTGTTCCCACTCATCAGCTTTACGCCTTTCTTTATGGGTTAATATGTATATACATAATAGTAGTGGTGACAAGTGGAAATTTATGGCCCTGTGCACAAAGGCAAGCGGTGGGCCAATAAGAAAGAAGGGGAGCAATCATGACGAAACTTCATGGAACGACTGCCTTGCTGGCCGAGGGCTGGCGCAAGAATGTGCGCCTGACGCTCGAAAACGGCCGCATTTCCGCAATCGAGACGGATGTCGCGCCGGATGCCGATGACGAGCGCCATGCCACCCTTTTGCCGGCTATGCCAAACCTCCACAGCCATGCCTTTCAGCGGGCGATGGCGGGGCTTGCCGAAGTGCGCGGTCCGGCCAATGACAGCTTCTGGAGCTGGCGCACTGTCATGTATAAGTTCGCCCTGTCGATGACGCCTGACCATGTCGAGGCGGTGGCAGCCAAGCTCTATATGGAAATGCTGGAATCCGGCTTTAGCCGCGTCGGTGAGTTCCACTATCTGCATCACGACAAGGACGGCAGCGCCTATGCCAATATCGCCGAAATGGCCGAACGGATCGGTGCTGCGAGTGCGGAGACCGGCATCGGATTGACACTGCTGCCGGTTCTCTACGCCCATTCCGGCTTCGGCGGCGCCGCACCCATTGAAGGACAGCGCCGCTTCATCAACTCCGCAGACAGTTTTGCGCAGCTGATGGACGGCTGCCGAAAAGTCACGGGCCGGCTCCACGGCGCTGAGATCGGTGTTGCGCCGCACAGCCTGCGCGCCGTCACGCCGGACGAGCTGTCTGTCGCGATCGGGCTTGCCGACGACGGCCCCATCCACATTCACGTCGCCGAACAGGTCAAGGAAGTCGAGGATTGCCTGGCGTGGTCCCGCGCAAGGCCTGTCCAATGGCTGCTTGAGAATGCACCGGTCGATCAGCGCTGGTGCCTCATCCACGCGACCCACATGACCGACGACGAAACACGCCAGATGGCAAGGAGCGGCGCCATTGCCGGCCTCTGCCCGATTACCGAAGCCAATCTCGGCGATGGGACATTTTCGGCGCCCCTGTTCCTGTCGGAAGGCGGGCGCTTCGGCATCGGTTCCGATTCCAACATTCTGATTTCCATCGCCGAGGAACTTCGTCAGCTCGAATATTCCGAGCGTCTCGCGCTGCGTGCCCGCAATGTCATCGCATCGACGGGCGGTTCCACGGGCCAGGCCCTCTTCGAACAGGCACTTGCTGGCGGTGGCGCGGCACTGAAGGCGCCGGCGGGTTTTGTCGCCGGCAACCATGCCGACATCATATCGCTCGAGACCAATGCCGTTTCCTACCTCTCCGAGGACCGGCTTCTCGATCACTGGATTTTTGCCGGTGGTGTGTCGGTCGACTGCGTCTGGTCGCTCGGCCGCAAGCAGGTCGAAAAGGGCCGGCATCTGCGCCGCGACCTGATTGACCGCCGCTTCATCGCCGCGATGAACGAGCTGTTGGCAGCATGACGACCTTTCCTCGGCGCTTCCCAGGCGTTACAGCGGAGGAAGAGCCGGAGCGTGATGATGAATGAACCCAAGGAAACGACCTTACACCAGCGTATCCTCACGGATATCGAAGGTCGCATCGTCTCGGGCGAATGGCCGCCGGGTTACCGCATTCCGTTCGAAATAGAGCTGACGAAGCAATATGACTGCTCGCGTATGACGGTGAACAAGGCTCTGACCCAACTGGTGAAAGCCGGTCTCATCGAGCGCCGCAAGAAATCCGGCAGCTTCGTCATCCAGCCGCAGGCGCAGTCCGCAGTGCTTGAGATTCACGATATCAAGGCGGAGGTCCAGTCCCTCAATCTCGCCTATTCCTACAAGGTCGCAAAGCGTATCCGCAGGAAGGCACAGGCGCAGGACCGCCAGATGCTGGACCTGCAGCAAAATTCCAGCCTCGTCGAAATTATCTGCACCCACTACGCTGGGACGCAACCGTTTTGCCTGGAAAAGCGGTTGATCAATCTTCAAACCGTGCCCGAGGCAGCCGGCGAGGCGTTTGAGCAGACGGCACCCGGCCCCTGGCTCTTAAGCCAGGTTCCCTGGAGTGCTGCCGAGCACAAGATCTTCGCAATCGGCGTCGATGAGGAGGAGGGAGCCATGCTTTCCATCCCGGTGTCAACCGCATGCCTCGTCGTCGAACGACGCACCTGGAACAAGTCAGGGCCGGTCACGCATGTGCGCTTCGTCTATCCCGGCAATCGCCACGCTCTTTATGCCCGCTTCACGCCGGAGGCGGCGAAATAGGCTTGATTCTCAAGTGAAAAAGCGCCCGGTCACCTCGTATGACCGGACGCCTGTTGCTGCCGCCGCACTGGGTCGGCGGCTTTCCATAGAAAGCGATTCTCCCGCCGTCAACATCCCCAAACCAAGGGTATTGCGAAAGTCCACACTTACGATCAAACGGTAGCGAATTAGCGGTTCTCAGCTCTGTTCCTCGGAAACCAACTCAAGCATCAGTCCTGCCTTGGCGTCGGGAGCCAGCCAGCGGCCGTCGACAATGTTGAAGGCACCTGTTGCGGCTATCTGGACGGCTAGCAGGGCCGGGCAGCTTCCGCTACATTGATGTTACACAGCGAGAGCTAAGCTGTTCCTGGGTGGCCAACGGAACCAAGATAGACTGGCCAGGAAAGACGCTTACGCTTCCTGCGCTTCCGGAATGAGGGGCGGCACCTGGATGACGACAGGTTTGTTCGCTCCGGATTCGATGAGCTCGAAAACCTTGTTCAGCATGCCCGGCACGTCCTGGCGCACCATCTCGATGCCGTTTCCAAGCAGGGTGACGAAGGGGTCCCAGTCGAAACAACCGAGCACCAGACTGCGATCGTCGAGATGGCCGGAGCGGCGGATCCAGCGCATGACGCCTTCGAGCGAGATTGTCGAGTTGACGAACATTCCCTTAGGCAGTGCATTGCCGCCAAGCGCGCGCTCGTCCAACGCCTTTTCAGCCTTTTCCGGCGCATAGCCGCAGGCAAGGATATTTTCCTCATGCACGGCAACGCCGAGGTCGGCATGTGCCTCGCGAAAGCCGCGGATACGCTCGGCGGTGTTGTGGTCGCTGCCGCGGCCACCGATGAAGAGCAGCGGCTCCATCTTGCCGAGCCGTTGCTCGCTGTTTTTCAGGATGCGACGCGTCAGCTCGCGTGCGCCGGCGAAATTATCCGAGATGACGGAGGGGGCAAGCGCACCGGGCAGGTCGAGATTGAGGCTGCGCACGCCGGCAGCCGCACACATTTCGGTAATACGGTCGGGGTCCGTGGCACCCGTCGCGATCAGGCATTCGACCTGATAGGAGAGCATGGTGCGCGCTGCCTCAACCTCCAGCTGAGGATCGCGGCGCGTGCAGGTGATGATCGGGAAAAGGCCGCGCGCACGCGCCATGTCCTCGAAGAGTTCGACGATCGAGCCGAAGTAGCGGTTGTCGTATTTCGGCACGATCATGCCGATGATGTGGGACTTTTCGCGCCTCAGCAGGCTTGCCTGCATGTTTAGCGCATAACCCTGTTCCTCGGCGATCCGCATGATCTTTTCGGCAAGCTGGCTGCTGATCCTGCGCTTCTTCCAATTGCCGTTGAGCACGGCGCTGACGGCGCTGGCGGATGTGCCGGCAAGCTCCGCCAGATCGTAAATCGTCGTCCTCTTCGTCTGCTTCACCTGATTCAAAACGTCGTCTCCGTTTGACGGTAACTTGACATCAATCGGTGGAAGTGGCAATTCTTGCTTCATCGATTGAGCAAGGCTGCGCAATCGATGATACAAACCGGACAGCAGGCCGGTACAGGGAGGTATTTCTAAGAAGCTGCGGAGAGGTTGTCCTTTTTCTGGGGCGCTTTGCTCGTCGTTTTCATGCCGGCGAAGGCTGCGGCGAGCGGGCGAACCGTGGTGACTTCCAGCAATGCCTGGGCCTGTCTTTCGATCACACCAAGGAGGAGAAAATGAATTATCGCAATTTGCTTATGGCCTCGGCGACCGTTTTCATCGGTTTTGCCGGCATGGCCTCGGCTCAGGAAGCGGCGACCGTCGCGTTCCTTATGCCCGACCAGGCATCCACGCGCTATGAGCAGCACGACTTCCCGGGCTTCAAGGCCGAGATGGAGAAGCTGTGCCCGAAGTGCACGGTGATCTACCAGAACGCCAATGCCGATGCCTCGCTGCAGCAGCAGCAGTTCAACTCGGTCATTGCACAGGGCGCCAAGGTGGTCGTTCTTGACCCTGTCGATTCCGCCGCTGCAGCCGGCCTCGTCGAAATCGCCCAGTCCCAGGACGTCAAGGTCATCGCCTATGACCGCCCGATCCCGGACAAGCCGGCCGATTATTACGTCTCCTTCGACAATGAAGGCATCGGCTATGCGATCGCCAAGTCGCTCGTCGAGCATCTCAAGGCTTCAGGCGTTGCCGATGGCGCAGGCGTGCTCGAGATCAACGGCTCGCCGACCGATGCGGCCGCAGGCCTCATCCGCGACGGCATCCACCGCGGCCTGAAGGAATCCACCTACAAGACGCTTGCCGAATATGACACGCCGGAATGGGCGCCGCCGAAGGCGCAGGAATGGGCTGCCGGCCAGATCACCCGTTTCGGGGCCGATATCAAGGGCGTGGTTGCCGCCAATGACGGCACGGCAGGCGGCGCGATTGCCGCCTTCAAGGCCGCAGGCGTGAAGCCGGTTCCGCCGGTCACCGGCAATGATGCCACGATCGCAGCCCTTCAGCTGATCATTTCCGGCGACCAGTACAACACGATTTCGAAGCCATCCGAAATCGTCGCGGCAGCCGCTGCCAATGTGGCGGTGCAGATGATCAAGGGTGAAAAGCCTGAGGCCAAGACGACGCTCTACAATACGCCGTCTCAGCTGTTCATCCCCGCCGTCGTGACGGCAGAAAACATCAAGGCCGAAATCTTCGACAAGAAGATCCAGACGCCCGAGCAGATCTGCACCGGCGAATATGCCGAAGGCTGCAAGAAACTTGGCATTACCAACTAAACGCGCTTGAGTGAGCTCCGGCCGCGCTTGTCGCGGCCGGATGCCCCTATGGCAAGAAGGGCTGCCCCATGACTAGGGATGTGAAGGATATGCCGGAGAAGGGACAGACGATCCTCCGGTTGAGCAATATTTCCAAGAATTTCGGCGCGGTGTCGGCGCTGACCGACATCGATCTCGAAGTGAAGGCCGGCGAGGTCGTGGCGCTGGTTGGCGATAACGGCGCCGGCAAGTCGACCTTGATCAAGGTTCTTGCCGGCGTGCATCAGCCGTCCTCGGGAACGATCGAATTTTGCGGCCGCAATGTCACGCTCGATAGTCCCGGCAAGGCGCTGGAGCTCGGCATTGCCACCGTCTTTCAGGACCTGGCGCTCTGCGAGAACCTTGACGTCGTCGCCAATCTCTTTCTCGGACATGAAATGTCCCCCTGGAGCCTCGATGAGGTTGCTATGGAGGTGCGCGCCTGGACGTTGCTCAGAGAACTTGCCGCCCGTATCCCCTCGGTGCGCGAGCCGATCGCCTCGCTTTCCGGCGGCCAGCGCCAGACGGTTGCCATTGCCCGCTCGCTGCTGCTCGATCCGAAGATCATCATGCTCGACGAGCCGACGGCGGCTCTCGGTGTCGCCCAGACCGCGGAAGTGCTGAACCTGATCGAACGCGTGCGCGAGCGCGGCCTCGGCGTCATCATCATCAGCCACAATATGGAAGACGTGCGCGCTGTGGCAGACCGCATCGTCGTGCTGCGCCTCGGTCGCAACAATGGCGTCTTCACGCCCGATTCGTCCAATCAGGAACTCGTCGCCGCCATCACCGGCGCCACCGAAAACGCCGTCTCCCGGCGGATCGAGCGCAAGAGCGGTGCACACGAAACCAGCGGGAGGTCCGCATGAGCCAGAAGATGTCCGATACAGTCAGCCAGCCGGCTGCCCTTGATCGCAGCGACGAACGCGTCCGCCACGACGACAACATCATGGGCATGGTCAAGGCCTTCTTCGACCGCGTACGCTCGGGCGATCTCGGCATGCTGCCGGTCTTCGTCGGCCTGATCGTTATCTCCACAGTCTTCTCGCTGCTCAATCCGGTGTTTCTGGCGCCAAACAACCTCGTCAACCTGCTGTTTGACTGTGCCACCGTCGGCGTCATCTCGCTCGGCATCGTCTGTGTGCTGATGCTCGGCGAAATCGACCTTTCGGTCGGCTCGATGAGCGGACTTTCCTCCGCCATCCTCGGCGTGCTCTGGGTCAATATGGGCTGGCCGATCCCGCTCGCGATCCTGGTTGCGATCGTCGCCGGCATCGTCGTTGGTGCGCTGTATGCGGTGCTCTACAACAGGCTTGGAATGCCGAGCTTCGTTGCGACCCTTGCCGGTCTGCTGGCCCTCCTCGGCATGCAGCTCTATATCCTGGGGCCGACCGGCAGCATCAACCTTCCCTATGCCTCGCCGCTCGTGCGCTTCGGCCAGATTCTCGTCATGCCCGACTGGCTGTCCTACGTGCTGGCGCTCTTGCCGGGCGTGGTCCTCGTCGTCAACGAGATGCGCAAGCGCCGCCAGCGGCAGGCTTCGAACCTCTCCTCGCCACCGGTCGGGGCGCTTGCGGTCAAGGCCATCATTCTTACCGCCGCGTTGGAATTTGCCGTCTATTATCTCAATCTCGGCCGTGGCGTGCCGTGGATGTTCGGCCTTTTCGTCGCAATCGCTGTCATCCTGAACTATGCGCTGACGCGCACCAAATGGGGACGCTCCATGTTTGCCGTCGGCGGCAATCGCGAGGCGGCTCGCCGTGCCGGCATCAATGTGCGCCGCATCTATCTCAGCGCCTTCGTGCTTTGCTCGACGCTTGCCACCATCGGCGGCATTCTCTCGGCCTCGCGTCTTGCCTCGTCCAGCCAGCAAGCCGGCACGGGCGACGTGAACCTCAATGCCATTGCCGCAGCAGTCATCGGCGGCACCAGCCTGTTCGGTGGCCGCGGCAGCGCCTATTCGGCTCTTCTCGGCATCATCGTCATCCAGGCGATTTCCAACGGGCTTACGCTGCTCAATCTCAGTTCGTCGCTGCGCTACATGATCACTGGTGCCGTTCTCGCCATCGCCGTCATCGTCGATTCGCTAGCTCGCCGGTCCCGTGTCAGCCATGGCCGCGCCTGATTACGCATTCTCAAGGAGTATTTGCATGACTGATCTCATGAAGGGCAAGGTTGCCGCCATCACCGGTGCGGCATCGGGCATCGGGCTGGAATGCGCCCGCACCCTGCGTGCCGAAGGCGCAACCGTTGTTCTTATCGATCGTGCCAAGGACAGGCTCGAGGCCCTCTGCAAGGAGATCGGTGAGGGCGCCCTGCCGCTTGTTGTCGATCTTCTCGATGGCCCGCAGGTCTCCGGCATGCTGCCGCGCATTCTGGAATTGGCCGGCCGGCTCGATATCTTCCACGCCAATGCCGGCGCCTATATTGGCGGCCCGGTCGCCGACGGCGATCCGGATGCCTGGGACCGCATGCTGAACCTCAACATCAATGCGGCCTTCCGTTCGGTCCATGCGGTGCTGCCGCATATGATCGCTCAGAAGTCCGGCGATATCCTGTTTACGAGTTCGATCGCCGGCGTCGTGCCTGTCGTTTGGGAGCCGATCTACACCGCCTCGAAATTCGCCGTTCAGGCCTTCGTTCACTCGACCCGCCGCCAGGTCGCCCAGCATGGCGTGCGTGTCGGTGCGGTGCTGCCCGGACCGGTCGTCACCGCGCTCCTGGATGACTGGCCGAAAGCCAAGATGGAAGAGGCGCTGGCCAATGGCAGCCTGATGCAGCCAAAGGAGGTGGCCGATGCCGTGCTCTTCATGCTGTCACGGCCACGTAACGTCACTGTGCGCGATCTGGTGATCCTGCCGAACAGCGTCGACCTCTGAGAGGTTGACAGGTCCGGTTGTGGATTGCTCTAGAGCAATTCCAGCAAGTATGCGTAGCGGTCTTGCGTCCGCAATTGCATGAAAACAAAGAGATAGAGCGTTTCCGCGATTCGAGGAAAGATGGAAATGCTCTGGAACCCTGATACTGCCGATTTGAACGAGAGATCATGAGCGACACTTCACACACGCCATCAGCGGGTGCCAAACATGTCATCGGCGTCGATGTCGGCACCGGCAGCGCCCGCGCCGGCCTCTTCAACCTCGATGGCCTGATGCTCGCATCCGCCAAGCGGGATATCACGCTGTTTCATGAAGCCGGCTCCATCGTCGAGCAGTCGAGTACGGAAATCTGGAGGGCCGTCTGCGCTTGCGTCCGCGAGGTCGTCGCCGCAAGCGGTATCGATCCGGCTTCGGTCGCTGGCCTGGGGTTTGACGCCACCTGTTCGCTCGTCGTGCTCGGCGAGGCTGGCCGGCCGCTGCCCATTGGTCCCTCGGAAGACCCGAACCGGGATATCATCGTCTGGATGGACCATCGCGCGGTCCCGCAGGCGGAGCGTATCAACGCGCTCGGCCATGACGTGCTGCGCTATGTCGGTGGTCGTATCTCCCCCGAGATGGAAACGCCGAAGCTGCTCTGGCTGAGGGAAAGGCGGCCGCAGGTCTTCGATGCTGCCTGGCAATTCTTCGATCTGGCGGATTTCCTGACATGGCGGGCGACCGGCGATCTCGCGCGTTCCACCTGTACCGTCACCTGCAAATGGACCTATCTCGCCCATGAGAAGCGCTGGGATGCGACCTACTTTCATGAGATCGGCCTCGGCGCATTGGCCGACGAAGGTTTTGCCCGCATCGGCCAGTCGATCGTCGAGCCTGGCTCGCCGCTCGGTCAGGGCCTGACAGCGGCGGCCGCCGGTGAACTCGGCCTCATTCCGGGAACGGCTGTCGCCGCGGGGCTGATCGATGCCCATGCTGGCGGCATCGGAACCGTTGGTATCGGCGCCGGTCCGCAGGCCAATCTGGGCTACGTCTTCGGCACGTCGTCCTGCACCATGACATCAACCGTCGAACCGGCCTTCGTGCCGGGCGTCTGGGGTCCCTATTATTCAGCCATGGTGCCAGGCATGTGGTTGAACGAGGGTGGTCAGAGTGCTGCGGGTGCGGCGATCGAACAGCTCTTGTCCTTCCATCCCGCCGCCAGCGAGGCAAAGGAATTGTCGAAACGCAACGGCGTTCCGCTGCCGGTCCTTCTGGCTGACATGGCCGCGCAAAAGGCAGGCCATTCTTCCGATGCCGTCAAACTCGTCGCAGGCCTGCATGTCGTTCCCGAATTCCTCGGCAATCGCGCGCCCTTCGCCGATCCGCACGCCCGCGCCGTGATTGCCGGTCTCGACATGGAGAGGGGTCTCGACAGTCTGGTCTCGCTCTATGTCGCAGGCCTCTGCGGCATCGGCTATGGCCTGAGACAAATCATCGACACGCAGGCTGATGCCGGCGTCACCATCGAGAACATCGTCATCAGCGGGGGTGCTGGCCAGCATGATTTCGTCCGTCAGATGCTTGCCGATGCGAGCGGCAAGCCGGTGGTCGCGACGAAGGCCGAGGAACCGGTGCTGCTGGGTGCTGCGATCCTCGGCGCCGTCGCCGGCGGGCTCTTTACCGATATGCGTGAAGCAATGACGAAACTCTCGGCGGCAGAAGGGACTTACAAGCCGGCGCAGGGTGTGATCGCTGATCTTCACGCAAAGCGCTACGAGGGCTTCAAGCAACTCCAGGCGCTGACGCGTGAGTTGCGGAAGTTCTAAACGGCCGTCTCCTCAATCGCGAGTGCCTCACGGCCAGGCGGCAAAGGATGGGGCGAGGCCCTTCTGCGACTGCGCGGCGATCTTGCGCCGGTAGGCGCCGGGCGGTTCGCCGACGCGGCTCTTGAAGAAGCGGCTGAAATAGCCCGGATCGCGAAAGCCGAGCCCGAAGCCGATCTGCTCGACGGATTGCTCCGATTGCCCAAGCCGCAGCTTTGCTTCGGCGATCAGCCTTTCATGGATCAGTTCCATCGGGCTTCGTCCGGTGCCGGAAATGCAGGCCCGATGCAGGTGATCATAGGTGATGCCCATGGCGCGGGCGATATCGGTGATCGCCGGCTGTTCGCGGAAACGCAATTCGACGATCTGCCTGAACCGCTGCAAGGTGGTCGCCCCTGTGCCTGACGTCTTCGTCGGGGCCGATGCCCCTGAGGCCCGCCATATCAGCAGCAGCAGCACGGAAAAATAGGCGCCGACAATCGCTGTCCCGCCGGGTCGGTGGTCCCGTGTCTCCTGCGTCATGACCTCGAAGGCACGACCGATATCGCCTGCACGCCCCGCCAAATTTTCGTTCTGAGCCACGACTACGCGTTCGATCATATCGTGCAACTGCACGGCGGCCGGGCTGTCGCCGACCGTTCTGCCGACAAAGTCATAGGCTGCCGAGAGCATCGCCCCCTCGCTGCCGGCGGTAAGAACGAAAGCCCCCGAAATTCGCCGCGGCAGCCAAAGTACCGCAGGCGCCGAAAGCGTAAGCCCCGCCTGTCCGTCGATGGATAGGCTCGCTCTGCCTCGCGAGACGAAAAAGGCCTGATAGAAGGGACGGCTGCCGTGGGCGTCAAGGCTCCAGGTCTGGCTGCCGAGGCCGGCGGAAATCGTCGATGCGGTGACCGACAAAGCCGGCATATCGAGCAACTTTTCCGGCATCATGAACTCCGGGCGCGCAACCGGCCGGCAACCACATGCCAAGCGGGAATCTGAAAAAATCGCGGAAAAGTACAATAAGCTGCCAGGAAAATCCATTCATTTCGCCGATGGATTGGTTCCTACTGGCTCCTGAGGAGCGCCTGAATTCAGGCGATATGGGTGAGGATCTTCCAATGAAAGACGTCGATCTCCCGGCGTGACCGCGGGATACATGACTCCCGGCGGATGCCGGAAACCAGCAGACATCATCGCGCCAGCCCTTTGGGAGGGAATCAGGCGCATATCTGAAAGGGAACGAGATGGTTGACCTGATGCTTCTCATTGGCGGTCGTGCCATGCCGGCTTCGAACGGCGCGACCTTCGAACGGCTGAACCCGATTACCGGTCAGCTGGCGACGAAGGCGGCCGCAGCAACGCTGGAGGATGCGCATGCAGCGGTTGCCGCTGCGGCCGCGGCCTTTCCTGCCTGGTCGGCGCTTGCACCGACAGAACGGCGCAAGCGCCTTTCGAAGGCAGCCGACCTCTTGGATTCCCGCACCGGCGAATTCATCGCCGCCATGGCCGAGGAAACGGGCGCCACAGCCGCCTGGGCGGGCTTCAACGTCTATCTCGCCGCCAATATGCTGCGGGAAGCCGCCGCCATGTGTACTCAGATCACCGGCGAAGTGATCCCCTCGGACAAGCCCGGCTTGTTGGCGATGGCCGTGCGCCAGCCGGCCGGTGTCGTCCTTGGCATTGCGCCCTGGAACGCGCCCGTCATTCTCGGCGTGCGCGCCGTCGCCCTGCCGCTTGCCTGCGGCAACACCGTCGTCCTCAAGGCGTCCGAGCTTTGCCCGAAGACGCATCATCTGATCGGCGAGACATTGCGCGAAGCGGGCCTCGGCGACGGTGTTGTCAATGTGCTCACCAATGCACCCGCCGATGCTGCATCCATCGTCGAAAAGCTGATTGCCCACCCGGCCGTGCGCCGTGTCAATTTCACCGGCTCGACCCGCGTCGGCCGGATCATCGCCGAGGTCTCCGCCCGCCATTTGAAGCCCGTGCTGCTGGAGCTTGGCGGCAAGGCGCCCTTCGTCGTGCTCGATGATGCCGATATCGGCGAAGCCGTGAAAGCCGCTGCCTTCGGTGCCTTCATGAACCAGGGGCAGATCTGCATGTCGACCGAGAGGATCGTCGTCGACGAGGCGGTGGCCGACGAGTTTGCCGATCAGTTCGCCCGCAAGGCCTCGACGCTGGTTGCCGGCGATCCGCGCCAGAGCAATTCACCGCTCGGCTCGATGATCGGCCTCGATGCGGTTGAACGCGTCAATGGCTTGATCGAGGATGCAGTGTCCAAGGGCGCCCGCCTGCTTGCGGGAGGCCGTGCGATCGGGACCTTGATGGACGCCACGGTGCTTGACCACGTGACACCATCGATGCGGATCTATGGAGAGGAGAGCTTCGGTCCGGTTGCCTGCATGGTGCGCGTGCGCGGTATCGATGAGGCTGTCCGCGTTGCCAATGATACCGAATATGGCCTGTCCGCCGCCGTCTTCGGTAGGGATGCGGCCCGCGCCATGGAGGTCGCAAGACGGATTGAAAGCGGCATCTGTCATGTGAACGGACCGACCGTGCATGACGAGGCGCAGATGCCCTTCGGCGGTGTGAAAGCCTCCGGTTATGGCCGCTTCGGCGGCAAGGCCGGCATCAACGAATTCACCGACCTCAGGTGGATGACGGTGGCATCGCAGCCCGGGCACTATCCAATCTGACACCGGCCTTGGCTGGCCTCAGATACGATGGCACACGGTCACGAAATCCGTACGCGGAATGTAGCGGTATTCGACAGTCATATCCGTGCAATCGAGATGCCGGCGCTGCACATAGCGTGCACGAATGACCGGCTTCGGTCGATGCTTGACGACATGGGGGCGTTCATAACCTTGGATCATGTCGGCAGATAGGGCCGGGCCTGTCGAAATGGCGGTCACGGCCAAGGTCAGCAACGATACCAACAGGGCGCGCATGCAGTCTCCTTCCTCAGAAATATGGGTGGACGCGGCATGTGCGCGTCCACCCCTCGGGGTCAATGTGTGGTTAGTCTCGCTTCTGCTGCCGCCGCGAGAAAATCTTCCCTTGCTGTTTCCAGACTAACGCGTCCTTCGACGGCGCCCTTGCAGGCATTGCTTGCCCTGACGAATTTCGCTCCCGTGCGCCGCGGCCACATGTCGTGGAGATAGATGAGTGCGTCGAAGGGGCCTCTGACGGTCCGGGATCCGGCATCGTCGAACTCGATTTCGACCGGTTCGCTCCATTGGGCATTTGGCATCTGTTTTTCCTCCTCCTGTCGCGAGCGCCAAAACGTTGCCGAGCAGAATTTGTTCCCGCGCCAGAGGCTGGTTGGTTAATCGCGGCTTTAACGACCCGGCGGAGACCGACGATTGGGCCTGAAACGCCTGGTTTCTCACAGATTTCGTTGATCCTTCGCCATACTAAAACTGATTTTCGGATATTAAACAAATTACTTGATTAAAAAAATCTCTCAGAATAGCTTGCTCAAAAATCAAATTCAATAAACGAGGAACATCAATGCGGGCTAAAGCGACCCTGAACAGGGAATTTACCATCTCGACCGTCGATAAGCGCGTCTATGGCTCCTTCTTGGAGCATATGGGTCGTGCCGTTTACACCGGTATTTATGAGCCGGGTCACGAAAAAGCTGATAAGGACGGTTTCCGTACCGACGTTCTTGATATGGTGCGCGATCTCGATATGCCGATCGTCCGCTATCCGGGCGGCAATTTCGTTTCGGCCTATCATTGGGAGGATGGCATCGGTCCGCGCGACCAGCGTCCGACGCGTCTCGATCTTGCCTGGCGGACCCGCGAGACCAACCAGATGGGCGTCAACGAATTTGCCGACTGGTCGAAGCTCGCCAAGACCGAGATGATGCTCGCCATGAACCTCGGTTCGCGCGGCCTGAATGACGCTCGCAATTTCCTGGAATATTGCAACCATCCGGGCGGCACCTACTGGAGCGACCTACGCGCCAAGCACGGATACAAGGACCCGCACAATGTCCGCATCTGGTGCCTCGGCAATGAGATGGACGGCCCCTGGCAGGTCGGTCACAAGACCGCAACGGAATATGGTCTGCTTGCCAACGAAGTCAGTAAAGCCTTCAAATATTTCGACAAGACGCTCGAAACCGTGGTCTGCGGCTCGTCGAACGACAAGATGAAGACCTATCCCGAATGGGAGGCACAAGTTCTCGATGCGAGCTATGACAGCGTCGACTATATCTCGCTGCACAAGTATTTCGGCAACGAGGAAAGCGACACGCTGAACTACTATGCCAAGGCGATCGAGCTCGACCGCTACATCGTCACGATCGGCGGCGTCATCGACTACATAAAGGCGAAGAAGCGCTCCAAGCGCGACGTGAAGATCTGCTTCGACGAATGGAACGTCTGGTATCACGACCGCAAGGAAGACGATCAGCGCTACAAGAACTGGGACTGGCCGGAAGCGCCGCCGCTGCTCGAAGAGCTTTACAATCTCGAGGACGCGATCTTCGTCGCCTCGCTGATCAACGTCTTCATCCGCCGCTCCGACCGCGTCAAGATCGCCTGCATGGCGCAGCTCGTCAACGTCATCGCCCCGATCCTGACCAAGGCGGGAGGCCCGGCCTGGCGCCAATCGATCTACTATCCGCTACAGTTCGCATCGAAGTATGGCCGTGGCACGGCGCTGACGGTTTCGGCCTCTGGCCCGACCTATGATTGCGATGTGGCGCAGGACGTTCCCTATCTCGATCTTTCGGCCGTGCTGCAGGAGGATGGCAAGAGCATCGCGCTCTTTGCAATTAACCGCAGTCTCGATGAGGCCATCGATCTCGATGTTGCCCTGCAGGGCTTCAAGGGCGCGAAGGTCATCCAGCATCACACGATGGCGGGCGAAGACCTCAAGGCGCGCAACTCCGTCGAGGATCAGAACCGTATCGTGCCGACGGCAGGATCCGGCTTCCAGGTCACCGACGAGGGCAGGCTCACCGGATCGCTGCCGGCGAAATCCTATCATTTCATCCTGCTCTCCGTCGCTTCGGCGTGAGTTGATCGCCATCGGGGCAGCAGAGGAGGCTGCCCCGTCTGGAGTGTCCATCGGGAGGATATATGTCTGGGATAAAACTGACTGACGTCAGGAAGTCGTTCGGGGCCTTCGCGGTCATCCACGGCGTCGATATCGAGATCGAGCAGGGTGAGTTTGCCGTTTTCGTCGGCCCTTCCGGCTGCGGAAAATCGACGCTTTTGAGAATGATTGCGGGGCTCGAGGAAACGAGCGGCGGGCAGATCAGCATCGAGAATGAAGACGTCACGCACAGGGAAGCATCGAAGCGCGGCGTCGCGATGGTCTTCCAGTCCTACGCGCTCTATCCGCATCTTTCCGTCTTCGAAAACATGGCTTTCAGCCTGTCGATCGCCAAACGGCCGAAGGCAGAGATTCAAGAGAAGGTGAAGGCGGCCGCCGATATCCTTCGCCTTGGCGATTATCTCCAGCATAAGCCGAGCCAGCTTTCAGGCGGCCAGCGCCAGCGCGTGGCGATCGGCCGCGCCATCGTGCGCGAGCCGCGCGTCTTCCTGTTCGACGAGCCACTGTCCAATCTCGATGCCGAATTGCGCGTGAAAATGCGCATGGAAATCGCCCGCCTGCACCGGCAGATCGGAGCGACCATGGTCTACGTCACCCATGACCAGGTCGAGGCGATGACGCTTGCCGACAAGATCGTCGTCTTGAAGGAGGGCATCGTCCAGCAGGTCGGCGCGCCCTTGGAGCTCTATCGCGATCCGCAGAACATGTTCGTCGCCGGTTTCATCGGATCGCCGGGCATGAACTTCCTTAAGGGCAAGGTCATCGGCGCCGGACAGGGCTCTGCCCGCGTCGAGCTCGATGACGCACCAGGCCAGGCTTTCGAGCTGCCGACACGCACGCCGGTCGCCGAAGGCGCTGCCATCAATATCGGCGTCCGGCCCGAGCATATCGGGCTCAACAACGGGGAGGCCGGCCTGACGCTGCCCGTCACTGCGGAGTTCACCGAAGAGCTTGGTGGCACCGGATATCTTCACGTGCTGACCGCAACCGATGCGGAGATGACGGTCGAGTGCCGCGAAAGCAGGCCTCAGCCGAAGGAGAAGATCAGCCTCTCTCTGAGAGTGCCTGAGATGCTGGCTTTCGATGCCGAAGGCAGGAGGCTCAGCTGATGAACGGGTCCGGAGCTTGAGATCCGGAGACCGGAAAGGAATGCAGGAGATCTTGATCGCGCGCCTTTGGAGGAGGCTCGCGGCACAAGTCATCCCGTGACGCGGGATGATCCCAACCCATGCTTTAGAGGAGGAACAAACGTGAGAAAACTCTTAAAACTTGCCGTTTCGGCGGCCATCGCATTGCTGCCCTCGGCAGCCGCATTCGCCCAGACCGACATTACCTGGTGGGATTTCTTAAGCGGCGGCGACGGCGTGCGCATGAAAGCGCTCATCAAGGAATTCAACGACACCCATCCCGACATCAAGATCAATGCCACGACCCTGGAATGGGGCGTGCCGTTCTACACCAAGGTGCAAACGTCGGCTGCCGTCGGCCAGCAGCCCGACATCATGACCTATCATATGTCGCGTTATCCGCTTGCCGTACCGACCGGCATCCTGCGTCCCTTCACGGATGAGGAACTGGCTTCCGCCGGCATCAAGAAGGAAAACTATGTCGATGCGGCCTGGAAGCAGGCGACCTTCGACAACAAGGTCTACGGCATTCCCTTCGACGTCCATTCGATCGTCCTCTATTATAACAAGAATATCCTGAAGGAAGCCGGCCTGCTCGGCGACGACGGTCTGCCGAAGGGTCTCGACGGTCTCGACAATTTCAATGCTGCGCTCGACAAGATCAAGGCGACGGGCAAGGTGGAATATCCGCTGTCGCTGCACACGGATGAAGGCGGTTCCATGTGGCGCGTCTTCTATACGCTTCTCTCTCAGCAGGGCGCCAAGTTTATCGACGGTGACCAGATCCTGCCGGGCGATGCCGGCGTAAAGGCGCTGAAGACCATGGCGAACTGGGTCTCCTCAGGCTATTCGCCGAAGCTGATTTCCTATGAAGCCTCAATCGCGCTCTTCACCTCGGGCAAGGCTGCGATGCATGTCAACGGCGTCTGGGAAGTGCCGACGATGGCCGACCTCGCAAAGAAGGGTGAGCTCGGCTTCGAATGGGGGGCTATCGAAATCCCGAACCTGTTGGGCACGCAGGCCACCTGGGCGGACTCGCATTCCTTCGCCGTTCCAAACAGCGAGAGCAAGCCGATCACGCCTGAAAAGCTGAAGGCCGTGCTGCAGATCATCGCCTGGATGAACGAGCACAGCATCTCCTGGGCAAGTGCTGGCCACATCCCCGCTTACAAGCCGGTGACTGACAGCAAGGAATTCAAGGAAATGCAGCCGAACGCTACCTATGCGAAGCTTGCCGATACCGCCGTCTTCGACCCGGTCTCCAAGCTCGCGGGCGTTGCCGGCCCGATCTACGAGGCAACGCAGAACTTCGTGGTTCCCGCACTCAACGGTCAACTCGATCCGGAAGATGCGATCGAACAGATGCGCGAAGAGCTGCAGAGCCAGCAGTGAGAAGATGCTGGCCGGAGCCTGTCTCCGGCCAGCCCTTCGTCCAGGGAGATGATCTGTGGTCAATACTGAAAAGCGACGCAAGACGCTGACGGCGATCGTCATGATCGCGCCGTTCCTGATCGCCTATGCGACCGTCTTTGCCTATCCGGTCTACAAGATGTTCGCCTTGAGCTTTACCGACGCCCCGCTCGTCGGCGAGGGGCAATGGGTGGGCCTCGACAATTATGTGAAGCTCTTCCATCAGAAGCTCTTCTACACTTCGGTCTGGAATACCGGATATTTCGTCGTGCTGACGGTCATCCCGAACACGTTGATCGGCCTTGGGCTGGCGCTGATGGTCGTGCGCCTGAAAGGCTGGGTGCAGAGCCTGGTGCTGGTGCTCTTCTTCATCCCCTATATTCTTCCGGTTTCCGTAGTCACCCAGATCTGGAAATGGGTCCTCGACCAGCAATTCGGGATCGCGCAATTCCTCATCGAGGCCTTCACCGGCGGGCGGGTCAGTGTCTTCCGTGATCCGATCTGGGCGATGCCGATGGTGGCGCTCGTCACAGTGTGGTGGACCAACGGCTTCAACCTGCTGCTCTTCATCGCCGGCCTGCGCAACATTCCCCACGACTATTACGAGGCGGCGATGCTCGATGGCGCGACGCGCTGGCAATGCTTCAAGCGCATCACCTGGCCGCTGATCTGGCCGGTGACCGCGCTGGTGCTGACATTGCAGCTCATCCTTCAGCTCAAGATCTTTGACCAGGTCTATCTCTTGACCGAGGGTGGGCCGTTCAATTCGACCTATGTGCTCTTGCAGCTCGTCTATCGCGAGGCCTTCCGATCGAACCATGGTGGTCTCGGCTCAGCTGTCGCGGTGATCCTGTTCGTCATCATCGTCGTCGTCTCGGTGCTGCAATATCAGCTCCTGCGTGTACGGGAGCGCTGAGATGCCCGGCAAGACAATCGGCAACGCGCTGCTTCTGATCCTCACGCTGGTGATTGCCTGCACCTGGGCTTTCCCGATCTATTGGGCGATCGTGACATCCATCAAGCCGGAACAGGATGTGGTCAACAAGACAACCCTTTTCCCTGACGTCTTCAATTTCTCTGCCTATTACTACGCACTCTTCGAGACGAAGCTTTCGACGTGGTACTTGAACTCCATCGTCACCTCGGTGAGCGTGACTGTCGTCGTCATCTTCATCAGCGTCATGTGCGCCTACGCACTGTCGCAGATCGTCTTTCCCGGCCGCAAGCTTCTCTACGGCATTATTCTGGCAAGCTTCATGGTGCCTTCGCAGGCGCTGGTGATTTCGCAATTCGTGCTGATGCATAAGCTGAACCTGATCAATACCTGGGGCGGCATCATCCTGCCGCAGTTGATCGTTCCCGTGGTCGTCATCGTCTACAAACAGTTCTTCGACTCCGTGCCGAAGGAACTGCGCGAGGCCGCCAAACTCGATGGCTGTGGTGAATTCCAGATCCTGTTCAAGCTCTATCTGCCGCTGAACTGGGGAATTACCACGGCCCTTGCCATCATCACCTACATCATGGCGTGGAATGCCTTCCTCTGGCCATTCCTCGTGACCAACTCCGACGACATGATGACGATCACGGTCGGCATTACCCAGACGAGAGATGCCTTCGGCGTCAAATATGCACGCGATATGGCGGTGGCGATCCTTGCTGCCATGCCGGTCGCCGTCGCCTACCTCCTGTTCCAGAAACGCGTAACGCAGGCGCTGATGCTGTCGTCGGGCATCAAGGGATAAGTGCGTGAGAGATTTGCTTCCGGGCCGAGGTGAGAAGGCCCTGCCGGTCCGCGAGAGCTCTCCCGAGGCGCGGACCGGCGCTTATGAAAAAGAGCGGCGACATCGGACATGACGCCGTGATATCAGCTGAAACCAGCAAGAAAGACTGGAGAACCAGTATTAAAGTATGGAGACGAAACTTCTAACCGTCGATCCAATGAGGGACGTTGACGTCGTTCAGGCTCTCGGCTCTCCGACGCGCATCGAAATCCTCAACCTGCTGCGCCAGAAGGGGCCGCTGAATGTCAACGACATTGCGGCGCAGATGCGCTTGCCGCAATCGACGACGGCAACCAATCTGAAGTCGCTCGAGCAGGCCGGCCTCATCCAGACTCAGACGATGAAGGCGACGAAGGGAAATCAGAAGGTCTGCTCCAGCATCTACGATGAAATCCTGATCCGCTTCGATACCAACGGCACCAAGGCGAGCGAGGATGTGGTCACTGTCAGCATGCCGATCGGCCTCTTCACCGAATTCGACGTGGGAGCGCCTTGCGGGCTCTGTTCGGTCAACAACGTCATCGGCATGCTTGACGTGCAGGAGGTCTTCCTCGATCCGCAGCGCATGCAGGCGGCATTGCTCTGGTTTACCCGCGGTTATGTCGAATACAAGTTTCCCAACAACGCCAAGGTCTCCGGCAAGAAGATCCGCAAGGTGGAATTCTCGGCCGAACTGAGTTCCGAGACGCCGGCCACGAATGCCAACTGGCCTTCCGACATTTCGATCTGGGTGAATGGTATAAAGGCCGGGCACTGGACCTCGCCCGGCGATTTCGGTGACCGCCGCGGCATGTATTCGCCCTCCTGGTGGAAGCTGTCCGGCTCGCAATACGGCAAGCTCAAGACGTGGACGATCGACGAGACCGGGACCTGGATCGATGGCGCGATGGTTTCGACCCAGACCATCGCCTCGCTGCGCATAGCCGATCACCATTCGATCCGCTTTCGCATCGGCATCGACGAAAAGGCCGAAAATCCAGGTGGTATGAACCTCTTCGGCAAGGGGTTTGGTGATTTCGACCAGGATCTGGTCATGTCGATCTATTTCTGACGGACGACGAGTGCACGACGATTGCCGCAACAGTGGCGCAATTGACAGCCTGTCTACGCTCCCGATGGCTGCCCATACTCTCTTTTAACCAGCCGTACACTTTATTCGTGAGTGCGATGCAGGTTATCTCGACATCCGCGATACCGCTCGTGAAAGGGACGGGAAAATCCGCCAGGGCTTGCGCAGCGGCTCTCGGGGGCCCGTCATTTAAAGAGGAAATAAATTGAGCATTTCAAGCGACAGAATCTCCTGGGAAGAGATTATCGAGGCCAAGGCTTTCATTGATATGGCCAGGATCACGCCCCAGCCCTTTAAAGACAGCGTCGAGTTTACCTGCATGCCGGTGGGTACCGGCTGCGCCATTTCGCTGCCCGCGGCTCCCGCCGTTGGGCTCAATCGCATTTTTGCTTTGAATGACAGAGACGAACTCAATCTCGCATTCGAATGGCTGAAGACCAAAACAGGCAGGCGGCATGTCCAGATCCGCGAAACCTTTGCCGCCAACGAGCTGCGTGGCTGGATACTGGATCAGGAACTGGTCGAAAACGGCGCCTGGATGAAACTCACGCGGCCTGCGCCATCGGCTCCGCTTGCAATCGAAGGACCTGTGCACACGCGCTTGGCCGGTATCGATGACGCGCCGATTTTCGGCAGGCTGATGTGCGCAGGTTTTGGTTTTCCGACGGAACTTGAGCCGTTGTGGTCATGCCTGGTCGGCAAGAAAGGCTGGGCTTGCTTCATTGCGGAATTGGAGGGAACGGCGATCGGAACCGGGGCGATGTTCATGGAGGACGGATGCGCTTGGCTGGGAGGCGGAACGACACATGCTGAGTACCGGAACCGTGGCGCACAAAAGGCGCTGATCAACGCTCGATTGAACGAGGGTCTCGCGCAGGGCGTTTCTCTCTTTGCTGTGGAGACTGCCGAACCTCGGGAAGATCAACCGAACATCTCCTTCGCCAACCTGACGAAGGCAGGCTTCAATCCATCCTATATCCGCAAGAATTATCTCCTGCCGAATTAAGCCCTTCTGATCGGTGCGGATTGCCGCACCGATGCCATATCCCGTGACTAGATCGGAACAGGCTCGCGAAGCGGCCGCACTGGAGAAGGAGACGAGATGCAGCTGAACGGCGAATTGAATCCGAACGATCCCGAATTCTTCGAACTTCTCACTGGGAGCTTCCGGCGCCTTGTCGGCCGGGACCTTCTTCCCAGGGATCGGGGCCCCGAGTGGCTCTACGGCGATGCCCCGTTTGTGGTCCTTGCACACAATTCCGCGCCCGATCCCGTCTTTGTCTATGCTAATGGTGCAGCACAGAGGCGGTTCGGGTATAGCTGGAGCGAGTTTGTGAAGCTGCAATCCCGGTTGTCCGCTGGTCCAAGTGAACGGTCGGAGCGTCAGGCGTTGCTCGATGCGGTGGCGCGAAACGGGTTTATGACGGGTTATCGTGGTTTGCGGGTGACGAAGTCGGGCAGCCGGTTCTGGATGGAAGACGGAATAGTCTGGCAGCTCCGGAACGCAGAAGGACAGGATTTGGGCCAGGCGGCGACATTCTCGCAGTGGATGGAGATACCGCCCCCCTAAATCATCAATGGGGCTTGGTGGTCATCCGCGCTTCCTCGAACGAGTTGCTGCCGGAACGCCTCACAGTTCCAACCGGGTATGATCCCGACCATATATGTCCGATTACCTAATGTGAAATCGATCCGGAAGCGGCGGAAAACCGCGCGTTTCCGCTGACTATCGCAATTCTGGCATCGATGATCTGCGCCCCGCACATCGATCACTATCGATACTTGAAACTTATTGCGACAGCGAATTTGGCGGCTCACGAGCCACCAAGGGGCCAGATTTGTTACTCGCGCAGGACTTCGGCGACAAGTTTATGCTTGTCGAATTCAAGAGGCCGAGCCACCCGATAGACCGAGATGACGTCAACTAGGCGGAGAAATATCGCGACGATCTTGGCGTGCGGGTTTCGTCATCTTCAGTTAGGGAAATCCTGATGCTGGGACGTGATCGGGTTCAAAGTTTAAGCACGCAGCACCTGGCTCCGAACATACGCATTAGTTCTTACGCGGCGTTGATCTCGTCGGCTCGGTCTGTTGAACTGGCTACTGAGGTCGCTCGATTGGGAGCGCAACTGATACCTGAAGCGGCATTGTGAACAGCTTTTCGACTCGATTTTAGGCAGGCTCTGCCCAGACTCTATCTCGCTGTAACAGGTGAGCCCGAGTTCGATTCCTTGCGAGACCTGTTAGATACTCAACTGTTGAGGCGTGGATTAATCTTCGGGTGCCACATTGCTCGTGGTCGTCTCGGTCGTCTCGGCCTGTTCGTCGTGTTGTCTGTTGCTATCCAGAACTACATCACATCCGCGCAGCTTACAGCTACCTTTGACGTGCTGTGGATCGGTGAAGAGAACCGTGTCTTCTCGGAATCCCTTGCCGACGCGCAGCACGTTTGTACCGCAGCAAATCAAGGACAACTACGAGGTCGCTCTTGCCGACAAGGACGGTGACATCGCTCGGCTCGTGATCGCTCGCCGGCAAATTGACTATACTGAGGTTAAAAACTTCGACCTGAGCGCTGGTCGATCACAAACACATCTACCTTCGTCAAGATGACCCACCTCTATTCGTTGCTCTAGCGACAGCCGGAAGGTGAGCAAATGAAAATTACCTTCGACTTCATCAATGCCTACTCGATCGCCAAACGAAGATCGATAATGCATTTCGGGATAATGTCAGTATGGACGAACTTGCGACGCTTTATGTCAACGGCGAGGCAGAATGCTACAGCAGCCTAGTCTTCGCCGTCACCGCCTTCGTACATCGGCAATCTTTCAACGGCACCAGAATTGAGTTGAGGCTTTTGCCTGATGCGGATGAAGGGCACGCTGAAGCGCGTTGTCAGCTTTCTCGAAATCGCCTTCGCCAAGGCGGGGCGTAGGAGGTGAGGGCATAAAGGGCGCCAGATCGGTTCCGATCAACGCCGATACAATGTTCAGGCCGAGCAAGCTCTTTCGGCAATTTTGATTTGAATGATCCGAAAAACGGCATGCCGGATCAACCCGTCAGCGCCAGCCAATCGCCGATCGTTTTTCCGTAACGCCGCGTGGAGCGGACGGCCGGCGCCGGCCGCTGTTCGGTTGCCACCGCCCTTCGGATTTCACGCGGGCTCAGCCCGAATTCATGGATGAAGGCGCGCGTAAAATTGGCGGCGACCTCGAAACCGGCGGCTTCTGCGATTTCTGAAATCGGCCTGTGGTCGGCCGGAATGCTGAGATCCGCATAGGCCTGCAGCAATCGCCGCCTGCGAATATAATTGAGCACGCCTCCGTTCGCCTCGAACAGTTGGTAAAGCCGCGTACGAGAAATCCCCAACGCGCGGCACATCATGTCCGGTGTCAAGTTTTCCGAATGGAGATTGACGTGAATGTAGCGGTGCGCCCGCTCCATCAGTCCCAGGTTGGTCTGGTTTTGACCGGTATCCGTCCTTGTCGACGATGCCGCGCCCGCAACGACCATATCGCCGATGGTTTGGATGATCCGGGGCACTTCCTCTATCGTCAGATTGCCGAGGTTCGTTTCGAGGCCCGTGAGATAGCCCGTGAGCAGCTCGGCGAGGCTGCCCGAGAGAACCGTGTTGCCGGCGCTCTGGAGAAGGCTCGCATCGCGAGCCAGCAGCTCATAGGGCAAGAACACGAGCAAAGCTTCGGTGTCGGTCATCCGTCCGCGATAGGGGCTGCCCAGAGACATGAAAAATATCTCGCCGGCGCCGGTCTCGGTGACACGACGGTTGACCTCGGTCCAGGCCTGGCCGCTGTGCAGCAGGCCGACGTTCCAATGGTCGATGGGGCTTGATCGAAGCACGGCCTGATCGCGGATATATCTGTGGGCCTGCGCGCGCTGCTGGACGATGAGGATATCGCCGAGATGCCAGCCGATCTGCTCCGCGAGGAACCCGTCTTCCGGTGATTTTCCCTGCGGCAGATGAACATCCACGAGCGGCGCCATATGTGCCCGCCAGGCCGGGAATTGTTCTGCTGGTGGTAGGTCCTGCGTCGAGAATCGCAGCGGCACGAGGGCAGGGGAGGCATGGGGCGGGCGTTCCTTGCGCACGGCCGGTTCACGCGGCCAGCGCCGCCGCTCCATATGCGCCGGCCGTTCCTGTTCTGGAGGAGGACCATCGTCGGATTCAGCCCCTGTAGCCATCCAATTCCTCCAGCGCATGACCCGACGCGAGCCATGGAAATTGACAAAAGCAATTGTTTTGCGGCTGAAATCTCCGCAGAACCCCGCCTTAAAAAGCGGATGTGCCCGAAGCCACCTCCATAAGTTGTTTATCATACTCCTTTTCGCTCAGAAATGTACGGAGCGATAATTTCCAGGATGTGAGGATAACGACAATTGCCTCCCTTGGCTGTATCTAAATAAACAACGGTTCTTTCCAGAGAAAAAGCCAGGTTAATAAAATATTCTCCTGGTCGAACGACGTAGTTGTTCGGAATGGCGAAGTAAAAAACGAAACTTCCACAGGACAAATCTGAAAAAACGGGAGGTAGTCGTGAACTATCTTGGTAAAATTCGTGCGCGCTCTGCGCAAGCGTCGGCTCGTGACGCAAATTATTCATCGAGAAAATCTTGTGCGCCTAAGAGAGTTCTTGTCACCGGCGGTGCAGGTTTCCTCGGATCACATCTGTGCGAGACCCTTTTGGCCGCCGGACACAAGGTGATCTGCCTCGACAATTTTTCCACCGGCATGAGGCGCAATATCGCCCATCTGAAGCGCGTTAATCGCTTCAATGTCGTCGCCCACGATATCGTCCACCCGCTCGATCTGGAAGTCGACGAGATCTATAACCTCGCCTGCCCGGCATCGCCCCCGCATTATCAGGCTGATCCGGTCCATACGACAAAGACCTGCGTGCTGGGTTCCCTCAACCTTCTGGAGCTGGCCGCGCGCACCGGCGCACGCATCCTCCAGGCATCCACCTCCGAAGTCTACGGCGACCCGAGCGTCCACCCGCAAGTTGAAAGCTACTGGGGCAACGTCAATTCGTTCGGGCCACGCGCCTGCTATGACGAGGGCAAGCGGTGCGCGGAGACGCTGTTCTTCGACTTCCACAACACGCACGGCGTCGAGATCAAGATCATCCGCATCTTCAACACCTACGGCCCGCGGATGCGTCCGGACGACGGCCGCGTCGTCTCGAATTTCATCGTTCAGGCCCTGACGGGGCAAGACATCACCATATATGGCGACGGTTCGCAGACCCGCTCGTTCTGTTTCGTCGATGATCTCATTGGCGGCATCGTGCGCATGATGGCCTCGCCGTCGTCGCTGACGGGGCCGGTCAATCTCGGCAATCCGGGCGAATTCACGATCCGGGAGTTGGCCGAGCAGGTGATCGGATTGACCGGCTCCCGGTCGCAAATCATCCATCTCCCTCTGCCGGTTGACGATCCTCGTCAGCGTCGCCCCGATATTTCGCTTGCCATGCAGGAACTCGACTGGCGGCCGAAGATGGCCTTGTCGAGCGGCCTGCGTCAGACGATCGACTATTTCGATGGCCTTCTCACCCGTTCGGCACGAGAACTGGAGGCGGTCTGATGGATGCGCCCCGGGTCCTTGTTACGGGCGGTGCCGGCTATATCGGCAGCCACACCGCCAAGCTCCTCCGCTCGGAGGGGATTGAGCCTGTCGTCTACGACAATCTCACGACCGGAAACCGTTCGTCGGTGCGCTGGGGCCCTTTCGTCGAAGGTGACGTCCTCGACTCGCCAAGCCTGATCGAGGTCATCGAGAAATATGCTCCCGATGCCGTCATCCACTTTGCCGCCTCTGCCTACGTGGGCGAGTCCGTGCAAAACCCGGCAAAATATTACAACAACAATGTCTGCGGTACATTGTCGCTTATCGATGCCTGCCGGCAGACGGGGCTTCAGAACGTCATCTTCTCATCGAGTTGTGCCGTCTATGGCGTCCCCTCTGTGCTGCCGATCGACGAGACGATGCCAAAGGCGCCGATCAATCCCTACGGCATGACGAAGCTCATCGGCGAGCATATGCTCGCCGATTATGCGGCGGCCTTCGGCCTGCGTTATGTTGCCCTGCGTTACTTCAATGCCTGTGGAGCCGATCCGGACGGCGAGCTTGGCGAGTGGCACGTTCCGGAAACCCATCTCATTCCGCGGGCACTGCTGGCCGCGGCCGGCCGGATTCCGCACCTGGAGATATTTGGCGACGACTACGACACCCCTGACGGGACCTGCATAAGGGACTATATTCACGTCGCAGATCTCGCGCGTGCCCATGTTCAGGCCTTCACCCATCTCGCCAATGGCGGATCAAACCTCGCTGTCAACCTAGGCACCGGGCGAGGGTTTTCCATTGGGGAAGTGCTGCGCGTGATCGAGGAAACGACCGGGTGCGAAGTCCCGGTCGTCATCCATCCGCGCCGGCCGGGCGATCCGCCCAGCCTTTACGCCGACGCCAGCCTGGCCCGCGAGACGCTCTGCTTCCAGCCTCGATATTCCGACCTGGAAACCATCGTGAGGACCGCGGCTCCGTTCTTCGGACTGGAGGCGCGCGTGACCGAACCCGCGATCACCCAAGCGAAGCATGCTCCGGAACCCTGCCGGGAGCCGCTTCTTGTCCCGGTTCTGACCGGATATCGGCGGGCCGAATATCTGTTCTCGGCGGCTGTATGGGCCTGCGCCTTCGCCTATTTCTGGATCTGGTGGCTGGAGCCGCGCCATCACGTCGATGCTTTCGGCACAATTACGGTGAGCCTCGTTCTTGCCTGGGTTACCGCTCTGCCGGCCTATTTCATCGTCGTCTTCTATCGGGCGGCAAGACCGAACGGTCCCTTGCGCTTACCGGCCGGCAGCCGAGTGGCCATGGTCGTGACCAAGGCGCCGTCGGAACCTTTCTCGGTCGTCAGTGAAACCCTGCTGGCAATGCTTGCCCAGGATGTGGAACACGACACCTGGCTTGCCGACGAAGACCCTTCCCCCGAGACCCTCGACTGGTGCTCCGGGCACGGGGTCTTCGTCTCGACCCGCAAGGGGCGATCCGATTACCATCGGACGTCGTGGCCCAGACGCACGCGGTGCAAGGAAGGCAACCTCGCCTTCTTCTACGACCACTACGGCTACAGCCGCTACGATTTCGTGGCGCAACTCGACGCGGATCATGTTCCCGCGCCCGACTATCTCTTCCACATGCTGCGTCCGTTCGCCGATCCAAAGGTCGGCTATGTCTCGGCCCCCAGCATTTGCGACAAGAACGCTTCCGAAAGCTGGTCGGCGCGGGGAAGGCTCTATGCCGAAGCCAGCATGCATGGCTCGCTCCAAGCCGGTTACAATGACGGCCTGGCGCCGCTGTGCATAGGGTCGCACTACGCGGTGCGTACCGTCGCCCTCAAACAGATCGGCGGCCTTGGCCCAGAGTTGGCTGAAGACCATTCGACGACATTGATGATGAATGCCGGCGGCTGGCGGGGTGTGCATGCGCTGGATGCCATCGCCCATGGTGACGGCCCCAGAACCTTCAGCGATCTCGTGACGCAGGAATTCCAGTGGTCGCGCAGCCTGGTCATGCTGCTGTTGCGGTACTCGCCGAGCCTCGTCGGCCGGCTGCCGCCTCGGCTCAGGTTCCAGTTCCTCTTTTCGCAACTCTGGTATCCCCTGTTTGCGTTTTTCATGTTGCTCATGTTTGCGATGCCGATCATCGCGCTCGTGCGCGGCCAGAACTTCGTGACGGTGACCTATCTCGATTTCCTCGCGCATTTCGCGCCGCTTTCTATCGCGCTCGTGGTGATGGCTTATCGCTGGCGCGCCAGCAGCTCGTTTCGTCCCAACGATGCCAAGATCCTGAGCTGGGAATGCATGCTCTTTCTCTTCGCGCGCTGGCCCTGGGCGCTCGCCGGCACCCTGGCTGCGGTGCACGATTTTCTGACGGGCTCCTTCGTCGATTTTCGCGTCACGCCAAAAGGGCGGTCCGAAGTCGATCTGCTGCCGGCGCGAGTCCTGGCGCCCTACGCTGCGCTGGCGCTCATGGCGGTATTGCCTGCCTTGGCGATCGGCGATGCCGGCGCCTCCAAGGGGAGCTACTTCTTTACCGTCCTGAACGCGGCAATCTACTGCGCGCTGCTGCTGGTGATCGTCGGGCGCCATTCGAAGGAAAATAAGATTGCGGCGGCCCCGCGTTTCTACCGTCCGGTAATGGCGACCTTGCTTCTTGCGCTCGTCGCGCTGCCGGGGGCTGCAACCATCATGCGCGGAAAGGATGCGACCGAGGCACTCGCCTGGGGCAGCGGCCGTCTTCAGCTGTTCGAAGAACGCTACGCCGTCTCCGGTGCAGGCCGGGGCGGAACCGCCCTGCGCACGATCTTCTTCAAACCACGATGGATCTCCGATCCGGAGGAAATCCAACTGAGAACGGATGCCGCTCACCCGGATTTGCGGCCGAGCCTAGAGGAAGTAGACAATGTATAGCCCATCCAAAATAGCCCTGTTGTCATTCACCGGCCTGTTGCTGTCGGGAGTTGCGGTCCTACCGACCGCTCCGGGCAGCTTTGCCGAAGGCAACCCGCTTGCCATGACGACATCGTCCATCGCGCCGCCGACCAAGATGCCGGTCGTCACGAAGGAGTCGATCACGTTCGGCGCCTATGATCCGCACGGAGATTTCGGCGCCTCGCCCGATTCGAAGATCGAACACCTCTTCCTGCCCTGGGAAGACGTCGATCTGCGCACGCTCACCCTCGCCGATGATTATGCGCGAGCGCATGGCCGCACCCTGCTGATCTCGGTCGAGCCCTGGACCTGGTCACCCGATTGGCGCCAAACCTCGCAAGAACTGCTGCACAGCATCCTGGACGGTTCGCGCGATGCGAACATGGCCGCCGTCTGCTCGACTGCTGCCAAGTTGAAAAGTCCGGTCATCATTCGCTGGGCACAGGAAATGGACGAAACCGACAACCAGTTCTCCTGGTCGCATTGGCATGGCGCCGATTATGCCAAGGCCTATCGTCGAATGGTGGAGGTCTGCAAAGTTCACCTGAAGACGGCCAGATACATGTGGTCACCGAAGGGCAATGAGGGGCTTCAAGCCTTTTATCCCGGCAACGATGTCGTCGATCTCATCGGGCTCTCGGTCTTTGGCCTGCAGCAATACGACAGGGACAAGACCGGCCATGACCAGACGTTTGCAGAGCGCCTTGCGCCCGGATACGCCCGTGTCGCTGGTTACGGCAAGCCCATCATGGTTGCGGAACTCGGCTACGAAGGCGACGATTCATACGTGCGAAACTGGGCTGAGAGCGTAGCGAAACGCCATCCACAGTTCCCGGCCCTGAGCGCCGTTATCTACTTCAACGACCGTGAAGTCTATCCGTGGCCGGACGGCTATGGCCGCCCCGACTGGCGGGTCGTCCGCGAAAGCATCAATTGAACAAGAAGGAACCTGAACATGTCCATGCTTCAAAAAACGCTCCTGGCCGTGGCCCTGACCGGCGGTATCGCCACGGCCGCGTCCGCTGCGGGAACCAATGAGCCTGCGGGGATCGAGACCGCAAAGCCGATGAGCAGCGCGGAAATCTATCAGCTCTACAACCAGAATTCCTGGATGTGGAAAGCCGGCGCCGGCTACTTCTCCACAAAGGCGCGCCGCTTTACCGCCTGGTCGCGGGAAAACGGCTCGCCGTCCTTCGGCGTGGGCCGCTGGTTCATCACGGAGCGGGGTAAACTCTGCTTCAACGCCGACTGGCACGCCAAGACCGGAACGGCGACGGCAATCACCTGCTTCAGCCACCGCAAGAAGGGCGGCCTGATCTATCAAAAACGCGAACCGGACGGTCAATGGTACGTTTTCAAGAGCGCACCGGCACAAGCAACCGACGAATTCGCAAAGCTTCGCCACGGCGACTACGTGAGCTCTCGATTGGGGAGAATTGAGACGAGCGTCAGGAGGACCAAATAAAGGCGAAGCAAGGGGTTCCGCGCGGCCGAGGCGCCATCTGTGTCCTTGCCTGGGAGCCGATGCCTGCGCGCAACCCTTTTCATAAAGGATCGCGAAGCGCCTTCAAAATCAAAGAGGCGGCGAACGGACGGTCGGCGCCTCTTTTGTCGTGGCCGGACCATCGGGTGTCCCGTCGACTGTTCCGATTAATGTCGCGACTGTGTTCAATTGAGAGAGAGCCATGGCACCGCAGGCAGAGTCTGGAAGGGCGCAACAGGTGCTCTGGAGCCTACATCTCTATTTATCCAATCCACTGGACGGCGTCGCGACGGGTTCGAATCCTTTCAGGAGTTTGGAGTGTATAGAGCGCACCCAGGCCGAGCGGGCATCTGTCGGCGTCGAAAGCTTCGGCAGCTATGCGCTTTCATGCCTGGCATAGAGGGCGGCTTCACAGCTTCCTGAAAGCAGATCTTGCTGGAGTCGTCGTTGCGCCGGCACTGGCTATTGCTCATACTCTGTGCAAATGGCGGCAACAGGTTCAGGATCGGACATTAATCACCGTCATTGTACGACACCGGCCTTGCGTAGCCCCTCCATGACGAGCTCGAAATCGGCGGGGTTCTTGAAGGGCAAGACTTTGCGCCGGTATTCCAAGGAGTAGTCGGGATTGACGCGCAGCACCTCTTGCCACGTTGCGCGAGCCTCTTCGAAACGGCCGAGGTGCCCGTAACAGGCAGCCAGAAGCGCGCGAGAGACATCGGTGACGGGGTTGCGGTTCACGCGCTGCAGCAACGGTTCGACGGCCTCTTCGTACCTTCCCAGTTGAAACAAGGCCCAGGCCTGAAAGTGAAGAACGACATCCGGAAAGTAAGGGTTCAGAACCCTCGCGCGATCGAAATAGCCGAGTGCCTCCTCGGATCTGCCTGAATAGACAAGTGCCTCGCCGAGGCTGACCTGCCCTTCCGCGAAGTTCGGATTGAGGACTATCGCACGCTCGGCCTCGCTGATGGCTCCATCGTGCTGTCGCGAGTAAAGGTTGACCAGACTTAGCGACCAGTGCGCCACGGGATCGCTATCATCCCGCGCTACCGCCAGCGTCGCAGCCTCTTCGGCTTGCTCGATCGAGCGCTGCGGCGACGCGCTCCACCGGTTCAGGTAGTCGAGCCCGTGGGTAAGGGCGAGGAAGGCGTGCGCCGAGGCGAAGTTCGGGTCCAGTTCGACGGCACGTTGCAAAAGGTCGCGGGCGTCGCTGTTCGTTTGCTTCGTCAGCCGGTGCCACAGCTCCCGGCCACGCAAGAAGCAGTCATACGCCTCGGGGTGCCGGGTCTGCCCCGGTGCAAGCCTTTGCCGATCGCCCTCTGTCAGGTTGACCGCCAGCGCGCCGACGATCTGTTGCGTGACATCGTCCTGAACCGCGAATATGTCGGTGAGGTCGCGATCGAACCGCTCCGCCCATAGATGCCCGCCGGTGGTCGCGTCGATGAGCTGCGCGGTAATGCGTACCCTGTTCCCCGATTTGCGTACGCTGCCTTCAAGTACATGCCGCACGCCGAGCTTTGTGCCCACCTCCTGCACATGGACGTTCTTGCCCTTGAAAGTGAACGACGAATTGCGAGCGATGACGAAGAGCTGCGACAGCTTCGATAGCGCCGTGATGATGTCTTCCGAAATGCCGTCGGCGAAGTAGTCCTGTTCGGCGTCACCGCTCATGTTGGCGAAGGGCAGGACGGCGATCGACAGCTTCGGCGCCGCTGCCGTCGCCGGTTGGCTCGTCGAGGTTTCCGGGGTCGCGGCTAACTTGGTCCCTGCGCTGCCGACTTGCAGCGAATAGACCCGGATCGGCTCGGCAATGTTCTTGAGCTGTGTGCTGCCGAGATCGCTGACCGAGAGGTCGAGTCTTGCCTTGACTTGGCGATAGGCATCCTCGGACAGGCAGATCGCGCCCGCCGCGGCGACGCTCTCCAATCGCGAGGCGATGTTGACGCCGTCGCCCATCAGATCGCCGTCGCTTTCCTCGACTACATCGCCCAAATGGATACCGATCCGGAACTCGATGCGACGGTCCCGCGGGACGCCTTCATTGCGCTCCACCATACCGTTCTGCACCTCGATGGCGCAGCGCACGGCGTCCACCACGCTGCGGAACTCGACCAGCGCACCATCGCCGGTGCGCTTCACCACCCGGCCATGGTGCACGGCGATCGTCGGATCGATGAGATCGCTGCGCAGTGTCCGCAACCTCGCCAGGGTGAGGTCCTCGTCGGCGCCGGCAAGACGGCTGTACCCAACCACGTCCGCGGCCAGGATTGCAACCAGCTTTCGGTTCTCGCTCATGGCGCCGTCTCCTAACTCCCACGATAGCAGGGAGACAGGGGGCAAGAAAGAAGTTTAGCCGCTGCTCAGAGCGATCTTGGTTGAGATCGAGTTGGCCATGGCTCATGTGGACGCAGCCGACGTTGTAGCCCACGCAATGACAGTTCTGTCGGGCTCCCGGCCGTCCGAAGCCCACCGAGGGTCAGGTCATGACGATGTCCGCGTCCACCCGTATGTCCGCTCTTTGAAGATCCGCACCTGAAGTTGCCAGTGTGCTTCCGGCCCCAATCAGTCATTCCAGCCAGGCCAAGTTCTTGGCTCCCCTAACGAATCTGTTACAGAGGAAATTTGAAATAACAGGGCCATTGGTTCCAATCCCTCAAGGCGTACAGTTCCGCGCTGCTTCGTAACGTTGCCGCTCATTGGACATTCACTATCCACGCTTAAATTTCGTCGCGGTCGCGACACGCTTGCTGGCTACAGCCTTATCTTCGCAAAAGCCTTGAAGAAGTTTCCCTGCGTCAGGTCCATGACATTTTCCACGCTTGTCCTCCTGATCAGCGCCAACATATCGATCGTGTGCCTGATAAACGCTGGCTCGTTCCGCTCATCGCGATGGGGAACCGGAGCCAGCGAAGGTGCGTCTGTTTCGACCAGGATTCGATCCTCGGGAAGCCCCGCGGCAATGGCGCGAAGGGCGTCATTTTCCTCGAAGGTCAGCAGGCCTGAGAATGAGAAATAAGCGCCTAGCGCGAGGCATTTTTCAGCCAGTTCAGCACCTCCGGAATAGCAGTGCATGACGATCGGGAAGCTGCCCTTCCGGCTTTCGCGCACCAGCATCTCGGCCATTGCTTCGTCCTCGCGGACGGAGTGGATGATCAGCGGCAATTGTGTCTCGCGGGCAGCGGCGATGTGCGCTTGCAGAACATCTAGCTGGGCGTCCCAGGAGGCGCTGCCGTAAAATCGATCGAGACCGGCCTCGCCGATCCCCACCACCTTAGGATGGCGCGAATGCGCAATCAGTTCGGCAGTGGTAACATCGCGTTCCTCGTCCGCGTAATGCGGCAAGGTGCCGACGCTGCAATACACGTCCGGGTATCGCTCCGCCATGGCAAGCACCCTGTCGAACTGGCGGACACGAATGCCGATTGTCAGAAACACGCCGATGCCGGCTTCCCTCGCCCGTGCCATGACGATCTCGCGGTCGGCTGCAAACTCGTCAAAGTCCAGATGGCAATGGCTATCGACAATCATAGGATCTCTCACTCAGCTTTGTCACGGTCAAAAGGAATGCCGAGAGCCGCGGGATTGCGCGTCTTGCCGGCAAAGAAAATGAGCACAAGAATGGTCAGAATATAGGGAAACATCAGGAATGCCTGGTAGGGCAGTTCTATGCCAAGGTTCTGACCGCGAAGTTGCAGGGCATCCGCAGCCCCGAACAGCATCGCGGCGATAAACACACCCAGCGGATTCCTGCGGCCGAGAACCAGAATGGCAAGCGCTATATAACCACGCCCTGCGGTCATGTTGTCGATAAAGATGCCGGTTGCACTCAATGACAGAAAGGAACCCCCGAGGCCTGCAAGCAGGCCCGAAAGCAACAGGCAGAGAAAGCGCGTTCGCACAACCGAGATACCAAGCGTCTCGGCCGCCTCTGGATGCTCCCCGACGGCGACGACCTGCCACCCGAACGCGGTCCTTGTCATCACGATCCAGACCACGGGAATGAGGACGAGCCCAAGATAGACGATGGGCGCCTGATGGAACAGCAGCGGGCCGATCAGCGGAACATCCGAGAGCACAGGCAATTCGAGCGGCGCAAACGACGTCACGCGTGGCTGGGTGATGCCGACCCCGAAGATCGCCCGGTAAAGGAAACTGGTGGCACCGACAATGAGGAGATTGATCGCCACACCAACCACCACCTGGTTGCTGCCGATCAATACCGCATAGAGGGCGAGCACAGCACCGACGAGCGCGCCCGCCAGCATGCCCGCCGCGACCCCAAGCCACAGGCTGCCGGTGAGGTAGGCGATGACGAAGCCGGTGAAGCTGCCGGCAAGCATCGTGCCGTCAAGGGCGATGTTGAGCACACCCGCCCGTTCGGCAAAGATGCCGCCCATGGCGGCAAGCATGATCGGCATGGCCAGGCGCATGCTGCCCTCGAGATAGCCCTGTGTGACGGGATCCGAAAAAAATGACATCATCGTTTCAGCCGCCTCATGGCACGGACGATCTGACCCACGGCCGGTCGCCCGATCAGAAATAGAACCACCATTGCCTGGATGATGATCGTCAAGGTGGCCGGAACGCCTGCCGCCGCCTCCATCGTCGTGGCGCCGACCTGCAGCCCGGCGAACAGGACCGCCGCGACCAGCACGCCGAGCGGGCTGGTTTGGCCGAGCAGGGCAACGATGATGCCGGTATAGCCGAAACCCGGCGACAGGTTCTCGATCATCCGGTGCTGTACACCGACCACCTCCATGAAGCCAGCCAGGCCGGCGAGGGCGCCGCTGATGAGAAAGGCAGAGAGACTGAGACCGTCGACGGCCATGCCGGCGGCCATTGCAGCACGGGCGTTGAGACCCGTCACACGCAGCCGAAAACCCCAGACCGCCCGCCAGAGCAGAAAATGCATCAGCGCGACGGTGGCGAGAGCCACCAGGAAGCCGATATGCAGGCGGGTTGCAGGGACAAGCCCGGCGAAGCGGGCTGCGCCAGGCAGGCGGTCGGTCTGCGGCAGATAGCCTGCCGCCTCCTGCAGTGGACCACGCAGGAGATAGGACACCAGGTAGATGGCGACATAGGTGAGCATGATCGTGGTTATCAGCTCCGATGCGCCGAAGCGCAGCTTCAGTACGCCGGCAAGGCCCGCCCAGGCGGCACCCGCTGCCATGGCGCCTGCCATCATCAGGGGCAGCAGCAGATAGCCGGGAAGGGCGGGCAGCCACAGGGCAACAATAGCGGCGGCCGTCCCGCCGACATAGAGTTGGCCTTCGGCGCCGACGTTGAAAGCGCCGCCGCGAAAGGCAATGGCGACGGCAAGACCTGTGAAGGTCAGAGGGACGGAGCGCAGCAGCGTCTCCGCGACGCTGTTCCAGCTGCCGAAGGCGCCGTCTGCCAGCGCGGCATAAGCTCTCAACGGATTGCCACCCCACAGGAGGATCAGCACTGCTCCGGTGACGAGGGCCAGAAGAAAGGCTGCGGCGCTTGGCAGCAAAAGTCGCAGCCGCCGTAGGACGGGCGTTTGTGCCGCTGACACTGTCTCAGAAGCAGGATCGATGGCCGTCATTCTCCGCCCCCCAGCATGAGCGTAGCAAGGCGCTCGACCGTGACGTCGGCGCGGGCGAGATCGCCGACGATCCGCCCCTTGAACAACACGAGGATCCGGTCCGACAACGCCAGGACCTCATCCAGTTCGGTGGAGATGAGCATGACGGCAGCCCCGCGCTCGCGCTGGGCGAGCAGCTGGCGGTGGATGAAAGCGGTTGCGCCGATGTCGAGGCCGCGGGACGGCTGCACCGCAATCACTAGGTTCGGGTCGCGCATCAACGCGCGTCCCAGCACAACCTTTTGCTGGTTGCCGCCGGAAAGCGTGAGAATGGCCTGCGACGGCCCGGTGCACCGCACGTCGTACTGGTCTATCAGGTCGCGCGCGAAACGATCGGCAGCCTTGGGGGCCATCAGGCCATGGCGGGAGAACGGCTGGCGGCCGGAGACTTCCAGGATCGCATTGTCGCGTATGGCGAGATCAACCAGGGCAGTCCGATGCCGGTCTTCCGGAATGTGCGCCAGGCCACGCGCGATGCGTGCACCCGGGTGGGCATTCGAAATATCCTCACCATCCAGAACGATCCGGCCGCTCTGTGGACGGATCAGCCCGACAATGACCTCGGCGAGCTCCTGCTGGCCGTTGCCATCGACGCCGGCGACGCCGACGATCTCGCCCGAGCCGACGGTGAAGCCGACATTTTCGAGGCGAAGGCTTTGTCCGTCATTGTAGGTCAACCCATCGACCTGCAGGCGTTGCGCCGTCGCGGGTCGCGCATGCCCGTCAACCGTCGGCAACTGGATGTCTCCACCTATCATCAGCCGGGAAAGCTCGGCCACGGAGGTGTCCTGCTTGTCCATGCTGGCAATGACTCGACCTCCGCGCAGGACGGTGACGCAGTCGCTGATCGTCATCACCTCGTGCAATTTGTGACTGATGAACACGATGGCCGTGCCGGCAGCGGAAAGCTTTCGCAGCACGTCGAAAAGGCCATCGACCTCCTGCGGCGCAAGAACGGCGGTCGGCTCGTCGAGGACAAGAATCCGGGCGCCGCGATACAGTGCCTTGACGATCTCGACTCGTTGCTGGCCGGCCACGGAAAGGTCGCCAACCCAGGCGAACGGATCGATATCGAGCCGGTAGAGCCGGGAAAGCTCGTCGAGCTCGGCGGCGACCTTGCGCAGATTCGGAAAAATGCGGCCGGCACGGGTAAGGCCGAGGCAGACATTCTGCGCCACCGTCAGTGTCGGCACCAGCATGAAGTGTTGGTGGACCATGCCGATTCCGAGTGCCGTCGCATCGAGCGGCGACTGCAGGTGGACAATCTTGCCGTCCACCTGGATCTCGCCGGCCTGCGGTCGCAGCAACCCCGCCACGACGCGCATCAGCGTGCTCTTGCCAGCGCCATTCTCCCCGAGAAGCGCATGCACCTCTCCGTGGCCAACGGAAAAGCCGATGTCGTCGTTGGCCAGCATCTGGCCGAAGCGGACCGTGATCCCCTTGAGTTCGAGGGGAACGGGCTTCCGGTCCGCAGAGGGCTGCGCTGTGGCGGAGAAGGCTGGCATTCGCTCACTTCACCATGGTGATGTCGTGCGGAACTTCGAACTGTCCAGCCTGGATGGCGCTGAACTTCTCGTCGACCTTCTTTTTGACGTCCGCCGGAACCCTGTCACCGAGGCCGTGGAAGTCTGCAAGCTTGATCGAACCATTGGCAATGCCGTACGTCCAGGCCTTGCTGGTCCAGCTCTTGTCCATCACCGCCTTGGCGGTATCGGTCACCAGGGGACCGAGGTCCCACAGCACGCTGGTCAGCACGGCATCCGGGCCCAGATGGTTCTGGTCGGAAACGGCGCCGATCGCCAGCACCTTCTTGTCGGACGCCGCGTCGATGACGCCGACCGCCTGGGCACTGAGAACGTCCGCGCCCTGCTCGACCTGGGCAATGGCTGCTTCCTTGGCCTTGGGCGGGTCGAACCAGGAGCCGATGAAGGTGATCAGCACCTTGACGTTCGGGTTGACCGCCTCGGCGCCGAGCTTCCAGGCGTGGAAGTTCGCGAGCATGTTCGGCGCAGGATTGCCGCCGACCCAGCCGATAACGCCGCTCTTGCTGGCGCCGGCAGATAGCATGCCGCTCAGATAGGCGCCCTGATAGTCCGGATTGTCGTAGGTGCCGACATTCGGCGCAAGGTTTTGGGCCGTGCCGGCCATGAACACCGTATTCGGAAAATCGGCGGCGACATTGAGCACGGCATCGCCATAGGAAAAGGAATGGGCGAATATCAGCCCGTAGCCCCGCGATGCGTAGTCGCGCAGCACGCGCTCGGCATCGGCGTCGGCGACATTTTCCGAGTAGGCGACTTCAACGCCGAGCGCCTTCCCGGCTGCCTGCAGGCCGTGATAGCCGCCGGCGTTCCAGTCATTGTCGCTGATCGGGCCCGGCAGGATCATGGCGATCTTCAGGGACTGCTGTGCGCCGACGGGCATTGCCACGGCGGCGAGCGAAAGCACGAGCGCCAAGAGGGCGACGAGCCTCGCAACGGTTGATATGAGTATGCGCGAAAATGTCATCTTCTCTATCCTTTGGAGTTGAATGTCGGGGCGGAGGCGAACGCTGCGAGGAGGTCACCGATGTTGATGATGTGACGGGCGCCGGGCTGGCTGATCGCTTCTCGGTGCCCTCTGTCGGGTCCATGACGGTCATGTCCGGATCGATGCGCTGTCATCATGTTGACGACCACGAAAAGACGCCCTCGGTTGCGATCCGTCGCGACCCATCGGGCTCGCCGAGCGACAACAGCCCGCCGCTAAGATTGGCTACGGGGCATGCGTGGTTGGGCAGGATCAGGACCGGGGTGCCGACCGGCGGGCGGTCGCCGTCATGGACGAGGAAGGCATGCTCTTCCGAGAGCTTCGCCACGCTCAATGGTGCCGTGCGATCGTCCCGCCATGCCTCACCAAAGGAGGTTGTCGCCGATGTCCCATGCGCGCCGAGGTCCGACGAGAGCATCTTGGAGCCGACATTGGCGATCGCGTAGCGGTCGTTGACGGATATGATCCGCGCCGCGATAGCCAACGCAAGGTCGCTACGTTCGGCAAACCCCAGGCGGACGGCCGTCAGGTCCATGAACACGTAGTTGCCGGGCCTGACTTCATCGACACCGTCAAAACCGGCATTGGCGAAAAAGGTCGGCGTGCTGCCTATCGACAAGCTGGGCACATTCACGCCGGACAGGCGCAGCCGTTGACGCAAATCCTGCAGCAGGCTCAGTTCAGTCTCGGCAATGGAACGGATCGCCGTCACGGACGTCGCGCCATAGGCATGGCCGGCATGGGAGAGAAGGCCTGCAAATGCCAGCCGCGTATCGTGGTCGATGTCAGCGCACAGCTTCAGAGTCGACGGCGCTCGCGGATCGACGCCGCATCGATGCAGCCCGACGTCGATTTTGAGGAAAACCGATGCCGTACGGCCGGTCTCAAGCGCGGCCCTGGAGAGGATTTCGATCGTCTCGCTGCTGTCGGCGATGAAACGGATATCGCCCTGCCGGCTACTCGCCTGCAGCAGCGCGCACACCGTCCGATGGCTGGTCATCGGGTAGGCGAGGGTGACAGGAGAGAGCCCCGCTTCCAGCAGCATCAGGGCTTCGTATGGCCTGGCCGCGGTGAAACCGACAGCGCCCGTCTGCCTCTGCAAACGCGCGATCTCCAGACTTTTGTGCGTCTTGACGTGCGGATGCAGCGCCGCCCGACCGCCGACCAGGTTAATGGCGCGCGCGAGGTTGCGTCGAAGGGTCGGCACATCGACTACGACACGCGGCTCCTCGAGCCGCTCGAAGCCACCGAAACGGTGATCGAGCGCCGGACCCTTCATCTCTGTCGTCCTGTCTGTATCGGTCAGCATGCGTTGCTTTCATGTGTTGTCGAACCAAGCGGTCGCCCGCGCCGGCTTGTTTCCAGCCGCTAGAACACCACCGGGTGGGTTTGACCCGTCTGGACGTTGACGAAGCCTTCGGGGGCATAGTCGCTCGGCGCGACAAGCACCCAACGCCAAGGCGCGCAGGTGAGCGTGGCGAAGGCCAGGCGCTCGGGGAAGCCGGGGAACCAGCGTGGCTGGAAGCTCGGCTCATACATCCAGTCGACCAAGGCGCCCTCGGCATAGAGCGCCTCCATGTCCGCATGCAGCGCCTCTGCCGGCCGGCAGCTCATCAGGCCCGCCACCTCGTAACGCACGCGTGCGACCAGCCGGCCTTCGCGCACCAGCGCCCATCCGCCGTCATTGTCGGCAACGGAATTGACAGCCAGCGCCATGGCCTCGTCCGATGATCCGACGCACCAGATATTGTGCTTGTCATGGGCCATCGAGCAGGCAAGTGCGGTGTTCGGCGTGCGCGGCCCGCAGCCGATCCAGAACATTTTTGAGACACTGCCTTTGCCAGAGAACCGGTCGACGATCGAGAATTTGGTAATGTTTCGGCTCTCGTCGCGCTGGACCATGGCGTCTTTCACGGGCAGGTCGTAGGTCAGAAAGTCGTCCGTCCAGTGGAACGGCCGAAGAACAGCCGCCTTCATGGTCTCCCGGCCCGCCTCCGCCGCAATCTGGAAGTCGGCGGCATCGAGTGCGCGGCCGATGTTGATCGTCTTGGTGGCCCAATCCGGCCAGGCGATCTTTGGAACCTCCGGGAGATAGGCCTTACCCTCCGAGACCTGCCGGCCATCGGCCCACACCTTGGCGATCTGGAAGGTCGCCACATCCGACAGCAGGACGATATCGGCATAGCGGCCGGGCGCGATCGAGCCGACCCACGGCGTCAGGCGCATGTGGCGCGCCGGGTTGATGGTGACACACTGGATGGCGATTTCCGGCGCCAACCCGGCCTCGATCGCGAGCCGGACGTTGTAGTCCGTTGCCCCCAGCTTCAACGTGTCGGATGCCGAACGGTCGTCGGTGGTCAGGGCAATCTGTGACCAGTCGGACAGGCCGCGTTCAAGCAGTCCCTTGATGACCTCGGGCACGCTGTGCGGCCGCAATTCCATGAACAGTCCATGGGTGAGCTTGTCCCAGAACTCGTTCACCGTCCAGGCTTCGTGGTCTGAGGAAAGCCCTGCCGCTGCAAAAGCATTGATCGTTTGGATGTCACGGATGCCGGCAGCGTGACCTTCAACAACAGCGCGCTTTTCGAAAGTGGCGCGGATCATCCCCCAGAGCCGATCATAGGACGGGTTTTCCGGATTCCAGACGGCCGGCCAGTCCATGACCTCGTCGAGACCGGCCGTCATCAGGCTGTCCTGCAAGAAAGCCTTCTGCTCGTCATAGCCGAGATAGCCGCCGCCGTGCTCATAGCCGGTCGGCGGCACGGCCGAGCCAGGCAGGGGGAAAATTTTCAGCGGCGAACCGCCGGCGCGTGCCTTGAGCCAGAAGTCGAGTGTTCTGGCGCTGTTGACGTTCGAGAATTCGTGGCTGGCCTCGCAGGTCCAGGTGTTGCCGCGCGGCAGCACCAATGCAGCTTCCCATTCCGGCGTGAGATGGGAACTTTCGATATGCTTGTGCACTTCCCCCAAACCGGGGACAGCAGTAAGGCCCGGTTCATGCACGCGCTGCGATACTTCGCCGACATAGCTCCCCGCTTTGCCGACATAGGCGATACGCCGATCCTTCATGACGATTTCCTGGTCTTCCAGCCAGGTCCGCGTCGCCACGTCCAGAAGCTTGCCGACGCGCAATGCCACGTCCGCCTTCTCCTTGCCCAACGCCACCGACGTCAGCCGCTGGCGGATGAGCACCTCGTTGGTCGCGTCGATTGCCACATCTTCGATTTTCGGGTCACTCATGAGGATGGTCCTCTGCAGAGCGGGAGCTTGCGCCGGGTCGCTCCAGGCAGACCGACAGAATGCGCGCAGGTTGATCGAGGTTGGACGAAAAGCCGTGCTCGCTGGCGGAATCGAAATAGACTGTATCGCCCTTCGACAGCACGACTGGCGCATAGGGGGCCATGAAGAAGACGACCTCGCCCTCGAGCACGTAGACGAATTCCTCGGCGCTGTGGGCGCTGCGCACCGGGCGGCTTCTTGCCGTTCGCACCGGAAGATCGATGATCATCGGCTGCATCGATTTTGCGGCAAGATCAGGGGCGAGGGCCTCGTAGAGGCCCATCCGCGTCGTATAGCGAGTGCCTTCGCCCGCCCTGGTGATGACGCGGGCGGCCGAGGCGAACGTTTCGGTCGGGCTGCCGATCAGCGCGGCAAAATCGATATCCAATCCCTCCGCCAGCCGCACAAGCACGCTGTAGGCCGGCGATGATTGGTTGTTTTCGATCTTTGACAACGACGAGATCGAAACGCCGGTGCGGCGCGACACTTCGGCCAGCGTCCAGCGCTTCTCGAAGCGTAGCCGTGCCAGCATTTCGCCGACCGCCTTGCCGGTAATCTTGTCGCCGCTGGGCCTGGCGGATGTGCTCTCGATGTCGATCATGGATACCTCCATCTTCCTACTCCGGAAGGATCGCGCCCTTGCGCTCGACAATAAGCTTGTACTGGGACGGCTCGCGATGCCGGGCGAAATCGAAGATCGTGCGTTTGTACAGCGCCCCCATGTCCAGATCGCAACGGGCCGTGACAAGCTCATCGCCTGTCGTCGAGGCCATGGCGACAATCTGGCCTGAAGGTGCGACGATCATCGACAAACCGATCATGTTCGAGCCCTCCTCGCAGCCGGCCTTGGCCGCGGCTGCGACCCATGTGGCGTTCTGGTAGGCACCCGCCTGGAGGGAGAGCTGATGGTGAAAGCCTGTCAGTTGATCGAAGTCGAAGACGCCCGTGTGATCATCTGGCGTGTTGTAGCCGAGGCAGACAAGCTCGGCGCCCTGAAGCGCCATAACACGGTAGGTTTCCGGCCAGCGGCGATCGTTGCAGATACACATGCCGACAATGCCTCCGAGCGTCCGCCAGACGGGAAAACCAAGGTTTCCGGGCTCAAAATAGCGCTTTTCCAGATGCTGTGATCGCCTGTCAGCAACGGGTTCGGCATGACCCGGCAGATGAACCTTGCGATATTTACCGACCAGTTCGCCATCGGCGCCGACAATAATCGATGTATTGAAATGTCGCGTTTTGCCGTCTTCCACCGCGAGTTCGGCGTAGCCGATGTAAAAACCGATGCCGAGGCGCTTGGCCTCATCGAAAAGCGGCCGCGTTTCCGGTCCCGGCATCTCCCGTTCGAAAAATCCGTCGACCTCCGCCTGGCTGTCGAGAAGCCAGCGCGGAAAGAAGGTCGTGAAGGCCAGTTCCGGAAAGACCACGAAGTCAGTGCCGCGGCTCTTTGCCTCGCGGAGCAGTGCGATCTGTCGCCGGACAACGGCTGTGCGGCTGTCGCTGCGCGCAATCGGTCCCATCTGCGCGCAGGCGATATTGACAAGACGGCTCATGGTCATTGCTCCTTGCTTGCGCCAATATCCTCATAGGGTAGCACCGCGGCAGCCAGGGGATTGATCGACAGCCCGACGGTTGTTCCGGCCTCCAGCGGCGCCTCGGTTGGACCGAGGGCAATCAGCCTGCCTGCCGGACTTTCGCAGTGGTATTGGTAACTGCGCCCGAGAAAGGTCCGCACGCCAATGGTGGCCGCGATACCGGCCTCTACCGATCCGGCGACCAGCCCTTCGGGCCGTGCGGCGATCAGGCCGCGATCGGGAATTTCACCGTAGTCCGCCGCGTGCAGCAGGCTCCGTGCGCCGCCGCCATATTCCACCTCGGTCGCGCCCTCCGGCCCGCGTCCGACGACCCGGAACGCAAGGATGTTGTCGAAGCCGACGAAACGCGCCACGAAAGCGTTGGCCGGGCGACGATACAGCGTCTCCGGCGTGTCGAACTGGACGACCCGGCCAGCGTCCATGATGGCGACGCGATCGGAAATCGAAAAGGCCTCCTCCTGGTCGTGCGTCACGTAGACGGCGGTGCGTCGTCCGGCCATCTGCAGCCGGCGGATCTGAACGCGCATGTCGACGCGCAGTTTTGCGTCGAGATTGGATAGCGGCTCGTCAAACATCAGCAGCGGCGGATCGATTACTAAGGCGCGTGCCAGTGCGACGCGCTGTTTCTGGCCGCCGGAGAGGACTGCGGGAAGGCGGGCGGATAGATGCGCCATGCCGACGATCTCCAGCATTTCCATGGCCCGCTTTTTCCGCTCGGCCGCGGCAATGCCGCGCTGCTTCAGTCCGAAGCAGACATTGTCGAGGACGCTCAGATGCGGCAGCAGGGCGTAGTTCTGGAACACCAGCCCGATGTCGCGGCGGTGCGGCGGTAGCGTCGTGAGTTCATTTGCGCCGAGCCGGATCGTGCCGGAAGAAGGCTGCAGGAAGCCAGCGATCAGGCGCAGCGTCGTGGTCTTGCCGCAACCCGAGGCGCCCAGTAGCGAGATCAGTTCTCCGCTTCCAATCTCAAGGTTGAGATCGTCGAGCACGTGGGTCTGGCCATAATGTGCGCTGATGCCGCGCAGGGAGAGGGGAGGGCTGGACATCGGCTACCTCATGACTTTCGACAGCCCGAGCGTCCGTTCGACGACGATGATCACGGCCGCAGTCAGCAGCATGAGCAGCACCGACACGGCGGCGACGGAGGGGTCGAAATGCTGTTCGACATAGGTGAACAGGTTGATCGGAAGCGTGCTGATGCCCGGCCCGGTGAGGAATAGCGAGACTGACACGTCGTTCATCGAGGTAATGAAGGCAAGGATGAAGGCTGCAACGATGCCGGAACTGATATTCGGCAGTACGACCACAAAGAACGCCTTGATCGGCGAAGCACCAAGACTGACCGCGGCCTCTTCGGCGCTGAAGTCGAAGCCTGCGAGGCTGGCGCCGACGACCCGTACCGCATAGGGCAGGGTGATCATCGTATGACCGATCAGCAGGGCTGTCATGACGGGCAGATCGAACGCGACGATGACGCTCTTCAACAACGAAAAACCGAAGACGATCTCCGGAACCAGAACCGGCAGAAAGAAGATCGACCCCAGCCAGGACGGAAGGCTGCCGCGATGACGGATCAACGCATAGGCGACCGGAATTCCCACAAGCATCGCCAGGCACGTGCTCGCCGTGGCGACGATGATGCTGGTGTTAAAACTTTCGATGAAGCTCTCTTCACCCAGCACGAAGGCAAACCACTTGAGTGAAAGGCCCTGCGGCGGAAAGGCGAGATAGCTGCCATTGGTCAACGAAGCACCAACGATGATGACGAGCGGAAACAGCAGGAACAAGAAGACGAAAGCAGCGAGGATGAGCACGGGAAGGGAGGTTTTGGTTGGCATCGTCGTCACCCCGCGGCCGGGTTGAGGCGGCCGGCGGCATACTGACCGAGAAGCACAACGGCAAAAGTAATCGCGACCATCACCACGGCGATGACGCCGGCGGCATCCCAGTCAAAGCTGACCATTGCCTTGTCCTGCAGCAGGGTGGGCAAGATAGTCTCAGCCTCGCCGCCGAGAAGATGGCCGGTGGCAAAAGCTGCGAGACTGCCGGTGAAGACAAGCACACCGCCAACAAGAAGCCCCGGCGCGATCAGCGGCAGTGTCACCTGCCTGAGAACTCCGAACGGGCTGGCGCCGAGCGAAGTTGCCGCATCGATGACGCTCTGGTCGATCACTTCGATGACCCCGATCAGCGACAGGATGGCAAGCGGCGTGAACAGATAGACCAGACCGACGATCAGAGATCCCTCGGTGAACAGCAACGGTAGCGGCGTGTCGATCAGCCCCAGCGACATCAGCGATGAATTGAAGACGCCGTTACGGCCGAGGATCACCATCCAGGCAAAGCTGCGCACGATCGCCCCGGTCAGCAGCGGAAAGACGCTGGCGATCAGCAATGCTTGGCGATACGTTCCTGAACTTCGCGAAATCACCGTCGCTGCGCAGAAACCAAAACACAACGAGATGATCGTGGCGATCAGCGCAATGCGAAGCGAGCGAACAAGGACGACGATGTTGTAACTGACCCCAAAGAACTTGGTGTAGAGTGAAAGCCGTTGGCCGGCCGGTCCGATTGTGTCGGAGAAGGTTGCTAACACCGGAAGGACGAGGAAGCCAAGCACGATCAATGTTCCCGGCAGAACCAGCAACATCGGCAGCGTCCGCTTGAGCGGATAGGTCATCCTGCTACCCTCCGGCCGTTCAAAAGAGAGCCGCTCACTGGCCGAAAATGTTGTTCCAGCGGGCTTCCCAATCGGCCTTGTGTGCGAGGATTTCCTTGAAGTCGGGCCTGCGAAGCTTGCCGATCTCATCGGCGCCGTAGACCATGTCACCGACCTGCTCGGGGCTCAGGGCAACGTTCTTGTTCACGGGGCTGTCGCCGACGGCGACGAACTTCCGCTGCACATCGGCCGACAGCTTGTAGTCGATGAACTGGTAGGCAAGGTCCTGGTTTTCGGATTTCGCGCCGATGTTCAGCGTGTTGAAGATGGCGTAGTCGCCTTCTGACAGCGGCGCCCACTTGGCATTGGGCACGGCTGCGTGGATGGCCGGCGCGGCAAAGTCCTGGACCGCCGCGGCCACCACTTCGCCGGTTGAAAACAGGTTCACCAACTCCGATCCCGTGTTGTATGTCTTGCGGATATTGGGCTTCAGCTCCGCGAGGCTCTTGAAGGCTGCATCTGGATCCTTGAAGGCATCGACGCCGACCCGGTCGCCGGCGATCAGCGCGGTGACAGGACCGGTCGTTGTATTGAAGCCGGGAACAGCAACCATTCCCTTGAGCTCCGGTCTCCAAAGGTCCTTCCATGATGTGATCGGCTGCTTGACCTTTGAGGCGTCATAGATGATGCCGTAGTGGCCGGCGACATAGGCGGGGCCGAAGTCAGGCCCCTGCGGCGCCTTGGCGATATCGTAAATCTCGCCCAGATGAGGCAGCTTTGTCGGGTCGATCTTAGCAAACACACCGGCATCAATGCCCTGCTGCGTGAAAGCATCGGTGATGAACATGACGTCTATGCCGCCGCGAATACGCATCTTGTTCAGTCGGTCGGCATTATTGCCGGTATCAACGACCACCTTGCAGCCACAGAGCTTTTCGAACGGTGCGTAGAGGAATTCCTCAGACTGCTTTTGCGTATAACCCCATTCGGACACCACTAGCGTCTTCTGTTCCACGGCGAAGGCGGATGGGATTCCAGCGACACTTGTCAGGGCAATCAGGACAAATGAGAGACGAAGATGCATGCGGAACTCCTGATTGACGAGAAGCACAATAAAAGAGCATTTTAAATCTCTGACCAACTTATAAGCAGAAAGTATTTTCTCCATCAAGAAATTTTTTCTTGATGGAGAAATTTGTTCCACGACTATACGGCAGCGTTTTGGCTGCGAATTCCTGCGACTGACTGAGTCTTGCGGCACTTGCGACCCCATCGGCGGAAAAGCATCATTCTCTACAGTGCGTCTCTTGCTGCTGAAATTCACGCTGTAAATCGGCAGGGGCCCGATGCCGATACGCACGACAAGCCATTGTAAAGACATGTGCTGGTGGGGTTATTTCACGACGCTGATTCACAGTGAAGGCATAGATCGTTTCGGAGAGTCTTCGGCCCGACGCGATGGTGAGTGAGGTTCGCCGGCAGCGAGATTGAGCGCGGATATCTTCAGAGGATCCAGCTTCCGGTATTCATGGCGCACGGCGGCTGGATGTGTTGATGCCGCCGATCAACGCCTTCGCCGTGCAACACTGTCTCCCAAACGCTCAGTTCGTCGTGCTTCATCCGGACGCCAACCACGGGCCGTAGCCAGTATCCGGACTTGTTCGTAGAGCACACCACGCTTTTCCTGGATGCATGATGGTGGCGGCTTCGATTGATCTAGCCGAGAAAGACAGCTCTCCATTGATCACGAGATGACCCTAATCCCGGCGTCGGGCAACGAGATCGATCTCGATCAGTGCGTCATAGGCGAGGCCGGTCACCCCGACGCATGTCCTCGCCGGCAGTCGGTCGGCGGGGAAATAGCTGCGATAGGTGGCATTCATCGCCTCATAGTCCTGTTTGAAGCGCGTCAGGTAAATCCGCGCCATCACTACATGCTCGAGCCCCAGGCCAAGCCCGGCGAGGACCGTCTTCAGGTTTGCCATGACGTGATGCGTCTGGGCTTCTATACCGTCCGGCAAAACGCCCGGGGCCTCCGGCGTATCCGGCATCTGACCGGTGACGAAGACGAAGCCATCCGTTTCCACCGCATGGCTGAAGGGCGCGACCGGCTTCGGTCCGCCGGAAATCATGTGAAACTGCATTTCGCTATTCCTGTTCGCTTTCGAATATGGCCTTACGGATGATGGCATGGACGCCCCAGTTTCCATCGACCACCTGAGTCACGCCGAAATCGACGGCAGCCGACATGACCGCAATCGCCTCGTCTTCGCTGAACCCTTGAACGGACATAAGAAAACGTCGCGCCTTGCGAAAAGCGTCTTTCATCGCAAGGTCGAGGGAGGACTTGGCATAGACCTCTCCCTGCCCCTTAGCGCCGAACTCTGCCAGATAATCAGGGTGGCTGAAACCGGTCAGTACCCATTCACCGGGCGTCTCGATCAAAGGATAGGTCAGGTCTTTGAAGCGTGGATCCTTCTTGTGCAGCGTGATCTTCACCCGTCCAGTCATCGAGCATTCGATCGCCGTACCTGAAAGCTCGCCGTCACCCTGGGCGGCATGCGGGTCGCCGATGGACAGAAGCCCGCCGTGAACCGATACCGGAAGAAAGACACTCGCACCCTTGCCAAGCCGCCAATTGTCGAGATTGCCCCCGAAATAGGCCGGCGGCACGGAATCGATGAGATCCACCTCCCGTGGGGCCAGCCCAATGACGCCGAAATGCGGTCGAAGCGGAATGCGGATGTCACTGCGCGTCGCCCGGCGGATATCGACACTCGCCGCATTTACTGGCACGCCGGGATAATCATAGGTCCGATGGACGACACCATAGGGATCCGTCTGCGCGGCCCAGGGATAGGAATAGAGCGCCTGAGCGTAGCCATCCTCGGGAAAGACCTCGTAAATCGTGACATTCTCGCGCGGCTTGGGTTCGCTCAGCAATTCACCGTAGTGATAGCCCCACCAGGCTGCGACGTTACTGCCGAAATACCGCCCTCCATGGCCCGGCCCGCGGCTCGGTCGTGGGAGCATGTCCTCGATATGGACCTCGATGACATCACCAGGCTCGGCATTCTTCACATAGATCGGGCCAGTGCAGATATGCACGCCGAAGCCTTCGCCGGCCCCCCTCCCGAAGATCGAGGCGTCAACTGGCCCGGCGCCTCGGCGGTCGACCGACTTGCGGTCACTTGTCCAGTGAAAGACCTCCTCGGCTGCGGCATCGCCCGCAATCATCAGGTCGGGTGCGTCGGATGCGTGCTGGCTGAGCGTCTCGATCTCGACCGTGTCGCCGGAACTGATCTCCAAAACCGGCTCAAGCGACCGGCTGAAATACCCCCAGTGAACATTCGAGGCGTTGACGTCGAGCTTGTGGTGCGTGCTCGCAGGACGCCCCGCGGTCGGCAGATCCCATTCGTCTCGTCTTGGGCTATCATCCGCCCTTGTCCGCGATGCTGCTTTTTTGGCGGCAAGCGCCTTTACCGGCCATCCGCGCTGTTCGGCATTGGGCCCGTCGATTTGGCTTTCGAGGTGACGGATACGGAAGGCTCCCGGCGGCAGGCCGAAACGTTCCTTGAAGACACGATTGAAGTTCGCCGCATCGCCAAAACCACAACTATAGGCGACATCCGCAATCGGAAGCCTGATTTCCGCTGAAGTGACCAGAGCCGCGCGGGCGCGCTGCAGGCGTCTCTCGCGCAGGTAATGGGTGAAGCTCTCGCCATTCTGCTCGAACAGTTTTTGCAGGTAGCGTTCCGAGATCCCCTCGACCCGCGCGACCTTGGCAGACGACAGGTCCGAGTCATGCAGGCGCTTTTCGATCGCCACCGTAATCCGGTTGAACAATGCCGCAAGGCTTGGCGTCGAGCGCATATCAGTCGCTTCGGTCTCGACAATCATGGTGACGAACAGGTCGGCGATGAACTGCTCGAGCGACTGCCATTCCGCATTCGAAAAGCCGTCGATTTCCGTAGCAGCACTTTCCATCGCGCGAATGAAGACTGAGGCAAGCCCCTTCGGCGAATAACAACGCGGTTGAGCAAATGGCGTCCAGCCCGCACCGCGTCGTTGCATGGCCGCGTCGGACAGGCCAAAGATAAGGATTCGGTTACTGCCCGAAATCCTGATCTCCCATGGCCTGTCCATCTGCACCACGACCAGCGCGCCACTGTCGACTTTCAGGCTGAAGCTGCCGCCGGCGACGTCCAGAGCTGCCTCTAGCGGGATCATGCCCATTAGGATGCGCGAGCGTTGCGGGATCGAAGACAGAACCTGCGAGCTTGCAACGAGGCGGGCGACGATAACGCCTTCACGGTCGCCTCGCAGGATCGCGCTCGAATATCTGCCGCTCTCTCCGTCGACAGCGACCGAATGAAGATGAAGCTCCGCCAGTACCTCGCGCCACATGTGGGCACGGGTATCGCTGGGATAGGATTCGGCTATGAACTGCCTGACATTCATCCCTTCATCCGAGGTGCGCAGCGGCGCGTGCAGCGCCTTGGTCTGATTATATTGCACCTGCGAAGTAGGAAACGCCATAGCCGGTCTCAATAGCATCGGAACACGTTCTTGCGGATCGATCCGTGGACACCCCAGTTTGCGTCGACCACCTGCGTCACACCGAAATCGGCGGCGACCGACATCAGCGCAATTGCCTCGTCTTCGCTCAGCTTATGCGCTGTCATCAGGAACCGGCGAAGCTTGCGAAAGGCATCGCGCATGGCACGGTCGACGCTGGAATGTTGGGCGATCTCAGCTTGTGCATTGTCACCGAGGCTTTCGAGATAATTGGCATAGGTAAAGCCATAGACTGACCATTGTTCGTCGGTCTCCAGCATCGGATGTGACAGGCCTTCGAGGATCGTGCCACCCAGAACGCCCTTCTTGTGCAGGATGAACTCGAAATCGCCCGTCAATGACGTCTCGATCGCCGTGCCGCCGAGTTCGCTGTCACCCTGTGCCGCATGGGGATCGCCGACTGAGAAATAGGCGCCGTCAACGGCGACTGGATAATACATGTGTGCACCGCGACCGATGCGCCAGTCATCGATATTGCCGCCCGTATAGGAGGGTGGGATAGAGCTGACGAAATCCGCTTCCGCCGGTGCCAGGCCCATCGTGCCGAAATGCAGCCGTGCCGGCACGCGCACATTCTGCAGGATGTTTTCACGCCGCTTCACCAGCCGATGGTCGACGCGCACGCCGGGATAGTCGATGGTGGGATGGACGATGCCGTCCGGATCGGTCTGCGGCGTCCAGATGTAGTTGTAGACCGCCTTGGCATAGGGGTCGCCGGCTGTGTCGAGCTCGAAGATGGTCACGACCTCGCGTGGCTTCGGCTCCTCGATCAGGTCGTGATAGTGAAAACCCCAGTTCGCCGCCACGTTGGAGCCGAAGCAACGGCCGGCATAGCAGGCGCTGCAGCTCGGACGCGGCCTGACATCAAGAACGCGCACTTCCAGGATATCGCCGGGTTCGGCGCCCTCGATGGCAATGGGTCCGGTCAGCAGATGGACGCCCACCCCCTCACCCGCACCGATCTTGAACGGCCCCTCGGTCGGGCCGGAACCGCGACGCGAGATCGTCTTCTGTTCCTTCGTCCAGTGAAAGATCGCTTCCGCAGCGGGGTCGCCCTCGATCATCCGCTCGTAATCGTCATTGGCATGATGGGTGAGCGTCTCAATCGTCGCCCGGTCGCCGGACTTCAGCACCAGTGCAGGCTTTACCGCTTTGCTGAAATAACCCCAATGCACCGTGGAAGGCGAAACTGGCAATGTGTGGTGTTTCATCTGGTTCTCCGATTGCGAGGCTCGCCATGGACCGTCATGCGGTCTGTCCGGCCTCGTCTTCCATGATCTGAAGGAATTGCGCGGTGCGCGGGCTCTTGGGCCGGACAAGCATCTCGTCTGCAGCACCCTGTTCGACGATTGCGCCATCGGCGAGGAACACCGCCCGGTCTGCTACATCGCGGGCAAAGCCGATCTGATGGGTGGAAATTACCATTGTCAGCCCGTCCTCGACCGCTAGCCTGCGGATGACCTCAAGCACTTCGCTGACCAGTTCCGGATCGAGCGCCGAGGTCGGTTCGTCGAGAAGCAACACGGCGGGATTGGGTGCCAGTGCCCGGGCAATGGCGACGCGCTGCTGCTGGCCACCCGACATGTGGCGCGGCAGAGCATCCGCCCGATGCGAAAGGCCGACGCGGTCAAGAAGTCCGTTTGCCCGACGGTTTGCTTCACTGACGGAGAGACCTTGCACCCAGCGCAGCGGACCGGCAATATTTTCCCTCGCCGTCAAGTGGCCGAACAGATTGAAGTTCTGGAACACCATGCCGACGCCGACACTTGCCCGCTCGTTGGCGATCGCGCGCGGAGAGCGCGGACGGCCATCAGCTCGCGTCCCAATCCGGCGCCCCAGAACCTCGATTATACCGCTATCCCAGGTTTCCAGGCGATTGATGCAGCGAAGAAGCGTGCTCTTGCCGGAGCCGCTCGGTCCGAGCAATGCAACGACCTCGCCAACGCGCACATCAAGGCTCAGCTGGTCCAGGACGGTGCGGCCGGAATAGCTCTTGCGCAGATCGCGGATTTCCACCGCCGCACGGCTGGTAGCGACTGCTGCCCAGCGCTTCTCCTTGTCCAGTGGCCGCGAGGCTTTCGCCGTCGCAGGCGGCAGCGGCGCATCTACGGCGACGACCGAGGGCGCAGGATCGGGCGCGGCCTCGTCGACTGTCACCGCCCTGCGCCACGGCAGCAGCCGCGCGAATCGGTTGCCGGCCTTTTGCCTTTCGAGGTCGAGTGCTGCCTCGACCACCAGTTGGATAACGGCAATGGCGCCGGTCAGAACCAAATACATCAGCCCCGAAGCGAAGAAGATCGAGAAGAAATCGAAGGTTGCCGACGCGAGCTGGGTGCTGCGAAGGGTTAGCTCCTGCACCGACACGACCGAGGCGAGCGAAGAATTTTTAAGGGCGCTGACCGCTTCGTTGCCGAGCCCTGGCACCATGGTGCGGACAGCTTGGGGAACCACGATGCGCAGCATGATCGCAAATGGCCGCATGCCGAGAGCCTGGCCTGCCGCGATCTGCCCGCGATCGACGGCGATTACGTTCGCGCGAACGATCTCGGCAATGAACGGCGCCTCGTTCAAGGCGAGCGCCAGGCTTGCTGCGTCGATGGCCGTTAGCCGGATGCCGATCAGCGGCAAGGCGTTGTAGCAGAAGATCATCTGCAGAATTAGCGGCGTGCCACGAAAGATGATCGCATAGGCGCGAGCAACAATGGCCAGCATGCGAAACCGGCTGAGCTGCATGCCAGCGAGCACAACGCCCATGACGGCACCGCCGAGGAGCCCGTAACATGTAATCAGCAAGGTGTAGACGATACCGGTGACAAGATAAGGTTGACTGAGATAATGAAAGAATAGATCCATCTTAGCCCGCTTTGGCGTTCGAGGAGCATTGACCGGGCTTGGTAGTGCCCGGCCAGTTCGTGGAGCTAGGCTCAGTCGGCGAGCACGAGCTTCGGCTCTTCCATCTGCGCTTCCGGAAGGTTCCATTTCTTCATCATCTCGAACTGCTGGCCGGATTTCTGGATTTCAGTAAGAGCTGCCATGACCGCCGTACGGAAGTCGTGCTTGCCGAGCGGGACGGCGATGCCGACCGAGTAGGGCAAGGTGACGGCCGTCGCCTTTTCCAGCTTGTCGGGGTAAGCCTTGACTGCACCATCGACGGTGTTGACGTCGTTGATATAGGTGTCGGCACGGCCCGCCAGGATTGCCTGGATGCAATTGGCGTTATTGTCGTAGAGTTGGATTTCCGGCGCCGGCAGTCCGGCCGCCTTGCACTCCGCTTCCAGTGCCTGGATCAGCGGCACTTCGACATAGCCAGTGTTCTCAGCAGCAACCGTGCCGCAGAGCGACTTGTTGATGCCGTCGATCTTTTTCGGATTGCCCTTAGCGACGAGAACGCCGTCATAGACCTTCAGATAGGTAATGAAATCGCCGGCCTTGGCGCGATCCTTGGTGGCGTAGATGTCGGAAATGACGATATCGGCCTGGCCGGCCTGCAGTGTCGTCAGGAGTGCCGCGAAGGTGACGGCCTTGTATTCAAGCTTAAAGCCTAGGCATTCGCCGATCGCCTCGCCGAGATCGATATCGAAACCGACATACTTGGTCGGATCGTTCGGGTCGATGGCTTCATAGCCCGGCGTGTGGGGATTGACCGCGTTGACCAGCGTCTTGCCTTTCAGCGACGGATATTTCGCCTGGAGGTCGGCGCAGGCGGCCGGCGCTGCGGCATGGGCGTCTGACGACGGCACGAAGGCTGCGGCGCCCATTGTTACCGCCAAGAGATGAGCAGCGATGCCGAGGCCAAGCCATGTCCGGCGAAGTGTCTTGATGCTCCCAGTTTCAAATATTCTCATGTCCCGCTCCATTAGTTAAGTGCTGCTTTCTTCACCCAGCAGACACATTGAAGCTTAGGGGCAATCGCGCCGGGTGCCGTTGTCGGCAAGCGCACATATTATTGTCGTTCTTGGCCGAAAAATTCGCTTTTAAGTTCAGATGCTTAAGTCTTGTGCGGCAAAGAGATAAAAAACAAGCAGACCGGTCAAGGAAGCGGCACCTGAAACTCTGGATATACTAAGAGTGGCCGGTCCGCCTACCCGATCCTGCTTGCTATCTCGCTGTAGGTTTCTCCGATGCTCTTCATTGCTTGCGTGAAACCCGCCTTGTACCGGTTCGTGATTTCTGTCGGTAGCAGAGGCTTGCGGGACCGGGAAGGTATTGGATGCCGGTCGTGCGGCCCCTGGACATCGACGGAGAGAAGTAAAGGTTGCAATTTTCCGAACAATATATGCAGTATTGTCAATACGGTAGTTTCCGAAGGTGTTCCCCCGCATGGCGGGAAGTAGGGTGAAATGTCATGATTTATTTTTACCCTATGCAGTCGAGGGTGATGTCACGTTGTTGGTGGCTTAACGGTTGATGACTAAGCCGTCGCGTATGAACTCATCGATCGTCAGCTACAAGAACCATCGTTTTCCTCCGCAGATCATTGCCCATGCGGTTTGGCTTTATTTCCGGTTCCCGTTGAGCTTGAGGTTGGTCGAGGAGATGCTTCTGGAACGTGGCATCGTCGTCTCTTACGAAACGATCCGTCGATGGGGCCGCAAGTTCGGGGCGGCCTACTTAAAGCAGATGCGAAGAAAGAAGCCGTCGCGAAAGGTGGTGATTTCCATTGGCGGCAGGAAACACTGGCTTTGGCGAGCCGTCGACCAGGACGGCGACGTTCTCGACGAAATCGTACAGGCTCGCCGCGACACGAGGGCTGCCAAGCGATTACTGGTCAGGCTGTTGAAGAAGCAAGGCCTTGCACCAAAGCGGATCGTCACCGACAAACTTCGCTCGTATGGAGCGGCAAAGCGGGATGTGATGCCGACAGTCGAGCATCGATCGCACAAGGGGCTGAACAATCGGGCGGAAAATTCCCATCTGCCTCTGGGAAAACGGGAACGCGTGATGCAGGGCTTCCGATCCGTAGGTGGCCTGCAGCTATTTATGTCGGTGTTTTCAGCGGTCAGAAATCATTTCGTCCCTCCGCGCCAAAAGAACTCCGCGCTCGCCACTCACCTTCATCGGATCCGCGCAATGGCGCAGTGGAAAGCCGTGACCGGCGCAGCTGCGTGAGTTCATTGGAAAACGCCTTGGCGCACTTCGATGAACCAACGTGACATCGCCGGCCGGACATATGGACGCAAGCGATCTGGTCAAATTATCTCGAAATATCTTGCGAGTTGGGGCCGTCCACATATGGGATCTCAAGACCCGTCAAGTTAACCGAGGATGCTTTGCTCCGACACCCCGTATCAGAACGTCGAAATGTCATCACACGAAGCGCGGGAAGCTTGTCGTATCCGGGGCATTGGCCCAACTCTGCAGCGTCTGGCCACCGTCTATAAGCCAGTCGACACCGGTAACGTGACGGGCGTCGTCGGAGGCGAGGAAGGCGACGGCGGCGGCGACGTCTTCCGGCTGGCCGATACGGCGCAGTGGGATGCGGTCGGCGAAGCGGCGGATCCCAGCCTGATAGGCGGCGTCATCTTCTGCCGGCACGCCGAGCCGGGTTTCGATGACGCCGGGGCAGATGGCGTTGACCCGGATTCCATAGGGGGCGGCGTCGAGTGCGGCGATGCGTGTCAGTCCCACCACGCCATGCTTGGTAGCGGCATAGCCCGCACCGCCAGCAAGCACGTCCCAGCCGGCCATGGAGGAGCCCATGTTGACCACCGCGCCCTCAACCTTGCCTTCGATCATGGCAGCGAGCGTGGCGCGCAGGACGTAGAAGATTCCATTCAAATTGATACCGATAATACGATGCCAATCCTCGATCGGGAGCTGATGAACGGAGGCAACCGTGCCGGAAATGCCGGCATTGTTGAACAGCACGTCGATCCGACCAAAATGGCGCGCCACGTCCTTCACCATGGTCTCGGCGGCGGCCGGAGAGGCGACATCGACAGGGAATGTCCTGGCCCGCGTGCCGAACTCGGCTGCCAAGGCTTCGGCCCGCTCCGCGTTCAGATCCGCAATCGCGACGAGGGCGCCTTCGGCGATGAAGCGTCGCACAGCCGCTGTACCGATAACGCCCGCCGCCCCAGTGACGAGCACGACCTTGTCGTTGAACCGCATCGTTATTTCCTCTCTATTGGCGTCACCCGTTTCTGCGAAGACGACCGTCCATTTGTAAGAGATGCCGGCCGGTTTGCCCCGGCCAACCCCGGTCTACAAGTTCTCTTGACTTCAGCCGAGGTGTTTTCAGGCCGTAGCGCTCAATCTTCCTGCGCCGGCGCGGGATAGTCGCGCCATGAAAAGCGAGGCGCGAAGCCGAGCGCTTGCCGAGCAGCACTTATGTCGATCAACGCGGCGGTCCCTTCCAGCGGTGTCCTGATGGGCGTGCCGGGATAGGCCTCCGCTACCAGGTCGGCGCTTGGTCGTTCCATGTAACTGTCAGCGGCGCTGAGGAAGAGGCGTAGATGTCCCTCGACGGGCCGCTCCACCGCCGTCACGAACGCACTGGCCGCGTCACGGGCGTCGAGATAGGCCCAGAGGTCACGCGCGGCTTCCGCCTGCCGGCGGCGCGGGCCGACGGCGGCGTGGAAAGTCTCCGGCGTCTGGATCCAGGGCATGCGCAGGCTGACAGCGGAAAAGACACCACGCCTAACCGCCGCCTCCACCATTTCCTCGCCCAGCCATTTTGTGACGGCATAGACGTCCTGCGCACCGGGCGGATGACCTTCGTCGACAGGCAGATAGGGCGGCACGATTGTCTTCTCGAAGAAGGGATAGCCGAGCACGCTAAAGGACGAGGCATAGACAAAACGGGGGATGCGCGCCAGCCGTGCGGCCTCCACCGCCGCATACATGGCGGCCATATTGATGCGAAAAACATCCGAGGCTGCCCGGCCCGTCGGCCTTGGAATGGCGGCAATGTGGACCAGCGCATCCATCCCCATCGCAAGCTCCGCCACCACGGCAAGCGTGTCCGCCTCGCCGGTGACGTGCGTCCATGCCGCGTTGTCGGGCGGCGGAGCGACATCAAGCCCGGTGACGGCATGGCCAGCCCGAACCAGCGCCTCGCCCACGTGCCGGCCGAGAAGGCCACTCGATCCGGTGACCAGGATACGGCTCATGCACCGGCTCCTTCGGCGGTAACGGCGTTCGCGGGAAGCGCCCGGATGATGCGCGCGGCAAGTTCAAGGTCGTCCAGACCGCCCTGTAGCGGCGTGAGCGGCGTCGCCTTTCCGGCAATGCAGGCGACGAAATGCTGCCATTGCTTGCGAAAGGCGGTGTCGGGGGTGCCGGGCAGGATGCGCTCACTCGGGCTCTGGCCCGACGCCTCGCGCAAGCGCACGGTGGCGGCCGCATTGCGCACGTAAGGGTTCTGGAATTCGATGCGCATCTCGTCGGTCTCCCCGTGGACGGTCATCCACTCGTCCCACCATTCATATTGCGCGCCAAAGGCGATCTCCAGAAGGGCGGGCACGCGGTCGGGGAAGCCGAGCACGGCCAGAAGATGTGTCGGACCGACGGCCTGAGCATAATCCACCCGTTCGGCCATGCCGAAGGCGCCGCGTAAGACGGCGAGATCATGGCTGCCGAGCATCAGCAGTGTCATGTAGAGATCGTGATAGGCAGCGTGGCCGTCGCCCAACGCATTGGTCACCCGGGCTGCTACTTCGGCCTGGGTGCTTTTGAGAAGTGCCGGATCGACGTCGGTGCCACGTATCTGTGTGTAGAGCTGCTGGTAACGATCGAAGCGACCGGCAAAGTCATGCACCTGGATCATCTTCGGTCGGCCGATGCGGGCAAGTTGTTCGAGGCCTAGGCGATAGCCCGGATCGTAGAGTTTCATATAGCCGACAATGGCGACGAGACCACTTGCCTCGGCTGCCGCAACCAGCGGCCGGGCTTCCTCCGCCGTGAAGGCCAGAGGTTTTTCGACGATGAAATGTTTGCCGGCCTCGATAGCTGCGGCGACAACGGGGCCATGGTCGAATGTGCAGATGACGACCGCGTCGACGGCCGGATCGGCGAGAAGGTCGTGGTAGTCGCGATAGCGAGCGGCCACGCCATATTGTGTGCCAAGTGCGTCGAGCACGGTCTCCGACAAATCGCAGAGCGCGGCGATCTTCAACTCCGGCAGCTCATGGATGATCGGCAGGTGCATGAGCTGGGCGATTTCGCCGCAGCCGATGACGCCGACCCCGATCGGCGCAGGGATAGTGGATTGGTTCATGGAGAAGGGCTCCGTCTCATGCTTTTACCGCGCCAGCCGTCAATCCGGCGATGAACTGCCGTTGCATCAGCACAAAGACAACGATCACCGGCAGGGTCGTGATCGTCAGTGCCGCGAAATAGAGGTTCCACATCGAGCCGTACTGCTGGAAGAAAGCGACAAGGCCAAGCGGAATGGTCTGCACCGACGGATCGCGCAGCAGCAGGAAAGCGAGGAAGAAGTCGTTCCAGATTTCGATGAAGCCGAAGATGGTGACAAGCGCCATCCCCGGGCGCACCAGCGGTAGCATGATCAGCCACAGGGTCTGAAACCGGCTTGCTCCGTCCATCCGGGCTGCGTCTTCCAACTCCATCGGCAGGGACAGGAAGAAGCTGCGAAGGATGAAGATCGAGAGCGGCAGATTGGCGGCCGCATGGATCAGCGCAATACCGAGCCGGCTGTTGATGAGACCGAGATCGCGCGCCGTCATGAATAGCGGAATGGCCATGACCTGCGGGGGCACCAGCATGGCGGCGACGACCAGGGCCAAAACGATGTTGCGCCCTCGAAAAGCCAACCGTGAAAGGGCATAGGCTGCAGGCGTCGCCGCTGCCACAAGCAGCGCCAGCGCGGTGGCGGTCACGACGGCGCTATTGACGATACGCGCACCCATGCCGGAGACGCGCCAGGCCTCGACGTAATTCTGCCAGACGAACCCGGAGGGTGGACCCCAGATATTGGCAATGACTTCGTCCTTGGTCTTCAGCGAACCGAAGAGCACCCAGACAAGCGGATAGAGCGTTTCCACGAGCACAAGTGCGAGCAGTGCATAGACGAGGATGAGTTCGCCCATCGAGCGGCCGTCGATACGGCTCTGCCATAAGCTCCGTCCGGAAGCTGTTCTGCGTTCGCGACGTGCAGTAAGCGGAAGGGGAGAGCGGAGTGACATGCTCATAGGTCCACCTTCGAACGACGCATCAGGCCGAGAAGCGTCACGCAGGCGAGAGCGACGATGAGGAATAGGGCATAGCCCATGGCGCTGGCGTAACCCATATTGCCGTCCTGGAAAGCGGTCTTGACCATCAGCGTCATGACGACCTCGGTCGCGTGGTTCGGCCCTCCCTGGGTCAGCACTTGCACGATATCGAAGTTGCGCACGAAAGCGCCCGAGAGGCCAAGAATGACGTTGATGAGAACGACCGGCATCATCAGGGGCAGTGTCACATGGCGAAATCGAGCAATAGGCCCGGCGCCGTCTAAGCGGGCTGCCTCGTAGAGATCCTGCGGGATCGTCTGCAGGCCGGCGAGATAGATCACGGCATGAAAGCCCAGCCATTTCCAGATGTCGACGGCGATGATGGAATAAAGCGCGATATGGGCATCGCCTAGCCACGATTGTTGCAGGCCCGACAGGCCGAGAAGGTCGAGCGCGGCGTTCAGAAGGCCGAAGACCGGATTGTAGATCCAGGACCAGAGCAGCCCGGTGGCGGCAAAGGAGAGGGTCACGGGAATGAAGACCACCGCGCGGATCGGTCCGCGCAAAAACAGCGCCCGGTCAAGCAACATCGCCAGCCCAAGGCCGAGCGCATTCTTGAAGATCAGGATCAGGACGACAAAGATCAGGTTGTTTTCCAGCGCGCCGAGGAACAGGCCGTCGCGCAGGAGCTTGAGGTAGTTGCCCGCGCCGATGAAGACCGGGGCGGAAAAGCCGTCCCAGCGCGTCAAGCTGATCCAGAGGCCCCGGACGAAGGGCCCGAGAAAGAATAGCGAGAAGAGCCCGGCCGCCGGCGCCAGCATCAGCGTCGCCACCATGCCGTCACTGTCGAGCTGGATGCGTCGTTTCGCCGTGATAGCCATCTCGCTCGTCCCTTCAGACCTTGCTGGGATTAAGCGTGAGGCCGAGCGTGCCGGTCAGATAGGCGATGCTTTCGCGCGCGCTCTGCTCAGCCGTCTTCTGCGAGGCATCAAGTTCGACGATGGCGAGCCCTTCGTAGTCGACGTCGAGCAGCACATCGACGAGGCCACGCAGATCGACCACCCCGGCGCCGAGTTCACAGAAAGCCGCGTAGCGTTCCGGCCCGACCAGACTATCGTCCACCTTGGTGTCCTTCAGATGCATATAGCGCACGGCCGAAATATAGGTTTTCAGTGCGGCCACCGGGTCGGAATGAGTCTGGGCGAGATGAGCGGGATCGATGCACAGGCCTGCATGGCGGATATCGAGTTCGTCCATCATCCGGTCAAGCTGGTCTCGCCGTTCGATAAATGTGTCGAGATGGGGGTGATAGACAGTTGCGATACCGAGATCGGCCGTGCGCCGGCCGATATCCTCAAGCGACCGGCAGAAGGCTTTGTAGTCTTCTTTGCCATGCCTGTTGCCGGAGGCCTCCGAGGGGCCGCCGCCGAGGATGAGGACCGGCGCGCCGAAGCCTTTGAGCAAGCGGGCGAGAGAGATGAGGCAGCCGCGTTCATACTCCCACAGCACCGGATTGACGAAGGTAGCGTTGACGTAGAGCGAGGAGAGGCGGATGCCGAGATCGCTTTGCGCCTCGGACAACAGCGCATAGCGGCGAAGGATATCGGTATCCGTCGTCACGCCTGATGGTGCGAGATCGCCGAGTTGCATGTATTTGCGGGCGAACTGGTCAGAGAGACTGGTGAAAGCGAGGATCTCGAACCAGCCGAAGCCTTCGCTGGCGAGGAATTCGAGCGCAGGGCGCAGCGGCTGGCCTGTGAGATCCCAGCTGTTGAGGTGATAGCCGATCGAGAAGCGCTGTCGGGCTGAACGGGTCATGGGGCTCTTCTTTCTTCTTCTGCCACGTTTTCTGCGGCGGATGCGGGGACGCGCCTCGGGCGGCGGGAGGGTTGCAGGTGTCGGCCGACACGAAAGGACGTGGCGGCGGACGAGGCAAGCCGTGGCAACGGATCAGGAATTGCGGTCACTCACCCACTCGCGCCTGGACTTGCCAGCGCTGGCAATCAATTCTTCGGCGGCCAGTTGCCGTCGTCGATCAGGGTCTCGAAAGCGGCCTGGACGCTTTTAGCAGCGTCTTCGGGCGTCGCCGTGCCACCGACGACTCCGGCGATGCCGGAGGCCACGGCCGTCGTCACCTCGCTCGGCCAGATCCAATCAAGGAACATGATCGTGTTCGGGAAGGTGGTGGCGCGCAGATCCTTGGCATAGGCTTCATCCACGCCGTCCACGCCCTTGATCGAGGTAGCGATCGGCTGGTCGGCGGAGAGATAAATTTTGGCGACCTCGGGATTGGTCAGATAGGCGATGAAGTCGAGCGCAGGCTTGACCTTTTCTTCCGGGATGGAAGCCGAAAGGCACATGCCGTTGTCGGCACCTCCGCCATGCTTCGGATCGCCTTTCGTGCCCGGCATTTTCGGGAAGGGGAATACGCCCCAGGTGAAGTTTTTGACGTTCTCCTTGAGGGACGGGACTTCCCAGGTGCCGCCGTAATACATGGCGCTCTTGCCGCTTGCAAAGGCGGCCCGCATGCCTTCCATGTCGACTGACAGTGAGTCCTTCGACAGGATGCCATCGTCCATCCATTGCTTGATCAGGCGGAACGCCTCGACGCTCGACGCGTCATCAAACGGTTCTTTGCCTTCGAGCTGCGACTGGGTAAGACCGACGGGGTCGCCGCTCGACTGCGATACCGTCTCGAAGAACCACATGGGCCACATGACGGCATTCGCGCCCTGGTGCAGAAGCGGAATGACGCCCGCCTGCTTCAACTTCGGCACGGCAGCCTTGAGGTCTTCATACGTTGGCGGATTAGGGATGCCGAGCTTCTTGAAGAGATCGGCATTGTAGAAGATCGTCGAGGTGGAGAGCGAACTGATCGGCACGCCGTAGAGCTTGCCGTTGATGGTGAAAGCACCGAAGCTTGCCTTGTCGACGTTGTCTGCGAAGGGCTTCGCCTCTTCCTCAGTGATGGTGCGGAGCAGGCCGCGCCGCACATAGGCGCCATTCACCCAGAAAGCCGAGCAGGCGACGAGGTCCATCTCCTGGCTGGAAAGCTTGGCGGTCATCATACGTTGCAGGGAGCCGGATTGCGGCCCCTGTGCATCCCATTCCACGGCAGAGACCTCAGGATGGGCTTTCAGAAAACCGGAGACAACTTCGCCGCGGATGCGTGTCTGCACCTCCGGCTGTTCGCGTGGTGCGAGGACGTCGAGCGACGAACCGCCGAAGATGTTGAGCGTGATGCCCTCCGCTTCTGCCGCGATCGGCAGAAAAGCAACGGAGAACCCGATCGCGATCGCCAGCAGGCGGTTTGCCCCTGTGATGCGTGGGCGGTGAGGTAAGCAATGGGAGACAGGCAAAGAAACAGGCATGACGGAACCCCTCTTTGTGTTTGTATTCGACGCGTGGTGTCGAGACCATATCGTTGATGGTCATATGAGTAAGGATCAAGGATCTTCGCTTGTCAAGCGATTTGAAGAGCGAAATTCTGACGTCTGAAATGTTGCTAGAAGTGCCACAAAAGCGGCAATATCAACTGAAATTGGTGATGGGGCTGGAGAAAGTACTTGACTTTGTGGAGCTTCACTTGCTTGTTTGATCATCAAATAAATTGCGTACCATTCCACCTTCTGGAACAGGAAGCCGACCATGTCGCTCGACGTCTTTTCCGCTCACCTCAATCAACATGAGGTCCGCCTGGACCCCAAGCGTACAGCGATCCTCGTGATCGACATGATCAACGAATTCTGCAAGCCGGGCGGCAAGATGGTGCTGCCGGGCTATGAGGCGCTCCTGCCGGCGCAGACCGCGTTGATCGCGGCAGCGCGCGCCGCCGCCGCGCCTGTTGTCTGGGTGCATGACGCCCATCGTCCAGGCATGCGCCATGAGCGGGAATGGGCCAAGCGCACGCCGCATGGTCTGGAAAACACCTGGGCCACCGAGATCATTGAGGATCTGGGCGCACGGGCGGACGAGATACATGTGATCAAGCGGCGCTATTCCGCCTTTTTCCAGACGGATCTGGACCTGACCCTGAAAGACATGCGGATCGACCAGTTGGTCGTCTTCGGTGTCGTCACGAATATCTGCGTGCGCTCGACGGTGCACGACGCTTTCTTCAACGGCTATGAAGTGGTCGTGCCGGCGGATGCCTGTGCCGCGACCGGTTCGCGGGAACAGGAGAGTTCACTCTACGATATCGCCACGCATTTCGGGGTCGTATCGGATACGGAAAGCGTGGTTGCCTCGCTCAGCAGTGGGGCTGCAATTACCAATGTGATTGCGGCTTGAGTGAGCGGGGATTACCTTTCTCAAGGACATGAAACAGGACGGCTGGCGGCATTGCCGGACGTAGGCAAGCGAACGGAACCGGATTTGAGCACACTCGATACGATGAACCAGATCTCCACGGAAAGCGGCGCAAAAACGGCACCCGAAGCGCCGGCGCTCGGACATGAGGAGATCCTGGCCTATTATGCGCGCACTGGCTATGCGCTCGAGCATCATCCGGCTCATCTGCTACGCCGAGCGCATCAACGCGCCACCGCTTGTTTCCAGGAGATCATGCCGGTTGGCGATCTGACCCCGACCCAGCACGCTGCGCTGGCAACCCTTCTGAAGCATGGCGAACTATCGCAGAACCATCTCGGCCGCATGACCCAGATGGACCCTTCAACAATCAGTCTTGTCGTCAAGGCGCTGATGAAGCGGGGACTTATCGCGCGCAAACGATCCGATACCGATCAGCGTATGACCATGATCACTCTGACGAATGCGGGTGTGCAGTTCACGCTGCCCTTGCTGGATCTGAGCATGGAAGTCGCGCGCCGCCTGCTTTCGCCGTTGACGCCGGGGGAGCAGGCGACGCTCCTCGATCTCTTGAATCGCATTGGCGGCTCGGAAACGGCGGAGTAGGGCACGGTACCGGTGGCGGCATGCTCCGGCTGGACCGGTAATTCTGTCCCATCCGGCGTTGAAGTTGGCCGGCGAAGGAAATCTGGATGCGCTTAAGGGCGCATCGGCCCGATAGATAGTGAGGAACGGATATCGGCCCGTACGGCGAACTCGCCGGGCGAAGGAAGAGGTGCGTCCAAATCGCCGGGCAAATCGAAAATATTGCCACGGACCAAGTCCGGAAATCAGACCGAAGGACTACATGATGCCGCATTCTTCCAACCCAACCGGCGGCCCCGACCGCCTCGTCATCCGAAATCTCGGCCTCGTGCTGACGGGTGATCTCGCCGCTCCGATCGCTGAGGCCGATGTGATCCTTGTGGAGAACGGGAAGATCGCCGCTGTCGGGCGCGAGAAGGACATGACGCTGTCCGGGGCGATGCGTGTCATCGACGCCAAGGGTTCGTCGATCATGCCGGGGATGATCGACAATCATGCCCATCCCGTGATGGGCGACTGGACGCCGCGCCAGAACCAGATCGGCTGGATCGATTCCACCCTGCATGGCGGCGTGACGACGCTCGTCTCCGCCGGCGAGGTCCATGTGCCCGGCCGGCCGCACGATGTTGTCGGCGTCAAGGCGTTGGCAATTACTGCGCAGCGCGCCTTCAGTGCCTTCTCGCCCTCCGGCATGAAGGTGCTTGCCGGTGCGTTGATCCTTGAGCACGGGCTGACGGAAGCGGATTTCCGCGAGCTTGCGGCCGCAGGCATTACGCTGGTCGGCGAAGTGGGCCTTGGCAGCGTCAAGGACGGCCCGACAGGTCGAATGATGATCGACTGGGCGCGGCAGAACGGCATGACCTCCATGACCCATACGGGCGGCCATTCTATTCCCGGTTCGGCGCGCATCGGCGCGGAAACCGTGCTGGAAGTCGATGCGGATGTCGCCGCGCACCTGAACGGTGGGCCGACCTCCCTGCCGGAATCGGAACTGAAGCTGATCTGCGAGGAAAGCCGTCGCGGACTGGAAATCGTGCACAACGGCAACATGCGCGCAGCGCTCTTCGTGCTCGACACGATTCGCAATATCGGTGCACTCGACCGTTTGGTGCTGGGCACGGATGGGCCGGCGGGCTCTGGCGTTCAACCTCTCGGCATGCTGCGTCTTGTCACGATGCTCGCGTCGCTCGGAAATGTTGCTCCTGAAGCGGCGATCTGCTTTGCCACAGGCAATGTTGCCAAGCTTCGCGGCCTTGAGGATCGCGGCCGCATTGCGCCGGGTCTTGCCGCAGATCTTGTCTTTATCGATCAGGCGATGGGCGGGGCAGGCGACGGTGTGCTCGACAGCATGACGCTCGGCAACATGCCGGGCATCGGAATGATCCTCGTCAACGGCGTTCTACGCGTCGGGCGCAGCCGCAACACGCCGCCCTCCATCTTCGTGCCGGAACTCATGACCGGGTAAGAAACAAGGCACTTCAATGAAAGCGCCGCACGTTCGGTTTGAACTGCGGCGCTTTGTTATGTCCTGACATATTGCCGAGGCGCGGTTTAGATGACGCCATCCTTGCCTTGGATCTTGTCCTTGGTCAGCCCGCCGACACGTGGATGGGGACGACCCGAGTCGGTGACGACGATGGCGACCGCGATCTCGCCGGCGCGCGGAGCATCCGGCACACGTACTTCCATGCCGTCGAAATGGCTGCGCACGCGGGCGGCATCCTTGTGGCCGAGCGGCACGTCGAAGGGTGCGCCGGGCGCGCCGCGCTTTTTGGAGGAGGGGATAAGAGCCGCGCCGCCGCCAAGTACATCGCGAAACGGTGCGCCAAGCTCGGGATGTAGCAGGGCCGCCGCATGCTCGAGCTCGCCATCCTCTCCGACCAGCGCGGCCTTGCCGAAACTTTCGACCTCGTGGCCAGCGATCTCGAGGGCTGCAACCGCCCGCTCGGGCAAGAGCCGGCCGAGCGCCCGTCCGACATCCATCAATGGCGAAAGGTCCTCCACATAGCGGCCGGCAAAGGGGTTCTCGATTACCGCGATCGAGGCCGCGCGCCGTGTGGGCTTGTCGAGCTTCTGGCCGCCCTCGATCAGCGTCTCTTCCACAATCGTCGTGATCCGGCGCAGGCCGATTCCCTTGTGCTCGCTCATCGCAGGCCATCCTCGCCCTTGATCTCGCTTGCCTTCAAGCCGCCGACCCGAGCATGAATGCGCGAGCCCGTCGTCATGGTGAGTGCAACCACCATTTCATTCGCTCGAGGTGCATCGTTGATGCCGACCTCCACCGCGTCGAAATGGCTACGGACGTAGGAGGCATTGATATGGGTGACAGGAACGTCTAGGCGCGTGCCGGGGCCGCCGACCTTTTTGGTCGAGGGAACGATGGCCTTGGCGTCACCGAGCAGTTCGCGCATGGCGTAGCCGCCCGGATTGTGCCAGAGCGCCGCATGCTCCAGTTCACCGCCGGCGCCAACGATCGCCCCTTTGCCATAGCCCTCAACGACGGTGGGATCACCACCCAGTGCGTCGATCATCCGGCGGGCCATTTCAAGCCCGAGCGGCTTCAAGGCTTCCATGAAAGAGGCGATCTCCTCCACGTAGGATCCGGCGAAAGGGTTCTCGATAACAGCCAGCGCCGCCACGCGCTTCAGCGGCGTTTGGGCCGCTGGCCCGCCTTCATGAAAGATTTCATCCACTGAGACGACAAATTTGCGCACTATGACGTTCGCCATGAATCTCTCCAAAACTTGTTAGAGTAGCAACAATCCATTCTGGCTTGAATTTGTCAAGTGACTAGAAGGGAAGTGCGGCGGGCCCGTTGTGAATAGCCGCATTCGTTGGCCAATATGTGATAATATCGGACATTATTGCCTTGTAACAAAGATCCAAGAAAAGGATTGACAAGCCACCGGACACCAAACAATATTCGTATGACCATCAAATAAATCGGCGATCAAAGACCGAGTGATGGAACCGCCGATAAGGCTACCAGAGGGATCGAACCGCTATGAAGATTTTCACTCGCTTTTGGGCGGCCGGCGTCGTGCTGGCTGTTTCCGCCATACCGTCTCTTGCCGCCGAAAAGGTGCATGTCGCCGCGATTTCGGGCTATTTTGCGCAGGGCTTCGGCGTCTCCATCGTCAATGGGCTGAACAAGGCCAAGGACGACTTCGGCATCGACTTGAAGCTTGTCGATACCGGCAACCGTGCCCTCGACTATGAAGAGCAGTTCACCAACCTGGCCAAGAGCGGCCAGTACGATCTCATCTTCGTCATGGGATGGGAATTGGCCGACGCGCTGCAAAAGGTCGGTGCCGCCTATCCGAACCAGCGCTTCGTCTTCATCGATGGTGTGCTCGACAGCAAAAAGATGATCTACGCTAACTTTGCCGAGGAGCAGGGGTCCTTCGTCGCCGGCGCTCTGGCCGGCATGGTCGAGGACATGGGGCCGAAATTCGACAAGATCGGCGACGGCAAGGCAATCGGCTTTGTCGGCGGCCGCGACATTCCCGTTATTCGCAACTTCCTCGGCGGCTACGAGCAGGGCGCGAAATATGCCGCGCCGGATGTGAAGGTGAATTCGGTCTTTGCCGGTACCTTCGACGACCCGGCCAAGGGCAGCGAGCTTGCCATGACGCTCTACGGCCAAGGCTCCGATATTGTCTATAACGTCGCCGGCCCGACGGGCGAGGGCGTGATGCAGGCAAGCGCCACAGCCGACAAATATTCGCTCGGCGTCGATATCGACATGTGCGGCAGCGCGCCGGGCAACGTACTCGCCAGCATGCTGAAGCGCGGGGATGTCGCGGTCTACGCGATCATCAAGGATGAAGTGGAAGGCCGAAAGGTCAGTCCCGGGACGCGTACCTTCGACCTTGCCTCCGGCGGTGTCGAGGTCAAACTCTGCCAAGACGTGGCCGCCAAGCTTCCGACCGAGATCAAGGACAAGCTGGCGGCGCTGCAAAAGGACGTCATTGCAGGCAAGATCCAGATCGCAAAGGCGAAGTGATCGGGGCGAAGTGACGAGATGCCTGGGGACACCCGGCATCTCTTTCATTCGTTGTATTCCGGCATGGCTCTTGACTGTCGAAACGGTATTCTGCCGGCGCAGATAAGAGAGTCGGTTGGAGAATGCCGGTTCGGCGACTCGGTCTGGTCTGGATCGCCGCGCTCCTTCTTTCCCCCTTATTCGTAAGTATATGCTTCATGGACCTTGCCGTAGAACTCACAGGCATCACCAAGCGCTTCGGCGCCTTTACCGCCAATGACGGTATCGATCTTTCTGTCCGGCGCGGTGAAATTCATGCGATCATCGGGGAGAACGGTGCCGGCAAGACGACGCTGATGAACATCCTCTTTGGCCTGTTGCAGCCAGACGAGGGATCGATCTCGATCGGCGGCAAAGCAATGATGGTTGATGGCCCGGCGGTCGCCATCAACGAAGGTCTCGGCATGGTGCACCAGCATTTCAAATTGGTGCCGTCGCTCACCGTCGCTGACAATATCTTTCTCGGCATGGAGATCCGTCATGGCGGCCTGATCGATCGTGCCGCGCAGGTGGAGCGGACGCGGGCGCTGTCGCAAAAGTTCGGCCTGCGGGTGGATCCGGAGGAGCGGGCGGCAGGCTTGTCGGTCGGCATCGAGCAGCGCATCGAAATCCTCAAGGTCCTCGCCCGAAACGCCCGCACCATCATCCTTGACGAACCCACGGCTGTCCTGACGCCGCAGGAAAGCCGCGACTTGTTCCTGACCCTGCGCAGCTTTGTCGATGACGGAATGACGGTGATCTTCATTTCCCATCATCTGGAAGAGGTAATGGCCGTTTCGGACACCATCACGGTGCTGCGTGACGGGCGCAAGGTCGCCACCAGGCCTACGGCGGGTCTGTCGAAGCGCGAACTGGTGCGCCTGATGGTCGGGCGCGACGTGAGTTTTGACCGTCGACCGCGCACGGCCTCGTCTGGCGCGCCCGTATTAGCGGTTTCCGATCTTTGGGCTCGCGATGACCGGAGCCTGGCCGCCCTGAAGTCCGTGAATCTTTCCGTCAAGGCCGGCGAGATCGTCGGCATTGCGGGCGTCGCCGGCAACGGTCAGACGGAGCTTGCCGAGGTGTTGTCCGGTCTGCGGCCGGCGAGCCACGGCAGCGCGCTTCTGCATGGCCATGAGATCCTCAATATGCCGCCCGCCGCGATCCGTGCGCGCGGGCTTGCGCATGTGCCCGGAGACCGGATGGTGCGCGGGGTGGATCGCAATGCTTCGCTCGCGGTCAACATGCTGATGGGTCGTCAGCGCCGGCGTCCCTTTGCCCGCTACGGCCTCATCGACTGGAAGGCGGTGCACGGCGAAACGAGTGCATTGATCAAGCGGTTCGATATTCGTGCACGGGGAACGAAGGATACAGCCGGCAGCCTATCGGGTGGAAATATCCAGAAGGTGGTTTTAGCGCGGGAATTCACTGCCGCTGGCGATCTGCTATTGATCGACCAGCCAACGCGTGGCGTCGATATCGGCGCACAGGAAGCGATTCATGACGAGATCATGCGTCAGCGCGACGCCGGCAAGGCCGTTCTGCTCATCTCGACCCAGCTCAACGAACTCAAGACCCTCGCCGACCGCATCCTGGTGATGTTCGACGGCCGGATCATGGGAGAGATGGACGGTGGGGAGATGGATGAGGAAGAAATCGGACTGATGATGGCCGGTGTCGACCCGGCAGATGCCAAGGAGACCTTATGAGACCCCGCCTGATTTCCGATCGACTGACGCGGACACTGACCGGCCAGGCACTCGCCATTCTCATTGCTATGGCACTTGGCGCCGTCATAATCTTGATGATCGACGAAAACCCGATCGCCGTGTTTTTGACATTGATGCGCGGCGCCTTTGGCGATGAGGAGAAGATTGCCGGCACGCTTTTGCAGACGACGCCGATCCTGATCTGCGGCATCGCCGCCTGCATCGGTCTGCGCGGCGGCATGTTCAATGTCGGCATCGAAGGGCAGCTCTTTCTCGGCGGCTTTGCCGCCGCCTGGGTCGGTTTCACTTTCGATCTTCCGCCGGTTCTGCATGTGCTGGCGGCCATCTCGCTCGCAGTTGTCGCGGGGGCCGCCTGGGTGGCCGTACCCGCCTTTTTCCGGGTACGCTTCGGCACCAACGAGGTGGTATCCACCATTCTTGCCAACTACATCGCGACGTTGCTCACCTCCTATTTCACCATCTTTCTGTTCAAGCGGCCGGGCGGCTGGTCGGAAACGCCGCCAATCCATGAAAGTGCCTTTCTGCCGGAGCTATTCTCCTTTTCCCGGCTCAATATCGGTCTCCTGATCGGACTGGCGCTTGCCATCACGGTCGCCGCCTTCTTCCGTTGGACCTCGACCGGCTATTCCGTCACGATGGTCGGATCTGCATCGAAATTTGCCGAATATGGCGGCATCGATGTGCGCCGCGTTGGCTTCGGCGTGCTGCTTGCCTCCGGCGCGGTCGGTGGCCTTGCCGGCGGTATCGAGACGCTCGGCGTACATCACCGCTTCATGGAGGGGTTCGCGCCGGGCTTCGGCTTCGACGGCGTGATCGCGGCGCTGCTGGCGAATGGCTCGCCGATCGGCACCATCTTCACCGCCCTGTTCTTCGGAGCGCTGAGGTCCGGTTCGTTGCTTCTCGAAGTCGACACCACCGCCTCGCGCGAGATCATCACCGTCATTCAAGCTCTGATCATTCTGGCCGTATCGGCCGACCTTTTGATGCGCCGGCGCGGCGACCGCACGGGGGAGCGTCGATGGAAATTCTGAACAATCTCTTCAATGTCGCGCTGCTAGTCGCGACGATCCGCACAACGGCGCCGATCCTGCTTGTAGCGCTCGGTGGCTCGTTTACCACCAAGGCCGGTATCTTCAACATCGGGCTGGAAGGTCAGATGCTGATTTCCGCCTTCTTTGCTGTGATTGGCTCGATCTGGACCGGTTCCTCGCTTGGCGGACTCCTGATCGGGGTTGCCGCCGCGCTCGCCTTCGCCCTGGTCTATGCCGTCCTGGTCGTCAGCTTCCGGGCGAACGAGGTGGTGGTGGGCCTGGCGCTCAACATCCTTGCCGGCGGCATGACCGTCTCGCTCATGAAGGCGATCTTCGGCACCCGCGGTTCGATCGTCGGGCGCGGTATTATCGGCCTGCCGAAGCTACAGGTACCAGGCGCGCGCGATGTGCTGGGGCCGGCCTACGCGCAGTTGATCTCAGGCTACACTCCCCTTGTCTATGTGGCCTTCATCGCCGTGCCCTTGCTCGTCCTCTTCTACGGCCGCACGCGCCTGGGACTCTATATCCGGGTGGTGGGCGAGAAGCCTGAAGCGGCCGAGGCGCTGGGCATCTCGATTGCCGGGGTGCGCTATGCCGCCGCTCTGCTCTGCGGCTTGCTAGCGGGGCTTGCGGGCGCGCACCTGTCGCTCGGCTATATCACCATGTTCACCGAAAACATGTCATCGGGGCGCGGCTTCATGGCGGTCGCAATCCTGATCTTCTCGGCAGGCGATCCCTTGAAGGTGCTGGGCGGATGCCTGCTCTTCGGCTTTGCCGACGCCTTGTCGCTTAGGCTCCAGACCTTCGGGTTTCCCTCCTATCTCGTTCTCGCCGTGCCCTATGCCGTAGCACTTGCCGCACTCTTCGCCCTCTCCTGGCGCGGGCGGCCAAAAATGATCCGCGAGACGCTCGATACCATGCGTCGTGCATTCGCCCATCCCACCTCGACGGAAGAGGTGCGAGACGCGCCGCTTCCCCGCTCCTGAAACCCTCCAGACGATTTCGAAGGCTTCCCATGCAGCGCATCATCCTCGACGTAGATTCCGCCGGCGACGATATCCTCGCCGTGCTCTTTGCCGCCGCTCATCCGGAAATCAAGCTGGAGGGTGTGACGACCGTTACCGGCGCGGCCGGGCCGATCACCCAGGTGACCAATGTCGTCCTCAACACGCTCTTGCTCGCCGGACGCGACGACATTCCCGTTCATGCCGGCGCCTGGCGGCCGATCGTCGGCAATTCGAAGGCCGACATGGAGGCGCCCGTCCATTTCGAGAAGCGGTTAACGGCCCGCTTCGGCGAGAGGCTGAAAGACTTCAATCCACCTGCGCCTGCGCCGAAGCGTCCCGCCAATCCCGGCCATGCGGTGGACTTTATCATCGAGACAGCGAAGGCCAATCCTGGGGAGATCACGCTGGTGACCACGGGGCCGACCACCAACGCCGCCATGGCCATTCTCCAGGAGCCAAGGCTGCCCTCGCTGCTGAAGAACATGCTCGTTCTTGGGGGTAATTTCACGACGTCTGGCAATATGACGCCGCTGTCGGAATACAATATCTGGGCGGACCCGGAGGCTGCGCGCATCGTGCTCAATGCCGATGTCGTCAAGATCCTCGTACCGCTCGACGTCTGCGAGGATAATCGCGTGGCCGACAGCATGCTGACGCGCGACGACATTGCCGATATGACGGCCGTTATGGGCGACAATCCGGTCGTCGCCATGATCCGCGATACCTTCCCGATCTATATCGACATCTGGCGGGAGTTCTTCGGGCTTGTCGGTTTTCCGATGGACGATGTCATCACCGTGGCGCTTTGCTTCGCGCCCGAACTGGTCACCACCACCGAGCCGCTCTTCGCCGACGTGGTGCTCGACAAGGGCGTCGCTCGCGGCCAGACGGTCGCCTATCGCGGACACCAGATCCTGCCGGGCGGCGAGGGACCCAAGACCACGCGCATAGCTACCGGGCTCGACGGCCGCCGGTTCCTCTCGATCTTCAAGGCGGCCATGGCGCGCTACGAGTGCACCGCTGCCCCCGTAACCAAAGCCTGAAGGATTGTTCTGACATGCCGACCCCTATTCTCTACGATTGCGATCCCGGCCATGACGATGCGATCGCCTTGGTGATGGCGCATCGTTCACCCGATATTGAGCTCATTGGTGTGACAACCACCTGCGGCAATGCCGAGCTTGAGAAAACCACCTCGAATGCCATCCGCGTCCTCGACTTCATCGGCGCAAGCAACGTGCCAGTTGCCGCCGGCTGCGTGCGCCCGCTTGCCCGCCCCTTGGTGCTTGGTACCGCGGACGGCCCGAGCGGGCTCGAAGGCTCGCCCTATCTGCCTCAGCCGCAGCGGGAAGCGATCGCACAGCACGCTGTCGATTTCCTGGCGGAAAAGCTCACGGCAGCACCCGAACCGATGATCGTGGTCGCGACCGGGCCACTCTCCAATTTGGGTCTTCTTGTGCTCAAGCATCCGCGAGTCCTTCCGAAGATCAAGGAACTGATCTGGATGGGAGGCGTCTTCTATCGCAAGAGCGAAATCATCACGTCGACTGAATTCAATGCCTTCTGCGATCCCGAGGCGGTTAAGCTGGTGCTCGACAGCGGCGTGCCAATCACCATGGTCGGGCTCGACGTGACCATGCAGGTTCTGATCGAGGCGCCGCAATATGCGGAACTCGCCACCATCGACACGCCGCTCGGTCAGTTGGTCATGGACTGGCTTCGGTTTTACGAGAAGCTTCACCGCAACTCCATGGGGGTCGGCGGCGCCATGCACGATCCGCTGGCCCTGGCGCTCGCCATTGATCCTACGCTGGTGCGGACCCGCCCCGCGCATATCGGCGTCGATCTTTCCGGCACCTATGCTTTCGGCGCGACTGTCGCGGATTTCTGGAAGGAGCGGGGCGAGCCTGATAATGCTCGGATTGCCTATGAGGTGGATGCGGATCGATTCTTCAAGTTGATGTTTGATCTGTTGCGTGACCCATGATCGGGGCGGTAGCCGTCTACAAGATTGGGTGAGAGTCCCTCAAGGCGAGGACAGTGTGGCAGCACTTTAGCCCCGCCATCGCGAGGTACGTTGCGAGATTGCTCACTTATCAGAAACGCTCGCCGACCATTTCTTCGCTCTTGCTCCACAGGGCCTTGGCCCGCTCGGCGTCGAGTGCATAGGCGCGGACACCCTCGCTGATGCGGCTGGCGGGGTCCACCGTCACGGTCGCGACATGGCAATTCTCGTAGTAGAGTCCGCCGACCTCGTCAGCGGCAGCAACAATGCCGGCCCATACGGACGTAGCAGCAACCTGCGGGATGGACTTCAGCTCATAGGGGGCTTGCCTTCGGCTGCGAGTTCCTCGTTGATCTTGCCAACTATCGCCTCCAGTGTTCCGTCATCCAGATGACGGGTGAGTTCCGTGCGGATGCCGCCGGGATGCACCGCCGTCGCGCGCACACCCCGCGCCACCATCCACGAGCAGCGCATCCGCGCAAGCGCGAACGCTTGCCAGCGATGCCAGGTCGAGTTCGATGAGGTCGAGGCTGCCGCCATTAGGGGTTAGAACAAGATTAGTGCGAAATCGTACGCTAGCCGAATTTGTGCATAATTTCCGTAGTTTGCGCCTTGTGCTGAATATAAAGTTCTAGGCGGAAATGCTATTTAGGGCCTAGTTTTGGAACGAGTATCGATCTCGATCATCACTTTCTCGGCTATACGTACGATTTCGCACTAATCTTGTTCTGCCCCCTTCAAGCCGAAGGCATCCGCGACCGAAACCTCTGGAACCTGCAAGCGCTGGTCGCCGCCGAGATCACCGCAAAGCAGCACTGACCTGGCGGGCGGGGTGGCGTGACGTCAATCAAGCATGACCATCTGAGCCGCCACCTGCTCCTCGAAGAACTTCGAGAAAGAGGCGATGCGTGGAGGCAGCGCCTGATAGGGCGGGTAATACAATGTCAGCCACAGATCGGGCGGCGCCCAGCCCTTGAACACATGCACGAGGCGCCCGGTCCGCAAATGCTCTGAGACGTGGAAGTTTGGCAGCATGGCAACACCTGAGCCGTCGGCGGCCATATCGGCGAGCACCTCGCCATTGTTGGCGCTGAATGCCCGGCCCGCCGAAATTGTCATGCTTGAGCCGCCGTCGGACAGAACCCAGTTCTCACGCCGGCTTTCGCCGCTATAGGCCAGGCAGTCGTCCGGCGTCAGTTCGTTCGGATGCTGCATTTCCACGAACCGGCTTCCCGGTGCGGCAACGAGAATGCGCGGCACGACACGAATCTTCCGCCAGATTGTGAACTTGTCCGATGGCTGGGAAGAGATGCGGATCGCCAGGTCGTAGTCGTCATCAACGATATTCACGAGCCCGTCGGACAGTGAAATCTCGAAGCTCATCTTCGGATATTTTTCCTTGAAGCCCGACAGGATCGGCGGCAATACGGCCTTGCCGAACCATGTGGGGGCGCTGATGCGCAGCCTTCCCTGGTCCGCCTTATGGGCATTCATCACATCGCGGCGCGCGTCTTCGAGCGTCTTCACCGCCGGCTGTATCTGGGCGGCGAAGATGGCACCATCTGTGGTCAGGGAAACCTGGCGCGTCGTCCGCACGAACAGCTGCACGCCGAGCTCGGCCTCCAGTGCCGCTATGGCGCGGGTGACGGCCGCCGGCGTCATATCGAGTTCGCGCGCCACCTGGGCGAAATTACGCTTCTCCGCAGCAAGCAGGAAGGTTCGAAGAGCTTTGTAATCGTTCATGTCATTGTTTCCAAAATAGCAACGCAATCGAAATGAATATTGCAATTCTCTGAGTTGATCAATCCGCCTAAATATTCGTCAACAGCGAAACACTAACGTTGACACTGAAAGGCAAGGACATGATCAGGGATATCAAGGGACTGCATCACGTAACCTCGATGGCCTCGGATGCAAGGCAGAACAACCGCTTCTTCACCGACACGCTGGGCCTGCGCCGCGTCAAGCAGACCGTGAACTTCGACGACCCGAGTGTCTACCACCTGTACTACGGCGACGAGAACGGTTCCGCAGGCACCGTCATGACCTACTTCCCGTTTCCCAACATGATGCTTGGACGGCCGGGCGTCGGCGAAGTCGGCGAAACGCAGTTTTCGGTTCCCCAGGGCTCGCTGAAGTTCTGGCAGGATCGCTTCGTCGCCCAGGGCGTCGACGGTCTGGAAACGGACACCGTCTTCGGCGCCAACAGACTGCGCTTTATGGGTCCAGACGGAGACAGCCTTGCACTGATTGAATCGGCCGATGACGTCCGCGCGCCATGGCTGGCGGACAGCATTCCAAGCGATGCAGCGATCCGCGGCTTTGCCGGCGCGCGCTTCAGCCTGCATGATGCGGCCGCGACCGAAGAGCTTCTCGGTTTTATGGGTTACCAGCGAGCCGGGAAGGAGCGTGACGTCACCCGCTTCATCATCCCCAACGGAAACGGCGCGGATACAATCGATATCGCAGCTCTGCCAAAGACGCCGTTTGCCCGTCAAGGTGCCGGTTCGGTCCATCATATCGCGTTTGCGGTCGACAACCGCGAAAAGCAGCTTGAGGTTCGCAAGGCGCTGATGGACACCGGTTATCAGGTCACGCCCGTCATAGACCGCGATTATTTCTGGGCAATCTACTTCCGCACGCCCGGTGGCGTGCTGTTCGAGATCGCCACCAACGAGCCGGGCTTCAATCGCGACGAAGACACGGCTCACCTTGGGGAAGCGCTCAAGCTACCGGACCGATATGAAGCTTTTCGCGACCAGATCCAGGCCAACCTCGAGCCACTGGCAGCCTGACCATGGCATTAACTGGGGCTTCTCGATTTCGGGACGCCGCATGTCGACCCAGGCGGCACCATGAGGCTTTTGCAACGACGATTTTCAGACATTCGAATACGCCTGATATGCTGTGCAACAATCGATAGTTAAGCCCCAAGAACATTTGCACGCATAACTTCGATGGAGAGATGCAATGGATCAATTGGGAGCTATCAGAGCCTTTGTTCGCGTGGTCGAAGCCGGATCGTTTGCAAAGGCTGCAGACACGATGGGTGCGCCACGATCGACCGTGAGCAAGCTTGTTCAGGATCTTGAGGCAAACCTGAGCATCAAGCTGCTCGAACGCACCACACGTTCAGTCAGCGTGACACCTGAGGGCGTTGCGTATTGCGAGCGCGCTATCCGCCTGATCGCAGATTTCGATGAAATGAACAATGAGGCGACCCGTGGGCGCCTTGCTACCAGGGGAAAACTTCGGGTTGACGTGGGAGGAACCTTCGCCAATACGATTCTGATCCCTCGGTTGCCAGAATTTTACGCGCTCTATCCAGAGATCGAGTTGCATCTTGGTGTAACCGAACGTCAGGCCGATATCGTCGAAGAGGGCATAGATTGCGTCATTCGTGCCGGCGATCTGCCCAGTGCATCTCTTGTTGCGAGGAAGTTATGCAGCGTTGAGAGCGCAACCCCGTCCTACCTTGAAAAGCACGGCGTGCCAGCTTTGCCATCAGACCTGCAGCGTGATCATATTTTCGTGCAGTACTTTTTCGCACGCAGCTTGAAAGCTGCACCTGTTCGATTGATGAATGGTGACGAGAAAGTCGAAATCTATAGCCCCATCAGGCTCTCCACCAGTGATGCGACGGCGCATTTGCATGGAATATTAGCAGGACTGGGTATTGGACAGACATTCGAATTCTTGGCACGACCGCATATCGCTCGTGGCGCACTGGTCCCAATCATGAACGATTGGGCGCCACCACGTTATCCTGTTCACATAGTCAGGCCAGCAGGCCGGTTTCCAAGCATTAAGTATCAGGTATTTGCAGACTGGGTCGCGGGCGTGTTTTCTGCCTATGACGATGGCACCGCACCGGCCTGATCGCTTTATCCATATCGATGGATAGTTACTCCACAACGACGGGCTTCTCCACTCTCTCCTTTGAAGATATTTCCCACGGCTGATTTGATCCGTCGTCGGACAGCGCGGACTGGGTGATGGCCCTTTCCTGTATGGGAGGTGCCGTGACATGGCACTCGCCTCCTTGTTCGACATAAATCGATCTCTGAATTTGGAGCAACGCCTGTTGAGAGCAAGTAGAAGACAAAGTAATCGCGATATGAGTCCCTGCGCGTATAGCGCATTCACCATCTAGTCGCGTCAATGCTCAATGGCAGACCGGCAAGCATTTCGCGGCTCACACGCTTCTCTCCTGTTGTCCACGGGCTGTCTCTCCCCAAGCGAAATCAGCCAAATCGCTCCACGCCGAATAGCATGAACAGCGACCCTGCAGACTACCTGAGGGACGCCAGTCCAGATGGAATTTTCCTGAGCAAATCCTGGACCGAATGGTCGCGTAGCGCAGCCTCGCGCGACGTCTGGAGGTCAACTGAACGCCAGTGTAATTGTTGCGATAAAGGCAACTCATTCGCAACTAATATTGCAATTTTGCACAAGCGCAAATCACACTACTTTTCCTTTCAGCAACCGAGGCAACGAGTGAAGGGAAGCATCGGTTTCCACCCACTCAGGGCCCTCTCACAGGCCCTGCCCAATTTATAACCCGCCGCATTCGCGGTCCAAACACCCGAAGAGGAAAATCTCATGTCCAAGCTCGAAGTCCTGACCCCCGCGAACAGCCAGCTCATCTTCATCGACCAGCAGCCGCAGATGGCGTTCGGCGTCCAGTCGATCGATCGCCAGGTACTGAAGAACAATGTCGTCGGCCTCGCCAAGGCCGCCAAGATCTTCAACGTCCCCACCACGATCACCACGGTCGAGACGCAATCCTTCTCGGGCAACACCTTTCCGGAACTGCTTGCCGTCTACCCGGAGAACGATATTCTCGAGCGCACCTCGATGAACTCCTGGGACGACCAGAACGTCCGTGACGCGCTGGCGAAGAACGCCGCCGTGGGCCGCAAGAAGATCGTCGTCTCCGGTCTCTGGACCGAGGTCTGCAACACCACCTTCGCACTCTCGGCCCTGCATGATGTTCCAGATTATGAGATCTACATGGTCGCGGATGCTTCCGGCGGCACGTCCTCCGACGCACACAAATACGCGATGGACCGGATGGTTCAGGCAGGCGTGATCCCGGTCACCTGGCAGCAGGTCCTGCTCGAGTGGCAGCGCGACTGGGCTCGCAGGGAAACCTACGATGCTGTCACCACCCTCGTGAAGGAGCATTCCGGCGCATACGGCATGGGCGTCGACTACGCCTACACGATGGTTCACGGCGCAGAGGAACGCGTCAAGCACGGCAAGCGCATCGGCCCGAACCCCGCCAAGTAAGGGCCTGCTGATCAGGCCGCTCCGATAACCCCGTCGGAGCGGCCTTTCTCTAACCGTGGAGGGCATCCCGTGAAAATCTATCTTCTTTCTCTCGGTGCAGGTCTGCTTGTGGGCATCGTCTACAGCCTCCTGAACGTCCGCTCGCCGGCTCCGCCTGTCATCGCCTTGGTCGGCCTTCTCGGCATTCTCGTCGGTGAACAGATCATCCCTTTCGCAAAGACCTTGTGGAGCAGGGAGCCAGCAGCCGTTTCATGGCTTCATCAGATCAAGCCGCACATGTTCGGCCACCTGCCTAAGGGCGGCGATCTTATCGACCTCGCCCATCAGGCGGAGGCGAAAGCGGAGGAGCGGAGCTGATGACGACTCGTCGATCCTTTCTTGGGGGCGCGTCGAGCCTGGCGTTCTCGAACCTCTTCTCCCCGGCGAAAGCCGCCGATCCCAACCAGACCGGAGTAGACACCATGCATCCCGACCTGATCCTCCACAACGGCCGCGTGACGACCCTCGACCGGACCAATCCGAACGCCACGGCGATCGCCATCAAGGATGGCCTGTTTCTCGAAGTCGGATCCGACAGCGAGATTATGGCGCTGGCTGGTGCCAACACGAAGATCGTCGACCTCAGGGGCAAGCGCGTCCTGCCGGGTCTGATCGACAACCACACCCACGTCGTGCGCGGCGGCCTGAACTACAACATGGAACTGCGCTGGGACGGCGTTCGGTCGCTCGCCGATGCGATGGACATGCTGAAGCGCCAGGTGGCGATTACGCCCGCGCCGCAATGGGTGCGCGTCGTTGGCGGCTTTACCGAGCATCAGTTCGCCGAAAAGCGCCTGCCGACGATCGAGGAGATCAATGCGATTGCTCCCGATACCCCGGTCTTCCTGTTGCATCTCTACGACCGGGCACTCCTGAATGGCGCGGCCCTGCGCGCCGTCGGCTACACCCGCGATACGCCGAACCCTCCCGGCGGCGAAATCACGCGCGATGTCAACGGCAACCCGACTGGCATGCTGCTCGCGAAGCCGAATGCGGGCATTCTGTATTCGACGCTCGCCAAGGGGCCAAAGCTTCCTCTGGACTACCAGGTCAACTCGACCCGTCACTTCATGCGCGAACTGAACCGCCTCGGCGTGACAGGCGTGATCGATGCGGGCGGGGGCTTCCAGAACTATCCAGACGACTACGAGGTCATCCAGAAGCTCTCCGATAAGAACCAGATGACGGTGCGTCTGGCCTACAACCTCTTCACCCAGAAGCCCAAAGAAGAGAAACAGGACTTCCTGAACTGGACGCAGTCGGTCAAATACAAGCAGGGCAACGACTACTTCCGCCACAACGGTGCCGGTGAGATGCTCGTCTTCTCGGCTGCCGACTTCGAGGATTTCCGCCAGCCCCGTCCGGAAATGGCTCCGGAAATGGAAGGCGAGCTGGAAGAGGTCGTCCGGGTTCTCGCCGAGAACCGCTGGCCCTGGCGCATGCATGCCACTTATGACGAGACCATCTCCCGCGCCCTCGATGTATTCGAGAAGGTCAACAAGGACATTCCGCTCGAAGGACTGAACTGGTTCTTCGACCATGCCGAAACCATTTCGGATCGCTCGATCGACCGCATCGCCGCACTCGGTGGCGGCATCGCCACGCAGCACCGCATGGCCTACCAGGGCGAATATTTCGTCGAGCGATACGGTCACGGCGTGGCCGAGGCTACGCCGCCGATCAAGCGCATGCTCGACAAGGGTGTGAATGTCTCCGCAGGCACCGATGCCACCCGCGTCGCTTCCTACAATCCGTGGGTCTCGCTGTCGTGGATGGTCACCGGCAAGACTGTCGGCGGTATGCAGCTCTATCCGCGAGCCAACTGCCTCGATCGCGAGACGGCGCTACGCATGTGGACCGAAAAGGTCACATGGTTCTCGAACGAAGAGGGCAAGAAGGGTCGTATCGAGAAGGGCCAGTTTGCCGACCTCGTGGTGCCAGACAAGGACTTCTTCTCCTGCGCCGAGGACGAGATCTCGTTCCTCACCTCGGAACTGACCATGGTCGGCGGCAAGATCGTTTATGGCGCGGGCGACTTCAAGACGCTCGACGAGAACGACATCCCGCCTGCGATGCCCGACTGGTCTCCCGTACGCAAGTTCGGCGGTTACGCGGCCTGGGGCGAACCCGAAGGCGCAGGCGCGCGCTCATTGCGCCGCACGGCGATCTCCACATGCGGGTGTGCCAGCGATTGCGGCGTGCACGGCCACGATCATGCCGGTGCTTGGACATCTAAGCTTCCGATCGCCGACCTTAAGGGATTCTTCGGCGCTCTCGGCTGCTCCTGCTGGGCGGTCTAAACTCAGCTTTGCGCTCGGGCGGCCACGCTGCCGCCCGAGCATTTCAAAAACCGCAATTAAATCGAAACGATTGCTGCAATTGTTGGTAAGTCGGTAACCAGCCAATATCGCTCCATCAAACGCAGCCGCTCGATCAGATCGGCGAACATGCAGGAGCAGATATGACCCACCAATCCCATATGTCGAATCCAGTCCGGAGCAGTCTGGCACGCATCGTCGCTTCTCCGGTCACGCGAACCGTGTCGCTACTTGCGCTCTGCGCCGCCTACATTCAGGGCCCGCTCACCAAGATCTTCGATTTCAACGGCGCATTGGCCGAAATGGACCACTTCGGTCTCCACCCAGCCGCCTTCTTCGCAGTTGCCGTCATCGTGTTCGAACTTGCGGCTTCAGCCATGGTGGTCTCGGGCTTCCTGCGTTGGGCAGGCGCCCTGGCGCTGGCTGGCTTCACACTTCTCGCGACCTTCATCGCTCTCCGCTTCTGGGAGATGGCGCCCGGCATGGACCGCATGATGGCAACCAACGCCTTCTTTGAACATGTTGGCCTCGCTGGCGCATTCCTCTTCGTCGCCGCATTTGACCTCGCCAAGGGAGCAGGCAAATGAGCGCTGCAAAAGCATCCGGCGGAACCTTCGCGCCGCTCGCACAGCCTGTGTTTGCGGTTCTCTGGATCGCCACTGTCCTTGGCAATACCGGAAGCTTTATGCGCGACGTCGCAAGCTCCTGGCTGATGACGGATCTTTCGGCATCGCCGGCCGCGGTCGCCATGGTCCAGGCGGCCGGAACCCTGCCGATCTTCCTGCTTGCCATTCCTGCGGGCGTTCTGACCGACATCCTTGATCGCCGCAAGTTCCTGATCGCCGTCCAGCTCCTGCTGGCGTCCGTCAGCATCTCACTTATGGTCCTGTCCCAGACGGGCATGCTGTCGATCAGCGCGCTGATCGGTCTGACCTTCCTCGGCGGCATTGGCGCTGCTCTGATGGGACCGACATGGCAGGCCATTGTCCCCGAACTGGTCAAACGCGAGGATGTCAAGAGCGCCGTAGCGCTGAACTCGCTCGGCATCAACATTGCTCGTTCGATCGGGCCTGCCGCCGGTGGTCTGCTTCTTGCCGCTTTCGGGGCGGGGATCACCTATGGTGCTGATGTTGCCAGCTATATCGTTGTCATTGCTGCTCTCGTTTGGTGGCCGCGTGCAAAGAACGCCAACGATGCGCTTCAGGAAAACTTCTTAGGCGCCTTCCGCGCAGGCCTTCGTTACACCCGCTCCAGCAGGCCGTTGCATGTGGTGCTTCTGCGTGCCGCCATCTTCTTTGCTTTCGCCAGTGCCGTCTGGGCACTTCTTCCGCTCGTTGCCAGGCAGTTGCTCGGTGGCGATGCCAGCTTCTACGGCATCCTGCTTGGTGCGGTTGGAGCTGGTGCGATCGGTGGTGCGCTGATCATGCCAAAACTGCGCGAACGCCTGACTTCCGACGGCCTTCTACTCGGTGCGGCTCTGATCACCGCAGCCGTCATGGGCATCCTGTCACTCGCCCCGCCGAAGATCGTTGCTATCATCGTTCTTCTGTTTCTCGGGGGCGCATGGATCACTGCCCTGACAACGCTCAACGGCGCGGCCCAGGCTGTTCTTCCCAACTGGGTGCGTGGTCGCGGCCTTGCCGTCTACCTCACCGTCTTCAATGGTGCGATGACTGCCGGGAGCCTTGGTTGGGGCGCAGTCGGCGAGGCTGTTGGTATCCAATCGACCCTGCTCATCGGAGCCGCCGGGCTGCTTGTCGCCGGGTTCATCATGCACCGCGTGAAGCTTCCTGCAGGCGATGCCGACATGGTCCCGTCCAACCACTGGCCCGAACCACTTGTTGCCGAACCCGTTGCCCATGACCGTGGTCCGGTTCTGATCCTGATCGAATACAAGGTCGAGAAACAGCACCGCAGCGCCTTCCTGCACGCCATCGATCATCTTTCCAACGAACGCCGCCGCGATGGCGCCTATGGCTGGGGTGTTACCGAGGACTTGGCTGACCCGGAGAAGATCGTCGAATGGTTCATGGTGGAATCCTGGGCTGAACATCTTCGCCAGCACAAGCGGGTCTCCAATGCCGACGCCGACCTGCAGGGCAAAGTGCTGACCTACCATGTCGGTCCCGAGAAACCTGTTGTCCGTCACTTCCTGACGATCAATCGGCCTGGTGCCGCATAACGAAAACGGAAAGGGCAGGGCGGCTTCGGCTGCCCTTTCCATTATGTCGCCTGGCGCAATGAATTCGACACAATTGATGCAATTGCGAGATCCAACGGTCAGCGGCAAAACTCAGGTGCCGTGCGAGACACGGAATACGGCAACAGCATCAATCGAGGTCACGATCATGAAATCTCCTTCCCTCCCCACGCTCCTGAGCTTCAATGCCGGTTATGTCGACACACTCGGTTTCCTAGCGCTTTCCGGGCTGTTCACCGCCCACGTCACTGGAAACTTCGTGACACTGGGCGCCACGTTGGCGCACGGTCTGGACGGAGCACTGTCCAAACTCCTGGCACTACCGATGTTCTGTCTGGTTGTCTTTGTGTCACGACTGGTCTGCCTGATACTTCAAAGTCGGGATCGCTCACCGATCCGGCCAATGCTGGTCGTCAAGCTGCTACTGTTCGTGGGAGTTGCTGCCTACGCACTCTATCATGGCCCGTTTCGGGCTGAAGAAGGCGCCGTCACGCTGACGGTCGGCATGGCCCTGGTCTCGGCGATGGCTATTCAGAACGGGCTTCACAAGGCGCATCTGTCGAAAGCGCCGCCTTCCACGCTGATGACCGGCACGACCACACAGATCATGCTCGATCTCGCGGACATTCTGGCCGATCCGAAAGCCGACGAAGTCGTAACAGCGAAAGCACGGGTTAAAAAGATGGCAGCAGCCGTCGCGACCTTCGCCCTCGGCTGCGGTGTCGGCGCTGTCGGTTACATGTACGCTCCCGCAGCGGCGTTCAGCTTTCCTGCGATACTTGCCACGGTCGCGCTCTTTGCAAGCAGCGCAGGTGCCGAGTCCTGAAACCCGACAGCCCCTCCGATATTGATCCGTCGAATTTTAAAGGACACCACTATGGACATCGATATTGAAACAGGCGGTGTCGCCAGCCTGATCGCCCCTATTCTGAAACCGCTTGCGACCGGGTTGGAATTCTTCGGCGTGGGCGTGATTTTGGTCGGCGTTCTGATCGCCACCATCGGCTACGCGCGTGATGTCTTCTCTACCGAGCAACGCGAGGCTTACGAACGCTACCGCGCCAATCTCGGTCGCGGAATCTTGCTCGGCCTGGAGATCCTGATAGGTGCGGACATCATCGCCACCATAATCGCTCCCCTTACGTGGGAAAGTGTCGGACTTCTTGGCCTGATCGTGCTTATCCGGACATTTCTCAGCTTCTCCCTGGAAGCCGAGATCGAAGGCCAGTGGCCGTGGACGAAGAACTCGATGCCGGGCCCACAGACCCATTCGCCATCGTCTTCGCTGCCCGACGGGCGCTGACATCCTTCAATTGCATCCGATCGGAAACCGACCATGACAAAAGCTCTCGAATTCGGCCTTGATACATTCGGTGACGTGACCACCGGCGCCGATGGGCAGCTGCTTCCCCAGTCGCAGGTGATCCGCAATGTCGTCGAGGAGGCGGTTCTCGCCGACAAGGGGTCAGAACAAGGTGCGCCGGTAGAAACCGGCAAGGAGTAGATGGTGAAAGTCCATTGCAATGAAGGAGTAGCGATTCACATTGACCCCGAGTCATGCGCGGTCAGCCGTGAGGCTGGGCGTGAAGCGTTGACAGGGGAGCGTGTAGGCCAGCCATTGAACCGCGAAATTGACGCTTCTCGGGTGCCGACGTTCGTCTTGTGTATGGAAGGCAATATGAATCGGTGCGACAGCGCGAGTGTCGATTCAACCCGGCGTGGTCTGAGACCCTGGCATGCACGGACGCTCCTTGCGCGGGAACCGGGAGACCTCGGGATTGGCCAGAGTGGGATGCCACTGCTGGTCCGCATCGGGAAGGCGAGGAGCCGAATCCGGTGAAGAACGATCTCGAGGAGTCAGATCCTGCCATAGTAGCAACGAAGCTTGCGAACAACGCCGGAGTATCGGTGGCGGAGCAAGGGGAGCCAAGGGCAGGAACCAAGGGGAATGCGGATCAGCAAAGCACGCGCCGGGCACAGGACCGGGAAAGTGTGTCCCATGCGCTGGACCGCATACGGAATGCTGCAAGGCAAAGGAAGAAGGAGAAGTTCACCGCTCTCTTCCATCACATCAATCCAGAGATGCTGAGGACGGCGTTCCACGCACTCAAGCGTAACGCAGCCCCCGGCGTGGACGGACAAACGTGGCGAACCTACGAAGCAGACCTCGATCAAAGGATCGTGGACCTGCATAGTCGGGTTCAACGGGGAGTGTATCGTGCTCTTCCGGCCCGGCGGACGTATATTCCGAAGCCAGACGGACGGCAGCGACCGATCGCAATTGCCGCCCTTGAAGACAAGATTGTCCAGAGGGCGACGGCGACGGTGCTGAACCAAATCTACGAGGAGGACTTCCTCGGGTTCAGCTATGGGTTCCGACCAGAGCGCGGCCAGCATGATGCGCTGGACGCTCTGTTTGTCGGAATCGAAACGCGGAAGGTGAGCTACATTCTGGACGCCGACGTTGCGGGCTTTTTCGACGGCGTCAGCCAGGATTGGCTGGTCCGTTTCGTGGAGCACCGCGTCGGTGACAGGCGCATCATCCACCTGATCCGCAAATGGCTCAGGGCGGGTGTTCTGGAAGACGGGATCGTTACTGTAGGTGAAAGGGGAACGGGACAAGGATCGGTGATTTCGCCGCTACTTTCCAACATCTACCTGCACTACGTCTTTGATCTTTGGGCCGATCGTTGGCGACGACGTGAGGCCACCGGCGACGTGATTATCGTGCGCTACGCGGACGATATCGTGGTTGGCTTCGAACACGAAGCCGATGCCCGGCGTTTCCGGGACATGATGCGGCAACGGCTGCAGGAGTTTGCGTTGCAACTCCATCCGGAAAAGACCCGACTGATCGAGTTTGGCCGCTATGCGGCTCAGGCCCGCAGCAGGAAAGGGCTTGGCAAACCGGAGACGTTCAACTTCCTCGGTTTTACGCACATCTGTGGCAAAACCCGGCATGGCCGGTTCCAGATCCTCCGGAAAAGCCGGAGGGACCGCAGAATGGCGAAGCTGACGGAGGTCAAGAATGAGTTGCGACGGCGCATGCATTGGCCCATCCCAGAGCAGGGACGATGGCTGAAGCAGGTGCTTGCTGGCTACTATGCCTATCACGCTGTACCGACCAATTTTCGGTCGCTCGGCGCCTTTCGCGACCGCATCATCAGGCTCTGGGCTCAGACGCTTCGGCGGCGGAGCCAGAGACATCGATTGATCTGGGAGAGAATGATACGGCTTGCCAATGACTGGCTCCCGCGCCCCCGGATCCTTCACCCTTGGCCGCGTATACGCTTCGCCGTCAAACACCCAAGGTAGGAGCCGGGTGCGGGAATTCCGCTCGTCCGGATCTGTGCGGGGGGTGCCCAGTAATGGGCAGAGAGCATGAGGAATTGTGTGGCAATCAGGCTGCGGCGGAATTGTTGCCGGGTTCGTGATTGTCGTTTGCCATGCCTGGATACCATTTCTCGAAGGTTGAGCGCAGCGAGCTGTCGAGGGTCTGCGTTCTGGTTTGTAGTAAAAGATGCGCGCCGGTCCGGCTCCATTGCATCTGCTGCTTTTTGGCGAAACGCTTGCTGATGACGGCGTTCACGGTGGCTTCGACGAAGGCCGAAGATATCCGCTCGCCAGACCGGTAGCGCTCACCGTAGTTGATCAGGCTGGCATCGTTTGCGGCGATGTAGGAACGGAATTCGCCGATAGCCATCAGGAATTTCCGCATGTTCGGATAAGCCGTTTCGATTGCTTCAGCGACGCAGTACAAATCGCTGATTTCGCCGTGCACACGGTATCCGTTGCCATGCCAGAGATACCATTTGATCCTTTTGAGGGCGTCAAGCATATTCAGCCCGGCCTGTTCATCGTGGTTTTCGAGCCCTTGTGCGAACTGGCGAAGAACGGTGATCCGCATGGTGATATGGAACCAGTCCAGCACATGTTCGCTGGCCGGTGCAATCATTTTCGCGAGTGAGCGGACTTCCTCGCCACCATCTGTGATGAAGGTGATATCCTGGTTGGCCTGCACTCCCTGTTTTTTGAGATGGTCGAGAATCCGGCGCTGCGGTTTGCGATCGTACCCATGAACGAAGCCGATGTAACGTGGATCGCCGTCTTCGGGCAGCGAGCGGCCGACGATCAGCTCGAAGTTTCTCTTGCGGTCGTCGCGATCGCGAACATATCCGCCATCCAGGCCTATGACGATCCGCCCATCAGGAATGGGCAAGTCCATCCAGTCGCGTGGACAGGAATTCTGCATGAAGGAAACCCGTTCTTCCGTCAGTTCCTGTTCGATCCGGCTGGCCGTTCGCAGCGCATGTTGCCGCACCGTCGTTGCGTTGGATCCGCAGTCGATCGGCAGCACATCCGCCAACAACTCTGCCGCCGCTGCGTAGGGCACCAGCGAAGCCCAGCGCGTTTCGAGATAAAGACGCTCGGGCGCGACATGATCGGGGATCAATTGCCTCAGAGGCGATACTGTTACCGGGCCGTTGCTTCTCTCGCTGCGCGGCAGGCAGTATCGCGGACTCTTCAGGCGAACATCGCCCGAACAGTGTGTGGAATGTGACAGGGTAATATCCCTTGTGCCGCAACGCACGCCCATCACCCTCATGGTACTGCCGGAGCCACACATCGACCTGCGTCTCCACCATCTTCTGCTGAAGCTTCGCGAGAAGGGTCTTCGCCTCCGACAACGACAAACCGAGATCCTCGGCCCCTTTCGTCACTTTTGCCAGATCGGCAACCGTCTCGGTCGCGATGGTCTCGCCGTTGTCACCCACCATTTCCAGTACCACCCGTGCCCGCATATCATTTTCCCGTGACGCGTTTTCCATAATGACCGGAATGGAAAATAGATTGCGCCTGCAACATGCTTTTCCGTTCTCCAGTCTTGTCGGGGCCGGTGATATTCCGCATGAGTTAGTAATCCGAAAATTCTTTGGTAAGCCGCCATGACTTCGATAGACCGCGCCGCAAGTGCTATCGCAAGCATCCCGATCAGGAGGGATCGATTACCCGCAAAGCAAGGCGGCGATCACCTGCGCCCATGCGCAGGTTGGTGACAAGACGGCGCTTCTGGCTGCCAATCTTCTCTCGGAAAATCGCCGCATAAGGCGGCTCACATCTGCTGATGCATGAGCACAAGATGGTCGCCCTGCCGCAGGCGCTCATTCACTTTCCGGCGTTCGAATGGCTGGCCATTCCAAGAAGCGCACTGCTCAATCCGTTCAAGCGTTTCACGGAATTCTTCCAACCGGCCCGGGTCCTCCAGTACTGCGAAGGACTTCGTTTCGCTGATTTCCTGGAAAAGCGCCACCGTCGTAGCCAGATCATCGACCATTTCGTATCCGAAGGCGTTGTCCTGTCGCCACATCCAGCCCTCCGGGCCACCGCAATCCTCCTGCGGGCAATTGCCGTCCCCTCCGGAGCAATTCGGATAGCGAGTTTTCGGATTGACGCTCCCGCGCTCTTCCAGTCGGATCTCGTGCTCCCATGGGATGTTGAGGTCGTACTCATACAGAAAGCGGCTACCCTTGCGCAATTTCAGATCGTCAAGCGCAACCTTCGGAGAGTTAGCGGCCGTTTCCCAGGAGCCGTAACGCACCGTACGAATGACAAACTGATAAAGGTGAATGCTCTCCCAGCCCATCACGACCTGAAGCACACCGTGAAACTCGCGTAGCGTCATGGTCGAGGGCACGTGCACCCGCCGCCAGACCATGGGGCTCACGTCTTTCAGAAAGATCCGGAATTGCAGGTTCATGAGAGACTCATCCGGCTTCAATGGACGTTTTGTCGCCGACTGACGTCTCTTGGTTGTTGATTTCAAAACCATGGGCCTCCGCGAAAATCATCGCCACCTCCATAGCCCATTCAAGCTAGATCAGGCACTGCCACACAATTCCTCATGCTCTCACGATTTCAGGCACCGGGGCGGTCGCGCAGACTGGCGAGGGAACCACGGTGCTTACCGGGGTCAACAACTATTCGGGTACGACAACTGTCTCCGCGGGAACACTGCAAGCCGGTGCGGTCAATACCTTCAGTCCCAACTCCGTGCATATCGTCCAAAGCGAAGGCGCGCTTGATCTCGCCGGTTTCGATCAGACTGTGCCGAGCCTGCAGAACGCCGGCTTTGTCCGGACCGGAGGCCAGGCCGATACAAACCTCACCGTCAGGGGCGACTATATCGGGTTGGGAGGTATCCTCAATCTCAATACCTATCTCGCGGGCGACGGCGCGCCTTCGGATCGGCTGGTCATCGATGGCGGTACTGCAACCGGCTTCACTGGCTTGGTCACAGACAATGTCGGCGGGCCCGGATCGGTGACGAACGGCAACGGTATCCTTGTCGTCGATGCCATAAATGGAGGGACAACGCAGCCCGGTGCCTTCACACTCGACGCTCCGGCGGTTGCAGGGCCTTACGAATATTTACTGTATCGCTCGAGCCTCGATGGAAACGGTCCCGAAAACTGGTATCTACGTTCGGAGGCCGAGCCGGTCCCTCCGGGTTCGGACCCGACACCCATTCCGCTTTTTCGCCAGGAAGACTCTCTACGCCGCAATTCCACCGATGGCGGCAATCTATGGCCGACATCTGATCGATACGCTCCACGAGCGCGTGGGCGAAGAAGAGCAGTTATCGGGCGATCGTTCCGACGGCACCAACTTCAATGGAGTGTGGGGTCGCGGTATCGGTTACTGGGGACATCGCGATGGAGCGCCTTTGGGCATCTATGGCGGCGCACCGGAATTCGACTACCGTTTCGGAGCTCTCCAGCTCGGAATGGACCTTTATCGCGACGAGTACGGGAACGTGCAAAAAGAAGCCCGCCAGAGCGGGCCGTAGTAGGGGGAGTGGAAAAGCGGACCGCACAACCGAGCCGCGGAAGGTTGAGGGACAAACAATTCGTCACGCAATCCATTAGTGAAACGTAAAATACCGGCAAAGTTCCCGGTTGTCGAAATTATGAGAACTGCCGGCCCCGTTCTAATGATAAACACACAAGCGAAAAGCGGGCAGGGCTCCGTCACCTTCGTCAGAAGCCAAGCATCCCGACAAGGTAGCTTATCGCGACAGTACCGATGCCAATAATCAGGGTACGCACAAGTGTCCGTGCGACATTCAGTTGGCCTGCACGCGCGCCTACGCACGATATGAACGCAAGCGACACGGCCACAGACACCAGCACCATCCATGTCTCGAGTCGGATCGGCATCACAACGGTGATGGAAAACGGGACTGCCGCACCCAATGCGTACGCAATTGCCGAACCCAGACTTGCCTGTGCGACATCAGCGCGTGAAATCACATGGAGAATACCGTGTTCGCTTTCCAGTTGTGCTTTGAGCGGAGAGTGCTTCATCAACTGAACAGCCACTTCGAGTGCCAACACCTGACTCAGCCCTTTTTTCTCATAATAGGCTGCGAGTTCGGTGAGCTCCACGCGCGGCTGACGCTTGAGCTCCGACCTCTCTTCCTTCATCACGCTTAGCTGCGCCTCCCGCTCCGCCGCCGCTTCAGCCCATTTCGCGCCACCGGCGGTAAACATCCCTGCCACCGTCGCGGTCGCCCCTGCCAAGACAAGGGTCGCATCATCTGCGCCTGCCCCAGCAAACCCTTCCAATATGCCAGCGGTTGCAACAATGCCATCGTTCGCGGCGAGTGCCCAGGCGCGACGAGAGCCTGAATCCGTGACAGCCAAACGAAGCCTCGTAAGCAAAGCAGTTGCAATACTTTTCATGGCTGAATCCAGTACGGGTCGCCGGCGAACCGATTGCTCCAACTCCCGTGCACCATTGTCCTTCGTTTGCATAGATGCATACCGTCACCGAGCATGCCAGATCATGATCACGATCGCGCTCTTCAGAGCCGCCATGATCTTCCTGCCGGCATTGACGGGTGGGCCGATGTCGTAGAACGGGCGCCGAGTCTTCACATGGTTGTGCTGTTCAAGTTCAGCTACTGGCCGTCGCCTATGGGATGGGCGATGGCGGTTCTGCTCGCCTGTGGCACGTGGGCGGCGGCGGTCGCGCTGCTGCGCCCGGTTCACGCCAGTAGGACCGTCCAAGGCAGGATTTCCTTATTTCAATGTTATCCCCGCACGAAGTCGCTCGATAGCGCGGTCGACGTGCCCGCCGGCTGGCCAACGAGCGTAGGCGACGCCCATGGTATAACCTATCGGTGCATCGCTTTTTTTGAATACTGCCCTAGTTGTATTCTGGGCTGAAGCACAAGGAGAAATACCATGAAGAAATTTATACTCGTTGGTGCTGTTGTGAGCGCCCTGGCATCCTGTACAGCAACTGAACAAGGGACAGCCATTGGAGCGGGAACCGGCGCAGTCATTGGCGGCGCGGTCTCCAATAGTTGGGGGGGTGCCGCGGTAGGAGCGGTCGCCGGCGGGGTCGCCGGAGCCCTTATTGGTCGATCGACTGAACGCCGAGGCTATTGTGTTTATCGCGATCGCTCGGGTCGCACATTCGAAGCAAGATGCCGGTAGGAGATGAGGGAGTACTGGGACGGGTAGTCTGGCGGCCTCTGCTGGCGACCAACAAGGGCATGCCTGAAACCAGTGCAATCGCCGAGTGGCTTGCCTGGTTTCTTCAGGCGGTTGCTGCCACGCAATACGACATGCCAGCGAAAAAGCCGTCCGCATGCGGCCAAACTCCCGCTGCCACCCCGCTCCCTGATTTCAGCAACGCCCTGGCTCGGGCTCTACGGGCGTGCAGCCGACGGGCGATCGATGTCAGAGTGCTCGAGGTGGAGCAAGCGTCGTCAAAGCGGCCGCGCGGACCGGCCCCACCTGGTTACTGACGATGGCCACCCGACACTACATTCTCAAAATGTACAGTTACGGGTTCCGGACGCGTAATCCGAATGGAAACGAGATAAGGGGCCAAGGATCGCGGCCGGTGAAGAACTCACCGGTCGTCTGCCAACACGTTCGTTCCGAAAGTGTGTGTTACCGTACAGTCGTTGACTTCAATACCGTTTATCAGACTTTGGTATTAGCCCATGGCCGTCGCCTTCGCTCGTGGGGCTTCCCCTTCTAAGACCGGAGATTTTTATCTCTAGCTTTGCCGGCTGAGCACTTCTACGCGGTCGTCAGTCAGAGGGAAATTCCCCCGAATGTGTTCCGCTAGCCGGCCGCTCCAAAATAGAGACGCAGCGCACGGCTGTGAGATTCTACGCTAACTTCAACTACGGCGAGAGAAGATATTGTTGGGTTCGTGCGCAGTTCAAACTTAGCGCTGTGCGGGAGCCTTACAGTACCGCGTGAGGCGTCAGTCTGCTCGCGGGACATGGCTTGCCCCGGCGTGAACCGTAGCACCGATATGACGGCAAAATTAGGGAGCAGTGCGATGGCGACCAAAGCGGAGCAGAAGCTGTCACTGTTCGCATTGACCGGGATGGTGGTCGGTTCGATGGTCGGCGCAGGCATCTTCTCGCTGCCGCGCACCTTCGGCATCGCGACGGGCCCATTCGGCGCAATCATCGCGTGGTGCATCGCCGGCGGCGGCATGTACATGCTGGCGCGCGTCTTCCAGGCGCTCGCCGAACGCAAGCCCGACCTCGATGCCGGCGTCTATGCCTACGCCAAAGCCGGTTTCGGCGACTATCCGGGCTTCCTGTCCGCTTTCGGCTACTGGATCGGCAGCTGCATCGGAAACGTCTCCTACTGGGTGCTGATCAAATCGACGCTCGGGGCTTTCTTCCCAGTCTTCGGCGACGGCAACACCATAGTCGCCATCCTGGTTGCCTCGATCGGCATATGGCTCTTCCATTTCCTGATCCTGAGAGGGGTTCAGCAGGCGGCGTTCATCAACACCGTCGTTACGGTCGCCAAGGTCGTCCCGATCATCGCCTTTATCATCATCCTGTTCTTCTTCTTCAAGCTCGACCTGTTCCGGCTCAATTTCCGGGGCGGCGAAGGCATGCCGGAGGCCACTCTCCTCCAGCAGCTCCAGGCGACCATGCTGGCGACGGTCTTCGTCTTCATCGGCATCGAAGGCGCGAGCAACTATTCGCGCTATGCGCAGAGGCGCTCCGATATCGGCACGGCGACGATCATGGGCTTCATCGGCGTCACCGCGCTGATGGTGCTGGTCACTCTCTTGCCCTACGCCGCCCTGCCGCGCAGCGAGATCGCAGCCATGAGCCAGCCGTCCATGGCCGGCGTGCTTGCGGCCGTCGTCGGTCCCTGGGGCGCGGTCTTCATCAGCGCCGGCGTGATCGTCTCGGTGCTCGGCGCCTACCTCGCCTGGTCCCTCGTGTGCGCTGAGGTACTCTACGTCGCCGCGCGCACGGACGACATGCCCCGGCTTTTCGGCACCGAGAACCAGAACAAGGTGCCTGCGGCCGCGCTATGGCTCACCAACATCGTTGTCCAGCTGTTCGTCATCAGCACCTATTGGTCGCGGGACGCGTTCGCGCTGATGCTGAACTTGACCAGCGCAATGGCGCTGATCCCCTATCTGTTCGTTGCCGCGTTCGGGTTACTGCTCGCGCGACGCGGCACGACCTACGAGATCATCCGGCCACAGGAACGCAACCGCGACCTGATCGTCGCCGGTATCGCCGCGATCTACACGGTTTTCATGATTGTCGCGGGCGGCATGAAGTTCGTCCTGTTGTCAGCGCTTCTCTATGCCCCCGGCACGGTCCTCTACTTCTGGGCCAGGCGGGAGCGGGGCAAGCCCATCTTCAATACGTTCGTCGACTGGCTGATCTTCACCGCTGCAGTCATCGGCTGCATTGCCGCGGTCATAGGATTGTCCACCGGCTACCTGACAATTTGAAAGGGAGATGGCCATGCCTTCTGAAAGCTCCACCCAGCCCACCTTTGGCGTTCACTCCGAGGTCGGCCAATTGCGAAAGGTGATGGTTTGCGCGCCTGGTCGTGCCCATCAGCGCCTGACGCCGACCAATTGCGACGCCTTGCTCTTCGACGACGTTCTCTGGGTCGACAACGCCAAGCGCGATCATTTCGACTTCATGACCAAAATGCGCGACCGCGGCATCGAAGTGGTGGAGATGCACAATCTGCTCGCCGAAACCGTTGCGGTCCCTGAAGGCAAGAAGTGGATCCTCGACAACCAGGTGGTGCCAAACCAGGTCGGTCTAGGCCTCGTCGATGAGATCCGCAGCTATCTCGAAGGATTGTCCAACCGCGAGTTGGCGGAAACTCTGATTGGTGGCCTGTCCACGCAGGAGTTTCCTGAGACGCACGGCGGCGAGATGCTGAAGCTGGTACGCGAGGCGGCTGGCGTCACCGAATATCTGCTGCCGCCGCTGCCCAACACGCTGTACACCCGCGATACGACTTGCTGGATTTATGGCGGCGTGACGCTGAACTCGCTCTACTGGCCGGCACGCCACGAGGAGACTATACTCACTACCGCCATCTATAAATTCCATCCCGACTTCGCCGGCAAGGTCAAGGTATGGTGGGGCGATCCGACCAAGGACTGGGGTCTTGCCACGCTCGAGGGCGGAGACGTCATGCCGATCGGCAAAGGCAATGTGCTCATTGGCATGAGCGAACGCACCTCGCGTCAGGCGATCAGCCAGGTTGCCGCCAATCTCTTCGCGCAAGGTGCAGCCGAGCGGGTCATTGTCGCGGCGATGCCGAAGCTGCGTGCCGCGATGCACCTCGACACAGTGTTCACCTTTGCCGACCGCGACTGCGTGCTGCTCTATCCCGATATCGTCAATGGCATCTCCGCCTTTTCGTATCGGCCCGGTGCAACGCCGGGAACGGTCGAATTGCACAAGGATAAGGGAACATTTGTCGAGACTGTCCGAGACGCTCTAGGCCTCAAGGCGCTACGTATCGTTGAAACGGGTGGTAATGATTATATGCGCGAACGCACGCAGTGGGACAGTGGTGCCAATCTCGTTTGCGCTGCCCCAGGTGTTGTCTTCGCGTATGACCGCAACACCTATACCAACACGCTTTTGCGTAAGCAGGGCATCGAGGTCATTACCATCATAGGCGCCGAGCTTGGCCGCGGTCGTGGTGGCGGCCATTGCATGACGTGCCCGATCATCCGGGATGCCGTCGACTTCTGACGGCGGAGCTGCCGAGACGACTCCCATGAGTGACCTGCTCTCCCTCGCTCCATAAGTCGTTGCAGGCCCAATCTAACGCGGAGGTTCGCTATGGCTGCAGGCGATGAAATGCCCAGCCCTTTGATCAACAAGCTCAGCGGGTTGATCCTCGTCATTGTAGGTTTCCTGCTGGCAACGGCGGGTTACAGATCCGGGAACGCCTGGTACATCGCCGGAGGGGTCGTTTCTCTTGCCGTGGGCCTGGTCCTTTTGGTCCGCAAGATCATCCGACGAAATCGCGGCCAGCGCTGATGAAGCCCACAAGTATGCCCGGCCTCTCTTTTGCGGCGACCCGTGAGATATGTTGGCTATTACCTGCGCAGACCTGTCGACCGTTACAATCTGCCTGCGAACGGTCGGCGGAAGTGTCGAATTCTGACTGGATGAGGCAAGACTCGATCGCTCGCCAGGCTGCCGAACTCGTGATCGATCGCGGCTGCAGTGGGCCGGCTTGCATCAGCCGCTTGATCGCCGTCCTTACTGCAAAGTGGGAATTCGGCTGGAGAGGTGAGGTCCATGAGTGAGCCCGATCAGCCGCAGCCGCTCACGCTCGCAGAAGCGCTCCTTCCTGTTGTCAGTCTGACCTTCCTGATCGCACTCGCCTACTATCTATTCGGCGACGCAAGCACATCCGGACCGACGCAGGTCGCCCTCGCGGTGGCCACCATGATCACGGTGTTCGTCGCCTGGCGGCGCGGCCATTCGCTTTCGTCACTCAACGCGGCGGCAACGGCGAGCGTAAGCTCGGGGATCGGCGCGATCTTCATTCTCTTCGCGGTCGGTGCGCTGATCGGCACCTGGGCGTTGAGCGGCACTCTCATCGCGATGATATACTACGGGATGCAACTGATCAGCCCGGCCTATTTCTACCTGACGTCCGCGCTCGTCTGCGCGGTGGTCTCGTTCTGTATCGGCAGCTCATGGACAGTTGTCGGCACCATAGGCATCGGGCTCATGGGCATCGCCGTCAGCATTGGCATGGATGCCGCGATCACGGCCGGTGCCGTGATCTCGGGAGCCTATTTCGGTGACACAGTGTCCCCGCTCTCCGATTCTAGCAACCTTGCCGCCGGTGTCGCCGGCGTCAATCTCTACGAGCATGTCCGCGAAACGGCGTTAACATCGTCCGTCGCGCTGGCCATCGCGCTTTTCGTGTTCTGGATGCTCGGAAGGCCCACTGATTTCAACACAAGCAACGAGATCGCCGCCATAGAAGGCGCGTTTGACATATCCCCGATGCTGTTCCTGCCGCTTGTTGTCGTGGTGGGTCTCGCGCTCCTCAAGATTCCGCCTTTCACGTCAATCTTCATCGGCGCGATCATAGCATGCGCACTTGCTGTCGTCGTCGCGCCCGATCGAGTGGTGGAATTCGCCGGCACTGCCGGCCGCGAGGATATTCCGAAGTGGCTCGTGCTTCTCAAGGGCGTGTGGCTGGCGTTCGCAAACGGGTATGTGTCCACTACGGGGGTCGCGGATATAGATCAGCTGTTATCGCGCGGCGGCATGGAAAGCATGCTCGATACGATCTGGCTCGTGATCGCCGCGCTCGCTTTTGGCGGCGTGGCCGAAAAAGCAGGCGTCCTCGACAAGATCATCAGCCCCGTCATCGCGGCGGTGAAATCGACCGGCGCACTCGTCGCAGCGATTGTCGCCGCCGTGTTTGCTACTTCCATAGTCACCGCCGACCAGTATATTGCGATTGTTCTGCCTGGGCGGATGTTCAAAAGAGCCTTAGAAACCCGTGGTTTCCTTCCAGTCGTGCTGTCACGCACCATCGGGGGCGCGGCGACACCCACGTCAGCGCTGGTTCCCTGGAACAGCTGCGGTGCCTACATGGCCGCGAGTTTGGGCGTGGCGACGCTCAGTTATGCCCCGTACGCCATCTTCAACTTGATCAGCCCGCTGGTGGTGATCGCAGCTGCCTTCGCTGGCGTGCGGATGCTGCGTGGATCGGGCATGGTCGAGGAGACCTCGCCGGCCCAATCGGACACGGACTGACAACGCGCGGGAACCGGAGTTGGAGAGCCGGACGCCGCGGAATAGTCTCGGTCTTGCTGATGCTGGCGGTATCGGCACTGGTCTTGCCGAGACCTGCGCACGAACTGCATTTGCCGGCTGCCCCGCATCAGCGAGCGATTGCAGCCATTTGCGCCACAGCGCTGCTGCTTGCTTTTGGCCTGTCGACACAGGTGACGCGACATCGCCTGGAAGGCGCAGATCGGCCCCGTAAGTTGCAGTTGCCTAACGCCTCGGAGGATTTGCGATCTTCGCCCCGAGCTGAGCGCGTGATGAAGTATTTTCTGTTCAGCCATCCCCTTGCCCTCCGTCATTTCGCGTGCCAGCAAGAAATGCGCGGCCTGCGTTTCATCGATGCCTTAGCCTATCGGCTGATGGGTGAGCACGACACGGAGGACGCAGTTTTTACTTCCACTCCCAGAGGTTTTTGGAATGGTGCGGTCGCGTGGTGACGATGGCCGCAGGTGCGCCCGCCATTTCGACGTAGCGACTGGCATCCTCGGCATCATTGACCCCAACGAAGATCATCTTCATCGAGCTTTTGAGCGGCGCGCCCTTGATGCGGTGCTCGAAGCGCATGACCGCATGCGGATATTTCTCATTGAGGCCGATCATGGGATCGCCGGTCAATGCAATATGATCCTGCATCGCCAGGAATGATGAGATCCTCTGATGAGCGAGCGCTGGCGACACCTGGACATTTCCCTTCGCCGTCCGGGCATAGGCGATCGCATCCGTTTGGCTTTTCTGCCTTTTGGTTTCGTAGACGAGGAGGGCTGTACCCATCGCAAGCTCAATGTGAAGATCGAACGTCTGATAGCGATCAGGGCGCTCGAAGAGATCGTCCAGTGTTGCCTTCAGGTCTTGAATATAATCGGCATAAAGTGAGGCAGTCATATCCAGTCCATAATAAGGGCACGAGCCTGCAAACGTTCGTCGCTGCAACGACAGTCTCTTGGCTTTGAAGTCCGAGAAGACTACCTTTCGGCCATCGATGCATGCCGGTACTGCCACAATGGGGCAGGGCAACGCAATCTGCGAAATTGGAACAACGGCAGGTGACGCCGGCCTCCACGGTGCAATCGAGATCTTCGGCACTGACGCGAATGATCTGCGACATCTCTGATATTCGCGCGGCTCTCACCGGAGGGATACCGTCCAGCAGGTGGCTTTCGGAGTTGTCCGGCTTGGAGGTGGCGGCCGATTACGCGGAAGGTGATGCTGGATCGCTTTGATCCGAGTCAGGGCGAGGGAAATAGGAAAATCTCAGCCACGCGACGCCGTGCACCAGGAAATCTATTCCAAGCAAGATCGCGAGGATCCAAAGACCCATCCATGGGAAGTCGGCCAGAATGACGAGACCTGCGCCGGCGCCGAAGGCGCCCGACAACATCATGGTCCATCCCCCCTCACGCCAGTGGCGTATACTGACGAGGATCCTGACGATGCCCGAGAAGATGAACAGCAGGCCGATTGTGTAGCTTTGCAACAACTCTTGTGTGCGTAGAGACCGGGCCACGACGTTTGTCAGAATCTCCATTGCTCGCGAGCCGACGACATTAGTGAGCATCAATCCAAGGGCAATGTACAGAAATCCTAGCAGCGTCTGCCATGACAGTGCGCCCCACCTTCTCGCCCACAAGGCGTGGACAATTTCGAATGTGCCGACCAAGATCGCAGAGGTTCCAATAAAGCCCGGAGTAACGACCGATGCAAAAGCCACATCCGTCAGGACGACCAATCCGGCCAGAAGCAAAACGCCGCCCAGCACCACGCGAACTGATGCCGGAGGGGTGTCGTGAGATACCCTGGATACCTCGTTACTTCCGTTGCTTTTTGCCACGACCATGCTCCGACTGGAGGAGTTCTGGATAGGAGCGTTCGAATACGCGCAAAGGGTGTGCTAGCGCCTCGCGTGGTTTCGGACAGACGAAGTTCGCTGTTGGACTCTGAGCACCGCATGTTCTCCTCTTCAGGTCGGCTCCAATCCAAGGGAAAATGCGGGTTCGGTCCTAAGTCTGGCGGATCGGTTCAGTTTGCCACCAGCACGAGCGCACTACGCAACGCTCGCTTGCTGTAAAGCGTCCCTTTAGTACTTGTTCCTTGCTCTCATCTAGAGAGGTCCTCAGAATGGTGCCGCCAAACGGCGATATCTCCTTCAGCACCTTATCTTCAGTCATCTCCTTCACCAAAATGAAGAGCGCAGCATTGCCTGGCTGAAGGCCCGGGGCAAGTTCCTTCATGAAGTTGTCCGCCAGGCGACGATTGCGCTGAACGGCCCTTTCGAAATGCCGTATGTCCGCGGGTGCGAGATACCGGCATCGGTGGAGCCGACAACGATTCGCGGTGAGAGCACACAGGGATAGATTCTGATCAGCCTTGGCCATCATCGCACAAACTCCCAGGTCCACCAATGTGGGCATCATCCGCGCTGGTGCGGAAGCCGATCAGGTGTCGTACCGTTGGTGGTGCCGGATGAACTCTGGAACGCGCCTATGACTTGAAGCGGTTGTCCAGGGCACCACTTCTATAACATAAAGTTTGTTGTCGCAATATTAGCGTGCAATCTGCAAAATTTCCAGAGGGATTCGATTGGTCGCTGAAAGCGCTTGCGCAAAGTCGTGTCGCGCTGCAGCGCCGCGCGCCTTCGGATCAGAACATCAACCAGATCCATCCCGACATTCGCGCGGTCCTGGTCGGGGGGCTTTGGGCCGCCGCAGCTCCTCAATGTTCAATTTCTGGGTGCCGAGCACCATTTGATTGGTAAGGTCGCCGCGGCTGTTGATGTCCGCCGGAACTTAAGTTCCATAAATCAACTTTATGCAACCAAAGCGATCATTTTATTGCAGGGTCAGATCCGAAGCTTTGCTATGAGCGGGCTGCTGCCAATGCATCCAACATAATAGCAATCCGGGAGAGATCTTCCTCGTTCAGAACTTCCACCGCAGACGATATTCGCTCTTGAAGATTGCGCTTCGTGCTTTTCTCGGATTTTTTGAGATCGTCCGACAGCAACTCATCAAGGCTCATCTTCAATACCGATGAGATTTTTACAAGCGTAGCGAGATCCGGCTGCCTGGTTCCGGAGATATAATTTCCGTATCTGCGTTCACTCAAACCGACGCGTCGAGCGACCTCGGCGTTTGAAATTCCAAGCTGTTCGGCTCGCTTTTTGAGGTTCGAAGAAAAAGTCTCCATGCCCACATTTTGTTCATGACGGGCACCACGGGTCCATGTACAATACGTTGTGAAATTAAAGAACAAAACGTGGGCATCATGGAACTACGCCAGCTATCCTACTTCGTTGCGGTGGCCGAGGAGCTGCATTTCGGTCGCGCGGCAGCCAAGGTGCATATCGCCCAGCCGGCACTGTCGAACCAGGTGATGGCGCTCGAGAAGGAACTCGGCGTGCAGCTCTTCATCCGCACGACACGGCGGGTGGAGCTGACGCGGGCAGGGGCGGCCTTCTACGAGCGATCGGTCAGGATCCTCAGCGAAGTCGATCTGTCGACCGAGATCGCCCGGTCGGTGGCCGGCAAGGCGGCGCGCAGGATTGCGATCGGTACCGTCTATCCCGCCACCATCGGCGTGCTGCCGTCCTTCCTTGCGCGCATCGCCCGCAAATATCCCGATATCCGCCTGCATATCGAAAGCGGCACCACCGACGACATCATCCGCCATATCGAGGCAGGCCGCATCAATCTCGGCTTCATCCGGCCGGTGGAGAATATCGGCTCCTTGCGCTTCTTCTCGATTGCTCACGAGCGTTACCTGCTGGCCGTCGCCAAGGAGAGCCCACTATCGCTGAAGAGCGAGATCGACATCGAGGATCTGCGCAATGAGAAGATCATCTCCTTTTCCCGTCAGAACCTCTCCTACAGTGAGCGTTATTTCGCCGAAAAATTCGAGGAGCACGATCTGACCGGCAATGTCGCCTATACATGCGACGACACCTTCTCACTGGTGTCACTGGTCTCAGCCGGGCTTGGCATCGGCTTCGTGCCGGAATGGACGCAGGATCTGCCCAATCGCGGCTTTGAACTGAAGAAGGTGCGGGGGATCGATTTCAAGATCGGGCTCGGTGTCGCCTGGAACAGGGAGGATCCGACGGCGACCCGCGACGACATCATCGATATCGCACGATCGCTCGCGCGGCCGGGCAGGTGAGGGAAGGCAAACCTGGTTGCCTTCCCCTATCTTTACTGGCGCCTTTTGCGCCAGGGCGCGTTCTTCTGCCAGTCGCCGGCCATGATGCTCCCGTAGGGGATCACCTCGTCGACCACTTCGGCCAAGCCATAGTGCTCGATCTGCGACCGCGCGTTCGCAGCACTCTTGTAGGCGCTCGGCAGTTCCGACACATCCGCGAAACCGGAGAAGAACCGCGCGTCGAGGCCGCTTGTTTCCTTCTCCACAATAGCCGCGACATTGTTCGGGCTAAGGCCTCGCGAATCCGCCCCATACTCCGCAGACAACTGCCTCATATGTGCGCTGCGCGAAAAGTTTCGGCCTGCGCCATGCGGCGAGAAGCCGAGACCATGCGCGGCATTCGAGCCCCGAACGATCAGGATCGGTTCCGCCATATTGAGCGGAATGATGGTCAGATCGGTCGCATCATTCGCCCAGTTGTCGAAGGCAGGGGTCGCACCCTTTCCGTGGTAGAACAGCCCGTCCGACTTCCGGAAGACGAAGTTGTGTTCGTTCCAGAAACGATCCGCGACCTTTGCCGAAAGCTTGTCCGCCGCCATGTCGTGAAGGACATAATGGTTTTCCTTCGTCCACTGGCGAATGGTCTGCAGCGCTGACCAGTAGAAGTCACCTTCCTCTGTATCGGCCGGAATCCAGGCGTTTTCCCTATGCGTCTCGGGCGAGATCAGTTCGCGAAACCTGTTCGCGACCTTCATGCCCTTGTCGTAGAGCCGTGCACCCGGTGCTCGCGATCCATGATGGGTGACAAGAGCGGTTTCGCCGGTCGACTTCATCGTTCCGACATAGACGAAATGATTGCCGTCTCCCTGGGTCGCAAAATGCTCGATGCCAGCGCTCAGTGCACCGTCGCGCAGATAAGGATTCTGCTCGAAGGCCGAAAGCGTCGCCGCAGAAGGCTTGAGCTGAGCACCGCGCGGACGGCCGCCGGGACCGAAATGCGTCACGGCATGCACGGCATCCAGGAGCGACTTCGGGTCCGTGCCTGGAAAGATCGAGATCGCCATCGAGCAGCAGATATCGGCCGAATGCATGCCGGGATGGATTGCTTCGGAGGCGACGACGCCACCGACCGGGATCGTTCCGACCGGGCCGGCCGGGCAGGCGTCCGGCATGATAGCCGCGGCCCGGACGACCGGTGTGCGCACCAGTGCGCGCATCGTCGCGTTGACCTTCTCGACATTGTCCTGTTCGAAGGCATTCTCGGCGCGGATGTTGGAGTAGATCTCGATATCGTTGTCCGCCCTCAAGGCAAGCGTCGGCCCGGGCTGGAAGGCCCTTGCCGCTTCCAGAGCATCAGCCACCGAGCCACCCTTTTCCAAAACCGCGTTGGCCGCATCGAGAGCCGGGCGGAACCACTTCCCCTGGCTCATGCCGGCATCGATCAAATCCTGTCCGCTCACTACCGCTATCATTGTCTTTTCTGCGTCTGCAGTCCTTCTTGTTCAATTCTCTTCTATGCGCTGTTTGGCGACGAACCGTGCCGGAGGACCGTGACGGCCGCTCTGAAACGGTTCGTGCAAGATACATTTCAAGTGGCGTGCCAACTGGGAGAAATGAGCGTCAAGAAAACGAAAGATCCTCGTATCTGACTGTTTTAATGGAGTAAAAATTTCCGTCTTCGTCGTAAAAATCTCTAGTTGCAGGATTGGCAAATCGGCGAATATTATCCATCCTTATATGATCTTATAATTTTGGATAAGACATGAAACGACGTGTGGCTATCAGCATATTGGGAACCACCCTGGATGCGGGGAAATGGGAAAATCGCTGGAGCCGCTGGCGGCCAATGTCGCGCTCTGCCAGCAACCCGGGCTCTTCATCGATCGACTGGAATTAGTTCACGACAATCACGCGCAGCCGCTGTGTCATCGTATCATCAGTGACATCGGGGCAGTTTCGCCGGCGACAGAGGTGCGCAGCACTGTCGTCAATTTCCGCGATCCCTGGGACTTTTCGGAGGTCTATACGAAGCTCAGGGACTTTGCCCGCAACTACAGCTTCGACCCCGACACGGAAGACTATCTCGTCAACATCACCACAGGCACCCATGTGGCGCAGATCTGCTGGTTCCTGCTGACCGAAGCCCGCATCATTCCCGGCCAGTTGTTGCAGCTCTCGCCGCCCCGCGACCGAGAGCCAGAACAGGATTTCGCCGGCACGCACCGGATCATCGACCTCGACCTTTCCCGCTATGACGAGATCGCCAAGCGCTTCGCCTCCGAGCGGGAAGACGCCGCCTCTTTCCTGAAATCGGGGATTTCGACCCGCAGTACCACCTTCAACAGAATGATCGACGAGATCGAAAGGGTGGTGATCCGCTCGACGGCGCCCGTTCTCCTGACCGGGCCGACGGGTGCCGGCAAGTCGCAGCTCGCTCGCCGGATCTACGAACTGAAAAAGAGCCAGCGCAAGGTCAGCGGACCTTTCGTCGAGGTCAATTGTGCGACCTTGCGCGGCGACCAGGCTATGTCCACCCTGTTCGGCCATGTGAAAGGCGCGTTCACCGGTGCTGCCGGTGAGCGCGCCGGCCTGCTCAAGTCCGCCGACAAGGGCGTGCTGTTTCTCGACGAGATCGGCGAACTCGGCCTTGATGAACAGGCCATGTGCCTGCGCGCGATCGAGGAGAAGAGGTTTCTGCCGATGGGGGCAGACCGGGAGGCGCTCGCAGACTTTCAACTGCTTGCCGGCACGAATCGCGATCTCGGCGAGGACGTCCATAAAGGCAGGTTCCGCGAAGATCTCTATGCCCGCCTGAACCTTTGGACGTTCCAACTGCCGGCTCTCCGCGAGCGCAAGGAAGATATCGAGCCCAATCTCGACTTCGAGCTCAAGCGCTATCTGGAACGTGAAGGCGAAAACGTCACCTTCAACAAGGAAGCGCGCGAACGCTATCTTGCCTTTGCGGCCGGCCCGCAAGCCGCCTGGAGCGCCAACTTCCGTGATCTGTCGGCCTCGGTGACGCGCATGGCGACACTCGCGCCGCATGGGCGCATCACGACCGACGTTGTCGATGACGAAGTCAGAAGACTGAAGGCCTTTTGGCGCACAGCAAATGACGGCGCTGCAGCCGACGCAATCGTCATTGAATTCCTGGGCGCCGAAGTTGCCGATCGTCTCGATCGCTTTGACACCGCGCAACTTGCCACCGTCCTTCACACCTGCCGAGAACACCCAACGGCAAGCGCTGCCGGCAGAGCCCTATTCGCAAACTCGCGCCTGGAGAAGAAGAGCAGCAATGATGCAGATCGTCTGACGAAGTATCTCGCGCGTTTCGATCTCCGGTTCGAGGACCTCAAGAAGTGATGTCCGAGACGGAGCGGGTCGTCGGTTCGAGCCCCTTCAAGAGCTTAGGTAGGCGGATCGGCATCTTCTTGGGCATAGCCGGCCTGTACAAGCGACATTTCCCAAAGGCTGTGGCGGCTTTATTCGCCGGCGCTGATTGTCGGCCGATTGCAGAAACGCCCAGTGTAGCACAGCGGGCGTTTGCGTATCTGGAATCTGGTTGAAAGTGGTTACAGGGACGCAGGCCTTCAGACGGTCGGACGGGTCTCCTACTCCATCGCCAGGATCATGTTGCGCACGACAGGGTAGATCTCCGTCTCCCAGCGGCGGCCGTTGAAGACGCCGTAATGTCCGACGTTGGCCTGCAGGTGGTGGCGCTTCAGGTGAGGGCGCAGCGAACGACAGAGGTCGTGGGCGGCCGAAGTCTGGCCCAGGGCGCAGATGTCGTCGCGCCCGCCCTCGACCGTCAGCAGTGCCGTGTTGCGTATCAGGCCCGGATCGACCTTGCGCCCGCGATGGGTATACTCGCCCATCGCCAGTTCGGCCTTCTGGAAGACGCGGTCGATCGTCTCGAGATAGAATTCTTCCGTAAGGTCGAGCACTGCGAAATATTCGTTGTAAAAGGTCTTAATCTTCCCGGCTTCGGCCGTCTCGCCCTTTGCCAGGTGCTCGAAGAGCTTGTGATGGGCGGTCTGGTGGCGCTCCATGTTCATGCTCATGAAGGCGCTGAGCTGGACGACGCCCGGATAGACCCGCCGCCCGCCGCCGGCAAAGCGCAACGGAACGCAGCTGATCAGCGAATTCTCGAACCATGCGAGCGATTTCGAGACGGCGAGTTCGTTGACCTTCGTGGGGCTCTCGCGCGGGTCCACCGGACCGGCCATCAGCGTCATTGTTCTTGGCGTGGCGGGATGCCTAACTTCCGACATCACGGCAACCGCCACGAGCGCCTGAACGCAGGGCTGGCAGACGGCAAGGATATGTCCGCCGGGGCCGATCTCCTCCAGGAAGCGGATGATATAGTCCACGTAATCGTCCATGCCGAAGCGTCCGGCGGAAAGCGGAACGTCGCGGGCGTTGGCCCAGTCGGTGATATAGATGTCGTGGTCGCGCAGCAGCGTCTGCACCGTACCCCTCAGAAGTGTCGAGAAATGGCCGGAGAGCGGGGCGATGACGAGCACCCGTGGCCGTCTCGTATCGACGTCCGCGGAAAAATGCAGCAGCTTGCCGAAAGGCAGATCGAGGGCTGTCTCCAGGGTTATCGGCACATCGCGATTGCCGATCGTCACCGATGTTATGGCGAAATCCGGACGTTCGTGGGTTAGCTGGAACCGGGAGATCATCTCCATCGCCGCCTCGAAGTAGCGGCTCAGGTCGCCGCTCCAGAAGCTTGAGGAAAACATCTCGAGGCGTCGCGCCCAGTCGCGCATCGGGGCGAAGAGGTCTTCCTGGAACTGATAGGCTTGGTAGAGCATGACGCATCTCCTGCATCGCAACAGAATTTCGCGATGCAAAAATGCTAGTGCAATATTTCTTGCGATGCGAGAAGATTGTCCGCGAAAGCAATGTTGTTCGAAGGATGTGGGTAGAATGACGCAAGCGACACTGACGATTTCCTCGAAGAACTATTCCTCGTGGTCGCTGCGCGGCTGGCTACTGTGCCGGATGGCGGGGCTAGATTTCACCGAAGTGCTCGTCGAACTGGATGACAATGCCCGCCAGGAGCTTCTGTTGCTTTCGCCTTCGGTGCTCGTCCCAAGACTGACCCACGACGATGTCACTGTGTGGGATACGCTGGCGATTGCCGAATATCTGCACGAGATCGCTCCCAAGGCCGGCCTCTGGCCCGCCGCGCAGGCAATACGCGCCCGCTGCCGATCCGTCTCCGGCGAGATGCATTCGGGCTTCCACAATCTGCGTTCGGCACTGCCGATGAACTTGAAGTCAAGGCACGAGAGCTTCAAGATCTTCTCGGGGGCGCGGCCGGATGTAGAGCGCGTCAAGACGATCTGGACCGAATGCCTGGATGCCAGCGGCGGCCCCTGGCTCTTCGGTGGTGCTCCGACCGTTGCCGACGCCATGTACGCGCCCGTCTGCACGCGTTTCCGCACCTATGCCGTGGAACTCGAACCGCAACTGGCAGCTTACGCCGACACCGTCTTGTCCTGGCCGCTCATGATCGAATGGACAGCCGGCGCGATCGCCGAGCCGGACGAAATCGTCGAGCTGGAAGTGGAATTCTGAGGGGAGCGGGATTCGCCTGGCACGCCGCTTACACGAAAGCGGCGGTTCGAATTGGTTCGACTGCAAGATCGTGTAATAGGGGGGTCGGCGGTCAGGATCCCTTCAAGGCGAATAACGTGTCACTTTAAAATGCCGGTAGCGGCTCGTCGTCGACCACGACGGGATCGGCAAACGCGTTCGGCGCAATACAGCCTTTCATGCTCAGCAGCCTCGCCGCGACATGGGTCGCCTAGGCGATACCTCATGGGCGGGGAGGGCGCGCGCGTAGACAACGAATTCTTCCGCGCCCGGTTCACTGTGGCGCCCGCCTGCTGCTATCGACATAGCCATGGGGAGTGTGGCAAGACCTCGAATGCGTGCATAGTGGGCGGTGCAGCGAGGAACAGCGCGGTCAGCGGTCGATTTGTCGCCAGGTGCGACGATGCCCGGTGCGCGGCGAGCGCGGCCTCGCTCTCGTAGATTTCGATCAGCGTGTAGCTGTCGGCCGTGGTGCGCGACCTGAACAGTTCGTACAGACGGTTACCTGGTTCGTTGGCAGGCACTGCGGCGGCCTGAACCGCGAAGGCTCGTTCGAATGTGTCGGTGTTGCCCGGCGTGACTGTGAGTTCGACCATCATTCCGATCATTGTATAGCCTCGCATCTACGGCCGGACGGAATCCCGGCCCTATAACCGGGCCGGGCCTAGCGGCGGATTATGCCTTCGCCACGAACTCCTGCGCGGTGATGGCGTTGGCGTAAAAGGGCGCAATCTCGGCCACGAAGTCGTCCTGCTGCTTGCGGGTATAGCCGGCCGACGCGTCGTAGATAACGTTGGTGTGGTAGCCGAGGTCGTGCGCGTTGCGCATCGAAGACTCGACGCACTGGCGCAGCGAAAACCCCGACAGGTAGATCTCATCGATGCGGTTGTTGCGCAGGTAGCCGTCGAGCGTGGTTCCGACGAAAACGCTGCTGCCGCCGGCGCGCTCGCGAACGACATGCTCGCCTTCCGCCGGCTCGAAGCCGGGGAAGAAATCGGCCTGCTCGCCCAGGAACGCGCCATGGTCGCGCGTCATCTTGCGCAGGCCGTACTTGGCCTCGCCCAGCACCTTGAAGGTCGGCTCGAACTTCAGCGCTGCGTGGATCACGTGCAGGCCGCGACGGCGAGCCTCTTCGATGATGATCTTCGAATTGGCGACAGCGGTGTCGACCTGCTCCCGGTCCTGAAACGCCGGATAAATGCCGCCGGTCGGGGAGAGCCAGTCGTTGACATATTCGATCAGGATCAGCGCGCTATTGGATGGGTCGGTCATGATATCACTCCTTGGAATTCTGGTTGTTAAGCCGCGATCATCGCTCCTTGCTGGCGCAGGTGGTCGCGAAACAGGTCGGGATAGGTGTCGATCACGGCGTTCTTGACGCTGGATCGCTCAGCAAGTGCCGCGCGCCACGCCGTCACACGTGGGAGGCCAGCAAAGATCGGGTCCGCCACTTCCGGATCGATGATCCCGAAATAACGGAACAGCGGTGCGTAGACCGCATCGACCAGACCAAAGTCCGCCCCGGCGAAATACGGGCGATCGCCGAGTTCCGCCTCGATCTTGCTCAGCCGATCACGGAAGGCGGCCCGCTTGGCGTCGGCGGTCGCCATGTCCTTGGCGTGAAGGAACTGCCAACCCTCCGTAAAGGTCTGGGTGGCGAATTCGATCCAGGCGCGATGCCGTGCACGCAGCAATGCATCGTCGGGATACATCGCCGCGCCACCCTGCGTCTCGTTCAGATATTCGCAGATGACCACGCTTTCGAAGAGGATCGCCTCCTCACCGTTCAGCTGGCGTACCTTCAGCACCGGCACCTTGCCGGTCGGCGACAGGGCCAGAAACCAGTCAGGCTTGGCCGATAGATCGATGTTGACCCGGTCGAACGCCACTCCCTTTTCAAGGAGGACGATCGCGGCACGCTGGACAAATGGGCACAGCGGGTGGCTGACGAGAGTGAGGTTTTGCTCGGTCATGACGGTGTCTCGATGTGCTTAAAACGGATCAAAGCGACTGGCCGCCCGAGACGTCGAACGTCGTGCCGTTGGCCCAACCGAGATCATCGGACAGGATGGCGGCGACCGCGCCACCGATGTCGTCGGGCTGGCCGACGCGGCCGAGCGCGATATTACCGGCAACAAAGTCATTGATGTGCTTGTCGTCGCGCACCCGGCCGCCGGCGAAGTCGGTGGCGATGGCGCCCGGCGCGATCGCGTTGACGCGGATCTGGCGTGCGCCCAGTTCGACCGCCATGAACTTGGTCAGCGTCTGCATTGCCGCCTTAGCCGCGGCATAGAGGCCATAACCGGCCATGGTCGTCCGCACAAAGCCGGTAGAGACGTTGAGGATGCGCCCGCCGTCGACGATCAGCGGCAGCAGCTTCTGGGTCAGAAACAGCGGCCCGCGCAGGTGCATGTCGACCATCTGGTCGAACTGCTCCTCGCTCGCCTCGGCAACCATTGCGTAGAGGCCTTCGCCCCCGTTGTTCACCAGATAGTCGAACCGATCGACGCCAAAGGTCGCCCCCAGCGTGTCGGTGACCGCCTGCGTGAAGTCGGAAAAGCTTGCCGTGTCGGTGACGTCGAGCGCCAGCATCGCCGCCTTGCCGCCCAAGGCTTCGATCTCGTCAACCAGCGTCTGGGCTTCTGCGGCGCTGTTTCGGTAGGAACCGATGACGCCCACACCACGCCTGGCGAGATGCAGCGCCATGTTGCGACCGAGGCCGCGGCTGGCACCAGTAATAAGTGCGATCTTCTGAGACATGGCTACGTTCCTTGTGATTTTGATTTTTCCAGACGGCACGCCGCTGAGGCGTAACCATTCATCCCGGTCAGATAGGCGCTTGCTGCGTCCCACGCGCCGCCTAATACTCTCAATTGCTTGCCTAATTGTCTCAAGCGCTTGCATGCGTGAATATTGATGTCATACTCCTTGGCATGACCGACAACCTAAATCCCCTTCGCGATCTCGCGCTCCGCCACGGGCGGACCGGGATGACCCTCACGCCAATCCCACGCCTGGAAATCGGCGTAGGACAGGCAACCTCGGGAACCTCGCCGTGTCTCTACCGCTCGATGATCTGCTTCATTCTGCAGGGATCGAAAGAGGTGGCCATCCACGACGACCTGCTGCGCTACGACGCGTCTCAATATCTGGTCAGTGCACTCGATCTGCCTTTAAGCGGGCAGATCCATGACGCCGCCGACGGCAGTCCCTATGTGGCGGTTTCGTTGGTCCTCGATCCGGCGCTTCTCGCCGAGGTCGCATCGACGATGCCGGCGGTGCGCGACGCAGAATCTCCAGGCAGCGGCATCGCGATCAATCCGATGACGCCGCCGCTGCGCGACACGCTGCTGCGACTGCTGGCGTTGCTCGACACGCCTGCGGACATCCCGGCGCTCGCGCCGATGGCCGAACGCGAACTGCTCTATCGTCTCTTGCAGGGTCCGCAGGGGCGACTGTTGCGTCACATCGCCCGGCCAGAAGGCGCGATCGGCGGCATCCGCCGTGCGGTCGAGTGGATTCGAGACCACGGCAACACCCGGCTGCGGATCGAGGCGCTGTGCGAAGCCGCCGGCATGAGCCGCGCTAGTCTGCATCGACACTTCCTCGCGCTGACTGGGTTGAGCCCGATCCAGTATCAGAAGCAGCTACGACTTCAGGAGGCACGCCAGTTGCTGCTCGCCGGCGACCGTAGTGCCTCTGATGTCGCTTATGCGGTCGGCTATGAAAGCGCCTCTCAGTTCAGCCGCGAATACCTGCGGCAGTTCGGGGCTCCGCCCGTCCGCGACGTGCGCAAACTCAGGCAGTTGTCGTTTGGCATTTAATTGGGGTCTTCCTCACTTTGTTTGGTGACCCAGTCAATTGAGAGGTAGCATGCGTTCTCCGAGCATGCTCCCGGTCAATTCTGCCATAAGGCGCCCGCTTGATCGTCTTCAATCGGCTGATCTGATCTCTGCATGGCAGCTACTTCACGGAAATTCTCCTCCGCCCGTGCGGCGCCGAGCGTTTCGCCCACCGCAAATTCCACCACCACACAAAGTGAGGAAGACCCCAATTAAATGCAAAACGACAATGCCCGCCCTTAATCCGAACGTCGAACAAAGTGGCTTCACGCTTCTTTGTATCCAAGACGTTACCGGCGAAGCATAGGTGCCAACAGCTTCCTCCCAAGCGAAGCAGGCGGTCTCTGCGAACAGAAAACCGGAAAATCAGATTGCAGGAAAAGCACCCTCAGCGAGCGCCTTTCTTGCAACACTTCGCCGCAGGAAAGCGGAAATTACCGAGCACTATCAGCGAGGTAGGGATAGTTCACGGACGACTCCTAGCGTGGCGAGAATGCTCGAAATCCCGCCTTGCGGTGGCGCCATGCTGATTTCTCCGATGCTCTTCATTGCTTGCGTGAAACCCGCCTTGCAGCGGTTCGTGATTTCTGTCGGCAGCAGAGAGGCTTGCGGGACCGGGAAGGTATTGGATGCCGGTCGTGCGACCCCTGGACATCGACGGAGAGAAGTAAAGGTTGCAATTTTTCCGAACAATATACGCAGGATTGTCAATACCGTAGTTTCCGAAGTTGTTCCCCCGCATGGCGAGAAGTAGGGTAAAAAGCGGACCAGTTGAAGGGATGCGTGCGCCGCGTCGGAAATCGAGAAACGGAGGAAGTCCTATAAATGGCCTCCACAGTGCTGACCAACTGAAGACGATCAGCCGTCGATTACGCCACGGCTGGCAATTTTCGATCAGGTCGTCTCCAAATCGTTCTGTTACAACCGAGACTGTACCCAATGCGCAACATACGGGCATTGGATCAATCCCAAAAACGTGAGTATTAAACTCCACTATTGTAACCTCACTGCTTAGCGGCTATCAGATCGAGCGTCCGGGTAGGAACGTAAGGGGGCGACGATGACGAGTTATGATAACGATCTGCTGTCCGCCTTTCTCAGCACCCAGCCTCAGATCAAGCGCTATCTGACAAAGGCAACCGGATCGTGTCAGGACGCGGAAGACATTGCCCAGGAAGCCTGGATCAAGCTCGCGCGAAACGGCGCCACGGCTTTGGCCGCCCCGGTTCCCTATCTGATGCGGATCGTCCGGACGTTGGCGCTGGACCATGGCCGCGGTCGCAGGCGCCAATTGACCTGCGTCGAGGTCGATGATCTCTTGTCCGTCGCGGATGAGCGTCCGGATCCTGAGCACGAGATCGATGGAAGGGATCAGCTGCGGATGCTGACCCGCATCATGGCCGAGCTTCCCGAGCGGCAGCGCCGGATCCTCGTCGCGACCCGACTTCACCAACGGCCGCATGCCGAGCTTGCTGCCGAATTCGCCGTCTCCGTACGCACCATCGAGCTGGAGATTCGTAAGGCGCTGGACTATTGCAGCGCACGGCTTGATGAAATAAATCGAATATAACGTTTCGGTTTTTTCATTTTCAATCGTTTATAGCTATAGAGGCACGGCGCATGAGCGTCCCGCCAGAACGCTGGCTATCCGGAGGGCAGGTATTGGGCGACGATTTCGAAGCTCTCAAACGAGAAGCAACGGCATGGATCGTCCGAATTACCTCGGGGAAGGCAACAAAGGAGGATGCCGACCACCTCCTGCGTTGGCGCGCTCGAAGCGGGGCGCATGAGCGGGCGTTTCAGGAGGCGGCTCGGCTCTGGAGGAATCTTGGCCCCGCCCTGGGGAGCAGGGGCAGGTCGTCGAGTTCCGCTTTGACGCGACGGGCATTTCTTGCGACAGGGAGCCTGGCGGCCGGAGCCGCGGGCGTAGGGTTCGGCCTTTCTCAACTTGGCCTCCTGCCGACAATCGGGGCGTTGCTCTCGGACTATGCCACGGCGGTCGGAGAACAAAGGACGGTGCAATTGCCGGATGGTTCGACCGCGATGCTTGATGGCGGAACGACACTTTCGCTCGATTTCACGCAACAGGCCCGAAATATTCATCTCACGACGGGAGCAGCCGTCTTCGATGTTGTGGTGGACGATCGAAAGCCATTCATCGTAACGGCGCAGGCCGGCAATTCAGTCACCTCAGGTGGCTCTTTGTCGGTGACGCATGGGGTCGACGACATATCGGTGGACTGTCTTAGAGACAATATGCGTGTGGAATGTCTTGGTACTGCTGAACTCGTCGAAGGAGAAAGCATCAGTTACTCTTCACTCGGGCTTGGCGAAAAGACCGTTTCGGACAAGGAAACGGCAGCTGCATGGCGCAAGGGCCTGTTGATCTTCAAGAACCGTCCGCTCGGTGACGTCGTGTCGGACCTCAACCGCCACCGCAAGGGCAAGGTCATGATAGCCAGGCGCGATCTTCGGTCGCGGCATGTCTCCGGCGTCTTCCATCTTGCGCGCCCGGAAGAAATTCTGGCCCATCTGGAAGACACGCTTCAAGTCCGACCGATCAACCTGTTCGGCGGCGTGGTGCTGCTCCAATAGCAAATAAAAAAATTTCGCCGATCGTTTCGGGTCGGCGATTTCTCATCGTTCTTATCAGTAGGGCCGCGTTTTGGGTATCGCGGCAAGGTTGATAGGGACATTGGGAATGGGGCTGTTTGGTTTCGAAAAGCATTTTTGCCTGGCAAGGACACACCGGTGGAGAATTGCGAGGTTATCTGCATCAATTGCATGCGCCGCCATTCTGACCAATCCTTCGATCACGCTTGCGCAACAGACGGTCAGCTATTCCATTCCCGCCGGTTCTCTCGACAATGCCTTGGCGCGTTTCGGCGCGGCAAGCGGCGTGCAGGTCCTCTACAGCAGCTCGGTGACGCAGGGGCTTCGTTCGCCCGGCGTAAACGGCAATCTCAGTTCGCAGGCGGCGCTTGCCCGAATTCTCTCAGGTACCGGCCTCAACTACCGTTTCACCGGGCCGAACAGCGCGACGATCGGCTCCGCGGCGCAGGCTACGGCCGCTTCCACGGGTGATGCCACAGTTCTTGCGCCGATCGTCATTCAGGGTGACCAAAACGGGTTCGGCCCACAAAAGGGCTTCATCGCCGAAGATTCGGTTTCCGGGACAAAAAGCGAGACGCCGATCGTCGAGACGCCATATTCCGTCTCCGTCGTCAACCGCAAACAGCTTGACGCGCAGAACCCGCAATCGCTTCCCGAAGCGTTACGCTATACCCCCGGCGTTGCGACCGGCTTCTTTGGCAACGATTCGCGCACTCTGGATGCTCAGGTCTATATTCGAGGGTTTGGCGACGACCCGAGCCTGCTCTTTTGGAATGGCTTGAGCCTGCCGGGCGACACTTATGTCAACTCGCCGACGATCGACCCCTATATGCTGGAACAGATCGAGGTGCTCCGCGGCCCTGCTTCGGTCCTCTATGGACAGGCGGCGCCAGGCGGCATCGTCAATTTTCGATCCAAGCGACCCGTCGAGGAGCCGCTTCATGAGGTCGTTGTGGGAACCGGAAGCTACGGCCGTGCCTATAGCGGATTTGATTTCGGCGGACCGATTGGTGACGGCAACGATCTTCTCTACCGTTTGACGGGTGTCGGTTATCACACAGGAACTCAGGTCGACTTCACGGCAAACGAGCGTATTGCGGTCGCGCCCTCCCTCACATGGCAGCCCGACGCCGATACGGAGCTGACCATCCTTGGCAGCTACCAGCGCGATCCCGACGGACTGGGCTTCAGTTCACTACCCTTGCAGGGGACACTCCTGCCGAGTATCAGCGGAAAAATTCCGCGCGACCGTTATTTCGGTGAACCGGACTATGACGAGCTCGATCGCGAAACGGCCTCCATCGGTTACGAGTTTTCGCATCGCTTCAACGAAACCTGGTCGGTTCGTCAAAACTTCCGTTTTCTTCATGCGGGAGGTCATTATCGCGAAGTCCAGCCGAATGATTTTACGGATGCGACGAACACGGAAATCAGCCGATGGAACTGGGGAACCGACGGCATCCTCAATTCCGTCGCCGTCGACAACCAGGCCGAAGCCAAATTCGACACCGGTATGCTGAGCCACACCATGCTCCTCGGCCTAGACTACAAGCATCAGTGGACAACAGTTACGCACCGTTGGGTCATGGCGGGCGTGCCGCCATTGAATGTCTTCGATCCCGTCTATGGCGCTGCCATTCCGGACGCACCAGTCATCGCACACGACAAGGGCCAGCTGGAGCAGGTTGGCATTTACGCCCAGGACCAGATCGAGCTCGACAACTGGCGCTTCCTCGGCGGCATCCGTCAGGATTGGGCAAAGACCAGTACGAAAGACCTGCTCACGCCCGGTAGCGAGACGGTAACGGAACGAAGCAATGCGTTTACCTGGCGCGTCGGCGCGGTGTATCTGTACGATAACGGTCTTGCGCCCTACGCGAGCTACACGACATCGTTCCTGCCGCAGGCGGGAACGGATTTCGATGGCAACCAGTTCGATCCGACCACGGCACAACAATACGAAGTGGGCGTCAAATACCAGCCGCAGGGTCTCGAGAGTTTCGTCCAGGCTTCGGTCTTCGACCTGACGCAGCAGAACGTCCTGACCGACGATCCCGATGCGACGCATGTCGGCTTTAGCGTCCAGAGCGGCGAGGTGCGGGTACGCGGCGTGGAGCTTAGCACCTATCTCGCGCTCAACGACAATATCGACCTCGTCGCGTCCTACACTTACAACGACTTGGAAACGTCCAAAGCCAACCCGGACTCGAGCGGCTTCAACTCGGAGGGCCGCGTGCCGTGGTACTATCCCAAGCAGACGGCCTCGGCATGGCTCAACTACACCTTCGATAGCGGCGTCCTGGAAGGGCTGAAGCTCGGCGGCGGCATTCGCTATGTCGGCTCGGCCTATAACGGTCCGCACGAGGAGTACAAGGTGCCGGACTATACGCTCTTCGACGCAGCCGTCTCCTATGATTTCGGTGCAAAGAGCCCACAGCTGCAGGGGCTGCAGCTGGATGTCAACGTCACCAACGTGTTCGACAAGGACTATCTTGCCCGCTGCAGCGAGATCAATTGCTCCTACGGCATCCGTCGCACCGTCCTCGCCAACCTGAAGTACAAATGGTGAGCGCAAGCAACATAAAGGAGAGAACGAGACGATCTCGTTCTCTCCATATGACCCGGCGGCAACTTGTTGCCGCTGCCGGCGCGGCTCTGCTCCCGATAGTTCCTCTTTCCGCTCGCGGGGATGACACGGGCACAACCCCTTCGGGGCGCCCTCGCATCGCTGTGCTTGCAAGATGGATAGCCGAGACCGTGATCGCACTGGGAATTCAGCCCGTTGCGCTGCCGGAACTGACGAGCACAGACAGCATATGGCAGGACCTGCCTCTCACGAAGAACACCGTCGATCTCGGCCTCATCAGCGAGCCCAATCTCGAACTTCTCGATCAGCTCCATCTCGATTACATTTTCATTGAGGGCCGCTTCCAGGGCGCCCGCTGGGAGCCGCTGTTTCGGCAGATCGCTCCTGTCGTCGTCAGCTCCATCTATTCGGCCGATCGCAGGCCTCTCCTTGCCGCCCGCGCTGAGACTTTGCGTTTCGCCGAACTGCTTTCGGCGACGGCCGAAGCCCGCCAGTTTTTGGCCGCAACCGACGCGTTCTTGGATGCCAATGACGGGCGCCTGTCGGGCGCGAAGGGGCCGGTCTTCGTCGTTCGAATTCTCGATGACCGCAACGTCATGCTCTATTGCGGTGGAAGCCTTTTCGATGAAGTCCTGGCCAAGTTCGGGCTGCGTAATGCCTGCGATGTCGCGAGCGACTGGGGCTTCATTACGGTCGGCATCGAAACCTTGGCGTCGGAAGCCGACGCCTGGATCATCTGTTTCGAGCCGACCCAGCGCGGCGCTGCCGAACGGCTCGTAGTCTCCAATCCCTTCTGGCGGCAGCTTCCTGCCGTCAGGGCCGGGCGGATGACGTCTATCCCTGAGCTTTACAGTTGGGGGGCACTGCCGACGGCCCGCCGATTTGCCGAACTGCTGCTCGAACGACTGCCGGTTGGATTGACGCAATGAGCGACTTGGCTGTCACCCGCGGGTTCCCTCATGCGGCGCAGGCGCGGCCAATCCGGCTTGTCGCAGTGCTCGTGGGAATCTCGGGGGTGCTGTCGCTCTGCCGGCTCTTCTTTATATTGCCCCCGCATTCGTGGTGGTCCGCGGCAATGGGTGCCGACGGCTCCGATGTCGCCGCCTGGGTTGTGCACTACAGCTATCTGCCGCGCATGGCGGTTTCGATTCTCGCCGGGGCGATGCTGGCGCTTGCGGCGACGATCTTCCAGCAGGTGCTGCGCAATCCGCTCGCCGAACCTGCCACACTCGGCGTCTCTGCCGGCGCCTCGCTCGCCGTCACCGCCTTCACGCTCTGGCTGCCCGGCCCTTTCGGTTTTGGACGCGAAGGTGTTGCGATCCTCGGGGCCTCGGCGGCGGCACTTCTTGTGTTCGGGCTCTCCTGGGGCAGGGGGTTCTCGCCACTATCGCTGATCCTCGCCGGCTTGATCGTCGGGCTTCACTTCAGCTCCGTCAGCGCCGTCATCGCTCTCTTCTACAACAATGCGCTGCAAAGCGTTTTTCTTTGGGGCGCCGGATCGCTGCGACAGAACGACTGGAGTTCCGTCGCTTATCTGTTGCCGCGTTTTGTTGTCGGCATAGTGCTTGCTTCCATGATCGCGCGGCCGCTGACGATCCTCGCGCTCGATGATGAAAGCGGCAGAAGCCTCGGCCTATCCCAACGCGGCATGCGCCTTGCAGCGCTGGCTGTCGCCATCGGACTGTCGGCTTCTGTCGTTAGCGCCGTGGGCATTATCGGCTTCATCGGGCTCGCGGCCCCGGCGATCGCGCGGCTCTCGGGCGCGCGCACCGTACCCCAGCAGATCATATGGGCGCCGCTCGTCGGCGGCTCCTTGCTCTGGCTCACCGATCAATGCGTACAGATGCTTCCCTTTAACCAGGAAGTACCGACAGGAGTGGGAACTGCGGTTCTCGGGGCGCCCATCCTGATATGGATGCTCCCGAGACTGAAGGGAATGATCGTGCCCCCGACGTCGGGTGCGGTCGATGTCGCGCCGCGAACATCCATGCCGTGGACCTTGATATGCGTCGGTATCGTCTTGCTCCTCGTCATGCTCGTGCCGGTTCTCTTTTTCGGACGAGGGCCTGGCGGCTGGACATGGCTCGATTCCGACGACGCACAGCGGCTCCTGCACTGGCGCTGGCCGCGTATGGTAGCCGCCTTGTCGGCAGGAGCGATGCTTGCCGTTGCCGGGACGCTGGTGCAGCGGTTGACAGCCAATCCAATGGCGTCGCCCGAAGTGCTCGGCGTCTCCTCGGGCGCTGCCTGCGGCGTGATCCTGCTCGCTTTTTTGGCGTCCGCCCCCGACAAGGTCGAGCAAATCCTGGCTGCAACCGTCGGCGCTTTGATCTGCATGGTCGCCATGCTGGTGATCGGCCGGAAGAATTCCTTTTCGCCCGACCGGATGCTGCTGAGCGGCATTGCGGTCGGAACGGCGTTTGGCGCGCTGGTCGCCATCCTGATGGCCTCCGGTGATCCGCGCATGGGTACGCTTCTGTCCTGGATGGCGGGATCGACCTACCTCGTCACGGAAACCGATGCCGTGCTGACGCTCATTCTTGCAGGCTTTTGCTTCCTTCTCATGCCGCTCTTTTCACGTTGGCTGGAGATCCTTCCGCTCGGCGAGGCATCCAGTCGCGCCCTCGGCGTCACTTTGACGGCCAGCCGTCTTCAACTGCTTTTGACTGCGGCGGTGCTGACCGGTGGGGCGACGCTGATCGTCGGTCCGTTGTCCTTTGTCGGCCTGATGGCGCCGCACATGGCGCGCATGATCGGCCTGCAGAGACCCATGCCGCAGCTTTACGGATCGGCCGTTATCGGCGCCCTCATCATGCTCGTTGCCGACTGGCTCGGCCGCAATGTGCTTTTCCCTTATCAGGTCCCGGCCGGATTGCTGGCAACGTTCATCGGCGGACCATACCTGATGGTTCTCATTTGGCGGAGCGGGCGATGAATCGGGACGGTTCGGCGACCGTGATCCAACCGCGGGATCAGCTTTCGGCTGGCCCCATACGATGGTTTGTTGCGATGGCATTGCCCTAGCGCGACGGCTCCAGACTGCCCGCGCCCGCGGGCAGGATGCGACGACGACCGGTGACTGACAGACCTGTTCAACGGCAGAGGAAGCGTTCCATGCGTAACCAAAACAGTCTTATTTCCGAAGGTATCCGACTGCTGAAGCCCTTCTGGCCGATCACGGTATTCGCCACCGGAATGGGGACTCTCAGCGGGTTGGCGACGGCGTGGTTGCTTGCGACGGTCAATCGCGCGCTCTATGCCGATGGCGACATCACAACGGCGCTAATGTGGACGTTCGCCGGTCTCGTCGTGCTGACCCTCTTCGGTGAAATCGTCTCCGACCTCGGCAACAGCTGGATCGGCCAGCAGATCATCGCCTCGCTGCGGAAGGATCTGGTCGCGAAGGTCGTCGCCGCGCCAATCGACCAAATCGAGCGCTACAAGGCACATCGCCTGCTTTCGGCGCTCGGTCAGGACGTCGATACGGTGTCGGCATTTTCCTACGGTTTCTCGGCGCTTGCCATCGCGCTTGCAGTCACGGGGGCCTGCATCGCCTATCTGCTGTTCTTGTCGCCGGCCCTGTTCGTCATCGTGGCTGTCGCGATCGGCGCCGGAGTGACCTTCAACCGTCTCGCCCGCAAGCGCGGGGCTGCTTATTACGACGCAGCGCGCAGCGCGCAGGATGATCTTTACAGACACTACCGCTCGATCACCGAGGGCGCCAAGGAGCTGCGCATCAATCGCGCGCGCCGTACTCACGTCCATGGCGTTGGCCTCGCAGGCACGATCGACCGGATCAGGGACATGAAGACGAAGGCTTTCCGCATATTCATGTCCGCCAATGCCGCCGACTCCGCCCTGTTCTTCGCTGCAATCGGTCTGATCGTCGGTTGGCAGAGCTGGTTCGGGGTCGAGCGCTCGACTGTGTCGGGTTTCGTGCTGGTGCTCCTATACGTCAAGGGCCCGCTCGACCAGGCGCTCGGGGCCTATGGCTCATTCGTCAACGCGCAGATCTCTTTCAAACGCATCGCGCAGCTTTCGGCTGACTTTGCCAATCCGGAACCGCATCTCGCGACAATATCTCTGCCGCCCTCCGGTTCTCAAGGGTTCGAACGGCTCGACGACAACATCAAGCTCGTCGATGCCTGCTATACTTTTCCGCCGGCCGAGGGTAGCGAGCCCTTCACCCTCGGCCCCGTCAATCTGACCATTAGGAAAGGCGAGATTCTTTTCATCGTTGGAGAGAACGGTTCGGGCAAGACAACCCTCATCAAACTGCTTCTCGGCCTCTACCAGCCCGTATCAGGCGCGCTTCACTTGGATGGCGTACCCGTCAACGCGGAGAACCGCGACGACTATCGTCAGCTCTTCTCGGCGATATTCTTCGATTATTACCTGTTCGACGACGTCGTCGCGCCGGAAGGGGAAGTGACGGATCGGGCCAGGGGTTATCTCGACCAACTCGAGATCGGCCGGAAGGTCAAGATCGAGAATGGCAGATTTTCGACGACTGACCTTTCGGCAGGGCAACGCAAGCGGTTGGCGCTGGTTCAGGTCTATCTCGAAGGGCGGTCGATCATCGTCTTCGACGAATGGGCAGCCGAACAGGATCCGACGTTCCGACGCTTATTCTACACCGACATGCTACCCGATCTAAAAAAGCAGGGAAAAACCCTCATCGTCATCTCGCACGACGACCGTTACTTCTCGGCTGCCGACAGGATAGCGCGTATCGAGAAAGGCAGTGTCATAGAGGAAATTGTCAGCCCGCACGATCACGCGACGCTAGAGTTTTCGCGAAATCTGAGACCGGTATCGACCGACGATATAAAGACGTCAGTCGAAGGATCCCGTCCATGATCACATCGTCTCGGTCGCTGACGGGTGCAGAGAAGCCTGGTGAGACGCTTTTCGAGCTGCGGGACACATCATTCTCGATCGGCGAAAAGACGTTGCTGCAGCCTCTGAGAATGTCAATTGCGGCACGACGGATGACGGCGCTCGTTGGCCATAATGGTTCCGGCAAGTCGACACTTCTGAAAATCCTCGCGCGTCAGCATCCTCCGACTAAGGGCAGCGTATCGTTTGAGGGTCGCGCGTTATCCGCATGGCCCGATCGCGAGTTTGCGCGAAAGGTCGCCTACTTGCCCCAGCAGATCCCTTCAGCAAATGGAATGCTTGTCAAAGAGCTGGTTGCCCTCGGCCGCTATCCTTGGCACGGGCCGCTCGGCCGTTTCCGCGCCACCGATCGACGAAAGGTCGATGAGGCGATGACGGTGACCAATATCGGTGGGCTGGCGGAGCGTGTTGTCGATAGCCTTTCGGGAGGGGAGCGTCAGCGCGTCTGGCTTGCGATGTTGATTGCCCAGGATGCCGAATGTCTCCTGCTTGACGAGCCGACATCGGCGCTCGATATCGCGCACCAGATCGAGATTCTTTCTCTCATTCGCAATCTTAGCCATGCCAAGGGGCTGGCGGTATTGCTGGTGCTCCACGACGTCAACATGGCGTCGCGCTTCTGCGACGAGATTGCTGCCCTGCATAAGGGTCAGATGATTGCTTACGACGCTCCCGGCAAAATCCTCACACCTCAAACGCTGGAAGCTATCTATAGCGTCCCAATGGTGGTGATAACGCATCCAACCAGCGGCAATCCCATCGCTGCGGCATGCTGACAAAAAGGAGGTAGGTGGCATGAGGCTTAGTCGACAGACCGAAATCGCAATCAACATTCTTACCGCCTGCGGAAAGGCGGAAGGTCGGCGCCTTCAAACGGTGGAACTCGCTAAAGCGGCCAACGCAACAAGGGACCATGCGGCCCAAGTGGTCTATCTTCTCGCACGGCACGGCTACCTCACTTCGATTCGTGGCAGAAATGGCGGAAGCTTTTTGACGGGTCACCCTGGTGGGCTCACTCTCGACCACATTCTTCGCATTACTCAACCGGAACTCTTCAAAACTGGAAACGATAATGCGGCCGCGGCCGCTCTCAAGCCGATTGTCGAGGCTGCTTTTGCTCCTTTTCTGAGGGCCATGGAACAGGTCACCATAGCCGACCTCCTTGATCCCCCGGCCGCGTTTCATACGCGCTGTTTTAGTTGTCGGATGCGTGACCGGCTGCCTGGCCCGTCAATGGTGAACGGCCCGTCATCTTCATCGATCACTTCCCGTGGCTAACCGTTGCCTGGACCGCGGAGAGGGAAGCTCCTCGGCAAGAAGGATCCTGGACATGCAACACTACGCCTTGTCACTCGACGACGAGCTTCTCTTTCTCATTCAGGCTTTTGGCAACGCGTGCCGACGGATAACGGAAGCGTCGAATCTCTTGATCGAACTGGAGAGGATCAGAGCTCGCCTCGGGATCGTGAACATAATTTCCGCCTGGCTGCCAAGTCGCAGAAACCGGCTCGCGACCAACATTCGGCTCCATGGATGGAACAGCGCCTGGCTCGATTTGTATGACTTCAACGACTACGTCCATTTTGACCCGGTGATGAAGCATCTGCGGAGGACGGCGTTTCCGTTCATCTGGAGCCAGGTTCTGGATCCAGCGCGCTCGTCCGAAGTGGAGAGACGTGTCATGTCGCACGCTAGGGAGTCCGGTATGGTCGATGGATATACCGTCCCCTTCTGGGGGCCGAGTATGCGTGTTGCGTTCATCTCCATTGGAATGGATGGGCGTTCGTTGTCCGCCTCCGAAAAGGATGCGCTCGATTTTGTTGCCCTTCGGCTCCACAGATGGTTGAGCGAAAACGTAGATGAGAGGCCGGTGCAACGAGCAGTCGCTGCCGAGAATGCCTTGTCGCCTCAAGAAATCGAAACATTGCATTTGTTGATGCTGGGCAACAACTATAAACAGATCGCCTACCTCTCCGGACTGTCGACAAGGACAGTAGAAGGTTACGTGGCCGCCGCCGTGCGAAAATTACGAGCCCATAATCGCACGGAGGCCATCCTTCGCGCGGCCGAACTTGGCTATATCGACGCCGTAGGGCCACAAGGATGAAGCGAGAATGCCACAGTGAGCGCGGCCTCCATTAGAAGCCCGGCACTGAATTGCTATGGCCCAACAAACCGATCACCGTCGAACCAAAAGAATCGTCCTTTGATGACGAAAAGACTTTCCGCTCAGGCTTTTCTAAGTGTCCCTTCACAACAGGATTGGTCCGGGCTCGATCGAGGCTGTTGCCATGCCAAGCCAATGTCATGCCGATATCGAGCCGAAGGGGCATCTCACCCGCCCCGCTCTTCCTTGCAAACCAGACCTGGTTGCGGCCGGAGAAAAGGGACCTTTCATTCTGGTCGGCCATTCGATCGGTGGACCTTACGGCATGGCCTACACTCGGAAATTTGGCGATGAAGTCGCGGGCCTGGTGTTCGTCGATGCCTCGCATCCGGATCAGGTCGCCCGATTCACCGAAGCGGCGAGCGCGCCGCTGGACTCTACCAGCGAGGCAATGAAGATCTCCTCGAGCCTTGCGTGGACAGGGATTATCCGCCTGTCGGCCGGGATGGTGGCAAAAACGCTCGAGGTAACACCGCAGGCGGCGCGGCGGATTGTGGGCGAGCTGGGGCTGAGGGAGATGACCGGGAGGGGGGGGGTTCGGGTGTGAGGGCTTCTCTAACCGTCACGATAGAATCCGGCTACTCTCATCGTTTGATCCGCGCTGTTGAAATAGCCAAACTTCTCGATCCCCCGGAGAAACGGATTATTCTGGAAGAACGCAACGGCGCCAAAAGGCTGTTTCGCGGGACTCGCTTAGATAATTGTCGTGATCCAATGCCAGTTCTTGCACCTTTACGGGATCGAAATTTATTCTTGATTCTCAGAATGATAAAAGCCCCAATTAACGCCGCATCTAGAGATTGTAAAACAAAGTGATTGCCGCGGTCTTTACACGGATAAGATGCAGATTTAGCCTTAAATCGCCGGTTGAAGATACCGGCATTCACCTTCGGAAGTTCAATATTTGATATCAAGAGGTTGAAATGCACACTCAACGCGTGACACCCACTGAACTGAAATCAAAGTTGATGCAGTACCACAGGGCAAAGTCCGTCCCCATGTCCGAGGAGGAGCTCTCATCCGAAATCGATCGTAGCGCTATTCCGCGCTATCAGGTTGGCGACCAGCTTCTATCCGAAGTACAGGATACGCTACGCAACATCGCCAAAGAACTGCCTGAAGGACCAGCTCGCAACGAGGCGGCCTTCGCGATTTCCAAGATTGACCAAGCCGCCCAGGAAATCGTCTATTGCGCTCTTAGTCTGAACAAGAGCATGCCGTTCGTGAAGCCCGCACTTCACGTTCACTCGGAAAACGAGAAATAATCCCAGCCTCTTCGGCAAATAGTGACAAGTTGGTCCAGCTGCAGAAGGTCGCCGTTGGACCACACTATCGATATGTCGAACGGAGGCTAATCTGTGCTGAGTTCTGATGAAACCGAAATCCGATCGTTCCGCTTTCGACGGGCGCGAGCGCTTTCCTATTTTGTCAACGATGGCGAAATCGTTGTCTTCAATTTCCTGACCAATCGTTCTTTTGCCTGCAACTTGCGCTGCCTTGAGGTTCTGATCAATTCGGAGCACTGGCAATCGCTGGACGCACTTTTTGCGATAACGTCTGACGTTTACACCTCGTCGTTAGTCGAGGAAGTCGTACAGCTGTTCTCTCTGACGGCTTTGGTTGTCGAAGGCGATATGATAGCTGACAAGGATACGGAATATGAGGAAACCTGGGAATGGGGTCCGGTGACAGCGCAGCTGCACTTCTCATCACAGGATAACTTGACCGTCAGTGATAAAATGGCGGCAGAGATTCAGATACTTCGTTCGAAATCCCATCCTTCGCCTCCATTACTGGATTCAAAAACACGCGAAGCCAGCGTGTCTTTGCCGCCGTTTGCAATAGACGGCGAACTGAAAGCCGTCATGCGAAGTCGGCGATCGATACGAGCCTTTCTCGACGAACCGCTGGATCTGCCCCTGGTTGCCGACGCGATGTATGCGGGGCTGGGCGTAACCGACATTGTCAGCACCGAGGTTGGCGATCATCCCCTCCGGATGACACCTTCTCCTGGCGCTCGCAATGCTTATGAAGGTTACATTTTTGCGCGTAAGGTCTCAGGCCTTATGGAGGATCGCTTTTACCACTACAATGCTCTTCGGCACTCACTGGAATTGGTCGCACTTCAGGATCCGATGCCGACGATGCAGGCCATGTTCGCAGAAAACCAGCCATGGGTCGAAAAGGCGAGCTTCATCGTATTCCTCGTTGCACACTTTGAGAGGGTTATGTGGAAGTATATCAACGGAAGCGCTTATGCCCATGCTTTCGTCGAAGCGGGTCACATCGCACAGAACATGATGCTGATCCTCAATAAACAAGGCGCGGTCGTCAATCCCGCCGGGGCAATTGGTCATTCGCTTATCGAAAGAGCGATCGGAGAGAACGATCTGACCCACAGCGTGGTCTACGCGCTAGCGGTGGGCTATCCCGACACATCTGATGATTACGTTTCCTGGCTGGCACCTGAGTTTGCAATTCGGGATGAACTGCTCTCGAGGATCCGGGCTCAAGGGTTTCATGGATAGCGCAATGGAAGAAGTTGAATTCAGCGCAAAGAACGATCTCTCGGTTCCTCCCGATCTCATACCCAGCAGAGCTATCATTTACCTGCGCTATGAGAACGGTAATGGCCAGGTTTCGCAGATAGCTGACGATGAAATTGTCAGTCAGGCACTGCGGCAGCTTGAAAACAACGCCGCCCATATCGCGGATGTCATTATGGAGACGCCATCAGGGCGCAAGCTACCCAACGCATGGGGCGAGAATTTCATTGCGGGACCTTTGGGTTCACCGCTCGCCCATGCTATCTCCACTCGGCCCGAAACGATTGGTCTGGGCGAAGATATAAACGGTCAGCTCCTCGTGGCGGCATCGATGTCAGGTGTCGTCGGATTCTATGGCCCTCGAAACGTCGGCTCTATGGCCAGAGGAAGGCTGGTCGTCCTCGGACACGACGTCCACGACATCAGGCACACCTGGCTGAAAAGCCTTTCGAAAGACGACAAAGCGCTAAACGCATACGAAGCTGATGACGGATTTGATCGTCTATCCCCCATCTCTTCAATCATACCTCGCGTTTATCTTGCCAAAGGCAGGTTCTGGGACATTGTGCATTTCGATGCGCGCACCAATTACGCCCTGGCAATGCGCGAATTGGAGAAGGCAGGCATTGAGATCGTTCCCGTCGAAGGGTTCATTACCGACGAGTGCAGAACGGCGGCATCGCTCGTGTCACAAAATCCGCTTGGCATTGAAGGACAGCAGAAACTCCAGGATCTCCGCGGAACGTATCAGCTTCCGGTGACGGACGGCATCTTTCTACTTCCATCAAGTGGGATGGCGGCTCCGCTGATTGCTGATTGGCCGCTCACACCGGGAAGATTCGATCCCGATCCCTTTGAGACCATCATGCCGGTACTGCTGAGTGACGTGGCAGCGATCACCGTTCCGAATGGGTTCTCCGTGGAAGGCTTGCCAATGGGGCTGACGATCGCGGGGCCGATGACTATGCTCGCGCGCCTGCTGATGCTTGCTCAATGGTTCCGAATGGTAACGAACTGGCCGACCGTACCAAGAGGCCATCAGCCCTTATGAGTGAACAGCGTACAGACTGGATTGCATTCGTACCACAGCTCCCCGCACAGCTCTGGCTGCTCGCAGCTGCGGCCTTCGTGAATTTCCTGGGCTATATGGTCACGCCCTTTCTGGTCCTATACCTGACAGAAGTGGCCAATTTCTCCATCGAGAGCGCGGGGGGCCTGCTGACGTGTTTTGGCTTTGGCGGTATCGCTGGCACCTGGTCAGGCGGAAGATTGAGCGATCGGATCGGCGCGCCTAACGTTCTGGTATTGAGTTTCCTGATCAGCGGTGGCGCAATGGCGGTCATCCCGGCAATCTCCAGCACACTGCTTATCGGGGGAATATTGATCGTCCTTGCCTTTGCCAATGGCGCTTTTCGGCCCGCCTATGATGCCTGTGTCGTTGGGCTATGTCCCGAAGACGAGCGATCACGAGCGTACGCAGTCTATGTGGTCGCCATCAATATTGGGGCGGGGATCGCTGCCAGTTTGGGCGGTTATCTTTACGCTGTCAAACCAGAGTTGATTTTCTACGTGGATGCTGCGACCTCGCTGTTCGCGGCCGGCCTTGTATCCGTTTTCCTTGCCCGACCTTTAAACACGGAGAGCAAAAAAGCTTCGGAGACTGAAATGGTCGACGGAGCGGCACGAGCAGCTCATAAGAGCATAGCCTTCCTCCTTGTTTGCCTGGCTTCATGCGTACTCGACGTGGTGGCAAAACAGACCTCTGTTACCCTGCCGCTCTATGTTACCTCGGCATACGGGATGACGCCGGAGGCTTTTGGTCATCTCCTTACCCTCGGCTATCTCATGTTCGCGGTCGCGGTGCTGCCCGTCTCGAGCTGGGTAAAGCAGCGAAATCCCATACAGATGGCCGTAGCGGGTATGGCCATCGTTGCGACCGCCTTTTCCCTGCTGCCGACCGGTTCCGGTGGGTCAGTACTTGTGGGCCTTTACCTACTCATCACCTTTGGTCAGCTACTCTTCTATCCAGCAATCATGTCGATCGTCATGGGGATAGCCGCGAAAAACGGAGAACGAAGCGGAGAGTATATGGGCTTTTACCGGACTGCTCAGTCGGTTGCAGGTTTAGCTGCTCCTTCGATCGGAACATTCATTTATGCGCAGCTGTCTCCGTCGGCACTGTGGGGCTTCTGCACGATATTGATCCTGGCTTCCGCGTTAGCGCTTTGGCGATTTAAGGGAACCTGAGCCATGCGGACGGAGGGGTCCGATGACTGCAAATGCTCGCAAGCCGGACTGGAAAACTATGTCGTCAATCACGCCGATAATGCTGCTGATCTCAGTCGATGATCTCTCGATCGCTCCATCGCCTCGACGGCGTCTTTCACGACAATAATCAAAGTGATTTCGTCCATAGCGGCACCATGTCAATGCGCGCTATCTAACCGGCTTCCTGCGTGCGGCAAGCTTGAGCGCTATCAGGAAAACAAGCGCCACCGACAACATGAATATCGCCCCCGACATTGCATAGATCGTCGGCGAGGCGCCGGCGTTCATCTTGCCGAACAGGACGACCGGCAGCGTGTTCTGTCGGCCGGCGAGATAGAAGGAACGGGTGAACTCGTTCAGCGAGAGCAGGAACGAGAAGATGAAGGCGCTGACGAGGCCGGGGCGGATCAGCGGCAGTGTGATGTCACGGAACTGCCGCCAACGGCCGGCGCCGAGATCGGCCGCCGCCATCAGGTAGGACGGCTTGACCGCCGCGAAACTCGTCAGGATGACGATAAAGGCGAAGGGCATCGCCCAGAGCAGATGCCCGGCCGTCACGGTCAGCGCGGAGGCCTTGATCCCGATGCGGGTAAAGACGGTTGACAGAGCGAGGCCCTGGATCACGCCCGGGACGAACATCGGCAGAATGACGGTCAGGAACCAGGCTGTGCGGCTTCGATGAAGCTCGAAATAGGCGAGTGCTGCGGCAAGCGAAATTACCGTCGCAAGCACCGCGGTCAGGGTGGCTATGATTGCTGATTGCTGCAACGCTGACACAAGTGCCCGCTCCTCGAGCAGCGAGGCGTACCATTTCAGCGTGATATCCGAGAGGTTCGGCAGCCCCGGCTGCAAGGCGGGATTGAACGAAACCGCCAGCAAGTAAAGCGGCGGCGCATAGATCACGACCAGTCCGGCAATCGTCAGGGCCCAGATCAGCAGACGGTTCGCGCTGCCTTCGGTTTGCGCCGTCATGAGCGATCCTCGAACAGGGAGGCAAGGCCGAACAGGCGGTTGCCGATCAGGACGAGCGCGAAGATCACGGCGAGCACGACGGTGGAGATGGCGAAGGCGAGCGGGTAGTTCGCAACGCGCATCACGTCGTTGATCATCACCGAGACGATGCTGGCACCGGCGCCGCCCAGCATCTGCACTTCCGTCGAGGAGCCGGCGACCATGACGAAGACGAACAGGAAGCCGGCGAATATGCCAGGCATGGTGAGCGGTATCATGATCGTCGTCAGCGTCTTCCAGAATCCGGCCCCAAGGTCGCGGGCGGCGGCCAGCACTGTTGTATCGAGGCGGCGCATCGAGAGCAGCAGCGGAAAGGTCGCGAACGGCAGGTATGAGGCCACGAGGCCGACGATGACAGCAAAGTTGCTGAAGAGCAGCCAGTCGATCGGCGTTGTGGTCAGCCCAAGCTCTTGGAGCCCGGTATTGACGACACCAGTGCGTCCGAGCACCAGGCGCCAGGAGAAGGAACGGATAAGATAGGAGGTGAAAAAGGGGATCGTCATCAGCGCGAGCAGGATGACCGCGAGCCTGCGGCCGGCGAGGAAATGCACCGCATAGGCGGAGGGATAGGCGATCAGGAGGCAGAGCAGCGCCGTTCCAAGCGCTTTTGCAAGCGTCGACAGAATGACCGTCCAGCGCCCGGCATCGAGGATCGCGGCGTAGCCGGCAAAGCTTAGATCCGGCTTGATCCAGTAGGTCGCCGAATCCCAGGTCCAGAAGCTCCATGTGACCACGACCGCCAGCGGGGCCAAGCCGAAGACGAGGATAACAAGCAACGGCAGCGAGATCAGGGGCAGGGCAGTGGAGCGGTATGGGCCGGACATGTCTGAACCTTGGCTGGGGCTAGCCGCGGCAGCAAGCGGCCGCGGCCATTCTCGCATGATTGCTCAGGCCGTCGTCAAGCGTTGCGCAGCTTCTGCCACCATTCCTCGTAGAGCTGGAAATTATCCGGCCGGCAATTCTGCCAATAAACCTTGCCGGCGAACTTGGCCTTCACATGGTCGCCGAGCGCCTGGACATCCTCGGGCTTGTATTCGTCGGGGTGCGCTTTGGCGTATTCGACATTCTTGTCGGTCGGAACCAGATAACCGCGCGCCTTGCCCAGTTCGCAGCCATAGAGGCCGTCGAGCAGGCCATCGACGAATTTATGCGCGGCATCCGAGACGCCCCGGTCGCCGGCGCCCTTCAGGAGCACGCTGTTGTTGCCCCAGCCCTCATAGCCTTCGACGGGTGCTGCATATTCGACTTGCAGCCCGCGCTTGCGCCCCTCATAGACGATAGGCTCCCAGCCGGTCATTGCGTCGACTTCCCCGTCGGCGACAAGCTGGACACCTTGCTCCCAGCCGTTCCAGAAGGTACGGAACTGGCCGTCCTTCTTGTGCTTGATCAGAAATTCCATGACGAGCCCAAGTTCGGATTCCGTCAGGTTGCCGGGGTCGGTGATCGGCTTGTTCTCGCTTTCCTTCAAATACATGGCCGTGAAGATCGCGCTGTTGATCCAGGCGTCCTCCATTCCGACGCGCCCCTTCAGCTTTGGATCGAAGATCACGCCGTAGCTGTCGACCTTGCCGAGCTTGTCGGGCCGGTAGATGATCGAGTCGGCATTGACGACCGTCGGAATGCCGTATTGTTTGCCGTCGTGCTTGAGGTAGGGAATGTCCTTGGCCCATTGCCAGACGCCCTGGTAGTTGGGGATCTTCGAAAGGTCCCAGGGAATGATCACGCCTTGGCGCGCCAGTTCCTTTTCCGCTCCACCCTGGAAGCCGCCGACGTCGAAGAGGTCGTTGGCATTGCCGGCGGCAAGGCGGGCGACGACGGGACCGACATCGTTGCCGTTGTCGGTGAACTCGGGCGTGACGCCGATCTCAGAGGCGAATTCTTGCCACTTGTCGCCGATATCGAGGGTCGCCGTCGCCCAGAAGGCGACCGTGTCGGCCGCCTGCGCCCGTCCGGCAAGACCGAGGCCACCGAGCGAAAACGCCGCGGCACCCGCACCCATGAGCCCCAGGAACTGGCGGCGCTGCCTGTTGCTGGTATTGGAGGATAGAAACCACTCATTTCGTTTTATCATCGCCATTCCCCTTTTTGTTAAGTCTTTCATTGTCGTTCCGTCTGTCCGTAACGTCGGCTAGGCACTGCCGGCCGCGATCAGCACCGCGGCATCCGGCTTGAGATAGACGGAAACACGTGTGCCCGGCGCCAACGGCTGAAGGTCTGCGTCTAGCGCCACCAGCACCGACTGCCCATCGGCAAAGGCAAGCCTGACGTCGCGGTGCAGCCCGCGGAAGGTCGTTTCAGTCAGCGTCAGTTCCAGCTTGCCGTCGGTTCCCGCCGGATCCGGCACAAGCGAAAGGCGGTCCTGCCTGATCGCGACGAGGCTCACCTGTGGGTCGATCGGCCCGGCGATCCGTACCGGGAGGCTCTGCCCCGCCACTACCGCTTCGCCCTGACGGCCGCCTGCCCGGACCGCCTCCGGCCGCAGCAGGGAATCGATGCCAACGAAGCGGGCGACGAATGCATTGGCTGGCGTGCGGTAGAAGGCAGCCGGCGTGTCCACCTGCGCGATCCGCCCGCCGTGCATGACGGCCATGCGGTCCGACAGGCTCACGGCCTCGTCCTGATTGTGGGTGACGAGGACGAAAGTCGCGCCGGTCCGCCTGTGCAGGCGGCCGAATTCGTCGCGCATCTGCTGGCGCAAGCGTTCGTCGAGCCCGGTCAGCGGCTCGTCCAGCAGCAGGATACCGGGTTCCATGACCAGTGCGCGGGCAAGCGCCACACGCTGCCGTTGGCCGCCAGAGAGAAGATTGACGTCACGTGGGCCAAAGCCGGAAAGTTCAACAAGCTCGAGCGCCTCGTTGACCTTGGCATCGAGCTTGCCGCCCGACATGCCCTTCAGTTTCAGACCGTAACCGATGTTCTGCGCGACGGTCATGTGCGGAAAAAGACCGAGGCCCTGGAAGACGGTATTGACCGGGCGTCGATTTGCCGGGACTGCGCCCATGTCTTTACCGTCGAAGGCGATGCGTCCGGACGTTGGCGTCTCGAAACCGCCGATCAGCTTCAGCAGCGTACTCTTTCCGCAGCCTGACGAGCCAAGCAAGGTAAAGAACTCGCCAGCGGCGATCGACAGCGACACACTGTCGACGGCCGTGACCGGCCCGTAGCTTTTAACGACATCGTTGATTTCGATCGATATGGCCATGTCAGCGCGCCGTGGGCCTCCCTTCGCGGATCACGAGAATGCCGGTTTCCGTCATTTCGATGACCTGATCTTCGAGCACCAGTGTCGTCGCCGTCGCCTCCTCGATGATTGCCGGCCCTTCGAACCTTTCCTCGGCCGGCAACCTGCTGCGGTCGAATACCGGGCAAGCTACCCAGCCATGCTCGGCGCCGAAGTAGACTTGTCGCGTTCCGGTCCGTGCCGCGTCGAGGCTCCGTCCCGCCCTGGGCACCTTCGGTAGGGCTATGACAGGCCCGTTCAGGACGGCTTCGAGATGCAGCGTGGTGACTTCGATCGCGGAATCCGGCAGGCGGAAGGAGTATGCCTTCTCGTGGGCGGCATGGAAACGGTCGGCGAAATTAGCGGCATCGTCCCCGCGCCGGAAAGTTGCGAACACGCCGTGCTCCTGGCCGCGATAGCGCGCCTCGACCCGGTAGGTGAACTGGATAGCGGCATCCCGGCCCTTGGCGAAATAGGCGACGGCCTCCTCTTCCAGATGGGAGAAGCGCCGGTTGAGCTCGCCGACCGCCGCGTCGTCGAGCGGGCAGAACCATGTCCCGCGGAAATCGGCGCGCGGCTCGGCGGCCAGCATGCCCCATGCGGAGAAAATGCCCGGATGCGGCGGCACCACCGTCGCCTTGACGCTGAGGTCGCGGCCGAGCCGTGCCGCGAGCGCGGGGCCGGCGCCACCGCTGATGACGAAGGCTGCGTCGCGCGGGTCGTGGCCGCGTTGAACGGTCACCAGCTTCAATGTGTTGATCATGTTGGCATGGGCGATCTCGATGATCGCCATCGCCGCATCCTCCACAGACATGCCGAACGGCTCGGCGACGGTCATGATCGCCTGTGCGGCCCTGGCTTTGTCGAGCGCCATGGTGCCGCCGGCGAAGTTCTTCGGATCGAAGATCCCGACGGTCAGGATGGCATCCGAAAGCGCCGGCGTCGTCCCCCCGCGTCCGTAACAGGCCGGCCCCGGCGTGGAGCCAGCGCTTTGCGGCCCGACCCGCAGCGATCCGCGTTCGTCGATCCAGGCGATGGACCCGCCGCCGGAACCGATCTCGACGATATCGACGACCGGAACCTGCACGGTATGGCCCGGCTGAATGCGGGTATGCTCCAGGCGGTATTCGGCATTAAGCGTCGGCCTGGTGTCATGGATCAGCGAGCATTTCGCCGTCGTTCCGCCGACATCGAGCGAGAGAACTTCCGTTTCGCCGAGTGCGGCGCCGATGCGTACCGCGCCCGCAATTCCCCCCGCCGGCCCGGATTCGACCAGGGTGAGCGGGCTGCGGGTTGCCTGGTCGAAGGTGGAAATACCGCCGTTCGACTGCATGGCGTAATAGGGGCAGGTGAGATCGCGGTCGGTCAGGGCCTCTTCCAGCCGCTCGAAATAATGCCGGATGATCGGTTGCACATAAGCATTGAGCACGACGGTGTTCGAACGCTCGTATTCCCGCCATTGCCGCGACACCTCGTGGCTGGCGCAAACCGTTACGTCGGGAAGCGCATCGGCCAGGATGTCGGCGCAGATGATCTCATGCTCCGGATTGGCGTAGCTGTGCAGAAACAGCACGGCGACTGCTTCCACCTGCTGTTCGCGGCAGTGTCGGATGATCGGTCTGAGATCGTCCAGTTCGATCGGCGTGAGCACTTCGCCGTTCGCGGCGACACGCTCCCGCACCTCGAAGCGCAGATGCCGCGGAACGAAGGGCTCAGGGCTGTGGAACTGCAGATTGTAGAGGTCGGGCCGGTTGCCCCGACCGATTTCCAGCACGTCGCGGAAGCCCGCCGTCGTCACCAGCGCGGTCCGTACGCCCTTGCGTTCGGTGATGGCGTTGATAACGGTCGTGCCGCCATGGGCGAAAAAGGTCACATCGCGGGCTCGTAGTCCATCACACTGTTCGGACATCGCGATCGCTGCGAGCACGCCCACCGACTGGTCGTCGATCGTAGTCAGGCTCTTTGCGGTGAACAATTCCCCCGTCCGCTCGTCATAGCCGACAAGGTCGGTGAATGTTCCGCCAACATCGGTCGCCAGCCGGATCATCCCGCTATCCTCCTGCGGTATCCATAGGCCTTGGCGGCCGCTTCTTCCGTGACGAAGCTGTTGTTGAGGTCATGCTCGATGAGATCAGGCTCGCGCTTGCGCGGGTCACCCCAGCCGCCGCCGCCGCCGGTGACGATGCGCAGGACGTCGCCCTTCGAAAGATCGATATGGGCCGCGCGGCCGTAGTCCCGGCAATCTGCGGTCTTGGCGGACGCCACCTGCAGCACGTTCGCCGAACCCGGCATGCCGCCGTTCATGCCCCAGGGCAGGGTCTGCGTGCGGCCGAAGCTGCAATAGGCCGAGGCATTCTGCGAAAGGATCTCGTATTCGCGCACGATGCCGAAGCCGCCGCGTCTCCTTCCAGCTCCACTGCCGGCTTCGGTATTGAAGCCGTAGCGCTTGACGAGCAGCGGATAGCGGGCCTCGATCACCTCGACCGAATAGTTGTAGGTATCACCGTCGGTCAGCGCGATCACCGCGTTGGCCCCGTCGCGATCCTCGCTTGCGCCCCAGCCGCCATGCTGCGGCTCGATATGGATGAAGGGCTGGCCACTGGCATCCTTGCCGGAGACATAGACGACGCAGAGGCTGGAATAAGAGCCGGCCGAAAAACGTGAGGGCATCAGCGGCGCCAGTGCCTTCCAGACCAGTTCAGACGCGTGGACCGAACCCTCGTAATACCAGCCGGTGGGTGAGGGTTTTTCTGCTGTGAAGATGGTGCCGGCGGGCGCGACGACCGTCAGCGGCCGGAACCAGCCTTCGTTTGATGGCGCCTGCGGGCCGACAAGTGCCTTGATGATGGTGCGGCATGCCGATTCCAGCGCCCCCCTCGCGCAGTTGATCGGCCCTTCCACGGCCGGTGGGCAACCGGTGAAGTCGGCGGTGATGCTGTCGCCCTTGATCGTGACCGCGACCATCACCTCGATCGGGCCGTCACTGACGCCGTCGCCGTCGATGACATCGGTCGCATGGTAGGTCCCGTCGGGCAGGGCGGCGATCGCTGTGCGGCTTTGTTTCTCGCTGGCGGCGATCAGGTTTGCGAAAGCCGCCTTGACGGTGGCGGCGCCATATTTGCGGTTTAGTTCCAGCATCCGCCGCGCAGCGACCCGCACGGTGGCGATCTGCGCGGTCAGGTCGCCGATGGCTATTTCGGGCAACCGGACGTTCTCGCTGATGATATGGATCAGCTCCGAGGAGAAAACGTCCCCGACTACGATCTTGACGCCCGGCAGGCGCAGCCCTTCCTGGAACACCGAGATCGCATTCGGTGCAAGACTGCCTGGAACCGAACCGCCGACATCGAGATAGTGTGCGACGTTGATCGCATAGGCGACGATGTCATCGGCGACGAAGACGGGCTTGACCACCGCAAAGTCGCAGGCATGCGTGCCGCCGGCATAGGGATCGTTGGTCAGGAGCACGTCCCCGTCGGCCATGTTCCCCTTGAAGCGGGAAATCAGCGCCTTGACCTGGGCGCCGAAGGTGCCGGTGAACAGCGTGATGCCGTTCATTTGCGCCACCAGTTCGCCCTCGGCCGTCAGTAGGCCGCAGGCGAAATCGAGCACCTCGTAGATAACAGGGCTCATGCTGGTGCGGGCCATGACGATACCCATTTCGTCCACCGTCGCCGCAAGCTTGCCCTCGACGATTTCCTGGGTGACCGGATCGATGGGATCTGCAACCGAAATCATCTTGCTCATATATCCCCCGCATTGGCTGGCAGGCCCCAGAGTACGCATCCTCTGTTGCTTGGATAGCCTGTCAGACGGGTAGGGAGGCGAAAACGCCCCACCCGTTCGGGTAGGTCAGCCGCCTGCCAGAACGCCGCGATCCCGCGCGACGTTCACCGCTGCCAGGCGGGTGCCGACATTGAGCTTGGCGTAGATGTTCCGTAGATGGAACTTCACCGTATTGTCGCTCATGTCGAGCTTGCGGCTGATTTCCTTGTTGCTGAGGCCGACGCTCAGCAGTTCCATGACGCTCCGTTCGCGATCGGTGAGCCCGCCGTCCGCCTGCCGGACCTCAGCGATATCTTTGCGGCCGACCCGGCTCGGCCAGTCCTCGCCGAGCGACTGAGCCAGCCGGCGGCCGACGATCTCAGGCGCCGACTTGTCCGAAGCCAGTGCGCGAAGCGCGCTGAGAAAGCCGTCGCCCTCGACCCGCAGGATCGCCCTATAGTCGCCGAGGGAGGTGCCGAGGACGAGGTCGCCGAGCCGTGTGGCAGCTTCGCCCTGCCGGCCTTCGGCTATCATGAGGCTTATTTCCAGCAGCGCTAGCTCGATCCCGCGCGGTACGTTCGGCTTCCGCACCTGCCGGACGATCAGCTGCGAAAGGCATCCGCGGGCACCACCGAAGTCGCCGAGCGCAAGGTGGATGCGTGCCCAGAGCAGAGCCGGGACTGTGCCGCGCGAATGGATGGCAAGGTTGTTCGCCCTGTCCAAGCCCGCCGACTTTCGTCCCATCCCCTTGGCCTCGGCATATCGGACCGCTTGCTCGGTATCGCCAAAGGCGAGCAGGAGCCTTGCGCGCTCCCCTTCGACCAGCCAGGTCAGGCGGTCGAAGCCGCGGCGGCGCGCGGCGGCATGAACCCGGTCGATCGAGGCGTGGGCTGCAACCTGATCGCCCTTGAGAAGCAAGACACGCTGCTGCGCCAGGAAGCCTGCGGCTAGCAAATCGAACCAGGTGTCGTGGCGTTCGAGATGCGGCAGGGCCCAGTCGAGGATCGCCTCGGCGGTATCCTCGTGCCCGTTCATCGACAGCAGCTCGGCCTTCAGCACCTGGCCGACGGCATCGAGATCGCTTCCCTTGCCGATATTGCACTGTGCTTCGGTGATCAGTTGATTATAGGCCTCCGCCGCCTTCGCGCAGTCACCGCTGAAATAGGCGGCCTGTCCCACATGGGTATAAAGATGCATGGCGCCGAAATCGGCCTTGCCGCCACGGAAGGCGTGAATGGCGAGATGGCCGTAATGCAGTGCCCTTTCCAGTTCGCCGCGGATCAGCGCATTGTAACAGAGCATGTTCAGCGCGAGAGCTCTGTGGATCAGTTCCATTCCCTCTCGCTTCAGGAGATCATCCTCCAGCGCCGACAGATCCGCATTGCTCGCCGTGCGGTCGGTGTAGAGGGATAGCAGCACACGGACGACCCTGAGATCGCCGGCCAGCGCCTCGTTGCCCTGCGCGGCGCCGTGTTCGGCGATCGCCAGGTAGTGATCGGCCGCGTCGAGTTGCCCCGCCTTGGCGCTCACTACCGAAAGGCCGAGTGTAGTCAGGGGAAAACGGCTGAGGTCGATTTCGGCCGCCTTGTCGATGATCGCCTGGAACATGGTCGTGCCGCCGCGGGTCGTGGCATAGACCCGCCGCCAGCCGCCGGCATCCTCGACGATTCCAGCTGCGAGATTAGCGTCGCCGCTCAACAGCGCGTGCCGCACCGCCGTATCGCAATCGCCCTGCTGCTCGAACCAGCGAGCCGCCCTTTGCAGCGTGCCGCGCGTATCGACATATTGGCGCTCAGCCTCTTCCTTCAGAAAGCTGTTGAAAACCGGATGGTAGCGGATCCAGTTGCCCTGGCCGCCGAGGGTTGCAATCGGCAGCCCGAACCCGGCCAGATCCTGAAAAACCGCCGAGACGTCAACCCCGTCGCTGATGGCCGCGACCAGTTCGCGATTGAGCGCCGGCAAGGCGGCCGTCTCGATCAGGAAGCGCCTCATCGGGGCAGGCAGGTTGGCGAAGACTTGTTCGGAGAGATAGCTGCCCATTTCCGCCGTCCCGGCGTCGAGATAGGAAAGGATCGCATCCGCCTCGATATTGTCGGACACCAGCACGCGCACCATCTGCAGCGCCACCGCCCAGCCTTCGGTGCGCTGGTTGAGGCTGCCGATCTGGTCTGCGGTCAGGCCGGCGGGGTTGCCGGCGAAAAATTCCTCCGCCTCCATATCCGAAAACGCCAGCTCGACGACGCTGACCTGTTTCAGGTCGTTGTTGAGCCGCAGGAACGATATCGGAAAACGTGGAGCGCTTCGGGAGATCAGCACGAATTTCAGATGCTCGAGCGTGCTGTCGGCCAGCAATCGCGCAACGACCGATTCCGTCGCATCCGTCTGGGCAAAATGATAATCATCGAGAAAGAGGATGAGTGGGGCAGTGAAGCGGCGAAGCCGTGTCGCCAGGATACCGAGCAAGGCGGCGGCGGACAGGCTTGCTGTATCGCGTGCCATTCTGTCTGCAGGCATCAACCGGTCGAACGCATCGAGGAGGACGAGGATAAACTGACTCTGGTTCCTGTGTTCCGAATCGAGCCCGACCCAGACGACCTGTTGACCGGATGCAAGCAAGTTGTCATGCCACTGCGCCGCAAGACACGTCTTCCCATATCCTGCCGGGGCAACGATCGTCATCAGGCGTCTTAACCCTCCCTCTTCCACTCGCCGAAGAAGGGTGCGACGCCGGACAGCGTTTGGAGCAGGATTCGGAGGGGAAAAACGGCTTTGGGCGCTCATGGAACCAGCTTGCTTCGAAGGTTTCCATATTTCAAGGTGCCGGATGAGTTCATCTGCACCTCCGCCCCCAAACGTCCTCGGCGCCGTAGCCGGGAGTGGTGATATTCTGGTGGGTGATGTCAGGTTAACTCGATCAAGTAAGCTTTCGGCATGCAGATTGGATCAGGCCGCTGTCGCGGTGACCGCCTTCCAATTTGCCATCGCCGTGAGGCGATGCAGATGAACAGCGATGGCAGAGTGGTTGGAGCGTGCGGGGACGAAGAGATTTCGGATCGCGGAGAACACACTGACGAAACGTTGCAGCGAACCCGGCGAGCGGAATCGCTGCATGATCCGCTCCAATGAAAGAATGCAAGGGGCAAAACGCCTCCATTAGCGGCTTTTTCTTGGGTTCGGTTAGGTTTTGACCGGCATTCGCCCCGATCGGTAAAGTCTTTCTCTCCGCCGGACAGGTTGTTGTTGTCCTTCGTCGGTTCTCGAACCATTCTCCAATGCGTGACCCTGATGCCGCTCCTGGCTTCGGTCACAGAGTGGCGTTCGGCTTCCCGGCTTCCCATTCTCTCGTAGGAGCGCAGCCCGGCGTTGCCAGGCGCGCTCCCCAGATCATCAGAAAGAAGTCGTACCATCCGATGCTGGCCTCCGCCCGACCAGCATATTGAACACAAAACCGATGCTGCGAGAATCCCCGCGGATTCAAACAAGAGCGGAAACGCTTGTCTTATGACTTTTGCTGCCGAACAGGCGAAGAACGAACCGCTGAGAGAGGGCAGCCGGCCTCTCTCAGCGGCGAGGGTCGGATTGTTGAAACGCAGACCGTTTGACGGGTCAAGCTAGAGTCGGATCGTCAAAGGTCGAGCCCTTGATCGCCGGAGGGCGATCAGTCGAGCTTGGCCTCGACTAGAGCCGCGCCGCCTTGCTGAGCTAGGTCTACGCTTGCGACCACCGACATGCCAGGGACGAGCCTGTCGGTGAGCTTCTGTTGCGGCTCGATGGCGATCCGGACCGGAATGCGCTGGGCGACCTTGGTGAAGTTGCCGGTGGCATTGTCTGCCTTGATGACCGAGAATTCCGAGCCCATGGCCGGCGCGAAACGCTCGATCCGGCCGGTGAATTTTTCGTGCCCGAGGGCGTCGACGGTGAAGGTGACCTTCTGGCCGGCAGTCATGCCGCCGAGCTGGGTTTCCTTGAAATTGGCGACCACCCAGACCTTGTCCGGCACGATAGAGCCGATCTGGGTGCCGATCGAGACATACTGGCCGATACGGCCGGCGACTTCGCCGAGCGTGCCGTCCTGCGGGGCGGTGATGCGCGTATTGGCAAGGTCGATCTCGGCAAGCTTCACGGCTGCCTTGGCGCTTTCGACGGTTGCCTCCAGCGACTTGCGGGTGACCACGATCGTGTTCAGGTCCTGCTCGGCGACGAGTTCGGAGGCTTCAGCTTGGTGCACGGCGGCCTGAGCCTGGTTGAAGGCGGCGCGGGTCTTTTCGGCGTCGCTCTGGGTGGCGATGTTCTTTTCGAGCAGGCTCTGGGTGCGGTCGTAGGTGGTCCTGGCGGAATCGAAGGCGGCGTTGGCGCTTTCGACGGCGGCCTTGGCGGACTGGATCTTGGCTTCGGCCGACTTACGGCTCTGTTCGGAATTGGAGAGCGAGGCTTCGGCGGTTGCGAGCGCTGCTTTCGCCTGTTCCAGCTTCTGGGTGTAGATGCGGTCGTCGATCCTGGCAATCAGGTCGCCCTGCTTGACGCTCTGGTAGTCCTGGACCGGTACCTCGGTGAGGTAGCCGGCAAGCTGCGGGCTGAGGATCGTCACCTGGCCGCGCACATAGGCGTCGTTGGTCGTCTCGACCGAGCCGTGGAAGGGCGGCAGGTTCCAGGCGTAGAGCACGACGACGATGCCGGCGGCGCCGATGGCAAGCGCCACATAGGTGGCGATGAAGCGGAATATCTTGGACATGGCAGTTTCGTTTCTTGTTCTTCGTTTGGCGCTCTGCTCGGGGCGTTAGGCGGCGGCTGGCATAGGGTTGCGGGTTGGCGAAAGCCGGTGGCGGTTGCGCCAGGCCACGTGGAGGAGAAGGCAGGCAAGCGCTACGAGCGACAGATAGGCGGTGAGCAGGAAGGAGTCGTTGTAGGCGAGCGCATAGGCCTGCTGCTGCACCTGCCTGGTGAAGAGGACCGCACCCTGGACCACCTGCTGGTTCGGGTCGGTCAGCACCTTGCCATAGGCTCCGCCGAGCTGTTTGAGGCGGTTGGCGACCAGCGGATCGGTGGAGGCGAGCTCGGAGACCAGCCGGAAGGAGTGGAATTGCTCGCGCCATTGCACGAAGGTGCCGTAGAGCGCGCTGCCGAGGTAACCGCCGATCTTTTGGGTGGCGAGAAAAACAACGATGAAGGAGAGGATGTAGCTCGGGCCGCGTTTCATCGCAGCACCCATGCCGATCGTCAGCGCCGGCGGCAGGAAGAGGCCGCTCGCGAAGCTCACCAGGAACTGGCTGAGATGCATCTGTTCCGGCCGGGTGAGGATGGTCGACTGGCTGTCCATGTAGCTGCCGACCGCGACCAGCAGCAGCGAGATCGCATGGATCGCCGGCTCCCGGCCGGGCTTCATGATCATGGCGCAGATGACGCCGGAGGCGACGGCGCCTGCGAGGATGAACCAGTAGAGGCCGGCCATCTGCTCGTTCAGCATGCCGGCATTGCGCAGGAAGTTGACCGCGCCGCTGGTCTGTTCGGACAGCACGAGCCGGGACACCATCAGCGCGCCGGTGAAATGCAGGATCTCGCGGGAGGTGAGCCAGCGGATGTCGACCAGATGGTTCTTCCGGTTGAGCTCGATCGCCGCAAAGATCGCCGAGGCGGCGATGCCGGCGATGATCATCCAGGCGAGCCAGTCGACCGCGGTCCACCAGTAGAGCCGGCCGACGGTGAGCACCACGGCAAAACAGCCGAGCCCGATGGCGAGGAAGACATAGCTGATGACATCGAGGCTGCTGATCACCTTTGCACGCGGCGGCGAGGCGAGCGGCAGCACGTAGACAAGCCCGAGCGAGACCATGGAGAGCCCCATCTCGAAGAGATAAAGCGCATGATAATCACCGATATCGAGCAGATAGGGCGAGATCAGGCCGGTTACAGGCGAGGGGAGGGCAAGCGCCGTCAGCGAGGCGCAGAGGCCGATGCTCATCTTCTTTGCCGGAGAGACCGGCTCGAGAATATAGAGGAAGCCGAGCGAAGTCATCGGTGCTGCGGCGACCCCCGCGAAGAAGCGCAGCGCCAGTGCGCTCTCGTAACCATCCACCCAGAAATGCGCAAGGCACACGAGCACGTATACGACGATCGCTGCCTCGGCGAAATTTCTGAGTCCGTATTGGGCGCGGACCTTGAAGAGCAGCAGCGTCAGGCTGGCATTCGGGAAGAAATAGGCCGCCATCAGCCAGGTGGCTTCGGTCTGGGTGAGGTCCATCGGACCGGCGATCTGCTGCAGGTTGGTGGAGATGAAAGTCATGCCGAGGCCCTGCGTCAAGGCGATCAGCGCGCCGGCCAGCATATAGGCGGCGACCATCATGCGGGATTTGGGCACGAACGCGGGCGCTGCCGCGGGTGCAGGCGAAGAGGCGGCGGCGGGATCTGGCGCCGGCCCGATAGGCGCAACGGTTTCGGCCGGCTCCGCGTTTCTGCGGAAATCCGGCCGTATGATGGTCGCGTCTTCCTGCCTTGCTGCTGTCTCACGCGAGGACATCAATGTCCTCCAGCTCGCTGATATTGGCCGTGATCCGCTCGAACAGCGCCATGGAGACCTGCATTTGGTCGGCGTCGATATCCTGAAAGATCTGCTCGCGCATACGGTCGCCGATCGAGCGGACGAGGTCTGCCTGTTCCTGGCCGTGGGCCGTCAGGAACAGAAGCTTGACACGGCGATCGTTCGGATCCGGTCGGCGCTCGATCAAGCCGTTCTCCTCCATCCGGTCGAGGAGGCGCACCATGGTCGCCTGTTCCAGCTCCAGCTCGCAGGCCAGCTCGCTCTGGTTCATGTTCTGCTTCTTGGCGAGTCGGAACAGGGCGCGGGCGCGCGGATAGGTCAGCCCATGCGCCGTCACCTGTTGATTAAAGGCCGTGCGAATCTTGCGGCTGAGCTTGGTCAGCGTTTCGAGGAATTCGGATGCGATTGGATCAGGTTTCATCGTAAGCTTAACGTTAGTGTGCTAAGTATCTCCTACTTGGCACACTAACTAAGTTGTTTCAAGGGGCCGCGGCGCGCTATTGGATCGACGTCGTCACCTTCTTTCGGTCAGGGCGATTTCCCGGATACCTCAGCAAGCCCAGCGATAGCTCGCCTCGCTATGAAAACCTTTGTTCTCAACATCGAAACGGCTTTCTTCGACGCCTGAAGGCTCTCCCCTTGCCGAAGGGGTCCGAAGCAGGTGCATCGCACCTGGGTGCGTTTAGCCAGCCTCGCCTTGCGAGCTTGTAATGCTGGCTGCAATTCTGAGAGCCTTCCATGAAATTCGCGCATTCTCGCGCCGATCTTCCAAGCGAAGATTTGGCGAGCGGTCGAGTTCTGTTTAGCCGACCCGGTCTCACCGCCTTTCCTGTCCGTCCGACCGCCGCCCTATCATTTCTATGATCCAACTTGCGGGGGCGGCTATCTCGCAACGGTGTTGGGCTTTTTGCATGGCGACGTGCTGCGGAACGTCAGCATGTCCGACATTTCGGCCGGGGCCGTCTCGGTCGCGACCCAGAACCCCGCCCTTCTCACGCCGCAGGGGCTGTCCCAGCGTCTCAGGCGGCTAAGCAGCCTTATTGATTTGTACGGCCGGCCAAGCCATCGGACCGCCCTGCAAAGTGGCAATCAGCTTTTCGCCTTGCGCCGCCATCTATCTGCGAATGTGTTTCAGGCCGATGCGACGCAGGCCAATCTGGTTGCTTCAAAGCTCGCCGCTCTACCACCTGTCGATCTAGCGATTGCAGACGTGCCTTACAGCAAACAAGAGCATTGGCGATCGGCTGCTCCAGCCTCAATCGAATGCTGGCATGCGCGTGCCCGAAATCCGCCCGGCGCGTGACAGATACCGCATAGACGCAGCATCAAAGACTGAAATCCGTTCATTCGTCGACCGATGCACCAACGCCACATAGCGCTGCTCTCGTTTGCACAGGATCTCCTTCAACCGATCCGGTGCAAGATTCATTGGACGATGCAGATCGTCGGGCCGGGCAGGGGCAATCGCAAAGCGTGCGTTGTAGTCTTCCATGAAGCCAGGCAACAACGCATTGCCTGCCTCCATGTTGCAGATCCCGGCCAGCCGCAACTCCTTGACCAGCCGATCTTGCAGCGTCCGGTTCATCCGCTCGACACGCCCCTTGGCCTGACTGGAATTTGCGCAAAGAATCTCGATGCTTAGCTCGCAAAGCGCACGCCCGAACTGGGTCATGCCTGGCCACCCTTGGCATCCTTCTTCGCCACCCGGAACACCGAATGCTTGTCCGAATAGAAGGCAACCGGTGCGCCATGACGCTCGAGATAGAGCTCCAATGCCTCGAAGTAAGTGAAGGCGCTTTCCGATCGCACAAAGCGCAACTGCATCAATCGACCAGTCGCATCATCGACAAAGACCAGCAGCGAGCACGGGTCACCGCGATCCTCGAACCAGCGATGCTCGGACCCATCGATCTGCACCAGCTCGCCATAGGCCTCGCGTCGCAGCCGCGGCTGATGAAACGTTCGACGCTGTTTGCGCGACAGCCAAAGCCCGGCCTCCGACATCCAGCCACGCAATGTCTCGCGCGACACCCGCAATCCATCACGCTCGGCAAGCTTCTCGGCCGCCAGCGTCGGACCGAAGTCCGCGTAGCGTTCACGAACCAGCGTCACTGCGTAATCGCGAACACCATCGCTGATCCGGTTGTTCGACGGCCGGCCGATCGCCTTGTGCCGGATCGAAGCCGCGCCGCCGGTTCGTATCCGCTGCAGCAGCCGACGCACCTGGCGCGTGCTCAGATCAAGCACATGCGAAGCCGACACCATCGTCATCCGGCCGGCCATCACCTTGGACAAAATCTCGATCCGCTGCAGATCACGCTCGCTCATCGCAATCAGTCCCATCCGCAATCTCCCAGGTCATTAAAACCCGGGGAGAGTGACATTCTTACTTTGCAGAAACAGGATACTTCAACTTTGCGGCTACAGGCCTGCCCGGAGATTAGCGATTATGGGACTGGCGGCGTGATCGGGTCCTGGCGCGAGTTGATGTCCGCAGCCGTCGTCGTCCGGTCGACGCTGGGGATAAGCCCGTCGGCCTACCAGGAGGCCTGCGAGATCATGGGGCCGGAAAATGCGGCGGTCGCGGTTGCCGGCATCCTGGAGCGAGCAAACATGATCAATTCTCCGGGCGGATACTTGCGGGATCTCACGCGACGGTCTGAGCGCGGGAAATTTTCGCTGGGACCGATGATCATGGCCCTGTTGAAGGCGAATGGTCTGGCGCAAACGAGAGCGGGGTAGGGGGGCCGCGCCGTTTCGAGGGGAAGCGCCGGGGCGGTTGCCTTTCAAAAGCGCTGCAAAAGAGTTGGTCGCGACCAACTCTGCTAAACTTTTGTAGTCGCTTGGTTTTTGAATTTCGATATTTTAGCGCGAAATCACCAGCTGGAAGAACGATATTCGAGTAGACCGAGGATGATCTCCGATAGGCAGCAGCGCCGGGCGGTGGGAGAGGCAAGCCAGTCGTCGGATCATCGATCCCGCAGATCAGCCAAAGGCGCATCATCGTGTGAAGAGGCGCTCGATCTCCCCACGCTGTTCGGCGTGTTTGACCGGATTGTCGGTCCTTAGTTTTTGCAGGTTGAGGATCTTCCAGCGGACGGCCGGCAAGGCGAGGGCGTGCGTCAGGCCGATAGCCTCGAAGTCGGGTTCGCCATCGTGAAGAGACAGCAGAAACGTGCGGGCCTTATGATCTAGGCGGGCCTGGATGTCCTTCAGGAACCGCTCCCGGATATCCAGCAATTCGTCCAGCGAGACTTTCTCGATTGTCATTCCATCGAATTCTTGATTGAAGACATGTGCGACGTCGGCCCTATTGGGCTGCAGCAACTCGTGGGGCCGGCGTCCGGAGCTCGCCACGTAGACGAGGAAGGTGCGAAACAGCGGGTCTGTCAGTCCCTCGTTTTCATAGAGCAACTTGATGTCGAAGAGATCGCGCGGATGTTGGCGATCGACTGCTGCATGCATCTTGCCGCCGAAGAGGTCTTCGAAGGCGACAACCTGCATTTCTGCAAAACCAAACTGGTCTTCGACCCGCTCGCTGACCCTGCGTCGTTCGACGGGGTGCACCGTGCCGCGGGCGACCGGAGAGGTTTCGATCTTGATTGCGGTCTGGCCCCGCCTCACCTCGACGCGTGTGTCGCCGCCGCCACCGCCGGCTATCCGCTTTGCCCGGACGCCGTTGATCCTCTCGACCTTCGCGGCCACCCGGTCGAGGGCCGCGTCGATTTCGGCTAGGCTCTCGTCCCTCGGTTTGAGCGGAAGGTAGGTCAGGTCGATATCGACCGAGAGGCGCGGGAGGTCTCTGTAGAAGAGATTGATGGCGGTGCCACCCTTCAATGCGAAAGCCGGTTCGTCGGCAATCATCGGCAAGGCCTGGACGAGGAGCTCGAGCTGGGAAATATACTGGTCACGGGCCATCGTTGCCCTCGGGCTTTCCAGGAAGGTACTCTTCGGGAATGGTGATGCGGTATGTAGGATGCAGCTTGCCACCCTTGATGAATGAGCGGTCGCCGCTTCCAAGGTCGATGATCGATCGGTCGACATGCTTGAGCCAGGCGTGCTCGTGGCGGTCGGCAAAGACAAAGAAGAGCCTTTTCACCTGGACTTTGGTGCAGTCGGCCAGAAGCTCGGTGATGCGGCGCGGACGCAGGTTGGTCAGACCCTCGAAGATCGTATCGATGTTGTGAAAGCTTTCGTTTTCCGGCAGTTCGTCCAGCGCTTCGAGGATGGCCCGCTCTGGCGTTGAGGCCCGTATCGTCCAATTCTGTAGAGACAGGATGGCGTTGCCGTCTGGTTCGCCCGCCAGGGGTTCGATCCCGAGATCCGCCGTCTTGAATAGTCGCGTGGTGCGCAGGACGGGAAGGCCATTGGTGGGGAGGGTTGCGAGCCATCGGGGCGCATCGCCGTAGAGGAAGATTTTTTCGGCCGCCCCTAGCGCCAGGTAATGCACATGCCCGCGAAGTCCGAGCGCGGTGCGGCCGCCGACATGGAACGGGTAATCCATGATCGTCTGTGCAGACATGACCGCGATGCGCCAGTCGATGCGTTCCTCGACTGAACCATCCCGCCCTGAGGGGCGCCGATAGACGCCATGCATGACGGGTTCCAACCAGCCGCGGCGGAGATAGTCATGTGTCGAGCTCCGGCGGATTTCCATTTTCCGCATCCATGCGGAATCCACGATGAAGCCTGCCGGAACCTCATCCAGCATTGACTTTAATTTGTCGCGTTTTAGATCGCTCATGACGGACAAAAATGGCACTGATTAAAGTGCCCGGCAAGATCACTTTAGAAAGAAGGAGAAATGTCCGTTTCTAACGGACTTTCGCAGCCGATCATGTGGCGGTGAAACCTGCCGTGATCGTTCGTCTTGAAGCCATTTTGCCCAAAGCTGCAGGAAGGCGCGATAGTTCTTCATGCCCACCCGCAGAAAATGCAGGCCTTCGACCTTGCGTTTTTCACTTTCGTACTCACGAAACGCCCCGACCGGCGCGCCATGTGTGCTTCGACCATGCTCGTCGAGATAAAGCACGCCGCCATGGGCAAGACCGTTGGGAAGGATCTTGAAGAGGGCGGCCGTTAGCGCAGCCCCTGCAGTCAGCCCCGCTCGCAATTCGAGAGCAGCTTCTTTTCTAACCGGCGGGGTGAGGTCAAGCGCCTTCGCGATTATTCTACAGAGTTTCGCGACAGAATTACGCCGCTAATGACATACCCTCGGACTTGCGTTCGACCAGCGCCCAAATGTGGCCGAAAGGATCGAAGATCGAGGCCACGCGGCGACCGATCATGTCAGTTTGGATTTCGTCTCGGATCACAGCTCCGGCCGTAACGGCGCGCTGCATTACGCTTTCAATGTTGCCAACCTTGAGCTGAAAAATCGTACTGACCGCACCTGGTTCTTTCGGAAAGAACGGCCCGCCGTAGGATGGCGACTTTTCACGATTGGGGTTTGAGCCGGCGACCCACACCTGCAGATTTCCAAACCGCATTTCAACAGCCGCCAGAACGCCATCAATGTCAGTGGTATTCTCTTCCTGCGCGCCAAAGGCGGCAGCATAGAATTTAGCGGCCTCTCGCTCTCTCCCGTGTTCGACAAACAACGAAAATTCGACGCTTATATCCTCGGTCATCTTGGCTCCTCGCTCGCTCTGAATCACAGATCCATCATACCGCGAAATTCGACTAGCCAATGGCAGGGATGCAAATGCCAGGCAGAGAGTCCAGAAACTAACAGGATACGACGGCTTTAGGCTTGGCATACGTCTAACTTACAAGCTGTCGAAGATTGCTGAGGCTACCGCGACTTCAGTGCCGGCCAAGCCGACGGAGCAGAACAGGGTGGTCTGATCCGCCGACGTCCGGCCGAGCTCCCGTCCTGCAATTATATCAGAAAGCTCCACCATGCGATCCTCATTGCCTGAACCGTTCAGGAAGAAGGGGAAGCGTACGCTCGCGTCTGTTCGGAGGAATCGGTCGCTATAATGTTTGCCATATCCGCAATATCGAGCCCGAGTTCATACCCATCGAGCGTTTTTGGGCCGACCGTGTTGACATGCACACTCCGTTTCAGATCAGACGCGTTGACAACGGGTTGATTGCTAGACGTGGCACAAATGACGATATCGGCATCGCTCACAGCCTCGCGGACACTGTCTGCTGACCTTATCTCGATTCCAAGCTCCGCCTGCATTTCCCGGGCGAAGAGGTTTCGCCGAGTTTCGTCGCGACTGTAAATTCGGGCAATGGTGATTTTGCGCACGGCGGCCGCAGCTGTGAGTTGGGTCCGCGCCTGAAGCCCGCTCCCCAGCACACCAACGACGCTGGCTTCTGGTGAACTGAGGTGCCTAATAGCGACACCGCCTATCGCACCAGTTCTTATCGCGCCGAGCCGTTCCCCGAGAATGAGCCCTTTCAGCCTGCCGTCGTCTGCAGACCAGACTGCAACGATCTGCGAGTGTTCTGTCCCCTCAAATGTCTCGTATGCCCGAAAGCCCGCAACTGGCCTTTCTCCCAAAGAACCACCGATCGTAAAAACCCGATCGCCTCGTCCTGGGAACGATACATGGTGTCGCGGTGGGGATACCGTCTGACCATGAGCGCGAGCGAGAAAGGCATTTTCTACGGCGTCGATCGCAACATTCATGAATGAGCCATCTCTCAGGTCATCGTCTTGCAATATCTTCGTCATGATCGAAACTCCAAAGCTTTAGGTAGCTTGCGACCTGAACCGACCTTGAGGTCAATAGCAGCGGCGATTCCATTGCCGGGTTGTTTCGTGGTAAGTGTCGTTTGGCACTTAATCGCAAGAATGCGGCCGTCTGGATTTCGTTTGGCATTGAATCTGAGATTCTCATCAAAGACAGTCGCAAATGAAATGCAAATTTTCAACCGATCTTGGTCGCCTTGCGTGCGCTGCGATGGCGTTGAAAATCCTGCAAAAAGCAATCTCTATTCTCGCCATAGTCGATCGAGAAGTCATCGAAGGCATCGCAGATTTCGTCCGGCGGCGGATTCTCACATTAAGTGCCAAAATCCCCCGAGGAATCTCACATTAACTGCCCCGTCTCAAATTAAGTGCCGCGCTATCTTATTGAAAATGTTAAGGTGAGAAGTCTTGCGGTTAACTGCAAAACGACACTGGTAGGCATGATACCTGATGCTGCAGTTTTAACGCTTCTGGAACGCGAGCGGTGCATTGATCGAGACGAATAGGCTTACTCTCCGACCGTACCTGTTGAACGACTATCAGCCTTATCTGGCGATGTGCACCGACGCGGTCGTTGTCCGCTTTCTTGGAGGACGACCTTTTTCATCGGAAGATGCATGGCATCGCCTGATGCGCTATGCAGGCCACTGGTCGTTATTAGGGCATGGAATCTTCGCTGTTTTCGAAAAATGCAGTGGTAACTATGTCGGTGAGACCGGCATTGCTGATTTTCATCGCGGGCTTGGTGCCTCTTTCGACGGCGTTGGGGAAGGGAGCTGGACTTTTTCTTCCCGAGTGCACGGGTTTGGCTACGCGTTCGAAGCGACTGAGGCAGCGCACAGATGGTACACCGACACTTTGCGTCAGAGTCGGACAGTGTGCCTTATCCATCCCGAGAATAGTGCGTCTCTCAAGCTGGCCAGCAGGCTGGGCTACACTGCATTTGGCGAGCAAAATTATAAAGATCAGCCCATGATAATGCTTGAAAGACAAGCGAGACTTTGACCGCTTAGGGCCGATTCCGGTTCTTAGCAGGTCCTTGCAAATCGCGGCGCCTTCCAACTCTTATGGTTCGCGAGCATGTTGAGATTTGCGGCGATGCATCGTGGCCAGGCCAATGTCCTCGCTAGGAGGTCTCAATGGCGCAGACACCTGAAGCATTCTCCTTGTTTGCCCGGATTCCCAGAATCCTCTTGATCGGCTGCAATGCACAAGAAGGAGACAATCACCTAGGCGTTGAGGGTCGCTTTCGACACTGTCTCAGACAGTTGTATTCCTCCAAAAAGATCCGCAATAGCAGAGATTGTCTTTCCGGTTTCGGCGCCATTCGACGGTATATCGACAGCCACTTGATTTCGACATAGCAATGACGATCGATCCAATTTGGAGATGGTTTGTTCAATGCGCGACAGCGACAAAACCCTGCGGCGCCGCCTAGTTGATGCCTTGCGCCCATTGGCTGAGCGCGACACCCGCTTACTGCTCAAAAAAGAAGATCCACCGTTCATCTCGGCCTTCGTCGCTCGTCACCGAGAAACGGTTTCCGAGCTCAGCATGCCCGCCGCCGGCCTCGTCATCGTCATCGAAGGCCGCAAAGAGGTTCTGTGGGGCGCGAAACGCAATATCTACCAAGCCGGTGACGCCTTCGTACTGCCGGCCGGTGCGGAGGTTGATGTTGTCAACGAACCAGATACCGACACTGGCGTCTATCGCGCCCTGTTCGTCCGCTTCTCCGCGCCCTGGTCATTGAGGCGGCGCGCCTTTGGCCACAGCTCACCATGCGCGAAGTACCCCTCGGCTCGTCCATCACGATCAGTCCGACGCTCTGCTCGGCAATCATCCATAGTGGCGAGGCGCTGGCGGATCCGCTCGACCTTTCCCGGCGCGTTGTGGACCACCGTGTTCTCGAGGTTCTGCTTATCCTGGCCGAACAGGGTGCGCTGCCATTGATGCCCAAATATGTCGACAGTTCAGTCACAGATGCGGTGCGACTCCTGATCCGCCACCGGCTCGATCACGCGTGGTCCACAGCTGCGGTCGCCGCATCCCTGTCGATGTCAGAGGCCACCCTGCGGCGGCGACTGCGGGACGAAAACCACTCGCTCCGCGCGCTGCTGCTCGCCGAAAGAATGCAAGCCGCTTTCCTCATCCTCTCGGATCGAGATGCCGATGTCGCCGACGCAATTGCCGCTACGGGCTATGCTTCGCGTTCACACTTCTCGCGGCACTTCCAGAATGCCTTCGGACAGGCTCCTTCGACCGTTCGCAGGGCACGTAGAAAACCAATGGCCTGACCGCTTCAGGCTCATTCCTGATCAGATCGGGCCCACCCGCGCTGGCATTGGTCCCTATGGTCTACTGAAATCAACCAGGCGAGACGAACAATGACCAGGAATATAAGCATATGGGCCGCCATCAGTGTGGCCGCCGCATTTTCCGCGACGGCGCCCATGGCCGCAGACTTCACGCTGTCTGTAAAGTTCGAAGGGCTTGACCGCTCTGGCCGGTTTGCAGACTCCGCCGCCTTCTGCCCGCCCGGGATCCGGTCCAAGGACGTGAGCCCCGGGGTCTCATGGTCAGCGGGCCCCGAGGGCACCAGATCTTATGCGTTGCTGATGACCGATCCGGACGTACCGCAGGATTTCAGCCTCATCAATAAACCCGGCACCACAATTCCATCCGACGCGCCGCGGATCAGCGTCTTCCACTGGGTTCTGACCGATATTCCCCCCGGTATCATGTCCATCGGCGAAGGCGCGGAAAGCGAGGGTCTCGTGCCGGGCGGCAAGGCGGTCGGCGTGACGCCTCACGGGCTGCGCGGCGCCAATGTCTATACCAGTTTTCTGGCCAAAACTGATGGCATGGCCGGCACCTATGGCGGTTATGACGGCCCCTGCCCGCCCATAAACGACCAGCGCATCCACCACTACACTCTTGAAGTGGTCGCACTCGACGTTCCGACACTGGGCCTATCCGGGCCATTCACTGGCGAAGACGTGGAAATGACCATGGCGGGCCACATCCTGGCAAGCGGCGAGGCGATAGCGACCTATACATTGAACCCGAGCCTGATCCCCACCCCCACGGCGAAGTAGATCACAATCCCGAAAAGTTGAGCCACACCATGTCACCAATAAACGTATCGTCCTCACCCGTCTTCAATCGAGATGCGTCCGGCTACGACATCCTTCGGCGCGGCCTTATTCCCTGTTTCGATGCGTTTTACGGCACAGCACTCGACTTGATCGATGACTGGCGGCACGCCGATAAACTGCGTGTACTGGATCTTGGCGCTGGCACCGGTCTTTTCAGCGCCATGCTGCTTGCCCGCCACCCAGATGCGCAGATCCACCTCGTCGATGCCTCTGAAAAAATGCTCGAGCAGGCCCGGCAACGCTTCGATGGAAATCCGGCCATTACCTACGCCGTAGCCGACATGGCCGATGCCGAGCTCGGCGGTCCGTGGGATCTCATCATATCGGCACTGGCGATCCATCATCTGGAAGACGCCGCGAAAAAGCACCTCTTCGGCGGCATTCGGGGCGCCTTGTCCGAAGGTGGCCTGTTCGTCAACGCCGAGCAGGTCCTTGGCCATGATTCCGAGGTAGAGGCCCGCTCCGCCCGGATCTGGCTGCAGCAGGTCAGGACGCTGGGCATATCCGAAGCGGAAATCGCCAAGGCGCACGAGCGTATGTCCCACGATCGTTGCTCCTCGGTCGAAAACCAGTTGCAATGGATGCGCGATACCGGACTTTGCCAGGTCGACTGCAGCTTCAAAACATGGCGTTTCGCGGTGCTCAGCGGCCGACGTTAGGACGATCAGTCAGGCGTAACGGGTTGTCACTGCAAAGCGCCGGGCGGCCCGAGGGGTCCTTCGTGAGTGATCCCTTGGACGGAAGCTTTTGTCCGGCCTGCCTTGATGAGGATGCCTAAGAGGGGAGGGACCATTGTTGCCGGCGATCGTGGACATTCCTCGAAGCGCTGTTTGTCCACGGCTTCGAGGAATTGGCCTCGAGATTAACTGTGCCCGCTGTTTCCGCCGCGGTCTTTTTCAGTTTCGGTCGATACCCACCGATGAACCTCTCACTGGCTTGGCTGGCAGTGACGGTTGCGGCGATCACGTAACTGCTCCTCGCGCCGGTCGCTGAAACGCCACGACTTCCGTCTTCCGCTCGCAAAGCCTTTGGGCAATTGGAGTGCGGGCCCACCGACCCAAATCTCCAAGCCCCTTTACCTACGCAGGTGACTACAGCCGTGAAACTCCGCTCCCAAACCGAATACTGGCATCTTGTCCGCGGAATTGTCGAAAGCAAGGCTGGGAGTCTCTGCCGCCGAAATCAGGGGCGAGAGACCGCGCAATCCGCAAGTTGATGCTACGTGCTCTCAATGACGTATGAGACCAAACCGATGCGCCTCATCCAGTAGGTGACGAACGGATGATGGCTGCCATTTGCGTCCGCCCCGCGCCGGTCGCTCTCCCATCTGATCAAGCTGGCTGGCAATATCGCGCAGCGATAGGCCGGGATCGGCAATGGCGATCGCTGCGACGAGCTTCATCAGGTGATCTTCTGGCGCGCGGCGCGGTGAACGGACCAGAAGCTCGGGCTCGGCCAGCTTTTCGCGGACCATGCGATGCACGGCGCGACGTAGCCTTTCCACCGTCCAGTCATGGCCTCGACGATTGAGAACCCGCACGACATTGTCCCAGCTATGCTTTGGGCGAAGTTGCCGAACTGTCGGAAGCCAGGTTTGAGCAGAGGAGATCAGCTCGTCGAGATAGTTTTTTTCACGCGCCTTCGAGACAGCCTTAATCGCTTCCGGTCGCCTCTCCCGAAGGCCCGGATTGCCTGGCAGCTTGCCGCGAGCTTTCGCCGCCTTGATGCCGGCCTTGGTTCGTTCGGCGATCAGCGCTCGCTCGAGCTGTGCGACGGCACCAAGGACCTGGAGGGAAAACATGCCCTGTGGTGTAGATGTATCGATCGGATCGCGGATCGACCTGAAATGGACGCCGCGCTGTTCGAGATCTTCGATCACCTGCAACAGATGGCTAACCGACCGGGCGAGGCGATCCAGCCGGACGACGACCAGCACGTCGCCGGTGGCGAGTTCGCCGAGCAACCTCGTCAGAACCGGGCGCGCCCGTGATGCACCGGAACCGTGCTCCTGAAAAATCCGCTCGCAGCCGGCGGCACGCAGCTCGTCCATCTGAGCGTCATGGACCTGATCGTCGGTCGAGACACGTGCATAGCCGATTAGACGTCTTGGGGCCGGCGATGGATTGGCGACTTGTCGTTTTGCCATGGTTTTCTCGCGCGCTTTTCGGGTGCTTTGTACAAATAAGGAATGCGTAAGAAAACGAACGGTTGCAAGCGTGTTTGAGGTGTCGAACAGCGGCCCGCCAGACTCGAAATACGACCGTGGACGAGCAACGGAGCGTCCGGATAAGCAAAGGCGCGTCAGCGGGCTTCTGCGGCGGAAATGCCGGAAAAACAGCGGTATCGGTGATAGCTGAAGAGGGGGGAGCCTGCCAAAAGAGCGCTGACGCCCAATCCGCGCGAGAGGCGTTCCGATGGTATGCGCCGACGCACGCGCCGGAGCAGCGATTAGGTGTTGCCAAGACAGCGCACATACACGCGCAGGTCCTCCTGCTTTGTCTTGTTCCCGAATATTTCTTGATTTACTCGCGGACCTGGTGGAGAAGGCGCCATCAACCTCACTCTTCAATCCCTAGGAGAGTATTAGAGAACTGTCGTGAACGCGAAAATTATCTTAGGTTTTATTACAATCGCGGCCCTAGCCGGCTACGACAGCCTGGGTCTCGATGCTAAGTATCTGGTTTATTTCCTTATTTTCATAGCCGCTTTTTTTGTCGGCTCCTGGTTTGACTCAATCGGACAGGACGAAGAGGAATAGCTTCTGCCAGGCGGTGCCACGCCCAGTTTTATGTCTTTATCACGCCGATACTTGATCTACATCAGCACGACGCCGAATTAGCGAGCGAGCTGGCGCGTGATAGTCTAGTTAGTCCCAAAATCCTCCCAAGAGACGCAGTCGCGGATAGGTGACCCGCGGGAGAGAACGCGTTCTCGCAGATTTCGCGCGCCAGGATTTGTCCTTGCAGCTCGCTGCGCTATCGAAAATTGTCCGGAAATCCGTATTTTACGGAAAATGGAGTATGCCAATGACATCGACTGTCACTGCTGCCGCTGTCAAACAACGCTTCGTCGCGCTTGTCCGCGCCAAGGCCCATCGATCGGCAAGTCGTAGCGATTAGCTATACGTCCGATGTCAAATTTGCATTCTGAAGATCGAAATCAATCTACCATAGATAACCTGTACGTACCTAACACATGGGTGACAACCTCGTGCCGAACGGGTTGTCGATGGTTTGCAAAGTCCTCTGTTCCAGGTCGATATATCCCAGATCATAGTGCATGAAGCTGACGAGCCAAATGCCGTCATCAACTTCCTTGATTCCAAGCTTCTGTCCGGCCGGTACGGTGGAGATGTTGATCTTCTTGCGATAGATGCAGAGGCGGCCGCAATTGGTGACGAGCGCCTCCTTGTCGTGGAAGGGATAGTCGATCTCCGGCAGGCCCCGATAGGGGCGTGACGATGCGACAAAGAGATCTGCCGGCACCTTCATGTCCAACGCCTCGTGCGGCCGCTCCTCATTGAATTCGCTGACGAATGCATCAAAGCGGGCCTGCTGCTGCAGAGTGTTCCTGCCAGGTGGCCTCGTCGCCTCCTTCTTCAGCGTCAGATGCATGCGCTCATGGCGTCCGTTCTGTTGCGGATGGCCAGGCCTAATGCGTTCGAGGCCGATCCCCAATCGCAGCCACCAAACGGACAGCTTCGATAGATTATAGAGGCCATTCGGGCTTGCGAAAGGAAGGCCATTGTCGGAACGAATGGCTGCAGGCAGGCCGTGTTCGGTAAAGATCCTGCGGAACGCTTCAAAGACGCCCTGTTCGCGCGTCGATTCGAAGGCTTCGCAGCAAAGAAGATAGCGTGAGGCCTGGTCTGTGATCGTCAAGGGGTAACAGTAGCGGCCGTTACCAAGCTTGAATTCGCCTTTGAAGTCGGCGCACCACAGATCATTGGGCTCAAGGGCTTCCGAAAGCTGCGTGCCAACGGCCTTGTTAGCCCGGTTCCTCTTGCGGGCCTGGCTCACAAGGCCGTGTCGATCAAGCACAGCGTGCACCGTGCTCTTTGCTGGAATGCGCACATCGCCAGCGAGCCGTTTAACGAGCAACTCCCTGATCTTCCTGGCACCCCAGTGAGGCTTCTCCTTTTTGAGGTGAACAATCATTGCATCCACCGGATCGGGCGCCATCCAGACATGACGATGCCGTTTATACGGCGGGCCTTGTTCTCGTTCGTCAAAAACCCGGATCAGCCAAGGGCGTCATGTTCATCACCATCGAGGGCGAGACGGGACCGGCCAACATCGTCGTCTGGTCCACCTTGTTCGAGAAGAGGCGGCGGGTGGTGCTGGGGTCCTCGATGATGGCGATCAATGGGCGGATCCAGCGGGAAGGGGAAGTCGTGCATCTCGTCGCACAGCAACTGTTCGACCTGACAGCGGACCTTGTCGGTCTGGCTGATCGGGATAGCGAGTTCAAGTTACCGACTGGGCGCGGCGACGAATTTGCCCATGGAGGTGGAGGGCCGGATTCACGCGACAGGCCAAAGCCGATTGTCCCGAGGGACCTGTTCACACCCGATCTTCATATCGATACGCTGAAGGTGAAGAGTCGGAACTTTCATTGAGCGATCTAGGTAAGTGTATAGTCGGAGGCTCTATTGGTTCAAAGCGATGTTACTTCTCAGTGGCCAATTCGCTGAAATTCTTGATGTTGACCGAGGCGTCGGGAAACCTCGCCGTAATCTCCAACGTGCCACCCAATGCTTCGATATAGCGTCGCAGATTGCTGACATAAATATCGGCGCGCTGCTCCAGCTTTGCGACAGCCGGCTGCTTCACATGGAGTGCGCGTGCCACATCCTGCTGAGTTTTTTCACGGGCCACGCGCAGCTCGTGTAACGCCATGTCTTCGAGAATTGCCTTGGTCCCTTCATCGTTGCGGGCACGGCGTTCTGGCGACATTCTGTTGCGCAAGTCGTTAAAGGAGCGATGTCCAGTCATATCAACCCTTCCTTCCCGATCTCGATCAGGTAATTGTCATATAGTCGATCAGCGACCGGAATCATGATTTCATAAAAGCGGTCGTCGCCGGTTTTATTTCCACCGACAAGCAAAATAGCAGTGCGACGCGGATCGAAAGCGTAGAATACCCGGTAGGGTTCGCCGCCGCTCTGAATCCGCAGTTCCCGCATATGTTCGTGCTTTGAACCTTCGATGCCGGATGAGTAAGGGAAGGGAAGCTGCGGTCCTTTGGCTTCTAGAAGCCCGACTACCCTTACAATATCGTCCTGAACGGCCTCGATCAGCGTCGTGTACCACTCACCAAACTCATCGGTATATTCAACGCTCCAACTCATCGGTGCTCCAAATGTATTCCATCTGTGGAATATTTCAAGCGATATTCCACAGACGGAATAACTTGACCCCTCAAAGTTGACAAGTGGAGATGGCGCCGAGCTGTTGGCGCCTCACGACGATCGTTCCATCGAACTTGTCATCTGGAGCCTGCGTGAGAACGACGTCGGACCTCGATGCGGCTTCCGCAACCGTTCGGAATAATCCGCTTCACGGTGCATGCGCGCCGTCTCCAGCAGTTATCCTTTTCGCCTCAGCGCCAGGGACGCGGCGCGCTTTGGCCAGCTCTATCTTGACGCGGGACGCTGGAGCGGCCGGCAGGTCATTCCTTTGTCGTGGGTGAAAGCGTCAACGACGGCCTATTCCGCGACCGATCGCGGCAGCATGGGATACGGCTATCTCTGGTGGACGTTGAACCCCGTTGTATTCGGGCCCGATGCGGCGTTGGCGTCCGGTTATGGTGGTCAAGCAATTGCCATTGTGCCGTCGAAACACCTGGTTATCGTGCAAACCGTGGACTTGGCCCAAAACGCGAAGGGCATCAGGACGAGCTATTTCGTCAAGCTGTTGCAGCAGCTTACCGCCGCAGCGCCATGACGGGTGACGCAGAACGGCTGCAACCGGCGTTTAGGGAACCGATTTGTGCTCGTCCACACTGAGGAATCCCAACTATTGATCAGCGCAAAAGTTGGAGTGATAAACTGGAGTCAGGTTCTGCAAGTTTGGCGATGGAGGGGACTTAGCGATGTCATCGATTTCATGGATAGAGATAGTTCAGGAGAACACCGCCAGATATGGCGAGCTTGTTGCCGGCATCGATCCCTCACCTTCCGAGATTCCGGTGTTTTTTGAACAAAACGACCCGGCATGGATCAGCCGTTTTGTCGACTTCGTTCTGGACACGATCGAGGGACAAGTCGGGTTCGTGAAATTCCAGAGCGCTTACTTTGAGGCATGCGGCTTTGCCGGCCTTACGGCCCTATCCCTCGGTATGAAGCGCGCGAAGGCTGCTGGTATCGGTGTGATCTTCGACGCTAAAAGAGGCGACATCGGAGCCACCGCCGCCGCCTATGCGCGCGCCTATCTGACACCGGCATCAGAAGGAGGATCTGGCGACTTTGAGGCCGATTGCCTGACCGTGAATCCTTTGATGGGGCCCGACACGCTCGAACCATTTGCCGAATGTGCCAGACGTTACGGGAAAGGCTTGTTCGTGCTCTGTCGCACGTCCAATCCGGGAGCGGGATGGCTACAGGACAGAATGACGGGGAACCGGCCGATTTCCGATCATGTTGCCGAACTCATCGGAGGGATCGGCCGAGGAGATGGCGAAGGCTTGAATCCAGTTGGTGCGGTCATCGGAGCGACCGTTCCACATGAAGGACGACGACTGCGAATGCTTCTGCCTCACACCATCATTCTGGCGCCTGGCTTAGGGGCACAGGGCGGCGACGCGAGCAGCATCAATGCACTTCGCGGTAGACAATTGGGCGACCTTTTGGTTCCTGTTTCTCGCGGATTAACGAGCGTTGCTGATCGGCAGATTTCGCCAGAAGGTTACCGCGAACTTGTTTTGAGCCGCATTGCCGGATTTAAACATGACATAACTCATCACCCCACCTCTCGGGCGGTAGTTTCCTGAAAAGGGAACTCGCAATGCTCGCGCGCGAGTGATGGTTTTGAAACCGAATTCGCGACACGCGCGGCTATAGACCGGGCATTGCGAACGTAGACCGCATAACGGCCGTGTATCTGGAAGTCATCCTGCTGTCGCCGTGCCGACCAAGAGGCTCCAATGCGGAGCTCCGCGGCAAAAGCCAAGAACATCACAAGAGAGGAAGGGACCTTTGAAAACTGCAATCATATTTGACTGCGAATTCCTTTGCCTTGAAGGTTCACAAAGGAGATTTTGGTGCGCCGCCCACGATCCCGATCCCGTCATTGCCCAGATCGGCGCGGTAAAACTTGGTTTGGAAAGTGACTTTCCGATCCTTGGCACCTACAAGGCCTATGTCCAACCGATCGATCGGTTTGGGAAGCGATACGCGATCGATCCCTTTTTCACGAAGCTGACTGGTATCACCGAAGAGGCTATCGAAACTGAAGGTGTGACGCTGCAGGATGCGCTATCCGGCATCGACAGTTTTTCGGGAGGAGCACGGTTCTGGTCTTGGGGCAAAGACGAACTCAATATGGTGGCGATCAGCTGCTATATTGCCGGGGTTGAGGCTCCAATTCCCGCTCATCGTTTTGATAACGCCGTCAAGCTCCTGCTGGCCGCGGGGATGCCGGTCGAGGATCTGGCGAAGACCCCGAGCAACGAGCTGGTCGATTTTTACCACGTCGAGCATCCCCCCTTACAGGGCCACGATGCACTCGATGACGCGCTGTCGGTTTCGTACACCTTGCAACACCTCATGAAAACCGGGCTGTTACGATCGGAAGTGTTTGAAGCCGTTTAGCCTGTCGCGGAATCCGGACTTTTTGCGTCACCTCCAATCAAAGCCCGAGCAGGACTGCGCCGGCCGCGACGACCACGCACGAGAATACGCGGGGCGGTCAGCGTTTCGCCAAGGAACAGCCATCCTATCAGAACGGCACATAACGCTGGTTTCCCGCAGCACCGTAATCGGGCCGCCCGGTCCGAGCGCGAAGGCCGCGACCACGACACCATAGGCGATCATAGCGATCAGCCCACCCCCAAGCGCCTTCCATGTGTTAAGCGCGCGAAAATTGACCACGAGCCGCCGACGAAGAACAAGGAACACTGCCGGAAGGAATACCCGTAAAGTACCAGCAGCTGGCGGAGGCCGGCCTGGAGAATGCCGGCGGCTCTAGCACCTTCCGTAGACGCGGGGGTCCCGGGTGGGGGTCGGGGGGAGGGTTTAGCAAGCTATGGATGATTTTGGTGCGTTATCGAGGGCCATGCTTGAAGAGCGCCGGGGCGCCGACGGCCTCGATGCCTATGTGCGCCGTATTTTACGCGACGGTGAACTGTACGACGCTGACGTTGATCGCTTCTTTCTCGACCTGCCGCTCAACGGGGTTCGCTCCCGTCGTTCTCTTCGCGCCTAGGCTCGATAATGTCGCTTCCCAATCCAATAAGGGCTCGACTGCGGCTGAGCTGAATTTCTGTGTCTCCCGTCCGAGGTTCGCCGCCAGCTTCTCTGCCAACCAGTGGCGCTGGCTTTCAGGCACGAACGCAACGGGGGCATACCAGGCTGTCCAAACTACGCTCTGATCCACGTCATCAAGTCGGGCAGCAACCGCGCCGCTACAGGATCTATCTGGGCTTCCAGCCAATGCGTTTGGCGCTCGAATATACTGAACCCGGCAAGGACAAAGAAGTCGGAGCTTGGATCATGTGAGTGACCAGACTCGTCGAGATATAGTAGATGCAACGAATCCCCCTGAAACGAAAAAGCGGACCGCATGCGGTCCGCTCGAATTCGGTAAGCCGAGTGAAACAATCGTTCAACGCACCGACGGATCAGCGCTCTCGACTATGACCAATACATATCGGTTGCGTGTTGGCTTTTCAAGGGGGCGGCTCCGCATGTGTGATAGCCTCAAAAACTGACCAGTTATCGCGTCCACCAGCCGTCATGTTGAGGGGGCAAAAAAATAGGGCCACCGGAAAACCGAGGCCCTTGAAGTGTGGAGGTTAAAACCTCCAGAGGGGAACAGCTGATGCGATGGCACTGGGACGAGGCCGTCGCGTGCATCAGCTATGGGCTTTTAAGTTTCAGCTTTTCGATTCAAAATGAGGCCGGAAAGCCGAATTGGCCTCCCGCATAAATCAGTGCTCGCGTGGAACCTTCCTTCATGATCGCTTCCACCCGGCCGACCAGAACAGCATGGGTGGGAGAGTCGTATTCGCATTCCAGCCGGCAATCGAAGACGCTGAGCGCATCGACGAGGACCGGAGCGCGGGTCGCAAGCGTGGTCCATGCACCGTGATTGAAGCGGTCGGAGCCGTAGATCTTCGTCATTCCTGCAAAGCACTGGGCGAGTTCCGCCTGGCCTTCGGCAAGGAAATTTGCCGAGAAGCAGCCATTAGCACGCAGATGCGGCAGGATGGCGCTGTTGCGGTTGACGCATGCCAGGATCATCGGCGGCTGGTCGCTGAGTGAGCAGACGGCAGAGGCCGTCATGCCGTGACGTACATCGCCATTGCCGGTGGTAATGATCGTCACCGGCGTTGCGACCTTTTTCATCGCCGCCCTGAAAATCTGGGCGTCGATGGGAGGTGCATCCATCCTCTCGGCGATCTTGATCGTGTCCTGTATCATCATGCACCTGCCTTTTGACGCTTGTTTCGGGATGGGTGAAGAAGGCTTGCGCCTGCTTATTTTGCCGTCGGCGCCGCCGCGTCGCCACCGTTCAGCCATTTCAGGATGGCGACCAGATGCTCGCGCGTCGCCTGTTCCGCTTCAGCCGCGCGACGGCCGCGGATGGCATCGACGATGATCTCATGATGCCGCCAGCCGGTCTCGTTCGTATAGGCGGGCAGGCGGGTGCGGATCGTCTCCTCCCAGGTGAGGTCCATCACCTGTTCGAGCAGATAGGCCGCCAGGATGTTGTGGCTGGCAACCGCGATCGCGCGGTGGAACAGGTTGTCCTTGCCGCGATCGAAAACCGTCGGTTCGGCCAGCGCATGGGCGGCGACGATATCGTCGATCTCGGTCGGCGTGCCGCGGATTGCCGCCAGCCGGGCGATCTCTGGTTCCAGCAGCAGACGGACTTCCCACAATTCCGCCGGGCTTGTCCGGCTCGCGATATTGGCGCGGGTGGCGATCGCCTGCTTTGCATTGCGGGACTTGCCATTGGACGACTGCACGGCGCGGGGCCGGCCTTCCGGGATCTTGTTTTCGCCGCGCAGGCTGGAAAGCGCCTTGCGCAGCAGATGGCGGCTGACGCCGATCTGTTCTGCAAGCTGCCGTTCGGGCGGAAACTCGCCGCCGTCGGCAAGGCCTAGAATGGCTCGGGTAACTTCCTCTATGGAACTGGGCGGGTTCTTCACATCGATGCCTGCGTTCATGGTGCTCCTCCAGTTTTTCGGTTGGAATGCCCCGGATATCGTCTCCAGCTTCCACTCGAAAACTGTGCCTGTTGTTCGGCCGCTGCATTGGCGGCCGTTCTGGTTTGTTATGCCGTCCAATGTATATGGTTGAAGCAACCAAATGTCCAGACCGCATGTTGGTTGAGATCCTGGTTGTGAACTGGTTTATGGTGGTTTCGCCTATAAAATAATCAACTTTCTGGTTGCTCAAAAATTTTTCATGAAAAATTCGTTTTATAAAATCATTTTAAAACAACACTTTATGCTGACTTTGATTATTGAATTTCATGCTGCAACAGCGAAAATCTGCAAAAAAACCGAAAAGTTTCGCTTGCCAGCCGCTCAACCAAAGTCTAGCCTTCGATGAAGGTTATGTGACGGTTGCGCACTTGGTTGCGCTGCTCGATTGCAGCAACCAAGTGTGACCAAATTCATCCCTGGAAATAGATCCAGCGCGAATGCTGCGAATACAGCCCGACGCTTTTGCCCGATCCGGACAACCGGCTCGGCAGGAAACCTGTGCGCCCATCTGGCCCGCATACCCTTGCAGCCGGATCCGGAAGAAGACGGAAGTCAATTATGAACACGATGACGACAATCATTCCCAAACACGCGCTGAAGACCGGCGAGGAATTCAAGGCTTCGCTCGATGACGGCCGCCAGCTCTGGGTAAACGGCACCAAGATCGCGAAGGTGATGGACGAGCCGGCACTGGCCGCCGGTGTCGAGCTGATGGCGTCGATGTTCGACGATCAGTTCACCGAGGAATATGTCGAGGCGACGACGGTCCTCGACAAGAAGTCGGGCCTCGTCACCGGTCGTTCCTGGCAGGTGCCGGAGACGAAGGAAGAAATGATCGGCCGGCGGATGATGATGGAATACACATCCCGCAAGACGGTCGGCACCTTCGGCCGTCCGCCGGATCTCGGCCCGACACTTGCCGTCGGCATCCTGGCGCATCTGCATCTGTTCAAGGATTTCAAGTCGGCCTTTCCGGAATGCCAGCCGGATTTCGTCGAAAACGTCCAGCGTTACGTCGAGTCCGGCCGGATGAACTCGATCACCTGCGCCGAAAGCCTGACCGGCCCGCAGAACGACCGTTCCTCGCCGCTTGCCCAGGCCGCCTCGCTGCTGCGCGTCAAGCGCGTTGAAAAGGACGGCGTCTATATTTCCGGCGCCAAGTCGGTCGGCTCGATCGCGGCACAGACCAATGAGATCTTCTTCTCCAACCTTGCCTATCCCGGCACACCGGCGGAAGCCGCGATCTGGGGCGCGGTGCCGATCAATTCCGAAGGCATCAAGCTCGTCAGCCGCGAGATGTTGTCCAATCCGGGTGCCGATCCGTTCGACCATCCGCTCGGTTACAAGGGCGAGGAAGCCGACCAGCTCGTCATCTTCAAGGATGTCTTCGTTCCGAAGGACCGTATCTTCAACCTCGGCAACGAACACGTCTCGGCAATTTCCGGCAAGGCGACGCTGTTTGCCCATTACCACGTGCTGACCCGCCTCAAGGTGAAGTCGGAAGTTTTTGTCGCCTGCGCGAAAATGGTGACGGAAGTGCTCGGCACCGGCCAGATCCAGGGCGTCCGCGCCATGCTCGCCGAGATCATCGAGTATAACCGCACACTCGAAGCCTTCATCCTCGCTGCCGAGGCCAATGCCGAGATCAACGAGAGCGGCGTGATGTGCCCGGATGTGATGATGATCACGACCGGCCGCCTCTACGCCATCCGCAACTATCCGCACATCATCCATGTCCTGCAGGAAATGTGCGGCCAGGGTCTCGTCATGCGTTTCGGCAAGGCCGCCTTCGAAAATCCCGACATTGGCCCGGATCTTGCAGAGCTTCTGCCGGGGAAGGGTGTGACCGGTATGCAGAAGGAGAAGCTGATGAACTTCATCTGGGATCTGACCTGCTCGTCGCTCGCCGGCCGCGTGGCACTGTTCGAAAACGTCAATGCCAGCCCGGCGCCCCGCATGCGCGAGCGTCTCGTCTCCGAATTCGATACCTCCGCCATGGTCGCGGATCTGAAGAAGATTGCCGAGCTCGACTAAGGGATTTTCACACCATGCCTACGCAACATGAAATGGTGAAATTGTTCACCGAACAGCTCAAACTCTGCGCGATGAAGCCGGAAGAGACGGTGATCATCCTCTGCGAGGACGATATTCGCGCCGATTACGCCCAGGCCTTCATGCTGGCGGCGCGCGATCTGGGTGCTACGCCCTTCCAGATCACCGTGCCTTTGCGTGAAAAGCGCTCGGCCCGGCAGACGACGGGCAAGACCGCGATTGCCGGCAACCGGCCGGTGATCGAGGCACTCAAGAAGGCTGATCTGATCGTCGATGTGATGGGCACGCTGTTTTCGCCCGAACAGGACGAGATCTGCGAAGCCGGCGCCCGCATGCTGTTCGTCCGCGAACCTTATGACGTGCTTGCCCAGAATTTCCCGAATACCGATCTGCGCCGGCGCATCGAACACGGCGAAAAGCTTCTGGAAACGGCAAAGACGCTGCGCATCTGGTCCGATGTTGGCACCGATGTCACCTATGAAATGGGCGGCTACCGGGTCATGACCCAGTATGGTTACACCGACACACCCGGCCGCTGGGACCATATGGGCACAGGCCAGGTGCTGAGCCAGGCCACCGACGGCAAGGTCAACGGCACCGTGATGATCATGCCGGGCGATACCATCACCGCTTTCCAGCGGATGATCGAGAGCCCGGTCAAGCTCACCATCAAGGACGGTTTCGTCACCGATATCGAAGGCGACGGCATGGATGCGCCGCTGCTGCGCGATTACATGGAGAGCTTCCGGGATCCGCGCGCCTACGCGATCAGCCATATCGGCTGGGGCCTGCTCAACACGGCGACCTGGTTCCATCGCGCGATCACCCGCACCCGCACCCAGGAAATCAGCGTCAACTCGCTGAGCTATTACGGCAATGTCCTGTTCTCGACCGGCCCGAATACCGAGCTTGGCGGCAAGAACGACACGATGTGTCACATGGATATCCCGCTCAGGAAAACCTCGCTGTCGCTCGACAATGTCACCATCGTCGACAAGGGCCGCATCGCCATTCCCGAAATGGCCGTCTGAACCGTGCCGGCCCCCTGCCGGGGGCCGTTTCTTGTCTGAAATCTGGGCCTGAAATCCCATGCCGGACCGGCGGAGAATACAGGAGAGGCGATGACCCCGATCGACGCATCAGAAACTGCAGAAAAGAGCAAAAGGCTCATGCCGGGTCCGCCGAGCGTGACGCTGACGGCCTGGCAGAGACAGCAGCGTGGCCTGACGGTTTCGCTGATGGCGCTGCCGACCGTCGCCATGATCGGGGTTTTTGTCATGCCGCTGCTCGTCCTACTCTGGATGAGCTTTGGCGGCGGCAGCAAGACGGGTTTTTCGGTTCAAGGCTATATCGACCTGATGCAGCCGGTCTATGTGAAGCTGTTGATGTTCACGCTGCAGCTGGCCTTCATCACCACCGTGCTCTGCGCGCTGCTCGCCTATCCGCTCGCCTATCTGATGGTCAATGTCAGCTCGCGTTTTGCCGCCTGGATGGGCGTCGTGTTGTTCATCACGCTGTGGCTGAGCTTTCTGGCCAGAACCTTCGCCTGGATCATCATCCTGCAGCGGCGCGGCATCATCAACAATTTCCTGGTCGGCATCGGCATCATCGATAGCCCGCTGGAACTCGTCTACAACAAGCTCGGCGCCTATATCGGCATGGTCCACATCCTTCTGCCCTTCATGGTCCTGACCCTGATCCCGGCCATGAAGGCGATCGATCCGGCCTATGTCCGGGCAGGACTCAGCCTCGGCGCGAGCCCGGCCAAAGTCTTCCGCGATATCTACGTGCCGCTCAGCCTTCCCGGCCTCGTCGCCGGCTCGATGCTGGTCTTCACGCTTGCCTTCGGTTTCTTCATCACGCCGGCCATTCTCGGTGGCGGCCGCGCGCCGACCATCGTCATGGCGATCCGCGACCATATCCAGCAGCTCGGCAATCTGCAGCTCGCGGCAGCCACATCCATGGTCCTGCTCGTCTTCTGCCTCGGCCTGCTGTTCCTCTACGACCGCATCGCCGGCATCGACCGCATCTATGACAAGGGAGGCAAGTGATGGAACTTCTCGTCCAGGGCAATGCCGCCCGTGCTTTGAAGGCTTATGGCTGGGTGATGCTCGTCATCATCATCCTGCCGGTGATCATGATCGTGCCGATCAGCTTTGGCGCAGGCAGCGCCATCGTTTTCCCGCCGAAGGAACTTTCGCTCGAATGGTATTATAACCTGATCGACGATCCCCGCTGGGGCCGCGACGCACTGTTGTCATTGCAGGTGGCCGGTGTCGCCACCCTGCTGGCGACGGTCACCGGCACGGCCGCGGCGATCGGCATGTCGCGCATCGAGAACAAGGCGCTGTCGAAATTCCTGAAAATGTTCTTCATCGCGCCGATGATCGTGCCGCTGATGGTGATTTCGGTCGGCCTCTACATCGTCTTTGCCCGCAACGGTCTGCTCGGTTCGATGTGGGCGCTGGCGATCGCCCATGCCATCGTCGTTCTGCCCTTCGTCGTCATGCCTGTCATGTCGCGCCTCGCGAGCCTCGACCCGGCCTATGAGCGGGCGTCCGCCTCGCTCGGTGCGACCCAGATCCGCACGCTTTTCGAGGTGATCCTGCCGCTGCTCGTGCCGGCCATCATTGCCGCCGCGATCTTCTCCTTCGTCTTTTCTTTCGACGAAGTGGTGCTAGCGCAGTTTCTCGCGAGCCCGCGTTTCGAAACCCTGCCGCGCAAGGTCTGGGATGGTCTGAGCCAGAACGGCCTCGACAAGACCATTACCTCGATCGCCTCCGTCCAGCTGTTCCTCGTGCTTGTGGCCTTCGCGGGCTGGAACATCTGGAAAGCCGCCCGGACCGGTGTTCTTGCCAGCCGTGCCAAAGCGCTCGCCGCCATTGCCGCGAATACAAAAAACGCGCCCGCCGTTGACCTCCCTGCCAATGGATCTTTGCCCATGAACGTCGCACTCAAGTCTGTTCCGCCCGTCGGCACGCCCGCCATACTCCCCTCCGCAGAGACAGGTCCCGCCAAAGCCGGCGAACAGCATGGCTACGGCATCGATTTCCAGCACATGAGCAAGTTCTATGGCGACAAGGTCGTCGTGGAAGAGGCGAACTTTTCGGTCAAGCCCGGCGAGTTCCTGACCATTCTCGGCCCTTCGGGTTCGGGCAAGACCACGCTCCTGATGCTGGTTGCCGGCTTCATTTCGCCCGATGCCGGCCGCCTCATGCTCGGCAAGCGCGACATTTCCCGTGTGCCACCGCATCAGCGCGATATCGGCGTCGTCTTCCAGTCCTATGCGCTGTTCCCGCATATGACCGTGGCGCAGAACGTCGCCTATCCGCTCCGAGCCCGCGGCGTCTCAAAGGCCGAGCAGCAGGCCAAGGTGAAATGGGCGCTGGAACGGGTCCATATGCAGGACTTTGCCGAACGCCGCATCGCCCTGCTTTCCGGCGGCCAGCAGCAGCGTATCGCGCTTGCCCGCTCCATCTCCTTCGGTCCGCGTGCGCTTCTGATGGACGAGCCGCTTTCGGCGCTCGACCGGAACCTGCGCGTCGAAATGCAGCGCGAAATCCGAAGCCTGCAGCAGAGCCTCGGCCAGACGGTGATCTTCGTCACCCATGACCAGGAAGAGGCGCTCAACATGTCCGATCGCGTCGCCGTCATCAACGAAGGCCGCGTCCAGCAGGTCGCCACGCCGCGCGATCTCTATCTGAAGCCGCAGAACAGCTTCGTCGCCAACTTCTTTGGCGAATCCAACCTCTTCCACGGCACGGCCGATGGCAACAGCCTTGCCTCTGGCGACCGGGCCTTTCCGTTGGCAGACGCCCAGTCACGCGAGGCGATCCTCTGTGTCCGGCCTGAGACGGTGCGCCTCGCCGGCCAGAACCAATCGGCGCCCGAATGGGCGATCGAAGGCACGCTCACCAATGCACGTTTCCTTGGCAGCCTTCTGCATATGCAATTCGCGACGACCTACGGCACGCTCGTCGTGACGCGGCCGCTGGATGGCACGATCGACATTCCCCAACAGGGCGCTGTCCGCCGACTGTTCTGGGCTCCAGAAACGGCACACGTCATGACCCACTGACGGCCGAAAGGCCGTCTCGACCAAGCAGGCAGAAAACCGAATTCACCCAACCGCCCAGAACGCCTCCCAAGCACGTCCAACGGGCCAATGTTTCCAACAGGAGAGACCGATGAAATCTAGATTTGGATTATCCGCCCTCGTGGCACTGGCGATGTCATTGCCGATCGGCCTCCATGCTGCGGAAGCACCCGCCGAATTTAAGGGAACCGGCAAGCTCGTGGTCAACAACTGGGGCGGTCCGACGGTCGAGAAAATGCATGCTGCCTGGTATGGCGATTTTCCCAAGGCGACTGGCATCGATGTCACCTTCACCTCCATTCCCGACGTCGCCAAGCTGAAGATCATGAGCCAGGTCGGCAATGTCGAATGGGACGTGGTCGATTTCGAAGGCGCACAGATGCTGCAGGCCATGAAGGACGACCTGCTGGAACCGATCGATTACGACCTGATGTACAAGCTCGTGCCGAAGGATCAGCTCGATCCGGCGCAGATGACGAAATACGGCATCGGTTCGATCGCGTTCGGCACGATCATGGCCTGGAACACCGAGACGGTCGGCAAGAAAGGCCCTGCCAACTGGACGGAATTCTTCGACAAGAAGGCTTTCCCCGGCCGCCGCGCGCTTTATGCCCGTCCGAAGCCGACGCTCGAAATCATGCTGATGGCTGATGGCGTGGCGCCGAAGGACATCTATCCGATCGATATCGACCGTGCCTTCAAGGCTCTCGAGAAATTTGGTCCGAGCGTCGATCTCTGGGTGGAAAAGACCTCACAATGGGACGTGCTTATCCAGAACAAGGAAGTCGACCTGATGGGGTCGAGCTTGGGACGCACGGTCACCCAGATCAACAAGGGCGAGCCGCTCGCGATCAACTTCAACCAAAGCATCATGGAACAGTCTTTCTGGACGATCCCGAAGGGCGCACCGAATGTCAAGGACGCCCAGAAGCTGGTGGCCTGGATGGCGCAGGCAGAGGGCGAGCGGGCGTCGCTCAAGCTGTTTCCCTATTACAGCGTCGCCAACAAGACGGCTTACGATGGCCTGCCGAAAGAGCTTCTCGCAAAAATGCCCGGCACGCCGGAACACTCGGCCAATAGCCTGACGATCAACGCCCAGTGGTGGCTGGAGCATGATGCCGAAGTCCAGACCCGTTGGCTGAGCTGGCTGAGCAGCCGCTGAACCGGCGCTCCATTCTCTGAGCAGCAATTTTGCCTTTGCCGGCGCGAATGTCGCGGCGGCCAGGGTCAAGGCGTGCCGAATCTTATCTCGTCCATCCCTCCTGGAGATCGTGCCATGATGAAAGAGAATGACGCATCCAATCCCGCCGGCCCGTCGGAAAATGCCGGCATCGAGGTCGACCGCCGCAGCTTTCTCGCTGGAATGGGAGCCGCAGGCGTCGCGCTTGCAACCGGCATCAAGCCTGCGCTTGCACAGGACATGTCGCTGCTGAAGGGCTCAGGCGATGTTGTCGTCTGCACCTGGGGCGGCGCCTCGACCGACGCCATGAAGGAAGTCTGGTTCAAGCCGTTTGCCGAGGTGAGCGGCGTCAACGTCTCGACTGCTTCCGTGCCTGACATCGCCAAGCTCGAAGTCATGGAAAATGTCGGCAATGTCGAATGGGACCTTCTGGATGCCGAAGGCACCCAGATGGAACTGGCGATGAAGAAGGGCCTTCTGCAGAAGATCGATTACGACCTGATCTTCAAGATCGTCCCGAAGGAGCAGATCGACCCGAAGGTCATCAAGGAATATGGCGTCGGTTCGGTCGGTTTTTCGACCGTGATTGCCTGGAATACGACGCTGTTCGGCAAGGACGGTCCGAAGGACTGGAAGGAATGGGCCGATACGACCCGCTTCAAGGGACGGCGCGCGCTGTATGCCCAGCCCCGGCCTTCCTTCGAGATCGCCCTGATGGCGGCCGGTGTTCCGCCGGAAAAGATCTACCCGATCAATATCAACGACGCCTTCAAGTCGCTCGACGAGTTGCGGCCGAAGATCAATCTCTGGGTCGAAAAACCTCCCAGTGGGGCGTCCTGATGCAGAATGGCGAGGTCGACCTGATGGGGTCGAGCCTGTCGCGCACGCTCGATGAGAAGAAGAGGTCCGGCAAGGTCGATTTCACCTTCAACCAGAGCATCGTCGAACAGGATTACTGGGTTATCCCGAAGTCCGCTCCCGGCGGCGCCAATGCGCAGAAGCTGATCGCCTATGCGCTGATGGCGAAGGGTTCGCTCGGCTTTGCGACGAAGATGCCGTTCAGCCTGGCGAATACCTCGATTTACGGCGACATCCCGGCCGAGATGAAGCAGCAGCTTCCCGGCTACCCGGAAAATTCGGCCCGCAACGTGCAGATCGATCAGGCCTGGTGGGTGGCGAATGCCGATCAGGTCCGCCTTCGCTGGCTCGACTGGATGAGCAAGGGCTGAGCCGACGCTTCTCCGACAAAAGGCGGGGCCTGAACCTCAACACCTCGCCACCACGATTGCGGTGCAGCCCGCAGGAGTCGATATGGAACTGTCCGATATGACTGCCCGCCAGATGTTCGAACATCTGAGCAAGAACCCTACACGCCCGCGTTACGGCTTCGGCACCCGCCCGATGCTGATCAATGTCGACCTGCAATGCGCCTATACGCAGCCGGACATCTACAAGACAGGCTATGAGACGGATCCGAAGCAGACCGAATACATCAACAAGCTGGCGTCGGAGACCCGCCGGCTCGGCCTGCCGGTCATCTGGACCTATGTCGCCTTTTCGGAATCCGGCGACGATTGCGGTGTGTTCGGTTCCCGCACCAATGCGCCGGACAGCCTGCAGAACATCAAGGAAGGATCGCCGCGCGCGGCGCTCGATCCGCGCCTCGACGTGGTGAAGGGTGACGTCATTCTCAACAAGAAGATGCCGTCCGCCTTTTTCGAGACACATATCGCTTCTCTCGCCACATACCACAAGACCGATACGGTCATCGTCACCGGCGGCTCGACCTCCGGCTGCGTGCGGGCGACGGTTGTCGACAGCCTGTCGCGCGGCTACCGAACGATCGTGCCGATCGAATGCGTGGCCGACCTACATGAGAGCCCGCATTTCGCCAATCTCTACGACATGCACAAGAAATATGCCGACTGCATTCCCGTGTCAGAGGTGATCGACTGGTATGCGACACTCGGCTGACATGGTTGCCATGGAGCAGGACCGCTTCGTTGTGCAGGCTCCGGTCGTCCATGACGGCGCCGGTGCCCTGCCGGACGAATTGCGTGGTTCTGTCCTGCTGCTCGGCAATTTCGACGGTCTGCATCTCGGCCATCAGGCGCTGCTCGCGCTTGCCTCGCGGCGGTCGAGGAAAACCGGAAGCCCTCTGGCGATCCTGCAATTCGACCCGCATCCCCGACATCATTTCCGGGGAGAGCAGGGGTTCCTGATTTCGGGCAATGCGGTGCAGAGGCGGCTTCTGGCCGAGGCGGGTATCGACCTCATCTATGCGCCCGTCTTCGACGCGCAATTTGCAGGCCAGCCGGCAGAAAGTTTCGTGCTCGACCATCTCGTCGCGCGGCTTAGCATTTCGGCTGTCGTGACCGGCGCCGATTTCCGCTTTGGCCAGTTCCGCGCGGGAGACGTGCCGCTGCTGCAGGCGATGGGCCGGATGTGCGGTTTCGCGACCCATGTTGTCGGCGAATGCCGGGATCGGAGGGAGGAGGGCGTTCGGATCTCCTCCAGCCAGGTCCGCCAGTTCATCAGGAGCGGTCGGTTGGATGAGGCGGAACGCCTGCTCGGGCGCCCTTTCGAGACGACGATCGAAGCCGGCCGGACCGGTTGGCAATTTGATGTGATGCAGATCCTGCCGCCGGATGGAATTTTTATGGTTGAGGCAAGAGGAGCCGCCGGCCGGCGGCTGGGCCGACGGATGCTCGTCCTGAAAGGACGGCGTCCCGAAGTCCGGCTGCCAGCCGGAACATCGACCCTTCTCTGGCATGCGGCGGCATCTGTCGGAGCAGCGGAAACAGGATCTGAAAGGACTGAAAATGGACTATGACAGTCTCGACGCGCTCGCCATGGCGGATCTGGTCAGACGCGGCGAAGTGGCGCCGGATCACTTCGTCAAGGAGGCGAAGGCCCGGATCGCGGCATTGAATCCGAGCCTGAACGCGGTCGTGCACCATTTTCCGGATGAAACGTCCTACGCGACCGAGGGGTGTTTTGCCGGCGTGCCACTTCTCCTGAAGGATACCGGCGTGCCTTTGAAGGACATGCCGATCACCTCGGGCACGCGGCTGCACCAGGGTGTCGTCAGCCTGGCCGACAGCACGATGGGCACACGGCTGCGCAAGGCGGGTTTTGCCTTTCTCGGCCGCACCAACACGCCCGAACTGGCGCTGAGTTTTACCACCGAAGGCACGTTTTATGGGCCGGCCCGGAACCCTTGGGATTTGACGCGAACGCCCGGCGGCTCTTCCGGTGGCGCTGCCGCAGCGGTCGCGGCCGGCATCATGCCGATGACGCAATGTTCGGATGGCGCAGGCTCGATCCGCGTCCCGGCTGCCCATTGCGGCGTCTTTGGCCTCAAGCCCTCGCGCGGGCGCAATCCCTTTGGTCCCGCCATCGTCGAAACCGTCGGCGGCATGGGAACGCTGCATGCAATCAGCCGGTCGGTGCGCGACAGTGCCGCCATGCTCGATGTCACGCATGGTGCCGATATCGGCGACCCCTGGGGGCCTCCTCCGATGGAAGGCAGTTTCCTCGAGACCGTCTCCCGCCCGCCGCGCTCGCTCAAGATCGGCATGGAAGTCACCGGTGATGCCGATTGCCGGGCAGCTGTCGAAGCGGCGACCGCTCTCTGCGAAAAGCTTGGCCACAAGGTCGAGCTGGCCGCTCCGAACTATGATCGCGAGGCGGTGAGCCAGGCCTGGCTGACCATTGCGGCCGTCAATATTGCCCGCGGCACCCGCAACCTTGCCAAGGCAAAAAACATCGCCGATCCGCTGGCACTGCTTGAACCCGTCAATGCCGAATGGGTGAAGATGGGCGAGGGACTGTCCGGCACCGATTATCTCGGCGCAATCGACACGCTGCATCAGTCGAGTCGGGCGATGGGCCGCTATTTCTCCGACTACGACATCTATCTCTCGCCAACGACGGCGGAAGTGGCTCCTAAGCTCGGCCATCTATCGGGCGTGGGCCTCGGCGTTAAGGAATTCTTCCAGCGCTTCTGGAACCACGCGCCGCTGACGGCGGTCTTCAACGCCTCCGGCTGCCCGGCCATGAGCGTGCCGCTCTACTGGACCGAAGCGGGTATCCCTGTCGGTGTGCATTTCGGGGCGGCTTTCGGTGCCGAGGCTCTGCTTTTCAGTCTGGCCGGCCAGCTTGAAGCCGCCAGCCCCTGGGCGATGCGTCGTCCGAAACTTTCAGCCTGACATCCCGAGGTGACATCATGACTATGAATTCGTCAAAGCCATCCGCCGCCGACATCACCGCGATGAGCGCACGTGCGATCGGCAAGGCCGTTGCCGCCGGCACGCTCACTGCCGAGGCCGTCACCGAAATTTGGCTCGATCGCATCGCCACGGCCGAGCCGTCGCTGCACGCCTTCATCCATCACGCGCCCGAAAAGACCCGTGCGCTCGCTGCCGTGGCGCCAAAAGGGCCGCTTGCCGGCGTCCCATTCGGCATCAAGGATGTCATCGAGACGCGCGACATGCCGACGGAATATGGTTCGGCTGCCTATCCCGGTTGGCAGCCCTGCCGGGATGCGCCGGTCGTCCATCTCGCCCGCCAGGCAGGCGCGGTCTTTATGGGCAAGACGGTCTCGACCGAATTTGCCACCGCATCCCCCGGCGCCACCGTCAATCCGTTCGATCCGAAGCGCACGCCGGGCGGCTCTTCCAGTGGCACGGCGGCGGCGCTCGGTGTCGGGCTGATCCTGCTCGGCCTCGGCACCCAGACCTCAGGCTCCACCATCCGCCCGGCCGCCTATTGCGGCGTTGCGGCAATGAAACCGTCGCCGAAACTGATCGAGACCTTTGGTGTCAAGCCGTTGTCGCAGACGCTCGATGTCGTCGGGCCGATCGCGCGCGACATCCGCGACCTCGCGCTGCTCGTCTCGGTCTGCATGCGGCGTCCGGAGCTTGCTCCGGATATTCTCACCCCTGAAGGCACTCTGCCGCTTTCGAAAATGGGTCTCTGCCTGCCGGCTCACGATCCTGTCGCCGATTTTTCGCCACTCGAACGGGCCGCCTCCGTGCTTGGTTCCGTGTCGACACAGATGGTACCGGCCTGGTTCGAGGCGCTCGGCCCGGCGCAGGACGATGTATTCGGCTGGGAGGCTTCGATCGCGCTCAGAACCGACCGCGACCTTCATTGGGACAAGCTGACACCGGACACTCATGCTTTCATGGAGCGGCAGGCAAAGAGCACCTTTGCAGGCTGGCAGGCCGGACTTGCGGCGCGGGATCATGCCCTTGCCAATCTCGATGCCCTGTTTGGCGATACGGACTTCCTTATCACTCCGTCCGCACCGGGTGAGGCGCCACTCGGCCTCGAACGGACCGGGCCTGCAACCTACAATATCCGCTGGACCCTGCTCGGCTGCCCGAGTGTCACCATTCCGGCCGGTTTCGGCCCGGCGGGCATGCCGGTCGGCCTGCAGCTGGTTGCCCGCCCCGGACAGGATGCGGCCCTGCTGCGGCAGGCTACAGCGGTCGAAGATCGCCTGCGCGCTGCAGGCATCGAGGCGCGGCCGCAAAAGCCATGATGAAAGTCTCCACATTGGCCATGCCGTTGCAGTGGCTGCTTCTGCTGGTGCCGGGCCTCGTTCTCGGACAGGTCTTGCAGCTGCTGTCGCTTCCCGCTGCGCTGATGCTCGGCCCCATGGTCGTTGGCATCGTCATGGCGCGGGGCGGCTGCGAGGTTCGTATTCCCGGCGTCCTGCACCGCATGGCACAGGGTGTTGCCGGATGTCTGATCGCCGCCCATCTCGATTCCGCGCTGCTGGTGCGGATGGGCGAGATCTGGCCTATTGTCACCGTCTTCGTAGCGCTGACCTTCCTTGCCTCCTGCTTTGCCGGCTGGATGTCGGCGCGCACGTCGGGGATAGATGGCGAGGTAGCGATCTGGGGTTTTCTGCCGGGAATGGCAGGTACCGTGATTGCCATGGCGCACGAGCACGGTCTCGACAGCCGTCTCGTGGCGCTGATCCAGACGGTGCGGCTGATGGTGGTCATCACAACCATGGTCGTCGCGGCGCTCTTTATCGTTGGCGCTGCGGTTGCGCATCCGGCCGCCGGGTCTGCGCCGGATCTCGCCTCGATATCGATCGTGCTGGGCTTGGCATTCGTCGGCGCGCTCAGTGGCCGTTATCTGCGCTTCATTCCATCAGCGGCATCGCTGGTGCCCTTGACGCTTGGCGGGGCGCTGCAGGTTGCCGGCGTCAATCTCGCCGTGCCGGCCTGGCTGGTGGCGCTCGCTTATCTCGCCTTCGGTGCGCATATCGGCCTTCGGATGACGCCGGATATCTTGCGTGCCGGCGCCCGTGCGCTGCCGTCGCTTGTCGGTGCCGCATTCCTGCTGATGTTGCTTTGCGGTGCTTCGGGTGCCGTGCTTTCGGTTATCGCCGGCGTCGACCTGATGAGCGCGCTTCTGGCGACTGTGCCGGGCAGCATCGATTCCATCGCGCTGATCGCCGTCAATGCCGGAGCCGACATGACCTTCGTCATGACGCTGCAGACGCTGCGTCTATTCGCCGTTTCGATCTTCGGCCCCTTCGTGGCGCGCAGCATGGTCCACATGCTGCATCGCTGGAAGCCAAGTTAAAGCTGACATCAACAGGGAGACAATTCGATGCACAAGCAGATCATCAAGGCCGACGTGCCGGAAAACGGCGGGGCCTACAATCTCTGCGTCCGTTACGGCGACATGCTCTATCTTTCGGGGCTGGCGCCCTTCGACGCGGCATTTTGCGCCGAGGTTGCCGCTGCCCGGATTGCCGGCACTAAGGTTCCGCCGATGCCCGACACACCGTTTCCGCGGCAGGTCGAGATCATCATGGAGAATATCAAGAAACTGGTCGAGGCAGCCGGCTCCAACATGGATTGCCTGCTGAAGACCAATGTCTGGCTGAAGGACCAGACCCAGGCCGAAGAATTCGAGAAGGTTTATATCAAATATTTCTCCAGCCGCGAGACGTTACCCGCCCGCGCCCGCATGCAGGCCGGCCGCACGCCGATGGATTGCGGGCTGGAGATAGAAGTCATCGCCTACGTGCCGAACGACGACTGACATCCGCATCCCGAGGACCGCCCGATGAGCAATTTTTCAAAGACGCAGCGTGTCAGCAAGGATGTCGTCTGGACCAACGACGGACTGGTTGCCGCCCACCATCGGACCGCAGCCGAGGTCGGTGCAAAGATCTTGGCAGAGGGTGGCGATGCGATGGATGCGGCGATCGCCACCTCCTTCGCGCTCGGCGTGGTCGAGCCATGGATGAGCGGCCCGATGGGCGGCGGCATGATGACGCTCTGGCGGGCTGGCGAAAAGCGAGCCGAAACGATCGAGTTCGGCATGCGCGCGCCGGTCGGGCTCAAGCTTTCGGATTATCCGCTGGTCGAAAGCGGCGGCGTATCGGACCTTTTCACCTGGGCGCGCGTCAGGGATGATCGGAATATTTTTGGTCCTCATTCGATTGCCGTCCCCGGCCTTGTGGCCGGCATGGAGCTTGCCCACCAGCGTTATGCGACGCGGCCCTGGGCGGAGCTTCTGGCGCCGGCCGTGGCTTTGGCGGAAAAGGGTATGTTGGTCGACTGGTATGCTTCGCTGATGATTGCTTCTGTGACGCGTCAGCTGGCGAAGGACAAGGACGCGGCAAAGCTTTTCCTCATCGACGGACAATGGCCGAACATTGCCGGCTGGACCGATACCAAGGAAAGCCGGCTCGACCAGTCCGTCATGGCGGCCGCGTTGCGACGTCTGGCGGAAGCCGGGCCGCGGGATTTCTACGAAGGTCAACTGGCCGAGGCACTCGTCTCCGACATGCGCGACAAGGGCAATCCGCTGTCGCATGAGGACCTGAGAGCTTTCCGCGCCCGTGTCAGCCCGACCCGCACCGTCTCCTACAGGGATGCAACGATCCATGCGCCTTCCGGTCTCAGCGCAGGCAGTGAACTGCTGACGACGCTGCGGCTGATGGAGGCTGAGCTCGCGGCCGGCAAAAGCCCTGATTCCGGCAGTTATGCCGCCATGGCCCGTGCCTTGCGCGCGGCCTATCAGGACCGGCTCGAAAATGCCGGCGACGAGAGCTGTGATGCGGAAGCGGCCCCCTGCACGACATCCTTTAGTGTCGTCGACAAGGCCGGCAACATGGTCAATGTCACCCAGACGCTTCTGTCGAAATTCGGCAGCCGCGTTGTCTCGCCTTCGACCGGCATGCTGATGAACAACGGCATCATGTGGTTCGACCCGGAACCGGGCAAACCGAACTCGCTTGCGCCCGGAAAAGCCTGCCTGATGAATGTCTGCCCGACGATCGGCGAACACCGCGGCCGGATGTTTGCGATCGGCGCTGCCGGCGGACGAAAAATCCTGCCGGCCGTCACCAATCTCATCAGCTACATGGTCGATTTTGGCATGAGCTTGGAAGAGGCATTTCACTACCCGCGGATCGACGTCAGCGGCCTCACGCAGATCATTGCGGACGAAGATCTTTCGACGGAAATCCAGGCAGCACTTGGCGAAATCGCGCCGACCGTTGCCGCCAGGCGCACCGTCCATCCATATGCCTTTGCAGTGCCGGTCGGCGTGATGCGCAGCGAGGGCCGTAATTGCGGCGCCACCGAGATCATGGCACCCTGGGGCGATACCAGCCGCGAGGAAAGTTTTACCGCCCGGTAAAACCGGCGGCAAAATTTTCGGTGATCGCCAGAACCGCCGCATGGACGACCGGCCCGGACGTGATGCTCGGAATGACCTCGATGGGCTTCAAGCCCAGAAACTGGCGGAGGCGGCCACCGTGAGCTGGCAGACGGGCAGGCCCGTTCAGGTCGATTGATAATTCCACCAACAATACGATGCGGCATGTCCTCACATTGCCGCATCACCACCGGTGGAGGCCGTGCCGCCTCCTAATGCCGATCTGCGTCGCGGCCAAACGACCGGAACTTCGGCTCCTTGGAAGGTGACGCCCATGGTACACAATAGCGACCATCGCCCTCCCGCCACACTAGAGGAATTGAAACAGCTGATCGCAAAACGCCATATCGTCTTTCCCGACAGTCTCGAGCGCGTCGCGAGGCAGATCATAGAGCGGCCGGAAATGATGGCTTTCGAAAGTGCCGCCGCGATCGCGCGGCATTGCGAGGTTTCCCAAACGACGGTTCATAGACTTGCGCGGCACGTCGGGTTTGCCACATTGCGGGAGTTTCGCGCGATGATGAAAGATCATCTTCGCCAGACTGCCGCAAATCATCGCTAGGGAGTTGTTTGGCCGGCGATGCCACGTTGTCTGCAGCTAAACGGTTGGGGGATTACGAGTTTGAGATGAGCTCTCCGACCATCTGCTACAAGAACCACCGCTTTCCACCGTCGATCATCGCCCGTGCCGTCTGGCTGTATTTCCGGTTCCCTTTGAGCCTGCGCCTCGTTGAGGAAATACTGTTGGAGCGCGGTATTGTCGTATCTTACGAAACGATACGGCGATGGGCTCGCAAATTCGGGACGGCCTACGTCAAGCAGTTGCGCAGGAAGCGGCCATCGCGAAGGGATATCTGGCATTTGGACGAAGGTGTGCCGCGAGGCACCCACAGCAGTGTGGGAGCCGAGCTGCACGAAAGATGAGGGCAGGTCCCTCGAAGCCGACCGTCAGGGGTAGGTTTCAAACCACTGCAAGCTGCGACGGTAAAGAGCCGTGGTGGTGAGCGTTGCAGAAAAGGCGGATGTTAGTCCGTCAGGTAAGGTTCAGAGAGACGAGCGCAAGCGAACCGCTGATGACGTGTCGAAAAGTGCAAGATGATGTCGAAACCGGGAGGAATTCGTTAGCCCGGGACGAGTCTGGGGGGCGACCTGATTTCTGCCCAGGCGACATCCGGCATAAAGGCGGCGTGACTCTTAACCAGGCTTTCGTGTGGAACGCGGGAACCTGTCGCTCCGATGTTAAGGGAGAAACCCAAGCAGGCGGTCCCTGCGAGGGTGAGATTACCGAAGCGGAGCACAGGGGCGGAGCAGCCCGTAGTAGTGCTGAAGGTCCTGTAATGGGGCTGGAGCGAAGGGGTTGCGTTGTTCAGCTTTTGAGCGAGGACAACCGGCGACGGGAGGATCCTCGTGGATAGAGCAAAGCCGTATACGATCCCGAAAAGGGAGGTGTGGGAAGCATATAAGAGGGTTAGAGCCAACCAAGGAGCGGCTGGTATAGATGGCCAGACGATTGCGGACTTCGAGGCTGATCTTAGGAACAACCTGTACAAGCTCTGGAATCGGCTGGCGTCGGGCAGCTACTTTCCGCCGCCGGTGCGGCGGGTCGACATACCCAAGAGCGATGGGAAGACGCGCCCGCTGGGCATACCTACGGTCGCCGATCGCGTTGCGCAGATGGTGGTCAAACGCCATCTGGAACCGGCGGTGGAGCCTGAATTCCATCCGGATTCCTATGGGTATCGGCCCGGCAAATCGGCACTCGATGCGATCAGCGTGGCACGGCAGCGATGCTGGCGTTACAACTGGGTTCTTGATCTCGATATCAAGGCTTTCTTTGATAGCATTGAACCGGACCTGCTGATGCGGGCTGTGCGCAAGCACACCGATTGCCCGTGGGTGCTTTTATACATTGAACGATGGCTGAAAGCGCCAGTGCAGATGCCGGACGGAAATCTCGTCGCCAGAGAACGAGGAACGCCACAGGGCGGGGTGATCAGCCCCCTCTTGGCAAACTTGTTTCTTCACTACGCGTTTGACATGTGGATGTGTCGGAATTTCCCGGACATTCCGTTTGAACGGTATGCTGACGACGCGATCTGTCATTGTCGGAGCGAGGATCAGGCGATGGCGCTTCAGAACGCTCTGGACGCGCGTTTTACTGACTGTGGGCTGACGCTTCATCCTGACAAGACTAAAATCGTCTACTGCAGGGATGAAAGTCGGCGAGGTACTCATCCGGTCTACAAGTTCGACTTTCTCGGCTACACTTTCCGGCCGAGACTTGTGAGTAAGAAGGCCGGGGGCATGGGTGTTTCATTCGGTCCTGCGGCCAGTCCGACGGCGCTCAAGGCGATACGGGGCACGATCCGTAGTTGGTCCTTGCACCTTCGCAGTGACAAAGCTCTCGATGATCTGGCACGGATGTTCAACTCGTACATCCGCGGCTGGATCAATTACTATGGTCGGTTCTGTCCTTCAGCTCTCCAACCTACGCTTTGGAGTGTCGAGCGATACTTGGCTCGATGGGCATCGGGAAAGTACAAGTCCTTGCGTAGGCACAAGCGGCGATCCCGGCATTGGCTTTTGCGCATCGCGCAACGCCAACCTCGGCTGTTCGCCCATTGGCCTCTGCTTCATGGATACGGTCGAACAATGGGAGCCGGATGATGCGAGAGTATCACGTCCGGTTCTAAGAGAGCGTGGGGGTGGAACTCCCCCGCGCCACTCGCCTGGTGATTTCAATCGGCGGCCGAAAACATTGGCTTTGGCGGGCGGTTGACCAGGACGGTTACGTTCTCGACGAAATCGTCCAAACTCGCCGCGATACCAAAGCTGCCAAACGATTGTTGGTCAGACTGTTGAAGAAGCAGGGCCTGGCGCCCAAGCGCATCGTCACCGACAAACTGCGCTCATGCGGAGCGGCAAGACGGGACGTGATGCCCGCGGTCGAACATCGATCGCACAAGGGCCTAAATGATGCAGGGATTTCGTTCTGTCGGTGGTTTGCAACGCTTCACCTCGGTCTTTTCAGCAGTTCGTAATCTCTTCGTCGCACCGCATCAGAAACACTCAGCCCTGGCCACGCTCGTTCATCGGATCCGTGCAATGGCGCAGTGGAAAGCCGTGACCGGCGCAACCGGCTGAGTTCACAGATAAACGCCTTATCCGGGCGTTGAGGAAACAACGCGCTATCGCCAGTATGCCTTGTCGTGCGGTGTCATTTCGACCATCCTTTATGCTTATTAGGTTTGTCGGTGGCCGGGGGATACATGACTGATCGGGTGCTGCCTTTGCGCGGAATCTCTGTTTTTGAAGCAGCGGCGCGGGCGGAAAGTTTTCATGCTGCTGCGGAGGAACTGAACCTGACGCCCTCCGCCGTCAGCCACCAGATCCGTCTGCTGGAGGCAGTTTTGGGCGTAAAACTCTTCGACAGGGTAGGGCGTGGTGTCACGCTGACACCAGAAGGCGCCGAATACGCCCGGTCGGTGCGCCACAGTATCCGCTGGCTGCGCGCCGCGACGAGCGACATGAGGGCACGCGGGCAGAACGGAAGCGTGTTGGATGTCGTCAGGATCGAAGCGCCGCCGTCCTTTGCTCATTCCTGGATCCTGCCGAGGCTGGCGGATCTGATGTCTCTCCAGCCGGGGATCGATATCCGGCTGAACGCACAGGGATCATCTATCCAAGGCGAGAGGTTGCCCTGGGAGCCGCTGGTCGATGCGCCGGCAGACATCCAGATAGTCTATGGCGGCGACATATGGAAAGATCGCGCCTCCTTAATGCTCAGAGAAACCTTCCAGCCATTCTGCGCCCCCGACCTATTGGAGCCAAATGCGTTCGAATCCCCCCAAGCGCTTCTCAGTCAAACGCTGATCAGCACATTTCACAATCATATGTCCTGGGAGGAATGGCTGAATCTGCAAGGCGTTCAGCTCGACAGGAATCCGGTTAACAGGCTCCAACTGGACCCGTCCTACCTAGCTATACAGGCGGCTGCGGGTGGCTTAGGCATCGTGCTGGAAAGCAGCATTCTGGTGCAGCGCGAGTTAAGGTCTGGCGCGCTTGTCGCACCTTTTCCGCATCTCGTGCGTCCGGGCTTGGGGTACTGGATCTTCACGCCCTCCACGAAAAGACTGAGCGCGACAGTCGGTAACGTTATCGATTGGCTGATGGCTGGAGCAGGTTCCGACAAATAACAGGATAAGACGCAATGCCGTCCTAGCAGATGTTCGAGGCGCTCGCGCTGTTCTGAGTGTGATGTTCAACGAGAGATCAACTCTCACAAATGATGAATTTTTCTCATTGATTGGCGCGAAATCTTTGCGCTTTTCAAGCCAGATACCCGCGCTAATCTGCCAAAACACATCGCTGGCAGTCTTTGTAGCTGCGGGGAAATACGAACAAGAGAGTTTATTTCGTCAATGAATGCTGATGAGCAAACCGCGATCAAAGCCGACAAATTCCTGCTGCGCTACATGGGATTGGGCGGCGATTTTACCCCTTTCATACCTGAGCGTGCCGAAGGCTCCTGGCTTTACGACGCCTCCGGTCGCCGTGTCCTCGACTTTACCTCCGGGCAGATGAGCTCCGTGCTTGGCCATGCCCACCCGGAACTTGTTGCGACCATCCACGAGGCCGCCGGCCGCCTCGACCACCTTCTCAGCATGATGGTGTCGAAGCCAGTCGTGGACCTCGCCGAGGCGCTGGCCGAGCTCGTACCCGAGCTTCCACGCTCGATGTTCCTTTCGACGGGCGGTGAATCGGTCGAGGCGGCTATCCGGCTGGCCAAGGTTGTGACTGGAAAATGGGAGGTTGTCGGTTTCGCCCAATCCTATCATGGATCGACCGGCGCGGCCGCGACGGCCACCTATTCGATCGGAAGGCGTGGTCACGGGCCATTGATGCCAGGCGCCTTTGCCATCCCCGCGCCCAATGCGTTCCGTCCCCGCTTTCCCGGTGTGACCTGGCAGCAGGAGCTCGACGACAGTTTCGAACTTCTCGATCGCCAGTCGACCGGAAACCTCGCAGCCTTCGTCGCCGAACCGATCCTCAGCACAGGCGGTGTCATCGACCTGCCTGTCGGCTACCTGGCTGCCTTGAAGGCTCACTGCGAACGTCGCGGCATGTTGTTGATCGTCGACGAGGCTCAGACCAGCCTCGGGCGCACCGGCGAAATGTTTGCCTTCGAGCGCGACAATGTGGTGCCCGACATTCTCCTATTGTCCAAGACGCTCGGGGCAGGCATGGCGATGTCGTCGGTCTCCACGTCGGATGCGATCGCGGAAATTGGCTACAGCCGCGGATTTATGTTCGCCACGACCCACGTCAACGATCCGCTGCCAGCCTGCGTCGCCCTAAAGGTGCTTGAGATCATCCGGCGCGACAGCCTCGTCGAGAAAGCGGCAGTATTGGGTACCCGCCTGAGGAGAGGTCTTCAGAACCTGATGCAGCATCACGAATGTATCGGAGATATACGCGGCCGTGGTTTGCTGCTGGGCATGGAATTTCTTCCCCGCGCGGGTCACACGGGCACGGCCATCTCCCAGAAGGTCACGCAGGTTGCGCTCGACCTCGGCCTCTCCGCCAACATCACCGGAGCCTACACATCCGGCGTGATACGCCTGGCGCCGCCGATCACGTCAACGGAGGAGGAGATCGACTTCGGACTGAACGCGCTGGATACGGCAATCGGGAGGGTTGTCGAGACGCTCGGAAGCTGACGCGCGGGCTTGGATGATCGGGAGTATCTGGAATGAAAGAATGACGCCCGTTTAGGAGCGCGGGTGGAAAGCAGAACCGGCCGGTAGGGAGGAACCGGCGCGGACCAACCAGAGGGAAGCATAATGAACGTCACACGTCGCAGCATTCTCATCGCGTCGGCCGTAGCCGGCATCATCGCCATGCCCGTCATTGCTAACGCTGAAGGTGTGCTCAATGTCGGCTCCTATCCGAACAATCCCCCATTCGAGTTCAAGAACGCGAGCGGCGTATTCGAAGGATTCGAGATCGACATCGTCACCGAAGCGGCAAAACGCATCGGCATGACGGTCAGCATCGTAGGGTATGACTTTCAGCCGCTTTTCCCGGCCACAAATTCTGGCCGTATCGACGCCGCCATTTCGTCGATTACCATAACCAAGGAGCGCCTTGTTTCGCAGGCTTTCACCCAGCCCTATTACGATTCCGCCATGGGAATCGCGGCGAGGGATGATGGTGCTATCAACGGTCTCGCAGACCTCAAGGGCAAGATCGTTGGCTCGCATTCCGGATCGACCAGCCACAAATGGTTGGTGGACAACAAGGACAAATACGAATTCAGCGAGGTGAAGAGCTACAACAGTCCCCAGGATGCGCTGCTGGACCTCTCAGCCGGTCGCGTTGATGGTGTTACCAGTGACGTTCCGAACATGGAATACGCCTTTACCAAGATGAAAGGCATGCGCGTGGTGGAACGCATCAAGTCAGGCGAGCAGTACGGCATCATGATGGCCAAGAGCTCGCCCTATCTCGGCAAGATCAACCAGGCGCTAACCGCCATGAAGAAGGACGGCACAATGCAGACCATCCACAAGAAGTGGTTCGGTACGAATGCGCCAGAGCAGTCTTCTACAGTGTTGGAAGCGGACCTGCCGAAGGGCTGAAAACGGCAGGCACGAGCCCGATGCCGATCGGGCCGGTGGAGGTTGGCTCCATCGGCTCGATCCCGAGATTCTGACTTCACGGTTCTTCCGCACGCCTATGACCCTCATTGATACATTCTTCAACGTCGACGTCTTCGTCGGGGTATTCCCAGCACTGCTTCGTGGTGTCATCAACACTCTGTTGCTGGGGGTTCTGGCTATTTGCTTCGGCATTCCCGCGGGCATCGTCATCAGCCTCCTCCGGCTCTACGCTCCGCGGCCGGTCCGCTGGCTCACCATTGCCTTTATCGACATTTTCCGAGCGGTGCCTTTGCTGGTCGTCCTGATCCTGATCTACTTCGCATTGCCATTTGTCGGTATACGCCTGTCGGCGTGGGTTTCGGCGACGCTCGCTTTCTCCCTTGTCATGTCGGCCTATTCGGCGGAGGTTTTTCGCAGCGGAATCGAGAGCATACCCAAGGGGCAATTCGAGGCCGCGCATGCGCTCGGCCTGTCCTTCATCACGACACTTCGAAAAGTTGTTTTGCCGCAGGCGATCAAGCTCGTCATCCCGCCGATGACGAGCAACTGCGTCTCGATGTTCAAGGACACGTCGCTTGCTTCCGCGGTAGCCCTGCCAGAACTGTTGAAGGAGGCCAATGACGCCCAGGCATTCTTTGCCAGCCCCACGCCTCTGATTGGCGCGGCTCTAATTTACCTTGCGTTTCTCTGGCCAATGGTCCGGCTGGTCACTTATGTTGAGCAGCGTAGTAAATTGCAAAATAGCCGCTGATGCCGATACCCTTTGAATTTACGCTGGGTCCTGGCTTGTGACCGTCGCTAGGCAATCTTGGTGGTTCGATCCACGGCACATCTTCACGCACGATCTCCATAACGATACGCTGGACTGAACGGCGCGAAATTTCAGTTGAATTTTGCCTCTAATAACGGGTCAAGGTCCACATCCCTTCAAGACCGCCTGCTCTCTCTGAGCGCTTCCTTGAACAGTTCGAAAGCCGTCGTCCCCTTCCGACTTAAGTAATAAAGGTGATAGCCGAGGAACGGCTCGCACCATAGCTCCAGCAGGCGAATGAGACGGCCGTCGGCAATCGGCGCCGCCACCAGATCCTCCAGGATGTAGAGGATGCCGAAACCCTCAAGGGGGTCGGCAGCGCGATGGCATATCGGGATATGGTCGCTTTCGTCGACGAGAATCGCATCAAGCTACCGATTGCGGAGGTTTACGCATTCGACCAAGTGCTTGCCGCTTATCAGCGTGCGGCAGGCAGCGACCAGTTCGGCAAGATCGTCATCCGCATCGGCCACTAGCCGATAGGGGGCAGATTCTTGAGGTCGGGTTTCACGACGCAGAGCCTGACCTCGTCGCTGGTCGCCGAACGGGCAGGTCTCACCTGCAAGGCGCTTCTTGCCCGCTTCGAGGAATTCCTTTGACAGCTATAATACAGGTCCTCGGCTATCCCCTCACGGTGGCAGATTGCGGCAATGCTGTCCTCGCGTCGCAGGCCCTTCCAGAACCTACGCATCTGGCAGCTGCCAAGGACTCGAGTTCTTTGAGAATGTCTTCGCGGGAACTTTGCATCTTATCGGCATCTTCGAGAAGCACCGTGATGCGGACCCGCGCCCCCTGTGTTTCGAAATTCGGGCTCCCAGCGACAAGAAAGGACCGGATCGACCGATAGACCCGGCCGACATCGGAATCCTTCGTATGTCGGGATTTTGCCTGCGCGCGCAAAGCACCCAGTGGCGGATTCATATCGTCGGGAATTGCAAAGCGCCCATAACGGCGTTCGACCTGCTTGGCGAAATCAGATCGCTAGGCTTCAGTCGAAAAGCCGTCTCGTCGTGTCATGCGCGCCAGCAACGATTTACTGATGGTGGTCGTGCGCGTCAGATCGACGATGTGCCTTTCCGAAGCTGGGTTTTGAAGCGCAGCGGCGACAGGCGTCACTGCCCCGATACCTCCTCGAGGAATTTGTCGTTGTCCGATGCGACAAGGGGAGCGACCACCACGAAATGGCGGTCGGGGACGATGTTGACGATGTCGCAAGTCTGGCTGATGACCACGATGCCGTCTACCTGATCAAGCTCGCTGATCGGCCCATCCGCATCATAATCGACGACGGTGGGGAAATCACGGAAATCCAGAGTGTAATCGCCCTGCGTCCACAGACGCACCGCGTATACCTCTTCCTCGGACAGGCTTGCTGGCTTAATCAGCTCGTTGATTAAGTACAGTTTCACAAATATTCAGAGCGTTGGCATCACGGAGGTAGCTGCTCGCCGCAAGGCGTATGACCTGGGATCAGTGAGAATTGCGGAAACTCCGGCTAACGCACGTCGGGTCCGATTTGATTTGTTCAACACGCCTTACCTGCCCTTTCGCCGAAACTTCAAATATTGGTGGCAGTGTAAAATTCGAACGGCACAATGTGCTGCGAAACGGTTGGCGATCGGCCGGCATCGAGAGCTTGCGCCATTGCACGCACCAGGGTCTCTCCCAACTGCTTTGCAGGGTGCGACAGGACGACCCTGATTAGTCCTTCAGCAAGACCAGCTCTTGTTTCATTGGTGAGCTCGTGTGCTATTACAACAAGGCGTTTGGCTGCCGGCCCATCACTTTCCCGCAGGGCTCGCATCACACCCGTGATGCCGCCGCCGGCAACGTAAAGCCCGACCCAATTTGGTTCGGTCTGCAAAAGTTGGCGCGTGGCCTCATAAGCAATTTCGGGCTCTTCAAGGGTTGCAACTGTCTCCAGCATCTGAAAGTCCGGCGCGCTCTCCCGGAAGTATGATCGAAAGCCCATTTCGTTCAGCTCCTGGGCGAGATATCGATGGCTCCCGACGAAGACGGAAACCTTGCCGCCGTCGTTATTCAGCCCGGATATGAACCAAGCGGCCGTGCGGCCCTTTTTGATGCAGTCGTTGCCGACATATCCTGCGCGGGAGGCGGTGGAAATATCGGAAATCATGGTCACGACCGGAATATTCTCCGCCGCAAGACCATCGACGGCGTGGTTCACCTGCGGGTGGTCGGAGGTGATCATACCGATGACGTCGGCTTCGCGACTGAGAGCGTAGATCGCCTCGGCAGCCTTGTCGGGCGCAAGATCGTCCATGAATCTAACGATCGCCCTCCCATGGGCCTCGGGAAATGCTTCGGTCGCCGCAACGAGAACGTCGCTCCACATTTGATAGAGCTTGCGGTGAGATTGCTTGAGAAGAAAACCGAATTTGATCACCGGCTTTTCGTGCTCAAGTCGCCGAGCGATGGCGGTCACCCCATGAAAGCCAATCTGCCGGGCTGCGTTAAGAACCCGCTCCGCCGTCTGTGAACGCACGGGGTCGCGACCATTCAGCACGCGATCAACCGTTGAAATGCTTACATTAGCGGCCTTCGCCAAGTCAGGAATAGTGGGACGAGACATAACAAAACCTCTCATACTCTGACGCTATTTATGAGAGCTTTTGGGAGTAAAATCTACCAGTTCGTTGACATTCGGCGCAATTTTCGCAATTTCATTCCCTAGTAAAAGCCAGCTTGGCAGGAGAGCTTGGGAGAGCTCTCTCATCTGGAGGAAATACTCTCATGTCTGCGACCTTTCAAAAGGTGGCGCCGCTTTCGGGCGGCGAAGGCCATCGCACGTCTATGGATAGCGGAGCCGGCTTCGTTCTCGAAATGCACTCAATCACCAAGGCGTTCCCAGGTGTTCTCGCGCTCGATGGCATGAGCCTGAAGGTTCGTGCCGGCACGGTCCACGTCCTCGTCGGGGAGAACGGCGCGGGCAAGTCGACGCTCATGAAGATTCTGAGCGGTATCTACGCAATCGACGGGGGAGAGATCTTTTTCAGGGGCGAGAAGCTCGACCACCAGAACGCCGCAGCCGCGCTGGATCGAGGGATCTCAATGATCCATCAGGAACTCAGCCCGGTGCTCGACATGACCATCGCCGAAAACATCTTTCTCGGCCGCGAACCCACTTTTGGCCAGACGGGTGTTTTGTCCCGGTTCGTCGATTTCGATCGCATGAATTCAGATACGCAGGCGCTGCTCGATCGTCTTGGGCTGAAATACAGCCCCCAAACCAAGATGCGCGAGCTGTCCATCGCGACAATGCAACTCATCGAGATTATCAAGGCGATTTCGCGCGAGGCCTCTCTGGTGATCATGGACGAACCGACGTCGGCGATCAGCGACACCGAAGTCGCGATGCTCTTCAGGCAGATCGCAGACCTGAAAGCAGCAGGCGTCGCGATCATCTACATCACCCACAAGATGGACGAGATCTTCCAGATCGCCGATGACATCACGGTGATGCGTGATGGCCAATTCGTTGCAGCTGCGCCGGCGAGCGAATATGAGCCGGCAAAGCTGATTTCCCAGATGGTTGGCCGCACGATCTCCAGCATCTTTCCGAAAGAGGAAGTGCCGATCGGCGATGTCGTCCTCTCCGTCGAGAACCTCTCTCGTGACGGCAGCTTCGAAAATGTCAGCTTCGAGGTGCGTGCCGGCGAAATCGTTGGCCTTTCCGGTCTGATCGGCGCAGGGCGGACAGAGGTCGCCCGGGTGATCTTCGGCTTGGACGCGGCGGACGCGGGCGTCATCCGTCTGAACGGAAAACCGTTAAAGCTCATGTCCCCGAAGGATGCCATCGCCAACGGCATCGCCATGGTCTCAGAGGATCGCAAAGCGGAAGGTCTGGTGCTTTGCCGGTCCGTCGGCGAGAACATCTCGCTTGCGAACCTCAAGAAGTTCGCTTCCGGCCTTTTCATCAGCGAGCGGCAGGAAGAGACAGCTTCCCAGCGCATGATCAAGATGCTCCAGATCAAGACGCCCGATACGGCAATGATCGTTGAAAACCTCAGCGGCGGCAATCAACAGAAAATCGTTCTCGCCAAGTGGCTGCTGGGTGATCTGAAGCTGCTCATTCTCGACGAACCCACACGAGGCATCGACGTCGGGTCGAAATCCGAAATTCACAGACTGATGACCGAGTTCGCTCGTCAGGGGCTCGCGATCGTCATGATCTCATCTGAACTGCCCGAGATCCTAGGCATGAGTGACCGCGTGGTGGTGATGAGCGAAGGCCGGGTGACCGGCGAACTAACAAGGAACGAGGCCACGCAGGAAAACATCATGCGCCTCGCCACGGGAGGACACTGATGAGTATCGAACGCGCAGAGGCGGCCGTGAAACGAGGAGGCCAGGTGATTTCAGGCTCTCGAAACATGAGCTTTTCCCAGATCTACCGGCAGTACGGCACGGTTCTCATCTTCGTCGGAATCTGCATCCTCGCGTCGATTTTGAGCCCGACGTTCCTGACGGAAGCCAACCTGACCAACGTCCTTCGTCAGGTTGTGGTGGTTAGCCTGCTCGCATGCGGCGTCACCTTTATCATTATTCTGGGACATATCGACGTATCGCTGGGATCTGTTCTCGCGCTCTGTGGTGTCATCGCCGCGAGCGTAATGGCCATCACCGGCAGCGTCATCCTCGCGGTCGTCGCGGGCGTAGCAGTCGGCATGGTGACCGGCATCGTAAACGGTTTCGTCATCACCTTCTTCCGCATCCCGTCGTTCATCATGACATTGGCAATGACGACCGTCGCACGCGGCGCAGTGCTCCTTTATACGGGTGGATCGCCCGTGACGGGCTTGGGCGACTTCAAAGTGATCGGGCAAGGCTCGCTTGGCCCAGTACCGATCTCCGTGCTCATCCTCGCGATCGTCATCGTCATTTCCTGGATTCTTCTCAACAAGACCAAGTTCGGCCGATACGTCTATGCGGTAGGCGGCAATGAGCGTGCCGCGCGCGCTTCCGGCATCAATCCAGACAGCATCGTCGTGAAGGCTTTCATCTTCAACGGCATTCTGTGCGCCGTCGCAGGCATCGTCCTCATGTCTCGCATCAATTCCGGTCAACCGGCCGGCGGAGTCGGCTATGAGTTCGACGCGATCACCGCCGTGGTCGTTGGCGGCACCAGCCTGATGGGCGGCACCGGAACCATTACCGGCACAATCATCGGATCGCTGATCATCGGCGTCATCAACAACATGCTCAATCTCATGAATGTCAGCTCGTACTGGCAGCAGATCATCAAGGGTCTGATCATCGCGATCGCCGTGATCCTCGATGTCTGGACGAAGTCTGCCCGCAGCAAAAAGAAGGCATGACCGATGTTCTTCGGCGGGCTAGCGCCTGCTGAGGAACCACCTCTTTGTCGGCGGGATTTCCCGCATCCGGAATGAATCTGAAACTCTATGGGAGGACCCAATGAAAGCCATTTCCAAACTCGCTCTCGCCTGCGCCATATCCCTTGCCGGGATCTCCACCGGCGCTGCATTCGCCGCGGACAAATTCGTCGTCGGTTACGCCAATATGGCGGATACGGACGTCTTCGTCATGGCGCGCAAAAACGCCTTCATCGAAGCGTCGAAATCCGATCCGGCAGTCGAAGTGAGCTTCTCCGACGCCAACAACGACGTCAGCAAGCAACTCGATCAGATCGACAACTTCATAGCGCAGAAAGTCAATGCGATTGTCGTCGTGCCGGTCGACTATCAGGGCATCGTACCGGGCGTCGAGAAGGCGAACCAGGCCGGCATTCCCGTCATCGCTCTCGGCATCCAATCGGCAGGCGGCAAATACACGTTCGTCGGCTCGAAGAACATCGATGCCGGCCGTCTTCAGGGCGAATACATGAAAGAACACCTGCCCAAGGACGCCAAGATCCTCTACCTCGAAGGCACGCCGGGGCTTTCGCACACGCAGGAGCGAAAGAAGGGATTCGAGGATGCGCTCGGCCGTTCCGACGTGGCCACCCTCGCCAGCCTTTCGGCAAACTACGACCGCGCTGAAGGCATGAAGGTCACGGAAGACTGGATCCAAAGCTTTCCGAAGTTCGATGCAATCGTCGCAGCCAACGATCAGATGGCGCTGGGCGCGCTCGAAGCACTTCAGGGTGCCGACCGCCTCAAGGGCGTGATGATCTCCGGTGTCGATGGTACGGCCGATGCTCTTAATGCGATCAAGGCCGGCACCATGTCGCAGACCATCTTCCAGGACGCCGCAGGCCAGGCGAAGGCCGCCTTCGAGGTCGTGGAAGGCCTGAAAAAAGGCGAGGATGCGCCGGCCGAAAAACTGGTGCCGTTTGCTTCGATCACCAAGGACAACGTTGAGCAATACGCAAAGAAATAAAGCCCTCCCAAGGGTGCGTGCGGGGATGGGGTTCCCGGCACGCATTTCGCACGACAGACGCAATGCTTGCCGCAAATCGCTGGTTCTCTAACGACAGGAAATATCGAAATGACAATAAGGATCGCCGTCATCGGGGCAGGGTTGATGGGAGCCGATCATGCGAGAATCGTCGCAGAAGATCTGCCGGGGGCGAGCCTCCAGGTCGTTTGCGACATGGATGCGGATCGCGCCCGCAAGGTGGCGGACGCCTACAGCGCTCACGACGTCGACTCAGACCCCGACCGGGTGTCCGCTCGTCCGGACGTGGACGCAGTTATCATCGCAAGCCCCGATTTCACGCACGCGCCCTTGTCGCTGTCCTGCATAAGAGCCGGCAAACGGGCTCTCTGCGAAAAGCCGTTGTCGCAATCTTCCAAAGAATGCTTGGAGATCATGCAGGCGGAAGAAGCCGCGGGAAAGAAGTTCATAATGCTCGGCTTCATGCGCCGCTTCGATCAATCCTATGTGGAGATGAAGCAGGCTCTGGAGCACGGTGCGATTGGCCGCGCCCTGATGATGCACAACTTTCATCGTAATGTCGCGACGCCCGCGTCGGACTTCACCGGAGCGATGGCAATCACCAATTCCGCCCCGCACGAGTTCGATGTCGTCCGACATGTTCTCGACACCGAATACGTATCGATCTCCGCCTTCCAGCCGAAGCGCTCCGACGCGCTGGTCGCACCGGTTTATATGGTGCTCGAAACCGCCGATGATCAACTCGTGAATATCGAGATCAACAATAACGCGGCCTACGGATACGACGTGCGCGCGGAACTGGTGGGCGAGAAGGCGACCATCGCCATGAACGCCGTCAACTACACCCGCGTCGACCGGGAGCTCGGCCAGAGCACAAGCTACGAAGCGGATTGGCGCGGCCGCTATGCCGAAGCCTATCGCCGCCAGAACCGCGCTTTCATTCGGTTCGTGGAGACCGGAGTGTTCCCGCACATCGCGTCGAGCAGTTGGGACGGATACTGCGCCGCAAGGGTCGCCGAAGCCGGCGTCACGGCCTTGAACGACGGCTGCAAGGTTCCCGTCGAAATGATTGCCAAACCGGAGTTTTATGCATGAAGCTTGGATTCGTATCAGACAGCCTCGGCGGCCTGCCCTTCGAGGCAATGCTGGATCACGCGCAAAGGCTGGGCGTCTCCGGCGTCGAGGTCAATACCTGTGGCTGGTCGACGGCGCCGCATTTCGATCTATCGACGATCCTGCGGGACAAGAACGCGCAGAAGGCATTCCTCAGAGCTTTCGCCGACCGGGAACTGGAAGTGGTAGGCTTGAACGCCAACGGAAATCCCCTGCATCCGACCGATCATGGCCAGGGGCAGGGTCTTGAGGATACGATCCGCGCAGCCGGCGAGCTGGGTATCAAGACCGTCTGCGCGATGTCGGGACTTCCAGCCGGGAATGCCGCCGACACCATGCCGAACTGGGTGGTCTCCTCATGGCCGCCGGAAACGCAGGCTATCCTTCGCTACCAGTGGGAGGAGAAGCTCCTCCCCTACTGGACCAGGATCGTGGCACTAGCGAGAGAGCACGGTGTGGAACGCATTGCGCTGGAACTGCATGGCAATCAGTGCGTCTATAACGTCCCTTCGCTGCTGAAGCTTCGCGAAGCCGTTGGCCCGGTCGTCGGAGCAAACCTGGACCCGTCGCATCTCTTCTGGATGGGTGCCGATCCTCTTGTCGCCGCAGAAGCGCTCGGCGGAGCCGTATACCACGTTCATGCCAAAGATACCCTCCTCAACACTCCGAAGCAGGCCGTCACCAGCCTTTTGGAGAACGGCAGCCTAATGGATATCCCGGCGCGTAGCTGGTCCTATATAACGCTGGGATTTGGCCACGGCGAAGAATGGTGGCGGCAGTTCTGCTACAGGCTGAAGATGGCCGGTTACGATGGCTGGCTCTCGATAGAGCATGAGGATGTGCTTCTGAACAGCCTCGAAGGGCTGGAGAAGTCCGTCGCTCTGTTGCAGGGCGTGATGCCGGTCGCAGCCAGCGATTTCAAGCCGCAGGCGATCTAGTCGGAGCGAAACGCGCCCGACTTCACTTGCATATCTTATGTGTGGCGCCGCCTGTGTGCGGGCTTCGGCTGAGTTGCGTGAAGTCAGCTCTTTTGAAAGTGAGCGCAATGCTACAGGATCGGAACTCTCCTCCTCCCTCAACACTGCAGGAGCTGAAGCGCCTGATCGCCAGCCGGCAGCTGGTATTTCCCGTCGCTCTCGAACGGGTCGCAAGGGAGATCCTGGAAAGGCCGGAAATAACGGCCTTTGAAAGTGCTGCCGCGGTGGCGCGCAGGTGCCGCGTTTCTCCAACAACGGTCCATCGGCTTGTCCGGCACATTGGATTCCAAAGGTTCGGCGAGCTTCGTGTGATAATAAGAGAAGATCTCTGCAGCACTGCCGCTGGTCATCGCTGAAGATCCGCGATTTCTGCGGCCCCATCAGCGGTGATCGGCGGAGTTTCCTGGCGAACTTTACGACAAGGAGATCGACGAAGCACGGAATGCAGCTAGAAATGGCGACGCGCGGGCCAGAAAGGCCCTGAAGCTAATGTTCGATAAGATGAAGTTTCCCAAGGTGGCAATTTTCGTATTTGCGCGCAAAGGTGATCGGGAGAATGCGCAGCCTATATGGGCAGCATCCGGACTGTGGGGACATCTCCGGATGCCATTCGCGAAGTCTCTTGGGGCGGAAACTGCGGAAGATGAAAACGGATGCTGTCGAGGAGACCGCTTGCTTTTGTAAGCTATCGGATCCGCAGGCGATGTCATTGCACAATCCGTACGAATGCTTTCGAGATCCTGCCAATCGGTCTTTGCGGCTAGGTGCATGCAACCCGGCGATCATGTCCGTCAGGTGAGTTCTTACTTCATAGTGATCTGAAATCGGCAGGACGCTCCATCCGCCAGCGCCCCCTGCAATTTTCTTCCGCGCCGGGGCGGAAGATCGAGAACAGATGGCGCTGCAAGAACGCATCGCCGCTTTCAAAAAGTACCTACAGATCACGGTTCCTCCGCCGGCGGTGGGAACAAAGAGCAATGCCCGGATCAATTGAGTTCCGGGCATTCATAATCAGATTTGGCTGTCAAGCTGCCTCACGGAAACCGATGATGGCCTTGGTCTCAAGGAATTCAGCGATCGCCATCGGACCCCATTCACGTCCGTTGCCGGACTGCTTGTAGCCGCCGAAGGGCGCAGCCAGATTAAGATTAACATTGTTCAGGTAGACTTGGCCGGCACGCAGGCGACGCGCGACAGCTTCGGCCGCAACCCGCTCACCCTGGACATAGGCAGCAAGGCCGTAGGTCGTGTCGTTGGCGATCCTCACCGCTTCCTCCTCGTCGGAATAGGCGATGATGACCAGGACTGGCCCGAAGATTTCTTCGCGCGCGATCGTCATGTCGTTGCGCACATCGGCAAAGATCGTAGGCCGGACGTAGAAGCCAGCATCAAGTCCGTCGGGACGGCCGAGCCCTCCAGTCACAAGCGTGGCGCCTTCATCGAGACCCGACTGGATCAGACGCTGGATTTTGTTCCATTGCGCTTCCGAGGCCACCGGTCCCATCTTTGCATTCGAAGAAGGATGGCCGACCGACCACGTTTCCGCGGCCGCCTTGGCATAGCTGATTGCTTCGGCAACCTGATCGACATGGACCAGCATCCGAGACGGTGCGCTGCAGTTCTGTCCGCTGTTCAGCATCATCTGCGCTACGCCCCCTTCAACAGCAGAAGCGAGGTCCGCGCTGCGCAAAACGATATTGGGTGACTTCCCCCCAGTTCCTGGTGTACCCTTTTGACTGTGAGCGCACCGGTGCGAGCCACCTCGATCCCAGCCGCAGTTGAGCCGGTGAAGGAGACAAGGTCCACCTCGGGATGGCTCGTCAAAGCATTGCCGACAACGCGGCCATTTCCATGAACAAGGTTGAACACGCCCTTGGGTATTCCGGCGTCATGGAGGATTTCGGCAAGGATCGTACCTGAGAACGGCGCGATTTCAGACGGCTTCAACACCACGGTGCAACCCGCAGCAAGCGCAGGTGCCACCTTTGCGGCCATCAGCATCAGCGGCCAATTCCACGGCGTGATCAGAGCACAAACGCCGATCGGCTCGCGCACGACTTCGCTTGTGCCAAGAGGCTCATCAAAATGGTAGGTCTCAAGCGCTGCTCTCGCAATCTTGAAATGGGCAACGCCGACGGTCACCTGCAATTGCTCTGAAAGCCATTTCGGCGCGCCCATTTCATCCGTTACCGCTAGGGCTAGGTCGCTCACTCGCTTGTCGTAGGCAGCTACAATCCGGTCGAAGAGCGAAATTCGCTCCTCAATCGAGGTGAGTGAATAGGTTTCAAATGCCTTTCGTGCGGCTGAAACCGCGTCGTCCACGTCACTCGCATCGCCCAGCGCGACTTGACCAATAACGGCCTCGTCCGCTGGGTTGATAACATCGATTACGGTTGCGCCTTTGGGCTGCACCCAGGCTCCGTCGATATAGAATTGAAGATTGTTGCGCATGAGAAAGCTCCATCATTGTTGACGGAGACATAAGTATCTTTTGTAAACTTGGCGTCAATCAGGCACTTAAAGTAGCCCTGGTAGGGCACGGTATACCTGGCCCAATTTCTCTTTTCCCGAACCGCCGCAAGCTAGTATCGGACCTCCTGCAGTCGCTCTCGTCGCTTCACAGGCGTAACTGGATTAGCGATCTATCCGCGCCCTTCTGCCCGCCCTCTATGCTGTCGAAAGCCTCTCTTGCTGCGGTGACCTCTGGCAGTTTTACCAGTGTCCATTTGTGAAGTTCCTGGAGTGGCTCCCGTAACGTGCGGCCCAGCGGCGTCACCTGATACTGAACGGCGACCGGCGAGAGTGAAATTACCTCTCTGGCTATGAGACCGTTGCGCTCAAGGCGACGAAGGCACTGAGTGAGAGCCTTCTGCGTCACCCCTTGCAGGCGGCGGCGAATGGCGTTGAAGCGCTGCGGTCCGTCATCGAGTACGGCAAGCACCATCATCGACCACTTGTCAGCAATCTGATCGAACAAGGCCCGGCTCGGGCATTCAGAAGAAAAGCAGAGCGGTTCCAGTTCGAGCATGATGGTTTCCTTCGATATACCTAGGCGACTTGGAGTACCTGTTTGACGCTAGGTCTACATCATATACTTGGAGTTCGTATTAACGCAACGGAGTTCTCTTTATGTCTGGTCCCGATACAGCGGTCTTTTTCTGCCCATTGCCATCCGATCGCTTGAAACTGAAAAATCGCATCGTGATGGCGCCTATGACCTACGACCCGAACTTTTGCGCCTGAAGGCGTACCGGGGTCAGCGAGTGCTGACTACTATCGGCGCCGGGCAGAAGGTCGCGCTGGACCGGTACTGTCTGAAGGGACGGTGATTGTGCAGAGGCAATGAACGCAAGGGATGGGCGTTGGGTCTATACCGCCGGACTTGTGCTCGTGCGGCAAAAGCCGGGATCGGCCAAAGGCGTCATGTTCATCACCATCGAGGACGAGACAGGGCCGGCCAACCATGTCGTCTGGCCGAGACCTTTCGAAAAACGCCGGCGGATCGTTCTCGGATCGTCGATGATGGCGATCAAGGGCCGTATCCAACGGGAAGGGGAGGTCGTCCATCTTGTTGCCCAGAAACTGTTCGACTGGTGTCAAGCGATTTGGCCGCTCTTGCTGATCGTGACAAACAGTTCAAGCGAACGGCGGAGAGGGCAACGAGTTCGCGCATTGCAGGGAACGGGCGTAAATTTCTGACGATCACAGCGCTTCCGCGATCGCCAGGACCTTCAAAAGCTTTCGTCTTCCGGGGCCAAATGCTGGAATTTATTAAAGCGTGCGGTCGCGACTTCGCTGACTACGAATTTGAGCTTGGGCGCCCAGGGATATGGCTTAAGATTGATTTTGAGAAGCCGCCGTCGACGCAGAGGTCTTGACCGGTGATGTAACTCGCAAGTGGGCTTATCAGGAACTCAATCGCATTAGCAATGTCTTTTGGATCGCCGATCCTGGAAAGTGGGATCAGATCCTCTCTCGCCCGCTTAATCGCTGGATCGGCATACATCTTTGCGGACATTGGAGTGTGCGTCATTCCCGGAGAGACGATGTTCGACCGAATGCCATCCGGCGCCCATTCCAAGGCAAGGGTCTTCGCAAGCATAGTTAGCGCCGCTTTGCTTGGGCTATATGCACCTGATCCCGCATGAGGTACTTGTCCCGACATCGACGATGTGAAGCATGCAGCGCCTCGACTCTGCTTTAAGTGCGGGTGGCAGTGTTTGGCCAGAAGCCAAGCCCCGCGAAGGTTGACCGCGAACATCTTGTCCCAGTCCGCAACCGACAAATCACAGATATTTCCAGGACTTGCGATGCCAGCATTGGCAACAAGAGCGTCCAGACCACCAAACTCCGACACCGCCGCCTCTACGAGGTTCGGGGCCACATCGATGTTGCCCAGGTCGCCAGACAACGCAATAGCATCGCCTCCCAACGCGCGCACCGAACGCGCAACGTCCTCTTGCCCTTCGGAGGAACCAAGGCCACACACTGCGATCTGAGCACGCTCGCCTCTTGATGCAGCAGCTTCTGCGATACGTATACAAACCGCTGCGCCAATTCCGCGGCTTCCTCCACTAACTAACACTTTCATGGACAGTTCTCCGATTGATGTTACGGAATAATATGGAATTAGTTTCCAAATCGCAATCCGATTCTAAGAGAGCTCAAAATACGAAAAATGTTGAACTTTGCCTGCCCAACAAGATGGGCTTGTTGTGGCATCAAGGGGTCATGGACACTCACAAAAATTCGCGCTCCCCAAGGTGTCCACCACTTTAGATGGATATCGTGGGCGAAGTTCACTCATTTACCGACGGGGGATCTTCCACCGAGCGTAATTGCGATGCGGGGTTTATCAATCAACTCTCCAGCCCCTCTTTTTGAGCTCCTGCATCGCATTGTTAACTTCCAACAGCGGCTCTTCTTCGCGAATAACCTCGAGGACGACGCGATCAATACTAAAAACTGAATAGACGGCGCGCCCGAGACCCTCAAAATCTATGATCCCCGTGCCGATAGGATCGTGGCCCCAGACGTCCGTACCCGTATCCGAGATATGCACGAGACCTATGTGAGAGTGATGCAACCGAAGACTCGCTACTGGATCCTCGCCAATGTAGGCCGCGTTTGCGACGTCATAGACGATGCTCAGATTTTCGTTTTTGATTTCCTCGACAAGTCCGACGAGTTCCCCGATTGTCGGCCTGAAACAATATGGGGTATTCTCCATGAGGAGCCGCACGCCGGCTTGCTTTGCAACCGGTAGAAGCACGTCAAGACTCTCATATAGCCATCCAAGGGCTTGCGGGATGGTGGGAGAAATCATCGGACGACGCGTTCCTGGAGAGATTACAACGTCGGCAACCCCCCAATCGACCGCGAGCTGGATGACATCTTTAATGTGGTCAGTGCTTTTGCGCCTCATATTTGCGGCTGGGCTGGCCAGATTAATATCATATCCGCCAGCATTCAGCGACCTGACGCTCGCTCCGTGGTCCTGCAGTTGCTTTCTCGCATCCAAACGCGAACTTGTCGACATTTCGTCCGGCCAGCAGTGTGGGGAACTCACGGGAACTTCAAATACCGTAAAGCCATGCCGGATAAGTTCAGACATCGCCCGTATCGCAGTGGATTTCCAAAGGTAGGAAAAAGTATTTATGATCATTGACGTCTCCTAGTCGCTTTCAGCGCGACATCTAGCTGCGTGATGCGGTTTTATCTGCAATCTAAGAGAGAAAGATCGCAGGCCAACGGACCGATCTCGATCATCTGGGCCGCCAGAATTTGTTCAAGAATGATGCGCTTTCCAGAATTGCTCTGTCAGGGTCAGCTGAAACGATCTCGAAAATCGAAGGTCCGCGATAATCGATGCTCTCCAGAACCTGAGCGATCGGTTCGAATGACACTGCGCCTCCTCCAAGTGGATCGTGACGAAAATCATCTAGGGGCGTGTCTGCAACGTAGATGGCCGACAGATGCTTTTTTAATTTGGGAATCACGTCGACCGCCGGATCGCGCCCGAAGGCAGCATTCGCAATGTCATATCCCAACCCGATGTTCGTCCACCCATAACGATCAAAAAAGGACAGAAGGTCGGTTCCCTTATAAAGCCACGACAGCGGATGGTTCTTAACTATGAGCTGGACCTGCAGATCGGCCGCGCGCGGCACCAGGATGTCGAGAGACGATTGAAAACATTCAGTAAGCTTCTCAAGACTCGCCGGGAAAACAGGGTTTGTCTTTCCAGGGTTGACTACTACTCCAGCGGCACCCCAGTCAGCCGCAAGTTCCAACGCAGCGGCAACAACACCGCAAGAGTAGTTGCGGCATTCGGGCGTAAGGGCTGCAAGATTAACGTCGAGATTTGGCTGATTGAGGGTTTCGATGCGAATGTTTCGTTCGTTTAGAAGACTTTCGACCGCTTTGCGCTCCGCGACTGTCGCGGCACTCGGCCAAAAATGCCCCGGGATAAGCATCATTTCGAAGCTAGAAAAGCCAAGACCAGAAAGATGGCGTAGGCAATCGAGAGCGGAGTAACGGGTCGTGTAAGAGTAGGTGTTCACAGCATAGGAAGCGTTCAACTGCATCACTTCGGGCTCCTTTTTCGTCATGTGTAAAGAGGCTTACGACAGCGCGAAATCCAGCACATCGTCCTCGCCCAGTTGGACGGATACGTCCCCCGGATTGGTAACGTCGAGTGCACCACAGAGGCTTCCCGTCGTGATAATCGAGCCTGCTCTGAGCACTTCGTCAGGCCTGGATCGATTGTTCGCGTACCCGCAGAGCCAAGTAAGCGGATCCTTCGTCGGATGCTCTGCGGCAGCGTCGAAAACGACCTGCTTGTTGAGCCAAATCTTGAGGGGAAAACTCGAACGGGGCTGAAGAACCGATAGCGTTAGAGCCGGCCCTCTTACGTAGCCAATATTTCCGAGGCGGTCTGCCAGAAAGGCCTGGAAGGAAATGCTGCCACCTTCCAAAATGCCGCTCCAAACCAACTCTGCACCGAGGTACACGTTTGAGATTGCGGCCTCGATGTCGGCCCGCTCATAGGATGTGTCGGCCCGAACAGGAAGATCCTGGCAAAGCTCCACGGCAACTTCTATCTCCAGCTTTATGTCCCTTCGCCATGCAATGACCGCACCGGAAGGATTATCGAAGTATGGATGAAGCGGAGCGATAACAGGTTCGCCGTCGGGCGACTTGGCGACTTTCCAAGCCGGGACGTCTACTCCTTCGAGTTTCGACAACTGCCTCTGCACCTCTTTTGCGTCCTCAAGCGCTAAGGGCATTGACACGAGCTGACCCGTCGGAATCTGGCTTCCGTCATGACGGAGGCTGCGAAGTTGATAAGCCAACGCAATTTGATCAGGTGTGGCTAAAGTAGGGCTCATTTCTGCCTCTTGGACGGCTTCGCTTGAATGATGAAAGTGTTAGAATCGTCCGATGATGACCGCACGGATGACGGCGCGCTCCACGGATAACCATTGTTCTTCAATGCGTGGCGCTCGTTCCCACGCATTGAAGAAGCAAACTCGACGGAGGCTAGTGGTTAGGAGACTTGCTTGATCCGCTCTCTGAACCTGTCGGTCCCTCGCCGAATATGGTCCAGCAGATCCATGACTGCCCAGTGCCGCTCGGCAATGTCATAATCTGTGACACGGGAATGAACGCTCTCAAACGTGCCAAGGCGCTTGTGCCAAACCTTGGCAAGACCGGGATAGCCCATCGGCTCGGCCATCGCTGCTAGCGCCAGGAAGTTTTCAAGGTCGCGGCGCAAAACGCTCTCTTCGGAAGCGTGCTTGTAAAGCCAGGCGTAAAGGTCGGGGTGGATGTTGGTGAAGACGCCAGAGAAGCCTTTCGAACCTGCGCGCATAGCGGCAGCGGCGATGGCCGCATTGGCGTTGACGATCGCAAAGCCGGAATCGCCAGAAAGCGCGATGCGCCGCTTGACCGTTTCGAGGTCACAGGAGACATCCTTCAGCGTTACGAAGCGGCCGGTGTCGCGGCACAGCTTGAATTCGTCATCGCTCAAGAGGCGGCGATAGGGAGCAGGGCATTCGTACAGACCGAGCGCCAGCTCGCTCGGTAGCCAACTCAAAATGGCATCGAGGCTTGAACGAAATGCTTCGGTGCCTGCATTCGAGGTGTCGAGCCTGTTGCTGACCAGGACAAGGGCATCGATGCCAGTCTCAGCCATCGCCACCAGTTCTGCGCGCTGGTCATCCCTGCTCTCGCTGATGTGTCCGGATGAGATCACCCGCACGCGTCCGGCCGCCAAGGAGACCACCTTCTTGGAAAGCTCAACTCGCTCCTCCAGCGACAACTTCTGCATTTCGCTCGACTGACAAACGGCGAAGAGCGTATCGGCACCATTGGCGATATACCATTCAACAAGTCGCTCGAGACCTTCCCAATCGATCCGGTTATCCGGGGTGAAAGGGGTAAGCATAACGGGAACGATCCCCTGGGCTTTGATCTTCATGATGTAATCTTTCGCTATTTTTGATCGTTAGAGTGCAGTTCCTGCCGGCAAGCCTGCGGCAAAACCTGCCATCAGGCGGATCTGCGCAAGCAGCATGTCATTTCCATCAGAGACGGTTGCGCCGGCTGCCTTAGCGGCGCGCAATAGTGTCGTCTCGCCGTTTAAGCTGGCGATGTCAGCAATGAGCATTTCAGGCCGGATCGCGGCCGCTGGCATAGGAAAGACGCTGTCACCCTTGACGCCGATCGGAGACGCATTGATGACGATATCGTAGTCCCACCTTGTCGATCCATCGACTGGAACGGCGCATTCCTCGCCACGAAAGGAATTGACCATATTCGCGGTGAAGGCGACGGATTCAGCTGAAAGATCCATAAGATCGATCTTCCTTACGCCTTCTTCAGCTAGTGCGAAGGCGATCGCGCGGCCTGCGCCGCCTGCGCCGACAATCAGCACACGGGCGCCACGTAGTCGCGGCTTTGCCTCTCCAAGTCCTTCAACAAAGCCTACACCATCAAAGAGCGCGCCATGCATCTGGCCGTCCTCGCCACGCTGAACGCAGTTGACGGCACCGACTGCCTTTGCCGTCGGCGTGAGGGTTGAACACCTCTTGGCAGCCGCCACCTTGTGAGGGATGGTCGTGCTGATACCGCAGAGGTTGGGAATCGCAGCAAAAATATCCCACGCCGCCGCGAAATGCTCGGCGGTTATCAGAAACGGCACCGCGTAGATGTTAACTTCGGCGGCGGCAAAGATCGGGTTGATCAGGCGCGGCGTCTGGACCTGGTGGATTGGATCGCCAAACACAGCGTAGACACGCGAGTTGCCATCAAGGTTGGGAATATTCACTCGCATGGTTTTAATCCCTTGCTGAACAGGCTACGGCAGCGATCGAGCGCAATGTCCATGACCTCCGCAGGGTCTCGAGCCCACCAATCGGCGGAGAAGATCTCTACCTCGACCGCGCCATGGTAGCCGGCATCTCGCATCATCGAGTGGATGCCGCGTAGATCTATGATCCCGTCTCCCATCATGCCTCGATCGGTGAGGAGATGCCGCGTAGGGATCAGCCAGTCGTTGACATGAAAACCAAAGAGCCGGCCGGCCTCGCCCGCACGCTCGATTTCGGCACTAAGTCGCTCGTCCCACCAACAATGATAGACATCCACGACCACGCCGATGCCCGGTCCTAATGCTTCGCAGAGGGAATTTGCATGGGAAAGGCTGGAGATTACGGTGCGATCGCCGGTAAGCATTGGATGAAGTGGCTCAATGGCCAGCTTCACTCCGATCTTGCGTGCGCGCTCAAGGACTTTGCCAACTAGATCCTCGATCCGTCGTCTTGCTGAACCCAAATCCTTTTCACTATCTCGCAAGCCTCCTGTAAACAGGAAAACATGATCAGCCCCAAATCTTGCTGCGCGCTCAAGCTCCGCCCCAGCCCGGTCAAGGCAATCAGCTGCCAACGGTCCAACGCGATTGTAGCCTGAGACCGTCATCCCGAAATCTTGTAAAACAGAGAGAGCGTCTTTCTCGCCGACCTTGGCAATCTCGTCCCCCCAAATGGAAACGGTGTGAAGTCCTCGCTCCGAGCAGAGTCGAAGAAAGGTCAGCATATCTGCTCTCTCGCGCACCGTGGCGTGGTTGAAGACAATGTCTGTCATCGGCTCCCCTTAAAGTTAAAGTATCAATGTCTCTCGGACCGCGACTGGGTTTTCCGCAGCAATATCAGGATCATGCCGTCCGCTTGAAAAAGCGGACGAAATTTTACCTGATACCCCCGTCGCGGTCGTCTTTTGCTAGGCTACCTTACCCAGGTGACGACGAACCTCTGGCGCGAGCCATGGAGAAACATAACCGCGGTCAGCCTCTTCGATGAGCGATCCCGGCGGCACAAGTTCGTCAATCCGGTCAAGCGTCGCTGCGTGAAGAACGGCCTCGAATCCAGCTTCCATGCCCTTGAACTGCTCGAGCGTGCGAGGCCCGAGGATCACAGACGTCACCGCGGCATGCGCTAGGGGAAACGCCTGAGCCATGTGCATGAGGGACAAGCCAGCCTCAGTTGCGACGCGTTCAAGTTCTGGAAGTAGTTCCAGCTTGCGCTTGTTGCCCTCACGCTGCATGTCGAAGCGAGACTGCAGGATGGGATAGTGCTGTCCCCATTGCCCTTTGACGCGCTCGGCCCGGGAACCAGACGGCGTGGAGCCATCGGCTTTGTATTTGCCGGTTAACCAGCCGCCGTTCAGGGGACTCCAGGCGGTAAATCCCATACGATAGTGTTGAACTGCGGGAAGGGTTTCTCTCTCTACGGCGCGTTGAAAGATCGAGTAGGGCGAGCTCTCATTGATGAACCGTGCCGTCTTATTCAACCGGCTAACCGATTGGGTCTCAGCCAAGTACCAGCTCGGCAGTGTCGAAGAGCCGATGTAACGAACTTTGCCTTGGGTTACCAGGTCGCTAAGAGCGCCCAGTGTCTCATCGAGATCGGTCTGAAGGTCGGGCCGATGCATTTGGTAAAGATCAATGTGATCAGTATTCAGCCGGCGAAGGCTGTTTTCGACCTGCTTCATAATCCAGTAGCGTGATCCGCCCTGTTCGTTGCGTCCTTCACCGGCCGCCAGACGAAACTTGGTTGCGAGCACCACTTTGTCCCGACGGCCTGCAATCGCTCTGCCGACGATCTCTTCGGCCTCTCCATGGGAATAAGTGTCCGCAGTGTCGATGAAGTTGATGCCGCGGTCCAAAGCATGGTGCACGATGTCTATGCACTCTTTTTCGTCAGTATTCCCATCTGATCCGTAGCTCATGGTCCCCAACATGTATTCGCTGACCTGAACTCCCGTCCTCCCAAGGTAACGATACCTCATAACCGACGCCTCTCTGCGAGTTTGAAAGCGGCTCGGTTCGGATAGTGTGCACGCACGATCTGCGATCGCCGGGCACACCGATGCCGTCGGCTTATTTCAGCCGGCGAAAAGCCTGAACACGGGCCGTCGAAACCACTAATCTTCGCGTCGACGATCGGCGACGCGCGTGGATGTAAAGTCTTGGCAGGCGCTGGATGGAGGGGACTATTCACCCCATCCAGCATTTTCATCTGCAGTTAAGTCAATTACTGCGCCTTCGCGAGAGCCGCTCCATACCGTTCGATCAGTTCGTCGTATGCATCTGCCGGCGATCCATCTTTCAGGATCATCCGCTGGAAAGCCTCACCCAAGATGGTGTGATACGTCGAGAGGATGGGGGAGTAGGTCACGGTCTGGCCACGCTGGGCTACCAAGTCAGCCCACTGCTTCTGGTCCTTACCAGCGTCGCTCTGGAAGTATGGCGAAGTGTATGCCGATTTACGCGATACAACTTCGCCGCCCTCGGCTGCGAAAGCTTGCGCCTCCGGCGACACCATGAACTTCACGAAGGTCCAAGCGGCATCCTGATTGGCGGTCTTCTTGTTGATCGCGATGTTGTAGCTGTAGACCGTTTGCTTGTCATTTGCCGTATACCCTGGCGCCGGAGCCCAAGCTAGATCGTCACCGCCACCTTGCTGCTTCACCGTCTTGTAACGATAAACGCCAAACACCGCCGTCGCTGCACTGCCAGAGCGGAGAGCGTCGTGCAATTCGTTGAACCCCATCTGGGCGCTGCGCAGTGGAGTCACCTTGCACTTCGTATAAAAGTCTTTGATCGTTTGCGCCGCCTTGATGAACGACTCCTTTGAAAAGGCAATCTTACCATCAGGGGTAAAATATTGACCGCCATTGCCAGGCAGCATGGTGCTAAGAAAGAATTCTCCAAGGCTTTGGGCGCCACCAAGACCGCCTGTTGCTCCAAGCGGAACAGCGAAGGTAATCGTATCCGATTGACCGAATTTGTCGCCTAGTGCGCATACTTCATCCCAAGTCGTCGGGGGCTTGACCCCGGCCTTCTCCAACATGCTTTTGCGGTAGAAGAGGATTGGAATACGGAAGTCCTGGGGGAGAGCATAGAGCTTTCCGTCGACCTTCGTGCTCGACAGAGGCAGGAGCCAATCGTCATCCGGAATGCCTTCCTTCTTCACCAAATCATCGAGCTGGAGGAGATTTCCGGTGGCAGCGAATTCGGAAACAGCAAAGCCGACGACGCGGATCACGTCTGGTGTCTGGCTTCCGGACTTGATAGCGCGTGCTGCTGCCCCCCCGGTCGGATCGACAAGCAGCTCGACCTTGATGTCTGGGTTTTTCGCCTGAAATGCGTCAATCATCTTGGTCTGAGCTGCAGACCGGGGATCCTTCGAATTGTTTGGATCCAGGAATGTCTGGTAGATGATCTTCGTGTTCTCGGCAAATGCTTGCGGAGCAGCAAAAGCGAAGATGGCGGTACCAATTGCCAGCGCCGCTGACGATTTGATGAGTTTTCGTCTTGATATGGTTTGCATGCGTCTTCCTCCCAGGTTGAACTAGATGCTGTGTGAACTTTAGTGGGGCATCAGCCTTTGACGGCGCCTGCCGTGAGCCCGGAGATGAACCACTTCTGAACGAAGCCGAACATGAAGATAACCGGTGATGATGCGACCATCACAAAAGCCATCATGTAGGACCACGAAATGCCGACGGCGTCGAAAACCTGATTAACAAGGGCGACCTGCAGGGTCCGTTTTGCGACTTCGGGCGCAAAAACCGCCACAGTGATATAGTCGTTCCAGGTCGTCACAATGCCGATCGTCGCGACCGCCGCTATACCCGGACGTATGAGCGGCAAGATCAGAGCCCAGATGATTTGAAACCGGGAAGCGCCATCGATCATAGCGGAGTCTTCGATCTCAACTGGAACGGCTTCGACGAAATTGGCGATGAACCAGACTGTCTGGGGGATAATCCGGGCCGAAAGGATGATCGTCACCACGATGCCGCTGTTGAGCAAACCGACCGTTTCAAGCAGATAATAGGTAGGGACCAGCAACGCCACACCTGGCACCATCGAGGTTCCAAGTATCACGAGCATCAAAGTCCGCTTACCTCTGAAAGAAAAGCGAGCGGCGGCGTAACCTCCTGGAATTCCGACCAGGAGAGCAATGATTACGGCGCCGACGGAGTAGGCAACGGAGTTCCAGAGATCATTGAGGAAAGCCGCGTCCTGGAAGACCTTGGTGTAGTTATCCAGCGTCGGCGAAGTTGGCCAAAGAGTAGGTGGCACAACAACCGCTTCTACTTCTGTCTTGAAAGATGTCGCAAAGGCCCAAAGCACTGGCCCGAGAACGATAATCCCGATAATCAAGCTTCCCAGGATCGCGGGTATCTGTCCGTTTGACCTGTTCGAGAGAGCGTTACTCATATCTGATCCTATCCTGTCGCGCGGCCGGTCAGCCGGCTGTAAAGAGCACCAAGGGCGACATTGATTATAAGGACGACGATCGAGACGACAGCAGTCGGCCCAATGTTGACCGCCTGAACCGTCCCACGGAAAGCTTCGAAACTCAGTGTCGTGGTTGACCCCAGCGGTCCTCCGCCAGTCATCACAATGATCAGCGTCATCAAGGTCAGGTACATGATGGAAAGCGTCAGCGCCGTGCTTCCCAAGGTGGGAAGGATTTCCGTCAGCGTGACGTAACGGAACTTCACGAACGCACCACCTCCGTCGATCTCTACGGCTTCATAGAGTTCTTTCGGAATGGACTGCATGGCTGCTGTTGCCATCACCATGACATAGGGAAATGACCACCACGCTGTGACGATGATGATGAGGGGCAATGCCATTCCCGGATCCCCTAACATCAGTCCGGGATCGATACCCAGCTTCTGGATCACGTAGGGTACCGGCCCAAACGAGGGGTTGAGGAGCCAGAGCCAGATGCTACCGACAACTGACATGGACAGCGTCCAGGGAAACAGGATGAAAACGCGTAGCGCAGAGCCAGTAACGCCCGCGCGGTTCAACACCAGCGCTGAGCCCAGACCAAGGATCATGGCGCCGGCCAAAGACCCTCCAACATAGCTCAAGGAAATGATGGTCGTGTCCCAAAACTCGGAGGATCTTAGCACTTCGACGTAATTGGCCAGGCCGGTAAAGCCGACCAGCTCATAGTATTTCGTTTTCTGAAAGCTCAACCAGATCACGAAGATCGTCGGATAGAGCGTGACAAGAAACAGGATCAGAATAGCGGGCGTAAACCAGAGAAAGGGAGCCCAACTAAAGCGGTTTGCGTTGTCAGTGGCGTCCACGACGTCGCTCGCCAGGTGCGCCGCGCTTTGATTGGTGACTTGTAGCGGTGGTATCGACATTCGAATACTATTCCCCTGTGGCCGTCTCAGGCAGAGTGGGTAGCGTCGGTTCTCAGGACAAGCGCCTGCCGGTGCTCTCGCTGAAGAGGTGGACGCGTGAAAGATCCGGAGCCACGGTGATGGTCTCGCCAGCTTTCGGAAGAACCCGATCTCGGAATATGCAGACGATGGTTTGAGCGCCATGCTTGGCGATGATCTGGGTTTCGGAACCTGTCGGTTCGACGACTGTGACGGTAAGAGGCAGTCCCACGTCACTGATCGTGAGATGCTCAGGACGCACGCCGTAGATTACTTTCTCGGAGATATCGGCCACGCCTGCAGGCAGAGGCAGCTTTTGTCCGTCCTCGAGGACGAACCGGCCTTCCTCCACTCGGCCGTTGAGGAAGTTCATCGATGGCGATCCGATAAATCCCGCGACGAATACGTTGGCGGGGTAATCATACAGTTCAAGCGGCGCCCCAACTTGCTCGACATAACCGTCGTGCATGACGACGATCTTATCGGCCATTGTCATCGCTTCGACCTGATCGTGGGTCACATAAACGGTCGTGGTTTTGAGCCGCTGATGCAGTTCCTTGATCTCAGCGCGCATTTGCACACGCAGTTTCGCGTCCAGGTTCGAGAGCGGCTCATCGAACAGGAATACTTGCGGATTGCGAACAATCGCGCGACCCATCGCCACGCGCTGACGCTGGCCGCCCGACAGTTCGCGAGGGTAGCGATCAAGGAGCTTCGTGAGACTGAGGATTTCAGCTGCGCGTTGAACGCGCATCTCTCTTTCCTCGCGCGGAGCCTTTTTGAGCTTCAACGAGAAGCCCATGTTTTCCGCGACGGTCATATGCGGATAAAGGGCATAGTTTTGGAAGACCATGGCAATGTCTCTGGCCTTCGGCGGTATGTCGTTAACGGTGCGTCCGCCGATCTGGATCTCGCCGCCTGTGATATTTTCGAGTCCCGCGATCATCCGCAACAGAGTTGATTTTCCGCAACCCGAGGGTCCGACGAGGGTTACAAATTCCCCCTCGTGGATATCGACTGACACGCCATGAAGCACGCGTACGGCGCCATAAGCTTTGCGAACGGCCTTCAGCTCAACATTAGCCAACTGTTTCCTCCTGCCGGCCACTGACGCGGCCACTTGACCCTAGCGCGATTTCCCCGATCGCTATCGGAACGTTATTCCACTAAGAACGGCGGGTGTCAACAGAGGTCAGCGATGTGAGAAGTTCGCTATCAGTTACGGAAGTTTTTTATATAATATTTCCAACAACTTGTGACTTGTTCGAAGCATTGGCTTGGGGGGATGGCGAGGCGATCCGATAAGGCCAAAGTTCGGAAAGTTCCTCGGCAGTTGCCTTCACTTGTTCCGCTAATTGAGGAAGTACGAGTGGTGAAAAGCGGTGGATCGGTCCAGCGATGCTCACCGTTCCAACAACCTGACCTCCAACGCGAATAGCCGCCGCGACAGCGGCAACGCCGGGTTCAGCTTCCTCGATCGCGGTGGCCCATCCCCGTTCTTCGGTCTCATCCAAAGCAGCAGAAAATGTCTGCCTGGAGGTGATTACGCGGGGACCACCCAGGTCTGTTCGGCCCAGCCCGCTCGCCACGGCCCTGGCCAACGCTTCCTCTCGATCCAGTGTCGCCAGCCACGCTTTGCCGTTAGCTGTCGTGTGCAATGGGACCTTTGCCACCAGTTCTGGCTGGTAAATCAGGCCGGACCGCATGCCTTGTGAGTGGGATATCCACGTCAATCCATCAGGATCAAGGATCGCAATCCTGCCCAGTCCCTTGGTATCGCTAGCTAAGCGATCCAGAATTGGTTGGCAGATGTCGGGGATCCGTGTCCCGGCCAGTAGACGCTGGCCCATTACGGCAAGGCGCAGCGAAAGTCGGTAGAAGCCGTTCTCCGGATCCTGTTCGGCCCAACCTAAGTCACACAGGCTGTGGAGCAGGCGATGCGCCGCGCTCTTCGGGACGTCCAGCCGGCGGCTGATCTCGCCTAATGACAGTCCAGTGGCGTTCTCACTCAACAGTGTGATGACGTCGAAACAACGGTCTAGAAGGGATTTGACAAGGCGCATGGTACCACGATATTCGGTTTATCGGAACGTTATTCCAATAGCACTACCAGAGGCGTTTCACAAGGAGCCGCTTGAGCAGGAGCTGACAATCAGGCCACGCATCGTCGGATCTTCCTGTTGCTTCCTTCGATGCGGTTAATCATGCCTGCTCGCCTTGATAAACCAGAAATTATGGAGTCGTGATGAGGATCGCAATATTCGACGTCAGCCATTGGCATTTTCCGCTTTACATCGCTGCCCTGAAGGATCCGGGTATCGAGGTGATCGGCATATCCGACAGCGCGGCATTTGCGGGGCCACGTTTCTCCGAATTGCTCGATTGTAAGCTTTATGGCTCCAACGACGAACTGATGGGGCAGGATTTCGACTTCGCGCTTGTCTTCAGCCGCCATTCCGACATGGCCGAACTCGCTAAGCGGCTGATCGCTAAGGGCACGCCTTTTCTGATCGAAAAGCCATGCGGGCTTAATCTTGAGGAAGTTCGTCGTATCCGCGAACTGTCTGAGAAACACGGCGTCTTCGTAAGCGTGCCATTTATTCAACGCGTGAGCGACTTGGCCGATCGTCTCTCGCCGGCTGCAGGATTGGTGCCAGACGGGTTCCAGCATCTTTCCTTCAGGTTCGTCGTAGGCTCGGTGGCACGTTATGAGCGAAACGGATGCGCATGGATGCTTGACAAGGCGCTCGCAGGAGGTGGGTCGATGCTGAATGTTGGTATTCATTTCATCGACTTCATCTCAAACCTGACGCAATCCCCTATCACCGAGGTCTCAGGCCAGATCCAGATCTACCGACCTGATGTAACCGTCGACGAACAGGCTGTCTTCACTTGCCGCACTGCGGCAGGACAGATCGGCGTAATCGAGACAGGGTATTTGTATCCGTCCACAGCCGACGATCAGCGGGATTTCGCGTTCTCGATCTCGCATCGCCAATCTTACATTCGCGGTTACGCTGACCAGTTCTATGCAAAGCCGCGTGAAAACGAGAGGGCTAGCTCGACCGCAATCGAATATAATACGGACGAGTATTACCCTGTTTTCCTTCGCCGCAGCTGGGCTGATCTCGCAAATGGCCGCCCTCCCGTTGCAGGCTTGCTCGAAGCGGAGCGCGCACTGGCCGTCATTGAGGCAGGTTATCGTTCGGCGGCAAACCGGGGAGTGCCCGAGCACGTGGAGACCAGCTAGTTCGCCACTGAAATCAATCTTCACTGGCGCGCTACTGTATAAAGCTCGCCGGACCCTCGCACTAAATCGCTATGCCGACCTTTCCTTTCAGTGCTTGCCCATTCTATGACGAAACCTGACATCGAGATCATTGCTAAGGGACTTCACTTTCCGGAAGGACCCGTCGAACTGCCCGACGGCTCGATCGCCGTCGTTGAGATCGGTCGCGGCAGGATCGTGAGGATCAGGGAAGGCGGAAAACAGGACGTACTGGCGGTCACCAAAGGCGGTCCTAACGGGATGGCTTTAGGGCCGGATGGAGCGCTGTACGTTTGCAACAATGGAGGGTTCTCGTGGGAACAGGAGGGTGCTTGGCTGCGACCCGTTGGTCTGGCTCCAGATTACTGCGGTGGATTGGTCCAAAGGGTCAATATCGCTACGGGTGAGGTCACGACCTTGTATGACCAGTGCGACGGCCGAACACTTAGCGGCCCTAACGACATCGTTTTCGATGATCAGGGCGGCTTTTATTTTACTGACACGGGCAGGGTCCGGGAGTTCTACCGGGACCATGGGGCTGTCTATTACGGAAAAGCCGATGGCAGTTCGATAAAGAGGGTGGTGTTCCCACTTCTCGCACCAAACGGAATTGGCTTGTCACCCGATCTTTCGACGCTTTACGTCGCCGAAATGGAAACAGCACGACTGTGGAGCTACTCCATCGCTGGGCCGGGGGTGGTCCATAAAAGACCTTTTCCGAGCCAGAGCGGCGGCGAGCTCGTTATCGGACTTGGCGGCTTCCAACGTCTGGATAGCCTGAAGATTGCGGCTTCCGGTAACATCTGTGTCTCGACCTTAGTGACCGGGTGCATAACGGTGATTTCTCCACAAGGCGAGCTGCTTGACCAAGTGTGGATGCCGGAAATCTATCCGACAAACCTCGGGTTTGCAGGCCGAGGATTGCGCGACGCCGTCGTGACGCTATCGCTGACAGGCATGGTTGGCAGACTTCGGTGGCCAGAGAAAGGTCTGAGACTGCAAAATCAGGGAACTCGATAGTCCTGGCACTGCCTCGGCAGAGGCCCCGTTTGCAAGAGCGGCAGCTTCTTCATGGCCAATGCATTGACGATGGCCCTCCCGACAGGTGCCAGGGAGAGCTTTTGAAGCCACCTCAGTTGGAGACTACTTAGCCTGAGCGCAACTAAGCCCAAAGCTCACAGATATGGTCGACAGTGAGGTCGGCTTGTCCGGTGATCATGTGCATGCCGGAATGCGTTTCGACATCCCGTGCTGCAGCCAGCGCAAGAAGCCTGGTTGTTTCCGGCTGGGCAATGACTTCAGCGAATGTCATCCCGGGCTGCAGGAGTTCCGGATTGAGCGGTAGCGCGTCAGTATCTTGAAGGCCGAGCGACGTGGCATTGACGACGAGTTGCCCAGCTTCCGGCTCGGGCTTGCCAGCCTTGGCAACCGTTCTCCCAAAGTCAGCGTTCACCGTCTCCGCCAGCGCTTCGGCTTTCTCAAAAGTTCGATTCGACACCGTAATGCTGTTGGCACCTGCCTCGACGAGTGCAAACGCTATAGCAACCGAAGCACCACCGGCTCCGATGATGAGAGCATCGCGACCCCCTATCGCAATCCCTTTCGATTGAAGGCCTCGCACAAAGCCTTTGCCATCGAACTGGTAGCCTCGAAAGCTACCATCGCGTTCGCGCCGGACGAAGTTGACAGCGCCGACCCGGGCTGCCACCGGATCGAGACTGTCGCAGAGGTCGATCGCCGTCTGTTTGTGAGGTAGAGTAATGCCGAACCCCACGAGGTTCGGCATCGCCCTCAAACCGGCCCAAATTGTGGCTAGGTCTTTTGCTGGGACATGGAGCGGGACAGATACTATATCTGCCCCGCGTGCCGCAAAAAGAGGATTGACCGCCGCTGGCGACTTGGCCTGGGCGATTGGATCGCCGATGATGCCAATCAGCTTAGTCGTGCCTCGAATGTTGACACTGCTTACCACGACAGTTCCTCGCGCTTGAGCCAGACAAGGCTGCCGTCTTCGATTCCAACGATGATGTCGAGCATGCCGCGGCCAGCCCAATCGACAACTTCTGGGGAGGCAACGTGCATAGCCATCTGAATGGTTTCGCCCCGGTGCTTGATCGGAACTGGCAATGCAAAGCGCGGCTCTTCCGGGGTTCCGACGTTGCGGGACAGGAAGAGGCCAGCCTGCTTGGTCGTGTTGCGCGGCGCACCGGTCTTCGGATGCGGGGGAACGCAGGCGCGGGCATGGGTGCCGAAAATAAGATCCGTGCGACCTGTGCCTTCCCAATCGCAGAAGCACAGCTTCACGCGACCGCGACCGCCGCCAACATCGACCGTAAAGCGTATAGCTTCGCCGTCTTCCCAACGTAGGAAACGTTTGTCGACGAGTTCCGTGTCGGACGCCCTCCTCCAATCGCTGAGGACTCCGTCCTCATCCAGTGCGACATAGTGGAGGTCGCTGTCCTTGAGCCAATCAACGACCGCCGGTCGAACCCGCCAGACTGTCTTCAACGGCTTGCCCTTGAAGGTTAGGAACTCCTCCTCGCCGAAGCGTGGCGGCAGGACCTTTTCGCCGGTGTTGCGGAATAGCCGATGACGGCCCGTGACGTCGCTGACCAAAATGTCCATGCTGCCATTGCCGGTCCAGTCGGCAAGCGTCGGGCAAGAATAGCCGAACATCTTTTCCGACGGTCCCTGGATAGAGCCTGTCAATCCGGCTGCAAGACGGATCGGCGTGTCGCCACCCTTCAGCATGACTTCCTTGTCGAGATAAATGACCCCGTCTTTTTCCCGGCTCTGGTAGAAGAGCAATTCGCCTGTGCTGTTGCCAACGACAAGATCGTAGTGCCCGTCACCGCTGAAATCATAGGCCGCCGGGCTTGGCAGGATACCCGCGTGAATCAATGGCTTCGTGGTCTCGATGCGGCCGCGCTGCTCGAAACGTGGAAGCCCGTCTTCGCCAGTGCCGACGTTCTTGAGAAAGCTGATGTATCCATCCTCGGCACCGTAAAGGATGTCTTCGCGACCGTCGCCATCCCAATCGACGACGCAGGGGAGATGGATACAGTGCTCGAGTTCCAGAACCTTATCGTCTATACTGCGGATCAGGCTGGCCGGCTCGACGGTTCCGTCTCCGCGCTGTCGGGCAATATGCAGGATATTCCAGAACTCGCCTGCAATGATGTGTTGCTGCCCAGTCCCGAACTGGCCAAATGCAGGCGCCAGCTGCCCATAGACCTCAAGTGGCGTTTCGCCGGCGATGAGGGCATGACCCTTTTCCAGCACGGGAGCTGCGAGCGTACCGTTGTTCTTGAATGCGTACAGGAAGCCACGCAGCGGACCGCCGAGCCAACGTCCGGCGTCGTCATAGCCGCGATAACCTTCGTCGTTCCATTCCAGACCGTTCGGCCAATAGTCGTTCCAGTAGTCGCTACCGACGATGAGTTCCGCCACCCCGTCGCCATCGATATCGTGGAACCGGGCCATATGGAAATATTCGTTACCCTTGACCCAGTCGGCATCGAGGTCAAGGCGCACGGGGTCGCCAAATTCAGGCGCGCCTTTTTTTCCAATGTTGGGAAACACATAAATCTGCTTGCGCAGCCGCGACGCGGAGACAAGATGGAAAATATCTCCGTCCTTAACGGCCGTCACGTAGCCGCGGACGCTTTCGACCAGTTCTTCTTTACCCAGGATAGGTGTGCCGTCAGGATTGGTGCCGATTTGGCGACGCAAGAAGACGCGACCGTCGTAGCAGGCGTCCCATGCAGAAATCAGCATGTCCTTTGTACCTGTGCCGCTCCAATCGACGATCTCGACACAGGTGATGATCCGACCTGCGACAGCCGCCGACTTGACGTCCGGATGGTAATGCAAAGCCTCCGACCCATAGTTTGGCCCGTGCCAAAGCGTGGCGTCGTCCTCCCACCTTGTTACGCTCATCGCAAATCCTCTCCACTTGCAGATTTAATTGGAAATGATTTCTAAAACGAAACCACCTTTCAAATCTAGTGGAAAATTTAGTCAGGCGCGCCTTCGGGTGCAGGACATCGGGACGGTGATAGGGAGGAAAAGGCTGATGTCCGGCAAAGGGTAGAGGAAAAACGCGAGTGTGCTCCCATTCAGCCTGCGTTGCTGGCGGGCTGGCAGTGGACAAGCTGTTCTAGCGAGGGCGTGGGAGGCGCGCAGAACCGCCTCCGTGATGGCACATGATGAGGGCTGCAATGCCGGAGCCCGGCGATCCTTGCAGATCCAGCCGGCCTTGATCATGCTTCAAAGTAACTGTAGACGCAGCTACCGCACTGCGCCGGTTGCAACGATCAGTGGCGTCATGGTTCGCTGACGAACTCGCAGAGGCCAGATATCGCTCAGCTCGTCCGCAGCCTTCTTGAGGGAACGAACCAAGTCGGGCCAACGATCTTCGGTTATGCGCATAAGCGGTCCTGCAACGGAGATCGTTCCAGCGACTGGCGCTTCAGCATCAGAACTCGTTCGAAAGGGAACCGCAACTGCTGCGGTACCAGCTTCACCTTCCTCGACAGAGGTTGCAAAGCCTCGCTCCCTGGTTTGATTCAGTCGCACTCTGAGTTCATCGATTGACCGTGCAGAATTGGGACCAAGTTTCCGTTTGGCCGTAAAACCGCGAGAATAGACAATCTCCAGTGCGCGTTCTTCAGGCAAGGTAGAAAGCCACGCCTTGCCATTCGCCGTTGCGTGAAGGACGATCTCTTGTCCCATGTCCGGATCATATCGAAGGCCGGTTGTCGCACCTTGCGCACGTGCCACCCATACCAAATCCTGGCCTTCCAGGATCGCTAAACGGCAGTATTCCTGTGTTTCCGCAGCCAGCCTATTCAGGACAGATTGGACCACGTCGGGGACGTTCCGGGCATCAAGATTCCGGAAGGCCAAGGCGCTCAACCGAAGAGAAAGGGCATAGTTTTGGCTTGCGGCGTCCTGGGTAACCCAACCGTGGTTAATCAGCGTAGTCAAAAGGCGATGGACCGCACTCGCTGGCATATCAAGACGTCCAGCGAGGTCGGACAACTCGATTGATCCTGCTTCTCCAGCCAACTCTTCCAAGAGCGTCAGGCATCGTGATACGGCTGCGACGGTCAAACCTTAATCTCCTTTTAGCGAAGCCTATAAGGTTTGTTTCCAATATGGAATAGGCTTCCATAAACGATCCCCGTTTCTTGTCGCTGCCGTCAAGTGTCGGTTTGTTGGTCTGGGGCATGCGCTCGCCAGAAACGTTCGGATTTGCTTCTTTGAGCTTGATGAAAATAGAAATGGATTCTAAAAGAAAAAGTAATTCTGATTATGTGCGATGCGCTTGAGAGTGAGAACTGATGGGAATGTCTCGGTGATGTTCACTTCGATTACCAACGACGATCACATCCATCGCGCATGGCTAAGGTACCATTTTGGCGCCGCCGGCGAGCAGCAAGCTAGGGGTTGGTAGTATGATCGTCACGTTCGGATCCATCAATGTTGACCTCATCTACCTGGTCAACGAGATACCTCAAGCGGGTCAGACTGTCTTAACACGCGGATCGCGAACGGAGGCTGGAGGGAAGGGGGCTAACCAAGCGCTGGCAGCTGCGCGGGATGGCGCAAATGTCGTCATGGCGGGGTCGGTGGGTGACGACGCCATGGCCCCTATCGCCCTTCAGAATTTGGAAAGCGAGGTCGATATCAGCCGCGTGGTCCGATCGAAGGAGCCTACCGGCTCCGCCGCAATAATCATCGATGCCGATGGCCGCAATATGATCGCAGTCGCAGCAGGCGCCAACCTGGTAGCCCGATCCACCGGCGTTGAAGATGAGCTGCTTCGTAACGCAAGTTACGTCCTAATGCAGATGGAGAACGACGCTGTTCAGATTGAAAATCTAATCAGACGGGTTTCCAATCATCCCGCAAAATCGATTCTCAACCTCGCGCCGCCCTACCGGTTGGATCGCGACCTTCTCTCTCGTCGACATCGTAATCGTCAACGAAGACGAGGCCGAAGCTCTTTCCGGTTGGCTTGGTTGCGAGCCGAGCGCGAGATCGTTGTCCGTGGCTCTCAACACCGGGGTCTTACGCACCATGGGAGGAGAGGGAGCCGAAGCGTTCATCAATGGCGAGAAAGTAACGGTCCCGGCGCTTCGCGTTGATGCTGTGGATACGACCGCAGCTGGTGATTGTTTTGTAGGCGTCCTCGCGTCGGCTCTCGATCGAGGCCTCTCGCTCGACGCGGCGATGCGACGAGCCGCAAAGGCCGCTGCGATTGCCTGCTCGCGTCCGGGAAGCCAGTCGAGCATTCCTCACAACGACGAGACAGATAGTTGGACCTGAGAAAAGCCAAGGGCAAGCACCTGCGTGTACCCCATCGAAATTGACTCAAGACACTACCACTACGGGCGACCTGTAATGAGCTATCCAGCATTTATCCCGGCGGTGTTCATTCTCCTACTAAGCCCCGGCCCGACCAATACATTGATGGGGTTGGCATCGGCACGCAACAGTTTTTGGGTCGTTCCGAGACTGCTCCCCGCCGAATTGCTCGGTTACCTCACTATGATCTTGCCCCTTACGTGGCTTGGGGGAGAGCTGATCGCGCGTTGGCCGGAAACAGCTCTGGTGTTGAAGGCCGCAGCGGCGATTTGGGTTATGTATGTCGCAATAAAGCTTTGGGTGGCGGGAAACAAAGATGTATCGGACCGCAGCGTGACCGCTCGACGCATATATGTGACGACGACGCTCAACCCCAAGGCCCTTGTATTCGGACTTGCTCTTCTACCTCCGCCGAGCGCGTCGGACTTCTTGCCAAAGCTTATCATTTTCGTTGCCTTGGCAAGCATCGTTGCCGTGATTTGGGGTTTGATCGGCAGGTTGACGCAGGTCGGTGTGCGAAGCCATTGGCGGCTGATGATACTTCAGCGGACCGCGTCCGTGTGGCTAGCTATCGTGTCCTGCACGGTTGTCGCGGGGCTGTTTCAAGCCTAGGACCTTTTACCGATCGGTTTGGCCCCGCGTCCGAGTACCTTGCAATAGTGACGCGGCGAGTTCGAACTCTTCAGCCGAAGTTCAGGATACCTAGTCTACTCGAGGTGCCTTGGTGACACAAACATTCAACGCAAACGATTATCCGGGCCATACGAACTACTATGCGGGGATCATGTCTCGATCGAATACATGAAACCTTGGGAGACGGTTTAACACGTGACATTTGGTTGGGTGCTGCGGCAACACGCTAACAACAGTTCCAAAAATCAACGTTATGCCACGAAGTCGAAATAGCGGGTCGAGTGTTCTAGGCCCTTCAAGGCGACCATATCCCTGATTGCTTAGACGGATATCAGGCGTAAAGGGCGGCGGGGCACAATTTCGAGAAAAACTGCTCCAGGTTTTTTTGCGAGGCACTACCAATCTCGGCGGTCTCCTCAGGCTCATCCTGTCGGCCCAGAAACGCGATGATCTGCGACAGGTGTTTCGCCTCTCAAGATGAAGGACTTGTCTCGCGAGCAGCGAGGTAAATTATCTTTCAAGAAGCCACGCATTCTTCAATTGCTAAGGCGTCCCGAAGTAAACGTTCACGTCCATGTCGTGCTGTGTGCCTGGCACTCGATAGGGGCAAGCCGACTACGGATCGAGCGGGAAGGGGAAATGGTAACCGGCTGCCCGTCACCTGCCGGATTGTCGACTTCAAGCGCAACGCGCAGACGATGTCGCACAGCATGCTTGCCGATATCCTGTTGAGGCCCTTTCGTATTCCTGGATCTGTTGAAACGAAACACCGACGCGTGCGCCGAGATGACCCTCGGATATGCGCACTGGCACGCGATGGAGGCGGATCTTCCTGCCGACCGCCCTATCCATTGGATGAGGTTCCTCCGTCATGCACTGATACCCGCAAAGCTACCTGAACTTCCTCGTTGCGCACATCTCAGTCAGCCGCGGCCAGTATCGCAGCCAAGCGCATCGCCAATGCCGCCAGTGTCAGGCTCGGATTCGCCGCAGGAGAAGCGGGGAACACGGAATTGTCGCAGGCGTAGAGATTGTCGTAGCCCTCGAATTTCAGGTCGGCATCGACGACGCCGGTCCCGTTGCCGGACATCCTCAATGTCCCAACCTCGTGAGCGACCCCGCCGAGGTCTGCAAACTGCAAAGCCAGGCTGTTTTCGCCGAGAACGGGTTGCGCCCCGATGGTCGCGAATAGCTGGGCGGCGAGGGCATCTTGTTCGGCGAGATCTGCAGCGGTCGGCATGCTGCGTTTGAACTCCAATCCCACCGGGTCTGCGGGATTGCCCGTCACTGTGATGGCGTTGTTTTCGTTCAACTTCGAATAGCTCATGAAAACGAGTTCGCAGAGCATCCAGTCGGCGCGTGCTGCGCGTTCGCGGGCCAAGTCTTCAGGGTCGATATACCGACCTTGGTTGAAGTCGCTTCCGAGTTCCACCACGATGTCGAATGCGTGAGAACCGTCCGCCGCCATCGGGTGCCGCAATATCACCTTGGCGGAATCGATCGCACTGGACTGCGGGGCGCCTGGAGGAAGCGTGAAATGGCGATAGCGGATCGTGTGATCCGTGATGCCCTTTCCAATCTTACCAGATGGGTCGATGAGGCCGCTCTGGAGCGCAATCTTGGCAGACTCGATTGTGCCTGCCGCCAGAACCACTTTCTTGGCTTCGAACGTGCGCGCCTTTTGGCCCAGCAGATCCCAGCCTTCCACTCCGACGACGCGTCGCTGAGCAGCGGGATCTTTCACAACCCGCCATACTGCGAAATTGAGATTGACGGTTGGCTTGGCTTGCGCCACGGCAAGACCGTCCAAAAGGCGATCTTCCATCAGCAGGTCGGCCGTGGAGAAGAAGCCTGCCGGAATGGACCACAGCGGGTGGCGCCTCGATACTGCACGGCCATGGAAGCGTCTTCTGCGACATAGCTCGGTAGCGTGTTCTGCAGAAACCCTCTGGTGGCGGTCTGGTAGTTCGAGGGGGCGGGCGGCACGACATTCATCACCCTCTCTGCGGCCGGATATCCAGGCCCGAGCAGATAGTCTCCGACCGTCGCCGGCCAAGCCGCCAGCTCATAGCCTACCTGGCGCGGAATTAATCCGCCCCAAAAAACGGAGCGACCTCCGAGATTAAACGCTTGCGCGCCGGCAAACTCCGATCCTGGTCCGTTGACAAAGTTCTTGACCTTGAAGTCCGGCCAAAGCGACCAGACATGCTTGTCGAATTGCCCGATCCTCAATCGCCGCGGCAGGTTTCCGATATGGGTCGGAAACAGAAATGAACCTGCTTCCAGGACCAATACGTCCGCGCCTTCTTCGGCCAATCGTGAAGCGAGCAGCCCGCCGCCCATTCCCGACCCCACGACGATTACGTCGTATTCATGATTGGGATCAAGGTTGCGGACGAAGAAACGTTGCGCGACGAGCCCGTTTTCCGTGACCAGGGCTTCAACGGGCTGAAAGGCGACTTGCGGTGCCACGTAGTCATGCACACCAGCCAGATCAGCTCGCGGGAGAAAAAGATTCTGCCCGAGCATCCAGCGCGCCGGCGTCAGTACGAACTTGAATTCGACCCCGTTCGGGAACGCAGCCTCGTCAAGGTCGAAGGTCCATGCGCCGTTCTTGAAAACGCCACCTCGTTCCAAGTTCCAGTTTGGCGCCCAGCGGAGGGTAACGGTTTGTCCAGGAGCGTATTGCTCGGTGACGAACCGGATCGTGAACATGGACTGCTCCTATGGCTATGCGTGCATTTCGGATCCTGAATTCTGAGGATGAGCAGGGCTGCGCTTACATCAGCCCCAGCTGCTTTTTCGCTTTCTCGATCTTTTCCTGAACGATCTTTTGCATGACCGGACCGCAATAAGGGGGCTTATCGGTAAAGCTGATCCTCTCGATCCAGATATGGTCGATAGCGACGCCGTTGGGCTGACCTTTCGCTTCGCGAGTTAGCGCCTGGGTGCGTAGACATGCAAATCACCGGCATCGACGATGGTCTGATCAGCACTCCGACAGTCGCCTAGATGATTGTCCGAGCCGCCAATGAGAACTGAGGCGGCATCTGCGGTTTCTGTCGAAAATGACTGAACGGCTGCATTAAGCGGATCGGCGTACCGTTTATCTCAGTCAGGGAGCCGCTCCAGGCTTGTTGATAAAGGCGTGCGAGATCATCGATATCGGTGGTTGTCAGGACACTCTGAGGCCCATAATTCATAATGGAGAGAGGATCATGGGTGCCGAAGATTTCGCTCGCGGAGCCCGTTTCTGACACTTTCGCAAAGAAATGGCGCAGTCCGAACACGTGACCGAGCTCGTGCGCGAGGGTCTCGATTTGCTCTTTGCGCACTTGCTCGAACATTTTCGGAAAGAGTACGAGCTCGTGTTGTCCGGCATCCGGGAAGAAGGCGCGCGCCAAGGTGCAGCCTAAGGAGCTACAATTATCCTGTGACTTGACGACGAACTCGAAATCCCAAGGTTCGGAAGTTTCTGAGAATTTGATCGGAACCGCCTTTCCCCATTTGATCAGCGTCTCACCAAACAGCGTCCGTAGATAAGATTTGACTGCGTCGGGATCAGCGAACTGTCTTAGAGACGCCTCCTGAAACCTCCAATTCAAGGTCACATTGCTGTCCCACAGCGGGATGAATCCGTTGGTGGCGTCGACAACGATTTCGGTGATCGACCGGTTGTCGGGCAAGGCAAATCCCACGCCATCAGTCTCGCAGCACGCGCCACCGTGATAGACGTGGGTGACTTCTTTCAAGACGGACTTAAGTTGCGTGTCTGACTTCAGTGTGAATATGTCAGCGCTGCCCTTCTTTTTGACGACCATTTTGGCCTCCCCCTGCCAGTGCTCGTATTCCTTCGAGCCACTTTTCCCACGCATGTGGCGCGGTTTTATCCTGCTGTGAAATACAAGTTCAGCGTGCATGATAGCAAATCAATATCAAAATTAAAGTATAAAATTGAACCGTTGCCGAACAGATTTTGAATGCCCATGAAATATAGTAGAAACGCCCTAAAGTTTTCAGCTTCAATCGATTTTACCCGATTGGAATTCCTGCATCATTCGTAAAAAGGTCTCGGCGTCGGTAAGGCTTCCGCGTCGCCCCGGGGGTGACACTGAGGAGTTACCGGGTCTTTCGCCACACTGGGGGCGGGGCAACCAATTACGACATCATGAACGCCATGGACCGGGCGGTGCAGGACGGCTGCCATATCATCAATCTTAGCCTCGGTGGCGCAAGCGAGGATGAAGCCGTTCGCACGGCAATCGGCAGGGCGCTCGACAACCGCGTGCTGGTGATTGCCGCCGTCGGCAATGACCTCGCGGCCACGGCCCGGCATTCGGTTTTCTGAGCGTTCCAGTGCGCGTTATTATAGAATATCTGAGTGGATTGCGATTTAACATTGTAATGCCGTATCCCGCATGTATAATCCAAGCACATCCTAAAACTCTACCAGAATAATGCCTATCGGGGGAGGTCATGATGTTTGTTCGCAAAGATATTTGGAAGCTACCAAGTGGCGATCAAACGTTACTTTGGTATGGCCGTGCTGTCGAGCGTCTTCAGGGACTGCCATTTTCCGATGTCACGAGCTGGTGGTCGCTTGCCGCCATGCACGGCATCGACGAACCGATCTGGCGCGGTTTCAACATCATCCCCGCTGGCGCAACTTTGCCGGCCGGCCCGGCGCAGACAGCGCTTTGGCGGCAGTGCCAGCATCTGACCTGGTATTTCCTTCCCTGGCACAGAGGTTATCTGCTTGCCTTCGAGCGTATCATCCGCAACGCCATTATCGACCTGGGTGGCCCGAAGGATTGGGCGCTCCCCTACTGGAATTATTCGGCCGATGCGCGCAGTCGCGAATTGCCGCCCGCCTTCGCGACGGACAAGCTTGTCGGCGGTCAGCGCAACTTCCTCTTTGTGGCGCAGCGTTACGGTACGGGGCAAGTACCCCAGGTGCAATCGCCAATCGTGCTCGACCCCCGCGCCGTTACCATCACCGACCCGCTCGCCGAACGGTTTTTCGAAGGCTCGGCCGGTGGCGGTTCGCCAGGCTTCGGGGGCGTCAAGACGCCCTTCTGGCATGGCGACGAAAGCAATGACGGCACCTTCGGCGTGCTCGAAACCCAACCCCACGGCCCCGTCCATGTTCTCGTCGGCGGCGGCTTCAAGGGCAACGGCCTCAGTCAGGATCCCCTGGAAATCGGCTGGATGACCAACCCCGACACCGCCGCCCTCGATCCCATCTTCTGGCTGCATCATGCCAATATCGACCGCCTTTGGAATGTCTGGTTGCGCCAGAAGCGCCGTCCGAACGACAGTGCGGATGTGTTTGCCAATCCGACTGACCCGGACTGGCTCGATGGGCCACAGGATCGAGAATTTGCGATGCCTGCCGTCGATGGCACGATCTATAATTTCAAGGCGCAGGACGTCCTCGATACACAATCGCCGTCGCTCAACTATATCTATGATGACGAGCCGGCCGGCGAGGACCTGACGAGCGTGGTGGCCGCTCGCCTCCAGCGGCTCGGAGCAACGCCGCAGGTCGCATTCCAGGTTGCAGGAGCTGTGTCAATGGCGCCACCGAAACAGGCAGAGCTCCTCGGAGCCAATAGCGGGACGATCAAACTTGGCGATGACGTCGTCGAGACAAAAGTGCGGCTTGACAAGGACCAGCAGCAGCGGCTGTCCACCACCTTGTCGATCTCGCCCAGCGTCCAGAAGGAACCGGACAAGGTCTATCTCAACCTTGAGAACGTCAAAAGTCCGACCGACGCCGCGGTGTTTTACGTCTATGTCAACTTGCCCGGCGATGCCGATCCATCCGACGATACCGAGCATCTGGCCGGCACCCTGTCGATGTTCGGTGTCAGCAAGGCAAGCAAGCGGGAAGGGCCGACCGGCGGCAGCGGCATCAATGCCTCCTTCGACATCACCAGGATCATCGATGCCACTTTTGCCCAAGAGGGACTGGCAGAGGAGATTTCGGTCAAACTCGTCTCGGCCGTGCCGGGGGTGACAAGCGAAGGAATTTCCATCGGGCGTATCAGCGTCTACCGACAGGAGCAGTAAGGTGCGGCCCGTCGTCGTCGTTTGGTGTCTCATCACACGACTTCCCAAGCCGCTTCTCCTCGCCACGCTGTTCGGCTGGATGGTGATGACGGGCAAAGAGGTTTTGCCGGCCATGCCTAAACTCTGCTTTTCCTCGTCCTCGGTGGCAGGCCGCCTGACGACCCAGGTCGATGTCACCCTCGCAGACAAAGGTTTGTTTTTGACGGCGTTGGCCTGGGTCGCGATGATCCTGGCAATGATGCCGCCTCTGCTCGCCGGGCCATTGCTGCATGTCTGGCGACGCAGTTTCAGCCGCCGCAGGCCAAGAGCTGTCGGTGCGTTTGTCGTGGCCTATCTCCTCGTCTGGATTGCAGCCGGGACCATACTCGTTCCTGCCGCCATCGTGCTGAATGCCTGGAGCCAGACCGTCGCATTGGCACCAATCCTGCCCGCGCTGCTGATCGCCTTCGTCTGGCAGGTGACGCCGAGCAAGCAATGGTTCCTGAACGCCTGCCATGGTAGGCCGCCTCTTGCGGCCTACGGCAAGCGGGCCGACCTCGACGTGTTTCGGTTTGGTGTGGCCCGCGGACTGTCATGCGCGGCGACCTGCTGGGCCTTCATGCTGGTGGTCCTCGTCTCCAGCGGCATCGTTCACTGGGCTGTCATGGCCGCCACGATGATCCTTGCTCTTCTCGAGCGAAAACGCGGCCCCCAGCCTGCAACATGGTTCAACGGGGTCCGGCTGTCGGTCTGAACCGGGTGTCGAGGAGGTTTTCCATGATATTGGGCATTCCCGCCTATGACCATGTCGACCTCCTTGATGTCACGGCGACGCTCCCCACCACTTTCGCACGCCGCGATGGTGCCCCACACGAGCCTATCGACCTGAATAAAGCTGCAAGATTGTGCCAGGGGTCGTGTTTGCAATCTGAAGCGCCTGGACGGCAAGCTGCTGCTGGGTCTGTTGTGCTGCTAGCCTGGGAGATTCTTCCTCCATGTCCGCATCCACCAGACGGCCGATCCCGGATGTCATGCTGGCTTGCAGGTGGCTTACGAAATCCGACTGCATGTCGAGCCGCTTGTTGAGAGAGCCAAGGACACTGCCGCTCGCCGTTGACCGGTGCAGCATGCCGCCGGCGCCGGCCTGATGGGTGGTGCCGTGGTTTTTGGCATGTGACCAAACGATAATTCTGGCAGGAAAACACAGTGGAAAAGGACGTGGACGAACGGCTCTCTCGACATGTCGGCTACGACGGAACTTGCCAACAATGATTAAGGACTTCCAGCAGGTTTGACATCGAGCGAAGCGGGTCCCTTAACGGGATGTAGGTTCAAATCTTTTCCGGACTCAAGGAAGGCCGGATAGCAAAGATCTTTCTCATGAGTGGGTTCACATTGGCCGCAAAGCCTCGCAACACAAACGCCACAAGTGTGTTCAAGTGCAATACCAGTTACTGGCAACCGATCGCCTTCAGATTTGACATACGCTTTGGGATCGCCGTGGCTGGTGAAGAAACTTCTGCCTTATCTTTTGGTAAATCTGGCGTATATTTGAGTGTATGAATATTGATCGGGTGACCGTGCGGCCCCGGAGGTATTGCCGAGAGGCAATCCGTATTTTCGCTTTGGCATTGATCTGGGGTTCAGCATTCCTGTTTTCCGTCGCCACGACAGCGGGCTCGGAACGCGTCGCTTTACTGCTGCGATTGAATGGCGCCGTCAGCCCGGCGTCCGCCGACTATGTGATACGCGGCATCCAGCTTGCCAACGATCGTAAAGTGACGTTGGTCGTCCTGCAGATGGATACGCCCGGCGGTCTCGATACGTCGATGCGGGACATCGTTCGGGCAATCCTTGCCTCGTCTGTGCCGGTCGCGAGCTACGTGGCTCCGAGCGGCGCCCGCGCGGCCAGTGCCGGCACTTACATCCTCTATGCCAGTCATATCGCCGCCATGGCGCCGGGTACCAATCTGGGCGCCGCAACACCCATCGCTCTCGGTGGGAGTGGACAAGAAAACGGCCAGAACGGCGACAGCAAGGAGCGACAGTCGCCCAACGCTGCAGAGGCAAAGGCAGTGAACGACGCTGCTGCCTATCTTCGGGGGTTGGCCGAGTTGCGTAATCGCAACGCCGACTGGGCGGAAAAGGCGGTACGCGACGCAGCCAGCCTCTCATCGACTGCGGCCGAACGCGAAAAAGTCATCGATTTCGTCGCGTTCAGCGTCGACGAGTTGATGGCGAAAGCCAACGGTCGCACGGTACGGGCAGGAGGAACGGACATCCGGCTTGATACGACGGGCCTCGCTGTCCAGAGCATCGAGCCTGACTGGAGAACGCGCCTGCTTTCGGTCATCGCCGACCCGAATGTCGCACTCATTCTGATGGTTATCGGCATTTACGGCCTGATATTCGAGTTTCTCACGCCCGGAGCGGTTATCCCGGGAACAGTCGGCGGCATATGCCTGCTGCTCGGTCTCTACGCCTTGGCAATGCTACCGGTCAGCTATGCCGGCATCGGCCTCATCGTGCTTGCGGTTGCTCTCTTTGTCGCGGAGGCGCATGCACCGACATTCGGCGTCCTCGGCCTTAGCGGTGCGGTCGCCCTCATCCTGGGCGCAACCATTCTCTTCGATACGGATGTGCCCGATCTGGAAGTGAGCCGGCAGGTCATGGTTGGTATCGGTGTTTCAGCCCTCGCCTTCAGCCTCATTGTCGTTCGCCTTGCATTCGGCGCGCGCCGGCGTGCCGTGGTGACCGGTTCGGAGCAGATGATCGGCATTTCAGGGAAAGTCTCCAGTTGGACGGGCACGACCGGCTACATTGTCGCGCATGGAGAGCGCTGGAGCGCCGCCTCCGCCGAACCGCTCACGGACGGAGACGACGTGACGGTCATTGCCAGAAATGGGCTAACCCTCGAGGTCACCCGTGATCCCCGCAAGAAAGAAAGCAAGGAGGAGCGCACATGACCATGATTGGAGGTTTCATCTTCTATATCGTCGCAGTCGTCCTGCTGCTGATCGTCCTGGCGAACGCGATCAAAATCTTGCGCGAGTATCAGCGGGCCGTCGTCTTTACACTTGGTCGATTTACCGGCGTTAAAGGCCCCGGATTGATCCTACTTGTTCCCTACGTACAGCAAATGGTTCGGGTCGACCTGCGCACGCGCGTGCTCGACGTCCCCAGCCAGGACGTCATCTCCCGTGACAACGTTTCGGTTCGAGTAAGCGCGGTGATTTACTTCAGGGTCATCGATCCGGAGAAGTCAGTGATTCAGGTCGAGGATTTCATGGCAGCCACGAGCCAGCTTGCCCAAACGACGTTGCGCTCGGTGCTCGGCAAGCACGATCTCGACGAGATGCTCGCGGAGCGCGACAGGCTCAACGAAGATATCCAGAGAATGCTCGACGCCCAAACAGACGCGTGGGGCATCAAAGTGGCCAATGTTGAGATCAAGCATGTCGACATCAACGAGTTGATGATCCGTGCGATTGCCAGGCAAGCTGAGGCAGAACGCGAGCGACGTGCGAAAATCATAAATGCCGAGGGCGAGCAGCAGGCCGCGGCAAAGCTGGTGGAAGCGGCTGAAATGCTGGCCAGGCAACCGTTGTCAATGCAGCTGCGCTACTTGAGCACGCTGAACGTTATTGCCGGGGAAAACAGTTCGACGATCATATTCCCGTTCCCCATGGAACTCATTCATCTCCTGAACGGCAAGGCAGACAGACCAACTGAATGAGCACATGAGGTGCACGAAGCGGAGCGGCTGCGTTTTTCGGGATTGAAAGGGCTCTATTTCGGCAGCGGATTTGCGGCCAATGTCGCGCCCTTCTCGTCGCTGCCGCAACGCGACGATCTGATCGTCCATGATGTGCTGATCCATCCCAGCGCCCGTGACGTCATCTCGGCCAGCAAGGCGAAGGCGGCTGCCCTACCGCACAACGACGTCTACGCTGATTACCTTGATAACGACGCTGCGCATGCAGAGAACCCGAAAGGTTTACCCTAAGCCAATCCATCAAGTGCCGGGATTGAGCACTTTAGCGCAGCTTCTCAACGGCGACGGCAAGACACGTCCTGAACGCGGCAAGGTCCGTATAGAGCGCATCCCGCGCTGCGTCTCCGATGATGAGGACGCCACCGCGTCGCTCAATCCCGGCGTGCAGCATGAGATTGTCGGCCAGGCCGAAATCCTCGATCGCAATCCCGTTCGGGTCACGTAGTCGACCTTCCGCATCATACGCGACGGCCCCGCCATAAAGATCGCTCACTCGGCCGCTGTGATCGCGTGCCACATTCGTGTAAGCGAATACAGGCTTACCGCTTGCGCACATGAAGCCGAGTTCGAAGGCCGTCCCGGTATCGGCGGCAATGCCACGAAAGGGCGTCAGATTGGCGATGATTGCGTCAGCCTGGATCATCATCTTCTCGTCCACCGCGTTTATCGCTGCGGCCCGCTCGCGCTTCGAGTTCGTGTGCGGGATTTCCAGATCGCCGGGTGAGAGCGGGAGAAGTCCGGCCTCACGGGCAAGTGCTGCCTTGCGGTCGAGGATCTCACGGGCGTTGGGAAGGAAGACCTCCGGGCCAGCGAGATAAACTTTTCTTGTCATAAAATTGCACCTAAAAGTGATGGGCTCGGCAACTGATACCTTCTCGCTGTACAGCGAAGAAGGATCACAATCCAGTGGGCGAAAACTGCCCACCGGCGCGGCGCGTATTAGCGCGTACAAATCGCGCTCCGGCGCTGCGGCCGGAAATGTCGGGACGGGACTTCAGCGCCCCGAACCAATCCCATTCCCCCATAACGTCGATGACATCCTCAAAGGTGGAGGGCATGCGCGACTTCGCGCTGATTGTGATGATACTTCGCCTTCAAGCTTCCATGTGATCTCCGCCGGATGGTCCCGCCGGAGCGCGCACCCCTCTGCCGCGTCGAGGCGCCTTCTATCCAGCTCAAATTTTGAAACGAACGTCGGGCGCTGACCGATCCGCTGGCCAACTCGGCTTGGGTAACCTTCGCGGCTTTTCAGTCGGCACCAGCCGACGCTGAGACGTTGAGCCGCTATTGAGGCGAGAACCGACAAGATAGTTGACAGTAAAAGAATACCGGATGTTGCAAACAGCGAGCCTGTCGCGCCTGGGTCGTGCACAATTCCAGCAACATGACTGATGAGAGAGGCAAATGCTGCTGCCATCGCGATTACGGTTGCCGCACTAAGGAAGATAAAGACGGCTACCAAGCCATCCAGCACAACTTCAACAAAGGGGTTTCCATCGTTCACGATAGAACCTCCAGGCCCGTTGCGTTACATGTCGCAACGCATCCTCCGCGAAAAAATTGCAAGCTGCAACCCTGCATCGTCAGGCTGGTGTGGTACGGCCGATGCATCATCAAAGGTGTTTCGGCGCGTCTCCAAATTTCGCGCGCAACGCAGCAATGGCTTCGGTACCTGAAGTATGGTGCGTCCTCCTATCGCCGTCATCGACCGTGAAGTTTCTTCAGCTTGTCGTAATGATCCTCGGCCGCTCGGAAAGCTTCACGCGGTCTCAGCCCAGCCTTGCTGCGGCATGGCTCTGTGCCGGACCTCGAACGCAAATCCGCCCTACAGCGCCACCAGTTACTTTTGCCGCTAGTCGTAATGTCGAGCTGAATTCGAGCGACGATTTCCCGGCCGTCTTAGCCCGCTAAATCCTGTTTGCCTTTTCCAGGCCAGGTTTCACGCCATGGGTATTTCAGACGAAAGTCGGAGGACATTCCGTTAGGCAGGCCGCTGGAGAGAACACGGTATTGGATAAAACCTGGGGCAAGGTCACCAGGCCTGCTCGCCCCGAAGTTACTCCGTTTTTCGAGACTGGCCTTCGGTAAGCGCCCCATCCGCCCTGCATGCCGGTCAGCCACGCTGCTGGACGTGTAGCATGCGCTCGCGTGTCGCGAACCATTCCTCGGCGTAATCGTCGCTCCTGTATTCGTCGAAATAGGGTCCGCCATCTGTGAAATGCACGATCTTCGCGTCATCGCGCTTGTCATATTCGTTGACAAGATAGTTCCAGGTGATCGGTAGCTCGCCGATCAGATCGTCACCGTCGAGCCACTTGAACTGGTGCAACTGCAGCCCGGTTGCGGTGTTGACATAATCGGGCGTGAGCGCCCTGCATTTCGTATTGTTGAAGAGGATCAGGCTCGACCAATTCTTCTTTTCGTATTTCGTCTGCACCTGGCCGAGAAACTTCGTTTCGATCTTCGGCTGGTAATCGTGCTTCACGCACATGACGGAATAGCGCTCATCGCGCAGCGCCCAGAGTTCGGCAATATCCGTCCGCGCAAGCATGTCGCAATCCATGAACAGGCTCCATCCCTCATACCGACTGAGATAGGGCGTCAGGAAGCGCGAGAAGGAGAACTCGGTCGACTGCAGGGCGTTGCGTTCACGCGTAAACGTGCTCTCGATATTGTGCAGGTAGATCGGCGTGATTCTCACTGGCACGCTCGATTTTTCCAGAATGCTTTGCGACAGCACGTGATGGGCGACAACTTCCTTTGAATCAAAACCAACATAGATGTTGACGATATCGGCCATATCAATTTCTCCTTGGGACGAATTATGTGTTGCCTTCAGGAAGCTTGCTTCTTTGGGCGGTCGAGCGCGCGCTGCTTGCGGGTTTTTGGCCGCGCCTTGCGGAAGGCCTGATCGAGCGCGCGTTGCCATTTGGTTAGTGACATCAGGCCGTCGATGAGGGTCAGCGCGTGATCGAGCCGCGTGGAGAGTGCATCGTTGATCGCCGCCTGGATCTCCTCGCTTTTCGCATCCGGAAAATGCCGGGTCAGAAGATCGAAGCGTGGCGGCCTGGCATGTTCGGCGCTGGTGATGACACCTCTTCGCGCCAGAAGCCTGAAATAGATCCGCTCGAATGTCCAGTCATGAACGTCGAAGACCTTCCAGCGCGCGCTCCGTTTCCCGGAAAATCCGGCGAGCACAATCTTCGGTGTCAGCTGAAGCTCCCGCATCCACGCAACCAGCGCAAAGCCGCTCGTCGGGATCTTGTCCGGCGGGTAGTGCTCCGCCATCAGCGTCTCGAGATCGCTGTACATCACTATCGCACCGTTGAATGCGCCGACGGGGCTGAAGCGCTCTTCTGGTGCCGTACGGATATTCAGAACGCCGAGAAACTTGTCGGAAGTGAAGAATTTCAGGACCTCGTCCACCTCCCGCCGATGGACGATATTGGCGCCCATCATGCCGCTGCGCGCCACAAGAATGGCATACCCGGGGAAACTGTCGTCGAGAACCTTGTAGACTTTGTTGAAGAAGACGAACAACGCATTGCCGGGAAGCTCCGTCCGCATCCGCTGCGGATCAAGCGCCTCGCTATTGGCGACCAGAACAATGTGCGAATAGCGATTGAAGAATGCGCGCCACGCATCGGCGCCCTGTGTGTGAAAGACGTGGCTTCCGGAATTTTCGGATCCGGGGTTCCTTTCGGCCCTAGGGACCCCACTCGCGGCAAAATGTGCCTTCAGTTGCTGGGAGCGGTTTATCGCGCCGACGCGCTTGCCGAGCGCCAGGAGATAGTCGGCAGCCTTTCGGAAGCCGCTGCGCTGGCTGACAAATCCCGACCACGGCGTTTTCGAAAGCATGTTTGAATAGACCTCGGCATAGACCGACTGCCCAGCCTGCACCGAAAAATGCCACGGCTTGCGACGTCCGGTGAAATGCAGGAGCACAGCATCACGGATATACGGCATGATCCCGGTCTGGACATTCCACCGGTTGTCCAGCCGTTGCCACGTCCCGCGAAAGACAATATTGAGAATATCCTGGTCGTTGGAGGCAAAGCATTGCCCTGATCTGAGCAGCGAACGTGCCATCTCGAAAAAGCCGCCGGCTCGGATGGCGGCGCAATCCATGAGAAAGACGCCGGCATTGAAATATCCCGCCCCCGGGTCGAGGCCGAGTTCCCGCTCCAGCCGTCCGATCTTGTCGGGGAAGGCAATGAGGTAGTCGTCAGCCGCACCGATCGCCTTGCCGTTGAGATCGACATCGAAGAGTGGATCGACATTGCCGACGGCCAATATATCCGCATCAAGGTAAAGAACGCGCTCCAGCTCCTCGCCCATCAGCTTGTCGAGATAGAGGCGCGCAAGCGTCGACTTGTGCCAGCGGCCTTCCGTCTCGGGCGTATCGGTGGGAAAGGTGAAGTCGATGATGTCGATATCGATGCCGTTGACGGCGTTGAAGGTCGCAACCCGCGCTTTCTGGTCCTCAGGCAAATCGATGCCGACAATGATCAGCTTGATATCATGCTTTTGACTGTTGCGTTCGACAGATAGAAGCGCGCAGCAGGCTGCCGGAAGCATTCGCGCATCCGTGAACACGTATATGGCCTTGCTGCGTATGTGAACCGACATCCCAATCACCTGAGATATGCAGTATTGAACGACGCCAAAAGCCTTACCGAGATTGGATATTCAATAAAAGTTCTGGAAAAGCCAGATATATTTTTCGTATTCACGATAAAATATTTGCGCAAAGAGATTTTTGTCAATGCCATCAAGGTTTTCTACCTTTTGGCATTCTCCGCAGTGTCACCGACAACCGGCCGGGTGAGGAACGTACGGCCCGCGTGAGCGCAGGCGTCACTGGGGAATCATCCGAGCTGGCGACGAGATACTAAGGAGCATATTGGTTGTTGGCGTGCTGTAGTTCATGTCTGCGAGAAGCATGGTGTGAGCCAGCGTCGGGCGTGCGAGGTTTTGTCCATTGATCGGTCGAGCGTGCGCTACCGCAGCATCCGGCCCGATGACGGTCATATCCGTGAAGCTATGAAGATGGTGGCGTCAGAGCGCCGTCGTTTCGGCTATCGGCGCATTCACGTCATGCTGGATCGGCAGGGGATCGTCATGAGCCTGAAGAAGCTCTGGCGTCTCTATCGGGAAGAGAAGCTGACCGTGCGCAAACGTGGCGGTCGCAAGCGTGCCTTGGGAACGCGACGGCCTTTGGCATTGCCATCGCGTCCCAATGAGTGCTGGAGCCTCGACTTCGTCAGCGACGCTTTCACGGATGGTCGTCGCTTTCGGGTCCTGGCTGTCGTTGACGACTTCACCCGCCAATGCGCTGGTCGCCGTCGCCTCGGCGCGGCTACGGGGAAGGAAAGTGGGTGACATACCCGCGCTCGTGCTTTGCTTGATGACGTTTCGCGACAGTGTTGCGGCCTGTTCCGGCGACCGTGGTAGGAAGGTCGGCGAAATGACATTGCCGCCGTTGATAAGAGATGCGGCCGCAGCCGCCGCCTGCAGCGGGGTCGTCGCGACGCCGTGGGCGAGATTTACGGTCGTGGCGCTCGCGCCGGCAATCGCATGACTGCCACAATAAATGATACATAAATGGATCATACTCGCTGATATGATCCCTATTGGTATCTTCTTTCTCGACGATCTCGGTGATCTAGGATATTTATACGTATCATCGCGAAGAAAATGATCTGTTTAGGTGTTACGATGAAGCCGGCATCAGAGGCTCTTCTGGAAATAGGTCAGCTGTTGAAGGCAGCCCGCAAAGGCCTGGGGCTCACTCAAGAACAGGTCGCCGACATGGCGGGCATATCGCGTCCGCGGTATCGCGAAATCGAGACTGGAAGCAGCGCGGCCCGCACGACAACCCTGATCAACATTGCTCGTGCGCTTGGTCTCGAACTGATGCTCATTCCGCAGGCAATGGTTCCGGCGGTCGGTGCTCTATTGCAGCCGCATGATGACGACGATGATTTACCTGCCTTCTTAGCCAGCTCTGACGGTGACGCCGATGCCTGAGGCTTCTATCGATCCAAGATCCATCTCATCGCTTGAGGTGTTGCTGAACGATCTGAAAGTCGGAACGATTGTCAGAACACCTGGCGACTTCAACGCGTTCAGCTTCGAGGAAAGTTATCGCTCGACAGGCGGCTTTCCTGTGCTCAGTCTCTCTTTCCGAGCGGCAACCGGAGGGTTGCGCAAGGATCCCAAGCCGGTAGCCAGAGCTTTGGAAGGCCTTCGCCAATCGAGCACGCCTGCCGGAAGCTGCCGTGCTTAAAATGGTGACCGAAACCGTTGAACGCGTCAACCAGTTTTGGTGGTCGCTGCCAGAGCGTGAGGTCGTTCCTCAAAAGGTGCTCGAGCGGATTGATGCGCACGTGAAGCTCATGACACCGATCCTCGGCACCTGTGCCGATTGACATGGCCATCATGTCATACGATTCAGGAAACATCGCCGACCGATATCACCCCCCGCGCCAATTCACCTGTCGCTTCTTTACCTTTTTTCACAGGGCATCGTCGACGATCCTGAGCGACGGGACTTCCTGGGCGATATGTATCATGACCTGAAGAGGCGGCAGGAAATCTGGGTGGCGAAACTCGAACTCCGTGCTTTTTGTGTAGACGCCGGCGATACTCCAGGAAGTTCTCCGCCGCCTAGGTAATCCATTGGCTAAGTTGTTCCCAGCCGGTTTGTTTTGCGCCACTCTTCGTACTCTGCGCGGGCATCGTCATGCAGCGGATAGTAGCGCTGCAACGACCCGCCTCCCATAAGCTTCACTCGCGAGAACTCCTCCCAATCGTGATGCTTTTGCAATTCTTCGATTACCTTCGAGGCCATTGCGACTGGAAGCACCACCACCCCGTCATCGTCGGCGACGATGATGTCTCCGGGGATTACCGTGACACCGCCGCAGGCAATCGGAACGTTGACGGCGTTTGGATAGATGCCAGTCTGCACATGATAGTTGGGCGTCCAGCCGCGCAGCCATAAAGGTAGATCTAGCTTGTCGACATTAGGCCGATCGCGCATGCAGCCATCGATCACGATGCCAGCGCCGCCTCTTCCTTTGAAATAGGTCGACATCATGTCGCCGAAGACGCCCGAACTCATGTCGCCGCGCGCGTCGACCACGACCACATCGCCCTCCTGCGCGTGATAAAGCACATGGCGGTGCAACTGCGTCTCCGGATCTGCATATTCTCCCTCGGTGAAGAGGTCCGGCCGCTGTGGCAGGAATTGAAGCGTCAGGGCCGGCCCGACGATCGATTTTCCACGATTCTGCGCCACGGGACCGACCATGTGCGGATTGCGGAAGCCCATGTGGCCAAGCGTGCCGGAAACCGTCGCGGCGCCGATTTCCTTCAGTGCGTCGATCAGCTCTTTGGGCGGTCGCGTAATGTCGGGCGTGTGCGTCATTTTAGGCTCCGGTGAATGAAACTACCAGTTTGTGACAGAACCGTCGCGGCGCTTCAGGTGAGGCGCTTCCCAGAAACGAAAGCTCTCCGCCTTGACCGCCTCTTCGTTGACCTCGACGCCGAGCCCCGGCAGATCGCTGACCGGATAGTCGGGGCCGTCTAGCCGTGGTTGCACGGGGAAGAAGTCGGAATTATCGAAGCCCAGCTTTGCTTCGGGCGCCCTGGTCTCGAGCCAAGCGAAATTCGCGACCGCGGCGGCGAGATGGATGGTCGCGGCCGTGCAGACTGGGCCGAGGGGATTGTGCGGCATCAGGTCCACATAGTGCGCCTCGCTCCAGCCCGCGACCTTCATCGCTTCAGTAAGCCCGCCCACATTGCAAACATCGACCCGGTTGAACTGATGGATGCCCCGCTCGATATAGGGCAAGAACTGCCACTTGCTGGCAAATTCCTCGCCGATGGCGAACGGGATGTCGGTCATCGTGCGCAGGGATTGGTAAGCCTCCGGCGTTTCGTCTCGTATCGGCTCCTCGAGGAAATCAAGCACGCCACGGTCGAGCTTGTTGCAGAAGCTCGCCGCCTCTGCCACCGACAGCCGATGATGATAGTCGATGCCGAGGACGACGTCGTCGTCCAGCGCTTCACGCGCCTTGTTCAGCATTCGTGCGGTAGGCCCGATCGACTCCCGCGGCTCAAAGATATCCCTGCTGTTTTGCCCGATGGGGAAGAAGCGGATCGCTTGCCACCCTTGGGCGCGTAGTTCGCGGGCCCGTTCGATGGCAACATCGCCCTCGGCCTCGTCACCGGTCGAGGCGAAGGTCGGAATGCGGTCGCGCTGCTTGCCGCCCAACAGATCGTAGGCCGGCACCCCCAGCGCCTTGCCCTTGATGTCGTGAAGGGCAATGTCGATGGCCGAAATCGCCGCCTGCAGAACCCGCCCACTTTCGAAATATTGGCTGCGATAAACTTCTTGCCAGATCCGACCAATCTGCATCGGGTCGCGGCCGATGAGAAATTCGCGATAGTGCTCGATCGCGCCGGTCACGGCCTTCTCGCGCCCGCTCAGGCCGCTCTCGCCCCAGCCGAAGATGCCATCGTCGGTCTCGACCTTGACCAGCATCTGATTGCGCGTTCCTACCCATACTGGATAGGGCTTGATCGCCGTGATCTTAAGCTTCGCAGTCATCCACGCCCTCGTTTCACACGCACCCGCCCGGTCTTAGTTGGCCTTGAGCGCCATTTCTGTTTCGCCGTCGAAAAGATGCATCCGCTCCTGATCGAACTCGAGCCAAATTTGTTCGTCGGGCGCCACCGCAATGGTCGGCGGCACGCTGACGTTGACGATGGCGCCGGACAGGAACGCCTGCACGAAAGTGACGTCTCCGGTCGGCTCCACCGTGTAGGCCTTGGCAGGGACGCTTCCAGGTATCGCACTCTTATGCAGCCTGATCGTCGAGTGTCGTGCGCCGAGCACGACTTTCTTGGTTGTTGCCCTCGAGACCTTCTGAGCGTTTTCCGGCGAGAGTTCGAGGCGCCAGCCCTCCGCGCTCGTCAACACAGTGTTGCCGTTTGCCGTTGATGCCTCCAGCGGAACAAGGCTCATCGCCGGGCTGCCGACGAAGCTGGCGACGAACATGTTCACAGGATGGGCAAAGACCTGCGCCGGTGTATCGTATTGCTGCAAGTAGCCGCCGTTCATCACCGCCATCCTGTCGGCCATGGTTACCGCTTCGAGCTGGTCGTGCGTCACGTAGATGATCGTCGCGTTGAGGTCCTGGTGGAAACGCTTGATCTCGGAGCGCATCTGCACGCGCAGCTTTGCGTCGAGGTTGGAGAGTGGTTCATCCATCAGGAATACCGCCGGATCGCGAACGAGGGCGCGGCCCAGCGCCACGCGCTGCTGTTGCCCGCCCGAAAGTTCGCGCGGCTTGCGCTCGAGCAGTTGCGTCATGTCGAGCACGCGCGCTGCTTCCTTGACCTTCTTGTCGATCTCGTCCCTTGGCAGTTTGCGCATCTGCAGCGGGAACGCCAGATTTTTGTAGACCGATTTCTGCGGGTAGAGCGCGTAGTTCTGGAACACCATTGCGATGTCCCGGTCCTTGGGGTCGAGGTCGTTGACCACCCTGTCGCCGATGACGATATCGCCAGATGTGATGGGGATGAGCCCCGCCACAAGATTGAGCGTGGTTGTCTTGCCGCAGCCTGAGGGGCCGACGAGTGCAACGAATTCGCCGTCGTTGACCGTCAGCGAAACATTGTTGACAGCTTTGAAGCTGCCATAGGTCTTGACCAGATCTTTGAGGACCACGTGGGCCACCGGCAACTCCCTAGTGCTTGACTGCGCCTTCCGTGAGAGCGCGTACGAAGTATCGCTGCAGGACAAGGAACAGGACCACGACGGGCACGCTCATCATGAAGCTCGCCGCCATCAGGCCCGGAAAGTCCGTTGTATTTTCCGAGAAGAAGCGCTGAATGCCGACCGGCAGTGTCAACTGCTCGTTCTTGGAGAGGAAGGTGTAGGCGTAGATGTACTCGTTCCACGCTCCGATGAAGGAATAGATCGCCGTGGCGATGATTCCTGGCGCCGAGAGCGGCATCACGATGAGGACAAAGGCCTGGAACCGCGTTGCGCCGTCGATGCGCGCAGCCTGCTCGAGTTGCACCGGGATGTTGTCGTAGAAGCCCTTGAGCAGCCAGATTGCCAGCGGCAGGCCGAATGTGAGGTAGGTGAGGATGAGCGACCCATGCGTGTTCACCAGCCCGATCGCGCGCATCAGGATGAAGAGCGGCACGAGAAAAATCACTGCCGGGAACATGTTGCGAAGCAGGACGGCGAAGAACAGAAAGTTCCGGCCCGGGAAGGTGAAGCGCGAAAACGCGTAGGCCGCAGGAACTGCCACGATCACCGAAAGGATGGTCGTGGCGGTGGAGACGAAAAGGCTGTTCCAGAAGAAGCGGAGGAAGTCCTGGCCGACGCTGTTTTGCGGATCGAGCAGCTTTTGGTAGCTGGCAAGGGTGGGTTGGTCCGGCCACCATTGCGGCGGGAATTGCATGGCCGCGAAGCCGGACTTGATCGAGGTGATCAGCATCCAGATCATCGGTAATGCGGTGTAAAGCAGCATGAACACGAGGAAGATGCGTCCGCCCCACCGCCATCCATCGATGCGGGTACGGCGACGCGCCTGGCTCCGACGAGCAGTCTCGGCAATCGCGCTCATTCGTTTCCATCCTTCCGTTCATTGCCGCTTAGCGCACGGACGTAGAAATAGCCGAGCGACATCAGGATCAGGAACAGCAGCACCGAATAGGCTGATGCCACGCCCCAGCGCTGGCGGCCGAAGGCCAGCTCATAAATATGGGTGATCCATATATGCGATGCGTTCGACGGACCACCGCCGGTCATGATCCAGGGGATGATGAAAGAATTGAAGTTGGCCACTGCCAAGAGAAGGATCGTCACCGTCGAGACGTTTCTCAAGTGCGGAAAGGTGACGTGCCAGAACCGTTGCCATGCATTGGCGCCGTCGACCTTTGCTGCGCGCAGCAACTGATCGGGAACCGTCTGCAGCCCAGCCATCATCATGATCATAGCAAACGGAAACTCTCGCCAGATATTGACGACGATCAGCGAGGGCAGCACCGTGCTGACGCTGTCGATGAAATTCGGCGGTCGGTCGGCCAACCCGAGGCCGACCAGCACCGCGCCAATGATCCCAAAGTCCGAATGGTAGATCCACTTCCAGATATAGGACGCGGCGACCGCGCTGATGACCCAGGGAATGATCAGGATGGCCCGCAGGATGCCGCGGCCGATAAAGTCGCGATGGAGCGCCAGGGCACAGGCAAATCCCAGCACAAATGAGACAAAAGTGGATGCCAGTGTCCAGATAAGAGTGTTCGAGGTGACCGTCCAGAACACCGGACTTGTGAGAATGGCGACGTAGTTGTCGAAGCCGACGAAAATCTTGTCCCGGAGCTGAAGGCCAGGTGGTGTATTAAAGAACGACAGCTCGATCGTGTAGTAGATAGGGTAGGCTATAACGATGAGCATCACGGCGATCGCAGGAAGCACATACGCGTAGTCAGCGCGATGCTCCCAAATCTTTCGCAGCACGCCGGACCTATCGGGGTGCAGTCTTCGGCGAACCTCGGCCTTGCCAGTCAAGATCGTCACTGTGCCCTGCCCTTATTCTTCGGAAGAAACCGGCTGCAATCGAGGCGCAGCCGGTCAGATCGGCAAGCCTGGACTAGAGTCCGCCGTCCGTCAGGTCTTTTACCTTCTTGGCTGCGTCGTCCGCTGCTTGGTCGACGGTCATGGCTCCGGTCAGGGCATTCTGCAGCATGTCCGGGACGATAATATTCATGATCTCGGGAGACTGTGGCAGCGCCGGGAAGGGGATTCCATATGGCAGCATCGAGGTCGTGACATCAAGGAACTTGATACTGTCCAGCCGTTCCTTCATCCATTTGGTCTTGAAGCCGTTAAGGTTTCCCGGGTTCGAGCCGGCATAGGCCATCTTCAGCGACCATTCGGGGCTCGTCCACATGCAGATGATAGCCTTTGCAGCCGGCTCGTCTACCTTGCCGCCCTCGACATATTCCGGCTTCAGGATGTGAATGTTGGAGCCGCCAAACACGACGGCACGCTTGCCGTCGGGGCCGGTCGGAATCAGGCCGTAGCGCATGTTGTCGATGACGGTCTGCGCCTTGTCCTTGTCGCTGCCCGTCGTCTTCTTCTGGAGGTCGAGCATGACGTTATAGTCGGACGGGTGCGAGATCATCATGCCTAGCTGGCCAGCCAGGAAGAGGGGCTGGTTGTCGGCCTGCTGGTTGGTGAGTGCCGAAACCGGAACCGACTTGTCGCGAACATACATATCGTAGGAGGCTTGCAATGCCGCCTTGCTCTGCGGGCTATTGAGCTCGACCTCTTTATAGGTTGGGTTGGCGGTAGCTTCATCGAAGACGCCGCCGCCATAAGCCCACAGCTGCGGCATGAAACGGTACGGCGTATTGCCCGCATTCTTGCGCGCCACGAGGCCGTAACCGGCAATGCCGAGCCTGTCGTGGATCTGCTTGGAATCTTTGACGACGTCGTCCCAGGTTGCCGGAGCCTTGTCCGGATCGAGGCCTGCACGCTTGAAGATGTCGGCGTTCCAGATGAACGCCATCGTCTCGTTGTTGGTTGGAATGCCGTAGGTCACCCCGTCCCAGGTTACAGCCTTCATTGCGCCGGGCCAGAAATCCTCGGTCGAATACCCTACATCCTCGGGTTTGAGCGGCTGCAAATAGCCCTTTGCGGCGAACTCGGTGCCACCAAGGATTTGCAGGCGGACCGCCATGGGCGCTGCATTGCCAAGGAGTGCGGTCCGGAACTTGTCCAGCAGGTCGTTATAGGTGAGGGCTTGTTCCTCGAGCTGGATGTTCGGATAGGTTTTGCGGAAGGTCTCGAAGAAGTCCTTGTAATACTGGCGCAGGAGGTCGGGGTCGCCCTCGAAGACGCCCTGATACCAGAAAGTCAGTCGCCCCTTATAGTCGAGCGGAGTGACCTTGGCGCAATCGCCGGCCGTGTCAAAATCTTGTGTGCCGGCGATGGAGCGAACGTATTCCGGCGACCACTTGCTCAGGTCGACCGGCGCACCCATCGCAGACACGGACATCAACGATACCATCAAAGCAGTCGAGACAGTGCCGCACAGGATGGCACGGCCGAGTGAAATCCTCGTCATAGGTAACCTCCCAGGTTTTCTCCCATGCCGCTCTGCATCGAGGCGAGCGGTCTTTGCTCTCCGGCCACGGGATTTCCCCTAATGTATCCCTTCGACCTGATCATACGTTTTCAGATCGTAGATTGCCTGTCAATCAGAGAAATCGTACATTGTTTGGAGAAGCTTCGCGTGATATCCGAACAATGTGTGTATTCATTGGGGACAATCTTGGCCGAAACGAGCGATTTTAAAGCACAGCCACCCGAAGGCATCGACGCTATCGGGGCCTCCAGTGAGGGCGCCTCGCTTTATCAACTGATCAGGGATGACATCATCGAAGGGCGGCTCGCTGCCAACGAGCGGCTTGTTGTCACCGATCTCGCCCGGCGCCACGGCACCTCGACCAACCCCGTGCGCGAGGCTCTGCAACTGTTGCGCGGGGAGGGCTTTGTCACCTTCGTCCCCAACCGCGGAGCGCGTGTCCGGCCCATAGATCAGGATTTCGTTAGGGACATCTATGAGATCGGGGTCTTGATCGAGCCGGCACTGACGAAATGGTTCGTGAATATGGCCACCGTCGAGGACATTGCTGAACTCGAACGCATCCAAGGCCTGATTGAAGAGAACAACTTCGCCGACCCGTTCAGACACAGCGAACTGGACACCGCCTTTCACACGGTAATGTACCAGAAGCACTACAACCGCCATGCCGCCGAGCTTTGGTGGAAGCATCGCGAAGTGCTTCGAGCTGTAAGTCGGCGTTTCGACTTCACGCTCGCCCGGCGTGCCGCAATCCTTAGCGAGCATCGCGAGCTCATCGCTCATGTAAAAGCGGGACATGCGAACGAGGCCGCCGAACTTATTGCACGCCATGTTGAGGGCTCCGGCCGGCACATCCTCGAGCACATGCGTGCGCGTAATGCCGCTCGAGCAGGATAGAATCCACAACCTGAATATCGTTATCCCGACCACTTCAGTTAAAGGCAGTTGAGATGAAAATCACCAGCGTTCGGCCGTGGTTAATCAGATCCGATGCTTCCTATTGGGGAGAGTTCCTGTTCGTCGAAGTGACGACTGACGACGGGGTGAGCGGCTGGGGAGAGATCACCACCACCACAAGGCTTGCCAATCGCGCCCTCTGCACGATCCTTCGCCAGCTCGGTGCCGCTTTGACAGGCGAGGACCCGGCGCGGATCGAGTATCTGTGGCACAAGATATTCCGTAGCTTCACTTATATGGGCAGTCGCGGTGCGGCAGTCGAATGCGTAAGCGCCATCGATATCGCCCTTTGGGACATCCGCGGCAAAGTTCTCGGCAAGCCGATTTACGAGCTGTTGGGCGGACCGGTACGCGATGAAATTTCGCTCTACACCCATCCCAACCAGGCCAAGTTTACCAGCAAAGAGGCTGTGGTCCGGGAAATTCGAGACATCGTCGAGTCCGGCCACACTGCGCTCAAGTTCGATCCTTTCCCCCACCAAGGCCGCACCGCCGATGGACAGCCTCGCGAGCAGCGGGACGGCTATCTCGATGGCAGCATGACCCGCAAGGATGAGCGCGAAGCCGCCGAACTGACGGCTCTGATCCGCCAGACGGCGGGCGCTGATGTCGACATCCTCATCGATGCGCATGGCCGGTTCGACGTTCCCACCGCCATTCGCCTTTGTCGGAGCCTCGAGGAAGCTGGTCAGATCGACTGGTTCGAGGAGCCCTGTCCACCAGAGAGCCTCAACGCTCTCAGACAGGTCCGTGAGAAGGTCAGCGCCGCGATCTCGTGGGGCGAGCGTGGCCACACGAAGTGGGATTTCGTGCCGGTGCTCGAAAGCAGGCTCGCCGACTACATCATGCCTGATGTCACTTGGACGGGCGGCATTACCGAACTCAAGAAGATTTCCGCGCTCTGCGAAGCCTACTACATCCCGGTCTCGCCGCATGACGCTGCAGGGCCGATCAACGTGGTTGCGGGAGCGCAGGTGATGATGACCGTTCCCAATTTCTACAAACTTGAAACCTCAGAGTGGAACCTGGGCAAATACGATCACCTCATCGACAGACCACTCGATGTTTCGAACGGCAGCCTCAAGCTTACGCCCAAGCCTGGTCTCGGCGTCGAAATGAACCGCGACTACCTTCAAAATCACGAGATAGAGCTCGACTAGCTAGCAACGCTCTACGCCGCCTCAGCGTGCGCGACGACGAGCCCCCCGACCAGAACGAGGATAGATCATGCCAGAGGCACATGGAGCCGACGAGGCGCTCAATCGGGTGAACACGCATTCCAAGCCCTCCGACCTTCGCATCACCGACATGCGGGTCGCCGAAATTGTCGGCGCGCCGTTCACCTCAGTGCTGCTTAAGATTTACACCAACCAGGGCATCGTCGGGCTTGGCGAGGTGCGCGACGGCGCCAGCGCCACCTACGCACTGATGCTGAAGAGCCGGTTGCTTGGCGAGAACCCTTGCGACATCGACCGCCTGTTTCGCCGCATCAAGCAGTTCGGCGGGCACGGCCGGCAAGGCGGCGGCGTATCGGCGGTTGAAATCGCGTTGTGGGATCTTGCCGGCAAGGCCTATGGCGTCCCTATCTACCAGATGCTCGGTGGCCGGTTTCGCGAGAAAGTGCGCGTCTATTGCGATACCGACGCTACCGTGCCGAGCGGGACCGAAACGGGTAAGCGCCTGAAGCAGCGCATGGAGCTCGGCTTCACCTTCCTCAAGATGGATTTGGGATTGATGCAGATCGCGGATGTGCCCGGTGCGGTCGTATTTCCTGCCGGCTCACTTGAAGGATACCGCGACGGTCCCAGTCGCGGGCCGCTGAAGACCATTGAAGAGCGGCGTCTCCGCAACGCTGCGTACGATTTGCATAACGTCCCGCACCCGTTTACCGGCCTGCACTTTTCCGACAAGGGCCTCGACCTGCTTGAGCAATACATCGCCGAGGTTCGTGAAGTTATCGGCATGGATGTGCCGCTTGCGATCGACCATATCGGCCATATCTCTATGCAGAACGGCATTCGCCTTGCCAGGCGCATTGAAAAATACGTGCCAGCCTGGCTCGAGGATGTGATCCCCTGGCAATATACCGAACAATACCGACAACTGCAGGACGCCACCACGATACCGATCTGCACTGGCGAGGATATATATCTCAAGGAGGGTTTCGAGCCTCTGCTCAACAGCGGTGGCGTCTCCGTTATCCACCCGGACCTGCTCACCAGTGGGGGCATCCTCGAGACCAAGAAGATCGGCGATATGGCGCAGGACCGTGGTGTCGCCATGGCTATCCACATGGCAGAAAGTCCAATCGCTGCAATGGCCGCCGTACATGTCGCGACCGCGACCGAAAATTTCATGGCGCTCGAATACCATTCCGCCGATGTCGACTGGTGGGACGATATCGTCACGGGCCTTCCCAAGCCGCTGGTCAAGAACGGCTTCATCACTGTTTCGGATAAGCCGGGCCTTGGGATTGACGATGTCGTCGACGAGGTGATCGCGCAGCATCTGCAGCCGGGCGTCACCGGCATTTGGCAGCCTACCGATCGCTGGGACGATGAGTATTCCTGGGATCGCACCTGGAGCTAAGGCGAAAAGGGACGAAGATGAAGATCACCGATCTGCGCTGCGCCGTTATCGGCAAACACCCGATTGTCCGCATCGTAACCGACGAGGGCCTTTATGGTTTGGGTGAAGTCGAGTTCACCAAGTCCTACCTCAAGCCCTTTGTGCTGCACTTCCGCGAGGCGCTGATCGGCGAAGACCCGACCGATGTCGAGAGAGTCATGCTGAAGATCCGCCAACGCGGCTCTTTCAAGCCGTACGGCGCGGCGGTGAGCGCTATTGAGCATGCGCTGTGGGATATTGCTGGCAAGGCCGCGGGCATGCCCGTCTATAAACTGCTCGGCGGCAAGGTGCGGGACAAGGTGCGCGTATACAACGGCTCTGTCCGCCAGAAACGCACGGGCGACCGACCGGAGGATTACGCCGCTGATGTCAAATGGATGATGGAGCAGCCGCAGAACTTCTTCATGGTCAAGCAAGGAATCTCGTTCCACTCGAACATGAAGGACACCATCGAGGACTTCCACTACGGCGTGACGCAGAAGAAGGCCGGTTATCACGGTGCCATGGATCAGGGCGTGATCAGCGAGCGCGGTTTCAATCACATGCTCGACTGCGTGATCGCGATGAAGGAAGTGCTGGGCGACAAAGTCAGCCTGGCGCTCGACTGCGGCCCGGGCTGGATGCTGCCCGATGCGATCAAGTTCGCTCGCGCAGTCGAGAAGTACAATTTGATGTGGCTCGAGGACATGCTGACTGGCGACTACGTGCCGTGGGTCAATCCGCAGGCCTATCGGGAACTGACAACCTCCACCTCGACGCCAATCCACACTGGTGAGCAGATCTACCTGCGGCACAATTTCAAGGAGCTGATCGAGACGCAGGCGGTGCGCGTCATCGGCCCAGATCCGGCTGATATTGGCGGCATTGCCGAGCTTAAATGGGTCGCCGAGCACGCCTACATGCACTCGATCCTGATGGCACCGCACGGCACCGCTAACGGTCTGCTAGGCCTCGGCGCGTTGATCAATGTCTGCGCCACATTGCCTGCAAATTACATCGCGTTCGAATATCCGAGCGCCTCCGACCCCTGGTGGGAGGATCTGGTAATCGGCTTGCCGCCGCAGATCGTGAAGGACAGCATGGTGGACCTGCTGGAAGCGCCGGGGCTCGGCCTCGATATCGACGCTGAAGGGGCCAGGAGATATCTCAGGGAAGAGGATGCGGGCTTTTTCGACTGAACCTCCGTCCACCTGCCGTGCCCATCTTGTCTGGCGCCAGGTAACAGGGCTTGTCGAAATAAGTGGTATCGATCTGTAAACGGAGAATGAAGGCCTCGATCTTCAAGGTCTTGTCGCCATCGGGTACGGCGGCGACCTCTTCCGGCGCCAGTGCGATATACTGGCCATTCTCGATAGCCCTCTTCTATGTCATCACCTGCGGCTGGATGATGTGGAACTGGCTGGCGTCAGGACTGGCAAGTAGCGCGATGTATGCTTGTTCGACGGCTCGCCCTTCGCCTCGGGCAACAAAGGGACTTTGGCGTGGATTTGCTATGCCCACGCTCTGAATCGACCGACCTGGAGCGGCTGTCCTATCGTGATGTCCACCTGGAAATCCATGCCCGCGCTCCGTCCAGCGTCTTGAAATCGTCGAGCGATCGGCTCGGAATGTCCGGGTAACTCGTGGCAGCCATTTCACTTAACGCGCGTCCCGGTCCAAGTTCCAGGAATGCCGTTGCACCGTTTTCGACGCAGCCCTGCAAGTTGTCCGCCCATCTGACCGTGTGCGAAATCTGCGCCGCCAGCTTGTCCAGCCCCTGATCCAGTCGGGACACGCTGGCTCCATCGATCCCGCTCAGAAGTCTAGCTCCAGCAATAGGTGGAAACGCCTTGGATGGACCTTCGAGGGCGCTACGAAACTGCGCGGATACCTCGGAAAGGAGCGGGGTATGAGACGCGACCTCCACGGGGAGACGAACGATGCGCGTGGCGTGTGCTTCACTAGCGTTCCGCGTGATCGCCGCCAGGAAGGCCTGCCCCCCTCCGACGACGAAAGCATCATCTGGATTAATTATCGCTATGGCTCCGTGGTGCTCTTCACAGAGGCGACGTATCGTCTCGTAGGCGAGACCTCTTATAAAGACCAGCCCATCACCTGCCGCGCTAGCCCCAGACATCATCTCGGCGCGTCGTGCAGCAAGCGTCAAGGTATCAATGTGACGGAAGACGCCAGCTGCGCCCCACGATGCAATCTCTCCGACGCTGTAACCGGCGAAAACCGAACGCTGCGGAATGCTCGTCTTCAGCGCGGTTATCGCAGCGAGCGACTGAAGGGTGCAGAGGATTTGAGCGGTCCGGTTTTCGAAGACCCCATTCTCGGCCTCTTGCCTTACGATGATGCGTGGATCGACATGGTCCAGCAGCATCGTCGCACTGGCGAACAAGTGGCTGGCCATCGCGCAATCCCCGGTCAGGGTGAACATGTTCGGGTTCTGATTCCCCTGACCGGAACACAAGATGGCGAGTGTCATGACTGCACCTATATGGCAATGGGCAGGGTGATCACGCTGAACACCGTTAGTGACATCATGAAGAAAATTGGTGTCAGCGCGAGTAGGATGGTTCCGGGCATCGACTTCAGGGGCCCTCTATCTCATCGACGAACAGCGTCATTGCAAGAAGGTCCGCTGCTCCGCCTGCGCTGAGTGTTCTGGTGATGAACTCTTCGTGGATCGATTGTGCGCGTCGTTGCCAGCGACCGGCGCTGATTCCGCCTGTCGCCAGAAAATGACGTGCAGCCCGCTGGGCAAAGCGAAGGCCCTCCTCGCCGCCCCTGTGCAGAAGGTTGGTGTCATCCAGCTCTGCGATCAGCGCAAAGCAGGTTTCGACCCTCTGCGCCTCCAGATCGTCGGGCGATTTGAGCCGCGCAGCCTGTAGTGCGGGAATTCCGATCTTGTAGACACTCGGAAATCCCCTGGCGGCCTCCGCTCGCGCGCCGCCCGCTCCGTAGCGAAGTTGCGCCTGTGCACCGTGACTATCGGCAAGCCTTGGACCTGCAAGAATGCTTTGGCCCCAAAGCTCGTGGACGACCGAGCCAAGCGGCGATCGGGGGCTGACAACGCCGTTGGCCCTCGCGCCCGCGGCAGCACATAGCAGACCCATGCCGAAGATTGCTCCTCGATGAGTATTAATGCCGTTCGTCGCCGACAGCATCGCCGTTTCGGCTGCGAGTCCGATGGACCTGAGATGCGTCATTTGACAGCCACTTGCGCCGGCGACCACAAGAGACCGGAGATACGGCTCGATTGCGGAAGCACTGTCGCGAAACGTCCCGGCGTCCATGTCACTGTGGCTGCCTGAATCCACATGGCTGACCAAACCCGGCTTCGGCCACGTCTCCACCTCCAGAAGGAGGCTTTTCTTCGCTAGAGAAGCGATGCCCGCCGCATCGACAGTCAAGCGCGCGGAAGCTTCGAACATGGAGACAGGAAGGGAGAGGGCATTCATGAGAGAAAATCTCCGGCGAGGAACCGTCTTCGGTCGAGTAGTGCGATGCCCTGCATGGACTTCACCATGACGTCGGCCGGCCTGAACAGGAATTCGCGCCAGTTGGCGGCAAGGCCGTCGTCACGGATAAACTCGCCGTCGATGCGGCTGGGCGATACATCCTCGATCCTGGAAATCTCCGAGGAGAGCAGGTCTATGTCGGCCGGGGAACGGACATGCAGCAGCAGGTCGATGTCCGACGAGCTTGTAAGATACGCAAGACCGGTCAGCGCCTGCCAAGCGAGGCTGCCGAATACTTGCAGTTCGATACCGCGATGCGCCGCGAAGAATTCCAGTTCGTCGAAGGTCCGTTGCCATAACATGGGGGCTTGGCCGCGGGCACAGGCGAGCGCCGTCGGTTCGTGGATCGCGAGGATGTCATCGGCCTCCACCACGAACGGAATGCGTCGCTTTTCCAGTGATGGTGGCAGCGGCAGGCCAAGGGCGATGCCGTGCGTCTCGTGCACCATGGGCCGGCGCGCCACGAGCGGCCATTCTCTGTCCACCCAGGACCGGATCAGAGGATCGGCGCGATCTGATCCGAGCTGCCTTTCGAGCACGGAATTCCATCTCGCCGGGTCGAGATAAACCAGGTCGTGGCGCTTCAGCGGGCGAAGCTTAGGAAGCGCGTGCGATCGCATAGACGCGCTCCGCGATTTCCGCCGCTTTGGTACGGCCATGCCTTTCGAAGCCGAGAAGGTCGCGCTTGTCGACTGCGTCAGGGAGATCGGCCAGAAGCGCGCTCAGTTGGCTTGCCAGCGATTCCCGCTCGTTCCATACGAAATGGACTGCACCCGTCTTCGAGAGATTGTCCAATCCGGGAGCGAAGATGGCAGTCGTCTTAGCCTTTTCCTGCAGAATCTCGATGGATAGCTTTGTCACCTTTGACATGGACGCGAGGTCCATCACAGCAGGCTCCGCGCCAGGAAGCGCGACGAGAACCCGGGTCGCAAGCGCGGTCGCGAGAAACGCCCCGGCCGCCGTGTGGCCGTAGAGGATGCCGATCGTCAGACGGCCATGAAGATCAGCGAAGATCAGGCATTTGGCGAGATGAGCCAGGAACTCGTTGAGCCCGAGCAACTCGTCGCGTTTGCTCATCATTTGGCTATCGCTGTCGACGATCACCAGGATCGGCCCCGTTCCCGAATGGTCGTCGAGGATGTGACGGGAAAGCAGGGAGGCCTGATCGACACCAACTGCTGCCCGATCCGAAACGCCTACGACAAGTGCCTGCTGTCCGTCCGAAAGCAGAGCCGAACCGTACAGCAGACCATGGTCGGTTTTGATGCTGTGACCGTCCGGGAAAAGTGACGCCAGGATATCAGCGAGCTGCATGGTTCGGCCTCCGTACTTTTTGAGCGGCGGCCGTGAACCGCGCATAGGTCATCTCGGGAATGGAAGCGGCGTCGGTGATACCTATGGACCGCCAGATGTCGATCGCATCGGCGGATTTGCCAAACTGTTCAATCCGCCATTCGAGCCGCCTCTGCTCGTCCTGCAATGTCTGGAGAGTGAGCGGCCGAGTGTCGGCCAACAGGCTGAGGGCGGTCTCCCGGAAACCTGCGATCGTGTCATCGACGAAGGCGTCGGCCCCACCGATCAGACGGCGATGCTTGCCTCCCATGGTGCGCCAGACGAGTGCCCGGTCTTTAGAATCGAATTCCTCAACGCCGCGATTTGTCTCGATCACTTCGGGTCCCGAGACGGAAATGCGGCCCTGCTCGGAGACTGCGAGAGCCGAGCAGCATCCGGCAATCAGGCCCCCGCCGCCGTAGCACCCGGCTCTTCCGCCAATGAGGCCTATGACTGTGACACCGGCGATCCTCGCCTCTATGACGGCACGCATGATTTCGGCAATCGCCAGTTCGCCGGCGTTGGCTTCCTGGAGACGCACACCACCCGTATCAAACAGGATGATGACTGGTACCGAACGCATATCGCGGGCCGCCCGAAGAAGGCCAGTGAGTTTCGCGCCGTGAACCTCGCCGAAAGCCCCGCCCATGAAACGGCCTTCCTGCGCTGCGATGAAAACGGGTATGCTCTTGATCAGCCCACGTCCAACAATCATCCCGTCATCGAATTGCTCGGGAAGATCGAAGGACTTGAGATTTGGGCTCATCTCGCGTTCTGCCGGGCCGAGAAACTCGTTGAAGCTATCGTCGTCTAGGAGAAGCGATACACGGGCGCGAGCCGAGGACTCATACCAGCTGGCTTGTCTGGCGTCGGTGCCGGCGGCTTGGGTGGCAGCGTTTGTTGGAACGTTCATTTCTCTGTTTTCTCCATCAGGCGCAAAGCCTGTGCCAGGCGAAGCGACACGGTGTCGGGTCGCGCGCCGCCATCGTTGATCGAGAACCGCAGGCCGCCCGTTTGGAAGCGCTCGACGAAATCTTCGACGACCGCCTGCCAGACGGGATCGAACCCTCGAACTGTGGTTCGAATCTCGACAACGCACTGCTTTTCAGGAACGATGCGCTCTACGAGGACTTCCAAATTTCCTGACGCAACGACCCCTGTAATCGCTTGCTTCGTGTTGCCCGCGGCCTTGTCGGCCACGGCATGTGTGAATGTGAGGTTTTCCATGGACTGCTCCCATCACCAGTTGCGAAACTTCGAGGGCGGAACGTAGAGGCCGCCCGACCAGCGAACGATGTCCTTGATGGACCGTGCTGCCAGCAGATTGCGGTCCGCCTGAAGCGGATCGATTCCAAGGTCTTCCGGTCTGAGAATGACGCCGCGGCCCCTGAGCTGGTTGACCATCGCCTTGTCGCGGGCGCGGCCCACGTCTGTGTAGCCGGCAACCCCGCGGATAGCCTGTTCGCGCTCCTGCGGGTTGCGGCACAGCAGCAGGTTCGCGATGCCTTCTTCCGTCACGATGTGAGTGACGTCGTCCCCGTAGATCATGATGGGCGCGAGATCGAGCTTGAGCTTTTCGGCCAGGGCAAGCGCGTCCAGCTTCTCGACGAACAAGGGGACGTTCTTTTCTCCGAACGTCTCGCCAATCTGGACGACGAGTTTCCGGCCGCGGCGCAGGGCCGGCAATCCCGTGGGGTCCGCTTCACTTCCTGCCTGCAGCCAGGGATCGCTCGGATGCCGCCGACCGCGAGCATCCGATCCCATGTTGGGAGCACCACCGAATCCCGCTATCCTTGAGGTCGTCACCGTTGAAGAGTTTCCAGCCAAGTCGATCTGGAGCGTCGAGCCAACGAACATGTCGCAAGCGTAAAGGCCCGCCACCTGACTGAAGGCGCGGTTCGAGCGAAGCGACCCGTCAGGCCCAGTGAAGTAAACATCGGATCGGGCCCTGATGTAGTCTTCCATCCCGACCTCGGAGCCAAACGAGTGTATCTGCTCCACCCACCCGGATTCGATTGCGGGAATAAGTGCGGGGTGCGGGTTGAGGGCAAAATGGCTTGCGATCTTGCCTTTCAGCCCCAGAGCTTCGCCGAACGTCGGCAAAAGAAGCTCGATGGCAGCCGTATTAAACCCGATGCCGTGGTTCAGGCGCTTGACGCCGTAGGGCGCGTAGATGCCCTTGATGGCAAGCATTGCTGTCAGGATCTGGGTTTCGGTGATGGCCGCCGGATCGCGGGTAAAAAGGGGCTCGACGAAGAAGGGCTTGTCGGCTTTAACCACGAAGTGCACGCGGTCTCCGGGGATGTCCACGCGAGGGACCTTGGCGACGATTTCATTGACCTGGGCAATGACGATACCGTCCTTGAAAGCAGTTGCTTCGACGACAGTCGGCGTGTCTTCGGTATTCGGACCCGTATAGAGATTGCCTTCGCGATCAGCGCTAACCGCCGCAATAAGAGCCACGTTGGGCGTCAGATCGATAAAATAGCGGGCAAACAGTTCGAGGTAGGTGTGCACCGCGCCGAGTTGAATTTTTCCGCCGAACAGCATTTCCGCAATGCGGGCCGACTGCGGACCGGAGTAGGCATAGTCGAGTTTGGTGGCGACGCCGCGCTCAAAGAGGTCGAGATGCTCGGGAAGTACCACGCCCGACTGTACGATATGCAGGTCGCTTATGTTTTCCGTATTTACTGCCAGGAGGGCCGAGCTGAGCAAGTCGGCCTGCTTCTGGTTGTCGCCTTCCAGGCAAACGCGATCGCCTTTACGGATGACGGCTTCAAGCAGGCGAGTGGCATCCTGGGCGTCGACGATTTTTCCCGCTGACAGTTTGCGGCCCGCTTCGATGCGTTGATCCCTGGCGTCACGGTTCTTGTGCCACTGCATGCGAAACTCCTGCATTTGGAAGGTAGACCATGCGATCCGTCGGTGTGGACCGAATTGCGGGATGAAGGGCTGCCGCCTGGCGGCAGCCTTTTTGGCCGGCTGTTATTTGTCGCTCGCCATGGCCTCAGTTTCAACTTTTCGCGCCGCTTCGGTGATGACGGCCGCCACTTCCTTCGGATGGGACTCGTAGACCGAGTGGCTCGCACCCTTGATCTCGACCGTGTGGCTATTGGCGCGCTTGTAGTACCAACGCTCAAGGTCCGGATTGATGATCTGATCGTTGCCGGCAACGACAGCCCAGCTTGGCTTGGTTTTCCACGCGGCCGCGGTCAGTGGTTGGGTGAACACTTCGGCAGATGCCAGGACCTGCGAACGTGCTCCGAACAGAGCTTGTTTGCGGGGAAGGTCAGGAGCGAACAGTTTCGGAAACTCGTCGGGGTCGAGATAGGTGTAGCCATCCGGGGTTTTCTTGACCGCGCCCGGCGTCTTGGCGAGCACGCTGGGCGTCTTCTTGCCTAGCGATCCTTCGTCTTCCCCGACATCCGGCGCATGGGCGGCGACATAGACCAGACCTACGACAGACGGATGGACACCCGCTTCAGTGATGATGGAGCCTCCATAACTGTGGCCAACGAGCAGTGTAGGGCCGTCCTGCATGTCGAGGACGCGCTTCGTCGCCGCCACGTCATCGGTGAAAGAACTTTCGGGTTCCTGGACCATCGAAACGTGGAACCCTTCCTTCGTCAGGATTTCGAAGATCGGCTTCCAGCCGGAACCGTCTACCCACGCACCATGCACGAGAACGATGTTCTTGACAGGTTCTGCGGCTGCGGGATTGGCCAAGGTCGCGAGCGGAAGGAGTGTGGCAAGAGCCATGCATGCGCTAGTGTATCTCATGATCACGGTTCCTCTGTTGCTGCTGGTTAAAGGCTGTCGCCGATTAATTTCTGAATCGAGTCTAACGTTGCAAAATCAGAAGTTTGCTCCGGGCACGCTGTTTCGATCGCCGCCGAGTGACCGGGCGTTCGGCACGTTTCGTCTGAGGCTATGGGTTTGCCGTCCTCATAACGCTTTGCGCTGACGATGTCGGGCGATGAGTGCTAGGTTAGGCCAGACCGGATTGGAGTGAAACCAAATTAAAGTGTAGGTACCCCCACACTCCGTGGTAGGTAGTAGTGATGATCGTCAGGTCTCTTTCTGACGGGGGCCGCTTGTTCCCATCGGATATTCGATTACGAGACCCTAGAGTGGGCCAGCTTCCTAACCTCAACATTTCCGCGAATGGCATTCGAGTATGGGCATATCGCGTCAGCCCGCGCGACAAGCTCGTCGATCAGGCCCGGTTCAATCCCTGCAATCGTGATGTGCAGGGTAACAGCCAGCACGAACGTGTCGCTCTCGGTCTTGCCAAGCTCAACTTCACCAACTACCTCGATGTCACCGTCGGGAATGTGATGACGGCTTTCCCGTGCTGCCCGGAAAAGGGCGTTTTCGAAGCACGCGGCATAGCCTCCCGCGAAAAGTTGTTCAGGATTGGTCGCGCCTCCTTTGCCGCCCAAAGCTTGCGGCATAGCCAGCTGTAAGTCGAGAATGCCGTCGTCGCTCCTAATCTTGCCATGACGTCCACCGAAGGCAGTTACCTTGGCTGTGTAGATCGCTTCCATATACTTACTCCTTTGAGTTCGTTTTTTTGTGAGTGAGGGGCAGGCTCACGCGGAATACGGCGCGCCGCCCGACGCATTGGCTCCGGCCGATCTTTTCAGTCATGGGCTTCGACGATAGACCTGCAAATGGCGAGGCCCATGCCGATTCCGTGCTGTTTTGTCAGTTTGAAAAGGTTTGAAAAACACCTCTCCCTAGCCGGAGATTCCGGCCCGTTGACGACATCGGGCAACTTCACACGAGTTCAATCCCTGTGTCATTGGTATAGCGCGAGAAGCATTCCGATCAGCTGGGCTCCCGCCCAAGAAACGGCAACGAACGCGACAATCGCGATAGGGAGAACTGTCGAGAGCGCAATCAACGGGTGCAATTGACGCGAACTGTGCATGCCCGTGTTCACGCCTAAGGGGCCGGGTTCGGGGCCGGAAGGGAACGCCATTGGCACCGCTAGAGTGTTTTGGCAATTCGAATTCGCGACGGTCAGAACGCGCGAGTGGGACGACGAGGTCTCGCCCCGACCGCGATGGTACAAGGATAATTGGGTGTGTGACATCGGGGTTTCCTCAAGATGCCGATGAGCGTCGGTTCACAATCGAGGATCGCGCAGTTGGAGACTTTGGAGAATCAGGACTAGGTCTATTTGACCGATACCTAAGTTTAGATTCTGGTCGAGCGAATTACAGCGAACCGTGACTATAATCAGGGCGTAAAGACTCAGCGCTCTGAGTTGGCATGCAGTTGGTTGAGGATCGTAGGGATCCAGATCGTGTCCCTTCAAGAGCAGAGGCGTAACTGATGCACAGCCGAGTAATAGCTGGAAAAAGTGGGAATCTGTGGGGTAAATCGGAGAGATCAAGCAGGCGCGGGGGCGCCTCTCCCTTGCCTAGCCTCGTGGAGGGTTCAGCCTTGGTAGAGAATTCGCGTGAGCTGCCGCTTCCCCGGGGTAAGGGAAATCATCCCCGAGCTGATGGTCGCCCTCAAAGACTTTGAAGGCGGGGCCATCGACCTCAACAATCTTGTAACCGTTGACATAATCGATTTTCGGCGTTTTCCAACCCACTATGAGCTCTCCTACTGAAGGTCGAGTATTTCTCTGCTCGGGAAGATATGATCGACAGGCCATACCCGGTGATCTGTCGGATCACATGTTTGGTTGCACAGTATCTAGGTAGTATTTCCGCCTTTGCCGCCATCATCGGAAGGCCCCTCATCTAGAAATATCGGCTTCATGGAAGGCGATGGAACTGACGAAGCAACTGACCGAAGGATTGGTGAGGGAGGTTTACCACAATTCAAAACCCTCACAAGCCGAGGGGGTTGATAGCCCCACACTTTCCGGACGCACAGATAGTTGCGGTGGACGCCCGGTCACGTATCAGCCCGGGCGTGACTTACCTAGATTTGGACCTGCGCGTCACATTGTGCGCAAGCTCACTTGTCGTCGCGAACTCACCGAAAAGCGCGGTCAGCTTCGCTTGCTCCCTTTCGTCCAGCCTGTGCTTCGAGCAAAAATCAGAAATGCACCAAACCTTCGTCACTACGATGGGCTCGGCTGAAATCGAATCGATGTGTTGCATAGTAGTCCTCCCAAATAGGAGGCTACAGAAGGGAACATTAGCCGGCAATAAATAACTGGTTTTTCCCATCAATTCTGTATTGACCGCCGCGCGCGACCTCGCGCGCATAGGCCACGTTTCATGCGCTGGCGTCATGAACGGGCCCGTGCTTGGCGGTTGCTCGGTATTACGAGAGAATTTTCGGCACGAACCGTGAGGCCTGTGTCGGCTGGCTGCATGTCAAAGCGTATCGGAAAAGGTTTCCCGACCTGCCGGTGCGTTCCGACAGGCTGTTCAACCTCGATCGGCGCCGCGCGTCTTGCGCGGGCGGACGCAGTGCAGCCGACATGGCAGCCCTTCTGGTGCCGCGTTCGATCAGCTTGGAGACCGACCGCAATGCACCTGAAGTCCTGCAAATCGAAAGGGCCCGCTCGGCTGTCTCGACCAGACCTAGTGGCCCGATTCCGAGATGCCTTTCGGCTCGGCAAGAGGCAGCATGCCGCGATAGATGCCAGGTTCCGAGCCTTCGATCGGAACTGCCCCGACGCTTCGACGATAAAATTCCATTGGACCGGCGCCCCCGATTACCCCGTAGGCATACCCCTGCGCGTACATATCGAGAAGCGTGGTCAGCAGCAGAGCGTGGCCAACACCTTTGCCGCGGGCGACCGCATCGACGCCGGTCGGCCCGAAGAAGCCCTTCGCGGTTGCCTCGTGGCAGGCAAAGCCGATGAGTTCGTCGTTCTGGATTGCGATGAAGCAAGTGGGCGGCTGGCGCATGGTGGCAACGGTCGCTTCCGCGACCCAGCCGGATCCGAAGCGCGGCTCGATCCAGGCCGTCAGAGCGCTCAACTCCGGCGCAAGGACGCGCCGGATGGTGATGCCCTTTTCGGCGATGCGCGCATCGAGTTCAGGATCGGCCCTCAGCTCGTAGAGTTTTACCAGCATGTCCATGGTCTTTTCCTTTGTCAGCCTTTGATGGCGCCTGCCGTCAGGCCGGCAACGATGCGTCTCTGGAAGATCAATACGATGATGATCAGCGGCAGCGTCACGGTAACGGATGCGGCCATGATCTGACCGAACGGATATTCGTACCGGCTATTGCCTGCGATCAGGCCGATCGCAACCGGCACGGTCCGGTTCTCGTCCGTCAGGGTGAAGGTCAGTGCGAAGAGAAACTCGTTCCACGCCAGAATGAAGGCAAGGATGCCTGTGCTGGCAAGCGAAGGTCCCATCAAGGGCAGCAGGATCTTCGTCAGAATTCTAAAATGTGAGCAGCCGTCGATGATCGCAGCCTCTTCCAGCTCCCTTGGAAACTCGCGGATGAAGGTGGTCAGGATCCAGGTCGTGAAGGGCACGGTCGACAGGAGATAGGTGAGGACGAGCGCGCTTGGCCGGTTGAACAGACCCATCCAGTTGATCAGCTCGAACATGCCGGAGAGAACGACGACCTGCGGGAAGATCGAGATCATCAGCACGATCATCAGGATAGTGCGCCGTTGCGGAAAGTCGATGCGCCCCAGCGCATAAGCGGCGCTGAGCCCGATGACGAGCGACAGGAACGTGGTTGAGACCGCGACATAGGCCGAGTTCAGAAGCGAGCCCATGAAAACAGGATTGTCGATCAACTGGCGATAGTAGGTGAAGTCGAACGCAGGCATAAGCGCGGATTGATAGAGCGCCGAACCCTGCTTCGTCGAGGAAACGAAGGCCCAGTAATAGGGAAACAGCGTGTAGAACAGGACGAGCAGAAGAGCCAGGATCTGCAGGCTTCGCGCGGCGCGCCGCCGCATCCGGAAGTAGGAGGCGGGCTTGCGCATGGTCTTCGGGATGGTTGCATCGGCCATGTCGCTCAGGTCCCCGCGGCTCTGTCGAGGCGAAGGACCCCGATGATGATGATGGCGACAAGCGCGACGAGCAGGAAGACCCAGGTCGATGCCGCCGAGCCGATGCCGAGCTCCTGGAAGCTGATCAGCCGGTCGCGCGCGTAAATGGAGACGGTCATAACGCTCTCGTTGCTGGCCGCCATCACATAGGCAAGATCGAACATCCTGAGCGCATCAAGGACGCGGAAGAGCACCGCTACGCCGATCGCCGGGCGCAGCATCGGCAGGGTGATCGACCAGAAGCGCTTCCATGCCGGAATGCCATCGACCTCTGCCGCCTCGAATATCTCCGAGGATATCAGTTGCAGGCCCGCCAGGATGAGCAGAACCATGAACGGGGTTGTCATCCACACGTCAACAAAGATCACGACGCCCATCAGCAGCGATCCGCTCGCCGTCCAGGGGATGCCATGATCGATGAGGCCGAGCCCGATGAGGAGCTTATTGATAACGCCGAACTGGTCGTTCAGCATCCATTCCCAGATCTTCGTCGAGACGACGACCGGGATTGCCCAGGGCACGAGGATGGCGGCGCGCGCCAGCCCGCGGCCGGGAATGGCTTCATTGACGAGGAGCGCTATCGCCAGGCCGAGAACCGTCTCGATCGCGACCGAGATGACCGTGAAGATCAGTGTGTTCTTGACGGCAATCCACCAGCTGCGGTCGTTGATGACCTCAAGGAAGTTGTCGACCCCTGTCATCGAATAGACGGAGGGATCGTCAAGATAGGCATCGGTGAAGGCGAAGAAGAAGGTGCGGCCGAGCGGCCAGAGGGCGACGACCAGCATGACCATGATGACCGGCAGCAGAAACAGCCAGGCCGCACGATGGTCGCGGCGGGCGAGCCGGGCACTCATTGCCGCGCTCCTTCGGTCACGCCGACCTGGCGGTTGAGAATGAGCCGTCTTCCGTCGGCGGCGAAGGCAAAGATCGAGGCGTCCTGGAAATTCAGGCCGACCTCCTTGCCGATCAGTTCCCTCGGCGGCTCGACATTGACGCGGACGACCCAGATGACGTCACCGTTGATGCGGCAATAGGCGAAATGCTCGTGGCCAAGATCCTCGATACGTTCGAGCATGCAGGTCATTCGTCCGTCCCCTGCCGCCACCAGTTGGATCGCTTCCGACCGTATGCCGATCTCGGTGACTGCCTGGCCCTCGGTGTCCGCATCGATGACGAGGCCGCCCGGTCCGCTCACTTTGGCTGATGTTGTCTGCACGGGCAGGAAGTTCATGCGGGGACTGCCGATGAAGCCTGCGACAAACCGGTTGTCAGGAGTGTGGTAGAGTTCCTTCGGCGTGCCGACCTGCTCAATGCGTCCGTGATTGAGAACGACGATCCGGTCGGCAAGCGTCATCGCTTCCGATTGGTCATGGGTCACATAGATCATTGTCGTCTTCAGATCGTCGTGGAGCTTGGCGATCTCCATGCGCATCTCCATGCGCAGATCCGAGTCGAGATTGGACAGCGGCTCATCGAAGAGGAAGATTTCGGGCTGGCGCACCAAGGCGCGGCCGATCGCCACGCGCTGGCGCTGTCCGCCGGACAGCTCGCGCGGCCGGCGTTCGAGCAGATGATCGACCTTCAACATTCGTGCGACCGACCGCACTTTCTCACTGATTGCGGCCCTGTTCATACCGAGGGTCTCAAGCGCGAAGCCGATATTGCGCGCAACGTTCATATGCGGATAGAGCGCGTAAGACTGGAAGACGAAGGCTACGCCTCTCTTGGAGGCAGGCACATCAGTCACGTCGTCGCCGCCTATCCTCACCACACCCTTCGATGCGGAGATCAGGCCGGCGACGATGCGCAAAAGCGTTGACTTGCCGCAACCGGAGGGACCGACGAAAACGACAAACTCGCCGTCGATGATCTGCAGGTCAACATTCTGGATAACAGCATGCGTACCGAAATTCTTCGAAACGGATTCGAGCGAAACCGATGCCATTTTTCACCTGGGGGTATGAGACGGCAGAGGGCTCGCCACCGTGATTGGTGGCGAGGCAGTGACGCGTTCCGGTCGCGGACCGTTCCCGCCGCCGGAAATCCGAAGAGCGTCAGCGGCTTTCCTTCAGTTTCTCGAGCCGGCCGGCCAGCGACGTCAGGCTGGACTTGACCTCGGCACCGCCGGAAAGCATGTCGTGAACCGAACGGTAGAAAGCCTGCGAAACGCGGTTGTAGCTGGTGCCAGTGTAGCCGGACGGGCGCACGGCGCTGTCGGCAAAGGCCTGCTGGTTATCCTTGAGGAAGGGTATCTTCTCAAGAACTTCCGGATCGCTGTAGAGCGCCTGGATCGACGGGTTGAGGGCGGCCTTCAACGCCCGCATCTTCTGCATATCGGGGCCGGTGATGAAGTTCACGAAGTCGGCCGCCACCTCGGGCTTGGCGCTGTATTTGTTGACGCCGTAATACATTGGGCCAAGGCATCCGCTTGACTTTTCGCCTTCCTTGCCGACCGGTAGAGGCATCACGCCGACCTTGTCGACAATATTGCTCCCTTTTTCATGCGAAGTGCCCCAGACATAGGGCCAATTGCGGTGGAAGACCGCGTTGCCGGATTCGAAGACGGCGCGCGACTGCTCTTCATCATAATTGAGGACGCCCTCTGGGCTGATCGAGCCGATCCAGCCCTTCGCCTTTTCGAGCGCCTCGGCAGCCTGCGGGTTGTCGATAGTCACCTTTCCGTCGTCAGAAATGATGGTGCCGCCACCGTTGGAAGCAACAAGCTCGATCGCATCGCAGGTCAGGCCTTCATAGCTCTTGGCCTGCCAGGCATAACCCCACATGTCGGCCGAGCCTGCAGCCCGTTCCTTGTCCTGAATTTCCTTGGCGGTGGCAGCAAGCTCGTCCCAGGTCTTGGGCGCCGGCTTGCCGTATTTTTCGAGCAGGTCTTTGCGGTAGAACATGAGCCCGACATCCATATAGGCAGGCATGGCAATAAGATTGCCATCGAGCTTGGCCGCATTGAGTGTCGAGGCGAAATGCTTGTCCTGATCTGTCTGCGGGATCATTGCCTTGAGGTCGAGCAGGTTACTCTTGAACATGCCGAGCCAGATCACATCGAGGAAAAGGACGTCGACATCCTTGGATTTGGCGGCGAGCAACTGCTGATAGATCGGGATCGCATCGTCCAGAAGCGCGGGCATCTTGTTGATCTTGGCCTCGTTGCCCGTCTTTTCTTTCCAGGCATTGGCAACGTTCGTGCAGAGCTCGAATTCCGTCGGCGAGCAAAACACGGAAATGGTTTCGGCATGCGCGCTGCCGCCCCAGAGGGCTGCAGATATCGCCAATGCGGCAAGGCTTTTCTTCAGCATCGATTGTTCCCTTCGTTGATAACGCTTCGGCATCATGCGGAGCTCTCTGTCCCCTTGTTTCCAATAGGACTGGTTATGACCAGTCATGTCAACATGGACTTTGCCGGCGTTTGCGTCGAAGATGCAAAACGGCAAGAGTGCTCCGCACAGGATCGGATTTCGAAGATGCAGCAAGCTCCGGCATCATTAATTGCGACACAGGGCGGCATCGACCGGAACGACCCTCGCCCCTTGCACAAGCAGGTCTACGAAGCTCTTTTGGCATCTATCCGCGACGGTAAGTTGCCGTTGCGCGGCAAGCTGCCATCAGAACGGGAACTCGTTGATCTCTATAATGTCAGCCGGATCACCGTGCGCCACGCCGTGCGCGAATTGATCCAGCAAGGCGTCATACATAGCCAGCCGGGGAAAGGACTTTACGTCGCTGAGCGTGGTGGCGGCTTCGAACTCCAAGTTCTGAAAAGCTTCACCAGCATTGCCATGGCGAACGGGCGAAGTCCCGGCCATCGGCTGATTGAGGCCAGCATCGTGCATGCGCCGCTTGAGGTGAGCCGCCCGCTTTTCCTTGCACCCGGCGCCGAGGTGGTTCTCTTGTCGAGGCTTCGTCTTCTCGACAACATACCTTCTGTCGTCCAGACCGATTGGATACCGGTGGCCCGCGTTCCGGGCCTGCTTGATCTCGACTGGGCCGTTGCCAACCGGTCGCTCTATGCCGAGCTTCGCGAGCGCTATCGCATTCATCCGAAACGGGGGCAGACAACGCTGAGCGCGCGTCTTGCGACGGATAAGGAGGCTGCGATGCTCGGGCTGCCTCCGCCAGCTGCGGTTCTCACCGTGGATCAGATCGCATTCGACGATCGCAACCGCCCGGTCAACCTGACGGCGCTGGTCCATCATCCTGCGCGTTATCCGCTGACGTTGCTTCAGTCGGAATCGGGCGATTTCACGCAGTATTGAGCCACTCTGTCCTGCTCATCCAGCGATTGCGGCTCGGGATAATTCCGCAGCATGCAGTTACCTGACATGTCCGGCTCCGATACGCTTCTTTCTCGTTGCGCAATTTCCATGTCTTAGCTGTATTCACGCCACCCTGTTCAGGGCATCGCCGATCTTGGAGACAATCGTTTCGATTTCGCTCTTCTCGGCGATAAGCGGCGGGGAGAGGGCTATGATGTCGCCGGTGACGCGGATCAGCAGTCCCTTGTTGAAGCAATCGACGAAGACGTCATAGGCGCGTGTGCCGGCGCTCCCTTGCGAGGCATAAGTGCGGAGCCGCGGTTCGATCCATTTCAAGAGCAGGGGTTACTCATCGAGCATTCGATCAGTAACCCCTTTAGTGTCCAACTCACGCTATCGGTCTGGCTCGTTTGTTTGTCGCGCGAAATGAAGCGCAACATGGCCGGTGCCTCAATAACGACAGGTCATGCCGCCACGCGCAAGCGTCGACATCGCAAAACCCGGGCATCGGATTTTGTGATGCGCGCCCGGCCCGTCGGGGCTTACGACCGCTTCCTGATGGTGGCGTAAATGATGTTGCGGTTGGCACCGAACCAGACCGTCTTGTCATCAGTGTCTTCCGTCGCACTATGATGGGAAATACGCCACATGTCGGCTTCCGAACGCTGGAGAAGCTCCCAGTTCATGTAGGATTCCATGTACCCGTCATCGGCCATCTCGTCGGAAAAGTTGGCAAATAGAAAGACGCCGCCTGGCTTCAGCATTTCCATGCAAATCTGCGTGAGCCGGATTGCCACTTTATCGGTGAGATAATCGTACAATCCTGCTGCGTAGATCAGATCGAAAGTGCCGATCCGATGCTTGCGTGCGAGCAAGCCGCGCACGGATCCATTGATAGGTTCGACGGAAGTTCCGTGGAATTGGCTAGAGATCGAGCCGATACTTTCCGGATCCTGATCAAGAGCTACCCAGCGTTTAAGGCGGCCTTCCGCAAGTGCCTTTGATGCCTCCGCTTCGCGCAGGTGACCGGCAGCGATGGCCAGGACTTCGGTATTCGAACCCGTTCGCGCGGCGGTCTCGTCGACGTAGCGGGTCAGGATGTCGCGACGTTCCCTTACGGCGACCGGGCCGGGGGCGTTTATCGTATAGTCGAAGATATCCAGGCCGAGACGGGTGGATCTGGCCACTTCTTCGGCCACCGCCGGATGCCCATAAATGAAGTCTATGAGACTGGCATCACCGGAATAGCCGCGAGGCTTGTCAAAGGACCAACGGGTGAACGGGCACTGCTGGAGGATCTTTGCCGAGGGATGGGCCTGAATGACAGGGATGAGCTTCTGCCACACGGCAGCGCCGAATTTATGACGGACGTCATGGAGCTGGCCAATCAGCCACCTGACTGCATCAGGCAGGTTCTTGCCTGCGGAGAACCGTTGTATCGCGATGTTGATGACGATCGCAAACTCAGCCTCCGCAGTTCGCAGGAGGTCTGTTTGGTCATCTCGGTTCGGTGAGGGAAGCTTATTGCTGAAGGACTGCGGCGTGATCAGGCTTTGGCCATCAAGAGAAAAGAGCGGCTGAGCCACTGAAACCTCACTGGTGAATAAGAACTTAAAACATTGCGTAAAATCCTCACCATTTTCACGCAAGTCAAGCGTTAAGGTTGGGCCGCGGCGCCAGTGCACGTCTTAGCTTTAGAAAATATTAGTGAACCCGAGAGATAGCCTGCCCGCTTGGGGATCGTTTGAGCGTTATCGGTTGATGTGGAGTCTGCGTACGGCTATCCAGCTTTAGTTGGCAGTCTGCGAAGGGCAACTGCTGCAAGATGTTGGGTGGCAGGGGCATGATGCACGTGTTAGCCGAGACCGCAGCTGCTACCGTGCGGCCGACGCTGTCGCCAGAGCAGTTGCGTTGCCTTTATGAGCAGAAGAGCGAGAGCGGTCGAAAGAGCGGGACGCGCAAAGGCCTCTGGACAGCGGTCGCTGCTTACCTTGCATATTCCTTCACGGACTATCTTTTTATCGGCGATGTCGTCCAGTACACGGTCGCCGGCCGGCTGGCGGTTGGCGTCAGTGCGTTATGCGTGCTGGAATTTCTGCTCTACCGCAAGGCAAAAGCCGATACGGTCGACATGGCCGCGGCGATGTCGGTGCTCGTAGCCTATCTTGTCTGGCTTCTCACCGCCCAGATGAGCGCGGCCGGGGATGCGTTCTCATATTATATGGTGTTTGGCGCGATCTTCATGATGAGCGTCAACTTGTTCTTCAGTTTCCGGTTTTCGGTTGCTCTTGCGGCCTCCGCAACGAACGTGCTCATCTTCATCGGCGCCCTCTATCTGTTCGCGCCCATGTTGCTTCTCCACAAGCTCATCCTCGGCTCGTTCTGTATTTCCTGCTTTATTTTCACGTCTTACGTGAACCTTCAGCTCAATAGGGAGCGCTACAAAGTCTTCCTTAATGCAGTTGAAGCGAGTTTGCAGCAAGCTGCCGCCGACGAAAGAGGCAAGGCTCTTTTGCACCTCTCGAACACCAACTCGTTGACCGGCCTCGAAAATCGCCGGGCAGTCGATCAACGTCTGCGTGATCATTGGCAACGCTGGCAGGACGACAGGGTGCCCTTTGCCGTCCTGCTTATCGATGTGGATTATTTCAAACGCTATAACGACTGCTACGGCCATCAGGAAGGTGACCGCTGTCTTATCGCTGTCTCCCAGCTTCTTCAAAGCGTGGCCTCTTCCTGGGGTTCGATCATCGGGCGATACGGCGGTGAGGAATTCATCGTCATCACACCGATGCCGAATTCGCAGCGAGCGGTCGAGCTCGCAGAAGCAATGTGTGCTGCCGTTCGGGCGTTGGCTTGGCCACACGAACACAGGCGAGACGGGACCACTGTCATCACCGTGAGTGTCGGCGTGTCCTATACGCGGGACGAGAGCAAGCAGATCGAGAAGGTCATTCACGAAGCTGATCGCGCGCTTTACGCCGCCAAGGCTGCGGGCCGCAACACCCTCGTGGTCTTCGATCCCGAAGATCCTGAGAGCAGCGATGACAGCGAGGATATAGCTGCGACCCTGAAGATCGCGCTCGAGCACGGCCTTGTCTCGCTCGTCTATCAACCGATCCGCAACGTCCAGACGGGCAAGACGGACGCTGTCGAAGCTTTGATGCGTTTGAGCATGTTGGATGGAACGCCCGTATCGCCTGGTAAATTCATCCCGGTTGCGGAAAGGACGGGCTCGATCGTCGAACTCGGCCGGTGGGCAATCCGCACTGTTTGCCGAGACTTGTTGGCGACCGACCTCGTGCAGGTTGCCAGCGTCAACGTTTCCCCGATTGAACTCAAGATGCCGGGTTTCGCCACCTATGTGGCGGCAACACTGGCAGAATTCGGCGTGACGGGTGCCCGACTTGCTTTCGAGATTACCGAAGGCGTGGAGCTGGAAATCGACCAGGATGTGGTTCGTTGCATTAGCGACCTGAGAAAGCTCGGCGCTCAAGTCTGGCTCGACGACTTTGGCACAGGCTTCGCAGGGCTCTCGTGGCTTCGCCTCATAGAGTTCGACACCGTCAAGATCGATCGATCCTTCCTCCATGACTGCAACACGGAGAGAGGCAAGAGGATGTTGCTCGACATCATCAGCCTGCTGCGCAATCGCGGCGTGAGGATACTCATTGAAGGCGTCGAGACCATCGAACATCAGCGGCTGATGCAGCAGTACGGAATCAACCAGCTCCAGGGATATTTCATTGCAAGGCCCGCGCCGGCAGCCCAGTTTGAAGCTGATAACGTGCTGCCGTTCAGCATGGTCAGGAACCTTGATTCAAAACGCCTGTTCCGGAATGGGGCATAGGTTCAACCCCGTTCAAGGCGTTTTGATTATCAGGTCGCCTCAGATGCGGATTGATCTGCCCCTGAGGCGACCGGTTTGACCGGTTAAGCAGCTTGCCAAACCTGATTCAAAATCTTGGCCGCCAATGCTGCCTTGTCCTGCGGCAGGAATCGACCGTAATGCTGCTGCACGACATCCGGTGTATCCAGGATGGCGTAGCTCGCCTGCGCATGCGATCCGGTTTGCTTGAGGATGTGTGTCGGGAGGACGTCGAGTAGCGCCATTCAGGTCCTTTGGCGACATTTCGATGTCGATATGCCCCGGACGCATTGCCATTGTTGCGCACGAAAGGAACAAATCGCGGCTGTAACGTGTTCTGCCGAGGTCTTCGGCACTCTGGCTTTGGAACCCGTCGGCAATACGGTCTGGCGCGTGACGGTTCAATGACGGTGCGTTCCACAAATTAGGCTATCGGCGATGGGGAAAGACATGGAAACGCAAAAGATCGTTTTTGAGAAAAGCGACTGGGTGCCCAACAACCAGACGATTCCGGTTATCGTCTATCGCAGCATCTTCATCTGCGATGATGGGTGCGAGGAGTTCGCGCGTCTCTTCACCTCGCACGGGTGGGAAGGCATCTGGCGCGATGGTGTTTTCGATTATCAGCACTATCACGCGGGCGCTCATGAAGTGCTTGGTGTCGGAAAGGGAACGGGAAAGCTGCTGATCGGCGGTCCGACCGGTAAGGTGTTCGAGTTGCATCCGGGAGATTGTCTTGTCCTTCCAGCGGGGACAGGTCATCAAAACCTGGAAGCGAGCAGCGACTTTCAAGTGGTTGGCGCATACCCGCCAGGCCAACACGCCGATATTCAGACAAGCGCTCCAACCGCAGAACTCCTCAGAACAATCGCCGACGTCGCCTTACCTGAAACCGATCCGGTGCAAGGTGCCTCTGGCCTGTTGTTTGAGGCTTGGCATCTCGGCGATAACTGACGTAAGTGGGTCAAGGCACCGATCCAACCCATCCTGTAATCGCAAACCATTGAAAAGCAGGGTTCACTCTCGTGGACGAGGGCCTCAACCGCCTGGATCATTGCCTATTGGTGAGCACGAAGTGCTTTCCTCCTCGACATCAAATGCGGACGACCCATCACGATCCACACCAGGTCCATATCCTTTCAAAAACACCTGTCCAGCCGCTCTGTTTCGAAGCCGTCTGCCGGAGTCTCTTAGCCGCTGGGTTTCCAGACTATCCCAAAACCGATGATAGAAATTCGCGCGTCCGCTCCACTTGCGGCGCGCCGAATATCTCTTCAGGCGCACCCTGCTCGCAGATGCGCCCCTTGTCGAAAAAGCAGACGCGATCCGACACCTCTCGGGCAAAGCGCATCTCATGGGTGACGAGCAGCATGGTGAGATCATGTTCATGCGCCAGCCCGCGGATGACGGAAAGCACCTCGCCCACCAGTTGCGGATCAAGCGCAGAGGTCGGTTCATCGAAAAGCAGAACCCGTGGGCGCATCGCAAGCGCACGGGCAATTGCCACACGCTGCTGCTGACCGCCGGAAAGCTGCACAGGATAATGGTCCTTCTTGTCCGCCAGCCCCACCATCTGCAGCAGTTCGATTGCTCGCGCTTCCGCTTCCGCCCGCCCCATTCCCAGTACCCGTACCGGCGCTTCGACAACGTTGCGAAGGACTGTCATATGAGGAAAGAGATTAAAGCTCTGGAAGACCATGCCGACATGGTTGCGGATCTGGCGCAGGTGTTTTTCCGAGGCCTGGAACCGGCCCTTGCCATCCGGCTCATGGTAGGACGTACCAGCAAGCGTCAGCTTGCCTTCCTGGAACGGTTCGAGTGTCATGAGAATACGCAGGACCGTCGATTTGCCGGAGCCGGACGGTCCGATGAGCGTGACCTTCTCGCCCTTCGCGACGCTGAAATTGAAATGGTCAAGCACTGTCAGAATGCCGAAGCGCTTGGTGACATCGGAAAACTCGATGATGGGTGGATCGATACTGTCGGTCATCGCAAGGGTATTCCTGCCTTTGGAAGAGCTTTCTGCAAGCGGTGGAGGCCTGCTGAGCAGATCAGCGTCAGCAGAAGGAAGATCAGGCCGACAAGCGTCAGCGGCACGAGATATTCGAATGTGCGTTCGCCGATCATGTTGGCAAGGCCCATCATCTCAAGAACGGTGACAACCGATAAAACCGGGGTCTCCTTGATCATGGCCACGAGATAATTGCCCATGGCGGGCACGATTCGCGGAATGGCCTGGGGCAGGATGATGTCGTAATAGGTCTGCATGCGGGTCATGTTGAGCGCGGTTGCCGCTTCCCATTGGCCGTGCTGCACGGCTTCGATGCCGCCGCGATAGACCTCCGACGTGTAGGCCGCATATTGCAGACCGAGGGCCATTGCACCGGTGAGAAAGGCCGGCAGCACGATACCGAAATCGGGCAGCACGTAGTAGAGGAAGAACAGCTGCACCAGAAGCGGCGTATCGCGCAGGAACTCCACGATAAAGGCTGTCGCCCAGGAGATCACCTTGACGCGGCTTCGGCGCAGGAGGGCAAACGCCAGGCCGAGCACCAGTGCAATCGCAAATCCAGCGGCTGCAGCCTTCAACGTGACGGTCAAACCAATAAGAATGATTGGCAGGATCGAGGTCGTGTAGGTAACCCAGGTTGTTGTGTCCCATTCGTAACCATACATCATAGCCGTAAGGTCCTCACGAATGAGCCGAGCGAGGGAAGACATCGCCGCGCCGCACGAAATGCTCGATCACGCGCACGGCTGCCATCAAGACGAGCGACATGGCGAAGTAGCACACGAGGGTGATTGAATAGATGCTTGCGCTGTCCAGCGTGATGTTGCGGATGGATTGGGCCGCAAAGGTGAGATCGGCTATCGAGATTAACGACACCAGCGAGGACAGCTTCAGCGTTTCGATGGCGAGGTTTCCGAAGGCCGGCATCATTTCGACGATGGCTTGTGGCAGCGAAATGCGAAAGAGGGTCTGGGCACGGTTGAAGTTCAACGCCCGGGCGGCTTCCAGCTGCTGCACGGAGACCGACATGAGGGCCCCTCGAACGATTTCGGCCCCATAGCCGCCGACATGGGCGGCCAATACCAGGATGCCGGTGGTGATCGGATCGAAACTCAGACCGACGAGCGGCAGCGCATAATAGAACCAGAACAGCTGAACGAACAGCGAGGTCCCACGAAACACCTCCGTGTAGCAGAGCGCGACGGCTGACAGGATCGGTCCTCCCTCGACGCGCAGGATGCCGAAAACGAAGGCAAGCACCGCGCCGCAGACGATCGCTGCCAAAGTGATCGTCATCGTCACGGTAGCGCCTTGCCAAAGCATCGGCAGATAGGCTGTCCAGCTCATCTGGCAATCTCTCCGAATGAAAGCAGGCGGCGCCCAGTCCGGGACCGGGCGCCTTTCTTGTTACTTCCCGGCGCAGAGATCGGCGACGTTCTTCTCTGCCGCTGCCGCGATGCTCTGTTCCGACAGACCATACTTCATGAGGATCTTCTTATAGTCGTCCGTCTTTCGGAACGCGACGAGCGCAGTGTTGAACGCGTCGCGCAATTCCTTGTCTTCCGGACGGAAGGCAAAGCCGCCATAGTTGCGGACCGGTGCGCCCTTGACGATCGGATCCTTGAATGGCGCGACCTGCTCGACATTGGCCTGTCCCTTGGCAAGTTCGGAAACGGTCAACTCGGTTGCCGCATAGGCATCGACCCGGCTTTGCACGGTGGGGATCGCATCGGCATTCGCCGGAATGAAGACGATCTGCTCGTCCTTGACGCCGACGGCGCGCAGGAAGTCGACATTGTTTGCGCCGGAAACAACGGCGACTTTCAAGGATGGGTCTTTTGCGATGTCGCCATAGGTCGTCAGGCCCTTCGGATTGCCCTTCTTGACCAGCAGTCCCTCACCGTAGGACGAGTTGGGTTCGGTAAAGGCGACCTGCTTGCAGCGCTCGGGCGATATGTTCTGCTCGGCGGCGGCAAAATCGAAGCGACGAGCCTTGAGACCCGGAATGAGCGTGCCGAAGGGCGTTACGGTCCAATTGACCTCCTCGATGCCCATGGATTTTAGGACGGCATTGGCGACGTCAGGGCCGATGCCGGCAGAGGTGCCGTCCGGCTGCATATACGAATAGGGTACCTCATTGGCTGTCGCGGCGCGGATAAATCCCTGTTTCTTGGCTTCTTCGACGGTCAGTGCGCTGGCCGATGTCACGCCGATGCTGAGCGCCAGCGCGGAAAGGCAAATGGATTTTGAGATGCGCATTCGAATTCTCCTCTGGTTAAGGTTCTTGTGGTCCGTTTTCGGATCTCACATGGTTGCGTTTATTTGGTCTTCTCCGTGATCGTCGCGATGACGGAAAGGCAGTCGCCGGCCTTAATGAGGCCGGGCACGTGGCGAGCCGCCAGAATGCCATCCATGGCTGCGCGGCAGTGGATCGGCGCGACACCGGTCTTTCCGACCGGGTAGATGCTGGCGATGATATCGCCGGTATGGATCGGATCTCCGAGATCCTGCGCAAAGGCGACCAGGCCGTCATCCTCTGCGAATGTGAAACAGTTGCTCGACGGCATATCGAGCCAGCACGTCGGCCGGGTATCCGGCGCCCCCTCAAGAATTCCGGCGTGGCGCAGGAGGTTGAGACTGCCCTTTCGCGCGATCTCGATCGACTTCGCGCTGGCGGTGCCAGCACCGCCGAGCTCAGTGGTGACAAAGGTCTTGCCCATCTCCTCGACCGTCGTATCCAGCATGCCGACCGCATCGATCTCCAGCATCTTCATCGAGTAGGGCGCAGCGAAAGCCGCAACGGCATCAAAACAGCGCGCCTCCTGACCCTTGTCAGGCAACTCGTGTGCCGCGGCATAGGGCAGAAAGTCGAGCGTCTTGCCGCCCGAATGGAAGTCGAGCACGATGTCGGCGAGCGGTATGAGATGGCGGGTGACATAGTCCGCGATCTTTTCCGTCACCGTTCCATCCGGGCGACCCGGAAAGCTACGGTTCAGATTTCCGCGATCAATCGGCGACGTGCGGGTCCCTGCGCGAAACGCGGGATAATTGAGCGCCGGGACGATGATGATGCGCCCACTCACCTGCGCCGGATCCAGTGTCTGTGCCAGCTCGTAGAGAGCCGCCGGACCCTCATACTCGTCGCCATGATTGGCACCGGTGAGGAGGGCGGTCGGACCTTCGCCGTTGGAGATGACGCAGATCGGGATCATGACCGAACCCCAGGCGCTGTCGTCACGGCTATAGGGCAATCGCAGGTGCCCGTGCTGCACACCCTTCCCGTCGAAATCGACGGATGAGGCGATCGGCGAGGGGCGGGGCGCACTCGTCAGCATGGCCTCAGCCTTTCACGAACAGCTGGCGCGGAACATTGGACAGGCATTCGACACCCGTTTCGGTAATCGCGATGCTCTCCGTGATTTCCAGCCCCATGTCTTCGAGCCAGAGACCGGTCATGAAATGGAATGTCATGCCGGGCTTCAGCTCCGTACGGTCGCCTGGGCGCAGGCTCATCGTGCGTTCGCCCCAGTCAGGCGGATAGGAAAGACCGATCGGATAGCCGGTGCGGTTGTCCTTCATGATCCCGTATTTTTTCAAGACGGCAAAGAAGACGTTGGCGATGTCCTCGCACATATTGCCGGGCCTTGCTGCGGCAAGGCCCGCCTCCATGCCTTCGAGCGTTGCCTTTTCCGCGTCGAGAAAGGCCTGCGTCGGCTTGCCCAGGAATACGGTACGCGACAGTGGGCAATGATAACGCTTATAGGCGCCAGCGATTTCGAAGAACGTCCCTTCGCCCGAACGCATCGGCTTGTCGTCCCAGGTCAGGTGCGGCGCGGAAGCGTCTGCGCCCGACGGCAGGAGCGGCACGATCGCCGGATAATCGCCGCCGAATTCGGACGTACCCCGTATGCCGGCATCGTAGATCTCGGCGACGAGATCGCATTTGCGCATGCCGGGTTCGACGACGTCGACGATGCGCTTGTGCATCAGTTCGACGATCTTGCCTGCCTTTCGCATATAGTCGAGTTCAGTTGGGCTCTTGATCGCGCGCTGCCAGTTGACGAGCCCCGCCGCATCCTTGAAGCGGGCATTTGGCAGATGCTTTTGCAGAGAGGCGAAGGCGGCAGCCGAGAAATAATAATTGTCCATCTCGACGCCAACAGTGAGGCTGGACCACCTGCGCTCATCGATGATCTGCGCCAGGAGATCCATCGGGTGGCGTTCGCTCGACTGGACGTAGTGATCGGGGTAGCCGATGATATTGTCATGGTCCAGATAGGCGGTGCGCTTGGCGCCGTTGGAATCCTGCTTGCGACCGTACCAGATCGGCTCGCCGCTTGGCGGCACCAGGACGCATTGATGCACGTAGAAGGACCAGCCGTCATAGCCGGTCAGCCAGTGCATGTTGGATGGATCGGTGACGATCAGGAGATCGATCCCCGCCTGTTCCATCGCGTGACGGGTTTTGGAAAGGCGCGCGGCATATTCCTCGCGCGTAAAGTTCAGCGTCACACTCACGCTGCATCTCCCATTTTGATGTCATTTTCGATCGTCTGGCCCCGTCCGGCGTCTGTCGCGCGGGCGAGCGCCAGGTTGGCGATGGCTGTGTCCTGCACGCCGGTGCCCGTGAGGTCTGCAAAGGTTATTTCGTCTGCATTCGACCGGCCAATCGCCTTGCCGGCGATGACAGCTCCGAGTTCGGCAAACTGTTGGTCCGGCAAGACTGCGCCGGCCTTGATGGCATGGTGCAACTCGCCGAGAATGCGGGTCTGCGATATTCGATCCGGGACGTAAGTAGCGCGAGCAAAGACGGCCGGATCGACCTCGTTCTTGTGCTCTGCATCCGATCCCATTGCGGTCAGATGCTGACCGCGTTCGAGCCATTCGGCCATCAGGATCGGCCTTTCTGCCGGCGTTGTTGTGACGACGATATCTGCCCCGCGCACGGCCTCGCGCGGATCGGCAACGGCGGCGACGTCGATTCCGTGGTCGCAAGCGAAATCAATCGCAAGCTTCTGCGCCTTTGCATGATCGCGTGCCCAGATTCGCGCCGATTTGATCCGGTGCACAAGCATGAGAGCCTCAAGCTGCAGCTGCGCCTGCATGCCTGCACCAAAGATCGTGGCGACGGAGGTGTCTTCGCGCGACAGATGTCGTGCGGCGACGGCACCGGCCGCTGCCGTGCGCACGTCCGTGAGATAGCCGTTGTCAAGAAGAAGGGCTTCGACCAATCCGGTCTTGGCGCTGAGCAAGATCATAAGCCCGTTCAGGCTTGGCAGACCGATCTTGGGGTTGTCGAAGAAGCCAGGGCTGACCTTGATGGCGAAGCCGTCAAGGCCTGGCACATAGGCTGTCTTGACGTCCACTTCACCCCGAAATTCCGGAATGTCGAGGCGCAGGATCGGCGGCATAGCAACGGCTTTGGTGGCAAGCGCCGCAAAGGCCTGTTCGACGCAATCGACGGCAGCGACGTCGAGCTTGACGATGGTGCGAAGGTCTTTTTCCATCAGAATGCTGATGCGGCTCATAGGGTGGTCCCATCGACGATTTTCTGGTGCATCTTCGGGTCAATGTTGCCGCCTGATACGATGATGGCGGTTGGACCGGATAGGCGGGCCTTGTCTGCGAGGATGGCGGCAATGCCGACTGCGCCAGCGCCCTCCACGGTTACGCTCTCGTTGCGCGCGGCATGGCGGATGCCTTCGGCAATCTCGTCCTCGCTGAGGAGGATGACGTCGTCGAGCAGATCGCGGCAAAGGATAAAGGTGACATGGTTTTGGAGGCCGATGCCACCCCCTAGCGAATCCGCCAGCGTTTCCTCCTCGCGGATTGCGACAGGCTTGCCGGCGGCAATCGCTGCATGCATGGCTGCCCCGCGCTCCATCGATATGCCGATGACGCGGCTCTGTGGCTTCAAGGCCTTGACGGCAACCGCAATGCCACCGGCCAGACCCCCACCGGAAAGAGGAACAAGCACGGCCGCAAGTTCAGGCAGGTTTTCCACAATTTCGAGGCCGATCGTGCCTTGACCGGCAACGACGTCCGCATGGTCGAACGGCGGGATCGGCGTGAGGCCGCGGCTCTCGGTCAGGTGTTCGACCTCCTCTTGTGCATCGTCCTGCGATAGGCCGACAATGCGGATTTCGGCGCCGAGCGAGCGGATCGCTTCGACCTTGTTGGCCGGAACGAGCGATGACATGCAGATGATGGCGGGAACGCCAAGCTCGCGTGCGGCGTAAGCGACGGCGCGACCATGATTGCCTGTCGAGGCGGTAACGAGACCGCGCTTGCGCGCCGCATCATCGAGCAACAGGATGGCGTTCATCGCGCCGCGCAGCTTGAAGGCGCCGATGGGCTGGCACGTTTCGAGCTTCAGGTGGACAGGCTGACCGGTGCGTTCAGAGAGCGTGCGAGAGCGAATGAGCGGCGTACGCGTCACCCGGCCGACGATGCGGGCTGCAGCCTGCTTGATGTCTGCCAGCACGACTGGCTGGACCTTTTCTTCGGTCAATCTGGACTGGGCGTCGCTCTTCATGATTGTCATGTTGTGAGCGAACTAAAATCATGTCAATTATTATATTGTAATGATTCAATGATTGCCGTGGGATCGCTCTAGCCGATCGAACCGACATCATAGACCGGGGGCAGTTGCTCAAAGGCCTGCCGCACGGTCGTCAGCGCCTTGGCCAGGCTTGCATGGTTCAGGCGTCCGCCCAAACAGATACGAATCCCGCCACCATGACCCGGCCCGGCAATGAAGGGTTCGGACGGCGTGACGGCGACTTTCTGGTTGGTGAGCGAACGAACCAGACCTTCCTCGGACCAATGCGGCGGGACCTTGAGCCAGGCGCAAAGCGAGAGCGGATGAGTGGAGGCGATATGGTCGCCGAGGATTTCTGTGGCGATGTTCTGGCGCACCTGTGCTTCGTCACGCTGGATTTCGAGCAGACGCTGCGCCGTGCCATTCTCGACCCAGCGTGTTGCGATTTCGCCGGTCAGGTAGGTGCCGCTCCAACTCGACACGCGCAGGATTGAGGCGGCGCGGATGGAATAGGCTGGTGGAACAACAAGATAGCCAACGCGCAACCCTGTCAGCACCACCTTGGTGAAGCTCGTGACGAAGAAACCGAGATCAGGCAGCATTTCTGTGATCGAAGGCAGGTTCTCTTCGATCATCGGTCGATAGACCTCATCTTCGATGACGAACACGCCGTGACGAGCCGCAATCGCGGCTATCTCACACCTGCGTCCTGCGCCCGCGACATGACCTGTCGGATTGTTGAGGGTCGGAATGAGCACCAACGCCCGGACACCGCCTGCTGCACACACGGCCTCCAGCGCATCGGGCAAAATGCCCTCATTGTCGGTAGGCAAGCCCTTCAGGCTGAAGCCGAGGATATTGGAAAGCCCGATGATACCGTGATCGGTGAGATTTTCGGTTAAGACGACATCGCCGGAGCGGACAATGCAGCTCAGAGCAAGAAAAATGGCGTGGGCGGCGCCGTTGGTGAGGAGAATGCGCTCTACCCCGGCCGCGACGCCGAGCGTGCGTAACCAGATGCGCGCCGTCTCCCGATGACGATCAAGGCCGGCGATCGGGCGGCAGGGACGCATGAAGCTTGCATTGTCGCCTTCGGAAAGCTCACGAAGGATCTCGCGCGATGCGGCCTCATGCGCATCGAGATAGATGCCGCGAATGATGGAAAGGTCGAGCACTTCGTTGGCGCTATGGTCAAGCATCATGCGGCCGGCGCGGTCGGTCACGCGTGTCTTGACGAAGGTGCCGCGACCGATCTCACCGCTCAGATAGCCAAGCCGCTCAGCCTCCTTGTAGGAGAGGCTGACGGTTTGGACGGAAAGGCCGAGTTCGCGCGCCAGATCGCGATGCGTCGGCATGCGATCCATTGGCTTGAGAACGCCGGCATCGATATCGGCGATGATGCGCTCGGTGAGTGCTGCATGCTTCGTCTCACCCTTTTGCTTGGAAAGGTGCGGTTGCCATGCCACCGGCTTGGTGGCCGTGACCGGAACAAGGTTCAGGGGATTGGCTTGACGTCGCATGAAATTGTCTCGTTTTGAGGACGACTATTTCATGACATTATGCACGCTTCGTTTCAAAAGATGAAGCGTTATGCAGCCAGAGCCGTGATTGCATCAGGAATAATCACGATCGCCGCGATTTTGCTCGGCAGGCGGCAGTGCCGAGCAAGCCTTGTCCCGTGTGGCGGCCATGCTTGCATCAGATCCTCTCGCCAGCCTGGACCAATTCGTCCATGACTGAGCGTACAGCGGATTCGGCGATGACAATGATCTCGTCGACCTCTTCCTTCGTCGTGACGAGGGGCGGCGCAAAACCCAGAATATCGCCATGCGGCATGGCACGGGCAATCAGTCCACGACTGCGCGCGGCCTTCGAGATACGTGCACCGACAGCAAGGCTGAGCGCAAAGCGCGTCTTCTTTTCGCGATCCGCCACAAATTCGATGGCGCCCATCAAACCGACGCCTCGCACTTCACCGACGATCGGAAGCTGAGCGAACTTTTCCTTCAGCTGCGCTTGGAAATAGGTGCCGACCGTGCGTGCATTGCCCGGCAGATCCTCCTTCTCGACGATGTCGAGAACGGCGTTGGCTGCTGCAGCGCCAATCGGGTGGCCGGAATAGGTGTAGCCATGTGAGAACGCGCCGACGCGGTCGGCCCCTTCTTCCATCACCTTGTAGACCTTTTCGCCGACGATTGCGCCCGATAGCGGGAAGTAGGCCGAGGTGAGGCCCTTGGCGACCGTAATTAGGTCAGGTTCGATGCCGTAGTGCTGCGATCCGAACATCGAGCCGGTGCGACCGAAACCGGTGATGACTTCGTCGGCGATGAGCAGGATGTCGTATTTCTTGAGGACCTTTTGCACTTCGTCCCAATAGCCTTGCGGCGGTGGGGTGATGCCGCCGGTGCCAAGTACGGGCTCGGCGATGAAGGCCCCAATGGTGTCGGGGTCTTCGCGCAGGATCAGGGCTTCAAGTTCGTCGGCGCGGCGCTTGGAAAATTCGAGTTCCGTTTCGCCTGCTTCCGCGCCCCAATAATGATGCGGCGCGCCGGTGTGAAGAATACCCCCACGCGGCAGGTCCATATGGTCATGGTAAAAACTCATGCCCGTCATGGAACCGGAGACGACGCTGCAACCATGATAACCCCGTTCACGGGAGACGATCTTCTTCTTGTTCGGCGTGCCCCGCAGGTTGCTGTAGTACCAGACGAGCTTGGCCTGGGTTTCGTTGGCGTCGGAACCCGACATGCCGTAGAAAACCTTGCTCATCCTACCAGGTGCCATTTTCACCAGACGATCGGAGAGGATCGCGAGTTCGTCCGTCGTGTGGGCGGCATAGCTATGGTAATAAGCGAGGCGATAGGCTTGGCGCGAGATGGCCTCGGCGACCTCGGTGCGCCCGTAGCCCACATTGACGCAGTAAAGACCGGCGAAGCCGTCGATCAGCTGCTTTCCCTGTGCATCCTGGATGCGGATGCCCTTGCCGGTTTCGACGATTGTCGGGTCGCCCAATTTCCCGCTGGCGAAATCTTTGATCTGCGTAAAGGGATGCAGGACCGAATTGCGGTCCATTTCGGCGATCTGATCGAGGTTGGCGGTCATGGCAGCACAGATCCTTTCATGCGGCGAGGTTGCCGAAGCAGACATATTTTGTTTCGAGATATTCCAGGACGCCGTGGCGGGAGCCTTCGCGACCAAGGCCGGATTGCTTCCATCCACCGAAGGGGATGGGCGCGCCGGTGAATTTCGAGGTGTTGACGGCGATCATGCCGTATTCGAGCCGGTCGGTCAGGCGCATCGCGCGACCAAGATCATTGGTGTAGACGTAGGCTGCCAGCCCCATTTCGGTGGCATTGGCTCGGGCGAGGACCTCCTGTTCGTCATCGAACGGCAGGATTGCGGCAACTGGGCCGAAGGTCTCTTCGCGTGCGATCAGCATGTCATCGGTGACATCGGCAAGCACGGTCGGCGTGACAAAATTGCCGCCAAGCGGGCTGTCCTGTCCGCCGCAGACGAGACGCGCGCCAGCGGAAAGCGCCTGCGCAATCTGCTGGCGGCATTTTTCAGCGACCGAAGGGCGTGTCATCGGCCCGATATCGGTGCGGGGGTCGAGGCCGTGACCGACTTTGAGCTGCCGGGTCGCGTTGGCGAAGGCATCGACGAAGTGATCGTAATGCCCGCGCTGGACGTAAATCCTATTGGCGGCGAGACAGTCCTGCCCTGACGTGGCAAATTTTGCGCCCATACAGCCCTTTACGGCTTTGGAAAGCTCGGAGTCGCCGAACAGGATGAATGGTGCGTGGCCGCCAAGTTCCAACGAGGCCTTCTTCACCGTGGCGGCAGATTGCCTGAGCAAAATGCGCCCGACTTCAGTAGAGCCGGTAAAGGAAAATGCGCGCACATCCGTGTGTTCCAGCAGACGGCGCGCAAGCGGTGCAGCTTCGCCGGTGAGAACCTGGAATACGCCGGCGGGCATCCCGGCCTCCTGCGCGAGCTTTGCCAGAGCAAGCGCCGATAGTGGTGTTTCCGGGGCAGGCTTGACGATCATGGTGCAGCCGGCCGCGAGCGCAGCACCTGCCTTGCGGGTGATCATGGCGGAGGGAAAATTCCAAGGCGTGATCGCGACGGTGACACCAAGCGGCTGCATCTGTACCGCGAGGCGGCTGCCCGGCAGGTGGCTCGGTATCGTTTCGCCATAAGTACGCTCGCCTTCGGCGGCAAACCACTCGAGGAAATTCGCGGCATAAGAAATCTCGCCTAGCGACTCTGCCAGCGGTTTGCCCTGTTCGGCCGTCATGATGACGGCGAGGTCCTGCGCGTTGTCGCGCATCAGCTTTCCCCAGACACGAAGGATCTGACCACGTTCGACGGCAAGCTTGTCACGCCAATCGAGAAAGGCATTTTTCGCCGCGTCGACGGCAGCGTCGGCATCTTCAAGCGAGCAGGCTGCCACGTCGACGAGGTATTCGCCGCTTGCCGGATCGGTGACGCTCAGCGTCTCTTCGCGCGAAGCCCATGTGCCACTCAGAAAGGCGCGGCGCTCGATCAGATCGGGTCGTTGCAGGTTGTTCAGCGCAGCGCTGGCAATACCTTTCATACGAATCTCCAAATTGGGTTTACAAAGAGACTAACGGTAGGCCATGATCGTTTGACTGCATTGATCTGATCCACCATGCAGGAATTGTGCTCAATTTGGACTGTGCCCGCAGGATTTCTGCATGACTACTCTCGATAGAGCCGACAGAGCGCTGCTTCAGGCTGTTCAAAAGAACAATCGCCTGACCTCGGAAGAGCTGGCGCAGATCGTCAATCTCTCACCGACGGCCTGTCAGCGACGGCTGAAGCGCTTGCGTGAGGAAGGGGTGATCGAAGCGGATGTGTCGATCGTCTCGCCCAAGGCTGCCGGGCGCGGCATCACCATGATCGTGCTTGTCTCTCTAGAGCGCGAACGGGCTGACATCGTTGATCGATTCAAGGCGGCGATCCGCGCCACAAAGGAAGTGATGATCGGCTATTACGTGACGGGAGATGCCGATTTCATCCTGGTCATCACGGCGAAAGACATGGAGGACTACGAAGCCTTCACACGTCGGTTCTTCTATGAGAACCACGACATCAAAGGTTTCAAAACCATGGTGGTAATGGATCGAGTGAAAGCTGGCTTTGCTTTCCCGATAGAGGACTGATTGCTGTCGGCGCAAGGGATTGCTCTGCGACAAGATATTTTCTGTCCCAGAAACCTCATTCTCGCTAAGACCGTTGAGCTTTCGGCAAGCGGTGTCCCGGTTGCACCTTGACCAAGATGCTCTAAGCAGTTTCCAAGACTGCCGCCATGATGAGACGGTAGCTCGCGCCAACAGCGGACATTGCCACGGTATGGGGGAACAAATAATCAATTTCTGCAGCATGTTGGTCAAAGAGGTGACGGGTGGATGCCACGATATGTTTCTCTGGGGGAAGCGGCAGACCTTCTCACGAAAGTTCAGCGCGTGCTGGTTATCGGATGTTCGGGCGGAGGCAAGACGACGTTCTCTGCAAAGATTGCGGCGTTCCGCCATAAGAGCGTGATCGAAGTGAACAACGAGACATCATCGCGCAGTTGGTTCACCGCGAGCGGTGGGTCATGGATGGCAGCGGAGCGTCTTCATTCGATATCAGGCTGCCCCGAACTGAACTGATATTGTGGGTGCGAGTGCCTAGACGTACCGCGCTGCTCGGCCTGTTGAAACGTGTTTCTCGTTACTACGGTTCAGTTCGCCCAGCGATGGCCGAGGGCTGCCCTGAACCGCTGCCTGATCGAGAGTTCCTGTCCTACATCTGGAATTTCGAGAAGAAATACGCCCCTCTTTTCATCAAGCAGATTGATCAGCATGGGGCGGATCTTCCTGTAGTGGTGCTTCGCTCTCATCGCGAAATACGTGACCTTATTGAACTGGCTGCTGGGGGCGCCCACTCTGAGGCATGACCGCTTCGGGCCGACAGAAGCCTTTAGGCACATCAAACCGAAAATCTTGAGATCGTCGAAGTCGCGCTCCCGCCCGGTTTTTGCAGCCCGGATCATTTCTCTCACAATCCTTTCTGAGCAAAATCCTCAATCACTGATCGCGTCGGCTTTTTTGGATGCGGCCGAACATCGAGGCATTCGGCGAGTGATCTTGTAGCAACGCGGAGGTCGTGTTGCGCAGCGTCCTCCGGGCTTAAGGATTTCGTTCTTTTGATCGAGAGCCAGGCTTTCCGTTGTCCCGGTGGCGGCTCCGAAAAGCATTTCGCGTAGCATTGAAAACAAATCGTCTTCACGCATGCGCTGAAAGCGCGTGTTTCACGCGCAGTATGGAGATGGCAACGGCTCCAATAACGAGTGGGATCGATACGAGCATCGCCAACGGGCTGATGTGAAAGCCAGCGTGATCGGCGGTCTCGAAAGCGACCTTGAGCAGACTGAGAAGATAATAGCTGATGGCGATGATGGAAAATCCTTCCACCGCCCTCTGGATCTTGACCTGTGTCGCGGCCCGGTCTGCCATCGCCTGGATCTGGATGGCATTCTGATATTCGATCTCGACTTGTATGCGTGTCTGCAGAAGGTCGATCAGGTGCATCGTTGCGTGGGAGAGCTGATCTAGGCGCAACGCGGTCGCTTCGCAGGTTCGAACGGCAGGTCGGAAGCGCCGCGCAACGAAAACTCCAAACCGCTGGAAGCCCGCAACATGAGATTCGCGTAGCTCGCCGATGCGTTCCTCGACGATTTTTGCATAGGCGGACGTTGCGCCGAAACGATTGCGTGTTTCGGCAGCCGCCGAAATGATCTGGGCGGACAGGCTGGAGATTTCGTCGAGCAGTCTCTTATGCTCAGTGGTCGGCGTCGTCTGGTTTCGGTTCGTCAATTGCACGAGCTTCTTGTCATAATCTCCGAGCAGCGGAGCTAGCCGGCGGGCTTCGGGAAGACCGAGCAGGGCCATGGATCGATAGGTTTCGATCTCATAGATCCTCCGAACCATTCTACCGAGGCGGTAGGCATTCAGATCCTTGTTGAAAAGAAGGATGCGACTCGTCTGGTCGTCCTGGACACGAAAATCCGAACACACCTGTGCCGCCCCGCCGCCGATTAACGACGCAGCGGTATCGCGAAATCCGAGCTTTGAAAGGGTTGATCCGAGTTCCGCTGGTGTGGAGCCGAGCACCAGGATACCCACCCGGGATATGAGCCGTGGCGCGTCCATCTCTACCAGCGCCGCGATGTCATTTACCGAAAGGCTGGAAACCGGCCACGTGTCGGCTTCTGCGCTCAATTGGGTGACACGCGTGATGGTCACGAACTCGGTGTGGTGCTCTACCTGTGTTCGCGGATCGTCATTGTTGCCTCCGTCGGGTAGATAGCGACTGCCATGAAAGGCGGGGAGGGCGGATGGCATGAGCGCGATGTGTTCAACAAAGGCGGGGCCGGTAAAGTAGATGGAAGGCCGGGCATGGAGCTCGGCATTGAAATCCGACGTCATATATCTCACCGCAGGAAAGAGCCGAAACCGCTAAGAGTTCGCCTTCAACGAAAAATCATTGTTCTATCGAAGTGCAGCTTTCCAAAGCAGCCAGATCGCAGGAGGTCAACCGTCCCGGATATTGCTAATCGATTTTACTTTGGCCCGACATGAAGACGCATCTGAATAAGACCTTCCTTCATCCGTTCGCTCTGCCTGCTTTTCGCAAACGCACCCATCAGTGGAGACACACCCCGACCGCTGACCGGTCTTTGATTTTAGGCAAATAGTACTCGTGCTTCCTGCCCTTTGGACTTTACACAGCAGCTGCGATCTGTCTGGCGACAGCGAAGAACGACGCTTCATGTCGCGCAATTTGAAGTTGCTTTAGCATATCGATCTCATCTTCAATCTCTGTCACGTCACCCACGTACGCCGTGGGTTGGTCGACTGCTGGAGCAACTCAAGACTGGATAAGACTTGGGGCGCGCAAGGTCATCACCCATCGGGTCATCCAGATTGGGGTCTCACGATCGTGTTCGGACAAATCACCTTCCGCTACCATCACTGAACACGTGCTCTGTCTCAACCGACACGAGGCCGTTTTGGTCAAGATAAAGCACGCGATCGGCCGAAGCCACGGTTTCAAGGCGGTGGGCGACGATGATGCGGGTGATGCCGAGGGCCTTGACCGAGGCGTTGACGCGGGCCTCGTTGGCGACATCCATGTGCGAGGTGCCTTCGTCGAGGAAGAGCATCTTCGGTTTGCGATAAAGGGCACGCGCGAGAAGCACGCGCTGCTTTTGGCCCCCCGACAGGCTGGAACCCATGTCGCCCACCAATGTCTCATACTGCATCGGTGTCGCCATGATCTCGTCGTGAATGGCCGCGGCACTGGCGGCGGCGATGATGGCGTCCCGGTCCGGCTGCTCGTCGAAGAGGGCGATGTTGTCGGCAATCGAGCCGGCGAAGAGATTGTCGTCCTGCAGCACGGCTGCAATCTGGTTATGGAAGGATTTGTGGCCGAACTGGTTGAGCGGCATGCCGTCGATCAGCACGTCGCCGCTCATCGGTTCCAAGAGCCCGATCATCAGCTTCAAGAGCGTGGTCTTGCCCGCACCCGAGGGGCCGGTGATAGCGATATGCTCGCCGGCGCGGATCGTCAGGCCGACATCGGAAAGCACCAGTGGATCGGTCGGCGAGTAGCGGTAAGAGAGGTTCTTGAGCTCGATGGCGCCCTTGAGCTTCGTCATCGAATTCTCGGTTGAGCCGAAGCTGCGATCGTCGGGTTCGAGTGCGATATCGGACAGACGTTCCAGATGCAGGCGCAGCATGAAGAAGGCCGTTGCCTGGTCGACGAGGTTGCCGGTCTTTTCCAGGAACTGGCCCTTGTAGGCGAGATAGGCAAAGACCATGCCGACGCTGAAGCCACCCTCCATGACGAAGCCGATTGCGAGCCAGATCGTGACGATGTTTTCCAGCCCGAAGATCAGCGCATTGGCTGTGCTTTGCCAGATGCCGACGCGGGAGACGCGGATATTGGCGTTAACTGCATCCGTCAGCAGCGTCTGCCACATGCTGTGGCGCATACTTTCCCGGTTGTAGAGCCGGAAGGTCTGGATGCCGCGAATCGTCTCGATCAGCGCCGTCTGTTCCTTGCCATGGGCAATGATGCTGCCCTCCTGTGCCCGGCGTTCCAGCGAGAAGGAGACGAGGCGCACGACGAAGTAGAGGAAGAAGGCGGTGATAGCGACCAGCGCCAGCTTGGCGCTGTAGAAGAACATGATAACTAGCGTCGTCAGCGCCAACACGCCATCGACCAGTGTCGCCGCAATTCCTTCGCTCAGCAGCTTCTGGATCGGTGTCACCGACTGGAAGCGTGAGAGGATGTCCCCGACCTCGCGCTTCTGAAACCAGTCGAGCGGCAGGCGAAAGAGCTTGCGGGCAATATTGGCGGCAATGCCGAATCCGAGGGCGGAACCCGCGGCAAGGATGACAAAGGAGCGCAGGAAACTCGCAGCGGCATTGAAGACGGTGAATAGTCCGAAGCCCAGCGCCAGGACGCTGAGCAGATCGTGGTCGAGGGCCGGCAATGCAGTATCGATGCCGATCTGCAGGTAGTAGGGCAGCGCCAGCACATAGACCTGCAACACCAGGCTCAAGACCAGCACCTGCACGAAGGCGCCGGCAAGCCCGGTAATACGGCTCCAGAGCTGCGACCAGCGCAGCGTCTCGCGCTCACTCTTCTTCTCGAATGTTTCGTTGGGCCTCAGCTCCAGAGCCACGCCGGTGAAATGGCCTGACACTTCCGAGGTCTGCAGCCATTCGCTTCTTCCCGCAGGATCGTGGATCAGCACCTTGCCGGCCGAGACCTTTTCGACCACCACATAGTGGTTCATATCCCAGTGCAGGATGGCGGGAAGCGCCAGATTGGGGATCTGCTCCAGCGGCAGCTTGACGGCGCGCGGCGACAGGCCGATCCGGTCGGCGATCTTGATGAGGCTCGAGAGCGGCGCGCCGCGCAGCGAGGGCGTGAAGCGCCGGCGCATGGTCGCCAGATCGACGCTGCGTCCGTAGAAGCCGGCGATCATCGCAAGGCAGGCAAGGCCGCATTCGCTGACTTCCGTCTGGCGGATCAACCGCACGCGGGCGCTGGAGAGGAAGCCTGATTGGAGGACGGCAGTGTTCACGGGGTGCGTCTCCTAGCGGCGCTGCAAGGCGTAGAGCGGCTGGAACAGCCACTCCAGCAGCGACTGGCGGGCCGTCGCGATGCGGGCCGACAGCGTCATGCCGGGAAACAGTGCCTGCGGCTTGCCGTAAGCGAGGATATCCTGCCGTTCGAGCTCGATCTTGACGAGATAGTTGAGATTGGCGCTGCCGGCGCCGCTGCGCGACACCGGGCTTTTCGACAGGCTGCTGACATGGCCGCCGACGGTGCCGAAGCTCTGGTAGGGGAAAGCGTCGATGGCGAGCCGAACATCCTGGCCGACCTCGATGAAACCGATTGCCGCATTCGGCACGTCGAGCTGGGCATGCAGCACGGCCTGATCGGGCACGATGCTCATCAGCGCCTGCTGCGGATTGACGGCCTCGCCGATCCTGGCGGTGAGCCCCGATATGGTGCCGGGCATGGCGGCGCGGATGATATAGGCGCGCGACTGCTCGTTGGTCGCCATGCCGCGATTGACGTCTTCGCGTTGGGCCTCCAGCGATGCCATCTTCTCATTGGCGCGGGCTTTCACCTGGTCGAGCATGCGTTGCGCATCGGAAAGATCCGAGCGCCGTTCGGACAGCGTACTCTCGATGACCGACATCTGCTGGCGGCGCTCGGTCAGCGAGTCCTCGCGCAGCAGCACGTCGCGCTGGGCCACGATGCCCTTGCTGACGAGGCCGCGAATGCGCTCGACATCGGCCTCGATCGACTTGATGAGATCCTGCTGCAGGCCGATCTGGCCTTCGAGTTTGGTAATCTGCGTTTCGAAGCCGGAGATCTGCGCGGAAAACTGCGCCGTTTGGGACGCTTCGTCATTCTTCACTTCCTGCAGCTGCTCGTCGATGCTGGCATTCTGCCGCTGCAGCATCTCGGCGACTTTTTTCGAGGCGGATTCGCCGCTGACGAGATAGTCCTCGGAGCGCACGGCGATCAGTTCCTGTCCCTCGTTCACATGGTCGCCATCGGACACCATCATCTGCATGATGACGCCGGCGCGGGGCGGGATGACCACGGCAATGCCTTTGTCTGGCAGGATGACGCCCGTGGCCTGGACGATGCGCGAATAGCTCGCCATCGAGAGGAAGATCACGACGCCCGCAAGCACGACAGCCATCAGATAGCCGGTCAGATGCCAGCCCATCGGTACGGCCATGGAGACCGTTCCGGCCAGCCGCTGGGATTGTCTTTCCAGAGCTTCTCGGCGAAACAGGTTCATCTCAACGAGACAAGACCTCTGATCGGGTAGGGGCGGGGCAAGGCCGGCTGGATGCCTGTATCGACATTCACTTGAATTTCCTCCTCTGTCGTCCCTAAAGGAGCTAGGCGAAGAGGAATATTCGTCAACCTTGAGAGGAAAAATGAAGCTTTCGACGGAAGGGACGGGCTCTGCGCGATGAGAATGAGGCCGGTGACCCGGCCCCTGATCGTGTCAGCTTCTAAAGCTCAGGTCCGCCGGGCGAAAAGTTCGTACCCAACGAAGGCAGCGGAGCATGCCAGAAACACGATGATAGCCAGCGGATAGTCTACCGGCGCTGCCGGATCGCTGAGCTTCGGCAACCCGATCACCGCGGCCGCCGCAATGATGGCGGAAAGACCGATTTCGCTGATAATGATGCGTTGGAGTGCGGTCATGGCGACACCTCACACGTTACTGGTTTCGGTCCAAAGCGGCGCAAAGTCCTTTTGCTTCACCATGGAGCCGATCACGTAGCAAATCGGTTCGCCGATCAGACGAACGATCTTACCGGAAATCGATCCTTTGGCGCGACGGCCCGCCTGGAAGGCTATTTCCTCAGCACGGGCCCTTGCCAGCGGATACATGATCTGTTCTGCGAGCCGGCTGCGGCGCATCAGGTGCACGTAAGGGATAGCCCAGTAGTGATAGCCGCGAATGGTGGTTTCCGACAGGTTCGCAAAGGTGAACTCAAGATCCGCGCGCCAAAGATCGCGATCGAGTTTTCCACGTCGATAGAAATGAGTGCAGATCACGCGGCCGCTCGAGTTGCCGCTACCGGATAATCCGCCATTGTAGACGCTGTTCCCGGCACCCGCGGCAAATCCAAATCCGCTGGCTATTCCCGCCTTGCTGAGACTGCCTGTCGTCGAAAAGGTAGCGCCGGCCGCAGCCGTGCCGCCGATCATGCCGCGATCGACGTGGCCGACCCAGGAGCCGGCGCCATTGACCGCATCTATCTCAAAGTCTTCGAGGGGAAGGATATAGTAGTCGTTCGAATTTGCGTTAACGCTCTGAACGTCAGCCATAGGTGCCTCCGAGGTGAACAGAAATCCGCCGTTTCTAGCGAACGAGAGCAAGTTTAGAGCAATCAGCACGAGCATCAACCCTTCGTGACCAATGAAATTGACGCGCACTGCGTGTGTAAATCATCTGGAGGACCAATTTTTTCTTATTTCCAATACCTTGCTAGGGCCGTCCGCCAATCGAATTTTTTTGCCTTTCCGCCAATGCAACCGGCAAGAAAGAGCTCTATTGCACGGGCTCTGGCCAGTTTCGTCTGCCATTTCGTGTAGCCGTGTGCTTCGCCGGCGAAGTAGTGAGCGGTCACCGCGCGACCGGCTTTGCGCAGCGCCATTTCGTACCGCCTGGTCTGCTCCGCACCGACGATCGAATCGGCTTCGCCTGCCGTCAGCAGGAAGGCGCCCTCGGCGCGCTCGACCTGGTTGATCGGCGAGGATTCAGTGAGTGCGCGGGCATCCGCCTCATTGGCGGGGGTGCCGAAATATTGCTCTACCTGCTCGGTGAAAAGCGCCCAGCTGGCGGGGTTGTGTTCCATCTGAAAGGGCAGGTCGACGACGGGATAATCGATGATGGCTGCAGCAAACAGCCCGGGGTCGCGGCTCATGGAGAGCGCCGCGATCATGCCGCCGAAACTTTCGCCCTGAATGGCGATGCGGCCGGGCACGGTAATGCCCTTGTCGATGAGCCAGCGTGCGGCATCGGCGAGGTCATCCTGCATGGCGCGGCCGAACTGCCGGAAGCCGAGCGCCTGGAAGCGCTTTCCAAAACCGGTCGAGCCGCGATAGTTGACCGACAGTACGGCATAGCCCCTACTTGCCAGGAAGGCCCTGTCGCGGTCGAAGCCCCAATTCTCATGCCGGGCCGGGCCGCCATGGGCGGCGATGACGGCGGGCAGGGGTGTTTTAGCCTTTTCCGGCAAGGTGAGAATGGCGCTCAACTGCTCGCCATCGCGTGCGGCGATCTCTACGGGCGTGGTTGCCGTCGCGGGCAACGCCTGCGGCCCAGGCCCGAGCGTCAGAGCGGTTTTCCCAGCGAGATCGAAGAGCATGGCGCGCGGTTGCTGCGCGTCGAAAGAGACGGAGGCGGCGATGATCCTGCCATCCTTCGACGCGCCGGAAATTTCGAAATCGGCATGCCGGCCAGCGCTGGACACGAGTTCGGCGAAGGCCTCACCGCGTTTAGAGATAGGCACGAGCCGTGGAAAGCCGTTGCGGATGACGACAAGGTCGGTCGGCTCTGCGGGGTTGAAACGGATCGCATCGAGGATATCGACGGCGTCGCTGCCGGCGATTGCGGTTTCCTGCCCGGTTGAAGGATCGATGCCGACGAGGGCGATCTTGTCGCGGCCGCGGTTCGACAGTGCCTCGTAGCGCAGGCCATGCGGGTCGGCGTTCCAGATGATCAGCGTTTCCTCAGCCTTAAGCGCCGCAATCTCTTTCCAGCTGCCGTCGGCAAGCCTTGCGACATAGCGCCTGGCGCCATCCTCGCTGCGCTCGACACGCAGGCAGGGCAGCAGATCGGCATCGAGCAGCCAGCTTTCGGTGCGCCCGGAATTTTCCTCGAGCAGTTGCCGTGCCGTGCCGTCGGCGAGGGTCGTGTAAAGATCGGTGAAGACGGGGCTGCGGTCGTGCGAGATGACGGCCTGTCTTGCGCCGGGGGCGGACGGCTCCGCAATGATCTGCCAGGTCTGGAAACCCTGCGGCGTGACGTCGATGCGTCCGTTCGGACGTCTGGGATCCACCTCGAACAGCCGGTCCCCTTCCGTCAGCAGCAGCCGGTTGGCGTAGTCGCGCCAAGAGAAATGCAACAGGGGTCCGGAAAAGCTCGCAAAGGCCTTCAGCGGCTTTGCTGTGATCTCGCCGACGAAAACCGTCGGGTGTCCGCCCTTCGTGCCCCACCATGCCAGCAGTGTTCCATCAAAGCTCGACTCGTATCCCCAGCTTGCCCAGGGATCGGCGTAAAAGCGGCTGGCTGAAAGCAAACGGTCACGCTTTCTGAGGATGGAGCCAATCGGCCACTTGCGGGCGCGGACCGATCTCTGGCGGCTCTCCGCCTGACGGCGAAGAGCCTGAGTGATTTAAAAGGAATTGTCTCAGGCCGTTGCGAGCCTGTAGATGCCGTAAGCTCCGAGGCCCACCGCTCCGACGGCAAGAGCGCCGACACCGAAGGTCGATAGACCGACCCCGGCACCGATTGCCGCGGCATAACCCATAGCCCCGCCGCCGGCCAATGCGGCCGCGCCGTCAATATAGCTTCTGACAGACCCGGTAACGGAAGCGCCGCCGGAGACATGATCGATTTCGCTATGCGAAAGTTCTTTGATTCCCTTCACTTAACTCACCATTCGTTTGTTTCAGAAAGGTAGTCGAAAGCACCTCAGTGCGTGTGGAAAGCTAATGGCCGATGCCGGAGAGTCAACCTTCAAGGCTTTGTTCCCGTCCTGAGAACCGTCGCGGCGTGGCTAAAGGTGGAAACACCGAACAGCAAAACCGCTCCGCATGGTGGCGGAAGAGCGTGCCAAGCCTTTCGATCATCGTTCGCCCTCCCGGCGCTGGCCGCCCGTCGAAGTGGCTTCAGCCTCGCCGGCTGCGATTTTCTGACCCCCATCGGGCATCAGTGGAACACACTTGGATGGGGCCGGGCGGGCTGTTATTGTCGGTCTGGCCGATTTGACTAAAACGATGACTGAGATGGAGGAACACGCGCGCACTGCCGGTCGTTTTCCAGATGTACCTGCACTGGAGGACCCAAGCCGTGGAGACTCTCATAGGACAGAAACCTGCAATTCCGCTCAATAAGGACTCAGACGAGCGAATTGGCCCGCCGCTTCCGACAAGTTCCACTGAGAAGGTGAATGCGGTTATCCACTACTATCGCGGTGAGATGGGCCGGATGACAAGTTGGCGGGATCGAATTGACCGGACATCCAACTGGGCAATCACCGTCGTCGCGGCACTGTTATCGGTCTCATTGTCGACACCGACGTCTCATCATGGGGTGATCGTGTTCGGCATGCTGCTTGTATCGCTTCTTTTGCTGATCGAAGCACGACGCTATCGCTTCTTCGACGTCTACCGCAGCCGGGTGCGACAATTGGAGCGCTATTACTTCGCTCAGGTTTTAAGCCCGCAAGCCGAACTGAACGTGGATTGGGCGTGCGCAATTGCACAAAGCCTGCGCAGGCCGACATTCTTTATTTCGTATAGGCAGGCCGTGTTCCGAAGGATTTGCCGCAACTACAGTTGGATGTATCTTATCCTCGTTCTCGCATGGGCATTGAAGATATCGTCACCGAAATTGCTGCCAGACGATACAAAGGCCGAGGTCGTCAACCGTTGGAGCGACCTAGTGGCGAATGCCGCCCTCGGACCGGTAAGCGGTTGGATCGTTTTGGGTGGAGTAGCGGCTCTTTATGCAGCAGTTCTGATCGCATCGCTCTATCGTGAATCTGACGAAGGTGAGTTCGCGTTTGGTCAAGCCCATGTGTGACGGTGGAGCCAATGTACTGAGCGTGCGGTTCCTTTTTTGGGATGCGGCTGGAATGGCCAAGTTTGGAATATGATCCTTAGGTTCAATGGCAACAACAGGACATCACCCGCAAGCCCAGTTTCAGCAATCGCTGGTACCCGAAAGGGATCGAAACGGACGCCGGTCGCTGAGGCCCGAGTGGCGCGAAACCGAGATCGTCCGCTCAGTTGCCGGAAAGACGACGCAGACGATTTAGATCGGCACTCTTTTGCTTGGGGCTGTTACGAACACACCACGGTTTATCATAAGCTCGGGGCGCAGCACCTTCCTTTCCGGTCGGCGAAGATGAGGCACGAAGCCGATTACCTCATCTATGCTGAAAGCTCCGATACGCTTCTTTCTCGTTGCGCAATGTCCATGTCTTAGCTCTATTCACGCCAAGCGGTTCAGGGCATCGCCGATCTTGGATACGATCGTTTCGATTTCGCTCTTCTCGGCGATAAGCGGCGGGGAGAGGGCGATGATGTCGCCGGTGACGCGGATCAGCAGTCCCTTGTTGAAGCAATCGACGAAGACGTCATAGGCGCGTGTGCCCGGCGCGCCCTCGCGAGGCGTAAGCTCCACGGCGCCGACAAGACCAAGGTTGCGGATGTCGACAACATGGGGATGGCTCTTCAGCGAATGCAGGGCTTCCTGCCAGTGATCGGCAAGGCTGGCGGCACGGGTTAGCAACCCCTCTTCCTCGTAGATCTCCAGAGTAGCGATACCGGCGGCACAGGCGACCGGATGGCCCGAATAAGTATAGCCGTGAAACAGCTCGATGGCGTTTTCCGCACCGACCATCAGTCCGTCATAGACCTTCCGGCTGGCAAAGACCGCCCCCATCGGGATCGTGCCGTTCGTCAGCCCCTTCGCCGTCGTGATCAAATCTGGAATGACGCCAAAATAGTCTGTTGCGAACGGCGTTCCGAGCCGTCCGAAGCCGGTGATCACCTCATCGAAGATCAGGAGAATGCCGTAATTGTCGGCGATGGCGCGCAATCTTTGTAGATATCCCTTCGGCGGAAGGATAACGCCTGCGGAGCCGGACATCGGTTCGACGATGACGGCGGCGATGGTCTCGGCCCCGTGTAGCTGAACGAGGCGTTCGAGATCGTCGGCGAGCTCGGCACCATGGTCCGGCAGGCCCTTGGTGAAGGCATTGCGCTCCACGTCGAGCGTGTGGCGCATGTGGTCGGCTGGGATCTGCGGGAACATCCGGCGATTGTTGACGAGGCCGCCAACCGAAATGCCGCCGAAACCGACGCCGTGATACCCCTTTTCCCGGCCGATAATGCGGGTGCGGGTGCCCTGGCCGATCGCTCGCTGATAGGCGATCGCAATCTTCAGTGCAGTGTCGACCGATTCCGAGCCGGAACCGGTGAAGAAAATCCGGTCGAGCTTCGCGTCAGGCCCGCCGGGCGCGATTTTTGCGAGCTTGGCTGCGAAGTCGAAGGCGATCGGGTGTCCCATCTGGAAGGTGGGCGCAAAATCCATGGTCGATAGCTGGCGCTCAACGGCCTGGGAAATTTTCCTGCGGCCATGGCCGGCATTGCAGCACCAGAGGCCAGCCGTTCCATCGAGAACGCGGTTGCCGTCGACATCGGTATAGTACATGCCCTCAGCGGAAGCGAGGAGGCGGGGCGCCGCCTTGAACTGGCGGTTCGCCGTGAACGGCATCCAGAAATTATCGAGCACCGGCGCGTTCGTCTTGCTGATCTGATCCATCTTGCCCTCCTTTGGCTGTCAGAGAGACCTCCCGTATTTTCATCGATCGAACAAGTCCTTTTCTTTGTGCCCGTAACCTATTGAATATACGTGAGTGCTGACCTACAGATTTCGATATTCTGGACAACATAAACGGTGATACATGTCGTTTGATCTTGGAAACCGCCTGCGCTATGTGCGGACGGCTCGCAAGCTTTCCCAGCGTGAACTGGCGAAGCGGACCGGAGTGCCGAACTCGACGATCTCGCTGATTGAATCGAATGCCTCGAATCCGTCGGTCGGTGCGTTGAAGCGGATCCTGGATGGCATTCCCATCGGACTTGCGGAATTCTTTGCCCTGGAGCCGGAAAAGCCAAGGAAGGCATTCTATGCCGCGGACGAACTGGTCGAGATCGGCAAGGGCGGCATCTCCTTCAGGCAGGTGGGCGAGAGCATGTTCGGCCGAAGCCTGCAGATCCTCAAGGAATGCTATCAGCCCGGCGCCGACACGGGAAAGGTGCCCCTTGTGCATGAGGGGGAGGAGGGCGGCCTCGTCCTGTCGGGAAGACTCGAGGTCACAGTCGACAATGAGCGACGAATCCTAGGTCCGGGTGACGCCTATTATTTCGAGAGCCGCCGCCCGCATCGCTTTCGATGCGTTGGCCCCGCTGCCTGCGAGGTCGTCAGCGCCTGCACGCCCCCGACGTTCTAGGGACGGCCCTGGATGCGGGCAAGCACCCGGCCAAGTGCGTCATGGAGTGAAGCCTGGCCGCCTTTCGTCTGGAAGTCCGTAAGGACCTGTTCGTTCAGTCCGCCCTTGGTGGCGAACTCGCGGCTCAGTTCGACAACGCTCGCGTCTGGGTCCTCGTTTGCGCATCTGGCAAGCCTCTCGAACAGAGGGGCGAGATAGGAATGGGCCTTCGATTGCGCAAGTCCAACTCTGCAAGCCACGCCGTCGCGATCTCCGTCACCCCGAAATAGGTCGACATCAGCGCACTCGCTGCCGCAAGAAGATCGTACTCCTTCCTGGAGGCGCGTTGCACGGCGCTGCCAAGAGTGTCGAAAAGTGCCGCGACGGCGGTATCGGGAGGATAGATCGCCGTCACGCCGTTTCTGTCTGACGCAGGGGGATCGCCTGGACCAGATGCACATCCGCGCCGATCCAATCGAGCAGCGTCTGCCGCTCGATTCAGGCCGGTAGAGAATATCGGCTCCTTGCGCTTCTTCTCGATTGCCCACGAGCGCTATCTGCTGGCCGTCGCCAAGGGACGCTTGCTGTCGCGCAAGAGCATCTCCACGTGGCATCGACGCCGACTAGATCGATGTCTGTCCTCGTGACGTATTGTTGCTGGCAGAGGACAGAAAATTATCCTCGGCACTGGGGACTTGGCCATTAGGGGTGAGGTCGTCGACCGCCTTGGGAAGGTCGCGGCTCAAACGGGCGAGAATTTCTTCTCGAGAGAGCCCTGTCTTGGCAGCCAACTCGTCTAAGGTCTCGGCGCCCAGCGCTTGCTCGAGTTCGCCATCGTTGATCTCCGCATTAGGGCCGGGCTTGACCCAGGACTCCGCTTTTTCGCCCTGGCCGTTTTGCTGGAAGGTCTTCAGGAGATCGCCCAGTCCCCCGCTGAGGATGCCCCCCGCGGTGAGACCGCCGAGAAGGTCTCCAAAGCCGCCGGGCCTGACGCCTCCCTGATCGTCGCTTGGTTGCGGGGCTGACGCTCCGTCACGCTGCCGGTCTTGCAGCCCCCGCAGAAATTCGCCGATCTTGTCTCTGTTCTGGTACCCGGCAACTGCGAGAACGCCGAGTAGGGCCTTCATAGGTCCGCTCATCATAGTTATTTCTCCTGGCTAGATTTCGGGGCATCCCCGACGGTTTGCGAAGATCATCCGATCCGGACCTCGTCTGGTGAACCCTTCGACGACTATGCTTCGAGGTGTCACCCGGACGACCTGTGCTCTGCGGAGCCCTTCGCCTCGCGCAATGTCAAGGGCCTCCCGAGGAGGGCAGCCTCGTGGCCGCCGGTCGTAGCGTTCATATTGATCACGGTCGTAGACGCCGATGCCTCCGGGGCCTACGCGCAGTTCCAGATTCTGAGTTGACGCGATCGTCGGGAGGACTGTCAGCCCGGACATGGCCGCCATACCTACGAGCACGAACTGAAGCGTTTTCTGCATTGTCTATTCCTCCGAGCATGCAAGCCTTTGAAGAGCACAACATCGATGCGCGGTTTTTGTTCCTCCATCGAGCGGCGTTGAGGCGCTGTCTGACTTTGGACAGCCCCGCGTCACTCATGGCCTCGCGACGGCTTCGCAAGCCCGCCAACGTGTCGGCGATCTCTTGGAACGTGTCGGCCTTGCAGCTTCGATGGCGGATCGTTTTCCGCACGAGTTTTCCGGCGGCCAGCGCCGGCGCGTCTGCATCGCGCGTGCGCTCGCGCTGGAGCCAAAGCTTCTGATCGCCGACGAATCCGTTTCCGCGCTCGATGTCTCCGTGAAGGCGCAGGTGATCAACCTGATGCTCGACCTGCAGGAAAAATACGGCCTCGGTTATCTCTTCATTAGCCATGACATGGCGGCGGTCGAGCGCATCAGCCATCGGGTGGCGGTCACGTATCTCGCCGAAATCGTCGAGACCGGCCCGCGCCAGGCTGTGTTCGAAAACCCGCAGCACGAATATACCAAGCGCCTGATGGCGGCGGTGCCGATCGCCGGTCCGTCACGCCGGCAGCCGCGACGGATCTCCGACGCCGAGATCAAGAGCCCGTTCCGCGCTGCAGATTATGTGCCGCCGAAGCGCACCTACGAACAAGCCGGTGACGGCCACTTCGTTCAGGTGGCCTGAAAAGGATACGTCGTGATCGTCACCTTTGGCTCCATCAATGTCGACTTCGTCTACTCGGTCACAAAGCTGCCTCAGCTGGACCAGACGCTGATGGCCAAAACGTTTCGTACCAAAGCCGGCGGCAAAGGCGCAAACTAGGCATCGGCGGCGGCTCGTAACGGCGCCGAGGTGGTACAACCACCGCTTTGTCCGCAAATGGCGCAAAGCCAGAGACGCGCATCGAACCACTTGTCTCAAACATCCTGAGCCGGACACATCATAGCCAGCAGCGACTTAACTGTGATGGCATTGTATGCGGTGTGTCGCCGTTGTACCATGTAGCCCGACGGTTGCGCATAGTGCTCGATGTATAGCCGGAGCCAAAGTCCGGTCGCATGTTTCAACCCGATGAATAAGTGGCGCGGATCATGGAACTTATCGTCGCCCTTGGCCTGATTGTCTTCAAGGTCGCGTTTCTGATTGCGATCCTGCTGCTGCTGCCGTTGCCGTTAACCTGGGTGGAACGCAAGATCGCCGGGCACATCCAGCAGCGGATGGGGCCGATGCGCGTCGGGTGGCACGGGCTGCTGCAGCCGGTGGCGGACGGAATTAAGCTCTTAACCAAGGAGGACCACATCCCGGCCGAGGCCGATCGCTTCCTGTTCAAACTGGCGCCAATCCTGGCGCTCACCCCGCCCTTTGTGGTGTTCGTCGCGATCCCCTTCGGCGAAAGCATCTCGGTCCTCGGCGCCGAGATCACGCTTTACGTCTCCAACATGAATGTGGCGTTACTCTTCGTCTTTGCGGTGATCGGGATCGAGGTCTATGGCGTGATCTTCGGTGGCTGGGCCGCTAACAGCAAATACGCGGTCCTCGGCAGCCTCAGGACCTGCGCGCAGATGATCAGCTACGAGATTCCGATGGGGTTTGCGGTGATCGGGGTGGTCATGTTGGCGCAATCCATGAGCCTGCTCGACATCGTGCGGGCCCAGACCGATGTCTGGAACATCGTCTACCAGCCGGTCGGCTTCTTCGTGTTCTTCGTCGCCGGATTGGCCGAAGCGCAGCGTATTCCCTTCGATCTTTCGGAAGCGGAGGGAGATCTCGGGGCCGGCTTCCATACCGAGTACAGCGGTATCCGCTTTGCGTTTTTCATGGTCAGCGAATATGCCATCGTGTTGCTGGTATCGGTCCTGGTGGTGATCCTGTTTTTCGGCGGCTGGAACGGTGTGCTAATCCCCTTGCCACCACTCCTCTGGTTTGTGCTCAAGGTCGCATTCTTCGTCTACGTGTTTATCTGGGTCCGCTTCACTTTCCCCCGCTACCGCTACGACCAACTGATGGCGATCGGATGGAAAGTCTTGCTTCCTCTGTCGATGGCGAACATAATTATAACCGGTGTACTTTTAGGGGCCGTAGCGGCTCCGTAGCGAGGCGGCGATGTCGCGCGCGCAGGACAGAGTTGGAACATGGATTGGCTGGGCGTTCTTCGCCGATCTGGCGAATGCGTTGGCTTTGACCTTCGGCTACCTGTTCTCCAGAACCGTAACCATGCAATATCCGGACACGGAAAAATGGCTACCCTACTCACGCTATCGCGGGCATCACTTCCTGACGCGTGATGAAGAGGGCGAGATCAAGTGCGTGGCCTGCGAACTCTGCGCGCGGATCTGTCCCTGCGACTGTATCGAAGTCGTTCCCTACGAGGACGAGAAGGGCAACCGGCACCCGGCAAAATTTGAGATTGACACGGCTCGCTGCCTGTTCTGCGGGCTGTGCGAGGACGCCTGCCCAGCGGATGCAATCGCGCTTGGCCAGCAGTACGAATTTTCGAGTTTTTCCTCGCGTGACCTGGTGATCGGGCGCGACGACCTGCTCGCCAAGCCGGGCAAGGCTGAAACCGGCGGCGGCGTGGTCGCTGCGCGCCTGAATACACAGAAGGACGTGCTCGTCGAGACGAAAGAGATGCAGGGCTACAATTGGTGGCGGAATATCCGGCGAACGTGAACGCGCGCCATCCGTCAAGCCGGAGCGCGCAGACAGGAGGCTCAGATGCTTGTCGGCGAAATCATGAAGAACAAGGGTGTCGGTGTCATCGCTGTCGCTCCCGATCAGACGATGGTGGAAGTCTTGAGGCTGTTTCGCGACAACAATATCGGCTTCGTCGTCGTCAGCCAATCGAACGACGAATACCTGGGTTCGCTATCGGAGCGGGATTGCTGCAATGCGGTGGCGGAATACGGGGCCGAGGCGGTGATGATGCCGGTCGCGGATGTCATGAACCGCAATGTGGCGACCTGTTCGACACGGGATTTGCTACCCGTCGCGATGGGGATCATGACCCAGCGGCGTACGCGTCATGTGCTGGTCATGGATGGAGGCGACGTTGTCGGTGTGGTCAGTGTCGGCGACGTGGTTAAACACAGGCTCGACGAAGCGCAGCGCACAGAGCAGGATCTGCAGGATTACATCTGCGGGACCAGGTATCACTGACGTCGCCAACTTGATGTGAAGGCGCTGGGGCAGGGCAGCTTGCCGGGTGGCCCGCGGCGCGGCGATCCCAAATCTTCAGACCCCACGCCAGATCCGGCTCGTGCGGTCGACCTCAAGAGTGGCATGCACCTTGTGGACCTCCACCGGGCATGGGTATTCGCCCCGCCGCATCAAGCCGTTGAGACGCAAGGCTCGATAGTTTTCCGGAACGAAGACGAGGCCCTTGGGAAACCGCCTGTCGACCTTGAGCTGCGCCGTCAGTTCGCCCTGGGCGGAACGCACAATGACCTGATCGCCATCTAAAAGGCCAAGCTGCGCGGTATCCTGCGCGCTCATCGCGACATAGGGATCATTGGCGACCGTGTTTAAGATGTCCGACCGTTCGGAAAGATATCCGTTGTGGAACAGGCAGTCGCCGGTGATCAACATGAGCCGGTCGGCTTCCGCCGGGACGGACGGCGGCGCAAAGAACCTGGCCACAGGTGGCGTCGGCACCGCCTTGGTAAATGCGCCGTCGGCGCCAAGCCCGTCCTGTCTCAATCCCTGATAGGCCGGAACCAGCCGTGCAATCTCGTCGAAAATTTCGCCTTGCGTCGACGGCCGCAGTGCCTGGTTGCGGAGCGCTGCGACGAAGTCGAAGATCGCCAGATTGCTCCGCGCCTCGAAGGCGGGTTCGCGGAATTTGCGGACCGTCTGGGTCCGGCCCTCGTTGTTGGTGAACGTGCCGGTTTCCTCGCCGTAACCTGCCGCAGGCAGGACGACCTCGGCAAGGCCCGCCGTATCCGTGAGGAAGGCGTCCTGCACGATCAGGAGATCGGCGGCGCCAAGCGCGCGCGTCACGAAATCCCTGTCGGGATAGGCGATCAGGGGGTCGGTTCCGACGATGTAGAGGGCGCCCATCCGCCCGCCGACGCAGAGCTCCAGAATGGCGTCGAGATCCGCGCCGGGTTCAGGCGGGATTTCGGCGCCCCAGTCCCGCGCAAGACTTGTGCGCGCCACATCGTCGGCGACCGCCCGCAGCCCCGGCAGAGCGGCCGGCAGGACTCCCATGTCCCAGGCGCCCATCTGGTTGGCGCGGTCGAAGAGGAACTGCATTGCCAGGCCCTTGCCGAGCAGGCGCAGAACCTGCAGCAGGTTATTGATCTGCTGCAGCGTCGCGCGCGCTTCGGGTGATCTCAGGAGGTCGACGCTGACAAGCAGGGTGACGCTACGGCCTTCCCTGAGCGCCGCGGCCAGACGATCCGGCCCGTCAATGCCGGTTTCCGCCGCCGGCTTGCCGATTGTCGCGGCGATGCCTGCAAGAACGTCGTCCGGCAAGGCCTGACCAACAGCCGCTGCGAGACCGGCCACCACTGCCGCAAGGCTCGCCGCTTCTCCGCCCGGCAGCACGCGAACCACCACCCTGGCATCGGCATCCAGACGGGATGGCCGCGCCGAGAGCATGAGCAATCCGGTCTGCCGCCGCCGCACGCCATCCCGCAGCAGGTATTCGGTGACCGGGTTCTCCTCGGTGACATTGCCGCCGACGACGAGCACGCAGTCGTTGCCGATCACGTCGTCCAGCGGTGCACGGCTGTTGAAGGCTGCCAGTAGCGGGCCGAGCGTTTCGAAGGGCGTGGACCAGCGTGACGAGCAATCAATGTTGTTGGTCCGGAATGCCGTCCGCATCAGCTTCTGAAACTGATAGAGCATCTCGTTGGGGAGGCGAGGCGAGGCCAGCCCGCCGGCAGCCTTGCCCTCGACGCCCGATAGCCGCCGGCGCAGGTAGTCCCCAGCCTCATCCCAGGAAACCGGAACCAGGGCGCCATCACGACGGATCATCGGTCGCTTGATCCGGTCCCGGCTCGCGACGAAATCGAGGCCGAAGCGTCCCCGGACGCAGAGCGTTTCGCGGTTGACCCCCTCGTCCCATTTCGAGCGCACCCGCATGAACTCGCCCTTACGTGTGCCCACCGTCAGCTGGCAACCGGTGCCACAATGCGGGCAGACCGTGTCGGTCTCAGTGAGATCCCAAGGCCGCGCCTTGTAGCGATAGGGGAAGCTCATCAGCGCGCCGACCGGGCAGACCTCGACGCAATTGCCGCACTGGTCACAAGCCGCGAGGCTGCCCTCGAAGCCGGTGACGGCGGTATCCATGCCTTTTTCGATTGTGCCGAGGGCGACCGCGCCGACGACCTCCTCACACATCCGGACACAGCGCTGGCACTGGATGCAGCGGTTGACGTTCATGATGATGACCGGGCTCAGACGAATGTCCTCGGAGTGGAACACACGCTTGTCATCGCGGAATCGGCTCTCGCGGGGCCCGTAGGCCATCACCATGTTCTGAAGCTCGCATTCGCCGCCCTTGTCGCAGATCGGACAATCGAGGGGGTGGTTGGCGAGCAGCATATCGAGCATGGAAGAGCGCGTTTCCTCGATCAGAGCTGTGTTCGCCCGCACCACCATACCCTCGGTGACGGCGGTGGCGCAGGACGGCTGCAGCCGCCGCTGCCCCTCGATCTCCACCAGGCACATGCGGCAGGAGGCCAGCGGCGGCAGACGCTTCAGATAGCAGAAGGTCGGGATATCGATGCCCAAACGCTGGGCGGCCTGCAGCACTGTCGAGCCAGCCTCAACTTCCAGCGTTTGTCCATCGATCGTAATGCTAACCATGCTTCCTCGCAGTCCTGTCGCAGCACACGCCTTCAGTGAAAAGGACACCTGCGGTCCTCGATATGGGCAACGAACTCATCGCGAAAATGGCCGAGTGCCGCCCGCAACCCCATCGCCGCCCCGTCACCCAAGGCACAAAACGTATTGCCGAAAATGCCTTTGCAGAGCATCTCCAGCTGCTCCAGATCACCGGGCGCACCTTCGCCGGCCTCGATCCGGCGCAGGACCTTCACGACCCAGTTCAATCCTTCCCGGCATGGCGTGCACTTGCCGCAGGACTCATGATGGAAGAATTCGATGATCCGGGTGGCGACCTTGACCATGCAGGTCGAGTTGTCGATGACGATAACGCCAGCCGAACCGAGCATCGAGCCGGCGGCAGCCAGCGAGTTGAAATCCATCCTCACCTCCAGCCCGTGCTCCGGTATGACCGGCGCTGAGACCCCGCCCGGGATCACCGCCTTGATTCTGCGTCCCGGCAGCGCGCCGCCGGCGTGGTTCTCGACCAGTTCGCGCAGCGGTATGCCCATCGGCAACTCATAGAGGCCGGGTTTGCGCACCTGTCCACTGAGGCAGTAGAGCTTCGGGCCGGGGCTCTTGTCCGGGCCGATGCCCCGAAACCAGTCCGACCCCCGTATGACGATATGCGGCACGCAAGCGAGCGTCTCGACATTGTTGATCACGGTCGGGCTGGCGTAGAGCCCGGCCACGGCCGGAAATGGCGGCTTCAATCGCGGTTGCGCCCGCTTGCCCTCGAGCGACTCGAGCATCGCAGTCTCCTCGCCGCAGATATAGGCGCCGGCGCCGCAGTGGATATGTACGGCGAAATTGAAATCGGAGCCCAGAATGCGCTTTCCGAGATAGCCCTTTGCGTGTGCCTCGGCGATCGCCTGCTCCAGACGACGGGTCGCCGTCACATATTCTCCGCGAATGTAGACATAGGCGGTTTCTGCCCCAATCGCATATGCACTGACCGCCAGCCCCTCGATCAGTTGATGCGGGTCGCGCTCCATGATGATCCGGTCCTTGAACGTGCCTGGCTCGCCCTCATCGGCGTTGCAGCACAGATATGTCGGCTTGCCGGTGCGCTTCGGCACGAAACCCCATTTCATGCCCGTTGGGAATCCGGCACCGCCGCGACCGCGCAGGTTGGACCGTTTGACGAGGTCGACAACCTCGTCAGGCGTGTACGCGCGCAGCGCCTTTTCCAGCGCCTGGTAGCCGCCGCCAGCCTCGTAGGTCGACACCAAATGACTGTCGGCCACATCGACATTTTTGAGAAGAACCGGCTCGAACATGGCGCTACTCCCCCGGCAGCCGCGCGGAGGCGTGCTCGACGCTCGGCGCTCCCACTGTCGCCCGCAGGCTGCCCAACAGTGCGTTTATCCGCGCCACATCAAGGTTGGCGTGGTAATCGTCGCCGACTTGCATCACCGGAGCCATCTCGCAGGCGCCGAGGCATTCGACGGTCGAAAGCGTGAACAGCCCGTCCGGGGTGGTGTCGCCTTTCCTGATCCCCAGCACCGTTTCCAGGTGGTTTAGCAGCTCCTCTGATCCGCACAGCATGCAGGAAACATTGTTACAGAGCTGCAGGTGGAACATCCCCACCGGCTCGGTGTGGAAAAGGGTGTAGAAAGTCGCCAACTCGTAGACCCAGATCCGCTCGACCTTGAGAATGTCGGCGACCTCTTCCAACACCGGCCCAGGCAGATGGCCATGTTCTTCCTGCGCGATCAGCAGCGCGGGCATGATCGCAGAACGCTGGTCGGGATAGCGCGCCGCCGCCTCTTGGATCTTTTCGCGCATGGTCATCGCATTCAAATCCTTGCTACTTGTCCACCTCCGCCATCACAGGGTCGAGGCTGCCGAGCACGGCGATCATGTCCGCCAGATAGCGGGCGTTGGTGACCCCGAAGAGAGCCTGAAGATTGACGAACGAGGGTGCCCGCACCTTCATGCGGAACGGTTTTGGCGACCCGTCGCTGATGATGTAGAAGCCAAGCTCGCCCTTTGGCGCCTCGATCGCTGAATAGACCTCGCCCTTCGGCACCTTGAAGCCGTAGGCAGACAGGTCGAAATGCTGGATCAGCGCCTCCATCGAGCAGTGCACCCGATCCTTGTTGAGCGGGAAGGCGATTGTCGGATTGTCGATCTGGAACGGGCCCTCAGGCATCTGGTCGATGCATTGTTCGATGATCCTCATGCTTTCGCGCATCTCGTCGACGCGGCATCGCCAGCGTGCATAGCAATCGCCCTCGTTACGGGTGATGACGTTGAAATCGAGCCGGTCGTAGATCTCGTAGGGCTCATCGCGCCGGATGTCCCAGTCGACACCGGAAGCACGCAGGTTCGGGCCGCTGAGGCCGAGATCGACAGCATCTTCGGCAGAGATCACGCCGATCCCCTTCGTGCGATTGAGAAACACCCGGTTATCTTCGAGCAGTCGCTCATAGTCGCGGATCCGGTTCGGGAAGATGTCGCAAAACTCCCGGATCTTCGGGAAGAACCCGTCAAGCAGGTCCTCGCGCACCCCGCCGACCCGGCAGAAGGACGTGTGCATGCGCGCACCGGTGATCATTTCCAGGAGGTCCATGATCATTTCGCGCTCGCGCATGACGTAAAGCAGCGCGGTCATGGCGCCGAGATCCATCGGCAGCGCGCCGGTGATCAGGAGGTGACCGGAGATCCGTGCCAGCTCGGCCATCATCACGCGGATATATTGCGCTCGGATCGGTGCTTCTATGCCGAGGAGTTTCTCCACCGCCAGCGCGAAGGCCAGGTTGTTCGAGGGCGGACAGAGATAGTCGAGCCGGTCCGTCAGCGGGAAAATCTGGGTATAGGTGAAGCTCTCCGCCAGTTTTTCGGTGCCGCGATGAAGGTAGCCGATATGCGGATCGACGCGCTCGACGAACTCGCCGTCCAGTTGGAGGACGAGCCGAAGAACCCCATGCGTGCTGGGGTGCTGCGGACCGAGGTTGAGAAGCACTTCCCTGGTATTGAGCGCTTCGCCCTCAGGCCTGCTGAGCTCGGTGACTTCGGTCATCTCAACGTTCCGGCGTAGAACGGCCTCCTTACGGAATGTCCCTGGTGGCAAGGTCGGGCTGCGTTGGCGGCGGACCTTCGGCACCGAAGGGGTTCAACTGGTCCTTATAGCCCCTTAAGGGGAAATCCTTGCGCTGGGGAAAGCCCTCGAAGCCTTCCCACATGTAGATCCGGCGCAGATCGGGATGTCCCTGGAACCGGATGCCATACATGTCCCAGGCCTCACGCTCATGCCAGTTGGCGGTGCGCCAGACCCCCGTGACCGAAGGCACTTCAGGAGGATCGCCAAGCCGGCACTTGATGCGGACCCGCCACCTGTTGGGCAGCGAATAAAGATGGTAGACCGCCTCGAACCGCGGCATTTCGGGATAGTGATCAACCCCGCAAATGTCCGAGAGGAAGTTGAATTGCAGCGCCGGATGCTCTTTCAGGAACCGGCAGAACTCGACGATCCCTCCGGGCGGAACGGCAAAGGCGTCGATACCGTGCGCAGTGCCGAGGTCCTCGATTGTTTCTCCGAAGCGCTCCATGATCGGAGCGCGATTGAGGGAGGGCTGCGCACTCATGACGCTATGACCCGATCCAGAGGTGTGCCGGCGAGCGCCCGGGATCTCTTGATCTTTTCTTGAAGCAGGAGGAAGCCGTGCATCAGCGCCTCGGGCCGGGGCGGACAGCCAGGCACATGCACATCGACGGGCACGAAGGTTTCCGATCCCTGCACCACGGCATAGGTGTTGTAGACCCCGCCCGAAATAGCGCAGGTGCCCATGGCGATCACCCAGCGCGGTTCCGGCATCTGGTCATAGAGCCGCCGCACGACGGGCGCGAATTTCCGGGTCACGGTGCCGGCGATGATCATGACGTCGGATTGTCTCGGCGAAGGGCGGAACACCACGCCGAACCGGTCGAGATCGTAGCGGGCGCAACCGGCCGAGATCATCTCGATGGCGCAGCAGGCAATGCCGAAGGTCTCCGGCCACAGCGCCGATCTCCGGCTCCAACTGATGATGCTGTCAGCCGTGGTGAACAGCACGCTGTCGCGGATCGCGTTGTTTACGCCTCCCATTCCAGCGCTCCTTTCAGCCAGGCGTAGGCGAAGCCCACGAGAAGCAGCACCATGAAGACGATCATCTCGATATAGCCGACCAGCCCGATCTCTTTCAGGACGACGGCCCAGGGAAAGAGGAACATCGCTTCGACATCGAAAACGACCAGCAGGATCGCGAGGATAAAGAACGGCACCCTGAAGCGGCCCGCCGCCGCCTCGCCCGCTGCATCCATGCCGCATTCATAGGGCATATTCTTGGCGGGGTAGGGATTGGATGGGCGCAGCAGCGAGGAAACGAACAACGTCACCCCGACCACCAGAACGACTCCGGCGACCATGAAAAGAACGGGCAAGAATTCCATTGCAGTCATATCACTGCACCGGTTGCCCACCGACCTCATCCCGAACCGGTAAATCGGTCCGCCGCGGCGCGACTTGGGCAATCCTTCCTCCGCGTTCAAGTCTATTCCGTCGGTGTGATCATTGCAAATCCAATCGCTCACCCACCAAAGACCGATCCTTGGGCAAGCTTCAGAAACCACGACGGAAACAGGCCAATGCCGATGGTGCCGGCGGCGGTGACGGCGAGTGTCGCACCCACCAGAGGCGTCAGCGCCGGGGCGAAGGCCCTCTTCGGCTCGCGCATGTAAATCACCATGACGATGCGGATGTAGAAATAGGCGGCGACGGCGCTGAGCAGCACTGCGATTACCGCCAGCATGACGAAACCACGCTCGACGAGGGCGACCAGCACGTAAAACTTGGCGAAGAACCCGGCCGTCGGCGGAATGCCGGCCAGCGAGAAGAGATAGAGCAGCATCAGAAGCGCCAGCCCCGGATGTGACTTGGCGAAACCCGCATAGTCTTCGATGACCTCGCCCGAGAAATCGCCGTTCCGCATCATGATGACGGCGGCGAAAATGCCGAGATTCATGAAAGCGTAGATCAGCAGATAGAGCATCACGCTGGCGATCCCATCGGCACCGCCGGCGGCCACGCCGAAAATGGCGAAGCCGGCATGGGCGATGCTGGAATAGGCCAGGAGACGCTTGAAATTATCCTGGACCAGCGCCACGAAGCTGCCGAGCGCCATGGTCACCACCGCAATGACGGCGAGGATGATCCAGACGTCCGAGGCTGCGACCAGAGGGTTGAGGAACACCCGCAGGATCACCGCGAACCCCGCCGCCTTGGGGCCTACCGACATGAAGGCGGTGATCGTCGTCGGCGCGCCTTCATAGACGTCCGGCAGCCACATATGGAAGGGAACCGCGCCGACCTTGAAGACCAGCCCCGCGACGATGAAGACCACCGCCAGCAACAATCCGGGATCGAGCCGATCGCCGGTCACGGCCGCAGCCATCCCGTCCAATTGCGTTGTGCCTGTGAGCCCGTAGACCAGCGAAACGCCGTAAAGGAAAATCCCGGTCGAGACCGCGCCAAGGATTACGTATTTCAGTGCTGCTTCGTTCGACCGCCGCTCACGCCGCAGGAAACCGGTCAGCACATAGGTGCAAATCACCATCAGTTCGATGCCCACATAGATCGACAGGAGATCGGTCGCCGAGGCCATGATCATCATGCCCGAAAGCGCAAAGAGCAGCAGGACATAGTATTCGCTGCTGCCGATCCCTTCGATATCGGCATATTTTCGCGAAAGGAGGAATGTCAGAACGGTGGCCAAGTAGAAGACGAACTTGAAGAAGACCGCGAAGCGGTCGGCGAGGAACATGCCCGTGTAGGCCGGCCGCACCTCGCTCGCCAGCATGAGTGTCGCCAAGGCGGCAATCAACACGACCGCGACCGACGCCCAGACAAGGAAATGTTCCTGTCCCTTTCGCACAAACTGTCCCAGGATCAGCAGGATGCAGGCGCCAGTGATCACCACGATCTCGGGCAGGCTCGCCAGGGCCGACTGGAAAAGCGTGGCGGCGGTCATGGGCCGCTCCCCCTACTTTGCACCTGCGTCAGCAGATGCTTCACCGAGGCATCGATGACGTTGAGAAAGGGTTTCGGATAGAGCCCAACCCAAAGTACGAAGACGGCCAGCGGCAGGATCGCAGCCATCTCACGTGCGTTCACGTCGCGTATCGTCAACCCGGCGACGCTGGTCGGGCCGAGCGCGACTTTCCCATACATGCCAAGCAGATAGGCAGCCCCCAGCAACGCGCCCAAAACGGCGGCCGAGCCGGCGACCAGGTTGGCGGCAAACCCGCCTGACAGCACCAGCAACTCGCCGACGAACGAATTCGTTCCCGGCAGCGCCATCGACGACAGGGTAAACAGTGCCAGAAACGTGGTGTAGACCGGCGCCACTTTCATCAGCCCGCCATAGTCGGCGATGCTGCGGGTATGGGTCCGCTCGTAAATCAGCCCGACGAAGAGGAATAGGGCGCCTGTCGTCACGCCATGATTGAACATCTGCAGGATACCGCCCTCGAGCCCACGGAGGTTCAGCGCAAAAATCCCGAGCGTCACGAAGCCCATGTGGCTGATGCTGGAATAGGCGACCAGCTTCTTCAGATCGTCCTGCGCCAGCGCGAGCAACCCGCCATAGACGATCGCAAGCACCGAAAGCGCCAGCATCAGCGTCGAATAATACATCGATGCCTCCGGCAGCATCGGCAGCGAGAACCGCAGGAATCCGTAGGCGCCCATCTTCAGGAGCACGCCGGCGAGGATAATGCTGCCCGCCGTCGGCGCCTGCACATGGGCGTCCGGCAGCCAGGTATGGACCGGCACCATCGGCACCTTGACCGCAAAAGCGATCAGGAAGGCGAAGAACAGCCAGGACTGGATCCGAAACGGCAAGTCCTGCTCTGTCAAAGCGAGGATATCGAAGGTCCTGCCACCGTAGAAATAGAGCACGATGACACCGATCAGGAATAGGAGGCTGCCCGCCAGCGTGTAGAGGAAAAACTTGATCGCCGCATAGACCCGACCCTCGCCGCCCCAGACGCCGATGATGAGGTACATCGGGATCAGCATAGCCTCCCAAAAGACGTAGAAGAGGAACAGATCGAGCGCGCAGAAGACCCCGAGCATCAGCGCCTGCATGGAGAGCAGGCAGATCATGAATTCCTTCACCTTGCGGTCGATCGCGACCCAGGAGGCGAGCACGCAGATCGACCCCAACAGTGCGGTCAGGAAGACGAAGAGCGCGCTGATTCCGTCGATGCCAAGCGCATAATTGATCCCGAGCGCGGGCACCCACGGGCGCGTTTCGGTGAACTGCATGGCATGGGTCGTGGTGTCGAAGCCGACCAGCATGGCGATGCAGAGAGCAAGGTCGAGGACGGTGAAAGAGAGCGCAGTCCACCGCGCCGCATCGTCAGCGCGCAGGAACATCAGAACCGCGGCCCCGGCGACCGGTGTGAATATGATGAGGCTCAGCAGCGGGAAGCCCATGGCACCCCCTACCGCCACGCCACGACGAAGACGACGGTGGCTGCGATCAGACCGACGACCATCGCCAGCACGTAATGGGTCACGACACCCGTCTGGAGCCGCCTGAGCCGTCCGCCGCTCTGCAGGATCGAGTGGGCGACGCCGTTCACGACGGCATCCACGCCGGCAAGATCGAGCCGGAGTCCTGCCCGCGCGGCGCCGTGCAGCAAGGGCATCGCTGCGGTCTCGGAGACATTGCTCACCACCTGCTCATAGCGCGCCAGCGGCCTTTCGGCGAGCCACATGAAGGCCCGCGCACCCTTGCGGTAAAACCAGTCGGTGTCGAGGCTGATCGTGTTCTCGGGATCGAGCGCCCAGAGGAAAAGCACGAACCCCAGGGCGGTGAACATCAGCAGGCCGAGGCTCTCCATGACATGCGAGCCCGTATAGGGTTCGAAATCCACCGGATAGGGCAGAAGCGCATAAAGCGGCTGGGGGAACACGCCGATCGCAATGCAGAGTATTGCCGCCATGCCCATGGCAATCAGCATGTTGCTCGGCGGCTCCCGCGCCTCCAGTTTCCGGTCCGTCCCGAAGAACATGTAATAGGGCAGCTTGAGGCCGGTGTGCAGGAACGTCCCGGACGATGCCATCGTCAGCGCCAGCACCACCAGCGCGCGGTGATCCGCTCCTGCAGCCGCTATCACCATCGATTTGGTGACGAAACCCGAGAAGAACGGGAAGGCCGAGATCGCCAAGGCGCCGACCATGTAAAGCGCCACGGTCAGCGGCATGGTCTTGTAAAGCCCGCCGAGCTCGGTGAGCTTGCGTCGGCCGGTGACGTAGATGACTGCCCCGGCACCCATGAACAGCAGCGCCTTATAGAGGATATGCGCGAAGGCGTGGCTGGCGGCTCCATTCACCGCCATTTCGGTCCCGATGCCGATACCCGCGATCATATAGCCCACCTGGCTGACGATGTGATAGGCGAGAAGCCGCCGGCAATCGTTCTCCAGCACCGCGTAGATGACGCCGTAGAGCGCCATGATGGTGCCGAGCCAGACCAGGAGCTCGGTCCCCGGAAACGCCCGCGCCAGCACATAGACGGCGGTCTTGGTGGTAAACGCGCTCATGAACACCGCCCCGGTGACGGTCGCCTCCGGATAGGCATCGGTCAGCCAGGCATTGAGCGGCGGCACGGCCGCGTTGAGGATGAAGCCGGCGAGGATCAGGTAGTCGCCGCCCCCCATTCCCCCGTTGGTGAGGTCCCCCGCGATCGGACCGAAAAGCAGTGAACCGGTGGCGAGCCCGTGGGAAATGATGCCGCCGAGCAGGACGACGCCGCCGGTGATATGGACCATGAGATAGCGGAAGCCGGCCCGGATCGCCGGCCCACCACGCTGCGCAAAGACCAGATAGGCGGAAGCGAATGCCATGCCCTCCCAGAACAGGTAGAGGGTCAGATAGTCACCGGCAAACACCACGCCAAGCGCGCTGCCGACATAGACGAATGCCGCTACGTGCTGGCCGGCATCCGTCAGGTGCAGCGCGTAGACCATGCCGATCAGCGCCATGATGGTGAAAACGGTGGCGAAGACGATGCTGAGCTTGTCCACCTTCGCAATCAGGACCTCCTGCCCGATGAACCGCGCTTCACCATAGCTGCCCGGCTCCATCGCAAGTACGGCAAGGATCGCCAGCGCAGGGATCAGAAGCAGATAGGCCTTGCGGATCGACCCGCTGAGGAACGGGATCGGCAGGGCGCCAAGAATAAAGAGCAGAGCCGGATGGATGAAGTCAGTCATAATAGTCCTCGCGCCGCATCAGCCCGACCCGATGGCCGAGAAACTTGGAAACGAAGATAAGCAGGACGCAGGAAACGAAGCCGTAGACGGCCGACCAACCCGGCAGGCTGTCCCACAGATATTCGGCATGTTCGCGCAAGACCAGAAAGTCGGCGAGGACGATCAGGACGAGCACGAGGTAGAACAGTCGGCGTCGCGGCCTCGCATATTGCTCGTCACCAAAGAAGTCGACGACACGCTTGATCATCGGATCACTCCGTCTGCCAGGGTGAGAAAATAGCCCGGGAAAATGCCCATCAGCACCGACAGGATCGCCGTTGCGACCAATGGAATCGTGACCAACGGAATTTCACGGACCGTGGTCCGGCTCTCCTCTTTCCTCTCCGCCTGGAAGAAGGCGGCATAGCTGACCGGCAGGAAATAGGCGGCGTTCAGGATCGAACTCACCAGGAGCACGACCAGGAACGCGGTCTCTCCTGCCGCCACGGCGCCCTCCGCCAGATACCACTTGCTGACGAAGCCGGCAGTGGGCGGCACGCCAATCATGCTGAGCGAGGCGACGAAGAATGCTCCCATCGTCCAGGGCAGCCTGCGGCCGATACCGGCCATGTCGCTGATGTTACGCTTGCCCGACGCGCAATAGATCGACCCGGCGCAGAAAAAGAGCGTGATCTTGGAGAATGCGTGCGCCGCGATGTGGATAATCCCGCCGACCATCGCGACCGGCGACAACAGAACCGCGCCCAGCACGATGTAGGAGAGCTGGCTGACCGTCGAATAGGCGAGCCTGGCCTTCAGGTCGTCTCGCGTCAGGGCGTAAACCGATGCCATCAGGATCGTGAACGAAGCCAGATAGGCCGTGGCGATGCCGAGGCCGAGCCCGCCCACTAGTTCCGTGCCGAAGACATGGAACACCACCCGCAGCACGCAGAACACGCCCATCTTGACCACTGCCACTGCATGCAAAAGCGCGCTGACCGGTGTCGGCGCGACCATCGCGGCGGGCAGCCAGGCGTGCATCGGCATTACGGCGGCCTTGGCGAAGCCGAAAAGATAGCAGAAATAGACGACCGTCAGCAGCGCCGCCGAGGCATTGCTCCCCGCCAGCAGTCCCCCCGCGACAAAGTCGAGCGATCCCGCAATATGATAGGTCAGCGCCAGTGCGGCGAGCAGCGCGCTTTTCGAGGCACCCATCAGATAGACGAGGTACTTGCGGCTGCCCCGCCATCCCTCTTCGTCCTCGTGGTGGTAGACGAGCGGATAGGTAACGAGGCTGAGCACTTCGTAGAAGATCACCAGCGTAAACAGATTGGCGGCGAAGGCGCCCCCGGCGGCGGCCGCAAGACTGCTGGCGAAGCAGGCGAAGAACCGGGTCTGCGCATGCTCGTTCAGATGCCGCATGTAGCCGATGGAATAGATCGCCGCCACGATCCACAGCAGCGACGAGACGGTGGCAAACACCATGCCGAGCGCATCGACCCGGAAAGCAAAGTCGATCCCCGGTAGAATCTCGAACAGGCGCAATTCGACCGTCCCGCCCGCCAGCACCGTGGGCGCCATCGACACGACAATCGCGAACATGGCGATCGCGGCCAACGGCGAGACCAGATCGCGAAGTCTCTCGCGGTTGTTCAAAAGGAGAACTGCAAGGGCCGCCAGACCGGCGACGGTGATGGCAAGCAACGGCCGGATCGATACAACCGGGTCCAAAGCCGCTATCCTTTCATCACCGTCACGTCGTCGACCTTGAGGGTGGATTTGTTCCTCACGAGGGCGACCAGGATACCGAGGGCGACGGCAACCTCTGCCGCGGTGATTGCGATGACGAAGATCGCGAAGATCTGCCCGCGGAAATCGGCATGGTAACGCCCGAAAGCGATGAAATTGATGTTGACCGAGTTGAGCAGCAGCTCCAGCGACATCAGTACGACGAGAATATTGCGCCTGAGCAGCACGCCCGCCGCTCCGATCACGAACAGGGCCACTCCGAGCACAATGTACCACCAGAGCGGAACCATCACCCCTGCTCCTTCCGCGCCAGGATGATGGCGCCGACCAGGGCCGCCAGCAGGATTACGGAGGCGGTTTCAAACGGTAGGAGATAGTCGGCGAAAAGTGCCGTGCTAAGCTGCCTGACCTCATCGCCGCCGCCCATGGCGACGGGCTCCATGAGCGAAAAGCGGTCGCTCCAGAGCACCAGCACGAGCATCTCGACCCCGAGCAGGACGAGCAGTACCAGAGCCGGTAGGTTGCCGCCCGGCAAGAACCGCTGCAACACCACTTCGCGCACATCGATCATCATGATCACGAACAGGAACAGGACCATGATCGCGCCGACATAGACGAAGATCTGGATGACCGCGAGCAGCGGTGCCTCGAGCAAGACGAAGATTGCCGAGACCTGCAGGAAACACGCCATCAGCGCCAATGCGCTGTGAACCGGATTGCGCGCCAGGACCACCGTCAGGGCCGTGATCACGGATACCGCAGCGAACAGAAGAAAAAACCCCTGATCCATCGACGCCGACCCTCCGACGCGAACTGCCACTCGGCGCGAGACGGCCGGATTTGAGACTGCGCCGCAACTTCAGATGCCTTCGGAAATTGTGCCCTAGTATCGGATTTTTCACAAGATTATTGTCATCGGGCAGCAAAACTAGGCCAGTCCGGATGTGGCGAAGGCCGCTCTCTCCATAGCGCCACAGCAAGCGGGGAAATTTCCCTGTCCACCTCTCTGCGAATGCAAGGTAAAATTTACCAAGATTTGTAACGATCCGACCCTATCCAAATCGCGGAGGGAATTTAGTGAAGACTGCCACGCTCGCATCCATAGCCTTGGCGATGTCGATCTCCGCCGCCGGCGCCCAGACAATCGGCGTCTCGATGTCCGATCTCGACAAATTCAGAACGGCGCTGCTGAACGGCGTCGTCACCCACGGGCAGACGATATCAGGACTCAAGCTCGTCACCGAAAATGCCAAGGGCGACAATGAGCTGCAGAAGAAGCAGGTCCAGAAGCTCATTGCCGACAAGGTCGACGCCATTATCCTTGCCGTCTCCGATGGCGACCTCGGGCCGCAAATGACCAAGATGGCGGCAGACTCGGGCATTCCGCTGGTCTACATCAACAACGTTCCCTCCAACCTGCTCGACCTGCCGGAAAATCAGGTGGTGGTCGCCTCCAACGAGAAGGAGTCAGGGACGCTCCAAACGAAGCAGGTCTGCGCGCTCCTCAAGGGCAAGGGCCGCGTCGTCGTGCTGATGGGCGAACCCTTCCACGCGGCCGCCCGTGCCCGCACCCAGGACATATCGGACGTCATCGCCACGCCGGAATGCAAGGGCCTCGAGATCGTCGAGCGGCAGGCCGCCTATTGGTCGCGCGATTATGCCGATCAGCAGATGCAAGAATGGCTGGCGGCCGGCGTCAAGTTCGACGCTGTCATCGCCAACAATGATGAGATGGCGCTCGGCGCGATCCGCGCCATGAAGAAGGCCGGTATGACGATGAAGGACGTCGTCACCGCCGGGGTCGATGCGACCGACGACGCGCTTGCCGCGATGGCAGCCGGCGATCTCGACGTCACCATTCTTCAGAGCGCTGTCGGGCAGGGTGCGACCGCTGTCGACGCTGCCGTGAAGCTCGCCAACAAGGAGAAGGTGCCGCGCGAAAACAACGTTCCCTTCGAACTCGTGACGCCCGAGAACATCACCAAATATTTGCCGAAGAGCCAGTGAGCATAAGAGGCCAATCATGTTGCATTTCTGGAATAAATTCGGCATCCGCGCGCAGATCACCTCAGGCTTCGTACCGCTGATCCTGTTGATGAGCCTTCTTACCGTCAGCGCGATCTCCGGCATGAACGGGCTTGCTGCCATCTTCACCTCTTATCGCGCCACGGCAGGCCAGAGCCTCGCCATCTCCGATTACAGCGACAGACTGCACGAGATCCAGATGTCAGCGGAAGCCTTCCGCTCCACGCCGACGCAGGCCGTCGTCGACAGCTTCCGCGCCGGCGTCAAAGCCTTCGAGGCGGGCGATCCGCGTTTTGCAGATAACAAGGACCTGCAGTCCGGTCTTGCGACAATCCGCCAGGACATTGCCGCCTATGGCAATGCGTTCGAACAGATTGTCGCCCTTCAGGCCCGACGTGACATGCTGATTTCCAAGGTCACCGAATTCGGACCCTGGACCAGCATCGCACTCAACGACGTCATGCGCAGCGCCTGGCGCCAGAATGACGTGGCCCTGCAGCACATGACGGCAGAGACGCTGGAGGCCTTGAACCGCAGCCTCTATTTTTCCGAGCGTTTCGTGCATTCGGACGATTTCGCCGCCTATGATACGGCGCAGGCAGCGCTCGCCGAGGCGGTGGCGCTCAACGATGCCGCCGCCAAGGCGGTGAAGAACGAGCTGCAGAAGAAGCGCCTGATGGGCGCCGGCCAGCTCATGCAGAATTACACTGCCCGTCTCAGCGATTTGAAGGAAGTACTGCAGGCATCCGGCAATATCCGTCAGACGCAGCTCAACGTGCTCGCGCCGAAGATATCGGGTGAGTTCAAGGATCTGCAGGAGAGCGTGACCGGCGCGCAGAAGAACCTGGACGGTTCAGTCGAAGCAACCGTCGCCTCCGCGACCAGCACGACGCTGGTCATCAGTGGCCTGTTGATCGTCATCGGCCTCCTGCTCTCCTATCTCGTCGGCCGACTGATTGCCTCCGCCGTTCGCGGCATGGCGCAGTCCATGGAGCGGCTTGCCCGGGGCGACGACACCATCGTGATCAAGGGCGTCGAGCATCGTCACGAGCTCGGCGCCATGGCGCGTTCGCTGAAGGTCTTCCAGGAGACCGGTCGCGCCAAACTGATCGCCGAGGCCAATGCCGAGCGCGCCCGCCTCGCCGCCGAAGAAGAGCGGCTGCGCCAGGAAGCCGAGCGCCTCAGCGATGCACAGGTGATGGAGCATGCCTTCCGCCAGATTTCGGTCGGCCTGGATGCGCTCTCGAAGGGCGATCTCTCGGTCCGCGTCGGCGAAGTCGACCACCGATACGTCAGGATCCGCGATCACTTCAACAACTCGGTGGCAAGCCTGGAAGAAGCAATCGGTTCCGTTATTCGCGCGGTCACGACCATTCGGTCAGGCCTTGCGGAAATCTCCACCGCCTCTAACGATCTCGCCCGCCGTACCGAGCAGCAGGCCGCTTCGTTGGAAGAAACGGTCGCGGCGCTCAGTGATGTCACCCGCGGCCTCAACGGAACGGCGGAGGGCGCCAGCCGCGCCCAGGCTGTCGTGGCGACGGCCCGCACCAACGCCGAAAAGGGTGGGGAGATCGTCTCCCGCGCCATCGCCGCAATGACGGAAATCCAGAACTCCTCGTCGAAGATCGGCAACATCATTGGCGTCATCGACGAGATCGCCTTCCAGACCAACCTGCTGGCGCTGAATGCCGGCGTCGAAGCCGCACGCGCCGGTGAGGCCGGCAAGGGCTTTGCCGTCGTCGCCCAGGAAGTGCGCGAACTCGCCCAGCGCTCGGCCAATGCGGCAAGAGAGATCAAGGAACTCATCTCCACCTCCTCGATGCAGGTCAAGACGGGCGTCGAACTGGTCGGCGAATCCGGTGTTTCGCTCGAACAGATCGTCGAGCAGGTGACCGCGATGAATGCGACGGTCGCCGAGATCGCGGTGGCCGCCCGCGAGCAGGCCACAAGCCTGCGCGAGGTCTCGGCCGCCGGCGACCAGATGGACAAGGTGACCCAGCAAAACGCCGCGATGGTCGAACAGACCACGGCTGCAGCTCAGAGTCTGACGCAGGAAACTGAGAACCTAGCGGAATTGCTGTACCGGTTCCGGACAAGCAGCGCTCACATCTCAGAAAATCGGCATTATGCGATGGCATCGTGACGCGTTCGATCGCTCCTGAGGCACACGTAAAGGCGCAAGGCTGAACCCAGGCAGAAGCCGCACGCATGTCGGATCTAATCCGTCACAAGAACTGTGTCTTTGGTCTGGACGGCATTCGACAGGAGAGCCGGTCACTCATCGCCAGGCACGCCGTATGACGGAGCAGCCAGCGGGTTGAGTGCTCGTGTCACGTAATCTGCAGCTTGTGGTTTATAGATTTCCCATGCGTGGGCTACTGCTGATATTGGGCAGCCCTCATCAAGCCAGTCGATCCGTAGTTCGGCATAAGGCCAGGATTCATTGTCGACGATAAGCAGGCCTGCCGAATGGACCGAGCCGGCTTCGCCGCCCGCATCAACGGCCGCCTTGAGCGCCGCGATCAGCCGGTCTCCCAAAGCACCCGTCGCTGCCTCGAACGTGTCGACCATCGCCTTCGGCACGCCGTCGTTTGCCAGCAAGTTGCCGGCCGCAATGCACTGATGACCGGTGAATGACGTCCAGATCCCGAGAGCGTTGGTGCCGGAATGAATGGCCGTCCTGCCTTCCGCATCCACTGCCAGCAACTGGCGATAGTCTGGAAAATCATCGCTCTGTCGCGCCGCAGCGACGGCATCTGCCGCGCTCGCGCCGTTTGCAAGTTCCTCGATCATTTTTGGGCCAAGTGCTGGATTGGTGACATTCTGCGTCGCAACCGCGCCGATGCCGGCGCGAGCCCAGGCGCACCGCGCGGCCACAGCAGGAGAAGATGACGAAATCGCGACGCCGAGCTGGCCGGTCTGTTCACAACGAGCGGCGATGGAGAAGGTCATGGGAACTCCTGTGTCAGGACAGTGGGATATTGTTTTCGTCAGGGGTTGGTCTCGGCGAGCGACGAGACCAATGTTATCGCTCAGATATTAGTCCGGAATGACGGCCGTCGCGTCGATCTCGACGAGCCATTCCGGTCTGGCCAGCGCCACCACGACGAGGCCGGTGCAGACCGGGTGAACGCCCTTGATGTATTCGCCCATGGTCCGGTACACCGCCTGACGGTGGCGCACGTCGGTCAGATAGACAACCAGCTTGGTAACATGCTCCATCTGGCCGCCGGATTCCTGTACCAATTGGCGGATGTTCTGCATGACTTTGTGGGTCTGCTCGACCGGGTCACGGCTTTCGATGTTCTTGGCGGTGTCGAGATCCTGCGGGCACTGGCCGCGCAGGAAGATCATCGTGCCGCGGGCAACAACGGCCTGGCAGAGGTCGTTGTCGAGGTTCTGCTCCGGGTAGGTTTCTTTGGTATTAAACGGGCGAATGCGCGTATGTGCCATTCTCTTCTCCATAGGATTGTTCATGCAAAATGCCGGCGCACTGCCTTGATCAGCTCCTGGGCGCATAGGCGAGATAATTGTCCTGGATCAGGATGTGGTCAGCCACGTGTTTCGCGTCGTGCCAGACGCCCCAGATGAAGCTGGACCCTCGCCCGGACAGCCACGGAAGGCCAAGGAAATAGATTCCCTTTTCCGCGGAAACGCCGCGCTGATGCTTGGGGCGACCGGCATCGTCGAAAGCGTTCACCTTCAGCCAGCTGTAATCGGAGACGAAGCCTGTTGCCCAGATGATCGTTGTGACACCTGCATCCTGCAAGTTCAGTTCCTTCAGCGGGTTCATCACGCAGTCGACTTGCGGCCCAAGCATGCGCGCATCCGGTTCCTTCGGCAGATCGAGGCCGTTGCGCGTCACGAAGGCATCGGCCTCGTCGAGCAGCGCCAGATAGTTCCGGTCGCCGTGATCGAGATTGCGGGCGAGATCGTCGGCAAAGAACAGAGATCCGTCACTGTAAGCGCCGGTCATGCCGACAAGCACCATGCCTTGCGCTGCCAGGCGGCGGAAATCGATCGTCTTGCCGCCGCCCGCACCACTAACGGCAATGGTCACGTGCTCGGAGCCGGGGGCCTGCGCTTGTGCATCCCATTTTCCGAGAATGCCGAGCCACCAGACGAAGTCGCGGCCGCGATAGGCCCGGGGAGGGCGGTCGTGCGGGCCGACGGAAAGGTAGACCTTGCGTCCCGAAAGCATCAGTTCCTCGGCGATCTGGACACCTGACGAGCCGGCGCCGACCACCAGCACGGCGCCCTCCGCAAGTTGGGAAGGATTGCGATAATCGCTCGAATGCATCTGCATAATACCGGCGTCTGCAGGTACTATGGGCGGAATGCTCGGGCTTTGGAACGGTCCGGTGGCGGCGATGACATTGAGGGCTTCGATCACGCCATCCGATGTTTCGACGCGAAAGCCGGGGCGGTCTTCAAGTCGTTCGACTTTGGTCACGTCGACGCCGCAGCGGATCGGCGCCTTGTGCATCTCGGCATAGGCTTCGAAATAATCGGCGACGCCGTCCTTGGGCACGAAGCCATCCGGATCGCCGGGAAAGTTCATGCCGGGAAAGCGATCGTGCCAGGCGGGGCCATTGGCAACGAGCGAATCCCAGCGCATCGAACGCCAGCGTTCGGCGATGCGTCCGCGTTCAAGGACGATATAGTCGATGCCATTGCGACTGAGATGCTCGCTCATCGCCACACCAGCCTGGCCGGCTCCGACAACCAGCGTATGGATCTTCTCGACTGACATGCACTCGCCCTTTTCTGTTTCGCCACGACCCGCCGATCGGCGTCAGCTATCGTTCCGCTCTAGCGAACGGTTGGCATTCGGAAAATTACGATTTGCTGCAGCATTGGTTAGGATTGCCGAAAGCAGAGCGCGGGAGAACATTTACATTTTAGCAAATGGCAAATATTAAGCTGACCTCCGTAGCCTTCGCATTGGCATGGGCATACGCGTCAGCTCTTTGGGCGTGACACTTGGCATCAGGGCCTCAAATGCGCTTCACACTGCGTCAGCTCGAATATTTCATCGCGACGGCCGAGGCCGGTTCGATCACTTTGGCATCGGACCGTATCCGCGTTTCGCAACCTTCCATCTCGACCGCAATCTCCCAGCTTGAAATCGAGCTCAACACCCAGCTTTTCTTGAGGCGCCATGCCCAGGGATTGTCGCTGACGCCTGCCGGCCAGAAGCTGTTGCTGCAAGCCAAGACGGTCATCGAGCAGGTGCAAAATCTCTACACCGCGGCTTCTGAGGCGACGGATCAGATCCGCGGAACTTTGTCACTCGGCTGTCTCTTGACCTTTGCGCCGATGTTGCTGCCAGAGGTCAGCCAGAGTTTTAAGGCCGCTTATAACGGCGTCACCGTAAGGCCCACAGTCGCCGATCACCGAACGCTCCTGACGCGGCTGGAGCGTGCCGAGCTGGATATCGCGCTCTCCTATGACCTGCTGATTCCGGAGGGATTTGAGTTTACGCCGCTTGCGGAGTTGCCGCCCTACGTTCAGGTGGCCGAAACCGATCCGCTGGCGGAACGCTCCGCGATCTCGCTGGCCGAACTCGAGGAGCATGAATTCATTCTTCTCGATCTGCCGCTCTCTCGGGATTATTTCCTAGGGCTTTTTGCGGCCGCCGGCGCCAACCCGAATATCGTCGCACAGATCCAGCATCAGGAAGTCATTCGCACGATGGTCGGCAACCGCTATGGTTACACGCTCGCCAACGTCCGGCCCAAGAACAAGGCGGCGCTGGATGGCCGGCGGCTCGTCAGTCTTCGTTTGTCCGGTGAACACAAGCCGATGCGCATCGGCCTGATCCGTGTCGCACAACAGGTGTCTACCCGGCTTGTACGGACCTTCGAAGAGCATTGCAGCAATCTCATTTCCGACAATTACGTGCCCGGCATGGAAGCTCCGATCCTCAATCTGCGTCGCACCAGCCAGAGCTAGGCTCGCTTTTTTCAAAGCACCAGTTCCGAATATCCTATTTTTCTTTTTGATCGTCGGCTGACAGTGTGCGCGCCAAACGTCGCCTGACCAGCGCGGCGTGCCGCATCAAGGAGTCCAGCATGCAAGAGAAGAGCCAGTCCGCAAGCCAGACAATCGCATCGATCGTCGAAGCGATGACCAATCAGGAAAAGGTCGATCTCCTTTCCGGCTTCGGAATGTGGAAGACCGCGGCAGTTCCCGCTTACGGCATCAAGCCGATCGTCATGACCGACGGAACGTATGGCGTGCGCTACTCGATTCCGCAGATCGACAGCGACGAGCGTGGCGGCATGGATCTTGATGCCTTCCTGTCGGTGGTCAACCAGCGCGCCAGCGACGTCGCCATCGCATGGGGAGAAATGAAGCCGGCGACCTGCTTCCCGAATGGCTCGGCCATGGGCAACAGCTGGGACGAAGGCCTGATGCAGCGGCTGGGCGTGCTACTCGGCCAGGAATGCCGTGCCATGGGCGTGAATCTGCTTCTAGGCCCCGGCATCAACCTGCGCCGTACGCCGCTTGCCGGCCGGTCCTATGAATATTATTCGGAAGATCCGCTGGTCACCGGCAAGCTGTCGGCTGCCGTCATTGAGGGCGTTCAGTCCCAAGGCGTCGGCACGTCGCTCAAGCATTTCGCCTGCAATAATTCCGAAGTCGAGCGTACGACAATGGACAGCGTCGTCGAAGAACGCGCACTCCGGGAAATCTATCTCAAGGGTTTCGAGATCGCCATCAAGCAGTCCAAGCCTTGGACGATCATGTCCTCCTACAATCGCCTGAACGGCGTCCAAACCTCGCAGGATCCGTGGCTTCTCGATCAGGTCCTGCGCAAGGACTGGGGTTTTGACGGCGTCGTCGTTTCGGACTGGCATGGCATCAAGCAACGTCCGGTATCGCTGGTTGCCGGTGGCGATCTCGACATGCCGGAAAGCCCGCGCCGCAAGGCCGATCTTCTCGCAGCGCTGGACAGTGGCGCTGTTCCGGCGGAAGTCGCGAACCTGTCGTGCCAGCGCATGCTGGACATGATCAAGCGCTGCAATGAAGGCGCAAAGGCGCCGCTGCCGGTCTATACCGCGGAGGAACATCATGGCGAAGCGCGCGCGATGGCCGCGGCTTCCATGGTGCTCGTGCACAATGAAGGTCTCCTGCCGATTCGGCCGGGTATGAGAAATATCCTCGTGGTCGGTCGTGATGCGGGTACCCCGGTCATTCAAGGCTCCGGCTGCGCCACCACGATCCCGACGATGGTCGATCAGCCGCTGGAACAGCTGGAACGGGCTCTTGGAACAAGCCATGTTCTGACGTTCCGCGAGGAGGCAGATGCGGAAACGCTGGCGCTCGCGGCCAAGGCGGATCTGGTTCTGGTCTATACGTCGACGGAAGGTGCCTATGATGGCGAGGGTTCGGACAGAACCACGCTGGCGCTCGGCCCCGGTCAAGATGGGATGATCGCCGCTCTTGCGGCGGTGTCGCAGAAGGTGGCGGTAGTGATCGCCTGCCCGGATGCGGTGGAAATGCCATGGGTCAATGATGTCAAGGCGGTGCTTGTCACCTTCTACTCTGGCCAGGCGATGGGCGGTGCCGTCGCTGACGTGCTGACCGGCAAGGTCAATCCGTCCGGCAAGCTGTCCGTTACCTTCCCGAAGCGTCTCGCCGATGTGCCCGGCTTCCTGCATTACCCGGGTGAAAACGGCCGGCATATCTACGGTGAAGGCATCCATGTCGGCTACCGCGCCTACGATCTGCGAGAAATCGAACCCCTGTTCCCTTTCGGCCACGGCCTGAGCTACACGACGTTCGCTTATTCCGACCTCACGGTGTCATCGGTGCAGATCGGGCTTCGCGACGAGATCACCATCGCCTTCACCGTGACCAATACGGGTGACCGGGCAGGTGCTGAAGTCGTTCAGCTTTATCTGCAGGCACCCGGCAAGCGGCTGAAGCGTTCGCCGCAGGAACTCAAGGGTTTTGCCAAGCCGGTGCTGGCGCCCGGTGAAAGCAAGCGGATCGAACTTGCCATCAAGGGTCTTGATCTGGCGATCTGGGATCCGGTGCTTGGGCGCTGGGTGCTGGAAGGTGTCGATGCGCGCCTTGTCGTCGGTGCCTCTTCGCGCGATCCAAAACTCTCCGCCAAGCTGACGATCCAACCTTCGGTCCTGCCGTTCCGCCGGATCGCCTATGATACGCAGCCGGCCTATGTGCTGCCGAACGCCATCGCTTGTGAGCACATCTGCGCCTATCTGACGAACCGCTGCAATATTTCGAAAGAGGATGCGATGCGCATGCTCACGCATTGCTCGAACTCATTCTTTGGCATTTTCACCTCGCTCGAGCGCCGTCTTCGTCTGTCCATTCCGGAGGCCGAGGTTGCCGGGTTGATTGCAGAGATCAACGCCGCAATGGACGAGGCGGAGGCAAAACTGTGACCTCGACGCTGGATTGGCTGGAGCGACTGGTTGCCCATCCCACCGTCAGTTCGGACACCAACCTGCCGCTGATCGAGGAGATCGAGACCGCGCTGGCGAGTGCCGGCGCCGTCTGCGAGCGCTTCTACGATGCGACCGGCCAAAAGGCGGCGCTTCTGGCGCGCCTAGGCCCGGACGCACCCGGCGGGCTGATGCTCTCCGGGCATGTTGACGTGGTGCCGGTCGCCGGACAGGACTGGACGGTGCCTCCTTTTAACCTGACCCGGAAGAACGGCAGGCTTTACGGGCGCGGCACGACCGACATGAAGGGATTTGTCGCTTCGGCATTGGCGCTGGCCGAGACGATCGACGTCAAAAGTCTGGCGGCTCCGCTGTGGCTGGCCATCTCCTATGACGAGGAAATCGGCTGTGTCGGCGTCAGGCCGATGCTTGAGGAAATCGCGGCTCGCGACATCCTGCCGGATCTGATCGTCATCGGTGAGCCGACATCGATGCAGCTCGGCCTTGGTCACAAGGGCAAGATGGCTTTCCATGTGAAGGCCACCGGCGTTCCACGCCATTCGGCGGAAGCGCCGCTAGCCCTCAATGCGTTGCATATCGCCACGGACTTCATAGCGAGCCTGCGGCGCCTGCAGGACGAGATCGAGGCCCGCGGCCCGCGTGAGCCGGGCTATTCCGTGCCCTATGCGACGGTGCATGTCGGCAAATTGGCGGGCGGAACTGCGGTCAATCTCGTGCCGGATCACGCTGAACTGCTGATAGAATGCCGGATGATGGCGGCGGACGATCCTCTTGCTCTGGCCGAGCAGGTCCGCAAGGCCGGCGCTGCCGGCGTTGCCCCGCATAAGGAACGATTCAAGGAAGCATCGATCGATATTGAGATCACCGGCAATTATCCCGGCCACTCGATTGATGGAAGCCATCCTGTGGTTCAGGCCTTTGCTTCGTGCCTGCCGAAGGGCAGCAAGGAATGCCGCGTCAGTTTCGGAACGGAGGCTGGGCTGTTTGCGCAGGCGTTGGAGGTGCCGGTGGTGATCTGCGGGCCTGGCAGCATGGACCAGGGACATCGCCCGGACGAATTCATCGAGGAAACGCAGCTTGCCGTCTGCGATGCGGTAATCGCTGCCGCAGTTATTCGCTTTTGCGCAAGCCGTCGCCTGCTTGCTTCGTATGTCCCAAAGCAGATGCACGGAAAAATGTAATTTACCGAAGCCGTGGCGACGGGAAAAGTAGAGTTGACGAAGGTCAAACAAAAATACCGGAGGGTAAAAATGAACAACAATGTATCACGCCGTGGTTTCATGAAGACGACCACCGGGCTTGCTGCCGTGGCGCTTGCCGCTCCGGCGCTTCTGAAGGGCAACCGCGTATTTGCCGGCGAAACTCTGGTCGTGCGCGACATGGGCGGCGCCTTCTACGAAGGCTTCAAAGTCGCCTTCTACGACACCTTTGCCGCCGAGACAGGCGTCACCATCCAGACCAATACCAACGAGCCCGACCCGATCCCGCAGTACAAGATGGCGATCGATACGGACACGAAGCTGTTCGACGTCGCCCTGATGACGCCGGAGCACGTGCTGCGCATCCGCCAACTCGGCGACAATTACATGCTGCCGCTCAACATAGAAGTGCCCAACAAGGACGATTTCACGCCGCACACGTTCGAGCCGGATTTTGCCGGTGTGGCGATCTTCGCGCTGGCCATGGGCTACCGCAAGGATACCGTGAAGACGGTTCCGACAAGCTGGGCCGATTTCTGGAACACCGAAGCCTTCCAGGGCCGCCGCGGCCTGTGGCGCAGTCCGGTCACGACACTCGAAATGGCACTGCTTGCCGATGGCGTGCCGCTCGACAAGCTCTATCCGCTCGACGTCGAACGTGCTTTCAAGAGCCTTGACAAGATCAAGCCCCACATCAACATCTGGTGGACGTCCGGCGCCCACGCGACCCAGCTTTTGAAGGACGGCGAACTGGACCTGATGTCGACCTGGTCGACCCGCGCGCAGGCCGCCATCAATGCCGGCGCACCGGCCGGCATCGTCTGGAACGGCGGCCTGTTCAACATCGACGGCTGGACCATCGCCGGCAATACCGAGAAGGCCGATCTCGCGCGCAAGTTCATCGAATGGTGCCTGGATCCCAAGCGTCAGGCTGCCTATACGGACATCCTTGCCTGCGGCCCGACCAACATGAAGGCCTATGAGCATCTGAGCGCAGAAAAGGCGGCTCTGCTGCCGACGGCGCCAGACAATATCAAGGGTCTGACAGTTCTCAATGCCGCCTACTGGGCAGAACATCAGGACGAGCTGACACAGCGTTTCGAGCAGTGGATCCTGAGCTGATTTCAGCTTGCAAGACCACCTGATCTTCAAGTCCCGCCTTTCGGCGGGGCTCCGTATCTGACAATGGGTGGCCCGGTTCCGTAAAATGCGGAACGGGCCATTTCAACGAACGGAACTATCATGGCTGAACTCTCCGCCAACAACACATTCTCTCGGCAGCGCCTGAGGCTCGACAGCCTGTGGCTTTCCATGCCGGGGCTTGTTTATATGGCGCTGTTGCTGATCCTGCCGGCCGGCGCGCTGATCTGGCAGTCCTTCGTCAACCCGAAGACCGGTGCTTTCGATCTGACCGTCTACGAGCAGATGTTCTCGGCCGGGGTCTATATGAAGGTCCTTGCCAACACATTCGCCATCTCGGCGCAGGTCACCATCGTGTGCCTTCTGGTCGGCTATCCGATCGCCGTCTGGCTGACCGGCATGCCGGAGCGGCGCCGGCGCATGGCCATGTGGCTTGTCCTGCTGCCCTTCTGGGTGAGCCCGCTTCTTAAGAACTTTGCCTGGATCGTGCTTCTGGCTCGCAAAGGCATTGTAGCGCAGATGCTGACCGGCATGGGTTTCGATACCGAGCTCAACCTGCTTTATGGTCGCGGCGCCGTCGTCTTTGGCATGGCGCACGCCATGCTGCCGATCGCCATCCTCACCATGTTGCCGACCATGCTGGCCATCGACGGGCGCCTGATGCCCGCGGCAATGACGATGGGCGCAAGCCGCAGCCAGTCCTTCTGGCGCATCTTCATGCCGCTTTCGATGCCTGGCGTCGCTGCTGCCGGCCTGCTGATCTTCGTCATGGGCCTCGGCTTCTTCATCACGCCGGCTCTGCTCGGATCGCCGAACGAGACCGTCATCGGCCAGATGATGATTACGCAGGTGCAGAAACTCTTCAACATGCGGCTTGCCGGTGCGCTTGCAGCTCTGCTTCTGGCGGTGACGCTTATCACTATCGCCGTCTATGACCGCTTCTTCGGAATGTCGGCCGTATCGGGCAACGGTGCGGTCGCAAAACGCGGCGGTATCATTGGAGCGATCGGCGGCTTGATCATCGAGGTCGGCGCTGCCGTCAGCGATTTCGTCGCCCGCTTGCTGCCGGCCCGCCTCAGTCGCAGTTTCTTCATCATCTTCGTCTGGATCGTGATTGCCGTGATGATCGTACCGGTTCTTGCCTTCCCGCCAATGGCCTTCTCTGGCTCGACCTTCCTTGAATTCCCGCCAAAGAGCTTTTCGCTGCGCTGGTTCCAGGCCTATATGGGTTCCGACCAGTGGATGGGGGCGACCACGCGTTCCGCCGTCATCGCTATCGTCACCGGTGTTCTCGCTACGATCATTTCGGGCATGGCAGCTTATGGCCTGGCACGCACGCAGCGCAAGGCGGGTGGCCTGATCTTCCTCTCCTTCATGCTGCCCATGGTCGTGCCAAACATTGTGATCGGCGTGTCGCTGTTCTACGTGCTCGCCAAGGTCGGCCTGATCGCCACCAATACCGGCATCATCCTCGGCCATACGCTGTCCGCAATGCCGATCGTGTTCGTGATCCTGCTCACCACCTTCCGCAGCGTCGACTGGCGTTTGCTGCAGGCGGCGGCGACGCTCGGCGCCAGCCGCTGGCAGCAGATCCGTCTCGTGCTTCTGCCGCTGGTAAACGGCGGTGCCGTGGCGGCATTCCTGTTCGGCTTGCTGCATTCCTTCGAGGAACTTACCATCGCGCTGTTCGTCGGTGCGGGCGTGAAGCAGACGCTGCCCAAGCAGATGTGGGACGATATCATCCTCAGCATTTCCCCGACCTTGGCCGCGGCCTCGGTCTTCATCGTGGCGGTGGTGACAGTGCTCTTCGTCATCGCCGAAAAGGCAAGGCCGCGCTGACATGCGTGAACCTGCCTCTCCAATCACGACCAAAGGAACCACTTTCGACATGTCAGCCGCTTCTGCCAACACGCCGGAAATCAAGCTTCAGGTTCAGGGGCTTGCCAAGCTCTACGGCCAGACCACCGCACTCGATCATGTCGATCTCGAAGTGCGAAAGGGTGAACTTCTGACGCTTCTCGGACCTTCGGGTTCCGGCAAGACCACGCTCCTGCAGCTCATCTGCGGCCTGCAGGAACCAACGTTTGGCACCGTCGTGATCGACGGCAAGGACCAGACCCACGCGCCGGTCAACAAGCGCGACATCGGTGTGGTGTTCCAGAACTACGCGCTCTTCCCACATATGACGGTGGCGGAAAACGTCGGCTTTGCATTGAAAATGCGCAACCTGCCGAAGGCCGAAATCAGTACCAAGGTGGCCAAGGCGCTGGAAACCGTCGGGCTTGCCCATGCGGCCGAACGTTCCCCCTCGCAGCTGTCCGGCGGCCAGCAGCAACGCGTGGCGCTCGCTCGTTGCCTCGTCTACGATCCGGCCATTATTCTGATGGATGAACCGCTCGGCGCGCTCGATGCCAAATTGCGCGAAGTGATGCAGATCGAGATCAAGCGCATTCACCGCGAGACGGGTGCCACGATCATCTTCGTCACTCACGACCAGCAGGAAGCGCTCGCGCTTTCCGACCGCATATGTCTGATGAACAACGGCAAGATCGCTCAACTCGGCACGCCCCGGCAGATGTACGACGAGCCCGAGAACTTGTTCGTGGCGGATTTTATCGGCCTGTCCTCGATTATTCGCGGCACGGTCAGGGCCGGTGCGCTTGAAACGGCTATCGGGACGTTGCCGATCGCCGGTGCTGCTCCGGCCGAAGGTGCCAAGGGCGCGCTCGTCGTCCGCCCCGAAATGATCACGCTTGGCGAAGGTTTCTGCGAGGGGCGTGTGCGCGAAACGGTCTACGGCGGTTCGGAACTGCGCGTCATCATCGATGCCGATGCACAAGAAATCATTGCCCGCGCACCAGCCCAGGCCGGCGATGTGGCAGTCGGCTCGACGGTCCGTTTCGGCTGGTCGGCGGAAGCTGCTCGCTTCCTGGCCGACAAGGATTGACCCAGGGAACTAAGCGATGACTGCTTTGCGTTTTCTCTAAGATTGCGATCCTGGTGCTGATGATGCGCTCGCCATGCTGCGCTTGGTCGGTCGGACGCGCTGGACATGATCGCTGTAACCTGTGTCGCCGGCAATGTCGGGCTTGAGCCGGTGCTGAACAACGCAAGGCGCATTCTCGAACTGGCTGGGCGGCAGGACGTGCGCTGGCTGCATCGGCGCCGCTATGCGGACGGCGCCGAGGACATTCTGCTGGAAGAAGCCAAACAAGCCATTGCCGCCACCGAGGGTGAGATCGGAGCGCGAGGTCGAACAAGACGTCTGCCGCTTGGCGGTGCTGAGTCCATCGGGCGGAAAGAACTCGGCCTCGCCGGCTGTCGGTCAGGGACAGCCCTCTATCAGCGCGCGGCCAGGATCTTGAGCGGTGGACATGTCGAAAGATCGCCCTTTCAATTGTCGGCAAGACGCGGAGGATTGCGATCGGCACCGTCTATCCCGCCACCATCGGCGTGCTGCCTGCGTTCCTTGCGCGCATTGCCCGCAAATATCCTGATATCCGCATGCATATCGAAGCGCCACCACCGATGACATCATTGATATCGCACGATCGCGGGTGCGGCCGGGCAGGTGATCTGTGTTCGTTGTCAAGGCAGATTTGGCCCAAGGCCGTTCTGGCTGAGCGAGTAGTTTGCTAGCACGAGGTGGATATAAGCCCTCCAGGTCTCGCGCTGCCGCGCCAAGAGCTCAATCCTGTTGTTGCCCATTGGTTGGCTCGGATAGATGACAGTAGGCCCATTCGAACGCTTCGTCGATGGCGGCAAACTTGACTGCCTGCCAATGGCGATAGTCGCGGACCAGCTCTGCTCCAAGCCAGAAATCACCGCGGTCACTGGAGAGGTCCCATCCACAAGCCTCAAGCAAGTGAGCGCGATCGAAAAGGCGCCGCGCATGGGTCCGAGAGATGGCGTAGCGCTTGAAGAATTCTCCGATGCGCAAAGGACCAATAGGCATGCGCGGCTCCAGTTCCCTTCCCGGGGGTAAGCGGGACATCAGGTCGTGCAGGATGTTGCTGCCGGAAGCAGTTCGGACGAAAGTGTCCACCGTCTGCGGAGGACTAGTCCAGTTTGGATCGTGGAAGAGGCTCTGGGACATTCTTGGTTGCGCATACCAAAGCAGGCGCCGATCGGCTGATGATCGCGAGAATCGCGTGCCGCAATCCAGCATGTCGAGTGATTTCAAATGTTCGTTGAACCATTCGCGGATCAAGGTTTCGGCCGTTTCGGAAATTCTGAGCTGGCGAACGCGCTTGTCCCCGCTCTCATGAGTATCAACCAAGAGACCGTAATTGCGCATCTCTGCGAGATGCGCGAATGCCGTGTTCTTGGAGGCAACGTCACTCTCGGCAATGAGGGCATTCAGTTTGGCGGCCGTAAGGCCTGGATGAGACGGCGACGTGACGCGCTGAAAATGAAAAGCCAGAATTGATTGCGTCAGCAACCATCGTTTCATATCTGCGGTATAGCGAACGATACGAGGCGCAGCATCGTGCATGGCAATGAGCTTCAGCGCAGCATCCCTTAAGGCGAACGCATAAAGGCGATTTTCCAAAATAGTTTCGACCGTCAAAACCGTCGGCGCATTAATGGCGGAGCGCATTGCGGTCGATATGAAAGTCAACGGATATCTCCAAGCAAGGATGAATTGGGCAAGCTACGGCCTGAGCGACTGCTTGCGCCCACGGTGTAGTTTATGCGACCAACGCGCTCGCAGGGTTTCGTGTTCACGTGCACTTTCCTTGGACGCTGGGCCATATCGATATCGCCAACTTTCAGCCGCCAGCACTCGGCCATCTCCTGCTGCACTATGTCCCTTAAAAAAGAATTGTAAAATATAGCTATTCTTTTGATTTCCACTAGAACTGACCCGGGCCACAGCCACGCGGGTCGCAGCCGTAACGGCAGACGGCCGGCCGGCGCGGATCTGGATTGTCCGATGCCTCTGCGGGGGACAGGGCCCGGAGACGTGCAAGTGTTCCCCAGTCCCAGATCGTCGACGGCGTTTAGGAGAAGCTAGCCCGATCGCCCGTCAACGCCGTAGGACCCGGCTTTTGAAATCGGAAGCCTTAGGAAAAAAGAAATGCGCCGTGCGGCTTGACACCGGAACGACGGTGTCACTCGATACCATCGTATGATGGATTGTGAGCGGGTGAGGCTGTTGCCTGCTTCAGGCGCTGTGCGGAGCTTGCGGGGTGGTGCGGCGAGGGGTTCTCGTCATGATCTTCGAAAGGGAACTTTATGGTTCATCTGCTTTCGGTCAACGTCGGCCTGCCACGCGATATCGAGTGGCAGGGGAAGCTGGTGAATACGGCGATCTGGAAGACGCCGGTCAAAGGACCTTGCATGGTGCGCCGCCTCAATATCGACGGCGACGGCCAGGCGGACCGCGCTGGCCACGGCGGCGAGAACCGCGCAGTTTATGTCTACCAGACGGATTCCTACCGGTATTGGGAGGAACATCTGGGCCGACGTGATTTCGTCTATGGTCAGTTCGGCGAGAACTTCACCGTCGACGGTCTTCCAGACGCTGAAGTCTGCATCGGCGACCGCTACCGCATCGGCGAAGCTGTCTTCGAGGTGAGCCAGCCTCGCGTCACCTGCTATCGGCTCGGTATTCGGATGGAACTGCCGGAAATAGCCGCTCTGCTGGTTTCGCACGGAAGACCGGGATTCTATCTCCGTGTCCTGAAGGAAGGAAAAGTTCAGGAGGGTGACGAAGTCGAACAGGTGGCATCGGCAGAGGACAGCATGACGGTCGCCGACATCAACGACCTTCTTTACAAGCCTGGTCACCCTCGCGATCGATTGGAACGTGCATTGCGGATCCTCGCATTAAGTCCCGGTTGGCGTCGCTCGTTTCAGTCGTTGCTGGAGCAATCTCCAAAAAACGGGGCTTCGCCTGGAAACGCTGGCCTTACGGGGGCGAAGCATCTCGAGCCGGCGTGGGAGGGATTTCGCTCGTTCAAAGTGTCGCGTATGTCGCTCGAGAGTGAAAGCGTCAAGTCTCTTGAGCTCGAGCCGACGGATGGAAAGCGGCTGCCCGCCTTCCTTCCGGGACAGTTCATCGTGCTCGGTTTCCAGCCCGGAGGGGCTCCTGTCTTGCTTCGGAGCTATTCCTTGTCGGGCCAGTCAAATGACGCCTATTACAGAGTGAGCATCAAGCGGGAAGCTCACGGCGCAGCCAGCGCCTATGTCAATGACGAGCTGGGCCTCGGCGAGGTGGTGCAGGTAAGCGCTCCGCGCGGCAGCTTTACGCTGGCCGAGGGCGAGACGCCGATCGTCCTCCTCAGCGCGGGCATCGGCGCGACGCCCGTCCTTGCCATGCTCCACGCCCTGGCAGTCGATCGCTCGGGCAGAAAAATCTGGTGGCTCCATGGCGCCCGGAATGGACGAGAACACCCGTTTGCGGACGAAGTGAGAGGGTTACTACAAATCCTTCCGCATGCGCAAAACCTTGTCTGCTACAGCGCACCCGATCCGGCCGATAAGCCAGGTATTGACTACGACAGACGATCTCGCCTCGATCTGGCGGTGATCCAGTCGCTGCGCCTGCCGCTGGACGCCGACTTCTATCTCTGCGGGCCGGCAAGCTTCATGGACGATCTGGCACCAGGGATTGAGAAGCTTGGAGTGGAGCGAGGCAGAATTCATACCGAAATGTTCGGATCGGCCTCGTCGATCACTCCAGGGATCGCGGCCTCGCCGAGCCGGCAACCGCATCTGCCGGACGGGCCACCCGGTGCAGGCCCCTTGATCTCGTTTGCACGCAGTGGTCTTAGCGTCGCCTGGAACCCGAAGTTCAACAATCTTCTGGAGTTCGCGGAGGCCTGCGACGTGCCCGTGCGCTGGTCGTGCAGGACAGGCGTCTGCCACACCTGCGAGACCGGATTGATTTCCGGTGCAGTGTGCTACCGTCCCGATCCGATCGATGCCCCGGCGGACGGTAATGTGCTTCTGTGCTGCTCGCAGCCGAAAGGCGAGCTCGTCATCGATATGTGAGAGCCGGATGCGATCAGATATTGTGACCGGGCAGTTTTCCCCGATTGCGAGCGATCACTCAGGAAAGCGCCGGATGCTTTCCAAGCTTCGAGGCCGCTTTCCGGTGGTGCTTGTCTTCCGTCGCGGCAGCTTCTGACCTTCGGATCGTCGCCAAGCGGAGGGACGACTTCACCCTCACCTGCGAGATGGAGGTGGCTATCAACGGAGGGTGACGGTCAGCACCGACGCCGGCTGGTTCGCTGCACCCGAAACCGCGCCAATGTGGCTGCGTTGGCGAAAGGCGGTGCGGAAGGCTTAGTCCTCGATCACCTCGATCTCCGGCCGGCCGGTGAGCGTCAGCCGCAGACGCCCTCGGTCGGCACGTTCCAGTTTGATCGGCCCGGCCTTTTCCTCTAGCCGCCGGCGCAGCAGGATCAGCCGGGTCTCCAGGTTGTCCTTAAAATCCGGCAGCTGCAGGCGCCGGTCGCGGCGGATCTCGCGGTTCAGGAACTCCTGCTTGCCGCTACGGGTGTAGTCTTCGAGAAAGTGCAGCAGCAGCCGCCCCGGCACGCCGCGGATCAGGTAGTCGTCGTCGACGAATAGCGAGCCATCGCGCTGGTAGAAGCGCACCGCGATCCGCCGACCGGCCGGCAGGTGTTCCACCTGCGGCCCGGCCCTGTCGCGCAGGCCCGTCTCGGCCCGCTCGCGCTCATCGGACAGGAAGGAGAGGGCAGTGGCGAGGTGTGCTGCCACTACTGTCAGCGCTTCCTCGTCGCGATGCCGGAAGGTGAAGCGTTCCGTCGATTCCAGGAAGAGCACGCCGACGAGTCTCGAGTGCGCGACCAGCGGCAGAGCGATCTGGCTCAAGGGCTTTTCGAGAGCCGGCAGCGGGATGGATGCGGCGTCCTCGATACCGGCCATGGCCCGCACCGCCTGGACGTAACGCTGGCCGCGGCTGAGATCGGTGATCCGGACGGCGCTCCTGCGCTCGGCGGCGACCCCGATGATGCCGCTCCCGGCCGCAACCTCGGCGCCGAAGCCGAACTGCTCGTAGCCACGGCTGGCGATCGTCGTCAGGCCCCCGCGTTCGCCGTCCGGCACCAGGACTATGGAATGGCCATAGCCGAAGTGCTCGGCCAGCCCCTCGAGCGTCATGTCGAGCAGCGTTTCGGGGTCGGCGCAACCCGACATCCACGCCGCAAGCCTCGCCACCTTGCCCATCAGGTCGGGCAGCACCAGGGGCTCGGGCGCGACGAGCGGATTGGCGGCCGGAACCGGCTGGCAGTCCTCCACCCGGTAAATGTCGAGGGCGCGCAGCTTCATGATCCCGCTCATCCGGCTTTCGAGGATCGCGAGATGGACTGCCACGCGTTCGAAGGCCTCGCCCTCCGTCTCCGAGCGCTCGAAAACAAGGTCGAGCACGTGTTGCTGGCCGCTGTAGCCGTCGACCACCATGACGGTCGCGAACCCGTTGCGCGCCACGTTGGCGGCAGTCTTGGAAAAGAACTGGTTGGAAAGCGCCACATGTGTCTCGTCGACATAGTGCACGTGCGAGAGATAGGAGACGTTGGGCATGCCATTGGCATCGGTGGTGGCGATAACGGAGGGGATGACGCCTTCGAAACTGTCGCGCAGCCGCTCGAGAGGGATCATGCCATGGTTTCCGGCGTCAGCCTGCGTCCGGCGCCCGGCCCCGGCGTCTGCTCGAAGACTTCCTGCGGCTCAATCGTCAGGCAGACAAGATCCTGGTCGGACAGCGTGCTGGAAAGCTGCATGCGGGTGACACCGAGCGCTAGCATGCGCGCCAGCTGCTCGGCGACATAGGCCTCGCCCAGCGTCTGGCAGGCGGCGTCCGCGGGTCCGGCATTCAGGATCCGGCCCTTGATTTGACAGGCCTTGTAATCGGCCGCCCGAACAAAGGTCGTGGCGATCGGGCGCCCGACCAACGCCTCGCCCACGGCCTTCGGCCACTGGCAGCGCGAGGCGAGAAAATGCAGATAGCCGCTTGACCGATCCAAGCGCACGCCCGACCCGCGGCCGATCATTGGGCGGCCGCTAGCGTCGCGCGTCGCAAACAGCATCATGACGGGACTTTCGATGAATTCCGCCAGTTTCGAGCCCAGCAATGCTTTTCTCCCTGCTACGAAGTCACGATAAGTAGTTAGGATATTCTTAGCAATCGTGACGATCGCTTAGGATGGTTTTAGGAAGCTCTTCGCAGGTACCTCGACTATCCCCTCCCTATCGGCCGGTACACAGAGAAACGCCGCCGGCTAAAGAGAGGAAAACCAGTCATGAGCCACGAATTTTCGCTTACCAGCATTCCCGGTCTCAATGGCCGCTACGATATCTACGGCGCCGTCCACAAGGGCCTGCGCAAGGCCGGCTGTGACCTGCTCGCACGCCTCGGCACGGCCGATTTCCACAATGCCGAGGAGACCGGCTTTCTGATCGAGGACCTGCGCCACTACCTGATGCTCGCCGCCTCCCACGTCGGTCATGAAGATGACCACATCCACGAAGCGCTCGCCGCCAAGGGCCTTTCCACCACCACGCTCGACGAACAGCACGACGATCACCGTACTGCCTTCCGTGAACTCGAAGAACTGATCGTCGCCTGGGAAAATGCCTGGCCGCTGCACAGGCCGGCCTGCGGGCGCAAGCTTTACCTCGCTTTCGCGGCGTATATCGCCGACGACTTCGCGCATATGCACGAGGAGGAAGCGGTGACCGGCCCACTTCTGTGGCGCAACTTCACCGACGATGAAATGCTGGGTATCGAGATGCGTATCATCGCTTCCCTGCCGCCGGAAAAGAGCATGGCCTTTATGCGCATCATGATCCCGGCGATCAATCCGGCCGAACGTGCTGCTCTGCTCGGGGCCATGAAGAAGGATGCGCCACCGGAAGTCTTCCAAGCGGTCATCGATTTCGCCGTCCGCCCCGCCCTTTCGGTCGGCGACTTCGCGCAGCTCGCCGGCGCATTGCAGCTGGTAGCCTGAAAGGCCGGCAGCGGGCGGGAGAAGGCTCGCCCGCTGCCGGTCCAGAATTTCCGGAGAAGACCTATGTGCAAACCAAATGGCGAAGTCGCCATCCCGGCCGTATGTCCGCATCGCGGCGATTGCCGTCACTGTCCCATGCTGTACGCGGTCGCGGCCGAGGAGGTAGCCGAGCGGGTTGATGCGCTCGTCCGGCTAAAACCTCCGACGCCTCACGACCGCCTCGTCTGGAACAGGGAAGACCCGACCGTCGCCCGTGACGACACCATCGATATCGCAATGTCACTGGCGCGGCTTGGGAGGTGAGAGAAGCGCTGGCGATCAATCGATCCAAGTCGCGTCGAACCGGAACGGTCGCTGTTTGGGCCGTCGACTAGAATCCCTTCAAAGCGGGCATGGCCATACGTGACCCCGAACGATTTATGCGATACCGATGCTGGCCATCACCTAAATCGTCTGCGATGGAATACGGCCACTTGCCGCCATCGGGCACTTTCTCAGCGGTGACGAACAATGTGCTGCCCTTGACGTGGGCCGAGCAACTCGAGGATCCATGTTCCGGATGCGACGCACTCGCGTACCGCGACCCTACCCCCTACTCAGCGGCCACATTTTCGTGCGAAGCGTTGCCAGGTTCGAGGAAAAAACGCACCATCTCATTTGTTGCGTCCGGCCCGCGCTGGTCTGTGTACGATCCGCGAGCGTCGCCGCCGAACCAGGCATGCCCGGCGCCTTCGACAAGCCAGTATTCTAGCGCCGGCAACCCCTGCGCATTTGTAACAATTTTTCTGGTGTAGGCACGCTTACCGGGGGAGCGGCCGGTATGAGTTTGAATTGTCCTGGTGGGTTCTGGCGGAATGGCCGCCGCGACTATCCGCTCAGCATTTGAGGGATGGACCGTGCGGTCTGCACCACCCTGAAACACGATCGTGCGAACCTCCGGTGTGGAGCGGTAGCGGGGTTTTGGATCAGATATGAGAGGCGCATCTCCTCGCATGACGGAGAAGGCTGACATGACGTCGTTTGCCGAACCGCAGGCCAGTCCGGAATGAATGCCCACGGCGCTGTAAAGATCGGGATACGTCTCGCTCATAACCGCGGCCATGGCGCCGCCGGCTGACAGTCCCGCAACAAAAACCCGACTGCGATCGAGGTGGAATTCCGCCATGATCTCCGCGGTAATTCCAGCAATGATCGATGGCTCCCCTGCATCGCGCGTCTGATCGGAGGGCCTGAACCAGTTCCAGCAGGATGAGGCGTTGTCCGATCCGGTCTGGTGGGGATAGGCAACGAGGAGGCCATGCGCCTCTGCAACGGCGTTCATGCCGGTGCCCGTGGCGAAGTCGCCTGGGTCTTGTTTGCAGCCGTGGAGCATGACGACCAATCCCAGTGGCTGGCCCTGTTTGGATGCCGGTATATAGAGTTTGTAACTTCGGATGCCAGCCGCGCAGGCATAGGATCGTGCCAGAAATCGTGCGCCCGACGGCACAGCAGCAGAGAGTTCAGGTTTCGTCGGTTCGTGCAGACCCAGGCCCGGCACGGAAGCGAATGCGCCAGAGCCTCCCCGTCCCTCGCGTAGGATGCTGAGTGTCTCGCCAAGGGGCTTTCGCAGCCGATTAAATCCAACACCGTCAAGCGGGTTCGTGGCTCCGGCTGCTTGCGGTGTTTCAGGCTCGATGATCTCGGCGTTCGGATCTATCTGAAAAGGTTTCGAATGATGCGCTCGTGCAGCGTCCGAGATGTCGGGTTCCGTTAAGGCATGAGCGCCGGAGATCGGTCGGCTAGCGAGTGCATCCTGGATCACGCGGGTTGCCTCGGCGAGATTGAAGGATCGCGTCAACGACGTCGCACGCCTCATGGCAATGAGGAAATTGTTCATCGGATGTCCTTGTGGCCGGGCCTTAGCCTAGCGAATACGTTCGGCCAATGCCGATTTCAGTTCCGCACTCGCCTGAAGCGCGCCAAGTACGGTGATCAATTCAATTGTCGAAAGAGCGAGCTCGGGTGTGACGTCTGGGGCGATCCGGGCCAGTCCGAGCACCCTGATCTCAAGCTTTTCTCCAGCGGTTTTTATCGCTTCCAGATCAGCCTTGCTGTAGTCCCTTAGGCCAAGTTCCAGCGTTTGCCTGATCGTGGATTGTTTGACAGCCTCACTCTCGCTGGCAAGCTGGTTTCGAATCGCTGTTCGTATGAAATCGCTGCGATTGGAATAAAAACCCTCCTGCACGAGAAGGTCGATACGACCAAGATCGACATAGCCGAGATTGATCGTGATTTTTTCCGACTCGCTATTTTTGTCGCGAAGCTTGTAAACGCCGTCAGCCATCATTATGCACCATCCACGTAGATGCCATATGGATGTCCTGTGGATGGTTTGCAAGGCTTTCAATTATAAACTTCGAAAATAACCAGGCGCCAACCGTGAATGTTTGGTAGAGATCGCTCGGATCTTCATTCTGACCCTCGAGGGCTGATCGCTCCTGCCTCCCGTGTCGCGACAGTCCTGTTGTTGAGGCGGCGGTCGGCTCGTTCGACCCCGGAAGGGGGATTTCGCCGTCATCTCGATTTTTGCAATCGCGCCCGCCCTGGTTATTTTGGGAATTATATCAAAAGCTTGGAACAAGCCTTTACGGATGGTGTTACCGGGCATGGACAAAGAGAGACTCGACAAGATCCCGGGGCCTATCGCACTCGTCGTGGATGACGAACCGTTGATACGGATGGATATCGCCGACATCATTTCCGATGCCGGATATCATGTCGTAGAGGCGGCCACGGCTGACGAAGCTCTGGCGTTTCTCGAGAAATATAGCTCGCTCCAGCTGCTCTTTACGGACGTGCAGACGGGTGGTGATCTCGACGGCTTTGAACTGGCGAGGAAGATCGCCGAGCGGTGGCCGAACATAGAGGTCGTCGTCGCGTCCGGAGCGAGAGTGCCGAAGGAGGGCAAGCTCCCGGGCAATGCGAGCTTCATACGCAAGCCGTTTTCCGCCGAGACCGTTCTTGAAACATTGCAGGAGCACTTCCCATCCTGAGCATCGCCCTGCTCAGACTACGGGGCAGGGCGCTCACGCTGTTTGTTGGACCTGCGCTGACGCGCCTATAGGGGCATCGTCAATGTGAATCGTGTCTCGGACTCGTCCGAATTTACGGAGAGCTTTCCCCCGTGCACTCTGGCGATCTCGCTCGCTATGTAGAGACCAAGACCCAAACCCTGCTGGCTGCTTCGGACTTCGCCCCGGAAAAAGGGCCGAAACGGTGTCGTCTTCACCTTGTCTGATATCGGCTGGCCACTGTTGGCGACCCAGAGTTCCAGACGGCCTCCGGTCGTCGTCGCGCCGATTTCGATGGGCTTTTTGCGGTCGCCACGAGATCGGCATTATTATCCAAGTTACTCACAATCGGTTTGGCGAATAGCCGGAACATCCCTATCGTCACGGAATTGTCGACCTTGTGAGGTGCCGCGTCGATGGCACAGAGCGTTCCAAAGAAGCTGCCGTCGCCTCTGATGATCGGCACGGAGATATAGCTTTTCAGGCCGTAGATCGCAGGCGTGTGATGGTCGCGATATGGTAGGTATGGTAGGCTCTCGTCGACGTCGTCGATGACAACGAAATCGTGACTTTCCCTAATCTCGTGGCAGATCGTCAACTCAACCTTGAGTTCCCCGCCAGCCTTCAGCCCGAAACCGCCATTGTCGAGAATGGCGCATGCAATCCAGCGACTGTCCGTCAGCCGAGCGACCGCAGCAAACCCCATCCCGGTTGTCTTGCAGATGACTTCGAGGATCGTCGGCACCTCTGCCATCCGCCCGATAGCCTGGACGTCTACCTGGATGTCATCCATGGTATCGCTTCTTCTGTAAGCCTTGTTTTTACAATCTTGGAGCGAGGAAGTCGTTTCATTAAGAGATAGGACGGGATGACGATGAGGTGACGACGACGAACGTATTCTCAGTCGAGCCACCACGTCATCATCCTAGTCGAAGTTCAGAGTGGCCTTCAAATGCCTGAGTTCGGCGTCCTGTCGAGCCGTCGCCTGTTTGATCACGTCTCGATGGGCAGCATTGGTCGCGGCGACAACTGTGTTTAATTCCGTTATCTGGCCCTGCAGTTCATATGGCATGCACGCCGATGTTATTGTGTTTCCGGAAGCTGTAGCCGCCCGTCTCATCACGGATGCGCCGCCCTTCCATGTCTCGTTGAACGTATCGGACCAGGCCTCGGGCGCATCGGCCGAAAGCTGCAGCACCATTGTCGTGAGCGGCCCTACCGCGGCGCCGGATGCACCGTCGTTTAACTCGACGATCTTGATATCCTGGAATTCGGTCATCGGAGAGTTCCCTTTCATTGGGTGCCTCGACTGCCTTGGCCGGTCACCGCCGACGATGCGGCGGTGACCGTGGGGTGATGGCTGACGCGGTTGCGTCATGGTGTCAGGCGGCCTTTTCGGCATTCTGATTGACGACTTTTGTCGCAATGGACGTGAGAGCAATATCAGTCGCCTGTTCCTCGTCGAGCGTCGTCTGCAGCAGCTTGGCGGCATCCTTCATTCCCAACTCGAGTGCCCATGTGCGCAGGGTGCCATAGCGCGACATCTCGTAATGTTCGACTGCCTGGGCTGCGGCAAGAAGGCCGGCGTCGAGTGCCGGCGTGCCCTGATACTCGTCCATGATCTCTGCGCCTTCCTTGATGATGCCCATCATCGCATCGCAGGTCTTCTGCTCCGGCTTTTTGCCGATGATCTTGAAGACATCTTCGAGACGGGTGACGTGCACCTTGGTCTCGGCAAGGTGCTTCGTAAAGGCGTCCTTAAGCTGTTTGCTGCTGGCTGCGGCATGCATTTTCGGCAGCGTCGCAACGATCTTGTTTTCGGCAAAATAGACGTCCTTCAAGGTGTCGTGAAACAGGACGTCGAGTGTTTTGGTTTGCTTGGCCATTATTGGCTCCTCGGGTTTGGAATAATTTCTGTGGGACCAGGGCTCCGTTCACGTTCACGGCTGCCGTGAGGCAGCCGTGCATTGGATCAAGCCGTCGGAGGGCGACGGTAGCGGTCGCGTTCCTGTTCGATCTGCTCCGGTCCGTAGGGGTCGAGCGTGTCGTCGAAGCGTGTCCAGCCCTGCTCATTGTAAGCGGCCTTGCGTTCTGCAGGATCGACCCAGTTCGAACGCTTCAGGATCGCTGAGGCTTCCGGAGCAAGGGCATCATCGACCCTGGCTGTGACCAAAGTGCCGCCGCGACGGACCCCTTCGGCGTAGAAGTTGGCGTCGTCCTCAGACACCCCCGAGCCGGTCAATGCTCCGATCAGTCCGCCGGCCGCGCCGCCGGCTACTGCGCCCGCGACGGCACCGACTGCGGTTGCGGCAAGCCAGCCGGCAGCAACCACAGGACCGACGCCTGGAATGGCCATAATGCCGAGCCCGGTCAAAAGACCGCCGGCGCCGCCGACGACGGCACCGAGCCCTGCGCCGGATTCCGCTCCGGTCGCAGCACCGTTAGTGGAATGGCGATCGTCCGCGTTGTTGGAAACGATGCTGATGTCATTTGAGGGAACGCCGGTTGCTTCAAGCGCGCTGACGGCAGAACTCGCATCGGTGTAGTCGTCAAAAAGTCCAGTAATGGTTTTCATGAGAGATATCCTTGGGAATTTGAGGCGTGGCGCTACTTCGCGACGACGTTGCCCTGATAGTCGAGGGCGACTATGACGGCCTTGCCGTCCTTCGTGCCTGCTGCCATCCAGATGCCGTTGTCGTCTTTCTTGAGGTTTTTGACTTCGGAAAAGCCGGCCTTCTCGATGCGTTCCTTGGCCTGAGCCTCGGTGAAGCTGTTTGCGCCTGCGACCGGGGCATCCGGGTTTTTCGCATCGGTCGTTGCGACGGGGGGCGTTGTGGTATCGGTGGAGGAAGCAGGGGCCGTCTGTGCGACAGCAGTCAGTGCCGACGCTCCGACGAGCGCCGCCGCTAGGATCATATTTTTCATTGAGGCTTTTCTCTTTCTCTGACCGGGTTCACACGGCCGTGAAGAGACAACCTATGCAGCCAGTATAAGTTCCGTGCACGTTCCCGGAATATGCGGCGTGCCGACCTTCGCACGTCAGAAAAGATGAGGCCTTAGATGAACCTGATAGGGATCGGTTCAAGCGGACACGATCAGGGCCAACTGCCATATCGAATACGTAAACGGGCCGGAGACATGAATGCATCCGACCAGCAAAACTCAAGCACCGGTCAACATCACATTGCCAATCGGGCGCCATGCAGACATGGCGCGCACCGCGTCTAGAACTCTTCCCAGTTGCCCTCCGTCGTCACCTGTGCTGGCGACGTGCCAAGCGCGACTGCGAGCTTCCCACCGAGTGTGCGGGCTGGCGAGGCAGCGGGCTTATAGTTGGTGGTCGAGGCGGGAACCGCTCTATGCGCAATAAGCGTCGCGACCGGGCGCGCCGACGGCCTGGTAGCCGCACGAGCGGCGGAGGCTGCCTTTGTCGCCTGGCCGAGATTGAACTGGGCCAGACGCCCTGAGAGAGCAGATACCTCCGTCACCAGCGTATGGGAGGCGGCGTTCAATTCCTCGACCATTGCGGCATTCTTCTGGGTCGACTGGTCCATCTGGTTGACGGCCGTGTTGATCTCCATGAGACCCGTCGACTGCTCGCGGGCGGCCTGGACAACCGCCTGGACATTGATGTCAATCTGCTGCACCTCGGCGACGATCGCCTGCAGTGCTTTGCCGGTCTGGCCGACCAGGCTGACGCCACGCTTGACCTGGTCGCCGGACGAGGTGATCAGCGCCTCAATCTCCTTGGCTGCCGCCGCCGAGCGCTGTGCGAGTTCACGTACTTCCTGTGCGACGACGGCGAAACCCTTGCCGGCTTCCCCAGCACGCGCCGCTTCAACGCCGGCATTGAGGGCCAGAAGGTTCGTCTGAAAGGCGATGTCGTCGATCACGCCGATGATGTTGGAGATCGACTGAGAGGATTGCTCGATGCCTCTCATGGCCTCAACGGCACTGCGCACGACCTCCCCGGATTTTTCCGCGCCTTCCTTGGTCCGACCAACGAGAGCCCCCGCCTCCTCGGCGCGAAGGGTGGAGTCCTTGACGGACGTCGTGATTTGCTCGAGCGCGGCGGCCGTCTCCTCGACGGAAGCCGCCTGCTGCTCTGTGCGGCGCGCGAGATCATCGGCGCCCGAGCGGATTTCCTCGGAACCGGCTTGGATGACGGCGGCGTTTTCGGAGAAGGAAATCAGGGCTGCCTGGAGCTTTTCCACAGATGCGTTGAAATCGACGCGGATCTCGTCAAGGGAGTCAGTGAATGGCTTTTCCAGCCGGACGGTCATGTCTCCATTCGAAAGGCGGGCAAGTCCGTTCCCGAGTTCGCTCACCGCGAACTTGATCGAATCCTCGCGGGCGGCATGGAGGACGGAACGTTGCTGCCGTTCGACCTCCTCGCGAGCCCGTGACGTTTCCGCATCGACTTCGAGCTTGATCTTCTGACGATTGCTTTCCAGCAGGATGCCGAGGGAGCGTGACAGGTCGCCGATTTCGTCCTTGGCATTCTTGTCGCTCAGCTGCACGTCGAGTTGGCCATGGGCGATACGATCGGTCTCAGCGATCACGCCTTCTATGCGGCGGATGAATCTGCGGGCAATGAGCCAGCCTGCGAGACCGAGCAGGAAAGCGGCGACAGCCGTGATCGCAACTGCGCTCCAGACCATGTTATTCAGTTGGGCGAAGACCGTGGATTTGGGCACCGAGACGACCGCATACCAGTTCAGGTCATTCGTGAGCTTTACCGGATAGGCAACCGAGAAATAGGCCTGGCCATCAGGGCCTGCGATCTCCTGCTCGACACCGGGTCTTGCGATCAACCGATCCCAACCGGCTGTCAGATCGCCGCCGTCCTTGATATTCGTGCCTGCGAGTTTGGCGGAGGGATGGCTGATGATGCTGCCGGCGCCTGTCACGAGACTGAGATAGCCGGTCTCCATCGGGTGGACTGCAGAGATCGCCTTGTTCGCATCGTCGAGCGAAATGTCCATGCCGGCCACACCGAGCGCCTTGCCTTCGACCATGATCGGCTTGGCGACCGACGTCATCAGCACGTCCTTACCGTCGACCGCGTAAACATAGGGTTCGATGACGACGGTCTTTTTCTGAACAAAGGGAAGCTGGTAGTAGTCGCCGGCGCCCGACACGGTATAATCGACCAGAGGCGTGTGCTAAATCTTGTCGCCACTGCGTACCCAGTAGGGTACATAGCGTCCCGTAGTGTCGTGGCCTTCCTTGTCGACGAAATCCTTGTCCTTGCCGTCGAAGGCATTTGGTTCCCAGCCGGTCCAAACGCCAAGCGCCATCGGATTGTCCTGCAGCGTGTTCCTGAGCAGGGCGTCGGCGGCCGCGCGGTCCGAGTTTCCACCTTCCTTCATCGTCGATAGCGACGTTTCCAGCCCGTTGACGACATTGAGCGCCACGCTCATGGATTTCTCAACGTTGAGCGCGTTGGTGGCAGCGATCTGGAGCATCTGGTCGAGGTTCGATTTGCGCATATCGTTGTAGGCGATATAGGAAAGTACGCCCGATGCTGCGATCGTGGCGACGACACCGCAGGCCGCCACCGAGAAAATATTGCGTCCGGTAGCCGATTTGAACTGCATGCGCTTGCCTCCTCGAGCGGGCATGTGATCGATCGCACCCCGATCTATTCCGTCCCGGTTCCTCTGACCGAGAACTGATTTCGGGACGCGCCTCAACGTTACGAAAATCGTTTGCGAATTAAGGAATATTCGAAGAGGCTTAATTTAGCGTGTATCGTCCGGTATTCGCTAATGAAACGGGCAGCCGTTCACTGGTTGATTTGCAATAATCTGACGACAAGATAGCGTCGCCTTTACTTGCGCCGGGCACAGAGTGGGACCGACTTTTTGCGGCATTCCACAAGGCTCTTTCGCGCCAAGCGAACATCGCGGCAGTTCGGCGAGGACGAGCATCTCGAATAGCGTCGGAGGTGACCGGCAGAGCAGCTCGGCGCGATCACCTGATAGGGTTAGTGGATGCGTATTGTAGAATATGCGGATATACGCATAATTTCTGCTGCTGGCGTTGCCAGGCAGGATCGGTCGAGGGCTTTGGGGGATCCCATGGAAACATTTGTTGACGACGCCCATGCTGGCGTAGTGTCGCCCGAACTTGTGGTCGATGCACTGTTTGCATGCCGAAAGACGGCAGCGATCAGGGCGGCCATCGAGCTCGATCTCTTTACTCATATCGGCGAGGGCAAAACGGCAGCATTGCTGGCGTCGGCGACAAGCGCCTCGGAGCGTGGGGTGCGCATCCTGTGCGACTACCTCGTGGTGCATGGTTTCCTGACGAAGGAGGGCGGACAGTACCGAATGACGCCTTCGACCAGAATGTTCCTCGATCGCAATTCGCCGGCCTATATGGGCTCTGCCGTTGAGTTCGTCGCCGCTCCCGAAGTGCTGGATAATTTTCTGCGCGATCCGGCCGCTGTCGTGCGAAACGGCGGTTCGGCCGGGCTTGCGAACATGTCGGCGGACAACCCGGTCTGGGTGAAGTTTGCGCGCGGCATGGGCTCCTTTACGGGGATGAGCGCCAAAATACTGGCTGGCGAAATCTCGGGCTGGCCGAGGCCTCCCAAAAAGGTTCTGGACATCGCTGCAGGTCCAGGAGTCTTCGGGATCGAAATTGCGAAGGCCGTTCCATTGGCGGAGATCGTCGCCGTTGATTGGGCCGCCGTATTGCAACTGTCGCGGCAGAATGCGGAACAAGCCGGCGTGGCCGACAGGTACCGGGCAATCGCCGGCAGTGCCTTCGATGTGGAGTGGGGCACGGGTTATGATCTCGTGCTGCTTCCGAATTTTCTGCACCACTTCGATTTGTCGACATGTGCCCAACTGTTACGAAGGATCATCGCGAGCCTTGCAGAGGATGGTCGGATCGTCGCGGTTGATTTCGTGCCGAACGAAGATGGCGTGTCGCCGCCTTTTCCCGCGGCCTTCTCCTGGGAGATGCTCGCCGGCACGCCGGCCGGTCAGGCTTATACGCAAAGTGAGCTGACTGAGATGGCAAGACTGGCCGGCTTTGCTGGCGTCATGGTCAAACCGCTACCGCCAACTCCGGCAAGCCTCATTCTTTTTGAATAGCCGGCGACAGTCGCCTGCGCCGCCTGGCCGACACGTGCCGGGTCGCCCAGATCATGCTTTTCCAGGACGTGAGGACCAGACGCGAGGTCTAATACAACCGCGCTTTCAGCCTATTGTCAGGATTCGATGTTAAAGTTTTGTGACGCATTATGGGCGGGGGAATGACGCGCCCAATTTCCATTCATCGACCTTGGAGCGGATATGACCGAACAGTCTAACCGTCTAATATTGCATACTAATTCGCGAGACGAAGTTTTTGCTGAAGAACACGATTCCGTTGCCGACTTTTCGTTCAACTCGACCGTCGCGAATGTCTTTGACGATATGGTCAGCAGATCGGTTCCTTTTTATGGCGAGATGCAACGGATGGTTTGCGAGCTCGCCAGGGATTTCGCACAGCCTCAGTCGAAACTCTATGACATCGGCTGCTCCACGGCCACGACCCTTCTGGCGCTGGACCGTGAAGTCGACAATCACATCGATTTCGTCGGGATCGACAATGCTCCGGAGATGCTGAAGAAAGCTGCCGAAAAGATCGCGGAGTCAGGAACCAACCGCTCAATCGATCTTCACACGGTCGACCTTCATCGCGGCTTCTCGATTGAGAAGGCAAGCGTCGTAACGATGGTGCTGACGCTGCAGTTTGTTCGTCCACTCTACCGCGAGCGGGTCATGCGGACGATTTACGACGGGCTCAACGACCAGGGGTGCCTGCTCCTGGTTGAAAAGCTGACCAGTGAAGACACGACATTCAACCGCCTGTTTATTGATCACTACTACGATTTCAAGCGACGGAACGGTTACTCCACCATCGAGATCTCGAAGAAGCGGGAGGCGCTGGAAAACGTCCTTATTCCTTACCGCTTGGAGGAAAACATCCAGCTCCTTCGTGAAGTCGGCTTCAAGAGCACAGAGGTCTTCTTCCGCTGGTACAATTTCTGCGGGATCGTCGCAATCAAGTGAGCATCATGAAAGACATCATGCTGAGGATTGGCACGTTCCTCTTCAAGTATCGCAATCAGGCTTTCCCGCTGATCATCATAGCGCTCTTTATCGCCGCGCCGCCGTCGACCGCGCCATGGGGAAATCCTGCGCTTGAACAGGCGAAGGACGCGCTGGCGCTACTCATCGTGGTCAGTGGGCTGATCTTGCGGGCAAGCGTTATCGGCTATGCCTATATCAGGCGGGGCGGCTTGAACAAACGTGTCTACGCCGACGAGCTTGTCACCGAGGGCATGTTCGGCGTCTGCAGAAATCCGCTCTACGTGGGCAACATGCTGATCTACGCCGGATTGTTTGTCTTCCACGGCAATCCGGTCGTGATCGTGGTCGGATGCACTCTCTTTGCCTTTTTCTATCAGTGCATCGTCTACGCTGAAGAGGCTTTCCTCCATGATAAGTTCCACGCCGCCTACAAGGCCTACTGCCGGGATGTTCCGCGATGGGCATTGAAACGCGGCGCCTTTGACGAATCGACGAGGGGGATGGTGTTCAACCTGAAACGGGTCGTCGCGAAGGACTATTCCACGGTCTCGTCAACCTTTATCGCGCTGTTGGCAACCGAGTTTTACAGGGTCGCAGTCGGCTCGATTACGGAACAGGAACAAGCCCGTGCAATCGTGCTGGTATTGCTGCTTGCGGCCGTTCTCGCCCTCACAGGCTTAGTCAGCGCTTTCAAAAAGCGTGGTGTATTTAAAGAAATCTAATCCGAAGGTATCCAATGAGACTTGCATTGCGTCTTTCCGCCATGCTTCTGGCGGGCATTGCGTTTTCCGCACTTGCATCGGTGGCTGGCACGGCTTCGGCCGAGGATCTGGAATTTTCTATCTATGGCGGCTACCAGACGGCGCCGCATAGCCACGTCGATGTTTCCGACGGCACCTCCTTCAGCGCCGGCTGGGAGGGCAAGTCGTTCGGCAGCCCGCCCTATTACGGCGGCCGCGTCACCTGGTGGCTGGGCGACTTCAACCTGCCGAACTGGGGCGTGTCGCTCGACTATACCCATGACAAGGTCTATGCCGATGACGAGACCATGGCACGTTCGCCGGGCTGGACGCATTTCGAATTCACCGACGGCCTGAACCTCCTGACGGTCAACGGCCTCTACCAATTCAAGGAGCCGGCCCGCCGCTGGACCCCTTACCTCGGTGCCGGTGTCGGGGTAAACATTCCGCACGTCGAAGTCACTCGTCCCCAGGGCACGACCTTCGACTATGAATTCGGCGGCGTGACCTTCCAGGCGCAGGCGGGCGTCGACTTCCGCGTCACCGACAATTGGTCGACCTTCGTGGAATACAAGGGCACCTATTCGCGCGTCGACGTTCCGATCGACAGCGGCGACCGCCTGAAGACGAACATCGTCACAAACGCCGTCAATGTCGGTATTTCCTACCACTGGTGATACAAGAGAACGCGACCAACGCTGACCTCCAGACGCTGCTCGCTTGTCCGCCCAACCGTCTGGGATCAGGGGACGGACGGGTTCTCGATAGCCGCAACGAGTCCCGAGACTGCTACTTTGGCACTGGTCTGATATGACACCGCCATCGAGCGCTCTCCAAGGCTAAGGCTGGAAGGAATAGATCGTGCGCATTCTCTTGATCGAGGACGACGACATCATCGGCGATGCGGTCCGGGACCATACGAACACGGCAGGTTATGCGACGGACTGGGTCCGTACGATCGTCGATGCAGAAGCCGCGAGCAAGTCCATCGACTACGGCCTGGTCCTCCTTGACCTGCAGCTTCCCGATGGCAACGGCCTGGTCTTCCTTGAATATTTTCGGGCAAGGGGAGGTGACGCTCCGGTCATCGTCCTGACCGCTCGAGATCAGATATCCGACCGCATCGCCGGGCTGAACGCCGGCGCGGACGATTATCTGATCAAGCCCTTCAATCTCGACGAACTCGAAGCTCGAATCCTTGCCGTCCGGCGTCGCTACGAGGGACGTCGGCAAAACACCATTCAGATAGCAGATCTCGTGATCGAGCGATCTACGCACTCTATCAGCGTGGGCGGACAGGACGTTCAGTTGACGCCGCGCGAATGGGCATTGCTCGATCTCCTCGTCGAGCGACCGGGAAAGCTCGTTGCGCTGAAACGGATCGAGGATGCCCTCTATGCTTTTGGCGAGGAGGTCGAGAGCAATACGGTGCAGGTGTACATCAGCAGGCTTCGCAAGAAGATTGGGATGGAGAAGATCAGGACAGCCCGCGGCATCGGCTATATGCTGTCAGTTGAATGACGAGGAACCGCAGCATCATCCGACCCCTCATGGCCGCGCTCACGGGCGCGCTGGTCGGGTTCTGGCTTGGTGCGATCGGGCTTGGCATCTTCGTGATGCGGAGTGAGTTCGACGAGATCTTCGACAACGCGCTTGAGGAAACCACCGAACGGCTGCTGGCGATCGTGGAGGAGGGGCACCTGCCGAATGTTCAGGGCGGTGAGCAGCCCGAGCGGGCGCCGTCCACGCCGTCCAAACATGAATATCTCGTCTACCAGGTCCGCGCCGCCGACGGAGCGGTTGTCTTCCATTCGAAAGACGCCCCCGTCGAGCCATTCGACGCCCCACTCACTGTCGGCTTTCATGATTCCGAAAAATATCGCTTTTACACCGCGATGAGCTCGGACGGCGCTCTCTTCCTTCAGACGGCGGACCGGTTGAGCCACCGACGTGAGGCCGTGCGGGAAAGCGCGGTCACGATGCTCATCCCGCTCGCCATTCTGCTGCCTGTCAGCGTCCTCTTGATGATGTGGATTGCAAGACGAGCAGTAGATCCCATCAACAAGCTGCGCACAGCGATCTCCGAAAAGGACGGTGGCAACCTTTCACCTGTCGAGACGGAGACGTTTCCACGAGAATTGAGGCCGATCGCTCAGTCAGTAAATCTGCTGCTGCAGCGCGTGCAGGCGACTATCGACGCGGAACGGGAATTCGCCACCAACAGCGCTCATGAGCTTCGGACACCTGTAGCCGGGGCCTTGGCGCAAACACAGAGACTTCTTGCCGAGTTGCGGGACGAAGCGTCGAAAGCTCGCGCACGGAACATAGAGACCGCGCTCACCAAGCTTGGGCGCACATCGGAAAAACTCCTGCAGCTTGCTCGAGCCGACGCAGGTCTTGGGCAGACGGCCACGGTGGCCGATCTCGGCAAGGTACTCAGCCTGATCGTCCGCGACTATCAGCGCAATCCTGCAACGGGCAAGAGGCTTATCTACTCCGCTTCGGCAGATCCCCTGATGCGTGCCGTCGATGTGGACGCCTTCGGGATCGTCGCAAGCAATCTCATCGAGAATGCCATCCTGCACGGAAGTCCCGGAGGCACGATCGGCGTTTCGGTCGACGATGATGGCAGCATCACTATCGCCAATGACGGCCCCGTGCTTTCTGCTGCAGAACTGGAAAGCCTGAAAGTTCGATTTCGCAGAGGTGCGACTGTTGCCAAGGGCGCCGGCCTGGGACTTGCCATTGCCGATACTATCGTTCGCCAGATGGGTGGATTATTGGAGCTCCGCTCGCCAGCAAGTGGACGCATGGACGGTTTCGAGGCCCGGATCGTTCTGCGGCGATGAGCTTCAGGTCGCCCTTTGGGTCCACATCTGACGACGAGTTGTCTGCCGGCGAACTGGTGGGCGAGCCAAAAGGCGAATGCGGCGCCACCAGTCCAGCCCATCATCGTATTGCTTGCCCAATGCGCCGATCATCTGCCGGAAGAAGCAGATCGAGACGCCGAGCGCGATCACGAAAGGCCTGAGCGCCGACCGCATCGACTTGATGCTGAAAGCTCAGGTACGCTTCTTTATTGTGGAGGGTGCCTGCGAGATCGCAGTGCATTCGGGATACGCTCAAAGACCTCCGACTAGACATATACTCCGCGTCGAAAGGTCGGACCCGAAGAATATTAGGCTCTCTGCGAACTGCGCCTCGTCGGTGCGGCCAGCGCAAATTGCCGGTCATCAAAACTTCGTCTGACCCCATCGTCACCAAGCATCATGGTAGGAAATGGTCATGCAGTCGTCGCCGTCAGGTGCGGCTGGAAGTTGCATTCCAAAATACCGAGATGCTCATGGATCTGGAAAAGATGCGCAATCTGTCGCGGCTTTTCAACGAGCACACTGGCATGAGCGTGACCGACTATGTAAACCGCATGCGAATCGCGCTCGCACGAGAACTCATCACGGTTCAAGACTCGGCATGGAAAACGTTGCCAAACGCATCGGCTTTTCGTCGGCTCGCCAGTTTCGGCGCGCCTGGAGATGAGTTCACGATACACCGCCGGGCCACGTCCGAGTGCGCCAGGGGGCTAAAAGCTAGATCAAATCCTCCGATCCAAAGACAGAATTCGAATTGTGCTGAGAAACGCGTCGCCGTCTGTTTCAGGGGCAGGCGGTGCGGGTTGCAATTTATAGACAACAAAATCCAGCCGATGCGGTTTTCCCGAACAGTCGCGCTTTAAAAAAGAGCGCGCAAACAACGGCTGCGTGGCAACGGGATCTGTGTCGGATGGACAAAAAAAGAGGCCACGGGCGTAAAGCCGGGCCTCGAGGTGTGAAGGTCAAGAACCTCCAGAGGGGGAACAGCCGACGTAGCGGGTCGGGAGGAATGAACCGCCGAAGATCGTCGACTGTCGAGATGATGACCGAAGGTCGTTGCTGATGCGAAGTATAAGGCACTCAAATCGAGGCGCTCCTTGACAAATTCTACCGCAGACGATCTCAGAAAGACCCGCAATCAGCCGATGGATGGTGAAAGACGATGTCGGCAAGAGCCTGCTGCTGCGGATCGAGAACGTCATTCACGCTCTCGATGCGAGGCTTGAGAGAAGCGTCCGATTAGGCCAGAACAGCCGATCCGTAAGTGGAATCCAATGCTGGCGATCCTCGGCCGACAGCTGTATGCAGCTTGCGGAAAGACGAACGAAGGTCACCTATGAGAATAGAATTTCTGCTTTGGCTCGCCGGCGCAATGGCAACATTCCTCGGTGCGGCGACCGCTTCACGCACCTATATCGCGACCAACAGCATTCTTGTGCTGGTCCTGTCACTTGCGCTTTATTGTGTGGGTAATCTGATCATGGTGCGGCTGATGAGAGAGGGTGGAATGGGGCTCGCCATATCGGTTTCCGCCGTTGCTCAGCTGTTGCTCATCAACGTGATCGCATATTTTGTCTTTGACGAGCGGCTCGCTCCCTCACAGATGGTAGGTGCAGGACTGGGCTTGGTCGCAATGATGCTATTGTTATTCCCGATTGGGCAAAGATAGCAGAGCCTGAAGCGGCGAGTACGGTCCTTCGAAAGATGCGAAACCAGAACGCAACGAGGGGCAATATCCGCCCCAGAGTCCCTTCGGGATAGCATCCGGGACAGCAGCGTCTGCGAAATCCTGCATCAGATAATGTATTCCGGCTCTGCCAGCGCTTGATCCATCGTGATGCCGGGAAGGCTTGAATGGCGTTTTCCGGTCGGTGTCGCCGGAATGCCGACGACGGAGGTGTAGGGCGCAACGGAACCGACGACCACGCTGCCGGCCCCAACCTTGGCGCCGACGCCGATCTCTACATTACCGAGGATTTTGGCTCCGGCTCCGATGAGCGCCCCACGCCTCACTTTCGGATGGCGATCACCGCCTTCCTTGCCGGTTCCGCCCAAGGTCACGTTTTGAAGGATCGATACGTCGTCTTCGACAACCGCTGTCTCGCCGATAACGAGGCCGCTTCCATGATCGAGCATGATGCTCTTTCCCATTTTCGCGGCGGGATGAATATCGACCCCAAAGACTTCGGAAATGCGGCTTTGCAAATGCCGGGCCATATGGATGCGGTCATGATGCCAAAGCCAATGCGCGACACGCTGTCCCTGCAAAGCCACGAATCCCTTGAAATATAGGAATGGCGTCAGGATTTCCGCATTTGAGGGGTCACGTTCCTTGATCGCCGCCAAATCCGCAGCAGCATGATCGACGATATCTGCGTTGCTGATCAGCGCTTGGGCGATCACGGACAGCAGCTCATCCTGATCAAGGTCGTGGTTGGCAAGTTTGAAGGCGATGCGCTGCGCGAGCGCCTGAGCAAAACTCGCATGATAAAGAACTGCGGAATTCATTGTACGGGCCAGGGACGGATCCTTCGAGGCTGCATCCATCGCCTCACCGCAAAGCGCGTCCCACAATTTAGAAACGTCTGACGACGGGGGCGGTTCTTTTGACAGATCGCTCAAGCTGCGGTTTAAACCTGCCATGCCAACCTCCTCAAACCGCGAGCACTCGTCTCCATTGTAGGAAGCGATGCTAGGCCGGTTGCTGCGGTGGGGGGAGGTTGCAAACGCTCGCGACGACGACGAAAGCTCGTTTATTCTCCTCTATATTCGATAGAAAAAGAGAAAATTCTGCCTTCGACGCAGGTCAAAGGTCGCATTTCGCGGCAGCCCCGCTTGAGAAATTACCCAGCAAATTAAACGGTTTGCGTCCTGTGGCGGGGGTTGGCGAGGATGACTTGCCGAATAGATCTTGCTATCCGGCGACCATTATCTATCATCTTTGTAGAGATTAACGCGGCAAGAACAGTTCCGGCTGTGTTTTTGTAAACCGAGCTGATCCGACGCAGAAGGAGCCAACGCATGACCCTTCTCTCGCCCCACTCTTTGGACCCTCAGGGGAAAGATGCGGACCGCCTTGCGAGAATTGCGATCGTCGGCCGGGGCTTTACCGGCATCATGACCGCAATCGCTCTGTTCAAAGGCATCGATCGTCCTTTTCACCTGATAATGTTCGATCCCCGACCCAAGATCGACGTCGGAGAGGGCGTGAACCATGCTGTGGCAACGGTATTGAACAGTCGTGTTCGTGACTTGTCCGTCGATCCCACGCGCAGGGACGACTTCCAGAGCTGGCTGGAAGCGGACAGGGATTGGCATGATGGCCTTCCCGCCAATTCTGCGGGGCTCGAGCACTCATTCGTTCCGGAGCGGGTGTTTGGCAGCTACGTCTACAAGCGTTTCGCTGAGGCCTTGATGGCGCGGCCGGACGTGGTTGTTCAATTCCTTCCGGAGACCGTGATCGCAATCGATCGCCATCCGCAGATGGGCTTTTCCGTTTTTTTCGGCAATGACCAGAGGAAGCATTTCGACGTCGTCTTCCTGGCGACGGGCTATGGATTGCGCGACAGTCTGGAGAAGCCCACAATACCCATCGGAGCCCAAAGCGGTGCTGTGATCGGAGGCGGGGTCAAAGCCGTGGGTCAAGCCCTTGCGCTTCTGAAAGACGGCAAGGTCCCTCATATCAATCTCATTTCCGAATCCGGCTTTCTGCCGCAATCGCATGCCCAGGCAGCGGTCGGATCCGCCGCTGCGGGCGAACCCATCCCGCGAACGCTGCGTGGTGCGTTCCGCTATCTGCGCGATGCGGCAAGGCGGGCGGACGCAGAGGGGTCAGGATGGCAGGGCATCATGAACGGGTTTCGGCTGCAGGCACGCGAGCTTTGGGAGGAGTTGAGGCCGGATGAACGCGCAAGGTTCAAACGGCATGTGAAAGCAGTGTATGACAGCCATCGCCACCGGTTGCCGCCAGACGATTACAGGCACCTGCATCAGGCTATCGAAAGCGGCGCGATCACCTTGAGGAAGGGCAGGGTTGAACGCATTGCCAGCAATGGTGTGTTGCTGTCGGCCTCGCAAGGCCTCGAAGTACTTCAGGCCGATTTCACGGTTGACTGCCGGCTTCCTTCGTCCACCAATGACAGTTCCCTTATAAGGTCCGTGGTTGCGTGCGGTCTGGCAAAACGCGATGAGCTCGAACTTGGTCTCGTCGCCGACGAATGCGGGCGCACTATTGCTGCGCACCGGTCAGTTTCCGGCCTTTTTGCGATGGGCCTCCTGGGTCTTGGCAGTGTTGCCGATATCGATCTGGTGCCGCAGATCGTCTCACAGAGCCATGCCGCCGCTGCGTCGTTGAATGAATGGATTGGCAACGCTACGAACGTGGTGCAGGCGACATCCGTGTGATGGGGAACTGGAATATGTGTGTGAGGTTCGCTGCCGCCCGGCAGGATCGACAGGGCTAACGTCTTTCTGAACGGGCGAAGTTGAGATGAAGACGCCATCCCGCGGTCCGCCATTCTATCGTGGCGCCTTAGTTCGACCGCAGTCAGGCCAACTGCCTGAGATCGAGTTTCTCTTTTCCGCAATCCTGCCGATGTCGTTTGACAAGATCTGACGATCGGAGTGCGGTCCAATCTGCCGGAGATCCGTTGTCAGCTCTTGGATCTCCGGCCGATGCGGTTCTGGGCAAGGCCGATGCAGAGCGCCTGGAGCGCGTCAGGCCACGTTGCTTAATTCCTGCGACGCAAAATCGATCAACAGGATTGCGATTTCATAACCACGTCGCTGCAGCCAGTGGGCCACGATGCGCGCGCGTGCGCCGATGAGGTCGTCGACAAGCACGACGCGAGCCCCTCTGACCGCGATGGTCCGATAGGCCACACCGAGCAGCTGGCCGCCTTCCGAAGACAGTGTGCCGTCGAGATGGCCGGTTTCGAATTCCTCCGGCGTCCTGACGTCCAAGAGGTAGGTGGTGCGATCGGGATCGGCAGCCCATGCCCTTGCGGTCGCGATATCGATTTCGGGGAAATTATCACCGCTGCTCAGGATGCCGATCTGCCGGCGGGCAAATTCGACCGCCGTCTCGCTGGCCTGTCCGTAGGTGCGCGTCTTGCCTGTCTCCAGGCTGAGGCCGGCTGCGGTCCAGGCCCTGGTCCCATCGTGAAGATAGGACACCTTGTTGGGAACTTGAGCGTCGATCAGCGTTTGTGCGCCGAGGATGGCGCGCGGCAGGCCGGCGCAGGAGACAACGACCCTCGTCTTTTCGGAGGGCACCACGTCCTTGAAGCGCAATACCAATTCCGCACCGGGCACGCTGACGGCGCCGGGCACGTGCTCGCGGGCAAACTCGGGCACGGTGCGGGTGTCGATGACGACAACATCTTCACCATCATCGCGAAGTCGCTTCAATTCATCGGCAGAGATGACCGGCGTGCCCTTTTCCTCCTTGACTGCAAGGGTAAAGTCGACGCCGGGCGTATCGAATGTCGGCAATTCGGCCCCTTCTCCATCTGCCGTCCAGCCGGGAATACCGCCGTCGAGCGCGAAGATGTTCGGCCATCCGGCAACTGCAAGTTCCGCGGCAAGGCGCTCGGCCGCTCCATCGCCGCCGTCGGCGAGCACGGTGCGGACGACCTTGCGCGGCACGAAGCGCGAAAGTTCACGCACAACTCTGTCGGCCGGCAGATTGGTGGCAAAGAGCGGTGAGGCGTAACCCACGACATCGGGCTCGCGGATATCGAAAACTGCAAGCTCGTTCCCATCTGCAAGCCAATGCCGGAATGTCTCGCGGGAAATCGTCTTCTGGCCCATGATCGGTCTCCTTGTCCTTTGTGGTGATGGCTCAAGACTAGCGGTCGCGCCGTACCGTTTCGAAGCCGGTCGATGCGAGCACAGACCAAAACCCGAAAAGCATTTCCATAAGCCATAAAATCTATAGAGTTTATTTTCTTACCAGCATTTCCTACCTCTCGTAGGTTTTTGACCGTCATTCACCGGCCCTTCGCTCATTGAAGCGCCATGGGGCCGATCGGCCAGGAGGAACGAAGAGTGAGATTGAAAGAGATTACCGGTCTGATCCGCAACGCTGGCTTTGGCATCGCTCTTGCCAGCCTATTTGCCGGTGCATCCTGGGCGCAGGGTGCTCCCGACCTCGCGAGCGTGACCTTGACGGTCGGCACCCCGAACAAGACGGGCCTGCACCGCCAGCTGATCGCTGCCAATGAAATCGAAAATCTTCCCTACAAGATCAAATGGGCGGATTTCGATTCCACGCCGCCGCTCGTCGAAGCGCTGCGCGCCGGACACGTGGATATCGCAGCTGGCGGTGACACCGGCGTGCTCGCGGCGATTGCCAATGGCGTGAAAGTGACGATCCTGGCCGGCACGCGGGAGCGCAAGGAAAGCGGCAGCGCCATCCTTGTGCGCGGCAATTCCTCCTTGAAGGACGTGGCCGATTTGAAGGGTCACAAGGTCGCTTTGCCCTATTTCACGAAGCAGCACTATCAGTTCGCCAAGGCGTTGGAACAGGCCGGCGTGCCATGGGACGACAAGCTGATCCTGAACCTCAACACGACGGACGGCCTGTCGGCGCTGGTCAACAGTCAAGTCGATGCTTTCGTGGTTTGGGATCCGAACACGGCGATCGCCCAGCAGCAGCATGGCGCGCGCATTCTGAAATCGCTGAGCAAGGTGATCGACACGGCGGGCGTCCTCTACGCGCCGACGTCCTCCGTCGAGGATGCGGCCCGCAAGGCCGCTCTCGAGGACCTGGCGCGTCGCATCATCCGGGCGCAAGCCTGGGTGAACGCCCATCCGACGGAATGGGCCGAGCAGGTCGCCAAGCTGTCGCAGATCTCGCTCGATGCGGCAAACCTCCAGGCCAGCCGCTCGCGGGTGGAATATGTTCCCGCAACCGATGACGACGTGCTTGCCGGCTGGCAGAAGGAGGTCGCCTATTTTCATGAAAGCGGCCAGTTCAAGCGCGATTTCAGGGTCGAAGACTATGTCCTCAAGGATTTTGGCGACGTAATCCGTGATGAGAACAAGAAGCTGGCAAAGACGAATTGATGGCGTTGCTCACCAGCCTTTCGGAAGGGCAACCGGCGCTGCCCGGATCGGTCGTGTCCGATCCTCGCCCGGTTACAGGTCTTGAACGTATCGTTCCGGCAGGCAAGCAGAAAACGGCTTCCCTGCCGCGGGGCTTCGGCAAGAGCCTCGGACCTGCTGCGCTCGTGGTCGCCTGGTGGTTGGCCACGCGTTACGGCTGGATTTCGGAGGACCTGTTTCCGGGACCGGCGACGCTCTGGGCAACCCTCCTCGACATGATCACGGGCGGCGACCTGTCTGAAGCCCTTTTGCTGTCGCTCCAGCGGGTCGTCATCGGCTTTTGTTTCGGCTTCGTGATCGGCGTCGGCCTCGCGGTCATCTCCGGGCTCCTGCGCCTCGGAGAGGACCTCGTCGATGCGCCGATGCAGATGGCGCGCACGCTTCCCTGGGCCGGCCTCGTGCCGCTCCTGATCATCTGGCTCGGTATCGACGAAACACCGAAGATAACGCTCGTCGCCTTCGCCGTGACGTTTCCGCTCTACATCAATACCTTCGCCGGGATCCGCAATGTCGACAAGACCCTCATCGAGGCGGCGCGCACGCTCTCCTTCGGGCGAACCGCGCTGATCTTCCAGGTCATTTTGCCGGGAGCACTTCCGAACCTGCTCGTCGGCCTGCGGTACTCGCTGGGATCTGCCTGGCTGGCGCTGGTATTTGCCGAGACGGTCAATGCGCAAGGCGGTCTCGGCTATCTGATCACCCACGCACGCGAAGTCTATCGCGTCGACATCATCATCCTTTGCCTTGTCATCTATGCGCTTCTCGGGCTTTCGGCCGACCTCATCGTCCGGCTGCTCGAGCGCGTGCTGCTCAGATGGCGTCAAAGCTTCGATGGAGCATGAGCATGTCCTTTCACGCCCCGTCCCCGACGGGTCTCTCGGTCAGCGTCCACGGGCTTGTGCGCCGCTTTGGGCCGCGCACCGTCATTGATCATCTCGACCTCGAAATCAGACACGGGGAATTCGTCGCCCTGCTGGGCGCGAGCGGCTGTGGCAAGAGTACGCTGCTGCGCATCCTGGCGGATCTCGATCACGAGATCGAGGGCGATGTCTTTGTCTCACCGCGCCGCGGCGTGGCGTTCCAGTCGCCGCGGCTCTTCCCCTGGAAGCGGGTCTGGAGCAATGTCGTGGCCGGACTCGGCAGGAGCGGTAACCGGGCGAGGGCGGAGACGGCGCTTGCCGAAGTGGGATTGGTCCATCGCGGCGATGCCTGGCCAAAGGATCTTTCCGGCGGCGAGGCCCAGCGTGCATCACTGGCGCGCGCGCTTGTGCGCAATCCGCATTTGCTGCTGCTCGATGAACCCTTCGGAGCGTTGGACGCGCTGACGCGGCTGAAGGCCCAGGCCCTCGTCGCCGATCTCTGGCAAAAACATCGGCAAGCGGTGCTCCTCGTCACTCATGACGTCGAAGAGGCGCTGCTGCTTGCCGACCGGGTGCTGGTGATGCGAGGCGGGGTGGTGGCGCATGAAGCGACGATCGATCTGCCACGGCCGCGCTCGACCGGCAGCATAGGCTTCAACCGGCTTCGCCTGCAGCTGCTCGATTGGCTGGGCGTGAGCGAGCCGGCAGTCGAAAAGCCAGAACAGAACAATCATAGACATTGAGGAAGCGTGTTGATGACCAGGATCGATGAAGGTTGGGGCCGTGGCCCCTCGGCGCGCTATGAGGAAATTGCCGCGCGATTCCGTCCCATTTTCGATCGGATAGGGGAGGCGGCAATCGAAAGGGATCAGCAGCGGCGCCTGCCTTTCGAGGAAGTCCGATGGCTGCGGGAGGCGGGCTTCGGCGCCTTGCGTATTCCGGCGGTCTATGGCGGTCTTGAGGTTACCTTGCCGGAGCTTTTTGCGCTGCTGATCGAACTCGCGGCGGCCGATCCCAATATCACCAATATCTTTCGCAGCCATCTGGGCTTCACGGAGGATCTCCTTAATGCGCCGAACAATAGCTGGCAGGACGAGTGGCTGACTCGCCTCGGGCGCGGCGAGATGATCGGCAGCGGCTTTTCGGAGCTCGCCGGCCTCAAGGTCGGGGACCATTCCACGACAATCGTGCCGGATGGCGATTTCTATCGCCTGAACGGCGAGAAGTTTTATACCACCGGCTCGATCTATGCCGACTGGATCAACCTGGCCGCCGTCGACGGATCGGGTTCGCCGGTCGCCGCTCTCGTGCCCACGTCCGTGTCCGGCGTGGAGATCCTCGACGATTGGGATGGCTTCGGGCAGACCATGAGCGGCAGTGGCACCGCGCGGTTTGAGAACGTCAGGCTGGAGGGCGCCCACATCAAACCGGATTCGGCTCGCTTTCCCTATACTCCAGCCTTCTTCCAGCTCGTCCACCTGGCAAGCCTTGCCGGGATCGGCCGGGCTGCCGCCAAGGAGCTCGCCCGCCATGTCGGCAGCCGGGCCAGGATCTACCCGCGCGGTAATGGCGCGACGAGCGCGGAAGATCCGCAGGTGCTTGAAGTGGTGGGCCGTGTCAGGGGGCCGGCCTATGCTGCCGGCGCCATCGTACTGAATGTCGCGCAAGCCTTGCAGCGGTCCTTTGAAGCCAATACCGCCGGCGTCGATCCTGAACAAACCGATATCCACCTTCTTGCAGATATCGAAACGAGCCAGGCGGTCACCGTCATCTCGACGCTCATCCTCGAGGCGACGACGGTTCTCTTCGACGCCCTTGGCGCATCCGCGGCCAAGCGTGCCACGGCGCTCGACCGCCATTGGCGAAACGCCCGCACGATCACCTCGCACAATCCGCGCATCTATCACGATCGCGTCGTGGGCGAGTTCGCCGTCTCCGGCAAGAAGCCGGCAGCCGTCGGTTACCGCAAGATCATCACACCATTCGGCCCGAGCAGCGAGGTTGCCTGACAATGACGACACCGGCCCGCAAACTCAATCTTAACGTCGGCATCAACACCACCGGCTATCTTGCCAATGCCTGGAAATACAGGAGCGGCAGCCGGCACGACATCAACGACCCGGATTATTACCGTCGGTTGACCGAGCTTGCGCACAAGGGGCGCTTCGATGCGGTCTTCTTTTCCGATCATCCGGCGCTGATGACCGATCCCGCGAGCCGGCCCTTTCATACGATCGATCCGCTGATCCTCTGCACCGCCCTTTCGGCACAGGTGCCGGATATCGGTTTCGTCGTGACGATGTCCTCGACCTATAATTCGCCGTTCAATTTTGCCCGGCGGGTGCAGTCGACCGATATCATCTCGGACGGCCGGCTGATCGTGAACGTCGTGTCCTCCTTCAACCCGAATGTTGCCGCCAATTTCGGTTCCGAGCCGCTGCCTGCGCGCAGCGAGCGCTACGCCAAAGCCTCCGAATTCCTTGATGTCGCCAAGGAGCTCTGGGCGAGCTGGGACCCGGCGCGCGAGGGCGAGGTGCCTGAAAACCGTTTCTGGGACGCGGGAAGTTCGCATACGATCGATCACCAGGGCGCCTACTTTTCGGTCAGAGGGCCGCTCAACGTGCCGAAAGGGCCGCAGGGACATCCCGTCATCGCCCAGGCCGGTGCATCCGAGGGGGGTATCGAACTTGCCGCGCGTCACGGTGAAATCATCTATTGCAACATCCTTTCGCGCGGCGCGGGCCGGGCTTTCGGCGCGAAGGTGAGGGATCGCGCCGTCGCAATCGGTCGCGATCCGTCGGGTATCCGCATCGTGCCCGGTCTTGTCGTCATCCTCGGCGAAAGCCGCGAGGAAGCGCTGCGCAAGCACGAACTTTATAGCGGCACGGGGTCGGAAGACGGACTGCTGGCGCGGTTCGCCAAAGAGAACGGCATCGACCCAGACGGTTTCGATCCCGACGCCGTTCTGGATGCCGAACGGTTCATCCCTGATCCCAATCGCCTGCAGGCCGTGGGCATGGGACTTGGTCTGTCTGACCTTCTGACGCATGAGAAGCTGACCGCGAGACAAGCGGTGCGCAGGTCGGAGGGCCATCATCGCCTCCTGCTCGGGACGCCAGAGGACGTGGCTGACGACATCATCGATCTCTGGGCGGACGCTACCGTGGATGGATACACACTCCAGCCACCACGCGCGCCCGACGATATCGAGGAATTCGTCGATAAAGTCATTCCAATCCTGCAGGATCGCGGCGTCTATCGGCGGGAATATGAAGGCAAGACGGTTCGTGACCGCTATGGGCTGCCCTATCCGCAGGATCCTGCGCGGGCTGGTGACGCGAGCGCGCTTGCGGTTCCCGTCGCAGCCCGCATCGGCTCTTGAAACATAAGCATCGATCGCTCAACGCGGCACGGCCGCAGATGGAACGATGCGATGAAGCCCGTTCAAGCCGCCGTAGAAAGAGGCATTTTTTTCGCGCATTGCGCCGATCATAAACTGCCGTTTCTTTAATCTAGTATTTTTATAGACAATAGTGATTTCAACGAAAGGAAAGCCGATGGCCGCTCTCAAACTCGTTGGAATTGCAGGCAGCTTCAACCGTCCGTCCAAGACGCTGGCGCTCGTGAGCCATATCGCCGGCATCGCTAGCGACAAACATGGTTTCACCAGCAAGGTTTATGACATGCTTGATGTCGGACCTTCCCTTGGAGACGCCAGCTGGCGCAGAGATCTTGACGGACAGGCCGAGGCCGTGATCTCCGAGATCGTCAGCGCGGATTTGCTGATCGTCGGCTCCCCCACCTACAAGGGTTCCTATCCAGGTCTCTTCAAACATCTGATCGATCTGATTGATCCGCACGAGCTGCGGGCAAAGCCGATCATCATCACCGCAACGGGCGGCGGCGACCGGCACGCACTGATGGTCGAACATCAACTGCGCCCGTTGTTCGGCTTCTTCATGTCTCATACCCTTCCGACTGCGATCTATGCGTCCGATCGGGATTTTGCCGACTACGCCGTTTCCTCCGAACAGCTTTCCAAGCGCATAGACGAGGTCATAAGCGAGATCGATGCTTTCTTCCCAGGCTCTCGCCCGGCGCTGTATGCCGCAGAATAGGAGGCGGCCATGCACCAGAGATTGCAGGAAAAGACCGAGTCTGAGCCAACGAGCGAGGAATTATGGAGCGTCTTCGACTTCTCGCGGCGCTACCGGCTGGCGAAGTCTGAAGAAAATCGCCTGCTGAAACTGTTCGGAAAGATGGCGTCGCCTCGCGACCTGCTTTCGAGCGCCAGGCGAACCGAACTGTCTCCGTAACAACCGACCGATCGAGGAGGTTCGCTATGACACGAGGCATGCTTGCCCAGCTCGCTGCGAGAATTACCCGGCTTTCTCACCGGCGAGTGCACGGACAAAAGGTCGGATCGCCCGGTCTCGAGGGTGAAGACCGCCAGACGGCACTGGAATACGAGCTTTCCTTTTGGCGAGCGGCAGCTCCAATCTGGTATTAACGGAGGCGACAATGGCAATTGTCGACAATCATCAGCGCTTCTTGCCGCGACATCGCGCCGACTGGCTCTCTCCCGTCTGTCTGCGCCTCCATCAGGTTGCGGCCGCCGGATCGTTTGCCTTCATTCTGGCGCTCGTCCTCGGACTGATTTGATCGACGACGATGAAGCGGCGAGCCATGATGGACAGGGACTTGGAAGAAACGGCGTTAGCCGGGGCTGGCGATCCGCCGGCAAGCCAGGCGCGCCGCCGTCAGATCATTGACGAGATTGTGAGAACGCTCGCCGCTCTCGCCGAAGGGCTGGAAGGCCAGAATGGGGTATCGCAGGAATCCATCGGGCGCCTGATCGGAATTCTCCAGACTATGTCGGACGGCATCGCATCGGCCGACGATGCGACCTTCAATGCGATCATGCGCGAGGCCGCCTTGCTGATCCGGGCAGTGCGTGATCGACAGGCCTATTTCAGCCAGTTCACGGTCCACTAGGATGCAGGCGTTCTTGTCGAAAGCCTCACCGATCCATGAGGCCGCCTCGGAAGAAAAGAACCATCCCGCAGACTTGCGTACGATGGCGCTGACGGCCGATCTCGTTTCACTCAGCCTGAGGCTGGAAGCTGACCCCGGACCGGATCCCAATCGTGTTCCGCTAAGCGACGGGGAACTTCAGGTCCTTTCGGAGAGACTGTACCGTGACGCCGTGGGCCGGCCGCTATGGGTTTTTGCTTATGGCTCGCTGATCTGGAAGCCGGACTTCGACGCGGTGGAATGGCAGCACGCCCGTGCCCGCGGCTGGCACAGGTCCTTTTGCCTGCAGATGACGCGGTGGCGGGCGACCGATGCCGTGCCCGGTCTGATGATGGCGCTCGATCAGGGCGGGCAATGCAACGGCGTCGCCTACAGGCTCTCGGAAGAAGACCGCATGGGGCAGATCCGTCGCATGATCCGCAGGGAGATTGGCACGATCACCAACTCCTCCTTCATCCGATGGGTTCCGATCGAAACGCCACAGGGACCTTTGCGCGCCTTAGTGTTCTGGGCCGGACCGAAAGGCAAGCGCGTTCTGCGCGGGCTGCCTCTGGAAAGCGTCGCCGAGGTTCTGGCCAGGGCCTGCGGGCATATGGGGTCCTGTGCCGAATATCTCTATCTCACCGTCAAGCATCTCGAAGAGAAGGGCATCCGCGATCGAAATCTATGGCGGCTCCAGGCACTGGTCGCCGAGGAAATCAGGCGTATTCACGGGCTTGAGGCCGCGTAGCTGCGCAAGACCGCTCCCCACTTCCAAAAAAGCTTCAGCGTCACCGGCGTGGTGTTTGGATCGGTGCCTTGGCTCTGAGATCCATCACCGATGAGACCCGCCTGGCGCGGGACACGAGGCCACCAACGACAATCGTTATTCGAAGGAAAGCGTCAGCAGATGAGCCACGAACTGGATATCGTCGACATTCACACACATCTCTGGCCCCTCGAATGGGGTGCTGATGGCAGCAACCGCATATCCGCCGGGCTTCCCGACACTGTCCTGAAGAAGATTGTCGACCCGGCTTCCCTGATCGACGAGTTTTCCTCGGCCGGTGTCTCGCTTGCCGTTCTGAGCGCGACAATCGAGAGCCTGTTCGGCATGGAGAACACGACCAATTCAACCGTGATCGCCGGGGTGAACGATTGGCTTGCCGGGCTCGTCAAGACCCAGCCCGACCGTCTGGCCGCGCTGGCGACCATCGATCCCTTTTCCGGCGAGGTGGCCGCCCGGGAGGCAGAGAGGGCGCTCGGCGAACTTGGACTGGCCGGCCTCGTCGTCGATTCCTATCGTGATGGCAAGTTCATCGGTGATCCGGTCGCCCGCCCTACGCTCGCCGTCGCAGCTCGTTTCGGCAAGCCGGTTTTCGTGCATCCGGTCAATGCGCCGCAAGCCGGCGTCCTTATTGCCGGTGCCGGCAAGCTCGGCAATTCGCTGGGCCGCGGGCTGATGAACGGCGTTGCCTTTCTGTCCCTGCTGGAAAACGGCGTGCTGGACGAGTTCCCGGACCTCAACTTCGTCTTCGCAACCCTTGGCTTGGGCGCGGTCGTGCAGGCGGCGCGTGGTGGCCGCTACTCCCAACAAAACCGCGCTGCCGGGCATCGGCCGAATGTCTACTTCGACACGATGGGCGACGATCCGTCGATCATCGCCATTCTGGTGCAGTTCTTCGGCGCCGAGCGTGTTGTTGCTGGAACGGACTGGCCCATCCTTCCCGCCCTTTCCCGGCAAACGCTGGCGCAAAACCTGGCAGCGGCAGGTCTTGACGCGCAAGCACGGTCTCTGGTTGCCGGTGGCAATGCGCGTCGGCTATTGGGCCACGTCCTTCGCTAGATCCCATCTTTCACCATTGGCAACGTCGAGCGCCGTCCGCTGCCTGTTGCAGCGGACGCGATGCCTGCGCGACAAGCTTTGCTTCTCCGCCGCGATAGAAAATCTGCCTTTGCTTCGGCCGGCCGCAAAGGGATCATTCCGACAGCGGGGCATGGGGCTCCGTCAGCGCTTTCTTGAGCGTCGCCGCCTTTGGAGCCGACCATGTCGATCAATCGCCGTCAATTCAATCAGTTCCTCCTCGCAGGCGCCGCCGGCCTTGCATTTGGTGCCGCCGGTCCCCAGGTTGCCGGCGCCGCAAGCGAGACGCCCGTCAGAGCCGGCACGCTCAACTGGGCCTATTATCCCGATCCGAGCGCACTGATAGCCATCAATACATCCTCAGGCACCGGCCAGGCCATCGGGCCCAAGATCAACGAGGGCCTGTTCGACTTCGACTACGATCTTAATCCCATCCCGCTTCTTGCGACCGAGTGGTCGGTCAGCGAGGATCAGTTGCGCTATACGTTCAAGCTGCGCGAGGGGGTCAAATGGCATGACGGCGCCGACTTCACATCGGCCGACGTCGCCTTCACCATTTTCCGGCTTAAGGAAGCCCATCCGCGCGGCCGGATCACCTATCAGAACGTCACGGCCGTCGAGACGCCCGATCCGCACACAGCAATCGTCGTGCTCACCAAACCCGCGCCCTATCTCATTACGGCGCTCTCCAGTTCGGAATCGCCGATCGTTCCGAAACATGTCTACGAAACCTTCAAACCACAAGAGCAGCCCAAGCTTGCCCAGACGATCGGAACCGGCCCGTTTCTTCTGAAGGAATGGGTTCCCGGCAGCCACCTGATCTTCGAGCGCAATCCGAATTACTGGGATGCGGGAAAGCCCTATCTCGATCGTGTCATCCTGCGTGTCATCCTCGATCCGTCCGCTCGCGCTGCCGCGCTCGAGACCGGCGAGATCGATATCGGCGCCAACCCAGTGCCCCTGTCGGACATCGAGCGCCTCAAGGCCAATCCCAACCTGGTCGTCGATACGACGACCTATGCCTATTCCGGACCACAGCAGCAACTGTTCTTCAATTATGAGAACGAAATCCTGACCAAGCGCGACGTGCGCCTGGCGATCGCGCATGCCATCGATTTGCAGAAGCTTGTCGATATCGCTCTGTTCGGCTATGCGCAGGTCTCGCCGAGCCCGATCAGCACCGCCTTGCCGAAATGGTATGATCCGAGCATCAAGGCCCGTGAACCGGATCCCAAGCTCGCAGAAAAGCTGCTCGATAAGGCGGGCTACCCGCGCGGTGCAAAGGGCGTGCGCTTCAAGCTTCGTCTTGCCTACAATTCCTTCCTGCCGCCCTCTTATGCCGACTTCATCCGCCAGTCGCTTTTGGCCGTCGGCATCGATGCGGAAATTCTCAAATTCGACCTCGCGACCTTCCTGAAGACTGTCTACACCGATCGTGCCTTCGACCTCGTGATCGAATCACTGTCTAACACGTTCGATCCGACGCTCGGGGTCCAGCGCGCCTACTGGTCCAAGAATTTCAAGATCGGCCTCGTCTTCTCCAACGCCAGCCACTATGCCAACCCCGAGGTCGACCGGCTGCTCGAAGCTGCAGCCGTCGAGCCCGACGAGGCCAAGCGCCGCGATCTCTGGTACCAGTTCCAGCGCATCATTCACGAGGATGTCGTCTCGGTCGATCTTGTCGCCGCAGGCTCGCAAATCGTCGCCAGTAAAAAGGTGAAGAATTTCGCGCCCGGAGCGCAGGGCATCAACAACAGCTTCGGCCAGATATGGCTGAGCCCGGATGCCTGATGGCTCCGGCATGACCGGCCGCCCCTACGGGGACGGCCGAGCCTTGTTGTTATTTCGAATTTCAGATACGCCCCGCCTCCAGGCGAGCGAGGGCGT